>CAWJZY010000001.1:0-157217 GCA_963847505.1 uncultured Acidobacteriota bacterium
CGCTGGCGCTGATGCTTAGCCGGAGCCGCGCACCCCACGCTATTTCGCTCTGGGTGCATGACGCGGAGCTTGGCGAACTGGTGCGTACGACGCGGCAGAACGGCATCTACCTGCCGGGGTTCACTGTGCCCGGCGAAGTTGAGGTCACTTCAGACATTGCCACCGCGCTTGCGGACGCTGAGATTGTGTTGGGAGTTGTTCCATCCGCAAACGCGAGGAATGTTTACACCGCCATGCTTCCACACTTGAAGCCTGGCGCGGCAATCGTAAGCGCGACAAAAGGTATAGAGCACGCCACCCTGCTGAGAATGTCGGAGGTTATTGCCGAAGTCCGCGTGGGCCCTGATGCGGAACGGATCGCCGTGCTGTCAGGCCCGTCATTCGCTCGCGAGGCTGCGCGCGGCGATCCAACCGCCGTGGTGATTGCTTCGCGCAACGCCGCGCTTGCTTCCGAGCTACAGGAGGAGTTTGCCGGGGCTACATTCCGGCTGTATACGAATGACGACGTCACGGGCGTCGAAATCGGCGGCGCCGTGAAAAATGTCATCGCGATTGCCGCGGGCGTCTGCGCCGGTCTTGGATTGGGTGCGAACACAGCCGCCGCACTCTTGACGCGAGGGCTGGCGGAGATGACCCGGCTTGCGGTGTCTCTCGGGGGCCGGCGCGACACTCTCGCAGGTCTGGCTGGCATGGGTGATCTCGTGCTCACCTCAACAGGCGCGTTGAGCCGCAATCGCACGGTGGGCGTGGAACTCGGCAAAGGGCGCGCGTTACAGGAGATCCTTTCCACAACGCGCATGGTCGCCGAAGGTGTTGGGACCACCGCTGCGACTCGCGAGTTGGCTCGCCGCGCAAACATTGAAATGCCCATCACCGAACAAATGTACGCCGCGTTGTACGAAAAACGTCCACCTCGCGAGGCTATCCGCGAGCTAATGGAACGCCGCCTCAAGAGCGAGTAAATCCCCAAACTGGCTGACATTTTGCGGCGCCAAGAAAACAGGCTACAGCTTCGTTCCTGGGCATGAGGATTCCCACCGCCCGTATCTAATCCGCCACGCCTGTACTTCAGCGGCGCCCACTGCTCCCCAGGGCTTCGTAGAATAAGTGTAGTCACCATGCGGCGTTTTGACCTCAAATCGCTCATTCCTCGCCGCCCGCGCATCCTCTGGATGGTGCTGGGCGCTTTGCTCCTGGTCAGCATCCTGCCCATCGCGCTTTACCACCACCAGGTGCTGCAACTCAGCCAGGCCAAACTTCAAGATACGGAACAGGTTCAGCAGATCGAGATTACGCAGTCCGTGGCAGGGCAAATTACTTTGTTCGAGTCCACGCTTCGCCAGCAACTCATCAGCGAGCGGCAAATTCTGACGCTGACTGGATTGATTGACAACGTCAACGACCCGGCGGTCGTGCCGAAAATGTCGCGCCTGCTCGAATACTTTGTTTCCGGAAATAGCAACGTTTTGTACGTGACGGTCGTGGGCACCGACGCCAAAGGGACGAAATCGGGCGACGCCAACGTTGAGAAAGACCCTTTCGTGGGTAACGCGCTGCAACGTGCGTTCATGACAACCGAGCAAATGCTCGAGTTCCACAGCGATCCACTGGCGCTCGACCCGGGAAACCAGCCTGCGTTTGTGATAGCGATACCCCTGGAAGTGGATGGCCACTTCGCCGGAATGCTTGCAGCCGTAGTTTCTCTCAACCGCGTGCTCGACAGTTTGAATGAAGCCAGCGCGCATGACCGCGTCGTATATGTAGTAGACCATGATGGACATATCGTGGCCCACCCGAATACGAAGACGTTTTTCCCCGGCACGGACGTAAGCTCCATATCTCCTGTCGCCGCGCACATCCGCGACCTCCCACGCGATTTGCGCACTACCGAGACCATGCAATTCACGCTCAAGGAGAACGGCCACGAAGTTCCGATGATGGGCGCATATACCACAATGCCGGAGCTGAACTGGGCGGTCATTTCCCAGCGCAGCCTTGAAAAAGCGCGGGAGGATGCCGGCGTAAACGAGCTTAACAAACAGGCGCTTACCTTCGTGCTGGTGGTCAGCTTTGTCGCGCTAATTGTCGGATATTTGTTTGCGGTCGCGATCAGCGCGCCTATCCGAAGTCTGGCCCAATCCACTCGCGCCATCAGCCGCGGCGAATTCCATGAACGAACACCTGTGCGCGGCGCGGCGGAAATCAGCGAGCTTGCCGATACGTTCAACGCGATGGCTGACGATATCGAGCAGTACATCGATCGATTAAAGCAGGCCGCGCGGGAAAATCGAGAGCTTTTCCTTGGTTCGATCCGCATGCTCGCCGCCGCCATTGACGAAAAGGATCCTTACACGCGCGGCCATTCCGATCGCGTAGCGAAATACACCCAGATCATCGGGCGCGAAATGGGGCTTTCCGAGGGAGACCTCGACAAACTGCGCATTTCCGCTCTTCTGCACGACGTCGGCAAAATTGGCGTGGACGACCGCGTGCTTAAGAAGCCGGGATCGTTGACTCCTGATGAATTTGAAATCATGAAGCAACATCCAATAAAAGGCGCGAACATCATGCGTCCCGTCGCGCAACTCGCGGAAATGCTGCCGGGCATCGAACTCCACCACGAATGCGTGGATGGACGCGGTTATCCATATGGCTTGGTCGGCGACAACATTCCATTAATGGCGCGCATTATCGCCGTTTGCGACACACTTGACGCCATGACCACCAATCGCCCCTACCAATCCGCGCTGGAACTGGACTTTGCGGTCGGGAAAATCAGAAACCTCGCAGGCACCAAATTTGACCCAGTCGTTGTGGACGCTTTGGAAGCCGCGTTTCTTAGCGGCAAAGTGCGGCTGTCTGTTCCCGCGCTTGTCAGCGTCTAAGTTCGCGCCGCTCGCCGCCGATCTGGCGCGACTGCACCCCCTCCATTCCCAGTCAAGGTGATCTGCTACAATCCCAGATTCAGCATCTACGAGTGAAACGATCTGATGTTCTCAATCTTTGGCAAGAACAAATCCGGCGAAGAAAAGCCCAGCGGCTCCCTGCTCGACCGCCTCAAAGAATCCGTCAGCAAGACGCGGTCGCAGATCGCCGCGCGCGTGGAAGGGCTCTTCACTGGCGGGCGAAAAATTGACCCCGCAGTCTTGGTAAAACTCGAAAATGCGCTACTCGCGGCGGACATCGGCGTGCGAACAACGCGTGAGGTGCTCGAAGCCGTGCGCGAGAAAGTAGATCGCCACACGCTCACTGATGCCGGTGAGCTGAAGGAAGAGTTGAAACGGCAACTTCTGGCGCGGATGACGGCTGCTCCCTCAGCGACCGAAACAACACCCGGAGATACCGTTACAAGTGATGCGACGAGTGTAATTTTCATGGTTGGCGTGAATGGCGTTGGAAAAACTACAACAATGGGAAAGCTCGCAAACCGTCTGCGCTTGGAGGGCCATAGCGTGCTGCTCTGCGCGGCCGATACGTTTCGCGCCGCCGCCATCGAACAACTCGAAGTGTGGGCCGGGCGCGCGGGAGTCGAAATCATCAAGCAGAAACCGGGCGCCGATCCCGCTGCCGTGGTGTATGACGCGGTAACAGCGGCGCGTTCGCGCGGTATCGAAACCGTCATCGTGGATACTGCCGGCAGGCTGCACACAAAATCGAATCTGATGGCCGAGCTGGAAAAAATGAAACGCACGGCGGCAAAAGTCATTCCCGGCGCGCCACATGAAATTTTACTCGTTATGGACGCAACCACCGGACAGAACGGGTTAGTGCAGGCGCGTGAATTCACATCCGCCGTGGGCGTCACCGGAATCGTGCTTACAAAACTCGACGGCACCGCCAAAGGTGGCATCGTCGTCGCCATCACGCGTGAACTGGGCCTGCCCGTCCGTTATGTCGGCATCGGAGAAAAAATGGAAGATCTGGTGCCGTTTGAAGCGGAAGCGTTCGTCAATTCCCTCTTTGACTGAGTCTGCCGTGGCCGCCGCCGTTCGCATGAAACAAAAACAATCGGATGCGCGATGGATGGACCGCGCGCTTGCGCTCGCCCGGCGTGGCGAAGGGCTTGCGAGCCCCAATCCGATGGTCGGCGCAGTTCTTGTGCGAGCGGACCGCAAAATCGGCGAAGGCTTCCACGTTTACGATAAATTGAAACACGCGGAAATTCTGGCTCTCGAATCCGCGGGCCGGCAAGCCCGCGGAGCAACGCTATACGTAAACTTGGAGCCATGTTCCCATCACGGTCGCACAGGCCCGTGTACACGAGCGATCATTAACGCGGGAGTGATGCGCGTCGTTGCGGCGATGCGCGATCCCAATCCAGTGATCGCGGGCCGCGGCTTCCGGCAATTGCGCGCGGCGGGCGTCAAAGTCGAAATTGGGCTGCGTGAAGCCGAAGCGCGGAAATTGAATGAGCGCTTTGCACGTTGGATTAGCGCGCGGCAGCCGTTCGTTACTCTCAAATCGGCGATGACGCTCGATGGCGCCATCGCGTGGCCTTCACTTGGGCGTAAGAAACATTCGAAATGGATTACGTCCCGCGAATCGCGCAATGAAGTTCAGCGAATGCGGCACGCATCCGATGCGATCATTACCGGCATTGGGACGGTGCTTGCAGATGATCCCGCATTGACGGATCGCACGGGAAGGTCCCGGCGGCGGCCATTGCTACGCGTGATCCTCGATTCACGTCTACGGCTGCCACCGGACTCAAAACTGGTGCGTTCCGCCAAGGGCGACTTGCTAATCTTCACCGCCGCAAGGATTGACTCGCCGAAAGCGCGCCGCTTGCTAGAAGCTGGAGCGGAGATTGTTCGCGTGCAACGCACTCGGGCGGGCCTCAACCTTCGAGCAATCCTTCGCGATCTCGCGCGCAGAAACATCCTGAGTGTACTGATTGAAGCGGGAACACGTGTGAATTCGGCGGCGCTTCTGGCACGCATCCCGGATAAGCTGGTAATCTTTAGCGCCGGAACGACGGCCGGGCGTGGGGGAACGCCCTGGGCCACAACGCACGCGGCGACTCGTATCAAAAGGCTTTCCAATTTCGGACTTCAACGGTTCGGACCAGATTATCGTTACGTGGGGTATCTGCGCGATGTTTACAGGAATCATTGAACATCAGGGCGCCGTCGAGTCATTAAGGCGCGGCGATACGGGCGGCCGCATCAGCGTGCGCGCGCCGAAACTGGCGGATTCGCTCAAGATTTCATCGAGCATCGCTGTGAATGGCTGCTGTCTCACCGTTGTTGAGCGCAATGCGGATAGCTTCGCCGCTGACTTATCGCCCGAAACGCTCCGCCGAACAACCCTCGGAGAAATGAAGTCCGGAACGAGTGTGAATCTTGAAAGGCCGCTCACCGCGGGGGAAGAACTCGGCGGCCATCTGGTGCAGGGACACGTGGACGGTGTCGGGCGCATTGTCAGTTGGGCTCCCGAAGGCGCTGCACAATCTCCGCCGGAAGAACAAAATTGGTGGCTTGGCGTCAGCGTGCCCGCGGAAATCGCCGCTTACGTCGCCGAAAAAGGTTCGCTGACTGTGGACGGCATCAGCCTGACTGTCGCGGCCTGGAGCGAAGGCGTCGCCGGGTTTGCGATTATTCCTTACACATACGCTCACACGAATTTGCGCCACGCCGCTATCGGTGATGGAGTCAACCTCGAAGCCGACGTGCTCGCCAAGTATGTCGAACGGCTGCTCGACGCGCGCCGCGCACCCGGAACTCCGCGTCTTTCCATCGAGAGATTCATAAAGGAAGGCTTCTAGCCTACGATCGAATTCCTTCTCTTGATTTCTCACGCACGCCTCGAAAATACAGTCCCAATCCGAGAGCGATGCTGACCACCGTACAGGCCATTAGCTTCACTTCAAAAGTAAATTTACTGGTGCTATCTCCGGGAGGAATAAATGACAGAAAGATTCCCGCGAGAACAACCAGCAATCCCAAACCGGCCGCCACCCAAACTCCGAACTTTCCGCCCGGAATCAGCGCTGCCGATTTGTTTTCGTTGCGGTCCGCGCGATAGGAAAGCTTGATTGCCGCTGCATACATGTAAACGAAAGGAATAAAGTAAAGGATGATGGCTGCATCAACAAGAATTTGATAAGCGCCGTTCGCCGATTCGTTGATCTGAATCAGCAAAAGGATTATCGCGGACACAATAGCCTGCACGAGGATCGATACGTAAGGTGTTTTCCATCGAGGATGTATCTTTCCAAACGCGGCCGGCAAGTAGCGATCAATCCCCACCATGAATGGCACTCGCGCAATTCCCGCGACCGTTGATCCTACTCCTCCAGCGTTTCCAACCGTCACGAGCGCCGCGGCGAATATACCAACCGCGGCAAAACGGAGCGCCGTTGAACCCAGTGTAATCGCCTGAAAAACGCCATTCTTCGGATCCACGGCCGCGGCGGGCACCATCGTCAGCACCGCGATTGTCCCGATAATATAGATCGCCGCGATCATCACGCCTGACCCAAGAATGGCGCGCGGAAATGTGCGCCGGGGGTCGCGAATCTCGCCGCTCATCGCGGAAACCAGTTCCAACCCCGTGAATGCAAACGCAATCTGCGACCAGAAATTTACCGTATCCAGATTCCAGTGCGGCAGCATGCCGGCCAGCGTGAATTGTGTTGCGGAACCGCGCGCGTACCACAGCATCGCCGCGATTGCCACTAGGATCATCAGTGGAAGGTAAGTTGCAACGCCGCCGGCATTTTGCAGCCACTTGCCAATATTCAACCCAATGATATTGAGTCCAACGGCCACAAACAGCAGCGCGAGGGAAACACTCAGAAGAAACGGCCGGTTCTGCGCCAACGTTGCCGCGTTACCGCCCGCTATATACGCGCCCATGGCGGCGCTGGCCAGCAATAAACCGGGAAAATAGAAAATCGTGTATATCCAATAGGTCCACCCGGCGATGAATCCGTGAAAATCACCGAAGGCGTCTTTCGTCCAAATGTAGAGTCCCCCTTCGTGCGGGAACCGCGTCGAGAGCTCGGTGATTACCAGAGCCGTCGGCACAAAGAAAAGCACGGCGGCGATAATCCACAAACTGATTGACGATTGACCGTTGTGCGCCGCCGCCGCAATCCACCGCGGCCCCAGCACCGTCGCAATGTTGAAGAGCAGAACGTCCCAGAAACCCATCACTCGGCGAAGCTGCGGAACGGTTGGAGAGTTTGCGGGCGCGGATTCGCTCATGTTTTCACGCGGGCAAATCGGTTGAACGAAGAAACCAACTCACGCCGTCACGTCCAATTCGGGGATGAGGTCGTCGAGCAAACGAAAAGCACGGAGAAAATGATCCGAAGAAGCCTCAAAATCCTTCCATGGCCCGAAGAAGGACACTCGGCCGTCCTGCAGGAAGATTACTGTGTCGGCGAGTTTCCTGGCCAGATGCGTGTCATGCGTGACGACAAGGGACGTCTTGTGGAGCGTTTCTTTAAGCTTCAGAATCAGATCGCCTGTGTGCGTGGCCATCAACGGGTCGACCATCGTGGTCGGCTCGTCATATAGGATAGCTTCGGGATCCTGTGCCAAAGCGCGCGCGATCGCGACGTTGCGCTTCATGCCTGTTCCCAGCTCCGAGGGCAGCCGGTCAAGGTCATGCGCCACTTCCAGCATTTCCGCAAGCTCGTGAACGCGCGCGTCAATCTCATCAGGCGTAACGCCTTCGCGCTCATGCAGCGGGAACGCGATGTTTTCGCCCACCGTGAGTGAATCGAAAAGAGCGCCGGACTGGAAAACCATGGTGACGTGCCGGCGGATCTCCGCAAGTTGGTGCTCATCCCAGTCCGTAATATCCTGGCCGGCGACAATCACACGTCCGGCATCCGGCTTCAGGAAGCCCATGATGTGTTTGAGCGAAACGGATTTCCCGACGCCGCTTCGGCCCATGATGACGGCCGTCTGCCCGTGATCCACGTGAAAGCTCACGTTGTCGAGGACCAAATTATCCTCAAACGATTTTGAGACGCCAACGAACTCGATGAAATGCTCGCTCACGGAGCGTGCCTCCTGATCTTGCGCGCAACGTAATGCAGCCATTCTCCGCGACCTTCATAACGGAATCAAACTGTTTCGTCGCCGCTGGCAGGCATTCATCTATTCGTCCTGCGGCGCGCGGCCAGGACGCCGGATGCCAAGCTCGCGCAACTTTTCCTGCAGACTTTGCCGGTGGAGGCCGATGGTCGCCGCTGTGCGCGAAACGTTCCAATTATGCCGCTCAAGCTGGCGAGTTATGTAGGCGACCTCAAACTTGCGCTTTGCCTCGCGAAAATCTGTTTCTGAGAGCGAAACATCTTCCCGGCTGTTGCGCGTGACGCCCGAAGCACCGTCCACGACTTCCGCGGGCAGATCTTCCCGCGTAATCTCTATACCTCGCGCGAAGACTAAACTGCGCTCAAGCGCGTTTTTTAATTCACGGACATTTCCCGGCCAGTCATAATGTGCCAATGCGTCCATCGCTTCCCGGGTGAACCGAGCGGCACGGGCCGATTGTTCACCATGCGTACCAAGAGCCATGTGCGCGCCATGCAACTTCAGAAATGCCGCGGCCAGCAGCGGAATATCTTCCTTACGCGCGCGAAGCGGCGGCACTTCAAGGGTGACCACGTGCAGGCGATAGTACAAATCTTCGCGGAATCGCTCCGCTGCAATTTCCGCTGGCAAATCGCGGTGCGTCGCGCTGATCACGCGCACATCCACTGGAATTGGCTGCGTGCCGCCCAGCCGCTCAATCACGCGGTTTTCGAGCGCTCGAAGCACCTTGGCCTGCGTCACGGCATTCATATCACCAATTTCATCCAAAAAGATCGTGCCGCCATTCGCCAGCTCAAATTTGCCCTTCTTCTGTTGCGCCGCGCCCGTGAAGGCGCCCTTCTCATAGCCGAAAAGTTCGGACTCAATTAAATTTTCAGGAAGCGCCGCACAATTCACGGCAACGAATGGCTTCGCCGCGCGCACCGACCGCGCGTGAATTTCCTGCGCGAGTAGGTCCTTCCCTGTCCCGCTTTCGCCCAGGATGAGGACTGTGGCATCCGTTTCCGCGACGCGCGCGGCCATCTCAAACAATCGCCGCATTTCCGGCGTGCTTCCGAGCATCGCCCCGAATTGTCCTTCCGTCACCAGGCGCTCGCGCAGGCGCGCGTTTTCCTGTTCGAGCACGGTCAAGCGCAGCAAATTCCCTACCCGCTTGCGCAGTTCTTCGACATCAAATCCTTTCACCAAATAGTCGGTCGCCCCGAGCTTCAACGCGTCCAATGCAGTGCGGGCCGTATCCAGCGCGGAAACAACGATCACGGGCTGTCCATGCCCCGCTTCGCGCATCCATCGAAGAAAAGAAAGTCCATCCTCATCATTCATGACGATGTCCAGCAGCACCAGGTCAGGCCGTTCGCGCACCAGGGCTTCCCGGGCCGCCGGTGCACTCTCGGCTTCCGCGATGCGGTACGCATGCTCGAGCGCGCGCCGCAACGCGTAACGCGCCGCTGGCTCGTCATCCACAATCAGAATTGTTCTCGCAGGCATAAGCCGTTACTCCATTCTTAGACTGGTCGATTCCGCAATCGGCAGCCGCACGATGAATCGCGCTCCATGTCCATCCGCAATCGGGCTTTCACAAGTCACAATTCCGCCCAGTTCCAGCGCGCGCCGTTCGACAATCGCGAGTCCAAGCCCTGTTCCGCTCGGCTTTGTCGTAAAGAATGGCCGGAAGATAGACGCATGATTTTCGGCTGCGATTCCTGGGCCATCGTCAGTGACAATCAATACGACGTGCGCGGACTCTCGCCTCACGGCCATAGAAACAGCGCCACCCTCAAGCATCGCTTCGATCGCGTTCACAACAAGATTTGAAAGGATGTCCGCCAGCGCTTCTTCCGAGCCGCTTACAAGCACACCGCTGGACTCATCGCTCAGCGTCAGGTGTCCGCGGCGACGCTCCGCCTCATGCCGCAAAAGGGAAACCACTTGCTCTGCAACAGATCCAGCCGCCACTCGCAATGGCGCAGCACCCGGACGCACCGCGGGCCTCGCGTATTTCAAGAGTTGATTCAGTTTTGCGCCCAACCGGTCCAACTCACTTAGGACCATCGTCAGGTCACGCCGTGCGGCAGCGGGCAGTTCGGGGCTTTCCAGCTGAACCTGCAGCACCGTTTTCATCGAGCCAAGCGGATTTTTTAGATTGTGCGAGATGCTCGCCGCCATCTGGCCGACAAGCGCCAGGCGTTCGCGCTCATCCAATTCTCTTTCCAGTGCGACTTTTTGCTCGATGGCGCGGCAAAGCTCGATTACGGCCGGCAACTGTTCGGCAAAAAACTCCAGCGCTGCCATCGTTTCACCGGAAATCGCCGAGCCAACCGGCACCGCTTCCATCTCTCCGATCTCCGAACCCGCTCTTCCGAGCGCAAGGCGCACCGGCTGCCCCGCCCAAGCGGGGCGCGATTTCGCGGCCGGACTTTTTCGCTCATTGCTTGGTCCCTCTCTGACTGACCCCGATTTCTTCAATTGGATTCGCACGTCTTCCAATCCGAATTCCTGTCGAATACGCTGTTCGGCAAAAACCAACAGGGGCCCGGGTTCACCCCGTAGCGCTTCCCGTTGTAATTCGGAGCTCAAATGCTGCAAACGGTCCACCTGTTCCTGAAATCTCCGGCGCAGCAAACGGCTGGCTACTCTCTGAAGCGGCTCGAAGAACACCACCAGGACGAATAGCAAAATCGCCGAGCTCGCCTCGGGTGGCAACACCGGCTCAAGCCATCCACTCAACCGCCTCACAACACCCAAGTAGAGGATCGCCAGAAAGGCAATCGCGACGGAATAGACCAAGTTCTTCTGTGAACCGATCCCGAGGAATTTGTACCGAACGATGGCATAGACAAGAAGCCCGATTGGAACAACCCACGCGAAGGTAAAACCCAAGAATCTCAAGTCATTAGCGATAGTCGGGATGTACATCCATCTGACGGCCCCATGCCAAATGACCGTGTCGAACATAAGAATGTCAATTGCCAGCAGCCCGACTCCTGCGAAATACACGGCCAGAAAACTGTGGCACCCGCGACGAATGGCTGTTTGGACCCGCCGTACGAAATAAAGGTGGAGAGCGGCGCAAATGGCCATGGCCACTGCAAGCCAAACGAGGTAAAAGCGCATATCTATTCCGTTTTCTGGGACCGGGAAGGCAAACAGATAACGGCTGTCTAAAATATGTAATGCCGACGCACCAAATAGGATACCTGGGGTATAGATCGCCGCGATTATTCCCGCCTGCAACCAACTGGGGCGAGTTTCTGCCTCCACCCATCCGTATGCAAAATGCGCATGCACGAACAGTCCGGGCAGAGCTGCCAGACCGAGGCCAACAAGAATATAGGCAATCGTTTCCGTGGCGCGCGGCGCCCCTCCGGCGTAATACAGCGACGCGTTCTCCATCAGCAAAATTCCCGCGTAATAGAAAAACAGCGCGAGCGCGAGGAAAAAGAGGACTCGTTCAAACGTTCGCCGTCGCCGATAGCCTACAATCAAAATCATCAGGAACAGAGCGAGCAGCGTCCCTGCGGTCTCAATTACGAGGCGGAGATAGATTTCCATGCGCACAGTCAAATTTGGCTGCGATTCTAGCCACTACGCCAAAAGCAAAGCAATAGCCAAGTGCAGTATTTTCCTTACATATCTAAGTCGCTGTTTTTAATGTAGTTATGGGCCATGACAGGAGGGTCCTCGCTTTTGACTGTCACGATCTCACTTGACATGTAAGGCCCTTCCGACTATATTAGCACTCGGGCCAGAGGACTGCTAACCCACTCCCCAGGCCTACCAATCAAACCAGAAGCACATTCCGACCAACGTTACGGAGGGCAAGCAACTATGGCAGTGAATATCACCCCCCTGCACGACCGAGTTCTGGTCAAGCGGATAGAAGAGAAGGAAACCGTGAAGGGCGGCATCATCATCCCCGACTCGGCTAAGGAAAAGCCTCAGGAAGGCGAAGTAATCGCCGTCGGCGCAGGCAAAATCGAGAAGGGCGCACGCATCCCCCTCGACGTAAAAGCCGGCGACCGCATCCTGTTCGGCAAGTACAGCGGCTCCGAAATCAAGATAGACGATCAAGAATACCTCATCCTTCGCGAGGACGAAATCCTGGCGAAGCTCGGCGGCGCAGCCAAAGCAGCCGGCGGCAAGAAATAACATAACCGTTTTATTCCAACAATTTTCAAGGTTCACTAATCTCTAGGAGGAAGAAGTCTCATGGCAAAGCAGATCGTAACAGGCGAGAACTCCAGGCAGGCGATCCTGCGCGGAGTGAACGCACTGGCTGACGCCGTAAAGATCACGCTGGGCCCCAAGGGCCGCAATGCGGTGATCGAAAAGAAGTTCGGCGCACCAGTGATTACCAAGGACGGCGTGACCGTCGCAAAGGAAATCGAGCTGCAGGATCCGCTCGAAAACATGGGCGCACAGATGGTGCGCGAAGTGGCGTCGAAGACCTCCGATGTGGCGGGCGACGGCACCACGACGGCAACCGTTCTGGCGCAGGCCATCTTCCGCGAAGGCGTGAAGACGGTCGCGGCAGGCGCCAGCCCAACGGCGCTCAAGCGCGGCATTCAGGTAGCTGTGGACGCAGCGGTCGGCAAGATTAAGGAGCTCCACCGCGACGTTAAGGGCGACATGATTGCCCAGGTCGGCACCATTTCCGCCAACAATGACAAACAAATCGGCAGCATCATCGCCGAAGCGATGAAGAAAGTCGGCAAGGACGGCGTAATCACCGTGGAAGAATCCCGCACCATGGAAACCACGCTGGAAGTGGTCGAAGGAATGCAATTCGACCGCGGCTACCTTTCCCCTTACTTCGTCACTGATCCCGAACGCATGGAATGCAACCTCGAAGACCCCTACATCCTGATCAACGAAAAGAAGATCAGCTCGATGAAGGATCTTCTCCCCCTGCTCGAGCAAGTTGCCCGTGCAGGCAAACCGCTTTTGATCATCGCGGAAGACATCGAAGGCGAAGCTCTTGCCACCCTCGTGGTGAACAAGCTCCGTGGCACGCTGCAATGCGCTGCCGTGAAGGCTCCGGGCTTCGGTGATCGCCGCAAAGCGATGCTCGAAGACATCGCCATCCTCACCGGTGGCAAGGCGCTGACCGAAGACCTCGGCATCAAGCTTGAGAACGTGAAGATCGAGGACCTGGGCCGCGTCAAGAAAGTTACGATTGATAAGGACAACACCACCCTCGTCGAAGGTGCGGGCAAGCCTGCACACATCGAAGGCCGCGTGAAGCAGATGCGCGCGCAAATCGAGGACACCACTTCCGACTACGACCGCGAGAAACTGCAGGAGCGGTTGGCGAAGTTGGTGGGCGGCGTTGCGGTGATCAAGGTGGGCGCGGCAACCGAAACCGAGCTGAAGGAAAAGAAAGCTCGCGTCGAAGACGCCATGCATGCCACACGCGCGGCTGTCGAGGAAGGGATCGTTCCCGGCGGCGGCGTGGCGCTGTTGCGCTGCATCCCCACACTGGACAAGTTGAAGCTTGAAGGAGATGAGGCCATCGGAGTGAACATCGTGAAGCGGGCGCTCGAAGAGCCTCTGCGTCAGATTGTTCACAATGCCGGCCTCGAAGGCGCGGTCGTCGTTGGCCGCATCCGCGACTCCAAGGACGAGAACTTCGGCTACAACGCCGACACCGACGAATATGCCGACCTGATCAAGGTTGGTGTAATTGACCCGGCGAAGGTTACCCGGCTCGCGCTGCAGAATGCGGCGTCAGTTGCCGGGCTGATGCTCACCACCGAAGCTCTGGTGGCGGACATCCGTGAAGACGATAAGAAGGCTGCGGGTGCCGGTGGTCACGGCGGTGGTCCCGGCGGCATGGGCGGCGGAGGGATGTACTAAGACTCCGGCTTGTCACGAATTAACAAACCAGGGGCGACCGATATTCGGCCGCCCCTTTTGTTTTGAGGTATCATCGAATTCACACAGGGAGAATCGTTTGCATGGCGCCGCATAATTTCCAGTTCGCGACAGTGGATGAAGCCGCGGAAGAGTTCCGCCAGCGCCGGCCCATTGTTTTGGTGGACGACGAAGACCGCGAAAACGAAGGCGACATCACGATGGCGGCTGAAAAAGTTACGCCGGAGATGATCAACTTCATGGCCAAGTACGGCCGTGGACTCATCTGCGTCACGCTCACTGAAGACCGGTGCGACGAACTCGGCCTGCCGCTCGTTTCACCCGTAAACACATCCGCGTACGGCACGCCTTTCTGCGAATCTATTGATGCGCGCCACGGCACAACCACGGGCATCAGCGCCGCCGATCGTGCGCTGACCATCCTTGCCGCGATTGACCCGCTCACGCGCCCGTCCGATTTGGCGCGCCCCGGGCATGTGTTCCCTCTCCGCGCCCGTCGCGGCGGCGTTCTCGTTCGTGCCGGGCAGACGGAAGCCTCCGTGGATCTGGCGCGCATCGCAAACATGACTCCCGCCGGCGTAATCTGCGAAATCATGAATGATGACGGCACTATGGCGCGCGTGCCGCAGCTCATCGAATTCTGCCGCGAGCACGGCCTGAAAATGCTCACCGTGGCCGAACTGATCCGCTACCGTATGCAGAATGAACGGTATGTCCACCGCGTAGCGGAATCTCCGCTGGCTACCGCTTATGGCGATTTCCGCATGGTTGTTTTTTCAAGCGAGGTTGACCGCGAACAGCACATCGCTCTCGTGAAGGGCGAACTACAAGATGCCGATGCCGCGCTGGCGCCGCTCGTTCGAGTGCATTCGCATTGTCTGACGGGCGACGTCTTTGCATCAATGAGTTGCGACTGCCGCGAAACTATCGCGCGATCCCTGCAGGCCATCGCCGAGGAAGGCCGCGGCGTGTTTGTTTATCTGCACCATACTGGACGCGGCTTCGGCATCGAATCGGCCCCAGCCTTGACCGGAGAGCTTCCCCGCATCAGGTACCACATGCGTGGTCAATTGGACGTGGATGCCGCCCGTCAGCGTATGGTGCAGCACGAAAGCGGCATTGGCGCGCAAATCCTGCGTGACCTCGGCCTCACGGATATCCGCGTGCTCACCAATCACCCGCGCAGGGTCGTCGCACTCGCGGGCTACGGCATTACCATCGCCGACCAGGTGCCGCTCGACATGAACCCCTCAAAATCCAGCCACCAGGTGCTGTGATTTACTCCTTGGGAGTAGCTGGCTTCTTGGGTGGAGGCGAAGGCGAAGCCGCCGGCTTTACCATCACATACTGGCGCATCTTCTCAAGGCGCGCCGAGCTGATCCCACGCACCGCGAGCAAGTCTTCAACACGTTGAAACGGTCCGCTTTTCTTGCGATAGTCCAAAATTCTTTGCGCCGTCACCGGCCCAACGCCCGGAAGACTGTGGAATTGGTCAAACGTGGCCGTATTGATGTCGAACGGCTTCGCCGGCGGCGGCAGCTTCTTGCCCTTTTCCTGAGCGCCTACAACTGCGACGCCCGGACAAATCGCCATCAACAACATCAAGCAGCACAACTTGCGCAGCCAAGCGCCCCGCCGCAGATTCGCTATTGAGTAGCTCTCCATGACGTTTCCTCCCTCAACGCCGGGCTCGCAGCCTAAACATGAATCGAGTCGCCGGAGTTATATCGGGGGCACTATACCTTACAGGAAACACTTCAGACAAGCGTCTCAGCAGGGCGACAGAGCTACCAATTTGACGCGCGTTCCGCCGCCATCTGCACCGTTCATTTTGGAGAGATCAGATTTTGTTGCCCTGCGCGTCATACGTTTCCACATCACCGAAGAGCGCCGCTTGATCCGCTATCGCCGCGCGATCTCCCGCGATAACGATCTGCGAGTGAGCGGAGTCGAAGTATTTCCGCGCGGCTTCAAGCACGTCGGCTGCCGTTAGCGCGCGTACGCGCTCCCGGTACGTCTCAAGATAATCGTCCGGCAAATCGTTGAGGAATACCGTAGCGAGCTGCGATGCGATGCCGCCCTGCGTGCCCAGCCCCAGAGAAAACACGCCGGTCATGTAATGAAGGGCGTCGGCCAGTTCCGCTGCTTCCACGGGAAGCGCGCGAATACGGTCAAGTTCATAAAACGTTTCGGTCAGTGTCGCGGCGACAACCTCGTTGCGCACCGCTGCATTCACCACAAAAAAACCATACTGGCGCAGCGGGTGCACGCCGCTCCTCGGGCTGTACGTGTAGCCCTTCTGCTCGCGAATGTTCATCACCAATCGCGAATTAAACGCTCCGCCGTAAATGTTATTGGCAAGCGCCAGCCGCAGCCAATCCGGATGCTTGCGCGTGATGGCCATATTGCCGAGTAGGATTTCCGCTTGCACGGCGCCGGGTACATGAACGAGATGCACGCGCCGGTTCTGCGCGACGGGCGGCGGAGCCTGCGCACCAGGCGCCGGAGCGGCGCCGCTCCAATCGCCAAATACACTCTCGATGTCCGCGATCATCTTCTCCGCGGAAAAATCACCGACGGCAACCAGCAACGTTCCTGACGGGCGGTAGTGGTCACGATAGTATGCAACCAGCGCATCGAGCGTGTACGCTTCGACCTGCGCTTCGGATGGCGCGAAGTTCGCATACGGATGCGTTCCGAAGAGCACCTTGCGCAGCCGCTCATTGGCCAGGAAATCAGGCGTAGTCCTCGCGATGCGCATCTCTTCTAGCTTCTGCCTGCGCTCGCGCTCGAATTGTTCGACTGGGAATGCCGCTTCCCGCGCGATTTCGGCCGCCAGTTCCAGAAGCGGCCTCGAAAACTCGCTCAGCCCACCAAACCCGACGGCACTCGTGTCAGCGCCCGCGCTGGTCGAAAGGTCCGCGCCCCAGCGGCGCAGATCCTCTTCGATCTTGCGGCTCGATCGCCGCGTAGTGCCCGTGCGTGCAACCGCAGCTGTAATTTCCGCCAGGCTCGGCGTCGCAGCCGCGGCATTGCCGCTGCGGAAATAAAGCTCCACGGTAAATTTAGGAATCGTGTGGGATTCAACCAGGACGATCTCGAGGCCGTTGGCCAGTTTATGGCGGAAACGGCGCGGCCAGACGACTGGCCGCTCGGGCCCTAGCTCCGGGACTTTAGTGCGTGACGGATTGGATGCGGCGGATGCCATCACGCGGCCTCCTTATGCGCCGGCAGGCGAAATACCATTGCGCGTTGCGCGGGCGCCAGATATTTTTCAGCCACGGCGCGGACCTGTGCCGGAGTGACCGCGTTGAATCCATCGAGTACCGTGTTAATCAAGCTCGGGTCGCCATCAAACAGCGTGAAGCACGCGAGGTAATGCATCAACCCGAAACGTGGAAACCCTGATCCATGCCCGCTCTCGAGCGCCGAATAATAGTCTGACCGGAATTTCACCTTTACCTCTTCTAGCTCGTCCGCGCCGATGCCCTTCTGCCGGACTTCCTCGACGATGGCATCGTACGCCGCGAGCAATTGTTCACCCGTCACTTCGGGCTTGTAAATGATGCGGGTCACAATCTGCGTGGGACCGTTGTAATCAAACAGGTCGCCTGTGTCGCCCGCGGCCTCCACGGCAAGTTGCTGCTCGAGCACAAGTTTCCGGTAGATGCGCCCAGCACGGCCTCCGTGCAAGGCGTGATCGAGCAAGATCGCCGCGTACCAATCCGCCGTGCGCCGCGCGGGGGCGCGATACCCAATGGCCACGGCGGGCAACGTCCCGAATTTTTCCTCCACTGTGCCTCGCCGCTCCTCCGTCTGAGGCGGTTCCGTCGTGTCCGCCTGCACGGGCACGGACCCGGAGGGAATATCCTCGAAATACTGCTGCGCCAGACGAAAAGCTTCGTCCATCTCCACGTCGCCCAGAATCACCAGCACGGCGTTCGACGGAATGTAATACGTCCCGAAGAATTCGCGCACGTCAGCGAGGGATGCGGCATCCAGATCGGCGAAATCGCCGTAAAAATTGTGCGCATTGGCCCAATTGCGAAAAGCGACCGGAGGTAAATCCAGCCATGGAAATCCGCCATAGGGCTGGTTCAATACGTTGACGCGGACTTCTTCTTTGACGACGTCGCGCTGATTGCGAAGATTCTCATCGTCCACCTTCAGTGAGCGCATCCGGTCTGATTCCAGCCAGAGCACGCGCTCGAGCGCATTGGAGGGCACCGCCTCAAAGTAATTCGTCACGTCATAGTGCGTCGACCCATTCAGCAATCCGCCGGAAGAATTGATCAATTTTATGTGGACCATCTTTCCGGCGTTCTCGGAACCCTGAAACATCATGTGCTCAAACAGGTGCGCAAAACCGCTGCGTCCGTGTGGTTCCAGGCGAAATCCAATGTTGTAATAAACACCGACCGTAACAAGCGGCGCGGTCCGCTCCGGCGCGACAACCACACGCAAACCATTCTTCAGCGTCCGCGTTTCCACGGAAATGTGCAATCCTGACAAGAGTTTCCTCCTCTTTACATTGAAAGATTATTGCCGCTTTTCGGCCGGCAACGGCCGGCCGCCAATCATCATCTACGAACCATCGCGCCGCGCCGCTGGTTTCTTCGCGCCGGAACGCAGTGCCAGCTCCAGCTTCGCCAGCAGACCTTCGGGCCGGTGAGCCAGCACGCGCGCACCGAGCCGATGCACGGCGGCGTACGCGTCTCCGTATTCATCCGGAAAGTGTTTAAGCGCCCGCATGTGTCCCGCGATAGTGCCGAAATCGCCTCGCGCCGCGGGGCCGCTCCAGGCTACGCTCGCTCCGAATTTTTCGAAGTTCGAGAGCACGTGGCGTGAAAGCTGTAGCAAAGCCGCGCTTGCCTGCCTCCGGGAAAAACCCACATTCGTCAAAATTCGGGCGCCCGCCTCAACCATCGTCAGTATGTGCGCGGCCGAAAATACTCCCGCCGCGTGATAAGCCTGCTTATTGCCGCTTTGCAGCCGCAAAGGAATGCCGCCCAAATCACGAGCGATATGCCTGGCAACACGAAGCGCCTTCGGCATGCCTTCAATTACCATCCAGACGCCATCCAATGACGGCATTACGCGGGAGGAGAAACTTTGCAACGGATGTATGGATCCAGTTGACGCGCCCGCGTGCTCAAGTGGTGCGAGCGCCCGGTTATCGAGCGCGCCGCTAGTGTGCAGAATAATCTTGCCGTGCCATTCCTCCCCTCCCATTCGCGCCAGCCGCGCTGCGACCACGGGAATCGCGTCATCAGGCACGGCGATCAGTACGATTCCTGCTTCTAACACCAAGCGTGTGAGCCTGCCATGCGGCCTACCGCCGCCAATGTGCCGCACGGCTCTGCGCGCACTCGCTTCGGAACGCGTCACAACCGCCGTGACGTGCCATCCCGCCTGGCGCAATTTGCGTCCCATCGCGCGGCCGACCCGGCCTGCGCCAACGATCGCCACTGTTGTTGAAGTTGTTGCGTCCAACCGCCTTCTCCCCCGGCGAATTCTCCGTGAATGCTAGAATAACGTGTTTGGTGGATTCCCGCAGGAGAAATCGAATTGCACATTTTGCTTACCATTCTTTTGGGTATTGCGGCCCTTCTCTGGGCAATCCAGGGCGTCCGGGCGGGTTTGGGTATGTCGCGACTGCCGCGCATTGAGCGGATTGCCCCACTCGAAAAGGATCGTTGTCCACGCATCTCGATTGTTTTCGCCGCACGCGACGAAGCCGAGAAGCTTGCGGGGGCGCTCGAAACGTTGCTTAAGCTCGATTACCCCGATTACGAGGTCATCGCAGTAGACGATCGCTCCAAGGATGCCACACCGCAGATCCTTGACGATTTCGCAAAGCGCAGCCCGCGGCTTCGCGTTGTACACGTCACATCCCTTCCCCCCGGCTGGATCGGAAAGACGCACGCATTGGACCAGGGCTACCAAATCGCGACCGGTTCGTTCTTTGTATTTACTGACGCCGACGTGCATTTCGCGCCTGATGTTCTTGGCCGCGTGATGGCGCTCGTAAATGAGCAGCGCCTCGATCATCTTTCCTTATTCGCGAAAATGGTAATGGTTGGCTTTTGGGAACGCGTGGTGATGACGTTCTTTGGTCTGGGCTTCTCCGTGGGTGTTGAAGCCTGGCGCACGAGCGATCCTCGCTCCTCGGCGTACGTCGGGATCGGCGCGTTCCAGATTATTCGCCGCGAAGTCTACGAAGCCGTCGGCGGCTACCGCCGGCTGGCGCTTCAGGTGCCCGAAGACATGAAAGTCGGCAAGATCGTCAAGCAGGGTGGCTTCCGCTCGCAAGTTGCCTTTGCCGCTCATCACGTCAGCGTCCGCTGGCAAGCCGGTTTGGGCAATCTGGTCAGGGGTACGACAAAAACATTTTTTGGCGCGGCCAGCTTCAGCCTAAGGTTGGCGGTTGTCCAGATAACCGGGATCTTGTTCATGAGTGTCATGCCCTGGGTCGCGTTCGTATGGCTGCTCGTCGCAAAGTCGCACGGTCTTGCGTTGGTTTTTGCCGCGATTGCCGTGGGAATCTCATTCGCCATACATGTCGTTATTGCGGTCGGCGCAGAAGCATCTCCTCTATATGGCCTTACGCACCCGATCGGCGCGCTCATTTTTGCCTGGATGCTCACGCGCTCTACTTTTGTGACTTATTGGCAGGGCGGCGTCAATTGGCGCGAAACGTTCTATCCTCTCGCGGAGTTGCGCCGCAACGTAATTTAAGCGAGGTGACCTAAGCGAATTAATTTAAGCGCGTTTTAGCATTGACGCGCTGAATCTATTTGACGACACGGAAGTGAAGGTTAGTGAGTTGCCCTGACCGCGCGGCATCAATCATCTCCAGATGAACCGCATCCGGCGCGCCCGGCCAGTTGAAAAACCGGACGCCATCGCCGAGCAAGACGGGCGCAAGGTGGACTCGAATCTCGTCGATTAGACCCTCCTGAATGCACTGCCGCGCGACATCGGCGCAAATCACCAGGACGTTCTTCCCTCCGGCAGGGCAGCGTCGCGCGCCTCGCCAATCGCGCTCCGAATTGCGCCCGATAGGAACTTGATCGAAGGATCCGCTTCGTCCTCAGGAGCTTTGTGAGTGAGCACGAATACCGGGCCGCTCCAGGCCCCGCCCAACACCTTCCGCGCTTCGGGGCGCTGCCAAGGCTTCCTTCCCACGTTGTAGCTTCGTCTGCCGCTCAGCACCGACCCGGTAGACCTGATGACTTGCTCCAGGATGCCGCGGATCGAAGACGAATCAGGCGGATTCGCGGCGTCGCCGGGTCCGAGCTTGCTGGTCAGGGCATCGAGGGCGACGTAGCCGAACACCCAGTCCATCGAGTCGTTTTGCCCGCCGATGAAACCGTCCAGCGACATTGCGACGTGCCAGAGAACCTTGCCCATGGATGTCTCCATCGCTTCGCGAAAGACGGAGGCCCATTAATTGATAGTTCACTGAGAAAAAGGAAATCCGGTTAAGACTGCTCCGCGCTTTTTTCGGCCTCGTTCGCAGGCGCTGCGAACAACTCGCCGAGATCCCGTTGCTTCAGACCGCGGATTCGGTCCCGCAGCGCCGCGGCGCGCTCGAACTCAAATTTCTTCGCCGCCTCGCGCATCTGAACCTCCATCTGCTCAATGGCCGAATGGAGCTGGGCTTCCGTTGTGATGTTTTCGAGCGCGTAGTCTTCCGCCGGGATGGTCATGTAATCCGCTTCGAGGATCGCCGCGAGCTGCATATCCACGGACTTGTTGATGCTCAGCGGCGTGATGTTGTTCTGCACGTTATACGCGGTCTGCGTCGCGCGGCGGCGCGCAGTCTCATCCATTGCTTTGCGCATCGAATCGGTCATGACGTCCGCATAAAGGATCGCCCTCGCATCCAGATGCCGCGCGCACCGGCCGATGGTTTGGATGAGGGCGGTCGCGCTGCGCAGATATCCTTCCTTGTCAGCGTCCAGAATGGCCACCAGGGAAACCTCCGGCAGGTCCAGCCCTTCGCGCAACAAATTAATGCCAATCAGCGCGTCAAATTCCCCGCGCCGCAGATCGCGCAGAATGCGCACCCGCTCCAGCGTTTCTACTTCGCTGTGCAAATACCGGCAGCGAATGCCAACCTCGCTGAAATATTCAGCCAGATCCTCGGACATTCGCTTTGTCAGAGTGGTCACCAACACGCGTTGATTCTTCTCCGTGCGTTGCCGGATTTCTTCGACCAGATCATCCACCTGTCCTTTCACCGGCCGCACTTCGACTTCCGGGTCCACCAGCCCAGTCGGGCGGATAAGCTGTTCCACCACGATGCCCGCCGCCTTCGTGAGTTCATAGGGCCCGGGCGTGGCCGAAACATAAACTGCCTGCGTCACGCGGTTCTCAAATTCTTCGAAGGTCAACGGGCGGTTGTCCAGCGCCGAAGGCATGCGGAAACCGTAATCCACCAGCGTCTGTTTTCGCGAACGGTCGCCGTGAAACAT
This sequence comes from uncultured Acidobacteriota bacterium, assembly GCA_963847505.1. GTDB lineage: Bacteria > Acidobacteriota > Terriglobia > Acidiferrales > UBA7541 > DASTCZ01. The sequence continues at coordinate 22,403 of CAWJZY010000001.1, forward strand.
CCCCTTCACCTGGGGGATCGTCTGGTGTGATTCGTCCGCGAATAGAATGTAGTCGTTCGGAAGGTAATCGAGCAGGGTTGGCGGCGCTTCTCCCGGCAATCTGCCGGCCATGTGCCGCGAGTAATTTTCAATTCCGTGGCAGTAACCAACCGTCCGCATCATTTCAATGTCGAAAAGCGTTCGTTGCCACACGCGCTGCGCCTCAACATACCGGCCTTGTTTCTCGAGTTCCGCCTTCCACCAATCAAGCTCCTCCAGAATGGTGCGAATCGCCCGCTCGCGCTGCTCCGGCTGCATCACGTAATGAGTTTTTGGATAGATAGGCAACCGCGTAATCGGCTCCCCTTCCTCACGGAGTTCGCCCGTCAGCGGATCCATTTTACGAATCGCGTCAATCTGATCGCCCCACATCTCAATGCGGTACGCGAAATCCTCATAGGGTGGATAGACTTCAATGCGGTCGCCGCGCACGCGGAACGATCCGCGGCGCAGGTCTTCCGAGCGCTCATATTGAATATCTACCAGCTTGCGGAGGATTGCTTCGCGAGCCGTGCTTTGTCCGCGCTCGATCAGCAGCATCATCCCGTAATAGGCCTCGGGCGAACCGAGGCCGTAAATGCAGGAGACGGAAGCCACGATGATTACGTCGCGGCGCTCGAACAACGAGCGCGTCGCGCTCATGCGCAACTTGTCCAGCTCATCGTTTATCGTGGATTCTTTTTCGATGTACGTGTCCGACGACGGCAGGTAAGCCTCAGGCAGGTAGTAATCGTAATAACTTACGAAGTATTCGACCGCATTCGAGGGGAAAAATCCTCGAAACTCATGGAAAAGCTGCGCGGCCAACGTCTTGTTGTGCGCCATGATCAGGGCCGGGCGATTGAGTTGCTCGATGACCTTCGCCATCGTGAACGTTTTCCCCGAACCCGTCACACCCAGAAGAACCTGGTGCTTCTCGCCGGCCTGAATGCCGTTCACGAGTTGCGCAATCGCCGTAGGCTGATCGCCGCGCGGCTCGTAAGTGCTGGATAGTTTGAATCGCATGAAATGGATACCCTGCGCGTCCCGGCATGCCGGGCGCAATCCATCATTATAATACTTCTGCGCGGAATCTTATTGCTTGGTTGGAGGCAATAACGCAAGCTGCGAATGACTTTGTACAGCTCCTTGATAGACCGTGCGGTTTTCGCCCGCCGTCGTGGTTACCGTGAAGTCCATCTGCTCGTTGGACGTCTGCGTTACACTTACCAGCCGCCCGGTGGCCAGTGAAACATAGGTCAGGCTGTCGCCCGTTCCGCTCCACGTGCCCGTTGTGCGTAAACCTCTTTTCCGGTAGCTTTCAGGCGTTGCGTCATGCCCCGGCCGTGATCCAGAAAGCTCGAGCTTTGCAAGAATCACCGCGCATGTTTCACCCGCCACCGGATTCGCGGCCCCCGCGTTTTTTGCCATCTGGCAAGGCTCGTTGCGGATATACGTCGAGTGTGTGTGCCAGACTAAATTCGCCAGTGGCGCTGACTCAACGGGTTGATCGGCAGACCACGTTTGCCCCACTACGATTCCCCCATGCGGCCCGCCGGATGCCGATGAAAGCTGCCCAAGCCACGCGCGCAGGGCATCCGCTCCGCTTGGATCACCGCCGGCTTCGAGCCCTTCGATTCCCTTGATGTCCGTGACTTGCCCGGCAGCGTCCAGTGTGAACTCGAATGACTTCCCTTCCAATTCGCGATATTGAGTTTCGATGGTGTCAGCCTCAGGGTCATAAGTGCCGCTCTCGGCGGTGGCGGAGGATTTTTCGTAAGTCGAGCGCAACCGCACGCTGCCGTCAGGTTTCCCCTTTGCGTCCTTGCCCGCGGAAAGCACTTCAAGACGTGAAATTGCGTTCCACGTAATGGTGAGCTTACCGGGGCCTTGTGGGTCGCGTATTGCGCCGCCGTGATGCGATTCGGTCGTTGTCGTGATTTCAAGCTGGTAACGCGTCACCTGGCCGGAAACAAATTTCGGCGTGAGGATCAATCGCCGCCCAGGTCCCGCGGCTTTCGGAGTTGATTCTCCCGATGGCGGCTGCTGTTCCGTCCGGGCATCTATTCGCACGAAGGAAGCGCTAGCGGCGATCCCACCCAGCAGCGCCAGAACCGAAAGTGCATGGAGTTTCATCGCAAGCTTGGATGCGTATTTCGACCAAAAGGCGTCCTCGGAATTGTGGCGGCGTTGGCAAACCCGCCACAGGCGCCAGGGTCCACACGACTTCGCGGACCGCTGAGCGCGTTGCTTCCATCAGCCGCAGATCATCGAGCGCCAATGTGCTCAGCGATTCGGCGTGGAAATTCGCCGTCGCTGTGCCCTCCGCCGGCCTTTCACTCCCGGCTGTAATCGTCCCCGATATTTGCTGCGTCGCGTGAAGCTGTACGCTGGGTTCGCCGCGGGCGCGAAGCTCACCTGTATCTTCCAGCCATTCACCGGATTCTGATCCCGAGGCAGATGTCCATTCCCCGAATTGCACTGTGCGCGGCTCCTGCCACGGTTGCTTATATACTAGCGCATGCGCCGGCAATGCCACCGTCGGCCGCAGCGCGCGCAGCAGCCACGCGGTCAAAATGCGCGGCGCGGCCTCGTCAATCGGGGGCGCGGCATCAACGCCAAGCCCTGATATGCTTCCTGCCCGTGTTTCGCGGTAATGCAGAGTTCGCGGCGCCTCCCACGGCTTCACGGCCGCGGCCAGAGCCTCCACCAACTTGCGCGTATCCGGATTATCGTCTGATGAAGTCTGGCTATTCGAGAAATCGCCGATTACTTCTTCGATTTCTCCAGAACCATCAGCGGTGATAGACACCACACGCCGCTGAGTCTGCCACTCGAGCTTCTGCTCAACCCACTCTGACACGGGCTGAACGTATGTCTTCGCGCCGATTGTGGCCGACTTTTGCCCTTCCACTTCGCTTCGCACAGATAGCTCGATGTGGAATGCTGCGCTGTTCCCTGCCTGAAACGTCCGTTCCAGGGGCTCCGTTTGCCCGTGCGCCACGGCAAGAGCAATCAAGCAACACAAAACAAGCGCCGCGATCGCCCGGCCCATTTCCTACTGGCTGCCGGCTGAAGACATTCCGCCGGAGGAAGACTTCAACTTGCGATCAAAGAAGTCTGAACCAGCGTGATACGCGTGCACCCAGTCATGCCACATCAGGAAGTCATGCACCTCGTCAGGAAAAACAATCTGCTCAAATTGCACGCCTTGCTGCCGCAATAAAGAAGCCATTTCGATCATCTGGCCAAAATAGACATTGCGGTCATCATCGCCTTGAATCAGCAACACCGGCGAACGCCAGGTGGAAACGGATCCCACTGGCGACGACTCACGCGCCATGCGCGCAGCCTCCGGATTCATCTGCGGCTGTGCTGTCACTCCGTTCGGCAGGCGGCCATGCGCCACCTCTTGCGACCAATCATGCACGCCGTGCAGGTCCACGCCCGCGGCAAAATAATCCGAATTGCGAGCCAGTCCCATCGCTGTAAGGTAGCCGCCGTAGCTGCCGCCCCACAATCCAATGCGCGTGATGTCCACGTCGTCGCGGCTGCGCAGGAAGTTAGCGGCGGCAAGCACATCCTGATACTCGGATCCACCTTGCGCGCCCCTGTTGGGCGCCATGCGGAACGCGCGGCCGTATCCAATTCCACCGCGATAGTTCACCGAAAGGACGATGTAGCCATGGCTCGCCAAATACTGGTTCATGCCGTAGGCATTCGAGTAGTAATACATATAATGCCAGCCCAGCAGCATTTCACGCACCGGCCCGCCGTGAAAGAAAATAATTGCCGGCCGCTTTTCACCAGGACGCAAATCAGCCGGCAGAAAAAGTTGCCCGTGGATGGATAGCCCATCCGCTGCCTGAAATATGGCCTGTTTCGGCGTGACGAGTTTGTCCGCCGGAAATTCCTTCGGCAGAGCCATCATCGCGTGCGCCTTGCCTTCCGCAGGCTGCTTGGAATCCCAGGCCCGCACGTAGGGTGTCGCGGGGTGCTGCGCGTCGGACGCAAAATAAACGAGCCACTTGCCGCTCGCCGCCGCGACGGGAAACCATTCAATGGATTCCCCCGAAGTGATTGCCACGGGCGCGCCGCCGCTCACCGAAACCTGCCACAAGTGCCGCCGGTCAATGTCTCCGCAATTGGAATTGAACAAAATGTTCTTCCGGTCGGGACTGAATGACATGTATTCAAATTCGCATTCACCCGGCGTGAGCAGATCAGCTGTTCCGCCCGTCATCGGCTCGGAATAAAGGTGGTTCCAGCCATCTTGTTCCGAAGCGAATACCAACCGGTCATCTGCGCCCCAATTGAGCACGTTGTGTTGGACGGCGAGGTTGCCGCCAATCCCTCCAGCAACAGTGAAAGCCCGATGTGCTTCGTCGCTTGAAACGTCATAGATCCAGATGGCCGTGCCTCCGCCCGCCCCACCACGGCCGCCACGGCCAGCGCCTCCCCTGCCACCGCGCCCGCCGCCTCCTCCCGCGCCAAAGCCTCCGGCTGCCGGAATGCGAATGAATGCTACGTACCGGCCATCAGGAGACCACCGCGGTGTATTATCGCGATCCACCGTCGGTGACACCCAGCTAACGCTCTTTTTCGAAGCATCATAAATGGCAATCAGGCTGTGGCTCGCGCGCGTCGAAACGAATGCGAGCCTCTTGCCATCCGGGGCCCATTCGATCTCGCCATTTTCCCCGCGCGTATAAATCTCGGTCGGCTTTCCCGCCGGAAGGCTTGCGATCCACGTTTTCCCATCTCTCTCATAGGCAATCCATCCTGTCGAAGCCGTGCTGTGCGGCGAAATGTGTGGCGCATGGCCGAGATCCACCTTGTGCAATGCGCCACCGCTCCATGACGCGGTCCACACAGCCTGGTCCACCCCGGCTGGATCGCTATCTGGATCCGGCAACTCGCCCTCGCGATTCTGTTCGCCGCCGCGCACAAAAACTATCAGTCCTCCATCCGTCGAGAATTCGAGCTCCGTAATCTCCTGCCCGTCGTCAGCGGTGTAGTGAGTAATCTGGTGCGCGGTCCACTGAGGCGCTTCCGCGCCCCAGATGTTCCGCCTGCCAAGCGTGTTCGACACCCAGGCCACGCGGTCACCCTTCGGCGCGGAGATCATCGAATCGGGTTCCGGAAATGAAAAACTCAGCACCTGTTCGATGGTAAAGGATTCCGTGGACGCCGGAGCCTTCACTGCCTGCGGGGTTTTCGCCGGGGCCGCCTTCATCATTGAAGATCCCTGTGCTTGCGGCGGCGCACTGTTTTTAGCAGTCTGCGCGCCAGCTCTGTCCGCTGCCGCCCCAAAACAAATCAAACAAGCGCACAATACAATCAAATGTTGGGAATTTCGCATGCCGCCCTCCTCTGGAAAATGACGACTGGATGTTATGGCCGCGGGGTTTCAGATGCAAGACCGGATCTGTGGATGACTCTAATGACGCCCAGGTGCCGGTAAGAATTGCGATGCGCCACTGGGCGCTTGCACGAATGAGACGCGGGGCGATTCGAGCAGGCCTGTCACGCGGTACACCCCGTCAGTAGCGGCTGCGCGAACAGGTTTGACGCCGCCCGCTTGCTGGCGCGGCCTAAGTTCGATCCGTATTGTGCGCGTAAAGTCCGCCGTTCCCGCGCCTTCGAATGATTCCTTATCGTCCAGCAGAGAAATCTTTTCAAGCCGGATTTCACGCGCAGCGATCGAGAATTCAGCGTTCATCTCGGAGAATTGCCCATTGATCTCTTCGTGAGGAGCCCCTCCGTCAAGAGCCGTCACGTCAAGGTCAAGAATACCGGCTTTCACCGCGGAAATACGGCCCTCTCCCTTCAGCGAATCGAGTAGATTTTCGCGCCCGATGCCGTGCAACGAAAGCCGCACACTTCCGGAAAGCTGGCCCGCAAGCCGTCCTCGCAACGCGGCGCTCGCCGCGGCAAGATCGGCCGCATTCACGTTTGTAATGGTGGCATGTAGCCGGTAATCCGGATCGGCCTCGAGGCTCGCCAGAAGCCCGCCCTCAATGGATCCTCCGTTCAAATTCGCGTCAAATTGAGAAATGTTAACGACGCGTCCCTGCAAGTCTATCTGCGCATGCAGCTTTTGCGCTTCCAGTGGAGCCAGGGCGAATTCCTCCACATCGATGGTGCCCCGCGCGCGAACCTGAGCGAGCGGTCCAGGGCCAAGAATCTGTGCCGGCGCAGCAGGCCCTTGCGGGGAAAACAGGCGAGCAATCCATCCCGGCCGTGCGCGAGGTCCAAGCCAACGATCCAGGTCCGAGGCGTCAAGACGGTCCGCCGCAAGATCAAATTCCCAATCGGGTGGCCCAATTATCGCTTCATCGGATAGTGCACCAGGTGCCACCGTCCGCGCGGCGCCAGGATTCTTGCCCGGCATTGTTACTTCCCGCCGAATAATTGTTCCCTGCCAATGCGCGCCGAGCGCTTCAGCGCTGCTGATCGTTACTCGTCTTTCCCCGCCCTTCAGATCAATTCTCGCATCTTCAATCCCGATCGGCTGATTGAGCAGCGGCAGTTTCAAGGCAAGCTTGTGAAGAATCATGAAACCCACCGGTTTCGGAAATTGCTCATGCAAGTTCCCATGCCAGCGAAGCTCTCCGCTAAGGCCTCCTTCAACATCCCATCCCGCGTTGAGTGGGCGGCCAAATGTACGAGCCGCCGCCAGTATCCGCTCCATATGGGTAACATCACCGCTGAGGCCTAGCTCGTAGCCCCAGCGAACAGGCGCGGGTTTCTTTGCGGTCGCTGCCTCTGGCGGAGAAAGCTTGGCGTCGAACGTCAGTGTGTCGTCCGCACCGTTCGCCGCCGCCGTTCCCGCGCCGACGCCACTCGCCTCCAGTGCAGCGGACTCGAAGGTCCAGATAGCCGGCGCCAACTCGATTCCACCGCGAGAACCGAACCGCGCGTGTATCGGTGCGGACTTCGCCAGGGACGCGCCATTCAGATTGAATGCAGCTCCACCGGAGCTCGCTTCACCCTGACCAACTCTGGCAGGCCAGCCTTTTATCTCGGAATTGCCGCTCAGAAAACCATCGGCGGTCAGCCCGTCGGCAACGCCCGGCTGAAAAGCCCGATACCACGCGAGAAGATCGTCGAACGCAACTCCGGACGACGTGACGCGCACATCTGGATTAATTCCATGCGACCAGTCCACGGACCCAGCGCCTGCAACATTTGAATGTGGACCCTCGACAAGGATATTCCGCAGTTGCACCTGAGATGCGTCCGCCTGCCAGGCTCCCGCGGCTTGCACGCTTAATGCCGGATTGTCGGGGCGCGCCACCATGTCCCACCGATGCAAACCATCCAAACGCGCGCTGATTGATAATTCCCATCGTGCGGCCGCGGCTGTGGTTCCCGCCGGAACTGGCTCGCTATGCGCCGTCAACTGCAATGCAAGACCGCCGCGCACACCAGGATCATTTCCCAACGCAAGCCGCATCGCGTCCGCCAGCGAAGCGTTGCTCCATGTAAGCGTCAGATCCGCCGGGTGCAGCCGCGCGGAAGTGCCGGCGATCAGCCCCGTCAGATGCAAAGTCCCCGTCTCCTGCAAATGCACAATCGCGCGCGATGGCCGCGCCGCCAAATCAATGCGCCAGCGCCCGGGACTTTCCTGTTCGATGGAACCTGCCAAATCCACCAGCGCGAACGGGCGGCGGTCGAGCCCGCGGTTGAAGTTGATGTGGCCGCCATCAATCTCAATTCGAGAGAGCTGGGCGGCGATGTGGGGCGCCTTCGGTCCCGTGGATTCCCTGGCTGACGATGCCAGTTGGGGCGCGGGCAGCCAGCTTTCCACATTCCACTGGCCGTCGGCATTGCGCACGAGATTCAGACTGGGCTGCGAAAGTTCAAGTGTGCCAAGTTCGAGCCTTCCGGCGAACAGCGCCTTCCAGCGCAGGCCGGCCACTACGCTTTCCGCGCGCAGGAAATATTCCCGTCCGAAGCGCGGGTCTTCACCGATGGTAACGTTGTGCGCGATGATTCCGGGAGTGGGAAACCAACGCAGATCGAAGACGCTGACTTCAACCGTTCTGCCAAAGGCCTGCTCGATCCGGGTTGTCAAAAATCTCTGCGCGCGGCTGGATGCAACCACGCGCGCCAGCACGATCCCCGCACCTACAAACAGGAGTACCAAAAATAGCAGAGCGGCCATCCATCGCCGTGAGCGTTGCGTGAGCATGTTTAGCCTGCAAAAGAAAATCGCGCGAAATCCGCTCTAGCGCACCTGATGAAACATCCGGCGCCAGCGTGTCCGAGAAGGCAAATGGGCAAGCGTGTCCGCAAAGTCATGCAGCCGTTCGCGAATGCTTTCATCGTCAGAACTATCCTCGGGCGTTTCCACAGACCAGTAAATCATTACCGGGCCGCCCATAATCGCATCGCGACCCACAAAACCCCAATAGCGGCTATCCGAGCTCCGGTCCCGATTATCCCCCATGACGAAGTATTTGTCCGGCGGCACAACCAGTTCACTACCTGAAACGTGGTTCAATATGTCGTCCGCCCACTCCGGGCGCACGGCCACACGCAAGAAACGCTTCGTAGTTGGTGGAAATGTATCACCGAAGGGATCGTAAGGCACGTTGGGATCATGTATGACGTAAGGCTCGGCCAGCAGTTGTCCGTTCACGTATACCTGCTGATCCACAATCCGTACGTGGTCGCCGGGAATTCCAATTACGCGCTTGACGTAATACGGATGATCCTCGAAAGGAAACTTGAAAACGATAATGTCGCCGTGGCGTACCGCCCGGTACGGCAAGCCCTTCTCATACCACGCGCCGCTTCCGCCAAAAATAAATTTATTCACCAGCAGATGATCGCCAACCAGCAGCGCCGGTTCCATGGATTGCGAAGGAATTTTGAAGGATTGGACGACAAAACTCGTCCCGAACAGCGCCAGAAGGATAGTGACCAACAGAGATTCAAAATATTCCCAGACCGAAACTTGCTCGCGCTCTTCGCCCTGGCTGGCGGCGGACACGGGCTCCACTATGTCCGGTGCATCAGCCATCTGTTTCCCCGTTTGTATCCTCTGGCCGGACGGCAGGCGCGGCTGCAAGGTCTCCGGCATTTGATTCCATCAGTTGCACCATCACTCCGCGAGCCGCGGCTTGTTCGGCTTCCTTCTTGTTCAACCCGGAACCCACTGCGGCCGCGCGCCCGGCTACGCGCGCTTCCACCTCAAACATTTTGCGATGATCGGGGCCGCTCTCAGTCACGACGCGATACTCCGCGGCGGGCCAGCCCTGCGCCTGGAGCAGTTCCTGCAAGCGGGACTTATGGTCCGGCTCGCCCAGTCTTGCGCCTCGCTGGCCGTTCTGATCCAAAGCCACGTCGAGAAGTGACGTGCGAATGAATCCGCGGGCTGCGTCCAGACCGCCATCCAGATAAATGGCCGCCACAACTGCCTCATAGGCGTCAGCCAGCAGCGCTGGTTTCTCGCGTCCGCCGGTCTTTTCTTCTCCCCGGCCGAGCCGGAGATGCGCTCCAAGGTCGAGTCGCCGGGCCACTTCGGCCAGAGCGCCAGCATTCACCAGACTCGCCCGCGCTTTGGAAAGCTGGCCTTCTCGCCAAGCCGGAAAATTGGAGAGCAGAGATTCACTCACCACGAGTGTGAGCACTGCATCGCCTAGAAACTCGAGCTTTTCGTTATCGTCGTTCGCCAAGGCCGCTGGCTTGTCCGGAAAATCTCCGGCATTCTTCGCAGTCCGAGCTTCAATGCGAGGCGGGGAATTCTCAGCAAGCCACGAACTATGGGTGAGAGCACGCTCAAGACGCTCCGGACATTGAAATTTGTGCCCGAATAGCGTCTCGAGTTGCTCCCACCCAATCGCGGCCATCGCCGATGCCGTTACTGCTTAGGTGAAATCTGCGTAGCTGCTGCTTTTTTGGCTTCCGCCAGCCCACCCGTACAACCTTGCATCATCGGGCCGGGGTCTTTCAGACAATCCTGAAAGGCGGTCACTGCTCCGCTCGCCTGTTTGGAATCCAATAATGAAATCCCAAGCAGATACTGATCTACCGGATCCGGAGGAGTCTCAAGCTTCACGGCCATCGCAAACTCTTGCGCGGCGTCCGCGTCCTTCCCTTGCAATTGCTCGACCCGCCCCAGGCCGCTGTGGCACATGGCGAGCTTTTCATCTCTGTTGCGCGCGAAGTCCGTATCGCTAATACCATCCGGCTTCTGCACGGCGGTCAAAAGTTCAATGCCATGCTTGGCCATTGCTTCAGTCGCAGTCTCTACCGCCGCAGCGTTCGGCTGATCTGCTTTAATGCGCCGTGAATTGGCCATGGACATGAGCGCCAGCGCATCAACATTGTTCTGATTTAACGTTAGCGACTGGCGCAATGCTGCAAACATTTTATCCTGTTCACCTGGAAGCTGCATGTAAGCAGCGGCCAGCTCCGCGTACACCCTGTCCGCATAGAGGCTGGGCTTTGTTGGGTCAGCGTTGTATTTCTTCAGAAAATCTTCCGCCTCCTTTGCCACTGCGCTGGCATCGGTTGACGAGGTGTTGGAGAGCTTCTTCCACGCAGCCTCTTCCGCGGGGCTCGGCACTGGGGCTGTGGGCGCTGCCGCGGGCGTTGCGGGTTTCTGTCCCGTCTGTCCTTGTTGTCCCTGTTGCTGCTGGGGTTGTTGACTCGGTGGCGAAGCCATCCCTCCACCCATCCCCTGTGATCCCATCCCCTGCGCCCAAGAAGCAGCGGGCAATACGATCAACGTTGCCGCCACTAGGCCCAAAAACTTATACATCTTGTTATTCTCCATGTTTCAGTGTCCTTTCCGTCCCCGAAAGGACGTATCAGAATTATACGGCATAAGACGGCTCTTCGGACCTATAACGTTTCGGCCTTTCGGATCCGCCCTAGTGATCTCCATCAGGGCTTGTTTTCGGATATGGCTTCTCCACCCCAAGCTGAGCAGCCTTTCGTGCAGATTCCGGAGCGCCATGCACAGCCAGCGCGGCGCGATACTCCGCAATCGCCTGGTCGCGATTATCGTCCAAATCTTTGAAGCGCCCCAGGTAGATGTGTGACCACGCCAGCGTCACAGGATCTACAATCTGGCTTGCTGCCTCGCCGCTTGCCGCGCCGGAAGCCGCCGGTTTCGTTAAGCTCGTAAACAGTTCCTTGGCGTGGTCAGTATTCCCCTGCATCGCGGCACAGAGCGCCAGCCCAAACACGGCGCGCGGAGTACCCGGCCAGCGGGCCACCAGTTGTTCAAATATCCCTTGCGCTCCAGCAGGATCCTGCGCGGACATCAGATGGTCAGCCTGTTGCAGCATGCGTTCTTTTTCGGCTGCATTAGCCGCGGCATTGGCCGCGGCGGGATTCTCCGCAACGGCGGTCTCTTCCGGCGCGAATTTGACGGTCTGCAACCGCTTCGTTTCAGCGGCGATGTCAATTGACTTCGCCATGTCCTGGAAATAGTACGTCATGGCTGGTTCCGACTGCTGGAACTTTTCGAGCTGCGCCACCAACGGCCTCACCAGCACATAGCCATCCGCCTCTTCGGCGTCGATGGCCTTCGCACGCTGATCCGCTGTTAAATGGTTGAGTTGGAGTTCGACGGCCTTGATCAGGCATTCCGTATAAAATCCTGTGATGTCGTCCTTATACTCGCGCGGAAGCCGCGGCGCGCGCGCGGCTATGTTGAGCAGTGGCCGCGCCGGCGTTATGTTGGCATAGTAGCGCACCGGCAACGAATCCAGCAGGTAGTGCAGAAACGCGTGCCGGATCTGATCCAGCGGCATGTTTTCCCCGCCGTCGAATACCAGCGCGTAATGGTCGCCATAAGTGCGGAAATTCGTGTTCGCGCCAACCAACGGTTCAACGTAAACAGAAAATGTCCGCGGGCTGTCCGTACGCACCACTTCACGCAGATAGCCCGTCGTCTGCTGTACGATCTTCGTCAACGGCCCTTGCAGCCTTGCGATAGCGGGATCGTACGCGGTCTCTATACCCGCCCACAGTGAATCCAACCGCGCCTCTCTATAAAACTTTCCCAGGACTTCGTTGAAATCCTCAATGGATAGCAAGTCAGGAGGCATGTCGTCATGGCGCAGTGTGTAGCCGAAGTCCGGCGGGGGTCCCGCGACCATCGCAAACGATATGAAACGTGAAAGCGTGGCTTCCCGGTTATTGTGTTCGTGTTGCGCGTAATATTGTCGCAAGGCTTCCGTCGCCGGCCCCTGCTGTTTGGACATCTGCTCTGCAATGCTGGCCCAGGCTGGGGGCAACGCGCTCAGGTTCACTTCCGAGTTGAATCCCGCGGCCCAAAGGGCGCACATCGTGTCGAAAAGCTGTGGGCTTGTCTCAATGCCAACCTTCTGCGGAGCAGAATTCAACGATTTAGTTGGTCTGGAAGCGCTCTGCGGAGGAGGTTGTTGGACAGTTTTACCCTGCCCGCTACGTTGCTGAGCCTGCGCGCTGCACGCCGCTCCATTTGCAAACGCCAGCGCGGCGGCGCACAGAATACAAAACAACCGCGCGCGCGCACGCCGATTTCGTGCATACGAACCTGGAAAAAACCATTGCGGCAAGTTCAATCCTGCCTGCCCGAACTCGTTCTTCAAGACCAAGTTTAAGGGCTCTTCTTAAGATGCGCAGTAGCTGGGAAGGCTGCCTTACATTCTTAAATTTACAGGCAGGCCGCCCTCCCGTCAAGCAGGGGTAACTGATGGGGAGGCTTGCCGCCTACAGCTCCCTGGACACATCTGGATGGCAATCGCCCCTTGTTCAGGCGGTCTGCGTAGTGGATATATCTGCCCTCCAGCTCCAATTTCGCTTGCCCCTTCTATTTCCGTCACGGCTGCAAGCTTTGAATTTGCTTCTTCTCCTCCATAGCTCCACTCCCCGAAGGCGTGCAGGGATGCTATCCTCTACTCGTACCTTGTCGGCATTGCAGAAATGTGGGAAGGACGCAGGGCCACGAGCCCACCAAGAAAATGCGTACTCCATCCGATCAAACAGTTCAAGCCTGGCAAAAATTGCAAGAGGCGTATCAGGCGCAGATGGAAGGCGACTATGACCGCGCGGTCGAGCTCTATCGCGGATCGCTCGCCCTGCACCCCACCGCCGAAGCTCACACCTTCCTCGGCTGGACTTACCATTTCCAGGGAAAGATTGCGGAGGCCATTGCCGAATGCAAGCGCGCTATCGAGGTAGATCCGGATTTCGGCAATCCCTATAACGACATCGGCGCCTACCTCATCGGACTCGAACGCTACGACGAAGCCATCCCCTGGCTGGAACGAGCGCTGACAGCGAAGCGATATGACCCCCGCCACTTTCCTTGCTTCAACCTCGGACGCGCCTATCTCGCCAAAGGTTTTCTGAATCGCGCGCGCGAGTTTTTTCAGCAAGCCCTTGAGATTGAACCGCGCTATACGCTGGCGAGCCAGGCCCTCGCAAAGCTTCGCCACATGGTGAATTAGCACAGGCATCCTGGCCGGATGGAGCGGCGCACAACTTCTCGGAGGTGAAACATGAAACGATTCCTTCAGTTACTGTTCCTGATTTCAGCCTGCGGCGTCACTCTGTTCGCCCAGAGCGGCTCAAATATTTCTTCTCCGCCATACGGCGCGTGGCAGGAGCCCGAAAATCACGCCATCGTAGTGGATCGCCTCATGCGGTATCACGACTATGGCGAATACGATCGTGAAATCCGCGAAGTAGCAAACTCCGCCCGCGATTATTTGGAAACCGTGGTAAAGAACGCCCCTAAAGAAGACAAGCTAGCCGCGGTTTTTGATATTGACGAGACGTCCCTATCGAACTGGGAAGCCATGGCCGATTGCGGTTTCTGTTCCTACAACGTTCAATCCAAGTTGTACTCCATTGAGCACGACCCGGCGATCGTTCCAATCCTTGAGCTTTTCAATTTTGCAAAAAAGAAAGGCATTACAGTGTTCTTCGTGACCGGCCGGCAAGAAAGCCAGCGCGCGGCAACAATCAAGAACCTCAATGAAGTTGGATATTCCGGCTGGGCCGATCTAATCATGCAGCCCGATGGAAACAAACCTCCCGCCAGCGTCTTCAAGCCGCGTGACCGCCAGGTCATCGTTGATAAAGGTTATCGGATCATCCTGAACATCGGAGACCAGGCAAGCGATCTTGCAGGCTGCTGCGCGGAGCGCGTTTTCAAGGTGCCCAATCCATTCTATCTATTGAAGTGAACCTTATTCCATTCCGCAGCGGCCTGTTCAATTATGGGGAGGGTGCTACAAACGCAACAGAGGAAACACTTGACCGTGCCTCCTTCTCGAGTTTTGAGGGCGGGGGTTTTGAAGTTATTTTTCCATACTCGTCCCGCTACTTACCTATGATTGTGTCAACTCCGATTTAGGATCTTCTTCCCTTTCTTTTAGTTGAGGGGAGGGTGTGTTTGTCTGGATGCGAGTAGGTACCTGTAATTCGTCATAAAAGGTACTCAGGTTCTTTCTATCCAGCATGACTCGTTCTCCCTTGGGGAGCGGAGCCACTTCCGGCAGGCCATTTTCCGCGAGCACTTGGGGAAGCGAAGGAAGAGCTCGCGTCCGCCCGTGCCCATATTGCGCCGATCGGGGCGTACCTTTGGGGATCCCACCGCGACGCCGCTGGCCGGTGGCACGAACCCGCAGCCGCGAGTACTTGGCATGCAGACTTTTTGGTTGAGCATAGCGGAACGGTTCGCCCGAGCGCAGCACGTGCCACAGCAACACGGCCAGCTTTCTCGCGCAGGCCACCACCGCCACGTTGCGGTTCTTCCTCTTCACGATTCTCCGCATGGTCTGTCCCAACGGGCCGCGATACTTGCCCAAATGCTGTGCCGCCTGCACCAGCAGCCAACGCGCGTGCGCGTTTCCCTGTTTGGTGATGGGTCCGTGATAACAGTGTCCCGCCGACTGCCGCGTGGAAGGATTCAAACCCAGGTAAGCGCTCATCTTCTTGGGATTGGAGAAACGCGAAACATCCCCGATCGCTGCCAGGCAGGTTTGCGCTACCGTGTAGTCGATTCCTGGAATGCTCATCGCCAGCCGCACGTTTTTGTCCTGCCAAGCTTCGCGCGCCAGTTGGTCCTCGATCTGTGCGATTTCCCGTTCCGTTTGTTCCAGCAGACGCAGGTCGCTGTCTCGGGCCAGCCGTTCTTCTTCCGACAGCTCTACCTTCATCAGCCAAGTCCTTCCCTTGGTGCTGAACAAATCGAAGCCGGGCAGAGGAATCAAGCAGTGGTGCAGGATGGAGTGCAGGCGGTTCTTCAACCGCGTGCGATCGCTCACCAGCGCCGCCCGGCGGTGCGTCAGCCGTCGCAGACGCCGCGTCTCGCTGTCTGGCTGCCAGACCGCGGGCAGGTAATCGGCCCGCAACAGCTCGGCCAGCACTCGCGAATCTACCTTGTCCGTTTTGATCTTGGCCTCGGCGATGGCCCGCACGCGCAAGGGATTTCCGATGACGATCTCTTGCACATACGGGCGCAACAGCTCGGTCACCGCCCAGGTGTTGGTGGTGGCTTCCATGACCGGCCGGTCCCCGGCGCTCAGTTGTCGCTGGGCGAACTCACGCAGGGTTTCGCGTGTCACCGTAACGGTGTAGTTAGCCTCCACCGCCCCGTTTTCAAGCAGGATGGTGAACACTGCCGTTCGTTTATGGACATCACAACCGACGAAGCGTAGCATCGCCGATAACCTCCTTGCCGGATTCCCGGCGGGAAAGATGTGGTGCGGGGTTCCGGAACTGGATCGTGGTCTCTGAGACTGTGGCGATCCCGCTCCGTTTGCGGGGCGAATCGACAACTACCTATGCGAGCTCGAAGCTCAACCGGGTGGGTCGCAGGGCGGCCAGATACGACAGCGGGCTCTCAGCCCATAAGTGTAATCGGCCGGCCCACAAGCGATCCACCCCGCACCGCATCGCTCACGGGCAAATCGCCTGCTCCCGTTCCCAGTGCGGAAACCTTAGCACCATCCACCTTTCTCCCGTGAATATTCATTCCCAAACTCCCGCCATGCAACCAACGCTCGAACACAATCATGCCCGGTACGATGTTCTGAACGATCTGACGGGGGTGACGGAAGGTTCTCAATCGCGTAGCTATACCTATGACGGCATGGGCCGATTAACGAGTTCAACCACTCCGGAAGTGGGCACCGTCAGCTCCAGCTATAATAGCTTCAACCTGGTCACCAGTACCACAGATGCCCGCGGCGTGGTGGCTACCTCCAGCTATGACACGCTGAATCGAATCACCGGCGTGAGTTATAATGTGACTGGGACAGGAGTCACCGGGACTTCCTCCGTGAGCTACACATATGGCACCAGTTCAAGCTCGAACAACAACGGACGTGTCATTTCTATGAGTGATGGCACGGGTTCGGAAAGCTATAGCTACGACATTCTGGGCCGAATGACGGAACTAGATAAGGTTATCGGCACGACAACATATTCGACAGAATATGCTTACAACCTGGCTAGCGAGCCGACGCAGATCACGTATCCTTCTGGCCGCGAGGTGATTCAGACTTACGACGCCATCGGCCGGTTGTGCGGTGTAGGAGCAAGCGGTAGCACTTGTTCTTCGGGCACGACGTATGCGAGCGGAATTGGTTACAACATCGCGGGGGAAATGACAGGATTTACTTATGGGAACGGAGTCGTTGCAAACCTTTCCTACAGTCCGGATAGGCTTCAACTCCAGTGCGTACAGTACGACACTACTTCCCTTAGTAATCCGTGCACAAAGGACTCTTCGGCTCTCTTCATGCTTACGTATCAATACGGCTCTCCGGGATCGAATAATGGGCAGATTTCAAGCATCACAGATGGAATGGATAGCGGTCGCAACGCCAGTTATACTTACGATGGTTTGGGGCGACTCGGC
This sequence comes from uncultured Acidobacteriota bacterium, assembly GCA_963847505.1. Classification (GTDB taxonomy): domain Bacteria; phylum Acidobacteriota; class Terriglobia; order Acidiferrales; family UBA7541; genus DASTCZ01. The sequence goes on from CAWJZY010000001.1 coordinate 39,300, forward strand.
ACGGCAGCGACTTCTGGTTCGACGGGATATCCAGCGTGGGGGCTATCATGGACTTATGACCGTTACGGCAATCGTACAGCACAAAGCGTCACCGCTGGTAGCGGCCCAGCGAATTCTCTGACAGTGAACGCTAGCACCAATCAAGTCACCGGGACGGGTTTCGGCTATGACGCGAGTGGAAATATGACTGCCGACGGACTGAATACGCTGACTTATGACGCGGCTGCGCACTTGATTACAAGCTCAAGTGGCACGGCTAGCGGTGGATATATCTATGATGGCGATGGTTTGCGCGTCGAGAAGTGCTTGCCAAATTGCTCCAGCCCCACCACGACTACAGTTTACATTTTCGCAGGCGGCAATGTTCTCGCCGAGTATGACAACGGCGCTGCGGTCGGTTCTCCGAGCCGGGAATATGTTTATTCCAGCGGACCCATGATTGCAAAGATCGCTGGCGGCGCAACCACTTACTACCATCAGGATCATCTCTCGAATCGCCTTTTGACAAACAGCAGCGGTGGCGCAGTCGAAAGTCTCGGGCACCTGCCGTACGGCGAAGCTTGGTATGACACTGGGAGTGAAAAATGGAAATTCACCTCCTATGAGCGCGACGCCGAATCAGGCAACGACTACGCGAGGGCTCGGTACCATGTGAACCGGCTGGGAAGATTCTCCTCACCTGACCCGCTTAGTGGTTCTATTGGCAATCCTCAATCGCTGAACCATTACGCATATGCTGGCAATAACCCGATCAATGCGATTGACCCCACAGGAATGGATGACGAGTTTGCGGTTTGCCCTGGTGAGGACACACAAACGGGCGGCGAGGATGAAATTTGCATCTCAATGTACGATGAGTTGGGAGTAAGCCCCGGAGGTGGGGGCGGAGTCGGAGGCAATGTCTACACAGGGTCATATATTCCTGGAACGGACCCCGCCGACCCAACTGCAAACGAGGCTGCTTTCGCCGAGCCAGGCGGTCCGGGGTTTGGAGTTGTTGGCGGAATCCCGGGAATGTATGAACAAATGACACAGCAACAAAATAGTTATGTGCAGTGGATTGATCAGATCCAGACAGGGTTAATGGCCCAGAGTATTCAGAACTCATCTAAAGGATTCTATGCCCCTATCCTCGCTCTTGCTGAGGGCACTAGTCCAAACGCATTCCCACCCGATCTCATGGGGGATATTACTAGCGTGGCAAACCCACCAACCGCGAGCGGCAATGGAACGAAAGATTGCAATGCTAGTTGCACAGCGGGCGGTAAATGGATTCAGGATCTCCTGAACAAACAACCTAACAATCCACTCGGGCTGGATACGAAGCTCACTTCGCCAACTTATACCTGTTCAATCCAATCCCAAATGGGGAATATAGGAATGTATACTTGTGTGGCACCGAACGGGATTGTCGCGCAGTTAACTGTTACGTTATCGCAAGCGCAGAAGGGCTGTAGCGGAATTACGACGCTCCCATCAGTCATGGCCATAACGGGCATTTCTTTGGGTAATCCCTCTGTTACTGGGTGCCAATAATGAATTCGCGCAAGCGCCCGTCTATACTGGGCCTGGGCATACGCCTTCGCAAACCCGGAGTCGTACTTGGGTCAATCGTCATGACCGGGCTCCTGACGATTACAGTCATGGCAAAATCCTGGCGGGATATCGATTGGACAAAATGGACAAGTCAGGATGTGTATCAAATATTGGAGGACTCCCCCTGGGCGGTAGTTGGCCCGGAGGTGACTGTCTCCTCTACTAGATCGCCCGGTCGTACGTATGAAACCACGTATGTTCCGACTGCCCAAATGGTTTCGGCCCTTGTCGTCAGGCAGGCACTTCTACGGCAAACGCAACTTCTCCGTCATTACGATAAGATGGCCTCACAAGAAAAACAGCAGTTCGATCAAATGGCCGCCACCTGTCTTGGTCTGAAACTTGACGATAGGATTGTTGTGCGCGGTATAGGCCCGTACACGGCTGATAGTATCTTGCCCAATCTGACCGTTTCGGGAATGACAATACATCCTCTCATGGCCCCGCAGGGGAACGCGATATCACCGTGTCCTTACATCTTGGGTACGGAGGAGGCCCAGAAGAACGCTATTCTTCCAGTTGACGATCTAGTTTTTCCAAGTGTTGTAAATGGAAAATCTGTTATTCAAGCGGGAGACAAGAAATTCAAAGTGGGCGATTTCACATTCAATGCGGAAAAGATGGTTTACAAAGGGAAGCCCGATTTCTAAACTTGGAGCGGGCAAAATTTCAAAGACTATTCGCAGACAATGGGTGTTTCGGGTGGGACAGGCGAAGGGAAAGTGATGCGTCGCTATTTGGCAATTATTTTGGCTATTTCTGGGTTGGCCGCACTTACGGCTCGGGCCGAAGATTTCTGGGTTACCAAGGATTGGAAGACCTGGTCCAAGGCCGAATGCAAGAAGATGCTGGAGGATTCTCCCTGGGCGAAGCGGTTTCTGGCGGAGAACAGCGGAAGCAACCGACAACTTCCTTCAGGTAATAATGATGTGACTCACACTCCCGGTTCTGGTTCAGGTAATCCTGGGGCGGGCGAAATTAACTATCATATTCAGCTCCGTTCCGCCACGCCGGTTCAGCTGGCATTCATCCGACAGAAACAGATTGAGCAGAAATATGACTCTATGAGTGACGCGGGCAAGAATGCCTTCGACGCCGAAATGGAACGGCAAATGAGGGAGGTAAATGGTCACGAAATCGTCGTTCACGTAGTCTTTGATTCGACCAAACCGACACTCAGGACCGCCGTGACGGACTATTGGCAGAGTTTGCCGTCCGACGCTATTCCCGAAAAGGTATTTCTTGTTACGGATAAAGGTTCCAAGGTGCCACCGTTTAGATTTTCTTTCGAAAAAGGTACCGAAAACGAATTCGACCTCATATTTCCGCGAATCGTTGGCACTGATCCCATAATTTCCCCAGACGCAAAATTCGTCAAAGTTGAATTCCCGCAACCAGCTTTAGGTGACTTCCCTGAAAGGACAGTAACAGTGGAATATATCTTCAACAAGATGATGTGGAATGGTAAGCTGACTTACTGAATCGAACGATGTAGGATTGGACGAAATACCTGAATCGGGCTCGCTGGAAACTGAGATGCACTTTAACAATGATCCCATAGATGGTTGGCGTAAGGCATTTCGTTCCGGCTCGCGTTTAGTGGACTGTCCCTCCAATAATCCCATCTAAAGTGAAAAGCCCTCCGCGAGCAGCGACAAGAAGGCCTAAGGGGCTGCTTGTCCCTCGCCAAAATTAGACCCGTGGGTGAATCAACACATTATTCTCGTAGCCGATCGTTCCAATCCTTGAGCTTTTCAATTTTGCAAAAAAGAAAGGCATTACAGTGTTCTTCGTGACCGGCCGGCAAGAAAGCCAGCGCGCGGCAACAATCAAGAACCTCAATGAAGTTGGATATTCCGGCTGGGCCGATCTAATCATGCAGCCCGATGGAAACAAACCTCCCGCCAGCGTCTTCAAGCCGCGTGACCGCCAGGTCATCGTTGATAAAGGTTATCGGATCATCCTGAACATCGGAGACCAGGCAAGCGATCTTGCAGGCTGCTGCGCGGAGCGCGTTTTCAAGGTGCCCAATCCATTCTATCTATTGAAGTGAACCTTATTCCATTCCGCAGCGGCCTGTTCAATTATGGGGAGGGTGCTACAAACGCAACAGAGGAAACACTTGACCGTGCCTCCTTCTCGAGTTTTGAGGGCGGGGGTTTTGAAGTTATTTTTCCATACTCGTCCCGCTACTTAGCAGTGCGCGAGCGCGAAGTAGATCCTCACCCCCGCACATTCACCGTGCTGAAGCTCATCACCACTCGCCCGCCGGCAATCGCCCGGCCAAAACTCACTTGCGGGTGGAAGCGTGAGAACAGCAGTATCTCGTCGAGCGTTCGGCGGACCGCCGCATTATCCGGCCCGGCAAGAATGCGGTAATCCACTACTCCCCCATCCGCGCCGACCGTCGCTTCAACCATTACCACGCCCGCGCTCGATGCTGCATCGCCCAGCCCAGAAACCGGAAAGCCCGCCAGCGTTTCCAGCCGCGCAGGTTGAAAGGACGCTGAAGACATATTGTCCGAAAAACCCGCGAGCGTCTGCAGCGGAGTCACGCGTGAATAGGACGGCAGCACCACGGCAAAGACCATCAAAGCCGCAAGTAATCCGCCACCGGCGGGCAGCGCCAGCGGCGCAAGAATATTTTCCTTCACCAACCAGGCGCGGTCACGCAGCCGCCGAAACCAGTGCGCCGGACTGGAAATTTCACGCGCTCGCGCCAGCGCCATCCGAATCTCAACTCCCAGATGCGCGGGCGGCGCAACGCGCTCGCTCCCCGCGAATAATTGCTGCAGCCTCTGATACCGGGAAAGCTCTTCCCGGCAATCGTCGCAGCCCACGATATGCGCATGAATAGCCGCGCGGGAAAACCGGCCGCTCCCCGCGGGTAAAGCGCCATCCAGATAACCTGGAAGCGCGCGCTGAACTTTTTCGCAGTTCACTTCTCTGCCGTTCATTTTCCACCTCCCGCCGAAAATCTCGCCACTGCGCGGCTTTCCGGCGCCCATCCCGAAAGACTCCCGCTCGCGGCCACTCGGCCGCGGCCATACCTCATCGCGCCTGCAACATGCGAATGATCCGGCGCTGCGCCATGGGCTACAGTTACATTCGACGCATGATTGCGCGATTCGTTAGACATTCCGCCCAGCACAGGCTCCAGAATCTCGCGCAGCCACCGCCTGCCCCGCATCATCCGCGATTTCACCGTTCCCACCGAAACTTCCAGCACTTCGCTGATCTCTTCGTATGAAAACCCTTCCAGGTCGCGCAGGATTACCGCCGCTCGGTACACCTCCGGCACCATCAATAGCGCCCGCTGAACTGTGTCCCGCAACTCCTTCGCCGCTATACAATCAAACGGCGACTCGGTCTGCGCTTCCGGCTCGGCAAATCCAATTTCGGATTCACGCTCAGCCTCCAGCGAAACTTGGTGCCGCGAATGCCGCCAGCGCCACCGTTTGTGGTTCAGCGCTTCACGCACTCCGATGCGATAGAGCCAGGTTTTCAGAGAGCTGCCGCGGCGGAACGCTCGAATCCCACGGAATGCCTTCAGGAAAACTTCTTGCGTGCAGTCGGCCGCATCGGCGGAATCGCCCAGCATGCCATACAGAAGACTGAAGACAGGCCCGTGGTAATGCGTCACCAGCCAGTCAAATGCCGCGTCAGAGCCATTTTGCAGCTCCGCGACCAGCGCAGATTCGTCCCGGCCCCAAGGGAGCACGCCCGCTAGATCAGACACGCTCGCCGCCTTTCTCACCCTCATTTCGAGGGGTCCATCAGGCCAATGATTCCCGCCGCCCGCCATTTGGTTTCCAGCCCCTGGCTTGCGGCACGTCCTGAATTCTTAGACACCGGCCCGGGGAATAAGGTTCCCCACCCTATTATCTTCCCGCTGCCCGGGCTTCGCAATGGTACGCCCGCGGGGGTACTCTCATAACTAGGATGGCCCTCCCGCAGTACATGGTTGCGTCAGGTTGGTTGACCGTTCCTCGCGCCCTGCTATAGAATTCGTTCCAGTTGATTTTTCCACCCGGTGGGGCCGTGGCGCAGTTGGGAGCGCGCCTCGATGGCATCGAGGAGGCCGTGGGTTCGAATCCCATCGGCTCCACCATTTTAGAGATTTCAAAGAACCGCAAACGGCCCAGGCAAGAGACTCTATTTCGTCTAAATGGCAATCCGCTTCCGATACTGGACGATACACATCGCGATTCCCCCAAAGAACCCGACTGCATAGGACGCGCTGTGCGCCCACCAGTCCGCCATAAAGTTCGCGTAAGCAGATGGAGTCAGACTGGAAATCACCCATTCGGGCGGAGCGACGAAGCCGTTTCTTCCCAACATGAACCCGGTCAAGCCGGAGATTGTCGCGCAAGCGGCCATTGCAAGAAGGAGCTTCCCAATAGGCTTGATTAGTGTGACAGCACGTAATTTCGGGCGCGGGCCTGCACGGGCAGAGACAGCGAGCAAGACGCCAAGCACTGCTCCTACCCACCATGTTGCGATAATCCCCCATCCGATGCCCAATAAGGTTGGTGATTGCGTGGCAAAAATGGGAGGGTGAAAAACAGTGAAGTATTCAACACAGATGCGTGCGGTGAATTGGTCGTGCGCAACGCCGTAGAGGATAGCGGCAGCAATGCATATGAGGAAAATCTTCAGGGATTCCATCGCCAAGAGTATTATGCCCGCCTCGGCGGCTCGTCTGACACGGGATTCGTATAGAGTCGCTTTTCCATCAACCATCCCTTCCCCGCTGGCCCATATGCCCTTCTCGCTATACAATCCGTAACCGACACATCCACTTACCCCGCCAGACGCGTACTTCTGGCAAGAGCCCTTGAGGACTCGTGAATTCAGCGCCGGACGCTGAACAACTTAACGCCGCACATGCGGACTCGGATTGGTCCTTGCTGGCGCGCGTCGTCCAGCGGGACGAATCCGCTCTGTCGGCTCTTTACGACCGATACTCCGGATTGGTGTATTCGGAGGTGGTACGCATTCTTCGCGATAAGGGTGCGGCCGAAGAAATTTTGCAGGACATTTTCTACCAGATATGGCGCACCGCCGAAAAATTCGATCGCAGCCGTGGTTCCCTGCCCGGCTGGCTTGTCGTGGTGGCGCGCAACCGCGCAATTTCCCGGCTGCGTCGCCGCGGTGGCCGCACCGAAGAAGAGCTGAGCGAAAATACGGTGTCGTTTCCATTCAATCTGGAAACGGCCGCCGCGCAAAACCAACTATTGGGACGCGTCCAGTCCGCAATGGCCTCGTTGCCCGAAGGCCAGCGCGAAGCGATCAATCTGGCGTATTTTGAAGGTATGACGCACAGCGAAATCGCCTCCAAAACCGGCGAGCCGCTGGGCACGGTAAAAACAAGAATCCGTTCGGCGCTTGATGTTTTGCGCCGTGCGGTAGGTTGAACAAATAGACGTGACGAACGAACATCCATACCGGGAAGAAGATTTCGATCTCTACGCCCTCGGCGTGCTGGAAAACGACGAGCGCACGGGCATCGAATCGCACATAGCGTCGTGCTCTGCCTGCTCGCAGAAGCTCGCCGAAGCGCGCGGACGCATCGCGCTTCTCGCCCTGTCCGCCGAGCCGCAGGAACCTTCGCTCGCCGTGCGCCAGCGTTTACTGGAACAAATCCGTGCGAACCGTATTTCCGGCCAGGCCGCTTCGCCCTCGCAAATCAGGCGCGCCCCCGCGCGGTGGTGGACGGCGGCGTGGGCAACAGCCGCATTCGCGCTTGCAGCCTGCGCCGTGGTTTTATGGATGGCCAACGCGAGGATGGGTCATCAGATAGACGATCTACAGAAGGCCGCTGCGCGCCAAACCGCGCAATTGGAGCGCACGCGCGCGATTGCTGCGTTGCTTACTTCTCCGCAAACCGTCACCGTCAATCTTGCTCCAAAAGCTCCCATGGCAACCGAACCGGGCCGCGTCCTTTATAATTCCCAGCAGGGCGCCCTGATTTATGCCGGCACACTTCCACAGCTCGCCGCCGGAAAATCCTACGAACTCTGGGTCATTCCTCAAACTGGAAATCCCATTCCCGCGGGAGTTTTCTCCGCGCAACCAAACGGCGAAGCAAATGTTGTGATGCCGCAAATTCCTGTTGGCGTTTCCGCCAAAGCCTTCGCCGTAACAATCGAGCCCGCAGGTGGCGCCACCGCGCCCACCGGCCCCATGGCCCAAGTCGGCGCGGGTCTGTAAATCAATACAGCTCTCTCAGCATTAATTCTTTTCCACTCAACAAACTCCCGCTGACTCCCCAGGCTCCCGCCTGGGGGCGCGCGAAGGTCGAAGTGCTCCGCTTCACTTGCGGCGGCTCGATCCTTTGCTTTTCTTTGCCATCACGGTGCGATCAGCTTTCGAGTGCGCCTTTTGCAGCACGTCCATCGCCGCGCCCAAATTTTCCGCCGTCGTGATCTCAAATAACTTCCACTTCTTCCCTTCTCTTTTTTCTGTCCCAGTCGCAATCTTGTAAGCGATTGCATCAGCGCTTTCCATCGCCCGCTCTTCTGGAAGCATTGCGAACGCAGTCTTCCCGCGATAGAAAGCCCGCATCCCAAACATGGGCTGCGTCGTCACGCCGGGCCAGCGCAGCATCTCTTCACCCAGCGACGCGCACATGCGCCTCATTTCCTCCGAGACGGGGTACAGCTTCGGTCTTTTCATTTCAGCAACTCCAATTTAGACTCGTAACACCTTCTGAGGAGAGAAACGCCGTGACGGCAACGGATTTTCGACGCATCGCTCTCAGCATGCCCGAAACAGTCGAAGGCTCGCACTTCGGTCACGCCGATTTCAGAGTGGAAGGAAAAATATTTGCAACCCTCGCTCTTGCTTCCGAAGGTTTCGGCGTTCTGCTGCTCACGCCCGAACAACAGGCCGGAATGATCGAGGACGAGCCGAAGATTTTTTCGCCGGTTCCCGGTGGATGGGGCCGCAAAGGTTCTACGCGAGTGCTTCTGGCAAGAGTTCCGCAGGACATTCTGGAAGCCGCATTGCGCCTTGCGTGGCGCAGAAAAGCGCCGAAGCGCCTCCAGCCCAAAAAACCATCTTAGAAACGCCGCACTTTCCCGCTCGAAATGTCTGCGCCTCTTATTTGTTCTGAATTGAGATCAAGTCCACTTCAAAAATAAGTGTCGAGTTCGGGCCAATATCAGGACCGGCCGCCTTATCTCCATACGCCAGTCCCGGCGGAACAACGAGCTGCCACTTCGATCCCACGGGCATCAACTGCAGCGCTTCCCTCCAGCCTGGAATCACTTTGATTACGGGAAAAGTCGTTGGCTGCCCGCGCTTGTACGAACTGTCAAACTCCTTGCCGTCAATCAGAGTACCGCGGTAATTGCAGACCACCGTGTCATTCGCGGTTGGCTTCGGTCCTTTTCCTTGTGTCAGGATTTTGTATTGCAGTCCGCTGGGCAGCGTAACGATTCCAGGTTTGCTCTTATTCGCCGCCAGAAATGCGTCTCCTGTCTTCTTGTTCGCCGCGCCTTCTACTTTCGCTTTCTCGGCTCGCCTCGCCGTCAAATCGGCCTGCATTTGCGTAAGCGTGGTCTTCACTTCTTCATCGGTCATAAGGAGCTTGCCGCCGGCAAGAACATCCTTCACGCCCTGCAATAAAACATTCGGATCAACGTCGATGGATTGGCCTTTCAAGGTAACTCCAACGTTCACGCCGAGAGCGTAGCTGATCTTGTCTTTCTGGTCCTTCAGCGTGCGAACGGAATGGCTCGCTGTTGCCGCGCCCTGTGGCTTCGCTGCGCCCGGCTTTGCGGTTGTGCGGGTTGAGGTGCCTTGCGTTGCAGCGGGCTTCGCTGTTGTGTCCGTCGCCTGCGCTGCTGCGGGCGTGCCCTGCAGCAGCATTCCAACTCCCAAAACAAATCCGAATACAATTGTAAGTTTTCTCATGAATGCGATTCTCCCATCCCGGCCGCGAAGTTACAAACAAAGCGCATTGCCTTGCGGCGAAAGAACAACATCCTGCGATGGAAAAATCGCGCGCCAGCGGGAGCTGAATTTTCTACTTGGCCGGCCCCGACGTCCGTGTGATTTGCGCGGAAACTACTTTCCACTCTTTGCCGGTTCGCACATAAATATCGTTGTACCGGCTCATCCCCGTTGTGCCGTCCTTCCGTGTGAACAACCCTGTCGCCCGCACGATACCTACCTGTCCATAAAATCGCACGTGAACCTCTTCCAATTTATATGCCGCGACGTCAGGGCCTTTTGCGGTCTCGGTCAGGAACTGCGCTTTGTTGAGAACAGATCCATCCGACTCGATGACCATAAAATCATCCGCAAGATACTGCTTGTACCACGCGACGTCGGCTTGCATGAATGCTCTTACATATTCCTCGTTCAAGCGCCGAAGTGTATCTTCATCGGATTTCATAGATTGAACTCCAGTCGAAACCATGGCTCCTCCGAGAAAAAATAGAATTCTTCAGACGGGGGACAAAAGCACCTTTGAGCGATACCGTACACCTGGCCGCTCGAGTCTGCAATCCTGCAACCGCGGGGCCACCAATTCGCGTCTCCTCGTACTGCCGGTGGCAATCGAAGAAACGTCAATCCAGTTTCCGCGTTAATGGTAGTGTGTCCTTATACGTCATACTTCCCGCTACAGAACCCGCGGCGGGCGCAACGGAGCAAGCATGAGGAAGCAATTTCGAGTCAGTGTAGGTGTCATCACAGCCATTTGCTTGTCCATCGGCATTGGCTCCTTCGCGCATACACATACTCATTCGCCAGTTTCAAATACAATCCAGAAAGGTGCGGTCATGCCAATCCATGCGAAGGGAACGTTTGAAGTGAAATTGGATCCTCAGACGGACGAGAAAATAAGCGATCCAACCGTCGGCCGAATGTCAATCGACAAACAATTTCACGGCGATCTCGAAGCCACAAGTAAAGGCCAGATGCTGACCGCCATGACCGACGTCAAAGGCTCAGCCGGTTATGTCGCCATCGAGCGGGTACGCGGAACGCTCAGTGGCCGCACCGGCACTTTCGCATTGCAGCACACCGGCACGATGGCGGCCGGCGTATATCAACTGAGCGTCACAGTCGTGCCGGATTCCGCCACCGGCCAGCTTGTCGGCCTGGCTGGCAAAATGGCCATCATCATCACCGACGGCAAGCATTCCTACGACTTCGAGTACACGCTTCCTGATGCCGCCAGATAACGGAGGAGAAGCGCCAAATGAAATTCCTACCCCGCAGAATTATTCTCATCTCAGCGTTGTCCGGTTGCGCCGTCGCCGTTTTTAGTTTTGCGCCCGCTAAATTCCTACATTCGAGCCGCAGCGCTCAATCTCCGCACGGCAGCGTCAGCCTCCATCCATGCGAAGTACAGAACATACCCGGTGGCGACCGGTGCGGCACATACGATGTATTTGAGAATCGCTCCACCAAAACCGGCCGGAAGATCAGCTTGAATATCATTGTCCTTTCCGCCTTCAGCGTCCTGTTCAGTTTCTCGGACCGATCAATCACTTAACCCTGCACCTTTTCCTCCAGCGAAGTGGTAGACTTCCCTATTCTCTTCCCAAGGCTTTGGGCGCGATTTACGTGATCAAACCGGATCATCTCGCGAAGAATAGCGGGCCCGATGCGCGGCCTGGCGCCGCGGATCTGTCCACGCTCGACCCAGGCGCTGCGATCGGCGCACTCACTCCGCCTCCGCTTGATGTCGACGCGACCCTCGGCGCAATACCCGCGCCACCCGCCGATCCTGGCGCCACGATTGACGCCGGCCGCATTTCGCCTTCCACGGCTTCTCAGCGATCACTCGAAACTACCTCCGGCCCTCAAACCATCGGCCCTTACAGACTCTTGAGAACCCTCGGCGAGGGCGGCATGGGGCAAGTATGGCTCGCCGAGCAGACGGCTCCGGTTCGGCGGCAAGTCGCGCTGAAACTCATCAAGGGCGGGATATATGACGAGTCTGTGATCCAGCGCTTCGAGGCGGAGCGGCAATCCCTGGCGATTATGGATCACCCGGCGATTGCGAAGGTGTTCGACGCCGGCACGTCGAACGGCCAGCCGTACTTCGTGATGGAATATGTGCCCGGCGTCCCGGTCACGCAATACTGCGACGAAAAGCGTCTCACGCCGCGTGAGCGCCTGAAACTCTTCATCAAGATCTGCGAGGGTGTACAACATGCCCACCAGAAAGCCATCATCCACCGGGATTTGAAACCTACGAATATTCTCATCTCCGAAATTGATGGCAAGGCCGCCCCGCACATTATTGACTTTGGCATCGCGAAGGCAACCACGCAGGGAGCCGAGCAAACGCTTCTCACTCAGGTCGGCTCATTCGTCGGTACGCCCGGTTACATGAGTCCCGAGCAGGCGGACTCGGAAATCCAGGATATTGATACGCGCGCGGACGTCTACGCACTGGGTGTGATCCTCTACGAAATGCTGACGGGCTGGCTGCCCTTTGACCCGAGGACGTGGCAGGGCAAGCCGCTTCACGAGGTGCTTCGGCAAATTCGCGAAGACGATCCCCCCCGTCCGAGCCTCAAACTGAAGACTGAGACCGGAAGATTGCCGGAAGCGGCCCTGACGCGGCGGATCGAGCCGCGCCAACTCGTCAACCAAATCAGCGGCGATCTCGATTGGATCACCATGAAGGCGCTCGAGAAAGACCGCGCGCGCCGCTATGATTCGCCCATCGCGCTGGCGGCAGATATCCAGCGCTATTTGCACGATGAGCCGGTTTTGGCCTCGCCGCCATCAGCCATGTACCGGGCGCAAAAATTTGTTCGCCGGCATCGCATTGGTGTGCTTGCTGCGGCCGCTGTGGGAGTCATGCTGATCGTCCTGGCCGTGTCCATGACGGTGCAAACGATTCACATCGCACGCGAGCGCGACCGCGCCAACCGCGAGGCCGCGGCCGCGACCAGCGCCTTGGACTTCATGACAGGCCTCTTCAAAGTTTCAGATCCTAGCGAAGCCCGGGGCAATTCCATTACCGCGCGCGAGATTCTGGATAAAGGCTCCAAACAAATCGAAAGCAGCTTGGGCGCCCAGCCCGAGTTGCAAACGCGGCTCATGAGCGCCATGGGAACCTCGTACCAGTCGCTGGGACTCTATGGAGCGGCGCAGTCACTTTTTCAAAAATCATTGGACACGCGAACGCGGGTTCTGGGACCAACGAATCCCGACACTCTGCTTTCCCAGGTGGATCTGGCTGCGGCCTTGCGCCGGCAAGGCCAGCTCGCCGGGGCGGAAAAACTGCTTCGACAAGCGCTGGAATCCCAGCGCAAGGTGATTGGCCCCGAAAATCCCAGCACTCTTGTGACGATGGTCGCCTTGGCCACTGCCCTGGGTGAGCAGGGGCGCCGAGGCGAACAAGAATCCCTTCTGCGGGAGGCCCTTGAAGTGCAGCGCCGTGTTCTCGGCCCGGAGAATCCAGACACGTTGAAATCCATGAACAACTTGGCCGATACGCTCAGAGCCGAAGGTAATTACTCAGGCGCGGAGCAGTTGCTGCGGCAGGCGCTCGAGATTCAACGCCGGAGCCTGGGAGCCGATCATCCCGATACCCTCAGGACCTCGTTCAACATTGCTGCGGATTTGGCTTACGAGGGCCACCTTGCCGATGCGGAAAAGCTCCAACGCGAGACACTCGAAACCCGCCGTCGAATTCTTGGACCCGACCACGCCGACACGTTGGCTTCCATGGATAATCTTGCAAATATTCTGCAGGCCGAAAACCGCCTTCCCGAGGCCGAATCACTACGTCGCCAAACTCTTGAAGCCGAGCAGAGGGTCCTCGGTCCGGAGCACCCCTGGACGCTTTTCTCGATGAGCGAATTGGCCAACACGCTGAGCGTGGAAGGCCGCTACGCGGAGGCGGATAAGCTCCTAAGGGAAACTCTTGGAATTCAGCGCCGAACTCTTCGGCCGGACCATCCGAACATTGCCGGCACGGAATACAATCTGGCGTGCAACGCGGCCCTGGGCGGAAAACCCAATGAGGCCATCCCCTTATTAACTCACGCGCTCAATCACGGACTTTCCCGGGGCACCGCCTTGCACATGGAGAAGGATTCAGACCTCAAATCCCTGCACGGTGACCCTCGGTTCACCGCTCTGGTCGAACAAGCTCACAAACTCCCCCGTTAAATTGGTACTGCTGGTACCTGCATTTGTTCTTGACGTCCGGAGTTTTCAGCATAGAATCACGCATACTGTTTTCCCGGTGAGTTGCTAGTGCGTCCTCGCTTGCAGCATCGCCCCAATTTATCGAAGTGCGGCGTTCATGGGAGGAGATTTATGCGATCCGCCAAGTGGGTTTTTGCAGCAGGCCTCTTGATTTTCTGCGCGGCATTAGCTCACGCGGACAACATCACCCCTCCGGATGGTGACCTCGGAGTATTAGGTGGATCGAATAGCGTCCAGATAACTTCGCTTAGCTTCGCCCTTAATTTTCTCCCTTGTGCCGGCGCTACCGGTGGCGTACTCGCGGATTGCAATCTTTTTGGAACAGGCGTCAATGCTCCCCAAGAAATATTCGCCGGAATCAACGATACCGGCACGCCATGGGATTCTCTCCAGATTCAATTGACCCTTCCGACTTGGAATTCGGCTGACGTGCTGGGCTGCGACGGTGGAGCGTTCTTCACCATCGACAATTGCGACCAGATAAGCAGCGAACTGATTACCAGCTCAAGCCCGCAGACCGTCACGATTGATTTCATGCAGGGCGGCGGAAACGGAATAGGCTGCTACGATCTCGTTAACTCGAATTCCATCGCGATTAACGGCGATTTGAATTGTCTGGTGAACAGCATCAACAACTACAATTTCGGCAGCCCCACCGGCCTTTATGACAATCCGCTTACCTCCTCCTGCGGCAATACGCCCGACGAGGTCTGCGGCGGCTCCGACTTTGTCATCGCTCTTGGTTATTCTCAAGATACCTTCCCCTCGGTCCCTGTCGGCGATACGGCGGTAGCAAACGCTGTTCCCGAGCCAGCAAGCCTGCTTCTCCTCTTCGCCGGCTTTGGCTTGGTAAGTCTTCTGAGCCTCGCACGTAGAAAAATCACCACCACGTAATTGCGACGTTCGCGCCCTGCATTCCCTTCTTTGTTAGGGGCCACATTCATGCGGGCCGGAATTTTTTCCCTTAGGCGCCCCAACGGTGCACCCTCTTTTGTCCGACCCAATGCCTGGGCGCAGGATGCTGCGCCGCTACGACCTAACCATCCCAATTCCGAGGCTCTGGCCCACCCCCCCGGTCTTTTCCGTAAGTGCGCATTCTAATGGACTTACGATGGGGCATTTTCGTAAGTGCGCATTCTAAAGCACTTAGCTGTTTACTCCCTTAGTAGCAGCCTCACTGAATCCAAAGGACTTACAAAGGCGTCTTGTAAGTGCGTCCCGCAGAAGCGTCCTGGATCCAAAGATCGGACATTCTAGGGTTACGGAAAGGCTCTAAATCAATGACAAAAACGCATAAATGTCGAGTATCCGGCAGGGTTGGCGAGTTCCGTTTCGGGCGTCCTTTCGAACGGCTCGGCCAAGTCTGCAATGCAGATTAGCACATGAGTATATGGCCGTCAATCACGAACTGAGAAATTTCCTGTGGAAAGTTATTCGAATTGAAGCTCAAGCCGAAGGCCCCGCTCCTCAGTGACGGACCGATTCCAGGAGAGGATTTTCAGGGCGCTAATTCAAATTGCCCGCGCCACAGTAAAAATCGTGCCTTGGCCACGGTTCAATCGGAGCGCCGAGAACCCGGCCAACGTTAGGAAGAGCCGCAGTTCGTCGCGCGTAAATGCACGAAGCACGCTGTGATCGTAGAACGTTTTCTTCATCCGTCGATCCCGGATCATATACACGGCATCCCAGTTCCAAGTCCAGCCGGTCTTGAGGTTGATCGATCGTTCTGACGTCCGCGTGATCGTCTTCGTGCCAATCCGGACCACGTCTCGCAACGGTTTGCGGAGATCTCTGAATATCCCTTCCGCATCGAAGTTGTCGAAAACCAAGATGCCTCTGGGCTTTAGCACGCGTCGGATACACTGAAGGGCGCTCCTTACCTTTTCATTGGTGGTCATGTAGGTAAAGCTCCGGCCGCCAATCAGAACCGCATCGAACTTCCTCGGGAACGAGAACCGGCACATGTCTCCCTGGAGGAAGCGCGCCTCGGGGCTCTCTCTGTTTGCAATTTGCAACATCGGTTTCGCGACGTCCATCCCGGTGTAGTCGTAGCCCGCATCCAAGAAGTACTTCGCGAGATTGCCCGCACGGCAGCCAACCTCAAGCACGCTCTTCGAGCCATGCTTCTTCAGAATCGAGTGGCACAATCGAAACTCCCGTTTGTAGTCGAAGATCGACTTATACATCTCGTGATAGATGTGCGCCAGCTTTGTATATAGTTTTGTCAGACACTACCCCCCGTTGCCAAATCCTATCATCTTCGCAGAGCAATAAGCAGTGCGGAAACCGCGACAAGCAGGAACTCGTCCTCCGCAAATATTCATCCTAACGGCGCAGTACCGCCGACGTGTGGTGCTGCCGCCCTCTCAATTCAACCGAAAAAGCATGGTGTCTGCAAAATCATCTACACCGCTGTGGATGAAAGCCCAGGAGTCCAAGATAACTCATTGAAAGAAATGGCCGGGGCGAGTGGATTTGAACCACTGACCTCATGGTCCCGAACCAGATTCCAGCGCTTGTTGAAATCTATGGGTTCTTGTTGATTCTAAGTGATTGCTGTTGAAGTAGTTGCGGCCTGCCTGTTGAAGTCTGTTGAACTTTGTTGAAGTTGGAGGCTTTCGCAGCTACAAATTCATCTACATCCGAATTTTTGCGGCTCGCGCGTCCGCTGGCAACATTAGCGAACCCTTCCTTGACACCTGTACGGGAAGCCCTAAAATACAAATATATGAAAACACAATCCAAGGAATTCCGCTCAGTAGCGGTCAAAATCGGAGTAAGTCGCCAGGTGGTCATCCCCAAGAGAATTCACGACCAATTGAGATTGGAACCGGGAGACTATTTGGATGTTGAATTGAAGGGAGACCGGGTAATTTTGACGCCGAAAGCGCTCATTGAAAAGCGCCTTGCCGAAGGCCTCGACGATATTCGGAAAGGCCGCATACGGGGCCCCTTCCCGTCGGTCCCGGCGCTGGTTCGCTCGTTGCGTAAGGGCAGCAAGTCTCGAACCTCCTAAATGCGACTCTTCTACACTGAGCGTTTTCAACGCAGTTACGCGGACGCTCCGCTCCAGGTTCAAGAACAGTGCGAAAAGCAGCTTGCTTTCCTAATACAAGACTTCCGCCATCCGTCAGTAAGAGCCAAGAAGTACGATGAGACGCGAAACATCTGGCAAGGCAGAGTGAATCGCAGTTGGCGCTTTTATTTTCTAATCGAGGGAGATACCTACTACCTGCTCGACATCATGACTCACCCGAAGTAGCCGATCATTCGCGGTATTTCGGTAACCCATGCGAAAAAGTTAGAGCTCGTATTTGTTACTCGTCTGGGCTTCCGTGTGATGTGGCCTGTTCGTCGATCCAGTCTTCCTCGGTGTAACTCATTCCCTTGCGTCCAGGCACCTTGCGCAGTGGACCCGGTTCATAGAGAGCACAGGACTTGGGACCATAGCAGAAGGTCTCCGTTCGGTAGCGCCGTACTCCTGGGTTCCACTGATCGATAATCATCTCAACCGCCATGTGGCATCCCCACATGCACGTTGTGCATTTGTTCTGGTATCTTCGGGCAGCGAGCCGTCGATGGCCGCGCTCACGGTAAACGGGAAGCGGCGGTGGAACACCGAGCCACGGGGGTGGCTGCATCTGTGTTCTACTCGCACGTTCAGTTACTTTCAGATTGCTGACCTTATAAAACTCAACGGTTTCCAGACGAGGATCGGCAACCGGCAACGCATCACCGGATACTGCATCACCTGCCTGGAGCTGATGCTTGGCTTGAGCCCTCGCTCCGATACCGACCAGAAACTCTCGAACTTCTCCTCCAACATTGCCCTGAACTCTCAACGAATAACCCAGATAGACATGGCTCACTTGATCGAACGAACGGTTCAATCGGATCCGAGGCTGGATCGAAATCAACACACCGTTCCACGAGATTTTCCCACCAACATCGCTTCTCAAAAGGTTCAAGCGGCTTTCCTCTCCAACCTATATTCGTGATGCAGTCCACTCAGAATTGCCCTGGCCACTACTTTATGGTTCAACGGAATTTGGTGTCCACGAGCTTGGACTTGTTGGCAGCCGATCTCGGGATCGGGGATTCCCGGTCCGAGGCTGGAATGCGGTCGCCCCTGATTGTAATGCGTGACCCACTCTTGGAGAACGGTTTGCAGGTGTCTCTCATTGAGCGGGATCAGGTAATCCAGACATTTACGACGAGTTGTTCCTATGAGTCGTTCACAAAAAGCGTTCGCTTGAGGAGCCCGAAACGGAGTCTTTAGTATTTTCAGACCCATCGCCTTAAGCCCTGAATCGAAATCAGCCGAGTAAATACTGTCGCGATCGTGAATGAGAAATCGCTGCGGCTGTTCACCCGTAATCACCTCCCGAAATTGCTGAAGTGTCCAATCTGCCGTGGGGTGCTCAGTGACGTTGAAGTGCGCTATCCGGCGAGTTCCTACCTCCATTATCACAAAAACGCAAAGCAGTCGAAAACTAGCAGTGACGCTCACGAAAAAATTGCACGCCAGAATGGCGTGAGCATGGTTCCGAACGAAGGTCATCCAACGCTGTGATGAAACGCCATTCCAATGTCCAGCGTCCTCAGGCATATAACGCCTTACAGTCCGAGGAGAGACCCGGATTCCTAATTTCAACAGCAATTCCGAAGCGATGCGCTCTTCGCCCCAGGTTGGGTTGCTCCGGGCCATCTCGACAATGAGCGCTCGCAAGTCCGCTGGAAGGCGCGGCCTTCCGCGAGGTCTTGACTTCCATCGCCAGAATAGTCGGAATCCTTTCCTGTGCCAGCCGATAAGAGTTTCCGGCTTGACGATGACCAGGGCTTCTCGCCAAGCAAACAAGTTGGACAGAAGCGCCAGAATGAGTCGGGTAGCATCCTTGGCTCGCCTGGGCTTGGCCTGGCGCTCTAAATACAGGGCCAACTGCTTCCGGAGGAACAGGTTCTCGGCCTTTAGCGAAGCACTCGAGCGCGTCCCTAATATAATGCAGCGAACAGCACCCCGGACGAGTTCGAAGAACATAAAAACGAAACGCAGAATGACTGGAAGGATTCGCATGGTGCCGCAGGATGCCACGCGTCGCCTGAAAAGCGCAAATCCTTAATTTTTCATTGCGATGCGAGGCTGAATTCCTTGCCGTACGGGATTTTTGCGGAGCACAGCCAGGACTTGTTGAAATCTATGGATTCCCGTTGATTCTTAGTGATTGTTGTTGAAACGTTTGCGGCGCACCTGTTGAAGTCTGTTGAGCTTTGTTGAAGTGGGAGGATTGGATAAGGCTCGCGGGCGACGCGGAAAGGCCTCAGGTCTGAAGACCTGAGATACAGGGAAGGATGACGGCGAGAGAAAGGCGAACGGCCAGGATTGGCGCGGCACTTCAATTTGCAATACAATGCGGCCCCTATGCCCAAACTAACTTTTCTCGGCGCGGCTGGAACTGTGACCGGGTCAAAATATCTTGTGGAAGCGAATGGCAAGCGGTTGCTGGTGGATTGCGGTCTCTTCCAGGGCAACGCGGAACTGAGGCAGCGCAACTGGGACAAGCTGCCCGAGGACGCCTCAACAATTGACTGGGTCGTTCTGACGCACGCGCATCTGGACCACACCGGATGGCTGCCGCGCCTTTTGCAGCAGGGATATAAGGGCCAGATCTATTCCAACGCGGCGACGCGCGAGCTTTGCGGGATCCTGCTGCCCGATTCAGGATATTTGCAGGAAGAAGACGCGGCAAACGCGCAGCGCAAAGGCTACAGCCGCCACAAGCCGGCGCTGCCGCTTTACACGGAACAGGATGCGCGCCAGACGCTCACGCGATTCGTGGATAATCCGCGCACAGGCGTGTTTTCGATCAGTCCGGAATTTGCCGTGCGCCAGCACGACGCCGGACACATTCTCGGTTCAGCAAGTCTGGAGCTGACGATTACCGAAGGCGGCAAAAAGACGGTCGTGCTTTTTTCGGGAGACATTGGCCGCTACGGCTCGCCGATTCTGAATCAACCGGAGACGCCGGTTCCAGCGGACGTTTTGTTGTGCGAGACCACTTACGGCGATCGCGATCATCCAGCGGATTCGCCGTATGACGAAATGGCGGAGGTTGTAAACCGCGTGGTGAAGCGCGGCGGCGTGATTGTGATTCCCGCGTTCGCCGTGGACCGCACGCAACTGATTTTGTATGTGCTGCACAAGCTCGCGGCCGCGGGCCGCATTCCGCGCTTGCCGGTATATGTGGATAGTCCGATGGCGATCAATGTGACCGATCTTTATCTGAAATATCCGCAGGAGCACCTCGCGCAATTCAACGCGGAGGAAGCCGCCGACGATCCGTTCGCCATGCACACCGTCCACATGACGCGCATGGCCACGGACTCCAAAAAGATTAATGATGTGAAGGATCCGTGCATCATTATTTCCGCGAGCGGCATGGCGACCGGCGGCCGAGTTCTTCATCATTTGGTGCAGAGATTGCCGGATGCGCGAAATGCGGTGCTGCTCTGTGGATTCCAGGCGGAAGGCACGAACGGGCGGGCGTTGCAGGACGGCGCGAAAACATTGCGAATCATCGGCCAGCAAGTTCCCGTGCACGCCGAAATTGTGGACATGAAGCAATTTTCCGCGCACGCCGGGCAGAGCGAATTAGTGCGCTGGATTTCGGGCTTCGTCGTTCCGCCGAAGCAAACATATTTGGTGCATGGCGAGCCGGTGGCGGCCACCGCATTTCAAAAAGTGCTGAACGCGCGTCCCGGCTGGCGTTCGAGCGTCGCGCAATACCGCCAGACCGTGGATCTGGGCCAGATTTGAGGGCGGCTATTTCCGGCGGTGCGCCGCGGCAATTCGGAATTGATTCATTAAGATTTCGTTAATTTGCGCAGTCTGCATCGCTTCGCAAAATCTTCATGCTAGAATGGGCGCACTTAGGAGAATCCCGTGCGCCAACTCGCACGTTTCGCAGCAGCTCTTCTGATAACAATCCTGCTGATTGCCGGCGCTGTATTTGCGCAGAGGCCCGCTACCGGTGGCGGCGTTTCCGGCTCCGGCCGATTCGAGATTACGGGGACAGTTACGGACGAAGCCCAGCACTCCCCCGTTCAGGGCGCGCAAGTCCAACTCAACACCGCCAACGGCGAAATTATTACCTCCGCTTATGCCGGCACGGACGGAGAATTCGCATTTCCAAATATGCGGCCAGGTTCCTACAAGCTCGTGATTACCGCAAACGGGTTTGAACAGGCCCAACAAGATATCTTGATCGTGAACACCTCGGTTGAGAGTCTGAAAATCATACTGGTCAAGGCCGTTGCATCGAAGTCCGAGAGCGCGGCCACGAACGAGGTTGTATCCGCGCGGGAATTGAACTTGCCGTCAAAAGCCCAGGATGCTCTGGCGAAGGGCAAGGATCACCTGTATCAAAAACACGATCCTGCCGGCAGTTTGCCTTTCTTCCGCAAGGTGACTGATTTGGCGCCGGGCTTCTATGAAGCGTATTACGACGAGGGAATTGCCTACACTTTACAGAAGCAAAACGACGACGCGGAAACCGCATTCCGCAAGGCCATCGCCACAAGCCAGGACCATTACGCCGAACCCTGTTTCGCGCTCGCTTCCCTTCTGACCGATCAGAAACATTTTGCGGATGCGGAGCAACTTGCGCGCCGGGGGATCGAGATCCAACCAGACGCCTGGCGGGGGGACTATGAACTGGCTCGCGCTCTTCTGGGCGAGGGCAAACTGGCTGACGCCGAAAAGAGCGGAATAGAAGCGCGCAAGCGCAAGGAAGATTTCCCAGCACTCTATTTGATTCTGGCGAATATCCATCTGCAATTGCACAACAATGAAGCCGTGCTGGACGACGTGAACACATTTCTGAAGCTCGATCCTTCCGGCCCGAACAGCGGCCAGGCGCGCGAAATCAAAAGTCAGATGGAGCGCGCGCTGGGACGGTCGCCCGAGCCGAATCAACCACAAGGCTAGGCAGGCTAGCGGCAAGCGGAGTGTTACGTGCAGCGACTCGCTCATTTCTTAATTCTTCCAACGGCAATGCTGCTTCTTGCTTCCACGGCATTTGCGCAGCAGCACAGAGCAGCCGACCCAACTCCAAACCGGTTTGGAATCAACGGTCACATCACGAGTGAACCGGGCCAGACCCCGATTCCTGGCGCGCAAGCCGTGCTCAACTCCTCCGGAGGGTCGGTGGTGAACACGGTTACTGCCGGCTCGGACGGCGCTTACACGTTTGAGAACGTGGCTGTGGGCCATTACATGATCACCTTTACCGCGGCGGAATATGAGCCTCTTCGCCAGGAGGTCACAATTCTGCGCGGCGCAAGCACTCTGGACGTCACGCTTCGCAAGAGTCTTGAAAAAACGACCGGGGACGATGCAGCGGACAGATCTGTTTCCGCGCGGGAGCTGAGCTTACCCTCGAAAGCTCAGGAGGCGCTGGCTAAAGGCAAGGACCGTCTTTATCAGCAGCATGACCCCGCTGGCAGCCTGCCTTTTTTCCGCAAGGTGCTCGAACTGGCGCCGGGCTTTTACGAAGCGTATTACCATGAGGGAATTGCGTACGGGTTTCAGGGGCAGACCACCGACGCGGAATCGGCTTTTCGCAAAGCCATTGCAGGCGGCAAGGGACATTTCGCGGATCCCTGCTTTGCGCTGGCGTCACTCCTGATCGACCAGAAAAAACTGACCGATGCGGAGCAGCTCGCCCAGGAAGGACTTGAAGCTCAGCCGGATGACTGGCGAGGTTACTATGCGCTCGCACGAATATTTCTGGGGCTCGGCCAACTGAAGGACGCTGAAAAGAACGGCTATGAAACCACGAAGCGGAAGGCGGACTTTCCGGGGCTCTACTTGATCCTTGCAAATATCCACATGCAACTGCGCAACAATGAAGCGGTGTTGGATGATGTGAACGCTTTTCTGAAGCTCGATCCAGACGGCCCGAACAGCGACCGGGCCCGCGCGATTAAGGCGCAAGTAGAAAAGGCACTGGGGCGTGCGCCGGTGCCAATTCCACCATCGCATCAGTAACGCAGGTCGAGATTCCTTCGGCCGCCGCCGGGGCGGCAATGTGTTACAATCGGGCCAACATTTGGAGTCATCGTGCAGCGACTCGCGAACTACGCAGTCTTTGCCGCAGTCATTCTGCTGTTTCCAACGGCAGTATCCGCTCAATCTCGCGCCCAGCCTACGACGCCGTGGCCAATTACCGTCATCGTCCACAATCAAGAGGACAATAAGCCAGTCGCGCACATCAAGGTTCAATTCAGCACGGCGAGCGGCGAGGTGATAGACACTATCTTTACGGACACGGATGGAACGGTTGCGTCCAACAGGCTTCCGCCCGGCGAATACGTCGTTTTGATTGAGGCGGAAGGTTTCAAGCCTCACCGGGAGGAGGTTGAAGTCCTGGAATTTCCGGGTCCCCGGGTGAACATTAATCTGCAGCCACTCCCGGTGGAAAAACCGGCGGTTCCAGGTGATGTCGTTTCGGCGCGGGAGCTGGGCCTGCCTCAGGCTGCTCAGGAGGCGATGCAAAAGGGGCGAGAAGCGCTCTTTCAAAAGCACGATGCCGCGGGAAGCCTGCCCTATTTCAAAAAGGTTGTGATTATGGCGCCAAATTTTTATGAGGCGCATTACTTCGAGGGCGTGGCATATCTTGAAAAGGGACTGGCGAAAGAAGCGGAAGCTGCGTTCCGTGGGGCAATTGACATGAGCATGAACCAATTCCCGCAAGCCGATTTCTCACTGGCGGCGCTACTTTCGGATGAGGGGCGCTTCGCGGATGCTATGCCCATGACCCGCGCAGGCCTGGCCCTGCAGCCGGATTCGTGGCGGGGAGACTTCGAGCTGGCGCGGGCGCTTCTAGGATTGAACCATCTCACGGAAGCTGAAGAAATCGGGGTCGCGGCCCGAAAACTGAATCCGAACTTTGCCCGGCTTTACCTCCTTCTGGCCAATATCCACCTGAGGTTGCACAACAATGAGGCGGTGCTGGATGACGTCAATACATACCTGAAACTCGACCCTTCCGGGCCTTACAAAAGCCAGGCGCAGGAATTGAAAGATAAAACCGAACAGGCGCTCGCGCACCCGTCCCTTATTCCCCTGGAACAGCGTTAACCTTCTCTCCACGGCTTATTGAAAGTGGCCACTTACATCAGGCAGTCCGCGTGAAACTTTTTTTGGAGTTACGGAAACCTTTTTGGGGGCAGTTACGTCTATTGAGATAAGACCACTCGCGGGGTAGGGAGCTACCTCCATAGGGCAACCGACCGTCAGCTCCTTACCCCATCTCCTTTAGCCGGAAGCCGGCTTGTTGAGCGTAACCCCTCGAACTGAACCTAATAAACTGTAAACAACGCTTTGGATGGCCACTCTCTTGATTAGCGAGATGCAGGATGGTTTCAAGCCAGGAGTGATCGGAGGCGGCCTTCTTGATTGCGGTTATCCATTCCGTGTTCCGAGTCCGGAGTATGCCGCCGGTCGGGATTTTTCCTTTTGCACTTCGACAAGGGAAACTGTATAATCCCATGTAGAAGTACAAGGGGGGGCAGATGACAGAGCAAGGGATCGCCCTTCCGCAAGGCACACTGGATTTCGAGCATCGTTGGATAATCAAGAAGCCGCGGAGAAGTTTCATGCGCGTGAAAAAAGCCCTAACCTTGGCGTTGTTTTGTTTAGTGGCCGCGCCCTTGCTTGAGGGACAAATCGCCACCGATGACGAAATCAAGTTTGCCAGCCAGCCCTACATTCCGCAGGAAACCAACGCCATTCGATTGAAATCCACTATGGTTCCTGTAGGCGTAGTTGTGCGGGATTCACATGGCAACGTGGTCAGCGGGTTGAAGAAAGAAGATTTTGAAATATACGACGAGGGAAAGAAACAGAATATTTCTCTGTTTACGGTTGAGTTGGCGCACCCGCCGGCCGTCCAGGCTCCTGACAGTTCCGCGGGGACTACGGTAACTTCTGCGCCTGCAGTGCCTCCGCGCTACATTGGGATGTATTTCGATGACGAGAATATGCCCATGCCGGATATGTTGTACGCCAGAAAAGCAGCTGAGGCATTCGTGCGCAACAATTTGGAGGAGACCGACCAGATTGGAATTTTCACTTCCTCGACGACTGTTACGCAGCAATTCACCAGCAACAAACAAGAACTTCTGGATGCGCTTGGGAAGCTCTTGTCACATAAGCGAAGCGCATCAGTCATCCATTGCCCAAACATTACGCCTTATCAGGCATTCCAGATTGATCGATTCGTGCATCAGCACACCGATGCGCTCGACCTTGCTATGGCGGAAGCGCGTCAATGCCATGTTTGCGGCTCGGACTGCGAGAATTTTGTGGTAACGGAGGCCGCAATGGTCCTCTCCCTTTCGGAGCAGTTCGCACAGGATTCGTTGGGAGTCCTCGGCGACGTCATCCGATATATGGGCAAAATGCCTGGACGCCGCAATCTAATCATGGCCTCTTCAGGTTTTTTTTCAGATTCGGAAACGGTTCAATTCGCGCAGGATAAGATGATTGACTCAGCCATTCGTGCTGGGATTGTCATCAATACGCTTGACGCAAAGGGGCTGGTTCCGGATGACCTCAATGGGGCTGCCGCTGATGGAGTCGTGCTCGTAGGTCCGATGGAGGCGTACGCAGACATGTTATCCAGTCAGGAGCGAGAGGTCGCCGACGATGTCCTGGCTGCTTTGGCGGATGGCACGGGCGGAAAATTCTTTCACAATAGCAATGATCTGATCAGCGGGCTTCGCCAGCTCGCCGAACTGCCTGAAGTTTCCTATGTTCTAGGCTTTTCTCCCGAGGAATCGAAGAATAACGGGGCCAAGCACTCCTTGAAAGTAAAGGTTCCCGGCCAGCACAACATCAACATTACCGCGCGGCCCAGCTACATTGTGCCCACGAAAGAAGAAGCTGCCCCAGCCGCCAAGTTTCAGAAACTGAATCGAGAAGTGATGGCTTCGGACACTGTGGCCGAAATGGCGGCACACGTGAACACGGAATCCGGCACGCTCGCCACCGGCGAATCGGCATTGCGCGTGATTGCTCATGTGGATGGGCGCAGCTTGTCATTCAAAAAAGAGAACAAGCGCCACAATGAGCGCGTCATCTTCATCACTTCTCTATTCGATCTGCAAGGGCATTTCCTCGCAGGCACGGAAGCCGTCATGGATATGACGCTCAAGGACGCTACGCACGCGCAGATCGCACGCGACGGGGTGAATGCCAAAGCAACGCTGCAAGCGCCTCCTGGAACTTATCGCCTGCGCGAAGTGATGCAGGAAGTAGTGGGCGGCCGAATTGCGGCGTCCAACCACCAAATTGAAATTCGATGAAGGTCGCCCGCGACCTGCGGCAGTTTATTGAACGGCAACAGCGCTTGGCGTTGCTTTCGTTCGGGGCATGGCGGGAATTTCCGTGGCTTTCAGGGCAATGACAAACATGGGCAGTGGCGCAACGCGGCCCCAGCGAACCAATTCCCATCGAGCGCGGATGAACTTCACTTCCGGGCGCAATGTGAGGTCAAGAACCATGCGTTCTTCACCGCGGTAAAAACCCTGCGGCAGCTTGATGATGGGATGAGTGCCCCAGTTCTGGCCGTCGGGTGATCCCCAGACTGAAACGTCTAGCGATTCCTGCTCGATTTGATCGAGAATGTGGAGCATGCATAGGAACGTCCGTGTGGCCGAGCCGGAAATATCGAGAGCCGCGCCATCGCCGTTCGATTCCACACGGGTGCCCCGCGGAATCAGAGTGAGATCCATCGCCATTCAGGTTGCCTCCCCAGGAACGCCGGGATTTTAACACACACGGGAAGGATGAAGCTTTATTGCGGCAACTTCCCTGCCCCCAGCCAAAACCCAGATGAATGAGCGCAAGGATTGTGAGGTCAATCGCGCGCTTGGGCTGGCCGCGCTGAGGTATTAAGATAACGTCACTGTGAATCCATACGCAAAGCATTTGGGAGACCGGGATCCGCTGGAAGTGATTGCGGCCACCGCCAAACAACTAAGACATTTTTCGGAAAGGCTTGGGCCGCAACGACTGGGACAATCCCCGGCGGCCGGAAAATGGAGCGCCTGGGAAATTCTGTGCCACCTGGCGGATTGCGAAATTGTTTTTGCTTACCGCCTGCGGCAGGCGGCCACAGAGGACCATCACGTGATACAGCCATTCGATCAGGATAAATGGGCGCGCGCGTATGCGGCGTACGACGGCGCGGCGGCGCTGGCGGTGTTCTCTCCGCTGCGGGAGTGGAATATTTCATTCATAAGGACTGCTTCGCCTGAAATTCTCGTGAAGCAGCTGACACATCCTGAACGCGGGGAAATGACGTTTAGGACAGTGATCGATACGATGGCTGGGCATGATTTGAATCATATTGTGCAGTTGGAAGCGATTGCCAAGAAGTTCGCATAGACCGCGACGGTTCTAACGGATTTCGACCGCGGACACACCGCAAATTCCAGCGACATGTTTTATATGGGCGGGAAAAACCCCGCGTTCAGGGAACGCGGGCTACAAAGATGGGTTTGCGTGATTTGCAGGGCGGAGCTTTGTTAGGCGCTCGGAAGCGGCTTGAAGAGTTGTGTCTTTCTTGCAGAAGGTGAAGCGGACTAGCGAGCGGCCGTCTGCCGCTTCGTTGAAAAAACTTGAGCCGGGAACAATCGCGACGCCGATTTCTTCGACGAGATAACGGGAGAAGGCGAGATCGTCGGCGTAACCGAAGGCGGCGATGTCCGTCATGATGTAGTACGCACCGCGCGGAACGAAACAGCGGAAGCCTGCTTTCGTGAGCATATCCACGGTGAAGTCACGCTTCGCGATGTATGTGGCGGCAAGCCGCTCGTAATACGAATCGGGCAGCGCGAGCGCGAGTGCGCCCGCTTCCTGCAGAGGCGCGGCGGCGCCGACGGTGAGAAAGTCATGCACTTTGCGTATGGCGCTCGAAACTTCGGGCGATGCGATAGCCCAGCCAACGCGCCAGCCGGTGACGCTATAGGTTTTGGACATGCCGTTGATCGTGATGGTGCGGTCGCGCATGCCCTGGAGGCTGGCCATGGAAATGTGGGATGCGCCGTCGTAAAGAATGTGCTCGTAGATTTCATCGGTGATGACGAACGCGTTGGCCCGGACGACGAGGTCGCGGATAAATTCAAGCTCTTCGCGGGAAAAAACTTTGCCGGTGGGATTGTTGGGCGTGTTGAGAATGAGCGCCTTGGTGCGCGGCGTGAAGGCGCGAGCCAGTTCGCCGCGATCGAAAGCCCAATCGGGCGGCTGGAGTTTGACGAAGCGCGGCGAAGCGCCGCTCAAGATTGCGTCAGGGCCATAGTTTTCATAGAACGGCTCGAAAACGATGACCTCATCGCCGGGATTGATGACGGCCATCATCGCGGACATCATGGCCTCGGTTGAGCCGCAGCAAACGGTGACCTCGCGCTCGGGATCAATCTGAACGCCCTGCGTGCGGAAGAATTTTTGCGCGATGGCGTTGCGGAGAGACTTCGCGCCCCACGTGATGGCGTACTGATTGATGTCCGCGGCGATGGCTTCCTGCGCGGCCTGCTTGATTTCGGTGGGCGCGGGAAAATCGGGAAAGCCCTGCGCGAGATTGACGGCGCCGTGCTTCATGGCCAGGCGCGTCATTTCGCGGATGACGGATTCGGTGAAGCGCGCTGCCTTGTCGCTGAGAATGTTGCGGGCTCCGGCTTGCAGATGGGGCGCGGCGCTTGCGCCGCCGGGGGCGGCGGGATTCATGGCTGGCTCCGCTGAACTTTCAGCTTGGCGGACGCGGCTTTTGGCGCGGAGGAATTTTTTGAATTAACAGATTTCGCCGCGCTCGATTTCGCGCGGGCGGGTTTGGCAGCCGCGGGCGGATTCAGCTTGCGATAAATCTCGGCGTTGCGCATTACGATTTGCACGTAGTCCCGTGTTTGCGTGAACGGAATGGATTCCACGAATTCAGCGACCTCAGGATAATTGCGTTCCGCCTTCCACAGCTTCGAGCGGTCTTCGCCCGCATTGTAGGCGGCGAGCGCCGCTTCCGGCTCACCGAATTGGCCGATTAGATCGGACAAATAGAGCGTGCCGAGTTGGAGATTGTATTCCGGATCGAAAAGCCTGATGCGCGAATACCTCAATTTCAACCGGCGGGCAAGCGCGGGCGCGGTTTTGGGGAGCACCTGCATGAGGCCGACGGCGCCGGCACTTGAGACGGCCTCAGGCTGAAAAGCAGATTCCTGCCGCATGACGCCGGCTACAATCATGGGATCCACGTGATCGCGAGCGGCAGCGATCGTGACGCTGGAGAAAAACGGCAGCGGGTAAAGCGCTTTCGCAACCGCGGACGGCATTTCACTGGGATTGCGCGCTTCCGGTTGCGGATAGGCCTGGCGCGCGAGCGCGATGGCTACGGAATAGTGTTCAGCGGCGATCGCCGACTGCGCTGCTTCCAGAAGCAACCGGGGCGATTGCGTGGTGGCGTAAGCCGCGCGCAATTCAAGTTCGGCGCTTGAGTCAAAACCAATCTTGCTTAACGCGGCGGCGCGCTGCCAGCGCGGCAACGCCTCCGGGGGAATGGGCGCGTCGAGCGAGCTGACGGCCGGCGCATCGGGAATGGCAGCGAGAATTTCGGCCGGCTCAAGCGGCTGCGTGCCCAACTCAGCGATGCGGTCAGCGGCGCGCAGGCCGAAGAATGTTTGTGGGAAGCGCTGCTGATCCTTCACATAAAAGCTGCGGGCGCGCGGGATGTTGCCGTCGCGTTCGGCGGCGCGCCCCAACCAGTAGAGAGCGTCGGGAACGGCATTTGACGTGGGAAAATTCTGTATGAAAGATTCGAGCAGCGAAACGGATTCGGGCTTGCGGTCCATGTACGCAGCCCAGGTGGCGCGCCAGACGGCAATCGGCGCGTTCTTCCCTGCCGGGAATGCGTCGGCGGCCCGGCGATAGTAATCAGCGGCGCGAGGGCGATCGAGAAGAACCCAGTAATAATTCCCCGCCTGGAAAAGCGCCTCGGACGTCCATTCGGTATGGGGGAACTGAGAAGCAGTCTGATTGATGGCCGCGAGCATTTCTGATTCGTGCTTTTCGTTTCGATAGGCCTGCGAAAGAGAATAAAGGCGCTCGGATTCCGCGGCGGGGTCGGTGAAAGCCGCAGAGGCCAGCGCGGAAGCGCCGCCGCCCTGCGCGGAATGGCACTGCGCGATGCGGAGCTCCGCGTGGGCGTGATCGGGTCCGGCGGTTTGTGGAAGAGTGGCGTCAAATTCCGAGCGGGCGTCCGACCATCTGTGAGCGCCAAACAGCGCTTCGGCACGGGCCGTTTGCTCCGCGACCAAGGTGGCGGGGAAAGCGTCGCCCAGGTCGCGGCCAAGCACGGGGATACGTTCACCAGCGGCGCGCGCTTCGTCGCTGAGCGGAAAATCATAATAAATGGTGAGGTAATCTTTCGCGGCGGCAATGGAGCTGCCGGACTTTTCACGCGCCTGAGCCCGGAGCAGTAGGAGCACGGGCTTTTGCGCGGTCTTGGAATAGGCATCGAGCGCGGTGGCGGCGACTTGCGCATCTCCCTGAGCGATGGCGCCTTCGGCGTAAGACTGAACGGCGAGATCGCTCATCACACTATCCGGAAATTTTCGGCGGAACGAGGCGAGTTCGGCGAGTCCTTCGTCATTATGGCCAAGCTGGCGAAGCGTCTGCGCGTGCCAGAACATTGCATATTCGTCGAGGCGCGAAGAATGTTGCAGCGCCGCGCCAAACCACTTGAGGGCATCCGGCGGATGATTGCGCTCCAGGAAATAGTGACCGAGCGCCAGCGCAGCCCACGAGCCATATTCATCTTTCGCATGAAGCTGGGCGAAAGAAATTAAACGCTGCTCGGTCGCGGCGGCAGGCTTATCTCGCAGCGCGAGTGCGAGAGCGGAAAGTTGGTCTTCGATTTTGGAGGAGGAAGACGCAGCGGCGGCCTTCTTGGCTGCAGGCTTCTTGGCTGCGGGCTTGGTGGCAACGGACGGCTTTGTGGTTTTCTTTGCCGTCGTTTGCGAATGCACCGCGGGGACGAGCGCAACCGCGCACAACGTCGCAACTGCAAGCATCGCGGCGCGCACGCTCGCGCCTGCGAAGTGATTCTTTACTGCGCGCTTAGTGATGCAGCGCTGGAGTAGAGTAAGGGTATTCGCCGAGGGCTTCCGGGTCGCCTGCAGCAAGCACTTCCACCATCCAGTGATAGAAATAATCCACACCATGGCCGAGAATCGGCTGAAACCTTCGTTCATATTCCTTCCGTGCCTTCCCAATTTCTTCGTTTAGACGAATACAAATATCTCTGTGCTCGCGCCCGAGGCGCACCTGATCGGGCTGGATCAGCTGAATATCCTGCATGGAAACTTTTGCCACGCGATTTGCGCGACGATGCATATCTTGCTGCTCAACCGGAAGCGAATGCAAATCAAATGTGCCGGTGTCTTCGGTTGAAGCGGATTGGGCGGGAGCTGCTTCCGGCGCGGGCTCGGCTGAATAAGCCGGTTGCGGCGTTTCGCTCTCCTGCTCAAGTGAATATCGCGAAACAGTTTCGAGTTCCGCCTGTATTTCTGGATTCGTTTCCGGCACAGGTTCGGGCGCAAATTCCTGCTGGTGTGCGCTCTCAACGGGCGCGTTCTCAAAGGTAGAACCATCAATGGTCGTGGGCGAATCGTTATGATGAACATCCGCACCGGCGAATGCGGGACTGCCTTCGGAAATGTCTGGTTCCTCAGCCACGGGCGCGCTCATGGGGATTGGAATTGCGGGCGCGCGATGCGCAGGCTCCGCGGGCGCTTCCTGCGCCGGCAATTCGACGGCACCCAATTCTTCAATGTCGGTGATACGGCGATTGGATTGTCTAGCAGAAGTGATGAATCGCCCGAGGACCTCGAGTGATGCGGCAAGCGCGGCCGCGGCGGATTGAGAGCGCAACGTCGCAGGCAACGCGTTGGAAGGACGGCTGGACGAACACGCGGCAATCAGGTCCGCGACGGCCTGATGCAGTTCTTCGGTTTGACGCTGCAAACCGTTCAGGCTCGTGCGCATCGCTCTCGAGATCGCTTGATCCATGCTGCTCGATTCAGGAGGCATATGTCCTTTCTCCCGAGTGAAATGAGGAGACGTAGATTAGATTCTCGGAGGCGGACATGGGGTTGTCAATAAGCGGAAAGTTAGGGTTGGCGGGAGAGATACCCTTTGGGTGGACTGGCAACGGCTGGTTCGCCTGTCTCTTGGAGGACAATGTGAGCTGCAGAAACACGAAGGAGCGGCGCTCCACGGAAAAAGGCGATAAGTGGTAAAATAGAGGTTGACCACGGGGGCGACACGGTTTCGACGGAAGCTGTCGCGACTCGAAGGCATGCAGGGCTCCGCCTGCCCTTAACTTGGCGGAAAACTAGAACTGCCAATACACAACTGGCAATGGCTGCTTAATTAAATAAGCGGTCCGTCTCCCCAAGCTTCGCCTGCGGGCTTGGCAAGAGGCGTCACACAGCAGGCTGGCCAAAGCGTTTCGGTCCGGAACGCCAGGCGAGATCCATCGGACTAGCCGGCCGCGTTTCTTGCTCGTTCTGAGCGCGGAAGGCGAACGCGCGGCGGGCCTTCACGGGTTCGGCCGCACACCGAACTGAGCTAAGCATGTAGGCTTCGTTTCGTAGCGCTTTTCGGACGGGGGTTCGACTCCCCCCGCCTCCACAATTTTCCGGTTCTGAAAATTTTGTCCCGAGCGAGTCCCGACGAATTTCGCCGGGGCGAGCCGAGGGGCACCCAGACCCAACCGTGTATTTCTGTTACATCCTGCGTTGCGCCGGCGATTCCTTCTTCGTCGGCGTCGCCGAAGATCCCCACCGCCGTTGCGATGAGCATAACAGCGGCAAAGGCGCCGACTGGACGGCCCGACGCAGACCTGTACGTCTGGTATGGACTGAAATCCATAACTCACTCTCGTCCGCGCGCAAACGTGAAAATCAACTAAAGCGCTGGAGCCACATTAAGAAAGAAGCGCTGGTCGGGGGTTCCCTTCGACTTCGCTCAGGGCACGCCTAAACCGCGCGCGACTCCCCCCGCCTCCATTTTATTGCTTATTATTTCTATAATCGCTTATCACGCGGGAGAAGTGATGCGACGCGAGTCGGCCCCGCACTTCGTTCGGAAAGTTCAGCAGGAAGATTCCGTGAAACTATTCCCGCTTCTAAACGGTTAGGGAAACACGCTAGCTACGTCGGTTCATCATTTTCGCCAGTGTGGGCCAGCGGGGGCTGGACCGCAAGAACCAAGGCGACAAAATGGCTCCATAGGGATCGCGCTGCGCAAGGCATTTTTCGAGCCAATCCGCCGACTGGTCTCTCTCCTCGCACAGGAAATGGAAAACGGCCATCCCTCGCGGCCCCCCATAAGTTTCGGGAGAATTCCGCAACGGTTGAAGCACTTCCTCCGCCCGCCTCGTATCCCCCCTCCTCTTTAAAATGGCCGCGAAGGTTCCTGTAGCCGTAGCGTTCCAAGGGGCCAGAGAGTATCCCTTTTCCGCCGAGGAGAATGCATCGGAATCCCTTCCCTGAAACAGCAGGCTCCAAGCATAAACCACATAGCCAAGCCAATAGTTCTCATCGAGTTCCAGGAGTCGGCGGCATTCCACTGATGCGTCTTCGCACCTGCCTGAGGCCATAAGGCCCATGGCCAAACATAGACGGAATATAGTGTTGAGTGGGTCACCCTGAAGGGCCCGCTCAAGTTCCTCAACTGCACGCTCCGGGCGGCCCACCGGCATCAAGTAAAAAAAACCGAGCCACGACTGAACCCAGGGTGGAACCGGGTCGCGAGCCAAGGCCACGCGGAAGAGCCGTTCGGCTTCCTTCCAGTCGTGGTCATAAACCCCAGCAACAATGGCCAGCATGCCGTGTGCGTCCGGCAGCAAGGGATTAATCTCCAGCGCTCTTTGCGCCAAAGCCCGCACCTGCGGGATGGCTTCATGAGCTGGCAGCAGAGCGCTGCCAACCGTCATCATCAGGAAATAGTTTGCAAGCCCGGTGTGAGCCAGGGCGAAGCCCGGGTCGAGCGCGATCGCCTGCTCGTAACACTCCTTGCTGCGCGCCAGCGATTCCGGCGTAATCTTCAACCAGTGATGCTGGGCCTTCAGGTACGCTTCGTACGCTGGAAGGTTGGGCGTGTAGCGCGGTAGCACTGCGGGCGGCACCGCCAACTTAGTCTGGAGAGCTCCCGCGATCGCCGCCGCCATCTCATCCTGCACCGCAAACACATCCGCCAATTCGCGGTCGTAGCGTTCCGACCACAAGTGGCTCCCATCGGACGCGGTGATCAACTGCGCGGTGACGCGGATGCGATTGCCAGACCGGCGCACGCTGCCTTCAAGAACATTGGCTACGCCCAGCGTCTCAGCGATCTTGCGGACGTCGGTGTTCTGTCCCCTGAAGGCGAACGCGGATGTCCGCGCAATCACCTTAAGCCCGGGGATTTTCACTAGACCGTTAATGATTTCTTCGGCCAGCCCGTCACTGAAGTACTCCTGTTCCTTGTCGCCGCTCATGTTGGCGAAAGGCAGCACGGCGATGGAGGGAATTTTTTCAGCCGGTTTGTTGGCCGCCTGCTCGATTGCCGCGCGAACTTCGCCGATTGTTTGGAAGCGGTCGGCGGGCGACTTGCGGAGGCAGCGTGTAACGATGGCCGAGACATTCGACGGGGCATCCAGCGCGGCGGGTTCGTCGCGCAAAATGGCGGAGGTGGTTTCGACTGAACAGTGTCGCGCGAATGCGCTGCGGCCGCTCAGCATTTCATACAGAACGGCGCCGAAGGAGAAGATGTCGGAGCGCGCGTCCACCTCTTCACCTCTCGCTTGTTCGGGTGACATGTAAGCCGCAGTGCCCATGACGGCGCCCGCTTGAGTAAGAAGGCTGGTCTGCGTGGTGGGATCGAAAGCGTGGGCCGTCTCGACTTTGACGAGACCAAAATCGAGCAGCTTCACGCCGGATGCCGTTACCAGGATGTTTGCGGGTTTCAAGTCGCGATGCGTGATGTTTTTCTTGTGCGCCGCGTCCAATGCATCGCAAATCTGCGCGGCGTAGCGCAGCGCCGGATCGAGCGCGAACGGCCCGTTGAGAGGGATGCCCTCGATGTGCTCCATCACAAGATAATCCGGCCCGATATCATACAGCGTGCAGATGTTTGGATGATTCAGCGACGAAATTGCACGCGCTTCGCGCTCGAATCGCTGCCGCGCTTCAGATGTGTCGGCAAGATGCTGCGGCAAAACTTTTATGGCGACTGTGCGGTCAAGACGCGTGTCGCGCGCGCGATACACCTCTCCCATTCCGCCCGCGCCGATGGGCGCAATGATTTCGTACGGGCCTAATTTTGTGCCTGAGGTTAATGCCATTTGCGGCTGGATTATACCCCGCGGGAACAGGAACGCTTCCAACTAATTGACCTAAATCTCTTCGACAATCGCCGTCGCTGGACCATGACATGCGGACCGCCCCGCGCCTGACTCTCTCCACGCTGCAGAGCGCCCGGTACCCCGAAGCGCAACAAAAAATGGTGGGGCGCTGAGCAGTAAAACAGAAACGAAAGCCGAGGACGCGCGGCACTCTCGGCCATTCAGGCATCCCGAAAAAACCGCGACCCCTCGCCGGTAGGGGAAAGAGGTCGCGAGTTGGAAGATCTCCGCTATCTCTTGACTGGCCCCTTTGCCGGCGCCGGCGCGGCGGGCGCCGTGACGGGGCACGGCGAAACGATCAACGCGCTCGGAGTTACCTGCAGCGGCTTCAGATTGTTCTTGGTGAGCAGCGCATTGAAGTCAGCCAGATCGTGCGACTGCATCGTTTTCCATTTCGCAACGGTGGTGTTGTATTCCTTGCAGCCGTTTTCCCCGGTGTCAATCTCGGCCTGCGTCGGCGCTTCATCCAGACCGACCTGCGAC
Organism: uncultured Acidobacteriota bacterium; assembly: GCA_963847505.1. Taxonomy (GTDB): domain Bacteria; phylum Acidobacteriota; class Terriglobia; order Acidiferrales; family UBA7541; genus DASTCZ01. Next base: position 75,065 of record CAWJZY010000001.1, read on the forward strand.
AAGCTGACGATGGAATCGAAAGTGCCGTTCAGTGCGTTGAACGGAATGATCGCGCCCGGAACGGGTGCGCCGCCTCGACCGCGTCCTCCACCACCGCCGCCTCCGCCTCTGCCGCCACGACCAGCAACGATGCCGCCGAAGGTGGCGAGCTTGGTGTTAATGTCCGCTGCCGCCTTGGCCACATCGGCGGGAAGCTGGCCGGCGCTTAGCGACGCCATCTGCTGGCGAATGGCCAACACTTCGGAGTTTCCGGTGTACGAATTCTTCGACTCGTCGTACGCCGACAACATGAGTTTGTTCTTGGCGCGCAGATCGGCCATGACCTTGGCGCTTTCGCCGACGCGCGGATCGTTGTGAACGGTCACCGTCTGAGTGTAAGTCTGTCCATCCACGATGAGCTTCAGCGTGTATACGCCGGGAATCACTTGCGGCCCGTGCGGGCCGGGAGTAACTAAGCCGCCGGGCGAAACATTCATCTGGTTTTCGAGGTCAAGATTGAATGCCGGCGGATCGTCGTAACGCAGATCCCAATTGGCGCGGTTGGTGCCCACCTTGGTCGGCAAGGCGAGATCCGAACCCTTGGCTACCCAGTATTCTGGATAAGGCCAGCGCTCCGGAAGAACGGGCGGAATGCTGGACATGGTGCGGACGAGTTTTCCCTGCGCGTCGAACACCTGCAGTTTTATTTCGCCGGATGGCGGTTGACTTAGATGGTAGTAAAGAATCGCGCCGTACGGCGGGTTAGGCGCGTGCGGCAACTCAGGATTCATCGGCTGGTCCCAGTTATCGCTGACGCGGGCGCGGATGGCGTCTCCGGGTGTGAAGAAATAGACCGGCGCAGCCGCGATGGCCTGCGACTTCGCGGCAATTTCGCGCAGCGGCGTAGTGTCATCCAGAACATAGAAACTGCGGCCGTAGGTTCCGATCACTAGATCGCTCATGTGATCGTTGTTGTGAAATACCATGTCGCGTATTGAAGTGCTGGGTAGATTCAGGCGCAACGATTGCCACTGGTCTCCGTCATTGAATGAAACGTAGACGGTGGTCTCGGTGCCGGCGAAGATCAGTCCCTTTCGTTTCGGATCTTCGCGAATCACGTTCACCCAACTTCCCGTAGGCTTGTCGCTGGGCAATCCATTGACGATCTTGGTCCAGGTCTTGCCGCCGTCGTGCGTGCGCCAAATCAACGGGATGTTGGGAGCAGCGGCACCGCGTCCGGCAGCTGTAGCCTTGCCGGAAAGGTAGGCGGTGTTGACGTCGGTGTGACTCGCTTCAATGGTGTTGAACGCAACGTTGGTTGCATCAGGAACGTTGGTTACATTATTCCAGTGCGCGCCGCCATCCATCGTGTTGTAGATCTGCCCATTGCTGCTGGCCGTCCAGAACACGCCCTTCTTAAGGGTTGAGATTGCAAAATCATTTATGGAAGGTGGAGGCGGAGGGAAACCGCCGCGTCCGCCACCTTGTGCCGCAGCTGGAGTTGGAGTGACGCCTGCTTGAGGCGCACCCGCCGCAGTTGGAGTTGCGGGAGCTGCTGCGCCACGGCCACGTCCACCACGGCCATTGCCCGTCGCGCCCGGAACTGTTGGTACCGGCGTGCCACATGGAATCGCCGGCTTGCCCTTCTCTACAGTCAGGTCGGGACTAAACGACTTCCAGGAATGTCCTGTGTCGCGCGAAACCATCAGGCACTGCAAGTCCATATAAATTGCATGAGGATCGAATGGATCGGGACGGCGCCAAGAATCCCGGCTGGAACGATACTTGTTCGCATCCGCACCAAAATTTGGGGCGACATTTTCCCATTGTCCGGTGGTGAGATTGATTTTTACCAAGCCGCTGCCGCCGCCAGCAGCGCCGTAACCAACGCCGTAGATAATATTGGGATCGAGCGGATCGGCTGTGACGGTGCCGAACTCGGAAGAAGGCACCGGCATCCAGTCGACGCTTGAAATGTCGCCGATATCGCCGCGAGTGCGCGTCATGACGGCGCCTGTGTCCTGCTGCGAAGCCATAATCCAGTAGGGATACCGATTGTCCGTGGAGATGTGGTAGAACTGCCCGACTGGCAGTACGTAATAACTGCTCCAAGATTCTCCGCCATTAAATGTGATCGCCGCGCCTTGATCGACGCCGAAAAGCATGCGCTTGCCGTCCGTGGGATCAATCCAAATGTCGTGCATATCCTCGCCACCGGGCGCGCCCTTAAACGGAGTGAAGCTCACGCCGCCGTCGGTTGATTTGTATGCGGCCGTGCCGAAACTGTAGACGATGTCAGGATTTCTCGGATCGACCCAAACCCCGCAGATATAACCGCTGCCGCTGATGCGCGTATCGTCGGTGGCCATGTGCTTCCAAGTGGCACCCTGATCGTCGGAGCGGAAAAGTCCCGAGCCACCTTGCTGAGCGCCCCCAACCACGTAGATCCGCTGTCCATTGGTGTGCCCCGCCACTGCTACGCCAATGCGTCCGTTGGTCGAAGGATTAGTGGTGATTTCAGTCCAAGTCTTGCCTTCGTCGACGGACTTGAACAGCTTGGTGTGATTGGGCGCACCCGCGGCGGGTTCCGCCCTGCCACCGCCTACGTTGCCGCCGGGAGGGAGGACCGTATCTGCGATGGTGGTTGCAAAGATGACGTTGGGCATGTCAAAAGGAGAAGAAAGATCGCGGCCGCCGGTCTCGTCGTCGACGTGCAACACGTTGGTCCAGGACTGGCCACCGTTATCGGTGCGGAAAATTCCACGCTCCGTGCCGGTTGAACCGGCCATGGCGGCGACGATTACAATATTGGGATCCTTCGGATCGACAATAATTTTCGGGATTCTTGTGGTTCCTTCGAGGCCAATCTTCTTCCAGGTTTTGCCGGCATCGGTCGACTTGTACATTCCGTCGCCGCTAGTGCCAGTGCTGGCGTTTGCCACGGCATCGCCGCTGCCCGCGTAAATAATGTTGGGGTCCGAGGGCGCGACCTGAATGGCGCCGATACTGTCAACCTCCGTCACCTGATCAAATATCGGAAACCAGGTCATCCCGCCGCTGGTGGTTTTCCAGATGCCGCCTTGCGGCAAGCCAACATAGAAAGTCCCGGGCTCGCCGATAACGCCGGTGACGGACGCGATGCGTCCGCCGTGAAACGGACCGACCATGCGCCATTGCAAGCCGGAATACAGATCGTTGCCGACCTGTGCTGACGCGCCGAGCGCGAAGCAAACCACAACAGCTAGGGACATCCAAAGGCGAGTAGGGCGCCAGGTGATTCGAATCATTGCATTTCCTCCCAAGGATCGGAACGGCGTTTGGGCCGATCCGCAAACGCTAACTATACACCGAGCGGCAACCGCCTGAGCCGAGCGGCGCAACGATTTCAAAAGGACCAAATTTGCTTCCATTCGTCCGGGCATTCGCAGTGCGGATTATAGGCTTTCAAGAAGAATCCGGCAAAATAAATAACGGGCCTCGTGCACGGATTCCGGATACGTTCCAGATGTCAACAAAGATGCGTCAGATGCTGATATAGTCTCCGGCTTATACCATTCACAACAATTCATCTCGCGAAATTAATCACCTCATCGTCGATGTGCGGGTGCGCCGAAGGACGGCCAATCAATGTCGAGCGCGCGGAACAAAATATTCTACGGCTGGTGGGTCGCACTCGCCGCTGCGCTTGGACTACTCCTCGGGTTCGCTCCGATCTTCGTATATTGCTTCGGTGTATTCCTGAAGCCTCTGACGATCGAATTCAATTCCAGCCGAACCAGTATTTCATTTGCCTTCTCCGTAGCAAATCTAATGCTCAGCGTGAGTTCCCCATTTATTGGCCGATTGGCGGATCGCTTCGGCCCACGCCGAGTGATCATTCCGGCCACGGTAGCTTTTGCCTTACTTCTGATTTCATTCCATTTTCTCTCGACGCATCTCTGGGAATTGTATGCCGCATTCTTTTTCGCTGGCGCCATCGGGTCCGGGACGGCTCCAGTGCCGTACGGCAAGGTAGTTTCAAATTGGTTTGACAGGCGCCGAGGTCTCGCCCTCGGCGTCACAATGATCGGAATCTCCATCGGCGCGATCGTTATGCCTCCCGCCGCACAGCGCCTCATCACTTTGGTGGGCTGGCGAGCAACCTATGCAATCGCCGGCTGCGCCGTATTGATCATCTCAGTTCCGATCATCGCGCTCTTCCTGAAGGACGCACCCCAGAAAATGGGCCTGCTGCCCGACGGCGCGCCGGCGGACGCAAAGCGCGAAGCGCCCAAAGACGCTTCCACCGATGCATCTCCAGAGGATTTGGGCGTTCCGCTTCGCGATGCGCTGCGTTCGAAACTTTTTTGGTTGATGGCGCTAGGGTTTTCTCTCGTCGGAGTCAGTGTGCACGCCTGCGTAATCCATCTGGTCCCGCTGCTTACCGACCGCGGCATCGCTCCGGAAAGAGCGGCGCTGGCCAGTTCGTTAGTGGGAGTAGCTCTGCTGTTTGCGAGAGTGGGCTCCGGCTATCTGATGGACCGATTTTTCGCGCCGTATGTGGCGCTATCTTTTTTCACGTGTGTGGCAGTGGGGATCGCCTTGCTCTGGACGGGGTTCGGCGGAGCAGCCGTTTACCTGGCCGCATTGCTCGTAGGATTGGGCCTAGGCGCGGAAGTGGACATCATCGCCTATCTTACCAGCCGCTATTTCGGCCTACACTCGTTTGGCGAAATCTACGGCTACCTCTTCGCCGTGTTTGCCCTCGCCGGCGCGCTCGGCCCAGTTTTGATGGCTGAGGGCTTCGACCGCACGGGCTCCTATCGTGCACCTTTGATATTTTTCTTCTTCGCCACCGTTGCGGGCGTCACTCTAATGACGCGCCTCGGTCCCTATCGCTATCGCCCGCGCCGGTAATCAATTCCCCGCCAACCATCCATTCATTGTCGTTGGCCTACCCACGCTGTGCTCCACAAGAATTCTGTACGCTAAGTGCAATCGGGCCCGATCGCGCCCGGGCCCGAGTTGGGTTCCAGCGGAGAGGCTCATTTTTTAATCTCGCTAAGCCAGTTCGTCACAAGCGTCAACGGCGTGTCGCTGTCCTGCGCGGCGGTTCCATTCAGCAGGAATTGCTTGCCATCTCGCGACACATCGTAGGGGCCCCAGTTAAGTCCCTCCAGCGTGGTGGTGAATAGTACGTGCGGTGTGCCAAGCGTTACCGATGCGGCGGTGGTGGCGACGTCAACGGCAGTCATGTTGCCGCCATACGTTATGAAGTAGAGCTCCTTTCCATCGCCACGCCACTTTGGATATATTCCGCCCGTAGTTGAAACCTGCCATTTGGGGCCGCCGCCGGGAAACGGCGTGATGTAAATTTCCCTTCTCGTGTTCTCGTCGCTTGCATACGCCAACCATTTCCCGTCTGGCGATATTGCCGGGTTTACAGCCAGGAACGGCCCGTTCACAATCGGGAACGGTTTGCGTTCGCCAAAAAGTGGCAGCACCCAGATCTCCGATGAGACTTTGCCCCCCGGGTTGCCGCGTTGGTACGCAAGGTAGCGGCCATCAGGCGAAATCGATTTCCAGGTCTTGTCACTGTCATCTTGCAGCAGGACTTCTTCGTTGCCGCTGCCGTCGGCTGCCTTTGAAAAGAGGTCGGTGCGACGGTTACGCGCAGAACTAAAAATAATCCGGGCGCCATCGGGCGTCCAAATCTGATAACTATCGTTTGCCGGATTAAAAGTGAGGCGCGTCTTAGTGCCGCGCACGTCATCAACAATCCAGATGTCGATATTGCCGCTGGCGTCTGCGAACGCAACTGCGATTCGTTTGCCGTCCGGAGAGATGGCCGGCTCCAAGAAAGTGCTGAAATCAGGAATGCTGCGGGTCGCTTTGCCGTCACGCCCAGCCCACTGCATCTGCCATCCACCGGATACTCCTCCGGTTTGATATACCAACAAGCCAGTCTCAGATGTGCTGAAGACCCCGTGAAACGAAGCGCCATTGATGGCGATGTGCTCAGCGACGGGAATTGCATCGCCCACAACGGCGAGTTTTTCCGCGTTGAATGGCTGCGCCATCAGCGTATCGCCGCGCACGAACAGCAAGTAGCCAGGCGCGGCGTACGCCGCATTGACGGCACTTTCAAAGATCTGCTTGTGCTCTAGAGAATCCAGCGATCCAACACAGATGTGCGTTTTGGTTCCCCGCGACCAAAATATGAAGTGTTTACCATCGGGCAGAAAATAAGGCCAACGGTGGCCGCTTTCGTCTCCCCCAATTTTGGTGGCGGGTGTGGCCGTGCCGCCACTCGCCGGAATGCGGAGCAGTGGATCATTGACGCCCGGACTAAATAAGATGGTGCCATCCGGACTCCACGCGCCCCCGCGGCCGCGATCCACAGGCGCCAATTCTTGAGTCGGTCCACCGTTGGCGTCGATGCGTCTTAGCTTGCCGTCGGAGAAAAATCCAAGGTTGCGCGAATCCGGTGACCAGAATGGATGAATGGCGCCCACCGTTCCTGCAAGCGGTTGCGCCGACAGCGAATTGATTGCGCGGACGTATAGCCACAACAATCCCTTGCTATCGCGCGCGATAAACGCCAGACGCGTTCCATCCGGCGAAAGCACCGGCACGCCCGAATCTGGCTGTGTCGTCACGAATGTTGTTTTGTCCGGCGCGAGTATCGCCGAGCGCACGACCACCGGCTTCGGCTGCATCGCAGTTGTCGAAAAGTACGTGACGGCGATTGCGATCGGAAGAATAGCGGCGGTTGTGGCCAACCAGAGTATGCGGTTCTTCGTGCGCACTGGCGCGCTAGTCCCGATCTCCACGGGAGACGCGAGCGCTTCTGCGATTTCAATGAGGCGCAGCTTTACGTCGTGAATCGTTTGGAAGCGCTCGTCCGGATCTTTTTCCAGACACGTATTCACCAACCGGCTCAACGCCGCGGGCGACATCGGTTGGAGCGTGGTGATCGGCACGGGATTCACCGCGAGTATCTGGCCGACGACGCTCGTTTGCGTTTTGCCCTCAAAGGCGTGCTTGCCCGTCGCCATCTCGTACAACAGCAACCCGAAAGCGAAAACGTCGGAGCGAACATCGGCTTCGAGTCCCTGAATCTGCTCTGGCGCCATGTACTGCACCGTGCCGAGGATGGTGCCCACGCTGGAAAGCGGCGAGCCAGGGCTGGTGACAGTCCGCGCCGCGGCAAAAACTGATGCCGAAGTGTTGCCTCCGGGCGCAGCGCCAGAATTCATCGGCTTGGCCAATCCGAAGTCGAGCAACTTCACGCCCGACTTCGTCAACATCACATTGCCCGGCTTCAAATCACGGTGAATGATTCCCGCGCGATGCGCTTTTTCCAGCGCGTCGGCCAGTTGAATCGCGATCTTCAGAAGTTCGTCCGCGGGCAACGGGCCGCGCTTGAGCTTTTCGTTCAGCGATTCGCCCTCGAGGAACTCCATGACCAGAAAGTCTGTGCCGTTTTCAGAGCCGATGTCGTGCAGCACGCAGATGTTCGGGTGCGAAAGCTGCGAGATTACTTTGGCCTCTCGTTCAAAGCGAGCCTTCAACTCTGCGCTGACGATCAGTTGCGAGTTCAATACCTTGACCGCAACCGTGCGGTCGAGACGTGTGTCCCGCGCGCGATACACCTCTCCCATCCCGCCCGCGCCGAGGGGCGAGAGGATTTCGTAGGGGCCCAGTCTTGTGCCGTTTGTCAGGGGCATACGTAGGGCGGATTATAGGCTGCTAAGAAGTGCGCGGCAAAATAAATTGCGGGTCTGGGTTGTTCTCCAATTCTCGATCCACAACACGAGAATCGCGTTACGAGGCTGTGTTCCCCGAATTTACGCTTGCTTCGTTGTTTGGTTGGAGTTTGCTTGGCGGCCATTCCCACATACACCGCACGTATACCATTCCTCCACCTGCATTTTGATGCCTCGCAAGATAATCAAATGCGTTGTTTGACGTGGGGCTTACGCGGCGCGTCTCAGCTGCGGCTTGACCTGAGTCCGTGATATAAACTTTCAGTTTGATTCAGTGACCTTACGCTCTTGCAATCCATCATGCGTCCAGTCATTCAAGTTTCTGGAATCCGCAAGACTTACGGCCGGACGGTGGCCGTCGAAGAAGTGTCGTTCGAGGTGAACGAAGGTGAGATCTTTGGCTTAATCGGACCAAATGGCGCTGGGAAGACGACCACGATGGAGTGCATCGAAGGTCTGCGCAAGCCTGACCGGGGCTCGATTTCGGTGCTCGGTCTTGATCCTTTTCGTCACGTTTACAAGCTGCAGGAGCGAATCGGAGTGCAGCTCCAGCAAGCGCAACTGCAGAAGCGGATCAAAGTGTGGGAGGCGGTAGACCTCTGGGCTTCGCTTTACAAGAAGAAAGCGATAGACGGCGAACACCTACTCGAACAGCTCGGCCTGGCGGACAAGCGGGACGCGTGGTTTATGAACCTCTCCGGAGGGCAAAAGCAGCGTCTGTTTATTGCCCTTGCGCTGATCAACGATCCCGAAGTGGTTTTTCTGGACGAGTTGACTACTGGGTTGGACCCGCAATCGAGACGGGCGATCTGGGATCTGGTGCGCGGCATTCGTGAACGGGGTAAGACAGTATTCTTGACCACTCATCTGATGGAAGAAGCCGAAAGGTTGTGCGATCGAGTGGCCATCATCGAGCACGGAAGAATCATCGACATGGACGCGCCGGAGAGACTCGTCAACCGGCACTGCCCGGAGCGAACGATTGTTCTTGCCACTGACGACGCGAGCGCTGCTGAGCGCTTTCGCGCAATCCCCGGAGTTGAGACGGTGATCCGCAATGATTCGCGATTTACTATTCGCGGCCAAGGCGACGACTTGGTAAGCGCGGTGATTCATTGTCTTTCCGAGAATCGAATCCGGGTCTCGGATTTCCGCACGATTCTCCCCAACCTTGAGGACGTCTTTCTCAAACTGACTGGTCATTCGATTCGGGAGTAGGCTCGACCATGGAGGGGTCTCGATTATGATGCTGCGTGGACTCTGGAAATTGACGTGGATCGAGATCAAGGTATTTCTGCGCGAGCCGATGGGCGCGTTTGGGACAATCGTTTTCCCCGTCTTAATTTTTCTCGTCGTAGGTCGAGTAGTGGGCCGCCGTATGTCGCCATCCGCGCTCACCTCGAGCAATTTTATCCAAGCGGGCTTACCTGTTCTTGTGTCGCTCCTGATCGCGGTCAGCGCTGTGCTGTCGCTGGTCACCATTATCTCGATCTACCGCGAGGGTGGCATCCTGAAAAGACTGCGCGCCACGCCGCTGCGTCCGCAGACCATCCTCACCGCGCAGGTAATGGTCAAGTTGGCGCTCACCGCGGCAACGCTTGGCTTGATGGTGCTTGCAGGCAAACGGTATTACCCGGCTAGCATCCATGTTCCCCTGTTATCGTTCACGATTGCGCTGCTGGCCGGCACTTTGAGCATTCTGTCAATCGGCTTTCTGATCGCCAGCATCGTTCCTACGGCGCGCTTTGCGCAACCCATCGGCGCGGCCATCCTATATCCGATGCTTGGTATCTCGGGACTCTTCATGCCGGTTGCATCAATGCCGCCGGTGCTTCGCGCGGTGGCGCGTGTGCTGCCGACGACCTATGCCGTATCGCTGCTCGAAGGTATCTGGAAAGGGGACGCGTGGTCCGCGCACTTGGGCGACGTAACGGCGCTGGCCCTGGCGTTTCTCGTTTGCACGGCGCTCTCGGCGAAAGTCTTTCGTTGGGAATAGCAACAAGATTGCTCAATGCCCCGTTCAACGCGGCACGAGTCACTCGTCGCAGCGACAGCTATGCGCCGAGCTATGGGAACCGAAGAGAAACTGGCGCGCCCGCAGGTACCCCGCTAACGCCTTACCTTACGCTATACTGGCGCGCGCACAAGGAGCCATGATGCGAAATAAATCCCCCAGACCCGTGCAGCCGCCAGTTGATGAGGCATCAACTACCAACAAGCCTGCACGGGATTTCGAGTCTCTGCTCCCGCATGCGGCGGTAGCACTGGGCCTGTTCACGCTGGTGTTTCTCGCATGGTCAAACTCATTTGGCGGCGCATTCGTCCTGGATAGCAAGTTTCTGATGCTGCAAGATCCGCGCGTTCATCAGTGGAACGCTACGAATGTGAATCTGATCCTTAACCGTCCCTATTGGTGGTCGCCCGTCAACAGCGGGCTGTACCGGCCCTTCACCACGCTGACCTATCTCTTCAACTATGCGATCTTGGGAAATGGGGAACATCCCGCCGGATATCATTGGGTTAACCTGCTGCTCCACTCCTTCAATGCGTTCCTCGTGTATCTGCTGGCGTGGCGGCTGCTTCGGCGGCGCTGGCCGGCCGTATTTATCGCCGCGGTGTGGGCTGTGCATCCCGTTCTGACGGAGTCAGTGACGAATATCGTCGGCAGGGCGGATTTGCTCGCGTGCCTGGCGATCCTTAGCGGATTGCTGATGTACTTGAAGAGTACGGAATCGGCGGGTTTGCGCAAGGCAGCTTGGCTTCTTGGATTGATGGCGGTCACGACCCTTGGCGTATTCTCAAAGGAAAGCGGGGTCGTGATTTTGGGATTGATCGTGCTGTACGAGATTACATGGTGGAAAGAAAGAAGGCAGGTGCGAGGACTTGCGTACGGGTGCGTCGCAACTGGTGTGCCGATTCTCGCCATGCTATATCGGCGTTCCTTAGTTATGGCCGCGGCGGGGCCTATGGTGGTGCTCTTTACGGATAATCCGCTTACGAATGCTTCCTTCGTTCAGTCGCGTCTGACCGCTGTTTCAGTGATTGCCAGGTGCTTGTGGCTTCTTGTGTGGCCTGTGAGACTTTCTTCCGATTACTCCTACAACCAGATTCCACTGGCCACGGGCGCACTGCACGATTGGATAGCGTGGATTGTAGTATTGGCGGTGACAATTGCCGCGATCGCGATGTTCAGAAAAAGCCCCGTGGCTTTTTTCTTCGCCGGATTCGCGTTCTTAGCATTTCTTCCGGTGTCGAACCTGCTTTTCCTGATTGGTGCGCCCATGGCCGAACGTTTTCTGTATGTGCCGGCCATCGGATTTGCGGGCTGCCTGGTGTTGGCTGCGTTTTGGGCCGGCGAGCGAATCCGTTGGCCACAATTTGCGCCCCTCATCCTTTGCTTGCTCGTGATCGCGGCGGGGATCAGGACCTGGGAGCGCAATCTCGACTGGCACGACGATGTTTCCCTGTGGACTTCCGCGGCGGCGGCCGCGCCCAATAGCTTCAAGGTTCATGACAATCTGTCGGGCGCGCTCGAAGAATCCGACCCAGAGCATTTGAATATCGACCGGGCTATTCAAGAAAGTGAAAAGAGCATTGCCGTTCTTAATTCCCTTCCGGACTCGCTGAGCACACCGTTACCCTATGCCGATGCAGGCCAGCGCTATCTGACAAAAGGCGATCTTCTTGCGGGCCACGGACCGGACGGGCAGTCGACCGCAACTGCCGGAAGCCTCAGCGCGTATGAAAGATCTCTAGCGATTCTCCTCCGCGGAGTCGAAATTGATCGTGCGGTTAACGAGAGTAACCGGCAGAAAGAGCTCGCGCGCGGAATTCCCGCATCAGAAATTGGCACGATCGGCTCGCCGCAGATGTACTACGGAATTGCCATGTGCTACTTGCGTTTGGGCCGGAACCAGGAGGCATACGATGCCGCCTCTTACGTCCGAATGTTAGCGCCGCGATACATAGGCGCTTATGAGGTCATGGGCGAAGCTTTGATCGCCGCAAATCGGAGGGAAGATGCGGCCGTCGAATTGCTTGAGGGCCTCGTGGTTTCGAGGGGAGACAAGGGGCTGATGCCGCTGCTTCAGCAAGCATACAATCGCAGCCTCGATCCGAACAATTGCGCATTCATGCAGGACGCGAGCGGCGCCTCCCTCAATGGGCGCTGTGAGATCGTTCACAAGGATCTCTGCGAGGCATCAGCGCGCATCATTAAGAATGCACTGGAAGAACAACACGCTGGTCTCGCCGGTCAAATGAGAAATCAAGCCGTGACCCAGTTCGGATGCTCAGCCGGCGAACTGGCGGCTGGGCAGTTGGAACACCACTGAATCGCCGGGCGTTAATTGATAATCGTTCGTCGGACAATCATCGTCCATGGATAGCGACTTGCGCCGTACGGCGAGAAGATACCGTTGCGTTGCTTCATGGTGGCGTGGCCGTCCAAATTCACTTCGCCGATCCGCGCCTGTGCCGCCCGCAGCTTGACAGTGGCGCTCGGGTTGACCTATGTTCTGTGACAAAGCTTGGGATTGAATTGAATTTTCGTAGCGATCGCTAACGGCGATTCTGCCGCTGACAGAAATTCCGGGGGAAATGAATTGCGAAAGATAATTGTAGCCGCCGCCCTTTCGGTGTGCGTTTTCTGGGGAATCGGCCGCGCGCAAGAACCGCGAAAAATTGATTTCGAGCGCGATGTTCAGCCGATTTTCAAAGCGCGCTGCATTGGCTGCCACGGCCCCGCGCAGCAAAAAAACGGACTCCGGCTGGACCGCCGTAGCGACGCGATGCGCGGCGGCACGATTCCCGACATTGGCCCAGGCAACAGCACCGGCAGCCGCCTCTACCTGAGGGTGACGGGCGGCGAGTATGGTCTGCAGATGCCACCCACCGGCGCCTTAAGGCCCGAAGAAATCAACATCATCAAGGAATGGATTGATCAAGGCGCCGAATGGCCTGATGCGCTCTCCGGAGAAACGCCACCGCCGCCACCGGATGCTGTGGCAGGCCGAATGATGGAGGCGCTACGACAGGGCGACCGCCAAGCTTTTCAGAAGCTTTTGCGCGACGAACCCGGCCACATCAATAAGAAGGGCCCAGATGGATCAACTCCCCTTATGTATGCGGCGTTATACGGCGACCTCGATTCCGCTGGGCAACTGCTGCAAAGCGGCGCCGACCCCAATCTTCAGAACGAGGCAGGCGCGACGGCGTTGATGTGGGCGACCGACAGTCTGGAGATGGTAAGTGAATTGGTGGAACACGGCGCGGATGTGAACGCGAAATCCAGGGATTCACGGACGCCGCTGCTCGTCGCATCGGGCCGGTTTGGCGCCGCCCCGGTTGTAAAATTTCTGCTCGATCGCGGCGCGAATCCCTCGGCGCACTCTCCCGGATTGGGCGGTGTGATGACGCCGTTGGCCGAGGCGGCATACGCGGGCGACGAAACTGTCTTGCGGATGTTATTGGCGCGCGGCGCGGATGTGAAAGGCGCGGGGCCAAATCCGCTGGGGTTTGCAATCCTTGCACGATGTTCCGGTTGCGTTGACTTATTGATAGGTTCGGCCGACAAGGACGACCTGAGTATGCAAGCGGTCTTTGATGCTCCGCCATTGGGGAACACGCGCGCGATCAACTCCTTGCTCGATCACGGGGCGGACGTTAACGCGAAAGATCCGGATGGGAACACTCTTCTGATGCTTGTCGCGGCCTGCGATGAGATACCGCTCGATACCGCAAAGCGGTTGATTGCAGGGGGCGCGGATGTGAACGCGAAAAATCCCCATGGCCAAACTGCTCTCGACTTCGCACAAGCACGCGGAAAAACAACCGTCGTGGACTTGTTGGTTGAGTCCGGCGCAAGAGTTTCCGGCACATCCGCGGAACCACAGTTGAATTTCAAGCCCGCGAGCTCCGTTCGAGAGGCGATTCAAAGAAGCATCCCGCTCTTGCAGCATGCGGATGTCACGTTCGCGCAAAAATCCGGGTGCATCTCATGCCATAACAATACATTCACGGCTGTGACCGTCTCCAGCGCCAGAGAAAAGCAAATCACGGTGGACGAGAATATCGTTCAAGGGCAATTGAAAACATTTGGGACGTACATCGAAAGCTGGCGCGAACGCGTTTTGCAGGGAGTGGGCATTCCCGGCGACTCGGACACCATCAGCTACATTCTTGTCGCATTGGGAGCCGAACATTACCCGCCGGACGCCGCCACAGATGCGATGGTGCGCTTCTTGAAGAATCATCAAAGGCCGGATGGAAGTTGGATTATTTTGGCGCACCGGCCACCGATCGAAGCCAGTGATATTGAAGTGACCACCAATGCGATGCGCGCCATGCAATTGTACGCCCCGCCAACGCAACGCGCGGATTACGAACGCGCAGTTGCTCTCGCGTCGGGCTGGCTCGCGAAAGCTCAACCGCGCACCAATGAAGACCGGGCATTTCAACTCGTGGGGCTCGCGTGGGCGGGAAAAGATCGTCGAAGCATCCGCGCAGCAGGGCAAACACTTGCGGCCGGCCAGAGGAGTGACGGCGGCTGGGCACAGATCCCTTCGTTACCGAGTGACGCATATGCGACCGGCCAGGCGCTCGTTGCTCTCAGAGAGAGCGGCGCGATGCCCGTGTCCAATCCCGTTTATAAGCGGGGCGTGCAGTTCTTGATGAGCACGCAACTCGAGGATGGCTCATGGTTCATCAAGAGCCGCGCAATGCGAATCCAGCCGTTTTTCGAGAGCGGATTTCCTTTTGAGCGCGATCAATTCGTTTCCGCCGCGGGCACAAACTGGGCGACGCAGGCGCTTGTACTGGCAGCGCGGTAAAGAATTGGGTGGCGAGGGTTCATCTCCCTCCCCCCTCCGTGATTCTAAGAACAGTCGCACGCCTTCGCAACATTCCGGACCGCCGCGGCGTTTCTTGTGTTGCAGGCACATGGTTTAAACTATCGGACGCCATGACTTGGTACCTCTTGAAAACTGAGCCCTCCACGTATTCCTTTGCGGATCTGCGGAAGGATAAGAAGACGATTTGGGACGGTGTGTCGAATCCTGCTGCCGTAAAACACATGCGCGAAATGAAACCTGGGGCGCGGCTCATCATCTACGAAACCGGAAATCAAAAATGTGCTGTTGGGACAGCCACTGTAGTTTCAATGGACGCGTCGGATCCCAAAGACCCGAAACTCGAAATAGAAGCGGGGAAACCACTTCGCAAAACCATGTCTCTCGCGGAAATAAAAGCGAACAAGCTCTTTGCGGATTCCCCACTGGTGCGGCAAGGCCGGCTCTCCGTTGTGCCTTTGACCAAGGCACAGTACGAGGCTCTGGCAGGCGGCTGAGCTAAGGAGTTCCAGCTTCCAACAATGCGGCTGAGGCTGAATGTTATTTTGCGGGCAGCGCGCGAATTCTCGCAACCGCCCTGCGAAACAAAGCGTTGAGCGCGACATCGAGCGAGTGAAATTGGCGCTCCTGTTCGGGGGACGTGGCATTTTCAGCCGCGATTTTCGCCAGATGCGAGCCGTAGTCCAGCGCGTCGGTTTGCGAGAGCAGCAGGTTTACTTCAAACGTTTCGCCTGAAGAAAAAAGTATCTCGTGCTCCTTGGTTTTGGAGATGGCGGCGCGCGTGGCTGTTTCCCCGGGCGGAAGTTGAAGCGCGTACAAGTTCAGCGTCTTGTCATTTTTCGCCAGTGTTTCCAGCGTTTCCTCTCCGTCGCCGGCCGTTTTTGAAATCGCCTTGACCAGGAGTCCCAGTGCGGGGTAATTGCGTTTGATGATCAGGATTTTGCTGACATTCTTTTCTTCACCAAGCAGATCGGCGAGCAAACTGGCGGCATTGTTGCGAACCTCAATTTTGTTCGCGTCGCTCGCGGCATCTTTTGAGGAATCTTTCGGAGAATCGGGCTTTTGAGCATTCGCACTAACACAAACCATTTGGGCCGCGAGGCACAAAATAAAAAGGCATTTTATAAGAACGCTACTTCCACTCGGCGCATTTTTTCTCATGTCCGCTTACACCCTATCGTCATAGGGAAGCAGCGGCAATCAAGGAAATCCTGTATAGGTGGCGCGTTGTACCCGTAGATTCATTGGACTCACGCTATGAAAACGAATCACTTTGTGCCGGGGCGACATCATCGTCAGCGGTCAGAGGCATTTTCACCGTAATCTCCGTGCCTCCATCCCCGGATTTTAGATCCCATTTTCCCCCAAATTCCCTCACGCGCTCCTTCATTCCCGCTAATCCGACGCCGACGTGAGTGCCGTTGGCCTCGAAATCAGCCAGCGTGTCCCTCGGAATTCCCTTTCCGAAATCTTTCACGACCAAGAAGACTTCCTGGGACTTTACCTGGACTGACACCTGTGCTCGCGCACTCTTTGCATGCCGATGGATATTTGTGAGGGTCTCTTGAAGAATCCGGAAAAGCGTGAGCTCCAAATGCCGAGGCAGCCGTTTGACTTGCTCTGAAATATCAACAGACACGTCGATCCCCGTGCGCTTCGAATATCCTTTGATGAGCCATTTGGCTGCTGACACAAAGCCGACTTCGTCCAGAAACGGCGGATGCAACAGGTAGGAAATAGTGCGGGTTTGCGAGACGCACTCTTCCAGCAACGCCCCCATTTCCGCGTACCGTGGGTCCGAAGGGTTCATGGCGAGCAAGGCATCCGAGGTCATCTTCGCAACGACCAAGTTTTGGCCCAAACCATCATGCAGTTCGCGCGCGAACCTTCTGCGTTCCTCGTCTTGAAGGTGCATCAGCCGCCCGCTGAGGTAGCGCAACTGCCTCTCAGCCGACCCGCGCTTCTGAAGTTCGCGATGCAACAGGCGATAATGAAACCAGAACATCACGGCTGACGAGGCGTACGAAGCAACAAGAATCCCCAGCGTGATCGTGAACAGCAAACTGGAAAGATGGGCGCGTTGCTCCAGCAGAGCATCCTCGTTGCGCCGCATGTGCTCGGTAATTTCCGCGGTTTCAAATGAGAACCGAGCCATCTGGGAAGTAAGCGCGACCTGATTTGCCGGATCACTCCCATTCAGTTGCTTCAACTCGACAGATTTTGCAAAGATAGCCACTCTTTCGTTTGCATTCGATTGCAAGCGGTCCAATAGCGCCAGCTGAGATGAATTATCGCTGAGTAATTGGTGAACCCTTGACAGGGCCGTGGGGACTCTGTTCTGGGTGGATTTGAATCCCTGCAAAGCGCTTGCGGTTCCAGAATCGATGTACGCAATTCTGTGCCGGCCCACATCCGCCAACGCGGACTCCACGTCTCCAACAGCGACTTCCACGTCATAGGTATGACGAACCCACTTTTCATTGATGTAAAGGCGGGCAATCGTAATACCAGCGGCGATGCCGCTTAAACAGAGCAACCCCAGCGCTAAGGAGAGAGTGAGCTTTGCCTTCCTATCGGGTGACATTGGTAAGCCCGCGATGCAAGCGCTAAACCGCAATTTTCGATTTCGGCTTCTAGCTTGTAAATCGTACGCTTCTACTGCCCTGGACACAACGAACTTGCCAACGGAGCAGGGGCGACTTGAGATTAACATCATGGAGCAGCGGAACTATTTTGTCGCGTTCAGCCGTTTCGCTGGAATTTAATAGCGTTGCAAAGATGGATTGCTTGAACGGGCGGGGCCCTGAGTTTCACTCTCAACTTGAGCTTGTCCCTTTGTCAGAAGCGTATTCAGGCTTTGACACACTCGAGTTTATCGTGCCGCCGTTCCGGCACAGGCAAACTGCGCATTGATTCGCGCTTTTGCCGCGCCTGGCTGCGAAGAGCTTCCTGCAACAGCTCACGAAGCCGGTGACGGGCCTTGAACAACTGAGATTTGGAATTGCCGACCGAGCATCCCAAAATTCCCGCGATTTCCTTGTGTTCGTACCCGTGAACATCGTGAAGCATGAAGAATTGTTTGTATCCATCCGGCAACTGTTCAACCGCCCGGCTCAGATTGACGTTGTCAAGCACGCCGTTGAGCCGAAGGTCAGGTCCGGCAAGCTCCAGGAGCGGCTTGGAGTCTTCCTCGCCGGGTTCATTCGTCGCATCGAGCGATACCTCAGGATGCCGCTTCTTGCGAAGTCGCATAAGCACAACGTTAACCGTCAGCCTGTGCAGCCACGTCGAAAATCTCGATTCTCTGCGAAAAGTGTGAATTTTCCGGAATAACTGCAAGAAAGCGTCCTGAGTCAAATCTTCTGCTTCGGCAGGAATACCCGTGATGCGGAGACACAAACCATACACTCGCCGGCTGTGAAGTTTATAAAGGCATTCAAACGCATGGGGGTCGCCGTCGCATGCCAAGCGAATGGCATCGGCCTCGGACATTTCAGCGGATAACATGTCTGGATCAGTCAGCGCTAGCCCTGCCAAGCTATCCCCCATAGTCGTGGCCCCAGTGATTAAGGGCAAGTGTTATGCCAAAGCAGCGCGTGAGAGAGAGATTTGCCGTAAGTCATTGGGGGAAATGTATTTAGGATGAATTGACCACTCAGCGGCGTCGAACCCGGTCGGTTGATATTCGGTGGATTTCGCGCACATGTGGTGGTTTTCAACCACCGCTTCGGTTGGAGCTGGAGGAATTCCGCAGATGGAGAATCACGACTTGATGGAATGACAACTAGAGGCTACCCACCGGTGCAGGGGCTCATCCACCGATGTTTTCGGGCTTATAGATGCGGAGCTTTCCAAGGATTTCCGAACTTTTCGTCGTGAATCACCTCTTCGTCCGTCAGAGATTCCAGGAACGCAATCAGATCGGCGCGTTCCTCGGGCGACAGTTTGAAACCTCGAATCAACGGGTCCTTGTTCGGATTGTGAAAACCCTCGCCCGCATTCGTTGAATTAACGATGGTGCGTCCTCCGGCGGAATAATGATCCAATACCGCGTCGAGTGTCTTTGCGCTGCCGTCGTGCATGTAAGGCGCAGTCAGTGCAATATTGCGAAGCGTAGGCGCTTTGAATTTGCCGACGTCCTCGGGCCGCAACGTGTGCTCGTAAATGCCGGTGTTGGGCTGGGGATAAGACAATTCCCCTGCGACATTATATAGCCCAGTATTGTGGAACTGGACTTCGCGTCCGCGCCGGCCGTCGTAATCTGTTGCATCGCTGAAATCGAATCCACCGTGACACCGGAAACAGGAAAGCGGTTCGCTGAAAAACAGCACTTCTCCCCGCTTCGCTGAATCGGAGACCGCCGAATCGTCGCGTTCATAGTGATAGTGATCGTAGGGCGACCCGGCAGAGATGATCGTGCGTTCAAAAGATGCAATCGCTTTCGTGACGTTCGCGATGGTGAAGGGATCTGATTCGACTGGAAACGCGGTAGGAAACATTTCGCGATATATAGGATCGGAGCGAAGCACCTGGATGAAGGACTCACCTTTGCCCGTCAAACCAAGTTCTACGGGGTGTTCACTAAACATCGGCGTCAGAGCCTGATGTTCCAGGCTGCGTTCATCTGGGTTGCTCCAAGTTAGAACGGCGCTGTAGGCGACGTTGACAAGGCTCATAGCTCCGCGCGAGTGTAACTGGCCAGTCGCGCCGACCGCCTGCGGCTTTCCATCGGTGAATGCAAGTTCTTGGCGATGGCAAGTGGCGCAGGACTGCGTGCCATTCACTGACATGCGCTCGTCATAGAAAAGGTAGCGGCCCAGCCGGACTTTGGCGGCTGTCATTGGGTTATCAGCTGGAATCTTCGGTTTCGGAAATCCCTTCGGCAATTCCCACTCGTAATCGGTCTGCTCGGTGCGCTGGATTGTTTGGGAAGCAGCGAAGCTCGCCGCTACAAGCGTGAGGAATGCCGCAATCAGAACCGCGGAAGATGTCCAAGTCTTATTCACTTTTGCCGGTTACTTTCGTAGTTTAACTACTTCGAGCTTCTCCAACATCCGCACGGATCGTGCGCCTGCCTTGTCCCCTGGCAAAACCAACCGGACGGGGCCCTGATATTGGAACAGCGGCTTGCTGTCCCGCTTATCAGCGACGAGCGCGCGCGTGCCGCCCAAATCGGGATCGAGTTCGCCGAGGCTGAACACGATCTCGTATCCATCCTTCGCCGAAGCGAGCACGTACCCCGCCAGATCCTTGCCTCGCATCTGGCGCCCGAATGCAATTCCGGCTTTCTTGAGAATTTCTTGCAGCGGAACACCTTCGTAGGTCGTTTTCCCGCCGTCGGGATCAGCCACCTCGACGCTCTCGCGCGGCATCGCGGCCAAATCGGTCGCACTCAGGGTGAGCGGTGTCGGAACATCTCCTGTCACGACGAGCTTCAGATCCTGAACAGTTTGCGCAGACAACAAAACCGAACAAAATATGAGCGCCGCGATGGTAGTCAAAGCCAACCGGAGGTGTCTCATACGGTTTTGCGTCATGGATATATTACGTACGGTCAGAAACATGTTGTTCAGTCCTCCCAGTGCCACGCTTTGGGCTCCCTTTACGAGGAATCGAGAGCACCCGCAAACAGGTCTCGCAATGGAATATGTGCGATTTAAAGCGTGTTATAACGGAAAGTCAAATCGAATTGATACGTATTGAATCCGCGTCACAGATACGTTGCAGTTCCCAGCAGGCTGTTGCCTCCGAAGCAATTTACAGTTTTCTCCCAGGGCGATATACATGAAACACTGTAGAGTCCCAGCACAACTATCGTGATATCAAACTCCGTTTGCCGATCTTCCGGCAAGTCTATTTCAAGATTCCTTTTTTTGGCTTATGGCTGGGTAGGCGTCTGCGTAAGACAATGATTTAGAAGGCCTTAATAGAAACGAACCCCAGGCGCTAGCAGGCGGAAACCGACCTGGAAAGCGGCCGGTTACTCGATCACGGAGATGAGAATGAAGAAGACCAACCAATCCACCTCCACCTCGAATGGTGAAGAGACGCGCGCAGCGGTGCAAAGCAACGGACGGCACTCTGAAAACGGAAAAGTTGCCTCCGGGGAGCTAAGCGTAATTCTGGCGGGTTTGCAAACGATGCGAGCCGGTGACTTTTCCGTTCGTCTCCCGGGGGACTGGACGGGGCTGGCAGGAAAAATCGCGGATACATTTAATGACATCGTGACTGCGAACTTCCAAATGGCGCGAGAGCTAAGACGGGTTGGCCAAGTAGTCGGTAAGGAAGGCAGAACTCGAGAGCGCATGCGATTTCACTTGGAGAAGGCCGCCTGGGGCGAGATGGAAGTGTCGGTCAACACGCTCGTGGATGACCTTCTTCGGCCCACTACGGAAGTTACCCGCGCGATCGCAGCCGTAGCGAAGGGAAATCTAACTCAAACAGTCCAACTCGATGTGGATGGACGGCCTCTCGAAGGTGAATTCCTACGATCAGCGACGATCGTAAACACAATGATTCAGCAGTTGGGTGTTTTCACGGCCGAGGTTACACGCGTGGCGCGCGAAGTCGGAACCGACGGCAAACTCGGCGGACAGGCGCAGGTGCCCGGCGTAGCAGGTACGTGGAAGGACCTCACGGACTCCGTAAACTCGATGGCCAGCAACTTAACCGGCCAGGTGCGCAACATCGCAGAGGTCGCAACCGCCGTCGCCAGCGGCGACCTCTCGCGCAAAATCACCGTGGACGTCCGCGGCGAAATTCAACAGCTAAAGGAAGCCATCAACACGATGGTGGACCAGTTGCGGTCATTTGCTTCCGAAGTGACGCGCGTAGCGCGCGAAGTCGGTACGGACGGCAAGCTTGGTGGACAGGCCGTCGTGCCCGGCGTCGCCGGAACCTGGAAGGATCTCACCGACTCGGTCAATACCATGGCCGGTAACCTCACCGCTCAAGTCCGTAACATCGCCGAGGTAACAACGGCTGTGGCGCGCGGAGACCTATCACGCAAGATCACAGTGGACGTGAAGGGCGAAATTCTTGAATTGAAAGACACAATCAACACGATGGTGGACCAGCTCAATGCTTTTGCGGGTGAAGTGACTCGCGTAGCACGCGAGGTCGGCACGGAAGGTAAGTTGGGCGGACAGGCGCAAGTGCCCGGCGTGGGCGGTACGTGGAAAGACTTAACCGACAACGTGAATTTCATGGCCAGCAACCTAACCGGTCAAGTGCGCAACATCGCTGAAGTCGCAACAGCGATTGCCAGCGGAGATCTTTCCCGCAAGATCACGGTGGACGTGCGCGGAGAAATTCTGCAGCTCAAAGAAACTCTCAACACCATGGTGGATCAATTGAACAGGTTCGCCGGTGAAGTAACGCGCGTGGCGCGCGAAGTCGGCAGCGAAGGCCGGTTGGGCGGACAAGCGAATGTGCCTGGCGTGGCTGGAACGTGGAAAGACTTGACGGACTTTGTTAACTCAATGGCTGGTAACTTGACCGGGCAAGTGCGAAACATTGCCGAGGTAACCACGGCGGTGGCGCGAGGAGATCTATCGCGCAAGATCACCGTGGACGTGAAGGGCGAAATCCTCGAGTTGAAGAATACGATTAACACGATGGTGGACCAGCTCAACGCGTTTGCGGGCGAAGTAACGCGCGTGGCGCGCGAAGTCGGAACGGAAGGCAAGCTGGGCGGCCAGGCCCAGGTGCCTGGCGTGGCCGGAACGTGGAAAGACCTTACGGACAACGTGAACTTCATGGCCAGCAACTTGACTGGTCAGGTCCGCAACATTGCCGAAGTCGCTACGGCAGTCGCGAGGGGCGACTTGTCCCGCAAGATCACCGTGGACGTGAAGGGCGAAATTCTTGAATTGAAAGATACGCTCAACACGATGGTGGATCAGCTGAGATCGTTTGCCTCCGAAGTAACGCGCGTGGCTCGTGAAGTAGGTACCGATGGCAAGCTGGGCGGACAGGCGGTCGTGCCCGGCGTGGCCGGAACATGGAAGGACCTTACGGACTCGGTCAATTCGATGGCCAGCAACTTGACCGGACAGGTACGTAACATCGCCGAGGTTTCTACGGCAATTGCCAGCGGCGACCTTTCCAAGAAAATCACGGTAAACGTGAGCGGCGAAATTCTTTTGCTTAAGGACACGCTCAACACGATGGTGGACCAGCTGAACGCGTTTGCGGGCGAAGTGACGCGCGTGGCGCGCGAAGTCGGAACGGAAGGAAAGCTGGGCGGCCAGGCACAGGTCCCCGGAGTGGCCGGAACGTGGAAGGACCTCACGGACTCGGTCAACTCGATGGCCGGCAACCTAACTGCGCAGGTTCGTAACATCGCCGAAGTGACCACAGCAGTGGCGAGGGGGGATTTGTCTCGCAAGATCACCGTGGACGTGAAGGGTGAAATTCTTGAATTGAAGAATACGATCAACACGATGGTGGACCAACTCAATGCGTTCGCCGGCGAAGTAACGCGCGTGGCTCGCGAAGTCGGTACGGAAGGCAAGCTGGGCGGCCAGGCGCAGGTGCCCGGTGTGGGTGGTACGTGGAAGGATTTAACGGACAACGTGAACTTCATGGCCAGCAACCTGACTGGTCAGGTGCGTAACATCGCGGAGGTCGCAACAGCGATTGCCAGCGGCGACCTTTCCCGCAAGATCACGGTAGACGTTCGCGGAGAAATTCTGCAGCTGAAAGAAACATTGAACACGATGGTGGAACAGTTGCGGTCATTCGCAGCCGAGGTGACGCGTGTAGCGCGCGAAGTCGGCAGCGAAGGCCGGCTGGGCGGTCAAGCGAACGTGACGGGCGTCGCCGGAACGTGGAAAGACCTTACGGATTCTGTGAATGCGATGGCCGGAAACCTGACTGGCCAAGTGCGAAATATTGCCGAGGTAACCACAGCTGTGGCGCGCGGAGACCTTTCCCGCAAAATCACTGTGGACGTACGTGGCGAAATTCTCGAACTGAAAAACACAATTAATACGATGGTGGATCAGCTGAACGCTTTTGCCGCCGAAGTGACGCGCGTGGCGCGTGAAGTAGGTACGGAAGGAAAGCTGGGCGGCCAGGCGAAAGTATCCGGCGTGGCCGGTACGTGGAAAGACCTAACCGACAACGTGAACGTAATGGCTGCGAACCTCACCGAGCAAGTGCGCGGAATTGTAAAGGTTGTGACGGCGGTTGCGAACGGTGAGCTTACGAAAAAGCTCACAGTTAACGCTAAGGGCGAAGTCGCCGCGCTGGCCGATACGATTAACAATATGACGGACACGCTGGCGACATTTGCAGACCAGGTAACGACAGTAGCTCGCGAGGTAGGCGTGGAAGGGCGTCTTGGCGGTCAAGCGAACGTGCCCGGCGCGGCCGGCACGTGGAAGGATCTTACCGGCAACGTGAACCTGCTCGCGGACAATTTAACCAATCAGGTGCGAGCGATCGCGGAAGTAACCACCGCCGTTACCAAAGGCGACCTGACCCGCTCGATCCAAGTGGAGGCCAGCGGAGAGGTAGCCGAGCTGAAGGATTACATCAACACGATGATTGATAATCTCCGGCTCACCACGGATCGCAACAATGAACAGGACTGGCTAAAAACAAACCTCGCGCGCTTCACCGGAATGTTGCAAGGCCAACGAGACCTGACAACCGTTGGACGAATGCTGTTGTCCGAGTTGGCTCCTCTTGTTAACGCCCAACAAGGCGTGATCTATCAGATGGAGACTGAAGACCCGCCGAACATGGTGTTGCTGTCGGCGTTCGCTGACAATGATCAAAATGGCCATTCGGATCATCTGCGTGTTGGAAAAGGCCTGGTCGGGCAATGTGCTGCGGAAAAGCGGCGCGTGCTGATTACCGAAGTTCCGAGGAACGCTGTTCCCATCCGCTCGGGACTATTCGAAGCCGTTCCACAGAACATTATCGTGTTGCCCGTCCTTTTTGAAGATCGCGTTAAGGCGGTCATTGAACTGGCTTCGCTGAGCGCCTTCACTGCTTCGCATCTGTCATTTCTTGAGCAGCTAACCTCCAGCATCGGAATCGTGCTCAACAGCATTGAAGCGACGATGCAGACCGAAGGGTTGCTGAAGCAATCTCAGCAATTGGCCACAGAACTTCAAACACAGCAGACAGAGTTGCAACAGACCAACGAGCAGCTCGCGCAAAAAGCACAGCAGCTTGCCGAGCAGAACGTTGAAGTGGAGCGAAAGAATCAGGAGATCGAACAGGCGCGCCGGGCCGTGGAAGAGAAGGCTACGGAACTAGCTCTTACTTCTAAATACAAGTCAGAGTTCCTGGCCAACATGTCCCATGAGCTGCGGACGCCTCTGAACAGCATCCTTGTGTTGGGCCAGCAGCTCACGGACAACCCGGACGGCAACTTGACGCCTAAGCAGGTCGAATTTGCGCGCACGATTCATGGCGCTGGTACGGACCTGCTGAATCTGATTAGCGATATTCTGGATCTGTCGAAGATCGAATCCGGCACCGTCTCCGTGCAGGCCGAGGAAGTCTTCTTCGCGAGTCTTCTGGACATGATCGCGCGCCCGTTCCGCCACGAAGCCGAAAATCGGCGTCTTCGCTTCGAGATTCAGACCGATCCGAATCTTACTCGGAGCCTGGTTACAGACTCGAAACGCTTGCAGCAGGTGCTGAAGAATTTGCTCTCCAACGCATTCAAATTTACCGAACAGGGCGGAGTGCGTCTCTCTGTTTTTTATGCAATGGCTGGGTGGGGCGAGAACCACCCAGTTCTCAGCAGAGCTGCTTCCGTTATCGCCTTCGAAGTTTCTGATAGTGGCATAGGCATTCCAGCGGAAAAGCAGCGTCTTATCTTTGAGGCCTTTCAGCAGGCCGACGCCAGCACCAGCCGCAAATATGGAGGCACCGGACTTGGCCTGGCGATTAGCCGCGAACTGGCCAATCTACTTGGAGGCGAAATCCAATTACGCAGCGCGTCCGGCGCCGGAAGTACGTTCACACTTTACTTACCGCAAACGTATGTCGGTCCGTCGACGGGTGTGACCATCGCCGATATCAAGACTTCGGCATCTTCGTCGCCGCTTCAGCTTTCCACGCTCGGCGCATCCGACCGGCCGATCGAACCAATCGCTGACGATCGCGAAAATCTGCGAGAGGATGACGCGATTATATTAATTGTCGAAGATGATCCGCACTACGCCCGCATCCTGCGCGATTTATCCCATGAGAAAGGTTTCAAGGTTCTCGTGGCTACTCGAGGCGCGGAAGCTCTCTCATTAGCTCACGAGTTCCATCCCACAGCCATATCCTTGGATGTCTTTTTGCCGGACATGTTGGGTTGGACGGTGCTCAATCATTTGAAGCAGGATCCGGCTACGCGTCACATTCCCGTTCAAATGCTTACGCTGGATGAGGACCGGCAGCACGGATTGTCACGCGGTGCATTCGCATTTGTCACCAAGCCGACCACATCCGAGGCTTTGGAATCGGCATTTACGCGAATCAAGGAATATGCGATGCCACGCCGCAAGCGTCTCTTGGTAGTGGAAGACAATCTCGCCGAACAATTGAGCATCCGCGAATTGCTTGGTCATGACGATATAGACGTAAAGGTTGTTTCCACGGGCGCTGAGGCCCTCGGGGTCATGACTGCGGAAGCATTTGATTGCGTCGTGCTTGACCTGCGCCTGCCGGATATGTCGGGCTTCGATTTATTGGAGCGCTTCCGTGACACTCCGTCGCTCAGCGAATTGCCGGTCGTCGTGTTCACAGGGAAGGATTTATCGCCGGAAGAAGACGCCCACCTCCACATGCTGGCGCGCAGCGTCGTTGTAAAGGGTGTCGAGTCACCCGAACGGCTACTGGATGAAACGGCGCTGTTCCTGCATCGGGTGGTCGCCGATCTTCCGGAGGAAAAGCAAAAACTGCTTGACCTATTGCACCATTCTGACGAAGCGTTGATTGGTAAAAAGGTCCTGGTAGTAGACGATGACGTTCGAAACATTTTTGCGCTTGGCAGCGTGCTGGAACGTCGTGGAATGACGGTGCTGACGGCCGGAACGGGCCGCGAAGCGATTACAACGCTTGAGTCAACTCCTGACCTGGCGATCGTGTTGATGGATATTATGATGCCGGAAATGGATGGATATGAAACTATGCAGGTCATCCGGCAGAATTCATCATTCCGGCGCCTTCCGATCATCGCCCTCACGGCGAAGGCTATGAAAGGAGATCGCGAGAAGTGCCTGGAAGCCGGCGCTTCTGAGTATCTGGCAAAGCCGGTAAATACCGAGCAACTACTTTCGGCGTTGCGAATGTGGCTCCATCGTTAGAGCCGCCCTTTTCGTGCGCGCACAATTCCCGGCGCCAGAACGCCGGAATGATGGTTTCATCTGAGGAGAAACTGTGAACGAGCGAGAAAACGTAAACATCCTCATGGTAGATGATCAGCCGGGCAAACTGCTCAGTTACGAGGCCATTCTTAACGAACTTGGTGAAAATCTCATCAAGGCCCATTCCGCGAGAGAGGCCTTGGACCTGCTCCTCAAGAACGACATCGCCGTCGTCCTGATGGACGTTAGCATGCCCGAACTGGACGGGTACGAACTGGCGGACATGATTCGTCAGCACCCGCGATTTCAGGAAACCGCGATTATTTTTATCTCCGCGGTTTACCTTTCGGATCTCGACAGGCTCAAAGCATACCAACGCGGCGCGGTGGATTATATTTCCGTTCCTATTGTTCCGGAATTATTGCGAGCGAAGGTAAGCGTTTTCGCGGATCTGCACCGTAAGACACGGCAGATGGAACTGCTGAATCGCGAGTTAAGCACACTTTCCGCCCGGCTGATTGCAACGCAGGATGAAGAGCGCCGGCGAATCGCCCGTGAATTACACGATAGTTGCGGGCAGGTCGTCGCCGCCCTTTCCATGAATAATGGTTTGATTCAGACAGAAGCCGAAAAGCTGACACCCGGATGCGCCCAAGCTGCGCGCCAAAATGTTCAGTTGGTGGACCAACTTTCACGGGAGATACGCACTATTTCTCACCTGCTTCATCCGCCTCTGCTGGATGAAGTCGGGCTTCTGCCCGCAATTAAATCGTTTGCGGAGGGTTTTGCCGAGCGTAGTAAAGTCAAGGTCACAGTGGAACTTTCGTCCGAGATCGGCCGCCTCCCCCCTCACGTGGAAATTTCCATTTTCCGTATCGTGCAGGAATGCCTGACCAATATCTACCGGCACTCCGGAAGTAAGACCGCGGGCATCAAAATTTGGCCCTCACGGGACAACCTTCTCACCGTTCAAGTCCGCGATGAGGGGAAGGGTCTTCATGCGGATGGTCTTGTCTCCGCGTCTTTCCCCAAAAACCATGGGATGGGGTTAAGCGGCATGAGGGAGCGCGTAAGAGAACTTGGAGGCAGGCTCGAAATTCATTCGAGCGAGAAGGGCACAACCGTTACAGCGGCCCTTCCCCTCGTTAATTCTGTAGCCATCAGCGCGTGATTTCTGAGTCGATGAAATCTGCGTTGTGACGGAATTTATGGAGCGTTAGTAACCCAGTGTCTATCGCTTTCGCATTTGGTCTTGCCCCTGACGCAACCGGCGCGTTTCCGATCTCCGACGCTACGCCGCTGGCGCAACTTTCGGCGGGAACAGCGGGAGGCGCCGAATGCGCACTCGATTCCTGATCGTAGACGACAGCGGGCTCGTCAGGCAGGGGCTCCGCACAATACTGCAAGCAAATCCTGACTGGGAAGTATGCGGCGAAGCTGAAGATGGTTTGACCGGTGTACAAATGCTCAAAGATCTCCACCCTCATCTGGTGATTCTTGACTTTCAGATGCCCGGCATAAATGGTTTGGAAACCGCCCGCCGCATGTCGGAGATTGCGCCCGCTGTCCCGGTCATAATGTTCACGCAGCACGCAAGCACGGAATTAGAAGAACACGCACGGGAAGTCGGCATTCGGTCTGCAGTATCAAAGACGGAGGCGTTTCCAATGGTGGGAATCATTAAGGCGCTGCTCGGGGGCGACGATTCCGGAAAAGACGCAATTGATGCAGTTGACGGTAAATAGAGGAACGTGGTTACAAGTTAGGTCTGCACATTTCTGCCATGCAACAAAAATTAGAAGGGTTATCTAGAACGCAGCGGCAAGCTTCTCCTACAGGATACTCCGTCTAGCTCTAAAGGATTTACTGTATTGTTCGCCCGAGTCCTCCATTCGATCATAGAGTTGAGAATCTGTGAGAGGAAGTCTTAGGTGACGCTTCCCGGCGGGGGCATAGACGATGGGTTACGCCTTGGCTGCTAGTTTGAAATCCACGACCAGCGCGGATTCATTTCCGTCCCGCGGATTTACACAAGGTGCGCGGCCATTCAACGTTGTGATCGCAAGCGCTGTCCCGGAAATTATCGTGGGTTTGACCAATATCCTCGAAAGATGTTCTGTGAAAGTCGTCTTCGCAAAGGGGCTTGAAGAGCTCAAGTCGGCTTGCTCTGAAGCAGCGCCAATCGCTTGTCTTTGTGGATTTGACTTGGTGGATGGCGCGTTTCACGAGGTCGTAGAACAGCTCGACCAGCAGCCAATTCCGATTCCGGTGGTCATGGTGTCCCCTCCAACGACCATAGGAGCGCCTGCAGGCTTCCTCGACTCCTTGAGATTCGGGGCTTTCGCTACTATCTGCTATCCCTATCGAGCAAGCGCCGTTCAAATTACGCTGTGGTCGGCAATTCAATGCCAGCGCGAGTGGGGACGATTGCCCTTGTCCGCTGGAGCGCCTGCGTCTCAGCGCCCAACTTAAACTACAGTGCCGGCTTCACCAGCGGTTCCAACTTCACCGTTTCTTCCTTCGCAAGAAAATTCCGCGTTCGGTGGTGCGCCCGTCAATTGCGTGGCGGAGACTTGCACTTTGTCGGGAACAAATCAGGAGACGATACATTATCTGCGGGAGGATTTCAAAAAGCATGATCCAAGGATTGTAGATATCCGGCACCACACGGCACTGCGCGGCCTGCACGACGATCCGGCCTTCCGTGATCTTGTATCGCGCATCGAATTGCCGCTTCCATAATTTCTCAGTTCCTTCGTTCTTATCAGCCGGCAGCGGGCGCCTGCGCAAGAATTCAGAACTCGAGGCGCCCTTGAAAAGCGATCATACGCGGTGTGCTATCGCCGCCCAAACCGACACCGAGCAAGCCCGTGGGCGGTGAAGTGGTGTAACCAATCGCTCCAAACCCGGCCAAGGTGGAAGGCTTGCCCGGAATTCCGGCTATCACCATGTTTGGAAGCGCAAAATTCGGATGATTGAATAGATTGAAAAATTGGACGTCGAACCGCAGCTTCAATTTTTCGGTTAACGGAAACCATTTCGTCAGATAGAGGTCACTCCAGATGAAATCGGGACCGCGCAACGCGTTACGGCCGAGGGTTCCGAATTGGCAAGTCGCGGGGCTATCGCTGCCAGAGCACGCGCCGGTGCTCGGGTCCACGGAAGAGACAAAGGCATTGGGATTGAGCCACTGAACCGTGCCGGGTTGCGTGATGCCGGAAATGAAATTGTGATCGTAGAGCGGCACCCCGGGAACAACGCTTGCGAACTGCGGCCCGCCACCGTTCACAATGCCGTCTCCATTTGCTGAATAGGCTGTGCTGAAAACAGAAAATGGAAGCCCGGTATGCCAAAACGCCGTGCCCGACACCTGCCAGCCGTTGAGCGCATACCCGATGGTTTTGTTTTTGAGTTTGAGCGGCAATTGATAAAGATATTGTGCGCTGAGATTTTGCCGGATGTCGTAATCGCACGGACCGTAATCCCGCGCCAGGTCTCCCGGAAATGGATTCAGAATTCCTCCGGCGGAGAATTGCAGGAATCCACCGTTCGAGACCTCATCCATACATCGACTCCACGTGTAGTTCAGTTGTCCCTGCAGACCGTGACCCAGGCGTTTCATGGCCGAGAGTTGCAAACCGTTGTAGCTGCTGCTTGCGCCTGTGGAAAGTTGCGTAACCGCTCCGAAGCGGGGGTCCGGCGCTTCCGCGTAAGGATACGGAGCGAAGCATCCCTGGCAAACGGTTTGATAGCCATTCACTTGCGTCATGTAAGGTTGGTTGATCGCGCGCGTGCCAACGTACTGCGCGTGGATGCTGATCGTGGAACCGAACTCATGTTCCAATCCAAGACTCCATTCCATGAAGTATGGCGCGTGAAGTTCACCGCTGGGCACAGCCGTGATGGCAACCGGAGGAAGGCAAGTCGCGGAATTCGCCAGTGGAGATGCGCAGGAAAGTTGGCCCTGCGGAAATCCAGCGCTGAAGGTTTGATTGGCGGCGATGGTGGCGTCAACCGCGCTGTTGGGAACTCCCGGCGCGATGGCTATGCCGCCGACATTTCCCAGAAGACCGCCCTGGAATGTTTGGACGTAAGGCGGGTTGACGCCGACCACATCGGCGACGCTGCCGGGCAGAATGTCACTGAAGAGTCCGAACCCGGCGCGCAGCACGGACTTTGGCTCGAATTGCCAGGCGATGGCCGATCGCGGTTGAAGGATCGCCAGGGGCGTGGAGGAAAACACGTTTCCGAGACCGGTCTGAATAACGGCGCTCAGCGGCTGATTCACATCGTGCGAGATCGAATCGAAAGACCCGCTCAGACGCGCAATCTGGTCATGAGGATTCAGCGGGTTGGAATTGAAAGTGTCCCTGATGCCAAAGGTCCACGTCAGCTTCTTGGTCACTTTCCAGGTGTCCTGCGCATACAGGTCCAGATTCAGGAAGTTGAAGGGTTCGTTTGCCGACGTGGGGAAAGTCTCTGTTACTGTGGATGCGACTCCATAAATGTACTGCGCCAGCGTCGCGTAGGTGACAAGAGGTACGGTTCCCTCCCCGAAGTCGTAATCATTCAGCCGGAGGATTCGCGTGTTCGTTCCAAATCGAAATTCATGCGCGCCGTGGTTCCAGGCGAGGTTGTCGTTGATGAAAAACCGCGAGGCGCGCCTTCCCTGCACCCAGGTGTTATCGAGTCCGCCGAGCGTGGTGAACGGAGCATTCGCGCCGCTGCTTTGCAACACAATCGGCAGCGCGGAAAGTGTCTGCTGAAAATTACTCGGGCCGAATAAGCTTTCGTACCAGGAAAACCCCGGGTTGAAATAGTTCACAAGGTTTTGTGAAAACACGTGAGTGTATCCGGCCGCCAAGGAGTACAGCGGTTGCGGGGAAACAGCATTGAACAGCGGATTGATCGGATCGGTCCAGGCAGCCTGCACGCCGGTGTCGGCCTGAAAGCGAAGCCACGCCGAATTATTCTCGTCGAGGTTGTAATCCATCCGGGCGGTCTGGACCTGTTCGTGATCATCGCTTGAATGCGAAATGCTCTGGCTATTCGCACATCCGTCCGTGCCAAGCGGACACCCCAGGATCGCCCGTGGCGTCCCGTTGGTATTCCCGTAAAGCGAAAACATCTTTTGATAAAAGGGGACCAAAGCGGGCTCCGCCGGATAACACGATACGGGCGCGCAGCCGGCTGTTTGACCCAGCGGGAGTTGTTGCAGCACATAATTCTGAAATGCCGGGGTTGGAACGATAGTGGCTGTGACGATGGGCAGTGCAATGCGAACCCATTCGCTATCGAAAAAGAAAAACAACTTGTTGTGAATCACCGGGCCGCCCACACTTCCGCCGAAGTGATTCACAGTGGATCTTGGTTTGTGATTTCCCAGCGTGGCATTTGTAAAATAGTCGGCCGCATTTAAGTCCGCGCCGTTCCACAACTCATAGAGATTGCCGTGAAACTGGTTCGAGCCTGATTTCGTAACATAGTTGACCTGTGAGGCTCCGTACCTCCCCTGGTCCACTGCATACGAAAGCGTGTTGACCGTCACCTCCGATATCGAATTCAGTCCCAGCACGAGGTTTGTCGAAAGGCCGCTGTTCAGATTTGTCAGAGGATCGTTTGTTTCCAGTCCATCTACGATGTAACCATTCGATAGGGCGGGCAGTCCGTTGAATTCCACGTTGCCATACCCGTTCGAGCTACCAACGAAATCATTGCCGCTGCCTGCCGTGTTCATGAGCGCGCCCGCGGCAAACTGGAGAGGGTAGGTTAAATCACCGCCGGGATTGGGAAGATTTTCCAGAGCGCGCGCCGTGAGGGTTGTTGCCGTATTCGCATTCTCCGGGTTGAGGATTGGAGCTTCGCTCGTTACCTGAATGGTCTGCATTGGTTGCGCGATCTTGAGCGTAAAATTGACGGTTTGCTTCTGGCCCAGAGCCGCGGATACAGCTTCGTTCTGCTGCGATTCAAAACCCTTCGCTTCTACCTTGACCGTATAAGTGCCGGGCTTCAACTGCGGAAAGTTGAATCGGCCGGCGTCATCGGTTGTCGCGCTTCGCTTCAGTCCTGTTTCGGTATTGGTGATTGTCACCGTCGCGTCCGCCACCCCCGTGTTTGTAAGATCGTTCACCTGGCCGACGATCGCGCTAGTGGTCTCTCCCTGCGCCAATGTTCTTGGCGGAAATATGGAGAAGCTACCGGCAAGCAGGAAAATCAAAAGTAATGCACGTCCCATGGCCCTCAATCCTCAAAACCCGAAGCGCTCGCGTGAAAACTACGCGGTCCGCAACAGGCTTTCACCCGACACTGTTAACTGGGTACAGTGCTCTATATTAACCTCCGTTAACCATAATTGTAAATCTTAGTTTATATTGCGATGTAGCGAAATACACTGAGCGATGGGCTCGCCGTCACCCGGAGTAACCGAATTGCGGATGGCCGAGCCTTGGCTCGTTGTGTCTTTGTTTTCGGGTGCTTGTCTAGCCAGGTTGAAGATTGTTCTCCTTCGTCTCCAGCTTCATCTCGTAGCCGGTGGCATAGTCATTGTGTCGGAGGCAGGAGAGGGATACGATGTGCGGGCTAGCGACCCAGAATGGGGATTCCGGGCTAGTTCCGTCTTATCAGCCCCGATTCGGCGGGACTCTAGCCTTCATGCAGCATTCATTTCCGGTTGTCGCGAGTGATTGACATCTTGTCGGGAAAGTAGAGGTAGCCATGAATCCAGAACATCCCGAGGCCACCGTTCATCAACCAGGATCAGAAAAGCGCAGGAGTTGGCGTTTCCCCGTCGTTGTAGTCTTACAAGTGAAATGGGAACAGGACAACGTCGCTTTCAGCGAAGATGCTGAAGCTCTGGAAGCGAACCTTCACGGGGCGACCCTTCGGATGAAGACCCATCCACCCATTGGCGCCAGAGTAGAGTTGACCAATCAATCATCGAACCAAACGGTCCAAGCGCGGGTCGTCGCCGTCCGTCACCCGAAGTCTGAAACGGTAAATGTGTCGGTGGCGGTGGAGCTTCGCTCGCCGAGTGAGACTTTCTGGGGAATCACGTTCAGGCTCAAGAAGGCAGCCGCTGATCTGCGCAACATTGAACAGGACATGAAGAAAGGCGGAGCGGATGCGCGTGTGTTGCGTGATTTCCGCGATGCCGTGGACTTCGTGCGAAAATCCGCCTGGGCAGTTTACGAATACCAGGAGCGCCAGGTTCGTCACAAGGATCCGTCTACGGTGCTTTCGCTGCTCATGGTTGAGCGATTGCGCCGCGGCGCTCAGCTGAACAATGACATCGCGGCTGACTTCGACACACACGAACTGGCTTTGGACACGCCGGGAATTGCGGAACTCTTGCGGGCCGTCGAGGGCGTAGCCAAGCGGCTAAGAACGCTGGCGCCGAATACTGGGAATGTATGAGTTAACTGTTGCGGTGCGGGATTTATTTTTTGAACATAGCGCTTAGATCCCGAAAGCTCACGGCTTCGTCCGCGAATGTGAATGTGCCGTGCTCCCGCATCTCCCGCGCCGCGCGCAGAAAGGCACCATAGGCGGCGCGAGAAAGCGCGCTGCCGACGCTGACGCGCTTCACTCCAATCGCTGAGAGGTCAGCCAAATTCAGCTTAACGCCCTGCATTCCCATGAGGACGTTCACAGGGCGATCCACGGAGCTGACCACGGCGGCAATGTCGTCCTTGCTTGTGAGGCCCGGCGCATACAGAACATTGGCGCCGGCCTCTTGATAGGCCTGCAGACGCTTGATCGTGTCTGTAAGGTCGGGCCGGCCGTTCAGATAGTTTTCCGCGCGCGCCGTCAGCGTGAATGTAAATGGAATGGCGCGCGCCACTTCCGCCGCCGCGCGGATTCGTTCAACCGCATGCTCGTGCTCATAAATGGGATGCTCTGGTTTCTGAGTTGCATCTTCGATGGAGCAGCCGGCAAGCCCCGCGGCCGCCGCAAGGCGGATGGTTTCCGCGACGAATTCAGGAGCGTCTCCAAAACCATTCTCAAGATCGGCGCTCGCTGGCAGGTCTGTGGCTGAAGCAATGGCGGCCGCGTGCGCCATCATTTGCTGACGGCCAATCGTATTGTCCCGCTCGCCCATGGAGAATGCGAAGCCAGCGCTGGTGGTGGCCAGCGCCTCAAAACCAAGGTGAGCCAGCAACCGAGCGGAACCAACATCCCACGGATTAGGAATGATGAACGCGCTGTCACGCTCGTGAAGCGCGCGAAAACCTCTTCCCTTCTCAGCCTGCGTCATCATGATGTGTAACCTGGTGCGATCACAATTATCCTTTGAGCGTCGAGGGAATCCCGAACGTTCCACCCACTACTTCCACGAAGTCTCTCTCTTCGCGGAGGATGCAGCGCGTGTTCTGCGCCATCGCGAAATTATCGCGCGCTTCCGGATCTGACTTCAAGCATGTCTTGTATTTCTCATAGGAGGCCAAGCTATCGAACGCGACCAAGGCCCAGGCCACATCATTGGTGCCTTCGTAGGGAAGAAAATATCCGACAAGGTGGCCGCCGTTTCGTGGAATGATGCGGCCCCAATTCTCGGCGTACATCGCAAATGCTGCTCGCTGGAACGGATCGATCTGGTAGCGGATCACGCAAGTTATCGTCATTGTTGTACCCCTTGTGGTTTGTCTGGCCCGTAAGTTTCAGCAAAAGGTCATCGCCGCACAAATTCGTGCAATGTCCTAATGGCTTCGCGGCGGCTTATTTATACAATTTATGCTTCTGCCGGATGCACATTCGGCAGTTTGCCGGTTGACGAACATCAACGCTTCGTCTACCATGCAAGTATGGATGTCGGACCAAATGATGAATATCGAACACTACGCTGACGCTGAGGTTTCCAGAATTGCGGCCGCTATCGGCGAGCCCGCGCGAGCTCGCATGCTCTTCTGCCTGATGGACGGCCACGCACGAACAAGCACCGAGCTTTCGGTGGTGGCTGAAGTGAGTCCGTCAACCGCGAGCGTGCACCTGAATCGACTGAAGACAGAGCGTCTGGTCAAGGTGCTCGTCCAGGGAAAGCATCGTTTCTACAGTCTGGAAGGGCCCGACGTGGCCAGCGCGCTGGAAGGGCTGAGCGTTCTCGCCAGCGGTTCGCGCGACAAGTTCGTGCCGAACACGCCAAGCCGGCTACGCGCCGCGCGGACTTGCTACGATCACATGGCGGGCACATTGGGTGTGGCGCTGCACGATCGCTTCATGACGCTGCGGTGGCTATCGGCTCGTTCCGCGGGCATCGGCAATGCATATGACCTCACACCAAACGGAACTAAGGTGCTTGAGACTCTTGGCATTGACGTCAAGGCGACTCGGAATCTGCGCCGCCGCTTCGCGTGCGCGTGCCTGGATTGGAGCGAGCGGCGCCCTCACGTCGGCGGCGCGCTGGGAGCGGCGCTGCTAAAAGTCGCGCTGAAAAGAAAATGGGTGGCAGAGGATCTCGACAGCAGAGTCTTGAGCGTCACAAATTTTGGGCGGCGCGAAATGCTGGCGCGATTCGGCCTTCATGTTTGAGGGATGCGACAAGCCGCTTTTTATCAGGTCCCTCGTCGAATTCCGTTCGCTGTCTGGGTCTGGCGTTCGGCACGCCCGGGCCGCCGATTGACACACGGTCAGAACTGTAGAAGAGTACGCAGGAAGCTGACCGGCCAGCATCTCCATAACACGGGCCAAGGAGGGCCTCTTCCATGAACGGCCAGACCGTCTCCCACTATCTCATCAGCGACAAGCTCGGTGGCGGCGGCATGGGCATAGTGTTCAAAGCCCGGGACACGCGCCTGGGCCGCAGCGTCGCGCTAAAGTTTCTTCCCGACGGTTTCGCCGGAGATGCGCAGACCATCGAACGTTTTCATCGCGAGGCGCGCGCCGCATCCACGCTGAATCATCCCAACATCTGCACGATTTATGATGTCGGTGAATTTGAAGGCAAACCGTTCATCGCCATGGAGCTGCTCGAAGGCCAAACGTTGAAGCACCGGATCGCTGCCAAGCCTATTGAAACGATCGAGATCCTTGACATCGGCATTCAGATTGCGGACGGCCTCGATGCCGCGCACTCCAAGGGCATCATCCACCGCGACATCAAGCCTGCGAACATCTTTATCACCGAACGCGGCCAGGCAAAAATTCTGGATTTCGGTTTGGCCAAGCTGATGCCCGCGCTTCGGTCCGCGGGTGAATCCGTGGGAATGTCCGCTGGAGCCACGCGGAGTCACATGTTGCACGATGAACAATTGACGAGCCCTGGCAGCTCGATGGGCACCATCGCCTACATGTCGCCCGAGCAGGCTCGCGGCGAGGAACTTGACGCCCGCTCGGATTTATTCTCGCTCGGCGTTGTGCTCTATGAAATGGCCACCGGCGTTCCTCCCTTCTCTGGCACGACTTCGGCGCTCATTTTTAATTCTATTCTTAACGCCATGCCTGCTCCGGTTTCCCAGCTTAACGTCCAGCTGCCCGCGGCCCTCGAAAATGCCGTGGCCAAGATGCTTGAAAAGGACGCCGATCTCCGCTGCCAGACCGCCGCGGAACTGAAAACGGATTTGAAGCGCATTAGGCGCGACCTCGAATCAGGCCGCCGCAACACGACTGAGAAGGCGCGCGATTCGGGCGGGACACCATCAGCCGCCGCGACGCAGAAAACCATCGCCGTTCTTTATTTCGAGAACCAAAGCGGCGCCAAGGAAGATGAATACTTCCGCGACGGGATTACCGAGGACATCGTCACTGAACTCTCCAAGATCAACCAGCTCCAGACTTTCCCCCGCTCAGAAATGCTGGCCTTCCGCGACAAATCCGTAACCGCTTTGCAAGTTGGACAGAAGCTCGGCGCCGCCTATGTGCTTGAGGGCTCCATCCGCCGCGCCGGAAACCGTTTGCGCGTCACCACGCAACTCATCGAAACTCTGACGCGGCATTCCGTTTGGGCGGAACGCTACGACCGGCAGCTGGACGATATATTTGCCATCCAGGAAGAAATCGCCCGGAGCATCGCCCAGGCGTTGCGCATCACTCTCAGCCCTCAGGAAGAAAAAACCATTGCGCGCAAGCCGACGGAAAATCCACAGGCTTACGACTTCTACTTGCGCGGACGCAGCTACACGCGGCGCGAGAATATGGATTATGCGCTCCAGATGTTCGAGCAGGCCATCCAGCTGGACCCCAACTTCGCGCTCGCGCACGCCGGCATCGCTCATCTCTGCGGATTGATCTTCGAGCTCCGCGAGCAGAGCCCCAAGTGGATCGAGCGGGGGCTGGCCGCCTGCGATCGCGCGATGGCTCTCGCGCCCGATCTGCCGGAGGTGCTGGTGGCGCGCGCCCGCATCTTCTATGCTCAGAAGAAGCACGAAGAGTGCGCCCTTCTCGCCTGGCGCGCCATTGAGCGCAAGCCCGATTGCGAAGGCTCCTGGAATATTCTCGGCCGCGCCTATTTCAGCCTCGGACGGTTTGAGGAGGCGGCGGCGCTCACCGGCCGGGCGCTGGAAGCCAATGGTGACGACTACAATACCTATATCCCATATCATCAGTGCCTCGAGAGCTCAGGCCAGAAGAAGGATGCTGAGCGGATACGCCAGCGTATGTGTGGAGTTCTCCGGCAACAGTTGGAACTTGTTCCCGAAGACGTGCGCGCGCGCATCTTGCTTTCCAGCAACCTCGCGTATTTCGGCGACGTGGAAGAAGCCGTCCGGCACCTTCAGACCGCTGTCGCTCTGCGCCCCAACGACGGCAATACTCTCTACAATGCCTCATGCACGTACGGCATCCTTCAGAAAAAGCTGGAAGCGCTCGATGCGCTCAAGAGGGCGCTCGCCGCCGGATATGGCAACCTGACTTGGGCGGCAAAGGATTCTGATTTGGAATGCTTGCACGACAACCCCGAGTTCCAAAAGCTCGTCGGCCGAAGCGGCCAGGCCGCTGGGTAGCTTCGCCTTAACGATCCACAGACGGGTGGTCTCAATGGGTCGTTGCAACGCTTGACGAACGTCTTGATTGTAGGCGTCTATCAGGCTGATTTCGTTCGCGCGGTTCAATTCAAACAGATCAAAGCTCTGCTTAGGTTCTGATTGAGTACAGCCGTACGGATCGATTCTCAACGGGAAGCATTGTCAGATCAACTGTTTATAGGGTGTTGCATCGACTGGTTGAACCGGCACGACTTATCAGGAGTTGGCACTTGTGGTGTAGAATCCGTCCCGTCAGGGGCCTCGGAATGCAGGGTGTGGCTTCCCCTAACCAGTCGCAAGAATTGAAGGATGCATGTTCCATCTCAGCGCTCTTTTCATGGCCTTTTGCAGAATGTTGCTTGCGCTTGTTACCCGCCATCACGACACCGCACTGTTGAGTCTTGCCGAGCAAACGACATTGCGTGCGCTCGACTTCTACACTCAACGAACTGAACAGTTGAGGGGGGCCATCGCCGAGGCTGTCAGGCTTCAGAGTTTCTACCGCTTCAGCGTTGTCGTCCTAATCTGTTTTGCGTGCTTGCTCCTCTACGAGTCATTTGTTGCTCACAGATTCCCAGTTTGGAGCGTGATTATAGCCGCTCCTCCCCTCGTATTTGTTATGAGACAGGCACGCAATTATCAGAACAAGGCACTGAAGCTCTTCAGGCTTTCCGACTACTACGGTGCGGGCATCGCCCGACTCACTCACGAGTGGTCATCGCTGGACGAAGGTCGGGACTTCATCGACCAAGATCACTTTTACGCAACTGACCTTGACCTATTCGGCCGTGGCTCTCTCTTCCAATTGATTTGCTCCGCTCGCACGCAAACGGGTCGTGCGGCCCTCGCGACTTGGCTGAAGGCACCCGCGGGCCGAGAAGAGGCCTTGGCGCGCCACGCCGCTATTGCAGAACTGCGTGGGCGTCACGATCTATGCGAAGCGGTGGCTGCTGCTGGTGCTGTGAAGGCATCGGACTGTCGGCCGGAAACCTTTCAAACATGGGTCGCTGAAGCTTCGTCACCATTGCCGTCATGGGCGCGGCCCGTCGCAGTGATATTGGTGATCTGCACATTAGCCGCACCGATTCTTTTTTTGTGCAACCAAATAACATTACTGACTATGTGGTGCGCGGTAGGTGCGATGCTTCTCGCCGAATCGGCTTTCGCGGCAATCTTTCTCCGGCGAGTCCGGCGTGTTCTGGAATCCATCGGCGGCCCCATGGTTGAACTTTCCATTGTGTGGGAAATGTTGGAGATCATGAACCGGGAGCATTTCGACTCAACAAAGCTTCTTGCACTCGTGGAGCGCACGAAAGGCGGCGCAACACACGCACGTCGCCTGCAACGTCTTATGAAGCTGTCAACGGAGCGCGATAACCCGTGGTTTACCTATCTATCTTATGTTCTGCTATGGGGCACGCAATTCGCACTTGCTATCGAGCTGTGGCGTCAGCGTTACGGAAATCAATTGCTCGAATGGCTTGCCGCACTCGGAGAGTTCGAGGCTCTTATCTCACTTGCCGCCTACGGTTATGAGCATCCTCTCGATACCTTTCCCGAGCTTTCAGAGGAAGGGCGTCTGATCGATGCCGAAGGAATGGGGCATCCACTTATCGATGAAGGCGCGTGCGTCCGCAATGATTTACGCCTTGGGGGCGATGTGCGTTTCCTCATTGTTAGCGGGTCTAACATGTCGGGCAAGAGCACATTTCTGGGCGCCATTGGCCTCAATGTCGTACTCGCGTGGATGGGCGCGCCTGTGCGTTGCACGAGGCTGACCTTGTCGCGGTTGGCAATTGGGGCGGCCGTAAGAGTCCAAGATTCTCTAGTGAGCGGCCGGTCACATTTCCTCGCGGAAATGCAGCGATTGCGTCGAATGATCGATGTAGCCAGCGAACAACCACTAGTCTATTTGGCCGATGAGATTATGAGCGGAACAAATTCCAACGACCGCAGAATAGCCACTGAATGGGTCGTCCGGGCGCTGGTTCTGCGCGGCGCGATTGGCGTGATTACGACGCACGATCTCGCTTTGGCCGAGATGGTATCCAGTGGTTTGCCGGGAGCCAATGCGCACTTTGAAGATTCGGGCGAGTTGGGGAATCTAAGTTTCGACTTCAAGCTTCGAGAGGGATTGCTGACTCGTTCCAATGCGCTGAACATTGCCCATATGTTGGGGATCGATACCGCTGCGATTGAACCCCCCGATCCAACTCCTCGACCGGCCTGACCGCACCGAACGTCGTCGAGGCGATAACTCCCGATAGACGGGGATTATCGGAAACTGGCCCACCACCCAATTTTTCGCGCATTGTAGCCCTCTCCTGCCCCCTCCACAACGGATTTCGCAGCAGAGCAGGCCCGACCGACATCGGCGCGAATTGCCGGGCCGTTTCGGGCTTCAGTTGTGAAAGAAGGCGCTGCGCTCGGGATACTCGGTCATTGCTGGTTTACTTCACGCAATCGGCGCGTCAGATAATTTCGTTCAACTTGATTGGTTGCCAGGG
The DNA here is from genome assembly GCA_963847505.1 of uncultured Acidobacteriota bacterium. GTDB lineage: Bacteria > Acidobacteriota > Terriglobia > Acidiferrales > UBA7541 > DASTCZ01. Next base: position 116,421 of record CAWJZY010000001.1, read on the forward strand.
CGAGCGCCCGTTGGTAGGCCCCGCCTGCCTCGCCGTTTTGGCCCAGCCGGCGCAGAATATCCGCGCGGGCCGCGTGGAACAGATAGTAGTCATCCAGCTCAGTTGATGCGCCAATATCGTCGATCATCTCGAGACCTTGCGAGAGACCTTCGCTCATTGCGACGGCAACGGCATGGTTCAGCGCGACAACGGGAGTGGGTGAAAGTCGTTCAAGAACGCTGTACAAAGAAGCGATTTCGCGCCAGTTTGTCTCTCCAGATTCCTTAGCCCCGCCATGCACGGCTGCAATGGCCGCCTGCAATTGATATGGCCCAATCGAGCGCAAACGCAACGCTTCCTCGACGAGACGGACACCTTCGGAGATTTGTTCATGGTTCCAGAGCGAGCGGTCCTGCTCTTCGAGAATCACGAGCTCGCCGATGGAATTGACGCGCGCGTTGCGGCGCGAATCGTGAAGAAGCATCAGCGCCAGCAAGCCGATGTTTTCCGGCTCGCGTGGCAAGAGCTCGCACAGTACGCGGCCCAGGCGAATGGCTTCCGCGCAAAGGTCGTCGCGAACGAGCCGTTCACTGCTGGTTGACGCGTAACCTTCATTGAAGATGAGATAGATGACGGCCTGCGCCGATTCGAGGCGTTCCCGCAACACTTGAGCCGGCGGCACTTCGTAGGGAATATTCGCATCGCGAATTTTCTGTTTGGCTCTCACGAGCCTTTGCGCCAGGGTCGGCTCGGCGATCAGAAAGGCGCGCGCGATTTCGGTTGTGGTTAATCCGCCCAAAGTTCTCAGTGTCAATGCAACTTGCGCTTCGCGATTGAGCGCGGGATGGCAGCAGGTGAAAATCAAACACAGGCGGTCATCGGGATAGGTCACGGACATTTCATCCGCCGATACGTTTTCGCCGTGGTCAATGCTCCGGGTTTCGTGCTCGAGCGCATCTTGCTTTTCGATCCGAGTGGACTGGCGCCTGGCGTAGTCAATCAGTTTCCTGTGCGCCACAGCCGTAATCCATGCACCGGGTTTTTCTGGGATGCCGCGCGAAGGCCAGTTGACCAGCGCCGAGGCGAATGCGTCCTGCATGGCCTCTTCGGCCAAATCGAACGAGCCGGAGAGCCGGATCAGCGATGCAATGATCCGGCCCCCCTCGTCTCGATAAACTGCTTCGGCTATAGTCCCGACATCGGTCACGATAACTTCATTATTGGACGAACTTCAACGGATCCGACGCGCGCACCGGGGATTTTCGCGGCAATCGCGGCAGCTTCGTCGCGGTCTTTGGCTTCCACCAAATAATATCCACCGAGCTGTTCTTTCGTTTCGGCGAACGGGCCATCGGTGGTCAGCCGCTTGCCCTCTCGCATCCGCACCGTTGCAGCCGTGCTGACGGGCTACAATGCATTGCCACCCTTGATCGTCCCGGCGTGGTTCTTCCCGAACGATTGGTACTCACCATGCATGGCGTCAACCTCGGCTTTGCTCCGATTGGCCCATTGCTTCTCTTCTCCGTAAATCAAAAGTAGATATTCCATGGATACTTCCTCCTATTGGTACGACGTCTGACCTGCTTAAAATCGACATGTGGCAGAGAAAAGCGAAAAATAAACCTCGTCTTACGCTGCGCCTGCTTCCGCGGGCTGGCGCATCGGGACGATGGGCCGAATTTCAACGCAGCCGTCGCCACCTTCGCAGCAGGACGGAATTTTTGATGCCCAGCTGATTGCTTCGTCCAAATTGTTGCAATCCAGGATGTAATATCCCGCCAACTGCTCTTTGGTTTCCGCGAACGGCCCGTCTGTGATCACGGCTTTGCCGTCCCGCATCCGGACCGTTGTCGCAGTTGTGGTTGAATTCAATGGCTCAGCGCCACGGAAGATTTCCCGTTTTGCGGTTTCTTCCATAACTGCCCGGTGCGCGGCAGTGATTCTGTCGATCTCTTGCTGCGACATTTGGGCAAATTGCGTTTCGTTTGAGTAAACCAGAAGCATATAGCGCATGGTGAGCCTCCTGGAATGGGTTTCCTGTCTCCGCCCTGCGTAAGTACGACGTTCAAACCGGGAGAAATCGACAGTTCACCGCAGTTTTTTCGCTTCGGCCAGAAATCCGGCCCTCCCACCACTCTTTTCGCGCGCTAGTTCCGGCCGGCAGGCGTCGCGATTGCTGGTTCAGAGGTGTGATTCCAATCCGGTGGCTCGACGCCGAGCAGGTTGTGGACGAAAAAGTCCTGGAGGAGATGCTGGTAGTAAGCGCCTCCGGCGCCATGGCCGCCGCCGGGAACTTCCAGAAGATCGAATTTCTTGTTGTGCAGAATAAACTGGTTCACAACCTGCAAAGTGGAAGACGGATCCACGTTGTTATCCAATTCTCCCAGTACCAGCAAAACTTTTCCTTGCAGGCGATAGGCGTTATCCACATTGGATGAGGCTGCGTATTGAGGGCCGATGGGCCATCCCATCCACTGTTCGTTCCACCAGATTTTATCCATTCGATTGTCGTGACAGCCGCTGTTTGAGACGGCCACCTGGTAAAACTCGGGATGGAACAATACGGCGCCCAGAGAATTCTGTCCTCCGGCCGAGGTGCCGTAAATACCGACGCGAGTTATGTCGTACCAGGGATATTTGGCGGCGACGGCTTTGTGCCACAAAATGCGATCGGGGAAGCCGGCGTCGGCGAGATTCTGCCAGGCGACGTCGTGAAATGCGCGCGAGCGATTATTGGTGCCCATGCCGTCAATTTGCACGACGATGAAACCGAGATCGGCGAGCGGCTGCGCCGTGCCGGTGAACGTCTTGGGCACGAACGAACCTTGCGGGCCCGCATAGATTGTTTCGACGACCGGATATTTTTTGGAGGGATCGAAATTCGTCGGCCGGTAAATCACGCCCCAGATATCGGTGGCGCCATCGCGTCCCTTGGCGGTGAAAACTTCCGGCGCTTTCCAACCCGCTGCTTGCAGGGCTGAAATATCGCCGTGATCGAGGTCCATTAGGACTTTGCGGTCTTCTGTGCGGCGAAGCTGGGAAACCGGCGCCAGATCCACACGGGACCACGTATCCACGTAAAACTTTCGATCGGGCGAAAACCGGACGGTGTGATCCCCATCGGCATCGGTGAATGCGGTTAGACCCGTGCCGTCAAAATTGATGCGGTAGTAGTGAACGAAATATGGATCCTGGCCGGAGTTCATGCCGCTGGCGCGGAACCAGATCTGGCGCTTGTCCTCATCCACGTAATCCACGAATCGAACCACCCAGTTGCCTTTGGTGATTTGATTCTTCACTTTTCCGGTGACGCCATCGTAGAGATAGAGATGCTCCCAGCCGTCGCGTTCGGAGCCCCAGATAATTTCCTTACCGTCATCCAGGTCGCGGCGAAATTTCTTGCCGGTGTCCGCGCGGCCTTCGGCAAGCGGGCGATAGTCAACGAAGGTTTTGCTTTCTTCGTTGATGAGCGCGCGGGCTTTTCCGGTTTGCGCATCCACTTCGATGACGCGGTACAACTGGTGGCCGCGCTGATTGTATTCAAAAGTGAATCCGCGGCCATCCTTCCACCAAACAGGCGGCGTGAGATCAAAAGCATTTGGAAACAGAGCCGCATCAATGCTGATTTCCTTCTTCGTATTCAGATCGAAAAGGGCCGGGAGCGCGATATCCAGCGCGTCGCCGGGCTTGGCGTAGACCAGCATCGAATTTTTCGGCTGAATTTGATCGGTGGGAGACGATTCGACGTAGTGAACTTCGCGCTGGTAGCCCGGACGCGTGTGATAGGCGACCAGGTGTTTGGAATCCGGCGACCAAGCGATGGATCGCAAAGTATAGTAATTCCCTTCCGAGCCGTCGAAGCTTAGCGGAATCGTTCTAGTTTCACCTTTCTTACGGAGGAAAATATTGTAGTTCTCGATGATCGCGTCCCAGTTTCCGTCAGGAGATGTTCGTGATGTTTCGGGAGGCTGGCCGCCGCGGCCTCCACGGCCTTGGGCTTGAGCTTGGCCTTGCTGCGGCGTGAGATATTGTGCCGTGAGATATTCCATTCCGTCCTGGACATTGTTGTCGAGCACAGCGGGATTCTCGAGCGACGCGTCATCAGGCACGAGAGTTTCGTCTTCGGGGCCGCGGCCTCCACGGCCACCAAAACCTTGTGGGAGTGCCGCGCCCTTGGTGCATTCGTACGAGTCAAGATTGCACTTCCACATGAAGCCGGCGGCGGCGAAATCAATGGCGCTCTCAAAATCGGTGAAGGTTAGACCCGCTGCGATGGCTCCGAATCCGCCGCGGCCGCCGGGTGGCGGAGGATCCCTGAAAGGCAAAGTCTGCGCGGTGTATTTTGTGCCGGACGCAGCGGAGAGAGCCGCGGCGAGTTTCTCATGGTCGAATGCGGGCTTTTTGGTGAGCGAATCAGCATCCACCAGAATGAATTCGGCGCCGTCGGGAACGGATTTTCTGTACCAGAAATGATCCGTGCCCTCAATCCAGTTCGCTTGGCCTGGAACATTTACGGCGAGGCCCATGAATTTATCGCGCAAACTTTGGGCGCGTTGATAATCGGCGGCGGTTCCCTGAGCGCGAACGATGGAAGGCGCGAGCGAGAATAAAATCACGAGCAGTAAAAAGCAGCTGCGCGCTGAAAATCTAATTTTGAGTTGCATGATTTCTCCTGCTTCAATGAAATGATTTACTGGATGTTGAAAATGACGCGTTGAATAGGTCATTTTTTCTTTGTGCGATTTGGAGTTTCAGCGCCAGAACCGCGACGCGCCGAAGTGTATACAGGGTTGGGACGGAAAACAATAATGCAGAACGGTTTGGGGTTGGGATGCGGGGCGCGCTATAACGTGTGTGTTTTCAGTGTGTTGGAGAAAATTTGATGGCTTTGCTTTGTGGGACGCTTATTGAGTGAGTTGACTCACTCAATAAGGAGAAAGCGAATTTTTCTGAAAAACGCGGTTTTGCGTTTTTAGGTGTTTTGTATGTTTTGAAATGGAAAGTGAGCGGGCGATGAGATGATCGCCACGGTGGCGTCGGCGATGGCGCGGAGTGTGTTGGAGGAGAGCATGGAGAATGGTAGCACAAGGTTAACTCAATTGCAATAGATATGTTGAGTTACGGTCGAGAGGAGGTGTCAATTTCAGGCTTCGAAGGAATATAGGCTCGTGAGAATGGATGGGAGGTGAGTTCGAATTGAATCAGAAAACCAAAAGCCCCACTCTTTTCTCGCGGCGAGAAAAGGATGGGTCGCCCGCCCAGCAGTTCAAATTCTTGGGGGCAAAATCCCCCACTTTTGGCTGCGCCAAAAATGGGGCACCCGGCGTAGGAAAAATTGGTTTGCTGCGAAGTTAACCAAGAGCGCCGCGCGGCTTGTCCTGCGGAACGAACGGCGCTCTACAGCGCCCGTTCCGGGGTGACGTGTCATATCCCCCTCCGACGCCGAAGGCGGCGCTGTCCGGCGCTCCTAAAGGCCCTCGCGACTCGTCCAGATCAGTCATTCCGCTGTGTGGGTTTTAGAGTAAGGGAGCTAATTTCGTGGAGCTGTTCAGCGATCTCGTCCTCATCCTTACCATTCCAGCGGTAAGCGTCATTCAGTAACAGCATGGTTGCCCAGTCAGCAAGCTGCTCAGTGGATATCTCCCCTTTCGCGTGCTTGTCCATCGCATGGCGGATGTGCTCTAACTCGATGCGTACACCCGGATCGGGAGTACCGTAGTGGCTTGTTAGCTTGCGCTCTTTGTCTTGGAAGTCGAACTCCAACACTCCACGTAACGACTCGCGTAATTGGTCTAGCGAGGTCTTCAATGCCCCGTATTCTTCCAAGGCTTTCCGGTGCTTCTTACTCAGTTGGCTCATGGGAACTTGGGATCGACATGCACTAAGTTGCCAGCCGCATCGAAGGCTTTTTGCACCACACTTTTCGTCGCCCCGCTCGCATCGACTACTTTTTCGATTGCCTGAAAGCCGTTTCGACCGGCGCGCTCTGTCGTAATTCGTATTGAGCCATCGGCGAGTTTCTCCAACTGTACTTTCGCGGTGCTCGCGGCCCTGTCAAGTGCACTCTTCACCGCCGCCTTTTGTCCGTCGCTTATGGCAGCATCTTCAATGGCTTGTTTGACGGCGGCCTTCGTGCCGCTCGCGATAACCTGCTCGGCAGCACTAGCTCCCGCTTGTTCGACTGCTGCCTTAGCTCCGCCGCCGAAAAGCCCCCCGATGAGACCCCTAATTCCTGCTTTGATTCCACCGTACAGACCACCTGCTAGCATGGGCGCGATGATGCTGTCTTCATCCGTGCCCGCTAATGTATCGTCCCTGCCGTCACCGAAATGCTCGTAAGTCCCCGCTGCGACGTAGCCGCCGTTTCCGTCTTTCGCGTAGATGATTCCACCACTGAGTATAGCGCCGTCGGCTCCCGCAGCTGCGTAGAAGTCTTGGTCGTTTAGATAAGTAGAGCAGTTCTGGCCTCCTTTTCCGTTGTCGACGCAGAAATTGAAAGATAGCCCGTCTGGATCTGTGTAGCGCAGAGGATTGTTGCGCACATAGGAATATCCGTTCCAAGTCTGAGGGTCTTCGTTAATCGCCCCGGCGTTGTTCGGATCGGGACTCCCAAAGCGGCCAAGCGATGATGAAAAGTATCTTGCCTCGAAGTCGTCGAGTCCGGATTCGGCGTCGCGTTCCTTGCCGGTGAACTTGTGGGTGGTGGTTGAGCCGCCGGCGATCTGCTCTCCGTAGGGCAGGTAGTCCATCGAGTCGGAGACGGTGCCGTTCATGGCGGTAATTACGCGCGTCGAACCGAGGTGGTCTTTGTGGATGAAGTAGAGTGGTGCTGTTTTTATACTCGGCGACCAACTGGCTGCCCGCATAGGCGTAGCCGATATTCAGCGTATCTCCGCCGTTGGTTTCCGCTACCACATTGCCCGCGGGGTCATAGAGGTAAGCCGTTGTTACTCCTCCGGTCGTCTTCAGCACGCGTTGCCCTTCCGCATCATACACATAGGTCGCCGTTGCGCCGCCATCCACGGTTGTCAGCCGGTTTTCCGCATCATAGGTGTAGGTGTGGTTGCCGTCGGCTGTCATGTTTCCCGCCGCATCGTAAGTGTAGGGCGCGCCGGTGAACTGGTTATTTGCCCCGATAGTTGGATGCGATTCGGTGCAGGCTCCGCTGCTTGTGGTTTGGTTGGTGCGGTTGGCCCAGGCGTCGTAGGTCCACGTTAACCCATTGCAGCCGGATGGATCGGCGGGCGAGGACATTGTCGACAGGCGATTCAGCTCGTCATAGGTATAGCTGCGCATGAAGACTTGCGTCGCGCTGGAAGATCAGCGACACGAGGTTGCCGTTGTTCGAGTCGTCCGAGGCGGTGAATCCGTAGCTCAGATTTAGCACGGCAGCGTTGTTATTATTGGGATTGTAGGTGAGGAGTTGAGATGGCTGCAAACGATTGTTGTAGGCATCGGTTTCGACCAAGCCGTTGCCGTAGGTCGCCTTAGCCAGGGCTCCCGCAGGCGTGTAGCCGACGGTTTGGTCCACGGAAAGAAGGGTTGCAGGATGCTGCGAGTCACTCAGGCTGCTGGTGAGCTGCTTGAGGCGAGCTGCGGGATCGTACAGCTGCGAAATCGTGAAAAACTCGTTGCTATCCGCGGTGATCCCACCGGCATAGTTGTAAGTGGCGCCAAGTACGTACGCGCAACAGATTCCCAGTGCTGCTCGCGCGGAATTCCACCGCAAATCCGTCGCCAGGCGTCCCATCGGGTCGTAAGCTGAGTGGATCACATAGTTGTAGGTTGAACCAGAAGTTTGAGCCATGACCAGACGACCGATTGGATTTTGCATGGTAACGCCGTTGGTGGAAGAAATATCGTAGACGAAAGATGCGGCGGGCGTGCTGTCGGAATAACTCTTCGAGAGCACACGGTTCAGCGCGTCATACGTCATGGTGGTCGTAATGCTCCGTGCATCCGTCTTGGTCAGCACGTTACCATCGGCATCGTAAGTGTAGCTGATTGTGCCTGATTCGGGGTTCGTTGCGCTCGCGAGACGAGACAGTGAATCGTAGACGAACGTGCGCGTGCGCCACTGGGTCGAGTCTGACGTGTTGCCCTGCTGCTGTACCTGCACCAGATCATCCAACGCGTTGTACGTGTAGAGCGTGACCATCGGCGTCAGCAGCGACGCGGGCGGCGCCGTTGCATAGGGATTCAGGAATTCGTCGGAAGCCGCCGCCGGAAACGAAATAGGCGAGAAGGTAGCCGGGTAATTGCTGATAGACGAAACGGAGAGTGAAATCGCCGAGCCTTGCGTCTTATCGGTGAAATTGATGGTGCCGCCCGAAGCCGAAGCAGTGACCAGCGAGGACGAATTGCCATTGACCGCGGTGGCCAGCGCGGAGGCGAGGCCGGACGCAGTGCTTCCGTTTCCGTAGGTTACCGAGTTCTGAACTCCGCCGACGCTGAGCGATATAGTGCCGGTGTCAGCCCAGTCATATACTCCTCCGCTTATCGTGCTCGATGACGATGCGTAAAACGACGGAGTGTTGAAAGTCCCCGTGGTGTCGGTGGTCCATGAATTCGTCGAGAGCGAATAATTCGGGCCGTGCGTCTTGGCCGTCAAGCTGACGCTGGTGGCCCCAATATACGGAAGCGTGGCCGTCACCACCGCGCTCGGGTCCGAGCCGATCATATACACCAGTCCCGAAGCCATGTTGGACGGCGTGGATGCCGGCCCGTAACCGAGGGAGTACGTATGGCTATTCACCGTGACCGTAGCGTAGCCCTGATCGTAAATCGTCGGCGCGTTCCCCCACTCGATGCAGTTCCCGCCGCAATCGTACAAGTTACACGTCGGATTGCCCGGGCCGGAATTCTCATAGCCGCTGAAGCCGACCGTGGCTGTTGCCGCCGCGCCCCCGCCCCACAGCTCGGTCCCATTCACCTGGACATAGCCGTTGCTGTTGGTGGCGCCCGACGGAGCGCTTGGCTCGTCCACTTCGATCAGGCGCCCGAGACCATCGGTCACCGACCGGCGCTGTTTGCCCGCCTGGTCGGTAACAATCACCGTGTTTCCAGAATATAGGGTGGCGACATTATTCGCCGAGGCTGAGCCATCCGGCGGAATCACCTGGGTAGTGCGGCTTAGGCCATCGTAGTTGTAAGTCGTGATTCCGTCCGTGGAAGATGAGGAACTGCGATGTGGATTCGAAACCGTGGATTTCCGGCCAGCGGAATCGTACGTTGTGTCCACATAATCCACACCATCGGGATCGGAATTGAGCTGTGTCTGGGAAACGCGGCCCAAGCCATCTATCACAGCTGTGTTCACCAGGGTATTCGAGCCATCAATCGCCGAGTTTGAACTGACCGTGATCGGAGTGGACGTTGAAGTGAGATCGCTGAATGTGAACGCCGTCGTGCCACCGTCGCCATGCGTAACCGATAGAGGACGCCCCATCAGGTCGTAAGTGTAACTGGCATAGTCCGGAGCAGGTATTGACTGCAGGTTCGAGCATGTCCCGGGCGAAGGCGCGTTCTGCCCGCAAACGGCGGCGGTGAGCCCTGTATACCAGTAATACTGCTTGCCTTCGACGTGATTCACGCCATTGGTTGCGGGGGACGTCACCGACGTCAAGTATCCCTGTGAGTTGCGGTTTGTGCCATCGGTGAAATTATCCGCGTAACTCAGCGTGTAGGTGTGCCCAGCTGGATCGGTGGTCTGCACAAGGTTGCCCACGTCGTTGTAATAGTTCGTTGTGGTGAGTGAGGAGCTCGTCGTGTTGAGCCAGCGGCTGACGATGGTTGGGTTGCCGCGCACGGTGTTGGAAGAGGAATAGTTCGTATCGTGCTGAGGCACGCCGCTGGTAGGAGTGATGGATGTCGTGTCATAGGAATACTGCGTGGACGCAACAAGGTTGTTGCCTCCGTCGTACACGGATTTCTGAGCCACAAGGTCCCAGATGTGAGCGTTCAGATATGCCGAATTCGAGTTGTGATAGTAGGTGAAGTTTGTGTAACGCAACAGCGGCCCCGGGGCCCCGTTGCCATAGTCATATTCGCTGGTTTGCGTGGGATTATCGCGGCAATCCGTGCGCGTGCTCACGTAAATTGTGTACGTATAGCAATCGCCGAAGGCGGATTGTACCTGTGAGACCTGATTCGTATCTGCGAGCGTCGTGATCGTGTTGACGATTCGCGCGTTGCGGACATTCTCGGTCAGCTCCGCGTTGTTGTTTGGCAGGTTCATTCCCTGATAGGCAATGTAGACCGGTCCCCAATCGCAAGCCCAATTCGTTACAACCTGCTTGAGTACCTTGCCCGCAGAATTGGAATAAGTGACACCTAAATCGAGCGACGGCGCATTGAAATTGTTGAAAAACCCTTGTACGCCACATGCGCCAAAACTATGCCCTTCAGAGTTGCCGAGTGGGTCTGTGACGACTATGGACCCGCCGAGGGAAGAGTTTTGGTTGCCCGCCGCTCCGGGATAGGTGTAAGTCCAAACCTGCTCGGTGACGCCATCTTCGCTGACGTCACGCTCCGCGATCCTGCGGGCATCAATGTTGAAGAGATAGAGGGGATTCACTGGGTCTTGCGGTCCCTGATCCGCTTGGGGAATCGTTATCCACTTGTACTTCACATATCCCCCGGTGGGCAGAGTGATCTCCGTGACTTCACCGAAGGGATTTGTTTGGCCCGGGTTGTTAGGATCGGCGTACGAAAAAGTGTATGCAAGCCCGTTTGCCAGAGTGATCTTCGAGACGACCGTAATCGAACCGGCATATTGAGTAACGGGGTGATATTGGTCGTAGGATGTTGTCGGGAATGCTGGTGCGACGTTGATGGATATGAAGTCTACTTTGATCTTCTGTACGTTCCCATTCGAATCGTAAACGTCGTAGATGTATTCACTCCCCGTGCTCGCGGGATCGTAAGCCCACAGAGGACGTCCAAGGGTGTCGGTAATCCAGGGATTGGAAATGCCACCGGCGCAGCAGATGTTTCCATTCCGATCTTCTTGGCCGAGATTGTAGGGCGTGTATTGGGTTCCGTCTGCTCCGGTAATCAGGATGCCGGTATGCCACTCAACCGTATCCTGGCTGATGTCAACCTGGACGTGGTCATTGTCCGTATTCGCTACGACGTTCGTGTTCCCTGGACCGCTGTCTCCGCATTGCCCTGGATAATCTATTGGGTAATTGTTGCGAAGGGGTACCTGGTGCTTGGCACCGTCTGGGGACTTATAGATCCAGTTGCTGCGGACAAGGAACGTTGACTGAATGCTCGTAACTTCTCCACCGGCGTCGCCACCCTGGGGCGATGTAGGGGCACAGGTGTAGGTTTGCTCGGTCCAGTCAACGCTCGCGTGAACGTTGTCCCGCGCGGTCCAATTAGCACCCGGGCTCTGGTCTGGCACCCAATTGAGGGTGGTAATTGGGTAATTCGTGCCGAGTTGAGTCACGGTCGGAACCATTGTCCAGAGCTTGCTTTCATATGTTTCGACATATAGGTAATCGATCCCGCGTCCCTTGCGGGACACGATGGGGACGCGGATGCTGAGGCCACCAGTTCCTAGATTTACCATATCAACCTGCGAGGAGATGAATGAGCCGTAGGTAGGTAGCCCCGTATCGTTGCTATCGGTGACATAGCCGGGGTACTGGGCATGAACAGAAGGCGCTAACCCGGATACAAGGATTGCGAAAACGAATCCCATCCAATGCAGGTATGGTTTTCTCATAGTTAGTTCGCCCCGAACAAAGAATCGGCAAGGCCTTGATTGAACGTTGCGGATGTGATTTGCAACTCGCTTGCGGGCTGGCCATTAAAGACGTACCGCTGGTGGAACGGCACGGCTAAACCGTCGATCGTCTGGTATTGGTCGTAATAGATCTCCATGGGCAGGCCTCGCCGCCAGTCGTTCTCAAACAAATAGAGGAATGAGATTTTGGTGATGAGGTATGTCTGGGTGTCCACGTAAACGTCCAGTTGCGAGTTTGTTGTGAACGTGGCGTCCAGTCCGTCCCCGCGCTGGGAGACACGCGCCAAGCGCACGTGATATACGGCCCGGCTTGCAATTGTTTCTTGGCCGATGTAAGTCGCGGAAAGATCGCTGCGCACAATCTCATAGGCCAGCATCAATGCGGGTAGGTGCTCGAGACGCTTTTGGTAGGCATTGGCTGCGGGAGCTTTCACCCAGCCCTGACCCAATTGGCGGAATTCGCGGCCGTTGTTGAAGATGACGCTGGCATTCTTCGACCCGGATACGCCATCTGTGCGAACCAGATAGGCACCCTTGGTCTTAATGGTGGCCGTGCCGGGCGTTCCGTTCAGGTTTGCCGGTGGAGTTGACGTGACTTGGATCACCGAATCCTGAATCCCCGCGAGTGCTTGACCGCCCATGGCATTGAGCGCATTAGTCAGGACGGTCACCGCCTGAGGGGCGAGCGATGGCACCGTGGGGACAGTGGGTGTCTGACCCACTTGTTGCGCAACAGCGCCGAGCGGGATTACAAGGAAAAGGAAAAACATGCGGGTCAGGCAGGAACGGGGCATTTCCACCTCCGAGGCTTGAAAAATCGCTACGCTTATAAGCGTGCGTAACGATAATGTCAAGTCTTATTGGAGGCATCCAAGAGAAATTTTGCTAATGCCTGTCAATTATCTTGAGAATGTATTGTAGCTGATCCGACTGTTATTTCTTGGCGGGAACTTTGGCGCCCTTTTTGCGGGCTTCGGACAGGCCGATGGCTATGGCTTGCTTTCTGCTTGTTACCTTGCCGCCTTTTCCGCCTTTGCCGGACTTCAGGGTACCCTTTTTTTCGCGGTGCAGCGCGCTCTTCACACTTTTGCCCGCCGCTTTGCCGTATTTCGCCATTGCGTCCTCCTTGAACACGGAATAACCCTGCCGGGAAAGCTTCTGCTCCGCGCCAGGGGATACAGCTCCCACCAAATGGAGAGGAGTTACTACCTGTGCGGGTGACGCCGCGACATGGCGCCATCCGTGCGCGGGCTGCGAATCGATCTCGTGTAGCGCGGTCTGCATTAGATGCGGCCGAGCAGGAGCAAGACGAGCAGGATGACTACGACCAATCCAAGGCCACCGCTGGGGTAATAGCCCCATTCGCGGCTGTGAGGCCATGTCGGCAGGCCGCCGATGGCTAACAGAGCCAAAATGACCAATAGGATTATCAACATTTTAGGAAGCCTCCTTCTCGAATTTAATTCTTGAGACGTAATGACTGAGCGTCTCTTGGCGGAGAATACTCGCTATCCGGAAATCGACAATCCGGTAAGTGCTGTATTCCTGGCGCGATAAGGCATCAGTGGAGGGAAATGCAAAGAAAGCTTCAGGGGTTAAAACCCCTGAAGAAAGCACGAGGTTACGTCGCGGCTAAAGCCGCGACCTACAAGGCATAGGCGGGTTAGGAGAATGCAGAGAAAGGACAGTTTCAAAGGCCCCGCCCTCGGGAACCGAGGGCGGGGCACCCGCGAGTCAAAGGGATTCAGAGAAACAAACTTCAAAGACGCTGCCCTCACGAACCGAGGGCGGGGCAACCACACCAATGTTAGTGGGCCATGAGTTCGAGGAGGGCGGCGGTTTCGGCGGTGATGGCGGTTTTTAGAGTGCGTTCGCGGTCGGGCGCCCAGAGCGAGGAATGCAGGCCTGGGAGTTGAGCGCCCGACTGTTGCGCGGCGGCGAACCTTGCCGGCTCAACCGCGCCCACGTAAAACATGGTGGATGGAACGCCGGCCCGCGCGTATTCGGAGAAATCTTCAGATACGGTTTTCGGAGGAATTTCCATCACGTTGGATTGGCCGAACGTATTGCCGAGCGCGGCCGCGATGCGCTTGGTCAATGCGGGATCGTTGTAGGCCGAGTTTATGGAGTGCGCGACGGTTACGAGAGGCTCGCGAGTTGCGCCTGCCGCCAACGCTTCCCCTTTCGCGACGCGCTCAATGGACGCGAGGAGGTGTTTGCGCACTTCGGGTTTGTAGGAGCGGACGGAAAGCTGGAGCTTTACCTCGTCTGGGATGATGTTGTACTGCGTGCCTCCGTGGATGGAGCCCACGGTGATGACGGCGGGGTCGAGCGGATTGTTTTCACGCGAGACGATGGTTTGCAACGCCATGATGGTGCGCGCGGCGATGACGATGGGATCAATCGAATCCTGCGGGCGGGCGCCGTGGCCGCCGCGACCGAAGATGGTGATGTCCACGGAATCGGAATTCGCCGCAGTGTAGCCGGGTGTGTAGCCGATCTGGCCGGAAGGCAGCGTGGCTTCGTCATGAATCGCGAGGGCGAAATCAGGTTTGGGAAAACGGGTGAAGAGGCCGTCCTTGAGCATGGCGGGCGCGCCGACGCCGAGTTCTTCGGCGGGCTGGCCTAACATGATCAGCGTTCCGTGCCAGTGCTGGCGATTTTGCGACATGAGGGTGGCAGTGCCGATCCAACTGGACATGTGAACGTCATGACCGCAGGCGTGCATGACGGGAATGAACGCGCCGGAATCATTCTTAAAAATTACATGACTGGCGTAAGGCAGGCCGGTTTTTTCTTCGATTGGCAAAGCGTCCATGTCCGTGCGCAACATGACCGTGGGGCCAGGGCCGTTGCGAAGGATGGCGACGATGCCGGTGCCGCCGACGCCGGTCGTCACGTCATATCCCAGCGCTTTCATGCGGGAGGCGAGCTTGGCGGCGGTCTGCACTTCATGCTCAGACAGTTCGGGATTGCGGTGGAGATCGAAGTAGAGCGATTCGATATCAGGATAAATGGCGTCCACTTGCGCCGCGGATGGCGCGGTCCAAGTAGAGGGCTTCATTTGTGCAGCCAAGCCAGTGGCTACGAGCAGAAGGCCCGCAACAAGACCGGCAAACTTGCGATTCATGATCATCTCCTATGACGGCTTGGCGCTTTACGCGAACCTAGAGTAATTCATCGAAGACGAATCTTACCACCAACGATCGTTGACCCAGTAAATTCGGATTGAGTAGCCGATGACGGCGTTTGGCTCTCTTTCAAGTATCGGCTTATAAAAAATCCTGCCGAGCTCCGGCAAATCCGTGCCGTCGAGAACCGTATCGCTGACCACGACATAACCCGGCAATTGCGGCGGAGAGAGCTGCTTCCGAAGTCCAGAATAAAATGTCCCACCAGGAATATAAGTACATTGAATGCCGTAGTACGAGGGATCCGCGACGCCAAAATAGGCCAAATTGACTTGTTTGACGCCTTGCTGATCCATCCAACGCTTGAGGCCCTTGAGATCCTGCCCCCAATCAATATTGGAATCCGTCAGATACTTGTATCCATTTTGCGGCCCGCCAATGAATGAATTGAAGAAGGCGAGGTTGTGAGGATAAACGCGCGCAAATTCAAAAAGCCAGAAGACACAAAGCAAACCGAGCACACCAACGACAAGTCTGCGTTTGGCGCGCATGAATTCAGCGGCGCACAGCGCGGCCAGCAAAATGACGAATGGATAGATGGGCAGGATGTGGCGCAATCCGATGTCCAGACCGGAAGACATTGCCACGCCCAGGTACAAACACAGAGGGACAAGGACAAAAAGGGCATTCCCGAAGAAGTCTTTCCACTTCACGGCGCAGAAAATCAATCCGCCTAGGAAAAAAACAACCAACGGAATGGGGGTTTTGATAAGAAACGCGACAGGAAAATAGTACCACCAGCCAGTTTTATTAATCGCGCCATCGAGAAAAGCCTCGCGTCCGTGCGATTTGATTTGCTGGAGCAGGATTCCCTGTGAGAAAGCGTTCGGTAGCAGACGATTCTCGTCCGTCCAATGCACGACGCGAGTAACCAACGGCGCTTTATCACGTGCGGCGGGACTGCGATCAAAACTGTACTTCCAAGCCGACGATGAACTGGGCAAATAGCGGAAGCCGTATACGGCCCAGATGGCGGCCCAACATGTGAACGCCACGAGTAACAGGATTCCCGCGCCAGTGGTTGCCCGGCCCAGACGCGTCCGAATTTCCGGCAGCTTTCCGATCTTACATGGCCACGGCGCGGGCTGAAGGGCGCGAATCGCCAAAATGACCAGAAGGACCGGCCCAAGCACGACGGCGGAGAATTTGCTCACGGCAGCAAGCGCAGAGAACGCGACAAGACCAGCCAGGTTCTTCGCGTTCAAACAGCGAGTGGTGCGCCACAAAAAATAGACCCCGCCAAACAGGAAGCAAGTGATTCCAAAATCCGTGGTCACGAGGGACGCATGAGCAAGGATGTTTGGCTCGAACGTGTAAAACGCCAGGGCGATTACCGCGGGCCAGAAGCCCAGCCACTCGCGCGCCCAGAAAAAAATCAGAAATCCCAACAAGACGCCGAGCAGGGAAATCATGAATCGCGCGGGATAGAGCATGTGATCCGCGTCGTTCATCTCGTAAAGAAATGAATGGGAATAGTCCCACTCGTCCTGTTTAGTTGAAACAATCCACATGATTGGATCAGCGCTGTCGATTTTCATGTTCGGAAGATTGATATTGCGCTGCACGAGCAACGGCAGCGCAGCCCACATGCGAAGGAATGGCGGATGTTCCGGGTCGACACGGTAATCGTCGGCCTTTAAGGCCAGATAACCCATCGTGAGGTGGAGCGGCTCATCAAAGGTAGCCGACATACGCGTGAAACTTGCGGCAGTCAGCGTAGGAAAAAGGACGGCGAAAACGGCGAGCACTACAATCGCGCGCGTCCGCTGTTGTCCGGCCATGCGCGAGATTGTAATGGTTGGTAGCTAGCGCCGCCAGAAGTTTCTGTCCGCCGGCCGGCGGCCGAACAGACGCCGAATGAAGACCACCACAGCGGCGATTGCCAGAAAGCCTAATCCGGCAATGGCGATGATGGTTCCGATCATGAACGCCGCAACGAGCAATGCGATGACTACGGAGGCGACAAGCAGCGCGGCCAAGACTATTTTCAGGCGCAGGAATTTGGGGCGGGGGCGCAGAGGGCTGGGGCCGCCGGAGTTGTCTGGTGATCCGTTTGTTACCAGCGTTATCTCATAAGGAGACATGATTCATTATCCGATGATTTGGTTCGACCGGCAATGGAGGCAGGGATGCGCGGAAATGTAAACGACGTTGGTTTCGCTGGGCAGCATAATTTCTCCGACATTGGGGCTTCAGGGGTTAAAACCCCTGAAGAATGAAATCGGCTACATCGCGGCTAAAGCCGCGACCTACAAGGCGCGCGATATTTTCGGCGTCCTGCTAGAACCGATTCATCTTGTGGCGTTATTGTCCGGGACCTTTGTGGATTGCCAGGCGACGACTTGCCAGCGGCCGTTGCGCTTTAGGAATGTGCCTGTATTTCGATAGCTTGCGATTGTTGGAGGGCTTCCGGCACCGCGGTCGGTGCGAGAGACGAGGCGAAAGGCAACTACGGCCGTGTCTCCATATTCGTGAACTGTGACGTCTTCCGCCGAGAAGGTTGCGGAGCTTGGCGTGGCGGGTCTGGCGCTGGAGACGCTCTTCATGATTTCGGCTTTCGTGCTCACGCTGCCTGTGGAGTGGGTGTAAATCACGTCATCGGCGAAGAAGGCGTCAAAACCGGCGGCGTTATTGTGCGCGGCGTCCTGCAGGAATTGATTGAGCATGGCGGTTAGTTCGCGAGTTGTAGCGGATGCCGCGGGAGATTGCGCGGGCGCGGCTTGCGGGCGCGCCGCAGGAATCAGCAGCAGGACAAACAAGATCATTGTTGTTCGGATTCGCATTGTGATGCCTCCTGAGGAAGTTGCGGAAAGTGCTTGCGAGAAATTGTGATTCTCAGAAATGCCTCAGGTCTGCCGTCCGCTACGCGGACGCCGAGACCTGAACTACATTCGACGGCGGCGTGCGCCGGGGAAATTACATGTTCTCTTTCAGCAAAGTTAGCCAGCGGCGCCAGGCTTCGTCGTGGGCTTTCACATTGGCACCGTAGGTGGGCGTGGCCATGTTAGTCGGAGTTGGATCTTCGCCGGTACGCATGAAGCCGTGGCCTGCTCCAGCGTAGATGACGGGATCGTACTTCTTTCCGGCAGCTTTCATGGCGTCAGTGGTGGGTACGACGGTAGAAGTTACGCGGTTGTCCATTTCTCCGTAGAAACCATAGACGGGCGCGTTGATGGCGGCCAGGTCCGCCGGGGGCGTGCCATAGAACACAAATGCGGCTGACAAATCTTTACGGTTGGTGGCGAAGCGGAAGGATTCGCCGCCTCCCCAGCAGAATCCGGCGACAGCGACTTTGCCGTTCGCGGAAGGCAACTTCTTGACGTAGTCGGTAACGGCGTTCAGATCCGCGGTAATTTCGTCGGGGGCCAGTTTTCGTATTGCCTGAGTGACGTCACTCACGCTGGCGAAAGAGCTTGTGCCTCCGCCATTCGGGCCCATGCCGGTAAGAAGATCAGGCGCAATGGCGATGTAGCCGTTCGCGGCGAGCTTGTCGGCCACGGTCTGGGCCCAATCGCTGAGGCCAAAGATTTCGTGGATCACGACGACGGCGGGCGCTTTGTCCTTCACTTCGGGATAAACGACGAACACGGTGAGCGGGCGATCACCGACCTTTATGGTCACCCAATCGCGATGGCGAGGGGACTTGTCGAGGGTTTGTTTGGCCCAGTCCTGCGCGGACGCGGGCAGTATGCAAAACAATAAGGCGGCGATGGCGAATGTTGTACGTTTCATGGGGCGAAGTTTACTCCAAAGGCGGATTTGAGCCAAAGCGGAAATTTAGCGGGCGGCGCGGCCGCCCCCACCCGCGGTGATCGAATACATCAGCAACTGCAAGCGCTGGGGCGAACCGGAAAATACATCCTCGGGAAGACGGCGGTAACTTATCATCTGGCGGTAAATGTAGTCTTCGAGAGTGGAGTTAATTCCCCACCCCGCCAGGTATTGGAGGCGGAGATCGCCATCGCGATTGATGGCTGCGCCTTCGAGCCAGGGGCCCAAATCAGATTTCTCGCCTGCGTAGGTTGCAAATAAATCCACGGCGGAATTAATTCCAATTTCGCGGAGCGATTGCGCGACCGGGGCGTAGTCGGCACGATCCAGGCGCTGCTGCACTTCATCCAAATTAATCTTCAGTGGTTCGGCCTGTCCCATGAAAACCATGTCATACCCCTGGCCATCAATGGTGTTCGCCCAAACGGAGCCGTAGGGAAAGACGTTGAAAAATGTCGCGAGCTCGCTTTGAACGGTCTTTACGTCGCTTTCATACAGAGGCACGTACAGGGTGAAGATGCCGCCGGGATTCAGGTGGTCTTTCACAGCCTGAAAATATTCCCTGGAGTAAAGCGCGGCGGTGCCTTTGACAAAAACATCGAGAGGATCGCTGGCGATGATATCGAACTTGTCTTTCGTGGTCAGGACGTAATGGCGCGCGTCGTCGTAGACGATATGCGTTTTAGGATTGTGCAGGACGTCATAATCCTGAGCGGCGAAGTAGCGCGTGGACGTGGGCGGAATGATGGGCTCAATTTCGCAGACGGTGATTTTCTGGATGCCGGGATAAGTGGTGAACGTGCCGGCTGAAACTCCGGCGCCAAAACCAATTCCGAGAACGGATTTCGGATTGGGATGAAGCAGCGCGGCGAGGTGCCCGACCATGCGCTGCAACTTCATATCGTACGGTTCGGTGGTGGCTTCCACATGGCCGTTGACGTCAACTTCAATTGCGCCGTCATTCCATTGAGTAATTGCCACTGATGAATTTATTCCCTCGGCGGTATGCAGGACTTGCGATTTGCCGGCGGAGATGGCCATGCGGCGCCCGTAGGCGATTAGTTCGCCGGGAATTGGGTCGAGGTGAAAAGTGAGAAAGATGGCAAGAGCAATCGAAGCGGCGAGCAAGGCTGCAACGGTTGGCGATTTGTGTTTCCACACGTACGGCAGCAGGACAAAGAGAGCGCTCACCGCCGACAAGATGAGCAGAATTTGCTGAGATTCCTGCGTGCCTTTGGCAGGAATCAGAATCAGGCTTACAGCGAGGGCGCCGATGATGGCGCCGAATGTGTTCGCAGCATAGACGCCGCCAACGATGCGGCCGGAATTTTCGCCGGGCGATACTGCGGCGGCAAGAGCAAGCGGAAAGCTCGCGCCCCATAAAATAGTGGGCGGAAGGATAGCCCAAAGGCAGCGGGCCATATCGAGCTGGAAAGTAAACCACGGGCTGGTGGCGAGCAGCGGGTTGATGGGCCAATAAGGGAGCGAGTCCGCGATCATGTAGGCGGTCCACGCAATGGCGATGGCGAGAAGAATCTGGCACCAGCCAAGCGCGAGGCGCGGACGGACGACGCGCAGGAGCCAAGCGCCACCGGCGCTGCCGATGGCGAGGCCGATTAGGAAGACAGCGAGAATAATTGAGAAGACATAGACGGTCGCGCCGAGCATCATGCCCATTAAGCGGGTCCAAACGACTTCGGCGCCCAGCGCGGTGGCACCCGATAATGCGATGGTGACGTAAATCGTCCAGCGGCTTCCGGTATCGTCCTCGGCATCTCCCGTGCGCGCTTCTGTGGGTCCGCCAGAGACTGTACCGGCGACGGAAAAATCCGCGTCCGCTGAATCACCGGCGACGGCTTGTGCGGGGGTACGCGCAGCCAGCGCAAAGCTGATTCCCGCGACGGCGAGGTTGATGGCCGCGGCGACATAAGTGGCCGTGGCCATATTGAAAACGCGCAGCAGATAGAAACCGGCGAACAGGCAACCGAAGACGGCTCCGAGGGTATTGCCGCCGTATAACAATCCCCACCAGGAAACGCCGCGAGGCGTGGATTCGACCCAGCCGACAATGGCGGGCAACGATGCACCCATCAGGATCGTGGGAGGCAACAAACATAAGGCGGAAATCATTGCGCGCAGCAACATGCCGGGCATGCCGTGTTCCGCTCCAGCTATGTAGACGCGGTCAATGAGGGGGATGCATAGCTGAACGAGGATTCCGAAAATAGCGATGCCTATTTCCAGGTAGGCATAAATGCGCAATGGATGCTTTCGCGAGCGCAGCCGCGGCAATCCGATGCTGCCGATGCAAAGGCCGCCCATGAAAGTGGCAAGCAGAAAGCCGAGAGAGACGGCGGTGGAACCAATGGCGAGCTGGAGCAATTGGTACCACACGATTTCGTAGATGAGCGCGGAACATCCGCTGCCTGCGAAAAGGATCAGCAGGAGGGGAAAGTAACGCGAGGCGTTGAACTCTGCTCGCGGCGTGTTGGTTTCGTTCGTCATGGTGCGGAGAGAGTTTATACACTGTTGTCGCGCAGTTTGAAACTGGAAATGCGCAAGCAGGGTTAAGGGGGCGCTTGGCGCGGCGGGCGATAGGCGATAGAATCCACGCCGGGAGGCCCGCATGAGACTTCCTCGAGGCGCCTTTCCTATCTTCGCAGTTCAAGCGCTGACCTTCATTTTACTGGCCGGAGCCGTCTCTGCCGCCGCGACAAAGGACAAAGCTTCCGACCATTTGAGCAAAGGAATGGTGCTGGCCGAAAGCGGAGACGTGGACGGAGCCATTGCGGAATACCGGAAGGCGCTGCGGATAAATCCCGATTTCACTGACGCACATAACAATCTTGGCCTTGCGCTCGAGAAGAAAAAGGATTTGGACGCCGCCATCGTGGAATTTCGGGAAGCGCTTCGGATCGCGCCGGACGATGCGGTGGTGCATTACAATCTGGGAATTGCGCTGCGCAGCAAGGGAGACGTGACCGGAGCCATATCGGAATACGGCGCTGCCGTGCAACTGAAGCCGGATCTGGTGGAAGCGCGGAGCAATCTGGGAGCTTTGCTCGACGACCGCGGCGATCTGGATGGCGCAATTGTTCAATACCGTGAAGTTTTGCGGATTCATCCGGAATCGGCGATACCGCATAACAATCTAGGAACCGCGCTGTACAAGAAACATGATCTGGACGGCGCAATCGGAGAATATCGCCAGGCAGTGAGATTCAAGCCGGATTATTCCACAGCGCATTTCAATCTTGGCGTGGCGCTTTTTGACAAGGGGGATGTGGACGGGGCAATTGTGGAATATGAGGAAGCGATCCGGCTGAATCCTGACCATGCAAAATCACATTATTGGTTTGGAAAAGCTCTGGCGGCGAAGGGGCTTGGTGATGAAGCGGCGCGCGAGTTCGCCGAGGCGCAGCAGCTGGACCCGCGGTTGAAGCCTCCGGTAATCGCAGCGCCGAAATAGGAAACGCACTGGCGCTATGGTGATTGCGCGGAGTCTGCTATCTTGAAGGCTGGGGATGCGCAGGCACCATCTCCGTGAATTTACTTAGACTATCAATGAATGGAGAAATGACGATGCGGAAACATGTTTTTGCGATTTGTTCTGTGATTGCGCTGGGGCTGGCGCTGATGACGATTCCGGCGATGAGCCAACAGAATCGCCCAAGTCCTCCAGCTAAAACCGCATGCCAATTGCCGGGGGGCAAGACGGTCACGATTGACTATTCGAGCCCGCGAATGAAGGGCCGCAAGATTTACGGAGGCCTCGTGCCGTGGGGAGAGCCGTGGCGCGCGGGAGCAAACGAGGCGACGACGTTTGTAACGGACACGGATTTGAACGTGGGCGGCAAAACCGTGCCCGCCGGGCATTACACAATTTTCACCATTCCCAATGCCGACAAATGGACGCTGATCATTCACAAGAAAACCGGCGAGTGGGGCATTCCCTACCCCGGTGAAAGCGATGAATTGCTGCGCACGGATATGAAGGTTTCGACGCTGCCCGCGCCACTTGAAAACTTCACTATCGCGTTCGACCAGAACCGCGGCGGCTGCATGTTGCACATGGATTGGGAAAGAACTCGAGCTTCGGTGGAGATTTCTCCGAAGTAAGCAACGAAGCTGTGCCGGGAATGCGAAGGCACAGTAGCATCGGCACACAGATTCTTCGGGCATCCTAGCCGGATGCCCTCAGGATGACACCCGGTTTTGTCGCGTCTATGTGGAGTGAATGACAGCCATGTGCGTAAGGCCTTGGGTTCAGACGGCTCCGGGCTACAGAAGCTGGCGTGAAATTTGGCGGCCAACGTCCTCAGGCAACAGGGAAAGCAAGAAAACCAGAACCGAGAAGTAAGCAGTGGAGAATACTGCGCTAATGGGTGTGGCAGGCATAATCCGAATGGCACTGAGGGCGCTGGGCCGCAATAAGACGCGGACCTTTCTGACGATGCTGGGGATCACCATCGGCATTGCGGCGGTGATCTGCACGGTGGCGCTGGGCGATGGAAGCTCGCAATTGATCGAGTCGCAGCTCGACAATCTGGGCGACAACATGATTTGGGTAGCGGCCGGGGGCAGGAACCTGTCGGGCGTGCGTACCGGGACGGGTGCGACAAAATCGCTGAAGGAGGAGGACGCCGAGGCGATTCTGAAACAGGTGCCGGAGGTGAAGAAGGTATCGCCAAATTCAAGCGGGCACGCGCAAATTGTTTACGAAAATAGGAACTGGAACACGCTGTTTCGCGGGAATACTCCGGACTTTCTGGCCGTGCGCGCGTGGGGAATCGCGGAAGGCCGGGGCATAACGCAGAAAGAGACCGATTCGCTCGCCGATGTGTGCGTCATCGGCCAAACGGTCGCGGAGCAGCTTTTCGATGATGAAGATCCGATTAACAAAGTGGTTCGTGTGAATTCGGTGCCGTTGAAAGTCGTCGGCGTGTTGGTGGCCAAGGGCGTCTCGCCGCAAGGCTGGGACCAGGACGATTTCATTCTGATGCCATTGCACACAGCGCAACACAAGATCAAGGGCGTGGATTGGCTGGACGATATTTTTATTTCGGCAAGGTCCACGGAGGATATTGACAGCGCGACGGAGAAAATTTCGACGCTGCTGCGGCAGAGACACAAATTGAGCCGGGATGAGGACGACGATTTCAGCATACGGCATCCGGAAGACGTGCTGAACGCCCGAAAGGAAGCGAGCCGGACATTCGGGCTGATGCTGGCGGCGACGGCCTCGGTGGCGCTGCTGATTGGCGGCATCGGGATCATGAACATCATGCTGGTATCGGTGACGGAGCGGACGCGGGAAATCGGCGTGCGCATGGCGGTGGGCGCCACGGAAGGGGATGTGCGCGGGCAGTTTCTGATCGAGGCGCTAGTGCTGAGTTTGCTGGGCGGCGGATGCGGGATATTTTTCGGAATTTTCGCGTCGGCCGGGCTTTCCGCAATGCTGGAATGGCCCAGTTCGATTTCTGTGCTGGCGATCGTGCTATCGGTATTGTTTTCCGCGATGATTGGGATTTTCTTTGGATACTACCCGGCGAGCAAGGCCGCGCAGCTGGATCCCATCGAGGCTCTGCGATACGAATAGGCGAGCTCCATCCGTCTGAAAAAGTATCAATTTTGTTTTTGCGCCGCCGCAGCGTATGATTATGCGGTCAAGCCAGCCCAAGCAACCGACCTCAGTCCGGTGATTTCTACGCAAGGGCTACAATGCAAGAACTCTAGGGCGACCCAGCTTGGTTTTGTAAAATGGGCGCATATACAACCCGGAAAACATTCGATTCGCAAGCAATTTAAAAAAGGAGAAATTGGAATGAGAATTCTGCGCACCACATCAGCTCGAGTAATTTTCTCTCTCGCTTTGGCGTTGGCGCTGCTTGTTGTAGTGCACCCGGCCCTGCACGCCACTCCAGCCACGCAGGCCACCCAAGCGGATCAACAGATGCCCGCCGTTGGCCAACAAGCGCCGGACTTCAAGCTGAATTCACAAGAAGGCACTCCTGTCAGCTTGCACGACTACAAGGGCAAGTGGGTCGTTCTCTACTTCTACCCGAAAGACATGACGCAGGGCTGCACGATTGAAGCGCACAACTTCCAACGCGACCTTGCGCAATACGACGCGAAAGGCGCGGTGATTCTGGGTGTTAGCGCGGACACCGTGGATTCGCACAAAGAGTTCTGTGCGAAGGACAGCCTGACGTTCAAGCTGCTGGCCGATCCGACACACGAAGTAATTACAAAGTACGGTTCTCTGAATCCTCCGTACACGATGAAGGACGGCACCGTTCTGACCGTGGCGGCACGGAACACGTTCCTGATCAACCCGCAGGGCGTGATCGTGAAGGAATACACGAAGGTGAATCCGAACTCGCACAGCGAAGCTTTGCTGACTGATCTGACTGCATTGCAGAACGGGAAGTAACCGCGGCAATTCGTTTGTGATGATTTTTGGCCCATCCGCTTCGCCGGTGCGAGGTGGATGGGCCAATTTTTTTTGGCTTCAGGGGCTAAAGCCCCCCTTGATTTCCAGCCGATCATGTCGGAGCTAAAGCTCCGACCCCCTAAAAACTCAAATTGAATTTCCGGGACCTCATGCCACAAATGTTAGTCCGGCAGGACGGCTTCGGTGGTGATGCGGAATTGCGTTTTGGCGCCTGGAGGGACTGGTCCGCCATGGGGCGCTACGGGCTGGCCGCTGCCGATCCAGATTTCGACGGGGCCGATGAAAATCCGGGTCTTGCCTGCTTCATCCACCAGGCTCAATGCGCGGTCGCGTAATGTGAAGTTGACGGTTTTCTGCTCGCCGCGATCGAGGTGAACGCGCGTGAAGCCTTTGAGTGCGCGGATGGGAGCGCCATCCACGCCGGGATGGGATACGTAGAGTTCGACGACTTCGTCTCCGGCGACCGCGCCGGTATTCTTTACGTCCACCGAAACATTTACTGTATCGGTTGCAGCAATCTGGTCATGATCCACCCGGGCATTGCTGTAGGAAAAATTGGTGTAGCTCAGGCCAAAGCCGAAGGGATAAAGCGGTGCGCCGAAAAAATACCGATAGGTGCGGCCCGCCATTGAATAATCCTCGAACGGCGGCACCTGCGCGATGCTCGCATAAAAGGTGACGGGCAAGCGCCCCGACGGGTTGTAATCTCCCGCGAGTACATTTGCGAGCGCCGTGCCACCCTCTTCGCCCGAGTACCAGGCCTCGAGGACGGCGGCAGCGTGATCCTGCGCCCAATTCACGGCAAGCGCGCTGCCGCTGGTGAGCACGACAATCAATGGCTTATGAGTGGCGGCGACCGCTTCGAGCAATTCCTGCTGCGGGCGAGGCAGATCCAGATCCACTCGGTCGCCGCCGAAAAATCCCGGAGCGCTGGTGCTCATCTCCTCGCCTTCCAGTTGAGGAGTTATGCCTACAATTGCGATGACGACGTCCGCTTTCTTCGCGGCTTCGACGGCTTCCGCAGCCATTCCCGGCGGCGACCAAAGCAGGCGCGCGGCAGGATTCCGGTGATCCTCGTGGTGATATTCCATCACAATCTTATAGGCATGGCCGGCCTGAAGATGAACTGACGTGACGCGTGTCCGCTCGGCATGCGGACCCCAGTCATCAACTATTTTTTTGGCGTCGAGGAAGAGGCGGAAGCCGTCCGCCGCGCTTCCGCCGAGCAAGTAATCGCCATCAGCGGGCGCGATCAATTCACCGCTCCAGCGCGCGGAATAAACAGTGCCTGTGAGTCCGGGGGCAAGTTGAACGCCGCGCCAGTCGGAATTCAACTGCGGATCAACACGCCGTGATACGGGTTCTCCTTGCAGGGTTGCGTTGTCGAAAAATTCAGCTTTCAGGCCGGGCTGTGAATCGGCGCCGCCTGTACGTAACGCGGAAACAGGAATCGGGATGGCATTTGTTTCCGTCAGAGGGCTGCCCGGCGCGTAGATGATTTTTGCGTTAGCGAAACGCTTGCGAATGCCTTCGAGCGGCGTGGCAGAAATTGAAGGCGTGCCGTTGTAATTGCCGAGAAGAATATCCGGCAAGTCAGCGGTGGGGCCGACGACGGCAATTGTCTTCACGGTGGACGCGAGAGGCAGCGTGTTGCGATCATTTTTGAGCAGCACGATGGATTCGCGAGCCGTCTGCAATGCGAGAGCGCGATGCTCCGCTGTATCATTGTCGGCCAGAGTTAACTTCGACCACGGCACCATTTCCGGCGGATCAAACATTCCCAAACGGAAGCGAGCTTCAAAGAGACGCTTCACGGAGCGGCTTACATCGGACTGCGAAAGCAAGCGGTCGCGCACGGCATCTGCGACTTCGCGATATTCGTTTCCGCAGCTCAGATCATCACCCGCCTTTACAGCAAGCGCCACCGCCTGCTGAACGCTATTCACATAGCCATGATCGCGGTGAATGTCGCTGACCGCGCCGCAATCGGAAACGATGTAGCCATTGAATCCCCAGGATTTGCGCAGCGTGTCCATAAGAAAGGGACTGGCGCACGCGGGAATTCCGAGCACGGAATTGTAGGCGCACATCACGCTATCGGCTTTGCCTTCCGTGATTGTGGCGCGGAAGGCGGGCGCGTAAGTATCGGCGAAATCGTGGGGCGAGACGGGCACATCGAAGCGATGGCGCAAAACTTCCGGGCCGCTGTGAACGGCGTAATGTTTCGGCGTGGATATCGTTTTTAGATAGCGCGGGTCGTCACCTTGCAAGCCGGTGACGAATGCCACGCCGATACGCGAAGTCAGAAACGGATCTTCGCCGTAAGTTTCCTGGCCGCGGCCCCAGCGCGGATCGCGGAAAATATTGATGTTGGGCGACCAGAAGGTGAGGCCGAAATAGCGGTCGGAGTTGCCGTGCGATTGCGCGTCATTATATTTGGCGCGGGCTTCGGTGGAGATTACGTCCGCGACACTGTGAATCAAGTCTGTGTCCCATGTGGCGGCGAGGCCGATGGCCTGCGGAAAAACGGTGGCATAGCCGGCGCGGGCCACTCCGTGGAGCGCTTCATTCCACCAGTTGTAGGCAGGGACGCCCAGGCGTGGGATTGCCGGTGCGACATCCTGCATCTGTGAGGCTTTTTCCTCGAGGGTCATGCGCGATACGAGATCGTCCACGCGCTTTTCGATGGGGACAGTTGAATCCAAATAGGCCGGCTTCGCATCTTGCGGGGCTATGCGGTTGCGGCTTGTTTGGGACGGGGGCGGCGCTTGTGCGAGCGAGGGGAGGCAAATCAGCATCAGCGCACATGTCGCGCGAATAATGATTCGGCGCATCAGAATCCTTTCCGTTCCAGCAAATCGGATTTGCCCCGCGAGAGTATGCAACAAAATGGGAGAGTCCGCGAGGAAAGAGTAGCGGAGATGCTGTCTGTGTGAAGCGAAAACCGCTGGAAAATATTAGGGCCCCAGATTGAACATCGCCGGGGCCCTAGGTTTCAGAGGTTGTGAGAAATGAGGCTAAGCGCCAGCACAAAACTCCAGATCAGACTGTTTTTCCATCCGGTGAGGTTGACTGGTCACCCGAGCCCGGCTGCTTCGGCTGAGACTGGCCACGGCCCGCACCCGGTCCACCTCGACCACCAGAGCCACCCGGACCCATACCTGGGCGGCGCGACTGCATCAACTCCTTCAGTTTCGCCTGTTGGTCGGCAGTCAGCGCGGTCTTCATGTCGAGCTGGTGATGAACTCTATCCTTCTCAGAGGCCAACTGCGCCGCACTGATCTCGGAGAGCTTTGCATCAATCGCAGCGCGATCAGGAGTGGAAGCAGACATCAACTGGTTCAACTCGATATGCTTCACTTGGAGATTCGCGCGGCTCTTGATGCTCGCCTCCTGGAAGTCAGCCTGCTGTTTCTTGATTTTCGCTACTTGATCGGGAGTGACGCCAATCTGTTTTTGCAGGTCAGGATTATTGACGATCCGGTTCAGAGGCATCGCGCCGCCACGGCCCATTCCGGCTCCGCGGCCGAACCCTTGACCCATGCCGCGACCGCCCATCATGCCGCGTCCACCCATCATACCCGGGCCACGACCACCAGAACCCATCGGGCCGCGCCGCATGCCCATGCCACCGCCGCCGCCCCACATGGGGCGCGCGCCGCCGCCGCGGAAATTATTGCCGCCGCGATAGCCCATCCGGCCATGCATGTTTTGATGACCCCAATTCTGCCGCCCGTTCATGCGACCGCGCATACCATTGTGCATACCATCGCGCATCGAGCCATTCATCTGGCCGCGCGGGCCCATATTTCCAGAAGGAGGACCCATACGGTGCTGGCCCGGCCCTTGCATCTGTCCCTGCTGCGCCGGTGGAGGCGTCTGCCCTTGCGCTTGGCTTCCCATAGTTCCTTGCGCGAGCGCCAGTGGCGCACACAATGCCAAAGTCAAAAACCCAAGGATCGCATTAGATTTGATTCGCATTTTTGAAGCCTCCCAAACGTTGTTCGTGCTTGGACGGATGCAGCTAAACTAGCACAGCTCAAGCTGAAAAAACAGGCATGGACGTGCGCCACCAAGAGACGGCCGAAAAGCTTTCACACCTGTAACAATAGACGTATAGAGGTTCACTTGGGTTGCATGTGAGAGCTTCGCAGAAGTACATATCAACGAGCAATCCACACATCACACGCCTCGAGGCGGGGACCTCGGGGCTCAACGGATGTTCTGGAAATTAGGCGCGGCTGCGCCGGCTGAGCGATTTCTGGTATTCTCGGCGTCGTGCCGAGTAAGTTCCGCCATATGTTGTCCTTTCTAACTGTCTGCGCGCTGGGCGCGGCCTTTGCGAGCGGTGGCGCGCGGGGAACCGCTTGGCGCGCGCCTCAGCAATCATTTTCGCAAATACCGGCATTGCCTCAGCAGAGTCCCGACCAAATTGTTGCGCCAATCGGAAAGCCGTCGTTGAAGGTCGTGGTGCTTGATCCGGCGCATGGCGGATCGGATTTAGGCGCTCGCGGATCCACGGGAATCAATGAAAGCGAAGTCGTGCTCGATTTTGCGCGTGCCGTGCGCGCGGCGCTGGAATCACAAGGTTTTCGCGTGGTGCAAACTCGGATGGGGAATGATGATCCGTCGTTCGACGATCGGAGCACGGTAGCGAATGCCCAACGCGGCGCCATCTTCATCACGCTGCATGTTTCTTCCACCGGCCCGTTCGGACAGGTGCGCGTTTATTCCGAACCGTTGACGAGCGCGGCAAACCCAGCCCCGGCCGTTTCGGCAAGTGGCGGCACATCGCCGCTGAGCTTTCCGATTCATAACGGCTTATTGCCCTGGGACCGCGCGCAGGAACCTTATGCAGCCGCGAGCCGCAGACTGGCGGAGTTGGCGCAGTCGGCGCTCTCTCAAGAGTTTGGGGGATCACCCGCGAGTCCGCTATACGCGCCTGTGAGGCAGTTGCGCACGGTAGCGACGCCGGCCATTGCGATCGAAGTCTCGAGCGTTTCCGTCAGCAATCGCGAACAACTTCTTCACATGACCGCGGGATTGGCGGACGGCGTGGCGCAAGCGGTGACTGGATTCCGTCCCATTTACGAAGCGAGTGCGCACTGATGTCAACACGAGCCCGATACGCGTTTATGGCGCTTGTGCTAGCCGTGGTGATCGGTGCGTTTTATTTGCCGCGGCTGTGGCGGCGCGTGCGCGACCTAGAAACGCCGACGCAAACGGAAGAGCAGGCACGCCGTGAGATCACGCAGGCGCCCATCGCAACTTCGAGCGATGTGAAAGTGAATGTGAATATATACTGGGCTTCTGCCGCCAATGCAGACGGGCTAGCGCCGGTGCAAATCGAGCTGCCGCTTTCCGCTGACCCCGCGCAGCGTTGCCGCCAACTTGTAGAGGCCCTGATTCTTTCGCCGCCTACGCCTGGCCAGCGCACACTTCCCGCGGACGCGACGCTGCTGGATTTCTACTTACTTCCCGATGGAACCGCCATTGCTGATTTCGCGGACACGCTCTCCACAGGGACTCCTTCGGGAATTCTGAGCGAGCAACTCGCGGTGGATTCGATCACGCAGACGCTTGCGTCTTCCGTGCCGCAAGTCCGGCGCCTGAAGATTCTGCTTCACGGCCAGGAGGCCGATACGCTAGCGGGGCACGTGGACTTGACTGGATTTTTCCCCGTGCGAACAACGTCGCCGGCGAATCCATCGGCGCCCACGCCGGCAGCCCAGTCTGGCGGAAAATCAGGGCAATAAAGCGGGCTTCGCACAAGTTGACAGCGCCTGCCGCACCCGGCAAACTGATTTGCCAATTCACATTTTGCAGCAGACCAGGAGGAACATTGCGTAACGACGGCCGGGCCGCCGACCAAATGCGTTCCGTGAAAATCACGCCCGACTTCATTCCCACGGCCGAGGGCAGCGTGCTGATTGAAATTGGCCAGACGCGTGTGATTTGCACTGCCACAGTGGACGACGGCGTGCCCACATTCCTGAAGGGCCAGGGCAAGGGCTGGGTGACGAGTGAGTACGGCATGCTGCCCCGCGCAACCGACGAGCGCACGCCGCGCGAGTCAACACGCGGCAAGCAATCTGGGCGCACGCTTGAAATTCAACGGCTGATCGGGCGGTCATTGCGTTCCGTGGTCGATCAACAAAAGCTGGGCGAGCGCACGGTATGGCTGGACTGCGACGTGATTCAGGCCGATGGAGGAACACGCACGGCATCCATCACTGGCGCGTTTATCGCGCTTGCGCTTTCGCTGCAACGGCTGGTGACATCGCGAATTCTGAGAGAACTTCCGCTGCGCGACACGGTCGCGGCCACCAGCGTGGGGCTTGTGGATGATCAGATTTTGCTCGACCTTGCCTATGACGAAGACTCGCGCGCGCAGGTGGATATGAATGTCGTGATGACCGGCAGCGGGCAATTCGTGGAAATTCAGGCGACGGGGGAAGGCCGCACATTTTCGAGCGAGGAGATGCAGCGGCTGCTGGGCATGGCCACGAGCGGCATCAGCCAGCTTCGCGCGCAGCAGCAAGCATTGCTGCAATTGAACTTCAGTGGCCGCCCTCGATAAGTTGCTGCTGGCTTCGTCGAATTCCGGCAAGCTCGCGGAATTTCAGGCGATGGCTGCTGGAGCCGAGGGGCGCGCACCGCAACTGGGTCTTTTGCCGGACTTCTCTTCCCTGCCGCAATTTGATGAATCCGCGCCGACGTTCGCCGAAAACGCGGCGGGCAAAGCGATGCACTACAGCCGCTTCACGGATGCCGCGATACTTGCGGACGATTCCGGGCTGGTGGCGCCCGCGCTGGGAGGTGCGCCCGGAGTGCGGTCCGCTAGATACGCAGGCCCGAATGCTTCCGACGCGGAGAAAATCCAAAAGCTCCTTGCTGAAATGCGCGGAAAAACGGGGAGCGCGAGAGCGGCGCGGTTTGTCTGCGTATTGGCGGTGGCCGAGCGTGGCCGCGTGACCGCAGTGGTTTCCGATTTTGTCGCGGGCGTACTGCTCGAGGCGCCGCGCGGCGTGGGCGGATTTGGATACGATCCTGTATTTTTCGCCAGTGAAGCGGGCAAGAGTTTTGCCGAGCTGACCCGTGAAGAAAAGAATCTGCTGAGCCATCGTGGCAAGGCGTTTCGCAAATTGCTGAGCGCTATGGGTACGAGACAAATCTGAGGTCTGTGTTATATTTCCGCGGCGGACATGGCGAAGAAAACGAAGAAAGCAGCTCACAAACCCAAATCGGCGAGAATCGCGCCGGGCAAGCGCGCGAAACAAACGCGCGCTCCGCATACCGCGAGACCGGCAGCGGGAAAGCCCGCTCCGGCACGCAGGGCTGGCCAAGCGGCTAAGCCCGGAATGTCGGGCAATGCCGGCGGCAAACCCAATACGGATCCGAAACGTGTTGCGGCGATTCTGGCGAAACTGGATGAGGCGTATCCGGACGTCACCTGCGCGCTCGAGCATGAGAATCCATTCCAATTGCTGATCTCCACGATTCTTTCCGCGCAATGCACCGATATACGCGTCAACGAAGTAACCAAAGTGCTCTACGTGAAATACGAAACACCCCAGGCTCTGGCGTATGCCAATCCCAGCGAGCTCGAGCAGGATGTTCGCCCGACAGGATTCTTCCGCAACAAAACAAAATCCATCATGGGCGCGAGCAAGAAAATCATTGAAGAGTTTGGCGGCAAAGTGCCGCGCACGATGGAAGAGCTGCTGACCCTGCCGGGCGTGGCGCGAAAAACCGCCAACGTCGTCCTGGGATCTGGATTCGGGATAGCAGCGGGCGTGGTGGTGGATACGCACGTCATACGGCTATCCAACCGGCTGGACCTTTCGCACAACTCCGATCCAAAGAAAATCGAGCAGGATTTGATGGCGGTGATTCCTTCAGACAAGTGGATTTTGTTCTCGCATCAACTTATATGGCACGGGCGGCGTGTATGCGTGGCGCGGAAGCCGCGCTGCATTGATTGCAATCTGGAGAAGCTTTGCTCCGCCAAAGATAAGACCTATTCCACGCATTCCTGAAATTCCTAAGATAAGAGGGCGTCCTCCCTTTTCTACAGCATTCACCCGATTGAGCCTGAAACCCATTGCGTTAGCATCGCAATGTAGCTTCTCGCATACCGGAGACGGTGGCCATGTCCCGCAAGGGAGTGACTGCACACGGCGATCCGAGCAGGCCTTTGCAGTTTGACCGGCTTGGAAGTCGCCCTTGGCCGCCGATCCGGCAGCACCTGAATTTCCCCATTGAAACGCCACATCTTGGGAGCATTTTTATTCCGCGCGCAGCGTTTTGGTCTGAGAACAGGCTGGAAAGAATAGAAGTAAGGTTACCCTCGGTGGAGGACGGCTGTTTCTGGTATGCCAGTTTCCAGCAGTAAGGCAAATTGTTGCGGAGTCACCGGCCGGCTGAAGTAGTAGCCTTGCGCTTCCTCACAATCATGAGCCTGGAGAAATGCCAACTCTTGCGGCGTTTCCACACCCTCCGCGACGACGCGGAGGTTCAGGCTTCGGCCCATGCTGATAATGGCCGTCACGATGTTCGCGTCGCCGGGAGCAGTGGTGATCTGACGGATGAACGACTGGTCAATTTTGAGAGTATCGATGGGAAATTTCCTCAAATAGCTCAAGCTGGAATACCCCGTGCCGAAATCATCCACCGCTACCTGCACTCCCGCGGCTCTCGCTGTCCGGAGGACGGACGCGGCGTATTCGGCGCGCTTGATCAAAACGCTTTCCGTCAGCTCGAGTTCAAGGAATCTGGGATCCAGGCCGGTATCGCTGAGGATTGCGAATACACCTTTCAGGAAGAGCTCGTTTCGGAACTCCATCGCAGAGATGTTTACGGCCATAGTAGCCAGGGGCAGGCCCGCATTCGCCCATGCCCTGGCTTGCTTGCAGGCTTCACGAAGGACCCAGTTGCCGATTGGCAGAATCAGTCCGCAGTCTTCCGCGACGGGAATAAATTGCGCAGGTGAGACCAACCCTCGAATGGGATGCGTCCAGCGAATCAACGCCTCCGCGCCGGTAATCTCTCGCGTTCTGAGATTGACCTTCGGCTGATAGTGAATCGCGAATTCCCCCAGCTCCAGGGCGCGCCGCAAATATTCCTCGATGGATTGCCGCTCGACAGCGCGGACGTTCATGGCAGGCTTGAAAAACTGATAGCTCTGGCGGCCATTTTCCTTGGCATGATACATGGCGGTGTCCGCGTTTTTGATCAGTGTCTCCGCATCCAGGCCGTCGTCCGGATAGGTGCTCACGCCAATGCTTGCGGTGATATGAAGATTGTGCAGGCCGATGGGGTGAGCCACCGCAACGGCCTGGAGCATTTTCCCCGCCGTAATGGCGGCGTCTCCTGAATGTTCCACTTCCGAAAGCAGCACGACGAATTCATCGCCTCCCAGACGGCTTACCGTGTCCGAGCTACGCACACAATCCACCAGGCGATTTCCGACGCATTGAAGAAGTTTGTCGCCGATCGGGTGTCCCAGGGAATCATTGATGTGTTTGAAGCCATCCAAATCCAAAAATAGGACCGCGACCTTTTTGCCATGACGCTGGGTCAATGTGATGGCCTGGGTAATGCGGTCGCTCAGGAGCATACGGTTGGGCAAACCGGTCAGGAAGTCGTGCTCGGCGGAGTGGGCCATCTGAAGGGCCATCGTCCGGGCGGCGCTCACATCCCGGAGAACGATGACCGCTCCCGTAGCACGCCCATTATGGCCGTGGATAGGGGCAACGGAGTCTTCGATAGGAATTTCAAGTCCATCCCGCCGGATGAGGATACAGTTTAGCGGCAAATGGACGGTCCGGTCCTGGCCAATCGCCTTTTCCGCCGGATTCGAAATCACATCGCGACTCGATGCATCGAGAATTCTGCACACTTCGGCCATGGGCCGGCCGGTTGCTTCTTGACTTAACCAGCCCGTCATTTTTTCCGCGACGAGATTGAGAAAAGCGATGTTTCCTGAAATATCGGTAGAGATAACAGCGTCGCCGATGGAGTTGAGCGTGACCTGGGCGCGTTCCTTTTCTACGAATAGAGAGTCTTCCATGATTTTGCGCTCGATGGCATAACTCAAG
Organism: uncultured Acidobacteriota bacterium; assembly: GCA_963847505.1. GTDB lineage: Bacteria > Acidobacteriota > Terriglobia > Acidiferrales > UBA7541 > DASTCZ01. The sequence continues at coordinate 151,668 of CAWJZY010000001.1, forward strand.
GAGCGCAAGAGCCCGCGTGTTTCGATTTGGCCTTTGATCAGATAGTCTTGCGCGCCTGCCTGCAAGGCTTGTAGGGCCAGCGATTCATCGTCCAAGCACGTCAGCACGACCAGGGGGACGTGGGGTGCGACTACACGGGCGCGGAGTATCGCTCCAAGTCCTTGTACATCAGGCAGCCCCAGGTCGAGTAAAATGACGTCCACTGGACGGTCGGCGAAATGTTTCTCGACATCGCTCATGCACACCATGTGCGTCAGTTCAATATTGCGGGCGCCCGACTCATTGAGCATCTCGCGGAGCAAACGCACATCCCCGGCTTTGTCCTCGACAAGAAGAACTCTGATGTTTTTTTCTTTCATCAGTCTGCCGCGGCCGGGGCCCGTCATTTCTTCCGAGACGAGATTGGGGAAGGTCATATTTCCCGACGTGTCTGCGCAAACAACGCCGTCGCCGATGCGCTTGAGCGCGACTTGGGCGCGTCCTTTTTCCACGAGCAAAGCCTCCTCCAGCCGGGCATCAGCCTGTTTTCGCCCGAGGATCCCCGCGTGTCCCGATCGGCCATCACACTCGTCTTTAGGCCCTCTATTGCTTTGATCCATTGGCTTCTCCGAGACACTGTCGAATCACGGCCAAGAGTTCGTCATTATCCACAGGTTTTTGGAGAAAGGCCTTCGCTCCCGCCTTGACGGCGCGCTCTTGGTTTGCGAGACCGGCGCGACCTGAGACAACGATGATGGGAATCACGGCGAGATGAGGGTTCGATTTCAGCCTCTCCATAACAACAAATCCGTCGCCGGCGGGCAGGCCCAGGTCGAGGATAATCAGGTCCGGTTGCTGCTTGCGCGCCTCCGTTATGCTTGTAAGCGCATCCGCCGCAAAAAACGTATCGTAACTGTTTGCTTTGAGGCGGATGTGGTATCCCAGCCGCACGTCGGAATCGTCCTCAACAATAAGAATTTTCTTATTCATGATGGATAGGACCTCGTTTGGATTTCAGATTTGATCAGTGCTCCGATTCTTGCGGCCATCTTCCCGGCGGTATCCTCTAATGGCTCGGCTAAATCCGCAGGGGGCAGACTCAGAAATTTGTAAGAAACGGAAAAGGTCAGCCCTGCTTGCTTGAGTTGTTCAAGATGCCCGAATTGTTCCCGGATCCGTTTGGCAAGCACTCCTGCTCCTTTGTCATTGGCGAAGGCCACGACAAAGAACACTCCCCCGGCTCCTGCCGCAGCATCCATTTTCGGAAGCCGGACATCCAAATCCGGAAGCAAACATTTTTGTATGAGAGTGCGGCTCTCGCGAGACCAATCCTCGCGATTCTGCTTGGAAAGCCATCCATCCCGCGAGCCAATCTCCACGCTCATTACGGCGATCGAATCCGCCGGACGGCCCTCATGCCCAAGGAGCGGGGCAATCAAGCTGCTGAGAGAGAAAACGGGCAATGTAAACGAAAAGACGGCTCCTTGCCCGGGGCTGCTCTGGACCCAGATTTGGCCACCCTGCCGGGTAACCAATTCTTTGCAGATGTACAATCCAAGTCCAAAACCCTCGCGTGCGGACAACGCAGGAGTTGCTACTTGATAGAGGCGCTCAAAAATTCGCTCGGTCATATTCGGGTCGATCCCGCATCCCGAGTCAGAAACCTCCACGAGCAAGAAACCCGGATCTTTCTGGAGCACCTGGGCCTGAACTTTCACGGCGCCCCCGTTGGGCGTAAACTTAACGGCGTTGTCGAACAAAATGAGCAGGATCTGGCGTAATCGAATCGGATCGGCGTAAGCGGAAGGCGCGTTCTTAGGTGCGTCAAAGGACAGAGTAATTTTCTTGGCCAGGGCGGTCTCTTGGAGCGTATTGACCGCGTAAACGATCGCATCGGAAACCGAAGTACATTGCAGCTCGATCATCAGTTTACCGGCCTGCACGCGAGTGACTTCGAGCAGGTCATCAATCATCGATTGAAGCTGCTTCACATTCTTCAGTACGATTTCCAGGTACTCGCGCTGTTCCAGATTCAATTCGCCGGCCACCCGGTCCCGGACAATAGTCACAAACTGATAGATCGCCATGAGCGGTGAACGAAGCTCGTGCGACACGTGTGAAAGGAACTCATCCTTAAACTGCATCTGATGTGTCCGGATCAGCTCGGTTTCTGTTTGCATCCGGTGGCGCTCGATGGCGTGGCGAAGAGCCCGGGGAAGCGCACGATTTTCTATCTGGCCTTTTATCAGATAGTCTTGCGCGCCTTCCTTCATAGCCTGGGCGGCCAATGCCTCGTCATCCAAACCCGTCAGCACGATTACCGGAACTCCGGGGGCCGCGGCGTGCGCCCGGCGTACGGTATCGAGACCGTGCCCATCCGGCAATCCCATATCCAACAGAACGATGTCTACTTCACCTTTCGCGAGATGAATCACGGCTTCACGCATGCGCAACAGGTGCGTCAATTGGAAACTGCCAGGTTTCTCCTTACTGAACATCTCGCCCAGCAAACGGGCATCTCCCGCGTTATCCTCAACCAGAAGAACCTGAAGCGCCTTTTCTTTCATGGGCGTGCTTCGCGCGGCAACTCAACCACACAGAGCCAAAAACAATCGATGCTTTTTACGATTTTAAGGAACCCATCTAGATTCACCGGCTTGGTGATGTAACAGTTCGCATGGTGCCGGTAACTCTGGAGGATATCCGCCTCAGATGCAGAGGTAGTCAAGACAACCACGGGAATAGTCTTCAGCGCCGGACTCTCCTTGATTTCCTCCAGAACCTCCCGGCCGTCTTTCTTGGGCAGGTTCAGATCGAGCAGGATCAGACCCGGGCGGGGAGCATTGGCGTACTCCCCCTCGCGGCGCAGGAAGGCCATAGCCTCCGCCCCATCCGGCGCGACGTGCAAATTGACAAGAACCTTGGCGTCTTTGAATGCTTCCCGTGTGAGCCGGACATCGCCGGGACTGTCTTCAACCAAAAGTACATCGATAGGCGCCACGTCTTTCTCGATCGAATCCATCATTTTCCGTCTCTTTCCGGCAAGGCAAAATAGAACGTCGAGCCCTTTTCGGGCTGCGACTCGACCCAAATTCTCCCGCCCAGCCGCTCCAAAATCTTTTTGCAAATGGCCAATCCGATTCCGGTTCCCTTGAACTCTTCCCGTCCGTGCAACCGCTGGAAAATGATGAAGATCCTTTCAAAGTACTGAGGGTCAATTCCCAGGCCGTTGTCTCGCACGGAAAAGATCCATTCATTGGCGCCGTTTTTTCTGGCGGACACATGTACTCGAGGGGCTTCGGCACTGCGATACTTGATTGCGTTCCCGACGATATTCTGAAATACCTGGCACAATTGCGTATCGTCTGTCCTGATGACTGGCAGCGAATCGTGAGTCACGATCGCTCCACTCTCCTCAATCGATGCGCGTAAATTTGTAAGCGCTTCTTTCAAAGCGTTTTCACTGGAAATCTCGCGAAGCGCCTCTCCATTCGTCCCCGCGCGCGAATAGGCCAGCAGATCCTGAATCAACCCCTGCATCCGGTTGGACCCGTCCACTGCATAAGCGATGAACTCGTCGGCGTCGGAGTCCAGCCGCCCCTTGTACCGCTGGGCCAAAAGCTGCGTATAACTGGCCACCATTCGCAACGGCTCCTGAAGATCGTGGGACGCGACGTAGGCAAATTGCTCCAGTTCGTCATTGGAATGCTTCAGTTCCCCCACCATCTTCAGCAGCTGCCCTTCGGATTTCTTGCGTTCGGTGATGTTGCGGATCGCAGCCGTCACCAGAATTCCCTCGGGGCTTTCCAGGGGACTCAACATGATCTCGATCGGAAATTCACTTCCGTCCTTCCGCCGCCCAGTGAGTTCAATCCCCGTACCGATCTGCTGCGCCAGCGCCTCAGCCGCGGTTCGTGTGCCGTCAGCGATCAGCCGTTCCGCGAAACCCTCCGGAATAATGTTCTTCATCTTCTGCCCTACAAGCTCATCACGGTGGTATCCGAACTGTTTCTCCGCTTGAACATTCAGGAGGACGATCTCCCCGTCCTGGTTCACCACGACCATGGCATCCGGAGCTGCTTCGAGCAGTCCCCGGTACTTCGCCCCGGACTCCTTGGTCTCGGTGATGTCGCGGCTGATCTCAGAAAACCCCAGGAGATTTCCAACAGGGTCGCGCATCGCTATGAAGGTGACCGTCGCCAAGAATCGTGAGCCGTCTTTCCGGACGCGCATGCTTTGTTCTTCGTGGCGCCCGCGCGTGGCAGTCATCCGGAGTACTTCTTCCGGCTTGCCGCGCTTGATATCTTCCGGAGGAAAGAAGCAGGAAAAGTTGTGACCGAGAATCTCTTCGGCTCTGTAACCCTTGATTCGTTCGGCGCCGGCGTTCCAACTGACAACCATCCCTTTCGGATCCAACATGAAGATCGCGTAGTCCTGGATTTCGTCGAGGAGCATTCGAGTTTTTTCTTCGCAATCCCGGAGCGCGTTCTCTGTGAACGCTTGTCTCGAGCAGCCGCGTTGGGCGCTCCAACCCGCTAGGGAGACGACTAACAAACCCAGAAAAGTTCCGAGGATTAAGACGGCTCTGATCTGGCCTAATCGCCGCTTTGGATCCGATTCATGCAGCGCGAGCGATCGCCGCTCTTCGTCCTGCATCTCGTGAACGACCCGTTGAAAGTCATCCAAAATCTGCTGCCCGTGTCCGGCTTGAATAGAATCGGCTGCCGCCTCCAAACCTTTAGTCCTGCGCAGGTTCATGACTATCTCGCCAAATTCGTCCTCCTGATTCAGCAGGCCAATAAGGGCCGGAAGCTGGCGCTGCTGCACGGGGTTATCCACGGTCAGATTCCGGAGAACTGTTCCGTCTTGCTGGGCACGCAAAATGTCCTCATGGAATGAATCCAGATATTCGTCGTTGCCGCTTAAAATGAATCCGCGATAGCTCGATTCAACACTGTGCATTGAGGAGAGAAAATCCTGGAGGTTCTCAAGAATCTCGTTCGTATGCCGCACCCACTGGTGGCTTTCACTGGACGCGCCCATACCTCGGTAGGAAATGGCGCCAGCTACGAGCAAGGCCAAAATGGCAACCCCGAACGCGAGTTGCAAATTGCGACTCGACGAAGACTTCGTCTTCATTTCACATCCAGTTAGGGAAAGTTCTTTCCCGGCACGACCCTGAAGGCTGTAAGAGGGCAGCCTGTAGCCGCGCACCGGTTTTTTGGAAGGGACCTTTATCTTATACCTATTAGACGCAGTCTCAAACTCAGTTTATAGCCAAGTGTCGAATAAACTATGAGCCGAGAACACTTTCGACCCGAAACGGATCAAGTGCGGTGGTCACAAGCTCGCAATATAAGCTGGAATTAAAACTTACGCATGCCGGGGCGTAGCGCAGCCTGGTAGCGCGCCTGCCTTGGGCGCGGACCGACCGACTCCAACAGCTCCATTCCCTACTTTGGCTTCTCTGTGTTTTCAGTAATTTGGGGAATCTGCTTTTCGCTCAAAGCTAACCCCAATGGCATGAAAACATCGGATTCTGGCACAGTTTTGGCACAGGGGACGCGCCTG
>CAWJZY010000002.1:0-2674459 GCA_963847505.1 uncultured Acidobacteriota bacterium
AAAGCGCGTGTGTCAATGCAAAAACCGACGGAACGGGTCGTACCCAGTCATCTCTTCGCCCTCAAAAGGGGGCATGGAATTATTCGCCAGGTGTGTCGCATTCATCCTGCGAGCCAGAGGCTCATGACGTACTCGCGCTTACACCTGGCTGGTCCGACCTCGACCAAGACTTGGATCCCGATACATCTGTTTTTGCCGCAGCACGTGGAACGCGGCTTCGGCCAGATGCCGCGCCACCGCTCCAATCGCTTTCGGATGTCCTTTGCGTGCGCGCAGTCTTCGATACAACTGACTGACGTGCCGCTCCGGGCACCGCACATGGTTCACCGCCGTCGAGTTGGCCGCTTCGGCAAAGGCCCACTTCAAATACCGATTCACGTCCACGCGCAACGAACCGTAGCGCACCTTCCCGCCGCTGGCGTGCACGCGCGGCGTGGTTCCCGAATAACTGGCCAGGTGCATGGCGCTGGGAAATCGCTCGACCTCTCCCACCTCGAGCGCGATCGTCGCCGCCAGGATCACTCCGACCCCCGGCATGCTCATCAGCCATTGCATCTGTTCGGTGAGTTCGACCAAATGATCCAGCCGATCTTCCAGTTGCTTCACCTGCGCGCCCACAAAATCCAACTGCGCCAGCAACTGCTGGCTCACCCAGCGCGTCTGTTCCGGCAGTCGCTCCAGATGTTTTTCCAACTCCGCCCGGCCTCGCTTTCCGTACGGATCGCTGCATTCACTCGCCGGCGTTCCCCACTTGGCCAGCGTCGCCGAAAGCCGGTTCTTCAATCGCGTGCGCTGCGCCACCAGAACCAACCGCGTACGAGTCAGTTCGCGCAAATCCCGCAGCCGTCCCGGCGGAATCCATACTGCCGGCAGCGTTCCGTTCCGCTGCAAACGATTCAGCCCTTGCGCATCCAGCTTGTCGGTCTTGTTGACCAGTCCCATCATCAACCTCGCCTTGCGCGGATGCACCAACCGCGGCTCGAGTCCCGCTTGCTCAATCTCGTCCACAATCCAATACCAGTTCCCCGTGGCTTCCACCGCCACGGCCGTTCCCGGTTCACATGCGCTCAGATAATTTCGTACCGCTCCCGGCGCATGTTCCAGCCGATAACCACTGCTCTTGCCCGTCGAGTGGTCTTGCCGGTCCACCCACGTGTACCTCTTGTGCGAATCAAACGCGATATACTCTCCCATGCGCGACTCCTTTCTTTAAGGTTTTCCCACCCACAGCGTATCGCTGTATGCAGGAGTCGCGCTTTCATAATTTTCATCCTGAGCGAAGCGAAGGATATTCGCCCGCACACTCTGCACCCAGTGTTTGCACTTCGCACTTGTAGCCCGTCCCCGCTTCGTAGGGGCCGGGCCTTTCGCTGCCCTCACCGAAATCCCCATTGCCAACCCACACCTTGTATTTGCCATTGATCCCGTATTCATTTCTGAAATTTGCAATTTCAGATCTGAAATTGCGTTTTTCCCTGCCTCCTTGCGTTCTGCTTCGCCCTGCACCGTATGGTGCGCGGCTTCCATGCCTCCTTAATTCCTTGCCTCCCTGCTTCCTCCAATTGACACTCCTCCACCACCATCGCTATCCTCCACTTCGTGCCCCCCGCCATCGAATTCCGCAACGTCCGCTATCAACTCGGCGCCCACATCATCCTCGACAATCTAAATCTCTCCATCGCCCCAGGCGAAACCCTAATCCTCTTCGGACGCAGCGGCTCCGGCAAAACCAGCGCCCTCAAACTCATCAACCGCTTATACGAACCAACCGCGGGCGAAATCCTGGTCCACGGCCAATCCACCACGGCCACCGATCCCATCGCCCTGCGCCGCAAAATCGGCTACGTAATCCAGGAAACCGGACTCTTCCCTCACTTCACCGTCGAGCGCAACGTCACTCTAGTCCCCCATCTGGAAAATTGGCCAAAGGATCGCGTCCGCGCGCGCACCAAGGAAGTCCTGCAAATCGTCGGCCTCGATGCCGCCCAATTCGCCCAGCGTTATCCTCACGAACTTTCCGGTGGCCAGCGCCAGCGCGCAGGAGTCGCCCGCGCCCTCGCCGCCGATCCGCCCACCCTCCTAATGGACGAGCCTTTCGGCGCACTCGATCCCCTCACCCGCGCCGAAATCCAGCGCGAATTTCAGCAACTCCAGCGCGCCCTGGCAAAAACAATCGTCTTCGTAACCCACGACCTCCGCGAAGCCTTCCTGCTAGGCACGCGCATCGCCCTGCTCGACGCGGGCAAACTAACCGGCATCTACACGCCAAAAGAATTCATGCGCACCAAAGATGAACTCCCTGCGGCCTACGCAGCCGCCCTTCGCCCCAGCGAAGCAGAAAGCATCCGATGATTGCAGATCGCGGATTCTGGTTTGCAACAAAGGCCGTTAAGCGTCATTTCGAGCGCAGCGAGAAATCTCGGATTGCTATTAGCATTCACCTCGGAAGAAGACGGCTGGTGCGACGCGGGCATTTGATTTGAAATGTGAGATTTGAAATTTCAGATTTGAAATTTTTGTTTTCAGACTTGCGATCGTAGGCGCACTGCTTGCCGCGCCCTTGTCGAAGCCAAACATAGCGGAAGGAACCCATGGACTCCACCCTACAATTCCTCCACCAAAATGCATCCCAAATCCTCCAATCCACCCTCGAGCACCTCTGGCTAGTCGCCGCCACCATGCTTCTCGCCACCGCCATCGGAGTCCCGCTCGGCATCCTCGTCACTCGCAAACCCTGGCTCTCCAAGCCCATCCTCGGCTTCGCCAATACCGCAGAAACAATTCCCAGCCTCGCCCTCTTCGGTTTTCTCTTGCCCATTCCCTGGCTCGGCGCGCGCGGAGATCGCCTCGCCATCGCCGCTCTTACCCTCTACGCCCTGCTTCCCATCATCCGCAACACCGTCGCTGGAATTAATGGAGTAGACCCCGCCGTCCGCGAAACCGCCCGCGCCATGGGTATGACGGACCGCCAGATTCTCTTCCAGGTCGAACTTCCTCTCTCCTATTCCTATTTAATCGCTGGAATCCGCGTCGCTACCGTCCTCACCATCGGCATCGCCACCATCGCCGCCGCCATCGGCGCCGGAGGCCTCGGCGAATTTATTTTCCGCGGCCTAAGCATGATGAACAACCAACTCATTCTCGCCGGAGCCATCCCCGCCGCCGTCCTGGCCCTGGCCGCCGAAGGCCTCTTCACTGTGATCGAGCGCCGCCTGCGCTACGCAAAATAAAAATATCCTGTGATCCCCTTCATGAAAACGCGCCGTCACCTCATCATCAATGATTCACTTCATTCACCCACGATAGCCCACGGTGTCATCCTGAGGGCATCCGGCCAGGATGCCCGAAGGATCTGTGTGCCAATCTACGGCGCAGTCTGCCGTACTCTCCGTCTTTTATTGGCAAAATTTTTGACTCGCCGGTTTGCTTCTGACGTCATCCTGCGCGCAGCGAAGGATATTCCACAGCGCGGATGCCGCACCCTTCGCCTTTCAAGGCTGCGAGGGTTGACCCTCCTCCTCTGCCTCCCCCTAACCTCCTGCGCCACCAACCACTCCACCACCATCGTCATCGGCTCAAAAAATTTCACCGAGCAAGCCATCCTCGGCGAAATCCTAGCCCAGCAAATCGAATCTCACACGCACCTAAAAGTTCAGCGCGTCTTCTATCTCAGCGGCACCTACATCTGCCACCAAGCCCTGCTCGCGGGACGCATTGACGCCTACGTCGAATACACCGGCACCGCCCTAACCGCCATTCTCAAAGATCCAATCCAAACCGATCCGCAATCCGTCTTCCAAAAAGTTCACGACGAGTACGCCCAGCGCTTCCATCTCGAGGTACTTCCCTCGCTCGGCTTCAACAACACTTTCGCCATCGTAGTCCGCGGAGCCGACGCCCGCCGCCTTCATCTCTCCACCATTTCCGATGCCGCCTCAGTCACTCCTCAATGGCGCCCCGGCTTCGGCTACGAATTCAACGAGCGCCCCGACGGCTACGCCGGTCTCGCCCGCACCTACAATTTAAAATTCGCCGCCCCGCCACGCATCATGGATCTCGGCCTGCTCTATCGCGCCCTGCTCGATAATCAAGTAGACCTCGTCGCTGGAAATTCCACCGACGGCCTCCTCGCCTCCAACGACCTAACCATCCTCGCCGACGACAGACATTATTTCCCTCCCTACGACGCCATCCCCGTCGTCCGCCCCGAAATTCTCACTCTCCACCCCGAAGTTCGCGCCGCCCTCTTGATGCTCTCCGACAAAATCTCCACCTCCGACATGCAATCCCTAAACTACGCCGTTGACGGCCAGCACCAGGACGTCGCCACCGTGGTCCGCAATTTCCTCCACTCCAAATCCCTCAACTAACTCCTCGCCACTCGCAATCCAAAAACAAAACGGCGATTCCCGTTAAGAGAACCGCCGCCATCTTTTCCTAACTCACCACTCGCCCAGTTCGGACCGTAATAATCCGCCTCGCACCGGACAGCAACACCGCCAGCGGCCCGCCAATGTGCCCTTCCTCATCCGTGAGTGTTCCCCCCAGCATCGGTTGCGCACCGAGAATCTTGAACACATTCGGCGTCACCCGCGTCGTCTGCACGCTTACGGATCCGTCCTTGCCTTGTACAACTCCAGCGTCCCCCATGTAGCACGCTACTTCATCCATCAGCTTCATCTGATCGCGCACGCCCCTGTAATTCAGCCATGAAGTTGGTCCCGATGGGGCAGCTTTTGCACATCTTGCGGCTCGTCCATGGCATCAAAGCTGTGACCACATGCTGAAACGATGCCTCACTTTCGTCCTCCCCTTGGCCGTCGCGCTCGGCGCCCCCGCTGCAATCGCGCAGGAACCTGCCTCCACCAAACCCATCATCTCCCGTCACGTAATCGGCCTCAAAGGCGTTAAGCACGATACAAATGGACTCTTGTTCATCGAGCACGATGAGATCCACTTCGATGCGGGAAAGACCCGCGCCACCCTTTCCATTGCATCGATTGAAGACATCTTCATCGGCTCGGAAACCACCCAGGCAGGCGGCAAGATGGGCGACGTCGCACAGGGAGCCGCCATGGCCGCGCCTTACGACAGCGGCGCCGCGGTCACTCTTCTCCTGCGGCAAAAGGTTGACGTGCTGACCGTCACTTACCGCGATCCGACCGGCGGTCTTCACGCCGCCATTTTCGCTCTCCCCAAAAATCGCGCCACACAATTTCGCGCCGATCTCATCGCGGCCGGCGCCCATCCTGCGAACGGCCATTTTACAATTCAGGGTCCGGGCGTGATCCAAACTCTCTCCGCCGGTGCGCCCATGAATCCTCCTACACCAAGTCCATCGGCCCTATTCCGGGGTTCGCCCGTTCTCATTGACCCCATCGGCTTCGATGTTCGTGTCCCGGCGGAATTCCGCTTCGCTATCTATGAAGCCATGGTGGAGCAGGTGACAAACAGCGGAGTTTTTTCAAAAGTGTATCGGAGCGGTGACCATCAGGCCGAAAACATTCCCGGTCTCGTTACACTTCACACAGACATGGACAAATTTAAGCAAGGCAATCAAACCGAACGCGAGCTAATCACCGTCATGGGCGCCACCAAAATCACCGTAACGGTCAGCCTCACGCGCCTCGGCGGCGCCAATGTTGCCGCCTACAGAGTCGAGGGCAAAGTCCGCTTCTTCGGCGAAAATCTCGACGTGACCCGGGACCTCGCCAAGCGCATCGCCAAACTTCTGGACAAAAACTCCTAGCCATCCCCTACATGCTTTGCTGTATTGACGTTGCCTCCCAAAGAGTTAATCTAGTGGATTCTGCGCCAAGGCTCTGCGCCATCTACAAGGAGGCCCCCATGAACCCTGCTCTCGTGGAAGTAGCCTGGGACTCAACCAAGTCGAAGTGGCGCGTCCGGATCGAAGTCGGCGAAGAAGTTGTCCGCCGTCATTCCGATGTAGCCCGCGATGCCTCCGACGACGTCATCCGCGCGGACGCCCAGAAAATCACTCAGGACGAAGGCTACGATCCGCCCGCGCACGTAATCATCATTCGCCCATCGACCGCGTCTGCCTGACCTTCCACCTCACCAACCGGCCCCCGCGGCCGCGCCTGCCGTAGTTTGCCTCAACTTGTAACAACTACCCTTGCCACTATAGTATAACTATGATATATACCCATCAATAATGACAATAGGAAGCCGCCTCCGCGCACTGCGTGAAGCAAGACATTTCACACAGGAGGAGATCAGGAAGCGCACCGGCATGCTGCGCCCTCATATCTCTCGTCTGGAAAACGGCCACACCGTTCCCTCCTTCAAGACCCTCGAGAAGATGGCGCACGCCCTTGAGGTTTCAATTGATAAACTTTTTCTCGGCGTCGAGCAGGCTCCGAAGGCGTCCATCGAGCCCATCGCCGAGCCCGCGTCCGAATCAACATTTGGCAGCACGCGCGGCGAGCGCCGCTTCCTCACTCACTTCCACCGCATGCTCGGCAGGATTTCCCCAACCGACCGCCGCCTTCTTTTCGCCCTGGCCCAAAAAATGGCCAGCCGCGCAAAGTGACGCGTCCTCAGTACCCCTCAAACAACTGATGCTGTTCACCCTGCGGCGAATTCGTTACACTAATCCTGAGCAACCCACACCTATTGAAGGAGGCTCCAGATGAATCTCGATCCCGACCTGACTGAAGTAGAACTGCTCGCCCAGAGCCTTCGCGCCCTCGCCAACAAGCAAGTCGAATTTCTTGATCGCCTCCGCCTGGTGGAAGAGCGTCTCGATGCATTCATGGAGCGCGTCCGCCAGTGCGAAGAACGAATCGGCGCCGCCGAGAAAAAAATGGAGCCCAAACCACCCCGCCGCATTTAACCAACTGCCCGCCGAGCTGCGCGAATCCCGTAGCTCAAGTCTTCAGATCTGAGGCCTCTCCGCCGGCGCGCCACCAAACCAACAAAGATGCTTCGGGCCCCGCTCACTTCGCCCGCTTCCATTGCACATCAATAAAACTGCTCTTCCCCGACGCGTCCACCAACTCGATATGAGTCGCGAAAGCATCGTCACCCGCCCGGTTAATCGTGATGTGCCTCACCGGACCATTTGCCCTCGCATTATCAAACACCAGCTGTGACGGCGAAAGGCTCACCAGGTGTAGCGCGACTCCGGTATCTGGTTGTCCTTCCGTCAACTCCGGCGAAAAGAATCGTACCCGCTCTTCAATCCCCGGCGCCGCTTCCCGCAACGTGATGAACTCCATCCCCTGCGTCTTGCCCTCATTCAGCGCCCGGAACATGCACATCATCGCTCCATACGCGGGCGTCGAGCAGATCTCTTCAGTCGTCCCCGTTCCCACAATTCCCGTCCATCGTCCCGTCAGCCACGAAATATCATCCATACTCGCCACCATCGCCCGCGCCGTAGCCGCCCCGTCTTGATTCCCCTGCCCCACAGCAGGCCTCCCCTCCGCCACCATCACCCCAACAAGAACCACGACCCCAACCAATCCCATAATCATTCGCTTCATCTCAATCCTCCCTGCGTTCTCTGCGTCTCTGCGGTAATCCACTCTTCTCTTCCGATTCGCACTTACTTCCGCATCGTCTCCCAATACGACCCGCCCTGCGCCACAGCCTCCGCCATCAGCCGGTCAAAATAATCCCGCAACTGCGCCACCGCTTGATCGAACGGCTCAACGCTCCGGTAAGAGCGTGACTGCATCACTCCGCCTTCCATCACCGTCAGCACGAATCGCGAAAGCATTTTCAAATCCAACCCACGAGGCAGCCGGCTTCCCGCGGCTTCCAGACAATTCCTCACTGCGGTGGACCACGCCTCAAAATTTGCCGCGATCTTCGCGTGTACCCCCACCATCGAGGGAGAAATCTCCATCGCCAGCCGCCCAACGGGGCATCCGTAACTGAAATTCGACGCGACGATCGCTTCCCTGTACCGCCCGAGCAACGCGAAAATCCGTTCAATCGGATCGTTCACCTTTTCCCAAATCGGCGCCAGCAAAGCCGGATACAAAATCTCCGTAAGCCGGTCAAGCACTCCCAGCAGCAACTCCTCTTTCGTCTTGAAATAATGAAACACGCTGCTGGTGCTCGCTCCAGACCGCGCCACTACATCCGCCACGCTCGTTTCCGCATACCCTTTCTCCCAGAACAAATACATCGCTGCCGTCAGAAGCTCATCTCGTGACGATTTCGAACGCTTCCGCGTCTTCTTTGTTACTTCCTTGGCGGCCTCTGCTTCAGCCCTCTTTTTTTTCTTCGCTTTTTCCATTATTCAGGAATTTCCTTATTGAGTGAGTCAACTCACTCAATAACAAAAGATGCTCTTCCCGGTCAACCAGATCATTTCTTTATATCTTTAACCTATTTAATATCAATAACTTAGCTTACAGGTCAGCAGTGTGATTGCGGATTCCAACTTTGAGATTTCAGATTAAAGGCTTTGATCGCCACTTGCGAAGAACTACTGGAAATTCCCCATCAGCACAAACGGCGCCCAATAAAATGGGTGTGCATACCCAGCTTCTTTCGCCGATGCTGTTGTCTTCTCATCTTGAAAGCCCCGTCTTTTCCATCATTTTAATCTATTGAATTGTTTCTACTGGCCGCTCATGGACCGGAAGTACGTGTGCACCTGCCCGCCGGGGCTTGATTCGGAGTATGCGAGGTAGAGGCCCGTCTTGGTTTCAAAGATGCACATGTATTGAACTTGGGTAGACTGATTTTGATAGCTGATCGTCGTGGCGGCCCACGTCATTCCGTTGCGCGTATACGGAGCGTTGCCCCTCATCGAGTACGGCTCGCCATTCGGGCCTTTAATTGACGCCGTCGGGTTCGCGGGGTCCACCCAGAACATCCCGGAAAAGCCCGGCATGTCACTGGTGCATCTTTCGGCGGCGCTGCAGGTCCAGGTGTGCTTTTGCCCGGCGGGTGAGCCTGCCACTTGAATCGTGGTGACACCGGAAACTTCGTTTCCTTTCACGGAATTGACTTGCGTGGTCACCGCAACTGTTGCGCCCGGCGAGAGTATCCCATTTTTCACGTACGCCGCGTCGCCGTCATAAATCACCGCCAGTCCGGGATGAATCCAGGCTGGAATTACGGGCGCGCTTTGCGCGCGGGCCGAGTGAACCGCTGCGCCCGCTAACGCGAGGATAAGAACACTGGTGAAGGCTGCCGTGTACTTTTTCATGAATTTCTCCTGAAGACGCTCAGCCCTCTTGATCGGAGTTCTTTCTTGACGACTTCGGCAACGGCAGGGATTCTACACCCGTTTTGCGCCCCTCGACATTGGCGGGGAGCGTGAATCATCACTGGATTTCCGGCTGAAAACGGAGTAAACAACATCCTCTTTAGTTCGCGCGCTTCCCTCCAGCTCGCACCGCCGCGCTGAAAGAAGGGGGCGAGTAGGAGTGCCAGACAATGTTTGTACCGCAGGCCTTTGCTACCGCGTTATTCATGACCATCTTCAGCACGATTTGCTGGGGATCCTTCGCGAACACTTACAAACTCACCAAGAATTATCGCTTTGAACTTTATTACTGGGATTATGCGGCCGGCATTTTTCTGATTTCACTCGTGCTCGCCTTTACCATGGGCTCGATGTCCGGCGGCGATAACAGTTTCCTGGCGAATCTACATGCGGCGGCGCCAGGCAATCTGTTCTACGCGGCGGTTGGCGGATTCATTTTCAACATTGCGAATTTTCTGCTGATCGCTGGAATCGGAATGGTTGGACTTGCCATCGCGTTTCCCATCTCGATCGGAATCGCGTTGGTCGAAGGCGTGGTTCTCAGCTATCTCATTCAACCAAAAGGGAGCGCGCTGCTGCTCGGGCTGGGAGTTGGCATGGCGCTGCTGGCGGTGATCCTGATTGGTAAGGCTTATGGAGAATTGAGAGGCAAGGATAGCCACGCGGTATCGCGCAAGGGAGTGGTGGTCTGCGTAATTTCGGGAATCTTGATGGGCACGTTCGCGCCGTTCGTCACGCGCGCGATGACTGCGTCCCAGCCTCTCACGCCCTACACCACGGCCGTATTGTTCACATTCGGAGCGTTCCTCTGCTGCTTCGTGTTCAACGTTATTATGATGAGGAAGCCTTTGGAGGGCGAGCCTGTGGACTTCGCTGGATATTTTGGCGCTTCCGCTTCCTATCACGCCCTCGGATTGCTTGGCGGAGCGATTTGGGGGCTTGGCACAGTTTTCAATTTTGTTGCCGCAAGCCTGGTCGGTGTCGCCATTTCTTACGCTATCGGACAAGCTTCGCCGATGGTCGCCGCGCTCTGGGGCGTTTTTGTGTGGCATGAATTCCGCGGCGCCAGCGGCCGCGCGAGAATCTACCTCGTGGGAATGTTTGTGTGCTACGTATTGGCGCTGGTTTTGATCTCGCACGCGTACCAAAGTTCTTAGCAGGAGCGTTTCATGCCGGACAAATGGATCACCGTTCTTGGAAGTTTCGTGGCCGACCTCGCGTTCCGCACGAAAAAAGTGCCGGCGTGGGGCGAAACCATCATGGGATCGGATTTCCGGCTGGGTCCGGGCGGCAAAGGATCGAACCAGGCCGTGGCCGCCGCGCGGCTGGGAGGGAAAGTTAGTTTCGTCAGCAAGCTCGGCCGCGACGCATTTGGAGACTTGGCGCGCCAGACCTACAAGCAAGAAGGAATTGATACGCGATTTGTTTTTGAAACAACTGAATATCCCACCGGCGCCGCCACGATCATCATTGATGAAGTGAAGGGCGAAAACGCGATCATCGTCGTTCCCGGCGCGTGTTATCAGGTGACGCCCGCTGAAATTGACCAGGCTCGCGCTCTCATCGCAGACTCGTCTGTTTTCCTGACGCAGCTTGAATTGCAGGTTCCGGCCGTGGGGCATGGCCTGAAGCTTGCCCACAGTCTGGGCGTGCAGACAATTTTGAATCCCGCGCCGGGTCTGGCATTGCCGGAAAGCATTTTCGCGCTGTGTGATTATTTGACGCCGAACGAAACCGAAGCCGCGACGCTGACGGGTTTGCCTGTTACCGACATCACGGAGGCCGAACGCGCCGCGGAGGCTTTATTGGCAAGCGGCGCGCGCAATGTGGTCGTGACGCTCGGCGCTCAGGGCGCCCTGGTGAAGAATTCGATCCTTGCGAAACGCGTTCCGGCGATTGACGCCGGACCTGTCGTGGAAACCACGGGAGCCGGCGATGCATTTAACGGAGGGTTCGCCATTGCCCTTTCGGAAGGACGTGACATCCTGGAGGCCACGCGATTCGGTTGCGCCGTAGCGGGCATCTCCGTGACGAGGCACGGCACGGCTCCGTCGATGCCCACGCGGGCGGAGGTGGATGCGCTATTGAAGAGGGCGTCCTGACACCCGCCGTAATTACAACCTTGCAACCGCGTCTGTAACAAAGATAGAATCCCATTCCAGCCACCCAGGATCGCGGGGCGCCAACCGATCCAAGCGCGCGGAGTTTCCCGGCGCCTGCTTAAATGTGGCAAATACATATTTAAGCTCACCTTAAGCCCGGCGCATATAGAAGTCTAAAATGGCTATTATATTTTGCACTGCGCCTTAGCTTGCGCGCGTCGCAGTGGGTGTGTACATGAAGCGATGCACCTTCCACCGGAAGAAATCAGGGTGACCGGATGAGTGCGGGAAATTCGGAGTGTGTGAATGCCTAAAGTTATTTTGCTGAATCCTTCCGTGACCACGATGGGATACAGCGTCATCACTCCGCGATGGCTGTTCGTGATCGCGGAAGCAACACCCAGGGATATCGTCGGTGACCCGATTCTAATTGACGAAGCGATTAAGCCATTTGATCCAAGTATCGTGCAGCCAGGCGATATTGTGGGCATCGGCATCAGCACCGGAAATTGCCTTGCCGGCTACCGGCTCCTGAAAGAAGCAAAATCGCGCGGCGCAATCGTCATCATGGGCGGAATTCATCCGACGATTTTTCCGGATGAGCCGCTGGAGATGGGCGCGGATGCCGTCGTAACAGGCAACGGCGATGCCATCTGGCCCAAGGTTATTGAAGACGCGCTGAGCGGCAAACTTCAGCAGAAGTACGCCGGCGGACGCGTGCCGGGCAGCGGCCTGGTGAAGGCGAGATGGGAACTTCTGGATGCTTCACAGTACATGTTCCCCACGGTGCAGACCGTCGCGGGATGTCCCGAGAACTGCAGCTTCTGTTCGGTTTGGGTTACGGACGGACGCCAGCCCCGCATGCGCCTTACGGACAAGATCATCGAAGAAGCCAACGAGCTTTATAACAAGGGGTATCGGTACATTATTTTTGCGGACGATAATTTCAATCCCTCGACGCTGGGACGCATCGCGCGAGAGCCGAGCGCGCAAAAGAGGAAAGAGCTGGAGAGGATCCGGGAAGAGCGGCTGAAATTCTTTGATGAATACGACCGCTCGGTTCCGAAGAACCTGTACGGCTTCACGCAAATGACGGTGGAAGCCACGAGCGACCCGGAATACCTTTCAGCGATGCATGACAAGATGCGCATTCGCGCGGCGCTGATCGGGATTGAATCCTTTTCGGAAGAATCACTGAAGAGCGCCAACAAGGCGTGGAATCCGACCGGGCAGAAAATGGTCGAGACGATTCAGCAGATTCAGGATGCGGGAATTTGCGTGCTGAGTTCGATCATCTGCGGTTTGGAACCGGACACGGTTCAGACCATCCGGACCATGAAGGAATTCGCGCTGGCGTCCGGCACGATTCTGGCTCAGTTCACGATGTATCACCCCTATCCGGGAACCAAGGATTTCCATGAGATGGTTACGGATTTGAAAAACATCGGCGCGCCCGCGTTTGTTCCGAAGCACACCACAAAAATTCCAGAGGAGCGGTTCTGGCTCAAGCCGTTAAACGAAGTTGATCTGATCCATCATGCGCACATGACCCGTGAGGAACTTCTCACCGAGAACCGGAAGTGCTGGGACACTTTTTATTCGATGAGAGAAGCGATGAAGCGCATGCGAAAAGGCAGGCCGAAGAACTGGCCTTTGAAAGGCAAGATGACGTATCTGCTGCTTTGTTTGGCCTTCCGGAGAATTTATGGCGGACAGGGTATGGCGGCGGACGGCGTGCGAAGAAAACAATTGGGAACGATGACGCGCATCATCAGCAAGATTGGCATCGCTTTTTACAATCATTACTTCCGCAAAGAAATGGGCGGGGCGCTCGGCACTCCGATGGGACAAACGGCGGAGAACGGCTAAGCTCCGGCGATCGCCATTCTCTTCAGGTCCACATTTTCATCGGCGGCTTGTTCCGGAGTGAGCGGAGTGCCGGCGGCCATCAATTTTCTGCCAATCATGTGATCCACCGGACGGTTGATGGAATCAATGGCGATCAGCCGGTCACCTTTGAAATAAAAAACAGAGAGCTTTTTGGTTTCCGCGTTTCCGCGAGTGACTACACGGTCGTGCCCTGCTGAAATTCCCGCCATCTGCAATTTGATATCGAATTGATCGGTCCAGAACCACGGCACCGCGCGGTAAACGCAGCGCCTGCCCGCGATTGTGGTGGCGACACACGCCGCCTGGTCCGCGGCGTTCTGTACGGATTCGAGGCGGATTCGCGAGCCGCCGGCGAAATGATTCGGATGCTCGGCGCAATCACCGATGGCGTAGATGCACGGATCGCTCGTCTGGAGATACTCATCCACGCAAATGCCGTTCGCGACAGCGAGGCCCGCATCGCGCGCAAGCTCGGCGTTCGGCGTAACACCGATGCCCACCAGCACCAAATCCGCTGGAAGAACGCGGCCATCGCTCAGCAAAACACCTCGGACATTTCCACCGGAGCCGTAAATTTCGCTCACCGTTTGATCGCAAAGGATTGTGACTCCGCGGCTGGTGTGAAGTTCACGGAAAAATTCCGAAATAATCGGCGCGGCGACGCGCGCCATCAATCTCGGTAGAGCTTCCACCACGGTAACTTTTTTTCCAAGCGTGCATGCGGCCGCGGCAAGTTCGAGGCCGATGAATCCGCCGCCGATGACGACGATTTCGCGCGCCTCGGCCAGACGCTCCTTTATGAAAATGCTTTCGGCGAGCGAGCGGAGATACAGCACTCCATCAAATTCCGCTCCCGGAACCGCGAGCCTGCGATTGGTCGCGCCGGTGGCAAGCACGAGCGCGTCGTAGGAGAGATCTCCGCCGCTCGCGATTTCGATCTGGCGCTCCGCGGGAGTGATGGCGACGACTCTCTCACCGCTCAGCAGATTGATTTTGTGGTTTTGGTAAAAGGTTGCGGGGCGCAGCTCGATGCTTTCCGCGTTTTGTGTGCCGAGAATAAATCCCTTGGAAAGCGGCGGCCGCTGATAAGGAATATGCGGTTCCTCGCCGATAAGCGTGATTAATTCCAAATAGCCTTCCGAGCGCAGCGATGCCGCGACTTGAAAGCCTGCTTGGCCGGTTCCTACGATGATTGTGCCCGCGCCCATTCAATGATTCCTTACGGCTGTATTTACATCTTCACATTCTTAAGTCAACAAACATCGTTGAGCCCCGAGGCTCCCGCCTCGGGGTGGCGTGCACGTGGACTGGTCCGCCCCCAGGCCGGAGCCTGGGGGCTCGGCGGGGGACTTTGAATTCGGAATCGAAATAAAAATCTAGGAACATAAACAAAGCCAATCCTCATTGTCTGATCAACGCGCATCGCGAATTCAACGCTGCTTTTCCGGCAGCCGGACGATCAGACCGTCCAGCTCATCCGTCATTTTGATTTGGCAGCTCAGGCGGCTGTTCGGTCTGCGTTCGATGGCCGCGATTTCGAGCACCGCCTCTTCGGTATCCTGTGCCGGAGGCATCTTGCTGAGAAACTTTTCATCCACAAAAACGTGGCATGTGGAGCACATGCAGACGCCTCCGCATTCGGCGAGAATTCCCTCGATGCCGTTTTTCAGCGCGGCGGCCATCACCGTCATGCCGGCGGGCACCTCCACATCGCGGGATTCGCCCGCTGGCGAAACATATATCACCTTCGGCATGAATGATCCTCTTTGGCTGGTGAATATTTTTCGGAAATGCGCGTCAATTAAAGCGCACGTACTCGAAATCGAGCGGTTGGTTATTCACTCCTCGAGTGGGCGGCGCGATCCAATTCGCGAATTTGCCCAGCTCGACGACGCGGCCGCTCATCAGGGACTGCACGTACGCATAATCCTTCGCGCTGGGCAGCCATTCCGGCGAGTGCTGCTCCCATTGCTCGCGCGTCATGACCACGCCATCGGGACTGATGTGATGTCCGGCAAAATTGCCGATGGCGCGGTGGAATCCCTTGTGCGGAAGCCGCAAACGGAATGGAATGCCCGCCTTTTCGATAATGCGGTTCCAGCGGCCCACGCCGGCTTCAACTTCCTTAATGTAGTCGTCACGCAACCGCTCGTTGAGCGCCGTGAGCGCCGCCACATTCTTGGGAATAATTTTGTCTCCGACCACTTCTGAAACGGGATATTCGGCGCCGGTCAGCAAGTGATCGTCGGTGAGTTTTGTTTCCTCAAAGCGGCCCTTCAGGCCGCTGGTGTAGTAATTCGCGGCGTTCGAGGAAACGTCGGAGCCATAGAGATCAATCGTTACGCTGAAATGAAAGTTCACGTAGCGCTGCATGGTTTCGAGATCAATCACGCCCATGGCGCGCACATCGGATGGATCGCTGATCTTGTGCTCCTTCATCACGTCGCAAGTGCGCTGGACGATTCTTCCTACGCCCGTTTCGCCGACGAACATGTGATGAGCTTCCTCGGTGAGCATGAAGCGGCAAGTGCGCGCGAGCGGATCGAAACCGGATTCCGCCAGACAGCAGAGTTGATACTTGCCGTCGCGATCCGTGAAAAACGTAAACATAAAGAATGCCAGCCAGTCGGGAGTTGGCTCGTTGAAGGCTCCGAGGATGCGCGGATTATCGGCGTCACCGGAGCGGCGCGCGAGCAAAGCTTCCGCTTCCTCGCGCCCATCCCGGCCAAAATAACGATGCAGCAGATAAACCATGGCCCACAGGTGGCGGCCTTCCTCTACGTTCACCTGAAAAATGTTGCGGAGGTCGTACATCGATGGACAAGAAAGGCCGAGCATGCGCTGCTGTTCCACCGAGGCCGGCTCGGTGTCACCTTGTGTGACGATGATGCGGCGCAACGTCGAGCGGTATTCGCCGGGAACTTCCTGCCAGGCCGGCTGGCCCTTGTTGGTTCCAAAATTTACAGCACGATTCGGATCCTGCGGCTGCAGAAAAACTCCCCAGCGATACTCCGGCATGCGCACGTAGCCGAACTTGGCCCATCCGTCGGGTTCGACGCTGATGGCCGTGCGGAGATAGACGTCGTAGCCATGCGTTTCGTTCGGGCCTACGTCATTCCACCAGCTCAAATACGCTGGTTGCCAATGTTCCAGCGCGCGCTGGAGCACGCGATCTCTGCCCAGGTCAACGTTGTTTGGAATTTTTTCTGTGTAATCAATCATTAGACCCTCTCCCAGTTAAATTTTGCCGGAGCGCCACTGCCATAAACCTTGAGGGCGCCCGATGGCCCAACGGCATTCGGGCGAATGAAAATCCAGTTTTGCCAGGCGGAAAGCCGGCCGAAGATTCGCGTCTCCATCGTTTCAGGAAGACCGAAGCGCAGGTTGGCTTCGAGACCAGTAAGTCCGTCGGGCGAAAGCGCCACCCTCATTTCAATCGCCTGGCGCAATTCATCCGCCCAATCCAAATCATCCAGCGCCGCGGTAACCAATCCTGCTTCGGAAGCCTGCTTCGGATTCAACTTTGTCCCGACGATGCCGCGCAAGGCTTCCATTTTTTCCTGGTCGCGATAGAAGCGGGCGGCCAAACGGGAAAGATGGTTGACCATCGGGAGCGGGCCGAAATTCATTCCGGAAAGGGAGATCTCCGCGACGGCTTCATCTTCTTGCGCGTCGAGCGCATAAATCCGGTCGGCGGCCAGCGCGAGCTCGAAGAGCGTGCCCACAAAACAAGAGCCGGGCTCGACGAGCGCGTAAATGGAGCGGGCCGAGACGTCCAGCCGCGCGAAGGTTCGGCGCATCATGCCGAGAACTTCGCGGAAGAACCAGTCGTCTTGGTTATCCAGAAGAAACTTATCCATGGCCATGACGATATCGGGATTCCCCGCGGCCTTCATAATCCAAAGGCCGAGCTCCAGTTCGTTGGTGCGCATGCTGAGGATGGCGTCATCGAGTTCGCGCGCCATTTGCAGAGGCCACCAATCGGAACCCGCGGCATGGGCTTCCTCGACCGTAGTTTCGGTTATGGATTGCGGCCCGCGGACAGTAAATGTCGCGGTGCGTGCTTGCCGATCCACAGTCACGTCCACATATTCGTAGTGGCGGCCTGCATCATCCACAGTGCGCTTCAATTTTGTCAGAGGCACACCGCGAGCTTTGGCGGGGCGGTCGCTCGCTTCAGCGAGCTTCAGAGCGCGCTGTTTAACGTGCTCCGTGAATTGCTGCGTCTTGACCACGTCGTCTACGAGGCGCCATTCTTTCGCGCGATCCCCTTTTACGCCGTCGGGATTGGTGCAAAAAATATCGGCGAGATCGCGGCGCACTCTGCGTTTATCAGTGAGGCGCGTGAGTCCGCCAGTGCCGGGAAGAACGCCCAGCAAGGGAAGCTCGGGCAAGCTGACGGAGGAGGAACGGTCGTCCACGAGAATGATTTCGTCGCACGCGAGCGCGAGCTCAAATCCGCCGCCGGCCGTGGTGCCGTTTAGAGCGGCCAGGAATTTCAAGCCGGAATGCTGGCTGGAATCTTCAATGCCGTTGCGCGTTTCATTCGTGAACTTACAGAAGTTCACTTTCCAGGCATGCGTGGATTGGCCGAGCATATAAATGTTCGCGCCGGAGGAAAATATGCGCTGCTTGGCGCTGGTGATCACTACTGAGTGAATTTCGGGATGCTCGAAGCGGATGCGTTGAAGCGCGTCATGCAGTTCAATATCCACACCGAGATCGTACGAGTTGAGCTTGAGCTTGTAGCCCGGACGAATGCCGCCATCCTCGCTGACATCCATGGTGAGAGTCGCTACTGGAGTGTCCTTCGTTAGCCGCCAATGACGGTATTGCGAGGGATCGGTTTGATAATCCACCGGTTCCATTTTTGCTTGAGGTTCTTGAGTTAACGCCGCGTCCACAAATGCCTCCACTATTGGGAATTCAATTCCAGCACCTGCTTTAGTTTCTCGAAACTTTGTTCGACGGATTCGCCGGATGTATCCACGAACGCATCCGCTTTCCGGTAAAGCGGCTCGCGTGCCGCGAGGATGCCCCGCAAATCTTCCATCGCTTCCGCGTTTTCCGCCATGGCGCGAAAATCACCTTGAGCAATTACGCGCGACATGTGCTCTTCCGGCTGCGCCTGGATCCAGACGGTAAAGCAGTGGGAGAGAAGATAATCGTAATTTTCCTTTTCCGAAACAACTCCGCCGCCAACGGAAACGATGGCATTCCGCCGTTCATGGAGAACGCGTTCGAGCGTGCGCATTTCGATGCGCCTGTAGCCGGATTGGCCGTAAAGCGAAAATATTTCTGCGAGCGGCATTCCGGCGTCCTTTTCAATTTCGCCGTCGAGTTCGATGAATGGCGCTTTCAATTCCCGCGCCAACTTCGCGCCTAGCGTTGACTTCCCCGCTCCGCGCAAACCAATCAGAGCGATGCGCGCGCGGCGCGTCTTTTCCTCATCGGCGAATTCGTGCATGAGGCGGGAGGTGACGTCTCCCAAGCGGTGCGCCGGCAAGCGTTCCAGAAATCGTTGGATCACTATTTTTTCGGCTGGCTGCTCGGTTTCGGATAGAAAAAGTTCGCTGAGGGAGACGTTGAGCGCGATCGCGATGCGGCGCAGAAGCACAATGGAAATGTTTCCCTCGCCGGCTTCGAGTTGCGCTAGATGCCGTTCGGACACGTCTGCTTCGCGCGCGACTTGCCTGCGCGTCATGGCGCGACGGGCGCGAAATTCGCGGACGCGCTTGCCTACGGCCAGCAGGAAATTGTCCTCGTTTGATGTGGATAGTTGAGCGTGGATGGGGTTTTCGGTTGCGGCGCTGTGAGCGGTAGAGGGGTGGATTGACATGGCGAATCGAGTCTTGATAAGTGCAGTATACTGCATTTTATTTGCGTAATGCTACCGATAAATGCAATTTAATGCATATTCTTGAGAGGTTAAGAAAACCTCGGGTTCGGGGAACCCTGGCTACATGCCTGGGTGGGCGGCTACCGGGGAGTTTGAGAGCGGGAAGCCCCAAGGCTACATCAAAGGCGGCGGGGAGTGATATTCTTGCAAGCGTTCGGAGGAACGCGAGGGAATACATGACGGATGAGCGAGCTGTGAGGAAGGCGCTGGGACTGTGTCGGTGGTTGCGTGGGTTCATCTGCGTGGCGGGGATGGCGTTGCTTGCGGCGGCGTTGCCGGTGCGCGCGCAAATGGGATTGACGCTGCCCGCGGACGTGATCGCGAAGATTGATCAGATTGCTGAGCAAGCGCTGAAAGACACCGGTGTGCCGAGCGCTTCCATCGCAATTGTGAAAGATGGACAGATCGTTTACACACATGCGTTTGGCGACGCGCGGATCGATCCGCGGACACCCGCGCGTCCGGAAATGCGTTACAGCATCGGATCCATCAGCAAGCAATTCACGGCGACGGCAGTCATGATGCTTGTCGAACAAGGGAAACTTTCGTTGGACGATAAGGTATCGAAGTTTCTTCCGACGCTGACCAGGGCAAATGAGGTAACGATACGGGAACTTCTGTCCCACACATCTGGTTATGAGGATTACTGGCCGCAGGACTATGTGCCGCCCTTCATGATGCATCCGATCACGGCGGAGGAAATTCTGGATCGTTGGGCGCGCAAGCCGCTCGATTTCGATCCGGGGACAAAATGGCAGTACAGCAATACGAACTATGTGATCGCCGGAGTGATCGTGGAAAAAGTGAGCGGCGAGCCGCTAATGCAATTCCTTCACGAGCACATTTTCACTCCACTCGACATGCAGAGAATTTCGGACGTGAACATGAACGGTCTTGGCGATACGGACGCTACCGGCTACATGCGTTACGCGCTGGGTCCGCCGCGCGTGGCGCCGAAAGAAGGCCCAGGATGGCTTTTCGCCGCCGGTGAACTCGCCATGCCCGCCGCGGATCTAGCGAAGTGGGACATCGGGTTGCTCAACGAGCGATTGCTGAAGCCTTCCTCTTACGAAGAAATGGAAACCGAAGTCAGGCTTGCGAATGGAGGCCCCACGGGATATTCGCTTGGCCTCGACGTGGGAGATTTCTCGGGGCATCGCGTATTGAGGCATGGCGGCGAAGTCTCCGGGTATGTTTCATCCAATTACGTTTTCCCTGACGATCATGCCGCTGTCGCCGTGCTCACCAATGAAGATGCCAGCAGCGCCGCGGGAGTGATTGCGCGGCAGGTCTCCTCGTTGCTTTTGGGAATCGATGGAGCACCCTCCGCCGGCAAACTACAGCGCGATCGAGGCATTTTTGAGGAATTGCAACACGGCAAAATTGACCGGTCTTTGTTCACGGATGATGCGAATGCGTACTTTACGGATCAGGCGTTGAGGGATTTTGCGTCGAGCCTTGGCCCGCTGGGCGCGCCGCAACAATTCAATCAAACCGCGGAAGAAGGGCGCGGCGGAATGACGTTTCGCGCTTACCGGGTAGTCTGCGCGAAAAAAAACCTGGTCGTTACGATTTACGAGATGCCGGATGGGAAGCTCGAGCAGTTTCTGGTGGCGGCCGCGAACTGAGCCTTCAGCAGAGCGAATCACTTTATTGTCATGAGCGCTGTAAGATGAATGTCCGCTGAGGACGAGCCGGCTAGAATGCGATAGTCGCCGGGATCAACTTTCCAAGAGTGAGAGTCTACGTCGTAATACGAGAAGGCGGAGCGGTCCAAATCAACGCGAACTTCCTTTGCCTGTCCCGGCGGCACCGTTACGCGAGCGAAACCTTTCAATTCTTTCACGGGGCGGGGGACCTTCGGATTCATTTCCTGCACGTAAACTTCGGCTACTTCCGCGCCGGCCCGCGCTCCGGTATTTCTAACGGCAAATTGTACGTGGACGTTTTCTCCCTGCTTATCGAGGTGCATTCCGCTATAGGCGAATGAGGTGTAGGAAAGGCCGTACCCGAAGGGGAAAAGCGGTTTGACGCCGGAGCGATCAAATCCCCGGTATCCGACGAAGATTCCTTCCTTGTAAAAAACTTTGCCGTCGCTTCCCGGATAATTCGCGTCAGCGGATGAATCTCCCCAGTGTTTTTCAAATGAAGCAGGAAGTTTGCCGGAAGGATTTGCGACGCCGAAAATAATATCGGCGACGGCCTGGCCGCTTTCCTGTCCGGTGTACCAGGCCTGAAGGATCGCGCCGGCCCGATCCACCCATCCCGTCATATCGGAAGCACCGCCGGAGTTGATTACGACGATGGTGCGTTTATTGGCGCGTGCGACGGCCTGAATTAATTCCTTTTGTCCGGGTGGCAAATCGAATGTGCGGTCGGAGCCTTCTGATTCGGTGTCCGGGTTGAAACCAACGCAGACGACAGCGGCGTCGTCCTTGGCCGCGAGAGCGCTCTCGACGGGAAAGGTATCGTTCGGCCTCATCTGCCAGCCGAATTGAACGCCTCCGCCTCCGCCGCCGCGTCCGCCTCCGCCAACTGCACTGTGAATTTCGAGGCGGATGGGGACGGCGTGATTCTTTTCGAGCGCCACAGTCGCGCTGAAATCAGACTGGCTGTGGTTGTCCCATGCGTCCACGACCGTTTTTCCCTCAACAGTGAGGCGAACACCCTGGCTGGTACGAATGAGGAAAACATAATCGTTGGATTCCTCGGGCACGACAAATCCATTCCAGCGAATGGAATAACCACTGCCGGCGCCCTGGCTGAAAACGTCATTGAAGCGGGCAAATGTAATTTGTTGGTCGCGCCGCGTGCGCATCGGAGTTCCGGAGAGATCGGAGTTATTAAAATATTCGCCGTTCAATCCGCGTGCGCCCGTTTCATCGGCTTCAAATTGCGAACGCGCAGCCACCGAGCGTGCGTCGCGCGCGTCAAAAGGAACGTAGTCCACGCGCAAGCCGGAGGCGGCCAGGGCATTCAATACGCTGACGTCGCGGAACGGGACGACGCGGGCGCTGCCTCCGCCAACATCCACGGCGGGATGCGCGTTCGGACCGAAGACGGCGATGGAATGGATTGCTTTGCGGTCAAGCGGCAGCGTGTGACTGCTATTCTTCAGCAGCACAATGCTTTCACGCGCGCCCGCGAGAGCAACCTGGTCGGATTCCCCGGAATAAAGCGGCTGCGTTGTCTGCTGTGGTCTATCGAAAAACCCCATCGAGATTGAGGCGCGAAGAATGCGGCGGACTTTATCGTCAATCACTGATTCGGGAACCTGGCCGCTCTTTACCGCGGGCAGGAGCGTTTCGCGGTTCATGTAGCGGCCTGAGGGCATCTCGAGATCGAGGCCGGCAAGCGCGTCGGCGATTCCGTCGTGTGCCGCGCCCCAATCGGACATTAGGATGCCGCGGAAGCCCCAGTCTTTTTTCAGGATTTCTGTTTCGAGAAGTTCATTCGCCGTAGAGTAGGTTCCATTGATTTTGTTGTACGAGGCCATTACGGCCCACACTCTTCCCTGCTGCACGGCGGCTTTGAATGCGGGCAGATAAATTTCGTGCATGGTGCGCTCGTCCACTTCGGCGCTGATGGAGTTGCGCTGGTATTCCTGATTATTGAGCGCGAAATGTTTTACGGTGGCGATCACTCCCTGGGATTGCACGCCCTGAATGAAATTGACGGCGGTTTGCGCGGCGAGGAATGGATCTTCGCCATAGTATTCAAAATTGCGGCCGTTCACGGGGACGCGATAAATGTTCACGGCGGGCGCGAGGAGAATATTCACGCCGCGGGCGCGCGCGTCGTCGCCCATGGCTGCGCCGATGCGATGCGCCATGGCGGTGTCCCACGTGGCGGCGAGGCCGATGCCCGCGGGAAAAGCGGTGGAAGGGCCATAGTTGCGGACGCCCATGGGACCGTCGGACATTTTCATGGCGGGGATGCCGAGGCGGTCTATGGCCATGGTGTAGAAACTTTGGCGGCCGCTGAGGAGGTCAATCTTTTCCTCGAGAGTTAGTTTCTGGAGAAAATCTTCGACGCGGGACTCGACGGCTTTTTCGTTTGCGGGCGGCGCGGATGGGGGAGAAGACACAGATTGGGCCAGTGCGATGGTGGAGATGGCCAGCCAGATGAGGATGAAGAGTGGTTTACGGGTCATGGGTTTGCTCGCAGTGGATTCAGTGTGCAAATTCAAACGTCAAAGTGAATTCCGAGCGGATTCTAGCATTGATTTGGAGAGGCGACCGAGCCGCTAGCGCCAATTCTTTGGCATATAAGGCTTATGTCCGCATCGCCACAGCCAAAGGCATTTCGCGGAACGAACCCTTGTGAAACTAACCACAGGATCGCAGGTGAGTTGTGACTGCCCGGTCACGATCACGCGATTCTCCGTGTGAGTAATCTGTGGATATTTAGTCGCGTTAGCGGAAGAAACTTCTGGTTCCTCACAGCCACTTGGCGGATCAGGCTTGAAAGTGTATACCAGTCGAAATAAAGTCACAGGTTCAATGCATTTACTGCAGTCGAATTGCGAATGAAGAGCGCTCTCCAACACAGCTTGCCTTACCGTCCGCATTGCAGGTCCGCTGACTATCTCTGCCGATTCAACTGTTCCATTCTGACGAATGCCGAGCTTCAATTCTAAGTCGCCCTGAATTGCTGTCATCTCACCCAAATTTGAAAAAACAGGCGGAGATAGTTTGGTGAGGACGACGTCGTCTTGCTGAGGATTGGGAGATGCGGCGCTTTGCGCCAGAGAATTAGAAACGACGAAGGTTAAAGGGCACAAAGCGCACATGACAGAAATTGTTAAGGTCAAAAAGCGGCGGCGAGCCAGTTTGATTGGCACGGCGAAAATCCTCACACTTCACTTCGTAATTGTCGGCGCCTGGACGTTGGCGTATTCAAAGTGAGAAGAGAGATGGGTTTTGGGGCGGCCATTGCCGATGTCAATGTCAGTTTCCTGCTTCAGGATGAGGCCCTTGCCCATGGAAATCCACATTTGGTTATCGTTTTTTCCGTGCGCGGTTTCTTCGTGGGAGGTGAAGAGGGCGGCGGTTTCTCCGTTCACGGATTCATTACGGACAAAATTGCAGGACGCGTTTTGAACGTTTTTCTTGTTCTCATCAAACTTCTGCTTCATTTCTTCCAGGGAAAAAGGGCTTGCCATCCACTTGCCTTCAACCATTACGTATAACTTGCCGCCAACGGAAATTGATTCGCTGGTCATGGGTTTTCCGTTCATGACGGCGGGATTGGTGTTGGTCATATACATGTGGTACGGCACGGAATAGAGCTTTGCGCCGGCGTCCATGACGGCCTGGCAACTGGAGCCCTGCGGGGGCTCAGCGAGACGGAGCGATTCCGCGTGAGTGAAGACCGGAGAAGGATGAGCCGGCAAAGATACAGAAAGCGCAAGAAGGAATAGGGAGAATGCGGCGGCGACGGTTTTCAGGATTGCGGAATTCTTGTTTTTGATGAAGGGCATGAGGGCTCCTTTACAGAGCGCATCGTACGCTTATGGGGGCGGCAGGACAATAGTTTTGGAAATGGCGAATGGGAGGAACGGAGCCGTATTCGATTGAGTCAGGCCGCCCCCAGGCGGGAGCCTGGGGGCTCGATGGCATGCAACGGGGCTTGGTGGCGTGCAACGGGGCTTGGTAGGGTGGGGCGCTCATCCGCGAGCGCGACGATGAAGCGCAACTCCAAGGCTGGTAACTAGACCGTATTGTTGAGTCTTGCGGGGAGAGGAGAGTCCCTGTAGGTTTATATGCCAAGCGAGGGCGTTCAATTCAACCAATGGGAACAACCAGCAATCTGCCCAGGCGAAAATCCAGATGAGTATCAAGGACTTCACCGGACGCCAGTGGACGGTTCTTATCATTTTGATGCTGGTGAATTTTGTGAATTATGTGGACCGGCAGGTTATTTTTTCGCTCTTTCCTTTTATTCGTAAAGATTTCCATCTGAACTACGCGCAACTTGGATCCCTGGCAACGGCATTCACCGTGGTGCTTGCCCTTTCCAGCTTGCCGCTCGGAATGCTGGCGGACCGGTTCTCCCGGCGCCTAGTGATCAGCTTCGGGGTGCTTTTCTGGAGCGCCGCTACTTTCTTCAGCGGCCTGGCTGGATCCTTCCGCGCTCTCTTGGTGGCTCGCGGAATGGTGGGAGTGGGCGAGGCGGCCTACACGCCGGCGGGAACGGCCGTGATCACCGCGAGCTTCCCCAAGGAAGTCCGCGCCCGAGTGCAAGGATTCTTCGATCTGGGCATGTTTATGGGGGGGGCCGTAGGCATTGCATTAGGGGGCATTGTCGCGCAATGGCTGGGCTGGCGGTACGCGTTCCTGATGGTCGGGATCCCCGGCCTTTTCCTCGGGCTTAGCGCTTTGAAGCTTCCTGATACGCCTGTTCCCCAGGCCAAGGAACGGCTCCCTTTGCGCGATCTCTTGCGCGTGCCAGCCTACGTCATGCTGCTGATAAGCGCGTGGTGCGGCAGCTTTGCGGGATACACTTATGTGGCCTGGGGACCGGACTACGTCCAAGAATTCAAGGGTTTTTCCTCGAGGGAATCCGGGGTTACGCTTGGCCTTACGGTTTTGCTGGCCGGAGGGCTGGGAATTTTGACGGGAGCGACGCTCTCGGATCGTCTGGCGCGGTTGAGGGCATGGGGCCGCTCGGTGGTGGTTCCTATGGGTTTCCTTCTTGCGATCCCGGGCATTTACTACGCGCTGCATTCCAGCGGCAAAGCCCTGTTTATTTTCTGTTTCGGAATGGGAACTTTCTTTCTAAGTTGGTATCATGGGCCGGTTACGGCGACGATTCACGACATTATTCCGTCACAGGGGCATGCGACAGCCGTGGGAATGTACTATTTATTTGTGAATCTGTTTTCCATGGCCCTCGCGCCTCTGGTGATTGGGATTATCGCGGACCGTTTCGGTTTGCTGTGGGCGTTGCATGCAGCGATTTCTGCCCAGTTGGTTGGAGGCGTCATGTTCTTGAGCGTGCCCTATTTGATCCATCATGACGGCATGCACCACCCGGCCCTGGCGCGGTACTGGAAGAAGGAATCCCAGGCGCCTGCCCAGTAAATTGCAGACATCGAAGATATTAGTGTTAAATGGTTCCGAGATAGTGTGATTTGTGTCACAATCGCTTGGCTAAGTCAGTCATAAGAGCTACCATACCTGACTTGGACCTAGTATCTTGCCGGGGGGCGAGAGAGTTCATCCGACCGGACGTGCCTTAAGGAGGCGGAAACATGGGCAACCTTCAGACGATTCAACCTATACAAACCATTCAGCCAGCCGCGAAGCCCGTCAATCATTATAAAGCGTACAAGCCAAAGCCATTTCTGCGCGAGCAGCGCGAGGACACCACGATCCTTTTTGGCGGCCTGACGTGGAAACATGAGCGCTTGATTCAAGGCGCGATGCACAACCTGAAATATAAGGCCGAGCCGCTACCCAATATTCAGCGCGCGGATCTGGACGCCGGCAAGGAGCTGATTGACGTCGGTGCGTGTTGCCCGACGATTTTCACCACGGGAAGCCTCGTAAATTTTCTGAAGGATAAGTCTGCCGCGACGAGCAAGGAAGATGTAGCGAATAAGTATGTGTTTCTTACGGCTGGTGCGTGCGGCCCGTGCAGATTCGGGCAGTACCATGAGTCCTACGCCATGGCGCTGGACGGACTGGGGATGCGCGATTTCCGAATGTTCCTTCTGGCGCAAGACCAGCTTGACCAGGGACCGAGCGGCGGAGGCGGGCTGGAAATTAATCTTCCCTTAAGCATGGGATTGATTTGGGGCATCCTGATCGCCGACGTGCTGGGCGACATGGAATACCTCACGCGGCCCTACGAGGTGAAGCCCGGACAGACGGATCAGGTGCTGAAGGAAAGCGTCGAGTACATGTACGAAATTTTCCGCAACCGTCCCATTAAGGGAAAGAAGTGGGGCGTGCTGGCATGGCACTTAACGACGAATTACTTCACGAAGGCGCTGCGCGAAGTTTACAAGAAGTGGGACGCGATTGAAGTGGACCGCTTGCGCGCCAAGGCAAAGGTGAAGATCACGGGCGAGTTCTGGCTGCAGACGCACGAAGGCGACGGCAATTACAACATCAAGCGCTGGCTGGAATCGGAAGGCGCCGAAGTGATTCCGCCGCCGGTGGCTGTGTGGCTGGATTACCTGATGCACCCGGACATTCGCGCGGGCGAGCATCGCGCGAAGCTGAGCCGCAAAGCGAAAATGAAGGAAACGCTGATGCGGACAATCGGAAAGACTTTCCGCGGCACGTACAACCGCTTCCGCAAGGCGGTGGGCAATCTGCCGTACGAATTGCCGGACCAGATCGAATTGCGCGACCTGGCGACTCCGTTCTACAACTACCAGCTTCGAGGCGGAGAAGGACACATGCTCGTCGGTAAGGCGCTGTACGCCTACCATCACCGAAAGGCACACATGGTTTGCGAGTTGACGCCGTATTCCTGCATGCCAAATACGATGTCGGTCGGCTCGATGGCGAACGTGCTCGGCAAGTATCCCGACATGCTCTATGCGCCGATTGAAATCAAGGGCGATGCGGAAGTTCACGCGCTATCGCGCTGCCAGATGATCCTGACGGAAGCGAAGCGGCGTGCCCAGAGCGAATTTGAACAGGTGCTCGAGAAGTCCGGCGTGACCGTGGAAGATATCCGCGCGTATGAAGCGAAGCATCCTGAAGTGCGGCGCGCGACGTATCGCATCCCACATATGGGATACCCCGGGACAGGCGCGAATTACATCACGCATCTTGTAGCGACAGGCAAAATCAAGCCCCGCGGCAAGGCGCCTCAACCCGTGCAAACGGCTGCGATGGCCCACTAGAATGCCGCGTCCGCCTTGGCGGGCGCGCAAGTCGAGTGAGATGAATTGCGAGATCACGAATGGCTAGCAATGGGTTCATAAATATCCAACCGCTCGCTCCTCCTCCCCCTGTAGAGATTCGTGTGCCTATCGGCATACGTGCCGAGGCTGGAGAAGCTAAGATTTGCGCGATGGACGTGGGCAGCACGACTTGCAAGTACGTGCTGAGCACGGCCGCGGGCGAAGTTCTTTCACAGGCGTACGAGCGCCACAACACGAAGCAAGCCGAGAAGGTTCTCGACTTCCTGACGCGGATGGAAAAGCAGTTCGGCCTGCAGCCGGAAGTGGACCGCGTTTTCTTCACCGGCTCGGGCGCGGGGATTATTGCGCCGTTTGTCGGCGCGAGGCTGGTGCAAGAAGTGGTTGCCGTCGCGGCGTCGGTTGAAAAGATGCATCCCGCGGTGCGCTTCGTCAGCGAAATCGGCGGCGAAGACATGAAGACTATTTTCTTCACCGGCGAAGGGGATACCAAGAGCAAGCAAGTGCTGATGCAGAGCGCATGCTCCGGCGGCACGGGGACGTTCATCGAAAAGACCGCGCGCAAGCTGGAGATTCCCACGGAACAGCTTGCGAAGATGCGCTACACCGGCTACACGCTGCATAAGGTGAGCAGCAAGTGCGGGATTTTCGCGGAAGCGGACTCGAACGGGCTGCTGAAGGCGGGCATCCCGGTGGAAGAAATTATCGCTTCGCTGTTCGAGGCGGTTGTGTACCAGAACTTGGCGTCGCTGACGCGTGGGAACACACCGTTGCCGGAAATTCTTCTTCTCGGCGGCCCGAACTTGTTCTTTAGCGGATTGCAGGAAGCGTGGCGGCATCACCTGGCGAAGATTTGGAAGGAAAGAAAAGTTTCCACGGGCGATGTGGACCCGGCATCGCTGATCAAGGTTCCTGACGACGCTCTTTACTACGCTGCGCTGGGGTGCGTTGAAATCGGGCGGCGAGATTCTCCCGACGTAGGGATGTATCTTGGCACGGGCAAGCTCAACTGGTGGATCGAAACCGGCCAGTATGAGGAAAAGAAAAAGCAGGGACGCGGCGGACTGTGCAAGAGTGACGCGGATCTAGCGGCATTCAAAGCGGAGTATTCGGATAGCCAGGCCGCGCCGCCGAATGTAATGAGTAATGGGAATGGCAACGGCCACAAGAACGAGAGCGTTGCGACAGGCGCGGGCGGTGTGGCTGTCGCTGAAGTTGCGCCGGCGAACGAGAAGCTTTCGCGCGTGGTGATTGGGTGCGACTTCGGCTCAACAACGGCGAAGGCCGTGCTCATTACCCCCGAAAAGGAGATTGTTTTCTCGTGCTACGCGCTGAGCAAGGGAAATCCGATTGAGGACGCCAAGATTCTTTTTGAGCAGGTTCGCGCGGTGCTGGGCGACGGAGAGATTCTGGCGGTGGGCATCACCGGATACGGCAAGGATCTTCTGAAAGGCATTCTGGGCGCGGATTGTCCCATCGTGGAAACAATCGCGCACGCGAGCGCGGGACTGCATTTCTTCCCCGATGCGGATTGCATCTGCGACGTCGGCGGCGTGGACGTGAAGATCATGCTGCTGAACAACGGCACGGTTTCGGATTTCCGGCTGAACTCGCAATGCTCTTCCGGCAACGGCGCGTTTTTGCAGGGAGTCGCCGAACGCTTCGGCATCCCGCTGAGCGAAATGGCGGACGGAGCGTTTAAGGCGCAGGCGATGCCGCAACTTTCCATGGGATGCGGCGTGTTCCTGCAAAGCGACATTGTCAACCAGCAGCGCAAGGGCTGGCAGGCGGAAGAAATTCTGGCGGGCTTGTGCGCGATTCTGCCGCTGAACGTTTGGATTTACGCGGGCGGTTTGAATAATTTGAGCGTCGTCGGGAAGAAATACATTCTGCAGGGCGGGACGCACAAGAATCTCGCTGTGGTAAAAACACAAGTGGATTTCATCCGTTCGAAAGTTCCCGACGCCGACGTGGTAGTGCATCCTTATTCCGGCGAGGCGGGGGCCATCGGCGCGGCGCTGGTTTCATTGGATTGGTATGACGCGGGCGGGCGCACGAAATTCCGCGGGTTCGACGAAATACAGAAATTGCAGTACAAGAGCACGACTTCACTGGAGACGGTTTGCCACTGGTGCCCCGTGACGTGCCAGCGAAGTTTTATTGACGTGGAACTGCTCGGCAGCGGCGGCCGGCCGTGGAGCAAGGTTCCGCTTACCACCGGATGGGAAAGAGTGATCGTTAACAACTCCTGCCCGAAGGGCCTGGTGGAAGACGTCAACGAGATGAAAGTCATCAAGGCCGAAATCGAGAAAACGAAGAATGCCTTTCCCAACATTGCAGACATGGTTCGCAAAGAAGCCTTCCGCCGCGCCACCGCCTAGAGACCGCTCGGCAATCCGAGTTGGGATTCCGCGGGTTCTGAACGTCTGGAATACGCATCAATTCTGGGTGGGATTCCTGCGCGAGCTGGGCATCCAGCAGGAAAATATCGTCTTCAGCTCGGACACGAGCGAAGAACAGGGACGCGACTTCGGCAAGGGCCGCGGCACGGTGGACTGCTGCTATCCCGTGAAGTGCATGAGCGGGCACTACGGCGAGCTCGTCTTCGGCCAGAAAAATAAAATCAACATTCTGCTGAGCCCGATGATTTATTCGTTGCCTTCCTTCATGCGCGGGCATGTGACGGACACGCTGACGTGCACGCGCGTGATGGCCGGACCGGACAACATCAAGGCCGGATTCCTGAAAGAGCGCGACATCTTCACCGAAAACGGCATCATCTATACGGCGCCATTCGTGAGTTTAGGCGACCGCCCGGTGGTTCCCAATCAACTTTTCGGATCATTGAAGGATGTCTTAGATTTGACGTTTGAGGAAACCGAGCGGGCCGTGCTCGCGGGGTATCACGCGCTGGATACGATTAATGACAATCTGCGGAAGAAAAGCCGGGAAATTCTGACGTGGTGCGCGAAGGAGAATAAGCCGTGCATTTTTGTGGTGGCGCGGCCGTACCACATGGATCCGGGCATCGGGCATGAAATTGAAGGCGATTTGCAGGCCATGGGCTTCCCCGTTTTGTGGATGCAATACTTCCCTACCGATCCGGATTTACTGAACTGGCTGTTTGAGGAAGATCTGCGAGAAAAACGGATGAAATCCGTATTCGATATTTCGGATGTGTGGACGTCCTCCTACAGCAGCAACACAAATGAGATTATGTGGGGAGCCAAAGTTGCGGCGCGGTGTCCGTGGACAACGTGCGTGCTGCGGCTTTCCAGCTACGAATGCGGCATGGATCAACCGACGTACACGCCAACGCAGCGGATTGTGGAAGCGACCGGAACACTCTTCTTCAAGTTTGGAGATTTGGATTCCACGAAGCCCGCTGGTAGCGTAAAGATCCGCGTGGAAACGATTACGCATTACATGTCGAAATACTCGAATGACATTATTGCGCGGAAGAAAGCTCTTCTCTCTCCGAATTGTCCGCTGCTGTGAACAAGAAATAGTAAATTCCCAAGATGACGAGGGTACTTTAGGGGACGAACGCCCCCAGGCCGGAGCCTGGGGGCTCGTTGGAGTATCTGAGTTGCCTCCATTCTGAAAATCGCAAACACACAATAGCGGCATTGAGGCTGCGCTCTTTGCCCTACCTGGTGGAACCCCGCTTGTGGCGGCGATACGGCTCTATCGAAACCAAATGCTGGACATGGATAAGGAACTGATTTTCGAAGAGGTCTCAGCGTCTGAATTCTAGCGGATGGTTGCGCAACTTGCTGCATCAATAGACTCGCCGCACACGCCACGAAATCAAAACTGCGCAACAAAGATTCTTTCCTGGAGTAAATCGCAGTATCATGCCGCTCATGTGGAAACGAATTGCATTGATTGTTCTTTTTTGCGCGCAGCCGCTTGCATCGCAGAATTTCACCGATGTGAAGCCGAGCCCGCAGCAAGTTGCGTGGCAGGATTTGGAAATTGGAGTGCTCTTCCACTTCGGTCCAAATACTTTTATGGATCGCGAGTGGGGTGACGGCACGGCCGATCCGAAAGTGTTTAATCCAACTCAGTTCGACCCCGAACAATGGATGCGCGCGGCGAAATCAGCGGGCGCGAATTATGTGGTCTTCGTCGCGAGGCACCACGATGGGTTCAGTCTGTGGCCCACCGGGCAGACGGACTACAGCGTGAAATCGAGTCCGTGGCGCGGCGGGCATGGGGATGCTGTTCGCGATGTATTAAACGCGGCACACAGAAACGGCATGAAGGCCGGTCTGTACCTTTCGCCGTGGGACCGGCACGAGCCGTTTTATAAGGACAGCAAGAAATACGATGATTTTTACACGGCGCAACTTCTCGAACTCACGACGCAGTACGGCGACATCGCGGAATTCTGGCTGGACGGCGCTGGAAGCGAGGGCCACGTGTACGATTTTGACCGATACGTGGAGCAGTTGCGCATTTACCAGCCGAACGCGATGGTCTTTGCCGATGCGGCGCTGCTCAAGTATGGCGACATCCGCTGGGTGGGAAATGAAAGCGGCTACGCCAACGAGGAAAACTGGAACGTGCTGGATTTACACGGCTATCTGCGGTACCGGCCGGCCGAGGCCGATACGCCATTGCGCAAGGACCACTGGTTCTGGCATCCGAATGATGAAAGGAGCGTGAAGTCCGTCGCGGATTTGCTCGACACTTATGAGAAAACCGTAGGCCGCGGTGCGCAACTCATGATCGGCCTCGCACCGGACGATCGCGGATTGCTGCCCGATTCCGACGTGAAGCGGCTGGCGGAATTTGGCGCCGCGATTCAGGCTATCTACGGCGCCGACAAGAATCTCGCGCGGCGCGCGCGGGTAGCTCCGGAATTTGCTGCGGCGGCGGATGGGAATCCAGACACGTTCTGGAGCGCGCCGGCGAATTCGCGTTCGGCGGCAATCGAATTAAATTTTGCGGCGCCGATTACATTCGATCGCTCGCTGGTAATGGAATGGCTCGCCGATGGGCAGGAGATTGAGAAGTATTCGATTGAAGCGTTTGTGGATGGGAAGTGGATGGCGCTGCACACCGGAACATCCGTTGGACATAAAAAGATAGATAAATTCTCGCGGACGACGGCGACGCGCGTGCGCCTTGTGATCATTTCCTCTGCTGGGCCCGCGCGGATACGCGAGTTTCAGCTGTTTGACGGCGCGGCGGCGGAAGCCGCGGCGCAAAAACAGTAATTCCGCGCGGAAATAAAAAGTTTGGATTCTTGTGGAAGTGTGGCTGCGTTCGTGTTATCCATATGCTAGTGATTAACGGATTCCATCCAAATTCACCGCACATTTACATTTCTACTCACAAGTTCTTCCGACTATTGAGCTACACGGCGAGTTACTTCTAGCGGAGCATTTCTTAAAGAAATCACCGGGCTTTTCCACGGGTGTTTATTTTCGACCGCCGGAAGGAGAAATATTCATGGGAGCAGCGGCAAGCAAGCAAACGCAAGGCGCAATTTCCACATACTTGAAGCGCCACTACCGCCATTTCAATGCCGCGGTAGTGATTGACGCCGCGGAAGCGTACATCAGCCACATTGCGAGCGGCGGCAAGATGCTCGTGACGCTCGCGGGCGCGATGAGCACGGCGGAGCTCGGACTTTCTCTGGCTGAAATGATTCGCCAGGGAAAAGTGCACGGGATCTGCTGCACCGGCGCCAATCTGGAAGAAGACGTTTACAACTTGGTGGCGCACAATCATTACAAGCGCGTTCCTCAATACCGCCACCTTACGCCGCAGCAGGAAGTGGAACTTCTCGATCACCATCTAAATCGCGTGACGGATACGTGCATCCCCGAGGAAGAAGCGATGCGGCGCATCGAGCGCCTCGTGGTGGAGGATTGGTACGCGGCGGACCGCAGCGGCCAGCGATTCTTCCCCCATGAATTCTTCTACCGGCTGCTTCTTTCCGGGAAATTAAAGGAACACTACGAAATCGATCCAAAAGACAGTTGGATGATGGCGGCCGCCGAAAAGAACCTGCCGATGTTTGTGCCGGGGTGGGAGGATTCAACCCTCGGCAACATGTTCGCCGCGCAGGTGATCAGCGGCAAAGTAAAATCCGTGCATACGGTTCGAGTTGGAATTGAGTACATGATCGAGCTGGCCCGCTGGTATACCGAAACAGCCGGGAAAACGCCTATTGGTTTCTTTCAAATCGGGGGCGGCATCGCGGGAGACTTTCCCATCTGCGTGGTGCCGATGCTCCACCAGGATTTGCGCCGCGAGCACGTGCCCCTATGGGGGTATTTCTGCCAGATCAGCGATTCCACGACGAGCTATGGTTCATATTCCGGAGCGGTGCCCAATGAAAAAATCACATGGGGCAAGCTGGGCGTGGATACGCCGCGCTTTGTGATTGAATCGGACGCCACGATTGTCGCGCCGCTCTTTTTCGCGTATGTAATGGGCTGGTAAGGCGCGCCTTCATCCGCTGCAGTTCCACTCCACACAGAAAACGGGGGCAGCTCTTTCGAGCTACCCCCGGAATAACCACCACCCCCGAATTGTGCTAGTCCTACGAGTTAGAAGTTTACCCTTCCCACCAGTTGCAGAACGCGGCCGCCGGGATCCATCGTGGTATTGAAGTCGCTGTAATCACCAGCGATCTTCCCGAACGATGACGACTGCAAGCTGATCGAGCAAGGAGTGGTGCTGACGCCGCAAGCGTAGTAGAAGTTTGCGGTGTTAAACGCGTTCAGAGCCTCCAATCGCATTTCGAAATTAACTCGTTCCGTGAGTTTCGTAATCTTAACGATGCTGATGTCCGCGTTAAAGAACGACGGACCAAACACAAACAACTTTTGACACAAGAGCCCCGGAGTCTCGCAAGGCGCGATAATAGAGGTGTTGGGGAAATCGAGCGTAGGAGCAAGCAACCTCGTCGGGAAGTAATACACCGCTCCCGGTACCTCCGTCTTGTTCACTCCCAATGCGGACTGCAGCTCGCTGGACGTGATCCCGTTAAGAACAACGCCGGGATCGTTTTGGTTCGTTGTGCCACCCAGACCGCTTTGGATGTTGATGGGCGTGCCGGTCTGCCAGCGGGTAATGGTGTCAATTTGCCATCCACTGACGAGGCGATTTTCGACGCCATTGCCGGTGTTGAGCCATTTCCTGCCCGATCCGAAGGGCAGATTGTAAATCATCTGGCCCTTAATGGCGTGGCGGATGTCAAACGGCGCAGGGCCTTTGTCATAGCCCAGGTCGCGCAGCGTGGTGGGTTGGTTGTAAACAATCGAACTATTCGCTTGGTAGTTTGTCAGAGCGTGCGCATACGTATAGCTCACGTCGAATTGCAACCCGTGCGAGGGACGGCGGCGAAAATCCACAACAGCCGCGTTGTAAGTGGATTGGGCTGCATTGGCTATGACGTAGGATCCCCCCGGGGCGTTCGGATTCACGACGAAAAAGTTCGACGGGAAACCAGCTCCAACGAGTTGTTGATACAGGGGAAGACTGCTCTGAAGAGCGTTCGCTAATGTGCCTGCCTGCCCCTGGGCTAGCGTGTTCGTGACAAACGAATTATAGAATAGAGAACTCGCCTGCGACCCGGTTTGCGAGCCGGTAAATGCCCCCGTTAGAATTGGCAGAGCCCTCTGTCCAGCTAGAGGAGCGATTGAACTCAAGCAGCTCGGCGAACTGCCGCATGCGGCAGCAGCGGAACTGTAAAGATTGGCGGAATCGGGAATAGGTGAGTTCGCGGTTGAAGGCAAGATTCCGATATCCTGTTCCGCTGCAAGACAAGCAGCCGCATTGCTGTTACAAAGGTTGAGATTGCCTGTCGCATTATTGAATTCATTCAGGAATCCATTTTCAAAAATATTCACTTCGTTGAGGTTGAACTGTTCCCACAGGCCCGAGCCATGGTTGCCCACGTAACGAACTTCCACCGCGTTGTTCGGCGACAGCTCACGCTGAATTCCGGCGGACCAGGATTGGACCATCGGCGGGCGGATGTTCTGCGCGAAGCCGTTAATGCCGGCTTCGTTATCTGGACCGATTGAAAATTGATTAACGAACGAGCCCGGAGTTTGGAGCACGTCGGGGAGACTCGTGGTCGTCTGCCCCAGGAGTACCGAGCCCGCCTGGAACTGCCCTGTCGAGGGACTCGTGACATTCGCAGAGTTGGATGTTTGACTGCCAAAGAACCCCAGGTTCTCAGCAATGGTTGAATCGTAGCCCGCAAGGCCTTCCCTGTTGTAAGAAATATTGTATCCGGCCCGAAGGACGGTCTTACCCGCATCGCCGAGGAAGTGCTTCATGAAGCCGTCTGAGTGGGGCTGCCACGCGAAACCAACCGTGGGCGCGAAATCGCGCAAATACGCGTTGTATACGCTCTTGCCTTTGTCATTAATTAGCGTGGTGGTCTGCGGACCGGCAAGGGTTCCGGGCTCGAACAGATTGCCCGCGCCGGAAGGTCCAAACAGGCCGGCATCACCACCCTCAACGAGAAAGTATTCGTTCAGGACGTCACTGGGCGCCCCAGAGTATTCCCAACGCAGACCATAATTGAAGGTCAGTGTTGGCTTTATGCGCCAGCTGTCCGCGCCGTAAATTCCCCATTCATTCTGCCGCCATTTATCCACTTCTGGCGCGCCTGTAAGAAAGCCTCCGGTCGTTGGACTGTAGTATACGCTGTCGGTATAGCTCTGAACCCGGCCGGTGAGGGAAGCATATAGCGCTTCCGCGTTGGCGAAATCGCTGCTCCCGATGTTCGGGATAGCACCGTTTGCGGCGCAACTTGAAACTGTTACGCAGCTTCCGGGGCCGCCGCTGAATGGAGGTGCGCCGTTCGTTCCTTCAGTGCCAACATTCGCAATCGGATCATTAACATTGTCGATTCCGAAATTTACAGTCGCATTCACGCCTGTGAAATCATTGTAATGGATCTGTGTTGTCGAAAGACCAAAGCTCAAGTTGTGCGTGCCTTTAGTCCATCCGAAATTGTCAATCAGCTGTCCAAATGCCGTATTGCGGCCAGAAGTGTCGCCGAGGCCATTGAACAGGTTGGAATCGCCCTCGATG
The DNA here is from genome assembly GCA_963847505.1 of uncultured Acidobacteriota bacterium. GTDB lineage: Bacteria > Acidobacteriota > Terriglobia > Acidiferrales > UBA7541 > DASTCZ01. The sequence goes on from CAWJZY010000002.1 coordinate 37,092, forward strand.
CTATAGACAAAAGGCGTCGAACCTACATTGGTGGTAATGGTCGGAAAGAATGAGGAATTGACGCCGACACCAAAATTGACGGGAGCAGCCTGGATTCCAAAGCGGAGCTCGTTACTGGCGCTGTTGCTGACCGTCCAGCGCCAAGCGCCAACCCACAAATTGCGATTGGAAATCTGAGACCCCGAATTGGTCGTAAATGGCGCGACCGGATAGGTCGCATCCACGCCATTCAGAATGTCAGGGCTCGCTGTGTAGTAGGCATAGTGATAATCGAATTCAAGGGAGTGATGTTTGGTAATGTTGTAATCAAGGCGAACGTCCGGATAGCGCCGCACCTGCATGGCCTTGGCTCCATAGTTGATAGTTTCCTGCCATAGCGAAGGCGGAGTGGGTGAAACCGTAACGCCCGGCGCCGAAATGGAGCTTTCAACAGCGTTTACCAGTGTAGCCTCGCCGCCGTTAATGGCGTGCGGGTATCCGCCATCCTGGGCGAGAAGGAACGTATTGACAGTGCAAAGAGGATTCGCCGAGCTGCCGTTGCATGTCACCCACGGCATTGCCTGTGGCGAGTTTGAAGCGGGAAGCGTCGGCAACGTTGGAACACCATTTGCATCCACCGGCTGATATGTGTAGTACCCGTTTACAGAGCCAGTCGCCCCCGGCGTCAAGATACTGCGCGAGCGCGTAATAGAGGCTGGAAAATACAAGTTGTCGATATCCACGAAGAAGACCAGTTTGTTCTTCAAAATGGGGCCGCCAACCTTGCCGCCCCAGTCATTCAGTTGCAATGTCTGGCGGGGTTGTCCAGAGAGGTTGTCGAAATAGGTGTTCGAGTCAAAGGCGGTATTCCGGTTGTATTCCCAAATGCCACCGTGGAAAGCGTTGCCGCCTTTATTGCTGACGTAACTCATCTGAATGGCGCCTTCCCCTGATTTATCGGGGCTATTCACGGCCGTCGTAATTCCGAATTCCTGAACGTCGTCAATACGCGGATCGTTGAGGGCAAAAAAACCGTCGCTGGATTTCAGCAGGTTGCATTGGACGTTGATACCATCAAAAGTGATGTTGATAGCGCCTTTGGGAAGGCCCTCAAAGGCCGAATTGCGCGCGCCGCCCGATGTTTCGGCACCGGGGTCGAGAACGGCCAGAAGTACGGCGCTGCGCGAATTGTAGGGCAATTGCGTTATGGATGCGCCAGATACCGTGTTGGAAACGGTCGCGGTCTGTGTTTCCACTAACTGCTCGCCACCGCTCTGCACCTCAACCGTGATGGATGCCTCGCCAATGTCCAGATGAGCGTGCAAGCTGTAGGTTTTGCCAACGGTAATGGTGATGTTGTCGTAGACCGCAGTCTTAAAATTGGGCATAGTGATCGTTACTTTGTAGGTGGAAGGCGAGAGGTTGGCGACGGTGAACTCTCCACCGTCACCGGACACGGCAGGCAGAGTATTACCCGTGGCCACGTCCTTGATCGTAATCTTGGCGCCAACAACCGCAGCACCCTGCGGATCCGTCACCGTGCCGACAATGCCGCCGGTAGGATTCTCCTGAGCAAAGGCTACGGATGCAAAAGCCATGCAGAATAGGAACAAGATAAGTGAACTGAAGATTCGCTTCATCGCTAGCCTCCCTTGGCGGCGTCACTTTCGTTATGTAGGCGCGTTGACCTGTATAAAAAACACTCCCCTTTTCCGGAAGACTCCTCCCGGAAAAACCAGCTGTCAGGATTCGCACGAGGTTCCGACGCAGGACCCCTGAAATCCTGCCCCCCAGAAAATTCTGAGCACTGGAATTGCCAATATGAAACAGATATTCACAGATAAAATTAAGGGATTGTTTTTAACATGTTAGGAAAATGACTAAGGTGATTTCCGGGTACGATCTACAGGATTATACTGATACGCGCCGCGGATTAGATATTCTAGAAATGGTATTTGGTATATAGATTTCTAGATATCTCTCATCTGCCCGAATGCAAGTAAGCGACTACTTACCGCAAGAGGGCGACGACGGGATGTCCGTTGCTACTGGAAGCGGGGCCAGTTTTTGAGACAAGAGCTGGGGGTTGAGCGCCGGCAAAAGCTGTGAGTTTGTTTGCCGCCAGGCGTCAAGATTCTTGTCGAGAGCATCGCACAACTCCTGGACGGATGCCTTGGCGGATTCTGACGGGCGTATATCTCCGCTTTCGACCATCCAATAAATCCTAGCCATATCCCGATTGACGGGTCCGACACCGGGCGTTGCGGGCACGCCGCGCGCAGGCCGCGTGCCTTCTTGAACGAGCCCGGCCCGATCCGCGGCATCCTTCAGAGCCTTAGTCAGCGCATCGGTATCGCTTGTATGGGTGGCTGATGCCAATGCTTTCTGCCGATCATCAATCGCGCTGCGCAGCGCGGCCACCTGTGCGTATGCGGCGTTGCTGGCCGCCAAGACGCGCGTTGCTTTCTGCGCCCAGGAAAGCTGATCCTCCAGATCCGCCTGTGAGGAATGGACACGTGGATCCATGGCGACCGTGAAGTTCTGGCGATACGAGTTCCCTTCCACAGTGAGCACGGCGGTGTAATTCCCCGCGACGGCAAGCGGCCCCTGCGGCTGGATGCGCGGCGTATCCATTGGAATGGCGTGATCGGCGAGCGTGTATTCCGTGTAATCGAGAATGTTGCCGTAATAACCGTAGGGCAGCACCTCCGGATCGGGCCCGCGCAAATCCCAGATGAAGCGCGTCGCGCCGGGCGTCTTGGAAAGAACGGGAGGTGGAGCGAACCAATACTCCGGCACATTTGGCGGCATCGTGGGCGCGGGCGGGGGAACGCTTGTGAAATGCCGGACAGGATTTCCATGCGCATCAAGAATATCCAGCGTGATCTCACCCGTCGGAGCGGAAGGCAGGTAATAATCCAGAATGGCGCCATCGGGGGGATTGTCCCCCGTCGCGGTTTCCTTCGGCAGCGGCGTATCCTGGTTTACGTCCCAGCGCACGCGGACGGCATTCGCGGGCTGAAACAAAAATGGCTTGCCGCTGGCCGCAATACTCGCGGCGGCGTGGCGAAGCGGAGCGATGTCATCAAGCACCCAAAGCGAACGACCGTAAGTGGCGAGCACGAGATCGTCGCCGTGGACAACGAGATCGCGCATCGAGCTTACCGGCAAGTTGAGCCGCAGAGATTGCCAGTGATCGCCGTCATCGAATGAAACCCACACACTGGTCTCCGTGCCCGCGAAAAGCAAACCCTTGCGTTGGGTGTCCTCGCGCACGAAACGCACGATGGCGTCGTTCGGCAGACCTTCGACAATTTTCGTCCAGGATTGTCCGCCGTCATGCGTGCGGAAAACGAAAGGCGCGGGGTCCTGGCCAACCGTAATTGCGGCATAGGCCGTGCCGGCATCGAAATGCGATGCGTCAATGATCTGAACACTGGCTGCGGCGGGCACACCGGACTGCCCTGCGGGAAGATCCGTCGGCGTAACATCCTTCCAATTCGCGCCGGAATCTTGCGTAACTTGAATGCGTCCGTTCGTCGAGCCCGACCAGATGACGCCAGCAGCTTTCGTGGAAGGCGAAAGCGTACTGATCGATCCGCCTCTGCCTCCACGCCCGGCACCAATGCCCGCCGCAGGCGCGCCGGCAGGCGGAGTGGGCGGAGGAGGAACGGCCGTTAGGTCCGGGCTCATTTCCTGCCAGGTCATGCCGCCATCCGTGGTCTTCAGCACGAACTGCGTGCCCAGGTAGAGCGTGTGCGGATCTTGTGGCGAATAAACCAGCGGCGCCATGCTGGCCTCGCGGTATTTATTGCTGCGAACGAATACGGTAGCTATTTGCCCCGTCGTACGGTCAAAGCGCACGACGCTGCCATACCAACTATTTGAATAAACGAGGTTGGCATTCAATGGATCAACGGCGATATAGGCGGCTTCAAATCCGCCGATCGAAAATCGTTCGGCATCACTGATTTCGCCGAACTCGCTGCGGCTGGGAATCGCCACGGTGCCGCTATCCTGCTGCGAAGCGTAGACGATGTAGGGAAACTGATTGTCCGTCGTGAGGTGGTAGAGCTGGCCGGTCGCCTGGTTGTACCACGAACTCCAAGTCCTGCCGCCGTCCTCGCTGATGATCGCGCCCTGATCCACGCCCTGAATCATGAATTGCGGATTTTCTGGGTTGACCCAGATCACGTGAAAATCGTCGCCACTCGGAGCGCCGTTGAACGCGTACCAATTCTTGCCGCCGTCAGTTGAGCGGTACATGGAAGTCTGCCCGATAAAAACATCATCCGGATTTCGCGGATTGGCAAAAACCTTTCCGAAGTAGCTGGTGCTCACGATGCGCGGATCGGTCGTCGTCCGAGTCCAGGATTCGCCGCCGTCGTCCGAGCGGTAGAAGCCCTGGTTCACAATCGCATAGACACGCTTCCCGCCCGTGCCCGGCGCTACGACGATGCCGATGCGCCCCAACCCACTATCGGGCAGCCCTTTGTAATTTAGAGGCTTCCACGTGGAGCCCTCGTCGGTGGACTTGTAAATTTCAGGCTGAGGACTTGGAGGCGCGCCTGGCGCGACGCCTCCGCCGGCTCCCAAGCCTCCACCGCCGGCGCCACCGCGGCGCTCAAGCGCCGCAAAAACAATCTTCGGACTACCTTGATCGAAACTCATATCAATGACGCCGGTTTGCTCGTCCCTGTAGAAAACTTTGGTCCACGTGCGGCCGCCGTCGGTGGTTTTGAAGACGCCGCGCTGATCGCCTGAAACACGATCACCCAGAGCGGCAACCAGCACGACATCAGAATTCTTAGCATCCACCAGCACCGTGGAGATGAAACGGGTCTTCTCGAGACCAATGGGTTTCCACGTTGCACCGGCGTCGGTTGATTTCCACATTCCGTTTCCAACCGTCTGCTCCCCCGTGCCTACATAGATTATGTTCGGATTCGCAGGCGCGACGGCCAACGCTCCGACGGAAGCGACCCGGGCGTCATCGAAAATCGGGCGCCAAACTTGTCCACCATCGGTTGTCTTCCAAACGCCGCCGCCCGGCGTGCCGATGTAATACATTGCTGTGTTTCCGGGAACCCCCGTCACCGCGGTGACGCGACCCGCGCGGAATGGGCCAATCAGGCGCCATTGCAACTTGGAATAAAGCTCAGGCGGCACCTGTTGCGCGAGCGAGGCTGCCGCTCCGCACGCAGCCAAGGCCACTAAAGCAATCGCGCGGATCGCCCAGCCAGAACGACAGCCGGCTGTAATGGATCTCGCGCTCGCAGAATGCCGTGCCTCATGGCGCAAAACACGCATTTTGAAGTTCCTCCGGAAATCGGTTGAGTTTATCACTTCGCAAGCTAATCCCAGCAGATGCAAGTGTGAGCCAGTTCGGTGGGAGTGGCGCGTTCGCGCATTCCTGCTGTCGCGAGATGCAAGGTCGTGCGACAATAGAAACCATGTGAGCAAAGTATGCGTCTGCTTACATACAGGCCCAATTCCCTGACCGGTGTGATCCGGCAATGGAAGAGAATGCGCGTTTGTATCGCGAGGTCTGTTTCTGCATCAAATCTAGTCTAAGGGGATAGCCTCAACATCCGAGGTTTGGCAGCCGTCCGTGTCTCCTGCGATTTGGAGCCCGGCGACGCCGTTCGAAATAACATATGTGGATAGTCCGTCTCGCACTTAATCGACCTTATACATTTATTGTCTTCGCGCTGGTCATCATTCTGATCAGCCCGCTGGTGATTACCCGTACTCCGACGGACATCTTCCCCGAAATCAATATTCCGGTTGTCAGCATTGTTTGGAACTATTCCGGACTTTCTCCAACGGATATGGAGCAGCGAATCGTCTCTGGATACGAGCGCTCCTTAACGACGACAGTAGACAACATCCAGCATGTTGAATCGCAGACGGAAGAGGGCCGGTCAATTATAAAGGTGTATTTCCAGTCCGGAGCGGAAATTGGCAAGGCGATTGCCCAAATCACGGCGATTTCGCAAACTGCGATTCGCTCAATGCCTCCGGGGACGACTCCTCCACTGGTGATTACCTATTCGGCCTCGACGGTGCCAATCCTTCAGCTTGGCCTTCGCGGCGACGGGCTTTCTGAGCAGGAATTGAACGACTTGGCCGTGAATTTCGTACGCAACCGCATGGCCACAATACCGGGCTCAGCGACTCCCTATCCATACGGTGGAAAGCAGCGGCAGGTCTCGGTGAACGTGGACATTCCCGCGTTGCAGGCCAAAGGGCTTTCACCGGTGGATGTGATCAATGCCGTGAGTTTGCAGAATCTGATTCTGCCTTCGGGATCCGTGAAGCTTGGGTCCATTGAATATCCCGTGGAAATGAACGGCAGCACGGAAACGATCGCCGCGCTGAACAATCTTCCCATCAAGACCATAAACGGCGCGACGGTCTACCTAAGCGACGTTGCCTTTGTCAGTGATGGTTATTCTCCGCAGACGAATATTGTTCGCATGGATGGACAGCGCGGCGTGCTGATGAGCGTTTTCAAGACGGGCGGCTCTTCAACGCTGGATATCGTGGCCCGGCTCTACGCGCTTCTGCCACGCCTGAAGGCAGTATTGCCTCCGGCGCTGGTGATTACACCGCTGTTCGACCAATCCATTTTCGTGCGCGCGGCCGTACAGGGAGTGATCCGCGAGGCGCTGATCGCAGCAGTTCTGACGGCGCTGATGATTCTGCTGTTTCTTGGCAACTGGCGCAGCACGCTGATCATCGCCATCTCGATTCCCCTTTCGATTCTGGTCTCGATCTGCGTTTTAAGCGCTCTCGGAGAAACCATCAACATCATGACGCTAGGCGGATTGGCATTAGCCGTCGGCATTCTGGTGGATGACGCGACCGTCGAAATCGAAAACATCAACCGCAACCTGGCGCAGGGCAAGGAAACTGTGCGTGCGATTCTGGATGGCGCGCAACAGATCGCCGTGCCGGCCTTCGTTTCCACCTTGTGCATCTGCATCGTCTTCGTGCCCATGTTTTTCCTGACGGGCGTCGCGAAATTCCTGTTCGTGCCGCTGGCCGAAGCGGTTGTCTTCGCCATGCTGGCGTCTTACTTGCTTTCACGGACGCTCGTGCCGACCATGGCGATGTATCTGCTCCGCGGCCACCACGGCGAAGAACATGCCACCGGCAACGATCCCTTTTCCCGCGCTCAGCGCGGGTTCGTGAACGGTTTCGAGCGTATGCGGCAGCGCTACCGTTCCGCGCTGCATTTCTGCCTGGATCACGCCTGGACGTTCATTCTTCTGTTCTTGTTGCTTTGCTTCGCATCCGCGCCTATCGGCCTGGTTCTGGGGGAGGATTTCTTTCCGAGCGTTGACGCCGGGCTAATCCGCCTGCACATGCGCGGCAGGGTGGGGGAACGTATTGAAGAAACGGCGCGCGAATGCGACCGTGTGGATAACCTGATCCGCAGAGTCATACCTACCGATGAAATAGGCCCCGTGCTCGACAATATCGGGCTCCCCTATAGCAGTTTGAATATGTCCTACAGCAACTCCGGCACGATCGGAACCTCCGACGCGGAAATACTGATCTCACTAAAGCCGAATCACAAGAAGGCAACCTCCGAATACATCAGCGAATTACGCGGAAGGTTAGCCAGCGAGTTTCCCGGCACTCAGTTTTTCTTTCAGCCGGCCGATATCGTCAGCCAGATTTTGAATTTCGGCGTGCCGGCGCCGATTGACGTCGAGCTGACGGGCATCAACATCCAAGCGGACTACAAGCTGGCGCAGGAGATATCGAACAGAATGGCGCAGATTCCCGGAGCGGTTGACGTTCACGTTTTCCAGATGTTTGAACAGCCGACGCTTTATCTGAATATTGACCGCACGCGAGCGCAATCCGTGGGCTTGGTGCAAAACGATGTGGCGCAAAGTTTATTGCTAACGCTCAGCTCGAGTTTCCAGACCAATCCCTCGTTTTGGGCAAATCCACAGAACGGCGTGAACTACTCGGTTGTCGTCCAGGTTCCACAGTACAAAGTGGACTCGATGCAGTCGCTCCAGAATATCCCCGTGTCTTCTCCAAACGCAAAGTCCCCGCAGGTGCTCGGCAATCTGGCGGATTTTGAACTGACGGCCAAGCCGGCTGAACTTTCGGATTATGACGCGCAACCGATGATAAATGTCTATGCTTCAGTGCAAGGGCGCGATTTGGGCGGCGTCGCCACCGATGTCCGCAAGATCATGCAGGAATATCAACCGAAGTTGCCAAGAGGCACCGTGATCGGATTGCGCGGACAAGTCGAGACGATGACTTCATCCTTCAATGGGCTGGCCGCGGGGCTCCTGGTCGCGATTACTCTGGTGTATCTGTTGATCGTTGTGAACTTCCAATCCTGGCTCGATCCCTTCATCATCATCACGGCGCTGCCCGCCGCGCTCGCCGGCATTCTCTGGATGCTGCTGCTGACGCGCACGACTATCAGCGTGCCTTCCCTGACGGGAACCATCATGTGCATGGGCGTGGCTACGGCCAACAGTATCCTGATGGTTTCATTTTCACGCGAGCGGCTGCGCGAAGGCTTGAATTCCGCCGAAGCGGTGTTGGAAGCCGGATTTATTCGGATCCGTCCCGTGCTGATGACGGCCCTGGCTATGATTATCGGAATGGTGCCGATGGCGCTGGGTCTCGGCGAAGGTGGCGAACAAAATGCTCCGCTTGGCCGCGCCGTGATTGGCGGGCTTATTTTCGCGACGTTTGCGACATTATTTTTCGTGCCGTGCGTCTTCAAATTGATTCATAAGAATTTCAAGCCGGGCCAGCGGGAGGACGCGGCGGGCCGTGCCAGCGAAGCGGAAACGCATCACTAGAATTCCGAAAAGGAATTGGGAACGAGTTCAGGAGAGAATCGAGCATGATGGAAACTGTCAGCGGCCACCAGGAAAATCCGCAGGGAGGCGGCACGCGCCACGGCCATAGCAAAATGGTGCTTCTGTGGCTTGTGCCGTTCGTGGTGTTCGCGGCGCTGGGTATTTACAGCCTGGCGGCCCGGCGCAACACCAGCCGCGTACTGGCAGAACGAACAATCCAGATGGCCGTGCCCACGGTGGCCGTCATCCATGCCACTCCGCTGAACGTCGATGCCGGCCTTGTGCTGCCGGGGTCCCTGGAAGCGTACGTGGATTCGCCAATCTACGCGCGAACCAACGGCTATCTTAAGAAATGGTACAGCGACATCGGCAGCCGCGTGAAGCAAGGCGACCTGCTGGCGGAAATTGAAACGCCGGAAGTGGATCAACAACTTTCACAGGCGCGCGCCGACCTCGTTACCGCGCAGGCAAATCTGACTCTGTCCGGCACCACCGCTACCCGCTATCAGGATTTGCTGAAAACCGATTCCGTTTCCAAGCAGGAAGTGGATAACGCGGTGGGCGACCTTGCTGCCAAGAAAGCCATCGTGCAATCGTCTGAGGCAAACGTGAAGCGCCTTGAAGATTTGGAATCCTTCAAGCGCGTTTACGCGCCATTCGCTGGCGTTATCACGCAGCGCAATGTTGATCCCGGCACGCTGATCAATGCGGGCAACGGCGGCGCGGCAAAGGAGCTGTTCGATTTGGCGCAGGTTGATCCCCTGCGCGTATTCGTGGCCGTGCCGGAGTCCTATGCGCCTTCGATACACACCGGCCTGCCTGCATGCCTGGAACTCGCCGAATTTTCCGGTAAGAAATTCTGCGGGAAGGTCGCGCGCACGGCGGATTCGATTGACCCTGCGACGCGGACCCTGCGCACGGAAGTGGACGTGCCCAATCCAACGGCCACACTGTTGCCGGGCGCTTATGCGGAAGTCCATTTCGACGTGAAAATGACGGGGAACCGGCTTTCTTTACCCATCACCGGCCTGCTGTTCCGCCCCGAAGGCACCATGGCCGCCGTCGTCGGCGCGGATGACCGCATCGAACTCAAGCGAGTCACGATCGGACGCGACTTCGGGACCACTGTGGAAATTCTGCAGGGGCTCGATCCTGCCGACCAAATTGTTGACAATCCGCCCGACTCGATGGAAGCAGGCCAGCAGGTTCACGTGCAGACACCATCCGGCCGACTTAAGAAGCCCAACACACCATGAGAAGGGTTACATCCATTCCGGTATTCGCGGCTGTGTTGGCCGTCGCGGGCGTGGCCGCGATCGCAATGACAGGCTGCGCCGTCGGCCCCAACTATAAGCGTCCGGACGCCCCGGCGCCCACAGCGTGGAAGGCCGAAGGCCCGTGGAGGCCCGGAGACCCGCGCGATCAGATTCCTAAGGGCGAATGGTGGAAGATTTTCGGAGATGCCGACCTGGATGCGCTGGAAACGCAGTCCATGAGCGCGAACCAATCGCTGAAAGCGGGCGTGGCGCGGCTCGATCAGGCGCGCGCCCAGGCAAGGCTTTCGACTGCGGGACTGTTCCCGCAAGTAGACATTGGCCCTTCGGCGCAGGATGGACGAGAATCCGGAAACCGGCCTTACACCGGCTTAGCGAACCCTACGCCCATCACGCAGCCGACTTTTACACTACCCTTTACAGTCACCTGGGAAACTGATCTGTTTGGACGCGTGCGGCGGACCATTGAATCGGCGCAGGCCACCTACCAGGCTTCGGGAGCCGATCTGGAGAACGTCCGGCTGATGATTGCGTCCCAACTGGCGGGCGATTATTTCGCGCTGCGGGAACTTGACAATGAAATCGCCGTGTTGAATAGCACGGTTGAATCGTTCCAGCATGGCCTGCAACTTGTAGAAGACCGCGCGAAAGGCGGCGTCGCTTCGGGCCTCGATGTAGCGCAGGAACAAACGTTGCTGGATGCTACGCGCGCGCAAGCGATACTTTTGCAACAGCAGCGCGTCCAGTTTGAGGACGCCCTTGGCACCCTGACGGGCCAGCCCGCTTCGAGTTTCAAGCTTGCCATCAAGCCAATGCCCTCCGCCCTGCCTGTGATTCCCATAGGCGTGCCCACTGACCTGCTTGAGCGGCGGCCGGACATCGCGGAAGCCGAGCGGCAGATGGCCAGCGCCAATGCGCAAATCGGCGTGGCCAAGAGCGCTTATTACCCCGACCTGAGCCTTTCCGCGGGCGGGGGCTTTGAAAGTTTCAACCTTGCAAGACTGGCGACTGTTACGAGTTCGTTCTGGTCCGTGGGCGCCGCAGTGGCTGAAACCGTGCTGAGTGGTGGCGCGCGCAAAGCTCAAGTGCAATATGCGCAGGCGGGCTACGATCTTACCGTTGCAAATTATCGCGGCTCAGTGCTGACAGCATTTCAGGAAGTTGAAGATAATCTCGCGGGGCTGGCTGTGCTTGCGAATGCCGCCCAGGCACAAGCCGCCGCAGTGACCGACGCTCGCAAGGCGCTGGAAATTGCCACGAACCGCTACAAGGGCGGACTGGTGAATTACCTCGATGTCGTAACCGCGCAGCAAATCCTGCTTTCCAACGAACGGCTTGCCTCGCAACTCGAAGGCCAGCGGCTTACGACCTCGGTTCTCCTGGTAAAGGCGCTGGGCGGTGGATGGGATGCCTCGAGCATTGCCGCGCTGCACGTGAACTATCCCGCCAAGCAAGCGCTGGAACCGTAACCCAAGCCCATCCCCGAATCCCGTTTTCGCGTCAAAAATCCGTGACTTCCCCATTCCAGGAGCGTCTAAGATACTGAAAGCAGGTCAATCCTCGATCGAGCGGACGGCCTATGGAAACTCTGCTGCAAGACTTGCGCTTTGCGTTGCGCGCCCTCGCCAAGAATCCCGGATTTTCAGCGATTGCCATTTTGACTCTGGCGCTCGGCATCGGCGCGAATACCTCTCTGTTCAGCGTCATCAACGCCGTGCTGCTCCGCACGCTGCCCATTCGAGATCCGCAGCAACTCGTCGTGATAACCGACCCCGAGTCAAATGGGATGTGGAACGGAACCAGCAGCGGGGAACGGGAAATGCTGACGTATCACGAATTTGAAGGATTGCGCGACCAGAATCAGGTTTTCTCGGGGATTCTTGCCTTTTCCAGCCAAGACTATTCGGCTCCAGTATCAATCGGCCAAACAGATGACAACAGTCCCGCGAATATCAGCATGGTCAGCGGCGGCTACTTTTCAACTCTCGGAGTGGCGCCTCAACTCGGCCACGTATTCGGCGCCGAGGTGGATCGGGGCCGCAACGCGCATCCCGTCGTGGTGGTGAGCTATGCGTTCTGGGATCGCCGATTGCAGCGCGATCCGTCCGTGATCGGACGGAGAATACACATCCGGAAGGGCGTGTTCGAGATTGTAGGAGTGATGCCGCCGGAATTCACGGGACTGATGGTCGGTGATGCTCCCGACGTCTGGATTCCGCTGATGCAGCAGGATGCGGTTTTTCCCAGCCGTGATTTGCTTACGCAGAAGCCCGGCTCGATTACCAAGACGATGTTTCTGGACGTGGTGGGCCGGCTGAACCCGGGCGTAAGTCTCAAGCAAGCGAATGCTTCCATCAACGTGACGTTCAATCACGTGCTGAACGATGAAGCGGCGTCCATTCCGGACGAAAAGGAAAGGAAAGAAGTAACTGACTCCTTTGTCGTGACGCGCGACGCGAGCCGGGGCCTTTCCGTATTGCGAGGCCAGTATGCGCAGCCGCTCGAAATTCTCATGGGGCTCGTGGGGCTGCTGCTTTTGTTGGCGTGCGCGAACGTCGCGAATTTGTTGCTTGCACGCGCCGCGGGACGGCAGCGCGAATTAGGCGTGCGCGTGGCCCTCGGGGCGGGCCGCGGCCGGTTGATCCGCCAGTTGCTCACCGAAAGCGTGCTGCTGGCGGGTTTGGGAGCGGCGCTGGGGCTCGTGATGGCCCGCTGGGGAGACCTCTTGCTGCTTCGCATGGTTTCGAACGGCCCGACCACGGTTCCCCTTGACGTGCATCTTGACCTGCGCGTATTGGCTTTCACGATTGGAGTGACGCTCGTCACGGGGATCCTTTTCGGGCTGGCTCCGGCGATGCGCGCCACGCGCGTTGACCTGAACCACATTCTTCGAGGCTCATCGCGGACGATATCAGGGGGCGGGCGCGGGTCCAGCCGCCTGCCGCTGGGCCGTGTGCTGGTGGCGACGCAGGTCGCGATTTCACTTTTGCTGCTGGTTTCCGCGGGATTGTTCGTCCGCAGTTTGCAAAAGCTGACGGCGATTCCCCTCGGCTATGACGCCGGGCACTTGTTGCTCTTCCGCGTGATTCCCGCCACAGCCGGATATAAGCCCGCCGCGACGGGCCCATTGTTTCAGGAGCTTCTGGATAGATTGGGAGCCGCCCCGGGCGTGCGCGAGGCCACGCTTTCGGAAAATGGCCTCTTCTTTGGCACGGACTCGGGCGATCAAATTTCGATTGTCGGGTACACGCCGAAATCCGGCCAGAAAATGGACTCCTCTTGGGATCAGGTGGGGCCAAATTATTTCTCAGCGATTGGAATTCCAGTTTTGATGGGCCGCGACGTCCGGCCGCAGGACTCCGTTGGCGCCAGGATCTGCTGGGTGAATCAAACCTTCGCGAAATACTTCTTCGGCAACGACAATCCGATTGGCCGGCACATTGTGGATGAGTACCCCGAGAACCGTCTCGAGTTTGAGATTGTCGGCGTGGTGGCCGATGCGAAGTACAACTCGCTCCGCGGCGAAACGGACCCGCGATTTTACGTCCCCTTTTTCAACCCCATCGAACTTTCCACCCAGGCTGTTTTCGAAATTCATTACACCGGAGACGGCGCTCGGGTCGCCGCGAAGGTGCGTGAAATTGTCCGCGGGATCGACTCGACGCTCGACCCTCTGATGATTCACACGATTCCGGAGCAAATTGACCAACGGCTCGTGCGCGACCGGCTTACAGCGCGGCTTTCGACTTTTTTCGGCGCGCTTGCTCTTCTTTTGGCATGCATCGGGCTCTACGGCGTCCTGTCTTACACCGTGTCTCAGAGGACCGGCGAGCTCGGCGTGCGCATGGCGCTTGGGGCGCAACGTGGAAATGTTCTGTGGCTGATTCTGCGTGAGGCTTTGGGAGTTACGCTTCTGGGTGCCGCGGTAGGTCTGGGCGCCGCATTGGCGGCGACCCGCGTGCTCGAAAGCATGCTCTACGGTCTTACTGCGCGCGACCCGCTCACGCTCGTTGGCGCTGCGATTATTCTGCTGGCGGTCGCGACGCTTGCGGCATTATTGCCGGCGTGGCGGGCATCCCGCACAGATCCCATGACCGCCTTGCGGTACGAATGATATTTCCGCGCATTGAATTTCAAGAGATGGCATAGAGCGGGCCGGCTACTTGTGTCCGGGCGGCTGCGAATGCGGAGGCGTAAATGGCCGCGCGCCGATGAATTTTCCCTTTGCGCTGATTTCCTCCAGCACAAGTCCCGCCGCGGCTTCATCACAAAGAATTATGCGTTGCCCGTCGGGCGCTGTCACCAATTGCGCTGGAAGCGGTGGCTCCGCCGTACCAGCCAATAACTGATAGAGAACTTCGGCCTTCTCTTTGCCGGACACCATGAACATCACGCGGCGCGCGGAATTCAGCACCGGCAACGTTAACGTCATCCGGCGGCTGCCCAGCTTCGGCACCAAAGGCGTGCTGACCCAGCGCGAGGTTTCCCTCATCCCGCGCAGTCCGGGAAAGAGCGAAGCCGTGTGACCTTCAAGCCCCAATCCAAGCAAGATTAGATGGAACCGCGGAAACCCACGGGAATCGAGCGGCAGTTTTTCCCGAAGCAGGTCTTCATAATCCTGCGCGGCGCGGCCAATATTCGGCCGCTCGGCCTCCATGCGATGAACGTTCGCGTCGGAGACAGGCACGCGGATCAGCAACTCGCGCCGCGCCATGCCGTAGTTGCTCTCGCTGCTCTCTGGCGGCACCGGGCGCTCGTCGCCCCAGAACACCTCCACGCGGCCCCAATCCACCATGGTACGGAAATCCTGCGACGCCAGCTCGCGGAGGAATGTGGCGGGCGTGTGTCCGCCGCTCAGGGCCACGCAGAAACGCGAGTCCTCGGATATCGCCTGCCATGCCCATTCCACAAATAAGCGAGCGGCGGCGCGCGCCAGACCTTCCGCGTTGGGAGTGACGAGCAAGCCGGGCAAAACTTCACGGGGCGTCGCCGGTCCCACGGTACCGCCGGTGCTCGGTCTGTCGCTTTTCTCCAATGCGCGCCTCCTGCAAGATTTCTTGCGGAATTTATGCCGCGGGAATTTCGATGCCCCGCTTGTACAACTCACCTTCGAGCTGCGCTGCGCCCTGAAAAAGAATCGTGTCCATGCCAATCTTCCGCGCACCCGCGATGTTGGGCTCACGGTCATCCACAAAGACACACTCCTGGGGGCTGCGCTGAGTAACTTTGAGCGCCAAATCGTAGATCGCCGCATCCGGTTTTCGTGCGCCCACATAGCACGAACTCAAAAATAGCGTAAATAAACGGCGAAGGCCGAAATGCTCGATCCGGTAGGCGTTCACTTCGGCGCCTTCGTTGTTGAGAGCCGCCATCAGATACCGCCGCGCGCCCGCCAGGCGCCCTGCAAAGGCCAGCGATTCCGGCAGCGCACTTGACTGCGAATAAATGAATTCCTTGAATTCCCGCGGCGAAAACGGGCGTTCACGATAAAACACGGTTTGCTCGAGGTACTGATCGAGCGTCGCTTTGCCAAGCTCGAAATCCGGATTGGCCAGCTCATGGCGCTGTTCAAAATCGGCCGAATCCAGCCCGAATCTTTCCTCAGCGGCGCGCCGCGCCTCGCGGTCCCATCCATTCGTCAAAATGACGCCGCCGACATCCCAGAAGAGCGCCGTGGTTTTTCTCACGCACTGCTCCGGGCAGTGCAAACAAGAATGACTTTTTCGGAAAATCCCACGCGCACGGCTGACTCCACGCCCGGCGGCAAGATGCGTCCGCCGGAGCTACCTTTTTCGCAGAAATATTTGCTGGGCGCAAGCCATCGTCGCTTGTTTTGCAGGCTCAGAGGATTGAGCCAGTGGGACTGTCGGTTGGCGATTTCAATTCAGCGTCGAATCCCCGGCGTATTCGCCGCAATGTTTCGTCCAGATCAAGACCCTCACTCTGCTCGTACGAAATGGCGACGTGCCTGGCCAGGTCCGCCAATAATATTCCCCATGCGAACGGATCCTTCCATGCGCCGACCTGAAGGCTTACGTGCTGCGCATTGTTCGCCACCCAGATACGGGCGACTTCGAGTGATTCAGGATCTTTTCGTGCGGCGTCGGGAATTGCGAGTTGGTCTTTAGCGGACATGGTTTTCCTCTGCAGACAGCGAACGTGTGTGAAGAAACGGTACTGCTTCAAGCAGGCAAAAGTAAACCTCAGTAGACGGAATGCCGCCTATGGGCGCGAACTCATGGGCCTCGTCGAATCGAGTTTGCCGTCTGAATCCTTCGTGAGCGCGACGAATGTTGGATCGTTGCGCAGCGAAAGGAAAACGGCATCTACTCGCGCCTCCATCATTTCTTTGCTGCGCACGGACTGGGTGCGCTCGTACTCAAAGAAATGCCGTTTGAGGAGTTCGAGCGCCTTATCGCGCTGGCCCATCTGCGCGTAAACGGCGGCGAGATTGTAGGACGCCGGCAGCAAATTTTCATTCTCACGGGCGATCTTCAGAGCCTCGTCACCCTTGCCATTCCCCGCCCAAAACGCCGCGGCGAATACCAGGTTGTACGGATCGGTGGGATCCACGGCCAGCGCTTTCTGCAAATACTCGTCAGCTTTCGCGCCGTTTCCTTCGGAGTTCCAATAGACCGATAGGTTGCGGTACGCCAGGGCCAGCGGATAGGTTTGCACTGATTTTTCCATCAGCGCCAGACCTGTCGCGAAATTGCCGTCGTGAATCGTCATCTTCCCAAGGCCGTGCATTGCCACGGCGCGGGAGAGCGGATCGGCGGGCATGGCGAGAATCGCGTCAAACATGGTGCGAGCCTTATCCCAGTCGCCGGTTTGATGGCGATAGAGTTCGCCGAGAAACCGCAACGGCGCGGGATCGGCGGGATCCATACGGCGCGCTTCGGAATAGAAACGTTCCGCTTCCGTGTAATTCGCGTCCAGTTCGGCTCGCAGGCCGCGGCGCATCGTGGCTTCAATGCGCGCGCTCTTGGCGCGATCAAACACAGGCGCGTCGAATACTTCGCCAACATCCTTGACCCCTAATTTCTTCAGTTCCTTCACTGCATCCTTGGCCTTGTCTGGAAATAGGCACTTCTGTTCCAGAACGGTCTTATAGATCGGAATGGCGCCCGCGCTATCGCCGGCCTTGGCCTTGCTCTTGGCGTCCTTCAATTGCTGTTCGAGAGCGGTCTCGCGACGCTTCATTTCATCGGTGACCATTTTTTCCACTTGGTCCACGCGCAAGTAACCGTCCTTGTTTACGGCGGTTCCAATCGGCGTGCCGTCCGGCGTGGCCAGCACGGCCACGGGAAGCTTGGTATCGGCGGGCAGTTTCGATCCGACCGGCGATTCGGCGTCCGCAACTTGCATATCCACACATTGCGCGGCGTAAAGCGAAAGCGTGCGCGATGTGCGCAAGCTGGACGCGGCCAATTCTTTTTGTGAAGACGGAAACCAATACAGAACCAAACCCGAGGTTATTGGCGGATCCTGAGCCTTCCGAAGATGCCACGGCACGTTGTAGACCTGCTGATCCGGCGCCGCGCCCGGCCCGCTCCCACCGCCCGAGGACATGCCTCCGCCACCGCCGCCACCCCCTCCGCCACACGTGGCCCAGCTAGGAGGAACAGCAAAGAGCACAATTGCGACCAACTGCAGAGAGACCATGCGAGCGAGTGAGGTTTTCATAGACACAATTATAGGAGAAGAGTTCAAGCAAGTCACCCCGTGTGAGCCGTGCTGCATGCGATATGCTGCGGCCGGCTATTGAAGGTATGGATTCGCAGGGGCGAAAATTGGTTGTGTTTATTGGTGGCGCAGCCTATCGCCCGTATACTACCGCCGAGCGCAGGCAGGGATGCTTGCGCCACTCAATGCCAGACTGAGGGCACAGCCTGCGAGTAGGAATTTTCGGCGGGATGCAGTATCGTAACAGGGGTAGTTAAATGCGGCGCCGGTCGAAACGTCCGGCGGAGGTTCCTAAAATGGCAGATTCGTGCGGTCACGGCGGTCCACCGCCTGCGCCAAGCGCACCGAAGCCCGGCGCGCACATGGTGAAGTGCGTAAAATTTGACAAGGAAATGGAAGGACTCGACCGCGTGCCATGGAAAGGCGAGATTGGCAAGCGCGTCTACGAAAACGTCTCGAAAGAGGCGTGGAAGCTTTGGATCGAATATTCAAAGATGCTGATGAATGAATACCGGCTGAATCCGCTGGACCCGCAATCGCAGAAGGTTATGGAAGAGCAAATGGAGCAGTTCTTCTTTGGCGAAGGCGCCAAACTCCCCGAAGGTTACGTAGCTCCCAAAGCCAAAGGCTAACCGGAAAGCACGGCGGGCAATTTTCCGGTTGCGGCGTTGCCTACCGGCAGTTCCGGAGCGATCACAAAGCGCAGGATCGAGTGCGCGATGCGCAAAGCTGCTTTCACTTCGCCGGGATTCGGACCGCGCGCGAAAATAAATCCCAGATAGCTTGATCCTTCCGGCCACGCGACGATCGTATCGTGCAGCCGCGCGGTGATTTCGATGGACTCGATTCCCAGCGTTGCTCGGGCTTCTTCGACTCCATCCACGCGCTCGAATAGGCCGCTCGATGGCACGGGGATCATCATCACGCCGCTTGCCGCGGATTCGCGCTCGATCTCCGTTCCCGGCAAACCGAGCGCGTGGCGCACCAGCAGCTCTTCTAGCGAAATTAGATCCGGACCGAAACGCAGCGCACGCGCGCAAAGGCCGCCAATCGGGCGCGGCGCTACTTCCAGCGGCCACACGCCTTCCTCATTCACGCGGAACTCCGCGTGCACCGGCCCGTGCACAAGGCCCAGCGCGCGCACGGCATCTCGCGAGCAAAGCGCGATTCCCTGTTGCTGATTTTCTGTGAGCCGAGACGGTGTAACGTAAATTGTTTCCTCGAAATACGGACCTTCCAACGGATCGGGCTTATCGAAGATCCCGAGGATGCGCAGAACGCCTTCGGTAAGCAATCCTTCCACGGCGACTTCCCTTCCCGGAATGTAGCCTTCGACAATCATGCGATCCAGATCCGGATCGCCGGACGCGCGCAGCTCCGGAGATTGCAGAAGCCGTGCGAGACGCGCGACGACCCGGGAGAATTCCACGGGATTATTTGCGCGCATCACGCCCTGGCTGGCGGAAAGGCACAGCGGTTTGACCACACAGGGAAACGAAATTCCCGCGAATGCGGGGTCAGGTGTGGGCACGAGCGGCAAAGCGCGAAACCACGGCGTGCGCAATCCGGTGGCGTGAAACGCATCGCGCGTGCGCTCCTTGCTGCGGCACGCTTCCACCGACGCGGGATGATTGTGAAACAGTCCGAGCCGCCGTGCCAAATACGCAGCGGTAATTACCGAGCGGTCGCCAAGCGCGAGTACGCCATCCGGTTCGGTACCACGCAGAGTTTCATAAATTGAAAGCGCCGCTGTTTCCGGCTTTTCAAAATGTACAGCGATAGCGCGGTCATTCCACGGATCGTCAAGCTGGTGGCAGCGGTCGGTTGCATAGAGCAGTTCGACGCCGAGTTTTGTAGCTGCTTCGGCGAAGCTGCGGGTTTGGTAGCCGAGCTTGCTGGTGAGGAGCAGAAGGCGCTTCCCTTTTGTTTTCGCGTTTTGATTTTCAGTCAATGTCGAGGCCCATTCAGTTAGACGAAAGCGTCTGGTTGCGCAGCCGTTTTCTCCACCAGGGGAGCTTTTACCTGGCCTATGGAGACAAGCTGGTCGGTTGTTGGCTCCGCGCAGCAATACCAGGGTTCATTCATATGCGGAATGGCCGGGCGTTCCATCCCTAAATGGCGAAGTGATTCCGGTAGTTCCGCGGATTCACCGGCCGCTCGCGCCGCGGCTTCCCATATGCGCGCAAAGATGCGGGCGCGCGTGGCGCGCAATTTCTCGCTGTGCTCGACGATCTGAGCAACCTCTGCCGAGAGTGCATCCACGCGAGTATCCGCGTGGCGCCAGGGATAGACGAGCGCTGCGGCGTCAAAAGGTTCGACGCCATCGCGAATCTCGGGCAAATCCAGGAGGCGCGAGCCCGCGGGAATCAGAAGGCGAATGGCGAGCTGAATCGGCGCGACATTTTCAATGAGATCTTGTTCAGCGAGAACTCCCAGCAAATCGCGATAAGAAGCGAGCGTCGTCCACGGCGAAAACGGCACGAATGTGGGTTGCACCGCCAGGTTTGCCTCGCGGAAAAGTTTCACGACACGGATGAAGTCGGCGCGCGTGTGGCCCTTCGCGAGGCGATCCAGCACGAGATCATCTACGGATTCCACCGCGCTCGTTACGAAAAGGCATCCCGTGTCGCGCAGCTTTTGAAGATGGTTCGCGTGATTCAGTAAATGCTCCACCTTGATTGTCGCGTCGTAGCTGAGGTGCGGAAATTCGCGGTGCATTTCTTCGACGATCGCCAGCGCGTGCGCCGGGCCGTTGAAGAAATCGGGGTCGCCAAAGCTGATGTGCTGGGCGCCAACAGCGACCTGGCGGCGAATATCCTCGAGCACGATTTCGCGCTGAACGATGCGAAATGCGCTGTCATACACCGGGACAATCGGACAGTGGCGGCAAAGATGTTTGCAGCCGCGGCTGGCCTCGGTGTACCCGGCAATGCGGTATCCACCGTCGGGCATAATCAGGTGCGCGTACTTCGCGAGCGGCGGAAGTCCCTCGCGCATGGGGATGCGGAATTGCTGACGGCCGAGGGAAATGACGGATTCGTTTTGTTTTTCTGGGAAATTCCGCACAGGGGTTTCGTTAGTTAGCTGACCAACTAAATCCGCAAGGCCCTGTTCGAATTCGCCGCCGAGTATAGTCTGCGCGCAGACATCGCGTAAGTGCTTTGCATTCACAGGTGCGTAGAGTCCGTAGAAGCAAATGTGCGCGCGAGGGTTGAGTTCGCGGACGCGCGGAAGAAGAGCAATTGCCAGGCGCGTCGCGGTATGCATCGGCACATAGAAAGCGATCAGACTCGCGTCGCGGATTGGCGCTTCACGGAAATCCTCGCGCGATAAATCGAGACAGGTGACCTTAGCGTCGATTTCGGCGAGCCATGCCGCAGGCGACGCCAGTCCAAAGGGCTGGTGGCCGAGCTCGTAAGTTGAGATGAGGACAACGTTCATGCGGGGCCTTTAGCTCCGTAATCATTTTAGATGATTTCACTGAGGAGCGCCTTTGTTATCGAGCGGAAGGGTGAAGTTGTGGCCCACGATGCTGCATCTGCGGAAGAATTGGGAGATCTGCGGCTAAGACTCGATGTCGCCGCTGCCGAGGCCAATGTGCTAGACTCCCGGGCCAACCATGACTAACGAAGACGGGATCGACTTTTCCGTACAAATCCAACTTGGGGAGCTTTATTCCGCGAATATTAAGGCGACGTTGCGCCGGTTGTGGTGGTTCCTGATTGGCGCCGCAATCGTGATAATCGTCTTATGTTCGCTTCTGGTTTATTCCGCGACACATAGTTCATCAACGCTTGATTTTGATGAACTCCTTCAAGTTGCAGTGCCTTTATTCAGCGGCATTCTTGTCGGCGTTGTAATGATTCCGATTGCTACTTTCATAATAGCTAAGAAACGCCTCCGGGATCCCGGCGCCAAGGAGGGTTGCAAGTATCACGTTTCAAATGACGCAGTTCAGGTCGAGAGCACATTGGCGCGATCTGAACTTAGGTGGAATGCGTTTGTGGATGCTCGTGAGGTATCTGCTGCATTCTATCTTTATTTAACACGCGACCACTTTTATGTGATTCCCAAGCGCTGCTTTGCCAGCGCAGATGATCCTGCTATGTTTCGAAATATCCTCCGCGAGAAATTTCCGAAGGCTAAGTCTCTCCACGCGGTGTAGGCACTGTTGAACATTCCGAGGAGGACGTTCAGGCGCTAATGCCTGTTGGCAACTTCATGCCAGATGCGGGCAGCGAGAATCCCCTCCCCTTCAAGGCGGGGACGGGCTACAGGGGCTAAAGTCCCTTCTCTGCTCACGTGAATGTCGCGGTTGAAACCTCAACCCACAATGCAAAGGCAAGTCTTATGGAACATCTATCCGCATCAGGTCGTGGCCCACGATGATTGGGCCGTGAAAGAATTTGGCGGCTTCGCGCTGAAATTCGGCGTCGGCGTTGCCGGGACGGTGCGGAATCAGGTGAGTCAGGACGAGGAGTTTTACGCCGGCGCTGGCGGCGTCTTCACCCGCTTCGGCGGCGGTGGAATGATAGCGGACGAACCAGCCTTCGTCTGAGGCAGTATCAGTTGGCGCGACGGTTTGTGGTAGGTAGGCTTCGTGAATCAGGACGTCGGCGCCTTTGGCGAAGCGAATTAGGTTTTCGTTGGGATGCGTATCTCCGGAAATGGCGATGCTTTTCCCGGAGCTGATATTTTTTCCGATGCAATCGAAACGATAGCCGAAAGCGGGCTCGACGGGCGTGTGATCCACAAGGAATGCGGTGACGCGGACATCCGCATCTTCGTAGACGACGCCTTCGCGGACGGTGTGTAGATCAATGGTTGCGCCGGCGGCGGCAAGCTTTTCGGTGAGGTCGCGGCGAATGTGAATGTCCGCGGCGTAGAACTTCATGATTGCGTCCACTACATCCTGTGTGCCGATGGGGCCGTAAAGTTCAAATGCCGTGCTGCGGCCGAATTGCCAGGTGCTGTGGAAGACGTCGGGCAGGCCGTCAATATGATCGGAATGCAAGTGCGTGAGGAAGACGGCACGGATGTTCTTCGGTGCGAGATTGGCGCCTGCGAGGCGCATCATAACTCCGCGGCCTGCATCCACGAGGAAAACTTTTTCGCCGGTGACGATTGCGGTGGAAGGGCCGGCGCGGTCGGCGTCGGGCCGCGGAAAGCCTGTGCCGAGGAGGACGGCGTACATTTTCGGGGTCGGGGTTGGTGATTGTTGGGCGACGGTGAATGTGGTGAGGAAGAAGACGCAGGTGAACAGGATTATTAGTCTCAGCTGCCTGGGTGAGCGGTGCATGGCGTTCGGCTCCATTGGGGCAAAGCAGATGATAGCGCATGATTGGAGGCATTCCAGAGGAAAGGCCCGGCGTTCGGAGAACGCGGGCTGCATCGAATCGTCGCAGGACGGTTCGCCGTGCAGCAGCCCAGCGGTTCGGCTATCATGGAAGGAGCACAATTCATTTTGAAAGGACGGCGACACGATGTCCCCCGCCCGCACAAATTCATTTCGCAGCCTGACCGCGCTGGATGTCGCCGGAACGAGTTACGACATCTTCCGGCTGGACGCGCTTGCACAGCGAAGCATCGGCCACGTTGACGAGCTTCCCTTTTCGCTGAAGGTGCTGCTGGAAAACTTGTTGCGGTGCGAGGACGGCCGATTCGTACATCCGGCGGACGTCGAAGCGTTGGCCGAATGGAAGCCGAATGATGCGGCACGCAAGGAAATCGCGTTCATGCCCGCGCGAGTACTGCTGCAGGATTTCACCGGCGTGCCCGCGGTGGTGGATTTGGCGGCGATGCGCGAAGCCATGCGCACAATGGGGGGCGATCCGAAGAAAATAAATCCCCTGCTGCCCGCCGAGCTGGTGATTGACCATTCAGTGCAGGTGGACAAGTTCGCCACGGCCGATTCTTTTTCGGTGAACGCGCTCATGGAATTTCAGCGGAATGTGGAACGCTATGCGTTCCTGCGGTGGGGACAGAAAGCATTCCAGAATTTCGCGGTTGTGCCGCCGGACACGGGAATTTGCCATCAGGTGAATCTGGAATATCTGGCGCGGGTGGTTTGCGATGCGCCTGGCACTGACTCGAATAACGCCCGCAAAGTGGCTTATCCAGACTCACTGGTCGGCACAGATTCGCACACCACGATGGTGAACTCGCTGGGGGTTTTTGGCTGGGGCGTCGGCGGAATCGAAGCAGAGGCGGCGATGCTGGGACAGCCGCTTTCGATGGTGATCCCCGACGTAGCCGGGTTCAAATTGCACGGCAAGCTGCCCGCAGGTTCAACAGCAACCGACCTGGTGCTGGTTGTGACGCAGATGCTGCGGACTAAAGGCGTCGTGGGTAAGTTCGTGGAATTTTACGGCACGGGGCTTTCCAGTCTTTCGCTGCCGGATCGCGCCACGATTGCCAATATGGCGCCGGAATATGGCGCCACGATGGGATTTTTTCCTGTGGACGAAGAAACGCTCAACTATTTGCGATTTACGGGGCGCGATGCGGCGCGCGTGGCGCTGGTGGAAGCGTACACGAAGGAACAAGGGCTGTTCCGCACGGACGGCACGCCAGATCCGATTTTCACCACCACTCTGGAGCTGGATTTGAACAGCATGGAGCCCACGCTTGCGGGGCCGAAGCGTCCGCAAGACCGCGTGCTGCTGCGAGAGGCCAAGCAAGCGTTTGAAAAGAGCATGGCGGACCAGCCGGCTGCGAAGGCGCACGTGAAGAATAACAGCGACGAGTTCGATCTTGCAAACGGTTCGGTAGTAATTGCCGCGATCACGAGCTGCACGAATACGTCGAATCCTTCGCTGATGATCGGCGCGGGCCTTCTGGCAAAAAAAGCCGTGGAGCGCGGACTGATATCAAAACCGTGGGTGAAAACGAGCCTTGCGCCCGGATCGAAAGTCGTGACGGATTATCTGGCGGCTGCAGGCCTGATGACGTATCTAGAAAAACTGAAATTTAATCTGGTCGGATTCGGCTGCACGACGTGCATTGGCAACAGCGGGCCTCTGCCGGAAGCAATTGGCGCTGCCATTAAAGAGAACAACATGGTTGCGGTGGCCGTCCTGAGCGGGAACCGCAACTTCGAGGGGCGCATTCATCCTCTAGTGCGGGCGAATTACCTGGCTTCGCCGCCGCTGGTGGTGGCGTACGCGCTGGCGGGCCGTATGGATATGGACCTGACCACGGAGCCACTCGGAAATGATTCCGCGGGCAAACCAATATTCCTGCGGGAAATTTGGCCGACACCGGAAGAAATTGAAAGCACGGTGCGCGCTGCCGTGAGCACGTCAATGTTCACGAAAGAATACGGAAAGATATTTGAAGGCGAGCCGAGCTGGAAGAATCTGAAGGTGCCCGAAGGCGATCTTTACGTGTGGGATGCGAAATCCACGTACATCAAGCTGCCGCCATTCTTCGAGAACATGCCACGCACTCCGGCTGCGCTGACGGATTTGGGCGGCGCGCGGGCGCTGGCCGTGCTGGGCGACAGCGTTACGACCGATCACATTTCACCGGCGGGTTCGATTCCGGTGGATAGCCCCGCGGGAAAATACCTGATTGCACAGGGCGTGAAGGCATCCGAGTTCAATTCTTATGGGGCGAGGCGTGGAAATCATGAAGTGATGATGCGCGGAACCTTTGGAAACATACGGCTGCGCAACCAGCTCGCGCCGGGCACGGAAGGCGGGTGGACTCTGCATCAGCCGAGCGGCGAACAAATGACGATTTACGACGCCGCGATGCGCTACAAAAAGGAAAATGTACCGCTGGTGATTTTCGCCGGCAAAGAATATGGCGCCGGGTCGTCACGCGACTGGGCTGCAAAAGGCACGCTGCTGTTGGGAGTGCGCGTAGTGATTGCCGAAAGCTACGAGCGCATACACAGAAGCAACTTGGTCGGGATGGGAGTCTTGCCGCTAGAATTTGTGGAAGGACAAACGCGCGAGTCACTTGGACTGACGGGGCGCGAGGAATTCTCGATTGAGGGCATTAGCGCGCTGAAACCGCGAACAAAGTTCCGCGTGCATGCGCGGGATGGAGCTGGCGCCGGCAAAACGTTTGAAGCGGTCGCGCGCGTGGATACGCCGGAAGAAGTTGCCTATTACCAGCACGGCGGAATTTTGCCGTATGTGTTAAGGCAGATGTTGTAGAGAACGCGAGAAACAGAAACCGGGCGGGTCACAGACCCGCCCATACGAAAAAATGGCGGCCTCTCACTCTTGAAAGGCCGCCATTCTTATTGATCGTTGCTGCGCGTTTGGCTAGGCGGCCTGTCCGAACGCCTGCTTCACGTGAGGCTGGAAGAGATACCACAGAATCCACGCGTCAATGGCCAGCATGACGATGCGAAACACAAAAGCCGACATCATGAAGAGAGCGAACGATCCCAGCAGGCCGATAATCCCGAACACAACTCCGAGTATCATGAGCATGATCGCGATGATGCGGCCCCAGTTCTTGAGCGCCATCAGACCGTAGCCCGTCACGCCGTAAAGCACGGCGAACATAATAAAAACTACGCCCACGATAGCGCCGGCAGCGGCTGCAAGTCCCGATCCCGGCATGTGAATAATCTGAGTGAGGAATGAGCCCGCGATAAACGACACCGCGCCTCCAATCAAAAGACATACCGCCCCGATATAGGCCAGAACGCCGAGAATGGTTACTCCTGTTGGTCTCTGCATCAATCAACCTCCTCTGGGAAGTGGCACGCCCCCGCGCGGTACATCCGCCGCATGCGTGGGAGAGGGCTTGGTGGCGTGAGGCTAACGGAAGCTATGGCCAGCGTCAAGCGAAAGAATCGCCTGCCGGGGTGATTCGGAGTTCACTTAGGCGCGCGTGCGTTCCGGGGAGCGGGAGGTACGGAGCAGCAGATAACCACCTATGAGGAGATAAACGAGACTGGCGGTCTGCGCGTTTGTCATGCCGAAGAAAGAGCGCGGATTGATGCGAATGAACTCCACAAGGAAACGGGCTGTGCCGCTCAACAGCAGATAAACACCGAAGACCTTTCCGATAGCGCGCGCATTATTCATCCAGCGCGCGCCCAGGCGCCAGAGAATCCAGAAAATCAAGATGGCGGCCAGGAATTCATAAATAGGCGTGGGATGAACGCGCTGGGTTGTGGGGACGATGCCGTTCGGAAAGCTCATGCCCCAGGGCAGCGAAGTGGGGATGCCGTAGTCACCGTCACCTGAAATGAGGCAACCGATTCGCCCGACGCCATAGCCGAGCGCCGCGGCGGGTGACGCGATATCCAGCATGCGGAGAGCGGGCATGCGGTAATGCCGGGCAAGAAGAATGAGCGTCACCAGACCGCCTATCACGGCGCCGACAAACGCGAATCCCATGGTACTAAACAGGAGCGGCCAGGGATTGGCGAAGAATTCCCTGGGCGTTTCCAGAAGATGATAAATCCGCGAGCCGGCCAGCCCCGCAAAGGCTGTGAAGAAGATGATCACATTCGGGTCTGCGGAAAGGCCGCGACGGCGAAGGTCGGCTTGCATGACAAAAAAGCCGGTGAGCACTGCGATGGCGACGAAGATGCCATAAGTGGGGAAAGCGATTGGTCCGATGTGGATAAAAGGAAGCATGGAATCAGCCATGGTAATTATACACAACCGCCGGGAAAATCCCGGGCTACGAACCGCCGCAGTCGAAGGACTTGGCGGCGCCCAGGCGGAAATTTGTGCGCCTTGTCTTTTAGGGGAAAGATCCCCCGTCCGCTTACGCGGACGAGGGATTCCCGGAGGGATATACAAACTTCAACTAAAACTGAAAGCGCGCGGAAAACTGCATCATGCGGGACGGGCCAACGTTGGATATTCCGCCCATGTGAGTTCCGAAACCTGTAGGACCTCCAACGGGGATCGCGGTGTTCCCATAAGTGCCGTTGAGCGAGTAATAGTTGGAGCGGTTAAA
Organism: uncultured Acidobacteriota bacterium; assembly: GCA_963847505.1. Taxonomy (GTDB): domain Bacteria; phylum Acidobacteriota; class Terriglobia; order Acidiferrales; family UBA7541; genus DASTCZ01. The sequence goes on from CAWJZY010000002.1 coordinate 64,813, forward strand.
CAGATTAAAGCATTCAGCACGCAGATTGACTTTCAAGCGTTCACCCAGCGAAAAAGCCTTTTGGAGGGAAGTATCTAGGTCATAAAGCGGCGGAGCCTGACCCGCATTGCGAGGAAGCAAAACGCCGTCGAGGAAGGGCCTATCCTCTTTCACACCGTCACCGTTGTTATCCACCCCAGTAAGAATATTGTAAGGGAACCCGGAAGATAGCGTAGTCACGGCGCCAAACCTGAAACCCTTCGGGAAGTCATACCAGCCGCTCAGAGCGGCGCGGTTTCGCTGGTCGAGCAAGCTGCTGGCCTTTTCCTGAGCACCCAGGAAATTGAAGTCATCGGCGCTTTGATTGGCCGCGTCGGGCTCAACGTTGTCAATCGCGTGCGAATAGGTATAGGTGAGCAGCATGGAGAAGTGATGAGAGAGCTGTTTGGACAATTTGGCTTGTAGTCCGTTGTAAGTGGCGCTGCCATCGTTCACAATCGCATCAACGGCGCTGTAGTTGTTGAAACAATTTGCGATAGCGGCGATGAACGTGGCGCTGGTGGTCGTGCAAGTGGACGCGGGCTGAACGGGACGGGTTGGATTGGCTATTGCGGCTGAACGAACACCTGCCGCCGTTGTAGCCGTGGGAGCGGCCAGGATACAGGTATTTCCGCTGAACGTCGTCGCCATAGTGGTTGAGTAGGTGCAAGACGATGGAGCGTTCAGATCCACGTTGCGATCAAGCTTTATGGTATGTGAGCCGACGAAGTCCAACGAAGCGACCCAGCCCTTCGCGAGTTCCCGTTCGAGGCCCAGAGTCCACTGCTGAGTGTAAGGATTCAGCAGCGAATGGGGATAAAAGCGAAGCGCTGAAGTGTTCAGGTATTGACTGAGGGAAGATGTAGCGCCAAGCGGAATGGTGATGCTGCGTTCGGGCACGTTCGTTACACCCTCTTCATTTGTACACCCCGGCGAGGCCAGTAGCGCCGCAATGGACGCCCAAGGGGCAATGCTGGTTGGAAATCCGCATTGTCCGGGACTAGCCGAGAATGTGAAAAGGCCCGTCGGCCCTCCCAGCAGATAACCAGCGGCCTCATCAATACGAATCTCAGAATAGTAAATCCCGTAACCGCCGCGCAGCACGGTGGTGCGGGTGTGAGGAATGCGCCAAGCAAAGCCAAGGCGCGGTGCAATGTTGTTATTGTCTGCGGTGAACGTCTGCCCCTCGTAACGCACGCCAAGATCGAGCGTAAGGCCGGGGCGGACGCTCCAATTATCCTGAAGGAAGACGCCCCAGAGTGTTTCCTTGATGTTGTAACTTTGATTCCCGAAAGTCTGCGTGTAGCTTGTGACGTCGGAAAGGGGAATGTTCGTAATCGGAACCGGTGTGGCGCCCTCAGCGTTGCATTGCGAGTCGTTGGGTAACGGTGAAGTCGCCGTCAGCGTAAAGCAGGTGGTTGTGTTGAGCGTGAATTGGCCGTCGAGATAGCCAGTGCCGAATTCCTGCCCGAATCCGCCCGAAGAGGATTCGATCAAATCAACTCCGGTTTTCAGGACGTGATGGCCATGGACGTAGCTCAGCGTATCCGCTTCTTCATATTGGTGGTTCAGCAGAAAGGCGTAACGGGAATCGCCAGTAGTAAACACGCCTGATTGCGTAAGTTGAGGCCCGGGATTCTGAGGCACGAACTGCGTAATCGGCGTCCCTGCCTGCCACTGAAATCGAAATTCGTTGATGAGATTGGAACTGAAAGTTTGTGTATCGGAAAGCGCCGCCGCATAAGTGTTCTTTGTGAAGACCCTGTCTGTAGTTGGCAGGCTGACGCCGGCCACGACATCCTGCGGATTGGTGTCCGAGTAGCGGTCAAGGTTCGTGCGGAGCATCAAGTGATTATGGTCTGTCAGCCGGTGGTCAATGCGTGCCAGGAAAAGTCCCTGTTTGTAATTGCCTGGAAAGACGGAGAAATCAAGCGGCGAAGTAATGACGGCGTCTCGGTTCTGGTGATTGTATTCACCAGAAACCAGGAACTGCGTGCGGTCATTGAAAAGCGGGCCGGAAAAAGCGCCACTTTCCTCGGACATAGAATTCGTGGCCTTTGTGGGCGCGAGTTTTTCACTCGCTTGCGAGAAATCCGGCCTGCCCATGGCAAGGAAGTCTCCATGATAGTTATCCGTCCCGGCCTTGGTAACAACGTTCACCGCGGCGCCCGCGGTGCGGCCGTATTCGGCGGAAGCGGCGTTCGTTAGAACAGTAAACTCCTGAATGGCGGTAAATGGGAGCGCGGTGAACATGTCCTGACGGCCCCAACTGTCGTCAGCTGTAGTATTGTCTATGGAGAATGTTGTTTGGCGGCGGCCCTCGCCATTCACGATGAAGAGCGTCTCGTCCTGGAAAAGATCACCGGTGCTCAAGGAGGGCTTCACGGAAGAATCCAACAAAACCAGAGAACTGAGTTTATCTCCTAGGATCGGAGTGTTCTCGATCTTGGTGAGATCCAGGCGATCGGCGATTTGGTTGGAGTCCGTATTGACGCCCGTGGTGGTTCCGTAGACTGTAATCTTGGCGCTTGTGCCGGTGACGGCCAGCGTGTAATCCAAAGTAGCGGCCACATCAGCGCGCAGTTCGATATCCGTTTCCACCGCGGGGCTGAAATTAACGGCTGTCACGGTCAGCACGTATTTTCCACCGAGTGGCAAGCCATCGAAGACATATTCACCGTGCGCGTCAGTCTTCGTTGCGTGCTCGAACCCCGTCGCTTTATTTTCCAATTTCACGTCGGCGCCAACGACGGCGCCGCCTTGTGCGTCTGTTACGTGCCCCTTGATGAGTCCCAAGTCGCGGGTTTGAGCGCCGGCAAACGAGGGAGCAAAAAGAAGAGTGATTAGAGCGGTAAGAATACCGAATGTGTGTATCGTTTTGGTTTTGTTGGTCATGGCGTTCGGCAGGCTACTGCAAGTAAAGCTCTACTACCACAGGTCGTAGATTGTTTCGGTGCAAAAACACTGAGAGAGGAAAGTTAGTGAATCAGATGCTCGAGTATTTCATGCACCGAATGGAGCGCGGAGGGCATGAACATGAGAACTGCGAGGAGCAGTCCGGCAGCCACAACCGTTGCTCCAGCCAGAGTCGGCATGGGCCTTTGTGGCTCTTCTGGCGGGTGAGGGGCGTGCAAGAGGCGGTCCACGCGCACAAAAAGATCGCTATTGGCGCAATCTGAATTGCTCGAAATAAGCGATGTGCAGAGGGAAGACAACCGAGGCCCGGCGCCCATCCGCGCGACACGGACCAACGCCGAGGCAAGCGAGAGCGAGCGGCGCACATCATCGCCCACAGCGCAATCGTCCGCCGCAAATTCGGAAAACTTCACCCAGGCGTGGTCGAGAACGGAGAAAGCCCGAGAGAATGGAAGAATCTCCGGCGCAAAAAGAAGAAGGAGACGCTTGAAATTGTCGGCTGAATTTCTATGGGCTAGCTCATGCCGGATAGCGGCGTCAAGCTGTTCGCCTGAGAGAACCTGAAGCACGCCGCGCGAAATGATGATTTGCGGGTGGATAGCGCCGGCAATTGCGAGAACGGGGTCTTTTCCTTCGATGACCAGTATGGGAGACGATTGGCATGGCACCCTGAGTTCCAGCCCCGATTTGCGGCATTTCCTGGTGAATTTGAACGTTGCCGCGCCCGCGCCAATTACCCTAGCCAACGAGAAGATGCCAACGGACGCGCCCAGCAGCGCTGCGAACACGCAGGCAAGACCCACTTCTTCCGTGGTGGCTCCAGGCTCAAACCTCAAATAGCTCGGCACGCACAAACCAAAAACCGCGAAGGTTGCCGCCGCGACGGGGAGCAAACGCACGGCTAGAAGGAATCGCGCCGCGTTTCGCGATCGCATCCGCTGGGCCAATCGGATAGCTGCGGGCGCGGCAAAACGGACAGCCAGTCCAGTCGCCGCGTGAACCAGGAAAAACGCGCCTGAACAAAGAAAAAGCAACCTCCAAATATAAGGAAGGCTCATCGCTGGCCTCTCCGAAGGAGTTTTCTGCGCTCGTTGCGAATCTTTTTCTCAAGTTCTCCAAGGAGTTCCTGATCGTGATGGCCTACCGCATCGAGGAAGCAGGAGACCAGCAAATCGCGGCCCGGCTGCGGACCCGCCAGAAAACCGGCCACTAACTCGCCCGCGCGGGCGCGGTCCCATTCGGCGCGCGACAACCTTGCAGAATAAAGAAACGCGCGGTCAGACTTCCTGCGGTCAAGCAAACCCTTCTTGAAGAGGCGATCGAGGGTCGTCATGACCGTCGTGTAAGCCAGCGGCCGGTTCAATTGGTCGGTTACGACACGGACGCTGCTTTCTCCACGCGTCCAAACGATTTCCATGACGCGTTCTTCCAGGTGGCCTAGGGCCAAAAGCACAGGCGTTTCGCGCTGGGTCGAGGCCCGATTTTTCCAAAAGTGGAACATTTGTTTAAGGTGGCCCGTTGCTCTATAGCATCCCATGCCATGCCGATGGCAGGAGTCCCGGCATTCTACACCCAGTCGGCGATTTCGTGATAAGGAAGGTTCATGCCGCCAGCAAAGCGATCGTGACGGCAACGCCCGCAAATAATCCAACGGTCATCCCGCTGTTAAAGTCCGCTCTCGAGACGAAACGCGGCCGGGCCGGGTCGAGTGGGGAAAAACGAGGCGCGCGCGGCGGCTTCCGGGAATTTCAATTGGTAGCCGTCTTTCCAAGCATGCAAAAAGCGTTCCGAGGATGTGGTAGGCGCAAGCGCCCAAACGCTGCCGCCAAAGCCCGCTCCAAATGAAGAGGCGGCGAATGCTCCGCATTCACGGGCAAGGCGTGCCAACGCAATTGTTTGTGGTATTTGATTGCCAAGAGATTCCTCGACGGCGCTCTGCGAGCGATCTACCAGGCCGCCCAGAATGCCCCAATCCGCGCGCTCAAATGCAGCGGCGGCTTGCGGAACAATCACCTCCGTCTCTGTAATGTACTGGTCGAATCGGCGGAAAAGCGCTTGCCTCGAAAAACCAGCGAAAGATGCTTTGGCGATCATGCTGAGAATCTGAGCTGGAGCATCGAGCGATGACGTTGCGGCAGCCGCAAGGGAGGCATCCGTGCGTCCGGTTGTCCGGAGCCACATGTCCAGAATCGCGCGTGCAGCAGCGGAGATATTGTTGTAGAGCTGGAGCGCTGCGCCGCTTTTTTCCGCGGCTACGCCGCTGTTCGCGATGACGAATGTGACGACGGACGGCAGGGCGATCCGTCCTTCGCTGCGCACGGGACAGAACGAGTACTGTGAGAGATGCCCGGGCGAACAGCAAAGGATTGCAGTGTGGTCCTCGGAGCCGCCGAATGTGCCGACGCCCTGGCCTCCGGAGAGTGAGCCGAAATCCTGTCCGGCTTCGATGGAGGCGAGGTAGCCAGCGATATCTATCGGGCACCGAATGTTCTCGCGATATGCCGGGGTCTGTTGAAGTGAGTTCGCTTCCGCGAGAGCCAGAAAAACAGCAATCATCAGGGCGCTCGAACTACTGAGCCCTGCTGCCGCGGGTAGGTCACTGGCAAAGGCGATGTCCGCGCCGCGGCGCGCGGAGGGAAAATTGCGCGCAAGACGCCGAACGACCGCACGCACATAAAGCGTCCACTGTGCGCGCAGGGGGCCCGGCTCGTCACAAAGCATGAACGAGGCTCGCTCACCGGAGCTCGCATCTATTACGCGAACTTCCGAATCCGCGCGACGGCGCGTCACTACACAGAAGCCGCGTTCCACTGCGGCAAGCAGACTTCGTCCGCCGGCATAATCAGTGTGCTTGCCGAGAACTTCGAGCCTGCCCGGCACAAAAAACGTCGCGACGCTTCGTGACGCGTGCTGGTCTAGAGCGCGGAGCCCGTCACGTGCCGCGGAAAATAAGGCTAGCTTCGCGGCGGCTTCGGTTTCACGCATGCCTGCCGAGACGAGTTGTTCTTCCAGCGGAACGGTCACAATCCACCTGCATCGAGCGGCTCCATCGTACTCCAACGCGGGTTCATCCTTGCATTGTGTTCAGGCACAGCGGGCAGTAAGATTCCCGCGATTGGGCATCACGAATTACTGAGCATTGGGATTCGTGGCGGAGTACCGCCCGGGAGCAGAGTCCATGAGATTTTGTGCAATCGTTACAGGAATTCTCGGGGTCGCCATGTCTGTTCTGTTCGTGGCGCCGCCTCCGCATACCGTGCAAATAAAGGGTCCCCAATATGTCGTGGATGGCCGGCCGGTACAAATCATATCGGGCGAAATGCACTATACCCGCATCCCGCGTGAATACTGGAGGGATCGCATGCAAAAGGCGCGTGCGATGGGCCTCAATACGATTGCCACTTATATTTTCTGGAACCTGCATGAGCCGAAGCCGGGTGTTTACGATTTTACGGGCCAACTCGATATCGCTGCGTTTATAAAGACGGCGCAGGAAGAAGGGCTTTACGTTCTGCTGCGGCCCGGGCCTTACGTTTGTTCGGAATGGGACGAGGGCGGCCTTCCCGCATGGCTCCTCGCTGATCCCGCTACCGTGCTTCGCAGTACGGACCCGAAATTTATGGTTCCTGCTGAAAAATTCTTGAAGAGGCTCGGGCAAGAATTAGCTCCCCTCCAAGCGACGCGAGGCGGACCAATCATTGGCGTGCAAGTCGAAAACGAATACGGATCATTTGGCAAGGACACTCAATACATGGAGGGAATCCGTAAAGCAATTGTCGCGGCAGGATTGAGCGAAGTCCCATTGTTTACAGCCGACGGACCGGAAGAACTTCCTTTCGGGACGCTGCCGGATGTTCAAGCGGCGATAAATTTCGGTCCCGGCAACGCGGAAAAGGCGTTCGCGACGCTCGCGAAGTTTCGGCCGGATGGTTTGCGGATGAATCAAGAATATTGGGACGGATGGTTCGACGCGTGGGGCAAGCCGCACCAAACGACGAACGGCGAACGCGAAGCACGCGAATTGGACTGGATGCTCGCACAAGGATATTCCCTTAATTTATACATGTTCCACGGCGGCACGACATTTGGTTTCATGAATGGCGCAAATTTCGATCGCGCGTACGCCCCGCAAACAACCAGCTACGACTATAACGCTCCCCTGGATGAGGCGGGCGTGCCGACGACGAAGTTCTTTGAATTTCGAGATGTAATCGCCAGGCGCCGCGCGGGGGAACAATTCCCGGCCCTGCCGCCGGAAATTCCTCGCATTGAAATTCCCAAGTTCGCTCTGAGTGAATCGAGTTCCTTGTGGGCAAATCTAGGTCCTCCAGTGGAAACGGCGACTCCGCGACCGATGGAGTCGTTCGGGCAGTCCTACGGATACATCCTGTATCGCACCAAAGTGGAAGGCCCTACCGCCAGCCAACTCACCATTCATGAATTGCACGACTACGCGCAGATTTATCTTGATGCGCAACTCGCAGGCACACTCGATCGCCGGCAGAACCAGGATCACCTCAGTGTGGATCTTCCCGCGGGCACTCATACGCTCGACATTCTGGTGGAAAATTCCGGGCGCATCAATTTCGGCCCCAAACTTCGCGACGACCGCAAAGGCATCACAGAGTCAGTAAGTTTGGGCGACCATGCGCTGACTGGATGGCAGGTTTTTTGTCTCCCGATGAGCGATCTTCGCGCAATACATTTTTCCAATCACACGGCAGATGGGCCTGCTTTTTACCGCGGCACATTCGACGTCCAGCAAATCGGCGACACATTTCTGGACATGCGCAGCCTGGATGGGAAAGGCGCGGTTTGGGTGAACGGCCACGCGCTTGGACGTTTTTGGAATATTGGACCGCAACAGACGCTTTATCTGCCCGGCCCGTGGCTGAAAAAAGGACGGAATGAAGTGATCGTGTTTGATTTACACGCCCACGGAAGTGCTCCGGAATTACGCGGGATCATGAATCTGATTCGAGATCAGCTCGCAATCTCAGAAGTGGCAACCCCCAGATGAGTTTTACCCCGCTCGACTGGGCCATCGTAATCGGCTATCTGGCCGCATCGGTGGCCGTAGGTTTGATCGGGAAACGTTACATCGGCAATCTTTCAGACTACCTTGTCGCGGGCCGCGAGCTTGGAATGTATCTTGGCATCGCAACGCTCGCCGCCACGGAAATCGGCACGATCACCTACATGTATAACGGCGAAATGGGCTACCGGTACGGGTTTGCCTCTTTCGCCGCGGCGCTAATCTCCGGCGTGGTCATGATTATCGTGGGCCGAACAGGTTTTGTGATCCGGCGTTTCCGCGAGATGCGCCTGATGACCGTGCCCGAATTCTTCGAGGTGAAATACACCCTGGGGCTAAGGCTGCTTACCGGCGTCCTCGTGGCCGTAGGCGGCATTCTGAACATGGGCGTGTTCCTGAGAATTGAAGGAGAGTTCCTGACGATTGTGACCGGCATATCGCCGCGGTACCTTGTGGCGGCGATGACGATGATTCTCATGCTGGAACTGGTCTACACGGTAGTGGGCGGCATGGTCTCCGTGGTCATTACGGATTTCTTTCAATACGTCTTGCTGTCGGTAGCGACAGTTCTTGTCACGCTCTACGCGGTTCACACCACCGGATGGACTGCGATGGTGAACAAAGTGACGGCCACGATGGGGCATGCGGGATTCGATCCGATCTTCAATGCAAAATTCGGCGTCACATTTCTTCTGTGGCAAATCCTGCTGTGGTTTTCCATACACACTTGCTGGCAGACAACTGCCATGCGCATGTTTTCCACGCGAAGCCCGGAAATATCCAAGCGCGTCATGACCTGGACCGGTTTTATTTTTCTGGGCAGAGGAATGCTGCCGATGTTGTGGGGAATTGCGGCGTTGACTTTGTTCGGCACGGGTTCGTTGCAGAACGGCGTTCCGCTCCCCGTGGTCAATGGACACGCTTTGGCACCGATTGATGCGATGCCCGCGATGCTGGCCCATATTCTGGGTCCGGGCGTGAAGGGACTCGTGGTTGCAGGCATGCTCGCTGCAACGATGTCCGTGAACAGCTCCTACCTGCTTGGTTGGAGCGCCATAATTTCGCAAGACGTCGTGATGCCGCTGCGACGCGTGATGGGCCGCGCCCCACTGGGCTCGCGCGCGCAGATCTTCGTCAACCGCATCGCAAATCTATTTGTAAGTTTGTTCCTGATGTTTTGGGGGCTTTACTACACGCCGCCGGGCGCCGTCTATCTTTACTTGAACATCACCGGCACGATTTTTCTCGCAGGCGCTTTCGCGGCCGTTACCGGCGGCCTTTACTGGCGCCGCGCAAGCACGGCGGGGGGATATCTCGCGATGCTTTGCGGAGCCGGCGGCGCAATCATTCCATTTTTCTTTCTCCATTACAGCGAGAACATCACGGGATTTGTGGCGTTTGGTCTGGCAGCCGCGGGAATGATTTTGGGCTCATGGTTTTTTCCGCCATCAAAGCACCGGCGCGCGGCGAATGCGGCGCTGCAGGAGTCATCATGAAGCGGGAGTCATCATGAATGCATGGCGGAGTTTCTGGGAAGCATGCCTTTGGGTTGCTGGCGCGACCTTCGCCGGAATCACTGTGATTGTCACCGTGCGCGGGTTCGCGGATATGCGGGAAATGTCCACCAACCTCGCCCGGCAAAAACGGAAGGACTGATTCGCGGAACTCGTCAGGACCTATTTCTGCTGTGGCGGATGGCGGATGAAAAAGTGCTCCTTATCCACAGACGCTGGGACGGCGATGTCAAAGAAGCCCACCATCATCTCGTCAGTGGTTTGATCTCCCCAACGAACGGCCTTGCTGGCATCTGGATTGTGCGGGTTGTTGGTTGAATTATCGAACCAGCCGATGGCTTGCAGTTCGGTTCCGGCTTTTAGAAAACGCGGCGTGGCCAGCCGGTAGCTCAGTTGCCAGTAGAAATCGTAATTGACGCGCAGAAGTGTTTCCTTGCTTTTGTCGGCATGAATGATGTTGTACTCGAAGCGCTTTCCGCGCAGGTGCATGTGCGGGAAAAAACTCAGCAGCGTGCAATCATTGGGCATTGTGCCATATACCTCGACTGGAAAATCATCCGCTCCCGGTGGAATCAGAAAGTGATCGTTCGTCAGCTGAAGTGTAATCACACGCTGTGATGGAGGCTGTTTTGCGAAAACCATGCCGACGCTGGTTTGATCCGCGCCCGCGTGTCCGTTCGTTGTGTAATGGATTTGAAAGACCAAATCTGACCCTGCAGGAATGAATTTCGCCATGGTCGCGGGCCAGCTATCCGGCGAGCTTCCCGGAGCGTAAACCAGCAGCATGTCGCTGGTCGTCCAGTGGGCCTGATGGCGGAGGTTTTCATCGTTAAGGCTGGAAGCCGTAAACGGAACACCAACCGGCGCATTGCGAAGCCAATCCGAATCCGGCGGCCGAATATAAATCACCGCGTGATGAACGAATTGCGGACTCGACGGGAGCACTTGCGATAGTTGCACCCACTTATCCTCGGTGAAGCCCGTGTGAACAATTTCGTAAGTGTATTCCACGGTGCCGCTCGCGGGAATATCCACGGCAACCGGCATCTTTACAATTTGGTCCGGCTTCGGGATGTTCCAGCCTCCCGCGAACTGACGTGGCAGCGGAGCATCGTGCGAGTCACCGAGCGGTGTTCCCTCATCCACCCAGGAGCGAAGCATGGCAATTTGCCCCGGCGTGAGCGAAGGATCGTTGGCGAAGTGGCCGAAGCGCGGGTCGGCGAACCACGGCGGCATTTTGCGTGTTGTCACCATGCGGATAATGCCAGTAGCACGGCGCTTCACCTGGTCATAAGTTTCGAGCGGCATCGGGCCAATACCGTCAACGCGGTGACAGCTCTGGCAATGCTGCTGAAGAACCGGCAGAACATCGCGGTAAAAAACAGGATGGCCGATGACAGTTTGCGCAGGAGGTTGGCTTGCGGGCGCGCCAGCAAAAATGCACGCGGCTCCGGTGGCTAACAAGGATGACACAAGGCCACGGCGAAAATGATTCGAGTGCTTGGATGTTCCGTGTGCCATAATTTTCATACGAGAGTTGCTGTTACCCCCACACAAATCTGAGAACAATTATTTATGTGCCGCGCCCTTGGTGATTATCCCGCGTTGCGAGATAAGCCGCAAACACCGATTCCGCATGTCGCTCGATTGGCGCCGCTAAACAATTCAGGCATTCACTGGTAGGATGCCAAACTGAAGGGGGACATATGAAGCGATGGATGCCATTCCTGCTGGTCCTGTTACTTGGCGCATTGTTGGCAGCCTCACCCCACGCTGCTCGGCCGCAAATCGCGCCTCCAGTGTATTCCATTGACGCGATCCACTATGCGACGGTGAAGGACTTCCCTCTCTCCGGCTTGATCCCGGGCGCGCCGACCGGCCAGAAGATAGATATCGCGATGGTCGTGTGGCTGATCCGCGGCGGCGGCCACACAATTCTGCTTGACAGCGGATTCCACTTGCAGAAGTGGATTGACCAATTTCACGTCACAGACTTCTTATCTCCTGACAAAGCGGTACAGGAAGCAGGCGTGGATCCAGCCACGGTCACCGATGTCATTATCAGCCACGCGCATTGGGATCACATGGGCGGGATTGACCTTTTTCCGAAAGCAACGATCTGGATTCAGAAGGCGGAGTATGAGTATTACACCGGCGCGGCCTGGCAACCCGGCGGACGCCACGGTGGCATCGAGCCGGAGGACATCAAAGAACTTGTGCGCCGCAATATGGCCGGGCAGGTACGCCTGGTGGATGGCGACGACAAGGAAATTCTGCCGGGTATTCGCGCTTACACGGGCGCGCGGCACACCTATGCGTCACAATATCTTCGCATCGACGGCCAGCCGCCATTTGTGCTGGCGTCCGACAATTGCTACCTGTACGAGAACCTAAAGTCTCATCGCGCGGGCGCCACCTTTTTGCCTTCCGATGCGCCCGCGAATATTGCCGCGCAACAGCGCATGATAGACCTCGCCGGATCGCCTGACCGCGTCGTGCCGGGACATGACATGCTGCAATTCACGAAATTTCCGACAGTGGGACGCGTCGCGCACATCCGCTAGGCTGAATTCTTTGGCACTGCGCGCTCGCCGGAAATCTGCCGCGAGCCTGAAATCAAATATGACTGGCAGAATCGAACCTTCCATAGCGGTCATCGAAGAAACATGAACGATCCACTCACAGTCTTAGGAATCGCGGGGAGTTTGCGAAAACGATCCTACAATCGCGCAGCGCTCCGGGCTGCGCAGCAAATGGCGCCCGCAGGATCGCAAATCGAGATTTTTGATTTAGATGGAATACCGCTCTTCAGCCAAGACGAAGAAAAGATGCCACCGGACCGAGTGGTGCTTTTTAAGTCCAGAATTCGCGCTTCCGACGCCATCCTGCTTGTCACGCCGGAATACAATTATTCGATATCCGGCATAATGAAGAACGCGATTGATTGGGCTTCGCGGCCACACGGAGACAACGCCTGGGAAGGCAAGCCGGTCGCCATCATGGGCGCTTCAGGCGGCGCGTTCGGAACGGTACGCGCGCAATATCATTTGCGCCAGATCCTTGTCACACTGGATATGAAGGCGATCAACCGGCCTGAGGTATTGATTGCCAATTCAGCTGAAAAGTTCGACGCGCAAGGAAACCTGACTGACGAAAAAACCAGAGGGTTCATCAATAAGCTGCTGGAAGCGCTCGTGGCGTGGACGCGCCAACTCGACAAAGGCAAAAGATGACGCGCTGGGCGGCGCGGGCCCGGCACTCAGGCCGCGGAAAGTTCCTTGCGCAAAGCGTTTCCTTTGTGGAACCAAGGCCGCTCAATGCGCAGCATGTATCTCGGCAAGGTTCGTTTCTTCTCGAAGAGACGCCCGGTCCATTCGCGCGCCTCATCAAGCCGATTCTGTGATTTGAGAAACGCTGCGTAGTTGTAAAGCATCTCCGGCGTGCTCGAATACTCCGCAACATCCGCGAAGAGCGCCGCGGCTTCCGCGTTCCTGCCTGCCGCGGCATAGGCTTGCGCCAGAAACATCCCCGCGCGGTAGGAATCCATTTGGGGATCCGCACGAAGCGCGGTCTCGAGGTCCGGAATCGCGGCAGCGAAATCCCCCATTTCCATTGCGCACACGCCGCGCCGATAAAAGGATTGAGGCGAATCACCGCGCGTGTTGATGGCGCGGTCAAATGCCTCCCGCGCCTTCGAGTATTGTTTCTCGTCCCAATAAAGCTCGCCCAATTCCTCAAGATTCGCCACGGAAGGATTGTCAACAATGGTGGACTCGACGATCGCGATCCGCGATTTCCGGCCATGACTCTGAAACACGCCGCGAATCAGGCCCGCATCGGGCAAGACTTCGACGACGATGTACGCCACCGCGCCAATGAATCCACCGATGAAAATGATCCAGAACCAATACCACTCCGCGCGGCGCCGAAAGAAATGCAGGAGCGCAAGAATCTGCACGATGAATCCCCAGGGATAAAAAAGGTGGCTGACAAATCCCATCGCGAAGGCGCTCCAGCTGCTGCGTTCCTAATCCTGTTCCTGCGTGACGATATGCACATCTACGCCGGGAGCGTTTTGAAGAAACTTTGTCATGGCGGTCATGTAAATCCACTTCTTCCACCCGTCCACGGCGGACCGCCCGAAAATCACCTGCGTGATGTGTTTGTCACGAACAAAATCAGCGACGGAATCCGCGACGTTATTGCCCTTCAGGCGCGAGACCGTGGCGCCGAGACTTTCGGCAAACTGCACGTTGGCTTCGAGCGTCTTCAGCTCCTCCGCGCTCGCGCCTTCTCCGACATCCACGTGCACAATATACAGCTCCGCATCAATCCGGCGGGCCATGCGCGCCGCGCGGGCAATCAAGTATTGCGATCTTGGATGCGAGCTGATGCAAACGGCGATCCGCTCCCGTACAGCCCAATTCTCCTGGATGTCCTTCTGCTCCATGTAGGATTCGAGCGTCTTATCCACTTGCTCGGCAACCTGCCGCAAGGCCAGTTCCCGCAGAGCGATCAGATTTCCGCGCCGGAAGAAATTCTTGAGCGCCTGGTCAACTTTTTCTGTGGTGTAGATATCGCCGCGCTTCATGCGGTTTTGCAGCGCTTCCGGAGTCAGGTCCACCATGACCGCTTCCTCGGCGGTCTGCACAACCCAGTCCGGCACTGTCTCGCGCACCTTGATTCCGGTAATCGCGCCAACCGTGGGAGCAATGCTCTCGAGATGTTGAATGTTAAGCGTGGAGAGTACATCTATTCCGGCGGCGATAATTTCGAGGACGTCTTCATAGCGCTTGCGGTGTCTGCTGCCGGGAATATTTGTGTGCGCCAGTTCATCCACAACCACCACCTGCGGCCGCATAGCAAGGATTGCGTCAATATCCATTTCTTCAAACGGAGTGCCCTTGTATTCAATCTTCTTTCGCGGAACAGTTTCCAGTTGAGAAGCCAACTCGCTGATTCCCTTCCGGCCGTGCGTTTCCACGATTCCGACGACAACGTTTTCACCCCGGCTGTGCCGCCGGATCGCCTCGCTGAGCATCGTGAAGGTTTTGCCCACACCCGGTGCGTAGCCTAGAAAAACCTTCAGACTCCCGCGCACCTTCTTCGCGGGTGAGGCAACTTCCAACCATTGTTCCGGCGTCTTCGCCACTCGTTTTCTCACCTATAGGGTTCGGGCAACCTACGCTAGAATAAACTGGTGCGCCGCTCGCTTGCCAGCCGTTTTCCCGGAGTTGTCGTGGCTCTTTCGACCGTGGCCGCGATTACTTTTGTCTGCTACAAAGTCATTCATTTTAATGCCACAACCGTCGCCCTCATTTTCATCCTGGCGATTCTAGCAGTCTCTACCATCTGGGGCATTGCCGTTTCCGTTTTGATGTCCGTGGCGGCTGTTTTTGCTTACAACTACTTTTTTCTGCCTCCGGTCCTGACGCTGACCATCGCGGATCCGCAAAACTGGGTGGCTCTCCTTGCGTTCCTGCTGACTGCCGTAATCGGCAGCAATCTTTCCTCAAGAGCGCAACGCCAGGCGGAAGAGGCAAACCGTCGCCGGCGTGAAATCGAAAAACTCTACGAATTCAGCCAGCGTCTCCTCAGCGCCGGAAACGCCATCGAGCTTCTGAATGCGATTCCGCGCCAGGTTGTTGACTCCTTCGAGCTCGGCGCAGCCGCGCTCTTCCTGGCCGAAAAGCAGAAGGTGTACCGCTCAGGCTTGTTAATCCCACAATTGGAAAAAGAAAAGCTCCAGGCGGTTGTGGCGCGGGAAGAAACCCAGGTGGATGAAACACAAAGTTTGTGCTTTGTTCCCGTGCGTCTTGGTGTGCGCATCATTGGCAGTCTGGGGACCTCAGGCAGAATCCTTTCCCGGCAGTCGCTCGAAGCGATGGGAACTCTCATCGCCGTGGCCGTGGAAAGAGCGCGCGCCGTCGAGGCGCTCGGCAAAACCGAGGCGGCGAGAGAAGGTGAGCGGCTGAAATCGGCGTTGCTCGATTCCATTACGCATGATTTCCGGACCCCGCTGACTTCGATCAAAGCATCTGTAACGAGCTTGCTGTCGGACTCCCACCTCGATGAAAAACACAAGCAGGAGTTGCTTACCATCATTAATGAGGAGGCGAACCGTCTGAATTCACTGGTTGGCGATGCCGCGGAGATGGCGCGCCTCGAGGCCGGCGAATTCGAGCTTGATCTGAAACCACACCCCATTTCGGCAATCATCAACGCGGCGATCGAACAGTGCAAGAGCGTGCTCAATAACCGGCCCATGCAGATCCAGGCGCCGGCAAGTTTGCCCCTTGTTCGCGCCGATTTGGACCGCGCGAAACAGGTTCTAGTCCAGTTGTTATCCAATGCGAACAATTATTCGCCGGAAGGCCTGCCTATTTCGATCACGGCCGAATTAAGCGGCGATTTCATCGTGACGAGCGTCGCGGACCAGGGCCCCGGCATTGAAGAGGTCGAGATCGGGCTCATCTTCGACAAGTTTTACCGCGGTCGAGATAAACGCTACGTGGTTCAGGGTACCGGCATGGGCCTGCCCATCGCAAAAGCTATTGTCGAAGCCCACGGAGGCACGATTGGCGTCATCAGCCAATTAGGACGAGGATCGGTATTTTCATTCACCTTGCCCGTAGATCCGGATCAGGCGGCGCGCAAGTGAACCACGCGAAAATTCTGGTTGTTGATGACGAGCCGCAAATCCGGCGCGTGATGCGCACAACTCTGACCACCCAGGGATACACGATCACCGAAGCGCGCAGTGGCGAAGAAGCGCTGGAAATGGTGCGCGCTGAGCAGCCCGATCTGATTCTGCTCGATGTAAACATGCCGGGCATCGGCGGTCTGGAAGCTTGCCGTGAAATTCGAGAGCGCTCCGACATTCCAATCATCATGCTCACAATCAAGAGCACGGAAAAGGATAAAGTGCAGGCTCTCGACGCTGGCGCCGATGATTACGTCGTGAAGCCATTCAGCATTGAAGAACTCCTGGCTCGTATCCGCGCCGCTCTTCGCCGCGCTTCCGCCGCTGAACCAATGGCGGCGATAAATTCGCCAGAACTCCAAATCGATTTCGAAACCCGCAAAGTGATCGTTCAAGGTCGGCCGGTTCGCCTGACGCCGAAGGAGTTTGGCTTGCTTCGGCAATTGGTGGCGAGCGCGGGCAAGCCGCTTACGCATCGTAGTTTGCTTCAGGCGGTGTGGGGGCCCGATTACGGCGAGGAAACGGAATATCTCCGCGTCTTCATCAATCAGCTTCGTAA
The DNA here is from genome assembly GCA_963847505.1 of uncultured Acidobacteriota bacterium. Classification (GTDB taxonomy): domain Bacteria; phylum Acidobacteriota; class Terriglobia; order Acidiferrales; family UBA7541; genus DASTCZ01. Next base: position 81,558 of record CAWJZY010000002.1, read on the forward strand.
AAAGATCGAACCTGACTCGCACCACCCTCGTTACATTTGTACTGAGCCCTGGGTCGGCTATCGTTTTGAACCACCCCCAACGGCGCCGGCAAAAATGCGCCGGTGACCTAGCTCACCACTGGCTTCCATTGCGCTCAGCGAAGCGGGTGGCTCTGGTCCAAATCGAGATTCAAATCCAACACATGAACGCGCGGCTCCCCAAGAAATCCGAGCTGTCGTCCTTCGGTGTGTTTGAGCACCAGCGACCGCACGTCGTTTTCGCTCATTTTCCGCTCGCGTGCGACGCGAGGAATCTGGAAATTGGCGGCAGCCGGTGTAATGTCGGGATCGAGACCCGACCCCGACATCGTTACCAGATCAACCGGCACAGGCGCGTTCGGATTCTCAGCATGGAGAGCCGCTACGCTCGCGGAAACTCGATCGAGGAGCGCCTTATTCGTTGGGCCGAGATTTGAGCCACCCGAAGCATTCCCGTCGTACCCCGCGGGCCCGGCAGCCGAAGGCCTGGAATGAAAATATCCTGGCGACACAAACGGCTGGCCGATCAAGTGAGAGCCAATCGTCTTCCCGTCGGACTGAATCAATTCCCCGTTGGCTTGGTGCGGAAATAAGATTTGAGCCATCGCGGTGACAACAAGCGGATAGATGACTCCAAGAAGAATGGTCGTCGCCAGCGTCATCCAAATCGAGATCAAGAGATTACGTTTCACGGTTTCCTCACGCCAAACCAATATGAGTGATGATCATGTCCACCAGCTTGATGCCCAGGAACGGCGCGATGATGCCGCCGAATCCATAGAGAAGCAGGTTGCGCCTCAACAACGCCTCCGCTCCCAGCGGGCGGTATTTCACTCCGCGCAAAGCAAGTGGAACGAGCGCGATAATTATCAACGCGTTGAAGATAACGGCGGAGAGCACGGCTGATTCCGGCGTCTTCAATCGCATGACGTTCAGAACCTCAAGCTGCGGAAATGCCACGGCAAACATGGCGGGAATAATCGCGAAATATTTCGCCACGTCATTTGCAACTGAAAATGTCGTAAGAGCGCCGCGGGTAATCAGCAATTGCTTGCCGATCTCGACGATTTCAATCAGTTTCGTCGGATTGGAATCGAGATCCACCATGTTGCCTGCTTCCTTGGCGGCTTGCGTGCCGGCATTCATCGCGACTCCAACGTCCGCTTGAGCAAGTGCCGGAGCGTCGTTCGTGCCGTCACCCGTCATGGCAACAAGTTTTCCCTTGGCCTGTTCGCGGCGGATGAGCGCCAATTTATCCTCTGGCTTGGCCTCCGCCAGAAAATCGTCAACTCCTGCTTCCTGCGCAATCGCGGCCGCGGTCAAGGGATTGTCACCTGTGATCATCACCGTGCGGATTCCCATCGCGCGCAACTGATCGAATCGCTCGCGCATGCCTCCTTTAACGATATCCTTCAGATAGACAGTGCCCAGCACCTTGCGATTTTCCGCCACCAGCAGAGGCGTTCCGCCGGCATTTGAGATTCGGCGCACGCTCTCATGGACTTCCGCGGAAACTGTGCCGCCTCCTTCAGTGACGTATTTCTCGATGGCGGATGGCGCTCCCTTGCGGATCTCGCGGCCATCCAGGCTCACTCCGGACATGCGCGTGTGCGCGGAAAAAGGAATGAACGTCGCGGAGCGCGCCGAAAGATCGCGGCCCCGCAACGCATAGCGCTCCTTCGCGAGCACCACGATGGAACGGCCTTCAGGAGTTTCATCCGCTAGCGAAGCCAGTTGGGCGGCATCGGCAAGATCCGCCTCGCTCACTCCCGGCGCGGTAATAAATTCCGTCGCGCGGCGATTGCCCAAAGTAATGGTGCCGGTCTTGTCGAGCAGAAGTGTGTCAACGTCGCCAGCGGCCTCCACGGCTCGTCCGGACATAGCCAGCACGTTGCGCTGAACAACGCGGTCCATGCCCGCAATTCCAATCGCGGAAAGAAGCCCGCCGATGGTCGTTGGAATAAGGCAGACCAGCAACGAGATGAGAACAAAAAGCGACTGGGGCGCGCCCGAATAAATCGCCATCGGCTGGAGCGTGACCACCGCCAAAAGGAAAATGATCGTAAGTCCGGCAAGAAGGATGTTAAGGGCAATTTCATTCGGAGTCTTCTGGCGTTCGGCGCCTTCCACCAGCTTGATCATGCGGTCGAGAAAAGTTTCACCGGGGTTGGACGTGATTCTCACTTTGATCTCATCCGAAAGCACGCGCGTGCCGCCGGTTACAGCGGAGCGATCGCCGCCTGATTCGCGGATGACGGGCGCGGATTCTCCCGTGATGGCCGATTCATCAACCGACGCAACACCTTCAACAACTTCACCATCACCCGGAATAAATTCTCCCGCGGTGACTTTGACGACGTCCCCTGACCGCAGGCTCGATCCTGTTACCTCCTCAGTCGTACCATCCTGCTTCAGTCTTCGCGCGGTCGTTTCCGCCCGCGCCTTACGCAACGTATCGGCCTGGGCTTTTCCGCGGCCTTCGGCCATCGCCTCCGCGAAATTCGCGAAGAGCACCGTGAACCACAGCCAGAGCGTAATTTGCAACGCAAAACCAAATTCCGAACTGTGTCTCGTCATTCCATAGACCAAATCCACAGTGGTCACGACGGCCCCGACTTCAACGACGAACATCACGGGGTTCTTCATCAAAGTCCGCGGGTTAAGCTTGACGAAGCTGTCCCTGAGCGCCCCGATCACAATTCCCAAAGTCCAAAGTGATTTCTTTCCATGTCCTGATAGCATCGTCATAGTGGCCTCAGAAAACCTTCCCAGCGTGCATCAGCAAATGCTCCAGAATTGGCCCCAGACTCAGCGCTGGGAAAAATGTGAGCGCGCTCACGATCAACACAACGGATACCAGCAGCGCGCTGAAAAGCGGAGTTGTCACTGGGAAAGTCCCGGCGGATTCCGGCACCACCTTCTTGCGGGCAAGATTCCCCGCGATTGCCAATACTGGGATGACCATGAAGAATCTTCCGAGCAACATGACGAATCCCGTGGAAACGTTGTACCAGACGGAATTCCAATTCCCTCCCGCAAACGCTGACCCGTTGTTTGCCGCGGACGAACTGTAGGCGTATAGAATCTGGGATAGCCCATGGGGGCCCGAATTTGTGATGGCCGCCTTTCCGTATGTCGTCACAACTCCGATGGCCGTGAATACCAGAATAATCAGGGAAAAAATAAGCACGGAAAGCATCGCCATCTTCACGTCGTATGCTTCGATTTTCTTCCCAAGATATTCCGGAGTTCTGCCCACCATCAGACCCGCAATAAATACCGCAAGGATGACCATCACCACCATTCCATACAGGCCGGAACCCACGCCGCCGAACACCACCTCGCCGAGCATAATGTTGATGAGCGGCACCATCCCGCCAAGCGGCGTGAACGAGTCGTGCATCGAGTTCACGGCGCCGCAGCTTGCATCCGTCGTCACCGTGGCAAAAAGCGCGGAATTGGCTATGCCAAACCGGACTTCCTTGCCTTCCATGTTCCCGCCGGGCTGCATCGCGCTCGCGGATTGGTCCACCCCGTGCAGAAGCGGATTCCCTCTTGATTCAGCGGCATACGCGGCCGCCACACCTACAAAGAAAAGGACCGCCATCGCTCCCCACACGGCCCAGCCATGCCGCTGCGAGCCCGTCATCCGCCCGAGCGTGTACGTGAGACCGGCTGGAATCGCGAAGATCAAGATAAGTTGAACGAAGTTTGTAAGCGGTGTGGGGTTCTCAAATGGATGCGCGCTATTGGCGTTAAAAAAACCGCCGCCGTTCGTACCGAAGATCTTGATGGATTCTTGCGAAGCCACTGGCCCTTGAGGAATTGTCTGCTCCCGCACAATCGTGGTCTGTGTATTCCCGTTTGCGTCCGTCGTCTGCACAGTCTGCGGTTCCACAAGCTGGGCGGTCGTATAGGGCTTCAGGTTCTGAATCACGCCCTGTGAAACAAAAATCATCGAGACAACAAGACAGATCGGGAGCAACACCCAGAGGATCACTCGAGTCAGATCCACCCAGAAATTTCCGAGGGTATCCTTTTCACGCCGCGCGATTCCGCGGATCACCGCGATGGCAAGCACAATTCCCACCGCCGCCGACATGAAGTTGTGATAGGCGAGACCCGCCATCTGCGTGAAATAACTCATCGTGGTTTCTGGAACGTAAGACTGCCAATTCGTGTTTGTCGAAAAAGACGCGGAGGTATTGAAGGCAACGTCCGTCCCAACCGCGGCAAAATGTTGCGGATTCCAAGGCAGCCACTGTTGAACGCGTTGGATCACGTACAAGAGCACCATGGAGACCGCCGTGAACAAGAGCATCGAGATGGCATACTCCGTCCAGCGCATCTCTTGCGATTCATCCACGCCCGTCAGGCGATACAGGAGGCGTTCCACTGGACGCATAACAGGATCGAGAAATGTCTTCTCGCCCGAAAAAACTCGCGTCATGAAAACGCCCATGGGCTTTGTGAGCGCCAGAATGATCAGCAGAAACAGGCCGATTTGGAACCAACCATTAGCTGTCATGTTCAGAACTTCTCCGGCCAGAGCAATGCCGCAAACAGGTAACCCAGCAGCAGCACACAAATCGTCAGAACAATAATGTTCGCTAGCATTTGCGTGAACTCTCCTACTTCAACCGCTCACATCCGCGGACATACGCGATGGCCACGGCGAAAAACAGAATTGTTACGATTACAAAAATGATGTCTTGCATTGGATATTGCAGCCCTTCCATGACTCTACCCATATTTCGAGTCCATGTTGGAAACCTTGCAGGCGCGCCCGCACGGCTTCGCGATTCGTCTAGAACTTGACCATGATCGACATATCGATAAATGACTCGTCTCTGCGAAGATCCGGAAACCAGACGCTGCTCAGCCCGCCGCCACAGGCCGCTTCCGCAGGGCCCAGAGTCATTTGTCCGGATGAGGTGCCGTTACTGCACGCGAAGTATTGGGGGAACCCGTTGACTCCGCCTGGAGGCGTTATCCCGCCCCGGCCAGACCAATACGGCACATTCGCGTGGCGATAATCGTACTCCCAGCGAAAAGTGATGTATTGCTTCGGCATGTAGTCAAACGTGGCTGAAGAATCCCATGCCTTATACGGATTCCCGGGATTCTCAGTAAAGTATGGGGAATTGGTGGCCGCCGAGATGGCGGTCTCTCCATTGATCGGCGGCAGCAGGACCAGATAACGACCCGGATTGTTGATCTCGCCCCCGCCCAGTGTAAATCCATACAAATCCCTGTGGAACCACAGGCGGTTGTATAGCATGAAGCCGATGAAGCTTTGCTTCGGGCCGCCGGCACCGTCGCCGTGGCAACTCACTCCTGCCCCGTATTCACAACCAATATCGCCTGTGAATGAAAACGCCATCTTGTCCAGCCCAAATCCAGGTTTGTCGTAGTATTTGACTTCGACGCTGTTGTCACTGTGCAAGCGCCTGCGGCCCGGGGTGAAAAGATCATCCTCGCCCACGCCGTAATTATTGGAAATGATGTTCAACCAGCTCGTCGGGGTCCATTTGATCTGGCCTCCGACGCCAGGAGTGTGATTCGCCGAAGCGTACGATTGCCACCCGTTGATGAGCCACGGCTCAATCTTAAAATGCTTCGTGGGGAAAATCTGCGCTCGCACGCCATTGAAAAACCACGGCGTGTTGGAGGAAACATATGACGGTTGATATGCCCAGTTGTCAAAATTGTAGTAACTGAATAGTCCGATGTAGGACAAAAAAATTCCGGCGTCGACGTTGATCCCATGCAACACGTCGAAGTGGTATCCACCGTATGCTTCCGATATGTAGCGGTAGGCGTCGGGGAGATCCCATTCGCCGTTCCCCGGGCTGGCGTCATTTCGCGGCGTCGTCACGGAATACATGCCGAACTGCGTCATGAATCTGGCGCGAACGTTGTCATAGTGGAAATCGCCGCCGATTCCGAGTTGCTCCAGCTGCACTTCGTTCGTCCGAAAGAGTTCGCTCGACCCACCAATCGAGTGGTCCGTAGGATGGTTGAAGTCGTAGACGTAGTCAACGTCGGATCGAATTTCCGGCGTAAAGAATGCCGTGTCCCAATAGATATTTTTGGTGCGCGGGTTGCCGTTTAGCCAGGTCCAATCCGCATCAGAAAATGGCGCTTCTGTAGCGGGCGCGGCAGCCGCGCCCTGCGCCACCTTGGCGTCGGCCGGAGCCTGAGCCGTTACGCCGACCGCATTCGACGCGGCGCTTGCTGTACCACCCGCTGGCGCGGCCTGTCCTTGTGCCGCGACGGGGTTGGTGTTTGCGTTGTTGGCGCTTGAGCCTGCGCTTGCCTCGGAACCTGCGCTGGTGGTGGCGCCAGTCGCAGGGCTGGCTCCGGATGCATTGGCGGCCGTGCTGACCGGAGCCGCGCCCGGGATGCGCGCTTCCAATTCGGAAAGCCGGGCCTTCAAACCCTCAATTTCATTCATCAATTGTTTCTCTGCCTCGGTAGCGCCCGTGGGCATCGCTCCTGCGGCTGCGCCGGCTCCCGAAGACGGCAAGGCAGCGCCCACTGTCATGTCCAGATGAAGACTCTGTCGCGCCGTAAGATCGATTCCGATGACCGATGAACTTGCGAATCCCTGCTTGCTCACCGTCAACTCATAATGCCCGGGTGCGAGGCCCTCGATCACAAATGACCCATCGGCTCCGCTCACAACAGTACGATCTGTGTTCTCATCCGCGCTGTGAATCGTAATTCGCGCGGTCGGCATTGGAACCTGTCCGCCGGAAGCGCGCGTGATTCCCCGTATTTCGCCTGATAGCAGATTCGTCGAGGTAGGCGTCCCGGAGATTGGCTTGCCGGCGGACGACGTCAGATTCACTGCATCTTGATAAGCGGCAGCCGATCGGGCTGCGCACGCCGGCGGCAAGCAGAGTACAAGCGCTAGAGCGACAAATGCGACAATCCCGCACGAATTGCTTTTCATATGGCTTCTCGCTTTCACAAGAGATTGCGATCGGAAATACAGACTACGGATTCAGCCTTAGAAATGCATAAGGAGTGTGTAAGGATTTTATAAACGCGGAAATTGAAGAATCCAGAAGAGTTAAGAGCAATTCAGAAAGCTGGCAGCCAACTTTTGCAAATTGGAATATGCAGAAGTTGGCCGATCGTACAACTCACTGCGTACTTCCCTGTTTCTTCACGGATTCTGGTGAGCACCATCCTTAATTGATGCGAGCATCTTCGCCAGAAAATCGTTCAGTGCCGTATGGCTGCCGATCCAGCGGATCACCGCGACGATGTCATTGTCCCAGTCAATATAAATGATGTTCTCCCCATTCCCCTCAAAACAAACGGCAGACGCCGGCGCCGCGGGAAAAGGCTTTCTGTCCGTGTTCAGGAACCAGTTCGCAAAACCGTAGTTCGCGTTCGCCGATCCAGGCGTCCGCGCCATCTTCATCCACTCTTCGGAAACGATTTCGTGGCCGTTCCATTTGCCATTTCGCAGGAAGAGGTACCCGAACCGGCCCATGTCATATGCATTGATGAACATCCCACCGCCCCAATGGCCGCCGCCCGTTACCGATTGCATTTTCTGGCCGTCAATTTCCACCCACGAATTCTCGTAGCCGTGCCACCGCCAGGTGGAAGATGCTCCGATTGGCTCCATTACATTTTCCCGCAATACTTCCTGCAGCGGACGGCGCCACACGTTGAGCGCTGCCAGCGCGAGTACGTTTACGCGGACATCGTTGTATTTGTAATGCGTGCCCGGATCCCACAGCTTCCGGTTCGGCCAGTCAGCTGGTCTTTCGCCTTCGGGCCGGTCGGCCCAATCCGGCTTGCCCCACAGAGTGCCCTGCCAGTCGCTCGTTTGACGCAGAAGGTGATCCCACTTGATCTGCTGATTGTGCGGCGCTTCAAAAAGATCTACGCCCGCGGGCATGTAATCCCGCGCGTAATCGTTCACGTCGTGAATCAGTCCGCGCTGCCATGCCAGTCCAACGACTGTGGTGAGAAATGTTTTCGTGACGCTGAAGGTCATATCCACGCGCTTCGGATCGCCCCATTCCGCAACGATGTATCCGTGGCGGATGATGATGCCGTTTGCCGCGCCGCGATCCTTCACGGGACCAATCGGCGTATCGAATGGCTCGTGGGCGCCGAACGTCGTGCCGATAAAAAGCATCATGTCCTTCGTCGCCGGATTTTCGCTCGCGATGGCCTGCTTCACCGCCGCGTCGAGCAGCGCCGAATCCATGCCGACCTCTTCGGGCTTCTTGTGCTGCCAGTCAAAGCGATCCGGGAAATACACCGGCGCGGGTGTAGCCGCAGGCGCGGGCTGCGGGGCCTTGGACGCCGGCTGAGACTTCTTCGACGCGGCTTGCTGCGCGTGCACATTGGATGCTGGCGCTACAAGCAAACAGGCGACTGCAAAAACGAGAGATGCACGAAACATTGTGTTCCTCCTCGGCATGGCGGGAAGTATATCGTTATCCCACAACCAAGCAAGCTGATGCGTTTTGGTAGCATCTCCTCTACCCCCCACCCCCTGTTTTTCGTAAGTGCGCATTCTAATGGACTTACGAGGCGCCATTTTCGTAAGTGCGCATTCTAAAGGACTTAGCTATTTACCCATATTGTAACATCCTCACTGAAACAAAAGGACTTACAAAAACGTCTTGTAAGTGCGTCCTCCGCTACGACGGGTCCGGGATCCGGTCACCGGACATTCCATGGTTGCGAAAAAGGCTCTAAATCAATGCCAAGAACGCATAAATTTCGAGTATCCGGCAGGGTTGGCGAGTTCCGATCTGGGAGGCCATTCGAAAGACTCATCGAAGCCTGCTGCACATGTTGGCATATAAGTATATGACTGTCAATGGAAAAATGCGGATTTGCCTGTGGAAAGGAATTCGAATAAGAATCCGAAAAGCCCCACGTTCGCGCCACTAGGGCCGGCGGGGACGAACGTTGGGCACTCCGACTGAAGCCTAATTCAACTTCGCCGTGAAGCTGCGGCCATCCGTCCACCTCCTTTCTTCCGAGCCTTGGTTTACAGCTACCAAGGTCACTCGGGCAAGAGAGGCGACGCAGTCATCCAATCAGCCTGAGCATGGTTTAGGCCTAGTTGGGCAAAAAAAGGCTGCGCCCGTAAAGATCGGCTACTGCTCTGACTTTTCGGAAGTCCCTCCGGCTAGGCTTTGAGTCGTAATTTGAAGGGTCAAATCATCGAACTGGTACCCCGGGGCTTGTGAAGAACTTGCCGGTGTCGGCTCGACATTTACCCCGACAACCTTAACGTGCATCTCCATCCCTAACCGATGGGAATCAATCACTCTTAGATCGCCGTATATGGACTTCTGAGCGCCGCCTGCGAAATCGGAAGCTGCAAAGAAATAAGGTTGATATCCGTGCAACTTTCCCGTCGAGTCGAGGAGATTCGGGTCATCGTTCCTTCTACCCACTCTTTGAAGGACGAGGTCTAGAACAACAACATGTTTTCCAACATCGAGTTCCGGAATCAATGAGAGCCGGTATGTTGTTCCATTTGGCGATTTCAGGAGGGATGAGCTGGAATGCAAAGACGACTGTCGGGAATAGGCCAATCCTGTCTGAGACGAACCCGCTTTCACGCTTCCTGCAACGTAGATTGCTGAAATTAAGGCGATTAGCAGGAGAGAAACCCGGGGAAAGCTCTTAAACTTAATCAATGGCATATCGTCACCGTAAGATGGCAGGTGGCCCTGGTTGTGAATTTGTTTTCATGACGACCGCGCAAGGAAGGAGTATAACACTCCGAGAAGTGGCCGCGAAGTATCGTCGGGGGCACCCCCTTCAAAACCCCAACCCCCAGCGAAACTGCTGCCACCCGCCGGGCCAACAGCGTACGGAAAATTCCCCGCCTCTTAGCGAGGCGGGAGATCCTTCCCGCCCTTAAGATTGGCGGGAAGGCTCTGAACCTGGCTGGTTCGCATCGAGGATGACAGCGTAAGGGATAAAGGCCGTAGAGCAGGGCAGAACAAGCGGGGTGGGTGTAAAATCGGCGCCGTGTTTGAAGTGAAAAAGGAGATTCCGGTTGAGGCCTTGGTGATTCAGAGGCGGGTAATGGCGATCCTGAAATGAACATGCTGAATTGCAGTTTCCAATTTTTCCACCACGCTCGTCTTGCTTTTGCGTTTGCAATCTTCAAAATCCAGGCGGACGTGTTCTGGTTGTTTTTTAGTTGCGCCATTCTTTTTGTAATCGGGCTAACAAAGGTTATCAAGGACGAGCTACCGCAAAAACACGGACTCGACAAGATCTTGCCATTCGGGCGGTTGTTCTACGCCATTCCGATGGGAGTATTCGGCACATTCCATCTTACCCATGCAGCGGAAGTCGCGCGTCTGGTTCCGCGCTGGATGCCACTGCACTTATTTTGGACCTATCTGGTGGGCATTGCGCTGATTGACGCGTCGCTGAGCATCATCCTGGAGGAATATGCGGGGTTGGCGGCCACACTTCTGGGATGCATGTTTCTACTTTTCGTGGTTTTGATGCATATCCATAACATCGAGGCCACACATGGCGCTCGTTTGTTTTGGGCCATCGGCCTGAGGGATCTTGCCTTCAGCGGTGGAGCTTTCGCAGTGGCGGGAAGTCAGTTGAAAAGAACGTCCGCGGACGACGCATCGTGGCTGGTAACTCTCGCGCGCTTTTTCGTGGGGATACCGGCGATAGTTTTCGGCGTGGAGTATTTTCTGCATCCCACGATCGAGCCCGGCGTGCCTCTGGAAAAACTAATGCCTAACTGGGTTCCGGGGCCTCTTTTCTGGGGCTACCTCACGGGCGCGGCTCTGATTGTTTGCGGTGCGTGTATCGTCGCGAATAAAAAGGCGCGCCTGGCGGCAATCGTTCTGGGGATCGTGATTCTGTTTTTCGTAGTGTTTCTTTACATCCCCATCACCATCTCCAATCCTTCCGACATAGACAGTGGACTGAACTCATTCGCTGATACTTTAGCCTTCAGCGGAACTGCGCTGGTTCTAGCCAATGCTCTCCGCGAACGAACCAGCCATGAAGTCAGCGCCTGATCATCGGGGTCTTGCTTTCACAACATGGCGCGCGACGACTTTAGATGGGCCGCCAGGTTTTCCGGCCGGCGGGCATCTTGGACCGTACGTACTCGCACTGGCAGCCGTGAGAACGAAACCCACAATCACGGCTGCCCGTCTGAATGTAGTGTTGGATTCTTGCGTTCCGTAATAGGTGGGCAAACATGATCGGATTCCTCTGAGATTAAGATGGCTGTGACTGAGAACTCTGAAAGTCCGCGCAGCCGCCTGAACGCTTCCTTGTTGGGCGCTGCCATCCTGTCCGCGCTCATTGTCTTGCCGCTCGCGCCAATGCTCGGGTCTCTTTCAGCAAAAAGAAATGCTCCAATCTCCATTCCCGTCAATAACGGACAGCAGCCTATTCAAGTCCGTTCGAGCCTTGTGCAGGTGGACGCAATGGTGACGGACAAGAACGGCAACCGGATCGAGAATCTGAATGCAGGCAATTTCCAGATCTCTGAGGACAATCATCTTCAGAGACTCACTGCCGTGGATTACTTCGATGTTGGCAAAGCTCAGAATCCGCAGAATTCCGAGCCGATATTTATTAGCCTTACGGACACGAACGATTCCGAGACTCTCCGCGCGGTAGGCCACGACCATCGCCTAATCGTGCTTTTCTTCGACCTTACGTCCTACCGGCCAGTCGGAGGAGCCGAGGGGCCGGACCTAGATAATCTATTTCGCTCAGTCACTGCGGCCAAGAAATTCGTAAAAGACCGAATGACCCCGGCGGATCTTGTAACCGTGACTGCCTTTTCCAAGGAATTGGTCGTGAAAGCGGAACTCACGAATGACCGTGAGACCCTGGACCAGGCTCTGGATTCCCTGCTTCCCGGTAAGGGCGCCGGGACCGTGAACGATCGTGCCAACGTAAGCACATATGGGAGTCTGGTTGCGGCGGAAGCGCTTTCTGATTTGCTCGCCCGGATTCCCGGGCGGAAATCCGTGATTCATTTTACAGGCGGCCTGCCGCAATCGGATCCCACCAGAATTAATCCAGAACTGGATAGAACGACGGGCGTAGCGAATGAGGGCAACGTTTCATTCTACGAATTTGATGCACGCGGGTTTCCAGCGGGATCACAACAGTTTAACGGCTCTCGGAACGTGTTGGATGCCCTGGCACACGATACCGGCGGGGCTTTGTTCACCGACTTGAACGATCTCACGGGTTTTTTTAAACAGGTGCAGGACGATTCCACGGGCTACTATCTTCTGAGCTACGAAAGCTCAAACAAGCAACACGACGGCCGTTACCGGAGCATTTCCGTCAAATTGATCGGCGTGCCGGGTGGGCACGTCAAATATCGTCAGGGATATATCGCGCCAAGGGATTCCGGAAGTAGCGATCGCTAGTATGGACAATTGCGCGCCAACACCAGTGTTCCCGAGGTCTTTTGGCCCGGACCTTGGCTGTAGTCATAGGTGAACAGGACATCGTAGGAGCCGTTATCGAAGATCGGACCCAAGGTTTGAAGCGTGCGGCCGGGGTTGAGGTCGAGATAATAGGGTGCGTCAGCGAACGACCCGCCGGACGCGGGATGACGGGTGACCGCGAGGCTGCCGGCGGTCGGGCGTCCGTTGTAGTCAATTACGGCGACGAGCATTCCATCCGTGTGATACTGCGTCGTCGGACATCCTTCGGTTCCGGAGATCGTCGAGCCCGGAGGGTAGATTTTTGTTCCAGCTGGAAGAGTTGCCTGAGACCCCTGTCCGGTCACGGACGAATCCACAAAGGCGAAGCCGGTTAGGACGGATTTTGCCGCGCCGGTTGTGGCCCCCGGTCCCCCAGCAACGGCGGAAGTAGTGGGAGAAGTGCCGCATCCCCATGAACTCAGCGCGACAACGCAACTTGCCGCGACAATTGCCAGATTGCGCATGATGGTTCCCTCTCTCCGGATGCCTTTCCCAGATGGAAGATGAACTGATGGTATACCTGAAATTATCGCCCGGAGAAACCAAAAACTGCATTGGAGCCGTTCGTCAATACTCATGGGACCAACCGGCAACCCCGGTGGCAAGCATTCGCGTGTGGTATAAATGAAGTGTGCGGTTGTAGCTCAGATGGATAGAGCGCGTGCCTCCGAAGCACGAGGTCGGGAGTTCGAATCTCCCCAGCCGCACCACTTCACCTCGGAAACGGCGTGCCAACCAAGTTTCAGTGCTCGCAAAACCTGGGGCATTCGATGTAGGTAGGTCATTACTGAAAGGCATCAAACCAGTCGCTATCGACTTCGACCGCCTCTTCAATTCGAATCCTAATACCTAGCCTGAGTTCTTTCATTTTCTCGGCGAGTTGCTCTCCATCGACCAGATCAATGGGCGGGGCGCCGTCCCGAGAAGCCTCTGTCTTAGCTCCCTTAGTAAAGGTACCGGTCGTAATAAACAGCCCTTTGTCGGCGCGTCCCATCATTGCGCCTCTAAAGTCCCTAATCTCGTCAGGTGAAACACTTCTTGTGTACCTCTTACACTGAAAAATAACATGGAAGCTAAGAAATCCACCTACTCTAACAATGCCCTTGCCGTCGATTCCGCCGTCGCCCGACCGACCGGATACTTCCACTTGGATAAAACCAGACTCTCTCAAGAGTCGTTGGCACAGCTTTTCAAATCCGGCAGGCGAAATCTTTGACAATCGTTCCGGGAGGATGTCTTGCCAGAACTTGAGAGGCAGCTCGCCTTTTTTCCCGTCGGCAATTTCTTCATCTGGCGGCTTCAATTCTTTGGCATCGAGCCGTTTGACTGCCTTTTTGACTTCAGCTTCATTCACACTTGGTGTCTTCCAGCCTTGAGGAGTCAACACCCAAATGCCCCGAGATGAATTCTCCAGAAGACCATATCTTTTCAAGTAGTTTCTAACCCAAGCGAGACGGTAACTAAGCTTCGTGGTATTACGCCGATGAATCTCATTTATCTCGTCGTCGGACAGCTTCAAGAGCTCGGCCACACGGTCATCTATTTCCGATACTGAACCAGAACCTCCTAGGCTCTGCATCGCCTTTATCAACGGATTGAACAGCTTGTCGTAGGTTGGTACTGACATTGGAAGAATCCTAACATCAATGTGGAACGGTGTAGAAACCTCTACTTCGGCGCCTCACTGGGTTGTTGTGTTTTCTGACTTGTCTCGTTCGTACGTGCATCATCCATGCCGAAAAAGCCTCAGGTCTGTCTGGTCCCGAAGTTTCGGGACCAGATAGACCTGAGCTACACGGTCAACGAAAAGCGCGGGCCGGCTACCGCCCCGGAACTTTCTGCGGCGGATTCTGTTTCAGCTCCTGTTGTAAAACCTCCACGGCTTTTTCGAGTTGCGCGTCGTGTCCAGCGAAATAGCTTGTTGGAGTGTTATCCACCCAGACGTCCGCGGGCACACCGAAGTTTTCCAGGTTGTAACCGGTGACGTTCCACAGGCCCGTGGCGGGAGTGCGCACCATGGAACCATCCAGGAGGCGGTATGCGCCGGTGCCGATTACCGAGCTGTTGGTGTTGACGCCGACGGTTTTGCCTAGCTTGAGTTGGCGAATGCCGTCCGGGAAAACTTCGGCGTCGCTGAATGAGCGTTCATTCTGCATTACGACGATTGGGCCGAAGAACGCGCGCTGCGGGCGAGTGATATAAACGGAATCGCGTCCGCGAGTGTACTGGTATTGGTGCTGCTCCAAAATGGCGAGCAATTCCTGGTCAATGCCGCCGCCACCGTTGAAGCGCTGGTCAATGATGATCGCTTTCTTGAAGTGATTATCGGCCAGGTCCTTTTCAAATTGCGCGAGTGACGGAGCGTTCATCGCGCGGATGTGCAAGTAGCCGATTTCACCGTTGGACATTTTTTCGACCATGGCCTTACGGTCGTCCACCCACTTCTGGTACTGGAGTGTGGCGTAGGCGCCGCCATTGGCGGGAGCGATCCACACGGTCCATGCGCCGTCGGCTTGCGGACGGGAGTTTACCTGGAGCTCGAACTTCCGGCCCGCAGTCATGTTGTAGTTCTTCCAGTAGTTGTCTCCAGAATGCAGAGGCGACCCGTTGACGGCGATGATGTAATCGCCTACGGCAACCTTTACGTAGTCGTGATCGGCGGGGCCGTTCTTGTAGATGTACGAAATTTTGTAAAAGCCTGACGAGTCCGGAACAATTTCAAATCCCGGATGGCGCGTCTGGATCGCTTCGCGGTCGGGTTCTCCGCCGCCGCTTACGGCGGTGTGCGAGGCGCTTAGCTCGCCGATCATCTGTTGGATAACGTTCTGGAGTTCGACGCGGTCTCTGACATCCGCGAGCAACGGCTCATAAACCTCGCGGTAGTGAGCCCAGTCCACGCCGTTCATTTTCGCGTCGTAGAAACGGTCTTTCATTACGCGCCATGCTTCTTCAAATACCTGCTTGCGTTCGGCGGTTTCGTCCACTTCAACGTGAACGGTGAAGTTCACGCGCCGGCGCGCACCCGCTGCGCCAGCGGCTGGGGCCTCACTTGCAGCGGCGCCTCCCGCAGGAGCCGCACCCGCGCGCGCAGCCCAGATGCCATTGCGTTCCATGAAATAAATCGTATTGCCGTCGCGGGAGAACGCGAGGTTTGTGAATCCGCCGGGCGCAGCAGCAGCGGCTGGAGCTGCGTCACCTTCCGCCGCTGGAGTGGACTGCGTGATGCGCCGGAGCTGGGAGCCGTCCGCCTGGATCACGTAGAGCGTGGAAACAGGGCGGCCGTCCACATCGGTCGCGGACACGAATGCGTAGCTGCGGCTATCGGGCGCTGGGACGAGGGTGGAAATGTTGTCGCTCAGATGTGTGATCTGATTGATGCGCCGGTCCATGTCAGTAAAATCAATTCTCACCTCCGCGGGCGTGGCCGGGCGCTGGGCCGCGCCGCCGCGTCCCGGGGCTCGATCCGCCATCGCGCGCGCCTGATCTTCGGTATCCACGTCGCGGCTCATGGGGTCCGAATCTTCCTTGGAAAGCGAGACGCTATAGATGGAGGCTACATTTTCGCGAAGAGTTGCCGAACCTCCCTGGACGTAGCCAGCTAGAAAAATGAGCTTCTTGCCGTCCAGTGTGAACCGCGGGGTGAAAGAGCTGAACAGTTTATCGTCGGGAAGCTTGTGCTCTTCACCGCCGGCGACGGAGACAAAATAGACATGCGCGCGGAGATCGTGATCGGCTTTTGCGTAGGCAATCCATGCGCTGTCGGGGGAAGCGGTGACGCCTTCGATGTTGCTCGCGTCGTTCGTTGCCAGGGTGCGAGTTTGGCCGCTCTCGACGTTTACCAAATTGAGCTTGTGATCTGAGGTTGTGTAGAGGAGCGACTTCGAGTCGGGCATCCAGGCGAGACTCAGCTTTTCCACGTCGGCGTCGGAGAGCTTTTTCGCGTCTGTGCCATCCGGCGTTGCGACCCAAATCTCCTGCCGGCCGGTTTTGTCGCTGATGTAGGCGATCCATTTGCCATCGGGCGACCAGCGGGGCGAATCTTCACGAGTGTAACTGTTGGTGACGCGTGTGACATCTCCGCGTTCCGTTGCGATGGTGAAAACTTCGCCGTGCGCGGAGATGGCCGCGCGCTGGGTGGTAGGAGAAAGGTCGTAGTCATCGGCATCATTGTTGATGGTGAGGACGTGGAAGTTGTTCGTTTTGTCGTCCGCGGCGATATTTATTTTTACTTCGGAGGACTGGCCGCTGGCAACATCCAGTTTCCATAGGCCGAAACCTTCCTCGAACACGATTGTCTTGCCGTCGGAAGAAATCGAGGGGAAGAAGAGCGATCCATCTGTGAAATGCGTCACCTGCACAGGTGTGCCGCCATTTTCGGGAATCTTCCAGAGATTGTTGATGGAATGGTAGGTCGCGGGCGCGCCGGCTTTGGCCATCACGTTGCGATCGGAGACGAAGTAAATCGCGCCATTGGCGTAGAGCGGCCAGATGTTGTTCGGCTTTTCCTGGTCCGGCACGTCCTGATCGAGCAGCTTCTTATAGGTCTTCGTTTTCAGATCCACAACCCAAAGGTCGGCCGCGTTGCTGCCGCGATAATGCTTGCGCCACCAGACGGGCGTGTGCCGATTGAAGACAAACTTCGAGCCATCGGGAGAATAGCTGCCCCAATAACCCCAGTCCGTGGGCATCGGCTGTTCGAGGCCGCCATCCACCGGCACTTGAAAAAGTGTAAGCACGCCGGGGAAGGGCTCGCCGCGAGCCGAGTTGAAGACGACGCGTTTGGAATCGCGCGACCATCCGACGACAGTGTCCGCCGCGCTGTTGTAAGTAAGCTGGCGCGGCTCGCCGCCTTCGGAGGGAATCACGAAAACATCGAGGTTGCCGTAGCGATTGGAAGAAAAGGCAATCCAGCGGCCGTCGGGAGAAAAGCGCGGATCGTCATCGTGGGCGGAGTTGACGGTGAGGCGATGAGGACTGGAGCCGTCTTCGTTCGCGACCCAAATGCTTCCGAAGTAGCTGAATGTGACTTTGCCGGAGTGAACATCCGGATGGCGGGGAATTTGAATCGGCTTCGCGAAGCCAACCGCCGCAACAAGCAGAAATAAAGATGCCAAAACCAGCGCGTGGCGCTTTTTCACTTTAACCTCCTGAATTGCTAAATCGGGTGGGAATATTAATCAAAGACCGTGAGCCAAACCGCCCCCGAGCTCGATCCAATTCTTTTCAGTGCTACAGATTTGCCGCAAAGTCCGCGAGATTCAAGCGCGGGCTCACTCCACTAAAGTGAGACTTAGCCCTTCTCGAGCGTGCCGATATGGCGCGCAAGTCTTTCGATGTCTTTCGTCCTGCGCAAAATATCCAGGGAGAGCACTCTTGTGGAATCCGTCTTTTCAATCTCTTGCTTCAGTTGATCCACGTATTCGGCCAACTGGCGCACTTGCTGCCGAATGTCTCTCTCGTCGGCCCGCATATCCTTGTTAAGATTATCCTGCTTCGGCTTCGTTGGATCGCTCGAAGGGACAACCTTCGGAGGCGCTGATATGTCGCCACCCTGCTGCGCGGGTGATGGCCCGGCGCCGCCGCTGTGCGGGGTATTGCCCTGCCCATTGTTTGGAAACGATGAGGGCACCGCGCCCTTTACCGGCGTGCCATTGGAGTTCTGTTGTCCAGGAGCTGCCATGGTGCGCGTGGCATAGAGTGCGAGGAGTGCGCCCGGCACATACCTAAGAAAATTCCTTCGCGAGCTATTCTGGCTCATGTTCGTCTCCGTCTGCACCCGAAGCTGCGGGTGGCGGCTCACGGCCGGATGCTATAGACTGATCCTGCCCATATTGCCCTAATTGTATGACAAATTTCCTTCCCGGGTGGACAGATTTATTTCTGATGCGCGGCCTGCGAGTAGCCGGCATTCTGCTGCTGGCGATCCTCTTCGCCCGCCTGCTGAAGTCCGCCACGAACCGGCTCATCCAAAAAAGCACGGTGGAATCCACAAGCCGCGCGGCGCGCATGCACGAACAACAAACACAAACGCTTGCGGGGATTCTCAACAGCACGGGGTTGGGAATTATTGTTGCTATCGCGATCTTGATGACGCTGAGCGAGATCGGCTACAACGTCTTGATACTTGCCGGGACGGCGGGACTCGTGAGCGTGGGCTTGGGCTTTGGCGCGCAAAACCTGGTGCGCGACGCCATCAACGGGTTCTTCATCGTATTTGAAGACCAGTACGTGGTGGGCGATACGATACGCATTGGCGACGTTACGGGCCGCGTGGAACACATCACGTTGCGGCGCACGGTTTTGCGCGACGCGCAAGGAGCAATTATCACCGTGCTGAACGGCCAGATCCAGCAGGTGGCGAATCTGAGCCGCGATTGGGCGCAGATTTTTCTGGGCGTCACGATTGCTCCAGATACCGCGGTTGAGCCGGCGCTCGCCGCGCTGGATAGCGTTGCGTCTGATTTTCGCGCGGATACGGCATGGTCCGGCGCCCTGGTAGACGGGCCGCGGCTGCTTGGCATAGACGCCATTGGCCCGGAGGGCGCGAAGCTGGTGGTGCAAGTGCGCACAGCTCCGAATCGCCAGGACGATGTGGCGCGCGAGCTGCGACGGCGCGTCTGGGCGCGGTTTGAGGGGGAAGGAATACGCACCAGCGCCGTGCAGCGTGTTGAGCTGCAATACACTGAAAAAAAAGAGGAGAACACAAATGGGACAAGTGGATCATGACCAAGCCAATCTGCTTTTGAAGCTTTATGACTTGCGGCGCGAACCGCGATTGCGGGAAGCCCGTGCGTGGTTTACGAGCGAATTTCATGCCGATTCAGTGGAAGAATTGATGGCGAAGTACCCGCCGGGCAGCCATGCCAATGCGAGCATGAGGATGGTCACGAGCTACTGGTCGATGGCCTGCGGGCTATTGAATCGCGGCCTGATTGACGACGAGCTGTTTTTTGAAAACAATGCCGAATTCTGGTTCGTTTGGGAAAGAATGAGGAAGGTCGTACCAGCGTTGCGCGCCGCATCTCACAATCCGGCCGCTTACAAGCATTTGGAGACTGCGGCGGAGCGGCTCGAACAGCATTGGAACCGCGTAGCTCCCGGCACGATTGAATTCCATCGCCAGCGGATTGCACAAACGCGCGATACGGCCGCTAAACCAGCATCCAAGAAATCATGACGCTTGAAGAAGCGATCCTCTCCGTCTGGCGGCAGACGCTGGAGGAAAATCTCAACCTGATCGAGCTCGAAGGTGTGCGCTTTCCGGTGCGGCGGACGCAACGCCACCGGCTCCGGCAGGTGGATTTCCAATTCCACGGGCAGGCGCTACGCGGGCTCGAGCAGAATCCCGAAACGCGCTCGCGCTGGGCGGAACTTGCGCGCGGCGGGCAAAAGGTGATGCAGTTTCTTTCCGGGGGACTGTACATCGCCAACGTCGCGGACGGAAAACTTACTCTGTATCGGAAAGGGGCTCCCGGTGATAAGAAGGGCGCGCCCGCGGCGGCGCCTCGCTCGCGCAGCGCCGGTTAGTTCCTCATCCGCTGACACAATGAAATTAAGTCGTCGCCGCGGCCGGCGCTAATTTGATGATGTTTTCCAACGAGGCAACTTCCGCGCGGTCGCGGCCATTCCTTTTCGCGGCGTACAGAGCGTCATCGGCTGCTCGCACGAGCGAATCCACCGACGGAGCAGTCCAGCCGGCGCTCGAGACCGCGCCGAGGCTAAGCGTCACTTTAAGCGAACCGTTTGGAGTATGAAAAGGCTTTCCACGGAAAGTAGCAAGGAGATGTTCGGCGCGATCCCGCAGGTTGGATGCGCCGCAATCGGGTAGCACAACCAGGAACTCTTCCCCGCCGTACCGGCCTACGGCGTCATATTCGCGAACGCCCGCTAACAGCCGAGCGGCCGCTTCCCGCAATACGGCGTCTCCAGCGGCGTGTCCGAGCGTATCGTTGAAGGTCTTGAAATGATCGAGATCGGCCAGCAGCACGCCACACGTTCCGCCCATCCGTTGCGCGCGGGCAAGCTCGCGCTTTAACAGGTCCGCAATCGAAGCGCGATTGAGCAGACCCGTCAGTTCATCATGCGTGGCTTTGTATTGGAGCACTTCTTGCGACGCCACGAGCTTATCTTCCAGTTCCAAAATGCGCAGGCCCACGCGGAGCCGCGCGTGAAGCTCTTCGGGGAAAAATGGCTTGGTAAGATAGTCGTCGGCTCCGGCTTCGAGTCCCTGAATGACGTCATGTTTATCCTCGCGAGCAGTTACGAGCAGCATGTACGCATAGGGGCGTCCGACACGCTTGCGCGCTTCCCGGCACACATCTGGACCCGTCATGCCGGGCATCATCCAGTCCAGAATAACCAGCCGGGGTGCGTCGTCCGCTTGTAGTTCTTTCCAGGCCTGATCGCCGTCGCAAGCCTTTACAACGTCGTAGCCCCACTTCATGAGGAGATTTTCCAGCAACAGGCGAGACATCGCGTTGTCTTCAGCAATCAGAACTTTCACTGGGCCACCTCAGGACAGAGCGCCGCGAGTTCCGGTTTTAGGCGCTCCCATTCCTTGGCGAGATCCGCACAATCTGATTCGGATCCGTCCAGTTGGCCATCGCGGCCTCGCAGCTCGAGTTTGCGCGCCGCAGCAGCGAGCCCTTTCGCCCCCAGGCTTGCCGCGCTGCCTTTGAGCGAATGGGCGGCGTACTCGATGCGTGTGGCGGAGCCCTCCGCAAGCGCGGCATGAATTTCCTGAATCTGTTTCGGAGCGTCGCCAATAAACAATCGCACCAGTTCGGATAGCAGCTCGTTATCACCGTGCAAGCGCTCGCGCAGTTCCGCCTCGTCGAATGAACGTTGCCGCGGCGCCACGGCGAGCGCCACCCGTTCGATCTCCGCCATCAGAGTAGCCAATGAGATTGGCTTGGAAACATAACCGTCCATGCCCGCCGCAAGGCACCGCTCGCGGTCACCTTGCATGGCGTGCGCCGTCATCGCGATAATGGGCACACGAGTCCCAGCCAGTTTCTCGAGACGCCGGATTTCCGCCGTGGCTTCGAGACCATCCATCTCTGGCATCTGGACATCCATCAGAACAGCGTCAAATCCTCGAAAGCCATCATGCTCAAGCCGGTCAACAGCGATGCGGCCGTTGTTCGCGACGACTACGGTGTGTCCCTGCTTTTCCAGAAGCCGCACAGCAAGCTGCTGGTTAATCACGTTGTCTTCAGCCAGCAGGAAGCGGCGCGACGGGCCCGCAGGCAAACTTTTCACAACGGGGTCATGTGCCGCGGGCAATGGCTGCGAAACCGTGCTGAGCGCAAGGGTGTTCAAGATGGCATCCAACAATTCGGATTGCTGTATAGGCTTGATCAGGGTCGCTTTGATTCCTAGATCGCGGCACCGCTGCATGTCGCCCGACGCCAAGTCCGAGGTCAACATCATAATGGTCGCGCCGGTTAGGCCAGGGCGCTTGCGAATTTCCTCGGCGACCGCGAAACCATCCATGCCCGGCATGTGACCATCCAGCAAAATGAGCGGGTAGGGATGATGTTCATACACCGCGCTCTCGATCATCGAAAGCGCCTGCGGGCCGCTCTCCGCCACTCCCGGCACCATCCGCCAATTGGTCACCATCTGAGCTAGAATCTGCCGGTTCGCGGCGTTATCGTCCACAACAAGAACCTCCGTGCCCACTACTTTCTCTAGGGCGATCGGCGCAAGTTCTTCGGCACGAACACCCAAGCCAAATGAAGTAGTGAAGTGGAATGTGCTTCCGCGGTCCAATTCGCTTTCGACCCAGAAGCGGCCACCCATCAGCTCCACGAGGCGCATGGAGATGCTCAGCCCAAGGCCCGTGCCGCCGTAGCGGCGCGTCGTGGAACCGTCCGCCTGCATGAAAGGCTCGAAGATGGTTTTGAGCTTGTCGGATGGAATGCCAATGCCCGTGTCACGCACCGAGAAATCGAGCAGCGCGGAGCCGGATTGCCACTCCGCTACCTCCGCCCGGACGCTAATCTCGCCATGCTCGGTGAACTTAATGGCATTGCCCACGAGATTTACCAGCACTTGGCGCAGACGCGTGGGATCTCCAACGACGTGTTCGGGAACATCGGCCGGGATATCAATCATCAGCTCAATGCCCTTCTTGTGGGCGCGGATTGCCAAGGTTTTCAGAGTGTCCCGCAAGGCGAGCCGCAAGTCGAAGGGCACCGATTCCAGATCGAGCTTGCCCGCCTCGATCTTTGAAAAATCCAGAATGTCATTAATAACGCGCAACAGGCTGTCCGCCGATGATTTCACCATTTGCAGATATTCGCGTTGTTCGGCGTCAAGCGTGGTATCTAGCGTGAGCTCGGCCATTCCGATGATGCCGTTCATCGGCGTGCGAATTTCATGACTCATGTTGGCGAGGAATTCGCTCTTCGCGCGATTCGCGGCTTCGGCCGATTCTTTGGCGCGGCGCAACTCCTCTTCAATTCGCTTCCGCGCCACGAATTGGCCAATCTGGCTGCCCAGCGAGAGGAAGACGGATACCAGCTTAGCGTCCAGTTTGCGTGGCTCGCGCCTGAGGAACTGCAGCACACCGTTGACTTCGCTCTCAAAAGCCACAGGAAATGCGACAGTCGCGCGCAGTTGGGCCTTTCGCGCCAACAGCAGGAAGTTAGGATTTTTATTCTCCTCAATGTCCGCAATCCAGAGGGGTTCTCCTTTGGCCCATATACTGCCGGCAAAACCCTCGCCCCGCGCAAAAGTCTGGCCAGCCGTTGATTCCATGAATTCCGAAATTTCCGCCGCCGGTCGAGACACGGCCCTCCGCAAAAGCTTTTGTGTAGCCGGATCCACGATCCAAAACAGGCCGAGATCCCAGCCCAACCCTTCGCAAATGAGTGTCAGAATCCGTGGCATGGCATCGTCCAAGGACGGCGAGTCCGCCAACACTCGAGTTACTCCGTGTTGAATGGCTTGGCGCTCCTCGGTCGCCTTGCGGTCTGAAATGTCGCTGATGGTTGTGATGAACGAGACACCGGCATTCGTCCTGAGGGCAGTGACGGCCACGTCCACCGGGATCTCCAAGCCGTCAGCGCGAATCATATTGAATTCGACGTGGCGCCCCACGAATTCGGAATTTCCGGTACTCAGGTAGTTTTGCAAATCCCGCCGGACCATGGGACGCGCATATTTTGGCACCAACTTTTCCTCGAATGGACAGCCGAGAACTTCGTCGCGCCGGTAGCCGAACATCCTTTCCATGGCGGGATTGAAGTCCGTCAGACGTCCTTCAGCGTCAAGGCTAATGATTCCATCCAGTGTCGCCTCCTCGAAAGCGGTCCTTCGCGCTTCGCTCATCTCCAGGTCTTCCTGCGCATGACGGCGCTCCGCGACTTCTTGCTGGAGTTCAGATGTGCGCTGTGCGACGCGGTGCTCGAGTTCATCGTGGGCCTTGCGCAGTTCGGCGTCGCGTTCTTCGATTTGCGCGAGCATCTGGTTGAAGCCATCCACCAAATGCCCGATTTCGTCATCAGATTCCTTTGGCGCACGGATCGCATAGTTCCGCTCGACCGAGACCATCTTCGCCGTCCACGCCAACTGGCGGATGGGACGTGTCACCTCCGCTTGCAATCGTCCGGCAAACAGAGAAGCCGCGAGCAAACCCCCGAGCAAAACGAAACAGAGCACGGCCAAGTACTGGCCGATGCGGGAATAGATGTCGGTAACATCGGATTCCAGATAAAGGCTGCCGATGGTCTCGCCGTTATAGAGAATGTTCTGGAATTGGCGAATGCGGTTTGCGGAGAAATGGTGGCCTTGTGCTTCGAGCACCGGTGGGTGAAATACCGGCGATTTGTCCCGCGAGTAAGTTGCGAGGACTTTGCCATCGGGCCCATAAAGGCACGCACCTGTGATATTTGGCTTTCCAGAAAGGCCGCGCAGGATTTCCGCGGCTGATTCCTGGTCATGAAAGATGACCGCGGCCGAGCTGTTGGAGCCGATCACGGCGCCGAGAGTGGCGAGATCCTGTATGCGTGAGCGATAGAAGGAATACGTCTCGAATCCGAGAAGCACCAGACCCGCGAGAACGAGCGCGACGCTCGTGGTCAGGACTGTGACCACCTGCATCTTTTTCGTGATCGGAAGTTGTTTTAGGAAATTCATGTCAGTTGGCCGCCGGATCGGGCAGTTCAACGACACCGCGGGCGAGTGCCAGCAGCTTGCTGCTCAACCGGACCTTCGCGCGATTTACCGCGCCCACGTTGACGTCAAACCTCATGCGATTGCTTTCGACCAGCAGCCGGATCATTCCACCATGCGCCAGGAAGGTTTCCGATTCGCCCACGGCCAGGGCGCCGGAAACGCGCGCTCTCTTTAAGGCACCGGCCTCAAGAGCGGGATTCACTTCGCCAATGAACAAGACCTGGCACGCTCGACCATCCTCGGCCGCGCTCACCTGCCGGGTTTCAACCTTTCGCCCGTTGATTTCCTTGCCAGCGGAAAGAGCCTGGAAAGCGTCACGGACATCGTCCGCACCCAGAAAGCCGACGCTGAGAGGGGTATTGGCGCCGGCAAAAGCCTGCGGCGGCCATTCGGTAAACTTGGCAAAATTGAAAATGAAAGCCGCCTTGATTTCCGCCTGAGAAGGCGCTGGGGAGGCTTGCGGCGAAGCCGCGTGCGCAAGCAAGCCAGACATCGCGACGGAGCCTGGGACAAAGCAAGCGAACGCAAGAATGCAGGCAACGCGCGCCCGGCGTGCGGTGGCATGCTGAAGTCGAGGTGAAGCACGCTTCATTTTTTCTGGCTTCCCTGAAAATGCCAGGTCATTTTCGCGTAGAAGCTTCGGTGGATGGCAGCGGCCGCGAACCAATCGGACTCGGATGCGGATTCCATATGCCCGGGAGAAAGTAGATTCTGACCTACGATACTAAGATCCGCGTGTTCGCCGATGCGCCAACCGAACCGGGCGTCCAGCCGGTAATACCCAGGTACGCCAGGTTCCGTTGTGTCGTCCAATGGACCGACACGGTAGAGAGCGCTGTCCAACTCGATGCGATGTGGAAGATCGAGGTTGGAGCGAACGCTGAACTGATGATGGGGACTGTTCAGAATTGTCGCTGTTGTGTTTGGAGGCGCGCCCGTCGAATTGTCCCGAAAAACGCCGTCGAGCCAAGTGTACCCGCCGCTCAGTTTCCAAATAGAAAAGGGCTTCCAATTACCAAAGAACTCGATTCCGTGTGTCTGCCCATTTATTTTATTATTGGCGGTTTCGGGCAGGAGAAGAAACGGCGTTCCAGATGCTGTCTCAAGAATTGGCACACCAGCATCCTGCCCACGCAGCCTGGTGTAGTGGTTGTAGTACCCATTAGCCGAGATTGAAATCTTTGAAGTGATCTCCGCGCGATAGCCCGTCTGAAACGCAATTTCCGATTCCGGGCGCATGTTCGGATTTCCGAGAGCCTCCGGAACGATGAGAAGTCCCGAGCCGCTGGGAACAGGTTCCAGAAGAGCGGTTACGCTGGTATCGGATGGAGAAATCCCTCGCAGTGCTCGCGACGCCGCGAACCAGATGGCCTGCCGTGTAGTAGGGGTCCAAAGAAGTCTTGCGTCGGGTTGAAAATCGAACCCGGTAGAATAATCGCGCTGTACGCGGCCGCCAAGAGTCAAACGCAGGCGTCCCGGCAAAAGCTCGATTTCGTCCTGCAAGAAAGCACTTCCGAGATTTTCAAAGACGCGCCGCGGCATAAACGACACCGGGATGCCGCCGGTCGTGATGATATCGATGGCGCGGTAGTCGGCGCCCCAAACAATGTCATGCCGTTCTCCGATTGCGAAATGATGCTGAAACTCCACGTCAATTGTATTGGCGGTCCCGCTGACAAATCCGGCATCCGCTCTTTCGCGGTCGTAATACACCTGAAGACTAATTTCTGAGCGGGTTGAAAAGGTGCGCCGCCAGTGCCCGAGGACGTTACCACCCGAGGTTGTGAGAACACCGGGCACCGGACCGAAAGTAAGCGGCGCAAGTGAAGTGGTGAAATTCGTGGTGCCCTGTCCACTGCTTCGGAACAGATCCCCTTCCACGGTTAGCGAGTCGCGCGAATTCAGAGTCCAGTCGGCGCGGAATCCCCCGTGTTGAAGATTCCAACCGTCCTGGGGTCCCCCCTGGTCTAAAGCGCCCGGCACTGACTCCGTTGAAAAACCCTTTGCAAACACGCGAAAGGATCCATTGTCTTTGAGTTGGCCGCCATATTGCGCCTCGCCATAACCACCCACAACATTCCCCCCAGCGGCGGTTGCCGCGGCGCCCTGCGTCTTTGCCGCAGTCTTGGAAATAATGTTGATTACTCCGTTGACGGCGTTCGTGCCCCAAAGGGCGGCGCCCGGACCGCAAATCACTTCGATCCGGTCTACGTCCTCCAGCAACATGTCCTGCGCATCCCAGAAAACCCCGGAGAAAACTGGCGAATACACGGTGCGGCCATCCACGAGCACCAACATTTTATTGGCGAATACATCGTTGAAGCCGCGCGAACTGACGGCCCACGTATTTCCGTTGATCTGCGCCACATCCAGACCCGGCACCATTCGCAACACGTCGGGAAGGTTGGTTGCTCCTGAGCGCCGGATATCTTCACTTGTGATTACGTAGATCGCGGCGGCAGTCCGCTGGAGCGGCTCTTCCTTTTTCGCGCCGGAGGTAACCTCCAAGTTCATCAAATCTTCGATACTCAGTTGGGTGAGGTCGCCCGTTGCCGTTTGCGGCGGCACGCTCTGGGGTGCAGCCTGAAATTGCGCGTGTCCCGGAATGGCGCACGCCAAGGCGATCACAATCACGACGCACTTTCCCAAATGGATCCATTTACGAAGGGCTGTCATCTTCTTTTCATCTCCCCGATTTGGACGGTATTCGGCCAACCACCAGTGGAAATCAAACACTGAGCCGGGGAGAGGGCACTTCACACTAAACGCCTCAAATCGGCGCGCATGCACAATCAGGGATAAGCCGGGCACGCGACTGACCAAAGCTATGCGCAGTCCCAGTGCATCCGGCTTAAATTCAGTTTGTTAAGGGTGTGCCGTAGTGGGAAAACGGTGCGCCTGCCAAGAGCGTTCCAGAATGGTCACCACTGGACGGATCTGGAACATCCTTGAGAAATATTTGAGAGTGGCGGGAGCGATTAGAAACCGAATAGGTTAGCTGCCTTTAATGATATGAGGAATTCGGATTTGCCCGCGTCCAGATGGGAGTTTTTCTTTAGAGTTTTTCCGCTTGTGCTGTCGCGGAGTTCGATTTTCAATATCATTTTCTTTTTGGACTGAAATTTTTCTTTCACACTGCTGGAATTGGCGATTTCGAGCCCGCCCGGATCCGTCATGACACTAAACTCATGATCTCCGGGCGAAACGGCCAGGTCATCTTCCTTCGGAGAAGCCGCGCCTTCGGCGACCGATTTCCGCTCGAAAATTTGCTTACCATCCATCAATACGACAAAGCTCGCGGCGTTGGGAACCTGGCCATCGTCGATATGAAGTTTGGCGCTATCCGTTGGAGAAGTTCCCTCCGCCTTCGCCGCAGGCGGCGGCTGAGCCGGATTCGAGGGTGCCGGAGTTGTCGCATTTGCAGGTGAAGTCGTGGTAGTCGTGGCCCCAGGCGCGGGATTTACCGGAGGTTGCACCGGCTGGGCCGTTGTTCCCTCAGGAGAAGCGGAATCTGCGCTAGTTCCCGCAGTTTGTGGCGGGGGCGAAGTTTGCTTTTTCGGCGTTCGATTTGATGACGTTCTTACAACCGGCTTCTTTTCTGATGCCGTAGTGTCAGGCGGAACTTTATCGGATGATGCCGTGCCTGAGGATGCCTCACCTGACGGATTCACCCCAGGGGGTTGCGTGGCACCCTGGTCCGCGGTAGCTGCCGCAGTTTCAGTTTCCGCGGCCTGCATTTGAGCGAGTGCCTCTTGTTGTGCCTGCGCTTGAGCTTGCGCTTGCGCCAGCGCTTGGGCTTGTGCTTGCTCTTCTGCGCGCAACTGGCGGCGATGATGAATCAATTTCACTGTGGCAGCGCTTCCTGCCAACAATAATGCGATAGCGATGGCTATCCCAAGCAATGCGGGAGTTCCAAACTTTGTTCCCGGTCTGACTCCAGGCTTGCCATGGATGGGCGCGGCGGGTCTTGCGGCGGACGTATCAACAGCCATTTGCAAGCGCACATCGGAATCGAGCGTGGTGTTCGGATCACCACTCATCGTCGCAACGGGCGCAAGTACAGCGCCTGCAGCGGTGCGCTGAGCAGGTGCGGCGCTATTCTGCGTCAGGTCGCGGCCCGCGCGGCCGGCGGCCAAATCGGCGGCAAGCGCTTCGCCCGTGGCGTACCGCGCCGCTGGATCTTTTTCCAGACACTTCATAATGATCCGCTCGAGCGCGACCGGAACGGCGGGATTGATGCGCCGCGGTGGTGGCGGCTCGGAGTGAACAATTTTGTAGGAGACCGCTGTGATCGTATCGCCTGCGAATGGCTTATCGCCCGTCGCGATCCAATAAAGAATCACGCCCAGTGAAAAAAGATCCGCTCGACCGTCAATCGGCACGCCGGTAAACTGTTCCGGCGGCATGAAAGCCGGAGTGCCAAGCAATTGGCCGGTGGTGGTGATTTGCGTAGCGGTAAGTTTGGCGACGCCCAAATCCGCGAGCTTTGCACGTTCGGTTTCTCCGGGACCGGGTGTCGCCAGCAGGATATTGGCGGGCTTCACATCCCGATGCACGACGCCATTTCGATGCGCGTAACCGAGGGCTTCGGCTACCTGCTGGCCGAGCTCGTAGATCCGGTCGATACTGAATCGCTCGCCCGCATCCATCGCCGCGGCCAGGGAGCGGCCGTTGATGAATTCCATGACCAAATATGGCGTGCCATTTTCTTCGCTTACGTCGTAAACCGTGACGATTCCCGGATGCGAAAGCCGTCCTGCCGCCCTCGCTTCACGGATAAACCGCTCGCGATACTCCTGCGCGAGTGGCCCGCTCAAGGCCGCCGCCAGAATAGTCTTAATCGCAACGGTACGGTCCATCATCGGGTCTTGCGCCCGATACACGGATCCCATTGCGCCGTGGCCTAGTTGGGAAACGATCTGGTAGCGACCTATGGATTGGGGCTCTGGCATTGAATGAACCGCAGGCGAAACTTTAGCACACCGAGGGGAGGTGTTTGAAGCGCTTAGACGAGATCCGGCCTCGCATGAAATTCCATCAGGCGAAAAACTAGGAGCTTCGCGAAGGCAAAGGCCGGCGTGAGTTATTGATTCGTGCGCGGCTGAAGTTCATCAGCCGAACACTCGAATCTGACGAGCGCCTTGTTCTTGACGTCATCGGCAAAGCCGAGCTGCTGGTCTTGAAGGAGGACCCTTATCAATTCGCTGGACGCTTTGCAGATGTCTTTGTGGACGACCTCGCACGAATTATTGAGCAGTGGGCCATTGCCCGTCTGCATGAACGAGCAGCCCTTCGGATCAATACCACTGTTGTACGCATTCTGAAGGAGTCGCAAGAGATTTGGATCTCCTGTGGCCAAAGAGCCTTCTATTAATGAGATCGCCGCGTCTTCCTTACGATTTTCCGCGAACAGAGCCTCGCCCATCACAGCATAGGCGTTCACATACTGCGGAGATAACAAACGAGCAAAGGCGGCGGCATCATACGCTTCCTGGTTGTCACCCAGTCGAAAGTAGGTCATGGCAAGACTCTCGTACAACAAAGGCAGACCGATGGGAACGATTTCGGACTCAGATTTTCCACTGCCAAGTTTTTCTTTTCGCTGGCTTTCGCTTAAGGCCTTGTCAATTGCGACACCCCGCAGAAGAATCTCAAGTGACCTTTGATACGCGCGGAGACTTCCCGGCGTGACTGTCATTTGCCCATTCGCTTCCTGGTGTTGCAGAAGGTCCCCCTTCGTCGCGTAGTACTGGCCCGCATTCGAGTACGCAAACTCGGTATTCTGCGAGTCCGGAAGCGGGTCGAGAATCGCGAGACTTTTTTCCACTTCTTCGATGATTTGATTGATATTCAAATGGGTCGGATCAGAATCATTCAGGACGATGGCCAGATCATCGTAAACCTTAAAACTGTTTGGCGCAGTCCGGACGGCGGCGGTCCAAAACGTCACATTGTCGCGCCAATCGAAATTACGTTCCCACGTCCGTATAGCAAAGATGGTGATAATCAAACACAGCGCGATTGGCGCAAACGGCCGCCACCGGATTCGCCGGCCGATCCAGTAGGTAACCATCACGAGGCAGCCCGCAAATCCAATGGCTGGTAAGTAAAGAAAACGCTCCGCCATGATCGTTCCCAGTAAGAAGAGCAAGTTTGAAACGGGAATGAAGCATACAAATGCAAATCCCGCGAAGAAAAAAGCCGCGGGACTTCGCTTGTACATACTGGCCGCGGCAATGATAACGGCAAGCACGGCAATCCACGCGATCCAATCGTGCGGAGCGCCGCTCGCAATCGGGATTTGGTTGTAGGAATAGTCGGAAGAGAGTCTCAAGGGCCACACAAGGAGCCATAGATACTTGGCCATGACCACAATGGCGGTCAGCCGTCCACGGATGAAGGAAGCGCCGACAAGCGGGTTATCCACGAAATGAAGAACCGGCGGCGTTGACGTCACCATAACAACGGATCGCTGATACCACATGAACAAGAGCGGAGGCGCGAGGGCTGCGCACCCGAACAGGAGCCCGCGAAGCTGTTTTCTTTCCTTCCACCACGTAAGCTCATAGAGCAAGATCACGCCGAGGATGGCGACCGCGCTCTCTTTTGAAAATACGCCTATCGTCGTAACCGCCATGAGACCGGCCAGCCACGGCATCCTGTGCCATCCCGCCGATTCCGTGCTCTTCAGATACATCAAGAGGCCGCTCAGCAGCGCCAGACCGGCGAGCAGGTCCGCCCGCCCGATGATGTTTGTAACGGATTCGGTCAGTACTGGGTGCACAGCCCATACCGCCGCCACAAAAATCGCGGGCCAGAGTTTTCGTAGCAGCCGGAAAGCAAGGGCGTAGACAAGCAAGACGTTCAAAATGTGCAGAAAGATGTTAATCCAATGGTAGCCACCTGGATGGTCGCCGTTTCCGAGAATCGCATAATTGAAAAGATAGGAAAGCGTGGTGATGGGGCGATAGAGGCCGCTTTCATATGTAGGCCACCAGTAGGAGTGGTTTAGGATCAGGCCTAAATTTTCGCCGGTCGCTTGATGGACGCGCGGGTCCTGAAGAATGACAAAGCGGCTATCGAACACGAATCCGCCGCCGAATGAGTTTGACCACGCCAGTAGAGCCAGCACGCAGAGACCAGCAGCTACCGCGGCATGCGTAAGTAACTGCTTGATGTTGCCGGCTGGTTTGCCTTCGACGGGAAGTGTCTGCGCAGCCTGTTGCGGCGCCAATGTGGAAGTTCTCTTGCGTCCCATAACTTCTAGATTTTCCCTCGCGCAATTGTGACCTGGCTGGCAGACACACGCATCACGCTGACGCGATCAAGTACCTGCGCATACGGATTTTCTTCGCAGCCCGGAGCTGAATTTCTAGCTTGCCCAGGGTTTCGCCGGCGTCTAGTGGCTCCCGGGATATTTCACGGAGCAGCCGTAGGGCCGCGAAGTCGGTGTGTCCACAGGTTTCCCAGACATGGCTTCATCGAGCGCCGCCTTCACGTAATTCTTGGAATTCGGAATATCGCTCGGATCGGAGGTCGGATGGTCGTCAATGGCGCCGTCATAAATCACAAGGCCCTGCGGATTGATGATTATTATTTGCGGCGTTGTCTTGGCATCGAAAAGATGGCCCAGGTCACCGGATGGGTCGAGCAGCGCGGCAGTGGGCGAAGCGTTCATTTTCGTCATATAGGAATTCTCGGCATCCGCCGTCACATAACCTTGAGCGCCCGGGGCCGATGAAATCACCGTGAACCACGCGACCCCCTTGGCCGTCCATTCCTTCTGCAGGCGCTGCATGTTGCCGCTTTCGTAGTGCTTCCGGGTATAAGGACAACCATTATTGTGCCATTCCAGGACTACGAACTTGCCGCGCAGATCCGCCAGGTGATACGTCTTGCCATTGCTCGCCGTGGCTGTAAAGTCCGGGGCGGTTTCGCCAACCTTCGGCGCTGAAAACAACCTCTGTCCTGGAAACAAAATCGCCGCAATCAGCAAAGCCATCGCGGCTGTGATCAAAGTTAGGGTGTACCGTTTCATCGCTTCACCTCCAAGAGAATTTGCCAAACGCAATACCCCAATGGAATAACCAATTCCTGCTGCCAGGATCTCCGAAAACCAGCGGCGCTATTATCGGCCTCCCATCATTGGCTTCACTGGCGCGTTCACCTCATAGGCTTCGCCACTTTGCAGCACGAGCACGCCCTTCAAGCGGGAAATGGGTTTCGTTAATTGGTCTGATTTGTGAAGCGTGAGCTTCACACCCGTCGAATCGGAGACCGGCTGTTGGGGCGCCACATTATCAATTTGAGATTCTTCCCGCGGGAAAAAGAAGGCTGAGGGAATGCTCTTCCCGGCGTTGACGCTAAGACGGAAAAAATCCTTTCCCTCTTGCACTGTATATTTCCAGGTCGCGGGAGGAGGCCTCGGCATGTGTGCGCGCGCCGCGGCAAACATCGGTTCAACCGCGCTATCAGCGGCAGCCGTCCCTACGTGCACCGGCAACGTCAATGAAAGCTGCGCCTTTCCCGGAATGCACATCTCGCGGCAAATCAGGAATCTGACGGAAGCATCCAGCTTCGCGTGCTGTTGCGTGGAAACATTTGCCGCGGCGCGCATGGGAACAAGCAGCAGCACCTCTCCATCGTACCCATAATCCACAATGGTTGGCGTGCCCATCTTGTGCGGCACCGGCCATTCCATTTCCCCCGCGGCAAAACCCTGAGGCAACTGCCAGGTAATGCGCGGAGGTTCGCCGGAATCTCCAGGATTCACCCAATAAATGTGCCACCCTGGCTCCAACTTGAAGTGCAGGCCCAGTGTGAAATCATGGCCCGGCGCGATCGAAGAATTCTCCGCCAACAGATCAATCGTTCCGTGAGGAATTGGAGCGCCGCGCACGGAACTGCCGGCGCAGGCGAGCAGGCAGCAAACACCGAACACCACGCAAATGGTTAGGAAGGAAAGGCGCAGTCTACGATACGAAAGTCTCATGGGCCGCGTCACGACTCCGTGAGGGCGAGTGCCGTCCGCTTGCACCAGCCCAGGTCATTTTCTCACAATATGGCGCACACGGAAATCGGGATTCCGAGCGCGCCAGAATGTTTAAGACGCGCCCGCGGCTCCGCCCATTCCTTACTGGACGGTCAGCAACAGATTGAAGGTGTGCGAGTCGTTGCCGGACGTTCCGGAAACATTCATGTTGTACGTGGCCGAACTCGTTACACCTGAAGCCCCCGTCGTAGTAGACACCTGTCCGCTGCCGCAACTTGTCAGCAGACCCGCCGATGTGATCAGCAAGCCTGCCAATAAGGCCGCAGCGCACCATGACACATACAGACGCCGGAATGCGGCGGGCCGTATTCGCCTTCCCACCAAAAAGGCCATCAAGGTAAGAATAACCAATATGTAGAAGACGAGTAGAGGCCGGCGTCCCCACTGCGGACCCAATCCGGGCCATCCTCCTGGCGGGATTTCCGTGCTCGCCGTGGTGGTTACAGTTACGTTTACAACCGCGGCCGTATTAGGGGTAACGGTGACAGTATTCGAGGAGATTGTGCAGACCGCACCTTGGGGCACACCGCCGCAGGTCAGGGCGACCTTTATGGAGTCGGTGGCGAGTATTCCTCCGATGGCCGTAATCTGGATTTGATAATTCGCGGGAGTGCCAGCAGTTACAGTCGCCGAAGCCGATCCCCCCGTGGGTACGCTGATTTGGAAATCGATTCCAGTGCCGGTAATGTTGAGGCTTTGCGGACTATCTCCGGCGCTATCGGTAACCGTGAGGGCCGCGGTGACGGCGCCCCCGATCAAAGGAGAAAAGGTGACGCTAATCGTGCAGTTCGCTCCCGGCAACACTTGAGGGCCACAACTCGTGCTCGTTTGCGTGGTGTTGAAGTACAAATTACCCTCTCCAGTGAAAGCGATGCCGGAAATATTTAGCGTCTCCTTGCCGTTGTTTGTCAGCGTTACGATCTGAGCCGCGCTGGTTGTCGTGACCTGCTGAGTCGTGAACGTCAGGGTTGCGGGGCTGAATGTGGCCGTAGCTCCGGTGCCCAGCCCGAACAGCGTGGCGCTTTGCTGGCCTCCCGGAGCGTCGTCAACAATGATGATGCTGGCCGAGTTTGAACCTGTCAATGTGGGCGTGAACGTCACATTGATCGTGCAGCTGCCGCCCGCATTGAGACTCACTCCGCAAGTGTTCTGCTGCGAAAAGCTGGTAGCGTTCACCCCAGTAAGAGAAATAGCGGGCTGGGATAGGGTACTTATGAAGTTCAAAGCGACGGACTGGTTGTTCGTCAATGTGATGGACTGCACGGTGCTCGACGTGCCATTGATTTGCAGCGGGTAAGAAAGTCCTGTCGGTGAAAGCGAAACCGCCGAAACGCCAATACCGGTGAGCGTGACGCTCTGTGGGCTTCCAGGAGCGCTATCCGTGATGCTCAAGTTGGCAGTGAGCGGGCCGCTGGTCGCCGGCGTGAATACGACCATGATGGTGCAAAAGCCCTGCGGCTGCAGCGTATTGGGGCAGTTATTTGTCTGGGAGAAACTGCCCAGGTTGGCGCCATTCACGGCGACGTTGGCAACCAGCAGCGGCGTTGTACCAGTGTTGGTCAGCGTCACCGATTGCTCCGCGCTCGGCCTGCCAATTGCTTGGTTGTTGAAACTTAGAGTAGTCGGTTGTATTCCCGCCGTCGGAACAACCACCAGCCCGGAAACATCGCGGATACGGTCGTTGGCGGAATCTGCAATTTCAATGCCGCCAAGGCCGTCCAGCGCGAGCCCTGCCGGAGCGTGTAGCGCAGCGCTCAGCGCCGGGCCCCCATCCCCCGAAAATCCGGCGGTGTGGTTGCCAGCAACCAATTGAATATTTCCGCTGGAAACGAGTACCTCGCGCACGTCATTGTTCTTTGTATCCGAAATAAACAGATCGCCTGACGCGTCCAGCACAATTCCCGTCGGGCCATTTAATTGGGCACTTGTCGCCGGGCCACCGTCACCGCCCGAGCCAGCCGCACCTGTACCGGCGAAGATCGTGGTGGTGCCCGTGCCAACTGCCACTTTCCGTATAACGTTGTTTCCTGTATCCGCGATGTAAATATTCCCAAAAAGGTCAACTGCCACGCCCTGGGGCGCGGAAAGAGCAGTGGATACTACGACGGGAACAATAAACCCTGTGCTGGCCAAAACCTCGCGAACGCGGTTATTGCCCGTGTCGGCAATGAAAATATCTCCCTGACTATCCACATAAATGCTGGTCGGCGCAGAAAGCTCCGCTTGAGTGGCAAATCCGCTGTCACCGGAATTACCCGGCGAGCCGTTTCCCGCAACTGTTTTTATACTTGCTCCTAGTATGCTTCCATTTACCGCCACAACTTCACGAATGACGTTGTTTCCAGTGTCCGCGATGAAAACATCACCAGCTCCATCCACGAACACATCTGCTGGATCATTCAGAAGCGCATTGATCGCCAGGCCGCCGCTGCCCGTCGAGCCGGCTGCACCGGAACCCGCAACGGTGGAAATGATTCCCGTGGAAGCTGTTACTTCACGGATTACATTATTGAGTGAATCCGCAATGAAAATGTCTCCGGCGCCGTCTTCTGCCACTCCGGTGGCGGTATTGAGGGACGCATCAATGGCCAACTGCCCGTCTCCGCTGTAGCTCAACGTGCCGTTCCCGGCAAACGCTTCGATCGTTCCGGACAAAACCCCAACTTCCCGAATGAAACTGTTTCCAGTATCCGATATGAAGATGTTTCCCGTGGTGTCCACGAAAACGCCACGCGGAAGAGAAAGTTCAGCGAATTTGGCGGACCCTCCATCCCCTACAAAACCACGCGTACCGTTACCAGCCACGGGTTGAATGCGGCCGTTTGAGGACAAGACCTCCCAAATAATGTTGTTGTTGGTGTCCGCAATAAAAACATCGTTGTTCGCATCCACGAAAACAGAGGAAGGACCATTCAATTCAGCGGCATTCGCAAACGGGGGCGGGTTAGTGGTGGGTGTCACACCGGCTACGCCGGTCCCGGCGAAGGTCACCATATCTCCAGAGCTCTTGACGACCTCGCGGATCTTGTTGTTATTGTGGTCCGCGATATAAATATTGCCCAAGCTATCGAGATAAACGCTCAGCGGATTATTGAGGGTCGCGCTGGTAGCCACGCCGCCGTCGCCGCCCGATCCGCCAGGCCCATAGTTCCCGGCAATTCTCATAATTGTGCCGGATACGACTTCTCGGATAACGTTGTTACCGCTGTCCGCAATGAATATGTCGCCGGAGGCATCCACATAAACGCCGCTCGGATTATTGAGAGTGGCGCTGGTGGCCGCGCCGCCATCACCGGTGCCGCCGGCGGTGCCGTTGCCTGCAACGGTCGTGATGTCGCCGTTTACCGCCGTTACTTCTCTTATGACGTTATTTCCGCTGTCCGCTATGAAGACATCGGCCGAACTATCCACGAATACGCCCGTGGGCGCGGATAGTTCCGCGGCTGTTGCCAAGCCCGCGTCACCCGTATAGCCCATTCCGCCGCTTCCCGCAAAAACGGTAAGCACGCCGAGTGTGGAAACCTCATAAACGCGATTGGAATGAGGATCGGCGAAATACACGTTTCCGGTGGAATCCTGCGCGATTCCTACTGGAATCCCAATACTTGAAGAAAGAGGAATAAGGTTATTCGGCCCGCCGCCCGCTACCGTAGCAATATTTTGCGCCTGCGCCGCAATGGGCGCCAGGGCCAGAGCAAGCCAAACAAATGGGAAGTGCCTGCGAATGTTCAATTGGCCTCCGCGTGAACGGAGGGCACCAGCGCTACCGTTCGCGTGATTTGTGTTCCGTCCGACGATTGCATCTGTAACACCAACAGAGGCCGCGCGCCTTGTTGCCAGAGTTTATACTCAGCCTGGGTGATCGTAACGGTTGCTGTGAAATCCGCACTGCCCCGGGGAGGAAGCGAAAACGAAGCCGTGATGTCCTGCGTGGTGCCGGAAAGCACGCTGCGCAGGGCGACGCTCGTACTTTGCAATGTTGCATCCGTGCCGCTCGTCAGTCCGATGCGCAACGTGACCTGCGTATCCGATCCTGCGTTGCTGCTTTGTTGAACGGCGTAAACGCCGGAGATCTCATGCCCGCTCGCTGCTTGTGCTGCCAAAACAGGCTGCGCCGACAAAACAACGCACAGCATCATAGCCAGCACCATGCATAGCCCCACGACAGCAAGGCCTCTTACTCTGATCATGTTTGACTCCACGGGATTTCTCCCGGCACAACTCCGGCCATTCGCGCGCAGCAATAATCCAGGCAGCGCACGTACGACACCCCTGACGGACCGGTCAACAAGAAGCGTGCCGAAGAGTGTTCCATTCTAGCAGACAAGAGCAATCCTGGCACTTAGTGGCGCACCCTGCATTCAAGGTTCATCTCCGGCTCAAAGCTGTGGCCGGGCGGTTTGGTTCCGAACAGCTCTAAGACCACAGGCTACTCAAGAATTTGGGGAAAGCGTCATATTCCCCCTGGTCACCCAAGATTATCCACTCTGAAGTCTATGCGATGAAAATCCGGGCCAAAGCGTTGCCTCGACCAGTTGATAAGGCCGATCCGAGCCGGAAGAGCATCGGCGTGACGGTTGAACCGCAAAACTGAATTGAAGTGAAGTTGGAGGCGCGGGTGGGAGTCGAACCCACGAATGGAGGTTTTGCAGACCTCTCCCTTAGGCCACTTGGGTACCGCGCCCCTGATGTGTTTGAAGCAATTGCCTCAAACCGTGGCGTGAAGCTCGTAAAGTATAGCGGAATCCGCGCCGCGTGCGAAGCATGGCCGCCAATTCTCTATTGGCAGTTTCCTTCCTTTCATGCCCACGGACATTCGTAGCATACGCGGTTCCGGTTGCGCCCTTGCGAGGGCGCAGATACAATCGCCCCGCTCCTGATTCGTGGGTCACATTTCGCGGAGGAAAATTCCGATGCATGGTTCTTCACAAAGTTCTCAGCGCCAATCGCGCGGCGCCGCTCTCAGATTCGCCAGATTCGGGCTCACGTGTCTGGTGGTGCTCACAGCGTGCTCTGCGGCCATAATGGCCGCCCCTCAAACGACTCCTGCAACACCTCCGTTTTTCGCCACGGTGACTTTCGGCCCCGAACTGAGCGCCACTCCGCTGGATGGCCGCGTGTACATCGTCATCTCTACGAATAACAACCGCGAGCCGCGCCTGCAGATTGTCGAGGAGGAAATCGAGTCCCAGCAAGTCTTCGGCGCTGATATTGACGGGCTTGCGCCGGGGCAAGCCGCCGCGATTCCCGTGGACGCGGTCGGCTATCCCACGCGCAACTTCGCCGATTTGCCAGCGGGCGACTATTGGGTTCAGGGCGTGCTGAGCAAATACACCACGTTCCATCGTTCAGACGGCCACACCGTCAAGCTGCCCATGGACGAAGGCGAGGGCCAGCACTGGAACACCAAGCCGGGAAATTTCTACAGTAAGCCCGAACGCGTCCACATTGATCCGCACTCCCCAAACGTAATCGCAATCCATTTGACGCAAGTGGTGCAGCCCATCAATCCGCCGGCGGATACCGAATGGGTGAAGCACGTAAAGATTCAAAGCCAGGTGCTCACGAAATTCTGGGGGCATCCGATGTTCATCGGCGCGATCGTGGTCGTGCCGCAGGGCTGGAGCACGCATCCCAACGCGCGCTATCCGCTGCTGGTGAATCAAGGCCACTTCCAGCGCGATTATAATTTCCGCACGGAGCCGCCCCCGCCGCAGATGACCGGCTTCGCGCTCGAACGAGCGCAGACCGGATACCAGTTTTATCAGGATTGGTCCACGGGCAAACTTCCGCGCATGTTGATCCTGATCATTCAGCACGCGAATCCTTATTACGATGATTCCTACGCCGTGGATTCCGCGAACGTCGGGCCGTACGGCGAGGCCATCAATCACGAGCTGATTCCCTACATCGAAAAGGAATTCCACGGCATCGGCCAGGGATGGGCGCGCGCGGTCTACGGCGGCTCAACCGGCGGCTGGGAAACTCTGGCTACGCAGATTTTTTATCCCGACGATTACAACGGCGCGTGGGGCGCATGTCCCGATCCCGTAGACTTCCACGCCTATCAACTGGTGAATATTTACGATGACAAGAACGCCTACTGGACGATTGGCCCTTTTGGACGCATCGCTCAAGGCGAAATGCGCACGCCGCCCGGCATTATTGAGGCAACCACGGAAGGTTCAAATCGCTGGGAGCTGGTGCTGGGCACGCACGGCCGCTCCGGCGAGCAGTGGGACATCTGGCAGGCGGTGTTCAGTCCCGTTGGCGCGGATGGCTACCCGGCGGAAATTTGGGATCCACTCACCGGAGTAATCAATAAAGATGTCGCGGCATACTGGCGCGACCATTATGACCTGACCGCCATCATGCAGCGCGATTGGAAAACGCTTGGCCCGAAACTTGTTGGCAAAATTCACGTGATGGTGGGAACCGGAGACACCTACTATCTGAACAACGCGGTACGCCTGATGCAGGCTTCGATGGAAGCTTCCGCGAATCCGCATTACGCCGCGGATTTCGATTACGGAGTTGACCAACCGCATTGCTACACGGGTCCGCCGGGAGATACAACGCGGCATGGAGGCATGACGTTCACGCAGCGCGTCCTGAAAGCCGCAGCAGAGCAAATGCTGAAGACCGCGCCCGCGGGAGCTGACGTGACGAGCTGGCGCTATTAGGCAGAGCAAGATTGGCGTGATTTTCCCGGGAACGCCAATCTCCCGATCGGCGGTTTCGCCATGTAGCCTGCCCCGCTTCGCAGGGGCGGGGATGCTCGCCGCTCGCGCCACTTTTCCCATTGACAACAGTGCGACGTCCTCACCAAATCACTTTGTCGGCGGGAGTTTGTAGACTCGCAAGATTTCGTCCGTTGCAACCGCCAGGAACTTTCCGTCTCGTGAAAGTGCGAAGTCGTTGTAGTGCCATTCCCAAAATGCCCAGGGAGAATTCCCATTTACTTTTCGCACATAAATGGCTCGCCCCTCGCTGAGGCTGTAAACGATGATTTGATCATCGGACAGCATTTGCCCCATATCCAGAAAGTCTGACTCAAACCCTCGAAGCCTCATTTCCATGACGGCAAATTTCCCATCATCGGTGGATGACAAAGGTTCGAAGGTGCCGAAACGATGACCTTTTGGAATCTCGTCCCTGAATAGCACCAACCCGTTCACGCCTGACACCGTCATCTCGCTTGTCGAAAGCATAAGAATAGCGTTCGCATTGTCATCCGCGCGAAAGATCTTGCCTTTGAGAGAAGGCTGCGATCCCTTAGCATACAGCGGTCCCCATGCTCCGCTGACAGGCTTAATGCAAGGATAGCCTTCCTTGCCGCACACTCCCATCAGAAGGCGATCTGAGAAGGCCAAAACGCGAATGTACATATCTTCATTAACCGACCAAATCTTCTTCAACGTGCGTGCGTCCAAAGTCACGGACTCGCTGTCCTGGCCGGACAAGTAACCGACAAGAATGAAGTTTGTGGTGGAAAAAACCTCTTGGACTCGAATCATCTGCCCGCTCGTACTGGGTAGGAGAGACTGCAAATCAATTTCCTGTGATTCTTCAGAGCCGACAGAGAAAATGCGAAGCTTCTCTTGCGTCCAAGTGAGAACCCTTCCATCTTTGGCTAGGAGATATTCAAATGGAGCAACCATTGGCCATTCGCCCTTTGACTCTTCCTGGCCCGTCACTGGGTCGAACCATTCCGTATGAAGATGCAT
Organism: uncultured Acidobacteriota bacterium; assembly: GCA_963847505.1. Classification (GTDB taxonomy): domain Bacteria; phylum Acidobacteriota; class Terriglobia; order Acidiferrales; family UBA7541; genus DASTCZ01. The sequence goes on from CAWJZY010000002.1 coordinate 123,029, forward strand.
GCGCTCTGGTGAATTCGGCGCATTTTGCCGCTGCCTGGTGTGGGCAACTTTGTTATCTCGCGTCACCCACACCCAAATCAGTGAACCTTCATTGCTAAAGCCGATTTTCTCGCTGACTGTGCTACCTGCGTGGGCATTTCCGTAACTCGGCCGAGAGTGGTAACCAAACTTTCCCAGATCCACTTCAACAAGCGGCCGATCCTCTGAGGGAGCAGGACGGACCACCCGCGGCAGCGCTGCGTTTTGTGCGGCGGATGAGGGAATTGACGGCGCGCCAAAGGTAACCGCGGCTGCCAGGCACAGAATTGCGACGGATCGTGGCATCAATTGGCCTCCAAACTTCCGCGCATTCTCTAGCAGGTTCCGTACCACCGTTGTGATTCATATCTATTTGCACGGATTCTGGCATTGCGCCGGACGCGCGCGAGGTTTATGCCGCATTCGTGGGAGTCGGAGACACCGGCTTGCGGGAAGAAATACCTTACAGTGTCAGGAAGAGCAGGCATCAATTCTCATGCAGCATGAACAGGATCAGCGCGGGAAACAAGAAGGATTGAGTAGCAGTGCAACATGTTGCCTACGCGCTTTGGGTTCTTGTAGTCCGTCCCCGCATTGCAGGGGCGGGGATTTTCGCTGCCCACGCCACTCACGAACTTGTCAACGGAATGGCGCTTCGAGCGGCGCGCACATTCCTTTGGGCGCAGTCTTGCTTTTCAGTGCGTAAGAGCCGCAGACAGGAATGTCTGCGCCACTAATTCCCTTACCGAAGCTTTAACCCAATCGCCATACGCGCCTGAACGTGGCCGTTCGCGCGCGCCATGCGCCGCAGTTGACGCGTGATGCTTCCCAGCATTCCATCCTGCTCGCCCTGCGCTTTGTTTTGCTGCTTGCTCAGCTCAGAATTTTCCGCGCGAGATAACCACGCGCGCCACCACGGCGCTTCTTCCGGCAGGCGCGTCAGGCGCACTCGCGCGCGTGGATCAATCTTGGCAAGCTGCCGCGCCAGCGCCAGCGCGGCGTCAAATCCTCCGACCTCGTCCACCAGCCCGATTTTCTTGGCCTGCTCGCCGGTCCACACTCGGCCGCGAGCGATTTCGTCCACGGCGTCCTCGCTCAAGTGGCGCGCGTCCGCGACGTCACCGGTAAAATCCGAGTAGCTATCTTCAATCATCTTGTCCACGATCGCGCGCTGCGCCGGCGTGAAGTCCTGCTGATCCCACAACAGTGTGGCGTTTTCGCTGCTCGCGATGTGATCCGTGGAAATTCCCAGCAAACTGTACAGGCCCGCCACGTTGAATTTCCCAAAGAAAACACCGATTGACCCGGTAAGCGTCCCCGGGTCCGCGACGATTTTCGTCGCCGGTAATGTGAACCAATAGCCGCCCGACCCGGCTTCGTCCGACATGGAGACAACCACGGGCTTGACGCTTGCGGCGTTCTCCACCTCGCGCCTGATTTCGTCGCTGGCCGATACCGAGCCGCCCGGCGAATCCACGCGGAAGATAATCGCTTTTATATTTCCGTCGTCCCGCGCGCTGCGCAGGTCTTCGGCCAGGCTATCCGCGCCGAGTACGAAACCGCTCAGCGGATTCCAGTCCGACTCACCCGAATCAACTTCGCCCGTTGCGTACACGACGGCGATGGATTCCGTCCCGCTGTTGCGAATCTGCTTTCCGTACTCCGTGAAGTCGATGGTGCTCCAATTATCCGCGCCCAGCTTCTTGTCGAAATAATCTTCAACGTCATCCCAGTAGGCGGCCTTGTCAATGAGCTTCTTATCTGTTGCTTCGTCGCTCGGATACGGACCGCCGCGCAACAGTTCCTCAACATTCACGGGATCGAGGCGCCGATTCGCCGCAATCGCGGCGGCGTACTGGCCGAGCGTGCTGGTCATCAGCGATTCGTCCATTTCCCGTTGCGCGGGCGTATACTTTTTTTCCGTGTACATGTTCACGTAGGTTTTGTATTCGGCGATCTTCGCGTAATCCGCCTTCACGCCGGATTTATCAAGCGCGCCGCGGAAGAAAGTGGATTCGGTCATCATGCCCGTCACGCCGAGCGTGGCCGAAGGCAGCATCCAGACTTGATCGCAAGCGGTGGCGATGTTGTAAGCGCGATTGTCGTTGTAGTCTTCCTCAAGCAGGCACACCGAAGGTTTGCCGGATTTCCGAAACGCTTCAATATGCGCGCTGAGTTCCTGAATCTTCGCCCAGCCCGCATCTACGTCTCCGATGCGCACGATAAGCCCGGCCACGCGCTTGTCGTCGCGTGCCGAGTCAACGGCGTCCGTCAGTTCATGCAATACGAGGATGTCGCCGGAAAGAATTGAGGATGCCGAGGCGGGCCGCTGCTCTTCGATCTGCCCATCGAGGTCTATTTCCAGCACGGAATTCGACGGGACGCGATGCGTCCACTCACCCCAGCCAATCGCCGCCACCGCCGCGAGTATTACAACGGTCCAGAGAATTCCCTTTCGCTTGCGTTCCATCGAGTCCCCTCAAGCTATCAGCCCTGCGGCGCGGGCATGCGAGCCTCGCGCAGAAAGCGCGCCGATTCTTCCGGCGGCGTGGGGCAAATATAAAATCCGCTGCCCCACTCAAATCCGGCCACTTTTGTCAGCTTGGGCATGACCTCAATGTGCCAGTGGTAGTGCGAATTCAGTTCTTCGCCGAGCGGCGAAGTGTGGATCATCAAATTGTAGGCCGGGTTATCCAGCACCGTCTCGAGGCGCTCCAAACAATCCTTCAGCACGCGCGCCAGCGCCGCGAATACCGAGCTCTGATTATTTTCAAAGGACGAGCTGTGCTGCTTGGGCAGAATCCAAACCTCAAATGGGAAACGCGGTGCATACGGCGCCAGTGAGATAAACTCCGTCGTTTCCGCGATCACCCGCACGCCGTCCTCGCGCTCCTGGCGGATCATGTCGCAGAAGATGCAGCGCTCTTTTTCCTCATAATAGCGCCGCGAGTTGTCCACTTCCTCGCGCACGCGCTTCGGCACGATGGGCAGCGCGATCAACTGCGAGTGCGTATGCTCGAGCGAAGCCCCGGCGGCGTCGCCGTGATTCTTGAAAATCAAAATGTATCGGAAGCGCTTGTCGTTCTTCAGGTCCAGCACGCGGTCGCGGAATGCGTACAGCACATCCAGTATGGATTTCTCGCTCAGCCGCGCCAGCGTCATATTATGGTCGGGCGTTTCGACGATCACCTCATGCGCGCCCACGCCGTTCATCCGGTCGAACAGCCCTTCACCCGAGCGGTCCAGTTCGCCTTCGATCCCAAGCGCCGGAAATTTATTGGGCACCACGCGCACGGTCCACCCCGGAGTATTCGGCGCGCCGCCATTGCGCCCGTAGCCGAGCAGCTCGGGAGGTGTTTTGCCTTCGTTGCCGTAGCAGAATGGGCAGAAGCCGCCGCCTTTAATCACTACGCTCTCGCGCACAAAATCATTCGGCCGCTTGGCGCGGTCGGTGGAAATAATCACCCAGCGATTCGTGATTGGGTCCTTCCGCAACTCAGGCAATCTTGCCTCCCTTGTTTGTTGGAACGTTCATTGGCAACACTCGAAAAAACCGATGCCCGCCAATCGGCGCTCAATTATTTTAGATGCTTCAAACATTGTATGCAGCGAGACGAACGAGCGCAACGCGTTCGGAAGGAAAACTCTTGGCAAAGGTAAGCCTCGGTTGAACCGCATGTCTCGTGGACTGTGTGGCTCAGATCCTTCAGACCCGAGGCCTTTCCCGCTCGTAAGAAACACGGCCTAAACTCTGCCGGAAATTCCGAAGCAATCCTTGTGCAGGCGCACCACGGGCGTCTTGCCTGGCTGCGATTCGATGGCCAGCACATCAAACCGGCAATCGGCTCCCGCAATGCGCCACTCCGCCATGAATTGCTTCGCCATGCGCACAAGACTGTGGCGTTTTGCTGCATTGATAGCGTCCTCGGGCAGTATCTTTGCCATTTTGCCGGCAGCATCTTCTTGCGCATTTCCTTCCGCGCCAACCGCCCGTGTCTTTACTTCAATAAACGCCAGCACTTTTCCGTCATATCCAGCCAAATCAATTTCACCTTTCACACCCGGCACGGTGAAGTTGCGCGATACAATCACGTAGCCGCGCCGCCGCAAATACCAATACGCGAAGGTTTCTCCGCGCATTCCCGTGCGCCGCGCCGCCACCTTGGTGGAATCAGCGGGCGACTCTTCAGCCAACCCTCGCCGCGCCCGCAAATTCACCAGAGCGAATACCATCCTCGAAACTATCGGCATGTTGCCGCCATTCTACATCCGAACAGACGCTTCGTAGCCTTGGGTCTGCCCTCTCTGGGAATATATTCTCTTGAACATATTTTGACGCGGTGCTTCTATGGAGACGTGATCGGCCATGGAAAAACTGGAGGATAACGATGAAAAGAACAGAGAATTTAGCCGCACCGGCAAATGCGCCGACGCGGCGGCAAATGATTACCGGTGCCGCCATCGCCTTGGGCGGTCTGGCGCTGGGCTCAACAGAAGTCTGGGCGCAAGCCACGGAGGAGATTTCTCATTCCGCGGAATCCATTCATCTGGAACCCGTCTTCAACGCGAGCCGGAACCGCGTGTACCAAGCGCTCACAGACGCCAAACAGTTCAACGAAGTCGTGAAGCTTAGCGCAGCCATGCGGACCGGCATCCCGCTTGCCACGTCTCCGACGGTGCTCAGCGGTGAAGTTGGCGGCGCCTTCTCTCTTTTCGGTGGCTTTATCGTGGGACGGCACCTTGAACTTGTGCCAAATGAGCGAATCGTCCAGGCCTGGCGCGTGAGTTACTGGCCTAAGGGCGCCTACTCGATTGCAAGATTCGACCTCGCCGAGCAAGGCGCCGGATCCAAAATTGTTTTTGACCACCTCGGCTTTCCCAAGGGCGACGCGGCAAATCTCGTGGCGGGATGGAAAAGCAACTATTGGGAGCCGCTCGCGAAATTCCTGGTTTAGGTTTGGCCGTTAATTAGATTGAACCATTCATCGATCGAGGAAGGTCGTCCTGGTTCGGATTGCACACAGAATGATTGTCCACTAACTCGAGTGCCTTCTCAATGAGGGTAGAAAGTGAAACCATTTTTGGTAGAATAAGAGTTACGCCTGCTTTGGATACCTCTGCTTTTGCCAGGCTGTCTCCATGTAACGTAAACAGAATGATCGGCGTATTCGGAAGGATCTTTCGCAGTTCGGATGCTGCCTCCAAACCATTCATGATCGGCATCGAGAGGTCCAAAGTAATTACGTCGGGCTTGATTTGTCTGGCAAGCTCAATAGCCTCTTTGCCATTTTCCGCCTCACCACATGTCTTAAAACCATCAGACAGGAAAGCATCCGCCAGTATCTTCCGTATCGTGGCGTTGTCGTCCACTATCAGGACAGTCTTGCCAACACCGTGCTTCTTAGGGTCAATCTCAATTTCCACGGCCCGCTCGCTTCCGGTGATGCCAGCCCATCCTGGCAGAAGGCCGGTGCTCATAGTTAACAGCCGGAGAAGCATCCGGTACAATCGGGCAAACACTGTAGGACACCTTACACATGGGCGGAATTCCTGTACGTATGGAATGTGGCTGAGTAGCAGGTAACCGTATCGCGAAATTCCTACCTCAAGTGCTGCATCTGATTTGGCCCACAATGTGTAGCCCGGGTTCCCCTGAACCCGGGGACTTATGCTTGGATTGGTCGTTGGACTTTGTCTTGGGGATTTTCGTGAATACCTACCGGAGAGTTGCCAGTCACATCGTCCCTGTGGGCCTCGAAAATCCCCGCCCCTGCAAAACGGGGCAGGCTACAATTACGCGCTTCCTTGCATCCTTGCTCCCCTGCCTCCGGCTAGATCCCCTTCTCCACTTCCGTGATGCATGCCTCAAGCACGCCCGCCGCAAACTCCGCCTGCTCCTCGTCAATCAGCAGCGGCGGCGCAATCCGGATCGTATTTTCTCCCGCGCCCAACAGCAGCACGCCCTTCTCGAACGCCAGATCTACTACGCGGTCGCGTAAATCGTGCGCGCGCTCGCGAGTCTTTTTATCAAGCACAAGCTCGACGCCGATCATCAATCCGCGACCGCGCACATCGCCAACGATCTTGTGCTTCGCCGGCCATTCCGCCATGCGCTTCATCAGAAATTCGCCCATGCGCGCCGCGTTCTGCATGCAGCCGCCTTCTATCAATTTCATCGTCGCCAGCGCCGCCGCGATGCACACAGGATTCCCGCCAAATGTGGACGCGTGCGCGCCCGGCTTCCAATCCATCACACTCGCCCGCGCGATCACCGCCGAAAGCGGCATCCCGCTCGCAATTCCTTTCGCCACGCAAATAATGTCCGGCTCGATTCCCGAGTGATCGCCCGCCCACCACTTGCCCGTGCGTCCCATGCCGCATTGCACTTCATCCGAAACAAGCAGAATGCCGTGCTGCCGCGCGATGCGTTGCAGCTCAAGTAAAAATTCCTTCGGCGCGGAAATGTAGCCGCCTTCTCCCTGCACCGGCTCGACGAAAATCGCCGCCACGTCACTGGGATCCACGAGCCGCTTGAAAAGTTCGTTCTTGATAAAATCAATGCAGTGCTCTGACGTGACCCCGCGATACGCGTCCGGATACGGCGCGTGAAACACGCCGGGAATCAGCGAGCCGAATCCCTTGCGCTGCACGGCCTTTGATGCCGTGAGCGAAAGCGCGCCCATCGTCCGTCCGTGAAAACATCCGTAAAACGCGATGAACTTCTCGCGCCGCGTGTGATACCGCGCCAGCTTCATCGCCGCTTCAATAGCCTCAGCGCCGGAATTGCCGAAATAAACTTTCTTCGGCTCCGCGCCCGGAGCAATCGCCGCCAGCTTCTGCGCCAGTTCCACCATATTCGGAATATAAAAATCCGTGCCCGAAATGTGGATGAGCTCCGCGGCCTGCCTCTGTATCGCGGCGGTAACATCAGGATGGCAATGCCCCGTGGCGCACACCGCGATTCCCGCCGCGAAATCCAGGAACACGTTGCCATCCACGTCCTCAATCGTCGCGCCGCGTCCGTATTTCGCCACCAGCGGATACCCGCGCGTGTACGACGGCGAAATATATTGTTCATCCAGCTGAAGAATCTTCTTCGCCTGCGGGCCCGGCAGCGCTGTCACCAGCTTCGGGAGCTTTCCTGCTGTTGTGGGCTTATCTTCCGTATGTATCGGCACTGTGTCCTCCTGGGACGTGTCCATGCGCGCGATGCAAGCCACGCGGCTGAAGATTTCCTTGATGTGCGAAAGCGTGCAGAACTACGAGGAGGAAAGCTTACGCCGCCCCATACAGGTTGGGGCGATCCTGCGACGGCTTGCTGTGCGCGGGAACCGAATTCTGAGATTCACACTTCATAAATTTGCGTAGAAGATTTTCGTAGCCCAGGTCGTTCCATCAGACCTGGGGATTCTCTCTGCCACCCAGCAACTATGCAACTCACCACAAGAACAATTCTACCCCCTCTACTTCCGTTTCCAACGCACGCCGTCCCGCGTATCTTCCAAAATGATACCGTGCCCGGCCAACTCGTCGCGCAGCCGGTCCGACTCGGCAAAATCGCGGTTCTTCTTCGCGGCCACGCGGCGCGCCACCAGCGCATTGATGTCGTCATCGCTCATGTCTTGCGCTTCAGGAGCAAGTCCCAGCGCGCGCAATCGCTCCGCATCATCATTTTTCAACACCGCGAAAATTTCATCAAAGCCCAGCATCGCCTTGCGCACAACTTCCGCGTCAGCAGCGCTCATCGTGCCGGATTCCATCGCGATGTTCGCATCGCGCACCAGCTCAAAGACCGCTGCCAGCGCCTGCGCGGTATTCAAGTCATCCGCTAAGCCCGCATCAAAATCCTCTTCCGCTTTGTGCACGCGCGCGACGATCGCTTCGCTGGGCTTCCCGGTTTTGTCTTTAACAACTTTGCCCCCGCCCTTCACTTCCGCCAGCCGAATCATGAACTGCCGCAACCGCTCCACGGAACTCGCAGCCTGCTGCAAACCTTCCATCGTAAAGTTGAGCTGCCGACGATACGGCACCGAAATCAGCAGCAGCCGCACCGACGAAGGCTTGTGCCCCAACTTAAATAAATCGCGCAGCGTATAAAAGTTGCCGAGCGACTTGGACATCTTCTGCCCATCCACCAGCAGATGCTCCGCGTGCAGCCAGCAGCGCACAAAAGTTTTCCCCGTGGCCGCTTCCGATTCGGCAATTTCGTTTTCATGATGCGGAAACGCCAGGTCCACTCCGCCCGTATGAATATCAATCGTTTCGCCCAGATATTTCATGGCCATGGCCGCGCACTCGATGTGCCAGCCGGGACGGCCGTTGCCGATGCGCGTCTCCCAGAAAAATTCGCCGGGCTTCGGCGCCTTCCACAACGCGAAATCGCGCGCGTCTTCTTTCTCGTATTGATCCACGTCCACGCGCACGCCGCTCTGCATGCCGCTCACATCAATCTTGCTGAGCTTGCCGTACGCCGGAAATTTCGCGATGCGGTAGTAGATTGAGCCTTCCACCGGATACGTAAATGTTTTGCCCTCCAGCCGCTCGATCAGCGCCACCATGTCTTCAATGTGATCCGTCGCGCGCGCCAGCTCCTCCGGCTTCTCGAGTCCTAGCGCGAGGCAATCTTCCTCGAACGCCTTAATATATTGGTCCGTGTAATCGCGAATGCTTTTCCCCGCCGCGGCGGCGTTGGCGATGATGCGGTCGTCCACATCCGTCAAATTCATTACCTGAAAAACTTTGTAACCGCGCACGCGCAAAAATCGCCGCAGCACATCCTGAAACATAAACGTGCGAAAATTCCCGATGTGCGCGAAGTCATACACCGTAGGCCCGCAGGTATAAATGCGCACCTCACCTTTCCGCAAAGGAGTGAACGCCTCCTTCGCGCCGCCCATCGTGTTGTGCAGTTGTATTTCCGCCGTCACGTTTGCCTTGTGGGTCGCGGCTTCAGCCGCGACATTACCAATTGTTCGGCCAGGGGTTTCAACCCCTGGAGCGTTTCCCCCGCTCGCTTAGGACCCTGGTAAGAGTCTCGGCATTCTAGCCGACACCCTTCAAGCCCGCAAACAGTCTGTAGCGCGGAACTTCAGCTCGGCGGCTTGTGAATTTGCCGTTTCTCTTCCATCTTCCTTTCCTGTTACGCATGCGAACCACGCCGGTGATAATGTGAGCCCTGTGTTCACCCCACTCTCCCTCTTCGGCCTCTTCGCCGTAGCCTCGGCCCTGGTCGCCTACGCGCTTGAGGATCGCAGCCCCTGGCTAATTCTCGCGTTCGCAGTAGCGTGCATCCTGAGCTCCATCTACGGATTCCTTCAAGGCGCATGGCCCTTCGGCGTAATCGAAATCGCGTGGACCATCGTAGCCCTCCGCCGCTGGTGGAAAGCGATCCGCACGGCCTAAACTTACCCCGTCGGTTGCCACGCTCTTCGTCGTGTAAGGGCGCCTCGTTTGCTTTTGCAGTTGCCCTGCCCGTAGCCCGGGTCGTCTCATCAGACCTGGGGTTGTTCTGACAGCACACCAGCTCCTGTGGTGCTCCCAATTCGCATCACGACGGCCTCCACGAAAATCCCCAGGTCTGACGAAACGACCTGGGCTACAAACCTACGGTGGGCCGTCGGTCATTATCTATTGCGCTAATTGGCCAATCGCGTTATACTGTTTGTGGAGAAGAAGTGTCTCTGTCCTCCCCGCCTCAGTTCGATGAACATCTTTCCCACCGGTTTTTCCTTGCCCATTTCATGCTTATCTCACCATTGACAGAATATTCCATCTATGGCATAGTCCTTCTATGGCATGGGAGGTAGAGTTCACCGGCGAGTTCGGCGCCTGGTGGGCTGGCCTCACCGCCGAAGAACAGGAAGACGTCGATGCAGCCGTTCACCTGTTGGAAGAAAAGGGACCGGCACTCCGCCGCCCGCAGGTCGGCTCAATCGTGATCTCCCGGCACGCCAACATGAAGGAGTTGATCATCCAGCACGCTGGCAGGCCTTATAGAGTGCTCTTCGCATTTGATCCTCGGCGCGCGGCAATCCTGTTGATCGGCGGAGATAAGACTGGAAATGACAAGTGGTATGAGGAATTCGTTCCCGTTGCCGATAAACTTTATGACAAGCACATCCTACAACTGAAAGAGGAGAGGTCAAATTAATGGCAAGAAACTTCAATGAATTACGGGAGCGAATGTCTCCCGAATCCCGTGCCCGCGCGGAGGCCAAGGCACAAGCAATGTTGGCTGAAATGGCTCTCGATGAATTGCGCGAGGCGCGCATGCTGACGCAAGAAAAACTCGCCGAGCTACTCCACGTCGGCCAGCCGGCCATCGCCAAACTGGAAAAACGCACGGACATGTACCTCAGCACCTTGCGCGGCGTAATCAAAGCCATGGGCGGCGAACTGGAAATCCGTGCCGCATTCCCAGACCGCGTTGTCCGTATCAATCAGCTCAAAGACCTCAACCCTGCGAAAGTTGCCTCCGCCCGCCCCCGCCGGAGTTCGCCGCGCACTGGAACTCGTCTGTCGAAGGCGTTGACGCGGTAAGGGGCGGAGCCTCGGATGAAGCCCATCCGCGACTTCCTGACTTACATCGCCCTGGGCGCGCTTGTCTTCTGGCTGCCGGATGTCGTCGTGCATGCGCTGGCGCGTTCTCATTACAGCGGAATTGATGGGATTTTCCTCACAGTTTTTCTTCCTCTTCTCACGTGCTACGTCCTGAAGCTCATCTGGAAGACAAAAGGTGAATCGCGGAACTTTGCGTCCGCAGCTCTGCCTGCGGTTCTGGGGATTTGGGTATTTGGTCCGTTGATGATGATAATCAGCGCGACCTTTAGCGGTGGAGGCTTTACCAGGCCGGAAGCTTGGCGGCTACTTTATATCGGCTTTACCCTTTTCCCCATAATGATGATCGATATGTCCACCTACGACGGAACACTCTTTGCAGTATTCCTCGTGAGCGCGGCGCTTCCCATCATGTCGCTCTTCGTGAAGCAGAGGGTGCAGCCCGCTCCCCCATTGCTCCCCGCGAAATAAACGCGAATCTCTCTTGCTTATCCGCGCTGCCTCTGATAAATTTTCATTCCGTACCGCCATTGTAGCGCCAGGCGGAAGGGCCCTGCTAAGAGTCCCTCCACAGTTTTTGTCGAAACTTTCCCCCAGTCGAGGCAAAGGAACGCGCGTCTCTACGCGCCGATTCATTCCGCATTCCGGCATGGACGGCGCCGCGTGAGCCACAGAATCATAAGGAGTTACCTTGCTTAAACTGAGAAAAGTAGAAATCGTCGGATTCAAGTCCTTTTGCGAGCGGACGTCCGTAACTTTCAGCGGAAACGGCCTAACCTGCATCGTGGGGCCGAATGGCTGCGGAAAATCCAATATAGTGGACGCTATATCGTGGGTGCTCGGCGAGCAGAGCCACAAGAGCCTCCGCGCCGAACGTATGTCCGACTGCATCTTCAACGGCACGCAAAAGCGCCCCCCGCTCGGCATGGCGGAAGTCATCATCACCATGGAAGATCCCGAGCTGGCCGAAGCCGGCAGATTTATTTTTGAACAGTCGGACGACGACGCAGCTTCCACGCAAGAAGCAGCGGCGCCCGCGGCCGGAAGGACGGAGACTCAACAAGGAATTTCGCTAGTGGCTGACGGGAACACAACCAGCAATGCTAGCGCGACCGCTCAGCCAACTGAGAGCGCCGAGGTCTCTGCGCAAGACCATCTCACGCAAGCTCCAATCCTCACCCCCGAGCCCCCAGGCTCCAGCCTGGGGGTGGACGAAATTTCCGCCGCCGAAGTACCAAGCGACTCCCCCGCGAAAGAAAATCCCTTCGCCAAAAAGAAGCGCGCCGCAAAACCCGCAATGACCGTGAAGCCCGGCGAAGTCGTAATTGGCCGCCGCCTCTATCGCAGCGGCCAGAGCGAATACCTCGTCAACGGCCGCACGGCGCGTCTGCGTGACGTGCAAGAAGTTTTCATGGGCGTCGGCCTGGGGCCGGATAGCTACGCGATCATCGAACAGGGCCGCATCGGACAAATCCTTTCCAGCCGCGCCGCCGATCGCCGCGCGATCATCGAAGAAGCCGCCGGCGTCACAAAATACAAAACGAAAAAACGCCTGGCCGAAGCAAAACTCGAATCTTCCAAGCTGAATCTGGCGCGCATTCATGACATCGTGGTCGAGGTGGAAAAGCAGCTCGCATCTCTGAAGCGCCAGGCCAGCAAAGCGCGCCGCTACGCCGAACTGCGTGAACAAATGCGCGGCCTCCTGCGCCAGGTAATGGCCAGCAAAGCGCGCGAGCTGGATAGCGAAGCCGAGCGCCTCGCGTCCCTTCTGCAAACCGCCGTGATCGCCGAAACCGAACAGACGCAATCACTCAGCACGCTGGAAGTCGAGCAGGAAAAACTCGGCACGCGCACCTACGAACTTGACGGCGAATTGCGCCAGAGTCAGAACATCCTCGGGCAGACCATGCTCGAACTGGACCGCGCGGAAAACCGCATCGCATTCAACCGCCAGCGCGGCACGGAACTCGATACGCGCACCTCGCAACTCGCGGGACAAATCTCGCAGGCCGAAGACCAGTCCGCGGCCGTCACCGCGCGCGCCGCGGAGCATTCCACAGGCGTGGAATCACTTGCGAACGATACGCGCGCACTCGAAATGCTCGTCGCCGAACTTGCCGAACAAAACTTGGAACACATAAAGACCGCGCAGGAAACCGACGAACGCATCGCTTCGCTGCGCTATTCCTCCAGCGAATGGACCGCGCAGCTCGAGCGCCTGCAAACCGAATACGCGCAGGCTGAAGCCTCGCTGGGACACCACGTCGAATCGCTGGGCCGCAAGCAAATCGCCGAGCAGGGTTTGCTCGAAGAATCGCTGCACCACCGCGATCGCGACCAGACGGCGGAAATCCATTTTCAGGGAATATTCGCGAAGGCGCGGCGCATCGAGCAGGAAGTTCACGCCGCGCAGGCGCGCATCGCGGAACTCCGCCGCAGCCGCCAGGAATTGGAAGTGCGCTGCGACGCCGCGCGCGACGCTGCATCTTCCGTCCGCGCTCGCCGCTCAACGCTCGAGCAAGTTCTGAACGACCGCGCCTACACCGCCGAAGCCGTGAAGAAACTTTTCGCCGCCAATGCCGAATTCGGCTCAGCGGCCGCTGGTGGACGCGACTTCCGCGCCATCGCCTTGCTGGCCGATTACGCCGAAGTCGCCGAGCTGCACGAAGCCGCGGTTGAGAATTTCTTGCGCGATGAACTCGAGTACGTCGTCGTGGAAACATTTGACCACGCACGCACCGGCGTTTCCATGCTGCGCGAAGAACTCGGCGGCCGCGCCACATTTTTCGTGGACTCGCTCAACAAATTGAATTTGCTTCCGGAAGAGCAAGTGATTCCGTTCCCCACCGCGGACGGCGTTATTTCGCGCCTCGATAAACTCGTCGAATTCCGCGATCCGCTGGGCCACGCCGCCAAACAATTTTTGCCGCGGCTGAAGTCTGCCTATTTGGTGGAAACGGCCAGCGCGGCGGAAAAAATGGCGCGGGAATATCCCGCGTACTGCTTCGTCACGCCGGACGGCACCACCTATCAGGGCCGCATGGTCAGCGGAGGCCGCGCCACCGAGGCCGGGCCGCTCGGAATGAAGCGTGAGCTCCGCGCGTTGGAGGCGGAAGCCTCGCAGCGCGAAATCGAACTTACCGGAGCGCTCACTGAAATCGAGCGCGTGGAAACCGAACTGGCGGAACGCGAAATCTCGCTGGAACAAACTTCCGCCGGCCACATGGAAGCGGAAAAATCTCTGGTGGGCGCCACGCATCAGCGGGATCAGGCGCGCTCGGAACTGGTGCGCATGGGCATTGATCTGCGCGATTGCCAGAATGAAATTGAGCGGCTGCGCCGCGAAGTGTCTCTGGCGGAAAGCCGCGCCAAAGCCGCGCAGGAACAGCGCGCGGAAGCCACACGCTCGCGCGTCTCCGACGAAGAAAACCTTCGCACCGCGGCTGCGCAGTTGATTGACCTGCGCCAGCTTGTGGAAACGCATCAGCAGGAAGTTTCTGCCAAGCGCGAGGAGCTGGCGGCGTTCGCGGAACGTCTCGCAAGCGCCGAAGCTCTGGCCGCGCGATTGGAAGAGGAGCGCCTTGCAGCCGCCGCGCGCGCCGACGAGTTGCGCGGGCAGCAAACAGCACTGGCCGCCGAACGCGCTCAGCTCGAAAGCGAAAGCGACGGGCAGGCCCACCGCGCGGAATCCCTGCGCGGAGAAAAAGAGCGCCTCGAAGCGCTGAAGCTGGCTCTCGAAACGGAATGGGAAGGAGCCCGCACACGCACCGTGCAAGTGGACGATTCGCTGCGCATGACGCGCCAGAAACTTGGCGACCTTCGCGAAGAGCGTGGCCGCATGGAAATTGATCAGGCGCGCAACGAAAGCGAACGCAATCACCTGCGCGAAACCTGCCAGGCGGAATTGAACGCTCAGCCCGAAGACATGATGGCCGAGTTCCCCGCTCTCCTCACTGGCGAAGAACTTGCCACCGCCGACGCGAATTACAAGGAAATGAAGGCGCGCATCGAGTCCATGGGCCCGGTGAACATGATGGCGCTCGAGGAATTCAACGAGTGCGATCAGCGCTACACATTCCTCACGCGCGAACAGGCCGACCTGCTGCAATCCATCGCCGATACGCAGGCCGCCATCACCGAACTCGACGAAGTTTCACGCCAGAAATTTGAAGAAGCCTTCATGGCGATCAATGCGAATTTTGCCGAAGCGTTCCGCGCGCTCTTCGGCGGCGGCACCGGCGAAATGCGTCTCACGGAAGTGGATAGCTCGGGCGACGCGGGCATTGACGTTGCCGCGCAACCGCCGGGCAAGCGCCTGCAAAATGTGCTGCTGCTCAGCGGAGGCGAAAAAGCGCTGACGGCTCTGGCGCTGCTCATCGCGATCTTCAAGTACCAGCCAAGTCCGTTCTGCATCCTCGACGAAGTGGACGCCCCGCTCGACGAAGCCAACGTTGGACGCTTCGCCGACATGGTGGCAGCGATGGGCGCAAAGACTCAGTTCATCGTGGTGACGCACAATCGCCGCACGATGGAAATGGCGCCAGTGATGTACGGCGTCACGATGCAGGAACCCGGCGTAAGCAAGCTGGTCTCCGTGCGCTGGAACGAAGCCGAAGCCGTAAATGGCGCAGCCCGCGCAGCCAGCAACGCCGCGTAAACGTTTGTCTTTATCGTTGACCCCCGCGCCGCCCGGGATGAAAGCTTTCGCGTCGTCATCCTGGTCGGCGCGCCCTCCCTCAAGAAATTACAGTGATGGGAACTCTCGGTTGTGTAGCCCGGGTTCCCCGAACCCGGGGATTTTGAATTTAATCCTTGCTTCGGTCCTCATCTCGAACTGCGCATCCAATTTCTTCCACAGGCGATCTTCCTCGCGGGGTTGACATCTCCTCTTGCTGCGCTAGAATATCCGCTCCCTTCAGGAGAATCAAAAAACGTGGCATCGCCAAATATGGGACCAATGATGACCCCTGTGGTTTGGGAAACAAATCTCGAAGGCGCGCGATTTCTCTCCCGCGGCAAAGTCCGCGACCTTTACGAAATCGGCGGCGACCTGCTTTTGATCGCCTCCGATCGCCTTTCGGCCTTTGACGTTGTCCTGCCCACTCCGATTCCGGACAAGGGCCGCGTCCTGACGCAGCTTTCGCTGTTCTGGTTCAATTTGCTGCGCGACGTGATTCCCAATCACGTAATCACCACGACGGATTTCCCCGCCGCACTCGCCGCGCATAAAAACATTCTGGAAGGCCGCACGATGCTTTGCCGCAAAACCGAGCCAATTCCTATCGAATGCGTGGTGCGCGGGTATCTGGCCGGCTCCGGCTGGAAGGATTATCAGAAGACGGGCGCCGTCTGCGGCATTCCCCTTCCGAAAGGCCTGCGCGATTCCGACGCGCTTCCTGAGCCGATCTTCACTCCGGCAACTAAGGCTACTTCGGGCCACGACGAAAATATTTCCATCGAGCAAGCGGGCGGCATCATCGGCAAACCGCTGGCCGAGCGCCTGCGCGACATCAGTCTCGAGATCTATCGCCGCGCCGTAGCCTACGCCCAGCCGCGCGGCATCATGCTGGCCGACACAAAATTTGAGTTTGGCCTTATCGGTGACGAATTGATTTGGATTGACGAAGCGCTTACGCCGGATTCCTCTCGTTTCTGGCCCGCCGCGGCCTACCAGCCCGGCCACGCGCAGCCTTCGTTTGATAAGCAGTACGTCCGCGATTACCTCGAGCAAAT
This sequence comes from uncultured Acidobacteriota bacterium, assembly GCA_963847505.1. Classification (GTDB taxonomy): domain Bacteria; phylum Acidobacteriota; class Terriglobia; order Acidiferrales; family UBA7541; genus DASTCZ01. The sequence continues at coordinate 139,337 of CAWJZY010000002.1, forward strand.
CGGTTGGAACAAACAGCCGCCGGGGCCGGTATTGCCCCCCGAAGTCGTCACGCAGACGCGGGCCAAGTACCGGGAAGCCTACCAGCGGCTCACGGGCCACGAACTCGCCTGACACTGGCCGGGCACGCAAACAAGCGCTACGGGCAAATGGGGCGTTCGGGCAATCATCTTCGGGCCAATTAGAACGGCGGCGGGGAATTCACGGAATTTCGTTCGGAGCGTGTGGCCATGATGAAAGATCAACTGGAAAGTCTCGTGGGCAGAATGGTGGAAGACGGGATTCTTTTTCCGGAAGCCGTCAACGAATTTGAGAAGAAGTTCATCAAGCGCATGCTGGAACGTGTAAACGGCAACCAGTCACGCGCCGCCCGCGCCCTCGGCATTCACCGCAACACACTCAGCCGGAAGATTGAAGTCTACAAGCTCGCCCATCGCGAGCGCCGCCACCGCGGATAACGTCACACGCATTTCTGCCGGGAGAGCCCGCTCAAAAAAAGCGGCTCTGGCGTGAGCCAGAGCCGCGGAACCTTCGCGTTAACCTCTAAAATCTACTTCGCTCCTCCGGGCTTCTTCTTCGGAGCAGGCTTCTTCCCTGTTTCGGTCGGAATGTCGTCGGGATTTACCTTGCCCTTTTCCCAGTGGAGCATGAAGGGACTCTGGTCATAACCAGAAAGTGTGGCACCAAAGCGGAGTTCGTCTTCCACTTTCAGCCGCTTCGCCTCCGGCTGGCTGCCATCAAGCGTCACTTCCATGTCGGCGACAGTTCCCGCCTGCGTCTCATCATTCGTGGCGCCCGTGAACGCATGCAGGACGATTGGGCCGGTGTCAGGTGTATCAATGGAAATCAGCTTGGTAACAATCTCAGGAAATTCCAGGCCGCAGGTTGCGAGCCACGTCAGCTTGCCTTGATCCCCGCCTCCTTTCAGATTAGCGATGAAGTTGGCCACGTCGCTGCGTGCCTTATCAAGGTCAGCGGCGCTCGGAAGTGTGTATGTCGCCGGACGCTCTCCCCCGCCAGCCGCCAGCGTGACCAACTGGGTCACTTCGTCCTTCGTCAAACTGTCGCAGACTCCGCCTCCCTGATAATTCGCCACAACTTTCCCCAGGTAGTCATTGATCGTAGCTGCGTTCGGACCTTTTAGTGAAACAGCGCGCGCCAGTTCCCAAATACCGTCCAGGAATTGTGGCGGAGTCATCCCCAGGTAGATAACGGCGACTTTGTAGTGGGTCAGTGCATCCGTTGGATCGAGAGCTAGTAAAGCCTTGTACGCTTCCAAGGCGCCGGCGGAATCCTTCAGCGACGCGCTGGTCACCGCGATTACGGTCTCAAAAATGCCGTCGAATTCCTTCTTCTGTGTATCGAAATCCGCCTGTGACATGGCCTCAGGCTTCTTAAGCGCGCCCACATCCTTCAAGCCCTGCCTGGCGGAGTCGCGCGCTGCGTTTAGCTGATCCTGAGCCGTGATCTGAGCCGCGATAGCCATGAAGGTTCGGGCTCGATTGTAATGGGCGCCGAGCTGGACGCCGGCATCGATCTTATCTCCCAGGGCCAGGATCTTGTCCAAAGCCGCGATTGCTTTCGGATAATCTTTTACGGCAGTGTAGGCGGTGTAATAGTCGCTTTGGATGTAGAAAGCCAGCGCCGCGGCGGCGGTAGGGCTCTTGGCGGAGAACTGGTCCAGACAAGCGATCTGCTTCTCCGGTACTTTTTCGTTGTGGCACGCGGTAAAAGCGTCGTACTCGTCACGATTGTACCCGAGGGGTTGCTGCGCTGCCGCTCCCTGGGCAAAAATCGGACCTGACGCGCATGCAACCGCGGCCAACAGGGCCGCGCCAAACAAAATTCTTCGTGATGCATTTCCGATGCGGCTCATCTTTCTAACGCCTCCTCGGCTGAGTTCCGTGACAGAGTCCCATGACGGCGATCCGGCCGTAGTATGCGCCGGTTAAGCAAAAGAAAAACCGCTCCGACATGAAGCGTGGATTATATGGATTCGGCGGGAGTCGCGCAAGCGCGTTTCCCACCGAGATGTCATCCACTCGTCTCCTCTGTCTTGCTATGATGATTCCCGTACAAGAAAGGTCGCCCCCGCGCCTGGCATAGTGCCTCCGGCATCGGGTGTTGTCATTCGGTGCCTTAGGCGCGCCGGACATTAAGACACCATACGCGCGCTTCAGGTTCCAAGAAGTTTTCATCGGAAAGGATCACATGGATACCGCAAAGAGTCTGGCCGGAAAAGTGGCGCTCGTCACCGGCGCGAGCCGCGGCATCGGCCTCGCAATCGCCAGGCATCTGGGGGAAATGGGCGCGCGCGTATCTCTTTGCGCGCGCAAACCCGAGCCGCTTGCCGCCGCGGCGGCAAGTTTGAAGAAACTGGGCATCGACGCGTTCTCGATGGCGGCGGACATCACACGCGCTGGCGACATCGCCCGCCTGGTGGACGCAACCCGCACGGCCCTGGGTCCGGTGGACATCCTCGTGAACAACGCTGGGCTGGGCCGCTTCGGGCCGTTCCACGAGCTTGCCGAAAGCGACTGGGACATTACCCTGGACACAAATCTCAAGGGCGTTTTCCTGATGAGTCGCGCCGTGGCCCCGGAAATGATTCAGCGCCGCGCGGGGCAAATCATCAATATTTCTTCCTTGGCTGGAAAAAATGCGTTTAAGGGCGGCGGCATTTATTGCGCATCGAAATGGGGGCTGATGGGGCTTACCGCCTGCATGGCGGAAGATCTGCGCGATTACGGAATCCGCGTGAGCGCCGTGTGTCCGGGCTCCGTGGCCACGGAATTCTCCCTGCACGCCGGAAAGGACACCAGCAAAATGCTGCAACCCGATGACGTCGCCCACGCCGTCGCCGCACTGGTCACGCAAGGCCCAACAAGTTTTATGAGCGAGATTCTCCTGCGCCCTTTACAGAAACCATGAAGCAAAAGCCCGTTTATGCACGGAGGTTTTTGTAGCCTGCCCCGGTTCGTAGGGGCGGGGCCTCTCGCTGCCCGCGTCGACCATGTAGTTGCCAACCGTACAAAGAGGGGCCCCCCTTGCAACTATTCGTTACAACGACTATTATTGAGCCATGCCGCGCTCCCCATCGCTCTCCCTCGAAGCCGAAGTGTTCTTGACTCTTCTCCACGCCGCGGATTCCCTGCTTCGCCCAACCGAGGAGACATTAAAAACCGCCGCCCTTTCCCACACACAGTACAACGTCCTCCGCATTCTGCGCGGCGCGCGGCGAGTTGGAGAAAAAAGCGCCGATCACACGGGCCTGCCCTGCGGCGAAATCGCGGCCCGTATGATCACGCGCGACCCGGACATCACGCGCCTGCTGGATCGCCTTGAGAAACGCGGGCTCGTAGCCCGTTCACGCGAACAGAAAGATCGCCGCGTCGTGCAGGCTTGTATCACGAATGCGGGACTCAAACTCCTCAAAGGTCTGGACAAGCCGATCGCGGAAATGCACAGAAAACAGTTCAGCCAGGTGCCGGCGAAGCGCCTGCGGCAGTTGCTGGAGCATCTGAAAGAAGTCCGCAACGCAACGGCGCAAGCCCAGGCCTGTGCCGGGGACGGCGCGGAAAGCGCGTTATCCGAAGGAACGTAATCAGAATGAAAAAGGAGGAACCAATCTCATGAGAACCTTAACGGACCCATTGGCACGGATTTTGATCAGCGTGATTTTCTTAGTTGCCGGCTCCATGAAGCTGATGCACTTTTCCGCCACGGCGCAGGTGCTTGCCGATAAGGGTATTCCACTCGCTGCCGTGGCAACCGCCATCGTGATTTTGATCGAGCTCGGCGGCGGCATTGCGCTCGTCCTCGGCTTCAAAACAAAGTTTGTCGCCGCGGTGCAATTCATCTATCTGATTCCCGTGACGGTGATGTTCCACAATTTCTGGGCCGCCCCGCCGGAATTGCATCAAATGCAGATGATGAACTTCCTGAAGAACGTCGCGATCATGGGCGGCCTGTTGATACTGGCCACTCGCGGCGCGGGCGCGTCTTCCGTGGATGCGGGGGCGCACAACTAAACCGCCTTGCGTCAATAACGCTGCGGCGCCGGCGTTAAGCGTTGGCCGTCATCCTGACGCGCGATTTTTGCGTCCCGCGTTTCGCGGAAGGCCGCTTTTGCCCCGAAGGACGCGGTTGCTGAATTCGCCGCACATTCACATGCCGGTCTCATCATGATGTGGCGTAAACTAAATCACCGGCCAAAGACCAAATGAATCCGGATCTCCAATTTCTGATTCACTACGGCTATGCGTTGATCTTCGGCTGGGTCCTCGCCGAGCAGTTGGGCGTCCCTGTTCCGTCCGTTCCCATATTGCTCGCGGCTGGCGCGCTTGTCGGAACGCATCGAATGAACGGTCCTGCCGCGCTCGCTTTGGCAATTGTCCCCGCAATTATGGCGGACCTCAGTTGGTACGAACTGGGCCGCCTCAGGGGCACGCGCGTGCTGCATTTCCTGTGCAAGGTTTCACTCGAGCCGGATTCCTGCGTGCGGCGCACGGAAGATATTTTTGTCAGGAATGGCCCCAAAGTCCTGTTGGTATCGAAATTCATTCCGGGGCTGAGCACCGTCGCCCAGCCGCTGGCGGGCGTCATCCGCATGAAATTCTCGCGATTCATTGTGTATGACGCCGCGGGCGCCGCGCTCTACATGGGTACATTTTTGGGATTGGGCTACGCGTTCAGCGGCGAGCTCGATCGCATTGGCGCGGAGGCGGTCCACTTCGGCGGATGGGTCTTGGTTCTCGCGCTCTCCGCGCTCGCCGGTTGGCTTGGCTGGAAATTCTATCGCCGCAGAAAATTCATGCGGCAGTTGCGGATAGATCGCATCACGCCGGAAGAATTGAAGCTCAAGCTCGACGCCGGTGAGCAAGTCGTAATCGTGGATCTGCGCGGTTCGCTGGAATTTGAAGCCGAACCCGAGATGATTCCGGGCGCCGTGCATCTGGACGCCGCCGATCTGGAAGAAGTGAGCGGTGAACTCGCGAAAGCGCCCGAGGTCGTGCTGTACTGTAATTGCCCCAATGAAGTGACCAGCGCGCGAATGGCCTTGCTCCTCCGGCGAAAAGGCGTAAGAAAGATTCGCCCCTTATCGGATGGCCTGAACGGCTGGCGCGATCTCGGCTATCCGGTGTCGCAAGGCGCTGACCTGACGGTAGAACAGCATTGATCGCGCTGAACCTTGCGCGCGTGGCAGGTTCGTTGTGTCCGTGGCGGCGGAAGCGCACAATGCACGAGCCGGAAATCTAAGTCGCAAATTGCGGATGATCGCGATATGCCGAAGGTACAGTTTGAACTGAAGATCGGCGACAGCACGATATCCGCCGCTGTAACCCTCCCCGCCGAACCCATTCGTCCTGTAGACCTGCTTCCGGTCCTGCATGCATTGAACGATACGCTGATCGGCGCCGCCGTGGATAAAGTGGAAGCGGCGGGTCAGCACATATCCTGCCGGGTTGGATGCGCCGCCTGTTGCCGGCAATTGATTGCGATCAGCGAGACTGAGGCGTTCCACTTGGCGGAACTGATCTCCGCCATGCCCGAAGACCGGAAGAGCCGCGTAACCGCGCGGTTCGCTGAGATCCTTCAAGCGTTCGAGACGCGCGGCATATTGGATCGGCTCCGCTCCAGCGCGCCTTTCGCTTCCGGAGAGCTGCACCGGCTGGCAATCGCATACTTCCAGATGAGTCTGGCCTGCCCGTTTCTCGAAGACGAATCGTGCGGCGTTTATCCGGACCGCCCTTCGAGTTGCCGTGAATATCTGGTGACGTCGCCAGCCGTGGAATGTTCCACGCCACGCGCCGACAACATCACATTGGTCCCTTTGCCCGCGAAGCTATCCCACGTCCTTTATAGGTTCGGAGATGGTTTGGGAGAGCAGCCGCCGCGCTGGCTGCCGTTGTCCCTGTTGCTGGATTGGACTGCGGGCCATACGCGCGACGCCCAGCCAGCCATCCCAGCCCCACGCCTATTCGAGAATTTCATGAAAAAAGTTGTGCCCGATTCCAAATCCTTTGCCGAGAACTTGTAGCCCGGGTTCCCCTGAACCCGGGGCCTTTCCAAACTCCATTCCGCACTAAGGATTCACCGCCGTTGCAGGTAGAATGTCCGGCATGACTGCGCCCGAAGAATCGCGCGAGAAGCGTTTGGAACGGGGGTTGACGACCACACGGATCGAAGCTCTCTCCGATGGCGTATTCGCCATCGTGCTGACGTTGATGGTCTTTCAGATTCGCATTCCGAATATTCCTTCCGACCTGGCCGCGAAAGAACTGTGGCCGCAATTGCTGCGCCAGTGGCCGGAATTTTACAGCTACGTAATTAGTTTCCTCCTCGTGGGCATTTTCTGGGTGGCCCACCACAACATGTACCACCTCGTGAAGCGTTCCACGCGCGCGCTCCTCTGGATGAACTTGATCTACCTGATGTTCGTGGCGTTCGTTCCATATTCCGTGGCGCTCGTGGGCCGTTACGACAATATTCAGAAAATCGTGATTCTTTACGGCGTACACCTGATGATCATCAGCGGCTTGATGTATCTGCAATGGTGGTATGTGACCCGCAAGAGACATCTGATGGTGGGAACTTTGAGCCCCGAATTCGTTCGCAGCGTGGATTATAAAATCCTGGCGGCGCCTGTCGTTTGCATGCTCGCTATCGGCGCCTCGTTCTACAACGTCCGTTGGAGCAAGGTGCTGTACATACTGACGATCATCCTGTACCTGCTGCCCAGCCACATGGATCGCTTCTGGGCCGAGCAGTAGCCCTTACCCGGCCAAGCGCGAAGATGCACACTGAAAAAATGGATTCAGCGCGGCCCGGAAATCCAGCACGAAGTTGGACCAGACTCGACGGCGTCGATCTGCTCCGAGCCCTCGCAATCTTTTTCGTATTGATGAACCACGTCAACATCCGCCTGCTGATTGCAAAAGTGCCTTACCTCAAAGGTCTGCCGCATCAGCTCGTGAACTCATTTGTCTGGAACGGCCAGCGCGGTGTCCAGATTTTCTTCGCGGTTTCCGGCTTCCTGATCACATCCACAACATTTCGACGCTGGGGCTCACTCTCTCGTGTCAGCCTGCGCGATTTCTACCTCCTCCGTTTCGCTCGCATCGCGCCATTGCTCCTCACCTTGCTGGCGGTACTCAGCGCGTTTCACTTTGCACATTTCGATGACTTCGTCGTCACAGCAAAAACGGGAGGCCTCGGACGCGCACTCTTTGCGGCGCTCACTTTCCACGTGAACGTTCTTGAGGCTCGGCGCGGCTATCTGCCCGGCAACTGGGATATTCTTTGGTCTCTGTCCGTCGAGGAAATGTTCTATATCTTCTTTCCCCTCGTCTGCCGCGTGTTCGGCAAAGGGAAATTTCTCATCGTGCTTCTTCTCACATTCGTTGTGCTCGGACCCTTCGGACGTACTCTATTCGCTCACGGCAGTGAGATCTGGAGTGAGTACTCCTATCTCGCGGGAATGGACGCAATCGCTCTCGGCTGCCTGACCGCACTTCTGGTAGCGCGACGCAACTTCGGGCGCTCCGCTTTGCGCGTAATAGCAAGCATTGGTATGGTGCTCTTGATCTTCAACCTCGGCTTTTCGATCCGCGCGTATTCCTGGGAACTTGGCCGCTGCGGACTGAATATGACGTTCCTCGCCGTGGGCGCCTGCATGGTCATCATTGCCGCCGCTCAGACGAAATGGCGCAGCCCGCGCATCTTCGCTCCCGTCCTGGTATTGGGCCACCGCAGCTATGAAATTTACCTGACGCACATGTTCGTCGTCTTCGGCCTGTTTCATCTCCTCGTCATGGCGGGTAAACCGATGAGCGCGGTTCCGGCGCTCTTCATCGCGGTCATACTCCTCGCGGTTCTTTTGGGTGAACTCGTCGCGAGATACTATTCAGAGCCCATGAATCGCTGGCTCCGCAAACGCTGGGGAGATGGACCCGAAAAGCTCGGCTCCATGATTGAAGCTAAGTAAAATAAACTTCACAGACTGAGGTCGTCGTAGAGGCGCTGCTTGCTGCGCCCTTATCAAATTACAGCCGCGGCAGCACAATTCCCTGCTGCGATTGGTACTTCCCTTTTTTATCTTTGTAGGAAATTTCGCACTCTTCGTCGGCCTTCAGAAAAATTACCTGGCATAGACCTTCGTTCGCGTAGATTTTCGCGGGCAGCGGCGTAGTGTTGCTGATTTCCAGTGTGACGAAACCCTCCCATTCAGGCTCGAACGGCGTGACGTTCACAATAATTCCGCACCGCGCGTAAGTGGATTTGCCGACGCAGATGGTGAGCACGTTGCGCGGAATGCGGAAATATTCCTTCGAGCGCCCCAGCGCGAAAGAGTTCGGCGGAATAATGCACACGTCGCCGCGAAACTCGACGAACGAGCGTTTATCAAAATGTTTGGGATCCACGATGCTCGAATTCACGTTGGTGAAAATGTTGAACTCGTCGGTTACGCGCAGATCGTAGCCATAGGAACTGACGCCGTAGCTGATCACTCCCTCGCGCACCTGCCGATCCTCGAAAGGCTCTATCATTTTGTGCTCTATCGCCATGCGGCGAATCCAGTGGTCGGGCATTACGCTCATTCGGGTCTCCAAAATTGAAATTTAGTTTTCTTGAAAGGCAGCGCAGTTTAGTATGCTGCGGCTTGCTTGACAACCCGCAAGGCGGTGTCTAGCATTAGGCCCAAGTAAATTTCTGGAGGGCAGTGTGATCAAGCTCGATCTCGTGAACGCCGTTGTGAGCAAGGTGGGCGTGAGCCGCTCAAAAGCCGAAGAAGCGGTGGAAACCGTTTTTGAGGCCTTGAAGGCCGCGATGGGCCGCGGAGAACGCATCGAGCTGCGCCGCTTCGGCGTTTTCAACGTCAAGCCCCGCAAGACCGGCATCGGACGCAATCCGCGCACGGGTGAGGAAGTCAGCATCCCGCCCGGCAAAGCAGTTCGCTTCAAGCCCGGCAAGGAACTCCAGCAACTGGAACAAACCACTAAGTAATTTCGATTCTTAATCTTCCACCGATTATTCGCGCGGTACAAACAAAATAGCAACGGGTGTCATCCTGAGGACATCCGGCCAGGATGTCCGAAGGATCTGTGTGAAAAATTCGCCCAGATAAAAGTTACGTGCACCGTTTTGCCGCACACAATATTCCAATGCGACTCACCATTCTGCAAGCCGCGCAAAAACAAGCTAAACTAATCCACGCATGAGCGCTGGAAACGGAAATGGAAATGGCCGCGTGCCAACCGAGCTACTCACGCTCGAGCCGCCGCCCCGCGTCATCATCCCGCGAAGAATTTATACTCCGCGGCCCGAGCGCCGCGGGCAATCGCTGGCGATCGCGCTGGCGCTCTTCGCGGTGACGATTATTTCCACTCTCGCCGCGGGCGTGGATTTCTCACTGTCTTATGCGAAAAATCAGATGCCCTCGTTTGACGATTTCTATCAGGCTTATTTCCTGGCGCTGCACAGCCCGCACGCGCTTCTGATTGGTTTGCCGTTTGCCGTCACGCTGCTCGGAATCCTTCTGGCGCACGAGCTGGGCCACTTTTTCACTTGCCGCTACTACCACACATCCGCCAGCTATCCTTATTTCATTCCCGCGCCGACGCTCGTCGGCACGATGGGCGCGTTCATTCGCATCCGTTCGCCGATCGTCAACCGCAAAGCGCTGTTTGACGTGGGCATCTCCGGCCCAATCGTGGGATTCGCTTTTGCCGTCCCCGCGCTGGCCCTGGCGATTTTGTACTCGAAAATTGTGCCCGGCGTTCAGGCCGCCACGCAGGTATATTTCGGCGAGCCGCTCCTGATGAAACTGCTGATGGCAATCCTGCGGCCCGGGGTAAACGCGGGCGACCTGCTGCTGAATCCGGTAGGCCGCGCGGCGTGGGTGGGCCTTTTCGTCACCTCGCTGAACCTGCTGCCGGGCGGCCAGCTCGACGGCGGACACATTCTTTACGCGCTGGCGAGTGGCATTCACAAACGCACTACATTCATCGTCGCGCTCGCTTTGGTCCCGCTCTCACTCGCCTGGCCCGGCTGGTTTCTGTGGGCCGTCCTATTGCTCGCGCTCGGATTCCGTCACCCGCCGCTAATGGACCGCTGGGAGCCGCTCGACAGGAAGCGTTACATCTGGGCCGCGGTGGGGCTTGCTGTTTTCGTTCTCTCCTTTATGCCTGCGCCTTTCATCGTGCGCGGCGGCTGGTAGTAGCTTCCGCGAGCCTTTACCGCTGATAACAGAACAGTGTCATCCTGGCGGCAAGCAACTATTCTGCCGAGGGGATTTTGAATTGTACGTGTAGCCCGACCCCGGTTCGGAGGGGCGGGGATTTTCGTTGCCCACGCCTCTTTGCAAATTGCCAACAGAAGGTGTCATCCTGAGGGCATCCGACCAGGATGCCCGAAGGATCTGTGTAAAAGAACTGCTGCAGAATGACATTTTGTAGATGGGCAGCCACAATCCTTCCTTCGCTCAGGGTGACATCAAGGCTTCACGCAACGGCGCTACTCAGCGCAAACCTCCAAAAATGAATATGGCAATCCTTAGTCGCGAAAAGAGTATGATGCGCGCCGGTACGAGCGAGCGAACGAACATGAGCGGACGAACGTGAGCAACCTCCTCAAAACCCTCCGCCTGCGCGACATCTACCTGTTGTTCATCGGCTCGGTCATCGGCTCCGGCATTTTTCTAGTGCCCGCGACAATCCTGATGCAGGTGCGCGGAGCAGTCAGTCTGGCGTTGCTTGTGTGGATTGCCGGCGGCGTACTTTCTTTGCTGGGCGCGCTAACGTATGGCGAGTTGGCTGCAATGAACCCCGCCGCGGGCGGACTTTACGTTTACATCCGAGACGCTTTCGGCGCGCTGCCCGCGTTTCTGTACGGCTGGGCGCTATTCCTTGTAATTGCCAGCGGCACCACCGCCGCTCTGGCCGTGGCTTTCAGTACATATCTGGGCGAGATCATTCCGCTTTCTCATTGGGGCGCGCAGATTACGGCCGTGGCCATGATCGCGTTCACCACCGTCGTGAATGTGCTCGGCACAAGAAAAAGCGCCGACATGGGGAATTGGACCACGCTCCTGAAAATGGCCGGCATCATCGTGATGAGCGCCGTGCTTCTGATTTTCGGCCATGGATATTCCGCAACGAGCGCCGCGATGTGGCCCGCGCATTTCGATGGCGGCATCGCCGCGGGATTTGGACTCGCGATGATCGCCGTGTTGTGGGCCTACGAAGGCTGGCAATGGACGAGCTACAGCGCCGGAGAAATGGTGGATCCGCAACGCGATTTCCCGCGCGCTTCCCTGTTCGGCGGACTGACGCTGATCGCGATTTATCTGCTCCCTGTTTGCGCATATATGGTGGCGCTGGGTCCCGCGCGCGCGGCAACAGAAAACACGATTGCTGCCGCGGCCGTTTCCGCGATTGCGGGTCCGTGGGCGGCAAAGCTCGTCGCGCTAATCATTCTGGTTTCCGTCTTCAGCTCCGCAAATAGCGGAGTCCTCACCGCCCCGCGTGTTTTTTATGCCATGGCGAAAGACCGCTTGTTCTTTCGTCAGTTCGCCGATGTGCATCCGCGTTTTCACACGCCCGCCGTGGCGATTATTGCGATGGGAGTGTGGTCGGCGGTGCTGGCGCTTTCAGGAACGTTTGAGCAATTGCTCACGTACGTGGTTTTCGTGGGGTGGATTTTCTACGGATTGGCCGGCGCAAGCATATTCGTTTTTCGGCGCCGCAATCCTGCGGCCTTGCGGCCCTATCGTGTCCCAGGATATCCGTGGACGCCGCTCCTATTCGTGCTGGCTGCTGCCGCTCTGGTAATCAACACCGTCGCCGCCGATTGGAAGGACTCCGCATTCGGCGTCGTAGTCCTACTCTCCGGCCTGCCGGCATATCTCTTCTGGCGCAAGAACAAACCAGTTTCGTAGCCAGGGTTTTGTAGCCCAGGTCGTCCCATCAGACCTGGGGCCTCTTTGACCGCGGTGCCAAACGCGCCATCCATCGCACTGGTGTTGAATTTTGTAGCCTGCCCCGCCTTGTAGGGGCCGGGATTCCCGCTGCCAACAATCCCCAACCGCGCAAGCACGCCTCTGGTTTTGCTGCCCAAGCGTTTTCGATGTCATCCTGAGCAAAGCAAAGGATCTGTGGACGCCCGCGCTAAACAATGGCCGCATGCGCCAGTTTAAGCAAAGAGCTAGTTGACAAGAAGTGAACCGCACACTATAGATGTGCTTCGATTATGTATTCGCGCCTTCATTCTCTCTTAACCTGGGTTCGCCGTTTTCGCAAGCCCGGAATTATGCTTGCGCTAATCAGCCTGACCGCGCTCCTGGCAATTTCGGCCTATGCGACATCCTGGGAGGATAAGGACTGGACGCAGTGGACCAGTCAGGATTGCTATCACATTTTGACTGCTTCGGCTTGGGCTGTACCAGGTCCATATTTGACGGACTACTATACGAAATCCCCCGGTCATACTGGTGAGACCATCTATTCCCCCACTGCGCAAATGGCTTCGTCATTTGTGATCCGGCAAGCTCTCGTAAGGCAAGCGCAGCTTCTCCAGCACTACGACAAAATGAATCCACAACAACGACAGGCGTTAGATAAGAAGGCCGCCACTTGCCTCAATAGGGCTTATGACGACTGGATTGTTGTGCGTATTGTTGGCGGCACGGTTCCTGGGCCATTTCGCTTATTTGTTGATGGCCGAGAGATCCACACACCAACACCGCCGAAAGACTATATGATTCAGTGCCCTGGCGCTCAAGGATCCAGCATTGCGTTTCAACGCGTTGTGGATGGCAAGCCCGTTATCCAACTTGGCGCCAAAAAAATCTCAATCAAGAACCCGTCAGACTACACTTTCACGTTCAACGTCGAAAAAATGGTCTACAAGGGCAAGCCTGATTTCTAAGAATCTTGTAGGGCGGTATGCCCCGGTCTTTTTCCGCAGCAAGAGGAAGATAGGATTAACAATGAACTCATGCATTCGCTCTCTATTGGATCGGGCCTCAGGCTTTCGCAAGCCCGGAATCGTGCTTGGCCTGATTAGCCTGACTGCACTGGTCACGGTTACAGCTCTAGCAGAATCCTGGGAAAATAAGGACTGGACGCAGTGGTCCAGCCAGGATTGTTCTCGCATTCTGACCAATTCGCCCTGGGCTGAAGAAGGCCCTGAAACGAGGAACTACTACTTTAGATCTCCGGGGCGTGCTGGCGAAACATTGTTGCCCACTGCCCTAATCGGTTCGGCCCTTGTCGTCCGACAAGCGCTTGAAAGGCAGGCGCAGTTTGACCAGCACTACGAAAAGATGAATCCAAAACAGCGCCAGGAATTCGACGAAATTGCCGACGCCTGCATCAGCATGAAGAATGACGACCGTATTGTTATGCTCATTAGCCTCGCGAAAATAGGGAATATTGGGCCGGTTCGCCTATTTGTTAATGACCGGTTGTTTGTTGACGACCGAGAAGTTCCCGCACTTCCAAGACCGCAAAATGGCGTCGTGTTTCCATGTCACGGCGCTGATAAGGCACGCGCCATTGCCTTTCACCGTGTTGCCGAGGGTAAGCCCGTTATTCAACCAGGAGACAAGAAAATCGTGTTCGAGACCCCGCCGTTTTCCGACTACCATTTCAAGTTCGACCTCGAAAAGATGATTTACAAAGGCAAGCTTGATTACTAGGGAACTCGTCGCACCTCGATAAAGGAGCTCTGCATGCGCTTTCGTCACATCCAAATCGCTTCCTCTATTGCGCTCTTTATTTCTGTCATTTCGCCTTGGGCGTCGGCGCAGGAGATTCCCAATACTCCGGAAGGCTTTGACAAGCAGTAGCAGGAAGTATTTAAGGCCTACACACAGGGCGACGAGAAATCAGTCCAACCGCTATTGGATGAATTTAGGATCCCATCTTCCTGGTTTGCTGAAACATTTGGGCCGGACAAAGGAGCGGAATTCGATAAACTGTACGCGGATCAGCACGCTCTTTTTAAATTCATGACGCTGCGCGGGTTTGAACTTTCCGCTGGGAACAAGGGTTCAGTCCACACGTCCCCGTCAAAGGACATGTCGGCTCCCAAACCGGCGCCCGCCGCGCCTCCCGCATCTCTCAAACCGATTCCGGAGATCCAAATGTTTTCCATTCAAGCGGCCGGCGTACGGAACGCCGATTGGACGGACTCGTTCATCTACCTAGATGGAAAGTTCCGTTTCTTCGGCAAGCAAGCTTACTCCTCTGGGGACCCTGTCAGAATCCGCGTTGCCGACCCCTGTGCGGCAAAGGGGGCGACGCCCGGCGGTAAAGTCATTTACAAAGTGGACCCTGTTTATCCTGATGAAGCCCGGCAGAAAAAAATCAGAGGATCGGTGAGAATGCTTGTGACGGTCGCGACAGATGGTTCCGTGAAGAACATTCAAATTGCCAGTGGCAGTCCTCTCCTGGTTGATGCCGCGAAACAGGCCGTAATGCAGTGGCGCTATTCGCCGTTCATGAATTGCGGCCAGCCCGTCGAGATGCGCACGGTAGAAGAGCTGACGTTTCCCCCGGACTAACCGGACCAAAACATAAATTTCGCGTTTTTCGGCAAAAACTGTTTTTACCTTATTGAGTGAGTTGACTCACTCAATAAGGAACGCCCAGAGCGGTCACCGTAACCTCCTGACATGGTTATAGTTACGAGCCTGGAACTGTTCTCCGCTAAAACAAGCTGAGTGGATCCACATCGAGGACGACTGCCGTTTCCGGGATTTGTTTCTTCGCGCAGAAATCCAGACACCCTGCGAGCGCTTCGTGAAGTTTGCTGCGCTGCGGTGATTTCAGCAGAAATTGAAAGCGATGCTCGCTCTTCAATCGCGCCAGCGGCGCTGCTGCGGGGCCCAGGACGCGGACTCCGCGTTTCTCGAACGGCGCGAAATATTCCGCGAGCTGGCGCGACCAGCGAATGGCGTTTTCCACTTTGCGGTCGCGAATTACAACATTGGCGAGCGCCGCGAACGGCGGGTAATGCATCGCGCGGCGGAATCGCACTTCGCGGTCGAAGAAACTCTCGAAGTCCTGCCGCGCGGCATCTTGAATGGCGTAGTGCTCCGGATAAAAACTCTCGATAAGTACTTCTCCAGGGAGATCCCCTCGGCCCGCGCGTCCCGCAACCTGCGTGAGCAATTGGAATGTGCGCTCCGCGGCGCGGAAATCCGGCATACCGAGCCGCAAATCGGCGGAAACAACTCCGACGAGCGTGACGCGCTGAAAATCGTGGCCCTTGGCCACCATCTGAGTGCCCACCAGAATATCGAGTTTGCCTGCCGCGAACGCGCCGAGAATTTTCTGATACTCGCGCTTCGTGCGAACCATGTCGCGGTCCAACCTGCCGATGCGCGCCGCCGGAAAAAGTTCGTGGATTGATTCTTCCAGTCTTTCCGCGCCTTCGCCGACGAAATAAACGTATTCCGAGTTGCACTTCGGACAAGTCTTCAAGACGGCGCGCGAAAATCCGCAGTAATGGCAAACCATGCGCTGGCGTTTCTTGTGGAACGTCAGCGCGATGCTGCAATTTTCGCATTGCTGCGCCGCGCCGCAACTGCGGCACATCGCAAACCACGAATAGCCCCGGCGGTTGATCAGCACGAGGGATTGCGCGCCGGTGGCGAGGCGTTCTGCCATGGCTTCGCGCAATCGCGAAGAGATCGCGGATGAGCGGTGCGTCTTCTTGAAATCCTGGCGCATGTCCACAACTTCCACGCGCGCGAGCTGGCGATTGGCGACGCGGGATTCCAGCCGCAGCAGCGCGTACTTCCCTTCCCGCGCGTGTTGATAACTTTCGAGCGATGGAGTTGCCGAGCCAAGCAGCACCGTTGCGCTTTCAAGTTTCGCGCGCATGATGGCCGTGTCCCGTCCGTGATAGCGCGGAGATTCTTCCTGCTTGTAGCTGGGCTCGTGTTCTTCGTCCACGATCACAAGACCGAGCTGCGCGACGGGCGCGAAAACGGCGGAACGTGTGCCTACGACGACGCGTGCTTCGCCCTGCCGCACGCGCCACCATTCGCGCGAGCGTTCCGCATCGGGCAGTGCGCTGTGCAACACGGCCACTTGATCGCCAAACCATGCGCGCGCGATGCGGCCCATCCAGAGAGTGAGAGCGATTTCCGGAACCAGCACGAGCGCCGATTTTCCCCGCTGAAGCGTTTCGGCGACGGCGCGTAGATACACTTCCGTCTTGCCGCTGCCGGTTACTCCGTGGAGCAGGCCGACGGTGAATTCGCCTCGATCCAGCCACGCGCGCACTTCGGACACAACGCTTTCCTGATCTATGTTGAGTACATTTGCGGGCGCGGTATAGCCTGTGTCGAAGAAATCCTCCTCAGCAGTGATGGCTTCTTCCCAAACGGTGAGCGTGCCGCGCTTGAGCATGCGCTCGACGGTGGCGCGTGAAGCGTCAGCCCGATCGAGCAACAATTTCAGCGGCAGCGGTCCGCATTCCTCGGCGAGAACGCGACGCACACGTTCTTCCGCTTCAAGCAAAGCGCGCGCGGATTTTCTTGATGGTTTCTCCGAATGATCCTGATCCTCTGTCCGGGACTGCATCTCCGATTGTGCCTGCTCTTTCGGAGGCGCGAGATTCCACGCGATGATCTTCTGCGTCCGCGTATTGCGTGACTTGTGGATTTCCTGGGCTTCCAAGTGCCCGCGCCGCAGGAGCCGCGTCGCGGCGGCTTCTCCACCCAAAAGTTTGTGCAGGCGCTTCGTCGCGAGCGGCGCGCCTTCGATATCCATTAGCTCCAGCAGCGCGTGTTCCGTGACTTCCGCTTCGCTGCGATTCTGCATGGCCTTGAGGTCAGCAAGCCGCGCGCGACCCGCCGGAGTTATGCGCAGAACGCGCTCGGCGCGCAGTTCCGTTAACGGAGGAAGCATCGCGCGGAAAACGTCACCAGGCGGCGCGAGATAATACGAGCCGAGCCACCGGCCGAGCTCGATGAGTGATTTGGGGAGCGCGGGTATGGGATCAAGAACGCGCGCGACATCCTTGATTTTCACAAGCGCGCTTTTTTCATGCGCGAAATCCGGCGGGTGATCGGTGAGTTCGAGCACGACGCCGACCATCACGCGATTGCGGAACGGAACCGCGACACGGCAGCCCGGCTCAACCAGACCAGCGAGCGATTCAGGCACGGCGTAGGTAAACGTCGTGCGCAGCGGCACGGTGAGCGCGACTTCGCAATAGAGCGGCATAGCCGGCGAATAGTTTAACAGGTGCTGGGAACGGCCTTCACTTTATGGAGATCTTCCCAGACGCCCTAATCCCCGTGTTAAACTTGATGATATGGAGATTACCTTTCGCATCCCCGATGACGTCGCTCAGAGACTTTCCGCCGCCGGTAGCGATATGTCCCGCCGAGCCCTGGAAGCCCTTGCATTAGAAGGCTATCGCGAGCAAGCTCTGACCCTTTACCAGGTTTCGGAAATGCTGGGCTTGTCGCGGGTCGAGGCGGAAGATTTCTTGGGGCGGCATCATGTGCCCCTTTCTGTTATCAGCGAAGCGGGTCTGGACCGCGAAGCGGTGGTGTTTGAAGCAGAATTCCCGCCGAAATCAAGGGTGAATTCCGCCGCGCCAGGGTGGGAGCCTGCGGATCCATCGGCGGAGTAATCCGTCTCTCCAAAACCTAATTCTTGGGCGCGGCCTTGGGGGCTTTCAATCCGAGGACGGCCATTACTTTTTGCAGATCTTTCCACACGTCGCCTTTGGCGGCTGGATTGCGAAGCAGATATGCCGGGTGATACGTGGCGAGCAATTGGATGCCGCGGAAATCCACCCACTGGCCGCGGAAACTTGATATGGATCTGTTGGTGCCCAGCAAACTCTGCGTGGCAATATTTCCGAGGCAGACGATTACTTTCGGGCGGATGACATCGAGCTGGCGCAACAAGAATGGCGAGCACGTGGCGACTTCATCTTTTTCCGGCTGGCGATTTTCAGGCGGCCGGCACTTCACGACGTTCGCGATGTAAACGTCATCGCGCTTCACACCCATCGCTTCGATCATCTGCGTGAGAAGTTTTCCAGCGCGGCCGACAAATGGAATTCCCTGAATGTCTTCATCGTGGCCCGGGCCTTCCCCGATGAAGACCAGCTCCGCCTTGGGATTGCCCACGCCGAAAACGATATTTGTGCGGCGCTCGCACAAGCGGCAACGCGTGCAATCGCCAATGTCAGCGCGGATTCGTTCGAGAGTGTCATTGGGCACGGACTCGAACGCTTCAAACAGTGACGGCGCCTGCGTCACATGCAGAACGGCTGCGTTCGGTTTTTGCAAAGGCGCGGAAACTGTTGCCGCGCGGGGAGCTGGTGAAAGAGGAGATTTTGGTTTTGCCATTTGAGATTTCAGATCTGAGATTTCAGACATGGGTCCGCCGAATATGGCTGGAACCGGATTCATGGAAACAGGTGAAACTTTTCTCCCGCGGGCGCCGCCGCGATCGCGGTAGAAGCCACCGAGACGGAGATCATCAAAGTATTGAAGCCATGCGGCGAGATTTTCTTTGGTCGGCGGTCCGGATTCGCGGGTCATCGGCCCACGTATCGTATCACTTGCGAACTGAAACCGTATCGGAAACAGCGGAGCGCAAGCGCGCGAGTTCATCCAGCACGCGAGCGGCGACATCGAACTTGCTCATTTTGGGGAGACGCACGTCAGCGGCGTCGCGGAAGAAAAGTGTGACGACGTTCGTATCGCCATCAAAACCCGCACCGGGTTCGGTGACGTCGTTTGCGACGATCATATCCACGCCTTTTTCAGAAAGCTTCTTACGGGCGTTGGCGGCGGTGTCATTTGTTTCAGCCGCGAAGCCGATAACGATGCGGCGCGCCTTTTCGCGCGCGGCATCACGGGTAATGTCGGCCAAAATGTCCGGCGTAGATTCCAGCTCGAGAGTCAGCTTGGCCGCTCCGCGCTTGATTTTTGTTTTGTGCGGCGAGGCAGGACGGAAATCAGCAACAGCGGCGGCCATAATGACGGCCGTTGCATCCGCGAGGTGTTCGCGCACGGCGCGATGCATTTCATCGGCGGTACGCACGGAAATAAACTCAACACCATCGGGCGGTCTTAGGGCTGTTGGGCCGCTGACCAGAATCACGCGCGCGCCGCGGCGGCGGGCGGCATCCGCGAGCGCGTAACCCATCTTCCCCGAGGAACGATTCGTCAGATAACGCACGGGGTCCACGTCTTCACAAGTAGGCCCGGCGGTAACCAGAACTGTTTCCCTAACCAGATCGTGCTTGATGCCGAGCGTTTCGCGCACAGCCGCGGCGATGGCTTCAATGCCCGCCAGGCGCCCGGCTCCCACCATGCCGCACGCGAGATAGCCTTCATCGGGAGAAACGATGCGCACGCTGCGCGCGCGAAGCGTTTCAATATTTTCCCGCGTGGCGGCGTGTTCCCACATATTCACGTTCATCGCCGGAGCGATGATGACGGGCGCGGTCGTGGCCAGCGCCAGCGTGGAAAGAAAATCGTCGGAAATTCCCTGCGCGAGTTTGGCGATGGTATTGGCCGTGGCGGGGGCGATCACGAGCGCGTCAATCCGCTGGGCGACGGCGATGTGTTCGATGGCGCTTTCGACGTTCGCGGGCGCGGCATCATCCGCGGAAAACATTTCGGTGATGACTTTGCGTCCGGTGAGCGCTGCGAAGGTGAGCGGGGTGATGAATTCTTGCGCGTGGCGGGTCATGACGACCTCAACTTCGAGGCCATCCTGCTGCAGGAGGCGCACCAACTCCGCCGCCTTGTAAGCGGCCACTCCTCCCGTCACTCCCACGGCAACGCGCATGGATGGATTCCGTACTTGCTTCAGCCCTTGCGCCGCTTGAGCTCTTCTTCACTCGGGCCTTGCGGAAGCACGGGAATATCGAAATCAAGAACTGAGTTTTGAAGTTCTTCCATTGCGATGCGCGTGGATTTGGGCGAATGAGGATTGGCGACCAGCGGAGCAGCACCCAACATCAACTGGCGGGCACGGCGGGCGGCAACCACCACATACGCAAACTTACTTTCCGGCGGGCGATTTTGTGACGACATCAAAGTTTTAACCTCCAAAAGTTTCCAGAATTCGCTCTACGACCGGCCGCGCCCGGCTGCTGCGGCATCGCGTGCCCAGCCCGATGGCGTGCACCTCGCGCCCGGCGCGTTCGAGGTCGTCGTTTACAACAATAAAATCGTACAGCGCAAAACTTTCCATTTCCTGCCGCGCCTGCCGCAGCCGCCGGGCGATTTCCTCATTGGAATCCTGCCCGCGATCCCGGATGCGCCGTTCCAGTTCCTGGCGCGATGGCGGCACTATAAAAATTGAAACAGCGCCGGGCACTTGCTTGCGGATACTGGCCGCGCCCTGCACATCTATTTCAAGCACCAGGTCGAGTCCGCGCTCCCGCGCCTGATCCAGCCACTTCCTCGGCGTGCCGTACCGGTGCCGCCCGAAAACCGTGGCGTGCTCCAAGAAAGCGCCTTCACGCACCAATCGGTCGAAGTCGGCCTCGGATACAAAATCATACCATTTTCCGGGTGTCTCTGTTGGCCGCGCCTGGCGTGTTGTGCACGAAATAGAAAACAGCGTGTTCGGCAGCTCGAGGAGCTTGCGCACGAGCGTGGATTTTCCGGAACCGGATGGCCCGGAGATGACGAACACAATCGGGTCTTTGGCGGCAGCGGTCATTCGATGGTCATAGGATGGTTCCGAGATATTAGCCGCTTATTCGATGTTCTGCACCTGTTCGCGCAATTTTTCTATCTCGGATTTGATCTCGAGCGCCAGCCCCGTGATTTGCAGGCCTTCGGCTTCCACGCCGGGCGTTTTGGAAAGAAGCGTGTTGGCTTCGCGCTGCATTTCCTGCAGAAGGAAATCGAGCTTCTTACCAAGCTCTCCGGATCCATCAATGAGCTTTCTGAATTGCTCAACGTGACTGGCAAGGCGCGACAGTTCCTCGGCGACGTCACTCCGTTCCGTAAGCATCGCGGCTTCCTGCGCAAGGCGCGCGGGATCGAGCGCGGAATCTCCAAGCAGCTCGCGGAGCCGCGTTTCCAGGCGCTTTGCGAAGGCCGGGCGCAATCGTTCAGCCAACGTGGCGACCTGCGCGGCGTTTTCTTCTATGCGCGCCAGGTGAACGCGCATCACTCCCGCGAGCGTCTTGCCTTCCGCGAACTGCATTTCTTCAAGGCGGGCCACGGCCTGCTCAAAACATTCGGCGACTTGCGCGCGAAGCCGCGCCAGCGCTTCTTCGGAAAGACCCCCGGCGGGAGTTCCCGCCGCGGCAACGACGCCCGGCAAGCGCATCAACGCGATGAGGTCGGGCTCCGCTTTGAATTCAAATTGCTTGCGCAGATTATCGGCCGCGCGCAAATAAGCTTCGGCGACACCGCGATTGATCTCGACGGCCGAAGCGCCAACCGGATCCACGCGGAGGGTCACATCCACATGGCCGCGATGAAGGCGCTCGCGGAGCACGCGGCGGATTTCCGGTTCGAGCGACTCGAGCCCTTCGGGGATGCGCAAGTGCACATCGAGAAAACGATGATTCACGCTGCGGAGACTTGCGCGCAGCGCCCAGCCGTCGCGTTCGAGGTGGGCTTCCGCAAAGCCGGTCATGGACTTGAAACCTTCAGGGCGTTTGGCGGCGCCGGTGTGAGAAGCAGAATCAACGCGGGAAGCGGAATCCGTCATGCCACTCCTTCTTCAGAGCCAGGTTCAGTTACAACCGCGGACTCCACCTGCAAATGGACAGGCGCCTCGCGTTCCGCGAATTGCATGTCGTACAGCCGGGCATAAAGGCCGCCGCGCGCCAGCAATTCCTGATGCGTGCCCGTCTCACGCACCGTGCCTTCATCCAGCACGATAATCTTGTCCGCCCGGCGGATGGTGGAAAGGCGGTGGGCGATTACGAAAACCGTGCGCCCCACCATCAAATTCGCGAGCGCCTTCTGGACGAGCATCTCGGATTCTGAATCGAGCTCGGAAGTCGCTTCATCGAGAATCAATATAGGAGAATCCTTTAATATTGCGCGAGCGATGGCCAGGCGCTGTCGCTGGCCGCCGCTCAGCCGCTGGCCGCGATCACCGAGCATGGTCTGATACGCGTCCGGCATTTTCTCGATGAACTCATGCGCCAGGGCGGCTTGCGCGGCGGCGATTACGCGCTCCTTTTGCATTCCCGGACGGCCGTAACAAATATTGTTCCACACACTGTCATTGAACAGAATATTTTCCTGCGTGACGATGGCGATTTGATCCCGCAGAGAACGGAGCGTGACGCCTTCGATATCGGCGCCATCGAAGAGCACTTTGCCTGAAACCGGAGAATGGAACCGCGGCAGAAGATTAACGAGCGTGGTCTTGCCCGCGCCGCTTGACCCAACAATGGCGACAACCTCGCCGGCGCGGGCCATCAGGTCAATGTCGCGCAGCACGGGAGATTCAGGATTATAGGCGAAGCTCACATTGCGGAGTTCAACAGTGCTCGAAAATGGAGGAAGAATCGCGGCGCCCGGCTGCTCGGCTTGCTCTTCCTCGAGAGTCAGAAACTGGAAAACCTCGGTGGTAGCGCCGCGCGCCTGCTCGAGCTGCTGATAAAACGTGCCAATGCGTTTGAGCGGCGTATACGCGCTAAACAATGCGAACACGAATGTTCCGAACTTTCCGAGAGTCATCACGCCGTAGCGGATTTCATCGCGAGCGTAAAGAATAGCGAGCGCGAAGACGACAGCGGCAAGCACGTCCATCAATACACCGTTCAAAACATAAGCGCTCACCCATCGAACATTTTCACGCAGAAGGCGGCGCGCGGTTTCACGGAACCTATCAATCTCAAAATTTTCCATGCCGAAAGCTTTCACGACGCGGTTGCCCGCAACACCTTCCTGAATCATCTGGTTCAATTCGCCCAGACGCGCCTGGCTCTTTCCCACGGATTTCCGGATGAGCCGTCCGAGCCTCCGGACGGGAATGAGCACAGCCGGCAGAAAGACCATCGCCCCGAGAGCCATCTTCCAGTTGACGATGAATAGCACGGCGGTAAGCGCGACAAAACTAAACGTCTGCAGGAAGAAATCGGCGAGGTATTCGGACAAGGCGATCCGCACCCGCTCAACATCATTAATCGTCGCCGACATTAGCCGGCCGATGGGATGCGTCTGGAAAAAGCCGATTGGCTGGCGGATCAGCTTGGCGTAAACCCTGTTGCGCAAATCGGTGACGGCGGAAAGGCCGATGTATTGCACGATCATCGTGCCGACGAATTCCGTGAGGCCCTTCATCACGAAAATTACGATGAGCGCGATGGCAAAGATCGTCCAGGGATTCTGAATTCTTGACGGAAAAAATGAATTGAGATAAATCGTGTGATTGTTCCAGGGAAGCGTGACGAGCGGCGTGCCGGAGTTGGGACTGCCCGGCGCCAACACGCGGTCCACGATAGGCCTCATCATGAAAGCCATGAGCGCGGCGCTTGCGCCGGAAACCGCCAGGAATAAAACGCCAACGGCCAGCCGCGCGCGATAGAGACGCACGTGGCTGAACAAGCGGCGGAATTCGACGGGAATCAGCAACTGGTCTCGCCTTGAAGGCGTCTTCCTCCTTTTGTAGAAATGGTTACGCTACGAACGCCGCGCGGGAATGTCAAGCCGCGCGCCTGCCATCGTCCAGACAAACCCGACATCGTCCAGACGAAGCCGATTTACTTCGGATGCAGGATTCAGCCGCCGGGCTATCTGGTCAAATCGCGATGCAGAACCTTTGCCGGATAGCCATGCCGCGACAAAGCGCGGCGGATCGCTTCGGCCAACATGACGGAGCGATGCCGCCCGCCGGTGCAGCCGAAAGCAATGGTCAGGTAACTTTTTCCTTCACGGATATAGTGCGGGATCAGGAATTTGAGCAGGCCTTCGATATGGCGCAGAAATTCACCCGTCTGCGGGAACGACCGGATGTAGCGCGCGACGCGGGGGTCCTTGCCGGAAAAGCGCCGGAGCCGCGGAACAAAGTGCGGGTTGGGCAGGAAGCGCACATCAAAAACCAAATCGGCATCCACGGGAACGCCGTAGCGGTAGCCGAAACTCACAAGTGAAACCAGCAGAGGCTTCTGGCCGCGCGCGCGGAAACGCTCCGTGATGAGCTGGCGCAGTTCGTGAACGTTGTAACGGGAAGTGTCAATGACAAGATCCGCGAGCTTCCGGATTGGCGCCATGAGCTGGCGCTCCTGGCGCAACCCCACGCGCACGGGCCGGTCATGGCCAAGCGGATGCGGCCTGCGCGTCTCACTGAATCGCCGCAACAATGATTCTTCGGTCGCCTCAATGAAAACCAATTCGGCGGGCAGACCTTCGCGGTGCAACTGGCGAATCGTTTCCGGCAGCCCCTCAAGTTGGCTGCCTTCGCGCGCGTCCACCAGGAGCGCGGCGCGGGAAATTTCACTCGAGCCGCCAAAATGCAGCTCGCTGAATACGGGAATCAATTCAACGGGAAGATTATCCACGCAGTAGAAACCCAGATCTTCAAACGCCTTGAGGACGGTGCTCTTCCCGGCGCCGCTCAGACCGGTGAGAATCACCAGTTGGCGGGAATCGCGATGGCTCTTCAGTTTCACCGGCAAGGGAATCTAACCTTTAATCCGGCGCTGATGGGTGCTTGGAATGCGGAGAACTTCGCGGTACTTGGCAACGGTGCGGCGTGTGACCTGGATGCCGGCGTCGCTGAGTTTTTTTGCAATGGCATCATCGGTGAGCGGCTTGGAACCGTCTTCTTCCTCGATCATTTTCTTCACCAAGCGCTTGAGCGACAAAAGAGACATATTGCCGCCCTCGGGCCCGTTCACGGATTCGGAAAAGAATGAGCGGAGTTCGACGACGCCCTGAGGCGTGTGCGCGTATTTGCTGGCGACCGCGCGGCTCACCGTGGAAGGATGCACGCCTACTTCTTCAGCGACTTCTTTGATCATCATGGGCTTCAGGTGATCGGGACCAAAATCGAGGAATTCGCCCTGGCGGCGAATCACGGACTGGCAAACGCGCAGGATGGTGTGCTTGCGCTGTTCGATATTTTTCAAAAGCTGGATGGCGGCCGTAAATCGCTCCTTCACATAGTTGCGGACGTCGCGGTCGGCGGCGTCACGAGCAAGCAGCCGGCGGTAAACAGGACTCAAACGGAGC
This sequence comes from uncultured Acidobacteriota bacterium, assembly GCA_963847505.1. Lineage (GTDB taxonomy): Bacteria > Acidobacteriota > Terriglobia > Acidiferrales > UBA7541 > DASTCZ01. The sequence continues at coordinate 164,536 of CAWJZY010000002.1, forward strand.
TGCGGCAGGTCGTCTTCGTTCAGGAAAACTTGCCAGTCATCGTCCACCTTGCGGAAATAAACATCCGGTTCGACCAGGCGCGCCTGCGTCTTGTTGTAGCGCAGGCCGGGACGCGGGTCCAGCTTGCGGATCACATCCATCGCGCGCTTGACGAGTTCATAAGGACGATTGAGCGCGCGCGCGATTTCCTTGAGCTGGTTGCTCTGCAAAAGCTTCCAGAGCGGTGAATCCGGCTCAACGAGCGGCGTGGCCGGCTGCGAAGTGGCCGCTGGGAAATTACCATTGGACGAAGAATCCGCGGCAGCCGCAATGTTCGCCAGCGCTTCCACACTGAGGGGCAATGCGTCTTCTGATTCGGCATGAGAAGCGTTCAAGGCATCCTCCTCCGGCACATCTCGCGGAACTTCAGCGGATTTCGCAACGGAGTGCCGGGAAGATGGGTCAACAGGTGTGCTGCTGCCCGCCGCGAGCGTCTTCTTAGGCAGACATTCAGAAACAAGCTGGTGCGCCAGTGTGTTTTGCGGGTCAAGGACGTGAAGTTGAATCAGCAGGCATTCGCGCAGGTTTCGCGCGCCAACACCAAGGGGGTCAAATTCCTGAACGACGGCGAGCGCTTCTTCGACATCGTCCATCAAATAGCCGCCGTTGAGGGCAACTTCATCGAGAGAAGCGGTCAGGTAGCCATCTTCGTCCAGGTTGCCGATGATTGTTTCCGCAATTTCCCGAACCTTTTCCGTGCAAACAATGCCGTGCAACTGCCATTCAAGATGTTCGGTCAGGCCCGTAGGCGAGGAAAGGAATTTTTCAAAGGAGGGACGCTCAATGGTTTCGCGCTCGCGATTGTCACTCTCATTGCTGCCCGAATCGAGATATTGATAGAGTGCGGAAACATCGAATTCATCGAATGGATTCGGGGCTTCAGTGTCCGGCAGTTTTTCCGTTTCGGCTTTGAGGAAAGTTTCCGTGCTGTAATCTTCGCTGACTGGACCTTCTTCGGTGAGTTCTTCGAGGACGGGGTTGGCCACCAACTCCTGATTCAGCATCTCGCGCAACTCAAGGCGGTTCAGCGCCAGGACGCTGACCATCTGAACCAGGCCCGGCGTCAGAATTTGCCTCTGCGAGACTTTGAGATGCAGTTTTGGCTGGAGCCAGCTCATAACCAAGACTCGCGGTGTTTTCGCGGCCTCCTAATGCAAACGAAATCGTTCGCCCAGGTAAACGCGCCGGACTTCGGCGTCATCGCTCAATTCCTGTGGCGTACCCGAGAAAGAAATTTTTCCGCCGCTAATAATGTACGCGCGGTTCGTAACCGAAAGCGTTGCCGGCACGTTGTGATCGGTAACAAGCACGCCGATACCGCTTGTGCTCAGCTCGACGATGAGCCTTTGCAATTCCACCACCGTCAAAGGATCAATCCCCGAAAATGGCTCGTCAAGCAATATAAATGCGGGCTCGAGCACGAGAGAACGCGCTATCTCCAGACGCCGGCGTTCGCCTCCTGAAAGAGTATACGCGCGATTGTACCGCACGGCTTCTAATCCCATCTGCGCCAAAAGCTCTTCCAGGCGGTCGCGCTGCTGTTCGGGCGTGAGCGCCAGGGTTTCCAGCACCGCCAGGAGATTTTGTTCTACGCTTAACTGGCGGAAAACCGAAGGTTCCTGCGGAAGGTAGCTGATGCCGTTGCGGGCCCGGAGATACATAGGGAGGTCGGTGATGTCTTCCCCATCCAGCAAAACCTGGCCGGAATCCGGCCGCGCGAGCCCAACTAAAATATAGAAAGTAGTGGTTTTACCCGCGCCATTCGGCCCTAACAACCCAACGACTTCACCCTGCTGAACCTCCAAACTAACGTCATTGACCACCTTACGACCTCGATAAGCCTTACAAAGCTCGGTGGCCTGAAATTTCAGCATGTTGGATCATTTCTTGACCTGGTAGCGCGTTAAGACACGCGAATTTTCATCCGACTCTACGAGAATCGTATCATCGGCTAGAAAGAAGGTCAATTGACGGCCACTCGTGGGGTTTCCAGAAGCGTCGTAAATAGTTGGATTTCCACCGGAAAGAATGAATTTGCCCGCCGCAGGTTCGTATTCACCACGGTCTCCGGTAGCATGGCCGTTAGGCTGGCGGACGACTACGTTACCGGTGGCTATGGCGTGATCAAGCCGCTCGGTGGTGCCCTCACCTGCTTGCGAAGGCTGTGAAGACGGAGTGAAAAAAAGCTCACATTCCTGGCTTGTGACGATGCCCTGCTGAGATTCGCCCGTAAATCCGTGGGCCAGATGGGCTTCAGATTTTGCGTTCCAGTACGTCAGAGTGCCAGCTCGTATGCGTATCACGTCTGGCTGCGCGCGGGAACTGGCAGCAGGAATCGCCGGCTTGCGCGTGGCGGAGGCGCTTCCGCGCCCGGCCGGCGCCGGAGAAGCTGGATGAACCGGCGAGGCATTGACCTGGAGAAAGACCGCGCGAACGTTACCGCGGGCATCGAGCTGCTGCGCATCGCGGTTCAACTCAATCTCATCAGCCTCCATTGTCGAATCACCCTGCCACAGTCGCGCGTGCCCGGTGTAAATCGCCTGTCCGGAGGCAGAATTCCCCACGAGATGCTCCGAAGTGATGTGCGCTGGTTCGGGTCCGAAGTTTAGAGGCGTGCCCATGCCCGCGGCTGCAACGGGCGCGGCGGCGGATCCCCTTCCTGAGCTTGATGCGCCATTGGGGGAAACATTCCTGTATGTCGTGAGGACATGGCCTTCGGCGCGCATTTCACTGGTGCCTTGATCGAAGGAAATTGTATCGGCCGTGGTGTGCGTGGTTGCATCGGCGGCCTCGGCGGAACCCGTAAGCGTCACAATATTCGTGGCGTGATCCACGTGCTCCCGGACGGCCTGTGCCGAACGATCCGCTTCCCGCAGGCGGACATTTCCGCTCTGATCCATCGTGGTCCACTGGCCCAAGGCATCAAAATCCGCGGCAAGTTCCTGCGATGTCGAGGTTTGGCGCGGGAATCCCGGCGTATCGCGGTCGAGCTCGGTGTTACCGTGAGCTTGCAAGCGCCGCATGCGGTTGCGCTCGTCGAAGGCAACTTCAACTCGCTGGCCGCTCGCGCGCGTGACGCGCTGTTGTGTGCTCGCCTGGCCCGGCGCGGGATCGCGCCATGTAATCGTGGCGGGAGCAAGCGTGCGCGCGCGACTGGGATGGTAATTCGGCTGCGCTCCCGGATGAAGCGGCGGTGCGGGAACAAAATCAAGCTCAAGGGCGGCAGTCTGAATGGTTCGAGTGGAAGGTCCTTTGCTGGAATCAAGCTGAACCGCGCCATCCGCAGTGAGCGTCCGAGGCTGATTGATTTTGGGAACCATCTCTGCGGTGACGCGGTTGGCCGACATATGGTCTACTTCGATTGAAGTCTTATGCTCGCCTCGGGCGTTGCCAATGGCATTCAAACGCTCGACCCAACCTTCAGGGGACAAATCCGTGACGAGCTGGTCGGCTGTGAGCGTGGCCGCGCCCTTCGCGTCCATCGTGCGAAACTCGGGACGTTCGCTTGCATTTCCGGTCGCAGTAAGGCGGCGCGCGCGAAACTGCTTGTCCAGATTCACTGTCAGGAGATTGGCATGAAGCTCGCGCGAGCCTCGTATGGGATTAGCCGGTTCGCCATTATTCGTCGCGGTGTGCGGTGTACGCTGCGTTTCCTGCGTGGCAACCACGGGACCGTGCAACAGCAGGTTGAGCGCTTCGCGGTGATAATCAAGGCTTGAGCCTGTCACTTCTATAGGCGAGGAAGCGACCATGGGGGGCGTATCCACATGCTTCGCGGCGCTGCGGTCGGCGGGCGTCAGCGTTAGATGAACGTCGTGGCGCAACTGCAACATGCCGTCGGTGGAATGATAATTCGCGCCGAGTGCATGGCCCTGGCCGCCTCGGAACTGAAATTGAACGGGCGCATCGGTCCAAAAATCGCCCGAGTCGCGGTCATAGGTGACGGCTTTCGTGAGCACGTGGACGATATTCGGGTCATCGGCGCTATCCACATGCGCGGCGGCCGAGCGGCGCGCTTCGTCGGCGCTTTGCAGATCCATCTTTACATCCCCCGCACAAACCATGCGGTTTGGATGAACAAGGTAGTCGCACGATTGCGTGCGCATACTATCGGCCCGATCGCCTTTGGCTCCGTAGATGGTAACGCTCACATCATTGAGAACCGTGAGGTCGCCTTTCTTAAACTCAGTGGCATTTGAGGCATGCAGGACTAGAAGCGTGTGGTCCTGGTTCCCCCAAGTCCAGGAAAATCCTTGTGAGCTTTTTTGGATGGACGATGGCACCGGCGGTGGCGCGTTTTTTTCAGCTTGGTTCGCTTGCCAGGACCGGCGGAAGTAAATCGCCAGCACGACAACGGCCAGCACGGCCGCAACAATGGCCGACCAACGCGCATAGCGATGGGCTTGCGTGGTGCGCATGATGAAGGGGTCTCAGATTCCCCTGTCAACATTCTAGCGCGGAATTCAATTTCCCATCCAAGATGAAGGAGGGCAAAGTACCTGATTCTTGTTTCGGACGCATCCGGCGTCTCAATCGGATGCATGTTGGAGTAAGATTCGGCGTGGCTGTGTTCAACGTCCTATTGAAGTCGCACCGAGGAGCCAACCATGCGGAGAATCCGGCAAGCAAGTGCGTTGGTCTTTCTATTCAGCGCCGCATCTTTGAGTGTGGGCGCGCAAACCCCCGCCGAACCCAAGCGGCTTGATCTGACCGGCGATGTTCCTTCTCCCCAGCTTGAAGCGGATGTGCACAAGCCTTTGCCCGAGCAATATATTTGGGTTCCAGCGAATGAAAACCGGAGCGTGGAAGACTCCGGATATTTCCGGCAGAAATTCCGGATCGGCGTGCGGCCCAGTGTGGCGACGCTTTACGTGGCGGGGCCGGAGCGAGTGACCGTTTACGTGAATGGAGAACTGCTGGCCAACGCGGAGCGCGACCCCAAATCAGGACTTCATCCGCTGGTGATCGCGCTCGACGTTTCGCATCTTCTTCACGCAGGATCAAACACGGTGGCTATTGCGGGAATACGTGGCAACCGGTTGGCGGTAAAGATTATTCCACGCGCCGCGGGCGCCATGGCCACGCCAATCTTGCTGAGCGGCCCCGATTGGAAATGCAGCACTCACTTGAATACCGGCTGGGAGAAACCGGATTTCGACGAAAGCGCCTGGACACGCGTACAAGCACTCGGCGGAATCGAGAGTAATGTCAGCTTCTTGCGCTGGAACAATGACGCTGGAATGTACCGCTGGCCCGGATACGATGGCATCTCCCCGTATCTGGCTCATCTGACGTTGCCAGTCGAATCCATGGCCTATGCGTTCGAGGGTAAAGGCAAATTCGCAAACGTCACCGCACTCACTTCCCCCAATGCGAGTTCGTCAGCAGGTGCGGCCCGCCCGGTTGCCGCTCCGTCGCAGTCCACTCGAGAGTTCAGCGTTACGCTGCCAAATGGCAGAGTCCCGATAGAAGAATCCCCTTATATTGTGCTCGACTTTGGCCGCGAGTCCACAGGCCGGCTGGAGCTTGTTTCGGATTCCTCCGCTCCGATGAAACTTGAAGTTCAATATGGAGAATCCATGGGAGAAGTAATGGGCGGCCCCTATCTCGGCGCGGATGAGTTAACCGTGCCGCCGCGCGCAAAAGTTTACGGGCCCAAAAGCTCTTTTCGCTACGCAATGGTTCGATTTCTGGAAGGCGCTCCACCGCTTCGTTTTGCGTCCATGCGGCTCGACGACATCTATTATCCAGTGAACTACAAAGGATCATTTGAGTCTTCGGATGCAGTGCTGAATCGTATCTGGCTGACGGGCGCTTACACGAGCCATCTTTGCATGCAGGACGACATTTGGGACGCGCCGAAGCGCGATCGCGCTCCGTGGATGGGCGATCTGGACGTGAGCGGCCTCGTGATTGACACCGTTTTCGCCGACCAATTCCTGATGCGCGAGACGATGGACCAATTGATCGGCGGCGCGGGCGATCCGATCCACTCGGACGTCAACAGTATCCCGGGCTATTCCGCGTTCTGGGTGATGGGCCAGGCGGACTATTACCGGCACATCGGCGACGTGGATTACCTGCATTCGATTCACGATCCGCTGCTTCATTTGCTGGATTTCATGGGCGGCGAATTGGACGACAAAAACCTATTCGTGAATACGCGAAAATCATGGCCCTTCGTGGATTGGTCTCCGGATCTGAACGGAGACACCGCGGAAGCGCGGCGCGCCACGGAGTTTGAGTTTTATAAGGCGTTCACGGAAGGCGCGTGGTTGCTGAGAGAAGCAGGCGATGCACCCGCGGCGGATAAATATCAAGCTCGCGCGGCGGCGATGCACGAGGCGTCACAAAAATACCTGCTGGATCCGCAAGCGAACACGTTTGGCGGGCGCTGGCAAAGCAACGCAATGGCGATTTATTCCGGAGTGGCGGACCCCGCGCAGACGACGGCGATTTACGACCGCGTGCTATCTCACCCTTCTGGATTTGTGATCACGCCCTACTACAATTTCTATGTAATCTCTGCCATAGCGCAGGCCGGGCACAGGAGCGAAGCTCTAGATTGGATTCGGAAGTATTGGGGTGGAATGATTGATGAAGGCGCGACGAGTTTTTGGGAGGCCTACGACCTCGCGTGGCCAAAGAACAATTTCCATCGTTCCCTCCAAGCGGACAACGGAGAAGGATATTACGTCAGCCTGAGCCACGGATGGTCGAGCGGACCGACGGCGTGGCTATCAGAGGAAGTTCTAGGAATACGCCCCACCGCGGCGGGCTTTCGAGAAGCGGAGATTCGTCCAGATCTGGCAGGACTTGCCTGGGCACGCGGCGCGGTGCCCACACCGCACGGGTTAATCAAGGTGGACTACAAGGCGGGAGATACGTTCCACGCGACGATTGATCTTCCCGCGGGGGTGGCTGCGAAAGTTTCCATGCCGGCTTGCACGACGGGAAATTCCACGCAGTCCATTACGCTGAACGGCGCCCGTACGTCGGGCGTGCCGACTGAAGATGGCGCCCGGGTTCTGATTCCGCTAACCGGCGAAGGCCATTACGAATTTGTGTCGGAATGCAATGTCAGTCCGAAGGGCACAGGCGGTTCCCCACCGAACGCGGCGCCGGCACACTAAGCGCTCGTATCACCCTTCGGGCATCCGATCAGGATGGCCGAAGGATCCGTGTGAATGAGCGCCGCAAACTGACATTTTGTAAAGCTGGCAACCAATGGTCCTTCGCTCCCTCAGGACGACATCGAAACGCTTCGTCAACGCGAGAAAGCGCTTATTCCGAGGAGGATGAGGCAGGCAGACCTTGTGGGACGAGGTCAGTGAGCACGAGTACATCTTCGGAACCGGCGACATCGCGGGCTGATGGAGTGAGAATTGTTTTCGGGCCGATGAGTATTTTCTCGCCCCGGGTGACAGCGCGACGGACGTCCCCTTCACTTACAAATGGAGATACGGAAGGCGCTGGTGCGGCTGGCTTGACGGCAGGCGACTTACTCTCGGGCGCTTTTCCGGCGGATCCAGATAGCGCTGCGCCGCGCGCAATGCCAAGGTGCGCCATGACGTGCTCGACAGCGTGAGCGATTACGGCGCGATCCGGGACGCCGGCTGAGATGGACGAAGAGTCCGCTGCCGCCGGAACTGACGGCGCGGAATCAGATTGTGGATTTGGAATTGGAGATTTGGCCGCACCGGCAGGAACGCCGGCGCTGCCGGCCGATGCTCCCGCAGCGACTGCGCGTTCCGCTGGCGCGGCGGCATCAGGCCCCGCCATGCGCTGCGCGGCGGAGATCGAGCGGTGCTCAATAGCGCGAGACTCCCACGCCACGCGACGAAGATTCATCAGGTGCTGAGGGCCGATGTTATCCGAAGTAATGTTGCCGCCGAGCGCGCCGCAACCGAGCGTCATCGCCGGAAACAAATTCGTCGAGTAGCCAATCGAGCCCTGAACGGATCCAGTGTTGACGCAGACGCGGAATGCGGGCACGGCCACTCCGAATTCGCGCACAGCGTTCGTGTCCTTGGAATGGATGCTCGCGGTGTGCCCCAAGCCGCCGAAGCGCAGCAATTGAGTACAGACATCGATTCCCGCGGCGAGATTCGGCACGGAATAGAAACCGAGGACGGGCGAAAGTTTTTCCGCGGAGAGTGGAACGTCCCTGCCAACGCTTTCCAGTTTTGCGATGAGGACGCGTGTTTCCGGCGGTACTTTGATGCCCGCCAGTTCGGCGATGTGCGTTGCGGGGCGCCCGACGAGCTTGGCGCTGGGTGCGTGCGAGCCATCCGGAAAAATCAACGCGGCGACGCGGCGCATTTCATCTTCGTTCAGGAAATAGCCGCCTTGCTTCCGACACTCTTCGAGCGCGGCATCACGCACAGGCTCTTCCGCGACGATAGCCTGCTCGGATGAGCAAAGCGTTCCGTAGTCAAACGTCTTGCTGGCAAAAATATCCGCGACAGCTTTGTGAACATCCGCGGTGCGCTCGATGAACGCAGGAACATTGCCGGGGCCAACTCCGTAGGCGGGCTTGCCGGAGCTATACGCGGCGCGCACCAGACCCGTCCCGCCGGTCGCCAGAATTAGTCCGACTTCCTTCGCGCGCATCAATTCCTGCGTGCCTGCCAATGTGTTGCGCTCCATGCAGGAGATAATTCCATCGGGAGCGCCGGCGGCAACAGCCGCGCGAGAGAGAACCTTGGCGGTCTGGCAAATGCAGCGAATAGCTGAAGGATGCGGGCTCAGCACGATGGCATTGCGCGCTTTCAAAGCGATGATCGTCTTGTAAATCGCCGTGGACGTCGGATTCGTACAAGGAATAATCGCGCAGACCACGCCGACAGGCACTGCTACTTCAAGAATTTTCTTTTCTTTATCTTCGTTGACGACGCCTACGGTGCGCATTCCGCGAATTGCGCGCGGCACTTCCACGGCGGCGACGTGGTTCTTGAGGATCTTGTCGGTTACATTTCCGTACCCGGTTTCCTCGACGGCTGCGCGGGCAAGCGTTTCCGAAGCGGACTCAGCGGCCTTCGCCACTGCTTCCACGACGGCATCTACTTGTTCCTGGGAGAATCGGGAGAATTTCTGCTGGGCAACGAGGGCCAGGGCCGCCAGCTCGCGGGCTTCCTGGATGGAAATGAGATCACGGTCGCGCAGTTGCAAAGCGCTTTACCTTGGATTTCCTAAAACGGATTCCCTGGAACTCAAACCGCGCGGCCCTCGGCACCACGAATACACGCGCAGCAAACGTGAGCGGCTACTTCTTGGCGTCCTGCCCTTTATTGCCGCCCGGGAGAATTTTTTCCACGTGCTCGTGCGGACGGGGAATCACATGGACAGCAACCAGTTCCCCGACGCGCCGCGCCGCGGCCGCGCCCGCATCCGTGGCGGCCTTTACCGCGCCGACATCGCCGCGCACCATGACGGTAACGTATCCCGCGCCGATGTATTCCTTGCCCATCAGCACGACGTTGGCCGCCTTAACCATGGCGTCGGCAGCCTCGATGCTTGCCACCAGCCCCTTGGTCTCAATCATTCCCAACGCCTCGTAGGACATGCGTTCCTCGCTCGTGTAACGTCCGCGCTCCCGGCCAGCCGGAAAAGAATCGCGCCAGCGGCGCGTAAAGCCCAACGCGTGGCTTGAGCCTAGCATGGGCTTCCGGGTGAATCAAGGAAGGCGCGCCGTGAAACGAAACCTGTCTGTGGAAATCCGGGGCAGCACCCTGCCCCAAGAAAATTCAGGAGGTAACCAGGCGGCCCTGCCCGGCCGCGGAGACCCCGTCGCGCGTGGTGTTCTTCACTTCGTACATGGCGTCATCGGCCATCTGCAAGAGCTGGACTTTGGTGCGGGAATCGGATGGGTAGGACGCTATTCCCACGCTTGGCGTAATGCGAACGTCCAACCCCTCGGGATGCAGCCAGATGGTATCGCGAATGATCTTGTGCAAACGGCGGGCGACGGTGCAGGCGCTTTCCTTCGACGTCTGCGGCAGCAGAATCACGAACTCATCTCCGCCGTAGCGAAAGGCAAAATCAATCAGGCGGCTATTGAGCTTGAGCGACTGGCCGACCTCCATCAAGAGTTTTGAGCCGGTCAGGTGGCCGTGCGTGTCATTGACGCGCTTGAAGAAATCGAGGTCAATGAAGATCACCGAGAATTCATAGCCATAGCGCTGCGAGCGGTAAATTTCCGTCTCGAGAATGAAGTGCAGATGGCGCGCGTTATATAGATTGGTACAGTCGTCCGTGATCGTCAGCTCGTGGATACGCTTGACGTGCCGCGCGTTTTCAATCGCAATGGCGGCAAAATCCGAAAGCGCCTCCAGCAAAGCGAGGCTGCGATCATCGAATCCTTCCGGACCAATGCAATTCACCAGTTCAATGACGCCCAGGCAGTGGTCCCGGAATCGCACGGGCACGGCGACAATCGAGTGCGTCTCCATTTTCGTTTTTTGATCCACCTGGGAAAAGAACCGCGTGTCCTTGCTCACATCCGGGACGATCACGGCTTGGTTGTTTTGCGCCACCCAACCGGCGATTCCCTGCCCCATCTTGATGCGAACTTCCTTCAGCGCCTGGGCACCCTTGCCAATGGCCAGCTCGAAATAAAGTTCCTGAGTGGCTTCGTCCACCAGCAGCATGGACCAGGTATCCGGACGCAGGAACTCATCAATTTTTTCCATGATGGTGCGCAGGACTTGCTCGAGTTCGAGCGAACTCGTAAGCGCCTTGCCAAGCTCGTGGAATACAGTGACTTCGCCGGGCGGACGCCCAGCGCGTGGTGAGGCAGAGTTGCGACGGCGTTCTACGCCGCTAAAGCTTTCGGTTTCAGACACTCTTTATCAAGCCATGAACCGCGCTCACCGGCCCCGCGAACCAATGTCAGCCGAAGGGTCAACTATAATTCTTAACATCGTTATGCGGCGCATGCAATCTGGTCTTCGAGGGCGTGTGACTACGCGACACACCTCCCCGAAACGGGGCGGTTTGCCGGGCTTTCGGACTCGCAAGGCCACTCATGCTTTTCTCAGCTTCCACGCCGGATTGACACCCCAGAGGGCGCCGCCTATATTGAATTACGGACGCAGAGCAAGCAACCGCGCACGCTCAGGATCTTTGCGGCATTCAATGAGCAAAATTAAGAATTTGGCACGGAACTGAATCTGACGAATGACGGAACGCACAACGGACAAGAAAAGCGAATCAACGGGCGAGACGAAGAAAGCCGGATTCGGCGAGCACCTGCGCCGCGAGCGTGAAATGCGCGGCATTTCGCTGGATGAAATTTGTTCCGCCACGCGGATTGGCACGCGCTTTCTGGAAGCGCTGGAAAATGAGCGATGGGAGCAATTGCCCGGCGGAATCTTCAACCGCGGGTTCGTTCGCGCGGTGGCCCACCATCTCGGACTTGACGAGGAAAACCTTATCGCCGAATACATGCTCGCGACCGGCGACCGCGCAACCAATTCTTCTTCCGTCGTCCGCGCTTCGGCGATGCCAGAGCCACGGGGCCAGTGGTTCGCCTGGGTTCTCGCATTGATTGTGATTGCAGGGCTGGTATTTGGCGGCGTTTACGGCTGGCGGCGGTACGCCGCTCACAAGAGGGCCGCTCATCCGGTTGCTTCCACGGAATTGCGCGGCCGAACTTGCGCGCCGGTGGCGAAGCCGCGCTGCGCCATTTCCAGCTTGTTTCAGCGAGGGTAAGCGTTTTCACGGAGGGTCCCATTAGCTCCGAAAATTCCGAACTGCGCGAGATGTTCCGGACGGGCCGCGCCCCCATCGAACAAAAACTGGCGGTTTGTACGGGAACCGCTTCACTTGAACCAGCGGACCGCGCCGAGTTGCTTGTGCTGGTTTCCACGGATTCGGATGCGCGAATAGCAGAGCGTGCAACGAATAGTTTGTTGGCATTGCCCCCCAGTTCATTTGCGGCAGCGCTGGCGCGCTCGGATGCACCGCCGCAGCTTTTCGAGTATTGCGCTACGCATCTGATTGAAAAGCCCGAAATTGCGGATGCCCTTGTTGGAAATCCCGGGTGTCCGGAAGAAACTCTCCTCAACGCGGTTAAGCACCTTCCCGATGACGATGTTCGATCGTTGGCCGAGAACCTGGGACTATTAAGCGTCCGGCCGGAGTTGGCGGCGATCCTGCTGACTTCACCAGCGCTGAGTCTCGATCACCGGCAGATACTTGAGGAACTCGGGCAGGGCGCGCCGGACGCGGAGCTTCTGATGGAAAGGATGAATGACACCGAAGCGGATCCCGCCAAGCGGCTGTCATTGATCCAGCGGCTGGCTGTAATGCGCGTTACGGAGCGGGTGCAACTCGCGCTGAAAGGTGGGCGCGAAGAACGCATGGCGCTGATTCGCGATTCGTGCAGGGTCGTCCAGCGCGCCGTACTGCAATCTCCAAAACTGAGCGAACAGGAAGTGGAAGGATTTGCAGGATTAACCAGCCTGGGTGAAGAAGTTCTCCGAATCATCGCCGGCAACCGGGCGTACCTCAAAAACTACACCATCATCCGCAGACTCGTAATGAATCCCAAAACTCCGCTCGATATCTCCATGCACATGTTGCCGCACATCCACACGCCGGAGCTGCGGATGCTGGCGTCAAACAAGAACATCCCCGAAACTCTGCGCACTACCGCGGGGAAAATGCACCGGCAGCGCACGGCAACCAACAAGTAGAAACCAGAGGGCGATTGCCCCTACTGCTGGGGAGCGGCAAGCGACCGCTTGACCTGCGCGGCGAGAACTTGCGCGCGCGCGAGGATCGCCAGCCCATCGAGTGTGAGCACGCGGCCGTTCTGCATGACAATACGTCCGCCGATTACGGTGTCCTGCACGTCGCTCGCGGTAAGCGAGTGAACAATCTGCGCATAAACGTCATAAAGCGGCACGGCGTGGGCTGCGTCCAGCCCGATCACAATCAGGTCGGCCTTTTTGCCTGGCGCAAGCGAGCCGATCTCGTTTTCCATGTGCAGCGCGCGCGCTCCACCGATGGTGGCCATCTCCACGGCCTGCCGCGCATTCAGGGCTTGCGGGTCCATGCGCTCGACCTTTTCCAACTTTGCGGCAATATCCATTTCCCGCATCATGTCGAGATCGTTGTTGCTGCCCGCCGGACCGTCTGTGCCGAGCCCCAATCGCACGCCGCCGGCGAGCAACGCCGTCACGGGGGCTGCGCCGCTCGCCAGCATCATGTTGCTCGAGGGATTGTCCACGCAGCCGGCCTGGGCTTTCGCGAGCAGCGCGATATCCGCTGAATCCACCCAAACGCAGTGGGCCGCGACGAGATCGGGCCCGAGCACGCCGAGCTGATCGAGCCACGCGACGGGCGAAAGTCCGTGAGCGGCAAGGCTGTCGTCCACTTCCTTCTTAGTTTCGGAGACGTGAATCAGAATGGGCGCGTGATAACGGCGCGCAAGCGCCGCGGCATCGCGCAAGGTATGTTCCGAACATGTGTAAATGGAATGCGGCGCCACAGAGGCGTGAATCAGGGGGTCGCCCTGCCAGTGTTTGAGGAAATTCTCGGTGTAAGCAAGCGCCTGTTCGTGCGTTTTATTATCGGGCGCGGGGAAATCAATGAAGGTTTCGCCGAGCACGCCGCGCATTCCGGCGGCTTTGGTTTCACGCGCGACGGCGTCCTCAAAATAATACATGTCGGTGTACGTGGTGATGCCGCCGCGAAGCATTTCGAGCATGCCGAGGCGCGTGCCCCAAGTGACAAAATCCTCGGTGACATTGCGGGCTTCGGCGGGAAAAATGTACTTCGTAAGCCAGTCCTGCAGCGTCACGTCGGAAGCAATTCCCCGCAGCAGCGACATCGCGGCGTGCGTGTGCCCGTTGATGAGGCCGGGCATGATGAGGCCGTCCGGAGATGCGAGGCGCCGCGCCGGGGCGTATTTCGCTTCGAGTTCCGCGCGCGGGCCGACGGCAACAATCGCATCGCCACGCACCGCGACTGCCCCGTCCTCCACGATGCGCTGCGTGGCGTCCATCGTTACCACGTAATGGCCGATGACGAGCAGATCCACGCGCTCGCGCTGAGTTTGTGCCGCCGGCGCCACGGGCTTCTTTTGCTGCGTTTGCGCGTTCACCGATTCGGCCGTAAACGGGGAAAATAACCGGGCCACGAAAAGTATTGGCAAGTATCGCCGCAAGCGCCGCACTATGAATGTAATTGTCATGCGGGAATGGTATCCGCCGGCGAGATTTCCGGCAACTCAGAGATTTGACGCATCGAACGGCTGCGGCAAAAGCGCTGACATCCGATGGACTTCCGTCTCGCCCTTCAGGTTGCCCAGGATCACTTCAGCGTCGCCGCAAAATTCCCAGATAATCTGCCGGCAAGCGCCACACGGAGGCGTGAGCTTTTCGGCATCGGTGACTACCGCAATCGCGTCAAACCCGCGCTCGCCTTCCGAAAGCGCCTTGAAGATGGCAACGCGCTCGGCGCAAATCGTGAGGCCATAGCTGGCATTCTCAACGTTGCAACCGCCATAAATGCGGCCCGACTTTGCTCGCAAGGCTGCGCCGACGCGAAACTTTGAGAACGGAGCCACCGCATTTTCGCGCGCGGCGCGAGCAGCATCCAGCAAGGATTTATGATTAGTCATCGATTCACTCTTTGGCATGTGCAAGATCATCGGCAATGCGAGGTATCACTGCCCGCAGCAGCGCGATGAACTGATCTTTCACGCGCGCGCCTGTTGCAAGCACTTCTTCGTGATTCAGCGGCTGGTCGAGGATTCCCGCGGCCATATTCGTTACGCAGGAAATCCCGAGCACGTCCAAACCCATGTGTCGCGCCGCAATCACTTCCGGAACGGTGGACATGCCAACCAGATCAGCGCCAATTGTGGCAAGGTAACGAATCTCCGCGGGCGTCTCGTAACTGGGTCCGGTGAGCGCCGCATATACGCCTTCATGAATTACCATGCCGAGTTTGCCGCCTTCGTCCAGCGCAAACTTGCGAAAGTTCCTGTCGTAGGCGTACGTCATGTCCGGAAACCGCGCGCCGAAACGCTCGTCGTTCGGACCGATCAACGGATTCGAGCCTTGTAAGTTTATGTGATCGCTCAAGACGACCAGCGCGCCCTGGCCAAAATTGTGGTTAATGCCGCCCGCCGCGTTCGTTAAGATAACAGCCCGGACGCCCATACGCGCAAACACTCGCATGGGAAAAATCACTTCAGAAAGCGCGTAGCCCTCGTAGAAATGCACGCGGCCCTGCATTGCCGCAACGGGGATCTCGCCGCCTTTTCCGCCCAACTTGCCGATAACAAGCTGCCCGGCATGGCCGACGGCTGTCGAGCGCGGAAAATTCGGGATGCGCGTATATGGAATGCGAGTTGCTGTTTTCAATTCATCCGCAAAATCACCGAGACCGCTGCCGAGCACAACGCCGATGCGAGGGCGAAGCTTGGTGCGCGCCAAAATATATTTTGCCGCGGCCGACGCGCGCACAAATTCACGCCCCGCGCGCTTCCCCGCCGCGCGATCTGGACTCACAGAAACATCCCCACGATTGCGGCTGACATCAGATTCGCCATCGTGCCTGCAAGCATGGCGCGAATGCCGAGCTTGGCAAGTTCTCCGCGCTTGTTCGGAGCGAGCGCGCCAATGCCGCCGATTTGAATTCCAATCGAGCTGAAATTGGCAAAACCACAAAGCGCGAACGTCGCAATCGTGAACGAGCGCGGATCCAGAGCGCCCTTCATCGGCCCGAGGAAAGAAAACGCAACCAGCTCGTTGAGCACCGTGCGGATGCCGAGCAAGTTGCCGATCGCTTTGCAGTCATGCCAGGGCACGCCGATGATCCACGCCACAGGCGCAAACACCCAGCCAAATATCTGCTGAAGCGATGAGGGGAACCACGCCATGCCGTGAGGCGCCAGCCAATTGTGAACTCCGCCGAGAAGGCCATTCGTAAGCGCGATGAGCGCGAGGAAAGAAATCAGCATGGCCGCGACGTTGATAGCCAGGTTCAGGCCGTCGGTTGTGCCGCGCGCAATCGCACTCAGAAAATTATCGTCCTTATGCTCGGCGGATTCGGGCATCGTGACCTGGCCGGCCGTTTTCGCGATCTCCGTTTCAGGCACGATCATCTTCGCCATCAGCAGCGTGCCCGGCGCGGTCATGATCACCGCAGCGAGTAAATGCTCGGGGGCCACTCCGAACGCGATGTACGCAGCCATGATGCCGCCGGAAACGTGAGCCATGCCGCTCGTCATCACCGTCATCAATTCGGAACGCGTGAGGTCAGGCAGAAACGGACGAATGGTCAGCGGAGCTTCCGTCTGCCCCATGAAAATACTGGCGGCCACGTTGAGCGATTCTGCGCCGCTCGCTCCCATGATGCGCTGCATCACCCACGCCGCCGCGCGAATGATAATCTGCATTACACCGAGGTAATACAGCAAAGCAAAAAATGCCGCGATAAAAATAATGGTCGGCAAAACCTGAAAGGCGAAGAAAAATGCTTTGCCGAGGGGAATGCCATCGACGACGACGGTCGAGCTTTTCATACCAAGCGGACCGAAAACAAATTCCGAGCCGGCATACGAGTAATCCAGCAGGCGCTTGACGGCATCGCCGGCCACGCTGAATATTTTCTGGCCGGTTTGGAAGCGGAGCACGAAAAACGCAAACAATAGCTGCAAGCTCAGGCCCCACAAAACGGTTTTCAATCGGATGGCGCGGCGATTCGACGACATCAAATACGCGAGTCCCAGCATTGTTAGCAAGCCAAGGATTCCAGTGAATCGCCCCATTCGGTGCCTCCGCGTATTTTGACGGCGTTCTGCGCGCGTCCACTATATAAGGATAAGGGTCATCCACCGATGACTTTGTGAACCAGCGGCCGCCCCGCCGGTGCCTCAGGCCCTATGCGATAGCTCGATTCCACAAGTTGGCGCGCTTCGTCAAGACGCGCATCCGAATTGTAGTGCAGCGTTACAAGCCGCGCGCCGCGCTCGATTTTGTCGCCCAGCCTGCAATGGAACTCGAGTCCGACGCCTGGATCAATCGCGTCTTCCTTTTTTTCCCGGCCGCCGCCCAGCACGCCGCACGCAATGCCCAGGCGTTCGCATTCAATTCCGGCGACGAATCCCGCTGCCTGGCTCGTCACTTCGAGCTTTCCGCGAGCTTGCGGCAATCGCCGCGGTTCGTCCACCACGCGGGCGTCACCATTCTGTTGCTGAATGATCTCGCGGAATTTATCACGGGCGCGGCCGGATGTAATCAATTCCGCGGCCAGCCGCCGGCCGTCGGCCACGCTTGGTGAGCGCTCGCCCAGGAAAAACATCCAGCCGCTCAGCTCCAGGCAAAGCTCGCGCAAATCGGCGGGCCCGCCGCCGCTGAGCACTTCGATGCACTCCACGATTTCCATGGCGTTGCCAGCGGTGCGGCCCAGCGGCTGATCCATGTCGGTGATGAGCGCGACCACTCGCTTGCCCATGCGCTTGCCCGTTTCCACCATCAGGCCGGCGAGATATTCCGCGTCCTCATCTTTTTTCATGAACGCACCGGAGCCGGTCTTGACGTCAAGCACGAGCGCGTCAATTCCCTCGGCAAGTTTCTTGCTCATGATGGAAGCGCAAATGAGGAATGGATTATCCACGGTGCCGGTAACATCGCGGAGCGCGT
The DNA here is from genome assembly GCA_963847505.1 of uncultured Acidobacteriota bacterium. Classification (GTDB taxonomy): domain Bacteria; phylum Acidobacteriota; class Terriglobia; order Acidiferrales; family UBA7541; genus DASTCZ01. Next base: position 182,235 of record CAWJZY010000002.1, read on the forward strand.
AAATTTTCTTATCGGCTGGCGCGATTTCCTCAGTTTGTCCGATCAAGCCGCAGCCGCATTTCGTGAGCGCCTCACGAAACTCCGCGAGCGAAAGGTTGACGTTGAATCCAGCGATGGATTCAAGCTTATCGAGTGTGCCGCCAGTGTGCCCCAGGCCGCGGCCACTGATCATCGGCACGATCAGGCCGCCAGCCGCAACGACAGGCGCGAGAATCATCGAAGTCTTATCGCCCACGCCACCGGTGGAATGCTTATCAACCTTCCGGGCGGGCAAATCGCTCCAGTCGAGCACTTTCCCCGAATGCAGCATCGCCTCGGTGAGCGCGGCAAGTTCCGCGGCGGTCAGACCGCGAATCCACGCGGCCATCAGCCACGCCGCCATCTGATAATCGGGAATGCGGGCGTGCGTGTAGCCTTCAATTAGAAATTTGATTTCTTCGGCGGAGAGTTCTCCGGAGTCACGCTTGCGGCGAATCAGGTCTACTACGCGCATGCGCGGCGAGCGTAGCACCCGCTCCAAATCGAGTCAACGCGCTGAAATGCGCGCTGTTGCAATACTGGAAGCATTCAGAGGCGGAAAACGAGCACGTTCAGATGAAACAAAAGCCTAACGAGTAGGTTCGATGAATGGCGCCGACGGAGGCGTACGCGCAACTTCGGCAGCGATCGCTCGCATCTCGCCATGTATGCGCGTGTTCGACGCCAGACATTCGCGCGCACCAAGCTTGTAAGGATTTCCGGCAAAATCCGTCACTGTTCCGCCAGCCTCACGCACCAAAAGCACGCCCGCGGCGGTGTCCCACGGATGCAGGCCGAATTCCCAGAAGCCGTCGAACCTTCCGCAAGCAACAGCGGCAAGATCCAGCGCAGCCGAACCGGCGCGGCGAACACCGTGCGAGCGCAGCGTAAAATTCCAGTAGAAATGAATATTGGGGTTCTGTGCGCGCTTATGCGCGGGAAACCCGGTGCCCAACAAGCTCGTCGCCAGGCGCTCCACTTCCGAAACGTGGATTCTCTTGTTTTTTAGATAAGCTCCTTCGCCGCGCGCCGCGGTGAAAAGCTCGTCCGTCACCGGCTGGTAAATTACTCCTGCGAGGAGCTCTTCATTCCCGAGCGGTCCTTCCGCAAGCGCGATGGAAACGCAGAACCAGGGAAATCCGTGCGCGAAGTTCGTCGTGCCGTCCAGCGGATCCACATACCAACAATGCCGCACGCCTGACGCGGCGGCCGCATGCGCGCCGCTTTCTTCGGCCACAATCGCGTGCTTGGGGAAATGATTGCGCAGGCGGGTCACGATGGCCTGTTCGGAGCGGCCATCCGCCTGCGTTACGATATCCACGTCACCCTTGTAATCGATCCGCACGGGACGAGCGAGCTCGGCAACCAGAATCGCGCCTGCCTCGCGCGCGGCTTCGACGGCAACTTCCAGATAGGAGTTCATCGCGTTCATCGTAGCAGAGCGCAGGGCGTGCCGGCAGGGCCAGTTACATCGCCATCGTGGAATTTTGCACGGACGGGGAGATGCGATAGCACGGGGCGTCAGTGACAGTGCAAAAAGACGTTCAGTGCTTAATGTCTTCGGGCGACATAACAGCCTGACGGTAACGAACCAAATAGTTTCCCGCAACGCGCAGCTCAACCTTACGGATGGAATTATTAGCGCCGGGCTTGCGCTCGGGATAGTAGCCGAGACGATATTGGGTGCGGAGCTCGCGATCAATCTGGGAGAAAATGGTATCGAGCTCGCGGGCGCTGTCCGGGAAGAACATTCCGCCACCCGTCATTTCCGTGATGGTTTCCAAAGCATGCTCCCCGGCGGTATTACGGCCGCCTTCGTTCTTAACCGGCCGGAGGCAGACGGTGTAGAGCATCGCGCCGCTACGGATGGCTTCGTTGCGCGTCGTGTCGTACGAGGCTCTGCTAGTCGTTTCGCCCGCGTCGGTGACGAGAACGATGACGCGGCGGCGGTCGGTCCTGCGTTTGGAAAGCATTTGCGAGCCCAGATAAACGGCGTCATACATCGCCGTGCCGCCTCCCTGCTTCATGCTTCGCACGGCGTGCTGGAGCCGCGGCACGTTCGACGAAAAATCCGCGAGAGAGTGCACGTTATCATCGAAGGAAAACACCGCCAGACTGTCGGAAGGGCGAATCACCTTCTGGATGAACTTTGCAGCGGCTTCCCGCTGCAGCGGGAAATCGAGCTTCGTGCTCATACTGGCATCAATCATCAATACAAGGTCGAGCGGGAGGTGTGTTTCAGCTTCAAAAATCGAGATCTTCTGGGGAATGCCATCGTCAAAGATTTGAAAAGCCGTCGCCGGCAGATTCGGGATCGGCCGGCTATCACGATCCGTGACGCTGGCAAGAATGTTTACAAGGTCTACCTCAACGCGGATGGGCTCCTGGCGTGGTTCAGCATGAAGGGCCGGAGCCGCGACGGGAACAACCGTTAGCGCGGCGGCGAGGGTGACAATCACCAACCTGCGAAAGTTTAAGAGAAGTCTGGTCATCTAAGAGATAGATTCACTTTTGGGTGGAAAGGTTTTCGAGGGCAATTCACCTTCCGCCCAAACGGCCCCGTCGCTGAAATATTCCTGTTTCCAGATAGGCACTGTACGCTTAAAAGTGTCAATCGCGAAGCGCGAAGCATCGAAGGCGGCGGCGCGGTGGGCGGAGCTGACGGCAATGAGAATGCTTGTCTCGCCGATCTCGAGGCGCCCGAGCCGGTGCAGCATCAAGATGCGGTCCACAGGAAACAGCCGGTGGATCTCCCCGCAGATTTCGCGCATTTTGGCGAGCGCCATTTGTTCATAGGCTTCGTAAACCAGGTAATGCGTCTGTTTGCCGCGCGAATGGTTCCTTACGATGCCCTCGAAGACAACCACAGCGCCATCCGCCGGAGCCTTCACTTGATGGGCCAGCTCCGCGGCGCGCAATGGGATGCGCACAATCTCGCAGATGTCACGCGGCGCGGAAATTTCAGCGCCAGTCCCCTGCCCACCACTGACGGGAGGAAGAAATGCAACTTCGTCACCGGCGGCGAGTGCCGCATTCCATTCGGCATATTGTTGGTTAATTGCAGCCGCTACTGATGGCCGGAAGCGCGCAAGCTCTGGAAACTGATGGCCGTAACGCGCAAACAGATCTTCGACGCGCGCGCCTTCACTCATCTCAACGCTATCTTCCGCCCGTCCGGCGATTTCCTTCAGGCGTCCAAAGAAGAGTACGCGCACACGCATGGCGTCATTTTAGCCTTGCGGGCAGCGGTTGACTAGCTGCGTGTCAAAGCGGTATTGGCTCAGCCTCCGCGTACGCTGTCACTCGGGAACAGTCGCCAGGAATGTCCGCAAGGCCCACATGTTTGTGCGGGGTTGCTCCGAGGGAGAATCGCGCGTCATCTGCGCGAAGGATTATTCGTGTCGCAGAGCGATCATGGGGTCGACGCGCATGGCGCGTCGCGCGGGAATGTAACACGCCGCAACAGCTACAATAATCAACAGCAAGGCGACGCCAGCAAAGGTTAGTGGGTCATGCGCACTGACGCCGAAGAGCTGGTTGGCCATGAGGCGCGTCAGTCCCAGCGCGGCGGCGATGCCGACCGCGACGCCAATCAGCGCCATCTTCGCGCCGTGTCCGATCACCAGTCGCAACACATCGCCGCGTTGCGCACCCAGAGCCATGCGCACTCCGATTTCGTGAGTGCGCTGGCCGACCAGATACGAAATTACACCGTAGATTCCGACGCACGCGAGCACCAGCGCGAGTGCCGCGAAGACGCCGAGAAGAATCATCGAGAGTCTCCGCGCGGCAAACGAATTGGAGACGACTTCGTCCATCGTTTGGACGTTATAGACCACGTCGCGAGAATCGATTTCCTGAACTGCGCGACGAACGAAGCCCATGACAGCGATGGGATCACCTTCGGTGCGCAGCACGACGGCCACGGAATCTGCCGCAAGCGGCATAAGTTTCTCGGGAAGCTGCATGAACGGATAATCGAACTGCGCCTCGATGGCCGATTTGCCATCGGCGTCGAGCCCCCACTGCTTTACGTGGCCGACCACTCCGACGATTTTGGCTCGCACGTTGAAGAACGCGATATTGATGTGCTTGCCGACGGGATTTTCATCAGGGAAATAGGTGTGTGCAAAAACGTCGTCAATGTCGACGACCACGGGCGCATGCTCGTCGTCCTGCGGGGTGACGAAGCGGCCGCGCTCGAGCGTAACTCCCATGGCTTGTTGAAATCCGGTTTCAACGAGATAAAACATTGCTTGGTGCATGTCTTGGACGTTGGCAGGCTTTGGCTGACCCTCAATCCAAAAAGGCAAAGAGGAATTATGGATCATCGGCCGAGACCCGAGCGTGACGGAAACGGCTTGGACGCCGGGGATATTACGCATTTTCTCGTCGAAGTGGCGCAGACGGGCGCGCGTTTCGGCGGAGCTGGTTGTGGAGTCTGCCGGAAAGGACAAAACGAAAGTGATCGCGTGGCTGGGATTGAAGCCGGGATCGACGCGCCAAAGCGCCGCGAGACTGCGAACCATCAGTCCGGCGCCGACGAGCAAAACCAAGGCCATGGCTACTTCGACGGCGACGAAAATTCCTTGGAGCCGGTGGCGGGCGCCGCTCAAACCGCGGCCGCCCTCCTTGAGTATCTCCTGCAAATTCACGCGGGAAGTTTTCAGCGCGGGAGCGAGGCCAAAAACAGTTCCGGCAAACAGCGACAGCGCCATCGTAAAGAGCAGGACGCGGGAGTCGAGGGAGACTTCGTTAGCGCGCGGCAAAGCGCCGGGCAAAGTGCCGAGCACCGCTTTGGTGCCCCAAAAGGCGAGCAAGAGTCCCAGCGCTCCGCCCAAGCCCGCGAGCAGCATGCTTTCGGTGAGAAGTTGGCGAATGACGCGCATGTGATTCGCGCCCAGTGCCGCGCGAATCGCGAACTCGCGCGAGCGCCCCATCGAGCGCGCCAGAAGAAGATTGGCAACATTCGCGCAGGCAATCAGCAGCAAGAAACCAACGGCCGCGAGAAGCACGATCAGGAATGGCTGGACATTACCGACCATGTCTTCCTTCATGGAAACGAGAGCGATGCCTACGGCCTTATCGGCCTCCGGGTACGCTACAGCGAGATTTTGTGCAACGCCATCCATATCGGCCTTCGCCTGCGAGAGCGTTACGCCCGGCTTCAGGCGGCCAATCGCGTGGGCGCTCAGGTCAATGCGGCGGTCCCGGAAAGATGGATCGTTCCACTGGCCGATGGGAGTGTAGACATCCCGGTCGTGGCCATAAAAGGTGAAGCCTGCCGGAATTACGCCCACGACCGTGTAGGACGTGCCATTTAAGACGACGGGTTTTCCGATAATTTCGAGCGACGAGCCGAGTTTGCGCTTCCAGAAACCTCCACTGAGAATTACGACCGGGGCCGCGCCAGGGTAATCGTCACTGTGGCTGAAGGTGCGGCCAAGAATGGGGTTTACACCAAGCGTCGAAAAGAAGTCTGCGGAAACCATGTAGCCAGTCAGTCGTTCCGCCACGTCCGAGCCGATGAGGTTGTAATCCTGGTTGCGATACATGGCCATGGATGAAAACGTTTGCGACCCGTGCTCCCAATCGAGAAAATTCAAGTAGGTAATCGGGCCTTGATCGATTCCGGGAGTCGTTCCATAAATCGCGACGAGCTGGCCGGAGTGCGGGTACGCAAGCGGATTGAGCAGGACTCCGTTGACTACGGAAAATAGCGCCGTATTCGCGCCAATGCCCAGCGCCAGCGTCAAAATCGCGATCGCCGTGAATCCCGGCGACTTCGCCAGCATCCGAAGCCCGTAGCGCAAGTCCTGAAGAAGCGTCTCCATGCTGCCTCCCGTTTTTCAACCAAGGGCAAAGAGGACCAATCGTACCGCAAGAAACATTTGTCATTCCAGCTCATCCCGGCGGTTCCGGGCGGGTTGTCGGCAACTCGGAGACCGACTCATTTTCGTCACCGGGACGACAAGGTATCAAGCGGGCTCGGGTGGCCGGAAATGACAGATCTGCTTGCAACCTCCGCGGCCGGTCTGGCTTCCAAGCCTCCGTGGTTCCTATGACATTAACGACGCCGCATGACCGGGAACTTGGGCTGCTACGGATCTTGTCTGGATTTGTCCAAATTTGTCCCTTTACACATTTAAGTGATTCTGCCAGTATCCCGCCTCCTAGCTAAAATGTATTCAATTGGGCCGGAATTCGACTGAGGGAACGCAGGAATGAGAAAAGCACTTATCGTGATGGCGATTGGGGCGGTTATGTTAGTTACTGGATGCGGGACTACTCCCGTTGACCTCATGATTGTAAAAACGCACACGGCGACGTTCACGCCCGGAACCAACGGCACGTATATCATAACGATCAATGATGCGGGGACGGCGTCCACGACCGGAACGATTACCGTTACCGATGTTTTGCCAGCAGGCTTGACGTACGTTTCGGGCGTGGGCACGAGTTGGAGTTGCGCGAATTCGAGTCAGACGGTGACCTGTACGAACCCCGGCCCGATTTCCGGTGGCGGGACAGCACCGACTCTTGCAATTACAGTTGCCGTGGCTTCGACGGTTACCGGCAGCTTGAGCAATACAGCAACGGTGGCGTCTCCCGGTGAGACCACCGGCTCAAATAGTACTTCGACGGATACGATGACGGTAAATCCGCCGCCCGCTCCGAAAATTGCAATTACGAAAAGCCACTCCGGAAATTTTACTCCGGGACAGAACGGCGTGTTCACTATCGCCGTCAGCAATACTGGTAACACCTTCACTACCGGCGCGACCACGGTGACGGACAATCTTCCCACGGGGCTGACATTTGTTTCCGCAACAGGGTCCAATTGGACTTGCACGAGCGCGCCGCCGCTGGTTACTTGCACGGACGCGTCATCAATCGGCGCGTCGGGCGCGGCGCAAAACATCACACTGACGGTGGCAGTAGCGTCCAACGCACCCGCCACCGTCATGAATGCCGCGGTTGCGGCAACCGCAGGCTCCGCGAACGCCACCTCGACCGATACTGTAACCGTGGCCGCCGTTACTGTTCCCGACCTTGCGATTACAAAATCTTCCTCCGGCAACTTTGCGGCCGGGACAAACGGGGCCTTTGTCATTGCCGTGAACAATGCCGGGACGGGGCCTACAACGGGCGTAATTTCCGTTACGGACACTCTGAACGACAACTTTAGGCTTGTTTCAGGAACGGGCACGGGTTGGTCTTGCTCCGCAGCATCGCAAGTGGTGACCTGCACAAACCCAGGACCGGTTGCCAGCGGCACTTCGGCAGGAAACATCACCCTTACAGTTTTGATTAGCGGCACTGCAAGCGGCACCATCTCCAATACGGCAACTGTCTCGGATCCGGGCGACACGACGGATGTGGCGGATAAGTCCTCGACAACGTCCGTGATTATTGGGTCTGGGGCGGTGCCGGCTTCGGGCACTGTGCAAGGTGGCCTGCAACCGGTGAGCGGCGCCACGATCCAACTCTACGCCGTGGGGACAACTGGTGACGGATCGGCCTCGACACCACTTTTGACCAGCGCCGTCCGAACCAACAGCTCCGGCCAATTCTCGATCAACGGCCTTTACACTTGCCCAGCTCCGGGTACGCTGGTTTATTTGGCGGCCATGGGCGGCAATCCCGGACTGACGCCCGGCACCAACAATCCCAACCTCGCGCTGATAACGGCTCTGGGGCCATGCGGCTCGCTAAATTCATCCACTCCTATTTGGGTGAACGAACTGACCACGGTGGCGTCTGTCTTCTCGCTTCAGTTGTATATGACGGACCTTGTTGACGTGGGATCGGACAGCGCGGATGCGCCTGCGCTGGAAAAAGCCTTTGCGACGGTGAATGAATTTGTGAATACAACGGACGGAACTTCGCCCGGACCCGCCCTGCCTGTCGGCGAATCCGCCTCTACGCCAACGCTAAATTTACTCGCCAACATTCTTGCGACATGCGTTCAATCAGCAGGCGGCGTCGCGGGAGATGGCAGCACTTGTGGAGATCTATTCACAAGTGCGACACCTCCTTCCGGTTCGGCTCAGGCTGTAAGGGAGCTCACGAGCGACGCCCCTCATGCCGAGGCAAGCGGCGCGCAACCGGCGCCGGCGAATGCCGTTGGTGCGGCGATGAATCTCGCGAAGAATCCCGCGAACAATGTGGGCGCCATCGTTGCGCTTGCTTCCCCCACGGGACCTTATCAACCAGCGCTGATAGCTCCGCCTGTCACATTGACTCCTACGATCAATTTTTCTTCCGGCAGCGCGGCAATTCAAGCGCAGGCCGTCATCCCTGGTAACAGTGGCATGCTGATGATTCCGCTCAACCAAGGACAACAACAGGAGGTTTTTGCTGTCGAAGCCGGCAATTCGAGTGTACAGGATTTTCCATCTATTACGGTTTCTACTTCGACCGGCCCGAGTGCGTCGCTGCCCGTCAGCATAACTATCTGCCAGACGAATTCCACCACAGGACTGTGCCTGGCTGCGCCCGCGGCAACGGTGGCTGTTTCTTCATTTTCATCCGGTGCTACTCCGGCATTTTCAGTTTTCGCGAGCGCTTCGGGGGCAATCGCAGGCGACCCGATAGCCAATCGAATCTACGTCCTCTTCACAGATCAGAACGGAATACTGCAGGGTTCCACCAGCATGGCCGTCGCAACCGGAACGCCGGTCTCCCCCGCGCTGACCGCCGGAGGGATTTATGAGGGCACGATATTGATCACCGGCGGAGCGCAAGCCGGAACCACTAACAATATCGTCCTCATCGTCGGCCAGAACGGCCAGTTCTCCGGCGTCACGGCGGCCTCGCTTTCCGCGCCCGTTACTTCGCTCTTCACCGGCACCGCGACGGTTCACCCGACTGAACTTAATGCTCTTGGAGAACCTCTCTTCACGTCCACGAACGGAAATTTTATCGCGGCGCCGACCTTCATTCTTCCGGATGGTGGCATGACTTCAGCGCTGATTTTCAATGGCGCCCTGGCTCAAGATTTCTCTGTCACTGGGAGCATCTCGACGGCGAATAATGAGACCGGCACGGTCACGGCTTCCTTTAATCCCACCCTCTATGATCGGCCGGTGTCTCTCAGCCAGTTCAACGGCAATTGGAATTTGCGGGATTCGAGCGGCGTAACCGGCACCCTCGTGTTCGATGGCGCGGGGAATTTTGCGGGAACAGGAACCGGCGCCAACAATAACGGCTGTGTCTACTCCGGCTCGGTATCGCAGTTCAATCAACGTTTCAACGCCTTCAACATGACCATGACAATCAGCAATTGCGCGCTCGCCGGCACATACGCTGGAACTTCCGCGTTTTTTGATTTTTTGAACGCAGATGACACGGTTGTTACAGGTCTTACGTCGGCAGGAAACACGGCCGCCTTCGCTTCCCGCTTCACACGGTTCTGAACGGGCGGGTGGCGCCATTTTGGACTTGAGCGTAACGGTCGGCTTGCGACTTATTGCATTGTGTTAGTCGGTCAGTCTCTGAGTTCGCCGTGGTCCAAGGCCAATAAGGCTTGCAAAAGCGTCGTTGTTGCGCCGGTGCTGTCTTGTTCTCGCTGATGAACCGCGGTGGTATTATTCAACTCTTCTAGCCTTTGGCCCTTGCCAGGGAGCGCATTCATGTTAGATAGTCGCCAAGGGGTGCAATATGCAGTTCTTTCCGTTGCCTTCGCGTAAAATCAAGGTATCGGCCGTTCTAACCTTTGCGGCGCTATTATTGATGGCTTCCGGCATTCTCCAGACCAAAGCCGCGGGACATGAATCGTTGAATGCGCAAGAAAGTGGGCCACTGCCACGCTCCGCGGAGCCACAATTTCAAGAGTCGCAGACTCAAGAAACGCAGGCTCCAGTAACGAATTACGATAAAGCTATCTTTCAGCAACCGATTCCAAGCGACCAGCTCACATTTCTGAATAATCTCGCGGGGACAGCGTCGAGCGACGCCATTCGGGACAAACAATATCGCAAGCTAATGGGCCGGGTGATCCCCAATTGCATGTTTCACTACGGCAGGGACATGGGCCTTCCCGACGCTCTCGACATGGTGCTCAAAGGTTCGTCTGACCCGGTTCAAGTCCGCGATGGGCGATACGTGATGGTGTCCGGCCGGAGCGGACCGTACCTCGCGGGCCGGGGATTCATGTGGTTTGACATGCAGGACGGAATCGCCCTGGGCGGTTTCTATTTCCATCCGACGAATGGCGAACCTACGCCGACGGTCGCTGTTTTTTCCAAGCAGATGAAAGAAAAAGCTGTCAAGATGAGCCAGCTTCCGCCGGCGTTTGCCGAGGATCTTAGCCAGTGGTCCGAGGAATCCAGGGTTCCGCCCGTCACTACGCGTTATTTTCTCACTGGCTCTAACGAAAGGATCTTGTTGGAACACGACGAAAATTATTGCGCGCCCATGGACGGGTCGACCGCGCCTCCCGACGATGCATGCGAACAGATGAACGCTGACGCCGCCGATATCGACATGAACGCCGCCTATTATCTGGAGCAAACCCACCATGCAACAAATGCAACAGCGTGGATGATCGTTGGCGACGAACAGGTCGCATGGATACGGATTAGGGATGACGCTTGCAGAGTTGGCCCCGACCCGCTGGGATGCCACATCCGTATGACGCGCGAACACACGCACGCGATCGTCAACCGGCAACCCATGCCGCATCCAGCGCACAAGTAGCCGGAACCTGGCGAAGACTGCCGCAGCGGCCTGCGGGAAGAGACATCCTATTTCCGCGCGTGTCGTTGCCACCTCGGAAACTGACTCACTATCGTCACCAGGGCGCTCAAGTATCATTCCTTCCACGTTTGACGAATCATTTGAACAGCCCGGCAACAACGTTCGTGATTCCGCATGCAAACAAATTGCCGCGGTTGAAATCGGCTGAGCCGCTTGACGTGCATACACACCCGGCATAGCCTGAATCCAGCCGGTACAAATAAGCGAAAAACTCTTCATGGGAGTAAACACCGCATGCGCGTCTTGATATCGGGCTCTTCGGGGATGATTGGCTCGACCGTAACGCGGCTGCTAACGGCTAGCGGACATACGGTTTCACGCCTGCTGCGCCCGCAGAGCGCCACTACGGCCAACGAAGGTGATGTCCTTTGGAATCCCGTTGCCAATGAATTTGACGCTCCGGCGGCAGAAGGCGCGGATGCCGTCGTAAATTTGGCGGGAGCATCCATCGGCGAGGGCCGCTGGAGCGACGCGCGCAAGGGTGTGCTGCGCTCAAGCCGCATTGACGCCACGCGACACCTTGTCAACTCTCTCGGCGCATTGGCCGCGAAACCCAGCGTTTTTATAGGGACTTCCGCCGTGGGCTACTTCGGAGATCGCGGCGAGGAAAAGCTCACCGAACACAGCGGCCCGGGCGGCGATTTCCTGGCGCAGATTTGCCGCGATTGGGAAAGGGAGAGCAACCGTGCTGCGGAATTCGGCGCTCGAGTCGCCATTCTGCGCTTCGGAGTCGTTTTGAGCACGCGCGGCGGCGCGTTGCCCCGAATGTTGCTTCCTATTAAATGTTTCGTTGGCGGAAGGCTGGGCGAAGGACGCCAGTGGATATCCTGGCTCTCGCTGGATGATGCCGCAGGAATGATTCGATTTGCATTGGAAAACGACGCCGCGCGCGGCCCGATCAATGCTGTCTCACCGAATCCAATGCGCAATGCGGACTTCATCAAAATCGCCGCCCGCGCCGTGCATCGTCCGGCAATCTTTCCTGCTCCAGCGTTTGCTCTGCGGCTAGCGCTGGGAGAGATGGCCGATTCGTTGCTACTTTCGAGTCAGCGAGTCCTGGCGGAAAAGGTGCAAACTCTGGGATATGCGTTTCAGGACACGGATCTCGGACTCACAATTGCGCGGTTGGTGGCTGAAAAGAAGATACCCAGAAAAACTCCAGACCCGGAAACGTTATCCGCGCCCCCCGCTGTCGAATAGGGCCGCTGGCTCTAGCTCGCTACTTCACAACGTTTGCGGTTACAGAAACCAGGAGCACGCGCCCACTGAATGGGTCGGTCGTGGAGGTTGCGTCAATCGTCTGACCGTCGCGGATAATCAAATTATATGCGGATGTAAAATGTTGCATCACCGGGTTCGAGCTGCCGTTGCTGGCGCCATCTCCTGCCGCGGGGGTTGACTTCTTGTCGTCCACAGTTGAGCCCAAAATCGCCGGTCCCATCATGGTCTTGTCCATCGAAAGATTCAGCTTAAAACGGCCATCACTTGTGGAATAAGCCTTGCAATCCACGTTAGTGTTGAAATCCATGTATTCAATGTGAGGCTGCCCGTTCGCAGAAGTACCGGATATGACCGGCACACGAACGCTAAAGCGGACTTGCGAGGTTGTTTGCCCTCCCGAGTCATCAGCATTGACGTAAAAAAAGTAGGGTAGGCTTGAAATTTTCTTGCTTCCGTCCATTTCGGAAATAACAACTGTTATCTTGAGAGGCGTGACCTTTTTTGCCTCAACCGAAGGGTCCTGCTTCTCCTGCGCGCGCACGGGAACCGCCGCACAAATCAAAATGAGAATACTCAACGTGGCCAAGGCGCCGTACCTTGTGACTTTCATTCTGTCCTCCAAGTTTGTGTGTGTGCCGCCAGCGGGATGGACCAACCTAAAATTCGTTCTCGAGCTGATTCCCTGTACCGTCATCCTCATCGCTACCGTTAACAGGCTTCACCTCTATCGGAGCGATTGCCAGCGGAGCAAGATCGCCCGGCTGGGCTGCGCGAAGGAGAGACGCCGCATCCACGCGTCCGGTTCGCAAGGCATTAATCAGTCGCAGCACTGCTTCGCGTTGCCCGGCCGGCACAATGATTTCGACGCGCGGCGCATTGGCAACAGCCGTCACGGTTGGTTGAGTTGCTTGCATTGTGGTTGAGGTGTGCACGAGAAGCTCTGAATGAGAAACATGCCGCGCTGGAATCTGTTTACGTTCGACGGCCGCTTGGGACTGCGCTGGTTGTTGCGAAGCAATAGGTTGAGGCGTTACCGCCGCAGGCAAAGACGCATCCTTCGCCGACTGCACAGGCGAAATTCCCATTGGGTCAGGACGGAATGAGGGCCGCGCGGCAAACCACAACGCGACTGCAGCAAGAGCAGCTACCGCCGCTCCCGTCGCGGCCCACCGCATCCATTTCATGGAGCGCGGCGCCGGCTCCGCCGCGATTTGGGCGCGCACACGCGTCAGCAATGCAGAGGAGGGTTCATCAGCCACCATTGCGGCAATACCGGCAGTAATGTGTTCTTGAAGTTCGCGCTGCGCGGCAAGTTTCGCGCGGCAATCGGCGCACACCGCCAAATGCGCCATGAGCTCGGGATCGGTGCTCGCCAGCGCTTCTTCGATTAGGCTTTTTTCAAATCCTTCGCAAGCCATTGCAGCTTCTCCGTCAATTGTTTTCTGGCCAGATGCACGCGCGATTTCACGGTGCCTTCCGGCAAATTCAATATCTCCGCAACTTCACGCATGCTGTGCCCCTGGATCGCCGCCAGCACTAAAGCCTGCCGGAGTTTTTCTGGCAGCTCATCCATCGCCGCTGCGAGGTGCCTCTCGAACTCATTTGAGGCCGCCATCTGCTCGGCGTTTCGTTCAGGTGGTCCTTGAACCACAGCCAGTTCGCGGCGTTCCCGCCGCCGCGTGCCACGCTGCTTATCGAGCGCCAGCCTCCAGGCGATGCGGCACAACCAGCCGCGAAACGCGCCGCGCTCGCGCAAACGGCCAAATCCACGGTAGGCCCGCAACAACGCCTCCTGGGCAACATCCTCGGCATCGGCGCGGTTGCGAAGCACGCTCATCGCCAGGCGAAACGCCAGCGAGGCGCCATCGGCCAGCTGATTTTCAAAGTCGCGAGTAATTGCCTCGCGAGTGGCGTCGGTGGTCTCGCTCCCCACTCGGCTCCCCGGCAATATGGCTTCGAGCGCCTGCATTACGGTCCCGTTGGCTAGACTCCGCGTGTCCGCGGTTGGTTCAGCGGCCAACGTGAATTTTGGGGGAGGTTTCACTGGTTTCGATTGTTAGATGTCGAGCTGCGCCAGGAGGGTGTCTATATTGGTGTCGTCAACAGCTAGGTCTGGCCGGGTGGTCGCCAGGTCTTCCATTTCGTCGAATGCCTGAAAAAGCCGCATCTTCGCCACGGCATATTCTTCGGTTCCGCTGAGTTTCCTGCCTTGGCGTTTCGCCCATTTGCCGGCAGCGGACTGCTTTACGAACACGGCCAGCGGGAAATTTTCTTGCCGGTCAACCGAAACAACATAGACATATTCAGTGCCCAGAGAAAGCCCTCGGCGCGCCTTTTGCACTTCCACAAAACAATACTGATAAACGAATCCAGTGGCCGCTGAATAGCTCTTAATGCGATGCGCAACTTCCGGTCGTGCCATAGCGCGATTATTCGCTGTGCATGATGCGAAGTCAATTCAACATCGAAGAACTGGAAGAACGCCTGCGCCTGTGCCGAATTGGAACATAGCGGCCAGCTGCTTTTCCCATTTTGAAATGATGTCTCGTTCCATCTTGGCGGACCCAAAAGGTGGCGCCCGCGGTCAGCTGATTCCTATTTGCGATCAATCCTTGGCAAGCTCCGTGGTTTGAGTTGGTTAGAACGCCTCTACTTCTGACAAGTGACGGCGCGAGTCGCGATATGTACCGCCAAGGAACACTGGCCCGGTTCTTGCTTCAGACTAAATCGTGAGGAAAGGCAAAAAACGAAAGACAGGCGCGCTTCGCGTTTTGGCACTCCTATTGCTTGCTTCCCTGCCGTGCGTGTTTGGGTGCAACGGAGTCACCAGCCTGAATTCCACTCCAACACCTCAGCCGCTGCCCGTTACCGTCAGCGTGACACCCACAGCCGCTTCGGTTCCTCTCGGAGGGACGCAGCTCTTCAGCGCCACAGTCAGCAACACAACGAACACAACCGTGAGCTGGAGCGTCAACGGCATATCAGCCGGCAACGCAACAGTGGGCACAATCTCTTCAGCCGGTTTGTATGCAGCCCCGCAGAGTTTGCCGCAATCCCCTACTGTGACCGTGCAGGCTACAAGCCAAGCCGACGCAACAGCGAGCGGATCGGCTACTGTCACCATCGCAAGTGGCCTCTCGGTCGCCATCGCACCTTCAAGCGCAAGCGTGGAACTCGGCGCGATGCAGTCATTCACCGCGCAAGTGTCAGGCGCGGGCGGCGCGAGCACCGCCGTGAGTTGGAGCCTGACTGGGGCAGCGTGCGCTGGCGCAGCTTGCGGAACGGTTGACGCGAATGGCAACTACACGGCCCCGCAGATACTGCCTCCGTCCCCTAACGTGACGCTAACAGCCACAAGCATAGCTAACCCAAGCAAGACTGCTACGGCCGCGCTCACAATCACAAGCCGCTTCACGATGAGCATCTCTGGACCGGCTTCAGTGAACGCAAGCGCGATGGCAAATTACATAGCCACACTTACGCCGGTCGTCAATTCAAACCCCAGCACGATCATTTCGTGGAGTGTTTCGGGCGTTGGCTGCACCAGCGCGGCATGCGGCACAGTTTCATCCAGCGGAGCCACGGCAGTTTATCAAGCGCCGGCAACGGCGCCTTCGCCCAACACTATAACGCTCACTGCGACGCCCGCCGCGGACTCGAGCAAAGCTGCGTCCATGAACATCACGATCATTGGGCAGGTGACTGTCGTAGTCACTCCAACGGCTGCTGATGTGCCTCTGGGAGGAACGCAAATTTTTGTGGCGCAAGTTACAGGCGCTGCAAATGCGAATGTCACCTGGGACGTCAACGGCATTGCCGGAGGGAATGCGGCGCTCGGGACGGTGACCAATACTCCCGGCGTGGACACCACCACTTACACGGCGCCCTCCGCGCTACCGTCACCCTCGACAGTAGCCATACACGCAACGAGTATCTCCAATCCCAGCGTTTCCGGTCAGGCCAGCGTAACTCTTATCAGTTCAGAATCCCTTACGCTCACACCAACCAGCTCGACGCTTGCGGTGGCACATCGGCAAACGTTCACCGCCGTTGTGTCGGGCAACGCAAACACAAATGTGACGTGGCAAGTAAATGGAATCTCCGGCGGCAATACCGCTGTCGGGCAAGTTTGCGTAGTGGCGTCCAATCCTTGCCAAGCGGTGGCCACTACTCCCGCAGGCAGCATAGATTATCTGTCGCCAGCGGGTGTTCCTTCGCCCAATCCAGTGACGCTGACGGTGATTGCCCAGGCAAACCCAAACCAAACCGCAAGCGCGCAGATCACCGTGCTGGCTCACGTCGTTGTGAGTGTTTCACCGCCAAGCGCCAATCTCTCGCCGGGCGCAAGCCAGACCTTCGTTGCGAACGTGCTCGGCACAAGCAACCAGAGCGTAACGTGGAACGTCACCGGCGCGGCTTGCGGAGCCACGGGCTCACCGTGCGGCGCAATCACGCAAAACGGCGTCTATACGGCTCCCCTCTCCGCGCCTTCTCCCGATGTGGTCGGCGTCGTCGCGACCAGTTCAGAAGATACTTCGCAAACCGGCGCCGCGGCCGTAAGTATCTCCACCACAGTAACGATAACCAGCCTGTTGCCCGCAAGCGGCTTTGCCGGAAGCGCGGGTGGCTTCACGCTGCGCGTTCAGGGAGGAAATTTCGTTCTGAGCAGTCCGGGTCCTGGCTCTGTAATTGTTGTTGGCGGAACGGCGCGGCTAACCTCCTGCGACACGAATGGAGATTGCACGACGTCTCTTTCCGCGGCCAATGTTGCGGCCGTGGGAAACCTGAGCGTTCAGATCCAGAATCCCGATTCGACTTTGTCGAATGTGGTGAATTACGTGGTGGCGCAAGAATCCTCAGCTAACGACATCATCCCTTTGACCCCCGCGAGTTCCACCGTCACTGGAAAAGACATCAGCGTCGTCGAGCCCTCGACGGCCGGCTCGGCCGCGCCGCAGGCCAACGTGACGATCGCCATCGCCGCAATGGGAATATTTTCCACGGCCAGCAATACGTGCTCGCTCGGCGCGGGATCGGTGATTCTCACGCGGCCCATCTCCGGCACGGCCATCATAGACATCTGCGTATTTTCCGTCAGCGGGTTGGATCCGTCGTTCACCTACACAATTACTGGGCCCGCAACGCCGGACATCACAATCATCGGCGAACAGCCGCTGGGGCTCGGCATTGTGGACCTAACGCTCTCCGTTCCCAGCGCGGCCCTGCAGGGACTGCGTTCGTTGTTTGTCGAAAACCCGAACAAGGATAAGGCCGTCGCAAGCGGCGTCCTGGAGGTGCAATGATTCGCCCTAGTTGCAAAGTCTCAATCATTGGCATTGTGTCCCTCGGTGCGTGCTTGCTCAGCGCCATGGCGAGCGCAACCACGCTTATCCGCATGGACCTGAAAGTACTGGCTCATTCCGCGGAGTTGATTGTTCGCGCGCGTTGCGCGGGTTCCGAAACCAGATGGGAAACCGGCGCGATTTGGACCTTCGACGATTTCGAGGTCCTCGAAACATTCAAGGGTGCTCCGCCGCGGATACTCCGCGTGCGCCTACCGGGCGGCCGCGTGGGGCACTTGGAGACGAGGATCGAAGGGGTGCCTCACTTTTCCCAGGGCGAAGAGGCAGTCCTCTTCGTCGAGCAAACCTCCGCGGGCGATTACGGCGTAACCAGCTGGGCGCAGGGAGCATTTCGCATTCACCGTGAAACTGTAAGCGGTGAGGCGCGCATAACGCAGGATACGAGCCGCTTCGCCGTTTTTGATCCCGGCACGCGCCAGTTTAGTCCCGCGGGCATTCGCGATCTTCCCCTGAGCGACTTCCGGCGCCAGCTCGCGGAAGCGCTCAATGAGTCATCCCAGAACGGCCGGTAGCAATGAATCGCGCGGGGAGACAATTCATGAAATGGAAAAATAAAACATGAAAAATATTCCGCTGAAAAAATTAGCTGTTTTTTGTTTGAGTGCGCTGCTCACTTGTTACGTCGGCGGCGTCTCTTCCGCACGGGCGTATTCATTCGGTTACACAGTCGCCGACATGCGCCAGCCATCTGCGGAATCCGGCGGCACGGCCTGCCCGCAGCCCGATCGTTGGAATCCGGCGCTGGCCGGAGGAATTAACCGGGCCTGGAGCACATCGCTTCCCGCAAATCCCGTGACAATTCTCACAGCGGATCAGACTTCGGCAGGCCAGTTAAACGAAATTGAATCCGTGATCACACAAACCTTCGGCATATGGACGGGAGTTTCGGGCACAACGCTCACTCCGGCATCGCTGGCGCCGCTGACGCGCACGAGCACTGAGATTGCGTGTTCATCGGCGGATGGATTGAACACGATTTGCTTCAATCAAAGTGATCCGGCGTTCACTTCTGGCGTGCTTGCCTTTACGCGCGTCACCACAGCTGACCAGATCGGCGATCAGGTCGTGCCGAATCATCCGCTGTCAACCTTTGTCGGGGAAATCGTGGACGCTGACATTCTTTTTAATCCGACGAACGCAGCCGGCGTTCTCGCCACGCCAGCCGCATTGCCGGCAAATCCGCAAGCCTACGATCTGGAATCGGTTTTGACGCATGAGCTTGGCCATTTTTTTGGTTTCCAGCACACAGCGGTGTGGAGCGCGGCGATGTTTCCTTTCGTTCCGCCTCCCGGCACATTCCTAAGCCCGCGGCCCACAACACAGGCGCCGGACGCGCCACTCGCGGACGACGATCGCACAGGCTTGCGCGTGCTTTACCCTGACATGACCGACACGACGCATATTGGCGCCATCAGCGGGCGCATCCTGCCCGTGAATCCTCTGTCGCTGGCGTTGCAGTCGGGGACAACGGGCATCTTTGCTGCGCAGGTGGTTGTAGTGGATGGCTCGACTGGTGCGGTTGTGGCCGCCACGCAGGCTGGGTGGTCCTGCGCCGATCCGGGGCCGCCGGTGTTTGACGGGTCATACACATTTGCGCGGCTGGCTGTAGGCTCTGCCCAGAGCTATCAGATCTACGTCGAACCGTTTACCGGCCCGGAAGATTCCTCGGATGTCGCGGGAACGCTGGCCAATCTCTGCCGCAACGAAATCACCGACATGAACTGGCCCGCGCAATTCTCCTGCACGGTTCCCGGCGTCACAACCAACTTCACCGCGCGCATCCGCCCGCCGGGCTAACCAAAAAAAGAGCCGCCGCACCCTTTGGATGCGGCGGCGTGAAGCTAATCAGGATTGACCGGCCAACAATTTGCGAAGGTTACATCGCTGAATTGTTAAGCCACTGAATGCGCTGAACCGATGTCGTCACGTTGGTCGGTAAAGGCCCGCCTTGCGTGATCGTAGTCCCTGGGAACCAGGGCGGCGCGAATCCAGATCGAGCTGTATAACGGCGGTCGAACCAAACATTCTCTACGTTAATAGCGGCCCCGTAGATACAGTTCTGGGTCTGACCGCCAACGTTGTTAAACGTGTTGAGCCACGGTCCGGTATCCAAGAAACCACCGCAGCCGCCCGCGGAAATTAATGCGATCGTGCCGTCAACTTGAACGTTATGATCTGGCTGATTGGTGTTCAGATCGAAGTTGCCCGTAGCAGAGAAAATACCGAGCACCTGATTCATGTTGGCCACGCCTGGAATCAGACTGTCCATCGGCATGCCGATGCAGCACGGCGGGTTGGAGCCGGGCACGACCTGATCCTGTGCGTAAGTAACCGGCTCGGTTTTGTACAGTACGTCCCCGGTCGCCGTAACGTCACCTTTAGCCGTGAGGGTGATCATCGAATTATCTTGAATGGCTCCTAGCCCTTCGCCGGGCCCGGAGAGACTCGTAATGCTTCCGTCAACGTACACCATGGTTGCAGCCTGAGGCGGGTTTGTAAGTGAGTTCGTAGGAACGCCGGTCAGATTCAGAGTTGTACCGCCTGAACTCACGACCGTGGTATTCGCCACCGGGTCAACAGTAATTATGGTTGTGACCCCGCCACTCGTGATCGTGTATTTCTGAGCGGAAGCTCCAACGGGCACCAACTGAACAGTTGCATTCCCTTCAACCAGGAAACCTCCACCCGTAAACGTATTTGTGCACGGACTGCCCAGGCATGAATAATTAAAGAACACACCCGAGCCCGCACCACCAGCAGGATAGGCTGCGCCTGAGATACTCTTCAGATTGGCGTTCAAATCGCTGTCCGCGGGAGCGCCTGCCACGTCCCTTGCGGTTGATCCATTGCCGTCTACTACTGCCCACTCCTGGCTAAAAGCATTGTTCGGCAGCGGGACAGCAGGTTGACCGAGATTGAAGCCCTCTTGGAACGTGGGCGCGATTGTATTTCCTCCCGACCCCCAGGTGCTTGTCGCAGACTGGTGGCAACCACTCCCGTCCCAGTAGTCAGCCTTCGGATTCACTTGTCCTACAGGGTCGGTGAAAATGTAAGGTGCGCTGCCACCGCCCCCGAATTCCCAGGCGGAATTCGTAAACATTGGGCCGGTCATAGTGCCAGGGGTCAGCCAACCGAGAGTGCAAGGAGGCCACTGATCAACGAAGCCGCCAAAGTACGCGAAATTGACGTTCGTGGTGGCGGCTTGGCCGGTTACGCCCAAAGTGACGCTGCCATTTTCGGTCACGACTGATTGTTCACTTCCCAGCGCCGATCCAACCGACGTGAGGCTGTAGTTATACACGTAAGCGTATCCCGTGGGGCACGCGCCTGTTGGGTCGGATGGACCCTTTAAAGCCTGGCAATTTGTTGTGCTGTCGTAGCCTGTGATAGTCGGTGAGTTGGGAGCAAGCACAAATGTAGCGGTGGGTAGTATCTTAAAACTTTCGGCCCAAGAGCCTGCGGCGCTGCCATTGTTTAACGACGTTGAGCTTCCATAGGTCGCATTCATAGTCGCTAGAATACTTGCTGCGACCGCGCTGGGATTGGCGATCGGTGGATTCGAGAAGGTCGGAGATACGGCCAGCGTGACCTGATTCACGAGCGCCTGCCTGGCCACGGTCAACCCGGAATCGGCCGCGTAGAACGAGCCGCGGAAATTGCGATAGTATCCGCCGATGAAGGTCTGCGCGCTCAGCGCAATGACCATGCCCAGCGAAAGCACCATGACCATGGCTACGATCAATAGAGTGAACACAAGCGCGACGCCGCGCTCGGCCGGGCGGTGCGATGTGCGGCCGCCTGGAATGAAACGATTGCAGAGATCAGAAGGATTTTTTTTCATATAGGCCTCAATTGCCATTCATACTCATATTGCGTGGATTGATTATGACCGTGGATCCCAAGACCTGGTACGGACCTCCATCAAATGCATTACGGAATGTATAGGCGGCGTCCGGTGTCGGCGTTGTCCTGCCGATCAGCGATACACGCACGGACCGTATGAGTGAGTAATTATTGGAGTAATCCTCTGAATTGAAATAATATGTGTCACCGGTAAGACTCGGATTCGGATCATTCCAAATCGTTACTCCAACCTTAAAACCAATAATCTGATCCGCGATAACGTTGCTTACGCCCCCTTGGCTCCGAATAAGCTGCGGATCCAAAGGGTTAGTGCTGTTTACCGTGTACTGCGTTGGATCCAGCTTCATGAGCCAATCCGTGCCGCAAAATTGATGGCCCACATCGGGAAGAGATGGGAGGGTGGCCGACAAGACAGTGATGTTCAGAGGATCATTCGCACTGGAATTCGTACCATCCGCATTGCTAACATTGTGCGGGATCATGACGTTGTTCGCACCGGGGACCGGATTGCCGGTCACTACAAATGTTCCCACCAGGGCGCCGCTGGACTGGAGGGAGGCGCCATTGCCCGTCCCTCCCTTGATAAGAATCACTTGATCGCCAATATTGAACTGCGCCGCGGTTTGTGCCGCGGTTAAGCCCGGGCTAGGTTGGATGTAAAAGGCGCCGCTCGCACCTGTATCGCTGCAGCCCGTCAAGTCGCCTGCGGCGTCGGTCGGGTGAGCCGGCGCGGCATTCGGATTGATTGTCAGGACGTTCAGCGTATCGAAGCACGTCGCCGTATAGGTGAACGTTGCCGGGTTGTTGCAGGGGGTTGTGGGGTTTTGATTCACAATTGTCACTCCCACGGGCCACGCTGGAATGTTGGCGCCAGGGTAGTAGCCAGTCCCCGCATTCACCAGGTCGAGCTGCAACTGGGTGATTGTGTTCTGCATCGCGACGTTCAACCCCGCCAAATTTTGTTGCTGGTTGAAGTAGGGCGCATGGTCATGAAACAGCATGAGGGCGGCGCCACCCACGACCATGAACATAGACATAGCCACGAGGAATTCCAGCATGCTGAATCCCTTCGTCCGGCAACTTTGCGGATTCCTGGATTGAATTTTCATAGGGGCGTTATTCATTGGCGCACCGTGCTCATTTGAAATGTGACCGGCGGTTGCACTGACTGGTTCAGCAGCGTCACACGGACGGTAACGCGGCGCACACCCGCTACGGGCTGATTTAGTTCGATGATCCACTGCCGCTCGAAAGCGAAGGCTCCGGATACGAAGCCCGGCGGCGTGGAAGAGGTCACAGGAGTAATACTGCCGTTCGCCGTCTGCGTGATCGTCGTATATTGGGGATTTCCGCCGCCATCCAGGCTGGTTATCGCTTCTTCGATAAAGCCCTGCGACGGGGAAAAATAAACCACGTCGTAGTAAGGCACCAATATCGAGGTGCCGCTCACGCTGAACGTCTGCGAAGTTTCCGCAGCGAGGCTGCCGGCGCTGACGCCGTTTGTGACCGTGACGTTCGGATCGTTGCTTGGATAACGATTGAGGTCTTCGATCTTTTCAGAGGCCAGTGTGGCGGCCTGAGTCATGTATTCGCTGCGCGCTGTTCCGCCCATCGAGCCGCCAATGAGCGCCGCCGCCGACAACATGCCGATGGTGAGAACGAGCGTGGCGATCAGTACTTCCACGACGGTGAAGCCGCGAGACTTCCTGTTATTGAACTGTGACTGAGCCATAGTTGGACACCGTTAGAGTTCTCGTGATTCCCTGATATGTAATTGTGAAAGTCATTGCACCCGCAACGGCGGAAACCGTGCCGTTCGGCTTGAATTGAAAGGTTGTGGGCGCGCTGATTACGACACGCGCACTGGTAATCGGCACGGCGGTGCCCACGTTGGCGAAAGTTACGGTACCGGGCCAGGCGTTGTCGTTGGACACTTGATAAGTGTTGTTCGCCGCGCTGAACGCGAGTTCATACGGGTAGCCGTTCATGATCGCTTGATATCGAGTGGCCTGTATCTCCCAGGAGGCGCTGTTCACCGCGCCAGTGAGCTGGTAGTTGGAAATTGCGCTTTGTAACTTGGGCACGCCCATTGCAAGAAGCACCAGGGCGATCGCGATTGTCAGCACCATTTCGATCAGACTGAATCCGGCAGTTCGGCATTTGCCGCGTGTGCCGCGAAACGCCGGCTGACTTACTAATTCCAGGTCCGCGGGCGTTTTTGTGTTGATCATATCTTCCTTCACGTTTCCTGTTTCCAAGGTTGAACTGAACTCCGCTTCTTTCAAGCTACCTCTACGCAAGCGAGGCACACATACCAGCCGAAGGGTGCAATTTGTCAGCTACAGGAGTGCAAACGCGGGGCCAGTCGAGGCGGCGCGCTTAGCCTAACAAACTAAAGGAGATAAGTGGACTCCAAAATAGCTTGCTGAGAAAGCCTCGATCAGAGGCGGGTAGAAACGTTACAAATGAGGGGCTGCAGAGCAAGTTGGGAACAGCTAATGAGGCGTCTCGAAGGCACTTAATTTGGTAGCGCCAGGGAGAGTTGAACTCCCATCTGAGCCTTGAAAGGGCTCCGTGCTAACCGTTGCACCATGGCGCCACACTGCTTCAGAAAGAATTGCAAACAGAGTAGAAGAAAGTTTCCGCGTTGGCAAGGCGTCAGGATCAGTGCTGCCGTCGCCATCCGAAACAGAAAAGATGCGCTCATCCGCCCTTGCGGTCGTTGATCTCTTCGAGCCACGCCATCTGGATCGCTTCCAGTTTGCCTTCGTTAGAGGCTTTTGGATCCCCTGAAAATCCTTCCAGCTCTGTGACCTTCTTGTGCAAATCCGTGAAGCGAATGGCGAGCGGATCGTGTTCCGGAAATTTATCGGCTAGCGCGATGGCGATGTCTTCTGAATGATCCCAATCGAGTTGATTCGGCATTTTAGTGATCCGCCTCTTTCGCGTAATTCTTGTTCCACTCCGGAATTTCCACGACGAGATCTCGAGTGCCGTCAGGAACGCACTGGCAACCGAGCCGTGACTTGGCCGTCAACCCGGGAGCCTCATCGAGCTGATCGTATTCCGCGTCCGTCCCTTCGTTGCAGGACTCGAGTCCTTCGTGAACGATGATGTGGCACGTCGAGCACGCGCAAACTCCGCCGCAGGCGTGGTCAAGTCCCATGTGATTCCCGTTGGCGATGTCCAGGATGCTGCCCGGCAGTCCATCGTGCCCGTAGGGAAACTTCTCGGGATCCACTTCGATCGTTTTCCCTTCGCGGACAAAAGTAATCTTGTACTTCTTTGTCGGCAGCACAAATTTTGTCTGCTCGATATAAGGATTCTGACCGCCCATCGTGTGCTCCTTCCGCGCTTTCAGACGTCTTCGAGCTGTTTGCCTTCGAGCGCCGTGGCCAGCGCGCGATTCATCACGCGCTCAGCCAGCGGCATTGTCGCCGCGTTCAATTCGTCCACGCGAACCCGGATAAGTTTGTAGTCGCGGCCGCCGGCAGCCGCGCGCAGCACCGCGATCGAGGATTCGATGGCGCGGCGCTCGCCGGCGTCAAGCTCCACTCCAGGCTCCGCGAGCGCCTTTTCTGTCGCGCGCAGAATTGTTTCGGATTCGCTTCGCGCTTCGATCAGTTGCCGCTCCGTAAAATCCTGCTCCGCATATTCAATGGATTCCTCGAGCATGCGCTCAATTTCCACATCCGAAAGTCCATAACTCGGCTGAACTTCCACGGAACTTTGTTCGCCCGTCCGCAGATCGCGCGCCCCAACCTGGAGGATGCCATTAGCGTCAATCAGAAACTTCACCTCGACGCGCGCCAGCCCGGCCGGGCCCGGTGGAACTTTCAACTGAAATCGCGCAAGCGAACGGCAATCTTTGGCCAGTTCGCGCTCGCCTTGCAGCACGTGAATATCAATGCCGGTCTGGTTGTCCACGCCCGTCGTGAATCCGTCCTGTGCGCTGGCCGGAATTGTCGAGTTGCGCGGAATAATCTTCGCCACCACTCCGCCCATCGTTTCGATGCCGAGCGAAAGCGGCGTCACGTCGAGAAGAAGCATGTCGGAAACGCCCGTCTCGAGAATATTCGCCTGTACGGCCGCGCCCAGCGCGACGACTTCATCCGGATTGAGCTCCGTATGCGGAGCGCGGCCAAAAAACTCTTCGACGACCTGGCGCACCAGCGGGATCCGCGTTGACCCGCCAACCAGCACAATTTCTTCTACTTTCTCCGGCTTCATGTGCGCGTCGGAAAGAGCTTGCTTCACCGGGCCCATCGTCCGCGCCACAATTGGCGCGATCCACCGATCGAATTCCTGGCGCGAAAAAACCCGCGCGTATAACTTGTCTTCACCCAGCGGAAACTGCACGCGGGCGTGATCCGCATTCGACAATTCGTGTTTCGCTGCAATCAGAATCTTGCGCAATTCCTGCGTCGCGGCGGAATCCTTAGCAAGGTCAACGCCGAATTGCGAAACAATCTCCGCGCGCGCCACACGCTGCAATTCGTGATCGATGTCATCCCCGCCGAGATGTGTGTCGCCGCTGGTGGAAAGCACCTGGTAGATGTCGCCTTCGCCGGTAGAAATCAACTTCAGAACGCTGATGTCAAATGTCCCGCCGCCGAAGTCATAGACGGCTACGATTCCGCGCTGCTTCTCATGCAACCCGTAAGCAAGGGCGGCGGCGGTGGGTTCATTCACCAGGCGGAGCACTTCGAGTCCGGCGAGGCGTCCTGCGTCTTTCGTCGCCTGGCGCTGCGCATCATTGAAATAGGCGGGCACGGTGATGACGGCGCGATCCACGGGGTCGCCGAAATACTGCTCCGCCCAATTCTTAAGCTCCCGCAAAATAAAAGAAGAAATCTCCGGCGGAGTAAATACACGCTCGCCAAGGCGCACGCGGATAACATTCTTGCTCCCTGCGTCAATGCGAAACGGAAAAATCTTCAGCTCTTCGGCGACGTCAGCTGGACCTCGGCCCATCAAACGCTTCACGCTGTATATCGTGCGCGCAGGCTGCGTTAGCAGACGCTTCCGCGCGGGCTCTCCCACAATAATCGAACCATCCGCGTCCAGACTCACCACAGAAGGACATAGCGTGGAACCGTAAGGCCCCGGAATACATTTCGGCTGCTTCGTTTGCGGATCAACACACGCAACCAAGCTGTACGTCGTGCCGAGATCAATACCTACAGTTCTGCCCATTCCCGTCTACCGTCCTCTGCCTTTCATGACGAGGCCGTATTGCATTCGCCTTCGTAGCCCAGGTCGTTTCGTCAGACCTGGGGTTTCTCTGAAATCACACCTCAAATTTTCCTACGTCAATTCACATCCCGATGCACGCCTCGAAAATCCCCAGGTCTGACGAAACGACCTGGGCTACAAAACCGTCCGCCGTCACAAAGAAAGCTCTTCCGTAACCTTCTTCACCAAATTCCGTATGTACGATCGCCGGTTGAGCACTTCATTCATGCGCGCCATCAGCTTCTTGCGATCCTCTACCGGCACGCCGGCGTCAATCGCGGCGTCCCACTCCCCTGCCAGTACATCGAGTTGGGCATCGGTTTCTTCCAGCTTTTGCGTGAAATCCTTTTCAGCCTCAGTAAGTTTCGCGCGAATACCTGCCATGGACGGCGCATCGCCGCCCGCCCCGCGCGCTTCACGCAGCTCGTCCAGTGATTCGTTCAGCTCAAAAACTTCCGCAAGAAGTTCCGGGGCGCCTTCTGTTTCTGCTGGCCTTCATTTCGCAACCCTTCATGCGCCAGCAGATGTTCTACCCGGCCCAGCGGTTCGCGCAAAGCGCGATAGGCGTCATTCAATTCTGAAGAGCGCGCGAGTGAAAGCTCGCGTTCCTTTTCGCTCGCACGGACAAAATTATCCGGATGCAGCTTCCAGCTAAGTTGGTGAAAACACTTTTCGAGTTCCGATGGATCGAGCCGCAGCTTCTGCTTCAATCCGAAAAACGTAAAGTAATCCGTCCCCCGCGGCAGCGGCTGAATTTTTCCGCATGCCGGGCAAAAGTGCGCGTCATCCGTCGCCGCGCCGCAACTCCAGCAGGCGGCGGATGCAGCATTCGCAATAGAAGGTGCATTCATTGGCTGCGAATTCCCCAAAAATTAGCGAAGACTGGCGAGATCAGCCCGCAAACGCTGGAAGGTTATGCCGTAAACGAGCTGCCGCAGCCGCAACTTCGCGTGGACTGCGGATTCTCGAATACGAATCCTTGCCGTATAAGCGTTTCTTGGTAGTCCAGGGTGGTGTTGGCGAGAAAAAGGAAGCTTTTCGGGTCCACAAAAACGCGGGCGCCGTGCTCCTCAAAAACTTTGTCGCGGTCGCGCGCTTGTGTATCCAGCCGCATCGCGTAAGTCAGGCCCGAACATCCGCCCCCCTGCACACCCACGCGCAGCCCCCCGGTCGTTTCCGGCACGCCTTCCTTGCTGAGCAATTGGCGGATCTTCTGAGCCGCCTTTTCCGTCACATGTATCGCAACGTTTGCTGTTTGTGTTGTTTGAGTTTCCATGTCATTTATCCACGCTTCTGTAGCGCCGGCCTTCAGGCAGGCGCGCCGCGAGCGTCCGTGGAACCTTACTTCGCTTCAGCGCCGTCGCCGCGCTTCTTCTTCCAGTCGCCGATGGCGGCCTTGATGGCGTCTTCCGCAAGCACCGAGCAGTGAATCTTCACCGGCGGCAGACTCAGCTCTTTCACGATGTCCGTGTTCTTGATCGAGAGCGCCTCTTCCACCGTCTTGCCCTTCACCCACTCCGTGGCCAGCGAGCTCGAAGCAATCGCCGAGCCGCAACCGAAGGTCTTGAACTTGGCCTCTTCGATGATGTGCGTATCGGGATTGATCTTCATCTGCAGCTTCATGACGTCGCCGCACTCGGGAGCGCCGACCAGGCCGGTGCCCACGTTCGGGTCTTCCTTCGGCAAGCTGCCGACGTTGCGCGGATTGTTGTAGTGTTCCAGAACTTTGTCCGAATAAGCCATGTCGTGTGCCTCTCTCTTAAATTAGTTGCGTTGACTTGAATCCCTGGCGCCTTCGCCGGCTGAGTTACAAGCTAATGTTTAGTGCTCGCCGGCACTTGCAGCGTTCCACTGCATCTTGCTGACATCTACGCCTTCCTTCGCCATCTCGTAAAGCGGTGAAAGTTCTCGCAGCCTGCTGACCACCTCGTACATGCGATTCACCACGTAATCCACTTCCGCCTCCGTGTTGAAGCGGCCCAGTCCAAAACGGATCGATGTATGCGCCAGATCCTCGCCAACACCCAGCGCCTTCAGAACGTAACTTGGCTCAAGCGTGGCGGAAGTGCAGGCCGACCCGCTAGAAACCGCGATGTCATTAATTCCCATCAAGAGTGATTCGCCCTCTACGAATGCGAAGCTCATGTTGAGATTATTCGGCAAGCGGTGTTCCATCGAGCCGTTGATGTAGATCTCATCCAGTTTGGCCTCGAGTCCCTTCTGCAATCGTGTGCGAAGCGCGATCATTCGCGCGGATTCAGTCGCCATTTCATTCATGCAAAGCTCGCAAGCCTTGCCGAATCCAACGATGCCCGGCACATTCAGCGTGCCCGAGCGCATGCCGCGCTCGTGTCCGCCGCCGTCAATCATCGCGGAAAGCTGCACGCGCGGATTCCGGCGCCGCACGTAAAGAGCGCCAACGCCCTTCGGGCCGTAAAGTTTGTGGCCGCTCATCGAGAGAAGATCAATATTATCGGCCTGCACATCCACTGGAATCTTGCCGACCGCCTGTACGCCATCCGAATGGAAAAGAATGCCCTTTTCCTTGGCAATCTTTCCGATTTCGGCGATGGGTTGAACCACGCCGATTTCGTTATTGGCGTACATGATCGAGATGATGATCGTCTTCGGCGTGATGGCCTTGCGCAAATCATCCAGATTGATACGGCCGTCCTTCTGCACCGGCAGGTAGGTCACCTCGTAGCCGTATTTTTCCAGGCGCTTGCACGTATCCAGAATTGCTTTGTGCTCGGTCACCTGCGTGATGATGTGGTTGCCCTTCTCGCGGTACATTTCCGCGGCGCCCTTCAGCGCCAAATTATCGGACTCGGTCGCGCCGCTCGTGAAAATGATTTCCTTCGGCGAGGCGTTAATCAGTTTCGCGATCTGCGCGCGGGCGTTTTCCACGGCTTCTTCGGCGTCCCACCCAAAAGCGTGGTTGCGGCTCGCGGAGTTGCCGAAGCGCTCATTGAAGTACGGCAGCATCGCTTCCACTACGCGCGGGTCCACCGGGGTGGTCGCGTGATAATCCATGTAAATCGGTGTTTTAATGGCCATTCCGCTTCTCCTCAGTCAATCCTTGATTTCAAAAACTAGCCCCGCATCTGGACAAGCGCGGGCTGCTCGGGCTCCTCGCTCATCTGCGAAATCGTTACCGTGCTCAACACCTGCATAATGCTTTCGTTTACCCGCCGCAGCGGCTCGCGCACAGTGCATGTCGGCGACTGGTAGCATTCCCCATGGCTCGTAATGCATGACGTAATGAACACCGGGCCATCCACCGCGCTGATCACATCCAGAGCTGATATCTCACTGGGATGGCGTGCCAGCCGATACCCCCCGGCTGAACCGTGCTGCGCAATCACCAACCCACCACGCGCCAGCTTCTGCAGTACCTTGGCAAGCAGCGTCGAAGAAATCCCGTAAGCCTCGGCTATATCCGACGCGCTTTGCGCGGCATTCACACCACGCGTCGCCAAATGCTTTACAGCAATCAGGCCGTAGTCGGATTTCTTGGAAAGCTTCAGCATAAGCATATACGACCAATCTGGTCGCATTTGAATCTTACGCCTGCCGAGCCCCCCTGTCAACACCATCAAACTACGACCATTGTGGTCTGATATGCAAGGAGCATGCAGCGGGTGACCCGATTCCTCACCCGAAAGGTCGCACCGCAGGGCCGGACGGAAGTGCGTAAGGATTTTGTAGCCCAGGTCGCCTCATCAGACCTGGGGATTTTCGACACCCACACCTCGACGTAAAAACTCAACCGCAACGCGTGGGAGCCGCCTTCGGGCCTCAAAATCAAAACCGATGAATGTTGTTGGCGTTAGGGCGATGCGACGAGGCGGTTTCGTAGCCCAGGTCGCTTCATCAGACCTGGGGATTTTCGCCGCCCACACCTCGACACAAAAACTCGACCGCAACGCGTGGGAGCCGCCTTCGGGCCTCAAAATCAAAACCGATGAATCTGGTTGTCGTTAGAGCGATGTGATCGGAGAAACCCCAGGTCTGAT
The DNA here is from genome assembly GCA_963847505.1 of uncultured Acidobacteriota bacterium. Lineage (GTDB taxonomy): Bacteria > Acidobacteriota > Terriglobia > Acidiferrales > UBA7541 > DASTCZ01. Next base: position 212,713 of record CAWJZY010000002.1, read on the forward strand.
GAGACGACCTGGGCTACAAATGCGCGCGAAGGATGACTACCGCGCGCTAATTGCCAGATACCATATACTGCGCGCGTGACGCGGCTTCGGCGCATCGCGGACCACGGCTGCATCGTCTTCATCACCACAAATCTTCAACTTGAAACGGTCCCATTTGCACCGGCCGAACGTGACACCCTTCTGGAGGTTATTGCCGCTCGCCACGATAGCGGCGCATTTTGGCTCTTTGGCTATGTCGTGATGCCAACGCACCTTCATCTGCTTTTGGCGCCACACAACCAAGGCTTGAGCGCCTTGATGCGCGGGATCAAAAGCGCGGCCGGCTCGCGCGTTGCAGAGGGGAGACGAACTCGCATCTCGATCTGGCAGCCGAAATATTTCGACAACATCATCAAACGCGTTGGCGATTTTTGGAGCAAGTTAGATTATGTCCATCAAAATCCCGTTGTGGCAGGATTGGTCGCGCACCCAGAGGACTGGAGATGGTCGAGCTATCGGGCACACGCGAAACTGGGCAAACCGCCGATTCCGGTCGATGAGGTCAGTTTGCCCGCCGATCACGATTACGTGCTTTGGCGACGCTAGCGATCTTGTAGTCCAGGTCGTTTCGTCAGATCTGGGGATTCTCGAAGCCCACACCTCGACGTAAAGGGCTCGTCCCCCAGATGCGTGAGGCTTTGGAAGCCTCAAAATCAAAACCGATGAATATTGTTGGCGTTAGCGCGATGCGACGAGGCGGTTTCGTAGCCCAGGTCGTTTCGTCAGACCTGGGGATTTTCGAGGCCCACACCTCGATGTAAAAACTCAACCGCGATCGGAGAAGCCGCCAGCTCTGATAAAACGACCTGGGCTGCAAAACCCTTAGCAAACGGCGGACATCATGGGCCGAAATGCCCGACGCGGGGTGGCACGCACAGTTATACTGCGCCGCGCGAACGCTATAGGTTAGAATGGCGGCACGGGCGCGCCCCAAACAATGAAAAGCGTTTTGGCAATTTATCCCGGTTCATTCGACCCGGTAACGAACGGCCACCTCGACTTGATCGAGCGTGGCACAAAAATATTTGACCGCCTCGTGGTCGCCGTCCTGCGAAATTCAGAAAAAGACCCGCTGTTCACCACCACCGAACGCGTCGAGATGTTGCGTGAGGTAACGAAGCCGTGGGATAACGTCGAAGTGGATCTTTTCGACGGGCTACTCGTCCAATACGCCCGGGAACGAAAGGCGCAGGTGATTCTGCGTGGCATCCGCGCCATCAGCGATTATGAATATGAGCTGCAGATGGCGTTGATGAATCGCCGGCTCGAACCGCACATCGAAACTGTCTTTATGATGCCGGCGGAAACATACAGCTACCTGAGCTCAAGCCTGGTGCGGGAAATCTCGCGCCTGGGCGGGCCGATTAAAGGGCTCGTGCCGCCGGTGGTAGAAGAACGCCTGCGAGCAAAGAAGCCATGACCGATGTTGCATTTAAGGGACTCCGAAATGATGACTGATTTCGCGAAACGCGTCGGCCGGATTTCAAGTTCGCCCACGCTTGCGGTGCTGATGATCGCAGAGCAATACAAGGCTCGCGGCATTGACATGGTGGACTTCGGCCCTGGCGAGCCGGATTTCCCCACTCCCGAGCACATCAAGCGCGCCGCCGTTCAGGCGCTCGAACAAAACTTTACAAAATACACATCGGCAAGCGGCATTGCGCCCTTGCGCGAAGCAATCTGCCGCTGGCACGCCGCGCAATTCGGTTCCAGCTACGATCCGGCCGAATGCATGTTTAGTTCCGGAGGCAAGCACGCTCTTTTCAATGCCCTCAACGCGCTTGTGGAATCAGGCGATGAAGTTCTCATCCCTGTTCCCTACTGGGTCAGCTTCCCCGACATGGTGAAATACACGGGAGCTACTCCGGTATTCGTGCCAACGAATGCTGAGGACGCGTTCACCCTGCGCGCGGAAGCCGTAGAAAAAGCAATTAGCCCGCGCACGAAAATAATCATCATCAATTCGCCGAATAATCCCACGGGCGCGGTGATTCCGCGCGAGGAATTCGAGCGCATCTTCGACGTGTGCCAGAGGCGCGGCATCTGGGTGCTGACCGATGAATGCTATTCGCATTTCATTTACGACGGCGGGAAGCCTTATTCCATTGCGGGCCGCGAAGGCGCCAAGCCAAATGTGATCGTCGCCGGATCGCTTTCAAAAACTTTCGCGATGACTGGCTGGCGCGCGGGCTTCGCGCTCGCGCCGAAATCCGTAATCGAGGCGATGACGAAGCTCCAGAGCCAGTCCACTTCCAATCCGACTTCGATCACGCAGAAGGCCGCGCTCGCCGCCTTAACCAGCCCGATGGATAGCGTAACGGAGATGCTCGCGGAATATACGCGGCGCCGGGATCGCATTGTGGCCGGGTTGCGTGCAATTCCGGGGATCACGTGCACGTCGCCGCATGGCGCGTTCTATGCCTTTCCGAATATTTCAAAACATTTGGGAGGCAAGAGCGGGTGCGAAGATACTCCGGCGCTCGCGCGGCAGCTTCTGGATAAAGCACACGTTGCTGTCGTCGCTGGCGACGCCTTCGGAGCGCCGGGCTACTTGCGTCTTTCCTACGCCACAAGCATGGAGCGCATTGACGAAGGTTTGCGGCGCTTCGAGCGGTTCTTCGCTGAGGCCGCTTCCGCGTCGTGAATCGGAATATCCCGCCGAGCCCTGCGCGGCTGCAGCCTATCTTTGTGCCGCGCATCTGGGGCGCGCAGTCGCTCGCGCCTCTCTTTTCGGATAAGAGTTTCCCGGATCAAACATCCTCAGAAAAAATGCCCATCGGTGAAGTGTGGCTCACGGATAGCAAATGCCTTTTCGCGGATGGACCTTATGCGGGCCGCACACTCGGCGAAGCCTGGCAAGCGATGCCGAGGGAATGGGCGGGCGCAGGAATGGCTGCCGCACGGGCAGCGGGCGCGGCTTTTCCGTTGCTGGTGAAATTCCTTTTTCCTGGAGACAAACTTTCCGTGCAGGTTCATCCACCTGACGAATACGCGCACAAACATGAATCGGCCTCCGGCGGCGTTGGAAAAACAGAAATGTGGTACGCCGTTGCTGCGCAGCCTGGAGCTGGAGTTTTCGTTGGGCTGAAGCCGGGCGTCACGCGCCAGGTGTTTCGGCGTTCGATTGACGAGGGCACAGTTGAGAATTGCTTGACGCGATTGCCCGTGTCCGCGGGCGACGCAGTATTTGTCCCGGCGGGCACGGCGCACACCATCGGCTCCGGGCTCGTTCTCTGCGAGGTTCAACAAACTTCCGACGTCACCTACCGCGTGTACGATTATGGACGCCGCCATCCGGATGGTTCTGCTCGTTCCCTGCATGTAAACAAAGCGATGGACGTGCTGAACTTCGAGCAGCAGCGCGGCGGCAAAATATCTCCCTCGCGCGTGGCGGCGCAGGATGCCGGCATAGCGCACCTGGTTGCGTGCCGCTATTTTGCGGTCGAGAAATGGGAGTTTGCCAAGCCGGTCTCGCAGCGTAGCGAGCCGGAATGTTTTGAGCTGTGGATTGTGATCGCTGGCCGCGGACGAATAACCTGGAATACCGTGCGCGGAAACAATCCGGGCCCAGCGGAGTATTCCGCCGGTGAAGCGTGGTTCGTGCCGGCCTCGCTCGGGCAATGGCAAATCGGGCCGGCCGCGGCTACGACAATGATGCGCGTATTTGTGCCAGATCTTAATCGCTACGCGGCGCAGCTCGCTGCCTGCGGCGTTTCCACCGAGGCAGCGGCGCAGATCATTCAACGGTGAATTTTTGACGCAGCAACCCGAATAACATGTCCAAAGAAAAACTTCTCGCATTCGCGGTGATTCTGGCCGGAGGGCGTGGCACGCGATTCTGGCCGCGCAGCCGCACTCGTTCGCCCAAGCAACTGCTGAATATCATCGGCAATCACACGATGTTGCAGCAAACAGCCGCGCGTCTGGCGCCGCTTTTCCGCCACGCCCAATTTTGGGTCGTAACAAATAACGAGCAAGCCGTGGAAGTGCGGAAGCAACTCCCGCGCGTGCCGCGAACACAAGTGCTTACCGAACCTACGGGGCGGAATACCGCCGCCGCAATCGGGTTGGCGGCAATTCATCTCCGGCATCAACACGGTGATGCCCTCATGGCCGTGCTTCCCGCGGATCACTACATCGCGCAACCAGCTCGTTTTCGGGCTCTGGTTCGTGAAGCCCTTCGCATTGCATCAACCGCGGGACAAATGGCCGTACTCGGCATTCCGCCAACGCGTCCCGAGACGGGCTTCGGCTACATCGAGCGCGCGAACAAAAGTGGCCGCAACCGAACGAACGCCAGTTACGCCGTGCGCCAATTCACTGAAAAGCCGGCGGTCGCGCTGGCGCGGCGATATGTCGCGTCCGGCCGCTACTATTGGAACGCAGGAATGTTTTTCTGGCGGGTCTCAACGTTTCTGGAAAATCTGCGGAAACATTTGCCGAAGACTTATGCGGCGCTCGAAGAATTGGCGGCAACGATCGGCACAACGCGCTATGCCGGCGCGCTCCGCAAGATCTATCCCCTCCTCGAGAACATTTCCGTGGACTACGCCATACTCGAGCCTGCAACGCGACAGGCAGGCGAGCCTCTCATACATGTGCTGCCCGCGGATATCGGCTGGAGCGACATCGGCTCCTGGGAAGCCGTTTACGAATTGCTCGCGAACGCGCAAACAAATAATCGCCGGGGGAAAAATGCCGTCAACATCGCGGCCGGCCCCCACTTTACGATTGATGCCCAAGGCAATTTTCTTTGGAGTCCGAAGAAATTTATCGCGGCAATCGGCGTAAGCGACCTCGTCGTCGTGGAAACACCCGATGCTCTGCTAATCTGCCCGCGCGACCGCGCTCAGGACGTCGGCAAAATTGTGAAGTGGCTCGAAACTCAGAAGCGCAAATCCTTGCTATAGTTCGTGAAATAAATTGTCTCCTGAAGCCAAGAGCGAAATCCGATTCGGCACCGACGGCTGGCGCGGCGTCATCGCCGAGGACTTCGTCTACGAAAACGTGCGCAAGGTGGCCTACTCCATCGCGCGGTACGTGGTGCGCGCGGAAGATGCGCGCCGCGGAGTGCTTATCGGCTACGACAACCGGTTCGGCTCCGAACAATTCGCGCGCGTGGCTGCCGAAACCGTTTCCATGACGGGTACGCCCGTCTGGCTTTCCGACGAGGCTTGCCCCTCGCCCGCAATTTCGCTTCTTGTGCGCCAGCGCCGCGCGGCGGGCGGAATTATGATCACCGCCAGCCACAATCCGTACCGCTGGAACGGAATCAAGTTCAAAGCCGGCTACGGAAGTTCCGCCCTGCCGGGCATTGTTTCTCAAATTGAAAAAGAGCTGGAGAATGTCTTGCGTGATGGCATCCCTCGGCTTCCACCGCGAAGGGATTTGATCCAACCTCTGCACGTTCGCACGCCATATTTGGAAACCATCGAAAAACTAGTGGACTGGGACCGAATAAGAAGTCATCCGCTGCGTCTGCTCGTTGATCCGATGCACGGCGCCGCGCGCGGCCTGTTGTGCGAGTTGCTGGCGCGGCACGGCGTGGCCTGCGACGAAATTCGCGGCACGCGCGATCCGCTGTTCGGTGGCGTCAATCCCGAACCCATTGAGCCGCATGTTGCCACTCTACAAAAAGCGGTGCGCGAAGGCGGCTATGACGCCGGAATTGCGGCCGATGGCGACGGTGATCGCATCGGCGCCGTAGATCGCGACGGCCGCTTCGTTACTCCTCATCAGATTTTTTCTCTATTGCTCTGGCACCTGGCGGGAACCAGCAACCTTCCCGGCGACGTCGCCAAAACTTTCTCATCCACAAAAATGCTGGACAAAATCGCCGCGAAGTTCGGCCGCCAGATCTACGAAGTGCCCATCGGCTTCAAATACATCTGCGAGATGATGCTCGAGCGCGATATCTTGCTTGGCGGCGAAGAATCCGGCGGTATCGGCACGAAACTTTACTTGCCGGAGCGCGACGCCACCGTAACCGCATTGTTGCTGGTCGAGCTGATGGCCTGGCACGGCAAAGGTCTGGGCGAGTTGGTGCGCGATCTGCAAAAGGAATTCGGCGAGCACCACTACGGCCGCGTGGATCTCGAATTGAAGCCCGGACAAAAGGAACGCGCCATCGCATATTTCTCAGACGCTCCATCTTCCGGCAAGAAACCGCTGACCCGCTGGCTCGATTGGGAAATTATCCGGCGTGAAAATATGGACGGAATAAAGCTTTACCTCGGAGAAATTGGATGGCTGCTGGTGCGCGCTTCGGGCACGGAATCCATGCTGCGGCTCTATGCGGAAACGTCGCGTCCCGGAACCACCAGACGCATCCTCGACGAAACCGCTGCATTCGTGCAAAATCTGTAAGGGCTCAGGCCTTTTCGTAGCGCTGCCTTCCAGGCGGCGGTTTTGAATTTGTAGGTGGCACCGGCCCGCAAGCGCGCGCGTTTTCTAATCGCGCATAATTTCGGAATCCTGGAGATCATTCGTGAAGCGACGCCTCTACCAGCTCGACGTTTTCACCAATACCCCATTCGCGGGCAATCCGCTCGCGGTCGTCATTGATGGCGACGGGCTGTCTCCCCGCCGTATGCTCGATATCGCGCGCGAGATGAATCTCGCCGAAACGGTGTTCGTCCAGAAGCCCACCAACTCGCAAGCTCTTGCGCGCCTGCGGATTTTCACCACGCAAACAGAGCTGCGCCTCGCCGGTCATCCCGTAATCGGCACTTGGTTCTTGATGGCGCAACTCGGAGTAGTGCCCGCGCAGGAAGGCCCCGTTCACATCTGGCAGCAAACTGGCGCGGGACTCCTTCCCGTCGAAATTTCCTTTCACGATGGCAGGCCGTCGCGCGTCACCATGTTGCAGAAGCCCGCGGAATTCAAGAACCCTCGCCTTTCAAAGCCTGCCATCGTGCGCGCGCTGGGCCTCACCATGCGCGACCTGGATTCCAGCTTGCCGATGGAATCCGTTTCCACCGGAATCTTTAATCTGATGATCCCGCTCATCAACCGCAAATCGTTGGGACGCATTCGCTCCAACCCAAATTCTCTCCTGGCGGCGCTTCGCGGTGTGGATACGCTTGCCTATTGCTTCGCACTCGGCAGCCACGGCCAAGCATTCGCGCGCGGCATGGTCCCCTGGTCATTTTATGAGGACCCCGGCACCGGCTCCGCCGCGGGATCGCTCGGCGCATATCTGGTGCGCCACGGTAAACTCAAAACGGCTGAGCCGCTGGCCATCGCGCAAGGCCTCGAAATGGAACGCCCCTGCCGCATCGAAGTGCTCATCGAAGAGCGCCGCGGAAAGCTCGTGCCTCGCGTGAGCGGCGCGGCTGTCGTTGTGTTTGAGGGTTTCTCGAAGCCTAAGCATTTCGCTGAAGCAATGTCACTTAGAAGGATATTTGCGCACCGCTTCCGCAAATCACTGCCTGCAAAGTGGAATTCAAACTGAAACGATGATTGAAATGCTCCGGGAAACAATCTCCCGACAAGAAAGGCCTTCCAGTCCTGCCAGGCTGAAGGAAGATAGTCGCAAGGCAAATCGCAACCCCGTCCTGGTTTCTATGCCGGGACAGTCGAAACGAAAAGTTCAAAGCGCGTCTCGCCCTAACGCCCAACGGCATGGAAAGTCCAGTTGAGAGCTCAGGTACGGCTTGCCAGAATTGGCGTCGGGAACTCGAAACTGTATTCCGGCGGAATATATTGAGGATATTCTGCACATTCATCTACCATTCCGCCGACGCGGTAAATTCGGGTGACTGACCTTATCCAACGCGAGAACCCGCGCTAACGCAGTACACATGTCCGCCTCGCACACTAACAGATGCACCGAATAATGCAGATGGGCTTCCAGCTTCACCGCGGAGAGCCACTTGTTTTGCACGTTGAATGTGGTTATGGCAATCCCATCGCTGGATTCGCGAGAAACCAGATACCGGCTGTGTTTTCTCGCGAGCTGCTCAGCGTCGAATTCTGTCGAAGTGCCAACCGTGAGCGCCGTAAGGTCTTTCAACAAAGCCTCGGCTTGGGTCTGGATGAAAAGAGCATAACAACTCAGAACGACTGCTCCGCCTGTAGCGACGAGGAGCAATACCGTGAAGAGTTTTGCACGAGTTCGCATGCTTTCCTTACGAATAGACACCGCCAGCATAAGAAGTGTTCCAAACCAAGGTATAAACAGACAAGAGTCCGCGCCCCAAAAGCCCAGCTTTGGAAAGAAGTTGCTTATTCTCAAACTGAATGCAGGATATTTCCTACTTAGTTTTATTTTGCTTCGCTTCGGCAATCGCCGCGGTCTGCTCTTTGAGGATGGCATCCAAGATGCCATTGATGAAACTCACAGATTCTTCCGAAGAATATTTCTTCGCCAGTTCAAGCGCTTCATTGATTATAACTTTGGGAGGAGTTCCGGTAGCGCGCATTTCTCCAACCGCGAGCCGCAGGATTGCACGGTCCATCGCCGCCATGCGCTCCAACCGCCAATCCGTCGCATGCTTTTCGAGTAGTGCATCAATCTGCGTAGCCCGCGCAACCGCGCCTTCCAGCAATTGATTTGCGAATTCGCGTGTAGCGGGAGCTGCCTTCACTCCACGCCAGAATCCCATTTCGATCAGTCGCCGGCGTCTCCCGCCGCATCTCCCATTGATAAAGCATCTGGTAGGCAAATTCGCGAGACTTGCGCCGCAAAGCCATCTTATTTGCGCCGCCCGCGGCCAGCGCGTGCGCGCGAAGCTGTCTTGGCATTTCGTGGCGACGTGGACTTGCGCGAATCCGGACGCGGAGAGTTTGCGCGCAAGATTCGCCATCTCTACAGCGGCCAGCCCTGCTTCGTAGCCCTTGTTTCCGCTCTTCGGCCCAGCGCGATCAATCGCCTGCTCCAGCGTGTCGCACGTAAGCACGCAAAAAATAATCGGCACGCCGGTATCCATCTGCGCGAGCTGAACGCCGCGCGCTACTTCCGAGCAGATATATTCGTAGTGCGAAGTTTCTCCCCGCAAGACGCAGCCGATGGCGATAACCGCCTGCACTTTGCCGGTCTCCGCGAGCTTTTTCGCCGCCAATGGAATTTCAAATGATCCGGGCACGTGCAGAACTTCCACTTGCTTCCCGGTTGCTCCCGCGGCGGCAAGGGCATCCAGCGCCGCGCGCTCCAATCTCTGGGTGATGAAACTATTGAACCGGCTGGCGACGATGCCAAAGCGCAGCCCTTTGGCGCGGAAATCTCCACCGGCTGGTTTGGGATCGAGAGGTAACTTCATCGTCGTTGTTCTTACTATATCGTCGTCGCTTTTATTTCCCTTTGAACTGCGCGGGACGCTTTTCCAGAAATGCCCGCGTGCCTTCGTGCATGTCTTCGGTCGCGCAGCAAAGTCCGAACAGCGTCGCCTCCAGGAACAATCCCTCTTCCTGCGGCATTTCCATGCCATGCTCGATGGCTTCCATCGAGTACTGCACGGCCAGCGGCGCATTCGCGGCGATTTTCTTTGCCATCGCCTCAGCCGCCGGCATCAGCTCGGCCGGTTCATAAATATGATTTACCAGACCAATGCGCATTGCTTCTTCAGCCGAAATCATGTCGCCAGTGAGGATAAGTTCGTGCGCCACACCTTTACCGCACAATCGCGCCAAACGCTGCGAGCCACCATAGCCCGGCAGAATGCCCAGCTTTACTTCGGGCTGCCCGAGCCGCGCGGTCCGGCTCGCCAGGCGAATCGAACATGCCAGCGCCAACTCGCAGCCGCCGCCCAGAGCAAATCCGTTGATGGCGGCAATCGAAGGCTTGCCCATCGTCTCCAGAATATGCAGCACGCCCTGGCCGAAAATCGAAAATTCCTTGCCGTCCACCGGTGTGCGTACCGCGAGTTCGTTAATGTCCGCTCCGGCGATAAATGCCTTGTCGCCCGCGCCGGTAAGAATCACAACGCGCACCGTTGCATCCAGCTTGGCCGTCCCCAGCGCCAGCAAGAGCTCCTGAATTGTTTGCCGGTTCAGCGCGTTCAGCACCTTGGGACGATTAAAAGTAATGTAAGCAATTGCGTCGCGGACTTCGTACGTGATGTTCTCGTAAGCCATGCGTGAGGTCTCCCGCCTTCAGGTCAATCGTTCAGTTCAATTTCATCGGCTTCGGGTTCTGCGGATCGGTGTAGTCGTAAAATCCTCGTCCCGCCTTGCGCCCATTCCAACCCGCGAGCACCATGCGCTTCAGCAGCGGAGGCGAAGCGAAACGCCGCTCGTGAAATTCGTCGAACATGATCTGCGCGATGTAATACGTCGTATCCAGACCGACGAAGTCCAGCAGCGTCAGCGGCCCCATCGGATGCCCGCATCCCAGCTTCATCGAGTTATCAATATCCACGATGCTGCCCACGCCTTCCTCCAGCGCGCGGATTGCGTCAAGCAAATACGGCACCAGCAATCTATTCACAATAAACCCTGTGCGGTCGGACGTCAGCACCGGCGTCTTCCGAAGCCGCTTGGCGAACGCAATCAACTCGTCATACGCCTGCGTGTCGGAAGCAATCGTGCGAATCACTTCCACGAGTTTCATCACCGGCACGGGGTTGAAAAAATGCAAACCGAAGAAGCGGTCCGGCCGTTTGGTCGCGGTGGCCATCTCCGTAATGGAAAGAGATGAGGTGTTGCTCGCAAAAAGTGTTGCAGGCGGGCAAATTTTATCGAGCGCGCCGTAGAGTTCGCGCTTCACCGGCAACTGCTCGATAATCGCCTCGATGATCAGGTCGCGGTCGCCGAAATCCTCAAGCTTGGTCGTGCCGCGTAACCGCCCGCGAACCTGATCGCGATCCGCCGCCGTAAGCGTGCCCTTTTCCACCAGCCGCGCGAGATTCTTTTCAATGCTCTTCAGACCTTTTTCAACCAGCTCGGAGGAAACTTCGCGCACCACTACGTCGCAGCCCGCGTGCGCCGCAACTTGCGCGATGCCGGAACCCATCAACCCGCAGCCCACCACTCCTACTTTTTCAATCGGCATTCAAATCTTCCCCCTCGAGGATTGCGAACAGCCGGTTCCCTGCGGGAATTGTACGTTAAATCTCTGTGGAGTATTAAGCAATTGCTTCGACGATCATTGCAATGCCCTGCCCGCCCCCAATGCACGCCGTCGCCAGACCATAGCGCAGATTCCGCCGCCGCAACTCAAGCAACAGTGTCAGTATCAACCGCGTACCGGACGCGCCCAGCGGATGCCCGAGCGCGATCGCTCCGCCATTCACGTTCGTTTTTTCGCGGTCGAGTCCCAGCGCCTTTTCCACCGCCAGATATTGCGGCGCGAAAGCCTCGTTCACTTCGACTCGATCGATCTGTCCAATTTTCAATCCCACAGCGCCCAGAGCTTTTTGAGACGCGGGCACCGGCCCAATTCCCATTAATCGCGGCTCCACGCCAACCGTCGCCCAGGAAACAATCCGCCCAAGCGTGTCCCATCCGCGTTCGCGCGCGATTTTTGCGTGCGTCACAACCACCGCCGCGGCGCCGTCCACAATCCCGCTCGCGTTTCCCGCCGTAACGATGCCGTCTTTGCGAAATGCGGAGGGAAGTTTGCTCAGTGTCTCCAGTGTGGTTTCCGGTCGCCGGTGATCATCCTCGCTAAAAAGTTCCACTTTCTTTCCGGACTTCACTTCCACCGGCACGATTTCTTCTTTCATGTAACCGGCCTGAGTCGCCGCCTCCGCTGCCTGCTGGCTGCGCAACGCATATTCGTCCGAGGCGCGGCGCGTCACGCCATATTCCGCCGCCACGTTTTCAGCGGTTTCCGCCATGTTGCAGCCGCAATATGTGTCCAGCAATCCAGTCATCAGCGAGTCTTCTAATTTTCCCTCGCCCAGCCGAAATCCCGTGCGCGCGCCGCGAATCACGTGCGGCGATTGCGTCATATTCTCCATGCCGCCAGCCAGAATGAGCGACGCTTCACCCAGCAGAATCCGCTGAGCCGCCTGCGCGATCGCCTCAATTCCCGAACCGCACAGCCGGTTTACGGTGACGGCTGGCATTTCAACTTTCAGTCCGGCCTTTAGCGCGACGTGCCGCGCGCCGTAAAGCGCATCAGAACTCGTCTGCATGACGTTGCCGAAAATCGCGTGGTCGAATTCAGCGGGATCGGTTTTCGCGCGTCGAATGGCTTCGCGCGCCGCCGCCGCGCCCAGCTCGATCGCCGAAACATCCTTGAATGCGCCGGTGTATCGCGCCATCGCCGTGCGCGCTCCGGCCACGATGACTATTTCTGTGGGGAATATTCCCAAGCTTCGCTCCGTTCAATTCCGCAAACGATCAGATGATTGTTAATTCCCTGAACTTGAGTGCGAAACAACCAAATCGCCGCCGCGCTTTCGCGCTTCTTCCAAATTCGATTCGGCGCGGTTGATCAGTTCGGTGACGATGTCTTCGGTATCGTAGTCTACTCGGGCGATTGCCTCAACCACGCTTGCGCTCACCGTCATTCGGCCACCCGACCCGGCGCTTTCTTTCCGCCCGCTTGCCACGGCTGCCCGCATTTTTTCCACTATGCCCACGGCGTCAACAAGCGCCGTATCCGGCAGAATAAACGCCAGCGACCACGCCGTGTATTTCACCGCCAAATCGGAAGGCCGCGCCAGAGGCAAAACAGCGCGCGATATTTGCTCGATATATATGTCTACCAGCGCTTCACCCTGCTGGCGGATAAGCTCCGGCCCCTTATCAATCTGCAGAATGGCCACCGATAGCGATGCGTCTTGGGTCTTGGCGCGCTGCGCTTCGCCCAGCAACCGGTCAACATACGCGCTCCGCGCCACCAACCCGGTCTTTTGATCCGCTACATTCAGAGTTTGAACCAGCGAGCGCAGCCGCGTGTGGCTGACTCCCAGCAGCATCTGATCGCCCGCCGTTTGCAGAAAGTAAGTTTCGTTTGGCTTCCACCGGTGAGATTCGGCGTGCCCCACCAGGATGACGCCTGTCGGCGCTTGTGTTTCCTTATCTATCAGCGAAACGCCCAGCGCGGTAACCAAACCCACTTCACGTACCACCGGCGCTGCGGCCGCATCCAGCGGCAACCCGCCCATGTTATCCGGCACGGCGCGCTCCAATTGCGAAACCAACCGCATCACCTGCGTAGCCGTAACCGGCACCGTGCCCGCCACACAATATTCCGCCGCCAGTTGTGGCGGCTGCCCTGGTTCGCCCACAACCGCCAGACATCTCGATGCGTGCAGATGTTTGCCCACTTCGTTCACGGTGTAAGTCAGCATCGCTCGCGGATTGGTTTGCCGGTAAACGTTCTGTCCAATTTCCGAAATCTTCGCCAGGTCACGCAGAGTTTCCGCGGTGTAGACTCCGCTTGCCGCCGCCGGCGCGCCGGGGGGCATAGCTGCGTTGGGAATCGGCATTCCATCCGGCTTTTCTCCCGCGGGCTTGGGCGCTATGCTTTCGGGCCACCAGCCAGCGACTTCGCAAAGTCCGCGGTATCGTGCATTGGTTTCGACCTCGGCGGGAAATAGTTGGGAAACTTTTTGCAGACGTTCGATGGCCTTCGGCTGCAGAGAATACTGTATAAAGATCTCCGCCTGGACAAGCAAATCATCAAGCGCCGCGGCCACAACTGGCGCCGATGCGCTCGCGGTTGGCGCCGCATCTGCTCCGCTCGGGCCGTCTCCGCCGGGCTGCGAAAGCGTCACGCCAATCCGCGAAGCAACGCGTGAAAGGTAATCCTGATCCGTGTGCCCGCTGAGCTTTTCCAGACGCTGTTGGTTGCGATAATCGTACGGGTCAATATCCACCATGCGGTCCAGAACATCGCACGCGGCTTTCATGTCGTCGTGTTCTATGTAGGCATCGAAAAGATGGACCAGCACCTCGAAATAGCGCGCTTCGCGGTTCAGGCCGCTGTAAACGACGCTCCAAAACTCAAGAACAGGAAGTGACTGCGGATGGGCTTCCGCAATCAAATCCAGTTGCGCCGCGAATATATTCTCGTTGCTCGAATCGCGGAAGCGTTGCCGAATGGCCGCCAGCACTTCGACGGCCTGCGCATCCTGGCCCATGGCGATAAAGTGCTCCGCCAGTTGAAATAGCAGGGCGTGATCGCCACCGGCAGTCTTGTAATATTCTTCCAGCGGCCCGCGCGCGCGATCCAGTTGCCCGGCGCGCATCAGCGCTTCTCCAAAACATTTCAGAAATACAGGAGTATTCTCGGTCTGCGAGAAGGGATCGAGCGTCGCCACCGCCAGCGCGGCTTCGTTCGACATCAGCAACACATTTGCATATAACAGCGATGTGTTACGGTCACCTGGCACGGCGAGGTTGGCGCACGCCAGCCGTGCAACCGCGCTCGGTATTTCTCCTGCCACAAGCGCCAATTGTCCCGCGCGCACATAACCCTTGGCCGCCAAAACGTTGCGGCCGCGTTTTTCGGCGAGTTCCGCCATGGCGATTTGCCGGTCCGCATTGTCCGGATCGAGTTCCGCCACCTGCTCGATGCACCGCAGAGCTTCGTCTTCTTTGTCGCGCTTCAGAAAGCGTTCAGCGGCTACCGAATAATGTTCGATAGCCTCGCCCGTTTTGTTCTGCCGCTGCAACAGGAGCGCATAGCGCGTCTGGCGTTCCGGCGGCTGCTCCGCCAAACGGAGAAAGCGCGTGTATAGCGCTGCGGCTTTCGCCTCGTCGCGCGGTTCTACCAGCCGGTCAAACAACATGCCGTAGTACACCGCGGCCTTCCCGGCGTCATTCTGATGCGTGTACAGGTCGCCCAGCGCTTGCATGGATTCGACGTTGCCCGGCGACGCCTGCAACACGGCCTGGTACGCTGCGATGGCGTCCGCAGGTTTGCTCTTCTCGACGGAGCGCTTGGCGCGTTCCAGCAGTTTTTCAACTTCGGCGGCCATATGTGTGTTGGCTTACTCTTTCGTAGAAACACTTCGCCTCGCCGCGCCACGAATGCACAACAAATGCTCAGCGAATGCGCAATGCGCAGCCCAGGCGAACCCTTCCACTATATAACGCCCGGCGCAACCCCGCCATTGCACGCCGCGCAGCCTGTGTCGCATCTGCTGCCTCCTCAGGATTGACCCCGTCTCTCACTGGTATTCTTGACTTCCGCGCATCCTGGGAGCAGCATTGCTGGAGCAAATGCGAGGCCAAATTTTTTCTTATACCCCTGCATCCCGGCAAGGGGCAGTAGCCTCCAAAGGGGTGTCCTATGAATCGCCGCTTTTCCGCCCTCCTGATTTTCTTGGCAGCAATGCTCCTGATCGGCGTGCTACCCGCGCAAGCGGATGATTACAGCAATATCCGCATCGTGCGCCTTAGCTTTGTGGAAGGAACCGTGCAATATCAGCGTTCCGGAGAAGGCTGGCAATCCGCGGTCATGAACCTTCCGATGCAACAAGGCTTCGTCTTGCAGACCGGCAGCGGATTCGCGGAAGTGGAATTCGAGGAAGGCTTGGCCATCCGGCTCGCCTACAACTCCTCTGTGGACTTCACGGAATTGGGCCTCGTGGACGGCCGCCGCGTTACGCGCCTCACTCTTTTACAGGGAACCGCGATCGTCACCGCCAATCTTTCGCACAATGATGAATTTTCCATTGCCGCTCCCAATTTGGATTTGAACGTCCCTCGCAGTGCGCGATTTCGGATCGACGCTACTCCCTCCGGGAACTGGGTCACGGTATTCAGTGGAAAAGTTGACGAAAAGTCCCCTTCCGCAAGCGCCCTCCTCGGCAGCCACCAGACCTTGCATCTCGATACCGCTGAAACGATCTCGCAACAGGTCGGCCACAGCCCGGCTCCCGACGCTTTTGACAAGTGGGTTTCGCAGCGCGAACAAATTCTGCTGAACGCCCAGGAACAAGCAAATCCCTATCTCAAAGAGAAAAACTATACCGCGGGTTTCGCCGAACTCACCGGCTACGGCGAATGGTCGGACATTCGCGGCTACGGCATGGGCTGGCAGCCTTACGGCGTCGGTGCGGCCTGGACGCCCTACGCGGCTGGCGCGTGGTCTTACATGCCCGTCACCGGTTGGAACTGGATCAGCTCTGAACCGTGGGGCTGGCTGCCATACCATTTCGGCGGTTGGGTTGATGATCCAGATTACGGTTGGGTCTGGATACCCGATGACATGCTCGACTGGCAGCCGGCAAATGCATACTGGGTGGCAATGAATAACTACGTGGGCTGGATGCCTTCCGCGCCTCCGATTCTTGCCCACCCGACAAAGGTCGCGCCGCCCACTCGCATGTCTGTGTTCATTCTCGCCACACAAGGCCGTAACGGCACCATCAAGCCGGGCGGACGCATGCCCCTGACGCAAAGCACAATCACTCAGACTTCGCGAATTAACGCCCCTACAGGGCCTGTGATTTCGCCCGCGAATAGCGCCGCCGCGCAAACCTCATCTCCAAGCACATTCGCTGGAAGTGCGGGAAGTACGAATGCTCCAGCCCAATCGGGTCCGGCTTCACCAGTACGCGCGCCCAACGGGCCGGCGGCTCTCCGTTCTCCCGGAGTTTCCGCTGGTGGACCGCGCCTGGCCGCGCCCAATTCCCTTCCTCCGGCCATGCAAGCTCCAAGGGCCATGCCCGCGTCTCCCATGATGAACTCGGCCGTCTCGGCGCGGTTCAATGGAGGCTCTAACGGTGGCTTTGAAGCCTCGCGCGGATTTGAAGGCTCGAGATCCGCGGGCAACGCAACAGGATTCGCTGGCGCATCCGCATCTGGACCAACAGGATCTGTCCCCTCATCGGCAAACGGTTCCTCGGGCGCCAAGCCCGGTGGAAGCGGAACTGGAACCACCGGCTCTACCGGCTCGACTGGATCGGCCGGCGGAACTTCCGGCGGACACAAGTAATCCTCATGTCATGTAGCCCGGTTTCCCCGAACCCGGGGCCTTGTGCTCGCGCGGCTTTTCGGTTCCTGTAGCCCAGGTCTTCAGACCTGAGGCCTTTGATTTCAAATCCCTTGCACCTCAGTGCGCCCGGTTGCCTTGAGTCGGGACCCCCGATGGTTCCATGTTTTAACGCTCCCCTTCGGCCACGCAAATTCCCGGTGTTACAATCCCGCAGAGGAGACTCCCATGCCCATTATTGACACCAGCACCCTGAAAGTTATCGAGCGCCTTCCCGGCTGGCATGGCCGCTATTTCCACTCGCCGAGCATGACCTTCGCTCACTACGACTTCACGCGCGGCGCATCCATTCACGAACACTTCCATCCTCAGGAAGAAGTTTACGAGTTGATCGAAGGTGAGCTCGAAATAACAATCGAAGGCGCCGCCCAGATCATCCGCCCAGGCCTGGTCGCGATCGTCCCAAGCAACGCGCGCCACTCCGTCAAAGCCCTCACCAACGGCCGCGCTATTATCGTGGACTATCCTTTGCGCCCCGAATTTTGAGTCCCGGATGTTCCCGCGGGACGCGCCTTTTGTGTCCCGGATGCTTCTGCGGGACTCGGTTTTTGAGTCCCGGACGTTTCTGCCGGCCGCGATTTCGATTAGCACGCGTAAGTCTCGCCTCACGCACCGATTTTCACAATAATGTCGAAGCGCCATGCGGCCCGTCCCTCCCGGTACTTCGGGAGGGGACGGGCCGCGGCTTCCGAAATCGCCCTGCACCGCATGGTGCGGGACGCCCCCCAGCGCCCGCCGCGGGCGCTTTCTTTCGGTTTGCCCGCACGAATTCCCAGAGCAGCTCCAAGCGCCCCAAGCGGAAGCGCGAGCAGGAACAAAAGCCACCTACCAACGCCGTTCTCTTTCCAAATGAAGATTGACTTGCACAATAAAACGACCGGCGCTCGCCGCCGATAAACCCGCCTGTGCCGACCCCGCACAGGCGGCCCAGGGTTCCATCTCTTTCTTGCGTTTTCAGTCTCGATACATCGCGCCCAGCAGGAAATCAATCACCGGCAATCAGGGAAATGCGTCCTCGAGAATCGAAGCTCGGTGACCATTAGAGAGAAACATCAAAGTCCGCACCCTTACGCACCGCTTCTAACAATAAATGAATGTCGAAGCGCCATGCAGCCCGTCCCTCCCGATACTTCGGGAGGGGACGGGGTGCAGCTTCCGAAACCGCCCTGCACCGCATGGTGCAGGGCCGTCCCCCAGCGCCCGCCGCGGGCGCTTTCTTTCGGTTTGTCCGGTTGGGCTAAGTAACGCGACTCTATGATTCGGTCAATTTCAGTTCTGCGCGGGTTGAGTATCTATCCAATTTCCTAAGGCTGCGGCCGGCGCATAACCTAGCCGACCCAGCTCGTTGCATATTTCCTTGAGCAATGTGGGCGAAACACTTAGTGGCGCGATTCGCTTAACCACGTTTTCTACTTTGTCGAGATCGAAGTGGACGGCGTTCATATTGCGAAGCACAATCGACAAGACATTCCCTGTGGCCGCCGGAAATATTTCTGGAAAAGTCGTATCGGCTAGTTCTCTTAAGAAGAATGAATGTCTAAGCTCGAACGAGGGACCTCTCAAAATCATCTCTACCACCTCAGGGAAGCTCAACCCGAGATGTAGCGACCATTCGACCATCTCACCAAGCTCTATCGCGTCTATGGGAACCGGGCGACCTGAAAGTCGCCGATTCCAATACTCCCTGATCCAGTGCTGCCAGGCCGCTGTTCTTGCAGCATCGTTGGACCCGCGCAGAACCTGCCCCACCTGAGAAGTCCAAGCATGACGATCTTTTTCCTCAGAACCCAACATGAAGCGGTCAAGCCAGCCAGTTGTCAGCGGGTTCGTCGAGCTTCCCACTGCCAAGGCCGCCAAGTATTGCGTGAAGCGATTCCTCGCTTTTCCAAACTCCGAGATATGTGAAAAGGCCTTCTCATACATAGGCAGTATGAATGCAATCAGCGTTTCGGTTTGTTGTCCCCACGTTAGAAATCCATGGAATGCTTGAAGGGCGCGCTTCCCGTCCACAGCCCAATCAAAGAGGGGAATAATACTGTTCCTAGTCCACGCCTCATCGGCACTAATCAAAAAATTCAACTGGGAAGCTAGCAGCACGCGTGCCAATTCCGCAGCATAACTGTTATCGATCAAGACCTCATCAAAGGTCTTCCGAATTCCATCAGGTATCCCCTTCCAATCGACGCCCGCTTCCTTCCGTTGTCGAGCAAGCCAGTTAAGCCAAAAGAGCGTAAGCCTTCCGGCAGGATGATTGATCGCGCGCATCAGCCAATCAGTTTCCGTCGATGTGAGCTTTGGCGGAGCGCTTTTTAATCTCAACATCACCCATATTCTCTTGGAAAGATCGCCTATAAGGTCGAAGCACTCTGCCGGGATCGGCTTGGAAGTTTTCTTGATCCCATCCTTAAGAAGATCAGCAATTTCACTGGACAAAGGATCGTGAAGCCCTTCATCCACGTCAAGAAGTGTCAGAACATCTCTCCACGCATCATTCGGTAACTCGGACCCAGCCCAACCCCTCACGAGAGCCGACCACAGATCGATTTGCGTAGCGCCACGTTCTCGTAGTTCTCCCGCGAACTGCCAACTCCACTCGTAGTTTCGTATCACGGCAGCAGTCACGTTCGCCACCAAGCCCTCTCGGCTCGGTCCGAATAGACCCTCAGTTTCATAGGAGAGCAGAACATCCATTTGAGCGCTGGGCAATTTGGCAAGCAATTCATCGACGCCGAAAGGACTCTGCAACCCGATCTGCATGGTCCCATGTACGACATCTTGATCCGGATGCTCGCGAGTGCGGAAATCTCCGTGGACTGTCTGAACCTCGCCGAACGCTGCCTTCGCAATCAGGCAACTGGGATCACTCTGATGGAGCCAGTACATCAAGTTATATTTCTCGTATTCCTCGGTATGGTCTGTGTCCCCGGGAAACGGGTCCCGCTCGCGATTTGCTCTCTCCACCGTCTCTTTTCGCAAGCCCTCGGAAGAAAGTGGGTAAGCGGCCTTGAGGACTTCAAATACTTCGTGCTTGAGACCGGGCACGTATAGAAGGTCCTTGTCGAGTAGCCATCTTAGTTTTAGATCTCCAGACCAGTGGCCACTCAGTCCCACCGCAAGAATAGCCAATCTCTTCAACAGAAAGGAATCAGCTGAAAACCACAGCTGAATCAGAGCGTCAGACCTATCGTGTCGGTTGCTTACATTCCATTTGACTACATCAAACGCGGCGTCAACCAATACGCCAAGACCATTTCCCAAGCGCCCATGGTCCGGCTGCTCGATTAAGCCACGCGATAGGCTAAGAGTATCCCAAGCCCCCCGAATCCCCTTGTCGGCTTGGGAAAGAAAATACGCCAACTGCAAGTGCGACCCCAACATTGGCTCAAGTTTCCCGGAAAGCATTTCTAAGTTTGGTTCGAAAAATGTGACCCATAAATGGTCCAGCCAGAATCCGCTACCATATGACTCCAGCTCGAAGCTTACGTTCTCTCTTAGGGACTCATCCAACTCGCTCCACAAATTGCGCTCAAGACGGAGTATCGGACGACTCAAGTATTCAAAAACCAAAAAGGCGATCTCGATATCATCGGGGAAGATGAAAGATTCTGCTATGTGTTCCAAAGATTGTGGATGCGCCCCCTCGGGACGAAGATTTATTAGGACCGCAATCCAGCGACGCCGAGCCTCTCGATTCTCTTCCTTTGACCCGTCCCGGCTCAGCTTACCGGCAATGGCCTCCCAAAGATATCGGCTTAGGCGCTGCCCTTGTCTGCGAAGCACGGATAACGTTTCTTCCACGTGTCCGCATGAAAATTTATCAGCAATCCACCATCCCAACTCTTCATCGATGTCGGTAGGCACGGCACTCGGATCAAATAAGCGCTTGAGTAATTTCTTTTCTTCGACCCACCTCATCCAAGAAATGGAATCTGCGTGACGTGTGAAAAACCGAGCGGTCGAAACTTCAGAGAGCGAGTCTTCAATAAAATCACCAGGCTCAAGGTCTATTGGCGGCGGCAGCGAGACAATTGCTCTAATCCTTTGCTCTCTCTCCAGAATTCCAAGCCGCGCCCCTTCAGCCCACGCGGACAAGGATGTAGGAAGCGATGAATGCGGGCTTCCTCCAGCGGCCAAATGATACTTTATGGGAATTACTCCTCGGTAGGTCCATTCATCTTCCGCCCCTGAGGGTACAAGGGCGAACCTTCTTGATTTTCCCATTTCTGGCGTAAATCCACGGGCCAGATAATTCATTACCGGATCATTATGGCTATACCCGACAAATAGGACTGTGAACGTTTCGAAAACCCGCTGCAAGAAAAGACGTGCCCAGCCTTCGGTTAGATAAGCACGACCGAGATCCGAATCTGTAAGAACGAGGCGTTGCGGCGGTTTATCGACGGCCCCGTGCAAATACACGATCCCAGAAAATGAGTGGCCCAAAGGCAGAGCAGGTGCGTGGTAGATTTCACAAGGATGCTGATTTGGGAAGACTCCAGATGATGCGGTGGAAAAATGAAGGTCAAAGTTCGTCGTTACCAACCGAACTGCCTCACTCGATTCGAACAGCCGTAAAAGGTCAAAATGCAATGAGTTAGGCCGAGACCTCGGATCGGCGAGAATTGTACTGACAAGTTCGTGAACCTTCACTTTGAGATCGTGAAGTCGTCCGAGGAAATGATCGATAGGTTCATCTTTCCCTGGAGTAAGTGTCCCTCCAGCGACCTTGTCCGCCAAATCACGAAAATTCGGGTAGTTTGAAGGCGGGGGGATTGACACCCCCGCGCCCGCGAATACGACAAGGTTCGCTCTCTTCTGTGCTGTCAAGAGTGCTTCAGGAAAATCGATGCCGCCAATTTTCAATTAGAGACGCTCCGATCCTCTTCCCCTCGTAGATTTTCTCATTGCACAGTAAACACAGCAAGACGCTTCACCATCCGGGAGAGGCTACTCACGTCGTACCTCCAAACTATCTTGAAACGCGTGGGAAGGCATGCCTGACGGGTGCCCATGATAGCCTCGCCCAGGCGAATGCGGGGGTTTCGGTTCCTCAATTCGAATTACTTTCCACAGCCTTTCCACAGATTATTTTGATGTCGTCTACATTTTTCAATTGACTGACAATTACTCATTTGCTAACCTTCCTTGCAGACTGAGCTACCAATTCGAAAAACCTTCCCGAATTGGAACTAGCCTACCCTGCCGGATACTCGAAATCTATTGATTTAGAGCCTTTCCGTAAAAGCATAATTCTGCGGACTTTCAAGTCTGGCAGTTGTGATGCACATGAGGAGTTCTTGGGTCATGCTTGTAAGTCGTTTATTTTCAGTGATGGAATTACAAATGAGTATATCGCAAGCGCCGAAGCCTCGGGAAGGCGGATAACTCCTTTGTTTCCCATACATACGCGAGGGGTGCCAGCTAACCCCTGTATGTCCCATACATACAGAAAAGGTGGGGTAGGGGGGTGCAAATTCTCAAAAAATTTGGAGGAAACACGGAAATGTCAAACAAATTACAAGTGCCCGAAGCTGATCGTTGCCGGTTCACTTCCGCCCACGGAAAGCGTTGCCGCAATCCTCTCCGCGGCGGCGCTGGCGGACTTTGTATCATCCACCAGCAGCAATTTGAAAATCTCAATAACGCCGATGCCCGCGCCATTTCCGATCAGCTTCTCGGCGCGGAGCCCGAACTGCGCACGCACGGGAAATCTCAACCAAGTCATGTCGCAACTCTTCATCCTCGTCGCCCAGAAGCGCATCTCGCGCCAGGATGGCTCGCTGCTCGCCTACATCGGCAGCCTGCTCCTCCAAACCATCACTCCATCAGGCAAACAGCAAGAACCTCCGATACGCATCGTTTGGGATAGTCTCCCTCTTCATCCTGCCGGAAACGACTCCTCGCTGCCCGATGACGCGCATCCCGGATCCACAATTCCGAGGCCATAGGGATGCCTGCCTTGGATTTTGTAGGCGCGCTGCTCGCTGCGCCCTTCGCCGCGCGTTGGCCCCACATCGCAAAGTATGGCAGACTAAAACATTCTGGAGCGCCCGAAACACCTTCCTAAGGGCTATTCCGCGTCAGAGCGAGTTCATGGATCCCAGATTTATACGCAATTTCTGCATCATCGCGCACATTGACCACGGCAAGTCCACGCTGGCTGACCGTTTGCTCGAGCTCACCGGCGCGCTTTCTCAGCGCGAAATGACGGAGCAGGTGCTGGACTCGATGGACCTCGAGCGCGAGCGCGGCATCACCATCAAGGCGAAAAGCATCCGCCTGCACTACGAAGCCAAGGACGGAAATACGTACCGCATGAATTTGATTGATACGCCCGGCCACGTGGATTTTTCCTACGAAGTCTCGCGCGCGCTTTCCGCCTGCGAAGGCGCCCTCCTCGTCGTGGACGCGAGCCAGGGCGTCGAAGCGCAAACCGTCGCCAATACATTCCTCGCGGCGCAGCACAATCTCACCATCATTCCCGTCATCAATAAAATTGACCTGCCCGCCGCGAATCCGGAATCCGCGCGCGAGCAAATTGAAAACGTGCTTGCGATTCCCGCCGCGGACGCGCTGCTCATCAGCGCGAAAAGCGGACTGGGCGTGCAAGACGTGCTCGAAGCCATCGTGGCGCGCATTCCCGCGCCGGTCGGTTCCTCGGACGCTCCGCTGCGCGCGCTGATTTTCGATTCATGGTTTGACGCTTACCGCGGCGCTGTTGTGCTGGTCCGGGTGATGGAAGGGCGAATCACGCGCGGTCAGCGCGTGAAGACTCTGCTTCAATGACGAAATCCACGAAGTCGAATCCCTCGGCGCGCTCACGCCGAAACCTGTCGTGCTCGACGAACTCGCCGCCGGTGACGTGGGCTTCCTCGTCGCCAATATCAAGCAGGTTGCCGACGCGCGCGTGGGTGACACCATCGTGGAAATTGACCGGCCCGCCGCGCCCCTGCCGGGATTCGAGGCCATCAAGCCGATGGTGTTCGCCGGGCTGTTTCCCGTGAATGCCAGTGACTACGAGCCACTGCGCGATGCGCTCGGCAAATTGCAATTGAATGACGCCGCGTTTTTTTACGAGCCGGAAAATTCCGTCGCGCTCGGTTTCGGATTTCGCTGCGGATTTCTCGGATTGCTCCACATGGAAATTGTTCAGGAGCGCCTGGAACGCGAATTCAACATCAATCTCATAACGACCGCGCCTTCCGTGCGCTATCGCATCACCACCACGAACTCCGGCGCAACCATGGAAGTGGATAACCCCACAAAATTTCCCTCGCCCAACGTGATTGACAAAATCGAAGAGCCCATCATCCGCGCCATGATTATCACCTCCGAAGAATCCGTCGGCGCGGTGCTGCAGCTCTGTGAGGACAAGCGCGGCGTGCAGAAGAACTTCGAGTATCTTTCACCCACGCGCGTGATGGTCACCTACGACCTGCCGCTCAACGAAATCGTGCTGGATTTTTACGACCGGCTGAAAAGCGTCTCGCGCGGTTACGCTTCGCTCGATTACCAGCTCGCGGGCTATCAGGAATCCGATCTCGTGAAGCTTGACGTCCTCATCGCCGGCGAACCGGTGGACGCGCTCACGCTGGTGTGCCACCGCGACCAATCCTATGACCGCGGCCGCGAATTGGTCACGCGATTGCGCAAACTGATCCCGCGCCAAATGTTTGAGGTGGCCATTCAAGCCGCCATCGGCAGCAAAGTAATCGCCCGCGAAACCGTGGCCGCCATCCGCAAGAATGTTATTGCAAAATGCTACGGCGGAGATATTTCGCGCAAACGCAAACTCCTCGAAAAACAAAAAGAAGGAAAGAAGCGCATGAAGCGCGTAGGCAAAGTGGATATTCCGCAAGAAGCGTTCCTCGCCGTCCTGAAGGTCACCGGCGATGAGGAGGAAGATTGACACCGCACAGGTAGCTAAACACCGTGCATTCTCCGTGTCCTCTGCGTCTCTGCGGTAAAAGCATCGCCGGCCTGGCGAAACATCTCGCAAGGATGGCGCACCGGAACAGGAGGCCCGGGTCCAGCCGGATATTTTTCGCTTGACATTCAGTGTACTAGCTGTACTAATACAGTCGTGCTTCCGTTCCGTGTCTCATTCCAACCCGGTATTTCCCTCTACGAGCAAGTTGTATATGCGGCGAAGAAGGCTGTGGTCTCAGGCCACTTGCGCTCCGGTGACCCGTTTCCCTCGGTGCGGGAACTCAGCAAGTCTTTGAAGATCAATCCCAATACGGCTCATAAGGTCGTTATGCAGTTGGTCGACGATGGAATTCTCGAAGTTCATTCTGGTATAGGCACAGTCGTGGCGAAGCGCGCCTGCTCGACGGCGGCAGATCGCGGCAACCTGCTCAATAAGGAAGTGGAACAACTGATTGTCGAAGCCAAAGGGTTAGGCCTGACTTTGGATGATGTGACATCGGCGGTGGCTCAGCATTGGAAACGTCTGGACGGGAGCAAGAAATGACCGACATTTTGCGAACCATCGATCTATCGAAGCGATTCCGCAACACGGTGGCGTTGGATCACCTGAACATGGTAGTGCCGGAGCACAGCGTATTTGGCGTGGTCGGGCCGAATGGAGCGGGCAAAACGACAACCATCAAAATTCTTATGAATGCGCTCCAGCCAACCGAAGGGGCGGCGGAACTATTCGGCCGCGATTCGCGAAAACTTTCCCCGCAAGATTTCACACAAATCGGTTACGTTTCAGAAAATCAGCAAATGCCGGAATGGATGACGGTCGAGTACTTCATGAATTATCTAAGACCATTTTATCCAAACTGGGACTCTGCGCGCGCTCAGGAACTGCTGCGTCAATTCGATCTTCCGCTGGATCGCAAGATTCGGAATCTTTCGCACGGAATGCGAATGAAGGCTGCGCTGGCTTCTTCGCTCGCCTACAGGCCGCCGCTCATTGTTCTCGACGAGCCATTCACCGGTCTCGATGCATTCGTCCGCGACGAGCTGATTGCAGGCGTGTTGGAATGCGCAGACGAAGCGACGATCCTGATTTCCTCTCACGACCTTTCAGAAATCGAAACGTTCGCCAGCCACATCGGCTATCTGGACAATGGCCGACTGCAATTTTCGGAAGAGATGACTTCGCTGACGGAGCGCTTTCGCGAAATCGAAATCACGCTCGCGAACCCATCGCCTTCGTCCGCTGCGTGGCCGGCTGCGTGGCTGAATCGAGAACAATCCGCGACGGTGGTGCGATTTGTGGATTCACATTTTGATCAGGCTCGAACGATGGCCGAGGTTCACGGCGTGTTCGGAGCTGTGCAACAAATCAATGTGAGTCCGATGCCGCTCCGCGCGATTTTTGTGGCGCTGGCCAAAGCCGGCCGAAAGGCAGCGTAGGCAAATATGGGACAAGCGATTCATATTTTCAAAAAAGATGTTCGGCATCTTCGGTTCGAGATTGCTGTTGCGATCACGGTGGCTGGATTGTTCGCGTTTATTGAAACAAAGCATGCGCTGTGGCCGGTGGATCTTGTTAACAGCAGAACTCCCGCCTCGTATTTGGCGTTGCTCCTGTTGCCTGTGGCTTGGTGGATGCTGATCGGCCGCGCGATTCACGACGAAGCATTACCGGGCGACGGTCAATTTTGGATCACACGGCCATATTCATGGCGCAGCCTGCTGAGCGCGAAATTGCTTTTCATCTTTGCATTCATAAACCTGCCTATGTTGATCGCTCATGCGGTGATTATTCACGCTTACGGATTTTCGCTCGGAGCAGAATTGCCCGCACTCTTATGGAGCCAAGTTCTGCTCACAATTGTTTTCGTATTGCCGATACTCGCGATGTCCGCTCTGACTGACGGATTCGTACAGTTGATCGCTGCAATCCTAACGCCCTGCGTAATCGCACTGGCGCTTGCCGGTCTCAGCTTCAACTTCAAGCCTCAGTTCATTCTGATTGGCGTCGCAAGTGGCTTCTCGATCGGGGACGACTGGGTTAGGTCTTATCTGATATTTCTGATCATCACTGTCGCGGCGGCGGCGATCCTTTTCTGGCAATACTCTCGCCGTCGATCCGCGGTAGCACGCAGCTTTGCGGTGGCCGCATGGATCTTGGTTGCGATGGTGTTTTATTTCATTTCGTGGAGTACAGCTTCCAGGATTGATTCCGCGCTCTCTCGAACGCAAGTCGATCTTTCTTCAACCCATTTGCTTACCGATTTGGGCGCCCAAAAACCGCATGTCGCTTTTCGACAAGGAGGGCAATATGTGGGCGTTCACATACCACTTCAAATCGAAGGGCTTCCTTCCGGAACAAGCGCAACCATTGAACATTTGTCCGTGACGTTCCAGGTTCCCGACGGCACGACATGGAAGTCCGATAGCTTTTCCTGGGAAAATCCCAAAGAGCCGGACCAACAATTTTTCGTGCAGACTGGCTTTTATGGTGCGGCCTATCTGGAGCGCAACGATGTGCCCGTGAAAGTTCACGGGACTTTGTACATGACAGTATTTGGAAATCCGCACACAACACAAGTTCCCTTTGGAGAACGCTCAGTTCCTGTGCCGCAAGTAGGGTTGTGTTCCGCAACTGAGAGCCCCGATCGTCGAAATTATTATTCTGTGATTTGCAATTCCGCTTTCCGATCTCCGGCGGTGCTGGTTTCCTATCGATTCGCTCAACCCAGCGGCGACACCTCAAGTGAAATCGATCCTTTTGTGGGCCGAAGACAGTTGTCTTTCTCCCCTTTCCCGGCCGACCTGCGCATCAGTCCCGTGAGCCAGGATTTTAGAATGCCCTATTCGATCGTGCCCTGGGACCACGCGATGGTTGAGACGCTGGAACCGCTCGGGCACATTCGATTGGATTTTAATATTGATCTTGGAAGGGCGACGATGTACAGGAGTAACAACAATGGAAAGATTCGGCCGTAGGATTGAAACCCGCGGAATGACATTTCTGCGCGCGGCTGGATTGGCGGCGATTGCCGTTCCGGTTGCATTTGGTCTGGCACACGCGACTCCGAGCCGCGGTCACTCGCAATCCCAGAATACAGCCGCGATTGGTCCCGAATTTAAGTATGAGCCGATTTCGATCAAGTTGCTGAGGACCGACGCCACGCCAGATTTCCGAGGACTGGTTGCTGATCTGGAGCCGGATGGGATAACCATCAGATCCGTGACCCTGCTGAACCTCCTAGAGTCCGCCTATGCCGAGATAAGCAGCAACCTTGCCGGATTTGGATTAAGAGACAACCAAATCGTTGGAGCTCCAAACTGGGCGATCACCCACCTCTATGCTATTGAGGGGAAGATCGACCCATCCGTAGCGGTCGAGCTCAAGAAGCTTAACCCGATTCAGCAAGAGCTTGCACGGGCGCACATGCTGCAAGCGATGCTAGCCGACCGCTTCAAGTTGAAAGCTCATGCTGAAAACAGGGAGGGCCCTGTGTATTACCTGGTCGCAAAGAACCGCCCCAAGTTGAAACAAGCAACACCTGGTGAAACCTATCCAAAGTCCCGCTTCGGAGGAGATCAAGCGGGCTTTGTGGTGATGGCCCCGCCTGATCCGGGAGCGACAAAGCGATTGGGTTTAGGTGCTCCAATGGAGAGATTGGCCCTAATGTTGTCGGCATGGCTGCACTGCCCTGTAATTGATAAGACCGGGCTCAGCGGAAAGTACGATTTCCAGCTTCAATGGACAGCAAACGAGAACGCAACAGATGGCCCGGCAGCGAATTGGCCCTCACTTTTCACCGCGATTCAGGAGCAGCTAGGTTTGAAATTGGAGTCGGGGAAGGGTCCAGTCCCTTTCCTCGTAATCGACCATGTCGAAATGCCGTCTGGGAATTAGCAGAGGGGCGATATTGTGCGAGAAGCGAAAATCCCCGCCCCTACGAAACGGGGACGGGCTACAAATTTTACGACGCCGGCTCGGTGCGCTTTACATCGGCGATGATTCGGCCTTTGGCGAGGCGAACCGAAATTTCATTTCCGGGCGCAACCTGTTCGGCGCTTCGCACAACTTGTCCTGCGGCGTCATAAACAATTGCGTAGCCGCGCTCGAGGACGCGCAGCGGGCTGCGTTCTTCAATTTGCAAAAGCAAACGCTCGAATCTTTGCCGTTTCGCTACGAGCAACCGATCAATCCGCATTTGCAGATTGCTTGCGCTGTGCGCGGAACGCAAACGCATCGCGGACAAACGCACGCGCAAATCGTACGACGCGACTCGCGCCCGCGCTTCGGTAAATCGCTCGCGCAGCGCGCTGAGCTTGTCGCGCAATGCATCGCCGAGCCGCAGCGAAAGTTCATCCGCGCGCTGGCGGTATTCGCGCACCAGATCTTCCGCGCGGCGAAACGCGCGATCCTTCACCAGTTCGTGCAACCGATTGCGCCGGTGAATAATGAGGAATTTGATGCGCTCGGCCATGCTGACTTGCAAATGACTGATGTGCTGATCGAACGCGTCGCGCCTTTGGAGCACAATTTCCGCCGCGTGCGAAGGCGTCGAAGCGCGCACATCCGCCACGAAATCGGCAATCGTGAAATCAGTCTCGTGGCCCACCGCGGAAACAACGGGAATCTGCGACGCCGCAATTGCGCGCGCGACAATCTCTTCGTTGAAGGCCCACAAATCTTCCAGCGAGCCTCCTCCTCGCGCGACGATCACAACATCCACTTGCGTGCGCGCCGCTCCGCGCGAATTGAAGAAACCCAGCGCCTTGACGATATCTTCCGCCGCGCCTTCTCCCTGCACACGCACCGGATAAATCAGCACGCGCACGTTGGGGAACCGGTGACGGAGAATGCGCAGAATATCGCGCAGTGCGGCGGCGCGCGGAGACGTAATCACTCCAATGCGCAGCGGCAGCAACGGCAGCGGCTTTTTCCGTGCTGGATGAAAAAGGCCCTCGGCTTCCAGCTTCTTCTTGAGCTGCTCGAAAGCAAGCTGCAGCGAGCCGAGGCCGACGGGCTCAATGTTCTCCACATAAATCTGATATTCGCCGCGCGATTCGTAGACGCTGATGGAGCCGCGCACGCGGGCCTTCAATCCGTCTTCGGGACGAAACTTCAGCCGCTGCGCGGTGGTGCGGAAGCACACGCAGCGCACCTGAGCTTTCTCATCTTTCAGCGTGAAATAGAGATGCCCCGATTGCGCGTCGCGGAAATTCGAAATTTCGCCTTCCACCCAAATGCCGGGGAAGGCGGCGGCTAGCAATTCGCGGATGCGCCCCGTCAGCTCGCTGACGGTCCAGATCTTGCGTTCGGGAATTAAGTTGAATTGAAGCTGCGATGCCACGCGAATGTCCTTAGCGCCGGAAATATGAGATCAACCAGAACAGCCCACTGAGGATAACGCTCAAAACGATGCACGTCACGAAGGGAAAATAGAACGAGCCATGCTTTCCTTGCCACGCGATGTCTCCCGGCAGCCGTCCCAACCGGAGCGGCAATTTCCCCGCGAGCAGCAGGAGCGCACCCACCACAATCAACACGCCGCCAAATAGCAGGAGTGCCTTCCCGATTTCGCGCAGCGGATCCATCGAATACCTCATTCTACATTAAGGGCAAGCCGACGCTCGCTCTTGCGCATCGGCTCGAATCGCGGCCTGATTATGTGTAGACTTTGCATCCATGCAATGCAAGTATTTCACGCTGGCGATCACTTGCACGATGACACTCCTCACCGCGGGGCTTCTCGCTGCGTGCTCAGATACCGCGGAGACCAAGCCTCAGCCAGCGGACGGCTTCACTCGGGTTGTAATACCTACAGGCCACCATCCTGGATCCATCGCGGTCGCGGATGTGAATCATGACGGCAAGCCCGACATTATCGTCGCCAATACGGAAGACGAAACGGTAAGCGTGCTGCTGGGAGACGGCAAAGGCCATTTCACGCCCGCACCCGGCTCCCCTTTCGCGTGCGGCAAAGCGCCGAATGATATCGCCGTGGCGGACATGAATGGCGACGGCAATTTCGATCTCATCATCGCGAATACCGGGACGCCTTATATAACTATCCTGCTCGGCGACAGCAAGGGAGGCTTTGCGCCTTCACCGCATTCGCCGTTCACAACCGAATCGTATCCGCATGTGCACGGAGTTGTTGCGGCGGACTTCATGGGCAACGGCAAGCCGGCTGTGATCACGGATAGCTGGGGAAACGACCAGATCTTGATGATTCCCGGCGACGGCCACGGCAACTTGATTCCGCCGGGAAAACTTTTCAACACAGGCAAGCGGCCTTACGAGCGGCTGCGCTCTGCCGACTTCAACGGCGATGGGAAGCCGGACGTGGTGACGACAGACTTAGAATCGAACGCCGTAACGATTCTGCTGGGGGACGGCAAGGGCGGATTGATTGAAGCGGCCGGCTCGCCGTTCGCGGCGGGAGACGCTCCGTGGTCCGTTGCAATAGGCGACATCAACGGGGATGGCAAACTCGACCTCGCGATTCTTCCCTATGAACCGGACGTCAGGGAGCCGAAGAATGTCGGCGTAACGGTGCTGCTGGGCGACGGCAACGGAGGATTTGCGAAGATGCGCGGCTCGCCTTTTTCTCTTGAGGGATGCCGCGGGCCGGACAGCGTGGCGATCGGCGATGTGAACGGAGACGGATTGACCGACATCGTTGTGTCATGCGCGCAGAATCATCGGGTGATGGTGTACTTGGGAACAAAGGGCGGCGGTTTCCAGATTTCCACGCTGGATGTTCAGACAGGCTGGTCGGGACTGGCCGTGGCGGATGTGCTGGGCGATGGCAAGAAGGAGATTATCGTCTCGAATGGCGCGCTGGATGACGACCCGAAGAATCAGCCGGGAACAATTACGATTTTCTTCAGCAAGTAGCGCCGATACGCGGGCTGGGCGGCGAGGCACGAAGACAAACTTCCGCTAAAACAATTCCATGCCGGAGAAGAAATAGGCGATCTCGAAAGCGGCGGTGTCTGGAGCGTCGGAGCCGTGCGTGCAATTGTTGCCGATGCTCGTGCCGAGGTCGCGGCGAATCGAGCCCGGAGCGGCCTTTGCGGGATCGGTGGCGCCCATTGTTTCGCGCCATTTCAAGATGGCGCCATCCGCTTCTAATACCATGAAGATCGCTTTGCCGGAACTCATGAAGTCAGTGAGTTCGCCGAAGAACGGGCGGGCTTTGTGGACGGCGTAGAAACCTTCCGCCTCGGCCTTGCTCAAACTTACCGACTTGATCGCCACAATCGAAAATCCCGCCTTGTGAATCCGTGAAATAATTTCACCGGTCAAACCACGCTTCACCGCGTCCGGCTTAGCGATCGCTAAAGTACGCTCCAATGCCACAGTTAGTTCTCCTTTTCTTATCTAAAGTGGAAGCAAGGAAACAAGGAAGCAGGGAGGCAAGGATGGAACGAAAAAATCAAAAGCTTCTCCATTGCTTCCACAAGCTTTGCAGCATGGCGCCGATGCGGTTGAACTTGCCGACAAAATCTCTGCAATCCGCTTCGGTGACATATCCTTCGTCCTTGCTCAATTCCAACCACAACCGGATTTCATCACAAGAACCAATTGAAATCTGCAAGTACCGTTTGAATTCCGGCGCCGATGCTCGCTTGGCCCAACCCTCAACAATATTTGCTGGAATTGACCGAGCTGCACGTCTCATCTGCCGCGCCAGCTCAAACTGTTCAAATCCTGGAAAACCCTTCACTAACCGTGAGATTGCGAGCGCCGTTGCGTAAGATTCCTGAAACACGTCGAGATCGCGATACGTGCGAATTGGCCCGGCCATTTTTCTCCCTCCAAATGGTCCGTCCCTCGTTTACTTCTTCTTCGCCTTCTTGCCAGCCACTTTTTTCGCCTTCTTGCGTCCTGCTTCCTTGCCTGATTTCTTTCCTGCGAATCTGTTTTTCCCTGCCTCCCTGCTTCCGTACTTTCCTGCTCCCTTAAGCGCTTCCCGCATCATGTGCCCAATCTCAGCGGGGCTTTGCACGGTGCGAATGCCCGCGGCCTGCATCGCGGCGTACTTTTCTTTTGCGGTGCCCTGGCCGCCGCTGATGATTGCTCCGGCGTGGCCCATGCGGCGGCCCGGAGGGGCTGTTTGTCCGGCAATGAATCCGACGACGGGCTTTTTCACGTGAGCGCGAATATATTCAGCGGCCAACTCTTCGGTGTTGCCGCCGATTTCACCGATCATGACGATGGCATCGGTTTCCGGATCTTCATTGA
The DNA here is from genome assembly GCA_963847505.1 of uncultured Acidobacteriota bacterium. GTDB lineage: Bacteria > Acidobacteriota > Terriglobia > Acidiferrales > UBA7541 > DASTCZ01. The sequence goes on from CAWJZY010000002.1 coordinate 245,820, forward strand.
ACAGCCGAAAGCAATCCAGGAAACTGGTGCCGATAATCGGGTCACCGCCAATGCCGATGCACGTGGATTGTCCGATGCCGAGATTCGTCAACTGATACACGGCTTCGTACGTAAGGGTTCCGCTGCGGCTTACCAATCCGACGCGCCCTTGCTTGTGTATGCGCCCCGGCATGATTCCAATTTTGCATTTGCCCGGCGAAATAATTCCCGGACAATTCGGCCCGATCAAACGCGTCGGACCGCCGCGCAGCACAGCCGCAACGCGAACCATGTCGAGCGCCGGAATTCCCTCGGTGATGCAGACAACCAAAGGCAACTTCGAGTCCGCGCCTTCCAGAATCGCATCCGCCGCAAATGGCGGCGGTACAAAGATCACTGAAGCATTTGCTCCGGTCGCCTTCACCGCATCAGCAACAGTGTTGAATATGGGTACGCCAAGATGTTCCGTGCCGCCTTTGCCGGGAGTCACTCCGCCCACAACCTTCGTGCCGTATGCAATCATTTGCTCGGCGTGGAAGCTGCCTTCGCGGCCCGTGAGTCCCTGCACAATCACGCGTGTTTTTTCATTTACCAGAACGCTCATCGCGCACCCCCGGCATTTCCGCTCTTGCGGGCCAGAGCGACGATTTTTTCCGCGCCATCCTTCATGCCTTCGGCGATCGTAAAGTTCAAGCCGGAATCGCTCAGAATCTTCTTCCCCTGCTCGACGTTGGTACCTTCCATCCTGATCACCACCGGGACGGAAATTCCCAGGTCGCGGGCCGCCGCAACCACGCCTGAGGCGAGCACATCGCAGCGCAGAATGCCGCCAAAAATATTGATGAACACTCCTCTCACTTCCATGTCACTCATCAGAATGCGGAACGCGTTCTTCACCTGCTCCGCGCTGGCGCCGCCGCCCACATCCAGAAAATTCGCGGGCGAGCCGCCAGCCAGCTTGATGATGTCCATCGTCGCCATGGCCAGCCCCGCGCCGTTCACCATGCATCCGACGGTGCCATCCAGCTTGATGTAGTTCAGATTGAATTTTGAAGCCTCGATTTCGAGCGGATCTTCTTCGTCCTTATCGCGCAGCTCCTTCAACTCCGGGTGGCGATATAGCGCGTTGTCGTCGAAAGTCATTTTCGCGTCCAAGGCCACGAGCTTCCCTTCGCCGGTCAGGACCAGCGGATTAATCTCGACCAGTGAAGCGTCCGTTTCCACGACTGTCCGGTAGAGCGCCTGGAAAAATGGCGCCGCATTCGCGACGGCTTCTCCCGAAAGGCCCAATCCAAATGCGATCTTCCGCGCCTGATAGGGCTGCAAACCAACCGCCGGATTAATCGTCTCTCGCAAAATTGCCGTGGGATCTTTATGTGCTACTTCTTCAATCTCCATTCCGCCCGCAGCGCTCGCAATAAGCACGACTGCTTCCACGGCGCGGTCCATCAAAACACTTACGTAAAGCTCACGGCGAATGTCGAGTCCTTCTTCAATCAGCAGCCGGCGGACGATCCTGCCGCCCGGTCCGGTCTGCACGGTTATGAGATTCATACCCAGAATTTCCCGGGCGAGTTTTTCGGCTTCCTCGGCCGACTTCGCCAGCTTCACGCCTCCGCCCTTGCCACGTCCTCCCGCGTGAATCTGGGCCTTTACGACGGTGACTTTCGTGCCCAATTTCACCGCGGCAGCTTTCGCTTCGTTGACGTTAAAAACCACGATTCCGCGTGGCGTGGGTACTCCGTACTTCGCCAGGATCGCCTTGGCCTGATACTCGTGAATCTTCATCGCGCTCCTATCAGTGCTAAAATATTTTCGCTTACAAACATTCGAGTTTACTTGGAACGTGGCCGGGCAGCAAGGAGCGGTGAACGTGGCTCTCGAAATGAAAGTCAGGTGCATGCACTGCGAGCGTCCGCTGGCGCCGGGAGGCGGAGCCTATATTTGCACGTTCGAGTGCACCTTCTGCGCCGAGTGCGCTGAAAATTTCAAGCACGAATGCCCGAATTGCGCCGGTGAATTGGTGCGCCGCCCCCGTCGAAAGAGTTAAAGTGCATCGTGGATCTGAACACACATATCGAACACATTCAGGCGGGAACTCATCTGACGCGCGCGGAAGCTGAAGGCGTCGCGGAAGAACTTCTTACCGGACGATTGGCTGATGCTGAAATCGCGCGGCTTCTGGCCGCGCTTCGCGACAAGGGCGAATCCGTGGATGAGCTTGTGGGATTTGCCACCGTTATGCGCAGGCACGCGCGGCCCGTGTTCCCGCAGTTTGACTCGACGCGGCGGCGCGCTCTCGCCGATGAAATGGTGGACACTTGCGGCACCGGAGGAAGTGGACGGAGCGCATTCAATATTTCAACCGCCGCGGCGTTCGTCACGGCCGGCGCGGGAGTGCGCGTCGCAAAGCACGGCAACCGCACTTACAGTTCCCGCAGTGGCTCGGCCGACGTGCTGGAAGCGCTCGGTGTGCGTGTGGATCTTCCCACGGAGATTGCAGGCGCAGCGATCTCAGAGATCGGCATTGGATTCCTTTTTGCGCCCGCGGCGCACGCAGCGGCGCGACACGCCGCCGCCGCGCGCAAGCAGCTTGGCGGACGCACAATATTCAACCTCCTCGGCCCGCTCACGAACCCCGCGGGCGCTGCCGCGCAGGTGCTGGGCGTGATTCACGAAAAATGGGTCGAGCCTATGGCTCGCGCGCTCGCCGAACTCGGCACGCGCCACGCGTTCGTCGTACACGGTGATGATGGATTGGACGAAATCTCGTTGAGCGGAGAAACGTTGATCGCCGAAGTGCGCGCCTTCGACGGAAAAGAAAGCAGCGTTCGCATCCGCCGGATTGCTCCGGAGGATTTCGGCCTGACGCGGGCTCCGCTCGGCGCGATTGCGGGTGGAGACCCCGCAACAAACGCAGCAATCATTCGCGCCATTTTCTCGGGTGAGCGCGGCCCGCGCCGGGATATTGTGATTGCCAATGCCGCCGCCGCGATTGTCGCCGCCGATGGCGGCCCAAGCTTTCGTGAAGGAGCCTCGCTCGCTGCCGAATCCATAGACTCCGGCGCGGCTGCCGAGAAACTCGCGGCCCTCGTGGAATTCACGAACCGCTGATCGGCTCTGTTTCTTTCTACGCTACAGCACGCCTTTTGTTCAGCTCTCAAATATCCGTAAGAAGCTAAAATTGACCTCATAGGCCGGGCCTACTGAACATCACGCGTACACGGAGGAAAAAATGAATTCAAAGCTTCGGTCAAAAATTGCCGTCCTAGCGGCAATGTCTTGCGTCCTGATCACGGCGGGATCTGTTCAGGCCGCGGTGAATGCCTATTTGGAACTCGAAGGCGTGAAGCAAGGCAAATTCAAGAGCGCAGGCGCCACGGATAATATCGCGATCACCGATTTCTCATACCAGGCCGCGACCGGCATGGCCTCCGGCAAGCGCCAGCACGGCACAATCACAATCGTACGGGAAGTGGACAAGGCTTCCCCACAGTTCGCAAGCGCGGCGGCCTCTGGAGAAGTGCTGAGCAATATCGAAATTGACTTTGTGCATCCCGGCGTGAACGGAGCTTCCGAAGTTTACAAGACACTGAATATAACGGCGGCCACAATCTCCTCTATAAAGCACAGTTCAGGCGGCGACCGGCCGGTGGAATCAATTACATTTAGTTTCGAGACTGAAAACATGGTGGCGAAAAATAAGAACGGCGGGAAATCGGCGATGGACGACTGGCTCGCCCAAAAGTAGGCTCCTCACGGACCTTCATTGAAGCGGGGCGGGTAGCGATACGCTACCCGCTCTTCATTCCCTCGAAAAACCTGATTGCATTCGAAATCAATCCGCTTGGATTTTCCCGTATTTTGAGTGTTCGAATTTCGTATGACACTGGTTTTCCAGCGCTTAACTCCAAATTGTTTCACGTGAAACAATTTGTACGCTGCGACGATAATCTATACCCTCTATCTGAAGGGTTGAGTTTTGGAAGTATGCCGCCGGCGTTCAGGAGGTCGAACCATGGCAGCTCCGGTTAAGACTTGCCTTTGCATGTCGCTTTTTGCAATGGTCTCACTTGCGTTTCCATTGGCGGCGCAATATCCGGCTAGCGCAGATGCCTCAGGCGCGGCACGGACCGCGAGCGAAGTGCGCACCTGGCGCCAGGCCAACGAGACGCGCGTGATGGACGAACTCCGCGCGCTGCTCGCCATTCCCAACTTCGCCTCCGATACGCCCAACATCCAGCGCAATGCAGCGAAGCTCGTGGAAATGCTGCAGGCCCGGGGATTTGCTACGCAACTCCTGCCCATTGAAGGCCGCGGTCCTGTCGTTTTCGGAAAGCTTGCCGTGCCCAGCGCATCGCACACGATAATTTTTTACATGCACTATGACGGGCAATCCGTGGATCCTTCCACGTGGATGGGGACAAAGCCCTACGAGCCTGCATTGCGGGACGGACCGCTTGAATCCGGCGGCAAGATCATTCCTTTTCCAACAGGAAGCCAGCTCTATCAGGATGACTGGCGCCTGTATGCGCGCTCGTCCGCCGACGATAAAGCGCCGATCGTCGAGCTGCTGGCTTCGATTGACGCGCTTCGCGCTCGAAAAATCCCGCTCCTTGTAAACGTGAAAGTCATTTTCGAGGGCGAAGAAGAAGCCGGCTCGCCGCATTTGGAACAGACGGTCAAGGCGCATCACGACTTGCTTGCGGGAGACCTGCTCGACAGCGATTTGCTGATCAATGGCGATGGCCCGGTACACCAATCGGGCAGGATGCTCGTAACTTTCGGCAACCGCGGAATCGTCACCGCGCAGATCACCGTTTACGGACCGCTGCACGCGCTGCATAGCGGGCATTACGGAAACTGGGCGCCGAATCCGGCCATGCGTCTGGCGCAACTGCTGGCCAGCATGAAAGATGAAAGCGGTCACGTGCTCATCACGGGATTTTATGACGGCATCACGCCGCTCGGGCCCACCGCGCAGCGCGCTTTGGAGGAAATGCCCGCGAATGAAAGGGATCTCGAAAACGATTTCGCCATCGCAGTACCCGATGGCGGCGGGAAGAGTCTCGTCGAACTTTTGACGCAGCCATCGCTCAATGTGGATGGCCTGCGCAGTGAAGATGTAGGCGCGCAGTCGCGCACAATCATTCCCGCCACGGCCACGGCGGCGATGGACATGCGCCTGGTAAAAGACATCTCGCCGGAAACGCAGTTTGAACGGCTGGTTGCGCACGTAAAGGCGCAGGGTTATTACGTCACGGCGAACGAACCCACGGAAGAGGAGCGCCGCACTCACAACAAAGTTGCGCGCGTTTCCCTGACGCCCGGCGGGTACCCCGCGTCGCTTACTTCGATGGACCTGCCCGTTTCCAAGGCGCTGGTGGATGTGGTGGATGCAGCCGCAGGCGGTGGCTTGGTAAAGATGCCCATCATGGGCGGAAGTGTGCCCATGTACATTTTTGAGGATCTCGGATTGCCGGTGATCGGCGTGCCCACAGTGAACTATGACGATAATCAGCATAGCCCGAATGAAAATCTGCGCGTTGGGAATTTCTGGCGCGGGATGGAAATATTCGGGGCGCTGCTGGCAAATTTGAAGTGGTAGGAGGAATGCCATTCGGTTGGCAATGTTGATGTAGGTGCGGGCAGCGAGAGACCCCGCCCCTTCGAGGCGGGGACGGGCTACAAATTCGACGGCACGGCGAATGGCCTCGCGTTCAGGAAAACACGAGCTACACGGGCAAAAGCAAAGTCGTGAAGTCAGTTCAGGGAGAGGAAATTGCGGAGGATTTCCATTCCCTGGCTGGTGAGCACCGATTCGGGATGGAACTGCACTCCTTCCACGCGGAGCTTGCGGTGACGCAGACCCATGATCGTGCCGTCGGCGGTTTCCGCTGAAATTTCCAGCACGCGCGGGAGGGATTTGCGCTCAACAATCAGCGAATGGTAGCGCGTGGCCGTGAAAGGCTTCGGCAGGCCGCGGAAAATTGTTTTGCCGTCGTGAGATATTTCGCTGGTTTTTCCGTGCAGGATTTTTTTTGCGCGCACGACGCGTCCGCCAAAGGCTTCGCCGATTGCCTGATGGCCTAAACAGACGCCGAGGATCGGAATCTTTCCTGCGAATCTGCGAATCAGCTCGACGGAGATTCCTGCTTCGCTTGGCGTACAGGGGCCGGGTGAGATCACGATGCGCTCTGGCCTTCGGCGCGCAATTTCTTCGAGCGTGATCTTATCGTTGCGGCGAACTTCCAGATCGCAACCGAGTTCGCCGAGGTACTGCGCGAGGTTGTAGGTGAAGGAGTCGTAGTTGTCGAGAAGAAGAATCATATTTCTAGTTTAGCCGTCGGCGGTGTGCGTGTCATCCTGGCCGCTAGTCATCGCCGCCGTGCGCCATTTCAATCGCGCGGAACAGCGCTTTCGCTTTGTTCAAGGATTCCTGATATTCCTTTGCCGGAACCGAATCGGCCACCAGTCCCGCGCCGACCTGCACGTACGCGACGCCGTCCTTTACCACCAGCGTGCGGATTGCGATGCAGGAATCGAGGTTGCCGGCAAAATCGAGATAGAGGATCGCGCCTCCGTAGACACCGCGACGCGTTGGTTCAAGCTCGTCAATAATTTCCATTGCGCGAACCTTCGGAGCGCCGGAAAGGGTGCCCGCTGGAAAACACGCTGCGAGCGCATCGAAACAATTTACGTCCGCGCGCAGAGTGCCCCGGAGACTCGACACCAGGTGCGACACGTGCGAGTAGCGCTCGACGAACATCAGTTTTTCCACGCGCACCGAGCCATATTCGCAGACGCGGCCCAGATCGTTGCGTCCCAGATCCACGAGCATGATGTGCTCGGCGCGTTCCTTGGGGTCCGCGAGCATTTGCGCTTCCAGCTTCTGATCCTCCTTTTCGTCGCGGCCCCTTGGTTGCGTCCCGGCGATGGGACGGTAAAACGCGTCGCGGCCCTGCACTTTCACGAGCATCTCGGGGGAACTGCCGGCCACGGCCATATCGCCCAACTTTAAATAGTACATATAAGGTGACGGATTTACGACGCGCAGCGCGCGATACACCTGGAAAGGATCGGTCTGCATTTTCGCGGAAAAGCGCTGGCTGAGCACGACCTGGAAGGCGTCACCCGCACGGACGTATTCCTTTACTTTCCGCGCGCCGGCGATAAATTTGTTCCGCGTCATGTTCGACGCGAACTTCAGGCGCGCGCCGCGTGTCTTTTTGCGCGGCTTGTGATTTTCAGCAGCGACCGGCTTGCCCAGTAATTTGCGCAGCGCGCCGATCTCGCGCACAGCGGCGTTGTATTTCGCGCGCAAACTGCCCGGCGCACCGGTATAAACGTTGCGCACGATCCACACGCGATGCTGCACGTGGTCAAAGACAACCAGCCCCAGAAAAAACATCATCACGGCATCGTCCAGGCCGGCGTCGTCGCGCCCCGAATCCGGAATGTGCTCGAATTGCCGCACCATGTCGTAGGAAAAGTAACCGATGGCTCCGCCGACCAGCGGCGGCAGCCCCGGCACGCGCGCGGGTTGGTAGCGCGCGACAAGGCTCCGCAGAAACTCCATGGGCTTCCCGTATTCCAGACGCATGCGGCCATCCGATTCCAGCATGCACGCGCCTTTGCGGCAGCGGAATACCTCCGCGGGATTCGCCCCCACAAATGTGTAGCGCGCAATTTTTTCGCCGCCTTCCACGCTTTCGAGCAGACAGGCGTAGTGAGCGTCCTGCGCGAGCCGCAAATAGGCGGACACTGGAGTGAGCAAATCGGCGCGGACGGTTTCGTACACAGGCACGAGATTCCCCTGCCGCGCCAGCCGGCAAAATGTTTTGAAGTCAGGCTGAATCATTCCGTTCGCTTTTCTTCCTGCCGAAGCGCGCGAAGCACGACTCGCCGCATGATTTTCTCCGGCGCACGTTCTCCCATCCAGATTTCCCATTGCGCGATCCCCTGCGCAAGAAACATCTCGGCACCGGAAACGGTCTGAATGCCGCGGCGTTCCGCCAGGCGCATGAGCGGGGTGCGCATGGGACGGTAAACCATATCCATCACTACGCGGCAGTTCAGTTCATCCGCGCGAAGCGGCGCCTCATCGTTCGGGTGCAAACCCGCAGGCGTAGCGTTGACGATCGCGTCGAAAAATTCTCCCTTGAGTTGCCGCCGGGCAATCGCCTCGCCGCCAACCGCTCGCGCCAGCGCCTTGGATTGCGCTTCACGCCGCGCCCAAATGCATACAACGGCTCCGGCTTCGGCCAGTGCAAACGCGGCAGCGCGCGCCGCGCCTCCGGCTCCAATCAGCAGCACGCGGCTTGCTGCCAAGCGCACGCGGCTTTCGAGCGCTCGCAGCACGCCCACGTAGTCTGTATTGTATCCGTATAACTTGCCATTGCCGCGCACAACCACCGTATTCACCGCGCCGATGCGCGCCGCCAGCGGATCGCATTCCGCCAAATGGTGGATGATCGCCTGTTTGTGCGGCAGGGTAACCGCGAAGCCGACTATGTTCAGCGGTCCGCGCGCCTGCAAAAAATCGCGGAGCGAGGGCGTGAAAAACGGAATCAAGACGGCGTTTACTCCCCGCGCTCTGAACGCGGCGTTGTGCATGACCGGGGAAAGCGAATGCGCGATGGGATCGCCAATCACGCCGTAAACGCGCGTGTGGCGATCGAGCTGATCGGCTCGATATACACCACGCATCTCAGCAATCGAAAGTTGACCGGGCGCCGTGGCCGTGCCAGTGGCGGCGTAGGCAAGCGCGCTACCCGCACGCAAGGCGAGGACTCGCCCCGGCAAACCCGCCTCTCCCATGGGAACAGCAATCACGTTCCGCCGCGAATGTGCGACCGCAAGCAACCGCGCGCCGTCGCGGATCGTGCGCGCCTCCGCAGCAATTTTGATGGCGTCGCCGTGGCACCGTTCCAGCCGGCGCGTTACGCGGCCCAAATCGCGCGGCGCTCCGCGAAAATCGTGGAATGAAATCATTACTTGCGCCCCAGCGCGCCGCAGTTCGCGCAGCGCGCCAGCGTCCAGGCGCTCCGCAGACTCCACTTCCAAATCGCACCATGCGCACCCTGCTTCAGCGGCCGCCACCAGGCGCGACAATTGTCCGGTCACATCACCCTTGTATTTTCCACCCGCCTGCCGCCGACGCAGGGTTGCGATAATGCATGCCTTTGCGCGATTCACACGCAGGTGCGCCAGGAAATAATCCAACTCTTCCGCATTCTTCAGCCAGTCGAGACGCAGTTCGACGGTGCGCGATTTCTTCAGCGCGACTCGCAGCTCGCGCAGCATCTCCTGAGCCGTTGGCACGGCGACAACGGCGCAAATTCTATCCTGTCCAAATAGCACTGCTTCTCCCTTGACTCCCACGCTCGAAAGGTAAACTTCCGCTTCTACCATGTGGTGTCGAATGTGTAAAGCATGTCCTCACGTTCCATTGACGCTCTATCCCCGGTTTGCTAGCTTCGATGCTAGGACGATTCTGGTTGTACTGCGTGCACATAAAGTCCAAGGAGTGAAGCACATGCGAGGCAAATGGGTTTCTTTAGGTTTGGTTTGGGGGCTCGTCGCGGGCATTGCAGCAGCTCAGGCGCCGCACCGAACTACGGTGGATACGAGCTCCATGAATTGCTCCGGCGAGGTCACCGCGGCGCCGATCCCGCGGGACAGCTACGTAATCTCGGGCGAGAAATCGATAACCAAGATTGTCTTCGCCGACCACGATCTCCTTTACATCAACCGCGGCGCTGACAAAAGTGTGAACGTCGGCGATCAATACCGTGTAATGCGCCCCGTGAGCGACGATCTCAAGGTAAAGTGGTTTCGCGGACAGATTGAATTGGAACGCGCCATGGGCCAGAGTTGGGCAGACCTGGGAACCATAAAGGTCGTTCATGTTGGTCCGAAGGTTTCCACGGCTGAGATCGTGTCGAACTGCGCATACATGCAGCGCGGTGACATCATACTTCCTTACGCGGATCGCCCGGCTCCCGCGCTCAAACCGAACGACTATCTGGTTGACCCGTTTGCCGCCGCGAGCGGCAAGACCGGAATGATTGTCACCACGAAAGAGATGGGGCAAGCCGCAAGCAGCAACAGCATTGTATACGTGAATATCGGCTCGGCGCAGGGTGTTCAGATCGGAAGTTACCTTCGCGTTTTCCGCCACCAGGGCAATGAAGCCAATGCGAACTTCCAGGATGCGGGAACGGAGTACAAGATGTATGGGTTTGGCAGCGCGCCCGAGGCCTATACATGGGAAGGGCTGCCACGCGAAATACTCGGCGAAGGAATCGTGCTTCGCGTTTCAGCAAACACCGCAACGCTGATGATCACCACCTTGCGACGCGAGATCTATGTTGGAGATTACGTCGAGATCGAATAACCGTTTCCTATAAATATAATCCGATACGCGGAAAAGGGCCGGCCGAGCCGGCCCTTTTCTTTTGTATCCGGCATGCCTTCATGCAGAATGCACTGCACGCGCCTTGCGCACCGCGTGCCGCCATCGCAAGATTCCGATTGCAATTACAACGATAAGGCAGACTTCAATGAAAACCTTTTCGCCATCGAATGGATCCAGCGGTGAGTTCTTTAATTCCGAATCGGTGAAGATGCTGTGCCAGAACAGCGCGACCGCGGCTGCGTAAACCACGAAATGAAATGCCTTCCAGGTTTTTCGTCCTAATTGAAGGCGAATGTAGGAAGTTACTACGACGATCGCCAGAAGGTAGAGCGCGATAGCGCCAATCGTATTATCCAGCGGCTGGCTTGGTGAATGCACGGGGTAAATGATGTCGCGGATGCGGAACCCGGCTGTGGACGAAAACAGAAGAATAATCGGATGCAGGATGGAAGTTCCGAGCAGCAGATACCCCGTCCAATTATGCAGTTGGAAATAATTGAAGTGCCGGTGCGGCCAGTAGCGGACGGGGCTGTACCGCAGCGCCATCATCAGCCCTAAGAGAAGGTTCAAGGTGACGAGTCCCACCGCCACCAATCCCACATCCGCCGAAAGATCAATTGCCGTCATGGATTCGCGCGCCTACCCGCGCTTGCATTTCCCCCCGGCGATCCGCACAAAGTGCTGGAAGATAGTGCCGCCGGGAAAGCAGTTAGGATAGCAAAGACGTGCGCAGGCGCGTAGAGCGTTTCACCAGGCCCGGTTGAAACGCATCAACGGTGCGCGGACTCCGGAATGGGAGAGCCAGTTGAGGTGATCTCCGCTTCGGAAATTACTTCGGCCGTGAAGGCGAGCAATTGCGTTTCCGCGGATTTCCACGCGTCCTCCGGCAGTCCCGCTTTGCCGCATGTCTCAGCGAGAAATCGCTCGCGTGCCCACCGGCGCTCTACGGGCACCGGCGGCAATAAAATCCCGCGGAAAGCTCCTTGTTCCACGACCAGGCCGTGCAATCCAATTTCGATTTCGTCCGGTTTGATGGGAGTGAGTGAAGACAAGATCGAAATCTCAATGAAAAGCCCGGTCACTTCTTCAGGCCTGATAGGATTGAAACGCGTGTCTTCCGTCGCCGCCGCGCCGGCGCAGCGCGCCACGGTATTCGCGAGCGAATCCTGAGCCGCTGAAGTGCCTACGCATCCGCGCAATCGCCCGCGGACCATGAGAGTCACAAATGCGCTTCCCACGGCGGCCAAGTTCTCCGGCACCGACTCCGGCTGCCAGTCGCGACCGTGCACGATGGCTTCCACAATGGCATGGCGCGCGATTTGTAGCAGCGCTCGCCGCTCTATATCGTTGAATGTGTGGGAGCCCCGATTGGGAGCCGGGCAATTAGAGAATGGGGGCATCCTGCGTCTTCGCTTTTTCCAGCCGCTCGAGCAGGCGCAAACGCCGGCGTTGCTTGATGCTGCCGTCCACCTGGCTCCAGAACTTCAGGAAATATTGCACCGCGGAAAGAATTGCGCTGATGACCACCAACCACAGCAGGACATTCGCAAACGGTTTCAGAAACACGCGCCTCGCTCCGAGAATCACGACGCTCGCGGCGAGCACCTGCAAAACCATTTTCGTCTTTCCCAGCGCCGAAGCCTGGATCAGAAATCCTTCGGCAGAGGCGATCGTCCGCAGTCCGAGCACCGTAAATTCCCGGCCGATAATGATCACCACCATCCACGCCGGCACGACTCCCATTTGGACCAGAGAAATGAACGCCGCAGAAATCAGAAGTTTATCCGCGATGGGATCGAGCAGGATTCCGAGCGTCGTTTCCTGCTGGCGACGCCGCGCCAGAAATCCGTCAGCCCAATCCGTCGCGGCGGCAATCAGCAAAATCAGTACGCCCAAAATAACAAACGGAATTTTCATTCCGAGAATAGGGAGATCGTGCTGACCCTCTAACAGAACGACAACCAGCAGCGGTACGAGGAAGATTCGCAGAATGGTCAGCGTATTTGGCAGGTTCATAAGACACCAGGGCCGCCAAGCCCCAAACTCACCGTAGATTACCGCTTAGGAACCCACTATAGACTTCCATTTCGCGGCAGTCAACGACCCGAATTCTCCTGCTGCTCCGGGGACACGGCACAAAGCACGACGCTCTGGAAGTGTCCGAAATGTAACCACTTCCGCACATCTGTGCCCCAAACCTGTGCAAATCCAGTAGTTCAAGAAAAGTTAACACCTAATTCCCCCGGCGATCCTCGACATCCAGGAACCATCCTAACGTACAGTAAATACAGGGCTTACTGGCGATAAACCCCTCGCCAGCCCTAAAGATCCGCATATCGCGTTCGAATAGCATAGCCCGCGTGCCAAACTTTCCCACAGAGAAATCCACAGCCGCCCACATCACGAAAAGTGAAGATTTTCGGGCATTTAGAGCGTTTTTCCACTTTTCAGAGCTCAGGATTGAACTCGACTCAGGAAACCACGTAGGCATTCAGCTGTCGAGCGAGAGATTCAGGCACATCCGCCTCGAGCCGCATGAAAGAGTTCTCCACGGCCGAATCAATCACGCGCCCCAGCGCATGCACGAGAGCGAGCATGCGGCCCTCCGCCAGCGGGACGCGCAAGCGCAGCCGCACTACTTCGTCCACCGGCATAACTTCGTCCATTCGGCGCAAAAGCTCATCGAGCCCCATCGCCTTGAGCGCGGACACAAGAACTTTTCCATTTTTTGCGGCGCCGCGATTTGACACGCGAAGATCCGCGAGTTCCTTTTCGGATAGCCGATCAATTTTGTTGCAGACAAGCAAACGCGGGCGGGCATCCACGCCAAGATCGGCCAGCACTTTTTCCACTTCCGCGTCTTGTTCCGCATGATGCGGATTAGAAATGTCCGTGACGTGGAGCAGCAGAGAAGCTTCCTGCACCTCTTCGAGCGTGGCGCGAAACGCGGCAATCAGCGTGGGGGGAAGCGCCCTGATAAATCCAACGGTATCCGACAGCAAGACGCGCCGGCCGGATGGCAGCCGCACCGCGCGCACAGTCGGATCCAGCGTCGCAAACATCTTCGACGAAACCAGCACGCCTGCGTGGCTCAACGCGTTGAACAGCGTGGATTTTCCGGCATTGGTGTAGCCCACCAGAGCTACGGTTCCCAGCGGGACGGCCTGACGTTTTTCACGGCGCAACGATCGCTGCTTCCGCACCATCTCAATACTCTTCTGGATTTTCCCGACGCGTTCGCGAATGCGACGCCGGTCGGTTTCAAGTTTTTGTTCGCCGGGGCCTCTGGTTCCGATTCCGCCGCCCAGACGCGAAAGCTCGGTCCTTTTTCCCGCGAGGCGCGGCAACAGGTAATTCAACTGCGCCAATTCAACCTGCAATTGCCCTTCACGGCTTCGCGCATGGCGCGCAAAAATATCCAGAATAATTTGTGCGCGGTCGATCACGCGGCGGTCCAGCGCCGCTTCGATGTTCCGCTGCTGCGTCGGCGTCAAATTGGCATCGAAGATCACCAGCGGCGCGTTGTGCATTCGCGCTTCGATCTCGATTTCCTCGAGCTTGCCCTGGCCGACGAGCGTCGCGGGATCGGGCTTCTCTCGCATTTGCAGCATCGAACCGGCAACATCCGCGCCGGCGCTGCGCGCCAATTCGCCCAGCTCCGCAAGCGATTCACGCTCGGCTTGCCCCGGCTCTGTTCCCGGCACGCGCCCCGGGCGCTTTTTTCCGAGGCCGACTAGAAATACGCGTTCTCGATTTTCCGTTGTGTGCGGTGTTTTCATTTCACATCCATCATACTATGCGGCGCCACCGCCTCCGGCCGCGGAACCAGAATTCGTCTCCAGCTCATTTCGCAAATCTTTCAACACCTGCTGAGCCAAACCGGGATCGTCGCCGAACCCCGCGTACCACCTAACGTTCGGCTCCTTGCGAAACCATGTGAGCTGCCGCTTGGCATAGCGCCTGGTTGCCTGCTGAATGGCCGCAATCACTTTGGGCAGATCGCGATTCGCTTCGAGATGCGCGCGCAGTTCACCATAGCCGATAAACGAAAATGGCTTGGCGGTCGCCGGAATCCCGCGCGCGACGAGCTCGCGCACTTCCCGGAGCCAGCCGCGTTCCATCATTTCAATCGTGCGCCGCTCGATTCGCTCGTAAAGCGAGGTCCTCGGTGGAACCAGCCCAATCTTGATGGCGTGAAATCCTTCCAATGCCGGGCGCCCGGCGTGGTGTACTTCGGTAATCGGTTTGCCCGCCAGCACACAGACTTCGATTGCTCGCGTTAGTTTCGGCGTGTCGCGAGGGCCTATGCGCGCCGCCGCCTCGGGGTCCAAGCGGGCAAGAACCCGGTGCAGATATCCGGGCTGGCGATCAGCGCCCCGGCGCAACCGCGCGCGCAATTCTTCCGAGCGAGCCGGCACATCCGCTAATCCTTCAAGAAGGGCGCGCAAATAGAGACCCGTGCCAACAACAAGAATCGGCAACCGGCCGCGCTCGCGTATGCCGGCAAGGGCAGGAATTGCACGCTGGCGATAGTCGCCGGCAGTAAACAATTCATCCGGCTCGACAAGGTCAAGCAGATGATGCGCCACGCCGCGCCGTTCGGATTCCGAAGGTTTGGAGGTGCCGATGTCGAAACCGCGGTAAACCTGCGTCGAATCACAAACGAGGATTTCTCCGCCCAACTGCCCGGCCAGTCCCAAGCCAAGCGCGGACTTGCCCGACCCGGTGGGTCCAACGATCACCACCAATGGCGCGGCGGAAGGATCCGGCACGCGCTTCGGGGAAAGCGGTGGAGCAGCGCGGCCTGAAGAAGCGCTCATCAGAAAAGTTTCCCATAGCGCATTAGGAGAACGAGGAGCGCGAGGAAGCCGAGCAAAATCAGGCCAAGAACCTGATTGCGCGTAAGTTTCACTTTCCGCCGCAGGGCAATACATTGTAGCAATACATGAAAATATACTCGATACAAGGCGCGAGGGCCGCCGCTGCCGGAGGCAGCGGCTCAAAAGGACTTGAGGCGCGAATCGAACCCATCGCAGCATTATCCAGCGGCACCTTGCTTGATGACCGCTCCAATACGGGCTCTTCGGAGATCACCGAACCATCCCGCCTAATGCAGAAATGCAGCAACACAACACCTTGATCTCCCATCATGGCCGATTCCGGCATTATGGCGCGCCAGTTGC
The DNA here is from genome assembly GCA_963847505.1 of uncultured Acidobacteriota bacterium. Taxonomy (GTDB): domain Bacteria; phylum Acidobacteriota; class Terriglobia; order Acidiferrales; family UBA7541; genus DASTCZ01. The sequence continues at coordinate 261,402 of CAWJZY010000002.1, forward strand.
GATCCACGGTTCTGTAGACGCGCAAGTTGTAATCGTTCATGTCCACGCCCGGGGTCGGCGTCACTTGCGTCATCCCGCCCCCGGCCTGGCCTGCTCCTCCTCCACCCCCGCCGTAACCACCGCCGGACCCGTGACCTCCAGGCATTCTTCCGGAACCGGAGATACTGGCGCCGGCGCCCAGTCCGGCGCGTGCCACATCGGACATAGCATTCTTGATTTCACTTCCGGCGGCCGAAAATTTGGGAAGAATGAGGCCGTTCGTCGTTGGGGGCTGGTCGGGTTTCACAGGCTCGAGCTGAGGTTGCGGCTTTACAGGTTCAGGAGCTGCCGGCAACGCGGGCGTAACCGTAGGCGGAGGCACGACATCTTTCGGTTGCTCACGCACAACCGGAGGCGGCGATACAGGCCCGGGCGCCGGCTCCGGCATTGGTGGCGCGAATTGCCGGATAATTTTGGGATCGATACGAAGCGGGGGACTCTTCGGCCCGGGGAGCGAGCGCTGAAAACTCTTCATATCAGATGGTATGTACAGATTGCCGAGAGATCGCGCCGCATTATCTATTTCGGTCTGCGTCTGCGGGCGGTCGGTAAACAGACTCGGAAGCAACAGCAGCAGTACAAGCACACCGACGTGAATTACGGCCGAAGCGCTTCGCAGAACCCAATTTGCTTCATCCCGGAGACTTCGTGGCGGCCCACTGAGCAGATTGACCTCGCCCGTCGTCATCAAATCCGGTTCGAGCACATCGGGCATTTCCGCGGCAAATTGTATCGGCTGGCGTTTCGGCTCGATCTGGGGAAGGATCGCGTCCTTTGGCACGGCCACATGTTCGCCAAGCACCGTGAGCGGCACGTGTGAAGGAATCGTGTGCGTCAGGTCCAGCGGCTTGACGGCCATGTCCCGCGCGATAAGTTGCCGCGACGCCAGGACGTCCATCGGCATATATGCGGGGATGTTTGTGCGCGCATCAAGCGGAATTACGGGAAGATCCGCCGCGATAATCGTGCGCGTATCAAGCGGAGTCTTACGCCGCCGGCCGGGCTCGGTTGCGCCCTCGGCTGGAAGACTCGCATCTCTAGGAACCAGAATCCGGCTAATCATATCTGTTTCTATTATAAGTTAATCATGGCTGTGGCACAGGAAATGCAAAGGCACTTAATTGGACGCGCCGACCGTGCTCCAGGATGCTTGCCGCAACACGGTCCGCCAATTCGAGCGCGCGGCGGCCGGCCGCTCCATCCACGCGCGGGATTTGCCGCGTGCGCACCGACTCCACGAACGCATTCAGTTCCGCCCGCAATGGCTCGCCCGCAACGGTGGGAAGTTTTTCAAATCCAAACTCCGGCGGCGGCCCCTGTTTGGCGACGCGCACCCGTAACGCATCCTGACGCGTGTAATCGAGTGATACATATTCCTTTTCCTGGAAGAAACGCATTTTCCTTACGCGCTCGGTGGAAACACGGCTCGCCGTTACGTTTGCCACGGCGCCTGAGGCAAATTCCAATCGCGCATGCGCGATATCCACCTTCTCTGACACCACCGGAATGCCCACGGCCTTCACGTCCGTCACGGGCTCACCCACCAGCGCGAGCAAAATATCCAGATCATGAATCATTACGTCAAAAACCACGTCGATATCCAGGCTGCGCGGCGTAAAGATGCCCAGCCGGTGCACCTCAAAAAAAAGGGGCCGGCGCATAATTGCTTCGGCGGCCACGACGGCTGGATTGAACCGCTCGAGATGCCCCACCTGCAAGAGGCGTCCCGATTCGCGCGCGGCGAGAATCAAATCGTCGGCTTGCGCGAGGGATGCCGCCATCGGCTTTTCCACCAGCACGTCAATTCCCTGCCGCAACAGCTTGCAGCCGATCTCCGCGTGCTGGGCCGTGGGCACAGCGACACTCACCGCATCCACAATCCCCGCCAGTGCTTCGATACCCGGAAGAACCTCGGAGTTGAACTCCGACGCCACTTCCGCGGCGCGCCCGATGCTTGTATCAACAACGCCAACCAATTCCACGTGCGGCATTTCGCTATAAACGCGCGCATGGTTGCGGCCAAACTCGCCCGTTCCCACCACGGCCACACGAATGCGCGGAGCGTTCATCATTTCGTTTGGGATTACGCGGCTCCCTTGCCCGTCCCGTGCTCAGTCTGCGAAGCGTCCACCGGCTCAAAGGCCTGGATCGTAATGCCCGCGGCGTCCGCCGCTTCAATAAGTTTTGCGCGATCGAACAGCAAAGTTCTGTGGGCGTCCACCGCCAAGGCCGTCACCCGGCAACGCTTCATCACTTCGACGGTCGAAAGCCCCACAACGGGTACATCGAAGCGCATGTCCTGCCCCGGCTTGCTCACCTTGACCACGGTTAGCTCAGCGCCGCCGGTAACGCGCGCCGCGCGTTCAATTGTTTCGTCTGTGCCTTCCATCGCTTCCATGGCCACGCAGGCGCGGTCGCGAACGACCACCGTCTGCCCCAGGTCCATCGCCGCGATGTGCCGCGCAACTTTCAGACCGTATGCAATGTCCTCGGATTCCCGGGCATTGGGCGCGCGCCGCGTCAGCACGCCCGGTTGCGGGACCAATGGCTTCAGAAACGCTGTTGAATCCACCAGTTCAATTCCTTCCGACGCCAGCACGCGCGCCACGGCTCCGATCAGCGAGTCCGTATTCTTGCGCGGCAGCGTAAGCAACAGCTTCGCAAATCGCCAGTCCGGGCGAATGCTGAAAATCTTATTGTGCTTTACCTGCCCGGCCATAACCGCGCGAGTCACACCTTCCTCATGCAGCAGATCAATCGTGCGGCCAAGCTCGCCCAAGCCAACCCAGTGCAAACGCTTCGCCGCGCCCTCAAGTTCCGGCGAAGCCTCCTCGCGCAGCGCGATGACGGCCATTTCAATTCCCTGGCTGCGCGCGCCTTCGAGCACCAAAAACGGAAATCGCCCGTTCCCCGCGATCAAACCCCATCGCGCTGAGGAAGTTTCAACGGGCGTGATGGATGGATTTGGCGTGCCCATGGGGGCGGCCTACTTGACCAGGCCGCGTTCGGCTGATTCGATGAACGCAATCAATTCCCGGACATCCGGTGAATCCGCCAAAGTTTCGCGCATGCGCTCAATTGCCTGCGACGTATTTAGCTTCGCGCGCAGCAGCAGCTTATACGCTTGCTCGATATCCGCGATTCTATCCTGCGTAAATCCGCGGCGCCCAAGCCCCACCTTGTTGATTCCGAAGCAATGCGTTTCACGCTCGGTGACCACCATGCTGAAGGGCGGCACATCCTGCGTGATGACGGTGCATGCCCCGACGTAAGCATGCCGCCCGATGCGGCAGAATTGATGTACCGGACTGAACGCGCCCACATTTGCAAAGTCCTGAACCGTGACGTGCCCGGCAAGTGTCGCGCCGTTGGCGAAAATCGTGTGGTCGCCTACGTGGCAATCGTGCGCGATGTGCGAATAGGCCATGAACAAATTGTGGCTGCCGATGAGTGTTGTGCCGCCGCCGTGCGCCGTTCCACGGCTCACTGTGACGCACTCTCGAAACTCGTTCCGGTCGCCGGCGACGAGCTCGGTGCGCTCTCCGGCAAACTTCAGATCCTGCGGGACGGCTCCAACGGAACAAAATGGATGGAATACATTCTCGCGGCCGAAGCGCGAAGGTCCTTGAATTACGGCGTGCGCCATGACGTTGCACCCGGCGCCCAGTTCAACCTCGTCGCCGACAATCGCGTACGCGCCGACGGTGACGCCTTCGCTCAGACGCGCCAGTGGTGATACCACCGCGTGCGGGTCCATCTGGAAGCCTACCGGCCTGCGAACCGCTTCAGTTGTTCGTGCTTCGCTCATTTCATTTCTTTTCTTGTTGGACTTCCGGCGCGGGATCGCGATCCACCATTTTGCACATCAGCGTGGCCTCGCACGCCAGCTCGCCATTCACGCGCGCCTCACCCTGCAGTTTGCAGAAATCCCCGCGGAAATTGAGCACTTTTACCTCGACGATCAATTGTTCACCCGGAACCACGGGCCTGCGAAATCTTGCGTTATCCACGGCAACAAAATACAGCAGCTTCTTTTCTCTCTCCGGGATTTCCAGCAACAGCAAAAGGCCGCCGGTCTGCGCCATAGACTCAATGATCAGCACGCCCGGCATGATGGGCTTGCCCGGAAAATGCCCCTGAAAATGACTTTCATTAATGGAGACGTTCTTCACTCCGACAATACGCTTCAGCCGCTCCATTTCCAGAATGGCATCTACCATCAGGAACGGGTACCGGTGCGGCAGCAGCTTTTGAATTCCAATCGTATCGAGAATCATTCGCTTTTCTCCACATGGCGCGCGATGGGCGTCCGTGATGTCCGTCTGCCCAGCGGCCTGTTGCGCCAATTGGTGCACTACCAAATGCTACGAATTATACGCGATGCGCGCGGTCTTCGCAGACCTTTCCGGCTTCGCCGGTCTTGTCGCTACTGCCTCGTCTTGTTAGCATAGCCCGCGAATGGCTACGTCAGATCTTGCACTCAAGCTTTTGCCTTTCCTGGGCTCGCGCGAAGCACTGATGCTTCGCCTTCTCGGTAGGTTCGTCCGCGCCGAATCGCCGTCTCTTGATAAGGATGCCGTGGATAGCTTCGGCCGCATGATCGCGGCCGAGTGGCGCGGACGCGGCGCGCGCGTGACCGTTCTCTCTGAAAAGAAGCGCGGGGATCACTTGTTGATTCGTGTGAGACACACGGCAAGCCGGTCCACGGGGCGAATCCTGCTGCTCGGCCACCTGGATACCGTGTATGACAAGGGAACGCTCGCCCAAATGCCGTTCCGCATTGCCGGCGGACGCGCGTGGGGGCCGGCGACATTCGATATGAAAGGTGGTCTGGTGCTCGCGCTTGCTGCCGTTGATGCGCTTACGCGCACAGACATCCATCCTCGCAAGGAAATTGCCTGCCTGTGGACTTCGGACGAGGAGATTGGCAGCGAAAGCTCGCGCCGCATCATCGAGCGTGAAGCGCGCCGCAGTGACGCCGTGCTGGTTCTCGAGCCGGCTGGAGAGCCGCGAGGCGCGCTGAAAACCTCGCGCAAAGGAGTGGGGGAAATCGAACTACGCATCACGGGCCGCGCGGCGCATAGCGGCCTTAAACCGGAAGAAGGAATCAACGCCGTGCATGAAATGGCGCTGCAAATTGCGCGTATTTCAAAATTCAATCAGCCGCGCAACGGCGTCAGCGTCCACGTCAACGTCGCCAGCGGAGGCACTCGCGCCAACGTGATCGCCGCGGAAGCCCGCGCTCTCGTGGACGTCCGCGTCACGCGCTCGTCCGACATTCGCCGCATTGAACAAAAGTTCCGCGCTCTGAAACCAATTCTGCCCGGCGCGCGAATCGAAATATCCGGCGGCGTTTCGCGTCCGCCGATGGAGCGCAAGATGAGCGCGGCACTGTATCGCCACGCGCAGGAGATCGGCGTGCAAATGGGAATGAAACTTGAGGAAACCGCCTCCGGTGGAGGCTCAGACGGCAATCTAACCGCGGCAATCGGCGTACCCACTCTCGACGGGCTCGGCGCTATCGGCGCAAACGCGCACAGCTTGCGCGAAAATATTATTATTCGCGCGCTCGCGCCTCGCGCGGCCCTCATCGCCGCGCTTCTGGCAACGCTTTGAGTCCTTCATGACGGGGGATTCGTACTGAGTGGGGCGCCCTACCGCCATTTCACTATTACCGTAATCATTTGTTGCGCAGGTAATCCGCGGTCTGCCGGTCGAGTTCGGTGTAATCCATGCGCAGCACGGAGCGAATCGCGTCTTCCGCCGTAGGGGAAGTTGTGACCGCATCCAGCAGTTGCTCCAGGTCAGACATGCTGCCCCTGGCAAGAATCGTTTCGACCACCGCAAGCGACCAGGTGTAAGCGAAGCTTGCTCCCGTGCTTGACAACTTCATCCAAGAGATCTCGAGGTCGTTGAGTGGAATCGCAGAGTGATCGTCATACGCGGCAACGAGCGCGGAGGCTGCTCCTCCCACGCGGCGTCCTTCCATCCACTGCGCGATTCCCTCCTGCAACCAGGTTGGACAGCGGCCCCGCGTCTTCTGCTGGAGGAAACTGTGAGTCAGTTCGTGCTTCAGCACGCGCGAAAGCTCGTCCGTCACGGACGTCAGCCCCTGCACCGGCACGCGGATGCGGCCGTCATTGATGGCGCCCGCCCACGCCGGCGCACGAGTGATGTCCTCAAATTGCTGATTCGTGTAGAGAATCACGCCGATCGGTTCCGCGGGAGTGTAATTGAGCATCGCGCCGATTTGATCGAAGTCAGTCTCCAACTCACGGAGGATCCCGCCCGCGAGGGCGGGCGCCGCGGCACCCGAGTATTTCAAATCAAAATGGCTGCTCCGACCTTCGCGGAAATCACTTTCCGTGCGCGCATCCTTTTCGGCTCTTTCCAGTGCTTTAGCAACCTCCGCATCGGGCCGGAGCTGCTGCGCACGCTTCCATTCCGCAACGGCCTCGGGAATTCGGTTGAGCCCGTAATAGGCCCAGCCGGAAAGCTTGGCTACATCGGGAGAGTTGGGGGCGCCGCGCTTGGCCCGGACAAGATCATCGAGCGCCTTAGAATATTCGCTGTGCTGCAAATGGCCGTACGCAACATTGAGAAGTAAAGCCACATTATTGGGCAGGAATCGCAGCGCCTGCGTATCTTGCTTGAGCGCCGCGTCCGCGTCTCCCCTGGCCGCCTCAAATTGCGCGGCGGCATGATGAGCAGCGGCCGCGCGCTCGGCCGCCCCCGTTTCTCCCGACAAGGCCGCCTGTTCGGCCTGGGCGATGAAGGCCCTGTCAATCGCGCCGTCATGCACGGCGGCACGCGCGACGACAGGATCCATGATCGTGTCACCCGCTGAGACAGGCGCGGCAATTGTAATTGCGGTCGCGGAATTGTTTGCCGGGGCAGCTTGAGGAGTTGTATCCAGGGATGCATGCTCGATTCGCTCCACCATGGATTTCGGCAGCGAGATTTCACCCGCCTGCGTTTCGCCTGTAACGCGGTCGCCCGATTCCGAGGCTACGTCCACAACGATGCGGCGCCCATTCCTGAGCACAATCGTATCCGCTCTCGGCGCCGCGGCGAACGCGCAGCAAAGTGCGAGACATACTGCGACCGGCAACGCGGTGCTGGCCCTGCGAATCATTCATATATTTTAGACGGCTCCCGCAGCCGCTGCCTCTCCGCTTGCCGCGCCCTTGCCCTACTTGCTACAGTGGAGATTGTGAGAAAACTGGTTCGGGCCGGGCTTCCGTTCGCGCTGAGCGCGTGCTTCCTGTGCGCGTTGACGCCCGCCGCGCAGACGCCCGTGCCGCCGGCTCACGCTCTGTACAACGCGCTGAACGCTTTGCGGGTAAATTCCCAGGAGGTTTACTCTGTCAGGGACGTCGACCTCCGCCATGACGCCATCCATCTCACCTTCATTCAGGGCCAGTTGGCGTTTCTGGAATCTTTTCAAGGGAAATTGACCGGCGCGGTTTTTTCCGGCCGTGGACATGTCCTCGTGGCTCCGCGGGATCCCACCGAAAAAGCATCCATCGCGCACTTCCTTGGCACTCCGATTCTGGATCAGGGATTCAGCAAGGTCTACCTGCGTTTTGATGGCGATGACGCCGCGGATCTCCTCTCTCGTTTGAAGGAAGCGGGTGCAACGCCCGCTCTGGATTCCAGCCTGGCGGAGGATTGGAATGCCACGGTCGCATCGTTAAACCCCTGGCATTCGCTTCGCATACTGACAGACTTGGTCTCCGAGCACCCGATGCCTTACTTCTACGCCGGCGTGTTGGGCGATACCTCAGGCGCATTTGACGCGCTTGTGGATGATCGCCGTCCGGAGCAAGTGTTGCTGGGCCAGCCGAAAACGGTGAACGACCAGACGTTCTACGATACGTGGGCGTCATTCTTTCGCACGGGCGGTTCCGAAGCGGCTGCGGCGTTTACAGCGGAAAGTTATTCTCTGGATACAACGGTACAGCCCGACCTCGATCTCTCCGGAACAGCAAATCTCACGCTCCGCGCATTACGCGGGGGCGAACGTGCAGTTCCGCTTGAGCTTTCCAGTTTGCTCCGCGTGGAATCCGCAGAGGATGACGCGGGCCATCCGCTTGAGTTTTTTCAAAGCGAGCCTTCTGTGCGCCACGAAATCTCCTCACGGGGAAACGATGCTCTCACCATCGTGTTGCCGCAATCGGCGCAAGAGGGGCAAACATTCCATCTGCGCCTGGCCTATCGGGGCCGCGTCATCAGCAGTTCTGGAAATGGCGTCTATTTCGTCGGCGAGCATGGGAGCTGGTATCCGCACGTCAGCGGAACCGATTCGTTCGCTTCCTTTGATTTGAATTTCCGGTGGCCGCGTCAGCTTCAGCTCGTCGCCACGGGCCAAAAACTCGATGAGCACGAGGACAGTGACTGGCGCGTAGCGCACTGGCATTCCGAGAAACCGATTTTTGTTGCGGGCTTCAACCTGGGTGCATACCGCGTGGTGAACGTCGATTCCGCGGGCGTTAAGGTGGATCTCTATGCTAACGCCCAACTCAATCAAACCCTGCAGCCGAAATCCACCCAGGGCGCCATCCTTTCGCCCATTCCAAAAATCGGCCCACTTGGCAATGTGGAACCGTCGTACGACGGATCAGCTCCAGTTGTGAATCCCGGGGCTGGAGCGCCGGTTGATCTCCACGCGCTCGGGGATGAAATTGCCCAGGCCATACAGTTTTTCAGCCGCTACGGCGGCCCTTTCCCTTACAGTCATCTCGAAGTTTCGCAAATCCCAGGTGATTTCGGCCAGGGCTGGCCCGGTTTGCTCTACATTCCGACGTTTTCATTCCTCTCACGGGAAGCGCAGAGCCGTGTGGGCCTGAACACCGCAACGCAGGAACATTTCTCGGAAATCGTTCCCTTCCACGAAGTGGCGCATCAATGGTGGGGCAATCTCGTGGTCTGGCACAGCTATCGCGATCAGTGGATCTGCGAAGGATTGGCCAACTATATCGCGTTGTTGTTTGCAGATAGCCGCAAGGAAACGGCCCATCCGCTCAGTGTTTGGCTTGCCCGCTATCGGGAATCACTCACATCACGGCTGCCAGGCAAGGATGAAAATGCTGTGGATTCCACAGGACCACTGACTCTCGGCGTTCGCCTGAATTCCTCGGTGAATCCTATGGGCTATGCGGAGATTGTCTACCCGAAGGCGACGTGGGTGTTTCACATGCTCCGCATGATGCTGCGTGACCCTCAGGCCAAGGATCCCGACGCACGGTTCGTCGCTCTGCTTCGTTCGATTGCCGCGTCCCATAAAGATGGCGCGCTTACGACGGATGACCTTCAACACGCCGTCGAGAAGGCTATGCTTCCGTCCATGGATTTGGAAGGCGGACACTCGATGTCCTGGTTCTTTGACCAGTGGGTGCGCGGCACGGGAATCCCCCGCTATAAAGTGGATTTCACCGTGCAGCACACGGGCGAACAAAATGTGGTGAAGGGCGTTCTGCACCAGACGGGAGTCCCCGCGGATTTCCTCGCGGGAGTTCCGCTTTATGCGTCATATTCAGGAGGAAAGCCCATCCTGCTCGGTCGCGTGGTTACGAGCGGCGAAGAGACTTCCTTTCGATTCGTCACGCACGTGGATCCCAAACGAATCCTTATTGACCCGGAAATGACCATGCTCTGTCAGGTGGACTGAGCGCGACCCCTCATAAAAACAAAACGGGCGGAACCTTGAAAAGTTCCGCCCGCCGAAAGAACAAGAAACATTTAAGAAAAAATCCAGCTAGGGCTTGCTGGGGCTTTCAAATACCAACACAAACCCGACGACGGTGCCCGCCGCGATTACCGCGACCAAAACCCAGACGCCTCCGCTTGTACCTGCGCCAGCCGTCGTATTGTTGTTCCCAGAACCACCCGACGGAGCGCCAGAATCATCAACAGTTACTTGATACGCCTTCGATTCATTTACATCGTGTTCCACGCCGTTAACGGTGACATCCAAATCGCCCTTCGTGCTGCCAATTTGAAATGCATTGGAGCTGATGAGACTCAACTGGCCGGTAGCCGGCCGATCACCCTTGGCGCGAATGACCACGGTTTTCAAAGCCCGCACTTCCAGTATCGAGCCAGGCATGCTGGCGAAACGGACCTCGCCCCGCACGAGCGTGGCGCTCACACCAGCGTCCGTCTTGTGAAGCGTAACTTCGGAATTACCGCCAAGAATCATCTGCGAAGCGCCAAAACGAAGCCGCAAAGCGCCAGAAGCTTCAGTTGCGACGGTATCTCCGTCATAAATGCTAGTACCGTCTATTGCGGCCACATGGCCAACCGCGGCGTGCTGTGCGCCAGTGACAATCCCCATGGGGGCTGAGGGTCCTGCCAGGGCTGGGAATGCAGCCAACCCGGTGAGAACAGCCGTGTATGCAACGACTTGCAAACGCTTAAACAAGGCAACCTCCATCGATATTCAGCTTTTAATATCCTAGGGTCATCCCCCCACCATGTCAATATTAAACCCCGGAGATGTGAAATAGTTTACAACATTGTGCACTTCTTGCAAAAAGATGGTAACCAGGCGGGTGTCTTATGAAAATACATACTTCGCTGTATTTCCTGCACCGGGTGAAAGGGTATCCAGCGCAACCCGAGTTCCCGGTGCTCTGCGTCCTGCTTCGGAATCATGGAGTGCAGCCGCGACGGTAACGGCGCGCTTTCTTCAAGCGTCTTAATCCGTGAACGTTTCTCTCGGAGTTTTCCCGCACCGTGCCAGGATGGCGTCGCTCCGGAAACCTGGCGAGCCTGGGAAACGTCTATGCTAATATGAGGGTACATGATACTGAGTACCCAGGAACCCGGACAACTCTTTTGGTGCGGCTGAATCTAATTGACTTAGCGTAGTGTGGCCGTGCAAATTGGTGATTCAATTATGCTGAAATTGACCCCTAAACCAGATCCGAATGCCGCGAAAGCTGCGAACCTGCCTCCGGGTGAAAACGCTCCGGGATTGGCCTGGAAGAAATCTCAGATGTCCCAGAGTTTCTTTGCCAACCTGAAGGATTTCTTCACCGAACGCCCCGTGAAGGTTCCAAAGAACGCCGAAAGCAGCGGCTTCATTCCCGCGGAATTTGGCCACGGATTCATGGAGAATCTGAAAGACTGGTTCCGCGCCAGCCCAAAGACAGGTTCTGGTGCGATGGGTTCTTTGCGAGGCGCGAACTCTCCGGGCATCAAGATTGAATACCAGCCGTTTTATAAATTATTCTTCCAAAATATAAGGGATCTCATCTCACCGCCTAAACTGGCCCCGCTGAAGGTAACCAGCCAGCCGGTTAAGGTCCGGGACATTTGGACCAAAGACGAGATCTTCAGCCGCGCTCAAGTGATTTCATTCGTGCTGCACGGCACGTTACTGCTTCTCGTTCTTATTCCAGTTCTAAGAGCGGTAACCAAAGAAGTGAAGGCCAGCAAGACAGAAATAATCGTACCCTTGGATGTTTCCCCGTACGCGGCCAAATTGCCCCCAGGGGCAAAGCCGGCGGGCGGCGGTGGTGGTGGTGGCGATCATGAAACGGTTGTTGCCAGCAAAGGCAAAGCGCCGAAATTCAGCTCTAAGCCGCAGCTGGCGCCTCCCGAACTGATTCGGAATCCGAATGCGAAGTTGATGGTGACGCCGACTCTGGTTGGTCCAGACAACTTGAAAATTGACAGTCCGGATATGAATCGCTGGGGTGATCCTCTGGGCAAGATGATTACCGACTCGAACGGTTCCGGTTCCGGTGGCGGAATGGGTAGCGGCTCGGGCGGCGGCATCGGCTCCGGTAATGGCGGGGGCCTCGGTCCCGGCTCCGGCGGCGGCACTGGTGGCGGCATATACCGCGCGGGAGAAAATGGCGTCGGCAATATCACATGCGTTTATTGCCCCAAGCCGGAATACTCTGAAGAAGGGCGCAAAGCCCGCTTTACGGGTGTGGTTGTCTTAGAGGTGACCGTTCTGCCGAATGGTCACGCAGGCACCATCACCGTCGTGAAGGGAGTCGGCATGGGGTTGGACGAAAAGGCGGTCGAAAGTGCGAGGCAGTCAATTTTCAAACCTGCGATGGGTCCAAACGGAAAACCTGTTACGGCGATTGTGACCATCGAGATCACATTCCAACTTTATTGAACGAGCCGCTTCGGGAACACTTTCGGCTTCGGACAATGAAAGTCGGAGTGTGCGAGCGCTTCTCCCCCCTCGAAACATGCCTCTGCCTTGTTCTGGCTTAAGCCTGCGGTTCTGCTACGATAGCTCCCATGAAGCATTGGGATGGTCTGAAGCGATCGATTCGTTCCCCTTTTAGCAAACGAGTCTTCCTGTGTTTTCCTGCTGTATCCATCGTCGCGCCTCTGATTGCAGTTTCGCTCGCGCTCGCGATGGCCTGCGCCGTGAACGCCCAGCAGTCCGGATCAATTGAGTTTATCGCCCGCGTGGCGCCTACGGGCGGCCATCCAGAGCCTGTGCGCGAATTCACTTTTTTTCTCTTGCGCAAGAATTATCAGGATATTCAGCGAGAAGCGGACTCAGCCGAACCCGCCTCAAAAATGGACGATCTTATCGGCAAACAGGATGTTTCGCCAGAGCTCAGAGCCTGGATGAAAAAGCATCAGATCGTGGAACTTTCCGGGCCCGAATTCCTTAAAGCACTGACTCCCGTGGATATTCTTGGCGTGCCGGAGTTCAAAGACGCATACTTCTCCCGCAACAAGGGTGATCCTACTGTCCTTCTCCCCCAGCCAAAGTTTCGGGAATCAGACAAGCAGAAGAATCCGGAAAAATATAAGCAGGGGGTTGCCGATTACCAGGAAGCTCTGAAACGCTTCATTGCTGCCAATCCCGGCACTCTCACATCGATGTATGTTGCGTTGGCAAGTATTAATCCCGGTTGGGAATGGAAAAAGATCTTGAATGAACGCAGCGCGCGCGTGCATCGCCGTGCACTCGAGCTTGCAGAGTTACAATATCTGGTCATAAAGACCGATACGGATTTAGATGGCCGCGGCCAGATGAATGGTCTGGCGCCGGGTGACTATTGGCTGACCACGCTTGACGGAGAAGCGACGGCGGGCGACGCGCGTGTGCGCTGGAATATGCCCGTGCATATCTCCTCAGGACGCCTGACACTCGATCTTTCCAATCTCAACGGCGTCGAAACACAGAGCCCGTAACCAGGCGCGCCGTCACTATTTTTTCCGTTCACTTTCTCAGGGCCCGTTTGATTCCCGCCTTTCCTTTCTTGCGGACCCCGCACTACACTCGTCCCATGGGCACACTCGCCCTCTGGATCGCTTTCAACTCGGGGATTTTGCTTCTGCTGGTGCTCGATCTCGGCGTGTTCCATCGTCGTGCGCACGCCGTTTCCATACGCGAAGCCGCGGCATGGAGCGTGTTTTGGATCGTGCTCTCGCTCGCCTTCAACGCCTGGATTCTCCACGGTTACGGAAGCGATAAAGCTCTCCAATTTTTTACCGGCTATTTGATTGAGAAATCTCTGAGCGTGGATAATATTTTTATCTTCATCCTGATTTTCCGCTCATTCGGCGTTGAGCCGCGTTATCAGCACCGCGTGCTTTTCTGGGGAGTATTGGGAGCGCTCGTGCTGCGCGGAGCGATGATTGGTCTGGGCTCTGTGCTTATCGCTCGTTTTGAGTGGGTACTGTATCTTTTCGGCGCGTTTCTGGTGATTGCCGCCTTCCGCATGATGCTTCGCAAGAAAAAGGAACAGCACCCGGAGAACAGCAGGCTTCTCCGCTGGGCGAGAAAACTCTTTCCCGTAAGCCGCGACTACCAAGGCCAGCGTCTGTGGATTCGCGAAGCGGGCAGACGCGTGGCGACACCGCTGCTCCTCGTGCTGCTTGTGATTGAAGGCGCCGACCTGGTCTTCGCGCTGGATTCCATTCCCGCGGTATTCAGCATTACGCGCGATCCGTTTATTGTTTACACGTCAAACGTTTGCGCCATCCTCGGACTGCGCGCGCTGTACTTCCTGCTTGCCGGCGCGCTACCCTACTTCCAATATCTCGACGAAGGCCTCTCCGCCGTCCTGCTTTTCGTCGGTGCTAAAATGCTGGTCGTGCACTGGTACGATATTCCGACCGGCATCGCGCTTGCCGTCGTCGCGGGAATTTTGGCCATAGCGGTGATAGCGTCGCTGATCGCACCCGGCGAAAAAGAAGGGCGGGCCAAACCATTGGATTCAGGTCCAAAGAAATACGAAGCGGTCCTCATCGGAGAAAATTGGACCACGCCGAAAACCATCGCCGGCCTTTCCGATTCCGATTTTCAGCGTCGCTGGATGGCCGTGAACATCATCTTTGGCAGAGGTTGCTCTCTCTCTCTCGACATCCTTAAACAATGGGAACAGGACAAAGAGTTTGCTTCTCTGCTAGTCCATGATCCCTCAGAGCAAAAGATCCTCCAGGCAATGAATAGCTCTAAAATTGCCGCCCGGGCAACGGTGGGCGTCGCTGTCCTTCCAGAAACATTCAATCGCATTCGGGAAGCAAATGGCTCGCCAAACCTTGCAGAAGTCCCTCCCGATCAGGATGCGATGGAATTCGAGCTACATCTCACGGGCCCGGTGGCATTCGGTGAGCAGCGTCTCACTCGGGAATTTAGACTCGATATTTTGACGACAAAACAACTCGGCGGCGATGGTGCCATCGCAAAGTTTCTAGCGAAGTTCGGCGAGGAAATCCAGCAAGTCGAATACGAAGTTACTGACGTGGATCGGGCGACGCAAATTCTCGCCGATCGCTTCGGTCAGAAGGCCGTCTATCCTGCAACACGCCCCGGCGCTGACGGCACTCGCGTTAACTTCTTCCTCGCCTCCCTGGAAGTTGCCGTGCTCGGGTTTAAGAAAATCCTCATCGAACTCGTCGAGCCCGCGCGCTAAGTGCGGCCGTAAACAGGCACGGCAGCGCCGTGAATCACCCGGGCATCTTCCGAGCACAAAAACACAATCACCTTCGCAATATCTTCCGTCTTCGGCCACGAATCGAATTTCGCTTTCGGCATCTCCCTTCGATTCGACGGCGTATCCATAATGCTCGGCACAATCGAATTCACATTAATGTTGTAGGGCTTCACTTCATCCGCCAGCGAATCAAACAGCGCCAGCGCCCCCGCCTTACTCGCCGAGTAAAGCGACGCGCTCGGTGAATGTCCATACCCCGCTTTGGACGCAACATTCAGCACCGCCCCGCGATTCCGCTTGATCATCCCCGGCAGCACCGCCCGCGCCATCACAAACGCCGCGCGCAAATTCAAATTCATCATCAGATCATACGTCGCCAGGTCGCTTTCCCACACCGCCTTTCCGCCCGCGTATCCACCAATCGTAATCACCAGCACGTCCACGGCGCCGTTCTGCGTTTCAACGCTCGCCACAAATTTCCCCGCGGCCGTTTCATCCGTCGCGTCCACGCTCGCGCCCCACACGCTCTTGTCCGCAACCGCCGCCTTACCAATCTCCGCAATCAGCGCGTCATATTCCACCTGTTTCCGATACGTCACCACAGCGCGCCAGCCCGCCGCCAAAAACGCGCGTGTCACCGAGCCTCCCAGCGCTCCTGTCCCGCCCGCAACAACTACAGTCTTGGCCATCGCTCCCTCACTTCGCGCTCATTCCCCATTCTGCTCCAGCAATTTCGCCACCAGCGCCGTCCATCCCGTCTGATGACTCGCTCCCAGCCCCGCGCCCGTGTCCCCATTAAAATATTCATGGAACAAGATCAAGTCGCGCCAGTTCGGATCCTTTGTGAAAGGTTCCATATCCGCGAGCGCCGGCCGCTTCCCGTCCGCTCCGCGCAAAAATAGCCGGCTCATGCGATGTGATAATTCCGCCGCCACTTCCCACAGCGTCTGCTTGCGTCCGGAACCCGTCGGACAATCTACGCGCAAATCATCGCCGTAGTAATGATGAAACTGTTGCAGAGACTCCACCAGCAGGAAATTCAGCGGAAACCACACCGGCCCTCGCCAGTTCGAATTCCCCCCAAACAATGCATCCCGCGATTCCGCCGGCTCGTAGCCCACGCGGTATTCGCGCCCGTCCACCTTCAACACGAATGGCGATTTCTCATGGATCTTGGAAAGTGACCGCACGCCATTCGGCGATAAAAATTCCTTTTCATCCAGCATGTAGCTCAGCAGCTTCGGCAGCCGCTCCCGGTTCACCAGCGAAAGCAATAGCCTCTCGCCTCGCGGCGTTTTCATGGACGTGTCCAGGTTCTGATGGAATTCCGGCCGGTTCTCTATGAACCATTGCATCCGGTTGCGGAAATCCGGCAGCCGGTCCAGCATCTCCGGCTCCAGCGTTTCGACTGCGTACAGTGGAATCAGCCCGACCATCGAGCGCACGCGCTGGTAGGTGTGCTCGCCGTTCGGCAGGTGGAGCACATCGTAATAAAAACCGTCTTCCTCATCCCACAGCTCAATGCCCTGCCCGCCGCGATTGTTCATCGCGCTCGCGATGTAAACGAAATGCTCGAAGAATTTCGTCGCCACATCCTCATATGCCGGATCTTCGCGCGCAAGCTCCAGCGCCATCGCCAGCATGTTCAGGCAGTACATCCCCATCCAGCTCGTGCCGTCGGACTGCTCCAGGTGCCCTCCGGTCGGCAAAGGCTTCGAGCGGTCAAACATTCCAATATTGTCCAGACCCAGGAATCCGCCCTGGAAAACGTTCATCCCATCCGGATCTTTCCGGTTCACCCACCACGTGAAATTCAAGAGCAGCTTGTGAAACACGCGCTCCAGAAAATTCCGGTCGCCCTTCTTCCGAATCCGCCGCTCGATTTTGTAAACGCGCCACGCGGCCCATGCGTGAACGGGCGGATTCACGTCGCCAAACGCCCATTCGTACGCCGGAAGCTGCCCGTTGGGATGCATGTACCATTCGCGCATCAGGAGGATGAGCTGCGATTTCGCATAATCCGGATCAATCATCGCCAGCGGAATTGTGTGGAACGCCAGGTCCCATGCGGCATACCAGGGGAATTCCCAGTTGTCAGGCATGGAAAGAATATCGTCATTATTCAGGTGCTTCCAATCCTGATTCCGCCCGTGAAGGCGTTCAGGCGGAGGCACGGGCCCGGCTGGATCACCATCAAGCCACATGGGAACATCGTAGTAATAAAACTGTTTGGACCACAGCAGCCCCGCAAATGCCTGCCGGTAGACGTTCTGAGCATCAGGACTCAACTTCTTAGGCGTGTGGGCCGCGTAGAATTCATCCGCTTCCGCTTTGCGCGCGGAAAACGCCGCTTCATAGCTTGGCCCCAGCGGATCTTCCTCCGCGGTAGCTCCCTCGGGAGATTTGTTCGTCAGCCGCAGCCGAATACTGGCGCTCGCGCCCGCCTCAATCTCGAAATGGTAGAACGCCGCGGCCTTCGTTCCTCTTTGCGCGGGATTCACGGCGCCCTTTTCACCACGGATAATATAGCCCTCGAAGCCGTCCTTCACATACGGCGCGCGGTTCGCCACTCCGAACAGCCGCTCGAAGTTCGTCTCGTTTTCCGTGAACAGCAACTCCGGCTTGCCTTCCGCTAACAACCAAAGCTTGCCGTACATTTTTTCATTCAGTTCAAGAATTTCCCCCGCGCCCACGCCGCCTTTCGTTTTTTTTGCGGCGATCCCTGACCTCGTAACGCTCGGCCGCTCATCACCTCGTCCCCAGGACCATGTATTCCGGAACCAGACCGTCGGCAGAAGCCAAATCGGAGCTTTCTCCGGCCCGCGATTTGCCGCCGTAATGCGAATCAATATGTCATCCACTCCGGCCTTTGCGTAGTCAATGTACACATCGAAATAGCGGTTCTCCCTGAAAATTCCCGTATCGCAAAGTTCATATTCCGGAGCGCTTTTCCCGCGCTTGCGGTTTTCTTCCACCAATTGGTTGTAGGGATATGCGGCCTGCGGATACTTGTACAGAAATTTCATGTAGGAATGCGTGGGCGTCGAATCTAAATGGAAGTAATACTCCTTCACATCTTCGCCGTGATTGCCTTCGTGCCCATTGAGTCCAAACAGGCGTTCCTTGAGTATGGGATCGCGCCCGTTCCACATCGCCAGCGCAAAACAAATTCGCTGGTGAATGTCGCAAATGCCTCCGATTCCGTCCTCGCCCCATCGATACGCGCGCGACCGCGCATGGTCGTGCGGAAAATATTCCCACGCCGTGCCATTCGCGCTGTAATCTTCGCGGACAGTCCCCCATTCCCGCGCGCTCATATACGGACCCCAGCGCTTCCAGTGCGCCTTATGCTGGCGCCACTCGTCCAGTCTTTGATCTTCGATTGTCATTGTGATTCCGTGCTCGCGTTTCTGGAGAATTCCCACGCCTTCGCGAATTTCCAGCTTACGTACGAAGCATGCGTTAGATGCACCAGCAAGCCCTCCCGTCCGTCCAGAAATCCTCCGCGAATCACATAATTGTAAAAGAATCTCACAAGGGGCCGCACCACAATATTTGTGACGCTGAAGCCCACGCGCCGCTCGCGAGCCACCATTTGCGCTCCCAGCGTGGAATATCGGTTGGCATGATCGATGAAGCTTTCCAGATTGGGATAGGCGTGGTGGATCAAATCTCCCCGCAGCACGCCTGTCTTCCCGGACAGTTTGATATCTTCATGCACCGGCCGAAGCTCGAATTTCGCGAGCTCACGCTTCACCAATCGCAGCTTTCTATCGGGATAATACCCGCCGTGTTTGATCCACCGATTCAGGTAAAGGTTTCGGCGCGCCATGAAATAACCATCGCACTGCGCCGCCGCTTGTCCTGACTTCAAAAGCGCGCCGATGCTTTCCGCAAGCTCTGGGCTGACTTCCTCGTCCGCGTCAAGAGAAAGAATCCAACTTCCGTCAGCCTTGGCCAGCGCCGAATTCTTCTGTGCGGGAAAACCCTTCCAATCTTCGGCGAACACCTTCGCGCCACAAGACTTCGCAAGCGACACGGTTTGGTCCGTGCTATGCGAATCCACAACGATAATTTCGTCCGCGATACCTCTTACGCTTTCCAGCGTGCGCGCAATGTTCGCTTCTTCGTTGTGCGTCACGATGCAAACAGAAAGGAGCATCAGAAACAGCCTCCCGGCAATATCTTAAGGCGCTCGACCGGTCTTCCATGAACGAATGGCACTATACAAATTACGCGCCGCCGCCGCGCAGAGCAAGCCGGCGTTGCCTTGAATCATCCTTCCATGCCCGGCGATTGGCTGCCGGTTATTCGGCGACCTGCTCTCCACAGCACAAAGTGGCCTGAAATGTTTGTGTCTCAAAGCGGCCAAGTGTAAATTACGGTTCGGGTTGAAAATCACAATTACACGCTCGGAATTCAATTTTCCGGGCGCCAATGAATTCAGCGCTGATCAGCGCGCGGATTCGTCAACGGCCGGCTTGAGGTTTTTGCTTGGGTCCCTCTACAAATAAGAATCTTTCCGGTTGGACGCTTGCCGCGATTGTGTTGACGGCGCTCATCCTCATCTCGCCGACCTTCTTTTTCGGCCAAATCTCCGGCAACGATTTCAACTTCCACATTGCCTCGTGGATGGAAGTCGTCCACCAATGGCATCAGGGCGTCATCTATCCGAGCTGGGCGGCGGGCGCATACGACGGATTCGGCGAGCCTCGATTCATTTTTTATCCACCCACCTCCTGGCTTCTCGGAGCGGGGCTCGGCGCGGTGTTGCCATGGAATATCGTCCCCGATGTTTTTCTCTTCCTCATACTTGTGCTGGCCGGCGCATCCATGCACTGTTTGGCACGCCGTTGGATGTCTCCGCAAGCCGCGCTTGCCGCCGCCATAATTTACATGACAAGCCCTTATCAGTTGGTGGATGTCTATGTCCGCAGTCCAACCGCGGAACTTTTGGCGGGCGCAATTCTTCCTTTGGCAGTACTCTGTGTTTTTAATTGCGCGGGCAGTGAGCACATGGATGGGAATCGGCCTGACCGCGAGCGATGGCGGAATATCGCGCTCCTTTCGATCGTCTACGCCGCCATATGGTTCACGAATGCCCCCATGTCAGTCGTCACCAGCTATGCCCTCGCGTTCCTGCTGATCGTCCTGGCCGCGCATCGGCGTTCCTTCGCGCCGCTTCTCAATGGCGGAGCGGGCATGGCGCTCGGCCTGCTATTGGCGTGCGCATACATCGTTCCCGCAACCTACGAGCAGCGCTGGGTAAACATCGAGCAAGCAATTTCTCGCGGCCTCATCTTCACAGACAGCATTATTTTCCGGTGGGTCCTCGATCCCAGACACAGCGCCTTCAATCTCATGATCTCCACCGTAGCAACATTTGAGATCGTGGTTGCCTTCGCCGCGGCCATGGTTCTGCGCCGCCGCACCGGGAAAACCGGCACCGTCTGGATTGCGCTGGTCGCGCTGGCCGTTCTTTCAACCGTGATCATGCTCCCTGTGACTGGTTCCATCCTGCAATACCTGCCGAAAATGCGCTTCGTTCAATTTCCGTGGCGCTGGCTTATCGTCCTGGGCATCAGCTTCTCATTCTTTCTTGGCAGCGCAATTACCATGTCGCGGCGGAAGATGGTGATAGCTGTGGTCTATCTATTAATTCTCGCGGCGGAGCGCACAGTGCTTACAACGCGTTTTGCTTGGTGGGATTCGGAAGATGTGGGGCAAACGATCGCAGCCATACAAACCGGCACGGGCTACGAAGGCACGGAGGAATACGGTCCTCGCCTCGGCGATCCATCGAACTTGCCGGACGTTGTTCCGCTGATTTCCTTGCTGCCGGAAGGAACTCGTCAGGTTCCCAGGGCTCCCCAACAATCCATCTCGCAACAATCTCTATCGCAATCAATGCCTGCAAACATCTCGATGCAATCCTGGCTGGATCAACACAAAGTTTTCACCGTCGCATCGCCGCTGCCGGTGGTCGCGGCCGTTCATCTGTTGAACTATCCCGCGTGGCGGATTCGCGTAAATGGCCGGCCGGCCGCGAATGATTTTGACCCTGACACCGGTCAAATGTTGCTGCGGCTTCCAGGCGGCACAAGTCACATTGATATTCGCTTCGGATGGACGCGCGATCGCACAGCCGGTTGCGCGTTAAGCGGGCTTGGAATCTTAATCCTCTCGTGTATTGTTATCATCGGATGGCGGCGATCTCCGCTCCAAACGCAATAGCGGCGTTTCAGTTTCAAATAGCTCCAGTTTCAAATATTTGAATGTGAGGTTCATTGAACGCTTTTCGCAAGCTGCTTCGGCGCGCTCCGTTTTACGTCACGCTGAAAAGACTCGGCCATTTTCCGGACTACTGGTACTGGAAGCTGCGCGGCCAACCCGTGCGTTCGCCGCATCTGCTGAAGCAGCGAACCGTCCTCGAGTACGGCCGCCGATACGGCCTGCGAATCCTGATCGAGACCGGCACCTACTACGGCGAAATGGTCTCCGCGATGAAGTCCCGCTTCGATCGCATTTATTCCATCGAGCAGAATCCAGAGCTCGCCGCGCGAGCACAGCGAGAATTCGCCCGCTTGCCACACATTCGCATACTGTGCGGCGATAGCCAGAGCGTGCTGCCTGAATTGCTGGCATCACTCACCGAACCCGCGCTTTTTTGGCTGGATGCTGGTTACTACGGCTGGTCCGGCCTCCAGGGCGATCAACAAAGGCTCGGCGTGGAACTGAATGCGATCCTACGCCATGGAGTGGCTGGCCAAACCGTGACGGGCCACGTGATCTTGATGGACGACGCTCGCGGGCTAAATGGCAAGAACGGCGCGCCAACGGTCGCCGAATTGACGCAGCATATCGAATCCGAATTCCCAGGCCGTAAAGTGGAAGTTGCCTATGACATTTTGCGAATCACGCCGGAGCCCGCTAGAAACCACTAAACGCCGTCGACTGAAGAAGTTGGCTGGGAGACCTGGACTCGAACCAGGATAATCAGATCCAGAATCTGATGTACTGCCAATTGTACGATCTCCCATCCGGGGGAAGCGAAGAACGCCACCAATTCCGCGGGCAACAAACACGAATGAAGCACATCGCCAGCGGACTTCTCTACTTTATTCATGAACGGCGAATCCGTCAACCGCGCCCGGCAAATGCAGCTGAGCCATTCAGGGTCTATTAGTTGAATGTTGAGTGTGACTGACCAGACGATATACTATGCGACAGGCAACAGTGCTTCCGGCACAAAGGCGGCAATCATGACAATCGAGCGGCGTGATTTTATAAAGACAACGGGGAAAGCAATCACCGTGGGCGCGGCTGCGCTTGCGCTGGGCGGCAAGATCCTCGGCGCGAATGATCGCGTGCGCGTGGCGATTTGCGGAGTGCGAGGCCGCGGCGGCGATCACATCAAAGGATTCGAGAAAGTCCAGGGCGTCGAGATTGCCGCTCTATGCGACGTGGATGAAAACGTTTCCGCCAAGCGCCTGGACGAAATTGAGAAAGCCGGCTTCAAGCGCCCGCAATCCTATGTGGATGTTCGCAAGCTCCTCGAAGATAAAGAAATTGACGCCATCTCCATCGCCACTCCCAATCACTGGCACTCGCTCATCGGCATTTGGGCCTGCCAGGCCGGCAAAGATGTGTACGTCGAAAAACCCTGCTCGCACAACACGTTTGAAGGCAAGCAGCTCGTGAAGGCGGTCACAAAGTACAACCGCATTTGCCAGCACGGCAGCCAGGCGCGCTCCAATCCCGGCATGATCGAAGCGATTTCGCGGCTCAGTGACGGCACGATTGGCGATACCTACTTTGCCCGCGCTCTCTGCTACAAGTGGCGCGGAACCATCGGCCACGCTCCCGAGCAGCCTGTTCCCGCCGGCGTCAATTACGATCTTTGGACCGGTCCCGCTCCCTACAAGCATTTCACCATGAATCGCTTTCACTACAACTGGCACTGGATTTGGGACACCGGCAACGGCGACATCGGCAACCAGGGCATCCACGAAATTGATATCGCGCGCTGGGGCCTCGGCGTTGATTGGCCAACCTCCGTTTCCGCCATGGGCGGGCACTTCCTGTTTGACGACGATCAGCAAACGCCCAACGTCCTGAACTCCACTTGCGTTTTCACTGGCAAGGATGGCAAGCGCAAGATAATGGAAATCGAAGTCCGCGGCTGGATCACCAACCACGAAGCCGAAATCGGTTCCGGCGCCTACAAATCCGCAGGCGTGCCCGCCGCGGGATTGGACGAAAACGCGCCCAAGCCTGCCGCGGCTAAGAAGCCCGCCGCTCCCGGCCCGACCCTGGGACCGAAAGCGAATCCGAAAACTGATACCGTCGGCAACATCTTCTACGGTTCAAACGGCTACCTCGGCATCGAAGGCTATGACACCTACAAGACCTGGATCGGAGATGACGTTGAACCCGGCCCATCCGGCAAAGCTTCCGGCGACCACTATCAAAATTTCATTGACTGTGTTCGCAGCCGCCGCACCGAGGATATTCACTCGCCGATTCTGGAAGCGCACAAGTCCACAACGCTTGTGCACCTCTCCAACGCTTCGTATCGCCTGGGACGCACGATGCACTTCGACCCCAAGACCCAGACGGTGATTGGCGATGAAGAAGCCAATCGTCTCCTGCGCGGTACTTATCGCGCGCCCTATGTTGTGACCGAAAATATGTGAGCCGGCGCTTTGCGTCTTTTCCGTAGGGGCGCTGCTTGCTGCGCCCTGCTGGATAAATTGCGAACCGGGCGCAGCGAGCAGCGCCCCTACGAACCACCCCACTGCCGTCCTGTCTCTACTTTTGTAGAGCCCGCCTTCAGGTGGGCCGCTCTTGTCATTCCGCGACGCCAATTAGTGCCCGCGCCAGTGGCCGGCAAAAATCACGATCAGAATAATCAGTATGACCACGCTTACGCCGCTGATGGGGTAATAGCCCCAGTTCTTGCTGTGCGACCATGTTGGAAGGCACCCCACAAGGACTACGATAAGAACCATCGCGAGAATGAGCATGAGTATCATGAATGGGCGCCTTTCTTAACCGTTGCCGCGCCATGCTTCTTGGCGTCTATTTGCGCGGATTTGGCGGCGCGAGGCTCCGCCATTTCTTCCTTCACGCTGGCGAGGACGGCTTCGTAGGATTGTTTCTTGGCTTTGTTGTTGGACATACGCGAATGATGTCATACGGGCAGAAGCAAAACAGTTCCTTTCAGCACAGGCGGGCCGGGCGCCAATGGGGCGCCTGTTTCTATTAGCACAGACATTCCTGTCTATGCTCTCTGCCCGAGCCATCTCCAAGACCGCACCCAGACAAGAATGGCTGTGCCACCCTACCCCCTCCCCCTGTTTTTCGTAAGTGCGCGTTCTAAAGAACTTACGAAGGGGGATTTTCGTAAGTGCGCATTCTAAAGGACTTAGCTGTCTAATCATATAGTAACGCTTTCACTCAAACGAAAGGACTTACAAAAACGCCTTGTGAGCACGCCCCCCCGCTGCGGCGGGTCCGGGGTCCAAACGCCGGACATTCTACGGTTACGGAAAGGCTCTAAGTCAATGGATTTCGAGTATCCGGCAGGGTTGGCGAGTTCCGCGTCGAGATGGCTATTCGACGGGCTCGGCCAAGCCTGCAGGGCAGATTACCATATGAGTAAACCAATGTCAATTGCTATTTGGGGGCGGGTCTCTGTGGAAAGTAATTCGAATGGAATTGCGGCCCTAAAAGCAACATCTTTGGGTGCCGCAAAGGATCGAATACGCGACAGGCGCTTCAGCCGGGTCCTGTGTGAAAGAGTTCAATGGTGCCCACAATCGCTCGTACAAACGAATGGCTTAACGGATAAGTTAGCGGTGTCATTGCCTAACCAGAACCTAAGTGATCCCGTATTCCCTTCAATGCCATTTCTTAGTTTCGTAGACCGTTTCCGCAGACATTGGCTGGAATCGCCTCTTGTAATTCGTCCTGGCCACACGCTAGTACTTGAAGCATTTTATCAACTACAAGGAGCAGCTCTTGAGCGCCGGGCAAACATTTGCTCGCGCGCTCGACAATGCACTTATCAAGGATTACGTTAATCATATGCATGTCAGGGTTGCTGGGGAACGTTTGGGTCAGATCGAAATCATACTCTGCGTCTCGGTGATATTCCCTCGGTAGAACAAAACGCCCGTCCAGCATGGACCACAACAGTTTGCCAAGCATATAAATGTCAAAATTTGGCTCCACTCTTTCGAGCCGCACGCCGATGTTTGCCCAGCCCGGCATGTTATCGCGGGGCCCTACTCGCTCGTCAGTATGTGTCAATCGGTCGGACGCGCCAGGCACATAGACGATTCCGAAATCACCGAGCACAAGCTCTTCGTCGTTACGGATGAATACATTCGCTGGCTTAATGTCGCGGTGGACGTATCCCTTTTCATGCAAAGTGGCAACAGTCTTCACTAGGGAACGAAATGCTTTGAGTGCGGGAATGACCTTTCCTCTGTATTTTGAGCGATGGTGCATGAGTGTTTGCTCAGGGAAGTATTCTGTTACGATCCCGCTCGTACATTGTGGTCCAAAAGCTGGGGAAGCCCATGCACGCCATTCGCCAATCTCCTTCCTTAGGCGTCGATGGCCTCTGTTCTTTCGACCCAGGCGGGAAGGCCGGGCCCTCAGAGGAACCTAAATTTGAGTTCGCTTGGAAGCTCCGGGCGGCGTAGTTCCATGTTGCCTGAGCGATTCTCGTGATGTGCGCTCATCCGACCCCTGCCCTGAAAGTCGGCGCAGCGTGGATATACAGTTTGTACGTTCAGCCACCCGCTCGGGCGTCCGAACCAAAAAGACTTCGCTTTGGCCACCTACACCGAGTTCGTTGACTTGTTCCCAGTCGGAACGCTTCCCATTCATTCTTGTTGCCTCTCCGCGTTTCGCCGATTAGAGCGCCACGCTTTTATCTGCGTTAGTGAGTCCGGAACGTATTCCATTCAAAGGTATCAAGCTCCATAGCGCAGAAGGCTTCGAAAACATGCAGTTCCAGCGGATTCCGGATTTCGATGAACACGACCGTCGATCCGAGTAACAGCCGCTGCGCATCTTGAAATGCTTGCCGGAACGAGAGGTCCTTCATCGCATCGTTTCGGGTCATTTTATGCGCTACTTTCTCGCATGCCATCCTGTACGCCAGGCTCGCATCAAAATGTGTCTTACCCGTCCCGTGTTGGCGTAGACGCGCGACCACAACCCGCGATATGCCGACATAGAATGGCTTGCCCTTACGCAAGAGTACGTAACATCCTGAAAAGTCATTTGTTCGTCCTAGCCTCTTTAATATCGTCTTCACCCCTTGCCGAGGTGTGCAGAATTCCGTCAGCTTTAGAGGTTCCTTCATGGCGGCGCGCATTTTAATCATGTAGGCGGGCAACACGTTGGCACTGAGTTCGGTGAAATTACTTTGACAGTCATCAATCACGATTTTCTACCTTCCGCACACGTTGATGATATCACCGAGGGTCGTCACTGGGGAGTAACGGGAGGAGCCCAGCACCATTTGGTGGGGGCGGGGTAGGGAAAACGAAATTCCCCGCCTCTGAGGGAGGCGGGATATCCTTCACCGAACCTGATCGGTTCGGTTCGAGGATGACAGATAAAAATAAGGCAAAAAAAGACGGCCCCGGGAGAGGCTCGCACCAGCCGAAAGTTCGTTGAGTCATGGGCAAGAGAAGCGTATGCTGCGCAAGTCAGAGGTCCAAATCGGAAGTTCCCGCGAAAGGAGAATTCATGCTCGTCGTTCGCAATTGTTTTACCGCCAAACCGGGAAACGCAAGCAAGCTTGCCGCCCAATTGAAAGAGGCGGCCGCAGCCGCCAAGATAGGCAAACACCGTATCCTCACCGACCTAACTGGCGAATTCAATAGGGTTATCTTGGAAATGGAATTCCAGAATTTCGGAGAGTTTGAAGCCCTCCAGAAAGATTACAACTCAAACACAGCATTCCGCGACAAGATGAAGGGCTACACGGACTTGTGGGTTACCGGTACGCGGGAGATTCTTCAAATCGCGTGAAGCTCGGTCATTCTATTTAAGGAGGAAGGCGTTATGAGCGATACATCCGTGGGAACAATCGTGAAAAAGTCATCGGGGTTGTCCATCGGGCTCAGCATCTTCGTGATCGTTGCGGGTTTTCTGGCTGTTGTGATGCCCCAGGTGGCGGGAATCGCGGCGAATATATTTGTCGGCTGGGCGCTGGTTTTCGTCGGCGTGCTCCATTTGATATTTGCCTGGAACACGCGCACGACAGGCGGAATCATTTGGCAAGTGCTGATCGGGATTCTGGATATTGCGATTGGCGGCTACCTGTTGCTTCATCTTGTGAATGGTTTGGCGGCGCTCACGCTTCTGCTGGCGATTTATCTTTTTGTCCGGGGAGTTGTGGAGCTTATATTGTGGTTCCAGATTCGTCCCGTGCGGGGTTCGGGCTGGCTGATGTTCGATGGAATCATCCTGCTGATCCTTGGCGTGATGATTTGGAGGATGTGGCCATCGGACACTGAATGGGCCGTCGGGACGATCGTGGGGATCAGCATGATCTTCAGCGGGTTCTCGCGGCTGATGGTTTCTCTTGCCGCGCGCCGCGCGGTCGCCAAGCTGGCTTAGGCGTTCGCCGCTCTTTACGATTACGGCAAGCATACTTTGGAGCCTGACGCCGTGCGGTCTGGGCGCCTGTGGCTTGGTGGTTGAAAACCACCGGAACCGCTTGAAAAGCACCGCCGGACGCCAGATCGGCAATGCGGTTACGCGAAACGAGCCATTGTAACGCACTGTAAATAATAGACTTAGAGCTAGATTGGGCTGAGGGCGCTGTTTGGCACGCCTCTTGCATTATGTAGAGGCGGAACGTTGAGATTGGATTTGTGGATCTCGAAGGGAGTACAAAATGAGATATCTAAGATTTCTTGGAACTTTTGCTCTGGTTGGCGCTTGCTTGATTTTCGCGCCTTACGCACACGCACAAAGAATCGGGATCGGCATTGGAGTCGGAGTGGGCCCTGGCTACGGCTACGGCGTGGCTCCCGTATGCTCCTACGGCTACTACGGATATTACCCGTACGCGTGCGCGCCTTACGGCTACTACGGTCCTAGCTGGTTTTCCGGCGGACTCTTTATCGGCGCCGGTCCGTGGTTCCGCGGTGGATTTGGCCGCGGCTTCGGCGGGCGGCCCGGCTTTTATAGCCGTCCAGGCTTCGTAGCTCGCGGAGGCGTCGGTGCTGGCTTCCGTGGCGGCGCGGTGCGAGGCGGATTCGCAGGCGGCGCGGTTCGCGGTGGTGGCGCCGTTCGCGGCGGAGGAGTCTCACGCGGATCAGTAGGCGGTGGCTTCCGCGGTGGCGCAGTCCGAGGCGGGGGCGGTTCGCATGGCGGCGGTGGTGGACATGGTGGCGGGCACGGTGGCGGACACAGGTAAGTTTCGCCGCTAACTAAAAAATCGAACGGCCGGCAGGATTCTCTGCCGGCCGTTTCCTTTTGTCCGCGAAGCGTTGCGTTCAGCGCGAATCGGCAGGCCATTCCAGCGCTGCGACGCGCTGTTGGAGTTGGCGGGAGATTTCGTCGGGCGGCGTGCTGGAGGAAAACTCAACCGGCT
This sequence comes from uncultured Acidobacteriota bacterium, assembly GCA_963847505.1. Lineage (GTDB taxonomy): Bacteria > Acidobacteriota > Terriglobia > Acidiferrales > UBA7541 > DASTCZ01. Next base: position 289,992 of record CAWJZY010000002.1, read on the forward strand.
CGCCGATGGAAACACGCACGCGTCCGGGACCGACGAATATCTTGTGCTGCTCGCGGGGCTCGAACAATCCGTCTATCCGCATGGGGAGCACCGGAATGGCCAGATTTGTGGCGAGCAATCCCGCGCCGCCGCGAAATTCAAGCAGGCTGCCGTCAACCGTTTCTTTCCCTTCGGGGAAAACCAGAATGCTGAAGCCGCGATCCACGGATTCGCCCGCGAATTGAAATGATTCGCGAAATCCGGAAAGCCTGGGCAACGGGAAAACGTTGAACAACGCCGTAATCAGGAAACCATCCAGACGATCGAGCAGCGCGCGCCAGAAGCCGCGATCCGCCGGCGGATGACGCATGCCGCGCAGCCGTTCTCCGCCCATCGCGGTGGCGAGATGATACCGGTAGCGCGGCGGCAGCGCGGCCATGATAAAGCCGATGTCATTTTGCGTAACGTGATTACTTACGATGAGCACCGGGCCGCGTTTTCCGCGCAAGTGTTCGCGGCCGCGGACGCGCGGATGCGCCAGCAAATGCGTTGCGGGCCAGGTTAGCAGCGTGTAGACGGCAGCACGAATCCAAGTTGCGGGCCAGCGTTCGGGCCAGCGCGGATAGGAATCCTGAGGACCGTGAGGTTCGGTGTGATGCAGAAGCCGCGTGAGATCGGCGACCGTGGCGTCGGAAGACAGCTCGGCTTCGTTGATGGAAACCTGGTAGCGATCCTCAAGCGCGCTGATGAGTTCGACGCGGTCGAGCGAGCTGAGGCCCAGATCGGATTCCAGGCGCGCGGATTGAGAAGGATCACCGGGAGCAACACCGGAAGAGGCTCCCGTGGATGATCGCGCGGAAAACTTTGCGATGAGGTCCGCCAATCCTGAGGGATCCTTTGATTGATGCTCAGGCGCGGCGATTCGCGCGGAGATCACGTCCACGCGGGGCTTGCCCGTCGGCGTGCGTGGAAAATCGGCGTCCGGCCAAACGAACCAGCGGCGCATGCGTTGGAATTCCGCGAGGCTCTGATTGGCGCGCGCAACGGAGGCCGCGGCGTCCGCATTCGGCTCGCGCATTATTAGGACGGCGCAGGGTTCGGAATCGCGATCGCTGGCGCGGTTCAGGGGGAGCACGATGCAATCACGAATTTCCGGCTGCCGCCGAAGCGCGGCTTCCAGATCTTCTGGATAAATATTCATGCCGGCGGGCGTGACGATGACGTTTTTTCTGCGGCCTTTGAAATAAAGGTTGCCCTCGGCATCCAATTCGCCGATGTCACCCGTATGGAGCCACGTATCCTGCGCGGGTGCGGCCGGCTCAATTCCAGAGCCGCGCCAATAGGCTGACGAGACGCTTTCGCCGCGAACAAGAATTTCGCCATTGGCATCGAGCTTCACGTCGCTGCCGGGTAAGACTTTCCCGATGGAACCCTTTCCGGCGTGGAAGGGATGATTCACGGTGATGAGCGCGGCTGTCTCCGTCATTCCGTAACCCTGAATAACGGGAAAGCCGAGCAGATCCCAGAAAGCTTCGGTTTCATGCGGCAGCGTTGCGCCGCCGGAGATCATGGTCCAGAATTTCCAGCCAAACTGGGAATGAATTTTGCGGAAGCGCCACCAACGGCGATAGCGTTTCTCGTTGGCGGCGAGCGCTTGCTGCTTCGCGAGCCAGTCAGCGCGGCCGGCGTCGGCGTAATCACGCTCAACCTTATTTCGCAGGGATTCCAACATGCGTGGAACGGCTACGAGTACGGAGACGCGTTCGCGGCGAATGGTGCGCGCGACGGCGGCGGGACTGAGCGATTCTTGAAAAAACACGGTGCCGCCCATCACGCTGGGAATAAACAATCCGAGAAACTGTCCGAAGACGTGACTGAGCGGCAACAGATTTAGAAAACGAATGGGATGGAAAAACCTTTCGTACTTGAGATATTTCAGGATTTCGGTTTCTATGGGCTCGAGGTTGGCGAGGATGTTGCCGTGAGTGAGGATCACGCCTTTGGGCTCGCCGGTGGTGCCGGAGGTGAAGACGATTTCAGCGATGGCGGCGCGGTCGAGCGGAGGTGATGTGTAGCGCGCGCCCGGAGTTCCAGCGGATTGGTGCGCGACGTTTGCGCGAAGGTCTTCGAGTATGAGCACTGGGATGGCATTGCCAAATGATGCGCGCTTCCGCGCCGACACAATTAATTTGGCGTCTACCTGGCGAGCGACTCGCTCGATGAAATCCGGAGCGGCCGCCCAATCCATGGGTACAACCACGGCTCCGCGCAGAATGGCGCCCCAAAATGCAGCAGCCCATTCGGCGGAATTGGGGCCGAGGATGAGGACTCGGTCGCCGGGGGCGATGCCGCGGCTTTCGAGTTCGCGCGCGAGACGGCCAGCGGTTTCTGCGACTTCGCGGTAGGTCCAGGATTCCGTGCGGTAGCCGGCCGGCTGGCTGTAGGCCACGTCGCGGGTATGCTTATCGAAGTGGACAAAAAATTCCGAGAGAGAATGGCGAGACATGGCGGCATTAGTCTCTCACTTCTTGCGAGGTATTGCGTGGCGTGGAGGTGATTACGTGAGGAGCCTACGCAGAAGTGCCGGCGGCGCCGGAGGCGAGGGTGCCATTTTTTGCGAAATGAGCCTCGGCGTCAGCGGCGGTAGGGAATACGGAGAAGAGACGCAGGACTTGAGCAACTTGCAGGACGGCGTTGTTGCGGGGGCTGAGTCCGGCGAGCGCGATTGAGTTTTTTACTTTTTCGCGGCGCACGAGAAGCTGGACGAGCGCGCCGACTCCGGCGGAATCGAGCCATTCGAGTTTCGACAGATCCAGAAGCAACATCGGCGCGGCTTCTTCCCGGAGGGAATGATTGAAGCTGGCGACGGTTTCCAGCGTTAGGCCGCCTGTGAGCGCGACCAGTTTCAGGCCGGGATGCGCGGATTCAATAGCGTCAATTGTCAGATGATTGTTTGGCATGGGGCGGATTGTATGGATGAAATGTTACAGACAGATGAAAAGGCAATAAGGGGCGCGGAGACGAGGAAATGGGAAGCAAGCATTGAGATTAGAACGAAAAACAAAAAGGTCCCGGTGAATGAACACCGGGACCTTCTTCCGATTGAATAGCTCTTTGACCCCCGTAAGGGGAACGCATGTAGCGTTTGGATAAGATCTGCCAGAACCCGAAAGGCTGAATGAATCGAACAACCCCGGTCCGTGAGAACCGGTGTCCGACTTCCCCTGCGAAAAATAACAGGTTTCATCGGCGCTTTTATTTAGAAAGGAGGTGATCCAGCCGCAGGTTCTCCTACGGCTACCTTGTTACGACTTCACCCCAATCATGAGTCATACCTTGGGCGCATGCCTCCTTGCGGTTGGCTCAGCGACTTCTAGTACAACCCACTTTCGTGATGTGACGGGCGGTGTGTACAAGGCCCGGGAACGTATTCACGGCGTCGTTCTGATACGCCATTACTAGCGATTCCAGCTTCATGCAGTCGAGTTGCAGACTGCAATCCGAACTGAGCATGGTTTTTTCCGGTTAGCTCCCCCTCGCGGGTTTGCAACGGTTTGTACCATGCATTGTAACACGTGTGTAGCCCTGGACATAAAGGCCATGCTGACTTGACCTCATCCCCACCTTCCTCTCCGTTATCCGGAGCAGTCCCCTTAGAGTTCCCCCTTGCGGGTGGCAACTAAGGGTAAGGGTTGCGCTCGTTGCGGGACTTAACCCAACACCTCACGGCACGAGCTGACGACAGCCATGCAGCACCTCTACACCAGCCCTTGCGGGAGACGTATTTCTACGTTTGTCCGGTGCAGTTCAAGCCCAGGTAAGGTTCTTCGCGTTGCGTCGAATTGAACCACATGTTCCACCGCTTGTGCGGGCCCCCGTCAATTCCTTTGAGTTTCAGTCTTGCGACCGTACTCCCCAGGCGCAGAACTTAACGCGTTAGCTACGAGACGCACCCCCAACGGGATGCACCCCAAGTTCTGATCGTTTAGGGCTAGGACTACCAGGGTATCTAATCCTGTTTGCTCCCCTAGCTTTCGTTCTTCAGCGTCAGTTGCGGTCCAGCCAGCCGCCTTCGCCACGGGTGTTCCTGCAGATATCTACGCATTTCACCGCTACACCTGCAATTCCACTGGCCTCTCCCGCACTCTAGCATGGAAGTTTTGAAAGCAGTCTCTGGGTTAAGCCCAGAGATTTCACTCCCAACTTTCCACACCGCCTACGAACCCTTTACGCCCAGTTATTCCGAGCAACGCTGGCCCCCTACGTATTACCGCGGCTGCTGGCACGTAGTTAGCCGGGGCTTCTTCTACCGGTACCGTCACTCCCCTTGCGGGGCATTCGTCCCGATCGAAAGGGGTTTACACTCCGAAAAGCGTCATCCCCCACGCGGCGTCGCTGCGTCAGGCTTTCGCCCATTGCGCAAGATTCCCCACTGCTGCCTCCCGTAGGAGTCTGGACCGTGTCTCAGTTCCAGTGTGGCCGGCCATCCTCTCAGACCGGCTAACGATCAAAGCCTTGGTGAGCCGTTACCTCGCCAACTAGCTAATCGTGCGCGGACCACTCCTCGGACGCCTTACGGCTTTGAGTCCCGAAACCAAGGTTCCAGGAATGTTATGCGGTATTAGCCCCGCTTTCGCGGGGTTATTCCCCATCCAAGGGCATGTTGTCCACGTGTTACGCACCCGTGCGCCGTGCGCCCACTCCCTGTATTGCTACAGGAAGCTGCGCACTCGACTTGCATGTGTTAAGCACGCCGCCAGCGTTCGCTCTGAGCCAGGATCAAACTCTCGTTTGAAACTGGTTGTCTTGAAAATCAAAATCCCGGCTTGCGCCGGGACCAGACTTCAAAACGAACTTTTTAAATCGCTCGATTCACTCAAATCCCCGTTCCTGCCAAAGCAGAAACGAGTTGAACCAAACGGGTTCTGGCATATCTTATCCAGTTGTCAAAGAGCAATGACCCCCTGTCCAGCAGGAAGTTCAATCGGTAATCCAAGATAGTACAGGAGTGAGCCGCGAGAGTCAAGGCGCAAGTTGGGGACTAAGATATGGCTCCCTGTGAATTTTGCGGGACCACTCTGCGCTCGATTAAAGGGCGTATTTCAGCGTGAACCGGGGTTAATTCTCCGACGGTCGATCGATACTTTTGACGACGAAAATTTTGACTTGGCGGCGTTGCGGCTCGAGCTTGAGGCCAAGCTGGACGCGCAGGACGGTGAAAATATCGGGAACTACGTTGGGGTCGAGGACCTTTTCGCGGTCGGGGTCTGCGCCTGAGCTGGGGGATTGCATCGCATCCGCCCAGCCGGGAATCTGAATGTCAAAATTGCCAGTGATTCCCGTCGCGTCCTGCACTTCGCGATCCAGGAAAAGTGAAAGGACTCCCGCGAGGTCGGACATGTTGGAAGTGTTGCCGCTCAGCCCCTCAGCCCTTCCGCCTGAGACGTGGTGACAACGAGAGCCTTCAGCGGAGCAATCCCTTTCCGCCGCGGGTTGGAGTTTTGGGCCGCCTTTTGCGACGGTGAGCAAGTAGACAGGAACTTCTTTAGTCTCGCTGTCGAGCACCAGCTTGAAGCGATCCGCGAATAGCGCGCGCAGCAGCTGACGATGTATTTCTTCCACTTCGGTTTGCGGCGCACCCGCGCGAAAAATGCCAGGGTCAGCCTTGGCGTCGATGTCATAGCGCTCCTCATCGAGCCACTTCGGTCCGCCCGTGACATAGTCTTTCCAGACCGGGACGCCATAGGCGATCTCGATGAGCCATCGAGTGTTGAGGCCCCTCGCGCTCATCGCGCCGCCGGGAAGAAATGACAATCCGACCTTTTGACCCGGCACCCATGTTTTGTTCAGCTTGATGGAGGCTACTTCGAATTTTTGGTCGGAGGCATTCGCGGCTGTGTTTCGGGGCTGCGACTGAAGGCTGCTTTGCACCGGCTGTGTTATACCGAACAAAATCGCAACAGCGAGCGCCGCAAATACTGACGCGCTGAGCGACAGCCTTCTACGACTTCCAAATGTGATGCGAGATTTTTGCATTGCTGGTAGCACCATCAATAGACGTCGCGCCGAGTGAACAGTTTCGCTTGTAAACCGAGATTGATGGAGGGAAGGCGCAAAAGGTTGCCGCCTCACACCGTGTCGGTTAACGCCCGATCCTCAGCTAATTATCTGATGGTTTTTCAATGTGATCTATCACGATGATTCCGACGGGGCCTTTGCCGGATTCCAATTTCAGGCCGAGCTCTTCCTGAACTACCGTGAAGATGGAGGGAGGTTCGGAATCCGGCGAGGCGGATGAATTTGCACCGCCCGGCGCGCCGCCACCACGGGCCGGCGATCCGCCGGGACCGCCGCCGGGGTTCGCAGTCAGATTAAATTGCCAAGTAAAATCGTACCTGCCGGTAAGGTCGGTCTTGTCCAAGACGGTGCGTCCAAGCTGCAGCGACAAGACTTGAATCAGGGAGGTGAGGGGCATGGCTCGAAAGGTCATCAATCCACCCTGGCCAAACTGCAGGTTGCCCTCCACTCCGCTGCCATCGGGATTTGCAATTGCAGACTTTGATTCCTGGAGTTTGGGGCCGCCTTTGGCGACGACCAGATTGTAAACGGGAAGTTCTTTTGTTTCGCGGTGGAACGTAATTTTGAATCGGTCTATCAAGAGCGCTTGAAACATGCGCTGGCGAGCGAGCCTGCGGTCCATCGGGTTGAGCTTTTTCAGCGCATCGGCCACAGAGCTATCCATTTTCGCGTTGATGTCATATCTATCGTTGATCCAGGCCGGGCCACCGGTGATTCCGTCATTTCCGACTCCGAAGGCGATGCCAAGAAGAATGCGGAAAGGGATATTCGACATACTGATGCCGTCTTCGACAGTCAGGGCCCCGGGCGCGGAGTCCGAATTATTCGGCTTGATCGTGGCGACCTCGAATTCAAGGACGGGCGTGCTTGCGGCCGTCCCTTGAGCTTGCGATTGGGCGCGGATCGGTGCGGCGTACATCAAGCCGAAGACGATCGGCGCGGTTAGGGTTAACAGACCGATTGCGGTCAGCAATCGCTTGCCACAGATTCCGTGCGAATTTCCAAGTCTCTGCATGTGGGGGTTCTCCATACCGATCAGTACGCAACCGCCGGCCCATAAGTTCCAGCCGAGATTAGTCAGGATACGTCAAAAGTGGAGAGGTTTTCCAATTCGCTGCCCTATCTTGCGCCAGGCCCGGTCCTAATTTCCTGAAGGCTTCTCGGCGTGATCGATGAAGATAGCGTCGACCGGCCCGACCTGGCGCTTTAATTCCAGACCGAACGTTTCGCGTAGCGCGGTAGGCAGTGAGGGAAGCGGAGAATCTGTCGCAGTATCGCCTGCCCACTTAAGGTTGAAGTTGTACTCGGCGGTAAGGCCGGTCTTGTCGATAACGGAGCGTCCTGCAGGAGGACTGAGCATGCCCGCAAGTACGGATATTGGCCCTGTTCCCCCCATCAAGTGACAGCCCGGATCTTCCCGCGGGCACTCCATTGAGTGGGGCGGGATAGGAGCGTCGTTCTTGGGGTCGGAAGGCTTAAGCTTAAAGCCATCTGGGCTGATGACCAGGGCGAAGATTGGCATCTCTTTCTTTTCCCAGTGGGTCACCAGGTTAAAGCGGTCCGCCAATAGAGTTTGCATCATCTGCCGTGCCTGCTCATCGGTCGTGGCTAACGGCATCGTAGCTTCGAATGCGTAGGTATCCGCAGTGCTGTAATCGCCGCATGGCGCGCTCGCCCATTTCGGTAAGCCGAGGATCGGCACTGCTCTCGTCAAATGGAAAGCATAAGAAAGCAGGCTCCGAAGCGTGACGCACTGAGCCGTGAGACTGCCAGAGGAAAACTGAATTCCTATGTCCCCCACCAGCGGCTGGCCCGGTTTCCTTTCCCGAATCGAAGCGACATCAAAGCTGACCTTTCCCGCGGCCTGGGATGATGATTGGCGTAGCGGCGCGATTACCAATCCAAATGCGACGGGCAGTGCGATAGCTGCTACGCCGAAGATAGTCAGGAGCAGTCTCCTCGAGAGAGTGAGGTTGTCGCCGCCGACTCCCGTTAGGATCGCGCGGATGCGCTTCTTCAGATCCGAACCTGTGATACCAGACACGCAGCGCAAGGGGGATTCGAGATAGCTCCTGCAAACATTCAGGATTCCTTCCGCATAGACTTGCGGTTCACTTCCGTGTGCGAGGACGGACTCATCGCAGGCGCGCTCACGCTCTTCTACCAGTTTTGCCCCGATCCACCAAACGATAGGATGAAACCAGAAGAGCGCTTCGACGAGCATGTGAAAGGCAGACGTCAGGTTGTCACGTCTGCGGATGTGGGATTGCTCGTGGGCGAGGACGGCTTCGAGTTGCGGAGGCGTGAGAGCTTTCAGGATGCCTTCGGGCAGAAGCAAGATGGGGCGCAGGAATCCAACTACGCCGGGTTCGAGCAGAGTTGCGGAGGATCGAACGGGAAGAACTGAGATTGCTGACGAATGTTGATCAGCGTGCTGGCGCGGACCGCGGCGCGGATGCGGAGCCAGCCGCGAAATCGCATTACTGCTATCGCGAAAAACCCAATCGCCCACGCTGTGACAGAGTGCAATGAGGAACCAGTTGGTTGCGTGGCGACGCAGAGGATGCGTAGGCAAACGTTTCCGGAAATGGCTGCGTGATTTGGACCATCGTTTGCGAAACAGCGGGGGCGGCGATTTGGTCAGGGATTTTCGGCGGGCAGCGTGTCCGATAGGAGGGTGCGCAGATATAGCAGCGAAAAAGGAACGAGGAATTTGAGCGACGCGCTCAGCAGAGCCAGTAGCGACTCGGCGCGTTTTTGCGGAAGGGAGAGCGAGAGGGCGCGGCGGCTGCGAAAACAGTGATTGCAGATGTGGTTTGTATTTCGCGATCATGGGGGGGGGGAGGGGGGGAGGAGGAGGGAGGGATTCGCGGCTTCGCACTATTTCCGACACGCTGGAGTGAAAGGGATGTCAGACCTCGCACGTGAATCATATTTACCAGTGAGTCCGGTCTTTGCAGATTTGGGCGGTCGTCGCCCATGTCGACATATGATCTACACCAGTTGGAAAATGGGAATGCCTAAGCCTATTAATGTTTCTGCCCGTCATCGTCAGTATTCCGCAGTCTGTCACTCCCGCAGGGAACTTGGTTCCGTCTGGCGAAGCAAAAGCATACCTCCCCAGGTTTTGTCTCTTGAAGTATGGGACCGTTTTTTGCGATCAACAGAAATATACTGGAACCTCTTGAGTCTTGGTGGAATGCCAGTTTGAAACGATCCGCCAAGGCCTGAAGCATGTGCTGCGGTAAGAATTTGGTCATGCGGGCTGAGTTTCTGGAGCGCATCCACTCTAGAGCCGTCCATTTTCGCATCGATTTCGTATGCTGCAGAATCGTACCAACTCGGCGCTCCTTGGACTTGGAAGGGGTGCGTCCCGAACGCCAATTGAACGAGTTGACTCAGTGTGACATGCGATGCGATGAACATCGGGCGTCTCCGTTGGCGGGGAGGGAATCCCTCCGCCTCTGCCTCCGCCGCCAGGTTTAAATGGTTTGACTGACACAACGTCGTAGGCGAACACATCTGTATTGGCGGTGGTGTTTTGGGTTTGCGATTGAGCCCGTCTTGGCGTTGCGTTTGCCAGGCCGAAAATGATGGGCGCAGCGACTGTGTTTTGCGACTGCGTTTGCGCCCGAGTGGACGGAGCGTCGATCACACCAACTAAGATGGGCACCGCAAGGGCCGTCATTCCAGCGACGGCTAAAGCCGCTTTCCTCGCGAAGTTCAAGTCACCCGCGACATGTTCCGTTAGGATTGCGCGAATCGCTTCTTCAGATCCGAACCTGTGATACCAGACACGCAGCGCAAGGGGGATTCGAGATAGCTCCTGCAAACATTCAGGATTCCTTCCGCATAGACTTGCGGTTCACTTCCGTGTGCGAGGACGGACTCATCGCAGGCGCGCTCACGCTCTTCTACCAGTTTTGCCCCGATCCACCAAACGATAGGATGAAACCAGAAGAGCGCTTCGACGAGCATGTGAAAGGCAGACGTCAGGTTGTCACGTCTGCGGATGTGGGATTGCTCGTGGGCGAGGACGGCTTCGAGTTGCGGAGGCGTGAGAGCTTTCAGGATGCCTTCGGGCAGAAGCAAGATGGGGCGCAGGAATCCAACTACGCCGGGTTCGAGCAGAGTTGCGGAGGATCGAACGGGGACTGTTGCTGCGATGTTGATCAGCGTGCTGGCGCGGACCGCGGCGCGGATGCGGAGCCAGCCGCGAAATCGCATTACTGCTATCGCCAAAAACCCAATCGCCCACGCTGTGACAAGTGCAATGAGGAACCAGTTGGTTGCGTGGCGCGCAGAGGATGCGTAGGCAAACGTTTCCGGAAATGGCTGCGTGATTTGGACCATCGTTTGCGAAACAGCGGGGGCGGCGATTTGGTCAGGGATTTTCCCGGCGGGCAGCGTGTCCCATAGGAGGGTGCCGCAAGATATTAGCAGCGAAAAAGGAACCAGGAATTTGAGCGACGCGCTCAGCCAGAGCCAGTAGCGGACTTCGGCGCGGTTTTTGCGGAAGGCGAGAGCGAGAAGGGCCGCGGCGGCTGCGAAAACAGTTGATTGCCAGATGATGGTTTGTTATTTCGCCGATCATTTGGATTTCTCCTTCCCTTCCCCCTTTTGCCGGTCATGCTTCTGGATGGCCTTTTCCAACTCACGAACGTCATCGAGCGTGAGTTTTCCCGCCTCGGCGAGCTGCGCCATCATGGGTTGGGCCTGGCCTCCGAAGAAACTCAGAATCTCGTCGAGCATCCGGTGCCGGGCCACATCCCTGCGCACGGTCGGCTCAAAAATATGCGCGTTGCTGATCTTCCGGACGCGGCGCACGGCGTGCTTTCCTTCCAACCGATACACCGTGGTCTGAATGGTGGTGTAGGCCGGGCGAGGCTCGGGAAACGATTCCTGAATTTCGCGAATGGATGCCAGTCCATTTGTCCACAGGACTTCCAGGATTTGAAGTTCGAGCTTGGTTAGTTTGGGTCGCGGCATATCGCTCCTACTATTGAGTGTCTGAATCTACTACTCTATAGTAGCTTGTCAAGAGAAATTTTTCGCGCAGACGCATTCGACTGAGAGCGGGACCGGCTCCCGGCCCCCCACGGAATTGACGTTTGCCAGATGCAACCTCCTGCCCTTCGGAGTATTCTTAATTTGTGGGAGAGCCCTGTGAAAGGAAAGTCATGACAGCAAGGAACAAGGATTATTCAATTCCGGGGAATCATGGAATTAGGTTTGGCCGTTCATTACTCGCGGCGAGTGCGGCGTTTTGTTTTGTCTTTGTCCTAGGCGCATCTGCCCAGCAGACCGGGCCACTGAGGCCGCCACCGGTTCCGCCGGGAGTTCCAGCAGCACCCGCAACGGGTTCGGCGACCGGGCCAACCACGACCACGCCAACGGGTGCGAAACCTACACCGCGTCCCGCTGGCGCATTACCGGAACTTCCACCGCCTACGATGCCCGTGGAAGATATCATTCGCAAATTTGGCGAGCACGAGTCCGCATTTAAAGAGGCGCGTGATAATTACACGTATACGCAAACCGTCACCGTAAAGGATTTCGGCCCCTCGGGTGAAGAGGGCGGTGAATATCACATGGTGAGCGACATCACTTTCACGCCCGAAGGACGGCGGTATGAGGATGTGAAGTTCGCGCCAGCTTCGACGCTTGAATATCTGATGCTTTCACCGGAGGATATGCAGGACTTGCGGAACATTCAGCCGTTCGTGCTCACGACGGAGGAATTGCCGAAGTACGATGTCAGGTACGTCACCCATGAACCCTTGGATCAATTGAACGCGTATGTGTTTCAGGTTTCTCCAAAACACATTGAGAAGGGCAAGCGCTATTTTGAGGGGCGCATTTGGGTGGATGACAAAGACCTGGAGATCGTCAAGTCATACGGAAAGGCCGTTCCCGATACAAAGGATAACGTTGCGCCGCACTTTGAGACGATCCGTGAAAACATCGCCGGAGATTACTGGTTTCCCACGTACACGCACGCGGATGACGTGCTGCAATTCAAATCGGGAGGAAAGCATTCCATCGTAACGAATGAGGCCCGGATCGTCATGACGGTGCGGTATGAGAACTATAAGTATTTCGGATCGAAGATAAAGATCGGCCAAGTGAAGCAGGACAAGCCGAATGATGAGGAGCTGCAGGAACCGCCGCAGTTTTAGGTGGGACAAGCGTTTTAGCCGGGCCCGCTGAATCCTACGCGGGACGGGTGGATCGGGCCGCGAGCAAGGCTAGTGATTCCTCGTAGGGCGCGCGGGCCACTCCACGCTCGGTGATGATGGCCGCGATCAGGCGGGCGGGAGTTACGTCAAATGCCGGATGCGCGGCGTGTACGGGCGGTGCGATTCGCGTGCCGCCGATGTGTGTGACTTCTTCCGCCGACCGCTCCTCGATTGGAATCTGCTCGCCTGAAGGAATGCTCAAATCAAACGTTGAAACCGGCGCCGCCACGTAAAACGGCACGGAGTGTTCGCGCGCCAGCACGGCAATCTGGTACGTGCCGATTTTATTCGCGGTGTCGCCATTTGCCGCGATGCGATCCGCTCCGACCACAACCGCGCGCACGCCTCCCTGCTTCATAAAATGGCCGACCATGTTATCCGTGATGAGCGTCAGCGGAATGCCCGCTTGATGCAATTCCCAGGCGGTAAGGCGCGCGCCTTGCAGATAGGGCCTCGTTTCGGGCACCAGCACGTGAAGCTTGCGGCCCTGCTCGATGGCCACGCGGATTACGCCGAGCGCCGTGCCGATGCCCGCCGTGGCAAGCGCCCCGGCATTGCATTGCGTCATAACCAGACCATTGGCCGGCATAAATTCGGCGCCGAAACGCCCCAGAGCTTCGTCCATCGCATATTTTTCCAGGTGCACGCTGCGCGCCTCGGAAACCATGGCTTGCTTCACAGATTCGACGGAGCCCGCGGCGGAAACCTCAGCGAAGCGGCGCTTCATGCGGTCGATGGCCCAGAAAAGGTCTACGGCGGTTGGCCGCGTACGCGCCAGCGCGTCGCAAATTATTGGGAACTCGGCGCGCAACTCTTCCATCGTGCGCGCGGAGGAATGCAGCACGCCAAGGGCTACGCCCATCGCGGCGGCGACACCGATAGCCGGGGCACCGCGAATCACCATGGTCTGAATCGCGCGCGCAACCTCGCGGTAATCCGTGTAGGTGTAGCGAATCACTTCGACGGGCAGGCGGCGCTGGTCGAGCATGACTACGCCCGCGTCTGTCCACTCGATGGGTTGCGCGACGTTTATCATTTACGGGTCTTCTGCCGTACCTCGTGCCGTACCTCGCCGGTTTAGACTGCCCCGGCCTCTCCCATTCGCTGGATCAATTTCCTGGAGGCATATTTCTTAGCCCGTGAGTACTGATCAACAGGCCCAGGAAGAGCGTCGAATTATAAGCGATGTGTATGAGAAAACTCGCCAGCACGCTGTTGCTGCGCGCGCGCACCCACGTCAAAACAATTCCCACGCCCATCAACAATGCCACCTGGCCCCACGCGCCCCACAACTGAATCGCGTGGAACGCGCCGAAAAGAAATCCTGTTCCCAGGACTCCCCACACAACGCCGAAACTTCGCGCCGCGACTGGGTACAAGAATCCGCGAAACATCATTTCTTCCACGAGGGGCGCGACCAAAATCCCAAAGCCAATCAGGAGCAAAATGTTCTGGCGGGCCTGAAAAAATTCCTTGAAGGGAACGTTTTCCGGTTCTCCCACGAATTGCGACACTAGTGAAACGGCCAATGCCAATCCCACGCCACCGAGAAGATACCGGACTGCCCGGGCAGCGCTGCTTGATCCGCCCAGAGATCGCCAGCCCATCGCTTCCCAGAACTTTCCCGCGTGGCGCGCGCGCGTCAGCATCCAAAAATAAAGCAGGGCGGCGATGGACGCCGCCGCTTGTCCAATGATGGACAAGCTGACAATCAGCGTGGTGTTCTTCGTCAAAGCTTCCGCCGTAATGTGCAGAAAGGCCGCGGCGCCGCCGACAATCACCAGAGTAGCCACGAACGTGCAGCCGACGTAGAACAAGAGGAATACGCCCAGGTCTCCCCAACCCCACGGCACGCGCAAGTCAGGCGGAATTTTCTGCAGGTGGAGCGACTCCAATATCGCGGCGGAATCCTGCACAGGCAGCTCATTGGGAGGGGAGATAAAGATTCCCGGATCAACCATGAGGACGGCCGGTTGCACTGTATCCGGCTGGGTAATAGTCGCAGGATGTTCGTTCGGCGATTGTGGCTGCGCGGAATCGGGCAACTGCTGTGGCTCTTGTTCGGGATCGCTCATAGGTGAATTATCTTTCAATGTCAGTGTGACGATGTTTCGCGCTTCCTGTCAATTCTAACTACACCGAGGGGGCGCCATAATGCACTCACGTCTGCGGTACCGTTATTTCTTCCCTATATTCGGCAGGAATCGAGCCAATACCTGGCCCGTGTAGGATTTCTTGGTGCGGGCAATAAGCTCAGGCGGTCCCTGCGCAACAATGCGTCCGCCACCTTCGCCGCCTTCCGGGCCAAGATCAATAATCCAGTCGGCTTGCTTGATGACGTCCATGTGATGTTCGATTACGAGCACGGTATTTCCGAGCTCGGCCAGACGGTTCAGCACATCAAGCAGTTTGCGCACGTCGTCGAAGTGCAGGCCTGTGGTCGGTTCGTCCAGAATGTAAAGGGTGCGGCCTGTCTGGCGCTTGGATAGTTCGCGCGCTAGTTTTATGCGCTGCGCTTCCCCGCCGCTGAGGGTGGTGGAAGATTGTCCAAGCTGCACGTAGCCGAGCCCGACATCCACCAGGGTCGCGAGTTTCTGCTGGATTTGTGGAATATTTTCCAGCAACGGCAGAGCTTCTTCAATCGGCATTTCGAGCACGTCGGAAATGGAATGGCCTTTGTAGCGCACGGCGAGCGTCTCGGCATTGTAGCGGCGACCGCGGCACACTTCGCACGTCACGTAAACATCCGGCAGAAAATTCATCTCAATGCGCCGCAGACCGTCGCCCTGGCATGCCTCACAACGGCCACCCTTCACGTTGAAGCTGAAGCGCCCCGGACGATAGCCGCGCTCGCGCGATTCGGGAAGCATGGCGTAGAGATCGCGGATAGGCGCGAAAACTCCCGTGTATGTGGCGGGATTCGAGCGAGGCGTGCGGCCAATCGGCGCCTGATCAATCTCAATTACTTTATCAATGTGCTCGACGCCGAGCATTTTGGTGAAAGCTCCGGGCCGCTCCGAGGAACGATAAAGCTTTCCAGCCAGTGCGCGATAAAGAATGTCATTCACGAGCGTGGATTTGCCGGAACCGGAAACGCCAGTGACGACGGTCAGCAAGCCAAGAGGAATGCTCACATCAATATTTTTTAGATTGTTGGCGTGCGCGCCCAGAACCTGAATCATTTTGCCATTGGGCGACCGGCGCGTTCCGGGCACGCGAATGCGCAAGGCGCCCGAAAGATATTGGCCGGTAAGAGACGCCGGGTTGGCTTCAATTTCCGCCGGGCGGCCCGTGGCGACCAGATGTCCGCCGGCTTTTCCCGCGCCGGGTCCCAGGTCCACGACGTAGTCCGCGCGGCGGATTGTTTCTTCATCGTGCTCAACGACAAGAACTGTATTGCCGAGGTCGCGAAGCTGCTCGAGCGCTGTGATAAGACGGTCATTGTCGCGGGCGTGCAATCCAATGGATGGCTCATCGAGTACATAAAGGACGCCACGCAGGCGCGAACCAATTTGAGTTGCCAGGCGGATGCGTTGCGCTTCGCCGCCGCTCAGCGTGGCCGCCGAGCGATCCAAGCTCAAATATCCAAGGCCGACCGCATCCAGAAAATCCAGCCGCTCGCCAATTTCTTCCAACACGCGGCCCGCGATTTCCTGCTGGCGCGCTGTGAGAGTCTTGAGAATCGCATCCACGGCGGGCCGAGCATTGCTGATGGAGAGCGCAACGTATTCCGAAATGGAGCGGCCGGCGATCTTGACCGCCAGGCTTTCGGGCCGCAGCCGCCGTTCGTTGCAAACGCTGCACGAGATTGGAGACATGTACTGTGTCATCCACTCGCGGTACGTATCGGATTCGGATTCCGCGAAATTCTGTTCGAGCATCGTCAGGACGCCCTGGAAATAGAGGCCGGATTTTCTCTCGGTGCGCCTTCTGGCTTTTTCATCCGCGTCACGCGCGGCGCCGCTTCCGCTTGCATTGGTCTCTTTCGGCGGGTATCCATACAGGATCATGTTTTGGACGCGCCGCGGGAATGACTCGAATGGTTTGCTCAAATCGAAGCCGTGCGCATATCCGGCCAACTCCATCGTGCGCTGAATGAACGTAGAGCCCGCGCCCGGCCCTAGTCCCCCGCCAAACAGCGGCTTTGACCAGTCCACAATTACCCTTGCGGGATCCAGCTCATATTTTGAGCCCAGTCCATTGCATGCCGGGCAAGCGCCGAAGGGAGAATTGAAACTGAAAGAGCGCGGCTCGAGTTGCGGCACGGAGATGCCGCAGTCATGGCAGGCCATCTTTTCTGAATAAGTACGTTCCGCGCCTCCCACCACGCAAATCGTCACGAGACCCTGGGCGAGCTTCAGCGCCGTGGTGACGGATTGTTCCAGGCGGCTCGCGATACCAGACTTCACGAGCAGCCTATCCACCGCGATTTCGATGGTGTGATTCTTGCGGCGGTCCAGCAGGATGGGCTCGTCGAGGGGACGGAGTTCGCCATCAATTCGCGCGCGGACAAATCCTTCGCGGGCGAACTTTTCCAGTTCTTTGCGATATTCGCCCTTGCGTCCGCGCACGACGGGCGCCAGCACCATCACGCGGTCACCGGTCTTGCAGAAATCACCCACCAGCGTAGCCTGCACAATTTGCTCCACGGATTGCCGCTGGATTGGCTTACCGCAATTCGGACAATGCGGCGTGCCGATGGAACTGTAGAGAACGCGCAGATAGTCGTAAATTTCGGTGATAGTACCCACGGTCGAGCGCGGCGAGCGCGTGGTGGTCTTCTGCTCGATGGCGATCGAAGGCGAAAGGCCCTCGATGGAGTCCACGTCGGGCCGCTCCATCTGATCCAGAAACTGCCGGGCGTAAGCCGATAACGATTCCACGTAGCGGCGCTGCCCTTCGGCGTAAATCGTGTCAAACGCGAGCGACGATTTGCCCGATCCCGAAAGCCCCGTAATGACCGCGAGGGTGTTCCGCGGGATTTCCACGTGGATGTTCTTCAGATTGTGTTGGCGGGCGCCGCGGACAATGATGCTTTTCAGACCCATGCGATGCTGGAGACCCTCTCTCTGTGTGGGCCGCCGCCCTGTGGGCAAAATACGGCCAGAGTAATCTTCCAGCTTAGACAGGAAATGGGGGCGTGGTCAAGAATCTACCGATAGGAGTGGTTGAACGAACGCTGAGAATTGATGCGAGGAAAGATTGTCCGCAGCCTACGGTCGTCTTCATTAGCAGGAAACCGATACAGGAAGGTCCGGGACAATCCTGCTAATTCTGCTTCGCTACAACCTCTCCGTTTTTCCTCATGTAGGCGAAAGCCTTTAATTCAACTTTGAGTTCACATTTTTCAGTTTTGCCGCCGGACCCGATCCGCTCTTCCACTATTTCGAGGCGTTCGTCTTGTTTCTTCCAACGGGCGCCGTAAAACTCATCGCCCCGGTTTGTGAGGAACGGATCACCGCAGTCAAACGTGTAATCGAAGCCCTTTACGTCCGGAGTCAGGAGGTTAGCGCGTCCGTATCCGTGGGTTCCGTATTTGTTATGGTTCCAGTGGATCGCCAGGATCTGAACCTTCAATGGAAACGCGGGATCCGGCGTTGTCGTGGGGGTGTTCGGGACGGCAGGGCCCATCTGAGACATCAGCAGAAGCACGGCAATTGCGGCGCGCATCATAAAACCCTCCGTGAATTCATAGTCGCACGGCACAAGAGAATATCACAAATCTAGTTGTGCAATACATAAACGAGTAGGGCAATCGTCGCGTTGTGCGGGCCTCAAGGAAGAGAAACAGATGCTAGTTCTGAGCACGTAATGCCTTTTCTCTAAGAACTTTGAAGCGCGGGCACTTGGCGGTTAAACTCAAAGGCGGAGAGGTGGGTGAGTGGTTGAAACCGGCGGTCTTGAAAACCGTTAGGCCTGAAAGGGTCTCGGGGGTTCGAATCCCCCCCTCTCCGCCATCCTGGTTTTTTCTCTCTCTGGTGCGTCCTACTTCGGTGTGTTTCCATTCTGCTGCTGTGAATCAATCATGTCAGCGAGTTCGGCGAGTGAATGGACAACTATGTCCGGCCGCACGGGCACGCCCGGATCGCGCGTCGCTCCGAAGCCCGCGCGACGGCTCGGCCGTTGCATCCAAACTGTTGCGAGGCCAAGGGTCTTTGCGGGGACGTGATCGTGATAGAGGCTCTGCGCGACGTGAAGGACTTGTTGCGGCGTTGCTCCTACTGTCGCGGCAACTTCCAGCGCGCGGCGAAACATTCGTGGATCGGGTTTGTATGCGCCGACTTCTTCAGCCGTAACCACCGCGTCGAACGTGATGCCAAGTTTTTTCTGCGTGCGCGCGAATGATGCACGGTCCACATTCGAGACGACCATTAATTTATAGCGGCGGTGCAGGCGCTCAAGGGCTTCACGCGTGTCGGCGAACGGCGGCCAGTCACCAACGGAACGCGCCAGGGCATCGGCTGCGATCACATCGGGTGTCGCGCGGAAATGTTGAGCGATGCGCGCGTGGGTGGCGCGAAGAATCTCCGGATAGGGCGTGCCGGGTGATTCATGCTCGGCCGCGCTTTCCGCTTCCGCAAATGCGGCGAGGAGCACTGCGTCGTCCGCGGAAATTCCCGCGCGCGCGGCCCATGGCCGCAGCACGGCGAGAATGCCCGTCTCCCAATCAATCAGCGTGCCGTAGCAATCAAACGTCAGCACGCGAAAATCCGCAAGATGCATCGCGATTCCCTTCCGCAATGAATTGTATCGCGAGAGCAGGCCGCAGCCGAACGCGACAGGACGATAAGGTCAGGGCGCCCGGGCATAAATCCGGAACGCCCCCACTGTTCGTCGCCGCGCTCGGCAACCCGTTTACCGAAACCAGCGCTGCGTGCTTTGATTGCTACTCTTCATTCATCTTTTCATCGAATGTGAAATGCTCAATTGTGTCGTCCAGGTCTTGCCGGGCTTGCTTGAGCTTCGCCTGCAAGTCGGTGATTTCCGTCTTGAGCGTGCCCAGCCGCGTTTCCTGATCATTCATTTCTGAAACATATCGCTGGGCGAGCGCCTTCTCTTCCGGCGTGCCTTTCAGCGCCTGCAAGTTTTCGCGGACACGATTTTGATCCGTGCCGATACTTTCCAGCTCATCCTGCTTCTCCTTCAGATCGTCGTTGAGTTTGGCGATGGCATCCTTTTGCGCGAGAATTCCCCGCAAGAACTTTTCAAGTTCCGGCGTAAGTTCGCGCCTGCTCACGTACGCTTCGATCATGGTTTGATTCAGATTGTCCAACCGAACATCCGTGGATCTTGGAGAGTCTTCCTCCACAACAAATTCCTTCGCTTCTTTCGGTTTCACTTCAATGCGGAAACGGTATGCCGTTGCCGATTCTTCCTCAGGTTTCAAACCCTCAGCGAGCTTCCATCCCTGGCGAATGGGCTGTTCGAGAATCAATGTGCGCGGGGAAGTGTCTTCGTTGCGAATGGTGTAGACGGTTTTCGAGCGCGACCGGACGGTTCGAATCAGGATGCCGCGCGCCACGCGAATGTGCGTCAGTTGCTCCGGCGCGGACTCCGGCTTGGCCACAACCTGCATGGCCAAATCCGCCGCGTAGCTGACGAGCCGCTTTTCTCCGGGATGGATGGATTCGATCAATCCTTCGCCGGCGAAGGCTCCGTCCTCAATTACATCGAAGCTGCCGCCATCCAGCACGAGCGCGCTGGAGTTGGTGAGCCACAGCGCGCGCAACGGCCGCGCGGAACGCAGGTTCACATTCCAAAGCGCTACTTTTTCCGCGGGGATTTCCGTTTGAATGATGGGCACAAGCGCGGATTGATTCTTGCGTATGGTTACGCGATCTTTGAGCTTGTACTCGAAGAGATCGCCGAGGGAACTTCCCTGCGCGGCGACGATGCTTCGTTCGGCGTCCGCTATGCCGAATTCCTCGACATCGTCAGTACGTGGATCGTTCAGCGCGAAGGATCCGTCACGGGATTTCAACAGGTTGCATTGGTTGTTGATACCGTCGTACGTGATATTGATATTGCCATTGGGCAAGCCCTCGAAACTAGAATTGCCCGGCCCACCACGACCTCCGCCAGCACCCGCTGCGACCGATCTTCCGTTCACAGTGTTCGAGGCCGAAGTGGCCTGCGTTTCCATAATTTGCTGGCCGCGCCCCTCTACCTGAACTGAGACGGATGCAGCTCCGACTTCTAGCTTCGCACCCAAACTATTTGTGCTGCCTGGGATAACATTTATCGAATTCATTGCCAAGGTCTTGAAGTTCGGCCTGGTGATTGTGATGTTGTAACTTCCTGGTTGAAGGGAGTTGAATGAGAAGCGACCGTTTGCGCCAGAAGTCGTTTGGGCGATCTGGCTGTTGTTTTCATTGCGCAAGCGAACGCTTGCACCTGTAACGGCACGGCCATCCGGATCCAGCACGGTACCCTCGATCGAACCGGTTCCTGAAATAAGCGTGCTGCCGTGAGTTTGGGGAGAAAGCAGAACGCCGCGCGGCATCGCGACGGTTGGGCGCTGCATGTAGTAGGGCTGCGAGAGTTGCTGGATGAAGGATTGCGGCGCGCCGGAGGCGAGCGAAAGTTCGACGTCCGTCCAATCTTCGCCGACTGTGTTGTCCACCACGGCCCAGCCTTGCAGCAGCGGCTTTGATCCTTCGGGGCTGGATTGGCCGGGCAGCACGATGCGGTAGGTGGTTTTCCAGACGGGCACTTCGCTGATATAGCTCACACGGATTTGGCGTTCGCCCGTGCCGGCAGTGCTCAGCACAAGATGGCGCGTGTCTTCCTGATGCGAAGAATCGAGCAAGCCCAGCGCGCGCGCCAGTTCCTGTTCCAGATCGCGATCCGCAAAGCGGATCGTCGTGCCGGATTCGAGAATGAATGAGCGCATGTTGCCCGCATCATCAAGGAGAGAAATTTGATCTACCTGCGATTGGGCGCCGGCGGCGGCTATGCGCGATTTTTGCTCGACGCTGAGCAAACGTCCCGCGAATGATCCTGCGGAAGAATGGACCTCCAGGCGCGCGCCGCGCAATCCTCGCAGCAAAGACGGGAGCGTTGAGTCCTGGGCAACGGGAACCGGCAGTGAATTGAGCTGGTGGCCGGCGGGCTCCTGCGAATTGTAGCTGGCGCCAACGATGCGCCCGCCGCTGAAATCAAGCGCGGTGAGGGACTTCAGCACGTCATTGAGCTGGCCGCTGGTGAGGTCAATTTCGACGTCTTCATTTCCGCGCACGTGGCCATCGTGCTCGAAGTAGCCGATGCCGGATTTGTAAAGGACCACACGGCGAAGCGGCAGCTTCTGGGGACTTCCCAGCGCGGCGGTGGTGGGTTTTGTGGCACCGGACGAATTCGCCGCGGATGCAGCGGTCTTCGGAGCGGGCTTCTGGGCGCTTTGCTGGGCATATGCAACACCGGCGAGCGCGGCGGAAACGATCAACAGCAGAAGAATACCTTCTATTTTCCTGGCAGTTCCTTGCGTACTTCGGCGAAGAGAGAGCATGGTGACCTCCATAGGCGTTGATTGGGCAACTTTTTCCAGCACAATGTTTTCTGCACACACTTCCACAAATATTTTCAGGATGAGCAAAAACATCTCGTCCCGATGCGGGCGATAAGCCGCCGCGCCAGATGGCGTGGCTGGCCCACCAGCCGCTGCATCTTAAATTACCGGGGGTATGATAGTTACTTATTTTGATGGTGACTGGCGCGAAAATCGTTGCACGCGTTTTCTTGTTTTCAAATGAATCGCACCACGATGTGAAACTTCGCGCGGGTTGCGCGTTTGCTTTTTTGCGCTGGGCAATGTATTGGTCAAACGTCCATTAGAAATTTGATCGCACGCTTATGGAGAACAAATGCCTCGCTGTATTTCTCAGCACACGCTGGCTTGCCTGACACGGCAGGGAGCGGAAGAACTGAACCGGCGGCTTGCCGCCGCAAACAGCGTGAACGCATGACATATGCACACCTCTAAGCCAAGCCGGACGGCGCTACGTGTGGCAATTCGCCGCGCGGCACATCAGATACTGGATAAGCCGAAGGTCTTCGACGATCCGCTGGCGCTGAAGATTATTGGAAATGAAGCTGCAACGAAGCTCGCGGCAGGATTAGCTGAGCACACGGGCGCCGCGTCAAGATCTCTGCGCGCATTTTTGGCGGTGCGCAGCCGATACGCCGAAGACGAGCTGACGCGCGCCGTGCAAGATGGCGTGCGGCAGTATGTCTTGCTGGGCGCGGGGCTGGACACACTCGCGTACCGGAATCCTCATGGAAACGCGGGACTCCGCGTTTTCGAGGTGGATCATCCACCCACACAGGAATGGAAGCGAGAACAACTGCGTGAGGCCGGAATCAGCATTCCCACGGATGTGGTTTTTGTGCCGGTGGATTTTGAACGGGAAACGCTGGCCGACGGTCTGCAAAGCGCGAGGTTCGCAACGGAAGTGAAGACATTTTTCGCCTGGTTGGGCGTCGTTCCATACTTAACAGAAGGAGCTTTCTCGGAAACTCTGGAGTTCATTGCTTCGATGCCGCGGGGAAGCGGCGTGGTATTCGATTACGCGGTTGCGAGGTCGTCTTTGAATTGGATGGAAAGATTCGCATTGGACAGGCTTTCCGCGCGCGTGGCCGCCGCTGGCGAACCCTTTCAGTTGTTCTTTGAAACGGAAGAACTGGCGGGGCGTTTGCGGCGAATGGGATTCCAGCACCTAGAGGATTTGGGAGCTAAGGAAATAAATTCACGGTACTTTCAAGATCGTGCGGATGGGCTTCGCGTGCGTGGTGGGCTCGGGCGCTTGATCAGCGCCCGGAATTAATTGGGAAACCTGCGATTAGCAGGAGCGCATTTCAGCGGCGCAGGCCAAGTTCTGCGAAAGGCGCTGATCCACGACAACCGCAAGATACTTCGCGCAGGTGTTCAGTTCAGCCTGGGCCCAACGGTTCAGGGCAGGCAGGCTGCGGACGGCACTCACGACGCTGTAATAAGCCTGCAGGCCACGGAGGCTGCTCGGACGGGTTTCCAGACCGGGCGTTAGCCTATGAAGACTGAGTAGCGCACCAAAGTCTTCGGCGGCAGGCGCAGCGTGGTCAAGCCCGGAGGCTGCCACAAAGCGGTCAGACAGCGGCTTGGCGGCCATCCCGGCGATTAACGAGCGCCAGTAGCTGATGCCGAACTGCGTCATAGCTACGACGGAAGCGATTAACATCAGTGAGCTAATCATGGTTACTCAGCCTCATGAACCAAGTTTGCCGTTTCCAACCGCGTACCACAATGGAGCATCGGTACTACCCGGTTTGGAACTACCGGTTTGTCTGCACCCATCCTAGGATCAGTGACCGCCCGTAAATCATGGTGAAGCGTGCGAAGCCCAGGGTGGATAGCACAAGAATCGAAATGGAACGCTTTAGAATCATCTAGAGACAGTTAAACAAATATTCAATACATGGACAATAGCCCGGCCGTACTACCGCGCGTGTTCTCTCCTTCCCCGCAGCCAGGCACTTGCCATAGCGAGCCTCTACTCGTAAACTATTGAATGGAAACGACATACGCGGAAAGGAGCGACACTTATGCCCGGCTTTCACAAGGCTTTTATGATTCTCCTGCTTATAGGGGCAGCAGTATTTGCCTTAGGCTCACGCAATAGGGTCGCTGCCATAGCTTATGGAAGAATACCCCCGGCGCCTCCGCAGGAAGCGCAGGGGGCAAATGAGGCGCTCCGTGCTCTTCTGGCACAGCAGGCAGATGCCTGGAATCGGGGAGATATCGATGGTTTTATGCGCGGATACTGGCGCTCGGAGCAGCTGACATTCTCGGGATCAACCGGCGTTTCCCGAGGGTGGCAGGCGGTGCTCGAACACTACCACCAGAATTATCCGGACCGCGCGGCAATGGGCCATTTGGATTTCAGTGGACTCGAAATCACAGCGCTTGGGAATGACGCCGCGCTTATTCTCGGCAAGTGGCATTTGGACCGGGAAAGTGGCGCGGTGGGAGGAGTTTTCACGTTAGTCGCGCGGCGGTTTCCGGAAGGATGGCGCATCATCCACGATCACACCAGCACAGTCGCGACAGATGATCGTACTTCGCAATGAGATGTGAAAGAGACGCAAGGATTGTCCGGGAGCCATTCCGCTTTTGACTGGTGCAAGATTACGCGGCCGGATGTTTCAAGAGAAAGCCCGTCCAGGCGTTGGCCAAACCGAGCACCTCACGGACGACTTCCAGCGCGTCCTTTGTTTGTCTCCACCAGTGCGCGGGATCAAAAGTATCTTCGCGAGCGTAGCGGAGAATGAGAGCGGGATCGGAACCAACCAGTTTGCGCCAAAGCATCCGCACGCGCCGCGTATGCGCCTTGGATGTAACAACGATCACGCGATGGATGCCCTCCTCGCGCGCTATCCTGGATATCAGTACGACCTCATCTTCGGTATTCACAATTCTTGGCTCGAGCACTCGCGTGGCTTCGCTGGGCACACCGAGCGCGATGAGGACGCGCTGGTTGTAAAAAGACTCGCCCAGGTAATCAATCCCCATATCATGAAGCTCTTCGGTTGGATCCACCGGCCGCGTGATCCAAATTTCGGGAGCGTCATTCGCGTGGTAGATCTCCACCGCTTCACGCGCCCGAATCGGCATGTCTCCACTCAGCACGACAGCCGCTTGTGCGGGCGCAAGTGGATCTTGCACGACAAGCCAAACGCCCACTTGTCGGAAAGCCCACGCGCCCGCTCCCCCAATGATGGCGAGCAGCAGGACAATCCAGATAAGACGCCGCAGCCACCGGCGATTTGCACTCAAAGAATCACCCTTTCGCGAATCTGCATACTGCGGGAAAATGTCGCGCTAGTCATTTCATCAAAAGGCCAATGAGCGCATCCTACAGTTCACTGGAGCGGCGGTCAATTGCCTTCACAGAAACAGAGGCTGGTCCCATCACTTTGGCTCAGGAGCGAAGCAAGCTAAACTCTCTAGGGTGTTGGAATACCATGAAGACTGGCGGCGTTTAACCTGGGAGGGAATATTTGATGCGCGCAGTGATCACGGGCGGCGCGGGATTCTTGGGTTCGCACCTGTGCGATGCCTTACTCGGCCACGGCTGGGAAGTGCTTTGCCTGGATAACCTGATTACCGGTCAAGACGCAAACATCGCGCATCTTACGGCGGAACATCAATCCGAAACAGGCTCTGGCAATAGATTCCGGACGATGCGGCACGATGTCTCCACTTACATTGACGTGCCGGGGCCGGTCGCAGCCGTGCTCCACTTCGCATCGCCGGCCAGCCCCGTTGATTACCTGAAGCATCCTATCCCAACGCTGAAGGTCGGCGCCCTCGGCACGCACAACGCGCTTGGGCTGGCGCTGGCGAAAGGAGCCAAATTCCTCCTGGCCTCTACGTCGGAATGCTATGGCGATCCCGAAGTAAGCCCGCAGCCGGAGACTTACTGGGGACACGTTAACCAGGTGGGACCGCGCGGCGTTTATGACGAAGCCAAGCGATTCGCTGAGGCGATGACCATGGCTTACCACCGGTATCATGGCCTCGACACGCGAATCGTCCGTATCTTTAATACCTACGGACCGCGCATGCGCCTGAATGATGGCCGCGCGTTGCCCAACTTCCTGTATCAGGCGCTGACCGGCAAGCCCATAACCGTTTATGGCAATGGCCATCAGACGCGCAGCTTCTGCTACGTCAGCGACCTGATTGATGGGATCTGCCGCCTCCTGGATTCCGACGAGCACTTGCCGACCAACATCGGTAATCCTCAAGAAATCACGATCCTCGAGTTCGCGGAACGCATCCTCGCGCTGACCGGAGCAAAGGTAGGCATAGAATTCAAACCATTGCCGCAAGATGATCCGAAGCAACGCTGCCCGGATATCACGAAGGCTAAGCGCGTGCTCCACTGGGAACCAAAGGTTGGACTTGAAGAGGGTTTGCGGCTGACCCTTACTTATTTCCAGAAGCAAGTTGCCGCGTCCTAACATCCTTGCGGGGAAACCGGCTCCCGAAGGAACTCGACCGCGCCATATTGCCGACGGGTCGGTCCGAGTTGCGTTGCGCCGGAAATCCTAGGCTAACGAATCAAGATGTAAATCAGTGCGCCCACCATAGCGAACCGAACCAACAGCGCGGCCACGTGATTCACGATCTTGATTGCCGGAAATTTAGTGAACACCAAGATACTGAACGTGGACATAAACCCCCGTATCCATGTTGTAGAGCAGATACCAACCCAGATGATCCGGATCTTCGTAGACAACATAGTCGTCAGCACAATTCCAGCACCAATCCGCAACTAGAGGCCAATCCCACGCGGCGATTTGGAAAAAGCCGCCGCCCGTGAACCAAAAACGGTGCGCCGCCATATCAATGCCGCCAACGCGATATTGGAAGCCCGGGCCGAAGTGGTCGAAATGCCCATGCTCCCACGGATGATCCAAGTGGAAGCGCGCATCGTTTGGAGCATCGTGGCCGAACCAATGATCGTTGTTGACGTGCGGCCGGGTATCCATGCGCCCATCGGGAAGCCGCTCGCCTTCGCGCCCGGCGCCTGCGTCATGCCGAGCCGGGGGAGGCGGGGGCGGATGTCCGCCATTTGCTCTGTGCTCCCCGCCCCGCTGCGCAAAGACGGAGATTGAGGCGATAAAGAACAAGGGAACCACGAAGCCTAGAGCCTTCCTCATGAAAACCCCCTCAATACGATGGAAATTTTAAAATGCGACCAATCCTCAATCTATAGGGTTAATGCTGTAGCTCTGTAGGGAAATCCGTGTAACAGCCCTGCAAGATTGAATGCCAACTATAAGGCGGCGGAAGAGTGATCAGCTAGTGAGAGGCGACAGCGGTTTCTGGTCTACCGAAGGAATGATATTCAAAACCGAGGGCTTCCATTTTTGACGGATCGAGCAGGTTCCGGCCATCCAGCAGGAGTGGGCGGAGCATCGAGTTTCGAATGCGTTCCCAGTCAAGCGCGCGGTATTCCGGCCATTCCGTCAGGATAAGCAGTGCTTCTGAAGCCTTAGCCACCTCGTAAGGGTCGGGCGAATACTGGAGATCGGGGAATATCGAGCGAGTGCGCTCCATGGCCTGCGGGTCTGAAGCGGAGATGCGGGCGCCTTCCGTTCGCAACCTTCCGATGACTTCAATGGCCGGTGAGAAACGTATGTCGTCTGTATTGGCTTTGAAGGCCAGCCCGAGCACCCCGATCTTCTTGTCCTTGATAATCCAAAGTGCGCGCCGAACGCGCTCGATAAAAGCATCTATGCGCCGCTTGTT
The DNA here is from genome assembly GCA_963847505.1 of uncultured Acidobacteriota bacterium. GTDB lineage: Bacteria > Acidobacteriota > Terriglobia > Acidiferrales > UBA7541 > DASTCZ01. The sequence goes on from CAWJZY010000002.1 coordinate 317,577, forward strand.
GACTTGTTCGGCCTCCTTCAACATGGAGAAGTCCACGCCAGCGCCGTCGGCAAGATGGATGAACGCTTGCACGTCCTTCGGGAGACAAAAACCGCCGAAGCCGATGCCAGCTCGCAGAAATTGCGGCCCGATTCGGGGGTCCATACCCATGGCGCGCGTGACTTCCTCGACGTTGGCGCCGAGTTTCTCACAGAGATCGGAAATCAAATTCGCGTAGGAAATCTTCAGCGCCAGGAAAGAATTGGATGCGTGCTTGATGAGCTCCGCGCTGTTAATTGTCGTGACGATGAATTGCGCCGCCGAAAAAGGAGGGCAGGCCTGCGAATGGACCGGGCACTTAAACTCTCCGTCCAGGATCGGCTGGTAGATTCCGCGGAGATGACGCTCGGCTTCTCCATCTTCAACGCCTACGACAATGCGATCCGGATGGAGGAAATCATTGACGGCGGTGCCTTCACGCAAAAATTCCGGGTTTGAAGCCACGCTAAAAGTAACGCCTTGATTCTTACCGTATATCTGAAGAGCTCGTTTGACTTGCAGGCCGGTTTGAACGGGCACCGTGCTCTTTTCGATTACCAACTTTGGTGCGCGCGCTTCCGAAGCGATGACGCGAGCGACACTTTCAATCGCGCTCAGATCGGCGCCGCCATCGTCCAGTGGCGGAGTTCCCACGCAGATGAAAACAGCATCAGCGGCATTTACGGATTCGGCGACGCTACTCGTGAACGAAAGCCGCCCGGCCTGGCGCGCGTCACGAATTACGCCTTCGAGGTGCTCTTCGTATATCGGCACCTCGCCCGCGTTCAGCTTGCGGATTTTGGATTCATCGCTATCCGCGCAGAAAACCTGATGCCCGATGCCGGCCAGGCAAGCGCCGGAAACGAGTCCGACATATCCACAACCGATCACCGAAATGCGCACGCTTCACTCCCGTCCCATGAACAGAATGGAAAAACCCACCAGGCTATTCTCCCCGAAGCGGTGAAGCCTTGAAAGCGCAATTCTAGCAGACGGCGCATGTCCGCTAACTCGGAGCACGCTGGAAATTTATGAAGAATCCCTCGAACGAAAAACTTGGGAGGACCACTGGCGGACGCTATGCGCTTTCCTTGCGGACCAGTGAGTTGCGCATCAGCAATCCGCGCAAACCAAGCAGCAACAAGCGCGGCTGATTACGGCAAATGTGCCAGAGCACTCGCGCGGCTTCATCTCGTGTATAAATGCTGAGCGAGCGGCGCGCGGGCGAATTCAGCAGATCCACAAGACGGCTATAGTCGGTTTGCTGAAAATGGTGCAGCGCACGCCGGATCAAGAGATGCATATTGAGTTCGCGGCGCAGCGTGGCCAGCTTAGCGCTGTACCCGCCATTCAGGATGGCTTCGGCTACTCCCTCCGCGCCACGGACGCCGGTGACGATGCCTCCTACGGTCGTAACCTTCACTTGGCCAGCCGCGTCGCCAACCAGGTAAACGCGCCCGCCGCCCAAAGGACGATCCACGGGCACCCAGCCTGTATAGACAGGGATTCGCGCACCCTGAAAACTGATCGGTTCGAAATGCTTCTTTTCGAGAAAACGCTCGAGAATACCTCGTATCTGAACGCCGTTTTCTCCGATAAGGCCAAGCGCACCACGGCCACCTGCCTCGGGAATCAGCCAATAGAAATAAGGCGTGTCGTCAGGGACAAACCAAACACGAACGGTGCCCGCGGGATAATCGGCGGGCATCCGGACAATTGCTTGTACCAAAGGCACAGTTGCTTGCCGCGGCCAGCCCGCGGCTTCGGCAACTTTGCTTGCCGCGCCATCCGCCCCGACCACAGCGGTCGCTTCTCGATCTTCCCTCACGCCATCCGCGCTACATTCCGACCGAAGGCGGATGCCATTTGCCGTACCTTCCAGACCTAAGAATCGCCGGCCGAAACGGAGTTGAACACCTTCCCGTTGCGCCTCCTCCGCGAGGCTTCGAATCAGAGTTGCGCGTTCTATGATCAGGTCGGGGCGTTTCAATTCAATTGTTGCCGAGCGTCCATCGGTGAAAAGCTCAAAGCGGTTGATCTGATTGACGATAGACGATTCGCCCGCCAGCCCGAGCAAGTCGCGCATGTGACTGGTGACGATGAGGGTTCGGGAGATGGGATCAAGACGTTCGGCGCGCTCGAGGACCTCCACATGCGCGCCACCACGCGCCAGCAGGCTTGCCGTATACATGCCTGCCACAGAGCCGCCTACAACAGTAATTTTCTTTGGAGTGACGCTTCCCGGTGCCACTTTTCCTCTTTGCTCGCTCCACCGCCTGCCTTATCTGTATGAGCGACTACCGCGCGCAACGGGGCCGGCGGACATCGCCACGGCGTGCAACCTTTGGTTTCCAAGCGTAGCTTGAATCGCCTTCAGCTTCATCACCCCCACAGGGCAATGCGTGAAGCGGCGACCCTCTAAGAGGGTGTGCGTGAGTATAACCCAATCAAATGACAGCGCAAGCAAGAGGAGAGCCGTAGACGCGTCACGGGTGCGGCGGTATATAGATACAGAAAATCTAATGAGAGGCGGCCTTTTTTTGTTGGCGTTCGTAAGGCGCTCGCTCGAGCAAATACACAGCGATGCCGATTGTGGCGAGTGTGCCAGCCCCGACTAGATAAGCGCCGAGGAGTGAGAGTCTGCCGAGCAAGAGAGCAAGCAAGCCGAACAGTCCTCCCGCGCCATATAAGACCAGCACTGCTGCGCGCTGGGAGAGGCCCAGATTGTTTATCCGGTGCGCTACGTGGTCCTTGCCGGGCGTCGCGAATGGAAGCAGACCCCGCCGTGAACGGGATATCGTAACAAGTGTTGTATCGAATATCGGCACGCCGAGAATAAGGAGCGGCGCAATCCAACTGATGCGATGGTGCATATTTGCGAAACGCATCTTTGCGGCCAGCGTCGCCATCAGGAAACCAAGAAACATCGCGCCGCCATCACCCATGAAAATTTTGGCGGGCTTGAAATTCCAACGCAGAAAGCCGAGTGAGGCGCCCATCACCGCCGCGGCGAGCGTCATCACCAATGCTTGCCCTTCCCAATAGGCGTAAACCGCGAAGAAAAAGGAAGCGACCGCGGCCACGCCCGCGCACAAGCCATCCATGTGATCGAAGATGCTGAAGGATGCCGTGATACCAACGACCCAAAAGACGGTCAGGACGCAATCCGCGATTACGGCATTCGAACCGGGCCGAAACGTCTCGAAAAACTCCATACGCACGCCCGAAGCAATCAAGATGAGCGCCGCGCCAGGCATTCCCAGAAAAAGCTTCACCTGGTGATGCAGCAAGCCGCCGTCGTCCATCACGCCGACCAACCCCACGAGCGTCGCGCCAAGAAAAATGCCCACGGTTTGCGAGCGCGCGGAAGGCTCCATCGCAACGAGCAGCGCCAGAACCACTCCGCAGTACATCGCCAGGCCGCCCAAAAGAGGGATGGGGGTCAGGTGAACTTTTCGCGGGCCGGGATGATCCACCAATCCGACACGCACCGCCAATTGACGCACGGGAAACGTGAGGAAAAGCGATGCCACGAGTGCGATACCGAAGGCGAGGAAGCCGGACGTCATTCTTCGTTCCTGTTGATTTACTCCATTTATCTTTCCGTGAGCTGATGGTTCAGAATCTTTGCCGTTTGCTGGCGATCCTTGGTCGAAAAATACCAGTCCATCGTGCGTTTCAAGCCGTCGCGAAAGGGAACCTTCGGCTCCCAGCCGAGAAGCTTCTTGCCGAGTGAATTATCAGCGACACGGTTCAGCGGTCCGGTCGGCATGTCCGGCCGCAGTTTGATCTGCGGTTTGTATCCCGCGAACTCGCAAACCATATTCACGGCGTCAATCACTCGCACTCGCTCCATGGTGCCCAGATTAACGGCTGTGCCGTCGTCAATTTTCTCGCCCGCCAGAATGGTTCCGTCGGCGATATCGTCAATAAACGTCCAGTTGCGGATTTGCGTGCCGTCACCCCACACCTCAAAGGGGTCCTGCTTGACGAACGCGCGGGCAATCATGGCGATGACGGCGTGATTCTCCACGCCCCGTGGGCCATATACCGTGAAATAGCGGCACGATGCGGCTTTCAATCCATGTTCGCGCACGTAGGCCTGAAGGGTGAACTCGGCCATCAGTTTTGCCCAGCCGTACATGTTGTCCGCGTCGTTTGGGCCTTTGGTGAGATCCTCTGTGAGGTAGACCTCTTTGCTGGTGTCAGACTGCAAGAAATTCGGATAGACGCAGCCAGAGGACGCGAAGACGACTTTTCGAACGCGGGCCTTCAGCGCTTCCGCGAAGATCAAGCCATCCAGGAAGAAATTCGAGGCTGGGCCCGCTTGATGCAGATCCACGTAGCCGCGCCCGCCGTGGTCGGCGGCCAGGTGGAAAACCGTGTCAATGCCCTGCACGGCGGCTCGCGCGACGCCCGGTTCGCGCAAGTCTGCTTGCAAGAAATCAATTTTGCCATTGTCCAGATGGCCGCGGATGTTTTCAAGGCGCCCGCTCGAAAGATCGTCCACCACGCGCAATTTCGCGCCGCGGTCGATCAAACGGTCCGCAATACTCGAACCGATGAATGAAGTCCCTCCGGTAATTAATACACTGCGACCCGACCAGTATCCGTCCACCGTCATTCCCGGATAACCCCCTCAATCACCGTAACGAACTTCTTGAGCTCAGATAATTTATCATAGTTGGGCGCGATGGCCCGGGCGCGGCGTCCCATCTCCGCAACCCGTTCGGGGTGCGCTGCCAGGTCCCGAATCGCACCGGCCACACTTTCGGGATTGCCTGGATCCACTACCAAACCGCAGCCAGCGCGCGTAATAATGCGTGCCACATCGGCATCCGGAGTGGAAACAGCCAGCACGGGCTTTCCCGCCGCGAGAATCGGATACAGTTTGCTCGGAACAATGACGCCTTCGAGGCCGCGTTTAATCGTCACAATGTGAATGTCGCCCGCAGCCAGCACATACGGGATTTCATTTGCAGGGCGGAATGGCAGAAAACGAACCGCCTGCGTGCCATCGGCGGACGCGACCAGGCGAGCCTTCTGCGCCCCTTCCCCAACAAACACAATGCCTAGCCCCGCATCGCATGCTCCTGCACTCAACTGGCGCCCGGCCTCAAGCAAAGTATCCCATGCGCCGTAGAAACCTAAATTTCCCGCATGCAGCGCGACAAAACGAAAGTTGCCGCGAATTTCCCGCGACACAGGATTTTCCTCCATAGGAAAATCCGGCGGTATGTTGACTCCATCGCGCACCACCACAACGCGCGCCGGTTCAACGCCTTTTTTTATGATCCGATCACGCATGTCGTCGCCCAAAACGATTACGCGCGCCGCGCGTCGCAGCGCCCACCGATGCATTGCATCCCACACACGCACTGCCCGGCCCGGTCGGACGATATCGCCGCCGACGGCCATATCCGGGTAAAGGTCCCGGATGTTATAAAGGAGCGGCCGTCCTGTGAGTTTTGCGATCAATGCACCAGCCAGACCGGCCACCGGAGGATCCGTCATCGCCAGAACGAGGTCGGGGCGAATCGAAATAGCGCGTGGGACGGCCAGAGCGAGATAGCTGAGGTAATTGCTGACTCGTCGGCGCATCTGAAACCGTGGGTACGCTGTCGAGCCAACACGTTCGACTGTCACATTGCCGTGCGTCTCCCGGCGCAGAAGGCGCCAGGGATAAGTTTCCGTGGGGTCATAGGAAGGCCGGCCAGCTAAGACGGTGACGCGATGCCGCTCTGCAAGCGCTTCGACGACTGTCGCCGCCATCTTGGCCGTCGCGGAAGTATCTGGCGGATAGTATTCGTTTAAAAGCAGAATATGCACGTTTAAACTTGACCGTCTCCCAGGCAATCTCGTTTGCGTAGTATACCTTTGATGCGCGCGCACAAGCCTGGGCAGGGATGAAATACTTCGGAACTGGCGGGCGTAATACAGGCAAGCAGATATCTATCGCAATAAGACTAACAGCGCCAAGAAGGAGAACGGGATTGCGCATTCATGGTTCTGCCAAATGAGAGGCCGAGACATCTGGATTGTCGCCCCGGTGTTTTGCGGGGTCTTCGCATATTTAATTTGGGAATCTCGAAACGACCCGTGGACTCCCATGCGCATCGCGGGCGTTTGTCTTATGGTGGTCGGATTCACGTTTTGGACGCTAGCCCGGATACAGTTGGGCGCGGCATTCTCGGTGACCGCGAAAGCTTCCATTCTTGTTACGCACGGCTTATATTCGCGCATTCGCAATCCCATCTACGTGTTCGGCAGCATCCTGATCGCCGGCGTTTGCCTTTTTTTCCAAAAGCCTATCGCGCTGCTGGTATTTCTGATCATCATTCCCCTGCAAATTGTACGTGGCCGTAAGGAAGCGGGGGTTCTGGAAGCAAAGTTTGGAGAAACCTACCGCGAATACAGACGCGCCACGTGGTTCTGAAGGCGGCAGAGAAGCAAAATTTTCCGCCTCCGGACATTTTTACTCTCCCTTAGAGGGTGAAGCTCCCTATTTTCAATGGCTTAGGTTTGGCTAACCGCGTGCCTTCTATCAGGTCTGATAGGGGAAGGCGGACCGAGGATCCCTTTAGGGGATTGAGGGCTGGGCCGGTTCGTCTTTCCCTTTCAACTTCCGCCGCCTACCTTCCACCACACCCAAATAGCGTCTCCACATAACGGCGGAAGTGTGTTCGCGCTTTTTTTCAGAGCTTGGCTCGGATTGCGCCGCGCTGGCACCACGTAAAACCACGCGCTGCAATGCACTGCACTGGGAATAATATGGGGTCGGAGAACGATGGAGGGCACTATGTTGCTAGGCCGGGGCGCTGCTGCCCATCATCTGGCGGTTACTTCGACACATTCAGGTTGTTCATCCGCTGATTGCCTTTGGTTCGCACTCCCGATTACATTCGCGACGACATAGATCGGCCGAGCCTTAAGCTCTTCGAAAACACGGCCAACGTATTCCCCGATGACGCCGAGGAAGAGCAGTTGAACGCCGGACAGAAATGTCACGATGGTGATCAGCGCGGCAAATCCTTGCGGTGAGCGATGCAGCACCAGCCGAACGAACGCCGAGTACACTGTAAACGAGCCAGAGAGCCCGATGGCAATCAGACCCAGGATTGCAGCGGCTCGGATAGGCACGATGGAGAAAGCCATGATTCCATCGAATGCCAGCTTGAACAGCCGAAGGCTGGTGTACTTGCTCTCCCCAGCGTAGCGCGCATCACGCTCCACCTGAATCCCAATCTGCCGGAAACCAACCCATCCGCGCAGACCCCGAAGGTATCGGTGATGTTCCGGCATCCGGCGAATCAAATCCACAACCCGCCTCGACATCAACCCAAAATCCCCCGCGTCGAGCGGCAAGCGAACATCGGCAAGCGCGGAAAGCAAACGGTAAAACATCTTGTAGGACAATCGCAGCCACCAAGGTTCCTTGCGCTTGGTACGCTGGGCATAGACAACGTCGTATCCTTCTCTGAACTTTTCAACGAACATCGGGATTGTTTCGGGCACGTCTTGTAAATCGGCGTCCATTACCACTGTCGCGTTACCGGTGACATGATCCAGCGCGGCGGAGAGCGCGGCCTGATGCCCGAAGTTGCGCGAAAGTACGATCAGTACAATGCGAGAGTCCTTGCAAGCCGCGGCTTCCAGGAGTTGCCGGGTTCGATCCGTGCTGCCATCGTCCACAAAGACAAATTCGTGCGGGCCACCAGAAATCCGATCCGCGACCGAGCCCAAACGGCGCAGAAGTTCGGGCAGCACTGATTCCTCGTTGTGTACCGGAATCGCGATGGAGAGCCTGAAGGCATTCCTCGTATCATTGTTCATGAACGCGCTCTTCCTTTGAAGTAGACTAAGTTCCAAAGTTTTACGCCCAGACGCGTGAGCCAGAACGGCTCAAATACGATTGGGTCGTACGATTCCGAAAATAATTCCTTCCACTCCGCGAGCGGCCGCACGTGGCGCCCGCGATCCCACCGCGCTACCTGGCGGGCAACTCGGGCACGATCGGGCATCACCAATTCAATAATGTGAATGTGGCCGTCCGGGGTGAGAAGGGTGGAAAGATGAGAGAGAATTCTTCTCGTGTTGCTGAGATCTATATGATGAAGGAAACTATTCAGCAGGACGAAATCGTATTGTTCACCCGGCGGGGCGGTGTATTCGCAGACGTCGGCGACCAGGAAATCTCTCTTATGATGGCGCCGCGCATAGTCAATATATGCCCGGTTCATGTCCACCCCCAGATATCCGGCTCCGGAAAACTGGCTTGTGTTTGTTCCCGGACCGCAGCCTACATCCAGGACGCGACGTACTCTCGATAGGTTATTGTGCGCTTTCAACGGTACAAGTTTTTGCTCGGCGAATTTTCCCTGCCATAGCAGGTACGCACGGGGATGAACTAGTATCTCCGTCCCGGATTTCATGGCCGCCACCTGACTTGAAATTTGCCAATATTGGCCATTTCTGGAAAGCGTGCTTCTAGCGTCTGGCGTAGGTCGCCATCGAGCGGATTCGAAAACGTTGGGAGTCGGTTAATTACGATCACACCGGGGTTTGCGGTATCAATCGCCGATAACACCCGGGGAGTCTCTTGTGAGTAGTCTTCGAAAGCGTCAAAGATCATCCGCGTTGGGTTCCGGAATCCGCTTAAGAAATATACTTCCGGGCAATCCGGACCGGCATATAGCTGGCCGTTCGTCGCCTTTTGCTGAACAAGGGAAATCAATCGTTCGTAGGTCTGTGCCTCTTCAGGATCAATACGCAAGCCGCCAGCTCTGGAGATATTGAGCGGCCGAGTGGGTCGAGCGGGCGCATATCCGCGCGACATCGAGTCCAATAAAAACCCTGGTGTGACATGAAATATCGCGAACGCGACGTAAAATACCGCTAGAAACGCCGGGAGTAAGCGGGGCTTGGGATTTCGGGCTGAGAGGATCGCAAGGACCGAAAGAGCAGCCATGGGCGCCACATAGCAAAAATAAGTCGGAGAGGAATAGGGGAATTGAATCAAGCTGCACAAGGCCGTCACAGCCAAAATCAAAAAAATCCGCTGGCGGCGCATCTCATCCAATTTCCATCCATCGCTCGCCCGAGTGAGAGCGAGTGCCCCTATCACTAGGATGGCCGGAATTAAGGTTGCGGCTGACATCCAAGCGAATTGATACACCCCGCGGTTGTGCGAAGACGCAAAAAACACGATGGCAAGACCAGTTAGAACGGTTCCCACGACCCAAATTGATTCGCGCCACTTGGAATAGAAGGCAAAAGCAAGAATCCCCAGCGGGAAGAGGAGTGCGGCTAGATTATCCAGACTGGGCGGCCGGAATGCCACGATGCTGATCCGCTTGAATGGCAGCACAAACACACCGTTATAAAAACTGCCGAGGGAATGCGAAAACGCGTAGGGAACCAGGAATAATCCCACCGGCAAAATCGCACCGGCCAAGAAGGGAGCTACAAGCCCAGATAGATTGCGAAGTCGTGACAGGTCACTTAACGCGCTCGGCCGCGATTCTCGTGCAAGGAGCACAAGCGCCAGCGCTAATCCTGGCAGCACGAAGTCGTATAACTCCGGAAGATCGGCGAGCCGCCGAATCAATATTGCGAGCGCCCCAACGAAGGCCACCAGAGACGCGTCCAGAAACAGGCGATAGAGTTTTCCGCCCGATGGCGCCAAGATTACATCGGACTCAATCCTCGGCCGTGCTTCTGACTGTTCGCGAAATAGGAAGAAAAGCAGCCCGGCCGCGACGAAGTAGAGTCCAGGGCTTTTCACCAGAAACGAAAAACCTCCGCAAAGTCCGGCGACAACGAGCCACTGACGTGCCCGTGTCTCGAGATACTTGAAAAGGGCTGCCAGGCCAAAGGTAGCGAAAAACAGGTTGTACCAGGATGGCATCGCCGCGGGGTAATTTGGCGCGCTCCATGCCACAGCCAACAAAGTCGCGAGCCCCGCCGCGAGGGGGCTGGCAAGACGCGACGCGCAGAAATAAAAGGCGGGCACCCACAAAGCGAAGAATATGTACAGCATCAACCTCAACGACATCAGATTCATGCCAAACATTCGGAACGCTGCGGCGTTCAGATAATCTAAACCGCCGGTATAGACCTCGTCGAAATCGCGATGCGGAAGTTCTCCTTGTAAAACGCGTTCGGCACTTTGGCTAAGCATACCGTCGTCGTAAGGTACCCAACCACGATGCAAGAAAATTCCGAACCAGGCTAAGCTCAAAATCCAAACGAGAAGGAGCACTGCAAGGGAATGCCGAAGAGGAAAGGCTTTAACGGAAGGAGAATTAGATCCAAAGACGGGAAACGTGGACTGATCTACGCGCGTGATCCCGGAACCCGGCGCCATACTTCGGATTGATTGATCTGAGATGACTTGTATGGCCATTTCATTGGGAACGGTCAGAAGACCTGTCTCGAGACTAAGTCGCCGCGTTCACGCGGATGCCTACGCAAGTATAAGTCGTAGAATTGGCGGCGCTTGCCAATGATTCAATACCGGTGCGCTAGCAATTAACAGCAGTTTTCAAGGCGCCCTCCGACGATGGAAATGCGGGCTCCTAGAATAGAGACTTAATACGCTGATGGGATTTCGTCAGGACCTACAAAGGTCACTGGCGGCTGGTTTCGGGATTGACCCTGTAAGCCCGGAATCGAAAACACGAACACTTTTTCGACGAGTGGCGAGTACCGCGGGGTACGTGATTGCAAAGGCCGCCATGACTACAAGCACAGGGTCTATCGGGAGGCGATATCGCAGCGCAGGGTGCGTGACGTAGTAAACGACCGGATAGATTAGAAGACTGATTGCACAAGGGAAGAAGAATCCGGATTTCTCGCGACAAAAGCATAGAAGGCCGGCCAGTCCTATGAGCACAACAATCAGATTACTCACAAGCGGAATCCGACCTTTCCACGAATATCTCGCCCAAACATCAACAAAGGGGCCGTCCACGCCGAGCCACGTCTCTATGAAGCGATACCAAGTTGCGCGCAGAAACCTCCCCGGATCGCTTGCGATGTAGTTGATCGCCTCGGTCTTCTTGTCTTGCATGAAGGCTATCTCACTCTTGGCGATATATTCCTTCCGTAAGGCTGTGTTGAGGTAGGGACTCCAAACATCAGGTAGGACACCGAAGGTATGGGAATTATTGCCGAGCCACAATTCCAAGCCGAAATTTGTCCGGAATGGAATTAAGCGATGGAATACAACATAGTTCCGCGCTGCCCATGGCACACAACATAGGAGCGCAAGAGTCATCGCGATGATTGGAAGATGTAAATATTCCTTTAGATGGTTCCGGTGATTCCACATATTCCATAGGATCATAAATGGGAGCAGAACTATCACGGTGGGATTCACGGCAAGCCCCAACCCCCAAAGGAGGCCATAACCCGTCCAGTGCAATGGCCGGCAGGAATCACGGATTTCCAATGTCGCCCACAGAATTGTTGCGACAATCAGTGTCGCGAGCGCCGTATCCCAAATCCACTCCGTCGGGATAAGGATAGCGTTTGGAAAGATTGCCCAGAGCCAAGCGGATGACGCCGCGACCCTAATCCCACCGATTCGCTTTGCCAAAAAATAAATCGGCACGCAGGTTAGTACTGAAAAAATGTAATTGAGCAAGAGGGCGACGAGAAAGGACGCATCGCTATATATACCGAATACCTTAAAAATCCCGGCCAAAATAAAGGGGTAGACCGGGGTCATCAACGCCGTTGGGCCAGTATCAGCGCCGGGATACGGATTTCCGAAGCCCTTACCCAGCACAATGGACTTGGCAATTCTGCCGGTTTCGTAGCTGAACTCTGTGGAAATTGGCTTATTGGACAGAAGCCACCATGCAAAACCCGCCCGGATCAAGAACGCCGCGATCACGATGACCGAAAGCGAGGTTAGGAGACGTTTGAGTTGCTTATTCATGGGAGTGCATAATTTCCGGTTCTTTCACTGCGTCGGAAGATCGAAGTTGATCACGACCCGCTCCAAACATTTGGGCGTAGCGCCGCTTAGGTAAAATTTAGTTTAGCCTTCGTCTTATGAGCCCGCCAAAATGTTTCCGGAGGTGAGCACTAGCAATAAACAGTTACCCTTCGAGGGTTGCAGCTGTTCGGATCTTTCAACCCTCGACCGAAATCAATGGTCAGTTCGTAGGACCACTTCCGGAAAAGAGCCGTTCAAACTTGCACAGTCAATGATTCGGAGCTATTCTCCTTTTCTGACTCAGTCCTATTTTCTGGGACATTTTCCCAGCGCGTCCACTGAATACAATGCGGAGGACAAAAAACTTAAGTCGCAAGTCATCAAGATAATTCTCGGTTTTCAAGCTCATCTCGGACTTCATGGCATCCACGCAAAATCCGCCAGTACTTGAACCTGGGCACACTTACGCCTCGGTCACCGATAAAATCAGTTCCATTGTTCTGACGCGCCGCGCGCCGAAGGGCTGGTATTTTGGGTTTTTGGTCTCCTTCGCGTTGCTGATGCTCTTGCTGCTTGCCCTCACCTACCTGCTGGTGATTGGCGTGGGCATCTGGGGAATCAACATTCCCGTGGCCTGGGGATTCGCCATCGTCAATTTTGTGTGGTGGATCGGAATCGGCCACGCCGGCACATTAATTTCCGCGATTCTTCTTTTGCTGCACCAGAAGTGGCGCACGTCCATCAATCGCTTCGCCGAAGCGATGACGCTTTTCGCGGTTGCCTGCGCCGGAATGTTTCCCCTGTTGCACATGGGCCGCCCCTGGCTGTTTTACTGGCTGATGCCCTACCCGAACACGATGTTTCTGTGGCCGCAATTTCGCAGCCCGCTGGTGTGGGACGTTTTCGCCGTGTCCACCTACGCAACCGTATCTCTACTTTTCTGGTTCACGGGTTTAATCCCTGATCTGGCGACGCTCCGCGACCGCGCGCGCAACCGCATCAGCAAAGTGATCTACGGCTTTCTTGCGATGGGTTGGCGCGGATCCGCGGTTCACTGGAGCCGTTATGAGACCGCGTCAATTCTGCTGGCGGGTCTGGCGACGCCGCTCGTTGTTTCCGTGCACACGGTCGTGAGCTTTGACTTCGCCGTGGCCATTGTTCCGGGCTGGCATTCCACCATTTTCCCTCCGTACTTCGTGGCAGGCGCCATCTATTCAGGTTTCGCCATGGTGATGACGCTAGCCATTCCCATCCGGAAGTTTTACGGCCTGGAGGATTTCATCACCATGCGCCATTTGGAAAACATGGCCAAAGTGATGCTCGCCACCGGCTTGATTGTGGCCTACGGCTACATGATGGAAACCTTCGGCGCGTTTTACACGGGCGGCTATGACAAGTTCATGATCATGAACCGCATGATCGGGCCATATGCACCCGTCTACTGGACTTTGATTACTTGCAACATCGCGATTCCACAGTTCATGTGGTGGAAGCGCATCCGTACGAATGTCCCAATACTTTTTGCAATTTCACTGGTCGTCAACGTTGGCATGTGGCTCGAACGCTTCATCATTGTTGTCACCAGCTTGCACCGCGACTATTTGCCCTCTTCCTGGGGCATGTATTACCCCACTCGATGGGACTGGGCAACTTTCGCGGGCACTATCGGGCTTTTCTTGACCTTGCTCTATTTGTTCATCCGCTTCCTGCCGGTCATTTCAATTTCCGAAATGCGCGGCTTGGTTGAGGAAACATCGGAGGAAAATAAAGCGACGTAGCGCCGGAATCGGCGCCTTAAACCAATCTCATGGCACAGCTCTTCCATCGCAGCACAAATACCATCGCTCGCGTGAGCATCTACGGCGCTGCGTTCTTGATCGCCGCGCTGGGTTGGGCTGTGTATGAACTTTCCGAGTCGCCGTACGTCACCGATGTGAACCTTGCAAAAGATCAGCCGGTGCCGTTCAGCCACAAACATCACGTCGGCGAACTTGGTCTGGATTGCCGCTATTGCCACACCGCGGTTGAAACCTCGTCTGATGCTGGAATGCCTCCAACGCAAACCTGCATGACGTGCCACTCGCAAATATGGGTGAACAGCTCGATGCTCGAGCCGGTTCGCGCCAGCTACCGCGATGACAAATCCATCCAGTGGAGCCGCGTGAACGCTGTGCCCGACTTTGTCTATTTCAATCACAGCATTCACGTCAGTAAGGGCATTGGCTGCACCACTTGCCACGGCCCCGTCGGCGATATGCCGCTGACCTGGCGCGCCGAAACCTTGCAAATGGGCTGGTGTTTGGATTGCCACCGCGAACCTGAAAAGTTTGTGCGTCCGCGGGATCAGGTTTTCAGCATTCATTACCAGCCACCCTCAAATCAGGAAGAGTTGGGCCGCAAACTCGTGAAGCAATACAAGATTCAGTCGCTGACAGATTGTTACACGTGTCACAGGTAAAGACGAGGCAGGGAAGCATGGATGGAAGCGGGAAGTTCAAATGCTGAAGCAAGAGACGGCGCTGCTTAACGGAATGCCATGACGAAGAATTTACGATGACAACGACACCCAATCCGAATCCACCGCTCGATCTGGAAGCGCTGCGCGCGCGGCTCAGGGAATCCGGCGGCGAAAAGCGCCTGTGGCGCGGCCTGGAGGATCTGGCGGATACGCCGGAGCATCGCGCGTTCCTCGATCACGAGTTTCCGCACGATCCGGCGAATGATCCGGTGATTGATCCGGCCACAGATCCGAATGGCGGCGTGCATCGCCGCGACGTTTTGAAGTGGATGGCTGCATCCGCGGCGCTGGCCGGACTTTCGGGCTGCACTAAAATGCCCGAGCAAAAAATTATTCCTTACGTTCGTGCGCCCGAAGAAATTATTCCCGGCAAGCCGCTGTTTTATGCGACCTCCACGACGATGGGCGGAGTGGCCACAGGCATCCTGGTGGCAAGCAGCATGGGCCGGCCAACAAAGGTGGAAGGCAATCCGCTGCATCCGGCCAGCCTCGGCGCGACGGATATTTTTGCGCAAGCCGGCATACTGGGACTTTACGATCCTGATCGCTCGCAGACCGTTATCCACGAAGGGCGCATCAGCAGTTGGGGCGCATTTCTCGCGCAGGTCGCCGACCTGCGGAATAATTTCGGTCCGCACAAAAGGGTGCCGGGCTGAGAATTCTTACGGAGACAATCACTTCGCCATCGCTTGCCGCGCAGATCCAGGAATTCCTGAAGGAATTTCCCGAAGCAAAGTGGCATCAATGGGAGCCGTGCTCGCGCGACAACGTGCGTGAAGGCGCGAAGTTGGCCTTCGGCCGCTACGTCAACACCATGTATCGCTTTGATAAGGCGGACGTGATCCTCTCCCTCGACGCGGATTTTCTGTATTCCGGGCCCAGGAGCGGTGCGCTACGCGCGCGATTTTACTGCGCGCCGGAATGCCGAGGGCCCTGGCGCGAAGATGAATCGCCTTTATGTCGTCGAGCAGAGAGCCACAACAACGGGCGCGATGGCCGACCATCGGTTGGCGTCGAAGGCGTCAAACATTGGTGCATATGCTGGCGCGCTCGCCGCTGCCTTGCAAGTGGCGCAGGCTGCGGGCGCAAAGCCGCCGCAGGGCGTGCCAACGGGGTGGGTCGAAGTTCTCGCGCGCGATTTGCAGAGTCATCGCGGGTCCTGCGCGATTGTCGCGGGCAGAGAGCAGCCGCCATTTGTTCACGCACTCGCGCACGCGATGAACGCTGCGCTCGGCGCTGTGGGAAACACTGTTTTCTATACCGATCCCATTGAGACGAATCCCACAAACGAATCCGGCTCGCTCAATCAGCTGGTTACCGACATGGCTAGCGGGCAAGCGCAGGCTGTATTCATTCTTGGCGCGAATCCCGTTTATTCCGCGCCCGGGGATTTACATTTTGCCGGCGCACTGCTGAAGGTCCCTTTCCGGGCGCACCTTGGTCTTTATGAAGACGAAACCGCCGAACTTTGCCACTGGCATATTCCCGCGGCACACGAACTGGAAGCGTGGGGTGACGCGCGGGCCTATGACGGGACAGTCAGTTTAATCCAGCCCCTGATTGCACCGCTCTACGACGGCAAGAGTCCATGTGATGTGTTAGCCGCTTTGCAAGGACACTCGGATAAGACCACTCACGACCTTGTACGCGATTATTGGAAAACGCAGAAGAGCGAAAAGGAATTTGAGAGCTTCTGGGAGACGTCTCTACACGATGGGATGATTGCGGGGAGCGCGCTGCCTGCCCTTGCAGTTAGCCTCGGGTCGCCCGCGTTTATATCCGCTGGTTTGCCGACACTATCTGGTGATCTCGGGACCGCTGGCAAAAATGGTCAGGGGTCAACGAGGTTTGAGTTTGTCTTGCGTCCTGATCCGACTATCTACGACGGCCGATACTCAAACAACGGATGGCTTCAGGAATCGCCAAAACCCATAAGCAAGCTCACCTGGGACAACACCGCGCAGATGAGCCCGGCGACAGCGCAGCGGCTTCGAGTCTCGAACGGCGACGTGGTTCAAATCGTATTGAATAATCAAGGAATCGAAGCACCGGTTTGGATCATGCCCGGCCAGGCGGATGATTCCGTCACTCTAAACTTCGGCTATGGACGCCGCCGCGCCGGCCGGCTCGGCACCGGGATTGGTTTCAACGCGTTTAGTGTGCAGGACAGCAAATCGCCGTGGCTTACCTACGGCACGCAGATCATCAAGACGGGCAAGACTTATCCCCTCGCTCCCACGCAGCACCACAACACAATTAACTCAAGCCACTGGGTGAAGCCGGAAGGCCACGAGGACTTTGAAAGCCAGACGGCGTTTGCGCGCGACCTCGTGCAAATTGCGACGCTGGATGAATTCATCAAGAATCCGAAATTTGCGCAGACAGAAAACACAATTCTTCCTCCCAAGGAGCTTTCGCTCTATCCCGGCTTTGAATACAACGGCTACGCGTGGGGCATGGCGATTGATCTGAACAGGTGCGTCGGCTGCGGAGCGTGCGTGATCGCCTGCCAGGCGGAAAACAACATTCCGGTTGTTGGCAAACAACAAGTAATCAACGGCCGCGAAATGCACTGGATTCGCGTGGACACATATTTCCGCGGAGACTTGGACACGCCTGAAACTTATTTTGAGCCGGTGCCTTGCATGCATTGCGAGAACGCGCCGTGCGAAGGAGTTTGCCCGGTCGGCGCCACCGTTCACAGCCCCGAAGGGCTGAATGAAATGGTTTACAACCGGTGCGTCGGCACGCGTTATTGCTCGAACAATTGCCCATACAAGGTTCGACGCTTCAATTTCGAACTTTTTTCCGACTACACCACTGAATCGCTGATGTCCATGCGCAATCCCAACGTGACCGTTCGCAGCCGCGGAGTAATGGAAAAGTGTACCTACTGCGTTCAGCGGATTCAGTCCGCGAAAATCGAATCAGAGAAACAGGATCGCAGCGTGCGCGACGGCGATATTGTCACCGCGTGCGAAGCGGTCTGCCCCGCGCAAGCGATTGTGTTCGGTGACATCAATGATAAGAACAGCCGCGTGGCGAAGCTCAAGGCCAGCACGCGGGACTACACACTCCTGGCGGAATTGAATACGCGCCCCCGCACCAGTTACCAGGCGCGCCTGCGCAATCCAAACCCTGAAATGCCGGACCAGGGGAAGGCTTGAACTATGCGACGCCACCCACTCTATGGACTGCTCGCGGAATTTGAATCACCCGAAGCGCTGCTTGCGGCCGCTCACAAAACACGCGCCGCCGGTTACCAACGCGTGGACGCCTTCACGCCCATGCCCGTGGAAGGCTTGGCCGATGCCGTCGGTTTCCACCGTACCAGTCTCCCGCTTGTCGTGTTGATCGGAGGAATTTTCGGCGGGCTTACGGGCTTCGGCATGCAGTATTACGCCAACGTTTTCAGCTTCCCGCTGAACGTCGCGGGCAAGCCGTACAATTCCTGGCCGGCGTTTATACCGATTACATTTGAGTTCACTATTCTGGGCGCCGCAATTTTCTGCGTTTTCGGCATGCTGGCCATGAACGGCCTGCCCGCTCCGTATCATCCGGTTTTCAACGTGCCGCGATTCGCGCTGGCCACGCGCGATCGCTTTTTCCTGCTCATCAAGGCGCGCGACCGCCAGTTCGATTCAGCGAGAACGAAGGAATTCCTGAGGAGCCTGCAAGCGCGGGAGGTCTCCGAAGTTGAAGTCTGAGCGCAAATTCCGGCGGATGATTGTGCGTGCGGCGTTGCTCGCCGCGGCGTCAATCGCGTCTCTTGCTTCGGGTTGCCGTCAGGATATGCAGGTGCAGCCACGCTACAACCCTTACGATGCCGCGGCGTTTTTCGACAACGGCCGCTCGGCGCGCCTTCCGGTGCCTGGAACGATCGCCCGCGGCCAGCTTCATCTTGACGAGCTGCTCTACACGGGCAAGGTTGATGGTAAGGATGCCGAAGTATTTCCCTTTCCGATCACCCGCGCGGATCTCGAGCGCGGCCGCGAGCGCTATAACATTTACTGTTCGCCTTGCCATGACGTAACCGGCAGCGGCAACGGCATGATCGTTCTGCGCGGCTTCCCCCAGCCGCCGTCATTTCACATTGAGCGGTTGCGCCAGGCAGCTCCCGGACATTTTTTCGACGTCATGACGAACGGCCTCGGCGTTATGTACAGCTACTCCACGCGCGTCAGCCCCGAAGACCGCTGGCGCATCGCGGCCTATATTCGGGCGCTGCAGTTGAGCCGGCAAGCAAGCGTGGCGGATGTGCCTGCGGCGGAGCAGAAGAAACTCCAAATGGAGCCACAGCAGTGAGCGCGCAGATGAACGCCTCCGGCGATGCGGCAATTCGCACGGGCGAAATGGGCGTGCCGGAATTTGACGGCTTGCGCGGCGCCGCTCTTATCGCCGGCATCATCGGCTTGCTTGCATCCGTTCCCGGCGTAATCTGGTCGCCACAACAATTCTTTCGCTCGTATCTTTTGGCATTCGTTTTCTGGATTGGAATTCCGCTGGGCTGCATGGCCGTCCTGATGATGCATCACCTCACCGGCGGCGGCTGGGGATTCTTGATTCGCCGCGCTCTGGAAGCAGGCACGCGAACCATCGGCGCAATGGCCATCTTTTATATCCCGCTGCTTGTCGGGATGACGTACCTCTACCCATGGACGCGCCCGGATGCCGCAGCCAATCCCGTCTACCAACAAAAGCATTTCTATTTGAACGCTCCGTTTTTTATCGGCCGTAGCATCATCTATTTCGTCCTGTGGATTGCGATGGCCTGGCTGCTGAATCGCTGGTCGTCTCAGCAGGACAGCCCTGGAGACCCCGGCGCAGCGACACGCCTCGAGGGACTTAGTGGCCCGGGATTGATTCTCTGGGGATTGACGATCACGTTTTCCTCCGTGGATTGGATCATGTCGCTCGAGCCCACTTGGTTTTCGACAATCTACGGCATGCTGATGATGATCGTGCAAACGCTTTCGGCAATCGCGTTCGTAATTCTCGTTGTGCGCCGTCTGGCCGCGCGCGATCCGCTTGCGCGCATCGCCACACCGCAGCGCTTCAACGATCTTGGCAACATGCTGCTGACGTTCGTCATGCTCTGGGCGTATCTGTCATTTTCGCAGTTCCTGATCATTTGGTCCGGCAACATGACGGATGAAATTACCTGGTACATGAGCCGCGCGCGCGGAAGCTGGGCTGCACTGGCGATCATCCTGATCGTTTTCCATTTCGCGATTCCCTTCCTGCTGCTGCTTTCAAGGGACGTAAAACGCAAGCCCGGCTCTCTTTCCTGGGTCGCGTGGCTGCTGATGGGTTTGACGTTGGTGGATGTGTACTGGCTCGTGGTCCCAGCTTTTGAATCCTCCGGGCCGCGCGTTCACTTAACCAATTTCACTTTGGTGATTGGCATCGGTGGCATATGGCTGTGGGCGTTTTTCACTCAGCTTTCCCGCATGCCGCTTTTGCCCATGTACGATCCGCGTTTGGTCGAGCTATTCGAGGAAGATGCGAAGGAACATGCAAAAGAACACTGAGAGCGGGCATCCAGTTCCAGCACCGGGCTACGAAACGCGCGATACCAACGCGCGTTCCGTATTGTTATTCGCCGTCGTGCTTTTCGTGGTGCTGGCCGCGACATTTATTTCCATGCGCGGGCTGTTCGCCCATTACTCCGCCAGCCAGCCGCTCGGTCCCGCGGCTTCGCCATTCGATAGCGAGCGAGCGCTTCCGCCTGAGCCCCGTCTCCAAGTGCACCCGGCGGCGGATCTCAACCAGATGCGCCAGTCGCAGGATGAAATACTCCAGTCCTATGGCTGGGTAGACAAGGCAAACGGCAAAGTGCGCATCCCGATTGATCGTGCCATGGATTTGCTCCTTGAGCGCGGACTCCCCGCACGCCGGAGTGAATCTACTCAGTCAAGCAGCGTCGCCACAGGGAAGGAGCAAACAAAATGAAAATGAAGCGCTCGTACGTGCGACTCCTGGCCGCAGCGTGCGTTCTGATAGTGCCGCTATCTTTCGCCGCGGGCGCGCGCGCGCAGGATGTTTTCTTGCAGAACCCTTCGGGCAAGCCGGAAGTGCTGCAAAATGTTGGGTTGGATCAAAAGTTGAACAATCAGGTTCCGCTCGATATTCCTTTTCGCGACGAACATGGCGCAACCGTCACACTGCGCCAGCTCATACAAGATAAGCCGGCAATCCTTACGCTCGTTTACTATCAGTGTCCGATGCTTTGCACCGAAGTGCTCAACGCCACGCTGAACACACTGAAGGAAGTCCCGCTGAGTATTGGCAAGGATTTCAACGTCATCACCCTCAGCATTGATGCCACGGAAAAACCCGTGCTCGCCGACGCGAAGCAAATCATGTATGCCGGGCTTTACGGCCGTCCCGGCGCTGTTCACGGCTGGCATTTTCTTACCGGTGACGAGCCGCAAATCCAGCAGCTCGCCGCGTCCGTCGGATACCGCTTCGTTTACGACAAGGCGTCTTCTCAGTTTGCGCACGCCAGCGGCATCATGGTTCTCACACCCGAAGGCCGCGTCTCGCGCTACTTCTACGGGATCTCGTATCCGCCGCGCGATGTGCGGCTCGGACTCGTCGAAGCCAGCGAAGGCAGGATCGGCTCGCCGGTGGATGCCATCCTGCTCTTCTGCTATCACTACGAACCTTCCACGGGAAAGTATGGCGTGGCGATCCTGAATATTGTGCGCGCGGCAGGAGCTTTAACCGTGGTTCTTATCGCTTTGATAGTTGTTTTGTTTCTCCGCCGCGAAAAGCGCGCCGTTGCAGTCAGCAACGCTGCACGGAGGACGACCTGAAGAAATCATGCTGAGCGTATCCCAATTCCCGCTGAGCGCCATCCTGGATTGGCCGGGCATTCAGTTGCGTCCCGACGCTGGTTCCACCATCGCTGAAGGCGTGGACAAGCTCCATTTATTTCTCACCGGCATTACGCTTTTTTTCACGTTTGTCATCTTTGCCACGATCATTTACTTCGCCATCAAATACCGGCGCCGCTCGGAAAACGAGCAGCCGTCTGAAACCGTAACATCTGTCCCGCTTGAACTGGTCTGGACTTTGATTCCTTGTGCGATCTGCGTGGTCATTTTCATTTGGGGCTCGAGCCTGTACTTTGAAAACTCCCGCGCGCCCAACGCCTCCATGGAAATCTTTGTGGTCGGCAAACAGTGGATGTGGCACCTGCAGCATCCCGAAGGCCTCCGCGAGATCAACGAGCTACATGTCCCTCTCGGCGTGCCAGTCAAATTGACGATGACTTCCGAAGACGTCATCCACGATTTTTATGTTCCGGCTTTTCGCATCAAAAAAGATGTGCTGCCCGGTCGATATACCAGCATCTGGTTTCAGGCCACCAAGCTCGGCACATTCCATTTTTTCTGCGCGCAGTATTGCGGAACTCAACATTCCGGAATGATCGGCTGGGTTTACGTGATGACGCCCACTGATTACGCCCTGTGGTTGGCCGGGGGGGCGAAGGGCGAATCCATGGCGCAAACTGGCGAGCGGCTCTTTAGTCAGTATGGCTGCGACAGTTGCCATAAGCCGGACAACACGGGCAAAGGTCCTTCGCTGCTTGGCGTGTTTGGTAAGCCGCAGCCGCTCAAGGACGGCCGCACACTCACCGTGGACGAAGGGTTTATCCGCCAGGCCATCACGAATCCAAATTCAATGCCGCTGGCGAACTATGCTCCGGTGATGCCCACTTTCCAAGGGCAGTTGAATGAGGAGCAGATTCTGGACTTGATGGCATACGTGAAGTCCCTGGGCGCCCAGGAAAGGAAAGAGAAATGAGCACCGCCGTAGCGGAGAGTCCCGCTAGCTCGACCGTCAATTATCTGAACGTCAAGTACGGGATCCGGTCGTGGCTCTTCACCACGGATCACAAGCGCATCGCCTTGCTTTACCTGGTCTCCATTACCTTCATGTTTTTTGTCGGCGGCACCGCGGCTGTTCTGATGCGATTGAATCTCATCACGCCGCAGGGCGCGCTTGTCCAGCCATCAACCTATAACAAGCTTTTCAGCATTCATGGCATCGTGATGGTTTTCTTCTTCATGATTCCTTCCATCCCGGCAGTCCTTGGTAATTTCCTGGTGCCGATGATGATCGGCGCAAAGGATCTTGCCTTCCCGCGCTTGAATCTTCTGAGCTGGTACATCTATATCGTTGGCGCTCTCTTCACGCTTTACGCAATTCTCGCCGGCGGAGTAGATACCGGCTGGACGTTCTACACTCCCTACAGCAGCACGTACGCGAATACACATGTGATTGCAGCGGCTATGGGTGTATTCATCACTGGTTTCAGTTCGATTCTGACCGGCCTGAATTTTATCGTGACCATTCACAAGATGCGCGCGCCGGGGCTCACCTGGTTCCGTTTGCCGCTTTTCTTGTGGTCCATCTACGCCACAAGCATTATTTTTATTCTCGGCACCCCGGTCCTCGCTATCACGATGGTTTTGGTTGGGCTTGAGCGGATTCTGCACGTCGGCATCTTTGACCCGAAACTCGGCGGCGACCCGCTCCTCTTTCAGCATCTATTCTGGTTTTATTCGCACCCGGCGGTTTACATCATGGTTCTTCCGGGCATGGGCGTGGTCAGCGAACTGATCGCGTGCTTTTCTCGCAAGCGCATTTTCGGCTATAGCGTGGTCGCGTATTCCAGTCTCGCCATCGCTATCATCAGTTTCTTGGTTTGGGGCCACCACATGTTCGTCGCCGGCCAATCCATATACGCCAGTCTGATTTTTTCCGTGCTCAGCTTCCTGGTCGCGATTCCTTCCGCCATCAAAGTATTCAACTGGACGGCCACGCTCTACAAAGGCTCGATCTCATATCAAGCGCCGATGCTCTATGCGCTGGGATTCATCGGCCTCTTCACCATGGGCGGATTGACGGGTTTGTTTCTGGCTTCTCTGGCTACGGACGTACACTTAAACGGCACATATTTCATCGTCGCGCATTTTCACTACATCATGGTGGGCGGCACGGTGATGGCCTACATGGGCGGCATTCACTTTTGGTGGCCGAAAATTACGGGCCGTATGTATCCCGACGGCTGGGCGCGTTTCGCCGCGCTCCTTATCTTCTGTGGATTCAATCTCACATTCTTCCCGCAGTTTGTGCTTGGCTACCTTGGCATGCCGCGCCGTTACGCCACCTACCCGGCGGAATTTCAAGTGCTCAACGTCATGTCCTCGGCCGGCGCTTCGATTCTCGCCATCGGCTATTTAATTCCACTGGTGTACTTCATCTGGTCCATGCGTTATGGACCGATCGCGGGCCCGAATCCGTGGCGCGCCACGGGACTTGAGTGGCAGACGCCCTCGCCGCCGCCAACGGAGAATTTCGAGGAGATCCCCGTGGTTACACAGGAAGCCTACGACTACGCCGGAATGGCCGCGCCCGCCGCTACGGGAGGTCCTCGTGCCTGAAACCACCGCCGCCGCTCATCCGCCAAACTTGGCTCATCATTTTGAAGATGCCGAGCAGCAACGCGAATCTGGAACCCTCGGCATGTGGGTTTTTCTGGCCACGGAAATCATGTTCTTTGGTGGCATCTTCGCCGCCTACACCATTTACCGCGGACTTTATCTTCCCGCATTCGAGTTCGGCAGCCGCCTTCTGGATATCAAGCTTGGGACCACGAACACGGCGATCCTGATTGCCAGTAGCCTTACGATGGCTCTCGCCGTTCACGCCGCGCAGACTGGCAAGCGCAAAGCGCTCATCGTGTTTTTGTTCCTGACGATGGCTCTTGGCTTGGCGTTCCTCGGCATCAAATTCACGGAATACGTCCAGAAGTGGGACCATTTCCTCGTGCCCGGCCTGCGCTTCGCCCCAACGGAAGCCCTGCCCTCCGGCGTAACCGTCCCGAATCTCGAATTGTTTTTTTGTTTTTATTTCTTCATGACGCTCTTGCACGCCCTGCACATGGTCATCGGACTGGGCATCATGACGGTGCTCGTCGTCATGTCCTGGCGCGGGCGCTTCTCCAAGGACTACTACACCCCAATCGAGATCAGCGGACTTTACTGGCATTTTGTGGATATCGTTTGGATTTTTCTGTTTCCTCTGCTGTATCTGATCGGAGGGCGCTACTGATGTCGGAGCACATTGTCCCGGTGAAAACTTACGTGACAATATTTGTAGTGCTTATGTGCCTCGCTGCACTCACCACGGCCGTGGCGTTCGTGGATCTCGGCGCGATGAACACCGTCATCGCTCTCGTCATTGCCGCCACCAAAATGATTCTGGTGATGTTGTTTTTCATGCATGTCAAATACGGTTCCCGCCTCACTAAACTCGCGATTCTTGCCGCGTTTTTCTGGCTGGCGCTGCTCCTCAGCCTTACTCTAACCGATGAGTTCACGCGTCATTGGACTCCAACCCCATCCGGGTGGGGTCCTTCCATCGCCGCCCCTGCTCCCGTCCAAAAATAGGACCCGGCGCCATTGGCCGAGCTTTATTCGCTTTTCGCTTATTGGGTCGCACTCACGATAGAATCGGAGACGCGCTTATTGGGGCGTGGTCCAATTGGCAGGACGCTACACTGTTAATGTAGACGGTGGAGGTTCGAATCCTCCCGCCCCAGCCATTCTTTGCGAGGAATTATCGGACGTGATAGTCCGCTGAAACGAATGCATGGGCGTGCTCTTCAGTCCACGATGAACAATTTCGCGCCGGCCTCGGTGGAAGAACGGTGCGGTTCCATATCATCTGCGACTTGGTAGCTCATCCCAGGTTTGAGCGTGAATGTCCGGCCGTCCTTCAGCTCGGTATCGAGTTGGCCCTCCAAGCAGACAAGTATGTGGCCTTTGACGCACCAGTGATCCGCGAGATAGCCCGGCGTGTATTCAACCATGCGCACGCGGATGCTCCCGTAGTTCTTAGTGCGCCAATAGGCTATGCCGCTTTCGCCTTTGTGCTCGGTTTGCTCAATCTGCGACCAGTCTGTGATTCCGAAGGGGATGCCCGACATTTGCATTGGCAACTCCTTTCTTAGTTTGGAGGAGTTGAAGCAAGGAAGTAGGTGGGTTACGAAGAGTATAGTTTCAATTCAGCAGCCGCTTTTATCGTGCCTTCAGTGCCCATCGGACAACGGCCTATGGACATTGACTCAGTCCTTCACCACCGGCAAACCAGCTTCCAGCCACCCGCGCCAGCCACCGTCCATCGAGGCCACATTCTTGTAGCCCATCTTCTGAAGGTTTTCCGCGGCCAGCGCCGACCGGAATCCCCCGCCGCAATAGAGCACCAGCTCGACGTTCTTGTCGGGGAAGCGCATCTCCACGTCGCGCTCGATAATTCCCTTGCCCAGATACACGGCATCAGGCAGGTGCCCGCGCCCCCACTCACTTTCTTCGCGCACGTCCACCAGCGCAAGCTTTTCTCCCGAATCCAACCGCCGCTTGACCTCCGCCACATTTGTTTCGCGGACGCGCGATCGCGCCTCGTTCACGAGCCGCAGAAAGCCTTCGGAATGCTTCATTGCCACACCTCGATAAGAACCACTCTTGTAGCAGAGCCTAGCACGAATTCTTCTCCCCGCGTCAACTACGGCTATTTCTCAGGCTTTTATTTCCTTCATATCCCGCCAGTTCGGCCCCGTTTTCAAATCCACCTTCAGAGGCACATTCAACGGATGCGCCTGTTCCATGCACTCCCTTACCAGCGCGCTCAACTTTTTCACTTCATCCGGCGGCGCTTCAAACAGAAGTTCGTCATGCACCTGCAAAATCATTTTCGCATGAAACTTTCCCGCCGCGAGCCGCCGCGCAATCTCAATCATTGCCAGCTTTATTAAATCCGCCGCCGTGCCCTGAACCGGAGTGTTCAGCGCCGTGCGCTCCGCGAAGTTCCTCATGTTCACCTGCGGTGAATTAATTTCCGGAATGGGCCGCGTGCGTCCAAAAAGCGTCCGTGTAAACCCGGTCTTCCGCACCTCCGCAAGCGTCCCATCGAGAAACGCCTTCACGCCGCGATACTTCGCAAAATACGCCGCGATGAATTGCGCCGCCTCGCGCGTATCCGTGCCGAGCTGTTGTGCCAGTCCAAACGCCGAAAGCCCGTAGATAATTCCGAAGTTGATAACTTTCGCGACGCGCCTGTGTTCGGCGGTCTGGGCCATGGGCCCCACGCCGAAAACTTCCTGCGCCGTGCGCGCGTGAATATCTTCTCCGTGGCGGAACGCATCGGTCAGCACCGGGTCCGCGGAAAGGTGCGCCAAAATCCGCAACTCGATCTGCGAGTAATCGGCGGAAACCAGCGTCGTTCCCGGCGCCGCCGCAAAGGCCGCGCGGATGCGCCGTCCGGATTCCGTGCGTACTGGAATATTCTGAACGTTTGGCTCATAGGAGCTCAGCCGCCCCGTCGCCGTTCCCGTCTGGCTGAACCGCGTGTGCAAACGCCCAGTCTGAGAGTGAATAAGCAGCGGCAGCGCGTCCACATAGGTGGACTTCAGCTTCGCCGCCTCGCGGTAATCCAGCACTTTCCTCGGCAATTCATGAGTCAGCGCAAGCACTTCCAGCACTTCCGCCGCCGTTGAGCGTGCCTTGCCTCGCCGTGCCGGTGGCTGCAAATTCATTTTGTCGAAAAGTATTTCAGCAAGCTGCTGCGTCGAGTTCACATTGAATTCCACACCCGCCAATTCCCAGATCGTCTTCTCGAGTGACCGGATTTCTCCTTCCAGCGCCGTGGACATCGCTTCGAGCGCCGCGGGATCCACGCTCACGCCGTATTTTTCCATTTCAGCGAGCACGGGAGCCAGCGGCAAATCCAACGTTTCGTAAACCCGCGCCAGCTCCTGCGCTTCCACTTGTTGGCGAAGCACCGGCGCCAGCCTCTCCAAGGCATCGGCACGCTCGCCCGCCAGGCCGCAAAATGTGAGGTTCAGGCAACGCAAGACCACGTCGGAGAATTCGTGATTCGCCGTCGTAGGCCGCAGAAGATACGAATAGAGCATTGTCGCGTGGCGTATGCCTGCCACAGGTCCCAGCAATAGCGCGACGAGTTTTGGATCGTGGACAATCTTCGGCCGCGTCGCATCGTCAAGCCACGGCCGAAGCGTATCGAGCCATTCCGCCCTTTGACGATCATCCAAGGGCAGGCGCAGCGTCCGCGCCACTCCCGCCTTTGGTGAAAGCTCGATCGCCGCGATCCGGCTGCCGAACCCTTCTTCCTCTTGTGCGTCTTCGCTGGCCAGCGGTACAAGCTCAAGCCACATCGCAATTTCCTGGTCGCGCGGCGCCTCCGCCAAAAACTTGCGCACGGCCCCCGGAGATTCAAGCGCCGCATAGTCTCGCTCCTCGGACATGCGCACCGCCGGTGGTGCAAGCTCCTTCAGCAACGAAGTAAATCCCAGCTCCGCGTAAAGCTCGCGCAGGGCTTCCGTGTCAGGTTCGCGCACCGTGAGTTTTTCAAGATCGAGTTTCACCGGCGCGTCCGTCGCAATCGTGGCGAGCTGCTTGGACATCAGCACTTGTTCCCGTTGCGTCTGTAGCGCCTCTCGATAGCGCTTCCCTTCCACCTTGTCCGCTTGATCGAGCGCTTTTTCCACCGATCCGAATCGCTGGATCAGCTCTCGCGCTCCTTTTTCGCCGATGCCTTTCGCGCCGGGAATGTTGTCAATCGAATCCCCCATCAGCGCCATCACGTCCGCCACTTTCCCGGGTGGCACGCCGAGCAATTCCACCACCTTCGCTTCATCCACCAGCAAATCCTGCTTCGTGGGAATCAAAACGCGCACGGATCCGCTCACCAGTTGCAACATGTCCTTGTCACTGGTGATGATGTAAATATCCAGCTTGCGCTTCACGCCTTGCGCGGCCAGCGTTCCGATAATGTCGTCCGCTTCGTAGCCCGGCTCCGCCAGAATCGGCAACCGCATTGCTTCACATAGCCGCCGCACGAATGGTAATTGCACGGCGAGGTCATCCGGCATGGGCGGCCGCTGAGCTTTATATTCCGCGAATAATTTGTCCCGGAAAGTCGGCTCCGGCAGATCGAACGCCACCGCCAGATAATCCGGCTGGTAGTCGCGCATCAATCGCCGCAACATCGTCACGAAAAGGTAGGGCACCTTCGTCGGAATTCCCGCGGCATTGTTCAGCCGGCCCATCGGGGCGAAATACGCCCGGAAGATAAAACCCATCGCATCCACGAGGAATAGTTTCTTGACAGGCTTAGAAGGAGGCATCCGCCGCAGTATAACAGAGCGCCCTTTCCCAGATTCCACCCTCAGGCGCCCGTGCTACGGTGATTCCAGGGAGCACAAATCCTCGAAGAAAGCGAGCGGAACACCCTCATCCCTGCATCAAAAAAGCATGGAAAGGAGACCTGCGATCATGTTCCGCCCTGGCCAAACGGTCGGGGGCAATAAATCAGCGGCCGCAAACATATATCACCGGTCTGGATTCGTGTGGATCCTTCGTTTTGCCGCGCTCTGCCTAATCGCAAATCAGATCGTCATGGCCCAGGAGCAGCCGAAGCTGGCCTCTTCTTCGGAGGCCGCTCCGCCGCAACAATCTACGAAGAACTCCTTCATGCAACAATTGAACCCGCCTGTTTCCAGCTTGGGAACCATATCGAGAAGGTCGTACTTTTTCCCCGATATTGCCACTAGCGCCGCGCCGCTCACCCCTCGCCAAAAGTTTGAACTCTTCGCTGAAAAAAGCATTGCTCCTCCAACCGTGTTGGGTGCCGCGGCCGCCGCCGGTTTCGATCAAGCACGGAATTCTTACCCTGAATATGGCCAGGGATTTGATGGTTACGGAAGGCGCTTCGGCGCCGCAATGGCTGGCAGCGCGTCGAGTAATTTCTTCGGAACGTTCGTCATATCCACGATACTTCATGAGGATCCGCGTCACTTTGTCCGGGTGGATGTGACGGCTCGCGCCAGGATTGAATACGCCTTGACCCGTCAAGTAATAGGACGTACGGACGGCGGACAGAAGACCATCAACTTTGCAAGGATTTTCGGTCCGTTGGCCGCTGAGGCTCTTGCAAATGTCTATCTTCCGCAGCAAGACCGTACCGTTGGAAATACATTTGAACGATACGGCACGCGCATGTCATGGGGAATTGCGGATACGCTGCTTAAGGAATACTGGCCTTCGATTTTCAAGAGCCTCGGGATGTCTAAGCTCTCGCCGGAAAAGCCCTCAGATCCCAACGCTGTTCCCTAAATGGCCTGGTCAGGCCGCGCTGCAACGTCCCGCGGTTCATGGCCCTCCTCCATCGCACCGCCCCAATGCTTAAAACAATTTCGGTGGGAATCTGGTTTCAACCGGGGACAGCTCACTTTCCGGAAGGACGCTCGATGCTTTGTAAAAGAAGAAGCCGGTGTAGCGAAGCTGGCGCGGAGGCACCGGACACACATTACATCCGGCGCCCCCGCTCTGGTTTGCAGCCTAATCCGCTTTCCGCCAGGTCGCGTCTCGATCGTATCTCGTTAGAGATTTCGCCATCTCGGCGGTCTTGGGACCAAGATCTTTTTCATAAACGATTCCATCCTGATCCACGATAAATGTCATCACTCCCGATGAACGATACTCCGCCGGATATGCGATGAACGCGAACCCGCCTGTCATCTTCCCGTCCACGACGTAGCTCCGAGCGCCGCCGGTCGCATTCGCTCCCTGCGCCTTTAGCACTCGAAAGTAATAGCCTTGGAAGGGTTGCGATTCTTGATTTGCATCCCTCGTGTAACCTTCAGTCGCGGCAGCCGCCACGAGCGGGCCGATCGGACTATCGGTATCACCGGAAGCTGTCTTCCAATAGAGTCCGTCGTGCTTGTCCGGATCACTGAAGAATTTCTGCGCGTATTGCCTGTCCGAGCCGCCGTCGTGCGGTTGCCCGTAGTATTCCTTTTCCGCGTCAACCAGTTGATGGCAAACTACGATAACAGCCAGCTCGTTTTTTCCAACTCTTCGATACAGAATCTCTTGCTTCCCGGCTACCGTATCGAAATACCATCCATTGGCGCTGTGCATCAAGGGAATCGGCGTCGGCCAGTTTTCCGCGCCGACGTACAGTGTCGTCGTGCCATTTGGCTCCCTCACCAGGCGGTGCATCTGTTGATATTTCTGTACGAACTGCTCCCTGTCGTTCTTATCTTCGGTTTCATCGCCCGAGGAAACGATATCTTTCGCACGCGGGCCGAGCATCTTTAATAAGGCCGGCTGATCATCATTCTGAAGCGCGGTGAATAATGCCTGGCTCGCATCCGCCGCGGATGAGAAAGTTTGCTGCCCGCTTCGCTCTCCCGCGACCTTCCGGACGATGGGTTGTTGTCCGGCGGATTGCCCTTCTGCTGCGCCGGAAAAAAGTCCCATAGAAACCGCAAGGGCGGCGCAGACAGCCAAGCTGCCAACGCCACCCATATAACTACCCTTTAAACTTCGGATTTCCGATCCCATAGTTCTCATCTCCATTCCGGCATATGCCAATCTGGGCTGGGCCTTTGTTTGCGTCAGTTTGCTGATTTGCTTCGTCAGTTAGCGCCCGTGGCCGCCGCCATGGCCACCGCCACCGGCATGGCCACCGCCGCCACCGCCGCCGCGCATGCTGGACATTCCGCGGGAAGAATAACCTCGTGCATCTCCACCGCGGGTGACTCCGCCAAAGGCGCCGGAGCGTGTACCCCTCGTATTTCCTCTGGCCGCTGGTGCGGCGTAACCACGCGCGGTGCGGCTGCCTCGCGCATAAGGCGCGGAGTAACCACGGTAATTCCCATGGAAGTAGGCGTTGCGGTCATAAAATGCGTGACTCTGGAACCCATATGGTCTGCCACCAAACAGCAAGCCCCTGCGGCCCCAGTCAAAACCCCATCCGCCCCAGCCCCAGCCAAATCCAAAAAATGGGCCGATGCCATATCCAATCCCGAAAGAAAGGTACGGGCCACCGACGCCCCACCACGGATAGAATCCCGGCCAAACTCCAACGGGATACCCATAGGCGAGTTCCGGATCATAATCCGGCACATAAACGACCTGCGGATCGGCCGGTTGAATGATGACGTTGGATCCCTGGTCCGTCACCGTCTGTTGCGGCGTGGTCTTCAGATTCCCTGCTTGCTGCGCCTTTTGCCGCATGAACTGAACCGCGCTCATTACATCCGCCTGCTGGTTCATGTTCGCGTCGCCAAGCGTGGACGTCCACGAAAGGTTTTTGTCCAGATCGGCAAGCACGGAAGGAAACTGCGTCAAAGCCTTCACGCTCGGGTCCCAGTCTTGCTTGTCCACTTCGGTGCCCAGCGCTTGGCCCTTCAGATTTGGATTCTGCTGAAGGAACCTTTGCGCCTCGACAATCTGTGTTGGATACGCGGAGGCCGCGAGAATCTGCGCGACCAGCGCATCCGGATACAACGCAATCGGCGCCACCAACTCCTGCAACTGTTGTGGCGACAATCGCGCCGCTTGCGGCTGCCCCTGCATTGGCGGCTGACCTTGCATGGTGGGCGGAGCGTCCTGCGACTGGCGAGCTTGCAAGCCGCCCTCACCAATACCCATTGCCAATACGACCGCGCATCCAACAACGCCGGTCATAAGTTTCTTGGAAAGTTTTATGTTCACGGTAATCCTCCTACGCATGCCCAGATATATCCCATTAACTTAGATGCTGCCGCTGAAACGAACGTCGCACCTCGCCGCAGTTGCGTCTGTGCAAAACAGGTCACAGTGCAAGGAGGGACAAATGAACAGTCCCTCTCTAGTATTCAGCCACGAAGCAACATTGAAACGGCTATGCACGCAGGCCGGCGACCCTATAAATTTCGTTCAACCTCTTGATGGGAGTTGAGAACCTATAGGGTCTTGGCAGGAACCCCGAGCACCAGGCAGATCATTCTGCCAATCATGGCGCTCGAAGGCGACGAAGCGGTCGTGATGTTGGATTTACAGGGAATGTCATTCGCCGTATAGCGCGGCACAAAAAATTAGCTCGCCCGGACGTCAATCCGGGCGAGCTAGTTGAAGGTTGAGTTTTTCAGTTAGCGCCCGTGGCCTCCGCCATGGCCTCCACCACCACCGTGGGAGCCTCCACCGGAATATCCATGCGAGCCGCCGCCGGAATATCCGCGTGAAGAATTACCACCGCCTCCGTAACCGCCGTAAGAACCGGAACGGTTACCCGAATAGCTGTATCCACGGGCAGATGGTGCGGCGTATCCCCGCGTTGTGGTACCGCCGCGCGCATAAGGCGAGGCTGCATAACCACGCGCGTTTGGTGAGGCGTAACCACGCGCAGCGCTGTTTCCTCGCGCGAAGCTATTTCCTCCCGCGAAACCATTTCCACGGGCCAAACTATTCCCGCGCGCTCCCGGCGAAGAGTATCCGCGGTAATTTCCATGGAAGAACGCGTTCCTATCATAAAACCCGCGGCCCTGGAATCCATAGGCTCTGCCACCATACAGCAGGCCCCCGCCGAACCAGTTACAGCCCCACGCGCCCCAGCCCCAGCCGAATCCCCAGAATGGGCCGATGCCATATCCAATCCCGAAGGAAAGATACGGGCCACCGACGCCCCACCATGGATCGAATCCCGGCCAGAGTCCAACCGGATACCCATAAACGTCTTCGGGATCATAATCCGGCACGTAAACCACCTGCGGATCAGCCGGTTGAATGATGACGTTGGACCCCTGATCCGTAACAGTCTGTTGCGGCGTGCTCTGCAGATTCCCTGCTTGCTGCGCCCTTTGCCGCATGAACTGAATCGCGTTCATCACATCCGCCTGCTGATTCGTGCTCGCGTCGCCGAGCGTGGACGTCCACGATAGGTTCTTGTCCATATCAGCAAGTACGGAAGGAAATTGCGTCAAAGCCTTCACGCTCGGATCCCAATCCTGCTTGTCCACCTCGGACCCAAGCGCAGCGCCGGTCAGATTCGGATTCTGCTGAAGGAATCGGTTCGCCTCGACAATCTGCGTTGGATAGGCGGAGGCCGCAAGAATCTGCGCGACCAGCGCGTCCGGATACAAGGCAATCGGCCCCACCAACTCCTGCATTTGTTGCGGCGACAACCGCGCCGCTAGCATCTGCCCCTGCATGGGTGCCGGACCCTGCATAGGAGGCTGACTCTGCATTTGCGTCTGGCCTTGCATTGTCGGAGGAGCATCCTGCGACTGGCCAGATTGCAACGCGCCCGCACTCACTGCCCACGCAAGCGTGCAGGCAATAATGCCCGTCATAAGCTTCTTCATATATTTGATGTTCATGGTAGTCCTCCTAACTCATGCCCAGAAGAACTTCCCGCTCAGAACAATCCCACTTCGTTAGATGCTCCCACGCGGCCATGTGATACTTCTGGCTACGGTGGTGCCAGTACCATACCTTGTTTAATTCAAGCACAGACACCAGAGCCCTTTATACCGCCGTTCAGTCCTTTTGAAAACCGTTCATTCCTTTCATTCCTCCAAAATCAACTGCCCGACTAGTCTTCCCGCAGGAGGAACCAATGAAGACCCCATTCCTTAACATCCGTCGTGCACTCTGTTTTAATGTCTCGCCGCCAAGCTCAAAAATTCCAGGCGATCACCAAACTGTAACAAAGTGATTCGTGTCATTCGGAATGCGCCAACTCCCGCTCCCTTTCTTATATTTCCAGCACTTGTTTCCAGACGGCCGCATCCACCGGCACGCCACTTGCCAAATTCTCTTTCCGCGTTGCAAGCACTCGCTCGCCGGGATACCGCACGCGCGCCCCCGTGGAATGCGGCGGCAACTGCAAATACTGAATGATCCGATCGGTGGCCTCTGATGCATTTCCCATTTGACCGCCGCAAGAAGGATCGAACGCCACAAAAACCTGCGAGAGCCGCGTCTCTCTATCCGGGTCCGCCGGAATCTGATAAGTGGCTTGTCCGCCGGACAACAGCGCCGCTAGCAAATCCAGCATCAGCGCCAGTCCCGAACCCTTCCAGAATCCAATCGGCAAAGGCCGCCCCGATGCTTCAATCGCTCCTGGATCTCGAGTGAGCCGCCCCTTGGCGTCAAATCCTCCCTCCACCGGCAACAATTCATTCCGCGTTCGATACGACGCCAGCGCGCCATACGAAAACTGTGACATCGCCATATCCAGCACCACATGGCCCGCCGGACGCGGAACAGCGATAACCAGCGGATTGTTGCCAACGCGCGGATCGGAAGCGCCCCATGGTGGAAGATTGGGCAGCGTGTTCGTCCAACAAATTCCGATCGCTCCCGCATCGGCGGCCTGCCAGCCGTAACTGCCGCCGCGCATCCAGTGATTCGTATTCGCCAGCGCCACGCAACCCACTCCGTGTTTACTGGAAAGCTCGATCGCTCTTTGCATGCACTGATGAGCGTTCAGATTCCCCGGACCGATTTTGCCGTCCCACCGCTCAAGCGCCCCGCAACTTGTCACCAACTCCGGCGCGCCGTGAATATCAATCACTCCATTTTGAATCATCGCTACGAATCGTGGAAAGCGGTTCAGCCCATGCGAATAAACACCGTCGCGGTCCGTATCGGCGAAAAGTTGCGCGCACCGTCTCGCGCGCTCATTTTCAAACCCAATCTTAAGCAGCGCGCGCAACAATCCATCGAAAAGTTCCTGATAGCTGACTCGAACCATTCATTCATCCCTTTCAATATGAGCACGCCAACTCATTCACCGCCATAGCATCCTTCGCTGTCGTCCGCCGGCATCCGCACCAACCCCCATCATCCTGAGGGCATCCGATCGGGATGCCCGAAGGATCTGTGTGCCAGCGCGCCAAACCACTCGCATCCCCGCGCGCATTCCTGTGTCACGCAAATCATTGCCCCAAAATCAGCTTCTGCACGCGCCAATTCAATAGCTCCGCCACGTAAATCTCATTTTCTGAAGGACACGCAATCTCGTGAATCCACCCAAACTGCTTCAGTTGCTTGCCGGATTCGCCGAAGACGCCAAGCACTCTTCCATCGAGGCTCAGCTTATAAACGCGGCCGGGGAATGCATCCGAAGCAAACAGAACTTGATGTGGCCCCGGCGTGATGCAAATCGCCCACGGTGCGCCGGGTGACATCGTTCCCGTTGTCGCCGTCGGCTTCGCCCCAATCGCCGGACGCGCCTTCGGATCCACAGGAACGTCAATCGTGATTTGCCGCAGGAATTTTCCGCCGTCGTCGAACACTTGTATCCGCCGGTTTCCGCGGTCGGCGACGTAGACTTCCCCCTGCGCATCAACAGCGATGCTGTGCGGCGTGTTGAACTGTCCCGGCCCGCTGCCAGGCTCGCCCCACGACGCTAGCCAATTGCCGTCCTCGTCCACTTTGCCGACGCGCGAATTGACGTAGCCGTCGCTGATATATGTGTTCCCGGCGCCGTCCCACGCAACGTCGGTCACCTGGCGGAACATTCCGTCCACGGGAGGCAGCGGCGGCCGAACATGCTTCAACGGCCCAGTGCCTTCATCGGAAGCTTCCTGTTTTCGCCCGAAAACCATTACAACGCGGCCCTCGGGGTTGAACTTGACGATCATATCCGAGCCCTTGTCGGTCACCCAGATGTTGTCCTGCGAATCAATCTTCACCGTGTGCGCGTAAGACCAGGCATAAAGATTGTGGCCAATTTCGCGAAGGAATTTTCCGTCCGCGCCGAACTCCAGCAGTTGCGCGGCGCCGGCGCCGTACGCGGGGCCCGTCGTATTGCCGCGCGAGAAAACAAACACGTGCCCCTTCGAGTTGACCGCCACGCCGGAAACTTCGCCGAAGTAAATATCCTGCGGCAGCTTGAGAAAATCCGGGACCGACCGGTAGTGAATTTCGGGAACCGTCGTTTGCGTTGATTGCTGGGCGAAAATGGGACCTGCCACTAACAAAAGCAAAAGTATGAAACAACGTTTCATGAAATCCTCCGATGCGGAAAGCTCGCGCTGACCGAGCGTTGCACCGCAAGGCATACCGCCGTCAAGTTTTTGTGTCAAGTTTGGAATCTGGAAGGAAAGAATGCGGCAAAGCAATTACGTGGCGGCAACCTCTACGGCATTCGACGCGAGCGTAGTTTCCGTTTCGATTTCTGCGCCAGTCTTGTGTGCGTAAAGGGCTGCATCGGCGCGCCCAATAAGTTCTCGGGCAGTATCATTGACTTGGTATTGCGCCCACCCGCGGGAGCTGGAAACAGGGATTTTCTCTCCGCCCACTTCCACTTCAAAATTGCTCATGCGGGACAATACGATTTCCACTTTCTCCATAGGACATTCGGGAAGCACCGCCAGGAATTCATCTCCACCGAGCCTCACGGCCACATCCGAAGCGCGAATGGATTTCGCCAGCCGGCGGGCAAACTCCTGTAAAACCAAATCACCTGCCAGGTGCCCAAAGTGATCGTTGATCTTTTTGAAGTTGTCTAAGTCCATAAACAGCACGACAAGCGGATCGCCCCGCCTTTTTGCCCGGGCCATTTCTGTGTGCAGATGATCCTCAATATAACGCCGGTTGTATAAGCCGGTGAGCGGGTCAAGAAACGCCAACTCGTAATAACCCTCGGCTCGCACCTTTTGTTGTGTGGCAATTTCTATCTGACTCGCGAGATGTTTCCGGAGTTTCGCCAGAAGATACTGCTGGTAGAGCGTGTAAACACTGAAAATCAAAACGAGGCCGAGCAGCCCGCGCACGGCCATGCCAAGCTCCAGTTGGGCGTTGTGATCCGCTCCGTCAAAAATATGCGGCGTGGATAGCGAGATAATTCCGCCCGTAAGCAGCAGAATGATTAGGACGGCGGTCCACCATTGCCACCAGGCCTTCCGGTCCAAAGTGCGCAGAATCGGCCGGATATCGCCGATATTGGGGGTTACCGCGTCGGGAGCATGATTCTTCGCCTCAATCATGGAAACTATTTAGAGTAGAACTCCGGGTATTGGTCTTAACTTCTCAGGACGCTAAATCTTACAGTCATAGCAGTCTTTTTGAAGTTGGATTGGATTCCCTGGTGTTTTAGAGATTACCGCCCGCAAGGACAGTCGAAGGCCACCTGCTGCTTGCGCGACCCTGTAGCCTGCCCCGCTTTGTAGGGCTGGAAACTTTCGCCGCCCGCGACCCGCGCGCAATTGCCAAAAGTGCCGCGTTCACCCGCCGTGCTGTCGCCAAATATCGTGCGCAATCAGCGTTTCACTTCTTCAGCGTAGCGCCCGCCAGCTGCGCAACCCCCGAAAGCGTTGTCTGCGTCGCATTCAGTCCGAGACGAAAATCCTTGTCGTAATACGTCGAGTACAAATCCGTCGGCTGATGCCATTGCGGGTCCCAGCCGTTTCCGATTTGTGTGCCGCGTTCATTCTCGCGCAGGCTTACGGAAGCCACCAAGTCCATGAACGGCGTCGAGTCCGTATTGGTCATGTGATTGGTGACCGACGCCGGATAATCCGTGGCGTATTTTTCATTGGCGGATTCAATCGCCCACGCCAGCGCCTGCGATTGCGCCGGCATTTTCGAGTTCACCTGAAATTCGATATTCACGTCCGCTTCGGGCCGCTGGTCTCTGCTCACCGTGCCGTCCTCGCGCGGCATCCCGTGGTCGAACATCATCATGTCGTGCTGGATCATTCCCAGCCACTTCGGCTCCGGGTACTTGCCCGATCCCGGCGGATCCTCTTTGCCCTGCAAGTCCGCGCGCTGCGCCACGTATGCACGGCTCCCATTCAAACCGGTTTCCTCGTTGTTCCACAAAATAAATCGAATGGATCGCTCCGTTTGAACATCAGGACTACTGAAGACTCGCGCAATCTCCATCACCAGCGCCGCTCCCGATCCATCGTCGTTGGCAGCCTCGCCGTAGCCGATTCCGTCCATGTGCCCGCCAACGATGTACATCTCGTCGGGATGTGTCGTGCCGATTTTCGTGCAGTACACCTCTTCGCGCTCTCCCGGCGTGGATGGCTGCGAATCCAGTTCGCGCAGCTTCAAGTCCGGTTGAGCATTTGGATCGTTGTTCACTCCCGTGCGCGCCTTAACGCCACGCGGCCGCCCGCCACCCGAAGAAACGGGATTTCCCCCTGGATTCCCTCCGCGCCGCCCGCCGCCAGCGCCACGTCCCGCACCCGGAACCGGAGGCTGATAATCATATTTAATGCGCTCCGTATTTGTGCAGCCATAGCTCTTCAGCTGCGCCTCAATCCAATCTATCGCCGCCCGATTTCGGTCCGTGCCCTGCCGCCGGTCCCCGAATTGCGTCAACCCTTTGATCGTGGCTTTGTATTTCTCCAGATCTAGCCGCCCCACCATCGTCTTTATGGGATCCTCGGGCGCCGGAGTTTGTGTTTGCGCTGCCGCTCCTGGAGCAGCCTGCTGCTGAGCAGGTGGAGGAGTAGCTTGCTGTTTCGCAATCGCCCGCGCGCCAATCACAGCCGTCAAACCACAAATCCCAAGAGTCATCACCTTCCATGAGTTCCAGCGCATGTCTCTCCTTCACTTAACAAGAATAGTTGCCATGAATATGCGAACCGAATCCTACGTCCTCAAACAAAATGAGTCAACGAACGTTCCCGTCCCTGCGAACCCTCATTTCCCTATACTTCCAGTCTCTCGCAAAGACGCATCCCGCGCCGCCTTAAACTCCGCCCCCGGATTCCACTGCGGTGTCTGCGCATCGTTCGCCACTGTGTATCCCACAAGAAAATAAAGTTTGCAGTCCTCAACGGTCCCCGACAAATCCCAGTACGGCTTAATCACGTCGGAAGGTTTGTGGTAATCCTCGGTGGTGTATTGGTTGCGCATCTTCATGCCCCAGCCATCCGGCTTGCCGAGATACTCCACTCCTTCATCGGGATCAAATGCGGGCACCCCATGTTTCGCAAAATTGAAATGATCGCTGCGATAGAAACCGCCCTTTTCAGGCTCGGGATCGGGCTTCACCGTGCGCCCCTGCTGTTGCGCGATATTTTCCACTATCGCGTCCAGTGTGGACGCACCCTTGCCAACCATCACGATGTCGTGCGTGCGCCCGAGCACATTCATACCATCCATATTGATGTCGGCCACGGTGCGGGCCAGCGGATACAGCGGATGTTCCGAGTAATATTGTGAGCCGAGCAGCCCCTGCTCCTCCGCCGTAACACTCAGGAAAAGTATCGTCCGGCGCGGCGGCGTCTGCAGTTGTTTAAAGGCGCGCGCAATTTCCAATAGCGCCGAGCTGCCCGCCCCGTTGTCTTTTGCGCCGTGATAAATCTTGTCCCCATTCACCGCCGGACCGATGCCGAAGTGATCCCAGTGCGCGCTGTAAATCACGTACTCGTCCTTCAGCTTCGGATCGCTCCCCGTAAGTTTCGCAATCACGTTGTGTGAATCCAGCGTCCGCAAAGTATTTTTCAAATCAAGTTTGGCGTGAACTCCCAGCGCCACCGGATGGAAATCCCGCGTCGCGGCTAACTTCCTAAGAGCCCCCAAATCCTGTCCAGCCATTTTGAAAATCGTATTGGCCGTGTCGCCGCTGAACCACCCTTCAATGGCCACGCGATTCATCGCTTTATCCGGCGTGTTCAAAGTGAATTGCTCGCCGCTGCGCCCGTTTTGCACCACTTCCCACGGATATCCCGCGCCCGCGGTGTCATGAATGATGAAGCAGCCCGCCGCCCCAAGCTCCGCCGCCTTTTCAAACTTGTACGTCCAGCGCCCGTAGTACGTCATGGCGTTGCCGCCAAATGTATTTGGATCAAGCTTCGTCGGATCTTTCGGGTCGGGCACGGGAGGATCGTTGACCAAAACCACAATCACCTTGCCGCGCACGTCCACTCCCTTGAAATCATCCCAATTGAATTCCGGCGCCTGCACTCCGTAACCAACGAAAATCATGTCGGCGTCTATCGAGGATGTATCCACAACTCGCTTCGTCCAAGCCACAAAATCTTTGGGAAACGCGGGCGAATAAGTTTTCCCGTGCGCCGTCAAAACAAGCTTCATCCCCGGATCGGGAGTGATGTCCACCAGCGGAACGTTTTGTAAATAGGTCCCGTCAGGATTCCCCGGCTCCAATCCATTCTGCTTGAACTGATCCTCCATATACTTGATAGTGAGATTTTCCCCGTTCGACCCAGGCGCCCGCCCCTCAAACTTATCCGACGAAAGCGTGCCAATATTCGTCAGCAACCGGTCCGCCGAAAGCGACTTAAGCCCCGCATCCGGCGCGCTAGGCTCGCTCGAGCAGCTCGCCATCCCAAGCGCCAGCGCAAAAGCGCAAGCAACCGCGGCAAACACAGCGAGGGCGCGCGTCAAACTCTTAACGCGCTTTTTCTGTCTGCCCATAAATTCGCGTCGATCCAATTTCATTTGCTGTCGAACCATTTAGATAGTCTCCTGGGCGGCTGGCTCATCCCTAACCGATGCTCCCCGTTTCCGCGCCGCGCTCACCGCGAATCATACCCATACCACTGCATCAGAGCAATTGCCGCACCCGGCCCCTCGCATCTCATCGCTTCAGGCCCTTCGCGCGAATGTGCTAAGGTATTTCATTCGGCAGAAATCATCTTCACCGCGCCGCAGAACTCGTATGGCCAAGCGAACTCCTAAATCCGCGCCACCCGTTTCGTCCGGTTCAACCGTCACGGCACGTGCGCCCGAGCGCGTTTATGTTTCGGAACACCACGTGGATTCGCAGCGTGACTCAGATCACGGCGAACTCAGCGACGAGGAATTCGCCGAGCGCATGGACAAGCGCGCCGGCACAATCCTGGAAGAATCCGAATCCCCGGAAGAAGGCCAGCCCACCATCAAGGAAATCTTCGGCCCCGGCGGAATGCTCGAAAAATGCATGCCGCAGGGATACGAGCACCGCCGCTCGCAGCTTGAAATGGCGGAAATTATCGAGAAGGCATTTCGCAAACGCCAGCACGCCATCGTCGAAGCCGGCACCGGCACGGGCAAAACTCTTGCGTACCTCGTACCCGCCATCCGCAGCGGCAAGCGCGTGGTAATTTCCACGGCCACAAAATCCCTCCAGGAACAGCTTTTCACAAAAGACATTCCGTTTCTCCAGAAACATTTCGCCCCAACTCTCAAAGTCGCGGTCATGAAGGGCCGCAGCAATTTCCTTTGCCGCGAAAAAGTTCATCGCATGGAAGGCCAGCCGGTCCTGAAGGGTTTGGATGAAGTGGATTGGTTCTCGCAAATCTGCGATTGGGAAAAACTCACTGCCACGGGAGACCGCGGCGAATTGAATTTTCTTCCCGATGATGCCGAACTCTGGCACCGCCTCGACGCGCGCCGCGAAGCCTGCACCGGGCAGAAGTGCCCCGAGTTCAGCAATTGTTTCGTCACGCTGATGCACCAGCGCGCCGCCAGCGCCGATATCGTCATCGTCAATCATCATTTATTTTTCGCCGATCTCGCGCTGCGCCAGGACGACTTCGGCAGCATTCTTCCCGAATACGACGCGGTGATTTTCGATGAGGCGCACGAAATCGAAGATGTCGCCGGAGATTATTTCGGCCGCCAAACATCCAACTATCGTTTTGAGGAGCTGGCGCGCGACGCCGAAAATGTTGTGCGCATGACGAAAGATGGCGCGGCTTCTTTGTTGAAGCGCGCGGTTCGTATTCGCGAACGCGCCCGCGCTTTCTTTGAAGCTTTCCCCGCCCGCGAAGGCCGCTCGCCCTTCGAGCGGGCCGAGCGCGAAAAGTTTCTCGATCAGAATCGCGAAGTCTACGACGGAGTTCTGCAAGCCCTCAAATCACTCGAGACGGAAATTGCCGCGCTGCCTTCTAAATCCGAGGAACTTATCAACATCGCGCGCCGCAGCTTTGAGCTGCGCGGCGAAACTGAATTCCTGATGGAATCCGCCGAACACAATTACGTTTATTGGATGGACCGCCGCAACAAGGGAGTTTTTCTCGCCGCCACGCCGATAGACGTGAGCGGAATTCTGCGCGAGCATCTTTTCGAGCGCTTTGAAACCGTCGTGCTCACTTCCGCGACGCTCGCCGTTGCGGGGCGTTTTGATTTTTTGAAGCAACGCCTCGGTGTTCCCACAGCTCTCGAGCGCGTGCTGCCCACTGAATTTGATTATCGCAGTCAGGCATTGCTTTATATTCCCAGCCGAATGCCGGACGTGCGCGATTCCGCATTTTCCGCGCAAGCCGCGGCGGAAATCACGCGACTTCTTGAAATCACAGAAGGCCGCGCGTTCTGCTTATTCACCAGCTACAGCCAGATGAATGAAGTGTACGGCCGCGTAAAACAGGCCGTGGATTTTCCTTTGCTGCTGCAAGGCACAGCGCCGCGGCCAGCGCTGCTTGAAAAATTCCGCAACACGCCGCACGCCGTGCTTTTCGCAACTTCAAGTTTCTGGCAGGGCGTGGATGTTCCCGGCGATCAGCTTTCGTG
Source organism: uncultured Acidobacteriota bacterium (assembly GCA_963847505.1). Taxonomy (GTDB): domain Bacteria; phylum Acidobacteriota; class Terriglobia; order Acidiferrales; family UBA7541; genus DASTCZ01. The sequence goes on from CAWJZY010000002.1 coordinate 360,394, forward strand.
CGTCATCGTGGATCGTTTGCCGTTTGCGGTGCCGAGCGATCCCATTGTTGCGGCGCGCGTGCGCGCCTTGCAGGAGGAAGGACGCAACGCTTTCGCGGAGTATCAAGTTCCCGAAGCAGTGCTCGCGCTCAAGCAGGGCTTCGGCAGATTGATCCGCTCGCGCAGCGATCGCGGCGTTCTCGCGATTCTGGATAACCGCATCGAGCGGATGCAGTATGGTAAGATTTTCGTGGCGTCGTTGCCGGATTATTCCATCACTCGCGACATTGAAGAAGTGGATCGCTTCATGCGCGCAAAACCCAAAAAGGATTTCCATGTTTGAAGTCAGCGTTGACGAAACATTTTCCGCGGGGCACGCGCTGCGCGGCTACAAGGGCAAGTGCGAAAATCCGCACGGCCACAATTATAAAGTGCGAGTCATTCTCGAAGGCGCGGAACTCGATTCCATCGGACTGCTTTTTGATTTCGTTCATCTGAAACAAATTCTGCACGGAGTAATTGACGGAATGGATCACAAATATTTGAATGACCAGCCGCCGTTTAATTCCATCAATCCTTCAGCGGAAAACATTGCAAAATATATCTTCGATGAAGGATCCCGCGGAATGCGGGAATTATTGCATGAGGCTCCGAAGGCGCCGCGGATCACAGCGGTCACCGTCTGGGAAACTGATGTAACATCAGCTACTTACAGGCCTTAGCGGGGGCAAATCCTTATTGAGTGAGTTGACTCACTCAATAAGCGAAAAACGATTTTTGGCGAAAAACAGGAAATTTACAATGAACCGCGCTTTTTTGATTATTGCGATTCCAGCGGCCCTGGTGATAACTGCGTATATTTTACTCGCAGTGTTTGCCGGTGTCCAGCTTACTTATTATAGAATTGCCGGAGGAGTAATCGGATTCGGCGTGGCGATTTATTTGGTGAATGCTTATTTGCGGCGGCACAAGTCCGGCGCCGCTCCCCGCTAATGCTATGGTGATCGCGGAAATTTTCCTTTCCATTCAAGGTGAAGGCACACGCGCGGGATTGCCATGCATTTTCGTCCGGCTGACGGGGTGCAATCTGCGGTGCACGTGGTGCGATACGGCCTACGCGTTTTACGGCGGCACAAAAATGAGCGTCGAGGAAGTGTGCGCGCGTGTAAATGAGCTTTCACGAAAAGGAAGAGGGAGGCAGGAGGCAGGGAAACAGGAAGCAGGGGGGCAGGAGAAGGGCAACGAAATTCGTTTGGTGGAATTGACGGGAGGCGAGCCGCTTTTGCAGCCGGAAATCATTCCGCTGGCCAAGCAACTTGTGGCCTCGGGCTACACGGTGATGATTGAAACCAGCGGCGAGCGGTTTATCGGGAAATTGCCGCACGAGGTTATCAAAATTGTGGATGTGAAGTGTCCGGATTCAGGCGCGGCGGAAACGTTTGACGCCGCGAATCTGGAAGCGCTCGGGCCCGCTGACGAAGTGAAGTTTGTGATTTCCAGCCGCCGGGATTACGAATTCGCGCGCGAGTTCACGGCGCAACATGAACTTGCAACACGCGTCCACCAGGTGATTTTTTCTCCGGTGGCGGCCGACCCAGCGGGAAAGTGGGCGGGATTGGAAGCGCGGGAATTGGTGGAATGGATTCTGGCCGACGCTCTGCCGGTGCGGCTGGGTCTGCAATTGCACAAATTTATTTGGGATCCGGCGATGCACGGGGTATAGCAAGTCAAAATCCCCACTTTTGGCTGCGCCAAAAACGGGGCAATCGGCCGTGATCTAATCAGCCTACGTCACTCGACATTACCGATCATAGTGAGAGCGCACGATCTTTTGGTCCTTCTTGCTGATCTCCACTTCATAACCAGGGTATTTCCCTAGGCTCCCCTTAACGTTTTCGGAGAGACCAGAGGCTCTCAGTATCACGGTGACGGAATCGCCTTCATCGATAATTGAGATGGTGTATTTGTCTATGTCTAGCTTTTCTCGCTCGAATACGGGTTCCGCAATGTGCAGCCATTTCAACGAAGCACCCGGGAACTCTGCCAACACTTCTAGGGAGCCCGATTGGACTGTGGCTGCACTCCATTCAGAAACCGAAAGTATTAGCAAAAGCGCGACTAAAATTGTCTTCATTTCAACTCTCGCTCCTTTTTCTTCGCCGCTGGGTCGTACACTAGGAATTTACCGCTTGGGGTGCCAAGGTAGCCAACGTACCCGGGATATTTTTTTGCAATGGCTGCAACCCCCTTCTTGTCGGCCCCAGTGAAGTCATCACTATTGTAGCTATCTCTCATAGGGTCGCTGGTTCGAATTTTTTGTCCAGTTTCGGTCACAATCGTGTAATCACCGTGAGTATGGTAATCCCCGACGGGTGTTGTGTCCGGCGGCTCCGCGATGGAGGAAAGATCTACGCCGTCACGGTCCCCCTCGATGGGTTCGGTGTAATGATATAGGCCTGCCTTATCCCTATAAACAAACCCACCATATTCTACATTTTCTTTTATCGAGGTCGGATTTGCGATAGCAAGCGCGGCGGCGGCGGCCTCGTCTGCCGTTTTGTATCCAGCGGTATTTTGGGCCTGTCGCTGCGCGTTCGTAGCGGCTTGATCACCGGAGCCGTCACCTGAGTTCGTTCCAGATTCCTCACCCTTACAGTCATCGGCGGTCTGGATGCAATCCCTTGTGTAGTTGATATCTGCGTCGTGATCGGCTTCGCTCGAGGCCAGATCATCGTCTGCCGGCCCGGAGGTCTCATCTAGCGCCTGCATATTGCAACTATTGCAATAGCCGTTGGGAGCGTGGCCAGTCGGGTCCACAGCGTTGACGGGGTTGTTAGCCACGTAGCCGTAAAGATTCCATGTCTGGGGGTCGGCGGCCGTGACGTACTTCGCGTCATCCGCCGACATGAAGCGTCCTGTGGTGGACGCGTAGAATCGCGCCGTGAAATTATCCAACCCAGACTCCGAGTCTCGCTCTTTGCCGGTGAATTTATACCTGTTGCCGCTGCCTGAGGAATGGGACATTTCGACGCCAAAGGGAGTGAAATCCGAGTCGTCCAGGATTGTGCCCGAAGAGTTTGTAATGACGCGGGCAGAGCCGAGATGATCGGCGAAGTAATAGTCCACGTTGCTTGATGAATCGCGACGGGCAATACGCTTGCCGCCGAAGAAAATGTATTCGTCAGTGAGATTTCCTGACCCGTCCGTTTCGTCCAGCGCATCACTGCCCGCCCCGTACCAGTACAACTTCCCACTGGATTTTTGAACGCGGTCGCCATCGCCGTCGTATGTGTAGGTGACGCCAGCGGCAGTGAGGAGGTTTTCCGCGTCGTAAGTGTAGGTGTTTGTGCCGTCCGTCAACATGTTGCCCGAGGCATCGTAGCTGAAGCCTGTGTCGGTGAGGCGGTTATTCACGTAGGGGGTGACGCTGAGCGTGGCTGCACCGCAACTGCTTCCGCTCCGCGAGGGATCCTGGGCAATTGTTTTAAGATTGGCCTAGGCATCATACGTAAAATCTTGGCTCCAGCAATTCGAGCCTGAGGTGGCGCCAGACAGAGCCGTAGAGATTCCAGGTTTGCGGGTCGGCGGCAACGACGTACTTCGAGTCGTCTGCAGACGTGAACCTGCCCATTTTTGGCTGCACCAAAAATGGGGCACTCGGCAAAGTCCAATTCAACGACGTAGTGAAACTGCGGCCACCCGCCAAAATCTCACTTGGCTTTTGTCCGGCAGTGCGGATAGAACGCATTTGTTGAGTCTGCAGATTCGGACCCGAATACCAAGACGCAGGAGGACTGAACTTTAGCACCCCTTGGAAGGGGCTTATATTCATCGTCAAAATCTTTATCCTCCAAGATTAAGACCCACTCATCTGTCCGGAAGCCTCCAGTTGTAACCGTTGCGCGAATCTGATCCTTGCCTACGACTGCGGAGAATGTAATTGGACTCTTGCTTTTGAGAACATCCAAAGGAAACTGAAAGCTGCCGCCTTTCACGGATTCAACAACTGCAAGGCCTCCGAAAGTGAGAGTCACCTCTTGTGGCGGACTATCGCTTGCTCCGTTACGCAGCACACTCAAATGGATGACCCCCGTGGAGTCTTGTGCGGTCAACGTCAAGCTAAGAAGCACAAACGACAGAGCTAGTAAAGCGATGCGATTTGTGAGATTCATTATTCTTTCCCTATAAAATCCGTATATTTCATCTTAGCTACAACCCCCGTCGTGTCATAGAAATATACCTTCCCGTCTCTCGCTCCGATGACTATATTAATTTTGAAGATTCCCGTCTTAATATCGTGTCCGGGATTGCCTTTAGTGCCTGACGGGCCTTGATTGAATTCTGCGTGGCGGTCAAGGAAATCGCGCGTACCTTTCGGGTGCACGTGCCATTGGCCTTCTATATTCTTCAGCTTAGCCATCTTACTGGGATCGGCCGAATCCAAATTTTGCACGCTTGCCTGTTGGCACTTATCAAGGTGGCAATACGCGCCTGGTTTTGCTGGGACAGCCAGCTCGGTGTCGTCTCTAGTCGGTCCCCATACGCCACCTTCTTCGTGGTGTCCCCCCTCTGGGTCGCTGCCGTTCTTTGAATTGCTCGCCTCCACTGAAGCTTCGATCGCATCTTTTGCTGTCTGAGGAACCATGTTTGCCAGATCCTGAGCTGTCGGCTTAGGTGCCTTAGAGCCGCCTTCATCATCCTCGCACTCCGCGTTATTTGTGATGCACCAGTTCGTGTAATCGAGACCCTGCCACCCTACTCGGAACACAGGTCACTGTTTAATTTTGTGTCGGCAATTCACGTCAAGCAGAAACGTATCTTCGCCGTTTCCTGAAAACACCAGGACGCACGCCGATCTTGTGTCGGATCCTTTGGGAATCACATTCTGATATTCTTTGGGAAAGCGCCAATCGTCTAATATTAGTTTCCAAGTATGATTGTTAAAATCGTAAGCGCTAAGGGGGATGTGAATACCATCTTTAGGTAAATTCATTTCAACGGCAACCAGATCAGTTCTCGCTGCTTTCAATACTTCCGAAGGAACCTCAAATGTACCGTCTTTTATTGGCATTGACAAAGTGTGACTATTAACCGTGAACGTCACTTCTCCCGGCAACGGCGCGGCCTTGCCGTTGAGGGTTACCGAGATGTTGACTAGGGGGTGTCTAGATTGGGGAGCTGGCGAAAAGAATTCTGTCGCCAAAATTACAGTGGATATGCAATATCTCTTGATCTTCATTGTTGTGCCTATTTCATAAAATTCTTTAGACTTATTTGCCCTATCACGGTGACTCCGTTGTAAAAGTAGACCTGTTTGTCTCTAGCACCAATCACGATGTTAATTCCGCCGAGGCTTTTTGCTCTGTCGAGATCCTCACCGGGGCCATCGCTTGGAGGCTGACCAAACCCTCTCACGTTATTATGATGGTCAAGCGCCGTCCCTCTTGGATGAACATGCCAGTTACCTTCATATCCCGGCGCTCTAACGGAGGGGTCTGGCACGATTTGGGCCCCGCCCTCTAATCCGGGGTCGGCCTTTTTCCCCGGTTTCCAACGCACAACTGCGACCCTACCTTTATCATCTACCCAATCTCCGCCCTCCTCGTGATATCCACCGGTGGCGTCGTCTCCGCCTCTCTTTGTGTCCGGGGAATTGCTGTCATTCACAGAGGTCTGCATTTCCTCTTTCACGTTTGCCGGAATCTGAGCGGCCTGCTGGGCAGCCATTGCAGCTTGCATTGCCCACAACTCTTGAACCCCTTCGACTTCAAGCTCGCATAGGAGGCAATTCCGCGCATCTCCAGTAAATTCGTCAGACGTGGCCGGGCTCCCTCCGTCATCGTCCCCGCTTGGTCCAAAGTCATTGTCCGCGAGAAGCATATGACAAGAATTACAGTATCCATTTGGACCGTGGCCGGTCGGGTCCACGGCATTCAAGGGATTGTTGGCCACGTAGCCGTAGAGATTCCAGGTTTGCGGATCGGCGGCAACAACGTACTTCGAGTCATCCGCGGACATAAACCGGCCCATGGTGGAGGCGTAGAACCGCGCAGTGAAATTATCAAGGCCCGATTCCGTATCTCTCTCTTTGCCGGTGAACTTGTAGTGAAAATGCACAAACATCCGGATGCATCGTACTTGTGAACCTTGCATCGTACACTCAGCCACCATGAGGCACTCCCGCTACGTTGCTGCGCGCCAGTGTCCACCTTCTTAAGGCCAGAGTGCCGAGGAAGGTACAGACGAACACGATGCAGGCACCCGCCATCCGGACACGAAGCCTTGTGGACGGCTCGAAAGCACCACCCAAGCTCACGTTCATTATCTCGAAGTGGATGAAGAAAAGGGCCGTAGCGATTGCTGGATACAGCAACCATCCCCGGCCTCTCAAGACGGCTCGCGCCACTATCGTGGTTAGGAGATAACCGGTGCTGAAAAAGAGCAGGCCTATTCCAGAGGAGTAGATCAGCACATCTTTCAAGAACGCATGCTGATCATGACCCAACAAAAGGGTCAGAACCAAGCCAAGCAGCAACACCTCTGAGGCTACCTCGATAAACCATACTGCTATTCGCTTCATCATTTGCAACCTGCCTGTTTGCTTCCATTCAGGTCGCAACCGCCCGTCTGCCTAACGTGTTGGATGAGCGCGTTTCCAATCGCCTCTCGATCACCCTGGCGGGTAGCGCATCCTTATCCCCAGTTTCATCTTTTCAATCCTGACTTGAGACGAACTGGAGCATGATACCACTGCGGTAGATCACCGAGTAGTGACTTGCGCGGGTTGTAGGGAGTTAAAAGCACCACTTTTGGCTGCGCCAAAAATGGGCGTCCCGGCACCCGGCAACCCTCTTCTCCTCATTACCATCAGAGCTCATGTGAATAGGCTCATCCAGGTCAATCTCTTGACGCGAAAGGATGCTTTCCATGCGACGTCTAACCATACTGTTGGGGCTCGTTCTCGCTCTTCCATTTGTAGCCGCTGCCCAGGATTCCTCGAAGTTTGAATTGTTCGGCGGTTATAACTATACGCACGTCTCCGATAGCGGCACTGGAACAGCCAATTCCAATGGCGGGATTGCCGATATGGGATATTTCCCCATGAAGTGGGTGGGGCTCATTGGCACCGTTGCTTATTCACATTCCAACGGGTATACGGTACCCTCCCCCGGAGCTTTCAATTCCGCGCCCACCAATTCCCTGAGCTATCTGGCGGGGCCGCGTATTCGATTCAGTACCGGCCGCTTCATGCCGTACGTCGAAACGCTTTTCGGGGGTGTTCACCGGTCCAATTTCGAAACTGAAGTTGGCCTCCGGCTTGAAATCTCGCCACCTGAAACTTCGTTTGCTACCTTCGTTGGCGGGGGATTGGACTTTAAACTAAATCACTACATCTCGGTCCGGGTGGTGCAACTCGGATATTTGCACGCGTCGTTCAACGAGTTTGGCCCTCCTAGCCCTCAGAATGACTTCAACCTCTCAACAGGCATCGTGATACGGATCCCATAAAGAGCAGAGGGTTCACCACGCATCAGTGGCGGACCCTTTCATTTTCACGGAATTGTGCAGACGATCTCGCGAAACTCCCAAGTTTATTGGTGGGTGGCCTGGGTTGAGTTTGTTTTCCCGTTGGCCGCGCACCGTCGGAGCATAACATCCGGAGAAGTAACCGTGGAGTACCGCGAGGGGCACCCCGGCGTTGCCGAAGATGGATTGAGAGTAAAGAAAGCTCAGTCAAGAACCGCACCCTTGGACCCCAAAGGGATTCGGCCCCAAAGGCAACTTCCCATCAAAAACCAAGCCAAGGATGCTCCACCAGCCCCAGCGCGCTCCTCATATCGTCTTTTGTCGTCTCTTGGCGTGTGCTGCCGCTTGCACCCATCTCTCACAGAGCTATAGTTCCCCGTCGGGAAAGCAAAATGGCAATCCCGGCTGAGTAGTTCGTGGGGGAAAAATGCGAAAGACGCTTGCATTGTTGGTGATGTTTGCGATGGTGGTGATTCCAGTCGTGGGCGCCGACGAAGAACGGGAAGACAAGAGGCTCGAGCACTGCGCGAAGGTGTTCGACGAGATTATGGGCGTACCCGAAACGGCGCCTCGCTATGTGATGGATCGAGCGGACTGCGTAATCATTATGCCCGAGGTGATAAAAGGTAATGGCTGGATCTTTTCATTTGGCTTCGGCGGATCGTTTGGGCGGGGAGCGATGTCCTGCCGAACGGGAGAGCACTTCGATGGGCCGTGGGGCGCACCGACCATGATCGCTCTGGAAGGGGTGAATTGGAGCCCATTATTTGCGGCGGGCGGAGAAGCGATGGACATACTTATTTTCGTGATGAACCCCGGCGGGGCGAAGTCCATCCTTATCAGCAAAGCAAAAATTGGAGGGGATGCGTCCGCCACCGCGGGTCCCGTGGGGCGCGAGGTTGCCGCTGAGTCCGACGCGATACTCCACAGCGCGCTTCTGACTTTCGCGCGCGCGAAAGGCCTTTTCGCCGGCATTGCGTTGACCGGTTCCACGTTGCGAGCCGACGGGCCGGCCAACACAAAAATTTACGGCAAGAAGGTGAATGCGACAAACGTGGTCTTACACGGGGCCGAACCCGCTCCTGAAGCAGCGAAAGAGCTCCTGGAGGCGCTGAACAAATGGTCTCCACAAAATCTGTCGGATCCAAAGAACCGATAGTCCGGGGCGGATGGGGCATCCTCATCCGCAGTTTCATGTTTTCTATCCTGACTTGACACGAACTGGAGCATGATACCACCGCGGTAAATCACCGAGTAGTGACTTGCGGGGGGTTGGAGGGCGCGGTTCTTCGAGCGTTGCCGAAGATGGATTGAGAGTAAAGAAAGCGCGGGTCAACGTCCGGCGAAAAAAAGAAACGAAAGCTAAGTCAAGAACCGCACCCTTGGACCTCAAAGGGATAGGGCACGCAGAGGCAACTTCCAATAAAAAACCAAGCTAAGGATGCTCCGCCCGCTTCTCCATAGGGCATGTAGTCCATCGAATCCTACCCTTGCCGCCGGTTACATGGTGAGGACGACGCGGAATTCGGCTTTGCCGCTCATCATGCGGGCGAAGCCTTCCGCGGCTTTCGCGAGCGGAAACTTTTCGATCATGGGGCGCACGCCGGTCATTTCCGCAAACCGCAAGGTGTCTTCCGAGTCCGTGGGGATGCCGGACGCCCAGCCCTGCAAACTTCGGCGGCCGCCAATTAGCTGGCCTGGCGATACCTCGAGGGGCTCCGTAGACGCTCCAACAACCATCATCGTGCCGTTCGCTCCCAGGCCGTCAAACAGCGAAGACATTGATTTCGAGCTGGGGGCGGTGGCGAGAATTACGCGTGCGCCGCCAAGCTTCCGCAGTTCGGCCGCGGCGTTGGTTGCGACGCTGTCAATGTAGACATGCGCTCCGAGCTTTTTCGCGAGGGCGGCATTCTGAGGTCCGCGCCCGACGGCAGCGACGCGGTAGCCGAAGTTTCGCGCGAACTGAATTCCTAAATGACCGAGTCCGCCGATGCCCTGGACGGCAACGAGGTCGCTCGGGAGCGCGCCGCTATGACGGAGAGCGTTGAACGTGGTGATCCCGGCGCACATCAGGGGCGCGGCTTCCGCGGCATCGAGCGATTCCGGCATCTGCGCGAGCGCTTCGACCGGAGCGACCATATATTCCTGATAGCCGCCGTCGTAGCTGATTCCGCAAATTTTCCCGTTGGCGCAATTCGCAAAATCACCGCGCCGGCACGAGAGGCACGTGCCGTCCTGTCCTCCGAACCAACCGACGCCGACGCGCTGGCCTTTTTTCCATTGCGTGACGCCCGCGCCGGTCTCGTCAATCACGCCGGCCACCTCGTGACCTGGAACGCGCGGGTAGGTAATGCCGGGCCAGAGTCCTTCCTTGACAAGTAAATCGCTGTGGCAAATGCCGCAAGCCTGGACGCGAATCCTCACTTGTCCCGCGCCGGGCTGCGGGATGTCGCGCTCCACAATCTCAAAATCCCCTCCCGCCTTGGGGATTTGCACGACCATCATTTTCGCCATTGTTGTCTCTCCCTTTGCTCGCGACTTCATCGCCTGCGCTTACCTTACGCGCTCTTGTATGCCGATTGGATGCCCGCCACGCGCGTGCTGGTACAACCAAGGGTCTTACGTTTCACGCGTATGAAGAGAGGCGGGATAAACAGCATCGAGCAGCGGCGTTGTGGCCATCGTTGTGACGATCGCCATGAGCACCAGAATACTGAAAAGAGGCGGGGAGATTACTCCAACTTCCAATCCAACATTGAGAACAATCAATTCAACGAGCCCCCGGGTATTCAACAGAATTCCCAGCGCGGCAGATTCGCAGAGTGAATGAGACCCGCTGAAGCGCGCGGAGATGAAGGCTCCTCCAAATTTGCCAACGACCCCGACAACTAAGATGGCCGCAAAGTAAGTCCACATCCGCGCGTCATGCACGAGAGGAATCCGCGCGCGCATCCCCGTGAGCGCAAAATAAGGGGCAGGAACATGAGGCCCGCGCGGATAGTCAAGCAGATATTCCGACTGCGCTCGGAGCGCGAGGCCTGGATTTTTGACGAGGAGTGGCGGCATTCGTTCTGAGAGTCATGGTACGGACGATATCTTTACATGCCTTCAGACGATTGTTAGAATCGGGCGATTTTTAGAGCGCCGCCGCGCGAGTCCCGAGAACAATGCCCGCACAGACCAAGCCAGAGATTTCAAACCGGATCCCGCCGCTGCGGCTGGTCCTCCTGGTTATCGCGCTCCTGGCCTGCTTTTGCTTCTATCCCAGAGTGATGCAGAACACGCGGCTTCTGATTTCCTTCGGTTCCGCAATCGCGGGCCTGCTCTTTTTCCTGTTCGTCCTGAGCCGACAAGTGGCGCGCACCGGACGCAAGTTGTTCTATAAGACGGTTCTTCGGCCCGTGCACTACGTTCAGTTCGTGATGCATTCCAGCATCTATGCATATTGGGGCTGGTACTGGCGCGAGGTGTATCACTTCATTCCGCTCATCATAGCCCAGCTGGTTTTTGCTTACGCCCTGGATATGCTGGTGTGCTGGTCGCAGCGGGATGAATGGATTCTGGGATTTGGGCCTTTCCCGATCATTTTGAGCACGAATCTATTTTTGTGGTTCCGTGACGACTGGTTTTATTTTCAGTTCGCAATGATTGCGATTGGCGTGCTGGGCAAGGAATTTATTAAGTGGCGGCGCGACGGCAAGCTTACCCACATATTCAATCCGTCGGCATTTCCGCTCTTTATTGCGTCGGTCATTCTGATCTCCGCAAAAATGACTCACATCACGTGGGGAATTGAGATTTCCACCACACTGCATCGTCCACCGTATATTTATTTCGAGGTTTTTATTCTCGGCCTGGTTGTGCAGGCGCTGTTCGGGGTGACGCTGGTTACACTTTCGGCAGCCGCCGTGCTGTGCGCATTGAATCTCGCGTATACGCAATGGACCGGCGTGTACCACTTCATAGACGCAAGCATTCCAGTCTCCGTATTCATTGGACTGCACCTGCTGGTTACGGACCCGGCGACGTCGCCACGAACAAGATTAGGGAAAATTATGTTCGGCGGCTCGTATGGCGCGGGTGTGTTCGTGATGTACGGGTTTTTGAACTGGATCGCCGCGCCGGAGTTCTACGACAAGCTGCTCTGGGTGCCAGCGCTCAATTTGGGCGTCAGAGGATTCGATCGGATGGGCGAGGTGATCGCGTCGAAATTTCGGTGGTTGGGATCGGTCCGTTGGAGTCCGCAAAAAGCGAATTACGTTTTCATGGCGATTTGGATTGCGTTGTTTTCCACAATGGTGGGAACGGGTTTCCTTACCAAAGGGACTGACTTTCCCGGCGGCAACATTACTTTCTGGCAGCAAGCCTGCAGTGAAGGACGATGGAACGGGTGCAAGACGTACCTTCGGATTCTCCGGATAACATGTGACGACGGATCGGCCGTCTCCTGCATGGAAGCCGGGGATATGATGGATCAAGGACGCGTTGTGCCGCGAAACGCCGCGGCGGCAGGCGATAGCTATGGCCACGCTTGCGATCTTGGTTCTTCTCGAGGGTGCAGACAGCTGCTGAGTTTTGTGGCTGCCGACGGGAGAGATGTTTTTATCCAATCGTGCTACGGCGGCGATGGCGCGAGTTGTTTTATCCTCGGTTCCCTGTACGGCACCGGGTATGGCGTCGCGAAAGACCCGGCGCACGCGTTTAGCTTATTCCAGCAGTCTTGCTTGGACGATTGGTGGCGCGGGTGCGCGCAGGTCGGACTTAGTTACCTCGCCGGCCAAGGGACATCGGTGAACGCGGCGCTGGCGGTTGAGAATCTGGATAAGGGTTGCAAAGGCATGAATGCGGCGAGTTGCTACGAAGTGGGCACCCTGTATTCGCAAGGGTCTGGAACACCACGCGATGAAACAATTGCGCGTCGACGGTTCCATCAGGCTTGCGACTTAGGGCTTAAATCGGCTTGCGTGGCGGAGTCTAATCCCGTGGTCAGGAACATCGCGAGACCTTGAGAGTCTGTTTTTCTTACGGATGGGAGTTTGTTTACTCCGCGGTAACCGAACGGTTTTAATGCAGGGGGCAAATTGGCAATTCCAAACTCTTCGGTTGTCCCGAACATCAATTTCCTGTAATGAAGAGAGCATGAAAATCCTTAAATTCGCGGCGTTGTCGCTGGCGCTTTTCACCCTTCTTGCTGGGTGCGGTTCTTCGTCCCTTTCAAAGGGGAAAGCGCGGGAACTGATAGAAGCTTCCGCAGAGTTTCAGGAACATCCAGCCAATGTGCTACTTACGCCGGATGATTTGGATGCGGGATTAAGAGCTGGTTACTGGACGGAGCAAGATACGATTTCCTCGGTTTCCATGGCGCTAACCGCGAAAGGCAGCCAATACTTCAGCCGCATTGGCAATCAGTACGAACGATTCCCGCTTGCAACAGCGAAACCACTGAAACCCTATGTTGTGCAAGTCACTAGCGTCGTAGCTTCGCAGAATGGCGCGCCTTCCTCCTCCGGGCCGATCGCGACTGTTCACTTTACGTGGGACTATAAGTGGCAGGGGTTCCCCGACGATCTGGTGGCGATGTTCAGAAAGAGCTATCCGGCATCCGCCCAAGCGAATTTCAGGTATGTGGACGGCCAATGGACACTGTTGGGCACGCCGTTGCAACCGCCGAAATGATGTAATTCCCTCCTCCCTTTTATTGCCTTAAGGACTAGCTTGCCCGATGCCACAAGCGATGAAGGATCGGTCATGCGCGAAGCCTCACAGAAGGCTTAACGCTTTGTAAGAATTGGAATTGCGGGCGACGGTTGGGGTAGCAAACGGGGGGAGATTCCTTTCACAATGGGGAATTATCTTTGGCACTTATGTGCAACGAATTAGCACAGCACCATGGCTTGGAAGAAGTATGTGTAATGGAAACAGAGACTTAGAAACCAGAGAGATTGGCCCCATTCGTGCCATGTACCAGCCGTTCTGTCCGACGTTTGTAAAATTACGAGGGTGCCAGGCCATAAGTATGCTGAAACGGACATCCCCCCGTTCCTAGCAACCCGTAACGCGGCACAGAGGAGGAAGTCATAATGAAGAAACTAATTTTCGTGGTGGCTGGCTTGTTGGTCCTTGGCTTCTGTGGCGCACCGGCCGCCCATGCCCAGGCAGGCATATATGACATGACTATCAATCTAAATGGCACCGCATACTGCTACAGCGGTGATACATGTGCCAACCAAACCCTTACGGATACAAACGGCAATGGGACTGGGCTGCTTACCGGAGCTCCTGGCGTCACCTCCACAGCCAATCTCATCAATTCGGGGCTAGGCACGATTACGATCACATACTCGAATACGGGTGGCACGAGCATCAATGCCTTCGTTGATGCATGGGTCTTCGATCCGGCAGGCGCACCGTTCTTCAATGAGTATGGGGCCGTGAATGGCTCCGCCGGAGCTGGCCAGAGCTACCAGGTTGACATCCCCGATTATTACAGTGACACGAACCACACCGGCGATATTTACGCCAACACCCTCGCAAATACGTATAGCAACACCAACAGCATCCCAGGGACCGCGTCGAACTACTTCCTCTCATGCAGCACCGGTTCGAACTGCAACGACGAAGTGTCCATGGGCTTGGGCCTGAGCTTTACTTTGGCTTCGGACTTCGAAGAAGTAATCACGCTCACTCTTTCAAATACCAACCCGGGTGGATTTTCTCTCGAGACTATTCAGCCCTCGGACTCGAGTCTAGGTGGTGGAAACGCGAATGATGTGGATCTCTATTACTCGGAGACCGCCGTTAACGAGTGCATCCCCGGATCAGGTGGCTGCGCTGCCCCGCCGCCGCCCGGCGTTCCCGAACCTGGCACGCTTTCTCTTTTGGCGCTTGGATTGGCTGGCGGAATTCTTCTGAAGGCCCTGCGTTAATTTGATTTGCATTTGAGTGTTTGGTTGAGTAGTCTTTGGCGCACCCCGAGTCCCCGGGGGAAGTGGGGGGGCGTAAAGCCCTCATTCGCGAAGTGAAGGAATGCATGAAATCAGGAGGGGAAAAAAAATGAAGGCGATTCTGAATCGAGCGGGGGCTCTCAGCTTTGCTGTGGCCCTATTTGTTTTGGTTCTGGTAATGCCGCAGTTCTTGCAAGCTCAGACCGTGGAATCCGTGCCATACAATCCGACAAGCACACTTACACCACATCCGACGTATTCGGTCTGCTCGGATGGCGCGAGTCCCGCGAATTATACGCCGCCCACATATACGCCCGCTGGTCCCCCTCCTCCCACAGGCGCTGTAGCATCCTGCGCCGCCGGCAAGACCCTGCAAGAAGTAACGATCTCCGTGCAAGCGGAGCTTCTGAATCCGACGAGCGGCCACAGTTATACTTATCAGTGGAGCTTCGGCGATGGTTCCGCGCTATCCGCGGTGACCAACGTTACGAATGCGTACGACCTTTCGCTGCAGCACGCATATCCCGTGGCCACGGGCACGAACAGCGTGGGCACGAACTATACAGCCACGGTAACGGTGACGGACACAACGAGCAGCACCGTGGTTGGAACCGCGGCCTTCCTGGTGCAGCAGCAGGGAAATACCCTGCAGGTTCGGGTGAATCTGGCCATTGATGATGGACTCTGGTACATGCACCAGACGATGTGGCGCGGCACCAGCGGAACAACTCTTGGTTCGTCTGGTTCAATCCCGATAGGCGGATGGGATAGCAGTTCCGGATATCAAGCCTGCCCATCGGTAAATGGCAATGATTATGACGGTTGCCAGGGCTATGCGTCTCAGACTTCAGCAAACGTTCAAGCCTTTGAAGTCAGCGGACGGCTTCCGAATGGTCCATCAACGGATCCGTACACGGATGACGTCGTGCGCGGTTTGAATCGAATTTTCCAGTTTCTGACGGCACAGGCGCCTGCATCAACCTCCTTTACCTATAATCCAGCAAAAACAAATTTTGGCTGCAGTGACGGCACTGCACCCACTACGACGAACCAGGGAACCGTAAACAACCCAAACTATTGCGCGGGGGCTGCCACCCAAGTTTACTATGATGCGAGCTCAACTTCCTGCACTGCGCCGCCTTGTAAATTCACGTTTGACGGAAACAGCAATGGCCAGATGTTGTTTGTAAATGGAGATAGCCAGGGCGAGCCAGATTATCAAGGCGGACAGCTTATTGACGCCATCGTCGCCAGCGGCACTCCGGCCGCCACGGCACTAACAGGAGTTGCAGCTGGTTCAGGGCTTCCGGGGGTGGTCGGTGAAACCTACGCGAACATCGTCCAAGACCTGGTTGACGGCTACGAGTACGGCGAGTGGTATGAAGCACCCGAGTATGACGTGGAGGGTGGCTACGCTCGTGGATCTTACTACGGCGGTGGGGCATGGTTGTATACGCCGCAAGAAGGCGTTGACAACTCAGTGTCTCAGTGGGCGGCTATCGGAATGATCGCAGCCGCGCACGGCGCCGGATACAGCACAACCATTCCGGCCATGGTGACGGACGCGAACAACATGTGGGTCACGTATAGCCAGGACGTGCAGTATCCGAAGCCCACCGGCGCGGATCCATTTGCCGATACGGATAATTACGGCGCATACGGGTACCGCGGCTCTGACTACTATTCCAATGCCTGGGGTATTTTTGCTGATACTCCGTCGGGCTTGGTTCAGATGTCCCTGGATAGCATCGGCCGCACAACGAACACTGTGTTCGGCGATGCCACGACGGCCACGGATCAGCGCTTCAACTACACTGAAACTTTGTACGCTGATAACTTCTGCAACGATCCGAGCTATCCATATGCTCAGTATGGAGAAACATATGCCGATGCTACTTATGCCCCAAGGGCCTACGCGTATGGAATGTTTTCGTTTACCAAGTCCATGCTCTTGCACAACCCGAACGGCGTTCTGAGTCCAATTGTTTATCTGAGAACGCTGACTCCGGGTGTGTTCCCGAATTCAAATCCAGCGCCCGGCCAGCCCGCGAACTCGATAGATTGGTATAACGCTCTATCGAGCGAAAATGGCGGGACGGACGCTTGCAATGGAGTTGCGGAAACAATCGTCGGCAGGCAAGGCCATAATGATTACGGTGCTGGCGCCAATACCGGAGGCTTGACCAACCAGAGCAATCCGGGTATGGGCTACTGGTATGGGAACACTTACGACACTACTCAATTCCCATTTGAGACGGCATGGTCCATTATCATGCTTCGCCAGTCTGTGTTCGTCGCTTGCATTAGCAATCTGGACGGCAAGGCGATACAAGGCAGGGGCCCCGTCGCTCCCACCATTACCTTGACTTGGAGTGTGCAGGCGAACGCAGCTTCCTATGCGATTTTCCGTAGCGCAACGTCCGGTGGAGCGGCGACACAAGTCGGCACTTCAACCATAACCACGTTCGTGGATAAGACGGCCGGTCTGGTGAACGGCAACACGTACTACTACACCGTCCAACCTCTGAACGGCAGCGGTCAGAGCATTTGTTCCTCGAACCAAGCACCGGTTACGATTCCCTAGTGCTGCGGCGGGTTAGTCAGTAGCCGCATCGAACGGGAATTAGAGCGAAGTCTGAACAGGCCCTCCGGTTGACCTAAAGGTCACACGCCGGAGGGCCTGTTCTTTTAAGATGCATCACTCAGGAACTAGAATCCGTTGTGCGGAACAGAGTTTGTTTCGCTTCGACGGTGGGCCAGCGGTGGGAGGCGTTTCGTTCCAAAGGCTGGCTGGGTATCTCGCTGGGCCACCGCGCTGCTCGAATCGCATGGGAATGAAATCCGAACGCTAATCAAACTTTCTGACTGTTCTCTTGGAGGGTTGCATGAGGCGTGTCACTTATCTGATCATAATTATGCTGCTGGCGGGCGCCGCGGCCACCAAGATTTTCGCCGTTCCTCAAGGGCCGGCGCGGTCCACATCGGAAGCTCCGAAGGAGCCAGTGTTCATCTACCTCTACGCGAGAATCACGGACCATATAAACCTCGATTTGACGGAAGACCGCCTGCGCCGTATTTTGCCGGTGATCGAAAAATACCGCAAAGACCACCCAGACGCGCACGTCTCCGCGACGATTCTTTTTTCAGGCGCCGTCAGCCAGGCGCTGGCCGAACGCAACACGCAGACCCACATCGCGGATTTCGTTCTGGGCTTCGGCCACCGCGGAGTCGTGGAGTTCGGCTACGATGGCGCGGACGAGCCTACGTACGAAAACCGGCCATTGCTCGATTTTTCAAACGCCAAGTCCACCGATGATCGCTGGATGGTGCGTGAAAGCGTGGCTGAGAAAAAGCTTACGGAAGCACGCGATCCCTTGACGGGTGCGCCGCAGGCGGGCAAAACCGGAGGGCTGAAGGAGATGCAAGAAGTGTTCGGGAAAGCAGCGTGCATTATAGGTGTGCCTTTGCAATTCCGAAAGGTGGAGATGGTCCTTCCGCCCCATGTGCGCGCTATCCCCCCGCAAGGACCTCCACCTCCCGTGGTGCCTCCCGTTCCCACCAAGGTCCTAGTCCCTGAGATAGGGAGCGATTCGGAAACGGTACGTCAAATCCGCCAGTATGACAATGCGACGATCATGTTCGGGCTGCCCGATGCCAATCCGGCACAATTCGCTGGCTTTCGGGTCGCCGAAGATATGTTTGGCAACGGTCTAAGCCCTCAACCGGATACTTCGCCGGAACTCTATTGGCAGGACAACGTCCTGCGCTCATCGGAAGCGAGCGGCGACATTGTGCGCCTCGTCCATGCGTCCGATGGCCCGGACGCATTGGAGAAAATGCTTGGCAAGTTGGAACGATCAAAAATCCGGATCATTCATGTGGAGCTGGGCAGCGAACAGGACTACGTCCAGCCGACCGTCAGCAAAGATCCCAATTACGCGTTGACGTATGCTTATGGCCATGTGGACCATCCGCAGCTACCTGCGGAGGCGCGAAGGGCCCCATCCGACGTAGATGCAGCGTATGGCAAGGAACAGAGTCTGCTGAATTGGCTGGCGACTGATTTCTTCCCAGCCAATCCGGGCAGCAGATTCATTTCCAGCACCGACATGGAGCGGATGGCGCAGCCCAGTACGGGATTCAGCATCTCAGTCGGCGATCTGCGCGCCTTTCTTACGGAGCGGTTAGCGGGTTTGGAGCACAACACGAATCCAGAGGCGTATGTTGAAGTGGATCACCATTATCTTTCAATGGCTGACCTGTATCAGGTAATGACGGATGCCCTTGCGGAGTTCGGCCGAACAGGCAAATTCCCGGATTCGGTTCAGGTCATTCAGGTCTACGGGCCGTTGTATACGTACACCGGCCATGGGCCTAACACTGGAGAAGTAACGGTAGCGGACCTGTTGCACTACTGCGAGGGCGTCGCGGTGAAGCTGCACGACAGCTCGGCAACCCCGGTACCGAAAAACATTATTCCAACCTCGGCGACCATAAATGGAGTCGCCATGAGCTCCGCACAGGCCATGCGGCTGATGATGGAGGCTATGGTGAATCCGTCTCAGCAGGAAAAGCTACAGGTCAAAATGACCTATACACTTTCGGGCCTTGGCGTCGTGTCCCCAAAGTCCCGTCCCCCCGACGAGGTTGGGGGCACGTGGACGCTTAAGCCCGCCGTGCTTGACGTAAAACAGCTGGGCGCTTCACAGCAATAGCGTCAGCAACTCGTATTGACGGCTGTCCGGGGGAACCTCCTCGGCCGAAGGCCAAGGAGATCCTTTTGCGCCCCAAAATGCATGGCAAGTAGGGAGGCGGAAAGGGCAGTTTGAAGGGTCTAAGACCTATGGAAACTCTTTGGACAAATAGAGAAATCAATTAGAGCCCCGTGGCACTTCTCTCCTGACAAGTTCTTTATTATCATAAACTTAAGATGCAACTACATGGGCTTCGAATTGCAAATTGTCTGGTGCTAAAGCCACGGGTGTATGGCTAACCTTTGATGCCGAATCTTGGAATTTTACCCGGCACGCTCACGCCATTCAAATAGGCGCAAGCTGCCAAGGGGAGGAGTAGTTAAATGAATAATTCCTTTTTATCGCGCTGGCGAATGGCCGCTTGGCCTTCCTGCTGTATGCTTCTCCTTTTGGCGCTCATCACGTTTGCGCGGCCGCTGAAGGCCCAAGTCACGACAAGCACGATCGTGGGCTATGTATACGATCCGAGCGGGGCGGTAATCGCCAAGGCGCAGATCACCGTCGCGGATCCAAATCATGATGTACTGCGCAAGACAACGACGGATTCCGCAGGCGCCTACTCCGTCTCGGGGCTTGCTCCGGCGATCTATAAACTTACCGCTTCAGCGCCTGGGTTTGGCGACGTAACTCAGGAGGGCGTAACGCTGGAGGTCAATGCCGAGCTGCGGAGAGATTTCCATCTGGCGATTGCCGGCGTAAACAAGACGATCGAAGTCACGGCCGTTGTGCCACCGGTACAAACAGAGTCCGCTGAACTAGGGAAAGTGATCGACCGGGCGCAAATCGAAACTGTACCCCTAAATCGGCTTGATTTTCTTCAGCTAGCGATGCTCTCGCCGGGAGTAGCGCCGCCTGTACAGGGTTCCGAACTCTCGAGTTATGGCGCGTTTGCGATGCATGCCAATGGAGGACGCGAGGAGTACAACGATTTTCTTCTCGATGGAGTGGATAACAACGATCCGTACGTTGGCCGCTACGGAGTGGACCCGCCGATTGACAGCATTCAAGAATTCAAAGTCGCCACAAACAGCTACAGCGCTGAATATGGGCGGAGCGCCGCAGGGCAAGTGAACATCATCACCCGCCAGGGAACCAACAACCTTCATGGTTCGGTCTACGAATATTTGCGCAATCGGGTGTTTGATGCGCGTAATTATTTCGACCCAGCCCAAACGCCGGAGCTGAATCGAAACCAATTTGGCTTTGATTTTGGGGGGCCCGTCGTCCCGCGAAGAAAAACATATTTCTTTGCGAGCACGGATTTTTATACGGACCGGGAGGGCTTAAGCCAGCTCGTGACCGTTCCGACGATGGCCGAGCGAGGCGGGGATCTCTCGGCATTGGGAGTGCCAATTACAAACCCATTGACCGGCCAGGTTTTCAACGGCGGAATGATTCCATCCACCATGATATCGCCGATAGCCAAGGATATTTTAAACATGTTTCCGATGGCGACCCTTCCGGGTCTTACGAATAACTATCTTGCGACTCCCGCGCAGTCTGAAAATGACGCGCAAGGAAGTTACCGGGTTGACCACCACTTCACAGAGTCGGACGATCTTATGGCGCGATACAGTTTTGGCCATGTGAATTTGTTTGAGCCGTGGGAGGGAAGCTCAAATGGAGCAGCTTCCACCAATCTCGCGCCGGGTTTCGGCGATTACGTGCGGGACTTTACGCAGAACGGGATGGTTCAGTACAGGCGAGTCCTGTCTCCGCGCATGATCAATTCGCTCAGCTTCTCCTACGGCCGATTCTCCCGCGACCTTCTTTCGCAGAACTATAATGTTAATGTCGGCGCACTCTGGAATGTGGACTGGCTGAACATACCGGCGTCAGCATACGGTTTCCCCACCATCAGTGTTGCCGGGCTTTCCGGCGTGGGAGACAACTATAGCCAACCCATCTACCGGCACACGAACACATTTCAGGTTGCGGATGGTTTGAGCATCGAGCATGGGTCCCACATATTCACCATTGGCGGCGAGGTTCGCGAAGAACAACTGAACAGCATTCTGGATCTGTTTACGAGAGGTGAACTGCAATTTTCCGGCGCGATTTCCGGTTCCGGACTGAGCGATTTGCTGCTGGGATATCCGTCGCTCACGATCCAATCCACATCGAACAATCCGATTGCGTTGCGGAGCACGGCATATGATGCGTACTTTCAAGATTCCTGGCGAGTGACGCACAGCTTTACGCTAAACCTCGGCCTTCGATATGAGTTCAACACTCCAGCAACCGACCCGACGAACGGAATGTCCACATTCAGCCTGGCTACAGGCCAGATCGAGCAAGTCGGCGCGAATGGCACATCACGCTCGGGATACCACGCTGACGTAGATAACTTTGCGCCTCGCGTGGGATTTGCCTGGAATCCCGGTAAATCATTTGTGGTCCGCGCTGGATATGGCGTGTACTACGACTCGGGTATTCTTACCGTCAATTCGTCGTTATTCTTTAATCCGCCAGAATTCGTCTTGCCGGTATTTTTCCCGTCGGCATCACTTTTGACGCTTCAGAACCCTTTTCCCGCAAGTTCGTCTTATACTCCGCCCCCTTCGCTCAGCGTGCTGAGTCCGAACTTGACTACACCTTACATGCAACAGTGGAACCTCACGATCGAAAAAGCTCTTGGTTCACTGGGAACTTTCAGCCTCGGGTATGCGGGATCCGAGGGGACACACCTGATGCGCGCATTTGATGAAAACCAGCCAACTCCGGGCCCTGGAGATGTGCAAACTCGGCGGCCGTATCCTGATTATGGAGGCATATTCTACATAGATAGTTCAGCGAACTCGAACTATAACTCTCTGCAGGCAACCTTCAACCGGCAGATGGGCTCACGCGTTTCGTTGTGGGTCGCCTATACATATTCACATTCCATTGACGATCAATCCGCTTTCCTGGGAGATATCGCCGACCCGAATTTTCCGCAGAACAGTCACGATCTGGCCGCGGAACGCGGTGACTCGAGTTTTGACATGCGCCACCGGCTCGTGCTGAGTTATGTCGTGAAAATGCCGCAAGGCAATCGCTGGACGCGCAACACAAATGTAGAAGGCATCACCACGATTCAATCCGGCCAACCGTTCACGCCGACGCTGCAATTCGACAACAGCAACACGGGAAATTCCGGCGGCCAGACAGGCTCCGACAGGCCGAACGAGCTTTGCAATCCGGCCCTTTCGAATCCGACAGCGAATGAGTGGTTCAATACGAGCTGTTTCGCGATAGCGCCGCAATACACTTTCGGTGACGCGGGCCGGAATAGCATCGAAGGCCCGGGATTTGCATCATTTGACATGGCTCTCGTGCGCCGCTTCTCTCTGACGGAGAGGTTGAAGATGACAGCCCAGGCAGAGGGTTTCAACCTGTTCAATCGCGCGAATTTCAATTTGCCCCAGGCTTACGCAGACGATCCATCCACATTCGGAAAGATCTTGTCCGCGAAGGCGCCAAGACAGATACAACTCGCTTTGCGTATGAGCTTTTGAAAGGCAAGCCCTTCAAAAGCGCGCTTGTGAATTTCAGGCGGGCGAGTACTACGAGTTTGTACTGTTCGAAGAGCCAAGTTACTGGGTCTGGTAGTAGAACCCAGGGTCTATCAAGATGTGCGGAAGTAATCGGTTTCCGCCAAATCTCTGGGAGAGTGTAATGCGACTGTGGCGTTTACTGGCAGAAAAGTGCGCCTTCAAACGGCGATGGCTGCACCGCATTGGGCCCGTCCTGGTTTTACTCGCCGGTATGCTCATCCTTGCAGGTCCGAGCCACGCGCAGGTAGATCGCGCGAGCCTGAACGGCACAATAATGGATGCGTCGAACCGCGTTCTGCCGGGAGTCCATGTGACGGCCACGCAGAATGACACGGGATTGAAGCGTGAAACTGTATCATCCGGGACAGGCAGGTATGAAATCGCGGACGTGCCGGTCGGGCTCTATACGGTTACGTTTTCGCTCAATGGATTCGAGCAGCTCACGTTTGAAAAGGTTGAACAGGTCGTTGGTCAGACGCGGACACTCAATGCCACATTGCAAATCTCAGCCACGAAACAAACGATTGAGGTCGCGGGAACGCCTCCGGAAGTGAACCAGACTTCCGATTCCATGGGGACCCGGATCGAGCGGGAACAAATTGAAGAACTCCCGCTGAATGGCAGAAACTGGGCAACACTCACAGAGCTCGGACCCGGAGCGGTTGACCTGGGGGGAAGCAGCCAGCGGACGATCCGCTTCGCGGGGAAGACCCCTGACGACAACAATTTCACGTCCGATGGAGTGGATGCTACGAACATCGTGAACCAGCCGCAACAAGCATTTGTGCGACTGGCCATTCCGACGGATACGATTCAGGAATTCCGCGTGGAGACGATGCTGTTTACCGCGGAAACCGGCGCCACGCCAGGCGGACAATTGGCGGTGACGACCGCAGCCGGAACCAACCGGTTTCATGGGGACGTCTTTGAGTATCTGCGCAACGATGTTTTCGACGCACGAAATCCATTTTCCGTAACCTCGACTCCATTTCGCATGAACGAATATGGAGGCAGTTTCGGCGGCCCGGTCATCAAGAACAAAACGTTTTTCTACAGTAGTTTTGAAGCCATCCGGCAGGATTTGGGGCAACCGCTGATTGGATTTGTTCCCACAGCATCATTTCGCGCCCAGGTTCTGGCTCAGTCTCCTACCCTGGCGTCAATCCTGAACGCATATCCAACGGGGCAGACAGCCGTCAATGCGAACGTCGCGCAATTCACGAGTGAAGGAAGCCAGATCGTCAATGAAGCTTCGGGTATGTTCCGAATCGACCAGCATTTTACGCAGAACACGACGGCATTTATCCGCCTCAATATGGACGTGGCCATCAGCGATGCGCCGCTGGCGAGTAGCGGCGCGGAACTGCTCGACCGGCAGGACGCGAGTTCGCGCCCGTCGAACGTGGTTGTCGAGCTGTTGCATGTTTTCTCGCCTGATTTGGTAAACGAGAGCAAGCTCGGCTTCAATCGTTCAACGATTATCAAGGCGAACTCCGCCGAAAGCGACCTGCCTTACTCTGTTGCCGTTCCAGGCTTTACGACATTGAACACCAATGAGGCAACGGTCGGAGCGGGGAATTCGTTTTCAGAAATTGATAACCTTACGTGGGTAAAAGGCAAACATGTGCTGAAGTTCGGGGCGGAAGTTCGCCGGATTCAGCTGAATGAAGGAAATGGGGCCAACGGCACCATTGCATACTCTTCGCTTGCGAATTTCATAGCGAACAGCGTCAGTTCGGCAACCTATTCCGCGGCTCTGCCGGTCAATGGGCTACGCAAGATCGCGACCTATGAGTACGCGCAGGATGAGTATAAGTTGAAGCCGAACCTCACGCTCAATGCCGGTGTTCGCTACAGCTATTTCGGCATTTTCCACGAGGTGCACAATTTAGCCAATCCATTCGATTTCGCGACCTGCGGCCCGCAGGGATATTGCGGAGTCGGCGCGTCCTTTGGACGGCCCAATACGCTGGATTTCGACCCGCGTGTTGCCTTTGCGTGGGCGCCGAAGAGGCTTGGTGGTACCACCGTTATTCGCGGCGGGGCGGGCATTTATCACGGAGACGGCCAATTGGACGACCAGGATTTCCCGGTTTCAAACGAAGTAGGGCGATTTTCGCTCTCGTCGGCCACAATTCCAACACTGAGCTATCCCATCACACCGTTTTTGTCCGACACAACGGGCATCATTTCGCCGAAGGATGAGAATCGTGTACGGAAAGACATGTATGTTTCGCAGTGGGGCATGTCCGTCGAACACACGATGGCGCAAAAGTACGTTCTGACTGTCTCCTACGTTGGCGACGAAGGGACGCACCTGCTGAATCGGTCTTATGTGAATGTGATCAATCCACTGACGGGGACACGACCGTTCCCGACGTTCGGAATGATCGAGTTCCGGGGCAACGGAAACAGCAGCGACTTTAATGCGCTGCAAGCATCCGTCCGGCGCTCATTCGAACACGGATTTCTGGTGTCGTTCAACTACATGTACTCGCATGAGATAGACGATGATTCAGCCGGCGCGGGCGGCGTTTATGCGGTGTTTCCGCAAAACGTAGCGTGTCAGCAGTGTGAACGAGCAAGCGGAGCCGACGACGTGCGGCATTCAGGCAATGCCAATGTTGTGTACGAGCTTCCCTTCGGAGCCGGCAAGAAGTACCTGGGCCAACCGAGGATCGCGCGTGACATTCTTGGATCGTGGCAATTGACGTCTATCGTGTCGGCACGTACCGGCCTTCCCGTCAACATCACGGTTGATCGCTCTTCTTCCGCGCTGCCCGATGGAAATTCCGGTAATCAGAGGCCAAATCTCATTCCCGGTGCTTCAGTGATTCCTACCGGCGGCTCCACTGTCGGAGATTGGATCAACCTGGCCGCCTTCAGCGTTCCGGCGGCGGGGACCTGGGGCGACCTTCCGCGCGATTTCGTTCGCGCGCCGGGAGCCTGGCAAGACGACATGGGGATATCGAGGAATTTCAATGTAAGAGAGCATCTCGGAATCCAGTTCAGAGCGGATGTATTCAATTTGTTTAACCACCCGGAATGGGGCGCGCCACAGTCCGACATCTCGGCTGGAGCGGGAACGTTCGGCAGGATTATCTCGACCTTGAATACGGGACCCACAGGATCCGGGACGCCGCGTCAATTTCAATTCGGGTTACGTGTGAAGTTCTAGCGTTTATTGGCTTGGGCCTCAATGAACGCCGCCGAGGCCTGAGGCGGCCCTGTCATCGTTTGGCAGAGAAGAATGGCGAACGGCACAGTTAGAATTGGACTTCAACGGCCCGGCCGTTAAACGCGACGCGCCGGACCCCGTCTTCCCCAGCGATTCTGATTTCAACCGTTCGCTGCCCGTGCCCCGTTTTTGATCCCTCCACATTGCGCAGTGAAAATTTCCGCGTTCCGTTGTTCCACTTTGCTTCGGTCTTCGTCCATTCACCATGGCGGTAACCAAAGCTGATGCCATCATCTTCATACAAAGTGTAAATCGCATCCGCGCCGGCATATATCACCAACGTCAGAGGTCCATCTACGTGTTCGCCGGTATGCTGCTTTACGGGGCCCAGAGGCAGGATGCTGCCGGCGCGAACGTAGAGCGGCATTGTTGCGAGGTCTACTTGGCGGCTTACCTCTCGTGCTCCATCCTGTTTCTCCTCGGTCCAAAAATCGTACCAGAGACCGGATGGCAGATAGATGGTCCTCGAGGTTGCTCCTTTTTCAGTCACAGGCGCGACGAGGATCTCGCGTCCATATAAGTATTCATCCCCGCGCGCGACCGCCGCTGGATCATCAGCGTAATGAAGCCAGAGAGCTCGCATGACCGGCAGACCGGTTTCGTGCGCCTCGCGAACCGCGGTGTAGAGGTAAGGAAGCAGACGATAACGCAGCTCAAGATATTTCCGACAAATCGGTTCTACAGCAGGATTGTGAAATTCACTGGGATCCGGGTTGACGGCATCACCGTAAGTGCTGACTTCATTCGGCCCGAGTTCTCCCGTGTTCCAACCCCACGGCAATCGCAATTTCCAATCACGGCCGTGAGAGCGAAACAGCGGACAGAAAGCGCTAAACTGAAACCAACGCACAAATAGTTCGCCCGTCAGTTCCGCAGTCGGAACAAATCCCCCCGTGTCAGTTCCCCATAATGGAATTCCGGATAGACCAGTGTTGATTCCAACGGGGATATGCGTTCGCAAGGTTTCCCAAGTCGAATAGACATCGCCCGACCAAAGAAATGGCGCGTATCGCTGCATTCCAGGGTAACCGTTGCGGTGCAGCGCATAAGGCCGCTCATTGGGGCGATCGAGTTGCGGACCTTCGTAGTACATGCGGATTCGCGTAAGGCGAGAGGCCGCGTCCAGCGGGTCTCCTTCATCAGGCCACCATCCGTCCACTCCAAGCGCGAAGTCTTTTCGATGTGTTTCCCAATAGCAGCCCACTTGCCCGGCATCGAAGCGGGAAAGTGCGCACGTATCGTGAACCGTGCCATGCAAAGCGCGCGTAAGAATTACAGCATGGAGCACGATGCGAAAATTCATGGCATGAAATTCGTCAATGATCCGCTTCGGTTCAGGGAATACCTGGGGATTAAACTGAAACGATCCGTTGTCAGTATTCCAGCCGGAGGGACAGAAACCGGTGCCCAAATAGATCAACGCGTCGCACGGGAGTTTCTTTTCGCGAAAGGTTTTCGCGATTCCGAGGATCTCGTCAGGTCCGGCCAGCGTGCGATGAGATTGCTGATATCCGAGCGACCATAGGGGCGGCATCTCGGGATATCCGGTAATACGAGCGTATTCGCGCATGGCCACAGCAGGATCGGTTGCATCCACTATAAAAATGTCGAGAGGCAACGGCGCATCAGTAGTGGGCGGATGAAAGACGCCATCGGAACCGCTCAAATCGAAGCTACCGAGCGGATGATGGATAAACATCGCCCAGCCGGAGGTTCCGATCAGCCATTGCACGGGAACGCGGCCACCGTTTGTCCGCAGGCGATACCCACCCTGCCCGCTACGCATTCGGTCCAGATTGCCGCGACGATCGAATTGCGGCCCACCTTCCCCCATGCCGAATATGGGGCCTGCGCCCAACTGGAATGCGGCCGATCCGGTCTGCTCGTCAATCCTGAGCGTTTGTATGATGCGGTGGGCCTGGTTTTCAACCTGAATGGTTAGGGGATTCTGTGAGACATGCACTTGCAGGGCGTCACGCGCCGTATTTACTTGGTGCGATGTCTTCGCTTCGGCAGTAGAACTTGCGGTGGCGAAGACCGCGCCGTCTTCAAGCGCCGGCTCGGCAGCAATGTTCGACTGTTCCGCGAGCGTGATTCGGATTGTATGCTGGCCTAGCGGCAAAACAGAAATCTTTGCGAGTTTGCCCGCAACGCGGACGTCATCAACCGCGGCGATTAAGGACGGCTCGCCAATCCACGTGGCAGCTGCGCCAGCGCCGAGTATCTTCAGGATATTTCTACGCGTGATTTCTTTGCTCATGCGAAAGGCGAATAATAACCCAAGGGCTGTTTACTAAATATCGCATGGCGCTGACATACTCGTGGAAACTCTAACCCCATGGATTTGCATTCGTGTTTGCGCCCATGTACTTCTGAAAATTTCCGAACAGGTCAAAACCCTTATTCGCAATGTCCAGGACTTTGCTGATCGTATCGAGTGTGTTCCCTCCGCCTGCTGATTGCGCGGCGGGCTGTTGTTGGAAATAGTCAGCCGGATGCGGCAGGCCCGCCATGTTCTGCTGGGCGGCGTTGTATTGCAGATTGGCGGCTGCGGTGTTTCCCTGCATTCGGTGTACCGCGCTCAACATCCATTGCGCCTGGGCATCCGCGGGGTTAAGTTGAACCGCGCGCGTAAAGGCTTGCTCGGCAACCGGAAGATTTCCCTGCGCCATCAAGACCGTTCCGGCTGCCGCGTGATAAAGAGCAACGTTCGGATTCATGACAATCGCCTGATTGAGCGCATCGAGCGCCTGTTGCAGATGGGCAAATGCGGGTGGCGCTTGCCCCAGTGCGTATTTCACGCGCGCGGCGCCGAAACTGCACCACGCAAATGAGAACAGAGCTTGACCCGTTACGGGGATTCCGTACTGTCGCGCTTGCCCTATTGAACTGCCGATGAACCAAATTGCCTGATCATAGAGCTGCGCCGCAAACAAGGCATTCCCGGAAGCCTCGGCCATCGCGGCCTGTTGCGCTGTGTTGCATCCCTGTATGAATTGCTGGTTCAGAGCTGGAAATAGGTTGGCGTTCATCGGGGGCCCTTCTCCGGTGGTCCATTCGAACCGGGATGCGCGCAGCGCTCTTCGTTTTGGACATTGGCGCGCGATTTTCGCGCATTGTATCACTGGTCTATTATCTATGGCCGATTCTGTTTAACCGATCTGTGACAATCACTCCGGGAAACTTCTCATTCAATAATTTTCAGGCGGCGGAGCTGTTCATCAATTTCAGGGCGGACGAGGATGCCATTTTTGATTTCCGAAAGGCGCTTTTCTTCCCGTTCGACTTGTGCCACGGAGAGTTTGGCGATTTCGGGAGCGTCATCGAGCGGAACGACCGTCACGCCGTCACGATCGGCGATAATAATGTCACCGGGCCGCACGGCAACTCCACCACAGGCGATAATTGCGCCAACCTCGCCAGGACCATCCTTGTTGCAGCCGTTCGCGCACAATCCGCGCGCGTAAACAGGCAACTTGAGATTTTCGAGCGCATCCGCATCACGAACCGTGCCATCTACGATCACAGCGCAGACGCCAATTCTTACGGCACTTGTCGCAATCAGTTCGCCGAAACCTGAATTCGTCACATTTCCCTGCGTGTTCATCACCACAACGTCACCCGGCACGGCAAGCGAGAGCGCTTTGTGCAGCATCAGATTATCGCCCGCGTGGCACCACACGGTGAGCGCGTGGCCAATGATGCGCGGCGAACGCCAAACGGGTTTGATACCCACATCCATGGCGCCAAGTCTGGACATGGAATCCGCGACCTGCGCGCTGGAAGCGTCGCCAAACGCCGCGAGCAATGTTTTATCCGGCCGCCGCCACGAAGACCGCACTCGAAATCCAACTTTGCAGGGCATCGAGATTTCCTTTCTCACAACCAAGCTTGAGTCAGACGGAACAAGACCCGGCCGGGCGCGGCCATCACACTCGAAAATCGCCATATTGCCGGAAATAAGGAACCAGGCCGCCCGCGGCAAAAATATCCAGCATGATTTTGGGAAGCGCAATCGTTGAAATATTCTCGCCGGTACTGACGTTCCGAACCATCATGCCGCTCCGGTCAGCCGCGCTCGTTTGAATGACGAGCCGGTTGCTTTCATGAATGCGCCCGGTATCGCAAACGACGGGCAAAAGGCCATTGTTAATCGCGTTGCGATAGTAGGTCCGGGAGAAACTCCGCGCGACTATGGCGCGAATGCCCGCACCAAGAATCGCCGTCACGGCTACCTCCATTGCCGACCCGCAACCGAAATTCTTTCCCGCGACGATTATGTCTCCGGGTTCAACCGAGCCGGCGAAGCGCGGATCAACCTCTTCAAAAAGATATTGGCGGAGTATTTGCGGATCCAGGCTTTCGCGCTTGCGGCGCGACGTGATGATGTAATCGGTGTTGATATCATCACTGAAAACACGCGCACGGCCTTCGAGTTGCAACGGCACGGTTAGGCGATCTCCCTTGGATCTGTGATGGATCCGCGCACCGCAGCCGCCGCACAACTGGCAGGCGACGCGAGATAGATGGACGAATTGCTATTGCCCATGCGTCCCCTAAAATTGCGGTTCGCGGTAGAGATAACGTTTACTCCATCACCGGGAATCGCTCCACAGGTGCCGCAGCAGGAACCGCAACCCGGGGTAACGATCACCGCGCCGAGAGCGATGAAATCAGCGAGCGTGCCGTCGCGAGTGAGAATTTCAAGAACTTCGCGCGAAGCCGGAGTGACGACGAGTTGTACTCCCGGAGCGATTCCGCCGCCCGCTTTAATAACGTCACGCGCTTGATGGAAATCGCGCACGCGCCCGCCCGTACACGTGCCCAGGTAAACCATCTGCACGGGAGTGCCAACGGCATCGTGAACAGGAACCACTTGATCCACCAAGTGAGGCAAGGCGATCTGCGGCGTTAACTTATCAAGCGTAATTGTAATTTCACGGATGTATTGTGCGTCCGCGTCTGGGCTGACTGGAGAAAAAGGCCCGGCTGCGCGTGCGCTCAAATAATCGCGCGTGTGCTCGTCAGTGGAAAACACGCCGTTCTTAGCCCCCATCTCCACAGTGAGATTGCTCAATACGAGCCGATCTTCCAGATCGAGCGACGCGACCGCTGGCCCGCAGAATTCGAGCGCCTGATATGCCGCGCCGTCAGCGCCCAGTTCTTTCGCGAGTTGGAGTGCGATATCCTTTGGATAAACATGGCGGGGCAACTCGCCAGTCAGAGTTACGCGGATGGACTCCGGGACGCGGAGCCAAATGCGTCCGCTGATCATGATAGCCGCGAGATCAGACGAGCCGATCCCGGTGCCAAAACAATTCAGCGCGCCGTAGGTTACCGCGTGGCTATCCGCGCCCACGACGAGACTGCCCGGAACGGCGCGGCCGGATTCCACGATGAGTTGGTGGCCGATGCCTTCGCCAACGTCCCAAAGAGGAATCGCGTGGAGCGCGGAAAAATCGCGCATCTTTTGGTGGAGCTGTGTGGCCGCACGGCTGGGAGCCGGCGCGTAGTGATCCAGCGCAAAAACAATTCGCTGCGAATCGAAAATCTTCTCGCCGCCCATGGCCTTGAAATAATCAATCGCCATCGGCGTCGAGCCGTCCGTGCCGAGCGCATAATCCACTTTGCAAACCACAACGTCGCCGGCGCGCGCATCCACGCCAGACTTAGAGGAAAGTATTTGTTCGCTGATTGTTTTGCCGGCCATCGCAATTGTCCGATTTGCCCAGGCACTCGCCTTAGACTAGCACATCGAATGTCACACAGATAACGCGCAGCGCATCAGCGCACGATGTTCGCCATGAACGTGATGATCAGCGAATTCACCATGTCAATCAAGAACGCGCCGACCACGGGCACCACGAGAAACGCTTCGGGAGCTGGTCCGTACTTTTCCACTAGCTCCTGCATGGAAGCAATCGCATTCGCGGTGATTCCCAGCATGAAGCCGCAAAACCCGCTGGACATCACGGCCGCGCGATAGTCTCTGCCCATCGTATAGAAACATACGGTCACACACATCAACCAGCATAGGACCACCTGCGCGAAGAGCATCACGAGCAACGGCAACGCGAGATGCGCCAGCTCCCACAAGCGCAGAGTGAGCACCGCCATTACGATAAACAAATAGAGCGCGATCACCGCGCAATCGTTGATTCCCTTCTGCGAAATGTGGATGAGGTTGAATTTGTCATTCAAATTGCGAATCAACGCAGCGGCAATCATTGCGCCAATGTAGCTCGGCAAAATGAGGCCTAGGCGCTCGATGCCCGAGCTGATTAAGGTTCCCACGCCCATGGCCACGCCGATAAGGGCCACCGTGTAGAGAAGAGTATTCGCGCTCACAGACGGTTCGTGAGGAGCGGCGGCGGGTATCGCTGGGTCTGCGGAACTGGATCCGGAAATTCCTGTCACATGGCGCGCCAATTTGTGCCGTTGGATTAACCGCTTGCCGATATATCCCGCCACCAATCCGGAAACGGCGATGCCAAACGTCGCGGAGGCGATTCCGGTTTCCGCGGCCCCGGTGACACCCATTTTCTCGAATGTTGATCCGAAAGCCAGCGCGGTCGCAGGACCTCCCGCCAGCGCCACGGATCCTGAAAGAATCCCAATGAGCGGATTCACTCCGAGGAGCTTGGCGAGTCCAATGCCGAGCAGATTTTGCAGGACGGCGCCTCCGCTCGCGACCGTCAACAACAACATTACCTGTATCCCGCCGCGGCGGATTAACTCAAAGCGCGCGCTTAATCCGATTGTGGTCATAAAAGCAACCATCAACAGGTCACGAAGAATTGTGTCCGTTTCAAAATTCAAATAGCGGTCATGTAGCGCCAGAGCAGCAAGCGCAAATACCATGCCGCCGACAATCGACGTGGGAATGCAGAGGCGGTCCAGAACCGGCAGCTTCTTTTTCAGCCACACTCCAATGGCGATGCCCAGACATCCGAGCGCGAGCACTTGGACGGGACCCAGTTTCCATGTGGGAAGGACTGCCATGATTATTCGTCTCCGGGATTGTTTCCGAACTGGCACAGTTCTGCAAGCTGGGATGTGGATGTACGGCGGGATTGCGGCACAAATTCTTCGGGCGTCCTGGCCGAATGCCCGAAGAAGGAATGACACACTAGGACTGCCAAATTTCCATGCAGTACTGGCAGGAACACCCTCATTTGCTCAAATCCTTTTGAACAGGCACAATAGATTGTCCACATTCGGCTTCATTGGCAACTCGCCACAGGCCACACCGAATCTATTCAAAGGCAATTTGCTAATGCCCGCGGGGACCAAGCCAACAGAGGTGCACCATTCGATTTAGTGAAATTACCCGGATCGCGCTTCGTGCGTTAGCGCGCAACAAGATGCGCACCCTGCTTACGATGCTGGGCATCATCATCGGCGTTGGCGCGGTTATCTGCAGTGTGGGCATAGGCGAAGGCGCCTCCTCGCAGATTCAGACTCAGATTCAAGCCCTAGGCGATAACCTCCTCCTCGTTTTTGCCGGCAGCATCAACCAAGGCGGCGTCCATCTTGGCAGCCAGGCCACGAAGACTCTTGTCGCGGCCGACGCCAATGCGATTCGCGATCAGATCTCTCTGGTCAGCCGGATTTCGCCCAGCGTTGGGGCGGGTGTGCAGGTGGTTTTCGGCAATCAGAACTGGAACACGCGCGCGACAGGCGCTTCAGCAGACTACTTGCAGATTCGCCACTGGCCTCTTTTGCGCGGCAGCGGATTCAGCGGGCAGGACGTTGACAATGGTGAAAACGTTTGCATCATCGGCACGACTGTAGCGCAAAATTTATTTGGTGACGAAGACCCCACCAATCAAACCATACGCATTTCCAACCTTCCGTTCCGCGTGATCGGTGAGTTGATTTCCAAGGGGCAATCGCCCTTTGGCGGCGACCAAGACGACACGCTGATTATGCCGTACACCACCATGCAGAAAAAGATTCTGGGGATTTCCTGGGTGCAGGCGCTCTATATTTCGGCTACTTCGCAGGATGAAATGGATGCCGCATCCAAGCAAATTGGCGACCTGCTCCGTCAGCGGCATCACCTGCGCCCCGACGCGTCGGACGACTTCATGATCCTGAACCCAACTGAACTTGCGCAGGCCCGCGAACAAACGTTAGCTGTGATGGAATTGCTTCTCGCCGCCATCGCTTCCATTTCGCTATTGATCGGGGGCATCGGCATCATGAACATCATGCTCGTTTCGGTCACGGAACGCACTCGGGAGATTGGCATCCGCATGGCAGTTGGCGCCACCGAGCAGGATGTTCAGCGCCAGTTTCTCAGTGAAGCGGTCATCATCAGCATGTTCGGCGGGGGAATTGGCGTAACGTTCGGCTATCTGGGTTCTTTCGCCATCTCAGCGATGCTCCAATGGCCCACGCTCATCCCCATCTCCGCGGTCGGTATCTCCGTGTTGTTCTCGGCCCTGGTGGGTATTTTCTTCGGCTATTATCCGGCCAGAAAAGCCGCGTCACTGGACCCCATCGAAGCACTTCGCTACGAATAAGCTTCTGTCCGGCCTGATTTCTACTCTTCCAGAACCAGTCCTCGTTTCCTCCGCCGGGGTTTGTCGCGCATGCGCAAGGTCTATTGGACCTACTCATCGCCCGAGTAGGATAGCTCTCTTAAAAACAAGGCGGCTCGCTCCAAGAAAAATAATGTAGAGTAGGCCGTTGTTCACCTATCCGAGGGCGCACCGCATGGCGCTTGGGACAAAATCGAGCAACATGAAAAACACGGCTGCCCCTGGCGCGAAGCAGAATTACGCCCTTCCGCTGACGCTGATCACCAGCCTGTTTTTTCTTTGGGCGCTGGGCGTTAACCTCAACGATATTCTGATCCCCCGGTTCAAAGCGGCGTTCGGCCTGACCGATTTCCAGTCTTCCTTCATTCAGATCGCTTTTTTCGGCGGCTATTTTCTGGCGGCCTTTCCGGCAGGAAAACTAATGGAGCGGATTGGCTACAAGAAGGGCATCCTGACCGGCTTGTTGTTGTGCGCGACCGGCGCTCTGTTGTTTCTTCCAGCGGCGTCCGTAAGGACCTACGCTTTTTTTCTTTTTGCTCTTTTCGTGATGGCGTGCGGACAGAGTTTTCTTGAAGTTGCGGCCAACCCGTACGTCACCGTGCTCGGACCGCCGGAAACCTCCGAGCGGCGGCTCAACTTTGCGCAATCGTTCAATGCGGTCGGATCCGTGGTGGCGCCATTTATTGGCGCCGCATTTATATTGACTGGAGCCGAGTATTCTTCCGGGCAGCTGGCGGCCATGAGCCCCTCGGAAATTCAGGCCTACCGCATGGCCGAAGCCGGCACGGTGAAAGTCCCATATCTCGTAATTGCGGGCATCTTCCTGGCCGTCGCGACCCTCATCTTCTTCGCTCACCTGCCGGAAATCCGCGAGCGCAGTGCCGGCGCCGGATTTACAGCCGGCGATGAGATGACGCGCGGAGTTTTGTCTCACGTGCATCTGGTGAAAGGCGTAATAGCACAATTCTTTTATGTCGGCGCACAGGTGGGGGTGGCGAGTTTCGTCATTCGGTTTGCGCAACATGCCGAGCCGGGTATGACGGCGAAGGTTGCGTCAAATTATCTGAAATTTCATCTGATCGGTTTCATGATCGGGCGCTTCGCCGGATCGGCAATGATGAAGAACATTCGCGCGCCGCGGCTATTGGCACTTTTTGCCGGAGGATGCCTTGTAAGCATCCTCGTCGCGCTGACCGCCTCCGGAATCGTTCCCGTCTGGGCGATTGTGCTGATTGGATTCTTCCATTCCATCATGTTTCCGACGATCTTCGCCCTGAGCATCAAGAACTTGGGCCCGTACACGAAGCGAGGCTCCTCACTGCTCGTGATGTCTATTATCGGAGGCGCCTTCTTCCCTGCCGTGATGGGCCGGATTTCGGACGTCAGCAACATTCAAAGGGCATTCATCGTGCCATTGATTTGCTACATCTATATTCTCTACTTCGCCGTGATAGGGTATAAGCCTGCTGTCAGAGCGAGTCCGGAGCCGGTCACTGCCGGAATCGAGGCCGCATGACCAAACGCCATTGCCTTACACTCGACCTGAAGAACGACCCGCAATTGATTGCCGAGTATAAGCGTCACCACAAAATGGTGTGGCCAGAAATCATCCGGAGCGTTCAAGCTGCTGGAATCGAGGATCTTGAGATCTATTTACTCGGGACGCGGATGTTCATGATCATGGAAGTGAATGACCGCTTTTCCTTTGAGGCAAAGGCAACAGCCGATCGAGAGAATCCCAGAGTTCAAGAGTGGGAAGAATTGATGTGGAAGTTCCAGCAAGCGCTTTCACAAGCCAAGCCCGGCGAGAAATGGCTGCCGATGGAAAGAATTTTCAAGTTGAACGCTTGAGGTGAAGCAGACTTTGAGATGATCTCTTGCAAGGAGGGCCAGATGGACGGCAACGAACGCAATCGGAATGAAATGAATCGGCGCGTCTGGATGATCGGCGCCGCTTCCGCGGTAGCGGCCGCGGCGCTGCCCCTGGGCGGCATCGCAGAAGATCTGCGTCCGCAGGCAGCCTCGAATGCGCAACAACCGGCGCAGCCATCCGCCGATGAAGCCGATCGCATCCGGCGGATGAAATGGTGGCATGAAGCCAGATTCGGCATGTTCATCCACTGGGGGCTGTACAGCGTCCTGGGCAGGCACGAATGGGTGATGGAGGACGAGGGCATTCCCGTGGTGGAATATGCGCCGCTCGCCAAGGTGTTCAAACCCAAGCCGTATCCAGCGCGCGACTGGGCGAAAATCGCGCGTGAAACCGGCATGCGCTATATGGTGATGACCACCAAGCACCACGAAGGTTTCTGTCACTTCGATACGAAAACCACTGATTACTGCTCGCCCAAGCAAGGGCCGGGCCGCGATTTGGTGAGCGAATATGTTGAAGCGGCGCGCGCGGAAGGTATGCGTGTGGGCTTCTACTATTCGCTGATGGACTGGCACCATCCGGATGGCGCGCTCTCCGAAAAAGATCCGGATGCCCGTAAGCGCTTCGTCGAATACATTCACACGCACGTTCAGGAACTGATGACCAACTACGGCAAAATTGACGTCCTTTGGTACGACGTGGCTTGGCCGCTTGATGCTGCCGGATGGGAATCGGAACGCATGAACAAGATGGTGTTTGGCCTGCAACCCGACATCATCGTGAACAACCGCAACAGGTTGCCGGGCGATTTCTCGACTCCCGAACAACAAATCACCGCTGACAAAGACGGCCGCGCCTGGGAGTCCTGCATGACACTGAACGACAGTTGGGGCTATCAGCGTGCCGACGACGACTGGAAGAGTTCAAGGCGAGTCGTGCAGAATTTGATTTCCTGCGCGCGAGATGGAGGTAACTATCTTTTAAACATCGGCCCGAGAAGCGACGGCTCCGTGCCGGAAGATTCCGTGCGCGTGCTGACAGAAGTTGGCCAATGGATGCAGCGAAACGGTGAAACAATCTATCAGTCCGACATTTGCCAACCGCACAGCTCCAACTTCGCCAGCTTCACGCGCAAGGGCAATACTCTATACATGCACGTTCACTTTTGGCCCGGCGATGCCGTCGCTCTTGCTGGACTAATGAACCAAGTGAAATCCGCACATCTGTTTTCGAGCGGCCAGGAGGTGGACTTCCAGCAGGATCGCTTCCGCGTTCGTTTCACGGGGCTGCCCGTCGAGGCTCCCGATAACCCGGTAACGACCCTCGCAATCGAATGCGACGGCGTGCCTACGCAAGACACTCTTTTCGTTCGAAGGGAGAAACCGCGGCTCGGCGTGGGTGCTTAAGTTTGTACGCGCGTCTTGATGCGCTGCCCGGCCTCGCGCCACATCTCAAACCGTTTCAATGTGTACGAGAAAAGCCCATGGACCGAGCGAGAGTCGCACATTACCTGTTGACGCCAGCGTCTCCGGCACGTGGCCTCCTTCAGCTCTCCATTGTTGGCCGGTCGAATCCAATATTTTTCGCCACCGCCCTTCAGGAATCGGGATTGAAATGTCCGCCGGGGCTTCGCCAAAATGAAAAGTAGCAATCGCTTGGCTCGATCCATTCCATCTCCTAACAGAAAGTACTTTCTCGTTTGGAAATGAAATCACTTGCTGGCTATCTTTATCAAGCCGTGCCAATGCGGGGATGCTGCAACGCAAACGAAGCAATTCTTTGTAGAAATCTCGAAGCTGGCGATGCTTGCCAGCGAGCCGTAACTGCCAGTTCAGCTTCGATCGCAGAAATGTCTGTTCATCCTGCGGATCGGGCAGATCACCCGTCCATCGAAAGCTTTCAAATTCGGCCGCTCTTCCCTTCCTGACGGCTTCAATCAGACCGCTATCTTCGTGGCTCACAAAATACTGGAATGGCGCCAATTCTCCATACTCCTCGCCCATGAACAATAAGGGGATGGACGCTGAAAGCAGCACGATTCCGGCGGCAAGCTTTAATTGTTCAAAGGACAGTGTCTCCGCCAGCCGGTCTCCTCGCATCCGGTTTCCCACCTGATCGTGGTTTTGTGAAAACACAACGAAACGTTCCGCGGGAATCCTCTTAGACGAGTTACCGTATCGCTTCTGCCGATACTTGGAATATTGCCCCGTATACACGAATCCGTCTTGGACCGCGCGTGCGAGCTCCTCTATTTCCGTGAAATCTTCGTAGTATCCGTTTTGCTCGCCGGTCAGCATTACATGAAGCGAATGGTGAAAATCATCGTTCCATTCGGCGTCGAGCCCCCGGCCGCCCATTTCGAGGCTGCTGACCACGCGCGGATCGTTCCGGTTACTTTCAGCAATCAGGAACACTTGACGGTCTAATTTTTCCGCCGCGCCGCGGCACGCGACCCCCAGCTCTTCCAGGAAGTTTCTTGCGGAAGGATCTATGATGGCGTGAATAGCGTCGAGCCGTAATGCATCCACATGAAATTCATTGATCCATTGAAGAGCGTTCTCAATGAAATACCGGCGCACTTCGTCGCTGTGCGGGCCATCGAAATTAAGAGCATCGCCCCACGGCGTATGGTAGTCGCTGGTGAAGTAGGGTGCGAATTCAGAGATGTAGTTGCCCTCCGGACCAAAGTGGTTGTAGACAACGTCGAGAACAACTGCCATCCCCTGTTGATGACATGCATTTACAAATCCTTTCAATCCCGTGGGTCCGCCGTATGAATCCTGCACTGCAAAGGGATAAACGCCGTCATAACCCCAATTTCGGTTGCCAGGAAACTGCGCTACGGGCATAAGCTCGACTGCCGTAACGCCCAATTCTTTCAAGTCCGCAATGCGCGGAATCATCGCGTCGAATGTTCCCTCCGGCGTGAAGGTTCCCACGTGCAATTCGTAGAGAACGTATTTTGGAAGGGGAATTCCGCGCCAAGCTGTGTCGTCCCAATGAAAGTGGGTTTCCGTGACCTGCGAAGGCCCGTGAACTCCGCGTGGCTGAAATCGCGAAGCAGGGTCGGGTCGTTCCTTATGGCTATCCAGCCGGTATTGATAGAGTGCACCGAAAGCAACATTGTCGGCCGTCGCGGCGAAATACCCGCGCTCGATTGGCTCCATGGCTACGGCGCGCACTCCAGAACCCAGTATGAGAACGTCAACCTTTTTCGCCCGTGGCGCCCACAAAAGGAATCTACACGTGCCGTCAGGCGCGCGCACGGCCCCGAGCGCCTCGTCAATTTGCGACGTCAATCTGTCCCGCCTCTCAATTGGCAAACTCACTCTTAGAATCATAACTCGTGACATCAAGAGTTATGAAATCGCGCCCGCGGCCACTTTCGGCCTTATCGACGGTTGCTGTGCAGTTTCCCTTTATAAATGAGCTTTGGGGAAGGACATCTCGCGGATAAGAGAAATAAGCGCCTGCGCGGCTCTTGGGAGGCTGCGGCCTTTGCGATAAGCAAGGCCGAGCTCGCGCCATAGGTCAACACCTTCAAGGGAGACCAGGCTTACCTCGCCGGCTTTGACCTCGTCGCGCGCGAAGCTTTCGCTGATGAACGAGACGCCGGCATCCGCGGCGACAAAACGTTTGATCATGCCCACGCTCGGAAGCTCCATCGTGACGTGCATGCGCGAGCGGTACGGCCTGAAAAGCTTGTCGAGCACCTGCCGTGTGAAGCCCGTCTTGGGAAAAATGAGCGGCTGGCGGGCGACTTCGGCAAGCGTGACGCGACTGCGGTTCGCCAGCGGATTGCGCTTGCTGACCATCAGCCGTAGCCGGTCACGATAGATGGGATGGATCTTCAGGCTGGGCGATTTCACCGGCAGCGTCACAATGCCAACGTCAATGGAGCCGTCTTCCAGACGCTGAAGAATTTTCTGACTGAAGTTGCGGTAGATGCTGATGTGAACGCGCGGATAACGCCGCTGATATTCTGCAAATATATCCGGCAGAAGATAAAGGCACGTCGCCTCATTGGCGCCGAACACAAGCGCCCCCTGCACGACTTGCCCAAGA
The DNA here is from genome assembly GCA_963847505.1 of uncultured Acidobacteriota bacterium. GTDB lineage: Bacteria > Acidobacteriota > Terriglobia > Acidiferrales > UBA7541 > DASTCZ01. The sequence continues at coordinate 400,856 of CAWJZY010000002.1, forward strand.
TCGGCAACCGCCTGGAGGGATTCGTCACGAAGCTGGAGCAGGCGCTCGGCGTGTTCAAACAGGACTTCGCCCGCGGGAGTGAGTTCGACGGATTTCGCGGTGCGATCGAATAGCTTCGAGTGGTAAGCCTCTTCGAGCAGACGGATTTGCGCGCTGACGGCCGACTGCGAGCGAAACACTTTGTGGCCCGCGCGAGAGAAGCTCTTGAGCTTGGCCACATAAACGAACGTTGTGAGCTGGTCAAAATCCATAAGGTGTGGACTCGTCCGAGATTATCAGGAAACCCTTCCGTCTATGAACTGAAAATGGATTTCATCGCCGGATAGATCCGGCGGTATCTCGCGTAGCAGGCTTCCATCACTGCGACATTCGCAGCATTAGGATGCACGCGGTCTACAACTCGCACAACCGAATTGCAGGCTGCGTCCACGGATGGCCAAATCTTCGCGCCCACTCCGGCGAGGATGGCTGCGCCGTACGCGGCGCCTTCCTCGGCTTCAACTATTTCAACCTCACTTCCATATACGTCCGCTTGAATCTGCCGCCACAACGGCGATCTTGCCCCTCCGCCTCCCAACCGGATGCATTTCACGGGGACATTCATTTCGCCGAAAATCGTGAACGTATCTTTTAAACTGAACGCCACGCCTTCAAGAATCGCTCGTATTACGTGAGCTCTCGTGTGCGATGCGGTCAAACCCGCCAGAACTCCCCGCGCGTTCGAATCCAGGTACGGCGTGCGTTCGCCCATCAGATACGGCGCCCAAAGCAGCCCATCCGCGCCAGGCGGCACAGTGGCCGCTTCCGCTGTCAGTTGTTCATAACCATCACTTTTCCGTTGCCCAGGTCCGCTGCCAAAGCAATCACGGAACCATCGAAGCGACAGACCGGCCGCCTGCGTAACTCCCATCACATGCCAGCGGCCCGGAATTGCATGGCAAAAAGTATGCAAGCGGCCTTCCGGATCGAGCGCTGGTCGGTCCGTCGCCGCAAAAACTACTCCAGAAGTTCCGATCGTGGCGCTCACGGCGCCCGGCGCGACAATCCCCATACCTATGGCTCCGGCGGCTTGGTCCCCGGCGCCCGCCACTACGGGCGTCCCAGCAGCCAGGCCGGTAGCTTCGGCGCCCATGACGGAAATTTCTCCGCAGACTTCCGGCGATTCATACAGTGACGGCAACAACGATTCATCAAGCCCCATCGCTTGCAACACTTCCCCTGACCATTGCCTGCGAGCTACATCCAGCATCAGCGTGCCGGAAGCATCCACCAAATCAGTGGCCCGCTCTCCCGTCAGCTTGAGCCGGACATAGTCTTTCGGCAGAATGACCGAGCTGACACGCCGCCAATTCTCGGGCTCGTTCTCGCGCATCCACAGCAGCTTGGTAAGCGTGAGATTCGCAAGCGCGGGATTGCAGGTGAGCTGGATAAGCCGCGCCGCGCCGATTCGTTCGTTCAAGTCTTTGCATTGCTTGTCCGTGCGTACATCGCACCAGATCAGCGCCGGGCGAACCACTTTATCGGAGCTATCCAGCATCACGGCCCCGTGCATCTGCCCCGAGAAACCAACGCAGGCAATCTGGTCTCCACGCAATTTCCCTAGCGCCAGCGCCTTGCGAACTGCGATTCCCGCTGCTCGCCACCAGTCTTCTGGCCGCTGCTCCGCCCAACCAATTCGCGGCGAAGCGAAGGGCTCGTGCTCCTCCGTGGCTGACACAAGCAGGCGCCCGTTCTCGTCCACGATCACGGCGCGAGTACCACCAGTACCTACATCAATTCCGAGAACGTGCTTTTGCATAGGCCTCAATTCTGTTGCATTCCAAATACAATCCAATTGCGGATTATATGGTAGTCATGCGATCCGTCGCAGCATTTTCACTGGCGTGCACCACACAGCATCCTGGTTGTGGCAGGCGTTGTTCAGGGTAAAACTCCTTCGGAATAATTGACATGGATATACCATAGGAGTATGTTCCCCTACACGTTAACCCTTGGATCTTAGATCAGGAGGTGGATATGCGCCGCCGTTACGCAGCTGGCATTCTCGTCATTCTGGGTTTGGCCGTCCTTACGGCTAGGGCCGATGATTTCTGGGTCAAAAAAGACTGGAGGACCTGGTCCAAAGCCGAATGCAAGAAGATGCTGGAAGAATCGCCATTGTCGAAACGATTTCTGGTGGACAACAATTCCAGCAACAGCCAACTCCCATATGCCAATGGACATCCGTCGAATAGCCCTGGGTTTGGGTTGGCTAATCCGGGTGCGGGCGAGGTCACTTATTTCATCCAGCTTCTATCCGCCCCGCCCGTTCGCGAAGCCGTCATCCGGCGGCAGCAAATCGATCAGAAGTACGACAAGATGAGCAACGCGGAAAAGAATGCATTCGACGCCAAAATGGAACAGCAGATGGGCGGCATCAAGGGCGACGTGATTGCCTTTCGCGTAGTCTTTGCTGCCGATAAACCAGCCCTTGGAGACACCGTGATAGCTTATTGGCAAAGCTTGCCGCCGAATACCGTTCCCGCGAATTTTTACCTGGTCACGGAAAAAGGCGTCAAGGTACCGCCGCTGGCGTTCATTTTCGTGAAGGGCGCGGATACCTACTTCGACGTTACTTTTCCCCGTAACGCCGGCCCGCAACCCGTCATTGAGGCGGACGCAAAATCCATGAAACTGCAATTCTCGAATCCTGCGGTTGATGAATACCCTGAGAAAAGCGTAACCGTGGAATACAATTTCGACAAGATGATGTGGAACGGCAAGTTAGCTTACTGACCTTCGAAATTCAGCACTGTGCTGAACGTTTACATCTGGGGCTCCGGAGGGCGGAAGCTATTGACGCGGATATACCAAAGGAGTATTTTCTCCTACGAGTTAACTCCTCGAAAGTCAGATACGGAGGTACCTATGCGTCGTCGTTACGCAGCTGGCATTTTGGCCATTCTTTGTTTGGCCGTGCTCACGGCTGGGGCCGATGATTTCTGGGTCAAGAAAGATTGGAAGACGTGGTCCAAGAGCGAGTGCAAGAAGATGCTGGAAGATTCGCCTTGGTCGAAAAGGTTTCTGGTGGAAAACAATACCAGCAATGGCTCACTCCCATCCACCGGTCAGGGTGTACAAAGCACCGCTCAATTAGGTAACAGCGGTACTGGCGAAGTCACTTATTACATTCAGCTTCGATCCGCGGCGCCGGTCCGTCAGGCTTTCATCAGGCAGCAGCAACTCGACAAGAAGTACGACAAAATGAGTGACGCGGAGAAGAAAGCCTTCGACGACAAAATGGAACAGCAGATGAATGCGATCGGCCCTGACGTTATAGCTGCTCACATAGTCTTTGAAGCCAGTAAACCAGATCTCGGAACCGCTGTGTCGACTTTCTGGCACAGCTTGCCGCCGAACACTGTCCCCATGAATTTTTATCTGGTCACGGAAAAAGGCGTCAAGGTACCCCCGCTCGGGTTCTCCTTCGTGCCGGAAACTGATTCAGAATTTGACGTTACCTTCCCTCGGAACATCGGCGCGGAACCGGTCATTGGGCCGGACGCAAGATCCATGAAAGTGCAATTCCCAAATCCGGCGTATGGCGACTTTCCTGAGAAAACCGTAACGGTGGAATATAAGTTCGACAAAATGTCGTGGAACGGCAAGCTAACTTACTAACTGCCGCGTTACAGCGAGAATTAACTCGCCATGAGTGGAGGATTTGAAGCTGCGCAACAATGTTCAAGAACGATTGCGAAGCAAAATTGGCGAGAGAGGAAGCAAGATGCCGGCCCAGCCCTTTCTAAAGTCAGCTTCCAGTCTTCCTCTCTCGCCCTATATTTTCCAAAAGACCCCGTAATCTCGCCATCCGTTTATCGCCGTATTTGGGTTGGGAATTCACTGTAGACTCACCGGGATCCGCTTCCGTTCTGTATCCTAGTGTGCTGCCTTGGGGGTCTTTCCCTGATTATCTTTACCGAAGCTGGCTAACCCTTCCGGCGTAAACATTTTCTCGTCCAATCCGGTGTTGAAGTGAACCTCTTCAATCGTCAGTGTGGCTCTGGTGTTTTCCGCGGGAGTAGCCATCTCTACGCGCCGAACACCCCATATACCTGAAGCTCTCTTTATCTGGCTGCCATGCATTACGCGGATTTTTTGCCCGCTCTGATCGTACATTTCGGCGGCCAGGATTATGGGAATGTCCTGCGCTACCCAGAAATAAATATACTTGTACTGCGAGGCGTCGGGCGTCACAGGCGTTGCCTTAATCTTGAAAGTCTTGTGATTATCCATGATTTCTCCCTCGCCGATCAGTTGGTACGTGAAATCATCCAGCACGCGCTCACCGACGTCCTCGTATGTAAAATCGCTTCCCTCGAATTTCTCCGATCGTTCTCGCGGCGAAATGCTGCGTACGCGGTCGATTGCCGGAGTATAGAGCCATTGGCGGTCTGTCACGCCTTTGCTGTTGATCGAAAGCAGCGCGACGCCGCGGATATCTTCAGGGCTGGTGAAGCGAATCAGAGTCTTGCTATCACCCTCTGACCCCAGCCTGCTGAGAACGAACTGCTTTTTCTTTCCCTGGCCATCTTTGCCGTATATGTCCAGGACGACCCGCATGGTCATATCCCGGCTCGTATCCTGCTGATACACGCCTTCCATGATCTTTCTGGCATCGGGCGCGGCGGCAACCGGGAACGCGGTTGCCAGGCACAGCACAACGGAAAGCATTGCCGCACATTTTTCGCTGTAACTATGATTTCCATGCGCGTGACATTTATTCATATGCGATTGCCTCAATGACGCGCGTCCGGACCGCGCGCCGGGCTGGCCACCAGGCTGCCATAAGCGAAATTGCCACCAGAATAGGCAGCGTAATCCCAATCAGCGCCCAAGGATAATAAAACGGAACCGTGTAGCCCGCCAGCACGACGGCAACTGTATGCACCATGAAATATGTATTGAATAGCGCGGCCACCGCTCCAGCCACAAGTCCCACGATAGAAATGGCAACTGCCTCCAATAGAACCATCTTCCGAATCTGGGAACGCAACCCGCCGATCGCCCGGATAATTCCAATTTCCCTCTGCCGTTCCGAAACTGAAATGATCAGCGTGTTGACGATCCCCAGTGTGGCCACCAAAATGGCCACTACGAGCTGGATATAATTCAGCATGAAAAATTGATTCACCAGTCCGAACACCCATCCTTTAAACTCTGCGTTCGTGTATACAAACGCATGCTCCTGGTTTTCCGTCAGATGTTCGATTGAGCGTTTTACAACAGCGGGGTCAACTCCAGGATTCACCAGGATGTCAATGAAATCCACGCTGTCATCCTTCCAGTACGCTTTATAAAGCGCCCTGTCCATGAAGACGGTGCCTTTTTCCGATCTGTAATCATCCATGATGCCCAATATCGGCCGCTCCAAGGGCCCGGAGGGAGTTTCCAGGCGCAAAGTGCCGCCAACTTTTAGATCGAAGCGAGTGGCAAGGTTCCGCGAAATCAAAACGCCTTCGCCTTTTGGCATCTTGTCCAGCGCCACCTTCTCATTTCCTTCATCCACCGCGTACCCCGCGCGGTCCATGAAATCCGCCATCTGGTATGCGACCAGAGCCACGCTATCGTGATCGTACGGAACGGACGTAAACCGGACATTTTCCGCGCGCTTCACTCCCGGAAGACGGCCGATCTGATTCCCCAGATCTTCGCTGAAGTGGTAGGTCGGCGAACGCAATAGCTGGGAAGTGGCTACGATCAGGTCCGCGTTGAGCATTCGCTTCATCCACCGGTCAATCACTCGCTCGTAGCTCTGGATGAATGCCCCCGTGGAAAAAACGAACATGAGGCCGATCATCAATGCCCCTACCGTCGCCGAGCTGCGCCGCGGCGATTGGATCATGGCATCAACAGCCAGCGCTCCTTCCGACCCGCCTAGCCAATTCATTGGCGCCCGTAAAGCGCGCGCCGACCACTCAACGAGCTTCGGCAGCAGCACGGTAAGGCCGAGCAGCAGCACTGCGGCATACATGAATTGAAACGTCATGCCGGTACGAACCGGCGACCAGCGAATCAGCGATAGACTAGCGGCCACCAGCAAAATGCCCGTTGTGATTCGCCTCCATCCCAGCACGGATTCCCGCCGCCGCGTTTCAATATTGTGCAGCGCCAGTGCCGGGTCCAATTGGGATGCTGCTCGCGCCGGAAACCACGCGCCGGCCAACGATGCGACAATTCCGAGCGCAAACGAAAGCAGCGCATAATCAGCGCGGAAAGTGGAAGCTCCCGGCGTCGAAACGAGTCCGTAAACGGAAGCAACGGCGGTTCCCATCAATCTGCCGGCGGCCTCCGCCAGATAGTAGCCGCCTACAACGCCTATCACCGAACCCAGCACACCCATCAGAAGGGCTTCGCCCAGAAACATCAGCGTTACATTCCGGCGCTCCAAACCGATCGCGCGCAGAATGCCGATCTCCTTCCATCGCTGATTCACATTAATCATGAAGGAATTGAAGATGATGTACAGGCCCACCAGCAGCGCCACAAAGCTTGTGACCAGCATCCCTTCCCTCATGGCCGCTACCGTGTTCTCTAATTCCTTGCCTCGGGCTTCCGGCCTTGACACATCCACCCCGGCCGGCAACCGTTCCCGCAATCGCTGTTGTACGGTCTCGACCGGCACGTCCGGCGAATTCATCACATCAATTCGGTCAAAGTTGTGGCCACGGTCGAAAATGAACTGCGCCGAATACACGTCAATCACCGCGATGTTCCCGCCAAAAACCTGCCCGATGCCCGCTGGCTTGAATGTACCTTCGACGGTGAATTCTTTTCGCCCGCGAGAAGTGAATAGAGAAAGCTTGTCCCCCACTTTCAAGCCGTGTTTTTCGGCGAAGGCGCTGGAGACCAATATGGAAAAAGGCTGTGCGACAAAAGCAAGGGGATCTTCAACATGCGTTTGGGAACGGTCGAACTCGTAATCCCGCAATTGCTGGTCGCTTGTCGTGTCTACTCCCAGAACAAGCAAATTGCCCTGGTCCTTAAACGTTGTGTGGACCACGACTTCGATCACTGGCTCCGCGATTTTCACTCCGGGCGTTGCGCGAACCGTTTCTAATACTTGTTCCGGAAAGCCTGATTCGCCCGCGGTAACCTGCAGGGTCGCTTTGCCGGCTAATTTTTCGACTGTCAATCGGAGGGAATCCAACAGCGTGGTATTCGTGGTGCGGACGGCGAAGAAAACCGCAACTCCCAGGGCTATGCCGAGCACGGTCAGCGCGACCCTCAGCTTGTGGCTTCGCCATTGTTTCAGCGTAATGAACCAGAGCGCTGCTAACATCATCCGGCCTCGGGCCGGCTGTGCTTTACGTGTTCCTCTTTAATTATCACCCCATCCCGCAAAACCAGAATCCGGTCACACCGGCTCGCGGCTTGCTCATTGTGCGTCACAATCATCAGCGTGCTCTTAAATTCCCGGTGCAATTCTTCAAGCAGATCCAGAATTTCTTCTCCAGTTACCGAATCGAGGTTGCCGGTCGGCTCGTCCGCCAGCAACAGCGGTGGGTGAAACACGAGCGCTCTGGCGATAGCCACACGCTGCCGCTCGCCCCCGGACATTTCATCTGGGCGATGCGATTCCCGGTTCTTAAGACCCACGCGCTCCAGCATGGCGGCCGCGCGGTCTTCTGTTTCATGCCGTCCCATGCCTTGCAGTCGCAGCGGTAAGGAAACATTTTCTACCGCGGTAAGCGTCGGCAACAGATTGAATGTTTGAAAAATCATTCCTATCTTCTCGCGCCGCGCCCGCGTGCGTGCGTCATCGCCGAGCTTCGATAGCTCTACACCGTCAATTTGTACCGTGCCCGACGTAGGTTCGTCCAATCCACAAATGAGATTCAGCACGGTTGACTTCCCTGACCCTGACGGACCCATCACCGCAACGCGTTCTCCATGCTCAACATGCATGCTGAGGTTTCGCAGCGCGTGTACCAACTCGCCTGTTCCATAGTTCTTGCTGACATTCACCAACTGGATCATCATTCCAGGACACCATGAAGGGCTTTGAGATAACCGGCATTCGCCGCTAAATACGATTTAAGTCTACCTCAAACGCCGCGCAGGGACGCAACAAATGCTCCCGAGAAACACCCCAATATACCTGCCAAAACATGCTTGGCGAAAACAAATGACCAAGGCCGAAAAGTGCTTGCGAGACGCCTCCTATTCCATATAGACTCACTTCCCCCCAGCCCATGGAACTTGTTGAGTAGCTAGTACCTCCGTACTATAGCTAGCTCTGACTCTGCCGCCTGAGGATGATCTATAGGAAGGGGGTTTTCCAGTTCGCTGGACCCTTCCATAAAAACTGGACGAGTGGAAAAACAAGTAGGCAACTATGAGCACACAGACGATTGATTCTGACGCGATAACCTCTAATCCCGCCCGCAGGCCTGGCGAGTCACCGCGCCAGCAATCCGTGTGCATCGAAATCCCGGTGACCGTGCATGGATCGCGTCCCGCTTCCGGAAACCCCAATAGCACTCAAACTGGCAAGACATTTGTCGAGGAGACGCGCACCATGATTGTGTTTCCGCAGGGCGCTGTTTTGCGCCTGTCGGAAAACGTCTCGGAAGGTCAAATCCTCATCCTCAAAAATCCGCGGATGAAACAGGAAGTCGCGTGCCGCGTGGTCAGTTCCAAGACGAACACCACGGCCAAGGGCTACGTTGAAGTGGAATTCTTTCAAGCCACGGCAGGGTTCTGGGGAATCACGTTCCCGTCTGGCCATTCGACTCCGCTATCTGATACTCCGGCGAATGAGCAACCCGCAAGGCAGCCCCATGTCGAGCCTGCGCCGGCTAGAGCCGTTTTCTCCACATCACCTATGGCCGCGCCGGCCGCTCCAGCGCCTATTTCGGATATGCCCCCCACGCCTGCACCTGCTTCTTCGGCTGCGCCGGTAGCGCCTCCAGCGCGTGTCCCGATTGCTAGTCAAACTCTTGAGCTGAATCGGGCGATTGTGGCAGCTTATGCTGCCGCCCATGAGGCGCCTAGCAAGGCGGCGCCAGTTGAAAAATTGAAGGTTGAAGAAAAGGGAGAACTTTCAGCAAAACCCACACCAGTGGCGGAACGACTAGCGGAAGCTGTCCCAGTTGTGGCCGCTCCTGTTGTCCCTGCTCCTGCGTTGGTTGCCGAGACTCCACGAGTCTCTGAGTCCCCGCGGGTTTCTGAGCCCGCGCGCGTTTCCGAGCCCCTGCGGGTTCCCGAACCGAAGATCAGCAATCTTCCTCTCAACGGCAAGCCGTTCAAGAGCGAAAAACCAAAGACCGACGTGAAGCCGCTCGGAGTCTCAAAGGACGTTGTAATCTCCTCGACTCCTGTCGTTACCGCCGACTCAATTGGCCAGGCCGAGACTGAATTTGCGGGCTATGGTGGAGCGCGTAGGTCCATGAAGCAGGGCCTGTCTTCGTCAGCCATTGCCACGATCCCAGCCGAAGCGCGCAAGGCCGATTCGACGTCCGAATCGAAAGCGATTGAACCCGCTTTTGGCCGCCATTTGCAGCAGCTTCAAACCGCGGATTCTGAAAGTACCTCGAAGAGTTCCGGGCGTACTTGGTTGGTCGTCGGTCTAGCCGCTACCGTGCTTCTCGCGGCTGGCGCGGGCGCGTATTGGTGGCACACTCAGGCCAGGGTCGTGGGCGCGAAATCTGTCTTGAATATCCCATCTTCGGTCTCAACAGACCCATCGCTAACCACAAGTCCCCTGCAAACCGAGGCGTCTGCGATAAATCCGCAGACCAATCCAAATGGTTCTCCGTCATCACAAACTCCCGTAGCCGGCCAAAAGAACAATTCAATTGCCTCCAGCGCCTCGGGAAGCAGCGCTACGGCAACTAAGCCTGCCAAGACCGTGCCGGTTGCTGGCGAACGTCACCCGAACATTCTGCCTTCCAGAATCGTGGCTCCTACCGCACCCGCAAGTAACACGTCAAAGACAGCCTTGGAGCCGGCGCCCGTCGTAATCGGCAGGACTCCAGTTATGCAGAATGCTTCACTCGGGTCAATGCTTCCGGGCATGGGACAACCAGGCTCTGGTCCCGCTCCTCCTCCAATGCCGAAACCTTCAGGACCTCCGCCTGCCGTCAGTGTGGTTCAGCAGCCAAAACTCCTGGAAGCAGTTCAGCCTATTTATCCCAAGCAGGCCCTAATACGCGGAGATGCGGGAGATGTCACGATTGACGCGCTCGTAGACAAATACGGTAAAGTGGTCTCGACGAAAGTCCTAACCGGGCCGATAACGTTGCGAGAAGCCGCCGTCGCCGCGGTAAGCCAACAGAGGTACACGCCAGCCAGGCTAAATGGCGTGCCCACCAGCGCCCATGTAATGATAACGATCACGTTTAGGAAGAAAACCTAGTTTCGTTATCCGCGTAATTCATACGGGCCGCAATAGCTCTGATACATCAGCCTGCTCCCTAACCCACTCATTTTGCAGTACTTAATCACGAAACACGCCCCCAATCCATTTGTTCCTGGTCTGCGTACCCCTTTTGAGACTTGATTTCTGGATAGCACGCAGAAGCCGGCGCCCAATCAATTTCAGGCCGGAAAGGAACCGTTTGCCATGTCAGAGTTCAATCTGGATAGCTATCTCGAACACTCAAAAAAAGTGGACGTCAGCGATATGGACTTCGCTGAGGTCTCTCGCTATCCGCTTTCCACCGGGGAGATCCGCTGCCTCACCTACATGATGGATATTGAGGCGCACACGATCGTGTATCTCAAAGGAATCCTTTCAACCTGCGCGGTTCGTGATCCCCGTACAACGGCATTCCTAAGCTGCTGGGCCTACGAGGAATTTTTTCACGGCCACACGTTGCGCCGTTTCCTGGATGCCGCCGGCGTCACTCTCTCCCCTATGCGCATGGCCGACGTTCAGAAGCAGGCATCCTGGCGCGATTGGGTCGAAGGCATCGGGGCGTCATTGATTTGCCAGATCTCGCGCCATTTTCACGCCGTGTATCTCACGTGGGGCGCAATCTCCGAACTCACCACGCTGGAAGGGTACGGCCTCCTGGCCTCGCGCACAAATCATCCCATGCTCGCCGAACTGCTCCGCCGCCTGGCCAAAGATGAGCGCCGCCATTTTTCTTTCTACTACAACATGGCTCGCGAGCATTTGGCGGCGCGCAACGCACAGCGCCTCACAACAGCCGTCATCAAGTATTTCTGGATGCCCGTCGGCGGCGGCGTTAAGCCTGACTCGGAAGTGGACTGGATGAACCGCTTTATTCTGGGAGACTCCGGCGGTCAGGAAGTCGCCGCGCGCATTGACGCCACCATCGGCAAATTGCCCGGCCTGTCCTGGTTTGACCGCTTGTCCCGCTCGCGTTTGGATAGCCAGGCCCGTCTCGGCGCCCAGGAGCCCTCGCTAGCCCCAACCGCCGCGGCGGGATAGCCATCTTCGCATCGCCTGTCCACGCTGTTCGCATAGGGGCGAGCGGAAACGTGGGTTCTTGCTCGCGACTCAAGGAATCGCGTCATTCATTCTACCCATACGCGTGCGCATGTTTCCGAGGCAGCTTGCGCGGCGGATCGTCCTCGGTTAAATCAGATAGCACTACCGGCGCGCGATCGGGAAATTCAGCGACAATACGGACGTCGCCTCCCATCGCCTTCACTGTTTTGCGCAGCGTCGAAATCAAGAAATCACTGCGTTTTTCAAGCCGCGAGACGCTGTCTTGGGTGATTCCGAGAACTTTCGCGACGCGGGCTTGCGTCAGCTTGCGGGCCTTCCTAAGGTCGCGCAAGCTCATTTCCTCAGCAATGAGTTCGGCTGCGCGAGCTTCGACCTTCCTTCGCTGAATGAAATTCAATTTTTCGATCTTTTCACGAATGTTCACAGACATCGTTATTTCCTTTCCTTTTGCAGCCGATCAAGATGGGCGTCGAAACGCACATCGGCCCTCCGGATCAGTTCGCGATAGAAACGTTTCTCGCTGCCGCCGGACTTGTCTCCGGCTACGAGCAAAATCGCTTTGCGCTTCGGGTCAAAAGCGAAAGCCACTCGCCACTCTCCATCTGCCGCGCTGAATCGTAGTTCCTTCATGTTTGTGTGCCGGGAGCCTTTGAGCGTGTCAACACGAGGCCGCCCCAACTGTGGCCCAAACACTTCCAAAACGAGGGATAGCGCTAAAATCTCTGTCTGCACGCGTCCGTCCGGAGCGTTAAACTCCGGATCAAACTCATCGGCCATTTGCACAGTCCATCGCACCACAATAATATGTCACGGGCTACATATGTCGTCAACACCATATTTTCCGTGCATCACCTTAGGCAAAAGGAGGCGGCCGAGACTCGGCCCGCCACCTCTGCTATATTCTTACAGCTCTCTACCTCGCGGAGGATCGCCGTGGACTTCAAAAAGGTTTTCGCAATCTTTTGTCTTCTTGCCATAGCCATTTGCGCGCAACGTCAAGGGGTCCATGCCCAGCAGGGCGCCCAACCGTCGCCGCCCTACACGCCCAGCCTCGATACCGCGTCCATGGACCGCTCCGTGAATCCCTGCGACGATTTCTACACCTATTCCTGTGGCCGCTGGATGAAGAATAATCCCATTCCTCCCGACCAAACCTCTTGGAGCGTTTACGGCAAGCTCTATCAAGACAACCTGAATTATCTCCGCGGTATTCTCGAAGAAGCCTCCACTGCCAGGAACCGCGACGCCGTCACACAGGAAATCGGCGACTACTACGCCGCCTGCATGAATGAGCCCGCCATCGAGAAGCTCGGAGCCAAACCCATCCAGCCCGAACTATCCGCCATCGCCGCCTTGAAGACCGTGAACGACCTTGCTCCGTTGATCGCCAATCTTCAGCTCGAGGGTGACGCGATTCTTTTCGATTCCGGCTCGACGCAGGACCCGGACGATTCCGACGCTGTCATCGTCGAAATTGCCCAGGGCGGCCTCGGCCTTCCCGATCGCGACTACTACACCGAGGACGACGCCAAATCGAAAGAAACTCGCGAGCATTATCTCGGTCACGTTCAGAAAATGTTCGAGCTAATCGGCGATTCGCCTGAAGTCGCGCGGAAAAACGCCGGCACCGTAATGCGTATGGAGACCGGCCTCGCCAATGCTTCCCTCACGCGCGTCGAAATGCGCGACCCGCACAAGCTCGTGCACAAAATGACCGTCGCCGATCTCGACAAGGTCGCGCCGGGTTTCAATTGGAGCGCATTTTTCACTGCTTCAGGAGTTCCAAAGTTTCAGATCCTCAATGTCGAATGGCCGGATTTTTTCAAGGACGTTAACGCCGAGCTCGCCTCGAATTCGCTCGATGACTGGAAAACTTACGCCCGCTTTCACGTCGCCAACTCGCGCTCGCCGCTTCTTTCTTCGGCGTTCGTAAATGAGAATTTTGATTTCTACCGCAAGTATCTGCGTGGCGCGAAAGAACTGCAGCCCCGTTGGAAGCGTTGCGTGCAGTATGTGGATCGCCAGCTCCCCGACGCCCTGGGACAAGCCTACGTCCGCAAGACTTTTCCACCTGAAGTTAAAGCGGCTACCGTTGATATGACCCGCCGAATCGAAGACGCCATGGCGGTCCGCATTCAGCAGCTCGACTGGATGAGCCCCGCCACCAAGCAGCAAGCGCTCGTCAAGCTCCACGGCATCCGCAACAAGATCGGCTATCCCGATAAGTGGCGCGATTACAGCTCCATCACCATCGCCCCCGCCGACTTCTTTGGCAATAACACTCGCGCCACCGAATTTGAATCACATCGCCAGCTCAACAAAGTCGGCAAGCCCGTGGATCGCGGCGAGTGGGACATGAGTCCGCCCACCGTCAACGCTTATTACAATCCGCAGATGAATGACATCAATTTCCCCGCGGGAGTTCTGCAGCCTCCGCTTTACGACCCTAAAGAGGACGCCGCGCCGAATTATGGCGACACCGGCGGCACCATCGGACACGAACTCACTCACGGGTTTGACGACGAAGGCCGCCAGTTCGACGCCAAAGGAAATCTGAAGGATTGGTGGACCAAGCAGGATGCCGAAAAGTTTACCGAGCGCGCCAAATGCGTCGTGGATCAATACGCTCAGTATGTCATCGTGGACGACATTCACATCAATTCGCAACTCACCGAAGGCGAAGACATCGCCGACCTGGGCGGTGAAATCCTGGCCTACGCCGCCTGGAAGGACGCCACGAAAACCATGCACCTGCAGAGCGCCGACGGGCTCAATCCCGACCAGCGTTTCTTCGTGGGATTTGCCCAGTGGGCCTGCGAAAATAACCGGCCTGAAAATGAACGCGCAAACGCCATCACCGACCCGCACTCCCCTGGCAAATACCGCATCAACGGCGTCGTCGTGAACATGCCCGAGTTCGCCACGGCGTTCTCATGCAAGCAGGGCCAGCCCATGGTCAAGCCCGCCGCAAAGGTTTGCACCATCTGGTGAGCCGTTCAGCTTTCGTAGTACTCACTTTTTTGGTGAGCCATGCCTTACGCCTGCAGGGACGGGTCTGCGGTTTTGACGTCATCCTGCGGCGCGGTGTTTGCGACCCGCGCTGCGCGGGGGGCCAGCCGGGCCTTCGCATTATCCAGTGCGCTACTTCCCCGTCATTTTGACCATTTCGACGTACTTCGTTCAAGTTGTAAACTGTATGGGTTATGAGACCATCTGAAAACATCATAGAAATCCTCGATCTGCCTCGGCAGACAGCGAAGCAGATCGAAGAAGCCATTCGGAAGGAACGCCGCACTCCTGCTCAGCTTATGCGTGAAGCCCTTCGTACCTATCTTTGGCTACGCGACATTCCCGAGGAGACGCGCGGAGATCAAGCACGGGAATTTCGTAACCCAGGACGAACTCTCCAATGACCTGGCATCTCCGCGTCGCAAAGCGCGCTCAAAAAGAGCTTAACGATATTCGCGGGAATGACCGAGATCGCCCCGCATCTCATTTCTCTGCGCCCTCTGCGTCTCTGCGGTGAAACCATCTTAGCGGTTGACTTTTCCACAGAACCAGCCATTGACATTCATATAACTCTACGGTAATATTCCTTGCAGACTAGGTGAGTCGTTCGAATAGCTTCCCAAAACGAAACTTGCCAACCCTGCCGGATACTCGAAATCCACTCGATTAGAGCGGTTATCGCATCAATGCCGTAAGAGTCTCGAAACACGGACTCTTAAGTCCATTAGAATCCGCACTTACAAGAGATTTTTGTAAGTCCTTTCGTTTCAGTGGAGTTATTTCTATGTGAGTAAATAGCTAAGTTCTTTAGAATGCGCACTTACGAAAACGCCCTACCGTAAGTCCCGTAGAATGCGCACTTACAAGAAACATGGGGGTAGGGGGTGCCCGCCACCGCGGGCCCCGGTGCCTTCTGTCGGGATGGGGCTAGTCACTCTCGACATTCGACGAACGATCACGGGGCGCGTCAAAGAAACTCTTTAGAATCACACTGATGCACCGATCGCGTCGGTAAGCCCCATCGAATGATACTGTTGCCCAAACATGGGAGGGGGCCAGCAAGCTGACTGAGCAACCCGGAACGCAAACTCCGATTCTCAGCCATATGCCGTTGCTCGAAAGAAACGGAGCGGAGGCGAACGCGATTCCGATTTTCTTTGTGCGCCATAAAAGAATTACAATGACGGATTGAGTTTTCGCGGGCGTGTTTTTCGCGAGCTGTCAGCCAAAAGTCCCAGGTTAAAGATGGATCATCTTCGCAGCAAACAAACTGATCTCAAGAGCAGCCCAATTCGTGGGCGCGCTCCAGGACGCGTTCACGGCCGCGATCGAAGCTCCGCGCTCCTGCTATTGCTTGCCGCGTTCCTGGTTCTATCCGTGGCGTCATGCGGCAGCGGAACAAGTTCTTCCGGCGGGCCCGTCGCCAATGCAGGAGGGCCTTATTTCAGCAACGTTGGCGAGGCGGTTGTTTTCAATGGTTCGGGCTCGTCGGCCCCGAGCGGCCAGTCTCTGGCTTATGCATGGAATTTCGGCGATGGTGCAACGGGCACCGGCGCCACGCCCACCCACACATACAATATCGCCGACAACTTCACCGTGACGCTTACCGTGACGGATACCAGAGGCGCCACAAACACGGCGACCGTGGGAATACAGGTTATTCCTCTGCCGGTTGCGGATCCGGCTGGCCCTTATAGCGGCACTGTTGGAGAAAACATTTCCTTCAATGGATCGGGATCCTCGGCGCCCCCCGGCCAACTGCTGTCTTACCTGTGGGGTTTTGGTGATGGTGGAAGCGCCACCGGCGTCGCGGTTACGCATGCCTACGCGACAACAGGCACGTTTACCGTATCGCTCAAAGTTACAGATAGCACCGGCGGATCAGACTCGAACAACACAACGGCCGTGATTACTTCGGGAGGCGATACTTTGCCCGCCGGGGCGGCTCGCGGCGCCACTTTTCTGGCCATGAGTTCCGCGGCGTCCAACGCGCAGCGCTTTGCGTATGTGGCGTCATCCACGGGCAATGATGGAGCCGCCCTTTCTACGTATGCCGTCGATGCCACAACAGGTTTGCTGCCTCCCAATGCGATTCCTCAACTTTCGCCGGCCAGCCAGTTCACGCTTTCAGGCATGACTCTGGATCCTTCGAGCAAGTTTCTTTATCTGTATGGCGGCACAACAATCTTGAATTTCGTTGCTGATCCTGCAAGCGGTGCATTAACGCAGCAGGGTTCAACCATTACGAACGGCAGCATGCAAGGCGGCGGATTGCTGGTATTCCAGCCAGCCGGAGGATTTGCTTTCTTACCCACTTCGGACCCGAACAAAGCAAATTCGACGGACGCCGATATCGTTACTGTTTATTCGGTGGATCCAAACACAGGCGCGCTTTCTTCCACGGGCACATTTTCGTCGCAGGTGCAAAACCCGAGGTCCGCCGCCATGGATCCTCTCGGCAAATATCTCTATGTACTTGGCAGCGAAACCGGAACCTCGGATGTAACTGCGCAAATCGCGGGCTTTTCAATCAACGCAAAAACTGGTGCGCTGAGCCCTCTTTCGGGCTCGCCGTTCCCCATTGGGTCACAGGTTTCTCCAGCGGCAATAGCCGTGGACCCCATCACCCACTTTATTTACGTTGCGGGAAGTTCGGCCACAACCGGATCCGCTATGCTTTCAATTTTTTCTATTGAGGGGAATTCCGGCGCGCTCAGCGAGCTTTCCAACTCGCCTTTTTCCGCGGGAGCTGCCGCAAGCTACGCCGTTTCCATGTCACTCGATCCTTCCGGCGCTTTCGCTTACGTGCTGACGGCTGCTCCAACGAGCGAGTCCACAGCTCAGCAAACCATTCAAGTATTTTCGCTTGATGCGGCGACGGGCACGGCGGCGCTCATCAACACTCAGATGCTGGCGACATTTCCTCTTAATTCCCCCGCGCCGATCAGCACTGTGGCCATTTCTCCGGCTGTCGCGCCGAACCAGGCGGATACAGCGGCGGCGGAGGGCGCTTCTTCAACAGCGAATCCGGTCGCGCGCGCGAAATTCCTTTACGTGACGAATCCCGCGGACGGCTCCGTCCTTGTGTTCTCGATTGATCAAACTACCGGTCTGCTGAGCTCCGTTTCCGCAACTGCAACGGGCAAAAATTAATAGGCGCTAGCTAAGAATGTCTGCTTCTGCTTGTCTTATCACACCGCTTCAGTGCCATAATTCCGTATGGTTGTTCTCGTCATGGGCGTCACCGGCTCCGGAAAGACCACGGTCGGTAAGTTACTGGCGCAGCGCCTGGGATGGATCTTTCTGGACGCGGACGATTTCCACTCCAGCGCCAACCGGGAAAAGATGCATCATGGCATTCCGCTGAGCGACGCGGATCGCGCGCCCTGGCTTGCCGCCATTCACGATGAATTGGTCCGCCGGAATATCGCCGGCCAGGATATCGTTCTGGCCTGCTCGGCCTTAAAACAGGAATATCGCGAAACGCTTGGCGCAGGTCTATCTCTCACCATTGTCTATCTCCGTGGATCCGCAGCCCAGCTTCATCGCAACCTTGCCACACGTGAGAATCATTTCGCTGGTGAGAACCTGGTCCCTAGCCAACTTGCCACACTCCAAGAGCCTTCCGATGCGATCATCGAAGACATTGCATCCAGCCCTGAAGGAATCGTTGACGACATCTGCGCTCGACTGAATTTGTAAGGTATCTCGGAGGAGAGAGATGTGAGCGGCTCCGCATTTCAAACCCCGGAAGTTTGCGGCGCAGGCTGCTAGAATAGCGATGGACGCGCCAGTGAAACTGAACTTGCGGCGCGCCAGACCGCTCGAGGGCTAAGCCGTGGCGAAGTTGACCGTGCTGTTCGATGGAGCGTGCGGGCTTTGCCGTGCGAGCGTGGCGCGTTTGCGGCGTATGGATCGCGGCGGACGAATCGAGTTGCTGGACCTGCATGATCCTAGCGCCGCGGCTCGTTTTCCCCAGGTGAACCGCGAGGAAGCGATGCGGCTGATGCAGGCCGTGGATCCGCAAGGACGAGTCTTTTCCGGCGTTGACGCCTGGGCACGAGTCGGGCTTGCGCTGCCTGGCTGGAAATTCGCGGCCTGGTTGCTGCTGGTTCCCGGAATTCATTTTATTGCCCGGCAAGTTTACGCGTGGGTTGCGCGCAACCGTTATCGCTGGAATCAGGATTTGTGTGCTGACGGTTCGTGCTCTCTGCACACAGACGCCGGTGAGACCCACTCTCATCACACCGCGCCGCATCCCAAGTAATTTGCACATCGCTGATGGACATCACTGATTGAAGGCGGTGCGCCCGCCAGCTTCCCCTGTATAATGGCCCGCTGATGGAGTGGGCTCCCAGATCCGTTCTTCGCTGGATGTTCGATTCAGAGCGCGGCCCCGCCGACCGCCTGATTCCCCGCTGGATTTTTCTGCGCGCGCTGGGCCTGATTTATTTCTCGGCATTTTTCTCGCTGGTCTTTCAGATTCGCGGACTCATCGGCCCAGAAGGAATCCTTCCGGTAGGTGAATACCTGCCGAGAGTAGCGCAGGCGTTTGGCAACGCGCGTTTCTGGTATGCGCCCACGCTGCTGTGGATTTCCCCCGGGTCGCCGATGCTCATGGCGATTTGCTGGGTGGGCATCGCGGCGTCGCTGCTGGTTGTCTTGAACATCTGGCCCCGCGCCACGCTTTTGGTTTGCTTCATTTGTTTCATTTCTTTCGTGAGCGCCGCGCGGGATTTTTCCGGCTACCAATCCGACAGCATGTTGCTGGAAGCTGGATTCATGGCGCTGTTCTTCGCGCCCGGAGGATTCCGCCCCGGCTGGGGCGAATCGCGGCCCTCATCGCGAGCCAGTCTTTTTCTGCTGCTGTGGTTATGGTTCCGCATCTATTTTGAATCGGGCGTGGCCAAGATTGTGAGCGGCGATCAGCAGTGGCGCCATTTGACCGCGATTTATGATTATTTCCAGAACGGCCCTTTGCCTACATGGATAGGCTGGTACGCGGCACAATTGCCGCACTGGTTCCTTCAGGGGACGGCTGCGGTAACTTTGGGCATCGAGCTGGGTTTGGCGTGGATGATGTTTCTTCCGCGGCGCTTCCGGATCATTTTGTTTTTGATTGTGACCCCGTGGGAGATCGGCATCATTCTTACAGCCAACTACACATTCCTGAACTACATCGTCCTGTCGCTGGGCTTTCTTCTGCTCGATGACATTTTTCTTGCCCGCCACGTACCGCTCAGTTGGAAGAAGTTTCTGCCCAACAGCGTGAAAGCGCCTCCTGCCGAAAAGACGGGCGGGGATACCTGGTCGTCACTGATTCGGAAGCACCTGACCCCTCTCAAACTATCCTTGACCACGGTGATCCTTGTCTGGATCTTCTATTCCACCACGGCACGGATGATTTGGATGGTGTTTCCCAGGGCGCCGCTGCCAACCAGCCCGGTCATGGCGCTCGAGCCTCTGCGCATTGCCGACCAGTACGGATTGTTTGCCGTCATGACGCCCGCGCGGTATGAGATAGAATTTCAGGGATCCAACGACGGGACGAATTGGGTTCCGTACCAGTTCCGGTTTAAACCGCAGGACGTCAGCAAAGCCCCGCGGATCTATGCTCCGTACCAGCCGCGCTTTGACTGGAACTTGTGGTTCGCCTCCCTTGGTTCATGGAGGCAATATTCGATTGTTCCCCGCACGGAAGAGGATCTGCTGAAAAACGATCCTGATGTGCTGAGGCTTTTCGCCGATAACCCATTTCCAAATGCGCCGCCGAAGATAGTGCGCGCGGTGATCTGGCAATACTGGTTCTCGAGCATCGCCGAAAAACACGCTCAGGGAGTTTGGTGGCGCCGCACGTTGCTTGGCCTTTATGCGCCGGCCATTGAGCTGGAACCTGACGGAAACATCGGCGTTCTCCAATGGCCCACGGCGTTCCCGCGACAGCAGTAATCCTCCGGAAAAGCCACGCCGGCAATCAGGAGCGGAAATTTGTGTCTAGAATTGTTGCCAACCGCCGCTGAAACACACATAATTGGCGGCTTCTAGCTGTCCGATACCCCAGGGGGAAACGCTATGCCCCGCATTGTCCGCTGTTCTTTGATTCAGGCAACGAATGCCGCATCCGCTGAACTTCCGCTCGCGCAAGTTAAGAAAGCGATGATCGAAAAGCACGAGGCGTATATCGCGCAGGCCGCAAAGGGCGGCGCGCAGATCACCTGCCTGCAGGAGATTTTCTACGGCCCTTATTTCTGCGCCGAGCAAGAAACACGCTGGTATGACTTGACCGAGCCGATTCCAGACGGTCCGACGATTAAGTTGATGCAGGATCTCGCGCGAAAGCATCACATGGCGCTGGTCGTCCCCATATACGAAATCGAGCAGGAAGGCGTGTACTACAACACGGCTGCCGTGATTGATGGCGAGGGAAAATATCTCGGCAAATACCGAAAGACGCACATTCCGCACGTGGCGCCCGGCTTCTGGGAAAAATTTTATTTCCGCCCCGGTAACCTCGGGTATCCGGTTTTCGATTTGGGATTCGCGAAGATCGGCGTTTACATCTGCTACGACCGCCATTTTCCGGAAGGCGCGCGCGCATTGGGCCTGAACGGCGCGGAAATTGTTTTCAATCCTTCGGCAACCGTTGCGGGGCTGAGTGAATATCTGTGGAAACTGGAGCAGCCCGCGCACGCCGTCGCGAACGGTTATTTTGTCGGCGCCATCAACCGCGTCGGCATCGAAGCGCCGTGGAACATCGGGCAGTTTTACGGAACAAGCTATTTCTGCAACCCGCGCGGCAAAATTTTTGCCGAGGCATCGCGCGATAAAGACGAAGTGCTCATCGCCGATCTCGATCTGGACATGATCAAGGAAGTCCGGCAGATCTGGCAATTTTTCCGGGATCGCCGTCCGGATGCGTACGGCGATCTGGTCAAGGCCTAAACCATGCGCGATCCCGTTCCATCCCTTTCGCCGAAAGAGTTCGCATCGCGCTTCGCCGAAATCCATCCGGCATTTGAGCCGCAGGCCGCGACCGTGGAAGCAATGCGTTGCCTGTTCTGTTTTGACGCGCCGTGCACGATCGCCTGCCCCACGCATATTGACGTGCCGCGCTTTATCAAGAAGATTTCCACGCACAACCTGCGCGGCTCGGCGATGACGATCCTCGAATCCAACGTGCTCGGACTGAGTTGCTCGCGCGTTTGCCCGGTGGACGTGCTTTGCGAAGGCGCTTGTGTGATGCATGGCTACAACAAGCAGCCCATCGAAATCGGGCGCCTGCAACGCCATGCGATGGATTATTTTTACGCGCACTCACCGAAGTTGCCTGTGGCGAAGAAGGCGGCTCAAGGACGCGTGGTCTGCATCGGCGCTGGACCTGCGTCACTGGCCTGTGCGGCGGAATTGCGCCGCCGCGGCGTGAGCGTCACCATACTGGATAAGAATCCCCTCGCCGGTGGGCTGAACACTTACGGCATCGCCGAATACAAGCTGCGCCCTTCGGACAGCAAGAAAGAAGTGGATCTGGTGCGCGGCATGGGCGTCGAATTTCGATTGGGAGTGGAAGCCAACGCGGAAACGCTCGAGAAGGAATTTGATGCCGTGTTTCTTGGCGTGGGGCTTGGCTCCACGCACGCAATGCGCATTCCGGGAGAAAACACGCCTGGCGTCGTGGATGCGCTCAAATTTATCGCCAGCTACAAGACCGCTACGATACCCGTGGGCCGCCGCGTGATTATCATCGGCGCGGGCAACACCGCGATTGACGCTGCCACGGCCGCTCACCGGCTCGGCGCCGAAGAAGTTCATTTGCTCTACCGGCGCGGCGAAAAGGAAATGCCCGCCTTCGATTACGAATACGAAATCGCCAAGCTGGACCGCATCGAATTCCACTGGCGGACCCTTCCAGTGAAAATTCACGGGAAAGATTCAGTGGAAAGTATCGAATGCGTTCGCATGGGCGCTGACCTTCAGCCGATTGCGGGCTCCAATTTCCAGATTCCTTGCGAAATGGTTATTCCGTCCATCGGACAAACGCGATTGGTTGAGTTTCTCTCACGGTGCCGCGGCGTGAACCTGCAGAACGGCTGTGTGGCCGTAAACCCCGAGACCGGCCAGACGTCCAATCCGAAGTATTTTGCCGGCGGCGACTGCGTGAACGGCGGCCGCGAAGTAGTGGACGCCGTGGCCGCGGGCAAACGCGCTGGCGCAGGCATCGCACGGGCCCTGGAGGCGCAACATGGCTGATCTCACTACTCTGTTTGCGGGCAAGATCCGCTGCCCAAATCCGTTCTGGCTGGCCTCCGGCCCGCCGGCGAACTGCGGCGACCAGGTCATGCGCGCCTTCGATGCCGGCTGGGGCGGCGCGGTTTGGAAGACGCTCGGCGAACCGATCGTCAACGTTTCGTCGCGCTACTCCTCGGTGGATTGGAACGGGCAACGCATGATGGGCCTGAACAATATTGAGCTGATCACCGACCGGCCGCTGGACGTCAATCTACGCGAAATTTCCGAAGTGAAAAAACGCTATCCCCACCATGCCGTGATTGCTTCTCTGATGGTGGATTCAAAGCGCGAGGCGTGGCACCTGATTGTGCGTCAGGCGGAAGACGCTGGCGCCGACGGGCTCGAGTTGAACTTCGGCTGTCCTCATGGCATGAGCGAGCGCGGCATGGGCAGCGCGGTCGGGCAGGTGCCCGAGTACTGCAAGATGATCACGGAGTGGGTAAAGGAAGTGGCGAAGACGCCCGTGCTCGTGAAGCTCACGCCGAACGTAACCGACTTGCGCCACGTCGCGCGCGCCGCGAAAAAAGGTGGCGCAGACGGTCTTTCCGCGATCAACACCATTAACTCCATCACTGGAATTGACCTGGACACCTTCGTGCCCCGCCCGGAGGTGGACGGCAAGTCAGCACACGGAGGCTATTGCGGTCCAGCCGTGAAACCTATCGCGCTGCACATGGTGCAGCAAGTCGCGAGCGATCCCGAAGTTGCGCTGCCGGTCTCCGGCATTGGAGGAATTTCCGGCTGGCGCGACGCCGCCGAATTCTTCCTGATGGGCTGCCAGAGCGTGCAGCTGTGCACCGCGCCCATGCACTACGGCTTCCGCATCGTGGAAGACATGATTGACGGCCTAAGCAACTGGATGGACGAAAAGGGATTTGCGACCATTGACGATTTCCGCGGCCGCAGCCTGCCGAACGTCACTGAGTGGAAACATCTGAATTTGAATTACAAAATTATCGCGCGCATTCATCCGGACAAATGCATCGGCTGCGACCTCTGCTACATCGCCTGCTGGGACGGCGCGCATCAGTGCATTCACATCGAAGGATACAAGAACCCGGAAGATCTATTGGCGGCAAGCCGCAAGCGCATCGCGGTTACGGATGTGGAAAAGCACGCAGGCAACGGTGCACACACCACGCCCGCGATTCGCATCCCTCGCGTGGACGAGGACGAATGCGTGGGCTGCAATCTGTGCTGGCTCGTATGCCCCGTAGAAGATTGCATCACCATGGAACGCGTGGATGTGGGCGTGGCTTCACAAAGCTGGGATCAGCGCATGAGGACCGCAAAATGATCATTCGCAACGGAACCGTCGTTACGGCAACGCAAACGCGCGCCGCGGATTTGCGCATCGAAGGCGAGCATATCAAGGAAATCGGCTCGAATCTGCCAGCCGCACCCGGCGAGAAGATTATTGACGCCACCGGCATGCTCGTTTTTCCCGGCGGCATTGACGTGCACACGCACCTCGATATGCCTTTCGGAGGCACAACCTCAAGCGATGACTTTGAAACCGGCACGAAGGCGGCAGCCTTCGGCGGCACGACCACCCTGATTGACTTCGCCATCCAGCCGAAGGGCACGCGCATGCGCGACGCGCTCGACACGTGGTGGAAAAAAGCGGAAAACCGCGCGTCCATTGACTACGGCTTGCACCTGATTGTTACCGATCTCGGCGAGGCCGGCCTCGAAGATATGGACGGCATCGTGAACGATGGCGTGGCCAGCTTCAAACTTTTCATGGCCTACCCGAATGTGCTGATGGTGGATGACGCCACAATTTTTCAGGCGCTTTCACGCACCGCCAAGAATGGCGCGCTCATCTGTCTGCACGCGGAAAACGGCGGCATCATTGACGTCATCGTCCGCCGCGCGATTGCCGAGGGCAAAACCGCGCCCATCTATCACGGTCTTACTCGTCCCGTGACGGCGGAAGCTGAAGCCGTACACCGCGCCGTGGCGATGTCTGAAATTTCCGGCGCGCCCGTTTACATCGTTCATCTTTCTTCGGAAGAGGCGCTCAACGAAGTCCGCGCGGCGCGCGACCGCGGCGTGCCGGTGTTCGCCGAAACTTGTCCGCAATACCTGCTGCTCACGATTGACGAACTGAGGCGTCCCAATTTTGAAGGCGCAAAATATGTTTTCACTCCGCCGCTGCGCGAAAAAGAAAATCTGCCAAAATTGTGGGACGGCTTGAAGGACGATCACCTGCAGGTCGTTTCCACCGACCATTGCCCATTTTGCTTCGAGGATCAGAAAATCCTCGGCAAGGATGATTTCACGAAGATTCCGAATGGCGGCCCGGGCGTGGAAAATCGTTTACAGTTGCTCTTTCACCACGGCGTCAATGCCGGAAAACTCAGCGTGAATCGTTTTGTCGAGTTGGTCTCGACGACGCCCGCGAAACTATTTGGCCTTTATCCGCGCAAGGGCGAACTCGCGCCCGGCAGCGACGCCGACATCGTCATATGGGACCCCAACGCCGCGTACACCATCAGCGCGAAAACTCATCATATGCGCGTGGACTATTCCATGTTTGAGGGATTCCAGGTAAAGGGCAACGCGCGCACCGTTCTTTCACGCGGTGAAGTCATCGTGGATGGCGGCAAGTTCCTCGGCCGCACGGGTCGCGGCAATTACCTCAAGCGCGTCCCGCGCGGCGGAGCGTGGCAGTAGCCGCATGGTCCCCAGCCGGGATCGCTCCCTTTATAACGAAGACCTCGCCCCGGTGCCGCTCGCTCGCCGCACCTGGGGCGTTTACAACTATGCCTCGCTCTGGGTAGCCATGAGCGTGTGCATTCCCACCTACATGCTGGCCTCGGGGCTTATTGCCGGCGGCATGAGCTGGTGGCAGGCCATTGGCACGATTCTCCTCGGCAATTTAATTGTGCTTGTTCCCATGCTGCTGAACGCGCACGCGGGCACGAAATACGGCATTCCCTTTCCTGTTTTCGTCCGCGCATCCTTCGGCGTGCGCGGCGCGAATATTCCCGCCGTCCTTCGCGCGCTCGTCGCCTGCGGATGGTTCGGCATTCAGACCTGGATCGGCGGCCAGGCGATTTACGCCATGCTCGCCATCGTCTGGCCCGCGGCGAAATCCTCGTCCTATGACCTCTGGATCTGTTTCTTCGCTTTTTGGGCGCTGAACATGCTCGTTATCTTGCGCGGCATCGAAACCATTAAATTCCTCGAAGGCATTGCTGCGCCCTTCATGCTCGGCGTTGGTTTGCTCCTGCTCTGGTGGATCACCTCGCTCGCCGGCGGTCTGGGTCCCGTGCTGAGCACGCCAAGCAAATTTCATAGCACCGCCGAATTCATGCGCTTTTTCATCCCATCGCTTACCGGGATGGTGGGATTCTGGGCGACGGTCGCGCTGAACATTCCGGATTTCACGCGTTACGCCCGCTCCCAGCGCGCCCAAATGCTCGGCCAGGCGCTGGGCCTTCCCGCGGCGATGACGCTCTATTCGTTCATAGGCGTCGCGGTCACTTCGGCCTCCGTGGTGATTTTCCATGAGGCCATTTGGGATCCGGTGGTCTTGCTTGGAAGATTCAATCGCCCCATCGTTGCGCTGATAGCTCTGGTCGCCCTGCTGATCGCCACCCTCAATACCAACGTGGCGGCAAACGTCGTTTCGCCTTCCAACGATTTTTCTAATCTGAATCCGCGCCTCATCTCATTCCGCACCGGCGGCCTCATCACGGGAGTGGTGGGCGTATTGCTGATGCCCTGGAAGCTGCTGGGCAGTTTCAGCTCATACATTTTCGGCTGGCTGGTCGGCTATTCGGGCCTGCTTGGCCCAATCGCGGGAATCATGATTGCCGACTACTTCATCCTCCGCCATTGCGAATTGGACGTGGACGCGCTGTATCACAGCAAG
Source organism: uncultured Acidobacteriota bacterium (assembly GCA_963847505.1). GTDB lineage: Bacteria > Acidobacteriota > Terriglobia > Acidiferrales > UBA7541 > DASTCZ01. The sequence continues at coordinate 427,495 of CAWJZY010000002.1, forward strand.
GGCGCCTATGCGTATTCCAGCGGCATCAACTGGCGCGCCCTCTGCGCCCTGGCCGCTGGAATTGCCGTGGCGCTTACGGGGCTTGTTCTCCCCGCGCTGCGCCCGCTCTACAACTACGCCTGGTTCGTGGGATTCTTCGTTGCTGGTGGCATTTATCTGGCCCTGATGCGCGGCAGAAGGCGATGAATGGACATCCCGAAAGTTGGGGATAAAATTTACGTTCCGAGCGCTCTTTTCCTTTCGCATGGCGAGGATGATTGCGCTGGCGGGATTGCGACCGTCTCGGGCGTCTTTGGCAAACAGTCCGGCTTCCTCGAGCTTTCTGTTGAAGTGAATGAACAACCGGGAGTGAGGCATCCCTGGAGCACACTGGCTCGCCAGCAGGAAGAATTGAAGGCGCGATACGGGGACGAGGTCGCGCATCCCGATCCCGACATGCGGGCGGAATTTAACGACCGTTGGCCGCGTGGGTAAACCTTCGCTCACCACAACCGATCAGGCGTAAGCTTTCGCGTCATCTCCAATGCGCGCTGGTAATACTCCTTGTGCCGCAGATTCTCGGCTCCATCATGATCCACAAGCACGGTGACGTCCTGATGTAATTGTAGCGCCGAGGCTGAAACGGAAGCGGTCACCGGCCCTTCCACGGCCAGCGCAACAGCGCGCGCCTTTGCAGCCCCCGAAGCAAGCAGCAGGATTCGGCGCGCTTCCAGGATCGTGCCGATTCCCATCGTGATCGCTGCCCGCGGCTGCTCTTCATTAGAAGCGAAATTCCCCCGGTTATCTTCCATCGTCTGTTGCGTGAGCGTCTTTGGCCGCGTGCGCGACGCCAGGCTCGACGTCGGCTCGTTGAAACCAATGTGCCCGTCCTTCCCAATTCCAAGGATTTGCAGGTCAATCCCACCCGCGCCCCGGATCGCTTCTTCGTATTGCGCGCAGCATTCCTCGATGTTCTCCCGTGAGGAGCCATCTGGAATGTGGATTTGCTCTGCCTGAATATTGACGTGGCCGAACAAGTTCTTAAACATAAATGAGCGAAAGCTCCGCGGATGTCCGGCGGGCAGGCCGATATATTCATCCAGATTAAAAGTCATCACACGCGCGAAATCGAGCTTTTCCTCGCGGTGCATCCGGATCAGCTCCTGGTACAAGCCCACTTGCGTACTGCCCGAGGCAAGCCCCAGGCGCAGATTGGGCTTCCGGCGTATCGCGTTCGCCACAATACGCGCGGCCTCCCCGCTGACTTCGGCATAGTCTTTCGCGATATGTATGAGCATGGCCACCGTGAGCGCGATCCACGCCCAAAAATTTATGTCCGCTCATAACGTAACACTCCCGGCGGGCGCGGGCCAACCCCCTCGCGTATTCATTTGACGGGCTTTTTGTTGCCGGTTCCATGGCAATTCCCCGGTGGCAAAGCTCGAAACCGGACGCCAATTCACGCAGAGAACCAGTCAGATATAGTGCCAAATGATATATAAATACTACTTGACATTCATATTGTGTTTATATATTAAGCACATACCTCCTGCATAAAGACACAGGAATGATTTCGATGCCTGGCCTTGGCGTCCTTATCTCTATCTCACTTCTGCCGCGCGCTGAGGCGCCCGTCTCTCGCGCGACATTGCGGCTAGTTCCGTTCGGCCACCTGTAAAGCCGCAGGCCGAAAAACACAGATTTTCTCGCGGAGTGATCATATGAGATCCCAGCAGGGCGTTACTTCGTCTCTTTCGGCTATCCAGCCCCGATCGAGTCGCGGGGACATCTGGCCCGTTCCCGATTTCTCCACGGAAACCCCGGTCTCGCTCGCATGCTACTGGCGAGTTCTCTTGAACCGCCGCTGGATCGTCATGGCCATTGCGGCCGGCATATTCCTCACCGTGCTGTTTGCCACCGTCAGACAGAAGCCTGTCTATCGCGCCTCTGGCTCGCTGGAAGTTGACATGCCCAAAAGCAGTGTCGCCAGTGTCGGCGAGCTGTTTCAGGACCAGGCTGCGTCCGATAACTACCTTCAGACGCAGGCTGAAATCCTGCACAGCGGCGTGATCGTTGCGAAGGAAATGGCGCTTCTCGGACCCGGGAATCAAATGGAATCCGAGCCTGACAAATCAAGCCTCGCTGATTTTCAGGCCCGGTTGTCGGTCGTGGTTTTGAAGGGGACCGGCCTCATTCAAGTCAACTACGAATCTGAATCTCCCGAACAGGCGGCAAAAGTTGTCAATCAACTTATGTCGCTCTACATCGAGCAAGGCAGCCAGGAACGCACCCAGACCGCGCAGAGCGCGTCGAGCTGGCTTCTGAACCAGCTTACGGACACGAAAACAAAACTCGAACAAGCAACTCTGAACCTGCAGCGATATGAGGAAGATCACCGCCTGCTATTTGTCAACACGAAGGAGGGTGTTTCCGAAGATCTAGATACGGAGCGCCTCCAGCAACTCCAAGCTGATTTGAGCCGCGCGCAATCGCTTCGCATAGAAAAGGAAACAAGAAATGAACAAGCCCAGGCGGGAGATGTGTCCGTTCTACAGAGCCCGGTCTTGGACGCCATTCTGAAGAAAGAAACCGAACTGAACCAGCAGCTTTCTCAACTGACGGCAAAATTCGGCGCCAACTTTCCGGAAGTCAAGCAAGCCCAGGAACAATTGGATGCTGTCCGGGCGGACGAAGTGGCGGAGCGGAAACTAGCCGTGAAAGCCGCCGCAGCGGAATTTGAAGCTGCTTCACGGCAGGAGGGGCTGGCGCGCCAGGCCTTCGAAAGCCAGCAAAAACTTGTCGGTGGCGCCGCGCAGCAACTGATGCAGGACGGCATTTTGAAACGCGACGTTGACCTCGACAAACAATTGTACGAAGGGCTCCTGCGGCAAATGAATGAAGCCGGACTATCGTCGAAGCTTGAGACGAGCAGTTCGAGAATCGTCGAACTTGCCCAGCTTCCTACTACGCGGATTCGCCCCATCATTGCCTATAACTTGATTTTGGGCGCGTTCGCCGGGCTGACCCTTGGAATTGGCTTTGCCTTGTTTCAAGAGCATCTGCACGATACGTTTCAATCGGAAGAGGACGTGGAGATGCACTTGAATCTTCCTTTGCTGGCCCTGATTCCGGCGGTCGCAATGCGCAACTCCACGCAGGCCGATTGGACTTATACCGGCAGAGGCGCAACGCTCCTCCTCGAGGATGGCAACGGTGGCGCAAATCCTCGGCAAGACAACGAAAGCTGGTTCCGGCTCGACCGCGACAGCGAGGAGCATTTCGAGCTGTCAGAGGCCATTCGCAACTTGAGGACTTCTCTCTTGTTCGCAATGGATGGTGCGCGCCCTCAGTCAATCCTGATCAGTAGCGCTCTTCCATCCGAGGGAAAGACGACGATTTCCGCCAATCTGTCGGTTGCACTCGCGCAACTCGGTAAACGCGTGCTTTCGATTGACGGCGATTTGCGCCGCCCGAGCATTCACAGGTTTTTTGCGATGACGAATGGCACGGGCCTCGCCGATTACCTGCAAGGAAGCCAGGATTGGCGGAAAATCGTGCATCCCTCGGGAGTGAAAGGTTTGAGTGTAATCGTGAGCGGCGGCACGCCGCGGAATCCGGCGGAACTTCTTTCGTCGGAACGGATGAGGGAACTGATTCAGCAGGCAAGAGCGCATTATGATGTCGTGATTGTGGATTCGCCCACGCTTTTGCACATGGCGGATAGCCGCGTGCTGGCATCCTACGTCGAAGCTGTCGTGCTCGTCGTCAAAAGCGGATTCACGCCTAGAAAGCTGGTACAGCAAGCCTTTGCCAACGTGCGCAGCGTTTCCGCAAGAGTTGTCGGCGTGGTGTTGAATCAGGTGGATTTGGACAACGAGGAATATTCTTACCCCTATTCCAGCTATTCCAGTGTGGCTGGCTCCGAACAGAGAGTGAATCTGGGATGAGTTGATCTCACACTTGCTTTGCCCGGGTGAGTACGCGCATCAGTAAACAGTGCGGTGCTGCGCGGTCGCCTTTGTCGCGAGTGAAAACCTTGGCTCGGCCGGCGCAGTACTGGCCAGCCGCGCGGCAACGTGCTCGCCCATCGCCGGACCGTGTTTGAAGCCGTGACCCGAACCTCCTCCCACAAGCCATACATTTTCATGTTCTGGATGGCGGTCCACCAGAAAATCGCCGTTCGAGGTATTTTCATACTGGCATACGCGCGCTTCCACCAGCGGCGCCTGCGCCAGCGCTGGGAACCGCTCCGCGAGATACGCGCGCATCGCGGCAATACCCGCGGGGTCGGGAACTCGCGCGCCGGTATCCGGATCAAACGGCGGCCCGTGACGGTCGAGCGCAATCTTGAATCCGCGGCTTTCCAAATCCGGCATTCCGTAAGTCAAATCGCCCTGAAAGAGCCATCCCGGCATATCCGGTGGCGCAAAACGTCCGTCACCCGCTGGCACGCCGAAGAAATAAACTTCCTGTCGCGTAACGAAAATCCGGCCGCCAAGCAAATCGGGGAAAACTTTCCCAAGCCACGGCCCACAGGCAAAAACAAATTCTCCGGCGTGAATCTCCTGGTTCGACGAAGTCTTAACGCTCGCGATCTTTCCTGTTTTCGTGCGCGTCGAAACGATTTCCTGAAAGTAATCCACGCCCTCGGCGATCGCCGCTTCCGCAACAGCCGCCACCGCGCGCCGCGCCAATAAAACTCCGCTTTCCGGCTCGAAGATTCCCCAGCTCGCCTGTCCAAACCCAATTTGCGGGAATCGCGCTTCCAGCTCCCGGCGATTCAACACCTCGTGCCGCACGCCAACCCGCTCCAGCGTTTCGCGTGACGCTTGCGCCTGCTCATCCTGCGCATTTGCAATCCACAGAATCCCCGTCTGATGAAATAGAGGTTTGTTCGTTCGCGCGAAAAACTCTTTCCAAAGCACGAGCGACCGCGCCGACCAGCGCGTGTACAACTCGTCCGCGCCATATCCCATTCGGATAAGCCGCGATTCGCCCCCGGAACTCGCCCGCGCATTGCCTGGTCCGTAAGCATCCACCAACGCCACGCGCCGGCCCATGCGGCGCAGACACAGCGCCGTCCAAGCGCCAAAGACTCCCGCGCCAATCACCACTACGTCGTAGGTGTTCTTCATTGCCATGCGGAATACTTGCGCCAAAAGGGCGACGGCAGTCTAATGGACACCGCTCCACCGCCCCACAGTTCCCTGATGGGCCTGTGGAATCTGCGCCTGCCGTCGGCGGGTCATTTCGCGCGAGCGGAAATGGCTTCCGCGGGTAGAGTTTGCCCCTTTTTGTTTCAGGTGCTTTTACTTACATCCTTAGTTCACGCAATCATCAGACTCAGCCGAGTCCCGAGGCTCCCGCCTCGGGATGGCCGCGACTTCAAGGTTTCGGCCGCTCAAGTTCTTTTGCCCAGTGAGAGAGATGATTCAGCGAGGTCACATGCGTGCGCTCAAGGTGCAGCGGAGTAATTGAAATCTCGTTGGCGAATATCGCGGCGTAATCGGTGTCCTCGCCGATGCCATCCGTGATTTGCTGTTCGTGCAGCCAGAAATAAGTTCGCCCGCGCGGATCCAAGTGCTCCTGCAAAACATTGCGCGTAACTTTTTCAGATTGCCGCGTGAATCGCACGCCGCCGTTCCATTCGTTCGGCACATTCGCGTTCAGAAAAATGCCCTCGGGGAGCCCCTCGCGCAGAATCTTGCCGGCCAGATCGCGCGCAAAATCCGCCGCGTGATCGAATCGAAAATCCTTGCCGCGATGCACAACGGAAATCGCGACCGCGGGGATGCGATTGATCGCCGCTTCGGCCGCCGCGCCCACCGTTCCCGAATAAAAAATATTCTCGCCCATGTTTCCGCCGCGATTAATTCCTGAAAAAACCAGGTCCGGCTTTTCAGGCAACAGTTTGTTCAACGCAACGATCATTGCATCGGCAGGCGTGCCGTCCACGGACCATTCGCGCTCGGCAATCTTCTCGCAGAAGATTGGCTGCCGCAGCGTCAACGCCTGGGCGGAAGCGCTGCGCTCGCTGCTCGGGGCGACAACGCTCACGGTCGCCACGGAACGCAGAGCTTCCACGAGAGAGCGCAAACCTTCCGCATGAATTCCGTCGTCGTTGCAGATGAGAATATGCGGCATTATTTATTCGTGAAAAATCCTTTTCTTGTTCTGGATTCACCGCACCGGCGGGCGCATTCGCGAGGGAGATGGTCGGGACGACAGGATTTGAACCTGCGACCTCACGCACCCCAAGCGTGCGCGCTACCAGGCTGCGCTACGTCCCGACCGGGTGAACAACTTCCCGCGGCGCACGGATGCAAAAATCTCCAGCGCGGCGCGGAACTTCAGGGTATCACTCGGTTTCGAGCAGCGTCAAGAACGCCCGCAACGCATCCCTTAAATCGAGCAACACTTTGCGGCTGATCGTCGGGAGTGGATCGCCGGGGGCAACGGATGCCGCCGGCGGCGCAGCGCTTTCCGCGTCCGCAGAGATCTCGCCGGCGGCGCCATTCGCGCCGTTGGTGTGGCCTTCGTGCTCGCGCAAATGCCTTCGCGCGCCAGCAATGGTGAAACCTTCGTCGTATAACAGCCGCCGGATTTCGAGCACCTTCCGCACATCCTCACGCCGGTAAAGTCTGTGGCCCTTTGGGCTTTTCACCGGCTGCAGCATCGGAAATTCCGTTTCCCAGTAACGCAGCACAAACGCTTTGGTAGCCGTCAACCTGCTGACTTCGCCGATGCGGAAGAAGTTCTTTTCCGGCAGGAATTGAGTTGCGATGCCGTTTCCGGATTCAGACATGGTCTGCCTCGATCGGCTGGGCCGAGAAACTCTTATCCTATTCCGTTTTCTTTCGCTGTCAATTCACAGCCTGTGGAAGTCCGAGGCTGACTCCGTCACTCGGCCAGCGCCGCTATTTCTTTCGCCTGCGTGCTTTTGTTGACGTGTGCAGGCGCTCGCGATGGCCGCGCTCTTTCACGCGCTGGAGCAAGCGGACGGGAGCGCCGGTGAAATCAAAATTCTCGCGCAGACGGTTTTCCAGGAACCGCTCGTAACTGAAATGCAGACGCTTCGGCTGATTCGTGAAAATCACGAAGGTCGGCGGAGCGCTCGAGGCTTGCGTCATGTAATAAATCTTCACTTTGCGTGTAGCGGGTGACGTACCGCGCTCGAGATCTACGTTTGCGAGCCAGCGATTAATTTCTCCGGTGGAAATGCGCCGCCGCCGTGATTGCGCGACGTGATCAATCAGCGGATAGAGCTTGTTTATATTTTCACCCGTGAGCGCCGAAACGAAAACAATTGGCGCGTAGGACAAGAATTTCAATTTGCCGCGCACTAGAGTCTCGTATTCTTTCATCAGGGACGCCGGATCCGTCAGCGCGCGCAGGCTGCGGCCGCGTGATTGGTGTTCGTCGCGCTGCTCGCTCCTCATCGAGCGGAAAGTTTCCTTTTTTTCGCGCCGTGATACGCGGTCGGGGCTGCCCTTCGCGTGCTCTTCATTCACGGCCTTGCGCGCCGCTTCCAGCGCCAAGTCAAATTTGTTCATGACGATGATGACCGAGCAACCCGACTGCCCGGCATAGTCCGCGATGGTGGCGTCGCCGCTCGCAACGCCTTGCGAAGCGTCCACAATGAGCAGCGCCACATCCGTGCGCTCCAAACTCTTCCGCGCCATGATGACGCTCAACTTTTCGGAAAGCTCTGTCGTCTTGCCCTTGCGCCGGATTCCCGCCGTATCCACGAAGCGGTACGTTTTGCCGCCGTGGTCCACGAGCGTGTCCACGGAATCGCGCGTTGTGCCCGCCGTAGGAGAAACAATCGAGCGCTCTTCGCCCGCCAGTTGATTGAGCAACGCCGATTTCCCGACGTTCGGCCGGCCGATGATGGCCACCTGCACGATAGGATTTTCTTCGCGCGCCGCGGGCTCGGCATCTTCCGGCGGAGTCTCGATTGATGCGTGCTCACCGATGTAGTCGAGCAGTGTATCCAGTCCGTAGCCGTGCTCGGCCGAAAGCGGAAACACCGGCAGGCCCAGCGAATGCAGCGGACCCGTCAGCGATTCCTGTTGCTGCGAATCCACTTTATTCGCCGCCAGGATCAGCGGCTTGCCCGTGCGGCGCAGCAGGCGCGCCAGCTCTTCGTCCAGCGGCGTCAATCCGGTGCGCGCATCCACGATGAGCACGAGCAGCGTCGCGGATTCAATGGCAACTTTTGCCTGGCGCAGAATTTCGCGCGGAATGGCGGCGCGATCATCGGGAACGATGCCGCCGGTATCCACAACCTCAAAGCTGCGGCCCATCCAATTCGAGACGCCGTAGATGCGGTCACGCGTGATTCCCGGCTCGTCCGTAACGATCGAGCGGCGCGTGCCGGTGAGCCGGTTGAACAGCGTAGATTTTCCGACGTTGGGGCGTCCGGCAATTACGACGGATGGCAACGCCGTTGCAGCTTTCACTTCCATGAGTTCCTTTTCGCGATGATTCCGGTGATCCGGTAAACCCCGAATGAATTGAGGATAAGACACTCTAACAGGGAAGCAAGGAGACAGGGAAGCCGGGAGGCAGCGAGCACGAAACCTGTTCCGAGCAGAGAGAACAGGAGCGTGTGTTCTTCCCTGGCTGAGCTCTCGCCGTGGGAAATTATTGTTAACATTTACCCCTCCCCCCACCTTTTTTGTATGTATGGGAAATAAAGGGGTTAGAGGGTACCCCTCGCGTATGTATGGGAAACAAAGGAGTTAGCGATATACTGATTTGCAATTCTATTGTTGAAAATAAACGACTTACGAGCATGATTCAAAAAGCTCCTCATATGAGATGCAACTGCGGGAATTAGGAGTCCGCAGAATGATGTAATAACGGAAAGGCTCTAGATCAAGTGATTTCGAGGTTCCGGCAGGGTTGGCGAGTTCCGTTTCTCGAAGACTATTCGAATGGTTCGGCCAAGTCTGCACTATAATATATCAATAAGTTATATTCGTGTCAATGGAAAAAAGTGGATTAGCCTGTGGAAAGTGATTCGAATGAAACAGATACCCCCCCGACCGTCATTCCTCAGCCGATGGTACTGCTGTCCAGACGTTGCGCGCCAACCCTATCAAAAGCTCTTGATGTCTATCAATGCTCGCCGCTGTCCAGTCGTCGAACTCCTGTAGCATCTCGTTTATCCGGTTTATTGACGAATTCTTTCCCACCGTAGCAATCTCTGAGATACTGCTAGTTAGGTAGTATTTGCATTTGCGGTATTCCGCTTTCTTCGCTTGAAAGAAGTCGTTGCTTGCAACAATGTTGATCGGTTTTTCAAGCAGGGTCAGATTACCGAGTTTATTTTTGTACTCGTCGTAGTTCGCATTCGGGCTGGCCGACGCAAATGCCATGCGCAAGGCGCCGTCCGGTGTCTGAGGTAGGATGTGTTCAATTTCTAGGACTGTATATTCACGCAGCGATCCAGGGGTCTTCAATCCTTTGTATGCCATATCCACAAACTGCGTCAGCTTGGCCAGTAGATAGCGTGTTCGGTATTGCTGCATAGAGTGCAGGGAGTAGCGATTCAGTGCATCGGTGAGTTCCCGCTCCTTTGCAGTCATATTCTTCTGGAAGCGTTCAGCTACGAAGCTAGCGAGACCCTCTCGTTGGGCGATAGCGTTAGCAATCTGGCCGATGGTTCGGAGCTCGTCTGCCCAAAGGGAAAAATTGCGCTCCAGATCTTTGGTGGGCGTTTTGGTAAAGATGTAATAAAAGAGGAAGCTCTCTAGCTGACCAACAAAGTAATCGAATAACGGCTTCGGGAAGTTGCTCGCGGCCAGCAGAAGCACGTGGTGCAAACTGAAAGCTCCACCGCAGAGTAATTCCAACGATTCCATCGCCAAATTCGGTTTGCCATCATTGCCGTAGCCTTCGGCGAACGCTAGGTAGTGATCGACATTATGGATGATTTTACGTACGAACTCGAAGGGCTTGCTCGCGTAGTCGCACAGCAGTGCGTTCTGCCTGTCAATCAACCAATCATATATCTCGTCCTCACGCACTACGGCATCGTGACGATCATTGCGGATCACATAATTGGCCATCAGAAAGTAACGCAGGAACCGTAGCGGTTTTTCCTTCGCCTTTTCCAATGGTTTGGTGATCTTTTTCCACTCATTCTTTAGCTGCGTGAATTGATCAAGCTCGACATGCGTAAATAGAAGGTTTTTCAGCAAATCCATCGGATTCAACCCGACGCCGCGCTCGTTTATCGTCTCGAAGATCTTGAGTGCACTACTGATGTCCGTCGAAATCTGGATGAACACGACACTATTGGCTAGAAATCCCCAGTACTTGCGTAGCTTGGCAGCATCGTCGTAGTTGTCGTTCAGGTATCGGTAAATCGTCGCGTAGGCGTTCAGCAGGTTTTCGAGCGAACCGAAACTTATGATGCCAGCAGTCTGGATGCCCGCGCGCACGGCCTGTGGGTCACCATCCAGTTTGACCAACGTGTTGACCATTTCGCCTGCGTTTTCATACCGTGGCTCCAGCTTCAGGCTAGTACGAGTATTGCCCTCGGTATCCGCGTAGCTTGTGGAAATCAGCCCGGCCAAAACCTGCACTTGAGGTTCTCCGCGAAACAATTGCTTGAGAGCGCATAGCAAAAGGAAGAATGTCGTCAGGCGTTGTTGGCCATCGATGACCTCGTAATGGTTCTTCTCACCGGCGGGGGAGACGAGCACTGTTCCAATGAAATACTCACGACCACTGCCTGCATCGATCTGCTCGTTGATGTCTTCCAGTAGCTGATGCACTTCTTTGTCTGTCCAGACATACTCGCGCTGATAATCGGGCACGACATAGAAGCAGTCTCGGAAGGCTTCCGCAATGCTGTATTTATAATTTTCGATTTTTGCCATGGCTAAAGAATCTCGTTGCCTTTCCCAGTAGAAAATTCAATGGGCAACCATCTGCTTCAATTCGACTGTTCTCCTCAATCTGACGACTGGTGTTAGCTCACAATTCTTCCGGGTTCTGATGCTTTGCCGTCCGGGCCTTCCCTTCCTGCGATACTGACTGTGATTGTGAGTATGTTTTCTGTAATGGCTGCGCGCCGGAGAGTATAGCACTTCGAGAAGTATCCGCAGGGTACAGCGAGGCTGTCAGTCGGCCTCGCATGGCGACCGCGAACAACATATCCTTTGGCGATCCTTACCCGGTTCGCTTTGAGGATGAGTGCGATGGGGTTCGGTTGATTCGCTCGGCCATAGTTTTTCCAGACAAAGAAGAAGAATGCTCCCGGTCCCGAATGAAGGGGTCGGGAGGGCCTTCGGGGCAGGAGCGGCCTCCCGCGCGACGCGGGATGCAAACGGCGCACCTCAGAATGACGGCAAGAGGGTAAGGGCGTCCTGCACCATGCGGTGCAGGGCGGTTTTGGAAGCGCGTCCCGGTAAGGGCAGCCGGGACGCATAGCTCTTCGACATTTTTGTGAAAGACAAAGGCGAAGAGAGGTAAGTGGCAAAGAGGCAGGAAACGGGCGGGTCACAGACCCGCCCCTACGAAAGAAAGCGCAAGAGCGCTGGCGGGCGGAGTAGTTCATCGGCGGCCGCCCCCAGGCAGGAGCCTGGGGGCTCAGCGGAGTTTATTAATTTCAGGATAGTTAGTGGAGTTGAGAGATTGAGGATTTCAAAAAAACCAAACAGATCATCGGCGAAGAGGAAACTGTCGAAGGGCTCGAAGGCTTCGCGGAGCATGGCGGTATATTTCCGGCGGTCATAGCCGCGCCAGCCTTCCCAGAGGGCGTAGGCACGGGCGCGATCATTCGGGACGGCGGACTTGCTGTCTGTAATTATGTATTCGACATTTTGGCCGGGGCGCAGTTTCACTCCACTGCCGTACAATTGCTGCGCGACAATCGCGGTGAGGCCGGCTTTTTGATATTCGCGCGGCTCGCGCGTGATGCGTTTGCTGATGACGAGATCTTCGATGGCCGCTTTTCCGCCGGCAAGCTGTTCTTCATAACGGCGCAGGACCGCGCGGGCATCTATTAATTTTTTGAGATAGGCATCGTAGTCGCGCGCTTCCGCCAGGATGGCCAGCACTTCGCGCTGCATTTTTGAGATGAGCGGCGGCGTATCGTGGCGGCGGCACTCGAGTCCCCTGACTTTCAGTTCGCCTTCTTCGCTGACGGCAAAAAAACGGTTTGGCACGGGAACGTCATGAAATTGTTTGGAAGGCATGAAAACGACATAGCGATAGACGGCTTCGATGGCCAGGGGAAGTTTCGTGCGCTCTTCGATTTCGCGCGCAAGCTGTTCGTAGTCCTCGCGCGTGGCGCGGTCTTTCCAAACGTAGAGCGAATCCACGAGCGCGTGCAGCAGCGCGAAGCCGCGGTCTTCGGCGATTTCCTTGGCGAGCAGCAGAGTTTCGCGGGCCACGGCGTTGATGGCTTCGTGGGCTTCGATTTTGCCGAAGCGAGCATTTTTGTAACCCGTATAGCCAAAACAGCAGACCAGTAGCCACTTCAGCGATTCGCGCTGCAACTTGTATTCTTGCGCGAGCGGCGCGGGAGCTTCGCGCTGAAGTTTTTTTAGCTGGGTGCGCTTGGCAATCAGCCGCTCGACAACCCGGCTGGTGATGCCGCGCCGCTTCTGGCAGATGCGGTAACCGAGTTCCGGAACTTGAGGAGCGTCCGGACAGCACGGGCAATTCACCGTTTCGGGGGAAATATTGAATCGCGCCATGATGCTGGGGTATTCGCTGACGAAATCCAGCTCCGCGACATTTGCGTAGAAGCCAATTTTCGGGAAGAACACCAGGCCGCCGCGGTCGGCGGCAAGAATTTCATCCGGCTGCTTCGGATCTTCGGGTTCGGCTTTCTGTTCCGGAATGAGCACGCCATCGCGGTAGGCGAGTTCCATCTGCATATAGGAAATTCCCGTGCCGGGCGTGGTGCGAGAGGCGTACTGGACGGGCAGCTTGGTGATGCGCGCAAGCTCCCAAAGGCCGGCGAAATCGGATTGGTCCGAGATGAAGGAATTTTGCTTATCCACGTGGAGGCGGCCGAACAATGTTGTGGCGCTATTTTTGAAAAGAATGCGCCCGTAGCTCATGAAACTGCGCGAGCGACTTTGCTGCACGGGGAGTTCAGAATCCCGATTCAGCGGAATAGATATTTTGAAGCGCTCGGCTTGCTGGCGGAGAAGCGGCAGGATGGTCGCATCGCCCCATTCCGAAAAAATTACGTCGGGATCTTCGCGCTTCAGCAAGGCGGGCGAAGCCGGCGGCGGGAGGCTCGCCGCTCTCGTCCAGTTCCCAGCAACTGCCATCCATTTCGATTTCGAGGGCGCCGCGCTGGCCGTGATTCGGATCTATGCGCGATAAGCCCGTGAGGCGAAGGTGCATGATTTTGAGCGGGGGAAGCTGGTAATCGAGCGACCATTCGTCATCGCAACACGCGAGCGCCAACACGTTTCCCTCGCCGTCTGTTTCCGCTTCGATACGCGCAAACGGGAACACGCGCTTTTCCCAGCAATAGAGCGCGGCGACCATGAGGTCGCTATTGAAGAGCTGGAGGCGCGAATCAAACCTGTGAACCCAGCGGCCCATATTCATGAGGCCGCACGGATCCAGAACAGAAATTTCCAGGACTTGCCGCGGCGCGTTCCGCCAGAGATCAATTTTCTCGGTGAGGCGAAACGTCACAGCCGTCCTTTGTTGTTCGAGGGCGCGCGCAAGCGCGGCAATTTTTTCTTGCTGACCGGCAACGTAAAAGGCGGGCGAGAAGCGGTCAATCAAACGGTAATGTTTCTGATTCGCGTCGATCAGCCACAGCGTCATCCCCCGGCGGTTCGGGTAAAGATCGAGAATCCATCCCTGCATCTTCATGGAGCACCCCGGCCTTCTGAAGAACTCGCTCGGCGGCCTGCAAACGTTTTTCCTGATCCAGCGCGATGGAAAGAAGAATCGCTTCCATCGGATTGTCATGACATTGATAAGTGGCCGCCTGCGTGTAATAGCGAACGCGCAGAAAGAGCCGGTCGAAATGCGCCTGGTCTTCGCGGCGCAACGCGCGGCGGAACTTCGCCCAGTGTTGCGCGGCGGCTTCGACCAATTGGCGAAAAGTAGGAACGGTTCGGCCCATGACGCTCTCCCGGAATTACGCTCAGCGAAGCAGCGGCACTGCCGCCGCCTTCTCGCAGATGAAAGTGATTTTGTTTTCAGGCTTCGTTTCGACCCGCAACACCCGGCCGGCTTGCGCAAGGAGCCGCGGGAAGAACTCTTTTCGTTTGGTGGGGAAAGAAGCCGCGTCGGAAAAAACGGCGACGGAAACGGGTTGTTGCGCCAGATGCAGCAGCGCTTCCAGCGCGCGATCGAAGGAAGTGCGGGCTTGCGGATCGCGCACGTCTTCGTCGAAATACAAATCCGGCAGAGCGGTGACAATCACGACAGCGGCCCGGAATTTCTTCAAGAAGTCCGGCGAACGCTCAATCAGCTCTGTTAGTTGAAAACAGGTGAAGGCGCGCGAAACTCGAATCAAGCGGTTGAAAGCGGAAGCGTCTCCATCCCGTTGCCGCCCAAAGCGGGCAATCAGGAGCGGGTCAATCTGATTGGCGCCATCCAGAAATAGAACGCGCTCGCCATTGGACAGGACTCGCGGCAGGAAATAGTGAGCAAGCCGCGGCATGCGGGGCGCGCCGTAAAAGACTGACAACGTGCGCGGGGGCAACACCCAGGGCTTCAGGAGCGGGCGCTGCTCAATAGTTGGTGATGTGAGGGCTAGAGTCATGGAATGTGCCGTTGGCATTGGCCACGAGGATAGAAACATCATAGGCGAACAAAAAGCGAAAAGTCAATGAGCCGATTTCCTGCTGCCCGCGTCTAGTTTATGAGGGTCGGTTGCATGGCAACTAGCAACGAAAGGCCTTACCCGGTATAAAACACCGGGACCTGAGCTACGGCGCCAATCTGCTAAAGTGCCCAAGCAAGGGGCTTTATCAGATATCTAGTAGATGGTCTGTAAACGGCTACCCGGAAAAGCTTTAAACGTGTAAGTTTTTCACACATCCATGCGTATCTTTAAGTGGAAGCGCGGAAATGGCCGGAGGGCATGAACGCATCCAGCGAGCAGCACCTGGCAGAATGTATCGCGCGCGCGCGGTCGGGCAGCCTTGAGGCATGGGGCGAGCTCTACCGGGAATTTGCCGCGCCGATCTTCCGTTTCTGCCGCAGGACGTTGCACACGCGGGAAGACGCCGAGGATGCGACGACCGAGATTTTTATGAAGGTCCACGAAAAACTCGGGCAATACGATTCGAGCCGGCCTTTCCAGGCGTGGCTCTACAAGGTTGCGGCGAACCATTGCTGGGACCTGCTTCGGCGCAGGCGCATCCGGCAGGATCTGGAGACCGAAGGCGTCGAGGATATGCCGCTGGAACATCCCGACCCAAGCCAGCTTGACCGGCTTCTGGAGGAACAATCCAGCCAGGACATGCGCAATGCGCTGGCGAAGCTGCCGGCGCGGGCGCGCATGGCGCTGGTGCTGCGCTACTACACAGAAATGAGCTATGACGAAATCGCCGATTCACTCGGCGTGCGCCGCAACTTTGTGGGCGTCGTGCTGCTGCGCGCGCGGCACCAGTTGCGCGAGGCGCTGGGCGGACACGGCGGGCAGAGTATGGTTCCGGAGAAAACTCCATGAACAATTTCGACCAACACCGTAATGAGGAGCAACGCCGCGATGATTTCGTTCATTACGACGAAATCACGTGCTTGCAGTATCTGGAAGGGCTGCTCGACCGCCCGAAGGCGCTGGAGCTTTCCGCGCATACCGCGCATTGTCCCGGATGCCGCGCGCTCCTGCACGCTCTGGAACACGAAACGCGCATGCTGAGCAATGCCCTGCGCGAACAGGAAGAGGCCGTGCCCGAGCGCCTGTTGGCGGGGCCCGTACGCGATCGCACGCCGTGGGCGTGGGTTGGCGCGTTCGGCATGGCGGCCGCGGGCGCGTACTGGCTTTGGACAGCAATCATTGATCCGTGGAGCGATCAATTGAGCCAGGCCGGGTTCGGTGGAACTGATTTGATGACGATGCTTTTTTTTCACGGCGCTTTCTGGAAAGGATGGGACAGCGTGTTATCCATGATGCAGGCACTGGCACTTATTTCTCTAACGGTCATTGGATTTTTGTTGTTGCGGCGAAGTTTGCGGCGGTGGAACACGATTGCGCTGGTGATGGGGGCGCTGCTCGCGGCGCTGGGATTGCCATTCGGCGTTCATGCGGCCGAGGTTCACAGGAACGAAGCCAATTACACGCTGCCCGCGGATGCTGTGGTGAAGAACGACCTTATCGTGTCCGGCAATTCGATTCATATTGAAGGCACCGTGGATGGCGACCTGATTGTTTTTGGTGGAAGCGTGACGGTGGACGGGCATGTTACCGGCGACGTCATCGCGTTTACAAACATGCTCCAGATTAACGGGGCCGTGGATGGAAATATCCGGGATTTCTCCAGACAGATCTCTGTGCGAGGCAAGGTCGGCAAGAATTTGACGGCTTTTGCCGAGACCATAGAGGCAGATTCTCAGTCGCAAATCGGCTGGAGCGCGACGTTGGTCGGAGGCGATGTATCGCTGAATGGCCGCATTGGGCGCGACATTCTTGGATATTCAGGCCAACTGGACCTAAACGGTTTCGTCGGCGGGAATACTGATTTGAAAACGAGCGAGACTTTCACGATTGGTTCGCAGGCTCAGACACTGGGAAAGATTCAGTATACGGGTCCGGTTCAGCCGGCAATTTCCATCGGCGCCCGTTTGGCCAGCCCTGTGGAAACAACCATTGCGGTTCACAAAGCAGATCTTGTCGCCGCGATGAATTTCTGGCACAAACTGCTGTACTGGGGTTCTGCTTTCATTTTCGGGCTCGTGCTGCTGTTAATCGCGCCTGGATTTTTCGCTGAAACGGTTCGTTCCGCGAATCGCTTCGGGGTTTCTCTGGGTATTGGCGCGCTCGTCTCTATTGCTACACCGGTCATCGCGGTACTTGCATGTATTACGATTGTCGGCCTCGGCGTCGGAATCTCAACTCTCCTTCTCTGGGCGATTGCCTGGTACTCCGCGAAGATATTCATCGCAGCGTGGCTTGGCCAAAGAATACTGGGAAAGAATTCCTTCGCCGGAATTGCCATAGGCCAGAAAATGTGGCCCGTGCCACATAAGGGCGCGATGATCGGCCAATTCGCGCTCGGTCTGGTGCTGCTCGACGCTCTGAGGATGATTCCGTATGTCGGACTTTGTATAGGGATTGTGGTGCAGATTTGGGGCTTTGGCGCGGCGGCGGTCACGTTGTACCACCGGATGCGTTCGACGCCTGAAATTGCGCCTGCCTGAGACGAAATTCGTTTTAGCCGCTAGATAATTCCCAGCGGCTTGGCGACTTCCGCCAGAATTTCACAAGCGCGCTCCAGGTCGGCGCGCCTGTGTGTCGCCGTGACAATGGCGCGCAACCTTGCTTTTCCTTCCGCTACCGTCGGAAAACCTACGGCGGGCGCGTAAACTCCGGCCTCGAACAATTTCCGCGAAAATTCAAATGCTTTGGCGGCTTCGCCGACGTGAATCGGCACAATCGGCGTCTCGGTCGCGCCAAACTTGAAGCCGCGTTTCTTGAGTTGCCGCTTGAAGAATTTCGTGTTCGACCACATTTTCTTAATCAGGCGCTCGCCTTCGGGCGAATCCAGCAGCGTAAATGCGGCCTGGCAGGCCGCCGCGGAGGCGGGCGGATGTGAAGTGGAATACAGAAACGGCCGCGCGCGCCGGTAGAGATAATCAATCAGTTCGCGCGAACCGCAAACGTACCCGCCCATCACGCCGATGGCTTTGCTGAGCGTGCCGACCTGAATGTGCACGCGGCCGTGACAGCCAAGATGATCCACAGTGCCGCGCCCGTTGCGGCCCAACACGCCGGAGGAATGAGCGTCGTCAATCATCATGATGCAATTATACTTTTCGGCCAGATCGCAGAGCTTGGGAAGCGGCGCGATGTCACCATCCATGGAAAATACGCCGTCGGTGATCAGTAATTTGTGGCCCGGCCATGTTTCGGTTTCCTTGCAGATGCGCTCGCAATCGGCGACGTCGCGATGCTTGAAAACTTTGATGGTCGCTCTGGAAAGACGGCATCCATCAATAATGGATGCATGGTTCAGTTCATCGGAGATGATCAGATCATCCTTGCCAAGAATCGCGGAAACCGTTCCCGCGTTCGCCGTAAAGCCTGACTGGAATACGACGCACGCCTCCGTGCCCTTGAACTTCGCGATTTGCCGTTCCAGTTCCATGTGCAGAGACATGGTGCCGGCGATAGTCCGCACGGCTCCAGCACCCGCGCCATATTTGCGCACGGCATCAATGGCCGCGCGGCGGAGCGCCTTGTTCGTTGTCAGGCCCAGATAATTATTGGAGCTGAGGTTGATAACCTCGTGTCCATCGAAATCCGCGACGGGTTTCTGCTCGCCTTCCAGAACGTGCAGATTGAAATACAGGCCTTTGGATTTGATCTCTTCAATTTGCGCGTGAAGGAACGCCAGCGGATTTTGGTTCGTGCCCACAGTGATGCCCCCAATCTAAGAAGATGAATTGTACTTCCCGATTTGCAGCGCTCAGCGATTTTAATGCCATCAGCGGTGCGCGCCGTTCGGATAGAAGAGAACTTTTCCGGCTAGGCCGCCTTCAAGCATCTTGAAGGCGCCGGCGAATTGGTCCAGCGGCAGCCGTTCTCCGAACAATGGTTCCAGATCTAATTTGCCGGACTTCAGCAGCTCGGTCATCTGCACCCAGGTCTTAAACATAAGGCGGCCAAAAATTCCGTGGACCGTGGCACCTTTGAAAATGATGTCATCCACCAGATTCAATGTGACCGGCTGCGAGGGAATTCCAAGCAGCGATGCGCGGCCACCCGCGCGCAACATCTGAAATCCCTGGCGTATGGCGACGGGATTGCCGCTCATTTCGAGAAGAACGTCCGCGCCGCTTCCGCCGGTTGCCTCGCGCACTTGCGCGACCACGTCACCCGCTGAGGGGTCCAGCGCCAGGTCGGCGCCCATTCGTAGAGCCATGGCGCGGCGCTCCGCATTCACTTCGGTGGCAAACAATGTGGAACATCCGCAGGCCTTCGCGATCGCAATGGCCATCAAACCGATGGGGCCCGCGCCGGTGACGGCCACGGTCTGCCCAGCGATGGCGCCCGAAAGCACCGTGTGAACAGCATTTCCCAGCGGATCGAGGATCGCGCCGTAATGATCCGGAATTGCGGGATCAATCTTCCAAATGTTTCTTGCCGGAATGCTCACGAATTCGGCGAAGCAGCCGTCCCGATCAATCCCGATAATCCTAAGATTCTGGCAAACGTGCGGCTGGCCCACGCGGCACTGGCGGCAGTGTCCGCAATTCACATGCATTTCCGCGCTGACGAATTCGCCCGGCTTTGCCATGAGCTCCGGAACTTCATCGCCGACGCGCTCGACCGTGCCGCAAAATTCGTGCCCAAACGTCATGGGCGGGTGAATGCGCGATGCCGACCACGGGTCCCAGGCGTAAATGTGCAAGTCCGTGCCGCAGATCGAGGCTGCGCGCACGCGCACCAGCACATCATTTGGCCCAATCGTGGGGACTGGGACCTTCTCCAGCGCCGCGCCCTGCTCGGGGCGTGGCTTGCGCAATGCTTGCATCATTTCTGTAGGCATTAGGATCGTTCCGGCACTAAACCGAAAAGCGATGGTAGCACAGCGGCGAAGCTGCTCCCAAGCGGGCCAAGGCACTGTGGTTTTATTCCAGGATGCCGCCGAGCTTGGCGAAAGAACCTGGATTTCTGGCGGGTGCCGCGGCTCAAGCCCTTATAGAGCAATGACACTGTGGGGCATTTTCCGATATCCTTGCGTTCCGATGGCCAACTCACCGACGAAACTCGCTACTACGGACCAGGATCATCGCTCGTTCCTGGCGGGCGGCATGCTGATCGTTCTGGTTATTTCCCTGGCCAAGCTGCTATTCCACTTTTACTTCAACAATCGGTATGGCTACTTCCGTGACGAGTTTGATTACATGGCGTGTGGCGCGCACCTTGCCTGGGGCTATGTTGACCAGCCTCCGCTGATTCCGTTCTTGATTCATATCTGCCGCGCGGTGTTGGGAGATTCACTGCGCAGCGTGCGGTTCATTCCAGCAGTGGCGTCTTCGCTGCTGGTGGTGCAGACGGCAGTGATTGCGCGGGAACTGGGCGGACGGCGATTCGCGCTTCTGCTGAGCGCAATCGCGGTCGTCATCGCGCCGCAATATCTTTCGAACGGCAGCTTGCTGACGACAAATTGCCTGGAGCCTAACCTGTGGATGGGCTGCGCATATTTCGCAATTCTGGCCATCAAGTACAACGATCCGCGCAACTGGTTGTGGTTCGGTGTGGTAGCGGGTGTGGGCATGGAAGAAAAATATTCCATCGCATTGTTCGGGTTGGGCATCGTAGCGGGCCTGGTGTTCACCGAGCAGCGGCGAGTGTTCAGGAACAAGTGGATCTGGTTCGGCGGACTCGCGGCATTTCTGATTTTCTTGCCGAACCTGCTGTGGAACGTGCATTACCAGTGGCCTTTCATACAATCGATGCACAACATCCGAGCTGAAGGCCGCGACGTTGTGCTTCCGGCATTCCAATATTTTTTGCAGCAGACGTTTCTTATTCATCCATTCACCGCGCCTATCTGGATCACAGGCTTGATTGCATTGTTTTTCTCGGTTCGCCTGAAGAAGTATCGATTTCTCGGCTGGAGTTACGTGATCTGTTACGCGGTGTTTTTTGCGGTGCACGGAAAGAATTACTATCTCGCGCCGATTTATCCCATGCTGCTGGCCGCCGGCGCCGTGATGATCGAGACGGCGATCGACCGGCCGAGCCGGGCTTGGCTGAAACCTGCCATCGTCGTGTTGCTGTTGGCCGGGGGCGCGTATTTTGCTCCTGTAGTGATACCGATGTTGTCTCCGGATCACTTCATTGCCTACTTGAAATACCTTCCGCTGAAGTTGCCTGTGATGGAACACAGCCACGAGCGGGCCGTTTTGCCGCAGTGGTACGCGGACCAGTTTGGGTGGGAAGAAATTGTGGACGAGAC
This sequence comes from uncultured Acidobacteriota bacterium, assembly GCA_963847505.1. Classification (GTDB taxonomy): domain Bacteria; phylum Acidobacteriota; class Terriglobia; order Acidiferrales; family UBA7541; genus DASTCZ01. The sequence continues at coordinate 448,605 of CAWJZY010000002.1, forward strand.
GGCGCAGGCCTGGAACCGCATTCCCCTGGCAGAGCGCAGCGACTGCGGAATCTTCGCCCAGGATTACGGCCAAGCTGGCGCTATTGATTTTCTCGGCAGGCGCTACGGATTGCCGCCGGCGCTGAGCGGCCATCAAACATATTTTCTGTGGGGACCGCGAGGATATTCCGGAAATTGCATGATCGTTTTGGGTGATAAAAGAGCAAAGCTTGAACAGTTATGGGAACATGTCGAATTTGTCGGCACTTCCGCCGACAATCCTTATGCGCTGGAAACGGAGATTGATGTTTTTATTTGCAGAGGGCCGAAATTTGGGACGCTCGCGGATTTGTGGCCGAAGCTAAAGAAATGGCGGTGAATCGTCCGCAGCGACGCCGAATTGCGTGATGTTCGAGGTGAATTACTTAACGCGTGTCCCCAGCGAATCAGGTTTTCGTCTTCGCCCTGCCAAGCCTGCGGCTGATTCAACGCGTAGCTCACAATGCCCGCCGCACCGTGAACTTCCACGGCGAGATGCTGCACCGCGTCCGGCTGCGCAGCCGCCAGCACAATTTTCCCGCGCACATCCTTGCCCGCGTAATCCGCTTCATGGATGCCATCGCCGACATCCGCCAAGTCCGCAGTAACGTCCGCGCTTTCGCTATCTTCCGCGAGCGTCACCGGCATCGCGTCGAAACTTGCCAGCCGCACCGCCGGAATCCATTTGCCATCCTGCTCGCGCATCTCCCACAATTCGGCAAAATCGGCGTCCCACGGCGGACGCGAGCGCTGCATGCCGTAGAAAATCTTTCCATCGGCGGGAAATTCCAGGATTTGCACGTCGCTCAATCCGTAAGCGCGCGCGCGTTCGGCCACCAACTCCGCCGCATCATGGAATCCACGCGACCCGCGCATACGATGAAATCGCGTGATGCCTTCCAGGTTGCGCTGGGCCGTTTCGCCCGAGAGCTCTTGATCGAGTGCGCTCACAATGGCGGCGCTGAGCAGCGGAGGCATCTGCGCGGCCGCATCCAGCGGAGAATGCTGCGCAGGCAATGGCCGCCCCAGCAAGAGCATCAACGCGACCGGCAGCCACAACAGAGGCCTCGCGGCAAACTTGGAAGAATTCCTCACCAGAGCCTCCTCATTCATGGCACAGGCGCGCCCATTCTACGCCCGTTACGCATCTCCAGGACGCTCCGTTGCAGTTCGTCCCATGCCCTCCAGAATTGAGCGGCGCTTCGCCCCCGCTTCCGATACAATTCCGCCACCTGCCGCCGGTGGACGATCGTCTCCGGCGGGCGCGGGAGGATTTGCGTGAGTTTTTCCGAGCGGTGGCAGGAGATACGCATTGGTTTCGAGCGGCCCTTCTGGGTCGCCAATACTACCGAACTCTTTGAGCGCCTCTCCTACTACGCCGTGCAAGCCGTGCTCGCGCTGTATCTGTATAAGACGCTTCACTTTTCCGACGCGCAGGCCGGCGACCTAATCGGCTATTTTGGCGCTGTGGTCTGGTTCCTTCCAATCTTCGGAGGAGCGCTGGCGGATCTGCTCGGATTCCGGCGCTCTCTTGCTGCCGCCTACCTGGTGCTTTCGGTTGGCTATTTCCTGCTCGGTTCCCTTTCCGCTCCGTTCATGGCGCCCATGCGCGCAATGATGACCATGCCGCATTTGTTGCTCTTGATTCTGCTGATTCCCGCGCTGGGCCCGGCAATTGTGAAACCCTGCGTGGTGGGCACGACGGCCAGAGCGTCCAAGGAAAATGTTCGGTCCATCGGATATTCCATTTACTACACGCTGGTGAATGTCGGCGGCGCACTGGGCCCGCTGCTGGCCTCCGTCATCGGTCCGCGCTATGGAGAAGCAAATGTTTTTCGCACGTCTTCGATTTTTGTCTTCCTGATGTTTCTTGTGGTTCTAATCTTCTTCAAGGAGCCGAAGCAATCCGGAGAAGCGGCAAGCACGGGCCTGGCTGGTGTGGCGCGCAATTTCCTCACCGTGGTTGCAAATATCCGCTTCATGGGATTTCTGCTGATATTTTCAGGTTTCTATATTGTGTTCTGGCAGATGTACATCGCGCTCCCGCTTTACTTTTCCCGGTTTGTTTCCCCCACGGCAAACGTGGCGCGCATTCTGAGCACGGAGGCGATTGCCGTCATTTTTCTGCAAGTTCTAGTCAGCTACCTCACGCGCAAAATACCGACATTTCCAGCGATGACGCTGGGAATTTTTATTGCCGGTGCGTCCTGGCTGATTCTGGCGATTCACACCGCGTCCTGGACAGCGGTTATTGCACTGGTGGTTCTCGCGCTCGGAGAAATGATCCAGGCGGCGCGTTATTACGAATACATTTCGCGCCTGGCTCCTTCTGGACAACAAGGAACCTATATGGGTTTCGCGTTCCTCCCCATTGCGATCGGATTCCTTATCGGCGGAATGATTGGCGGGCGGCTGGTCCACTATTTCGGAGATGTCGCGGCAACTCCTCGCACGGTATGGCTGGTGATCGCCGGAATTGGCTTCGCCACCGCGGCGCTGATGATGGTTTTCAACGCGTTCGTTAAGCCGCTTCATGAGGCTGCGCCCCGCGCTTCGTGAGCCATGGGAAATAGCCGGGCAAATTTCAACAGACCGGCATGCATCCTTGCCGCCATATGTCTGGCTCTCGCGAGTTTTTCTACGATGTTTGCCACGGGCCAGAGTTCTCCTCAGCCGCAAAGCCGAGCCTCAGTGGTTCCTCCAGATGCCGCTGAAGTCGCTTCCGGCAAGAAAATCTACGGCAAGCAATGCGAGGTTTGCCATTTTTCTGGAAGCAAAGCGAAGAAAATCGGCGTCGGTCTCGCGGGCATCTACGCCGTCGGCAAGTTTACAAATGGCAAAAAGGTGGATGACGCCGCTATGCGCCAGTGGATTGAAGCAGGAGGCAAAGACATGCCGGGATTCAAGGACGCGCTCAAACCCAATGAAGTGCGCGACCTGATCGCCTACCTACGAACGCTCTAAAGGAAATTTCCCGCAAAAAGCAAAGCCCTCAGGCCGCTCCCGGACAAAACGCTCCCGAAAAAAGGTGCGGTAAGTCCGCGAGCTACCCGAGGGCTTCTGAAACCGATAAAACCGCGGCCTATTCGCAGCGGGCGACACCACTCCGTCCATAGGACGAGGCAGTGCGCCGCGGCAAGCCACCGGGAAATTGCTTCCGGCGGCGCCGCGCCAAAACTAGCTCAGGATCGCGTCTTTGAAAGCCTTCGACGCGCGCAAACGCACAACAGTCTTGGCTTTGATCTTGATCGCTTCTCCGGTTTGCGGATTGCGGCCCATGCGCGCCTTGCGGTGCGCCTTCACCGCGCGGCCGATGTTGGGAATTACGAACTTGCCCGCGCCGCCCTTGCATTCCTTTACGGCCAGGGCAAGCAGTTCGTCAAAGAATTGCGCCACATGCTTCTTGGAAACTGCCTTGTCCTTCGTGCTCAACTTCTCGGCTAGGGTCGCCACAATCTTCGACTTGCTCATTGGCTTTGCCATCTATATCAAATCTCCTTCTCGGGTGTGTTGGAGTAGAATTCTTGACTCCGCAGGATTGGCCCTGCAACCGCAGGAACTATAGCTGCACTCGCGCGGCAAGGCAAGCGGAAAGCGCAGAAAACCCGCACAAAACGCGGTCTCGCGCAGTGCCCTCTTTCCGGCCCGTAAGTCCCATTTTGATTATCTTCCAGTTTGAGTGAGCATCGAATCGCAATTCATTCCCATTTGCGGAATCACGCACGAAGGTTTTCTCCTCCGCATGATGTGCTATCCTCCATGTTCTTCGCCATTCAACGGCTTAAGGTGGGCAAGGAGACAAGATGAGCAACTGGCAGGAGTTAGAGCGTAAATTTCAGGAAAAATTGCCGATGAGCCGCCGTCCAGTGGCGGTCACATTTCTGGACGCCGTTCCATCCGGAGTGCCCGCTTTCGCCGGCACGATGCCGTCCGGCTGCAGTTTCTGGCGATTGGCGGCTGAGGGGCGCTCTTTTTACACTGTGCCCGCCGACCATTTCAATTGTGCCGTCGGCAGCTATACTCACAACATTCCGCTTTCGCCTGAACGTGAAAAAGAAACGGAGCAGACGCTTGGCCTGATGTTCCAGGCCGGCTACATTAAGCCTGAAGAAGTCGCCGGAATTCCACGCCTGAAGAAAACTCCCGCTGCAATCGTCTATGCCCCGCTTGGCGCGACTCCAGTTGATTTGAAGACCGCTCCGAGCGCCGTGTTGTTTGCCTGCAAACCTTCGGCCGCCATGCTGCTGAACGAAGCTGCGATTCGTGCAGGCGCGGGTGGTGGTACTCCCGCGCTTGGCAGGCCAACCTGCATGGGCCTGCCGCTGGCGCTCGAACGTGGCACACAGATGAGCCTGGGATGCATTGGGAACCGCACGTACACGGGACTCGGCGAAGACGAGCTCTACATAATTGTTGCCGGGAAGGATCTGGAGCGCGTCGCGGCATCACTCGAAGAAATCATTGGCGCGAACCAAGCTCTGCAGCAATACGCGGAAGGCCGCCGCGCGCAGCTCGCTACTTCCTAGATACGAACGCTAGACAAGAACGCCCCCTGCCGCTGCAAGGAGGCGTTCTCAATTCAATTTGACATTTGGCCCTACAGTTCCGCCAGCCCCTGGTAGAAATGCGCCATCGCCCGGATGCCGCCGAAATAATTCTCCAATGACAGGTGTTCATCCGGCGCGTGCGCGTTCTCGTCCGGCAATCCAAAGCCAATCAATACACACGGCACTTTGAATGTTTCATACATCTGCGTAACGAATGGAATCGAGCCGCCCTCGCGGATAAATACCGCGCGCTTGCCGAATCCCTTTTCCAGCGCCTTGTGCGCCACCTCAAAAAATGGATGCGTGAATGGCGCAACCCACGGCTTGCCGGTGCTGTGTATGTCGAACTTACAGGTCACAGTCTTCGGCAGGAGTTTGCGAATGTGCCGTTCGACGGCGCGCGTGATTTTGTCCGGGTTTTGATTCGGCACCAGCCTGCACGAAAACTTCGCATACGCCTTCGACGGGATCACCGTCTTCGAGCCTTCACCCGTGTAGCCTCCCCAGATGCCGTTCAGCTCGAGCGTCGGCCGGCACCACACCTGTTCCGCCACTGAAAATCCTTTTTCGCCGGCCAATCCCGGAGACCCAACCGTCTTCAGAAAATCCTTCGGCTTGAACGGCAGCTTCGCCAGGGATTTTCTTTCCGCCGCGCTCAACTTCGCTACGTCATCGTAGAAGCCCGGCACCGTGACACGGAAGTTCCTGTCGTGCATCTTGGCAAACAACTCGCAAAGAATTGTGATGGGGTTCGGCGCGGCTCCGCCGAAAACGCCCGAATGCAAATCCTGCGCCGGCCCGCAAATCTCCACCTGGTAGTAAACGAGGCCTCGAAGGCCATACGTCACGGAAGGCACGCCCGGCGCCAGCATCGAGGTATCCGAAACAATTAGCGCATCCGCCTGCAGCTTCGTCTTATTCTGCTGCACAAAATCCCACAGATTGGCGCTGCCCACTTCTTCTTCTCCTTCAATCAGCACCTTGATGTTAATTGGCAGCTTGCCCGTGGTCTTCATCAGTGATTCGAGCGCCGCCATGTGAATGTGCACCTGACCCTTATCGTCCGCCGTGCCGCGGCCGAATAAATTGCCGTCGCGCACCGTCGGCTCAAACGCGGGCGAGGTCCACAAATCCAGCGGCTCGGCAGGCTGCACATCATAGTGTCCATAGAAAAGTACGGTCGGCTTGCCCGGCGCTCCAAGCGATTCCGCATAGACCAGCGGATGCCCTTTCGTGGGAACGATTTCCACTTTGGACATACCCACACTGCGCAGTTTGTCCGCCACCCAGCGCGCCGCACGCTCCACGTCTGGCTTGCGTTCCGTCTTGGTGCTTACGCTCGGAATTCGCAGGAATTCGCACAGCTCCTGCAAATGAGCATCCCGGTGATCCTCAATGTATTTCGCCACGCCATTCTGCGTTTGATTCATGCGCCCTCCTGGGATTTTTCAGCGATTCAGAGCGCAGCCAGATAAACGAGCTGAAGCCGCGATCGCGCACAGCCATTCACAACCTATCGCATTCTATTGATACTGCTGACTCTCCCGCAAGTTGCAAAAATGTACGGCGCCAAGATGCTCAGAAGGCCCCCGTTCTACCTTGGAACTACACGCCGTCGGTACCGTTGACCCGCGCGCATGCTTATTCCACCATATTCTTATTATGACGCAAGTCGTACACGAGACTCCCCGGCGCAGCTCGCGCGTCTTCATGCGCATTCGAGTAGTTGTGGCGGGAAAGAACCTTCAGGGCCGCAAATTCCGCGAGGCCTGCCAAACCATTGTGATCAATGCGCACGGCGCTCTGGTCTACCTTCAACAGGAGATAGAAACTGGAGTGATGCTCGTCCTCTCGAATCCCTTCACGCAGGAAGAACAGGAATGCCGCGTCGTATTCCTTGGTGAGGATGGCGAAAAAGGTCTGCGCGTCGGCCTCGAGTTCTTGTCCCCCGCTCCTCACTTTTGGGGGGTGGACTTCACCCCGCCCGACTGGCACGCCAATCCTCCGGCGACCCCGTCTCAAATTAGCTCGTAAGACTTCCCAGACAGCATTTCAAGAGGGCACGTAGTTGGTCACTCTCATCCAGTTGCTCGCGCTCAAACAGAAACGAGGATCCGCCACTTACATGTGGCGGACCCTCGGATCTGGATGCGGTACAGGTTTAGTGGATAACGATGCCAGTTTGGAGATTGAAATCGTTCTGGGTTCCTGGAGGGCCGCCAGTCGGACTAAACGTCGAGCGCAGGTAGCTGGCCTGGATCAACCGGACTGATATGTGCCGAACCAATTTGAAGTCAACACCACCGCCGAAGCTGTAAGCAAAGGAAGTTTCAGGGCTTGCGATCTCAATCCCTTCTGACTCCGATATTTCAAGATTGGATCGGTGAATGGCACCAAACAGCGTTTGAACGTACGGTGTGATGCGCCCAGTGGAGAATCGGATGCGCGGGCCGCCGAAATAAGAAAGGGCGTTGGTGGGCGCAGTAAAGGAAGTGCCGGTGCCGGTATTGGTAAAACCACTGGTGTGCGAGTAACCGACTTGGCCGACCAGCCCTATCCATTTTAGGGGATAAAAAGCCACATCACCGACACCGCCGTTGGAATTGGATGTGCTGCTAATGCTATCTGTATTGTAAGCGCGTGTGTAAGTGTATCCGCCGAACACCTCAAACTTCGGATTATCCTGTGCCGCCACTACAAACGGAACAGCTAAAAACAGCCCCACTAGCAAGGTTAAACGTCGCATGAAGATCATCCTCTCGTGGAATAAGATTGCCCTTCAGAGGGCCTTTTCATAAGCATTTTGATGGCATAGGGCAGAAAGAGGTTGCCATTACCAGCGTGCAGAGGCGCTTTCGAGACAGCTTCTGCATTCTACCCATCCGGAAACTACCGCCCCTTTCCGGGCCATAAAAATTATACACAGATTGGATTTGAGGCAGAATTTCTCGTACTCGCGCGTGCTTTTTTGTCAACAATGCAACTGCCGCTCTTCATCAGAGCCTGGTCGTCCGTCTCCCGCGTTCCGGGCGGATCTCCACTTTTCCTAGCCTTGCACCGGAATTATGCGGTGTGCTAGCATCCGGCTTTGGAACGCGCACCGCATCGCGTTTCCCTTCGCAAGGCGAATATCTGGCGGCGATCAGAATTAAAGGAAGGGGCGTCATGCGAATCCCTCCAGCGCGGTTCATTTCCTCTCGATCGAAATGTTCCGGCGGAATCGCGTTTTTCCTTCTTTTCTTCTTAGCGTCCGGCGTCTATTCACAAGGTTTTGGCGGACCGAAGAGCAGCAAGGTTATTCTGCACAGAAAATTGCCCCCAGTGATTCATCTGGCTTCGACGACGGTCTCGGTAAAGACCATCTCGCATAAGGATCAGCAAGCCGACGCGGCGCAGTTACTGACTCAATTATTGCAAACCGATTTGTTGAAGAATGACAAGAGCCTGACCGTTGACGACAATTCGGCGAACGTTAAGATCCTGTGCACGATCACGAATTTCGACGCTCCGCCCCGCCAAACATATACCCGCGATGAAACTGTTATTGACAAGGGCAAGCCCGCTCTAAGAAAGAGGACATTCTTCAAGGTTTCCGGAACTCTCAATGTGGACGTCAAAGTAGCCGACCGCTCTGGAAAAATTTTGGATGCGAACAATTTTACAGCCAAGTATTCGCGGGAGTTCGCGCAAGACGACGATCAGAGCTCCGGCATTGGAGTGGGCAGCGTTGTGGGCGCCTATCATTCCATGAAGCATTACGTTAGACCTGGATCGGTTGACGCATCCGAAACGCCACTTACAGATTCAGAATTGCAGCAGCAACTTGTGCGTAATGTCGTCGCGCTCGTTACACCGCGCCTCGTAACCACCGACGAACCTGTGGAGGTTTTTTTGGCGAAGGGCAAGCTCGATGAAGCGGACAAACTGGCCGAGGGCGGCCTATGGAGCCGCGACCTTGACACCCTGGAGACCATGAAGCCTTTATCAAACGCGCAGGAGGATGCGTATAGGTTCTATAACATCGGCGTTGCCAACGAAGCGCTCGGTTATCAGGCGGAAGACCACGCTGCCGCCAAGAAATTCTTTGAGGATGCGGCCATCAATTACGGAAAGGCGATTGACGCGAAGCAGAGCGAAAAGAATTTTATTGACGCGCAGAACCGCATTGAGCTCGCGGTGACGTATTACAAGAAGCTGGACGAACGGGGATCAAAGACAAGCTCCGCGCCATCCGGCGGTAGTGGCGCGTCAAAGAGCAGCGCGGCCAATTCGTCATCTGGGACGCGCGGAAAAACATCTGCGGCGCTGACGAATCAAAAAGTGATCGAGATGTTCAAGAGCGGGGTAGACGAATCCAGCATCATTTCCACCATTCATGATGCGCATGCCACGCGGTTCGATCTTTCCGCCGACGGCTTGATTGACCTTTCCAAAAATGGGATCAAAGGAAAAATCCTCGACGCCATGAAAGCTCGCAATCATCCAGCGAGCCCGGGGCGCGGCCCTAATGGGGGAGAATAGTTGAAACGAGCGAATCCGTGATGAAGCGATTGCTGACTTTGCTGCCGTGTTTTGTAGCCGCCCTTTCCATGCCCTTATTGTCCCAAGGGCAGGAACGCTGCGGGGTTGCCAAAGACTTTACGTTCCAGGCTCTCGAGCGCATTCATGGCGGATCGGACAGTGAAGTTGAGGATGGCCTGCAACTCTTGAAACATGCCAACGAGATGTGCAGAGGACTGGGGGACGCCTGGTATTACCGCTCCCTCTTCGAGCGCAAGTTGAATCAGACCGCGAAAGCGGACTATTCGCTGTCGAACGCGAAAAAATACGGCTCGGAGGCGATGAATGAAGGCGCGAGTCCGTTCGTTCCTGCGCCGCCGCCGCAGTCAAATCTTAAAGCGCTCCCTCCCATACGCAACAAATGGGCGCTTGTCGTGGGTATCTCGAGGTTCAGCGATGCCGGCTTGAACTTGAATTTCACGGGTAAAGACGCGAAGGACTTCAGCGCGGTTCTGGTGGACCCCAAATACGGCCGGTTCCCTTCCCCCAATGTCCATACGCTTACGGAATCCGTGACAACTAGGAAATTGAAAGAGGAATTAAACTGGCTCGCGCGTGTGGCTGGGCCCGATGATCTCGTGCTGATTTTCCTGGCGTCACATGGAACCTCGCGCTCGCAAGATACTGCCGACGTCAACTATGTGGTTACGTCCGATACGGACCTGAAGGATCAGGACAGTCTTTTTGGCACGGCTATGGGGATGGTGGAACTGTCCGATGTTGTGAGAACCCGTATCCGGGCGCGCCACACTGTAATTCTTTTGGACACCTGCCACAGCGGAGGGGCAGGCATTGCAAATCGGGAACGCGCGCTGGAAGTCAGCGAATCCGCTCCTTCGACGTCGCTGCTCGAGCGCATCGGGCAAGGCGTCGGAAGGGCAATTGTGAGTTCGAGCCAGGAAAACCAGAACTCTTACGAGGGTGCTCCCTATCAAAACGGGTATTTCACCCATTTCCTGGTGGAAGCCCTTCGAAAAGATAATGGAATGGACACCGTGGAGCAGACGTTCGCCTACGTCAAGGATCAAGTTTCGAAGGCAGCCGGAGCCCGGGGCAAGTCGCGCTCAACGATTGAAAGAGGATTTGATGGCGGGGCTTCAAATAAACCAACGGCAGATCTCGGACAAACGCCGGTTCTCACCACGAGTGCCATTGGCGGTGGCATTGTACTTGGCGCCCCTATTCCCACATTGGTCCCCGGGAGCAAATGAGTTCCGACTTGCCCAGTGCCCAAAATTGAACAGTTTCATATGTTGCCCCATTCCCTTTCTGGGAACCAAGGGCTATAATGCCGGGCTTGCTCAAAGGAGGTCTGGTGTTCCCTCTCTCACGGAAGCGCCGCGCTTGCAGGACCGTCCACCAGGACTGGCACGCGGAACTCACCGCGGAAAAGCTTAAGGTATTTGTGTATGTGCTTGGTGAAGTCAATCCCGCCCACGTTATTTACAGCATGGCGCTGGATGAAGCGATCGCGCTCCGGAAGTCCGGACGATTTGAGTTGGCCCGCGAGCAGGCAAACGTTTCGGGCGAGCTATGCGGCCGGTTCGCCGGCGCCCTCGAAGCCCTGCTTCGAGCTCTGTTGCGACACGCACAATACTTCGGCACCCTGCCAGCCATAAGTCCGCTAAACCCCGAATTTTTCACCGGCAAGACAGCAAGAAAAGCGGCGTCTACAAACTCCCTGCTTTCCAATGTGCTATTCACTCAGAACAGCCGCTTTATGCACAAGATATGGACGCTCGGCGAGATGGCTTCCGACATTGGAGAAGAATACCGGACCGCGGCGGCGGATGTGGCCGAAGGATCGCGCGCCTCCATGCGGGAGGATTGGGAACAACTCAGCAGCCTGCAATTTGACCTGACCACGTCGTTGCGGGAAACGACGATTGTGCTGAAGTCGTTTCTCATATCATTGCCCAAGGAGGAGGTAGCGTCATTTCGCGACCGCCTTGTGGTTTCGCTATCAGATGCTTCCGCGGTTCTAGATAGACGCGCGGTTGCGTTGCGAAGACAATAGGAAGGCATTGCCGGGGCGCGTTGCGTGCCGGTGCGCCCCCGGCAAAACCCGGCAGCTGCACCCGCGTATTTCGCAACATGTCCAGGACAACTCAAGGGGCGAGGATAGCATCCCAGCAATTGGGTGCGTCCCGACGGACCGGTGGCCCGAGCGAGACGAATTGAAACGGGTGAGCTCACGGAATCCGAAGCGATTCGCAGGGCTCAGCAGGGTGACGCGGAGGCCTTCGAGATCCTTTACCGGCGGCACAGCCGGCGCGTTTATGCCCTGTGCTTGCGCATGGTCGGGCGCACAGCCGAAGCGGAGGACCTCACACAGGAGGCTTTCCTGCAGCTCTTCCGGAAGATATCAACTTTCCGGGGCGAGTCGGCTTTTTCGACTTGGCTGCATCGGCTGACGGTAAACGTCGTGCTGATGAAGTTGCGGAAGAAAGCGGTTTCGGAAACTTCCCTCGAGGAAGCAACCGAACCCGATGAGGAAAGCGGCGGCCCACGCAGAGATTTTGGAGCGCCGGATAACCTGTTGACCGGCTCGGTGGATCGGATCAACTTGCAGCGGGCCGTGGAACAGTTGCCGCCTGGGTACCGTTCCGTTTTTGAGTTGCACGACATACAGGGATACGAGCACAACGAAATTGCCGGCATTATGGGATGTTCCATCGGCAATTCGAAGTCGCAGCTGCATAAGGCGCGAACCAGGCTACGCGAACTGCTTCACGAAGCCGCTCGCCAGCGCGCCCGGGATGCGCGGCAGGATGCGAAGACCGAGGTTGCCGAACAGGAGAGTTGAAAAAGAGCACTGGGTAAGCGGTCGGCAGAAAGATGAGACTTTGTTGATGGGATTCGGCGGATCTGTAAGAAGGTGACTCATGCTGTGCAAGGAATTTGAAGCCATTCTGGAGCAGGCCAGCAACAAGCCGTTGTCTGGTGAAGTTGCCGCGCACGCCTCACAGTGCGGAAACTGCCGCGCCCTGGCGGCCGACTTTAGAATGATCGAGTCGCTCGCGCACGAGCTAACCGAAACCGGAATCGAGCCGCCCGCGCGCATCTGGACTCATTTGCGCGCGCAACTGGAAGTGGAAGGCATCATCCGCTCGCCCGGGCGTGGCGCTGGTGTTAAGGAAGAGAACGCAGGCTGGCTCGCGGGGGTGTTCGCCTGGGTCCGGCGTCCCGCGCTTGTGGCCACCTATGCGGCGCTCATGGTGCTGGCGGCGGGATTGGCCTGGGAACAGTCCATCCGGGAGCCCGATATCCAAACCGACGTGGCTTCCGCCACCGCGCTCAACACGCAAAACAGCCTGAATCAATTGGAAGCTCAGACGGTGAGTGACCTGGAAACCACGAATCCCGAAGTCAACGCGGGATTGCGGCGGGACCTCAAGATCGTGAACGATTTTATTGCCGTATGCCAAAAGGCGGTTCGCGAAGAACCGCAAGACGAAACCGCTCGCCAGTATCTTTACGGAGCTTATCAGCAAAAGTCGGAGTTGCTCGCAGCGGCCATGGCACACAGCCGGATAGGGGACTAAATATGAGTTCGCGCAAATTTCGTCTTCAAGTAAATCCTTCCGTGCGGACCGTGGTTGCCGCCGCGGTGCTGGCCACGCTGGCTTTCCCGGCCTTGGCCCGTCAGGTTGAGAAGCACTTCACCGTGGATGGCCGTCCAATGGTCATCATCCGCAACTCCATGGGCCGAATCCAGGTCAAGTCCTGGAACAGGCCGGAAGTGATGGTTGTCGCGGACCATGCGAGCAACAGCGTTGAGATGGAAAGCGAGCAGGTCGGCTCTCGCGTTGAAATCGAGACGCACATACTGAACGATTCCGCGCGTGGCGCTGATTTGCAGGTGGACTATCAAGTGACCGTGCCCGAAGAAGCGGAGCTGCAAATTCGCACGGATTCCGGGAGCATTATGGTCGCCAGCGTTCACGGCAATCTCACATTCGACACGCTTGCGGCTGATGTGAATCTCCAGGACGTCGGCGGCATGGTAATGGTGACGACGGCCGATGGCTCGGTGGTTTGCTCGCGGTGCGACGGCACTTTCTTCAGAGCCGAATCCGTGAGTGGCAACGTCCAGTTGTTACAACCCGTAATGGATAAGATCACCGTCCATACGACGGCGGGCAATATCCTGTTTGACGGTGATTTTCTTCACCACGGCATGTACTTTCTAACGAGTGATACGGGAAACACGGAAGTGCATTTTGGTCCGGCGAGCTCATTTGATCTGACCGCCCATTCAGTTCACGGGTCCGTGATCAGCCAGGCCAACTTCCAGCCCGATAAGCACGGGAAAAAGGTAAACGTGCCAAAGTACGGCAAGTCATTGTTTGGCACGATGGGGAATGGCAACGCCAAGGTCGAACTGAATTCCTTCAGTGGTACAATCAAAATCCTGAAGCGGGACCAGGCATCCGTCACGCCGTAATAAGGGCCCGCTCACAACCTTTTCCATATCTTATGATACAGGCTGGCCCACGTCCGCCTCTGAAACTCGTTTGCCTGGCAGGTTTTATGGGCTGTGGCAAAACCACTGTTGGGCGCCTGCTGGCCCAGCAGCTCGGCTGGCGCTTCGTGGATCTGGACGAACGCATTGAAAAACAAGCCGGCCTCCCTATCGCCGGAATCTTCGAGCGCATGGGCGAACCTGCTTTCCGCGAGCTTGAGCGCGCTGAGCTTGCCCGTGCGCTCGGTGAGGCGGCGGTCTCGACGGTCCCGGCCATTCTCGCGCTCGGCGGAGGCACATTCGCGCAACCGGAGAACGTAGAAATGCTCCGCGCTGCGTGCGCTCCCGCTGGCGCGTCTCGCGCCGGATGCGTTTTCTGGCTCGATTGCCCGTTCGAGCAGCTTCTTTCCCGCTGCGTGACGATGGACGACCGCCCATTGTTCCGGGACGAAACCAGCTTTCGCAAACTTTACGATGAGCGTCTGCCGTTTTATCGCCAGGCTGATTTGCGCGTTGATGGTGGAGATGCGCCGCGCCAAGTTGTCGAGCGCATCCTGACCTCGGAGCTATTTGGCACATTGAGGGTGGACGCATGAAAGGCGGAAGCATGATTGGTCTGCGTACAAAGACAGTCTGGAGCGGAGCGCTCTTTGTTGTCCTGACCCTTGGAGCCCTGGCATTTGCAGCACAGCCTGCCGCGCGCCCGGCGAAAACCCCGGCGGCGACCTTTACGGAAGACAAGGGAAAACTAATCGTCACTGTCAACGGGCAGACGGTCGCGACGGAGGACTTCTCAATTACGCGCGCGGGGGATCACTGGGTGGCAACGGGCACCACGGAATTTCACACCGCTCATGGCACTGGCCGCGTTACTGGGGAGCTTCAACTGAATAACGCTGGCCAGCCGCTCCGCTACGTCTGGTCCTCGGAGGGCCAAAAGAAGGTCACTTCCACAACGGTTTTTGCCGGCTCAACCGCCGAGATTACTCTGGATTTGGGCGATGGCAATCCTGTGAAGCAGGACTTCCAATTTGCGGCGCCGGTCGTCATCCTGGACAACAACCTGTATCACCAGTACGAAATTCTGGCGAGAGTTTACGATTGGTCCGCCGGAGGTCCTCAGAACTTCGCCGTGCTGATTCCGCAGGAACAATCGCCGGGCACCATCACGGTGGAGTCCGCCGGACCCGTCACACTGGATGGTGTGCGGTACTTCGAGATGCTCGTCCACACACCCGATCTGCAAGTGCATGTTTACCTGGATTCATCACGCCGGCTCATGCGCTTGACGGTTCCCGATGCCAAAGCCGAAGTTCGCAGGCAGTAAGCAGCTCTGAGCGGAATTCAGAAACCCTTAGGAAAACTTTCTCTCAGTGAATTTCTTTCGGAGTTGAGTAAACGTTCGGGTCAATCTTCCGCCAGTCACCGCGGATGATATCCTTGCGGATCTGCGCGGCGGTTTCGCCCCTGCGGGTTTCCTCGTAAGCAAGAATCGCTTCATACCGGCAAATGTTGCAGGTGCTTGCGTGCGCCGTGACGAAGCAATCGTATAAGCTGTGGTGCCCGTCATTCTGGTCGCAGTAGCAATAGCAGGGCTGCTGATACAGCACATTTTTCACCTTGGCAGCCATGGCGTAGGCGTTCCGCGTGAGGGGGTCGCTGAATTTCGCGGGGTCAAGCGTATCCGGCAGCGGCGCGGAAGGGGGAGCTGAGTGGTATGAGGGAATCTTGGCCGCAGGGTCGGTCTCCTGTGAAAATCGCGCGCGGGCCGCTACAGAAGAACGCGGCGCCGAAGACAACGCGACTGTGGCTCCTGCGATGAAAACGCAAATCCCGCTCAAGATCATCCAGTTCAATTTACGAGCCATAATTTCTCCCTCCGGCCTGCTTCTTTGGCAAATCTGCCGTCTGTATCCATCCACGTGAACCGTACGCGCGCGGTTCCGCTCTCCAAAAGAAAGAGCCCGGCGCCATTTTACTCCCTCCGGCGGCACCGGGCCAACAAAACGGCGGTGGTTCGTTACAATGCGACAGGGTGTGTGCGCAACGGCGGCGCCGTTTTCGGCTTATTTGGCTCGACCGTGACCGTCGTTTCCGAGCCGTGGCGCACTACGGTGAGTTGCACGCTCTTGTCTTCTTTCTTCGCGCGTAGCTCCGATTGCAAGTCGCCTGCGGTCCGCACGCGGTTGCCATCAAGCTTTGTGATTACGTCACCTGCTTTTAGCCCGGCCTTCTCTGCTGGAGAACCTGACTGCACATCCTCTACCAGCACGCCTTCACCATCTGGCGCTCCAAAATAGGAACCGAGCTGTCCGCTCAAATTTTGGGTGCCGATGCCGATTGTTGGTGTGCTTCCATAAATAAAGATATTGTTCCCCGAGCCGCGCGGAGGAACGAAGGAATAAGATCCTTGAGGAAAAGGAGCAATCTCCGGCATCGCGGGCATCGCCGGCGTGGGAACTGTACCTTCCAACTCGGGCATATTGAAAGCGAAGTTGGGCCCATTCAGGTTTAGGTTGAATTGCCGCTGGAATTGGTCGTTTACCCGTGAAAGTGTCGCGGTCAGCGTTTGCGACCGGCCATCGCGCCAAATGGAGATGGAAACGGTATGGCCCGGAGGTGTTTCACGCACCAAGCGGCGGAACTGCACGGCGCCTTCCACGTGCTCTCCGTTGAATTCCGTGATGACGTCGCCGGGCTTCAGCCCTGCTTTTTCGGCCGGGCTGTCTTTTTCTACTTCGTCGACGTAAACGCCCCGTGCGGGCGAAAGTTTAAGCTCCTTGGCGCGATCCGCGGAAACATCATCTGGAGAAACACCGAGCCAGCCCGTATCTTCGATGCCTATCGTCACGCGAGGCCGGGGCGCTGCCGGCTGCTGCGCCACCGCGGCTACGGCCGCAATCTGGGCCCGCACTGGGGCCATCACAGCCTCCCGCACCGCGCTGGTTGTCGCCTGTGCGACGGCTGCGACTACTTGTGCTCGTACGGCGCTTGTGGCCTGCGCAACCTGCGCCTTCGCAATTTGCCTCGCGGCCTGAGCCGCACAATCACACTGCGCATTCCCGTCCTGCGCGACCGCGGTTTTCCCCGCCGGGCCAAGCCCAAGCGCCAGAACCGCCGCGCTCAGCGCCAATAATGTTTTGCTCTTCATGAGATTCCGCCTCCTGCCAGTTTCGACGTCTCCGGCGCCACTCGGTGAGCAGCCTCGATGAATGCCGGACGCGAGTGCATTAAACGGTCGACTTCCATAGGGATATCTGAATTACGCCATTCACCGTCCGTATGCGCAATGGCGCGCCACCCGCGCCCAGTTTTCCACGGAAGCTGCCGTGCCCAAACGAGCCATTCATCATCATAGGTTTTTGTGTGCGAATCTCTCCGTTCAAGCTCTGGGCATCCAGCTGCGCTCCGGCATTGGCTGGAATCGCCAGCAGCACCGACCCGTTCACAGTTTCGAGTGAGAGCGCCTTCGCTGTCAGTCTTTGCAGTTCTTCGTGGACACTGCCGTTCGTGCTGCGCGCGCTAAAACCGCCCGCACAGTCGTAAACCTCTACGTCTCCGTTGACGGTGCGCAATTGGCCCCCGCCGTCCACGTCCGTGACGCGCACGTTGCCATTTACCGTGGCGATGGTTTCCAGCAGCGCGCGGCGTGGCACGTGGATCTTGTATTCCACCGTTACGTCCACCCCCTCGTCGGCGGGATATCGCGTCGCCACGTCCACACGGCCCGGCGCGGTGCTGGTTTCAATCTTTACGAGCGCAAGATCGGCGGAGCTGCGCCGCGCGGTTTTTACGGCGTGAATCTCTACTTCCTCGCGGTCCCACGCGCTCACGTCCACCGAACCGTTTACATTTTCCAAATGCAGAGCGCCGCCCGCTGAAAGCGGCACCACCTTTTCATAAACCTCGTCGTAGGCGCTGGCGCGCCCGCTGATCATCAGTGCCGCCGCAAATAGAATTGCCCCCGCAATCCACTTCCGCATCGCGCACCTCCGAAATGAATTTAGCTGCACCTTGCATCTTCAGATTTGGCCCTTTTTTCTCATTCGCCCCGAATCGGCCGCCCTATTGCATGCGGAATTCCAGATTCACGGTGGTAACCACGGGAACCGGTTTTCCTTCGAGCATAAATGGCTGGTATCGCCACTGCCGCACCGCGGCCACTGCCGCGTTCTGCAGCGCCTGCTCCCCGCTCAACACGTCCACTCTTTCCACGCCACCATCCTTGTTAACCAACACTCGCATGGAGACCGTGCCCTCAATGCCGGATTCCCGCGCAACATCGGGATACACAGGTCGCACCTCATGGATGCGCCGCTTTTCTTGCTCGACTGGATCCACCCGCACTCCACCCCACCAAAACTCACCCAGCTTCATCCACAGAATTTCAGTCGGAGGAGGTGGCGGCGGCAGCGGAGAAGCAGCAACCGGTGGTGCAGTCGGCGTCCGAATCACCAGAACGTGGGGCGCGAGAGCCGGCTGTACCCGCTGCCCCGGCTGCGGCGGCACAGCAAACATTTCTCTGTTGGCATCTTGCTGTCCGGCGAGCACCGCTTCCTGGTTCAGTTTATTCGCTCCATCCACGCCTTGCAGCACGTAAGTCTGGATCATTCTCTGCTGCATCTCAATTTCCTGGTGGATTTGCTGCTGGATCAGCTCCTGCTGCCGCACAAACATCTCATCCGCAAACCGCAACTGGATGTTGCCCTGCACTGCGCGCAGGCGAAGCACTTCACCGCCGCCATTGATCGCGCATTCGCCCCGCTCTTGCTTGCCAGAATCGCCCGTGAGGTAAGTGATTTTCATAGGCAGCGCGGGATCGGCCACAATGTGATGGCCCAGACCCGTGTCAATCGTCGCCTCGATAGTCACCCGCAATCTCCGCGGCACATACACGACGATGTCTCCCTGCCCCGATTCGAGCTGCGACCCACCCGCGACCTTCAACGAAGGCGAAAGCCACGCCGTGATCGAACCCGTGCCCGTGGAAGCGTGCACCGAATTCTCAACCTTCGTCAGAAAAATGCTGCCGCCGTTGCTGTCCAGCTGCATCGCACCGGCTACTCGAAGCACACGAATTCCACCGCCGGTTGTTCGCGCCTGAATCGCTCCCGCCGCTTCGCCAAAACTGATTTGCCCGCCGCCGGAAGACGCCGTCACGTGTCCCCCAGCGCGTTCCACCGAAATATTGCCGCCTCCGGTTTCCAGTTGCGCCACACCACCGATGCTTCCGGCGTGGATGTGCCCGCCGCCCGTGGTAAGCGTGGCGTCGCCTGAAACATTTCCCGCTGTGATGTGTCCGCCCAGGGTAATCGCCCGCAGATCGCCCGTGACGTCGAGCACGCTGATGTGTCCGCCTTGGCTTTCGAGCCGCGCCGCCGGCGTTCCTTGCTGCCGAGTTCCGCCGGTTATGCGCCCCGCGGAAATATTTCCGCCTTTGGTGATGAGGCTTACGCGCCCGTCAACATCATCTACCTGGATGTTGCCCGCCTGGGTCGTCACGTCAATGTTGTAGCTGCGCGGCACGTGCAGCTCGTATGTCACCCACATGCGCTCTCGAAGCTCCCGCCGCACTTGTCCTGAAATCGTAACTCCCGCGGAATTTTCCTGCCCGCGCAATAGGAATTGATGAATGAGCTGCTGCGCCTCGGCGCCATGCTCGCCGGTTTCAATGGTTACGCGATAACGCACCTGGCGCGTGGCATCCGTAAAAATGCGGACGCTTCCAATATCTGTTTCCAGCCGTAGCCGCAAACCATCGTGCGTATCCAGAAATCCGTTTCTCTCTTCCGTCTCACGCGCTGCCGGGGCCGGGGCCATACGCGCCGGGGCAGTTGGCATGTGCGGTGATGGCCACGCAGTGAGGGGTTGCGCTGCCGGCGGCGTCCCTTGTACCGGCATCTGCATCGGCACGGGCATCGCCACAGGCGTCTGCGCATGCGCATGGCCCGCAACGATGCCCGCTGCCATGACCAGCACGAGAAACCTCGGATGAATTCGCTTTAGCAAAAGCTGCCTCTCACTGGAAAAGTCCTCGCACCGCCGTTTTACTTGAGCGGGCCGGAACTGAGTTGCCTGACCGCGGCCGCGGCCTGAAGGCGGATGTAGTTGTTCGGATCGCGCTCGCTCAGGTCGCGCAACACGCGCGCGATTTGCGGATCGCCGGACGCATTTCCAGCGTCAACCGTGGCGCGCAATTCGTCGACGGCCTCATTACGCACGCCCGGATTCGAATCGTGCATAAGCGCGTCGAGAACGGCATTGAGTACGTTGGCGTCTTGATCGAAACCGTGCAGCGCTTCCATCGCCTTCAGCCGCACACCCGGATTTGGATCGTGTCGCAATGAAAGGCAAAGCAACCGGCGCACATCCGCGTCGTCTGTCCGTGTGCGGAGCGCTTCAACCGAATCCATTCGCGTGTCGGATTCAAATCTCTGGCTGTTCTGGATGACGAAGCCCAGCACGCGCTTCACTTCCGTATCATCAGGGCCGCCGGAGACAACCCTCGGCGTCATCGCTCGGAGATGCACTTCCACGTTTTGCGCTCCAGCGTCGCCGCCGGGCACCAGATAAATTTCTGAAACCGACATGTTCTGCAATTCCTGATCCGAAATTCGCGGCGAAGCCGAAACCGTCATCGTCGGCACCAATCCTGCCTGCTGAAAACCGCCGTTCGTCGCGGGCGCCATTCGCCCCACCGCCAAACCCAGCACCACAAAAAATGCCGCGCCCAGCGCGGGATGAATGGCCAGCTCCATGCGGCACCACGCGAGCCATCGTGCAAACAATCCTTGTGGAGCTAGCCCCATCCGCGCGGCAGTTAAACTATCTCGCGCATCGTCCAGCGCCTCGGCCAATTCGCTCCGGCACTGCGCAAGCAGAACTCCCGCGGGATCGAGTCCGTCAGCTGGCTGCGCCACAGTTGCCAGCATCTGCCGCAAGCGCAATTCAGCTGCGAGCATAGCCGCGCAATTCGTGCAGCCGCCCACATGCCGCTCGACCGTGGCTCGCTCTTCCGGCGTTGCATCCTCGCAGGCGTAATACACCAGCAGCCGCTCGATGGCCTGGCAATCTTGCAATGTTTCCCCATGCCCGCGATTGTCTTGCGGCGTCATACCAGTGCTCCCAACTGCAATCGCAGTTTCCGCGTCGCGCGAAACAATGAATTCTTCACGGTCTCTTCCGTGGTGCCCAGCATTTCGCCGATCGCGCGCAACTTCAATCCCTGGTAGTGCTTCATTTCAAAAATCACGCGCTCTCGTGGGGAAAGCCGGCTCATGGCAGCGGTAATTTGCAATCCGATCTCGCGGCCCATGGCGTGCCGTTCGGGATCGGAACTGGGACTGGGCTCGCGCTGCCGCTCAAAAAAATCGTGCGGCGCATCGCCTTCTTCGGCCAGTTCGGGCGCTTGATCTTCCGGCCGGCTGCTGCGCCTGCGCAGATGGTCCAGACAAACATTCGTGACGATGCGATACAGCCACGTATAAAAGCTGCACTCAAACCGGAAGCGGTGGAGATTCTTATAGGCCTTCAGGAATGCTTCCTGATAAACATCGCGGGCATCTTCGGCGCGGCGCGTCAGGTTGAGCGCCAAACGCAAAACATCGCGGTCGTACCGGTGAACCAACTCCTCGAAGGCAGCCTGATTCCCCGCCTGCGCGCGCTCGACCAGCGCCTTCTCATCCAGGCGTGCACCCAACTGAGCTGCGCGGTCCTCGGCCCTGATCGAGATAGGGTCCCCCGGCAACGCGATAGTTAGTCCATTCAACGGCATCCCAATCAGTATAGACGCTGCGAGATTGCAAATGTGAGCAGTGGAACTCGCGCCGCGGGGAACAAAACTTGGATTTGTGCTTTTATCGCACTCCAATTAAACGCTGCGTTATCATACATTTACAGTTGCGCCGCCAAGGACGCTGCCTCCGTCAGATCCCGCCACACAAAAAAGCTCAGCGCTGAATCCCCTTGCTTCAATATGCGCACCCGGTTGAGCGCTCCCATACTTTCGGGCACCCGCACGCGCGCACCGTGCTCAACGATTAAAGTGCCGCGCGCGCCCAGCAGCCTTTCAGCGACTTTACTATCGGCAACCCTTTCCAACACCTTCACACATTGGCCCATCTCGTCATACGGCGGGTCCACAAAAATAAAATCCGCGTGCAATTGTCGCTCGGTAAGTTGCGACAGTCCGCGCCGCGCGTCCGTATTCATGAGTTCGGCTTCCGGAGCAACACCGCGTGCCATGGAGGTGTTCACTCCGAGCGCCACCAGGTTTTCCCGGATGAGGCCCGCCGTCGCCCCGTGCTTCTCGATAAAAATCACTTGCCGCGCACCCCGGCTGAGCGCCTCTATTCCCACCGCTCCCGTTCCCGCGTAGCAATCAACAAACACGGAGCCTGCAACCGCGTTGCCCAGAACGTTGAACAAAGTCTCGCGAAGGCGGTCGCTGGTTGGTCGCAACGCGAGATCTCGCACGGGCTTCAGAATGCGGCTTCCAAATTTTCCCGCAACAATGCGCATAATTCCCAATCACCCCACATGAGCGAGTTGGTAACGTCGCCGCCACGCAGGCTCAAGCTGCGCCAAAAGCCTATCCAGTTCGGCGCGCGCGCCGTTGTTTTCCACCAGCGCGAACGCTTCGCGGCGCGCCAGCTCCAGCATTTCCCTGTCGCGTAACGGATTGGCGATATGAAAGCCCAGCACACCGTGTTGCCGCGTGCCAAAAAACTCGCCCGGCCCGCGCAGCTTCAGGTCAACTTCTGCAATCTCAAATCCATTCGATGTTCGCGCCATTGTCTCCAGCCGCTCACGCGCCTCGCCGCTCAAGTTTTTCGGCCCCACCAGAATGCACAGAGACTTCCCGCTGCCCCGCCCGATGCGCCCGCGAAGCTGATGAA
Organism: uncultured Acidobacteriota bacterium; assembly: GCA_963847505.1. Taxonomy (GTDB): domain Bacteria; phylum Acidobacteriota; class Terriglobia; order Acidiferrales; family UBA7541; genus DASTCZ01. Next base: position 471,092 of record CAWJZY010000002.1, read on the forward strand.
GTTGTGCCAGGCCAAAACGATCCGCATGCTCGATGACCATCACCGTGGCGTTCGGCACATCCACGCCAACCTCAATCACGGTTGTGGACACGAGCACCTGCAGCTCGCCGGCGCGAAACTTTTCCATCACCGATTCTTTTTCTTCACTGCGTATGCGGCCATGAAGCAAACCAACCTTCAGTACTGGAAAGACCTCACGGGATAGCCGCTCGTATTCCGTAATTGCCGCTTTCAACTCCACCTTGGATTCCTCGATCACCGGATAAACAACGTAGGCCTGATGGCCGCCAGCCACTTCACGCCGCACTGTCTCCCAAACACCCGGCAAGCCGGCATCGGTAACAAGTCGCGTTTCGACCGGCGCGCGCCCCGGCGGCATTTCGTCAATCACCGACGTATCTAAATCCCCAAAGAGCGTCAGCGCCAGCGTGCGCGGTATCGGAGTGGCCGTCATCACCAGCACGTCCGGCATCTTTCCTTTATCCATAAGCTGTTTGCGCTGCAACACGCCGAAGCGGTGCTGCTCGTCCACGATCACCAGTCCCAGCCGGTTGAAGATCACTCCCTCTTCAATCACGGCATGCGTTCCCACCACAAGCTGCGCCGCGCCGGACCGGATATTCGCAAGCGCGTTTCTCTTCTGTGCGGCCTTAAGCCCGCTCACAAGTAACTCAACCGCGTAGCCCGCGCGCGCGAAAATACGCCGCGCCGAAAGAAAATGTTGCACCGCCAGAATTTCCGTCGGCGCCATCAGCGCCACTTGATAGCCATTTTCGATTACGATCGCCGCGGCCTCCAGCGCCACAATCGTTTTCCCGCTGCCTACGTCGCCTTCCAGCAGCCGGTTCATCGGGGCCGGACGCTCGAGGTCGCCGGCAATTTCCGCCAGCACGCGCTTCTGCGCCCCCGTGGGCTTGAACGGCAGAATGCGCTTCACTGCTTCACGAATCGCGGGCTCGCGCACGCGGAACACAATCCCAGGCTGCTGCCGCAGATTTCGCCGCCCCAACGCCAAACTCAGCTCGTAAAAAAACAATTCCTCGAAAATCAATCGCAGATGCGCGGGCGACTGAAATGAATTCAGTTTCTCGATGCTCTCGGTTTGCGGCGGAAAGTGGACGTACAGAAGCGCCTCGCGGCTCGTGGGTAACTTGTACCGCTCGCGGATATCCGCGGGAATGCGGTCTGGAAAGTTCGGCGGCAGTGCCTCCAACGCTTGACGAACGATTCGCCGCAGCATCCGCGAACTTATCGTGCCCACAGCTTCGTAAATCGGCACGATCCGGCCCACCTCGGTGGAATCACCCGGCTCCGGCCCCAGCGTTTCCACCTGTGGATTGATCATCTCCATCCGCACAGGCCGGTTCGGATCAATATCCACTTTCCCGTGAAGGATGAGTTGCTGCCCAGGTTTGTACCGCCCCTCCATGAAGCCGCCGTGAAAAAATCGGCAATGCAGCCGCCCGGTCGCATCACCTACGATCAAGTGATAGATCGCCCGGCGCGAACGCGCATAGCGCAGCGCCTGCCCTTCGACCACTTGAACGCGCAGCGTGTAGGTTTCTCCGGGAACAAGGTCATGAATGCTGGAAAAATGTGTGCGATCCTCGTAGCGAAACGGCAGGTAATTAATCAGGTCTTCAACGGTGGTGATTCCGCGCTTGGCCAGCGTCTCCGCGCGCGCGGGACCCACACCCTTCAGGTATTTTACTTCGTCACCAAGCCGGATCATGTCCGTCCTTTATATCATTCCCTCCTCATCCTTCGTCTGCATCGCTGGCGCCCAACAGGGAACATAGAGCGCTGCATTACCCGGAAGACCCGGCATCGTGTTTGCGCCGCGACGAATTTGTAGCCCAGGTCGTTTCGTCAGACCTGGGGTTTCTCTGGCAACACACCTTCCTATCCGACCTCCAGCGCTCAACTTCGTCATCCAGATAGCCACCTTCGTCTGCATCGCTGGCAGCGAACAGGGGACACAGACTGCCGCATTGCCCGTAAGACCCGGCATCGTGTTTGCGCCGCGACGAATTTGTAGCCCAGGTCGTTTCGTCAGACCTGGGGCTTCTCTGACAACACACCCTCCTATCCAACCTCTTGCGTCCGCGCCGCGCGTCTGGCCAAATTGAGCCCAGCGCTCAACTTCGTCATCCGGATAGCCATCCAGCGCGTCACGGAGGAACCGGTGTCTGAATCATTCGCCCAGCCAACCATCGGCGCGCGGTTCGAGCGCCTTCGCGCAAAAGACTTCCGTACCCTATTTATCTGGATTCTCATAGGCTTGGTTGGCGCGGGTGTCGCGTGGCGATATTTTTTCCAAGCTTTCCCGCAAGCCTCCATTAATTTTCAGGTGTCGCGCTCTGAGGCGCTCGACCGGGCGCGCAATTTCATTTCCCAGCAGGGTGCATCGCTCGAAGGATATCAATCCACAATTGTCTTTTCAGTGGACGACGAAGCCAAAACCTATCTCGAGCGAACCATCGGCCTCGAGCGAGCCAACCGGTTAATGTCCTCGAACGTGAGCGTGTGGTATTGGGAAGTGCGATTTTTTCGCCCGCTACAGAAAGAAGAGTTTCGTGCTCAGATCAGCCCAGCGGGTCACATAGTCGCGTACGAGCATTTAATCGAGGAAGCCAGCCCCGGAGCGCGGCTGGATCGCGACGCCGCTCAAGCAATAGCCGGGCAGTTTCTGCGCGTCCAGTACGGAGCCGGTCTCGACGCTTACGATTTTCTGCCTGAAGAGTCCAACTCCACCGAGCGTCCCAACCGCCGGGATTGGAGTTTCACCTGGCAGCGCCGCGGATTCCGCGTGCCTGATAATCCAACCGGCGCGCCCTATCAATTGCGTGTAGGCCTGCAAGGTAGCCAGATCGGCAGCTCCGAAGAATTCCTCAAAGTGCCCGACGCCTGGAAGCGCGACTTTGATCGCCTGCGATCCGCGAACAACTTAATTGAAACGATTGCCATTCTTCCCTACATGCTGCTCCTGGGCGCGGCTTTCTGGGTGATCTACGATCTTTCGCGGCGCGGCCTGCTCCGCGGATCGCAGGCGCTGTGGCTCGGAGTCTTCTTCGCGCTGCTTTATTTCTTCATGACCATGAGTGACTGGCCGCTCACGCGCGCTGAATACAACACGGATTCTTCCTATTCGGCTTTCGCGCTTGGACAGATCGTCATTGCCGCCGCGCTCAGCATTGGCCAGGCCTTGCTGGTGTCGCTGGCCGTGGCGCCCGGCGAGCCGTTGTACAGGGCCACTCAACCCGCGCGCGTAAAGTTGGGCATGGCCTGGAGATTGCCTGGCTTGCGCTCGAAAGAATTCTTCATCGCGGGAATTATTGGTCTTTCTCTGGCCGCGGTCCATATCGGATACGTCGTAACTTTCTACCTGGTCGGCAAACGCTTCGGCGTTTGGGCGCCGCAGGACTTAAACATCGATAACTCCACAAGTTCGATTCTGCCGTGGCTGGGGCCGCTGACCATCGGACTCTACGCCGCGGCAAGCGAAGAATTTCTTTTCCGCATGTTCGCCATCCCCTTTATTCACCGCATCACGAGATCGAAGGTCATCGCAGTGATCCTTCCTGCATTCATGTGGGGTTTTCTGCACGCCAATTATCCCCAGGAACCTCCTTATATCCGCGGCATTGAGATCGGCCTCATCGGCATCGTTGCCGGTCTCGTCATGCTGCGCTGGGGAATTCTTGCCACACTGGTTTGGCATTACACCGTGGATGCCACGCTCGGCAGTTTGCTCCTTCTGCGCTCCGCCAGTCCTTACCTGCGTATTTCCGGCGCGCTCGTCACCGGCGCCGCGTTCATCCCGCTGCTTTATTGCGGAGTGATGTATCTAAAGCGCGGTGGCTTTGAGGTGCGCGAAGATATCCTGAACAGCTCCGAGCCGCTGCCTGCGCCTGACGTAAGCGAAGCGCAAGCCGCTGTCGCCGCCACTGCGGATGGTCGCTCCGATGTTTATGAATCCATGCCTCGCCGGTCCATTTGGATATTGGCCGTCTGCGGCATCGTCGGCGTGGCTGTGCTCGCGTTCACGCACACTCAAGCCATCGGAAGCTTCGCGCGCACATCCATGGACGCTCGCCAGGCGGGCGCGATGGCTGATGAAGTTTTGCGTGGGCGGCGCGTGGATCCGGCGAGTTACCACCGTACGGTGATCTTTGTCCCCAATTTCGATCCCGCCGCGGACGAATTCTTGTCGCAAAAGGTCGGCATCAGTGGAGCGAATCGCATTTATGAGCAGCAAATACCGGAGGTTTTCTGGCGCGCGCGTTATTTCCGCGACTCGGATCCTGAAGAGTTTGTCGTTTTGTTCCGTACGGACGGCGGATTGCACTCCGTCTGGCACACGCTCGCCGAGAACGCGGCCGGAGCAAATCTAAGTAAAGATGCTGCGATGGCGCTCGCGCAAACTTGGTTGCGGGATAACAAACACTTGGATTTCACTGCGTGGCGCCTCGCCGATGCGACATCGGAGAAAAAACCAAATCGCACCGATCACGTCTTTACCTGGGAGCAAATCACTCCTCTTGCTGGTGGTCCAGCTCCTGAAGAGGCCGCATACGCGCGCGTGGAATTGCGTGTTCTCGGTGATGAGGTTTCCACCTATCGCACCTATATCAAGCTGCCGGAAGACTGGGTCCGCCGTCAGCAGCGAGAAACAGTGCCCAAGCTGCTTCATACCGTGTGGCGCTATCTGTTTTATGCCGTGTTGGCGGCGTTGATCCTTGTCATCTACTTCCGAAATCTGAAACTGCCGGCCGCTTCTTCCATTCCCTGGCGAAGGTTTGCGAAATGGTCGCTGTGGGGGCTCGCGGCGTACATAATTTCTGATATCTGTAGTTTACCCGCCGTTCTGAACGCTTATCAAACACAGTTGCCGTTAAAAGTTTTTGCGGCGACTATCGGCATCGGCTGGCTGATTGGCGCGGCTTTTTTCTTCTCGGTCATCGCCTTCCTGTTTGGTCTGGCATGGTTTTTCTGGACGCGCGCCGGCCGCGGGGACAATCTTCCGGGATGGCTGCACATGCCCGCAAATTATTACCGTGACGCTTTTCTCGTTGCCCTGCTCGGCGGCGCAACCTGGCTCGGCTTCGGCCGGCTATTGTCTTTCACGTCCCAGAGGATATTCGGAGCTGGCGCTAGCGTGGCTACGTTCGCAGGTTTTGATTCTTCCTTTCCCGCAGCGCAGGCAATCGCCGGAACTGTCTTTACCGGACTTCTCCTCACGGGTTTCGTCGCCACACTGGCCGGATTTATTTCCGTGAGCGTAAAACAGACCTGGTTGCGAGTGGTGCTCGTAATTGCAGCGGCGTTCGCGCTCGCAGGCTCCGCGGCAAGCGGCGCTGACTTCGCGCGGGGTCTTTCCGTTCGACTTCTTACGCTATGTTTTGTTTGGTGGGGCGTTTCAAGAATTATCCGCTTCAATCTGCTGGCCTATTTTTTGCTGGCCGCAACGCTCCTGCTCGTAAACGAAGGAACATCGCTTATTCAGCAGCCTAATTCTTTTCTCCGCACAAACGGAGCAATCGTGTTCGGCGCTTGCGCATTGCTTCTTCTGTGGCCGCTTGCAGCGTGGCGGCGGGCAGCAGGTTCGCCCACTGTCGATCCATCTCTGTAATTAGAATTTCAAACATTCTCAAACTACTTCACGTCCAAAGCCTGCCGGAGTTTGTTGTACGTCGTGTCCAGATCTTCCGGCTCCATCCGAGTTTCGCTGACGGTCGTCATAAAATTCGCGTCGCCCACCCACCGGGGCAGCAGATGCAGATGGATGTGTCCAAGAACGCCGGCTCCCGCGCAGCGGCCGAGGTTCATGCCCAGATTGAATCCTTCCGGCTTGTACACCGCGGCCAGCGCGGCTTGCACACGCTGCGCCATGAGCATCATCTCGGCGAGCGTTTCCGGACTGCACTCCGCCAGATCACCAATGTGCGCGTAAGGCACGATCATTACGTGGCCGGCGGTGTAAGGGAATGCGTTGAGGATGACGTAGTTCAGTTCGCCGCGCAGAACGATGTGCGCTTTCTCATCGCCCATGGTTTGCGCGTCGCAGAAAATGCAGCGGTCATTCTTGGCGGCGTTTGCAATGTAGCGGTAGCGCCAGGGCGTCCAGAGAAAGTCCATGGGCGAAAATCAACCCTGCGAGGATGCCGGTGGAGTGGCAGCCGAAGAAGAAGCTCTATCCGCGCTGGTGTTCACGAAGTCCTTCAGCTCTTTGCTCGGCTTGAAAAAGGGAATGCGCTTCGCGGGAACTTCGACCTTCTCGCCCGTCTTCGGATTTCGGCCCATGCGCCCGCGGCGCTCGCGCGTGCGGAAACTGCCGAACCCGCGGATTTCGATTTTGTCACCAGACTGCAGCGCGAAAATGACGCTTTCAAAAATCGTCTCGACGGTTACTTCAGCTTCCTTGCGCGGAAGCTGAGTAACCTTAATGACCTCTTCTACGAGGTCGGCCTTGGTCATGGTCGCATCAGTCATATCATCGCGCTCCGGTAAAAGAATCGTGCGGCAGCCGTTCCCGGTACGCCACGTTGCCCCGCCGCGGCTCCTCCGCGGCTATTTCCATATCATCAATTGACCCCGGAAGGAAACTTATTCTGCGCAGACTCCGCCGCCATTCCGTTCACGCGCCTTTGAGCGATCCAAGCTTAGAACGAATCGCGTCGCCGATGGTCGCGGTGGGGGACGACTTCGTCGAGCGGTATTCCTGCATGTCGCGTTTCTCAGCCTGTTTTTGCGCGCTGCGGAAGCTTAGGCCGATGCGGTGTTGGTCAGGGTCAAGCTTTACAATCTTGAACTCGTATTCTTTGCCGGCTTCCAGCTTAACGGCGCCCGTTGCTTCTCCGCTCGGCTTGCCGGACTTGTCGTGCATCGGACCGCCTGACTTCGCGTCACCGCCCTTGCGTTTGCGGTCTTCAATCTCCGAAATGTGGCACAGACCTTCGATTCCCTCGGCCAGCTCGACAAACGCGCCAAATGCGGCCATCCGCGAGACTTTGCCCTTTACGAGATCGTTGATCTTGTGCGCGGCAAACCAATCGGCCCAGATATCTTTTACCTGCTTGATACCGAGCGAAACACGGCGCGTCGGCACATCAACCTTCAGAACCTTTGCGGTGATGGCCTCGCCTTTCTTTAACGCTTCGCCGGGAGTCTTCACTCGCCCCGTCCAGCTAATGTCGCTCACGTGAACTAAACCGTCGAACCCTTCCTCAATTTCCACGAACGCACCGAACTCGGTGAGATTGCGGACCTTTCCGGTAACGATCGTGCCCACCGGGTATTTCTTGGCGAGTTCTTCCCAGGGATCGGGTTGAGTCTGCTTCAACCCCAGCGAAATGCGCCGCTGGTCCGTCTTCACATCCAGGACGACGGCTTCAACTTCGTCGCCAGCCTTCACAATTTTCGAGGGATGCTTCAGCTTCTTCGACCACGTCATCTCACTGATGTGCACGAGGCCCTCGACGCCCGGGGCAAGCTCGATGAAAGCTCCGTAATCGGTGACGCCTACAACTTTGCCCTTCACATGCGCGCCGGTAGTAAATTTTTCAGCCACCGCGGCCCATGGATCGGGTATCAGTTGCTTGCGGCCAAGCGATACGCGGCCTTTGTCCTTATCAAAGTGCAGCACCTGCACTTGAATCTCATCGCCCGCAGCGACTGCTTCCGAGGGATGCTTCAGGCGGCCCCAGCTCAAATCAGTGATGTGCAGCAGACCATCCACTCCGCCCAGATCCACAAACACACCGTAATCGGTGATGTTCTTCACGCGGCCCGTGAGCACCTGGCCTTCGGTGATGGATTCCATTACTTGTTTGCGTTGCGCGGCCTGTTCTTCTTCCAGCAGCGCGCGGCGGCTGACAACCACATTTCCGCGCTTGCGATTCAGTTTCAGCACGCGGCAGGAAATCTTCTGGCCCTTCCAGGAATCCAGATTGGCTTGCGGACGGACGTCCACCTGCGACGCGGGAAGGAACGCGCGGACTCCGATGTCAACTACGAGGCCGCCCTTGATTAAATCAACGACCGTGCCTTCGATGGTGGTCTTTGCGCGGAAGGCTTCTTCAATTTTTTTCCACGTGGCGCGGCGCAACGGGCGCTGATACGAAAGCAGAGCGTAGCCATCTTTTTCTTCGCCCAGGCGCTCGACTTCCACCACTTGCCCCGGAGAAAGCGGCGGCGCGGTCAGCGCGACTTCGCCGAACTCCGCTGCGGGGATCAGCCCTTCCCTTTTTGCTCCGATGTCCACAACTACGCCGAGGTCATTCAGTGCGACAACGGTCCCTTGCAGAACTTCGTTCTCGACCTTTTTCTTTGCCTGAGTCTTGGCGTGGCTCTTGCTCCCCGGGGTGGGATATTTCTCGATGAGCTCGCTCATCGTCGCGTCGGGCGAGATTTCGCCCGTATCCGTCTCTACATCCGCTGCGGGCGCCGCGTTCAGGTCGCCTTCGCTGACCATTTCGTTGCTGGCTTCGGCGGTCTCAGGATCCGCGGCATCAGCGATTGGCTCCGCAGCATGCGGATCTGGCGCTGGCGCAGCAGCTTGACCGGCGGACGATTCGCTCGCGGACGGCGAACTCACCGCTGTAGGTGAATTCGACCCTGACGAAGTCGAGTCAGGTGAAGATTGTTCGGCGCTTGCTGCCGACGACGGGTTGTTGTCGAACTCGGGTGACATCTTAGAGGCCTCCGAGGGGAGACTCTGCCCCGCTTGCCGAGGAGATCCTCGGGAATCCCGGGAACGCGGCTGGGCGGGGAAGGGAGTGCGGCGCGTTACTCGTGCCACATCGCCGTGATGATACAAGCGGGCAGGACACCCTGTCAATCAAACAAAGGAGTTACCTGCCTTCGCCCCGGCTTCGGGGGCTGGGACCGCTATGGCAAAAGGCACTGGCTAACTGTGTCAGGTCTCCGCCCGGTCTAATCTGTCAGGCATGTGCCCGGTCTGTACCACCGTACCCACCCCCTACCCCCCGTCTTTTTCGTAAGTGCGCATTCTAAAGAACTTACAAGGCTGCTTTAGCGTAAGTGCGCATTCTAAAGGAGTTAGGTGAGACGGTTGATAGTTGAAAGTTGAGAGTGATTCCTCCTTCCCGGTCAAACCCACAGGGACCAGCCCTCAAGATTGGCGGGCGCCCCCTACCCCTACGTTTCGGCAAGAATATCATTCCATGGGACTTACGGACGCGATCGGTGTCATGAATATCATTCCAAACGACTTACGCGATTTCGCAGCGCGAGCCCAAGAAGATCATTGCAAATTTGGATCAAGCTTGCGGTTCAGGTTAGCAAGTGAGCAAATGGTAGTCAATCAGTAAGTGTGGAAAATAAAAAAAATATTTTTGAACTTGAGGAAACCTGCTACCCACGAGTATTCGAATGCCTTTGCGACAGCGGATGAGATCAGCTCTGCTTTGATACTTTTTGTTTCTCCGTTTCTGCCCTTGTAATTGGGGCACCTCGGAGCGAGCGGATTCTGCTCCCAAGGCGAGCGTCTGCATTTCGGGAGGGACACAAGAAATCTTCATCGCTGTTTCGGAAGATTTGTTGGGAGGAACCGGAAAAGCAGAAGACGCGAAGTCCGCCGGGCGCAGGAATTATCCCGAAGCAGTGCCCAATGAAAAGGGTGGAAACGGAGGCAACTGACGAAAACAGAATTCATCGGCGAGACTGATAGTCGGAGTTGCAATGCGCGTGATTTGTCGTCTCCGACACATCAAAACTCCTTGTGGCGTAAACGTCCATCAGCGCTTGATAAGCTATTAGAAAGCGGAGTAGCTCGTATGTGGATGGCAGACACCCGCCGGAATCGATGAATATGGACTCCCTACTGCAGGATTTGCGCTTCGGATTCCGCATGCTGCTGAAAGCGCGTGGATTCACTGCCGCGTGTGTGCTGACGCTCGCTCTGGGGATCGGCTGTGCCACGACGATGTTCAGCCTCTTTGAAGGGCCGATTCTGAATCGTCCTCCGGTACGTGATTTAGATCGAATCGCAAACGTGTGGTCCGTGAATAATGATACGGGGACAGATCGCGGCCTTCTTTCCGTTCCTAATTTCCTCGACCTGAGAAGCCGCAATACCACATTCGAGGAAGTTGCGGCGCTTGCCGGTTCGGACAAAGTGTTGATGGCAAACGGGGAGCCGCACCGCGTCGCAGCGTTAATGGTCTCCGAGAATTTCTTTCATATGCTGGGCGCAAGCCCGAAGCTTGGACGCGTATTTAATCAAGATGACGAACGGGCGGGAGCACCGAGTGTCGCGGTGATTAGTTACGCGATGTGGCGCACGAATTTCGGCGGAAGACCAGCGGGATCAATGAATAGCTGTTCGGCATGATAAATCGCGCGACGCGCAATCTGTTCGGCGGCGTCGAGCACCAGCGGACTTATCATCCGCCCAAGGCGATCAACAGGGTTGATTTTCAGGTTACGATCAGGCGACCGCGCGCCTCGATCCATAAAGATTCACCCTGAGCCTAAATGCGCACGGCATTACAAGAATTGAACGAGACGATTCAACTGCGTCTAAATCGCACTTTCCACATTGCAAGTAATTAGTCGGCTCCGCCATTTCGCCCGGACGGCGAAGCCGGTCTCGCTCTTACTTACTCAGAGTACCTGTTTCGGTCAAAACCTCACCTGTTATCGAGAATATTTCTGGGTCAATCTGTAACCAGTACTGATGCAGTCTCTTAACGTAAGGTTTTATCTTATGACACCGGAATACCCCGCAGAGTTCCGCCGTCTACGTCGTCCAAACCGTTTTTCGAACAAAATGAAACCGGTTGCAGAGAGGAAGCGCAGACGTTGTGATAGAGTCGGCGGCTAGGAGGGATCGGCAATGTCGATGCACGAAGAAATGGCTGCAAAGTTGAAGACTTACGGGCCAAATCACGGTTTTGCTCCTTTGGGAACGGGCGTTGTGGTTGTTGGGCCCGGATCGCCTTTCAGCGTTTATCCTACGTCGTACGCCGCGTCCGAACTGGAGAATGCTGCGGAAGCAGGAATTCTCGAAAGGCGAAGACTTGGCAACTCATTAGCTTTGGACATTTACGCCATAAAGTAGGCGTGGCTGGGAGCACTCTGAGACAACCGTAATGACCAAGAAAAGGAAAATAAATCCACACTGTCCGGTGTTCGGTTGCAGAACAAAGCAGCCTCATTTGGCTAGCCTTACAACGCAAGGGCTTCACCAAACCTTCTCCGACCCCACGAAGCTCGCCCAATGGGTCAAAATGGGTGTCGTTGAGCTGATACAATCCGCCATCGATGACGTAAACAAAGTCCGATTCTTCGGCTACCTGACTCGTTTGCGACAACCCGAAGAAATGTACTATCGTGCTCTCTACATATTGTTCGTCGCCAACAAAGCTTCAATTCCACACATCGTTTCTGGTGAACTGCCAAACAGTTTTTCTGCCATGTGGAAGAAAGTCAATCAAGTTGTCTTCGATGGTAAAGGGACTCTCGATCGGCCACAGTCAGGATTGAACGGCGAGGAATTTACAGCGATGAGCACCTTGAACAACAGTGCTCATGCGTCATTCGCAACGATTGTTGGATGTATCGGAGTCCTGCGCAGTCCCGACCGAGCGAGCATGGTCACGAAACATTTGGAGTACTGGAAAACGCTTTGCAATCAGCTCGACTATATAGAAAACATGTTCAGAGACGGGAAGACCGAATCAGAAGTTTTGGTAGGATTCAAGAATCTGCAAAAGAATCCCTCAGCATGGCAAACTAAAAAAGCAGATGGAGTTCCGGTAGCCAGCGCGCGCTCCTAAGGGCAGACGCACCTTATTCGCGGACGGACTTCGATTGCAAGACGCGGTATGTTTCTTCCTGCTCTTTAGACTTGCTATTGAAAGACTGCACGAGGAAGCCTTTGTCGGTGCGTCGGGCGAAAAACTTATCACCTGCCTTGAGAGGCGTACACTTCGACCAACTCCAGGCCCGGTCACAAGCAATAATGTAATCGTTACCATCGGATGCTTCAACAAACATCGCGTTTAGCACATGAGTCCAGCGAATCGTAGTATCCGAGGACTTGCACCTCATTTGAATGTTCGGTGTGCTCGTCGCCGTCCCAGAGGTAGTGTTGCCATAGGTGGAAGAATTGATTGATGTTTCCACTGAGCCAGAAATATTGCAAGCCGTCGATATTCCGCCATTTGTCTCCACAGTGTACGGCACCGATTCAGACTGAAGGACCTTCAACTCGACCGAAGCAGCAGGCAGGTCTGAGGGAGGCTGAAATAAACTGACATCCGTTGCCGGGTTCATCTCATACTTGCCGACGGTCACATCGGTGGTAACGCGGCCATTAGTACTGTGAGTACCGAAGGGCACATAGATTCCGTCTGCCTGCTGCCAATTTGAGAAGTCAGTTACGGATCGTTCGCCCTCCGCAGTCGTGGATGATGACCTCAATAGCCGACCCGATGTTGGGTCAATGTTCCAAAGAGTTTCCGCGTCTTCACCTCTTACCGTGAGTTTAATCGTGCTGAGATTCCCAATCTTCTCGGCACCGTCTACAACGCAGCTATATTGCTCACGATGTTGCGAAATATATACTAGGTTCCACTTCCTCCCAGATTGAAACGTCTGGATGAAGGAAGCTGGAATGGCGGTTGTCATTTTCCCCGAGGTGAGGTAGTTGAATTCGGGTGTAAAGACAGCCTTCGTACTTAAGCCAGTGGGCTGTTTGAGTAAAAAGTAGAAACTAGACGGGAAAACTGTCAATAGTTCTATATCGCCTGAACTGCTGCCAGTCGCAGTTTTGACTATCTCTTTAGCACTCATTCGGATGGAGTGAACGGCCATAACTTTTTCACTGGTTCCAACTGACGCTAATACTCGGTCGAGGAATTGTGCGCAGCTTTGTTGAGGGCCGTTTGTTGAAGTGGCAACGTCGGAGGATGCGCTTAGCATTGCATTCAAGACTGTGTCCGAGACTCCCGCCTTCTTGAGTTCTATGACCGCATCCGGTGACGTGTCAAATTTGCGTGTGCCTTTTTGTATCATCAAGATGATCGTCTGATCGCCGACGCCGGATTTTGCCATATTGACTATGTCGGCGTTGGTCATCGTGTGCTGAGCTTCTTGTGCCATCGCCGACCCAAGAGGGGCTAAGCATAAAGCTATAAGGAGTGAAATCTTTCGGAACGTCATCGTAGGTACCCTCCATCAAAAATCGCTCTGGTTGGCGTCCGGTTTGGCCGAACCACTTCCAGGGTAATCGTACATCCAAATTCTTTCGGCTCTCTGTTGAGTGGACGCGGGCCGTGCTCTAGTCGGTAACCCGTGGTTGGAGGCAGCAAGACTCAAAACAAAACGGCCTCGGCTGTTTGCGAAGCAGTTTGCGTAAACGGTGCTCAGGAAGGAACGTCGGATGTTTCGGAATCGGGCGGCAAAGTCTCTGCCGCCTGCCCTCCCTTGACACGATTCAGCTTGCGAATCGATTGCGCTTTGACTTGCCAAAACGTGATCTGCACTGAGGTCGCGTTCTTGCCTTTGCCGATCTTCTTCTCGTAAGTGCTGCTTACGAGCATCCCTTCGATGTAGACGTGATCGCCCTTCTTCAGTTTCGCCGCAGCGTATTCGCCCAAGCCATTCCAGGCGATGATGCGGTGCCAGTCGGTCTTGGAATGCCATTCTTCGTCCGCGCCTTTCCATGCTCGCTTTGTCGCGAGTGAAAAGACGGCGTACTTGCGATCTGACTCCTTCGCGGATTTTTGCTCCGGATTCTTGCCGAGATAGCCGATTAGATGAACTCTGTTTTGATACATTTTGTTTCTCCGTTTCTGCCCTTGTAATTGGGGCACCTCGGAGCGAGCGGATACTGTTCTCAATGCGAGCGTCTCCCCGCCGCGGCGGGGAGGAAGTTGCCAGTCGGCATCTTTTCGAGACGATCCACTACAATTAGGTCGACCGGTACTTTGCGAGATTCCAACTTCAGCCCAATCTTCTCGATGGCTTCCGTCATGGCGTCGGCAATAGCTAATTCGGTGAGGGCTGCTCCACGTGATCGATAACCAAAACCTGAATCGCAGCTTTTGCCGGTTTTAACTTCAAACCAAGCTGTTCTTTTAGAGCTTCCTCGAAAGTCGACCCTCCCGCGTCAAGCTGGGTCTCTGTTCCAGGAGCGGAAGGGCCGTTCCGCACAGGCATCCAGTTCAGCGAGAAATCGAACGTCCCGCTCAGCCCCGTCTGATCCACTGCGGGACGACCGTATCCGGAAACAGGGGGGAAACTGCCAACATAATCCGCGAAGTGCTGTATGGTGACGTCGCGCGCTCCCAACAAGACGGTGTGATTTGGCCCGTCCATCGCTTGAACCGGACCACAGGTGGGCATGAATCCGCCTGGCGCAACGGAAGGCGAACTGCGATCCGGCGGCGCCGTCCACTTAGCATCGCACGGCAGACCCTCTGCGTGGGGCCGCAGCCTTGGCCCGGTCTTTCCCGGCTTATCGAGCAGGAGCGCAAGCACCGGCGCCTCCTGCGTCTCAAAATGCAATGCCAGCTTGAAGCGATCGGCCAAGAGCGACTGCATCATCAGGCGCATCTGGTCCTTGGTGGGATTCCCTGCCGCCTTGGCTTCGACGACGAAGTCTTCGCTCGCCACCCACTTGGGAAAAGGCGAAAGCATCATCTGTTCCTGCTCGCGAGTAGGCATCAATTTGTACGCAAATTCGATGAGGTCTGAAAGCGTTCCCTGGACGACCAGACGTCCCCCAGGGGGAGCCGGCTCATTATCGATGTTCAGGGCAATGTTTGCCTCGATGCGTTTGCCGGGCTCGGCGGGCTTAATGGCGGCGACCTCGAATTCCATCTTGCCCCCTGCAGCCTTCTGCCAGTCCGGTATCTCTTCCCGCGCCTGCTGCAAACCAAATACGACCGGCACTGTGATCACTATCAACGCTGCCGCACACACGAGCAGCTTTCTGCTTAGAGTCAACTTACGCGCTCCCCGCGTTGTGAGAATACGCACAATCCGCTTCTTGAGATCCGCGCCCGTAACTCCGGCCACGCAAGGCAGCCGAGATCCCACACAGAATTCGCAAACCTTCAAAATACTTTCCGCGTAAAGTTCGCGTTCGCTTCCCAATTCCAGGACTTCTTCATCGCAGGCGCATTCGCGTTCCTCTGCCAGCCGTGTTCCCAACCACCAAACCAACGGGTGAAACCAGAAGATCGCTTTCACCACCATGTGCATCGCAGCCGAAAGATTGTCGCGTTGCCGCAAGTGGCAAAGTTCGTGAGCGATGATGGCTTCCACGTGTTTATTTCCAAGCCGCTTGGAAATCCCGTGTGGCCACACCAGAACGGCCCGGAAGATTCCGAAAACCGCCGGTTCCAAAGAGTCCCGCGACAGCAAGATCTCGATTTTTCCGCGTATACCTGCAACACGCTCCAACCGTCGCAGAGTTTCCACTTCGCGGCCTTCGCGCAACGGCACGGCCTCACGCACGACTCCGGACATTCGTCGCCAGCGCGCGCACCATACAAAAAGGAGCGCCACGAATCCGCAGAGCCACGCTACCGCAAGCACTGCCGGAAGCAGATTCATCACACTTGCGGATGCAGAAACTGTCGGTGGAGTGGCGTAAGAAATCGCGGGCGTCGCAAACGGCTGGGCCGCCTGCTCCATCGCATAATAGAACCCGTCTGTCGCCCTCACCGATGCGTGTGACCATCCAACGTAGCTTCCAATTCCGACCAGCAGCGAAAACGGAATCAGGAATTTCAATGACGCCGCGAGCCACAACCAATAGCGAGCCCGCGCGTGATTTTTTCGAAGGATCAGCGTCAATAATCCGGCTACGACGGCGAACAGAGTTGATTGCCATAAGTGATTTCCCACCGCCGGTGTGATGGCCGTCCACATCTCGGACAAATGTTTCGGGATCATTGTGATTTGTCCTTTCTCGCAAGCGCGCGAAGGGTTTTCTCAGCGCTCTTAACGTCTGCCAGAGTCAGCTTGCCGGATTCGATCAGGCGGGACATTACGGGTTCCGTGTATCCGCCGAAGAGAGCCAGCAGGTCGTCGATCAATCTTCGCTGTGCGTCTTTGCGGGAGATCACTGCTTCAAAGATATTTGCGTTGCTGATCCGCTTGACGCAGCGGAGGGCCTTCTTTCCCTCCAGGCGATAGACGGTGGTTTGCACGGTCGTGTATGCCGGCCGGCTCTTCGCGGGAAACGTCTCTTGAATTTCTCGGACAGAGCACGCTCCCAGATTCCAGAGCGCCTCCATGATTCGAAGCTCCAACTTGGTCAATTTTGGAAGAGCCATGATTTAATCCACCTGCTTAGACGTTCACCCTACTATACACGTAGTCCAGTTGCAAGCACAAATTGTTTTGGGTGGGGCGGATGTGCTTTTTCGGCTCTGAAGGAAAGCGATTCAAATCCCGCGCTTCTTAGCGAGGCGGAAGATCCTTCACCGAACCTGGCCGGCTCGTTTCAGGATGACGGCGGTGGTGAGGAAGGCGTAAAAGACACGAGGAAAGAAATCCGAAAACCTCACACGCAACGACGGCGGGCGCCCGGCAGGACAAGCATGTCGTTCAGATACACCACATGTGTGGTACATAACGACCACAGATTACCGCATGCCGGCCTGAAGGCCGGCGCCACACAAGATTTCGGACTCACTGGTCTAAATAGGCAACATATGTGGTATTTTTCGACAACGTCCAAAACCCCGCGCGCAACCAGTCGCGGGAGCGCAACATGTTGCGCCTCTACAAGAGATGATGCGGACGATATCCTTCGGCGAACCCCGATCGGTTCGCCTCGAGGATGACGGCGAAGACCTTCCACTTCCCTTCGAGCCCGCGCCGCGCTGAACGTGATATTCTCGCCGAAACTTTTTTGGGGGAGCGCTATGTTTGAGAAGAATTTGCTGGCGGGGCGGAACATTTTTTTAACGGGCGGGGGAACGGGGCTGGGGCGGTCCATGGCTCTGCGGATGGCGGGACTTGGCGCGAAATTATTTTTGATTGGGAGGCGGGAAGAGCCTTTGCGCGAAACGGCGGGGGAAATCCGAGCGGCGGGGGGAGTTTGCGGCTACGCGACCGCCGACGTGCGCGATTTCGCGGCTGTCGAGGCGGCGGTGGATGCGGCGGAACGCGAGTTCGGGCGCGTGGACACGCTGATCAATAATGCCGCGGGGAATTTCATCGCGCGGACGGAGAAGATTTCGCCGAATGCGTTCGCGGCCGTGGTGGGTATCGTGCTGAACGGGACGTTTCACTGCACGCAGGCGCTGGGACGCCGTTGGATCGCGGCGGGGCAACCGGGAACTATCTTGAATATTACGACGACTTATGCGGCGGCGAATTGCGGGTCGGCATTCGTTGTGCCTTCGGCGTGCGCAAAGGCCGGCGTGCTGGCGATGACGAGATCGCTGGCCATCGAATGGGCGCGGCATAACATCCGGCTGAACGCCATCGCGCCGGGGCCGTTTCCGACGGAAGGCGCGTGGTCACGGCTGATGCCCAGCAAGGAATTCGAAGAGCACGCCCGGACCACGCATCCCATGAAGCGGTTTGGACGGCACGAGGAACTTGCCAACTTGGCGGTCTATCTGGTGTCTGATGGCGCGGGATACGTTAATGGCGAATGCGTGGTGATTGATGGCGGCCAATGGTTGCGAGGCGCGGGGGAATTCAATGACCTTGTAGAGCTTCCGGATGGGGTCTGGGAGACGCTTGAGGCCGCGCGGAAGGCGCCGTCCGCCAAATAGGGCCCAAGAAACGGCTTAGTACCAGATAAAAAACTCGCCATAACAGTAGTACTTTCTGTCACTTAGTTGTTAACCCCGCCCCGTGTCCCATTTTGAGCCACCGTGCTAGCATCTAAGAGGGATTATTCGTTATCCAGCAGGCGAGACACGGCGAAATCTTTGATTATGGGCAACTTAAAATCCGCACGGCGCGGTAAATTGAATTCCGCTGGATTCTCTTTCCTCGAGCTACTGATGGTTGTGGCGATCATCGTGATCCTTGGCGCGATCGCAATTCCCAATCTCCTGAATGCGAGGATTTCCGCCAACGAATCCGCGGCCGTTGCCGCCATGCAAACCCTGGCCACCGAGGAAGTAAACTACTACTCAACGTACGGTTCACAATTTTCGCCCACGCTTGCGGCGATGGGTCCTACGGCTCCGGGCGCTACTCCGTCTGCTACCAACGCCGACATGATTGACCAAATACTGGCCAGCGGGATTCGCGGCGGCTACCAGTTCATTTACGTTCCAGTTGTTAACAACGGCATGATCGCCGGTTACCAGGTAAATGGGAATCCTATAAGTCCTGGAATAACTGGAGATTGGTATTTTTATTTGGACCAGTCGAACGTGATTCGCCGCAATTACAACTCTGCCGCCAGCGCAAGTTCGCCGCCCATTCCTAATTAAGCGCGGGATCGCCGGCGCCTATTGGGCGCCGCTGCGCACCCTGAGTTCTCCCTCCATCCGCCAATTTTCCTGGTGGCAATTTGACATGCCGCGCGTCTATATATAGCGTGGCCGTATATGGAGGCGTTTCTGAAATGCAATCCGAACTGAAAAAAGGCACGGCGGAAGTCCTGATCCTGTCGCTGCTGGAGCAACGTCCGCGGCACGGCTACGAAATTGCAAAGCTGATCGAGAAGCGGTCGGAAGGCGTGCTGGAATTTCACGTGGCGTCGCTTTACCCCATGCTGTACCGGCTCGAGCGGCGGGGCTGGATCGAGGGGCGCTGGCTGGAAAAAGCAGGCCAGCGGCGGCGGCGATTCTACAAGTTGACTGCCGCGGGGCGGCGGGCGCTTCCGGAGCAGCGCAAAACGTGGCGGGAGTTTATCCGCGCGATCGAGCGCGTGGCGCAGGTGGGAAATGCGTGATTGGAAGAAGTACGTGCGCGAGCATCTGCCGCCGCTGGGGCTGAACGGGGCGCGCGAGCAGGAGATTATTGAGGAGATCGCGCAGCAGCTGGAGGATGCGCACGCAGAGGCGATTGCGCGCGGGACCACCTCTGCGGAAGCGGACGCGCAGGCAAAAGCGCAGATTCCGGATTGGTCCGCGCTGGCGGCGGAAATCCGCGCGGCTGAACGGCCTCTCACTGAAACAATCTCAAATCGCGTGCCGGAGGAATGGCGCGCCGCGCTACGTGAAGAAAATGTCCGGAACCAGAGGGGAGGAAACATGTTCGCCGATCTCATTCAGGATGTGCGCTACGCGCTGCGGATGCTGGCGAAATCACCTGGACTGACGGCCGTCATCATACTGACGCTGGCGCTGGGCATCGGCGCGAATTCGGCGATTTTTTCGGTGGTGAACAGCGTGCTGTTGCGGCCGCTTCCGTATCGCGATTCCGCGGCGCTCGTGTGGATTACAGATAAATTGCCGAGGCAGAATCAAAACGTAGTAATCGACGCGGATTATTTCGCATGGCGGAAACACTGCACTTCGTTCGCGGAGATGACGGCGTACACAAGCGCCGCCGAGTACACGCTAACGGCAGCGGGTGACGCGGAGCGCATCACCGGAGTTCGCGCCACATATACTTATCTGCGGACGCTGGGCGTGACGCCACAGATCGGACGCGACATCTCCGCGGACGAAGACCGCCCGGGAGGTCCGCACGTTGCGCTACTGAGCGATGCTTTGTGGCGGCGCCGGTTTTCCGCCGATACCGGAGTCATAGGCCGCTCTATCACACTTGACGGAAATTTCTATACAGTCGCCGGAGTTCTGCCACGAGGGTTTGAATTTCCGCAAGGCCATAAGGGCGAGATTCTGGTTCCGCTAGGGCTTGTTGACCAGGAAACCTTGACCAATAGAGGCATTCTGTTTGTAAACATCATTGCGCGGTTGAAACCCGGTGTAACGCCGGCCGCAGCCGCGGCTGAGATCGACGCGGTTTCAAAGCCATTCCACGCCGCCTTTTCCGGCGGCTACGCAAATACTTTCGTGGGAGCGCAGGCACAGGTAGTATCCCTTCACGACCGGCTTGTAGGTAACGTAAGCAGAGCACTGCTACTGCTGCTTGGCGCCGTTGTGTTTGTACTTTTGATCGCGTGCGCGAACGTGGCGAGTTTGCAGCTCGCGCGCGCCTCGGCCCGTGAAAGGGAAATCGCAATTCGCGGAGCCCTGGGGGCGGGTCGATGGCGCGTGGCCCGGCAGCTTTTTACGGAGAGTTCTCTTGTGGGATTTCTTGGAGGCGTCGCAGGCCTGGCGCTGGGCGTATGGCTGGTCGCGCTCGTCCGGCGATTTGGTCCGCGCAATATTCCTCATCTTGATGTGACATATCTGGATGGCCGCGTAGTTTTGTTTACGATTGCCGTTTCATTATTCACTGGAATTCTTTTCGGCCTCGCGCCCGTGATTTCGGCGTTTCGAGTTTCTCTAAATGATTCCTTGAAGCAGGGCGGAGCACAAAGCAGCGCTGGAAAAAAAGCCGTGCGTCCCCAACAGGTATTGGTGACGATCGAGCTTGGCATGGCGCTTGTTCTTTTTATCGGGGCCGGGCTCCTGACGCGAAGCTTTATCCGGCTGATTTCCATTCCGCAGGGATTTGATTCGCACGGCGTACTTACGGCGCGGATTTCACTTCCCGTGAACGCGTATCTGAAGGAAGACCAGCAGCGCGCGTTCTATTCGCAATTGATGGCGCGGCTTCAGGCGTTGCCGGGCGTTACGGTAGCCGGTGCCGGCGCAGTGCTGCCTCTGGGAGGAACGGTCTACGGCACCGCCGTACAGGTGGAAGGGCGCACGCAGATTGAAAGAACGCCCGGACCCAACTGGGGCGTCGCTGTGGATCCCGTTACGCCGGAATCTTTCACAGCGCTGAGAATCCCACTGAAAGCTGGACGATTTTTGGATCACACTGACGTCGCAAATAGCCGCAAAACGGTGGTCATTAACGAAGCGCTAGTACGCGACTTCTTTCCCAACGAAAGCCCAATCGGCCACCGCATCCAATTTGTGGCGGCGGATAACCTAGTCTGGCGAAGCATCGTTGGTGTGGTGGGCGACACGCGCCAGATGGGACTCGCAGCTGAAACGCGTCCTCAGGTTTTTCTTCCTTTTGAACAATCGCCCGACTGGAATATGGAACTTGCGATCCGCACGAGCGGGGACCCGATGACACTAGCTCCGGCGGTACGAGAGATCGTTGCCTCACTGGATAAGGATGTGCCCGTCTACGACGTTGAAACACTGGACGAAACGCTGGCGGCACAGGCTGCTTCGCAACGATTCAATATGGCGCTGCTGATTGGGTTTGCAATGCTGGCGCTTCTGCTCTCCGCGGTTGGAATTTACGGTGTGATGGCCTACGCCGTTGGCCAGCGCACGCATGAGATCGGCATTCGACTAGCGCTCGGGGCATTGCCCGCAGATGTTCTGCGCATGATTCTCTTGCAGGGCGCATGGCTCGCGGCTCTTGGTGTTGTGCTTGGATTGGGCGCGGGAATCGCACTTACGAGGCTTTTGAGTTCGATGCTGTTTGAAATTACGCCGACCGACACTTTTACGTTTGTGCTGGCCGCGATTGTGTTGTTCGCCGCAGCGCTTGCGGCGTGCTGGATTCCGGCGCGGCGCGCGACAAAAGTGGATCCGCTGGTGGCGCTGCGGTACGAGTAGTTGAACCTATTTTTTACAATGTAACAATTCTCTTACCTGCAGCGTCGTTATCAACTGGATGGCATTTTCCCTTCGGCCCTCTGCTCGCAAACTGGTTTACACTTGGCCGTACGCTATCTGGGAGGTTCGATGAACGCCCTCTGGCAGGATTTGAAATATGGCGCTCGGATTCTGAAGAGGAGTCCGGCGTTTACGGCGATTGCGATCCTCACGCTGGCGCTGGGCATCGGCGCGAACACGGCAATTTTCAGCGTCGTCAACGCCGTGCTGCTGCGTCCTCTGGGATTTAAAGATCCAGGCCGCATCGTTCAAATCACGGGATACGACGACAGCCGCGGATTACCCGGCGGGGCATTCGGGTACCCATATTTTCTTTTTATGCAAGAGAACGCGAAATCCTTCGACGGTCTTGCAGTTGTCACGGGCGATACATTCAACCTGGTCGGAGCGGGCGAACCGGCGCAAATCCAGGCGGGGAGAGTCTCCGGATCTTTCTTTGATGTGATTGGGGTGCAGCCGGAGATTGGCCGTGCGTTTCGTCCCGGAGAAGACAAGCCCGGCGCCGCGCCGGTGGCCGTGCTTGGTTATTCGCTGTGGCGCGACCGGTTTGGAAGCGACCCGAAAGTGGTGGGCCGCAACATCACGCTAAACGGATTGAGTTACACGATTATCGGCGCGCTTACGCATGAGTTGGATGTGCCGTTCAACGACACGGCTGTTTGGATTCCGCGCCCGTACGAATTCAGTCTTTTTCCTCCGGAGCGCATTCCGACTGGAGTCGGATACCTTTCCGGCTACGCGCGGCTGAAACCGGGCGTGACACTCGGCCAGGCGCGAGCCGAGCTAGACACCATCTCGCAAGCCTACGTGAAAGCATTTCCTTCCAACACGGACGCGGGCGCATATTCGACACTGGCTGCAATTCCGCTGACGGATTCGGCGACCGGAGGAGTTCGCGAAACGCTGTGGGTCTTGCTCGGCGCCGTTGGATTCGTGTTGCTGATTGCCTGCGCAAATGTCGCGAACCTGCTTCTTGTCCGCGCCACGGCGCGCAGCAAGGAAACGGCTGTGCGTGCGGCGCTGGGAGCAAGCCGGTTTCGACTGGCGCAGCAATTTCTGACGGAGAGCATTCTACTGGCTTTGCTTGGAGGAGGACTGGGCGTGCTTGTGGCTGCCTGGGGTGTGCAATTTCTTTCCCAGATGAGGAGTCTTCCCCTTCCGCGAACGGCGGCCATCGGTGTGGATACGCGCGTGTTGCTGTTCTCACTGGGGATTTCACTGCTGACGGGGATACTGTTCGGGCTCGCGCCGGCGTGGCGAACATCGCGCGCAAATCTGATGGAAACGCTCAAGGAAAGTTCGCGCGGCGCTTCCGCCGGCTCACGCCGGAATCGTCTTGGGGCGGCGCTTGTGATCGCCGAGCTGGCGCTTTCCGTTGTTCTGCTCGCGGGGGCCGGGCTTCTTCTGCGCAGCTTCGTGCGATTGCTCCATGTGAATCTCGGCTTTAATCCGGAAAACATTCTTACGTTCCATATTTCATTGCCTACGACGAAGTATCCGCAACCGTTTCAGAAGACCGCCTTCTATCGCGATTTGCGCGAACGAATCGCAGTGCTGCCGCAGGTGCGCTCCGTCGCCACGACTTTCATGGTTCCACCGAATTCGGGCGTCTATGCGCCTTATGTGGTGGACAGCATGCCCCCGGACCTCCCGCGCGGGCAGCGTCCGGTGGCAATCTGGAATTCCATTAGTCCCGCGTATTTCCAGACGCTCGGAATTCCCCTGTTGCGCGGCCGCTTCTTCACCGACGCTGACGCCGAAGACTCAGCGGATGTGATCATCATCAGCGAGAGCGTGGCCAAACTTTATTGGCCGAAGGAAGATCCACTGGGCCGGCACATCCAGGTGGCGCGCCAGAAAGCACCTTCGGAAATTGTCGGCGTGGTCGGGGACGTGCACAATCAGGGCGTAGGCGCCGATCCATTCAATGAGCTTTACACGCCGTTGCCGCAGCGCCCCTGGCCGGCCATGGCAATCGCCGTCAAAACGAGCGGCGATCCGATGCAAATTGCTTCCGCGGTGCGCAGCGCGGTCGCCGCAGTGGACCGCGATCAGCCCATTACGATGATGCAGACACTCGACAGCAGCCTTTCTGATTCCTTGGCGCAGCAGAAGCTTTCCGCGGTCCTGCTGGGAATTTTTGCAGCGGTGGCGCTGATTCTTGCATCGGTGGGAATTTACGGCGTGACGAGTTACACCGTGGCGCAGCGCACGCAGGAAATCGGCATCCGCATCGCGTTGGGAGCGGACGCGCGTGATGTGCTGATGCTGGTGCTGAAGTATGGCGCGCGGCTGGCCATCATCGGAGTGGTTGTTGGAATCGCCGCGACGGTTGCGCTGACACGGCTGATGCAAAATCTTCTGTTCCATACGAGTCCAACCGATCCGTACACTCTCGTATTCGTTTCGGTGACGCTGGCGCTGGTGGCGTTGCTGGCGAGCTATATTCCTGCGCGGCGCGCGACGAGGGTGGATCCTGTGGTTGCGCTGCGGAGCGAATAGAGAATAAAAAACCCGGAGGCGGGAACCTCCGGGCTCGAATGCGCGTTCTTTCGGATATACGATCTCGCAGGTGCGATTTCTGGAAAAGTGTTACGCCTTCTTGGGTTCGGTTTTTGCGGCGCTCTTGGCTGCAGCCAACGCGTTCTTGGCTTGCTCCACGAGTTGCGTGAATCCGCCTGCGTCCTTCACGGCCATATCCGCCATGATCTTGCGATCAACGGTGATGCCCGCGGCCTTCAGCCCGGCGATGAACTGGCTGTAGGAGAGTCCGGCATTGCGTGTGGCGGCTCCGACGCGCTGAATCCACAGGCGGCGGAACTGGCGTTTCTTGTTACGGCGATCGCGGAATGAGAAACGCTCGGCGCGATTGACAGCTTCCTGCGCGGATTGGTAGAGCTTGCTCTTTGTGAGGAAAAATCCCTTGGTGCGCTTTAGATACTTTTTGCGGCGCGCGCGGCGCTTGGTTCCACGTTTTACTCTTGCCATGATGGCTGCTCCTGGCGGGAGACGCACAACCGCACGCGACCGCGTAAAACTCTACGCAAAATTGCGTGCAGAGGATGCATCTCCACGGCGTGTTGGGAATGCGCGGCGTCCAATCGAGCGGAGCGCTCGCGCTTAGGCTGCATTTGAGTCGCGTAAAGTAATTCCGCGAATCATGCTGCCCTGCTGGCCGGCAGGCCCGCCGTGGGCGGATAACGCGCTGCCTGGCACAGCTAAAACATCTTCAAAAGAATCGTGAACTGCAAAAACCCGGCTAGAGGAAACCCTAGCCGTAAGGAATCATCCGCTTCACGTTCCGGGCGTCGGCCTTGTGCACCTGAATCAGTTTTTTCAGCCGGCGCATACGGTTCGGCCCCTTGGTTCCCAGAAGGTGGCGCTTGCCGGAATGCATACGCATAACTTTTCCGCTCTTTGTAATCCTGAATCGCTTGGCGGCGCCGCGATGTGTCTTAAGCTTTAGCTTCTTGGCCACGAGTTCCTTCCTGCGATGATTGCTCCGTGCGCGGCTTCTGTTGCTGCGGCGCCGGAGGCACCGGCGGCGCGGCGGCCCCACTCTTCTTGGCCGCGAGCAGCGCCATCAAAATATTTGCTTCCATGCGGGGCCCAAGTTCGACCATCGCATATTCGCTCACTTCTTTCAGCAAGCGATCCATCTTCTTGCGGCTTACTTCCTGGTGCGCCATCTCGCGGCCGCGATGGAAAATCATGGCCTTGACCTTGTGTCCTTCGCCGAGGAACCGGATGATCTGATTCTTCCGGACCTGAAAATCATGCTCGGCGGTGGAAGGCCGGAACTTCACTTCCTTGAGCTGCGTGGCTTTCTGATGCTTCCGCTGCTCGTGCTTCTTCTTGCTTTCCTGATAAAGAAATTTTCCGTAGTCGGTAATTTTGCAGACGGGCGGATCCGCCGTCGGAGAAATCTCAACGAGATCCAGCCCGCGGTCGCGCGCAAGCTTTACAGCCTCAAACGGCTGCATGACCCCTAACTGCCCACCTTCTTCATCAATGACGCGAATTTCGCGAGCCCGGATGCGTTCATTTATCCGGATGCGATCATTCGGCCGAAAACTCCGCTCGGCGATAAACCCACCTCCAGCACCCCAGTGCTGCTTTCCCCTGCCGCAGGCCCGCTTAAGGGTCGAGGGCTTCTTGGGACGGTAAGTATAGCATGGGGGCGGGGCAACTCAAGTTGGGCACTTATGCAAGAGCATGGGGCCGTCCCGAAGATGCGCATCCGCGCTGCTTCTGGCAGAATGGGCCGCCTCCAAATTTGATGAGCGCTACCGTTACCCAACCCGACGCTACATTCCACCACGATGCACCTGCCGGGCGGTGGCGCGCGCTGGGAATTCTGGCTACCGCCGGATTTCTGGAAATGAGCACTTGGTTTTCGGCGTCGGTGGTGCTGCCACAATTGCGCGCGGCGTGGGGAATTACGGCGTCCGTCGGCGCGTGGCTGACGATTTCCGTGATGATTGGATTTGTGGCGGGAGCGGTGCTCTCCGCGGCGTTCAATCTGGCGGACATTATCGCGCCTCGGCGGCTGATGCTGCTGGGCGGATTTGCCGCCGCCGCGTTTAATCTTGCGCTGCTGGCGAGTCACGGCATGGCAAGCGCGGTGCCTTTGCGCGTGGCCACCGGAGCGGCGCTGGCGCTGGTCTATCCGCCAAGCATGAAAGTGATGGCCACGTGGTTCCGGAGAGATCGCGGCGCGGCGCTGGGCGCGATGGTCGGCGGGCTTACGATGGGCTCGGCGCTGCCGAATCTGTTGAATGGACTTGGCGGAGTGCACTGGCCGCGCGTGATTATCGCGACGTCGGTGCTGACGGTGCTCGGCGGATTGCTGGCGGAATTGGGGGGTCATGACGGCCCGTTTCCGTTTCCCGCGGCGGTGTTCGATCCACGGCAGGCCGTGAGGGCGTTCGCAAATCGCGGCGTGCGTCTTGCGACGCTCGGATATTTCGGCCACATGTGGGAGCTTTACGCGATGTGGACGTGGTGCGCGGCGTTTTTCGCGGACTCGATCCGCGCGCACGGCGCGATTTTTTCCGGCGGAGATCCGGCACGTGAAGCTGCTTTCATGGGATTTGCGGCAATCGGCGCGGGCTCGCTTGGATGCTGGTCCGCGGGCGTGCTTGCGGATCGCTGGGGACGTACGCGGACGGCATCCGCTTCGATGATTATCAGCGGCGCATGCGCGCTGGGGATTGGCGCTCTTGCGATATATTCACTGGCGCTGACGCTTATTTTGGGGGTTGTGTGGGGCTTCGCGGTAGTCGCGGATTCCGCTCAGTTTTCCACTATGGTTACGGAATGCGCGGACCAAAGTTACGTCGGCACCGCGCTCACGTTGCAGCTTGCGATTGGATTCACGCTTTCGGTTGCGACGGTGTGGCTTGTGCCGGTGCTCCGAGAATCGCACGGATGGGCGTGGGCATTCGCGGCGCTGGCTCCCGGACCCGCGCTGGGAGTAGTTGCCATGATTCGGTTGTTGCATTCGCCGGACGCCGCGAAGATTGCCCACGGGCGAGGGTGAGGGGCCGCGCCTCGGTCTTGTAGCCCGCGCGCGGCGTGCAGCCCCGGGGTTTCTCTCGGTTAATTGGCACCAAGCAGACAAGCACGTGCGGTCTTCGCAGACATGTTGCTCACGTTTCACCTTCCTGGAGGACCGCCGCCCGCGCTTCTAGGTTTTCTTCTTGCGCGTGCTCAGGTAATGGTGCCAGAAAATGCGCGTGGCCACGCTGCGCCACGGCTGCCACGCCTTCGACATCTTATGCAATTTCTCCGGAGTTGGACGCTTCCGCAGTCCTTTTACTTGTTGCACCGCAATTTGCAGCGCAAGATCGCCCGCGGGCCACACGTCCGGGCGGCGCAACGCGAAGAGGAGATAGTTTTCGGCGGTCCACGGGCCGATGCCTTTGAGAGCTGTCAGCCGCGTGCGAACGCCTTCGTCATCCGTGGTATGGAGAGCGCGGAGATTGAGCCGGCAAGTGGAGACTTCTTTCGCGAGAATGCGCGCGTAAAGAGTTTTCTGGCGGCTGAAGCCGACGCGCTGCAGTTGCCGTGTGGTGAGTTTCAAGAACCGCTTCGGCGTGAGTTGGTGCTTCACGGCGGCGAGTAGCTTGTCATATGCGGCTTTCGCGGACGCGAGAGATACCTGCTGCTCGAGAATCAGATAGACCAGCGTGGGAAAACCCGGCTCACGCACCCACATGGGCGGTGGGCCGTGGCGTTCAATCACCCCAGCGAGATGTTTATCGCGTGCCGCAAGATCGGAAAGCGCTGCACCGAATCGCTCTTCGTCCAATGAAACATGCCCGCTCATTATTCAGCGGTCGTGGGATCAATCATGCGGCGTACGGCGGAGATGCGATTCGCGGGGAAGCCGCCCTGCGCGGCGTGCTCGCGGACGGTCTTTTCGTCCGGCGCAATGTAGACGCAGTAGATCTTGTCATCCGTGACGTAGCTGTGCAGCCACTGGATTTGCGGGCCCATGTTGCGCAGCACGCCGCATGATTTTTGCGCGATGGCGTGAAGTTCTTCAGCTGATAATTTCCCCGCGCCGGGAATTTCGCGTTCGATCACGTACTTGGGCATTCTATCGTCTCCATGGTGGGGTTTTTCTAATTTGTCGCGCGGTCATCCACTTCTTTTCGGAGAGCGGCGATAAATTCATCCAGCGGCTTAGCACCCTGATCGCCCTTGGTGCGATGGCGCACGCCGACGGTGCCTGCTTCCGCTTCCCTGCCGCCGACGACGAGCATGTAGGGAATCTTCTGCATTTGCGCGTCACGGATTTTGGCCTGAAGTTTTTCGTTGCGGTCGTCGAGGTGCACGCGGAATCCCGCGGCTTTGAGTTTTTCCATCACTTGCTTGGCGTATCCTTCGAATTTTTCACTGAGCGGCAGAACACTGGCCTGCACTGGCGCGAGCCACGCGGGGAATGCGCCGGCATAGTGCTCGATGAGGATGCCGAAGAATCGCTCGATGCTGCCGAGCAGCGCGCGATGGACCATCAGCGGCTGGTGGCGTGCGCCATCTTCGCCGACGTATTCGAGACCGAAACGCGGCGGCAGATTGAAATCAAATTGCACGGTGCTGAGCTGCCAGGGCCGGCCGATGGCGTCAATCAGCTTCATATCAATTTTCGGGCCGTAAAACGCGGCTTCGCCTTCCATGCGCTTATAGGGCACCTTCAAGCGAGTGAGCGTATCGATGAGGGCGGCGGTGGCGCGGCGCCAGTCTTCCGGCTTGCCCGCGTAATTTTCCGGATGCAGCGCATCCCAATCCGAAAGTTCGATTTCATATTTATCGAAGCCGAAAGTTTTCATCACCAGGAAGGCGAAATCCACGCAGGCTTCCACTTCCGCTTCGATTTGCGACGGCATGCAGAAAATGTGCGCGTCATCCTGCGTGAATCCGCGCACGCGCAGCAGTCCATGCAGCACGCCGCTGCGCTCGTAGCGATACACAGTGCCGAATTCGGCGAAACGCAACGGCAATTCGCGATAGCTGCGCAGACGCGATTTGTAAATCAAAATGTGCCCCGGACAATTCATGGGCTTTAGCTGGTAATCGGCTTTTTCCACCTCGATCGCGCCGAACATATTGTCTTTGTAAAAGCCGGTGTGCCCGCTGGTGTTCCACAATTCCTGCAGCATGATGTGCGGAGTGAAAACCAGATCGTAGCCGCGGCGCAACTGCTCTTCGCGCAGCCAGTCCTCAATAATTTTGCGGATGAGCCCACCCTTGGGATGCCAGAAAATCAGGCCGGGGCCGGCTGCTTCTTCAATACTAAATAGGTCCAGCTCCGGGCCGAGCCTGCGGTGGTCGCGGCGCTTGGCTTCCTCGATGCGGTGCAAATATTCGTCCAAGTCCGCCTGCTTGATGAAGCACGCGCCGTAGATGCGCTGCATCTGCGGATTGCCTTCTTTACCCTTCCAGTACGCACCGGCAACGCTCATCAACTTGAACGCCTGAATCTTGCCGGTGCTGGGAATGTGCGGGCCACGGCAGAAATCAATGAACTTGCCGGTGGTGTAGAAAGAGACCATCGGCTCGGTGGCTTTTTCCTCGACCAACTCGCATTTGAAAAGCTGGTTCGATTTCCGGTACAGGTCGAGCGCCTCGGGCTTGGGAAGCATCTTGCGTTCGTTCGGAACATCACGCGAAGCGATATCGTGCATGCGCTTTTCGATGCGCTCAAGATCCTCCAGCGTGAATGGTTCGTCGCGCAGAAATTCGTAGAAGAATCCAGTTTCAATCGGCGGTCCGATGCCTAGCTGCACATTAGGAAAAAGTTCGGTGACGGCCGCGGCAAGCAGATGCGCCGCCGAATGCCGGAACACGAACAGCGCGTCGGCGTCTTTTTCAGTGAGGATTTCGAGTTTTGCGTCGCGCTCAAGCGGGCGAGAGAGATCCACCAACTCACTTCCATTCGCAGTGCTCGCTTGGCCGGACGCGGCGTCTTCGGCGGCGCCGGGGCCGGGCGCGGGAGGCGTTCCATACGTGGCGCGGGCGACGAGGGCGGCGCTTGCGAGGCGCGGCGAAATCTTCCTGGCGACCTCCGCGGCGGTAGTGCCGCGCGGCATGTCGAGCACTTTGCCGTCAGGCAAAGTAATAAAAATGGTGTCCATGAGGCCTTTCCGGTGTGCGACTAAGGGATAACGCTAGCAAGCCTACAGGTTAGGGTCAAGAGTGCGGCGAAACTTGGAGGGACGCACACATTGCAAAATGCCCGCTTAGCCCACCCTTGTCTTAGAATAGAAAGGCGTGGTTACTCCGGCTCAAAACGACCGATTGTGTGTGGTGCTGGTGGCAACGCGCAACGCTTTGAATATTGGCGCGGCGGCGCGCGCCATGAGCAACTTTGGATTCCGGCGGCTGCGCGTGGTGAATCCATATGAGCCGTCATTCCGCGAAGCCAAATCCGCCGTGGGAGCAGCCGCGTTGCTGGCGAACGCGGAAGAATATAAAAGCGTGGCCGATGCCGTTGCGGATTGCACGCTCGTAGTGGGAACCACGGCTGTGCGTCATCGGGAATTGCATCACCCGCTGAAGCGGCTGGAAGATGGCGCGCGGCTGATCCGCAAACAGCTCGGAACGGGCGCAACGAAAAGGTCCGCGCGCGTTGCAATCTTGTTCGGGTCGGAGAAGTTCGGCCTCTCGAATGACGCCCTGAGCCATTGCCACTGGCTGCTGAACATCCCCACGAGCGAAGAGAACATCTCAATGAATTTGGGGCAAGCGGTGGCGGTTTGCCTGTACGACCTGGTGCGCCATGCGAAGAAGCAGAAGCAAGCGGGCCCGCCTCGGCAGGCAGACGCAGATGAGAAGATTGAGATTGCGACCGCAGCCGACCTCGAGCGGATCACGGCACTTTTGCTGGACGCAATGCGCGCCAGCGGCTACCTTGATCGGCGGCCCATCACGGACGTGGAGGCGCGGATGCGGCGGATGTTGCGACGGTTGAAAATGGCCGCGCGCGACACCGAAGTCTGGCTGGGCATTCTGAGGCAGATTGTGTGGAAGCTGCGAACGGAAGAGACCACCAACGGAAAATCCAATTCAACCGTATAATATAAATGGAAAGGGAGATTCAATGACCGATGAGGAAAAAATACGCAGAGCAGTAGATGAATTCATAGAAGCATATCGCGCGGGCGATTTGGATCGGGCCGGGGCCATCTTCGCGGATGATTTGGTTGATATGTCCGCTGGAGGGCCGACTCGAACCGGCGCGGCGGCAAAGGAGCATTTTCTTTCCCGCGTTGCGAAGGTGCACGCAAAATTCAAGCCGAGTCTGGCGATCAACATCGAAGAGATTCGCGTGGTGGGAAACTTGGCGTATCAACGCGGGGATTTTCTGGTAACGCGCGAGCCAAAGGATGGCGGCAAAGCTTCCTATATTCGCCAACGCTATCTGGAGCTTTGGCGCCGGGAACCGGATGGAAACTGGAAGATTTGCGTCGAGATGGATAATTCAGCTGAGCCGGCAATCGTAATGGTGAATGCCGCGCGGTGACCGGATGTGCCATCAAGGCTTTCGAAGGCGGCAAGCTGAGGCGCTCCAAAGATTAAGGGAGCGGGCTTTTCGGCGACGTGCTGAGTTCGCGGCGAATGGCGACGAGCGCCTGATCAGGTGAGCCGACGCGGATGTAATGGCTTGCTTCAGTACGCTCGTGGGACTCAGCAGGAAAAATAAATTTCCGCCAAGTGAAATCATACTGATAGACACTCGGCAGCCAGATTCCGGGCTCGACTTCGGATTGTTCGAACTCCATGGTCCCACCGCGATAAACCTTCGCTGCCAGGCCGCCATAGAAAGGGATGTCGCTGTTCAGTACGGCTTCCAGGCGAGCAACTTGAGCGGCGTTCTCGTCCACCCAGATTGTTGCAGTGGCGTGGCGCAGCAATTCGGATTCGCGCGAGGTAGCCTGGTAGGACGGGTTCGGGTCCATACGGATCTTAGCGAGTCTGCGGCCGTTCCGGACTTCGCGTCCCTGCCATGTAAATAGATAAGCCTTGCGCAATTCGCTGACCACTTCATTGCGGTCATGATTCCGATGTTCAAACTTTTCGCGATCGCGTTTCGTCTGTGGATTTGAGGCGTCCATGGCGATTTCGAGCTGATGCTCGACAAGCGCCATCTGCGTGCGAATAGCATCAGGGTCCACCGGGTGGCCATGATCTTCAAGATTGATGCGGGCCGAGCCGACGCCGGTGGGCACAATGCGGACGGTCTTATCTTCGATGGAACTCGCAGCCGTGTCGCGTCCATGAAATTGCCGGCGCTCGATGCGCTGAAAGAGGGGCAGCGCCTCGTCATCCGTATGCTGATTGGCAAAGACACGGTCAAGCAGAGCGTTGAGCTCAGAATCGGTCGGCGGCACGTCATTTACTCCAACGCGTTGCGGCCGGGCGCGACCAGGCGCGAGTGCAAGGGCGGAAGAGATGATTGCGAAAAAAACAAGGAACCGGCGCATATTGGCATCCGCTAAAGCTTGGTGAAATCCATAAATAAAGATTCAGCCGCTTCGAAGCTGGTTGCTCTCCCTCAAGCAGCGTTGAGCCCGAAAATGAACTCCCAAACCATTATTCTACCCGGAATGGGGGATTCGAAGGACTTTTCAGCCTCTGGAAGGGTGACGGAATGACACTTTTGGGCACTTCCCCGGCCATATGCAGAGAATGCCGGCTATCGGGAAACATTTTGAGGCATCTAAACGTTTTATAAGGTAGAGAAACCGCATCCAGGTACAAATGGCCAGAATCGAAGACAAGAAAAGACCGTCGTCGAAGGTAGCGCTAGGCGAGACGTTCCGGCTCGCACTGGATGCCTTGCGCGCCCACAAGCTGCGCAGCTTCCTGACGCTGCTGGGAATCATCCTGGCTGTGGCGACGCTGGTCGGCGTGATGTCGGTCGTCTCGGGGCTGAACCTCTACATTTCGGACAAGGTGGCGAATCTCGGGGCAAACGCGTTCGTCGTAAATAAATTCGGGATCATTACCAACGCCGACGATTTCATCAAGGCGCAAAAGCGGCCCAACGTAACCTATGACGATTATCAGGCGCTTGTAGACCAGATGAAGCTGGCTCAGGCGGTGGCGATCCTGGAAGCGAACACCCTTGATGTTCGAGGCGGAGGCCAGCTCGACGAGGATGTGAACATCTTCGGTGTTTCACCAAACTACACCGACGTCCGGGTCATCAGTATTGATCGTGGCCGGCAACTTACGGATGTGGATGATGAGCATCGTTCGCCCGTGTGCGTACTGGGCATGGATGTTGTCACCAAGCTCTTCCCCAACGTGGACCCCATCGGCAAGTTCGTCCGCGTGGGCCCGGAGGAATTTGAGGTGGTTGGCGTTACGGTGCCGCTCGGCACGGTATTCGGCCAGCCACAGGACAACTACGTGCTGGTCCCATTTCACTCATACGAAAAATCCTGGCACACAGCGCAGAATTCGATGACGATGTTTGTCCAGGCCCGTTCACCGGAGTTAATTGACGCCGCCGAGGACGAAGTCCGCGTCATCCTGCGCGCCCGCCGTCACCAGCCTTACAACGATCCCGACAGTTTCGGGATCATCGGGTCGAGCTCAATTACGAGTTTGTGGGAACAGCTCACAGGAAACATTTTCGGATTGGCAATCTGGCTGACTTCGGTCTTTCTGGTCGTGGGCGGAATAGTGATTATGAATATCATGCTCGCCAGCGTTACGGAGCGGACGCGCGAGATTGGTATCCGCAAAGCGTTGGGAGCGCGAAGATCCCACATCGTGACGCAGTTTCTGGTCGAATCGGCGGTACTTGCGGCGGTAGGCGGCATGATGGGTATTGGCCTGGCCGAAGGGGTCACGTGGTTTGTGCGAACCGTGCTGGAATTTCCGATGTCCACGCCAATCAGTTCGGTGATCGTCGGACTGCTTCTTTCCACAAGCGTGGGACTTTTCTTTGGAATTTACCCGGCGATGCGCGCGGCGAAGCTGGATCCTATTGAAGCTTTGCGCGCCGATTAGAGCGTTTCAAGTCCGGGACGAAACCGGAATCAAGAGAGGCAAACCGTGGCACAAGGCCCCTTAGACAGCGTGCGATTGGGAATGGATACGCTGCGCGCGCACAAGCTGCGCAGTTTTCTCGCCGTGCTCGGAATTGTAATTGGAGTGGGTGTGGTGATGATCGTAGTCGCGCTCATCCAGGGATTCCGGCAGCAAGTTGTAGACAGCATTAGTTCCTTCGGCGCTGATACGGCTTTTGTGAGCCGCTTCCCGCAAGGCCCAAGCGTGGGCCGAAGGCCGAAGGAAGAGCGCGAGCGCAAGCCATTGACGCTGGAAGACGGCGCAGCCATCCGGGATCTGTGTCCCGCGGTAGAAAACATTACTGTCTGGATTACGCAGTGGGAAGACAGCCACTCTGTCCGTTATCAGGGAAATTCTGTAACCGGCATCGATTTCCGCGGCGCTCAACCTAATTACCCTTATGTGTACGCCAACGCGACATTGAAGGAAGGGCGTTTCTTCACTGCGACAGAAGACGAGCACCGCGACGACATCGTTGTGCTTGGCGAAGACACGGCCAAGGCTCTTTTTGGTGAGTTGCCTGCCACCGGCCGCGATGTAATTGTGGACGGATCCACGTTTCGAGTTGTCGGCGTGTTGGATAAGCCCAAGGGCGGCTTTGGCACAAATGATGAAGATCGCCGCGTCCTGCTGCCCTATCAGACATTCCGCAAAGTTTATCCGGCGGCATACGAGAATTCGATCCGCTTCCAGGCCAAGCAGAACCAACTGGATACTGCCGTGGATGAAGCGCGCGAGGTCCTGCGCCGGCGGCGGAATGTTCCCTATGACAAGCCGGACTCTTTCTCTATTTCAACTTCGCAGCAGCAGATCGAGCAGTTCGATTCCATTATCCAGGTCGTGGTGGTCGCGACTGTCGTGATTGCTTCGATTGGGCTCCTAATTGGCGGCGTTGGCGTGATGAACATCATGCTGGTGAGCGTCACGGAGCGCACGCGGGAAATTGGGATACGGAAGGCCATTGGCGCGCGCAGACGAGACATTACGCTTCAATTTCTGTCTGAGGCCATGGCGCTCACGGGAACCGGCGGCTTGATCGGAGTCGTTGGCGTTGAATCCCTGGTTGCAGCCATTCGCGCCTGGACCGATATGAAAGCTGTGGTGCCGTGGTGGGCTGTAGTGATGGCCCTCTCTGTATCGCTCAGCATCGGACTTATCTTTGGTGTATGGCCGGCAATGAAAGCCTCGAAGCTGGATCCTGTAGAAGCTCTCCGCTACGAGTAAAGTTACCTGACGCTGCTGAAGTCACAAGGGTTATTCGTTCACAACGGAAAGCTTGCAGTGCACGGCGCGATTAGGGCTTCGGCGAAGAGGCCGTCGCCGGAGCGAAGCCCGCCAGCAAAGATGGATCCGCAGCGAGCGCTGCGGGGAACGCCACAACATATCGAGCGAGGTGGGGAAAGCGTACGCTATGAAAGTGGAATAGATTCATTTCAGCCACGGCTTGCTCCGTCGTCCAGCGATCGAGTCCGACGCGGTAAAGGGCAATCATGGTTCCGGTGCGGTCGGCGCCGGCCTCGCAATGGATAAAAACCTTCTTTTGCGGATTATCCCGAAGCACTCCGAAAAATGAAATGACCTGGGCACGCGTTGGATTCGTGTGAGCGCTCCAAGGAATGCTGATGAAGCGCATGCCGACTGCTTGAACGCGCGCTTGCTCTTCCTTGATTTCTGATTTCTGATCGTGGAAGTCCACGACCACCTCAATTCCAAGCTGCTTCAACTGCGAATATCCCGCGGACTCGGGCTGTGCGCCACGATAAAGCGTGGGCGTCACCTGCGCGGCATTCGGAAGACTGGAAACCGAAAGCCTTTGCGCCGGGTCGCTTACACCATTGGTTTTCTGCGCAGGTCTCGCGGATGATGCAAAAACCATCGCGGAAACCGCAAGTGCGACGGCAATGATCCATGGCTTTGAACGAAAATGCATCATATTCATACCTAAGATTTTATGCTGGAATCCCAATCTAAACCATCTTGCATGTCTCCCGGCTTCGCTGGTGTCCATACTTATTTTGATGCAGAGCCCCCGAGTCGCGTCGCTCGGCAGCCGATTTTCATTTTCCGTACCTTGGACTGACCGGAGCATTGTCTCCAGTTCGGCCTCATAAACGAAGATCGTGCCGCCCTCTTGGGGCTTCAAGTCGCTGATTGTCGTCTTTTGGCGTGTCCTGCCGCTTGCCCGAATATCTCATAAAGGTACCATCGGCTCATGAAGAATTGCCGATTTCATCTTGCTCTTTTTTTGCTTGCTTGTACCTTCTCAGGCACCGGCCTCATCGTCTATGCGGATTCTCCAGATCGGACATCTGCAAACACTGTCGCCTTCAATATGGATGCTCCCAGAGAGATTGAGACCATTCCTTCGGAATGCGCGCGGAAGCCACTCCGCGTCATTACCTGGAACATCGATCACGGGCGCAAACTGGATACGATCATTCCGCATCTCGTAAGCGAACATGCCGATCTCTACGTCCTTCAGGAAGTGGACTGGAACACTAGGCGAGCGGGTCAGATAGACGTGAGCGCGGAACTCGCGAAACAGCTCTCTTTGAACGTCTCCTATGCGATCGAATTTGAAGAACTGGGACAGGAAAGCCGCGAGCGCGAATCTGCCTTTACCGGTCAGGCTACGCTCACCAGGCTGCCGGTTCGCGGAGTGCGCGTGCTGCGTTTCAAGAATCAGTGCGGGTACTGGAGGCCGCGCGGTTGGATGCCGTCCTCGGCGCCTTTTCTCCAACGGCGGCTCGGTGGCCGCGTCGCGTTGGTTACAGAGCTCGATTTTTCCGGCCGCCTTCTTGTGGTTTACAACGTCCATCTGGAGAATCTGAGTTTGTTTGGATTGATTCAATTCCAGCAAATGGACGAGATCTTGAAAGATGCGGACCAATACACTCCCGGCACCGCGGTCATCATCGCCGGCGACATGAATACCAAGTTTTTCCCCTCTTTCTTCCTCGATCGACTGGAGAAAAGAGGTTTTCACAGTTCCATGGCCAAGCGGATTCCGGCCACGGAACTCAAGATTTTTTCTTTGGATTGGATTTTCGTCCGCGGACCCGTGATTTTGGATGACGGCCAGGTTCGCAAGGGCTTTAAGGGCTCCGATCATGTCGCGGTCGCGGCCACTCTCACGGTGCAACAGGATAAGTTGGCGTCAATTCGGGAACAGCGCGAATGATTCTTAAGGACTTGCGCCGGTTTGGAACACAACCACTACAGATAGACGTGAGTTGACTCTTAGGCGGAACATTTTGTGATTTTAGTGCGATTCCCTCTTGACAATTTTTCTCCCTCCGTTGATACTGCCCCCCCAGATTCGGTGGACCGTGGAGCTAAGAAGTGGCGCCGTAACCAGCGCTCCTTCAAGGCAAGGCGCCACGTAGCCCGCCCGTAAGAAAACGGAAACATACGACGGGAGAAACTCCCGGCGTCGGCGCGCCCATTAATTCGGCCCGGCGTCGCAAGCTCTTTCAACGGCATTTCAACAGCCGTGGAATAGTTATTGGCTTTTTTTCGTTTTTTGGGGGCGTTCGAAGTCCATCGGAGTCACCGAATCGAGTGGCGTTTGCCCGGAGAAGCAAACGCTGCGGCCCCCGTCATGCGGGGGTACAATAGGGGAAGGTACCGCTTACCGCGGGACTACCCCAAAAATGCGCGGAGGCGGAAGATGGCTGAGGTCAAAATGGCTTTGAACGAGAACACGTTGCGAGTCGCGACTGCGAGTGAATCCGTTGATGCGCGAAAGTCCGGCCTGGAATTCAAGCGGCACTATACGGATGGAAAAGTTGCACCGTTTGACGCGGTGGAATGGGAGCAGCGAACCGCACTCATAGGCAATGAAAAAGGCCAGGTAATTTTCCGGCAGGAGAATGTGGAAGTCCCGAAGGCCTGGTCGCAGACGGCCACCAACATCGTGGCGTCAAAGTATTTTCACGGCAAGCCGAACACGCCGGCGCGTGAGGGCTCGGTGCGCCAACTCATCGGGCGGGTCGTGGACACCATCGTGAATTGGGGAGAGAAAACAAATTATTTCGATTCGCCCGCCTCGCGTGACGCTTTCCGCGACGAGCTGGCGCATCTGCTTGTGGAACAGAAGGTAGCCTTCAATTCGCCCGTGTGGTTCAACGTCGGCGTGCAGGCCAAACCGCAATGCTCGGCGTGCTTCATCAATTCGATCGAAGACGACATGAGCTCGATCATGGGGCTGGCGAAGACCGAAGGCATGCTATTCAAGTGGGGCTCCGGCACGGGCACCAATTTTTCTTCGCTGCGCGGCAGCAAGGAGACACTTTCGGGCGGCGGAATCGCCAGCGGCCCCGTGAGCTTCATGAAGGGATTTGACGCTTTCGCGGGAGTGATCAAGAGCGGTGGAAAAACGCGGCGTGCCGCCAAGATGGTGATCCTCAACATGGATCACCCGGACATCGTGGAATTCATCGAAAGTAAAATGAAGGAAGAGCGCAAGGCCCACGTCCTGATCCAGCAAGGCTATGACCCGGCGATTGACGGCGAGGCCTACTCCTCCGTTTTCTTCCAGAATGCGAACCATTCCGTGCGCGTGACCGACGATTTTATGCGCGCGGTCGAGGAAGATCGTGACTGGTGGACGCGCAACGTTACCGATGGCGCTCCGGCCGGGCAGTTCCGCGCACGCGATCTACTGCAAACGGCGGCGGATTCGGCCTGGCATTGCGGCGATCCCGGCATGCAATACGATTCAACCATCAATCGCTGGCACACTTGCAGCAAGACCGCCCGGATCAACGCTTCCAACCCGTGCTCCGAGTACATGTTCCTGGACGATACCGCCTGTAATCTCGCTTCCCTGAATCTGATGAAGTTCAGCGGCTCTTCGGGTCAATTTGACGTGGAAGGTTTCCGCCACGCCGTGGACGTCACGATCACCGCGCAGGAAATTCTGGTGGACAACGCGAGCTACCCGACGCAGAGAATCGCTGAAAACTCCCACGCGTTCCGCCCGCTGGGGCTGGGTTACGCGAACCTGGGTGCTCTGTTGATGTCGCAGGCGCTTCCCTACGATTCCGATGGGGGCCGCGACATGTGCGGCGCGATTACGGCGCTGATGACCGGCGAGGCTTATGCGCAGTCAGCGCGCATCGCCGAACGGCTCGGCGCGTTTGAAGGTTACGAAAAGAATTCCGAGCCGATGCTCGGTGTGATCCGGCTGCACCGTGATTCCCTTCGCCCGATCAAAGAGGAAAATGTGCAGCCTTCGCTGCTGAAGGCGGCGCAACAGGCATGGGACGACGCTCTGGCGCTGGGAGAAAAGCACGGCTACCGCAACTCTCAGGTGAGCGTGCTGGCGCCCACAGGCACCATCGGTTTCATGATGGATTGCGACACGACCGGCATCGAGCCGGATCTTGCGCTCGTGAAATACAAGAAGCTCGTGGGCGGCGGCGTAATCACTATCGTGAATAACACAGTGCCGCAGGCGCTCCAACACCTGGGCTATTCACCTGAAGAAACAGAAAAGATTGTCGCGCATGTGGACAAGACAGGCTCGATTGAAGGCGCTCCCGCGCTGAAACGGGAACATCTGCCGGTATTCGATTGTTCGCTGGCGCCGGCCGGCGGTGGGCGCTCGATTACGTGGACGGGACACGTCGGAATGATGGCCGCGGCACAGCCGTTCCTTTCCGGCGCAATCAGCAAGACGATCAATATGCCCGAGGAATCCACCGTCGAAGACATCATGCAGGCGTACATACAGTCCTGGAAGCTGGGATTGAAGGCCGTGGCAATCTATCGGGACAATTCGAAGAAAAGCCAGCCGCTTTCCGCCTCCGGCGCAAAGAAGGACGAACCAGACAAAACCGCCGAGACTATCGAAGCAGTCGTACCACAACAGCAAGAACTTTTCTCCCACGCACAGCGGCGCAAGCTGCCTGACGAGCGCAAGGCCATCACGCACAAGTTCTGGATCAACGGCCACGAGGGCTACATCACTGTCGGCATGTACGATGACGGAACGCCGGGCGAAGTCTTCATCAAGATGGCCAAGGAAGGTTCCACGCTTTCCGGCGTGATGGACGGCTTCGCGCTGACGCTCAGCATCGGCTTGCAATATGGTTTACCGCTGCGGGCTCTAGTGGATAAACTGATGAACACGCGCTTTGAGCCTTCCGGGTTCACGCACACGCCGGACATTCGAATGGCTTCGTCAGTGCTGGATTACATCGCCCGGTGGCTTGGTGGGAAGTTCATTTCGACGGATTACCTGAAGCTGCACGATCAAATGATTGGCGACGTGATGGGCGCGCCCTCGCTTCCCGCCACGCCACCCCAGATGGCGCCGCCACCCGTCACAGCGGCTCCTGCAGAGCCGCAACCCACAACGTCCCGCGCGAGCTTCAATGCCCGCAATATAACCAGCGCACCGACGTGCAGCACCTGCGGCATGCTGATGACGCCGAACGGGAGCTGCTATAAGTGTTCGAATTGCGGCGGGACCAGCGGCTGCAGCTAAAGGGAGTTCATTTTAATCTGGAAGCTTTCCGGGGCGCGGCAAATGCCGCGCCCCGTCTTTTTTGACGCCGCAACTGTACGAAGCAAAAAGGGGGTCCACATGGGACCCCCTCTCGCAACACCCCTTCCCCTGTCGGTAATTCCGCAGACAGGGTTACCCCCGGGAAACAATTCATTTTCCGTTACACATTGATGAGCAACTCTCTTGCCACAATGCAAGGCCATTCCGCGCCGGAGCCAGGTAGTTGAGTCCGCGTGAGTTACAGAGATGCGTCTACGAAACCAGGCGGGCGAACAGTTAGATTTATCCAGTTTTTCACAGCAAATCCCGGCTAGGCCTATGGTCTGGCGGATTCGGATCCCCCAACGCCCCACCATGCAGGATTTTCAGACTCCGAGGCT
This sequence comes from uncultured Acidobacteriota bacterium, assembly GCA_963847505.1. Classification (GTDB taxonomy): domain Bacteria; phylum Acidobacteriota; class Terriglobia; order Acidiferrales; family UBA7541; genus DASTCZ01. The sequence continues at coordinate 512,281 of CAWJZY010000002.1, forward strand.
GGACTGGATAGCGGAGACGAGTGCGGCGGCCCAGCGCTCCACGTCTTCAGGGCGCTCAGCTTCTACCATTACGCGCGCCTTAGGCTCGGTGCCGGAATAGCGGAGCACGATGCGTCCGGAATCACCAAGTGCCTGTGTGGCCTCCTGGAGCGTGCGCGCGACTTCCGGCAGTGACTCGAGCGGCGGTTTGGAACGGACTTTGACGTTCCTTATCGTCTGGGGATAAATGCTGAGCCCGCCAATGAGCTGATCGAGCGGGCCGCGCAGCGCGACGAGACTGGCAATCTTTACGGCCGTGAGCAGGCCATCGCCGGTTGTGGCGTCATCCAGGAAAATGATGTGGCCGGATTGTTCACCGCCCAGATTGCATCCGCCGCGTAGCATTTCTTCCAGGACGTAACGGTCGCCGACCTGCGTGCGCGCCAGCTCCATACCTTCGGCGGCGAGTACGCGCTCAAGACCGAGGTTAGCCATCGTGGTGCCAACTACGCGGCCGCATTTGAGCTGACCGGTAGATTTCAAATAGCGCGCCGTGGCAAGCAAAATGCCATCGCCATCCACCAAACGGCCGGAGGCGCTGACGAAAAGCGCGCGATCCGCGTCGCCATCAAATGCCACGCCCAAAGCGGCGTGTTCTTGAACGACAAGCTTCTGAAGTTCTTCGGGATGGAGGGAGCCGCAGTTGGTATTGATGTTTCGGCCGTCCGGCGCATCATGGATTGCGATGACGGAGGCTCCGAGCGACCGAAGAAGCTCGGGACCCAGCCGGTAGGCCGCGCCATTGGCGCAATCCAGCACAATTTTCATTCCAGCTAGCTTCGTGCCGGGAAGGACGCGCGCCCGTAGAAATTCCAGATAAGCCTCATCCAGACTGGGATCGGCTGCAAGCCACAGAGCCTCGGCAGGTTTAAGCTCCCCACGCAAGATTTCACCTTCGAGCTGCTCTTCGATTTCGTCCGGGAACTTCATTCCCGTAGAGGCGAAAAGCTTCACGCCGTTATCGTGATAAGGATTGTGAGACGCGGAAATCACAACTCCGGCCGAAAATTTCTTCTGACGCACCAGGCAGGCCACACCGGGCGTGGTGATAACGCCGGCGGAAGCCGCGAAGGCTCCGGCGACCGCTAGTCCGGCGGCAATCTCTCCGGCGATGTGTGCGCCGGATTCGCGCGTGTCCATCCCTATGAGCACAGCACTATTGGAAACGGAAGCAGAGCCCGCGCGGAGATAAAGTCCGAGCGCGCGGCCCGTGCGGAACAGGGTGGCATCGTCCAAAGGGAATTCGCCTGGTATTCCGCGTATCCCGTCTGTGCCGAAGAGTTGTTTGGCCATACGGATTAGAGGTTCTGCCTGGATGATAAGCAACTCAGTTTAGCATACGGCCCGCGAAGCTCTCGGACGCGCCAAAACCGCGCGCGCGAAAGGTGCAACGTCCAAAGAAGCGGATATTTCCACCGTTTGGATATGCGTTCGCGCCCAGTTAGTGATGCGCCGGGGCGGAGGGCAGCGTGCGGAGGTATTGCACCAGTTCCCAAATCTGATCGCTGGTTTGGGACTTGCCGAAGCCAGGCATGCCGCTCATCCGGATGCCACCGCGGATGATGACGAACATTTCAGCGTCGGTAAAACTCTGCGGGCCCGGCGAGGCAAGCGAAGGCGCATGCGGATACAGCGACTTCCCAAGCGGCGTAGGTGTGCGGCCATCATAGCCGTGGCAACCAGCGCATGACGCTCCATAAATCGTATGTCCTTCTTCGATACTATCCGCGCTCGCGATCTGCTCTGTGGGGAGCTGCTGTTGCGCTTCACGAGCGACCAGCAGGTGTTTGGCGTGGATAGCCAGGTAATCCTCAAAGCGGCTTGGCTCGTTCAGGGAGCTGATGTCCATGTGCTGAAGAACAAACCAGCCGCCGATGAGTGCAAGCACGATTAGCAGAACGATACAGAGAACAAATCCCCGGAGCATGCGCACATACCTCGCTTCTAGAATGCGGTTCTCGCTGCACAAAGTCCATAGCGGATATGCAGTCCCATATTTGCTCAAGTCAGATGCACAGCGGATTCTTGCCGGTTCGTTCGGTCACGCCGCGCTAGGCCTAGGGTGCACGCTAATTTGTTTACTGGGAGAGTAATCGAGAGACGAGCGCCGGAAGATCCTCCGGCAGTTGAAACATTCGGATTGCAGCTATCCCGGCGGCTCCGGCGGCAAGGCATTCGCGCGCATTTTCGGGGGTGATTCCACCAATGGCAAGCACTGGTATATGCACTTTACTGGAAATCTCCGCGAGGCGCGCTATTCCCTGTGGCGTTCCGTAAGGCGCCTTGCTTGGCGTGGCGAAGATCGGACCCAGGAAGATATAAGCTGCGCCGTCACGCTCGGCGGCAAGCGCGGCTTCAAGGGAATGGCATGACGCGCCGATAAGGAATTCCATTGAAGATGTGCCGCGACACCAGATATTTACCGCTCCTACCGGCAGCGAAGATTCACCGAGGTGCACGCCAGCCGCGCGGGCGGCGAGAGCCACATCGAGGCGGTCGTTGATGATTACGCGTGTGCGGGCGCCAGGCGTTTCCGCTGCAATCTTTACCGCCGTGCTCGCCAGCGCAAGCAACTCGCGCGTGGGAAGGTCTTTTTCGCGGATTTGGATCCAGTCAATTCCCGCGGCGGCAGCGCGGGCAATTTGCGCCGTCAGGCCGGAAGGATCAGCTAGCGTGTGACGATCGGTGACGTAGCAAAGCAATGGGGCGGAAGCCGGACGGGCTTTATGTAATTGGTTCATGCGCTCAGACGAGAGATGGGCTGCCTTTGCGGTGATTGCGCACAAAAACGCAGCCCCGCAAGAAAATAGGGCAATCCCGCTCGCTTCATTGGAATATTACTGTGCAACGGGCCGCGGGGCGTGGATAAGTTGGCCGACCGCTACGATGATATCGAGGATGCCCAATCCGGAAATTATGCCGCGCGTGGACGGATGCAACAGAAAGCGAATGAGCTCCGGATACCGGCCAAGAAAATAGTTGTGGTCCCAGTACTGGGTGGACCAGGGAAGAAAAAGCATTATCACGCCCAGATAGAACAGAATCAGCACGGCGAGAACGCGCAAAATGCGGGTCATTGGTTAGATTCCAACTGAAAAGTCACTACTTCCACCATTTTCACACAGGATGGGGTTTACACGGAAAAGATTCATCAAATAAAAATCATCGCTGGCGGAGCGAGCCGATGCGCTCGGCGACATCGCGGTAGTCAATGTTCATGGCATAGACCTGCTGGAAACTCTTGAGCGCGGCCTCGGCGCGCCCGGCTAGATCCTGTGACACGCCGAGATCGTATTGCAGCGCGAGGACGGCTTCCTGGTCGAGACCGGGAGTGAGCAATGCGCGTTCATACCAGAAGCACGCGATTTCTGGCTGTCCCTTTTCCATGAAACCCAGCGCGAGCAGCGTGCAGCACTGCATGGGATAGCGGAACACTTTGCCGCGGTCATGAGCTTGTATAACCTTCTGAAATTCACTGATGGCTTCCTCAAGCAATCCCATTTCCCGGTAGGCGATGCCGAGGTTGTAATGTGTTTCGGGGTCTTCATCCGCTTGCAATTCATCGAGCGCGTCGCGGAATTCCGCGAAAATCTCGCTGAGTGGGCCGCCGGGGCCGGAAGCCTCGACCATCGGCACGGACGGCACTGGGAACGAAGAGGGCGGAGAGCCGCCGTTTGTGTGGCCTGCCACATCGCCCGGCGCATCGGACATCGGGAATGTTCGCGCAGCGCCGTTGCCGGACGCACCGGCCGTGCCAGGCATCGCCGCGTCGAGGACCATACCTAGTTCGAGGGCCAAATCGCCCAAAGGTCCCGCGTCGAGTTCAGCATCGGCTCGAATCGGCGAAACGTTGGATGTGCTGGCGCCCTGAAGCATTCCCTCAAGGAGTTCGAGTTCGTATTCAGCGGGCTCTTCCGTGGCCCCGGCGTCGGCTTGTAAATCCGGGCTAGGCGCATTCGGATCCCGGGCTGGCACGGAAAGGACTGGCGGCAAGTCAACTTCGTCTTCGATGGCGAAGGAGGAAGTGTTTGCCTCCACAAATGCGGGCTTAAGCGCAGATGTGGATTTCTCGGAGTCTTGCGTACTGGATGCCTCGATGGGCGTGGGCTCTCCGTTGAGCTGTTCAGAAATGGAAGCCCATTCGTCGGAGAGGTCTACTTCGTGAACCACTTCCTGGGTGGCCTCGGGATCCAGTTCGTCATGACTCGGTTTGGCAACCGCTTCCCGAGCCACGCTTGCGATCTCTTCCACCGGCTCGACTTGCGTCGGAGCCGGAACGGAGAATTCGAGCTCCTGCGGAGGCGCGGCAGGCAACTCAAATTCAGTGGGCGCCGGCGGAAGCTCGGGATCCAGCGACGCCGCACGTTGGAAACGCCGATATAGCTCGGCAAAGCGTTCCGCGTTGGCAGTATCGCCGCGTTCTGCGTGAATGCTTGAAAGTTGCTCCGCCAGCTCGGCCGTGCGTTTGTTATTCCCTTCACCCAGGTGCAGATCAAGCAGTTTTTCAAGAGAGAGCGTGTGTCGCGGGGCCCGCACAACAACTTTTTCGAGCAGGTCAATTGCCTTGGGCGTCAGCCCATAGCTCGAGAACAGATCCACATCCGTCAGCGCTAGAGTGACGAATTGCTGCGTTTCGTCTTCGAGTGGCGGCTCTTCAAATTTTGCCGGTGCTACTGGCTCTTCGGCCGCCGGCACAGGCGTTGCCTCTGCGGCGGCGAGAGGGTCCATGCCAAGACGAGCACGGACCTGTTCCAGATTCCTGCGAATGTTCCCGTCTTCGGGCGAACGCTGGATCAATTGCTCATACACCTGCCGCGCGCGATCGAATCGCCCGGCGGCCGCAGCTGCTTGCCCCAACTGGGCAAGTGCCTCCGCCAGATGGAACGTATCGTTTGCCTGTGTGAATAGCTCGACAAGCCACTCATGTGGTTCCATACGGCCCGGAAGCTTTATTGCAGCGGCATGAAGCATTTGCGAGAGCGGTTCGGTGTCTCCATTTTCCGCCATGGTTTTCCGAATCGGATTGAGGAGAGTCAGGGCGCCATCGGGCTTCGCGCTTTCCAATACGAACGTCACGGTTTTTACCGCCAGCGCATAGTTTTTCGGGTTTTGCGCCAGTATCCGTTGGGTGAGTTTTGTAGCGAGGTCGGCTTTTCCACCCTGTAAATAAATATCGAGGAGTTGTTCGGCGGCTTCACTCCCTGTATCCAGGTCGGGCAGTGATTCAAGGACTACGACTGCCTCACCTTGTTTACCAGCAGCGCCAAGCGCCCGCGCCTTAAGTAGACGGGCGGCAAGATTATCCGGGGCCAGCTCAAGCGAGCGCGCGACGAGCTTCACGGCCTCTTCGGGGTCGTGGTGAATCAGTTGGCGTTCCGCGCAAACCAGAAAAGTTTGTGCTGCGTCCCCTTTCTGCCCCATGGCGATCTGGACTTCCGCCAAGCGCATCTGGACGCGCAAATTATCGGGTTCAGCTTCGAGCAGCTTGCGCAGCAGCGCGGCCGCGGGCTCCCGGCGTCCGGCCTTCAAGTGCCCTTCCGCAAGCTGCAGAAACAGCGGCCGGGCTTCGCTCAGGACTCCTTGCTGCACGTACAGTTCCGCCAGGCGCTCCAGCGGTTTCATTTCCTCGGGAGCCAGCTTGGCGATTTTCTTGTAGATGGCGATGGCCTTGGTAAGAAAGCCGTCGCGGACGAAAATCTGTGCGAGGCGTGCAAAGTAATCAATGGCCTGGAACGTTTCGCCCTGGCGGACGTAAAGGTCGCCGACCGTCATCAGCGTGACCTGATCGGACGGCTCATTTTTCAAAACCTGCTGATACTCCGCGATCGCCTGCGGCACGCGGTTCTGTCCCAGGTGCTTCTGCGCCGCTTCAACGTGTTTAATTTTGCTGTAGGCCATTGGTGACGTCTATCCAGAACTCTGCGGGGAGCGTCCTCCTGCCGTCATAAACAATGGCAGGTGGGGCCGCGGGGCACAGGCCTAGAAGTGACTATTCGACGCTAGCATGCGCATAGGGGGGCGTCAACGAATCGCCGAGTAGCGCGTCTCCATGCAGTAATCGGTACCAAAGGGGGGGTGAGCCTGGTACTTGTTCACCTGGGACAAACAGAGCCTTGACCAGATCCGAACACGCCGAGCCGTTACCGGTGGCGTCAATCCTCGGCAAACTCCGAGAATGTTTCCAGCGTTGTGATTGCTTCCAGCGGTAAAGCTTTCTGCGAAGCGGAAACAACCCAGCATGTGGATTCCCGCACCGGCGCGAATGACTGGCGATGCAACGGTGTAGGACCGTGGGCCCGCAACGCGGCAAGATGGTCGGCAGTGGCGTACCCGCGGTTGTGGCCCAGTCCATATTGAGGATAGAGGACGTCAAATTCATCCATCATGCGATCCCGTTCGACCTTGGCAATAATGGACGCGGCTGCAATGGAAACTGAGCGCGCGTCACCATGGATGAGCGCCTTCTGCTCCATCGCCAGATCGAGTTCCATAGCGTCAATCAGCAGGTAATCCGGAGTCACCGTAAGCGCGGCGACGGCGGAGCGCATCGCCTGTCGGCTGGCCTGATAAATATTCCAAGCATCAATCCGCGCGGCATCTACCTGCGCGATCGTGAAATCCACGGCGTGCTCGCGTATGCGTTCGGCGAGTATCTTGCGGCGGGCGGCGGTAAGTTTCTTGGAATCGTCGAGTCCCACGATGCGGCGGCGGGGATTCAGGATGACCGCGGCGGCTACAACAGGACCAAAAAGCGAGCCCCGGCCTACTTCGTCAATCCCGCAGACGCGCAGCCAGCCGCACTGGCGTGCCATACGCTCGTAGCGTGAAGAGCATTGACGGGCCATTCGCGCCAAATCTTAGCACAGCGCGCAGCCCGCTCGATGCTTACATCGTCGTATCAAACGTCAGATGCTCGATCATCGAATCAAGTTCCTCCTGCGCCTGCTTGCGCTGGCCTTGGAGCGCGGCGATTTCTTTGCGCAAAACCGCGAGCTGGTTTTCCTGGTCGTTCAACTCTCCGGTATATCGTTCGGTGAGCGCCCTTTCTTCAGGTGTTCCCTTGAGCGCCTTCATGTTCTCGCGCAGCCGGTCCTGATCCGCAACGATGCGATCCACATCGGACTGCTTCGATTTGACGTCGGCATCGAGTTTGGCCACGGCATCCTTTTGCGCGAGTATCTGCCGCATCGCTTGCTCAAGCTCCGGTGTCAGCGCGCGCTGATTGATGAATACTTCGAGTTGATTCTGGTTCAGGTTGTTCAGCGCATACTGAGTTGAGACCGGCCTGGTCTCTTCCACGGTAAACGTTTTTGTTTCCTTTGAGGGAACCTCTACTTTGAAGCGGTAAGCAGCGGCCGATTCTTCATCGGGCTTCAAATCGGGGACGAGTTTCCAACCCGCACGCACTGGATGTTCGAGAACAATTGTGCGCGAAGCGGTTTCTTCGTTGCGCACAGTGTAGGTAACTTTTTGGCGCGATTCGACAGTGCGGATCATGATTCCACGAGCCACTCGGACGCGCGTGACTTTATCCGGCGCGGATTCCTGCTTGGCCACCACCTGCATGGCCAGGTCCGCCGCATAACTAATCAGCCTCTTCTCGCCAGGCTGGATGGACCCCAGCAAACCTTCGCCGGCGAATGCTTCCCCTTCCACAATGCTGAAACTGCCGCCATCGAGCACAAGCGGGCTCGAATTGGTAAGCCACAGCGCGCGCAACGGACGCGCCATCCCCAGGCCTGCGTTCCACAGGGAAACTTTCTCCGCTGTGATGTCCGTTTGGATGATAGGGACAAGCGCGGATTCGTTTTTGTGGATGGTTACGTGGTCCTTGAGTGTGTATTGGAAAAGGTCTCCGAGTGAACTTCCCTGTGCGGCATTGATGTTACGCGCCGCGGCAAGATAGTCTGCTTCACTTGTGTTGAATATGTTGAATTCTGTGTCGTCTGGGCCGAACGCAGCCATATTGTCAGCCGTGGCATCGGCTTCTCTTTTATGAATGACGTTGTCTAGACCCCAAGGGGCACTGGCCCCTCGACCCCCACCGCCGCCGGGACCACCGCCCGCACCCACGCCCATCGCTGCTCCTGCTGTGGTACCAGCCACCTTTAGTGCATCGGCCCGATCCAGCGTCTCTCCATGAGTCTGCGGAGAGAGCAACACTCCTCTCGGCATCGGCACTTCCGGCCGTTCCGTGTAATACGGCTGCGAAATGTGCTGAATGAACGATTGCGGCGCGCCCGCGGCGAGTGACAGCTCAATATCATTCCAATCCTCGCCGACGGTGTTGTCCACCACCGCCCAGCCTTGCAATAGAGGTTTCGCACCGGAAGGGTTCGCCTGGCTCGGCAGCACGATCCGGTAGGTCGTCTTCCACACCGGCACTTCACTGATGTAACTCACGCGGAGCTGTCGCTCGCCTGTGCCGGTCGTACTCAACACCAGATGGCGCGTATCTTCCTGATGCGTGGAATCGAGCAGGCCCAGCGCCCGCGCCAGATGCTGTTCCAAATCTCGGTCGGCAAATCGCAGGCTCGTGCTGGGATCGAGCGTGAACGATCGCACTTCGCCACCATCTCCCAGCAGTGACACCTGATCGTGCTTCACCTCGGCGCCGCCTTCCGTCTTCGATTTTTCCTCCACGCTCAACAGCCTTCCCGTAAACGCGCCCGAACTCGTGCGTACTTCCAGCCGCGCTCCGCGCAGTTCCTGTAGCAGCTCGCTCAAAGTATTTTTGTCGTTCAACGATACTGGCAACGCCTCCAGCTGGTGGGCCGCCGAATCCTGCGAGTTATAGCTGGCGCCAACGATGCGCCCGCCGCTGAGGTCAAGCGCTGTAAGTGATTTCAGCACATCGTCGAGCTGGCTGCTGGTCAGGTCAATCTCAATGTCCCCATTCCCGCGCACGCGCCCATCATGCTCGAAATAACCGACTCCCGATTTGTACAGCACAACGCGGCGCAGAGGCAGCTTCTGAGTTTCTGCGGCAGGCCCGGTCTTGGCGGCGGATTTCGCGGCAAACGTTGCCGGATTCTGTGGAGGTTGCTGCGCCCGCGCGATCAAACAGAGCGCGGCGAAAACAGGTAACAGCAGAAGTACTTTCTTGGCCCGCGGGACTGAGTTCATGGTGTCCTCCTTACGGACAGGTACTGTTTAAAGGACGGCAACTGGTTGGACACCGTTGCGATTCTTAGCAGGCATCCCGAAAATATTTATTGGTCAGATAAGCGGAAAGTTGAAACGTGAATCGAGGTTTTTCCGTCCGCGGAGGGATTCGATTTTCGTAGATGCGCAGCTTGCTGCGCCCGTTTCTAACTATAAGCAGAGGAAGAAGGAAATTGGCCGGTTGGAGGCGGGCGTTGCGAGGGCATTCACCAAACGAAGACTACGCTTCCACGCCCTGCGTCTGTGTCGCCTCAACGCGGTCAGCGGGACGAATGCGCGCCGACTTGCCCTTGCGTCCGCGCAGGTAATACAGCTTGGCGCGGCGGACTTTGCCGTGGCGAACCACTTCGATGATGCTGATCGTGGGGGAATGCAAAGGGAAAATTCGCTCGACGCCGATGCCGAAGCTTACCCGGCGCACTGTGAATGATGCCGAGGCTTGCTTGCCACTGCGGCAGATCACCACGCCTTCATATGGTTGAATGCGCTCTTTTTCGCCTTCGGCTTCCTTTAAGCGAACGTGCACGCGGACAGTGTCTCCGGCGCGGAACTCCGGAATGTCTTTGCGTAGTTGCAGTTCGCTGACTTTATCAAGCACGTTGCTCATGGCGGTTAATCCTTAAGGATTTTGTAATGAGACCAGCTCAGGCAGGGCCTGCACGGTCGAAACAATCGCTAACTATAGCCCATTCCGCCCATTTTGACCAGCGCGACGCGCCCTCGCGGCTCATCTGAAGCTGAGACTTATGAAAACGGGACGCGCGGCGGCCTGCGGGGCAATTTGAATCCGCACCACACACGCGCATAGAATGGTGACCGGAGAACACGAATGATATTCAGCAGAAGCAGCAAATCAGCGGCACCGAAGACGGTCCTGGCTCTCGCGGTGGTTTTGGCGTTTGCCGTGGCGGGGAACGGCCGGCAGGGGGTGCCGGCTGCGCGTACTTCGCAATCTGCAAAGTCCGCGACGGTGAAAGAGATGAACCTGATTGACCTGGATGGCTACCGCAAGATGATGGCGGATCATCGTGGCAAGCCGCTGCTGGTGACTTTCTGGGCGACGTGGTGCGAACCCTGCCGCGACGAATACCCGCTGGTGAATCAGCTGGCGAAACAATATGCCTCGCAAGGCTTGCAGGTGGTTGGCGTGGATATGGACGACGACGCGGCACTGACGGTCGTCCACCACTTTATGGATAAAAATCAGCCCGTCTTTCCTAACGTGCGCAAAAAAATGGGACATGAAGACGCCTTTGTAGATGGCGTTAGCCCGCAGTGGCACGACGTGATGCCCGCCAACTTTTTCTATGCCGCCGATGGCAAGCTGCTCGGATTCATGGTTGGTGAACATTCCCGCGAAGATTTCGAGAAAGTGATTCATTCGATGCTGGCCGCGCCCGCCGGCGCTGTTTCCCATCCTTAAGCATCAGACGGAGACGCGGCCCAACTGAAGGCGGCCCCTACGAAAGACCGACTCTATTTCATCACTAACTTGGGAGACTTCTGATGCTGAATACTTATGGAAACAAAATTACGTGGCTTGGACACGCGACGTTCCGCATCACGACGCCGAGCGGGCAGGTGATTCTGATCGATCCCTGGACGGAAGGAAATCCTTCCTGCCCGGCGGCGCTGAAAAAACTTCTACGGGTGGATGTGATTCTGCTGACGCACGGGCACAGCGATCACATCGGTGATTTGATCCCTATCGCCAAGGAGCACAAGCCGCAGGTGGCGGCCATTCTCGAAACGTGCGTATGGCTGCAATCGAAAGGCGTGGCGAATCTGCATCCGATGGGAAAGGGCGGCACGCAGAAGGTCGGCGAAATCGAAGTCACGATGGTGGACGCGCACCACTCGAACAGCATTCAGGACGGCGACAAATTAATTTACGGCGGTGAGCCTGCCGGATTGATTGTCCGATTGCCGGGTGGATTCGCGCTGTATCATGCCGGTGATACGTGCCTGTTCGGCGATATGAAGTTGATCGGCGAGATTTACACGCCGCAAGTGGCACTTCTACCCATCGGAGATCTTTACACGATGGGTCCGCGCGAAGCCGCTTATGCGATTCGTTTGCTGGGAGTGCGCAACGTGGTGCCGATACACTACGCTACTTTTCCGGGACTGACGGGCACGCCGGAGGCCCTGCGTGAAGCGGCGAAGGATATTAGCGGGCTTGAAATTCACGAGATGAAGCCGGGCGAGACGCTTGGTTGAAAGAGAAAAGCAGTTGAGAGAAAAAATCGGGTGGAAATATGAAAATTATTGACGCACAGGTCGAAAAGTACATCTACGGAATTCTGCCGAAACGCGACGTGGTGCTGGCGGAAATGGAACGCTACGCGAAGACTCACAGCGTGCCCATCGTAGGACCCGCGGTTGGCCGGCTGCTCGCGCAACTCGTCGAGCTGATCGGCGCGCGGCGCATCTTCGAGCTGGGCTCCGCGATTGGCTATTCAACGCTGTGGATGGCGCGCGCGGCAGGGCCGGACGCGGAGGTCCATTACACGGATGGAGATGCCGCGAACGCGCGGCGAGCGCAAGGATATTTGGAACGCGCGCAAGTGGCGGACCGCGTGCAAGTCCATGTGGGTGACGCGTTGGAGATGCTTGGACAGACCACCGGCGAATTCGATTTGATTTTTAATGATGTGGATAAGGACGGATATCCGGAGGTTTTTCGCAAGGCCGTGAGCCGCGTGCGCAGTGGCGGACTTTTTATTACGGACAATACGCTCTGGTCAGGCCGCGTCGCGCGTAAGGCCAAAACTGGCGATCGCGAAACGCGTAGCATTCAGCAATTCAACCGGCTCGCGTATGCATCAGACGAACTTTTTACTGTGCTCGTGCCTTTGCGCGACGGCGTTCTCGTCTGCCGCAAGCGTTAACGATTCAAGCAGCGGGTGATTCAGCTGCGGAAGAAATTCTTCGCGAAGAACAGCATGTTGGCGGGCCGCTCAGCCAGGCGGCGCATGAAGTAAGGAAACCAGTCGCGCCCGTAGGGGATGTACACGCGCAGATTGTATCCGCGGCTTACGAGGGCTCGTTGTAAATCGGTGCGGATGCCGTAGAGCATTTGAAACTCGAACGCGTTTTTGCCGATTCCCTTTTCGGCGACAAACTGTTCGGTGGCGGCGATCATTTTCGGGTCATGCGTGGCGATACCGTGATAGATGCCGCTCGGCAACAGAATTTTCATCACCGCGACGTAATTCGCATCCACATCGGATTTTGCCGGGAACGCGACGTCCGGCCCTTCTTTATAAGCGCCTTTGCAAAGCCGCATGCGGCAACCGGCCGCGACCAACTCGCGCGCATCAGCTTCGGTGCGCCGCAAATACGATTGAACAACGACGCCAACCGCGGTGTTCTTCGCGCGGACGAGCTTCACAGTATCAATCGTGCGCTGCGTGTATGCCGAACCTTCCATATCCACGCGCACAAAATTTCCATAGCTCGCTGCGTGCTCGACGATTTCGGTCACGAGTTGCTGGCAGAGCGCGCCATTCAGATCGAGTCCTAGCTGGGTGAGCTTCAGCGAAACGTTGGCGTCCAGTTTTTCCTGCGCGATACGGTCAAATATTCTCAGATACGTGTCACGCGCGGCGTGCGCCTGCTCAATGTTAGTGACGCTTTCGCCCAGCAGATCGAGGCTGACCTTCAGTCCATTGGCATTGCAAACGCGCGCGGCGGCGACTGCTTGGTCCAATTCTTCGCCGGCCACGAATCGCTGCGACATGCGCCGCGTCGTCTTGTGCGAGGTGACCCACCGCGCAAGGCCCGGACTGTTGGATAATTTCAAAAGCAGCGCACGCATCATAATCGCGAGCCCCCCGGCCGCGAATTCCTATGCGGAACGCTTTTTCTTGCGGTATGAAATTTCACGCGTGATGATTCTCGAGGAATCTTTCCGCTTCAATCGCAGCCATGCAACCGGAACCTGCGGCCGTCACGGCCTGGCGATAAATGTGATCCTGCACGTCGCCGCAGGCGAACACACCTTCGACGTCCGTCAGCGGCCCATCATGCGTCACGAGATATCCGGCGGCGTTCATTTTCAGCTGCCCGACAAATGGTTTCGTATTGGGATCGTGGCCGATGGCGACAAATACTCCGGTGGCGGGAATGACGGAAATTTCATTTGTTCCCGCGTGCCGAACTTTTACGCCTTCCACGACGCCCTTTGAAACGTCGAGAACGTCTTCGACGACATAGGGCGTCATGAATTTAATTTTCTCGTCGGCGCGCGCGCGGTCAATCATGATCTTGGACGCGCGGAATTCATTGCGCCGGTGAAGGATGGTGACTTTGCTGGCAAAGCGCGAAAGGAATGTGGCCTCTTCCATGGCGGTGTCTCCGCCGCCCACGACAACAATTTCGTGGCCGCGAAAAAAATAGCCGTCGCATGTGGCGCAAGTTGAAACGCCGTGGCCGAGCAGCTTGCGCTCGTTTTCCACTCCGAGCAGCCGCGCCGAAGCGCCGGATGCGATGATGAGCGTCTGCGTCTCGTACGTTTCCTGTCCGGCCGTCAGTTTGAACGGGCGCTTGCTCAAGTCCACGCTGGTGATGGCGCCTGCGCGGAATTCCGTGCCGAAACGTTGCGCTTGCTTGCGCATGTTCTCAATCAGCTCCGGCCCCATGATGCCGTCGGGAAAGCCCGGATAGTTTTCCACTTGCGTGGTGATCGTGAGCTGCCCACCCGGCTCGTGGCCATCCAGCACCACGGGCTTAAGGCTTGCCCGCGCCGCGTAGATGGCGGCCGTCAGCCCCGCGCAGCCGCTACCGATGATGACAACGTTGTACATGTAAGCCCTCGCCTAGACTTCTACATTGGATTCAGCAACAGCAGGCACGATGCAAGACAAAAGAGCGCCCATTGTAGCATTGCGCAAAAGAAATTCCTCCTGACGTGCGCCTCTGCAGCGGGTCAGTTACTTGGCACCGCGCAATCCGGCCCGAGGTGGTGCCCGAATCGAATCCGCACCATAATGCATCCCATGGCATTCATGAGACCGCCATGCGATGAGTCCTTGCTGCGATCGATGAACGCTGGCACTCCACGCACGGCGCGGGCCGGTCGTTGGATCCTTGCAGCCACAATTCTCGGCTCCAGCATGGCGTTTATTGACGGCACCGTCGTCAATATAGCTCTGCCTGCCCTTCAAGCAAACCTGCACGCAACCGTCGTCGGCGTGCAGTGGGTGGTGGAATCATACGGATTATTTCTTGGCGCATTGATTCTCGTCGGCGGCTCGCTCGGCGACTTATTCGGCCGCCGGGCAATGTTTCTGGCCGGCGTTGTAGCTTTCGCGACTGCCTCCATCGCCTGCGGTTTTGCACAAACCATCGAGCAGCTCGTGATCGCAAGAAGTGCGCAGGGAATCGGAGCGGCATTCCTCGTGCCCGGCAGTCTTTCCATCATCAGTGAATCCTTTGACGAGAAAACACGCGGTCAGGCAATCGGCATCTGGTCCGGCTTCACCGCAATCACAACAGCACTGGGACCGGTGCTTGGCGGCTGGCTGATCGAGCATGCCTCGTGGCGCTGGGTATTTTTTATAAACGTTCCGCTCGCGGCCGCGGTGATCGTGATTTCGCTTATACACATTCCCGAAAGTCGGAACCCTGCTTCCACGCATGTGGATTGGCTGGGAGCCCTACTTGCAACTCTCGGACTAGGCGGCGTGGTCTACGGGTTCATCGAGTCCACCAGTCTCGGTTGGGGCGAGCCTCTGGTTTACGGCACGCTGATTGGCGGTTTCGCGTGTCTGATTGGTTTTGGGTTCGTCCAGGCGAAAGAAAGTTCGCCGATGGTGCCGCTGACGCTGTTTCGGTCGCGCAGTTTTGCCGGCGCGAACCTACTCACTCTTTTTCTCTACTCCGCAATTGGAATTTTCTTTTTCCTGTTTCCGATGAACCTCATTCAGGTGCAGAAATATTCCACCACCGCGACGGGCGCCGCCGCGCTTCCGCTGATTCTGCTGATGTTTTTTCTTTCGCGCTGGTCCGGCGG
Organism: uncultured Acidobacteriota bacterium; assembly: GCA_963847505.1. Taxonomy (GTDB): domain Bacteria; phylum Acidobacteriota; class Terriglobia; order Acidiferrales; family UBA7541; genus DASTCZ01. The sequence continues at coordinate 527,501 of CAWJZY010000002.1, forward strand.
GCTAGTCACGCGTTACGGAGCGAAAGGCCCGCTGGTGATCGGCCCACTTATTGCTGCCGCGGGCTTTATTCTCTTTGCATTGCCCGGCGTGGGAGTTACGTATTGGAAATCGTTTTTCCCCGCGTTCGTTGTTCTCGGTCTCGGAATGGCGGTCAGCGTGGCTCCTCTCACAACTGTTGTGATGAGTTCCGTAGGACAGGATCGTGCCGGCACCGCTTCAGGCATCAACAACGCGGTCGCGCGGGTCGCGGCCGTGCTCGCCATCGCGATTCTTGGGATTGTGATGGTGAAATTGTTCGGTTCCAGCTTGAATCGTAGTCTCACCGGCCAATCGCTTCCGCCCGAAATACTTCAGTACGTACGGTCGAATGAAATCAAACTCGCGGGACTTGACCCGCCATCCGGTTTGGATCAGAGTACGGTTGCCTTGATCCGTGGTTCGATTTCCCATTCATTTGTTTTGGGATTTCGAGCGGTGATGGCGATCTGCGCAGGCCTTTCCGTGGCAAGCGCAGCAGTCGCGGCGCTGATGATCCCGGAAAAGACCGCATGAATCAAAGTCAGCGCGGCTAATGGAATGAATAGCTTGAAAGAACCTGGTTATTGCTGTTTCTTCGGTGGGGCGACGGTGGAGCGAGTATGAATGTTGAATTTCTTGTAGTCTGAATAGCGATCGACTTCGCTTGATTTGAATCCCTTTACGAGCAAGACGCGCACATTCGCGTGAACTTCGTCGTAGGTTGGCAGCCACACTTCATTGTTGACGTAGGCTTGCTCAAAAACAAAATTGGTGCCTTTCTGGACCGAGGCGACCACGCCCCCGCCGATCTTCGCCGTGTCCGCGAAATAGGCTTCCAGGCGCACCACATCGTGCGCTTTTTCGTCCACCCAGATAACCCCTGCCAGCTTCTGAAGAATGTTTTCGGTCAAGTTGCGCGGTTTGTATTCGGGGTTTGGCTCGAAATCAAAAACGAGCACATCCTGCCCGCGGAAGCGCTCGCGGCGCGGGTTAACAAATTGACAGGCATGGAGGAATGATTCGATGCTTACGTCCTCGTCGTCCTTCCCCTTTTCCTTTTCTTTTGCTTCCTTGGCTTCCTTTTTCGCCTGACGGTTTTGCAGCTCCTGAATACGCTTCTTTACGCGCTCGTCCTCTTTTTTCTGCTCGTCTTCGCTCAGGGGCTTCCCGTCTTTTTTCTGGAGGGTTGAGACCTCTTCGCCATCCAGATAAAAGAATGAGTACTCTCTCAATTCCTGTTTCTTCTCCTGGCCATTGCCGTCGTATTCTGTTTCTTCTTCCACCCGAGTGCCCGCGTAGTTTTCCTTGATCTTGTCGATGGCCTTCTGATTGTCGTCAATTTCTTTGAACAGGGCCTTCAGATCCGGAAGCGCCACTTGCGACTTGCTCGGGAAATCAAACAGTCTTTCGCCAATCGCCGTGTTAATCGCCACACGCGTGACCGCGATCGGATATATTTCCTTCCCGCGGTGCAGCTCTATTTTATAGGGCAGCTTTACGCCATTCACCGGGCGATAGTCGTCATAGAGAGTTTCTTCATTCATTCCGGCAATTGTCATGGACCCTTTTAGGATCAGGTGCGTTTGCGGATCGAAGAAAATCTCGATCTTGAGGCCTTTGGGTGACGTGACTTCCACTTGCAGCGCGTCGCGCCCGCCAACCTGGGCGTGGCCGATGAACGTTGCTCCCATATTGTTTTTCTTCAGGTTGATGAGGTGGGAGTTGTAATACTGCGCGGCCGCTTCCACTTGCACGGCATCCGTCCCCAGGATCGTGGCGATGGCGCCGGGAGTCTGCTGTCCCCAGGCGGACTTGCCGTTATATGCCTGGATGGAGCTCTGCTCACCGATGGTCAGCTCCGAGTAGTAGCGGTTCGGAAATTTAATGTCAAAAGTATACGCACCGGACTTGCGGTCATCTCCGGCGGCAAAAACCCCTTCGACGGATAGTGTTTGAATGCTGGAAAGGGCTTTCGAGCCCCCAGCGGCCTTCACGTACTCGTCAATGATTTTGTGCGCGTCCTGCGCGGGCAAACTGGCGGCCGAGGCAAGGACACAGCAAGCGATGGCAAGAAAATGAATGGAACGTCGCATAGACCTATACATAGGAACGCAAAGGGCCGCGAAAGGTTTCATGGCGGTACCACATTTGTATGAAGTGAAAAAATCTGGTAACACACACCCTTGCAGCTGGCTAAGGGTATAAAATATTCATCTCGCCCTTGACGGGTGTCCCATTGCATATCGCTGGGCGGAAAGTGGATTTCATCAGCTCGCTCTTTGTCTTGTCCTTTATGACAAGCGGACCCCCGAGCGTAAATGCCTTCACGTCGGTCGGCTGGCCTGTTTCATCCACCTCAAAGAAAAGAGCAGCGGGACGGTTCATGCCAGAAGGTAACCCGAGATGGGGCGGTGTGGGCACTTCGTTCTTCGGTTGCTTTTTCCCCTCAAATGAAGTGGCTAACGCAGGGGTCATGACGGAACACCAGGCGCGAGACGTAGCGCCTGATGGTGGCACAAGGATAGCGGACTGAGTTGGACCAAATGCTTCCAAAACGTCTACATGCAATTCAACTTCCGGTTTCTTATCCAGAACTTTTCGGATCTCCCCAGGAAAATGAACGGCGTCCAACGCCATGTAATCCCCAAATTCTCTGTAATCATTAGAATTGGAATTCACATCCATCAAACCATTGAAGACTCTCTGTGGAAGGCCACTTGAAGGATCCAAGCAGATGGTCCGGCTATGCATTGCGTCCTTCATAATTTGCTGCAGATCGGAAAGATTGGACAGCGTGGGGCCAACCCCCGAAATGATCTGCGGAATGGTTAAAGCATTCAGCTGTATTAGAAAATCGAAACAGGTCTCGGGCGTACCGTTTATTTTTTGCGTTCTGATGTGATTGATCTGGCCCACGGCTGAAGAGATGAAAAAAGGCGAAACGACCAAATCATCTGAGACCCTCAACGAATCCCACCGATGCGTGTCTTCTCCCTGTGTCCACATCTTATCTTCGTCTGCGATTGAAATGCTGGTTGCACCATTCCAAGTGACGTCTTCGCGGTGGTGCTCCATGGATGCCCACCAGAGTTCGTAAGTGCCCTCAATGACTTCACCCTTGGGGCCGTAGGACTTCGTCGTAGCGCGCAAATGAAAGGGATGCGCATTCTTTGAATGCAGATTTGTCTCCTGTGCCGCGGCGTCGAGCCGCGCTCTGATTTCTTCTCCCGACAACTGCGCCTCCTTTGTTTGCGCTGGAGCCACTTGCGCAAGAATCAGAAGCGTAAGCGCGAAGATGATTCCGTGTCTCACGAGTGACATGCGTACCCCCCTCTACTCCGCCCCGAGGCGGGAGCCACGGGGCTCGACGGAGATTGTTGGCTCAAGAGATTGATATGAACAGGCCCACTTTTTGTTTCGGCCAAATCACTACGTCCACAGCACCGAACGATCAATGCTTGCAATCGTCGGTCTTCCGGTGAGCGCCATGGCCATTTCAAATTCCTTCCGCAGGATGTTCACGACGGCTGCCACACCGTCAGCACCCGCGACGCCGAGGCCGTAGAGATATGGGCGGCCGATCATCACGACGCTTGCGCCGAGCGCCAGCGCCTTCAGCACGTCTGTCCCCCGGCGCACACCGCCGTCTACGATCACGGGCACGCGCCCGGCAACTTTCTCGACCACTTGCGGCAACGCATCCACGGTTGCGGGCACCGTATCCAGATTGCGCGCGCCGTGATTGGAAACCATGATGCCCGCAACGCCTGCTTTGACGGCGTGATCGGCGTCATCCGGATTGAGCACACCCTTGAACAGCACTGGAACTTTTGCCACCGACAGTAGCCAGTCAATATCCGGCCACGTCATGCCTGCATCCATCACCGCGCTGTAAATGCTGCCCGCGGCCGCGCCATGCCCGCCGGCGTTCTTCATCATATCCACGCCATTCACTTTTAATCCGCTGAGGTTCGGGAGGCTTAGATTTTCCGGCAGCTTGAATCCCGCGCGCGCTTCACGATTGCGCGCGCCAACCACCGGCGTATCCACCGTGAGGCAGATGGCGCGGCAACCGGCGGATTCGGCGCGCTGCACCAAATCGCGCGTAAAGCCGCGGTCGGGCTGATAGTAGAGCTGAAACCAGAGCGGGGCCTTCGCCGCTGCGGCGATATCTTCCACGCTTGTGGTGGCCACCGTGCTAACGACCATCGTCGCGCCCGCCGCGCCTGCGCCGCGCGCAGTGGCCACCTCTCCCTCAGGATTCGCCAGTTTGTGATAGGCCGTCGGCGCGAGGATGATTGGGAATGGATGCTCCTGGCCGAATAACGTCACGCGCGTGTCGAGCTTCGATACGTCCACCAGAATGCGCGGCTTCAGACGGATACGCTGGTACGCCTCCTTGTTCCAGCGCATGGTGATTTCGTCAGCCACGGCTCCGTTGAAAAATTCCCACGTCATATGCGGGAGTTTTGTTTTTGCGGATTCCTCAAAATCGGAGAGACATACCAACTCGGGGTCTATGTTGGATTGCGGATATGATCCTGATTGAGACGCTTGCCTGAATGGCTCGGAGTCAGCTGCAACAGGCAGCGCGCCCACCGCGGCCAGCAGGCCAGCGGAAAGCAACGCCTCTCTTCGTGTGATTGGCATGGCAATCTCCTTTTTCGCAGAGTCCGCGGGATTATAGACCGCTTCCACTGGAATATCCCTAAACGATTAAACCATGCGGAACTGAACGCATGCGGATCACACAATCGCCTTGCTCACTCCCTGTCTCCCGGACGATACTTACCCACCCATATTGATCCGCGGAAAAGGAGTGCGACGCGATGAACAACCTCGGAATACTCTGGCAGGATATTCGCTACGCCGTGCGCACGCTGGCAAAGAAACCGGGCTTCACAGCTGTCGCTCTACTCTCGCTGACTCTCGGCATCGGCGGAAATACCACCATCTTCACTCTTGTTAAGGCTGTTTTTCTGCAATCCGTGCCTGTGAAGGACCCTGCCACGGCCATCGTGGTGTATTCGACGCAACTAACCGCGGACGGCAAGGTGACTCAATTCCTGCAGAACGCATATCTGAATGCGAAGGATTATCGCGAGAAAAATGATGTGTTCTCGGGACTCTCCATGTTTGTGGATACAAGCAACGAGCTCGAGATCTCCGCGTCTGCCAAGCCCGTGGGCGTGGACGTCCAACTCGTCAACTGGGATTTTTTTGACATTCTGGGTGTGCATCCCTTTCTGGGCAGGAGTTTTAGATCGGATGAAGACCTGATACCTGATTCGCGGCCTGTTGTGATTCTGAGCTATGCGCTATGGAACAGCCGTTTTGGCGCCGACCTTCACATCGTAGGCAAGACCATTCGGCTCAACGAACAGGATTACAGCGTCATCGGCGTGATGCCGAAGGAATTCCAACAGGTCGGCACGATTGGAAGCGCAGATTTGTGGGCTCCGATGATGATGCACGACCAGTTGTTGACGGATATGCGAAAGGCGTGGTTCACACTGCGAAAAGCGCGGCTCGTATTCATGGTAGGACGCCTGAAGCCCGGCATTTCTCTTGCCCAGGCAAATATATCGATGCACGCTCTTGCCGACCGCTTCATGCAGGCATATCCCACGGAAAATTCGGGTCGCGGCATTGTGATGGTGCCACTGAGCGAGACGAACGTGCCGCCTCAACAACATAGTTTGTTTTTGCTTGTTGGCACTCTGATGATGGTGATCGTCGGTCTGGTACTCTTGATTGCCTGCGGCAATGTGGCGAATCTCCTGCTGGCCAGAGCGATGCAGCGCCGGCGCGAATTTGCCATACGGCTTTCGCTGGGCGCATCACGAGGGCGATTGATCCGCCAATTGCTGACAGAAAGTTTGCTGCTGGGATTAACAGCGGCGGCGCTAGGGATCGTTTGCGCGTATTGGGGAAGGGATCTGTTGTGGTCGCTTCTGCCGTTTGGCAGGCCACAAGGTTTGGATTTTTCACTGGATGGCAGAGTCCTTCTATTTACTCTGGGGCTTTCCATCGTGGCGACGATGCTGTTTGGGCTTGCGCCTTCTCTGCAAGCTTCAAACCCGCGGCAGATGGGCGCGCTGCGGGACCGCACGGACGCACCGAGCGGCACGGGACGCTGGTATGGATTGCGCGGAATTTTGGTGATGGCGCAGATCGCGTTTTCGCTGATTGCGCTTGTCGGCTCCGCGTTATTCATTCACAGTTTGCGCAACGCCCAACAGCTGGATCCGGGATTCGAGGTGAAGCGCGAGTTGCTAGTATTTCTGAATCCCGCGCGTCAGCACTATCCGCAGGGGCGGGCGGAACAATATTATCGAGACGCGACGGAGAAAGTGCGCGCGCTGCCGATGGTTGCCGACGCCGGCATTGCAAATAGCTCGCCATTCGGCATCGGCCTTTCCTATTCGACTTTTTCTGAAGGAGTGGACGCGTCCGATCCACGAAACGCATTGCAGTTCCCTGTGATGTGTGTGGGGCCTGGCTACTTTGCCGCGGCCGGCATTCCACTTTTGCGCGGCCGGGACGTGAATGATCACGATGACGTGCAAACGGATCACGTTGTAGTGATCAACCAGACTCTGGCGGACCAATTGTGGAAAGGAAAAGACCCCATCGGCAGGCGATTGAGCTTCGCCGCGCAAACCTGGAAAGCGCAGGTCATCGGCGTGGTGAGCACCGTGAAAGCGCAAACGCTCGGAGAGGCTCCGCAGGGGATTTTGTATTTCGCGCTGAAACAATTCTACTTCCCCAACGCTGTCCTTTATGTGCGAACGAAGAGCGATCCGAGCGCGGCGGTTCCGCCCGTGCGAAGCGCGGTGCAATCCCTTGATCCAACCATGCAACTCGGCCTGCTAACCGTGCCTGTGTTGATGGATCGAATTCTGGCGCCGCCGAAGTTTGCCGCCGAATTGCTAGCCGGTTTCGGGGGACTGGCGTTACTGCTCGCCGCTATCGGAACTTATGGAGTGATGTCCTACTCGGTGGGCCAGCGCACGCAGGAGATCGGCATTCGTATGGCGCTGGGCGCGCAACGCGGAAATGTTCTACTGCTGATTCTGGGGAATGGAATGGCCATGGTGTTAGCCGGAGTTGCAATTGGATTGGTAGCCTCGGTATTTTTCACGCGAAGCATCAGCAGCCTGCTTTATGGAATCGGCAGTTTTGATTTATTCAGTTTTGCCGTAGCGGCCGTGTTGTTGATCGCCGTGGCGCTGGTTGCGTGCTGGCTGCCCGCGCGACGCGCAATGCGCGTGGATCCGATCATTGCATTGCGTTACGAATGAAAGCGGCTGAAGCGTTTCCAGGCTCAATCGGCCGGCAATAAGAGAAAAAAATACTCGTACGGGGAAATTCAGGAATTCGCCCCGTACGAGTGTCTTTGGACTTAGTTAAGGATTTTGGCCGGCTCGCGTTCGTTCGCTATGTAGAGTTAGCGCCGTCCTCCGCGAAACCCTCCGCCAAACCTATACCCTCCACCGTAGCCGAAGAAGAAAGGCCCGGGGTAGAACCCGTAATAGTAAGGGTAGGGAGCGTAGTAATACGGATAACCGTAACCGCCGTAACCACCCCCACCATAAACCATACGCTGCGGGCGATCAGAACGCTGCTGATTTACGCCGTAGTCATCCTGAGAGACAGGTTGAAACGCCACCTGGCTCTTTTCGGTGGAAATTGTCACCGGTGCGTCCAACTTGAACGATAGCAATGTCTCCGGATAAACGACTGCGGGGTGCCCGCGCGTGAGCATTACGCCCGCTAGGCCAGCCATAACGCCGACTCCTGCGCCGATCCCGGCGCCAGCTCCGCCTCCAGCCGCTCCGCCGATAATTGCGCCGACGCCAGTGGTGGCCCCAACCGCTGCGACATCGCCACCAGTGACAGGCCTATTACCGCCTGAATTTTGGATTAACTCAGTCTTGAGCGGAACTTGCTGGCCGTCCACGAGAACCAACTCACCCAGCTCGACTCCCAATTGCGATGTGCCCTTCACCTTTTGAGCGAGGACCACGCGGCCCATTACGGTTTGGCCACGCCGCACGACAACCCAACCGTCGGCTACCAGAGGTTGAGCGAGTGTGGCGTTGAATCCGTCGCCTGCTTTATTCCTGTTGCTGGAAAGAAATCCCATGGTCCGCACCGCAATAATAGTTCCCGCTGGGAGCGTCAGTGTTGGTGGAACTGCAGGTTGAAACTGTGGCACCCCTTGATATTGAGGTGGTGAGCCCTGCGGAGGCGCCCCCTGTTGCATGCTGTTGGGAGGCATCTGCTGGACTCTAGTTGGCGGGGCGTCGGTTGATTGACCTTGCTGCGCCGACACAGCCAACGGACTTACGCACAATGCTGCCAAAAGAAAACCCGTGGCCAGACGATTCATTGAAGTTATCCCTTCCTTATCCCTCTGCCCATATCTAAATGTCTTACGCCGCATCACATCGAAAAATGGCCTGAACGATGCCATTTTATATTACTTAAGATGCGGCTGAAAGTTTCCAAGATGCCAGAGGGACCAAGCCGCGATCCTGAATGAACTTGACTTCATGAACCCCGCGCAAACTTGCCCAATATAATAACCCGAACGCTGAGGATTAGTTGCGGTCGAATTCGGTAATTTGCTGCATTTTTTTTCGAGCTTCCGTGCCCACACCCCCTGGGCAAAACGATACGAACCGCGTAAAAAAGTTGCGCCTCAGGCAACACCCTTTGCTCTGATAACCGTTCGTCCTAGCCGTAAATGCTATATTCACAATCAGTTGTGAGGGTGGGCGCCGCTCGTCTATCTGGCATGGCGCTTGCTTAAGTAAAGCTGTGGGGGAACGTCAGTTCAACTTATTAACATCGAGGGGGGAAAATCATGGCAGAGGAATTTGAACGCACAACGGTCGTGGAACGAGACAGGCTTCCGGGCTGGGCGGTAGGAACGATGGTGGTGCTTGCCCTCGTTGCGTTGGGAGGCTTGGGGATGGGTTGGTGGGCAACTACCTACGCGCAGGACAGCCGGCAGAACTTGAGCAGCGATATTCAAACATTGCGCCAAGGCTACGGCAAGGACATGGATGCCGTGCAACTGCGCCTGACGGCGGCTGAGAAGCAAACCGCTGACATTCAGGATGACCTGACGGTCGTGACGAAGCGCATGCAGATCACGCAGAGCCAGCTGACGAAGGCCCGCGCGGAAGCGAAGCAGATCCGCGAAGACGACGCCAAGCAGCTTGCGGACATGGATACCAAGGTTGCCGGGCAGCTTTCCGCCAAAGCCAACACGGAAGACGTGACGGCGGTGAGCGGGCAGGTCGGCGTCGTGCGCACTGATCTTGACGCGACCAAGACCGATCTGAACGACACCAAGAATAACCTGCAAATGGCTCGCAGCGAATTGGGAACTCTTATCGCCAAGAACCACGACGAAGTTGATGAATTGCGCAAGCTGGGCGAGCGCGATTACGTCGAGTTCACCATCGAAGGCAAGAACAAGGAACAAAAGGTGGGAGCCATTACAGTTCAATTGCACAGCACGAACCCGGCGAAGAGTCAGTACAACGTCTCGCTCGTGGTGGACGACAAGCGCATGAACAATAAGAATGGCAACATCAATCAGCCGATCTTCTTTTACGGGCAAGGCAACAAACGCGCTCCGATGGAGATCGTCGTCAACACAATTGACAAGAATAAAGTGACCGGCTATCTGAGCATCCCGAAGGTTAATCAGACAGTTGCTTCCGCCAGCAGCTCTGGCAGCAAGTAAGGGTTTTCACAAAGAGCAGGACGAAGCGAAGTGGCCCGGGGGGTCTGGAAGCACAGACTCCCCGTTTTTTTATTCCGCAGGCAACGGTGTTTCGTGATGCGGTTCGTGATGTTCGATGAGGGAGTACATCACGGGCATCACAAACAGCGTGATGAACGTGGAAAGCAACAGCCCTCCGATGACGGCGAGCGCGAGCGGCTTCTGCAGCTCTGCGCCGGAGCCAAGTCCTAGCGCTAACGGCAGCAAGCCGAAAAGCGTGGCGAGTGTCGTCATCAGTATGGGCCGGACACGGATGCGCCCCGCGACCGCCAGCGCTTCGTCCAGCGGCATTCCTTCTTCGCGCAACTTTCCCACGTATTCAAATAAAATAATGCCGTTCTTCACGACCAAACCGATCATCAGAATGATTCCCATGAATGAGGAAACGTTCAGGGGAGTTCGAGTAATCACAAGCATCCCGAACACGCCCACCAACGAGAGCGGCGCGGCTGAAATCATGATGAGCGCGGGACGGACGGCCCGAAACTGAATCACGAGCACGGTAAACACCGCGGCCAAAGCCAGTCCAAGCACAGCCAATAACTCGTGGAAAGACTGCTGCTGTGCCTCATACTGTCCGCCAATTTCGTACGTCATTCCTGTTGGAAGATGAACGCCGTTCATCATTTTTTGAACATCACTCATCGTGCTGCCAAGATCGCGGTTCTCAAGCCGCGCCGTGAGAGAAACCATCAGCCGTTGATTTTCCCGCAAGAGCTGGTTTTCACCCTGGACGCGTTCCGGTATTGCCAGTGATCCCAACGGAACAACCTGTTTCGCCGGCGTTACGATGGGAAACTGAGAGATCTTGTTGTAGTCGTAACGAAACGAGTCCGGGAAACGTACGCGAATATCCACGGTACGGTCTGCCTGCCGTAAGGATGTCTCCGTGTCGCCCAGCAGACCCGCGCTGATCTGCTGGGCAATTTGGTCCACGCTCATGCCTAAACGGCCGGCCTGCGTTGGATCCACGTGAAAAACAATTTCGGGATTGCCCTTTTGAATTCCTTTGTAATCAACGATGCCCGGAATCTTCTGAATCTTGGCGCCAATTTCGTTCGCCGATTGCTCAAGCAGCGCCATGTTGTCGCCAAACAATTTAACTTCCACAGGCTCGGGGGTTCCCTGCAAATCGCCCAACATATCCTGTAGGATTTGAGTGAACTCGATCTCGACTCCAGGAGCATCCTGCTCGACCAGCGGCCGGAGCGAATCCATGACCTCTTCGGTTGAGCGTTTGCGCTCAGAGCGCGGCTTGAGCTTGACAAGGATGTCACCTTTGTTCTGCTCAGTGGTATAGAGGCCCATCTCGGCGCCCGTTCGGCGGGAGAATGCCTCCGTCTCAGGCGATTGCGCGATGAGCTGCTCAAACTTGCGGACCATAACGTCCGTCGTGGCAAGCGACGTTCCCGGCGGAGTGATGTAATCCAGCACATAACCGCCCTCATCCATGTCGGGCAGAAAATCCGATTCAAGACGGGTGTACAAAAATATACCGATGGCCACCGTGGCAACAGCCGCAAGCGCAATCCAAAGTCTGCGGCGTAGCGCCCAATGCACGGAGCGCTCGTAGGCCCTGTTTACCGGCTCGATGAAACGACCGGACGAATGGCTGAAGGCTTTCCGTGAAAGAAAACGCTGCGAAAGAAGAGGGATCAGTGTGAGCGCGAAGACCAGTGACAGCAGCACGGAAATCCCCAGCGTCATGCACAGCGACCGGAAAAAGTCGCCAACAAAACCCGTCAGAAGGCCAAGTGGAAGGAACACCACCAGAGTCGTCGCTGTCGAGCCAACTACGGGGCCAATCAGTTCGGCGGTGCCGCGCTCGGCGGCCATAGCCGGCTCTTCTCCCAAACCTAGGTGGCGATAAATGTTTTCGATGATGACGACGGCATCGTCAATGATGAGGCCAATGGCAATGGCGAATCCCCCAAGGGACATAAGATTGATCGTTCCGCCCAGCATCTTGACGATGAAAAATGTACCAACCACGGACAAAGGCAACGTGATGGCCGCGATAAGCGTAGTGCGAAGCTCTCGAAGAAAGGCGTAAAGAATGAGTACGGCCAGCATGGCGCCGATCAGAATTGCATCGCGCACGCTTCCAATGGAATCGCGGACGAATTCCGCCAAATCGTAGACGACTGAAATATGCAGCGTCTTCGGAATCGCGTCGCCCAGATTCGCGATTAAGGCCTTGATTTGCGTTCCGAGCTGGAGAATGTTTCCGCCGATCTGTCTGGAGATGTTGATCAGCGCAGCCGGCTTTCCATTCCCGGTCACAAGTATCGCGCGATCTTCCACTCCATCACGCACTTCCCCGATATCGCTCACATGTATCGGCGTCGAACCCTGCACATCCACTACAGCATTGCGAATGTCGTCAAGACTGGTGAACTGGCTCGTTGTCAACAAGAGGTATTGCAGATAATCCTTCGGCAGTTTCCCAACCGACGTCACTTCGTTGGTTGCCTTTAACCGGTCGGCAATATCCACGAGCGACAAGTGATGCGCGATCATTTTTTCCGGATTGATGATGACCTGTATCTGCCGCGTGTCCGAGGCTTGCACTTCAATGATGCCGACGCCAGGCACGCGGCTGATCAGCGGACGCAGAACGTAATAGGCTTGGTCGCGCAGATCGGCGCCGGGAACGTCACCATTTAGGATCAGGCTCAGGACGGGAAACACGGTAGGACTAACTCGCGCGACCTCAATTTGCGTATCTTCTGGAAGAGAGCCGCGGGCCTCATTCACGCTGCCCTGCAAAAGCTGCAGCGAATACTGCATGTCCGCATTCGGATTGAAGATCACCGATATTTCCGACGCTCCGCGCGTCGTCTTTGAGCGCACGCGGTAAACGCCCTGCACCGACATGGCCGCTTCCTCAAGCGGCCTGGTCACTGAAAGCAACGTGGTTTCCGGCGGCAAATCGCCCGAATGCGCAAGGATCATGATGCGGGGGAAATTGACTTCCGGATAGATGTTGCTGGGAAGTTGAAAAACGGACCAGAGACCCGCGCCAAATAGCAGCGCCGTGATCAAGTAAACCGCGTAGCGGTTATCCCGGCTGGTCCGGACGATGTTCATTTATTTCTCGTCCTTCTTGTCGCTCGCGGGGGTTGCCGGACTCTGCCCGCTTTGTACGGAAACCTTTGCTTTATCTCCCAAGCCATAACCGCCGGTCAGAATCAAATTGTCGCCTTCCTTGACGCCGGTCAACAGCTCGACTCGATCAGGCGTTTCGATGCCTAACACAACAGGAGTAGAAGTCGCGGTGTCACCTGTTACCAGGAACACGCGCGGATTCCCTTCTTGATCGCGATAAATCGCCTGCGGCGGTGCCGTCAGCGCCTTCAAGTGCGTTTCCACGGGCACCTGCGCGCCAAGGAACATGCCCAACCTCAAGTCGCCGCTGGCGTTCGGAATTCGTATGCGCACCAGTCCCGAGTTTGTTGCGGGGTCCACAGCCGGCGAGACGGCCACAACATGACCCGTGAAAGTTTTATTGGGCAGCGCCGCCGAGTTAATTTGAATTACTTCACCGACGGGCATACGAGCCAAATCAGCGGCGGGCACATTCGCCATCAGCTCCACCTCCGAAAGCGCCGCAATCTCCACGATCGGCGCCGCTGCGGTGCCGTCTACCTGCTCGCCGTCGCTGACGAACCGCTTGACGACGGTTCCGGAGATTGGGGAATGAATTTCCGTGCGCGACAACTGGAGACGAGTTGTCGAGAGCGCGGCTTCGGCCTGCTTAAGCGCGGCGGACATAACAGTCTGTTCCGTTCGTGCATCCTCGAGATCCTTGCGCGCCGAAATTCCGCGCTGGACAAGATCATCGTTCCGCGCCAAGTTCAGCTTGGCATTTTCAACATTCGCCTGCGCCTGGGCTACCCCAGCCTCGGCTTGAGAAAGCTGGTCGCGGAAGGAACGGTCATCAATCTTGGCGATCAATTGGCCGGCAACCACTTTGTCACCTTCGGCAACGTTCATCTCCGTGATGCGCCCTGGAACGAGCGCGCTCACTTTAACGTCACGGTTCGGAACCGCCGCCACGCTTCCGGTGAGCTGCAAGAACCGGCTGATGTCCGCGCGCGTTGCCTGTGTAAGGGTCACTTGCGCAACGGTCGATTCGGGCTTCGCCGCCGATTCATCATCGCTGCTCTTAGAGCAACCCGCGCACAAGCCGGCGACAAAAATCCCGGCGGCCAGACACACTGCGCTTCCGTTTCTTATTCTGTACAACGAAGTTTGGTCCAGTAGCCGCATAGCTAATCCAGTACAACTCCCACTGTTTCTTCAAGCTCGGCAAAGGCTTGTTGCAACTCAAAGAGGCTTTGCAAATAATCATGCTCGTTCTGTTGAACTGAACGCTGAGCCTCAATCACGCTGAGTATATTGGTCTTGCCCGCCTTGTAGCTGTCTTCGCTGAGGCTTTCGAGTTTGCGGCCGGCGGGAATCACGGTCCGCCAGTACAAGTCGACCTCCGTCAGACGCGCGCTCAACTCGTTGAAGGCAGCCTCTATTTCACCCGCCACCGAACGGCGCTTCGCCAAAAGTTCCGCCTCGATTAGGCTTTGATTTGCGGACGACTGCGCCAGTTCCCCCTGATAGCGCGAAAAAATGGGCAGGCCGACGGTGAGCTGGCCGCGCGCGCCAACTTGGTAATCGGGCGGAGAATTAAAGTCGGCTCCAAATTCGATTGATACTTCGGGAAACCGCTCCGCCTGAAGCACTTTCTGCCTGCTCTGCTCAACCTTGGCTTCCTGTGCCAGATGCTGCAAATCAGGATTGGCATCCGTAGCGCGCGCAATCAAATCCGGCAATCCCACTTGCGGCGGCAGAGTATCCAGCGGCGTCACTAAGTCCCACGTGGTATTAGGCGCCTCGTTGAGGAGCGCTGCCAGCTTACTGAATGCCACCTTCATTTCTTGGCGAGCGACTTCCTGATCTGCTTCGGCTCGCGCCAGCTCCAGGTCTGCTTGCATCACCTCAAGTTCCGGCACGTCGCCTGCATTAAAGCGATCCGTCGCTATGTCTCGCAGCCTGCGAGCCAAATCCGCGAGTTGCCCTTGTTGATCGGTAAGTGCCTTCGAGAGCGCCGCTGAAAAAAATGCGTCACGTACTTGATGGCGCACCTGTCGCTGCACCGTTGCAATCTCAATATCCGTCAGCGCCACTTCTTGCCGCGCTTGCCCGATGCGCGTCGAGCGTTTTCCACCCAACTCCAGTGGCTGGTCAAAAAATAGAGATTCGTGCGGAGTGTCACGCGTGGCCGCAACCGTGACGGAAGGGTTTGGCCGTTGTCCCGCAATCATGATGCCTGCCTGGCTCACGGCGTGCTGCAAACGAGTGGCCACCAAATCCAGATTCTGCCGGTCGGCTACGGCCAGAGCTTCCTGAAGCGTGAGTCGCGATCCAATGGAAGCGGGCGCTTGCGGCCCGGTGAGATTACCTGACGATTGAGGCGCTGCAGAGATGGCGAACCCAAGGCCGCACATCATCAGCAACGCTGGCCGCCGCAGCAAGGATGCCCACCGCAATAGGATTTGCTTGTCGAGGCTAGTTCCCATGAGTTTCTACGCTGCCCATAGCGACTCCGGAGAATACACCCTCCCCGCTACACAAGCTCTTGAAAGTAAGACGGAACACCTTAATCGAGGCTTAAGGCTAGACGCCTGAAGAGCCCGTGGGAGTGCCGGACGGAATTGGGTCCGTGTGAAATTGTACGCGGACAGATGTTCCCCGCCCCGGATCGCTTTCTAGATTGATGCATCCACCGTAGGCTTCGACGATTGCTTTACAGATTGCCAAACCCAGCCCAAAACTCCCGGACGATCGAGTATGCGTGGCATCCGCGCGATGGAAACGTTCGAAGACGTGCGGAATCTCAGCGGCGGGAATGCCTTCTCCTGCGTCTTCGACAGTGACGGTTGTATTCCCTTGCTCGCCCTCCAGTAGCCGCAAATGAACCGTCGAGCCGGGGGGGCTGTGCCGCACCGCATTGTCGAGCAGGTTTACCCACACCAACTCCATATCCTCGGAATTTGCGTGAAGAAGTATTCCCGGGTGGCCTTCCAGTGTTATGCGAATCTGTTTTGCCGCCGCGAGCACGGCCACGCGGCTAACGGCCGCTTCGCAAGTGGCAAGCAGATCCGCGGTCCCAAGTTTTTCGCGCGTTCCTTCTTCCGCCCACTGCTCGGCGCGCGCCAGGCGCAGCATCCTTTCCACCAGGGATTCCAGGCGCTCGCAATCCGTCAGCAGGCCTTCGAGCCCCGTATGGTATTCGTCCGTGGACCGCGGATTTTGCAGCAACACCTGTGCTCCAGACTTGATAATAGCCACGGACGTCTTCAACTCATGCGCGAGATCGCCGGTGAATTGGCGTTGACTGGCGAACGATTCATGCAGGCGAGAGAGTAGAGTCTGCAGCGCGTGCGTCAATGGGGCAAGCTCCGGCGTGGCCGGGGCTTCTTTGGGGACCTCGAACGACCAATGTCGTACGGTGATCTGCCCTGCCCGAGCGGCCAAATCGTGCAGAGGATTTAGGCTGCGGCGCACGGCCCAAACCGTTAGCCAGGACATCGGCACCAACAAGAGCAGGCCCGCTCCTCCTAAATACAGGCCGACTCGCAGGACTCGATGCCGCACCTCAAGAAGCGACGATGCGTAAACTACGGTGATTTTCGCCACGGGAGCGGACGCATCCTCTTCACGATCCAGAATTTCGATTTCACGCAGGATGAGTCCGCGATACGGCACTCCCTGTTCCCGAAACCTGGCAAATTCGCCGCTGAAATAGCGCGTTCCAGCCGGCAAACCGGTCCAGCCAGGCGATGCGGCAAGCAAATTCCCTTGGAGGTACACAGCGAACACATCTGGATGTGCCGGGTCCGCGGAGGGAGGCAAACCGGAGGAATCGAAAATTAGCTTTGACGACTCATCTTCGTCATATCGAACCAGCGCGCGGATGCTCAGCGCCTTACTCTGCAGACTGGTGTCCAAAGCCGCCCGCAACTCTGTCCGTGCCACGAAAACGCCCAGCGCGACCAAAAGCGCGATAAGAAGCAAATCCAGCACAACAACCACAATGACGATTCGCGCGGCGAGCGAAGTGGGTTTCACTAGCAAAAATTGCTTCATTTTCGTTTTACGCTATCGTCAGGGCGCAGTACGTACCCGTGGCCCCGCAATGTGTGAATCAGCCGCGACGGAAATCCATTATCAATCTTTCGCCGCAAGCCGGAGATGTAGACCTCTATGACGTTGCTGAATTTCTCCCAGTTGTAATCATAAAGATGCTCGAGCAGTTCGGTCTGCGACACCACAACACCTTGGCGATGCGCCATGTACTCGAGTACGCGATATTCCATTGGGGTCAGCGTGAGTTCGCGCCCGCCGCGCCGGACGGCGCGTTTCGCCGTGTCCACTTCCAGGTCTTCAACGCTCAGAATGGGCGCAGACTGGCCTTTTCCTCGCCGGATCACAGCCTTGGCACGTGCCAGGAGTTCGCCTAAATCGAATGGCTTGGTTACGTAATCGTCCGCGCCGGCGTTGAGCAGCGAAACGATGGACTCCCGCTCATCGCGCGCCGTCAGAATAAGCACCGGCGTGACCTTTCCCTGCGCGCGGAGTTCCTTCACTACCTCGAATCCGCTGCGTTTGGGCAGCATCAAATCAAGAATGATCAAGTCATATGCAATGGAGCCCGCGAGAAAAAGCGCCTCCTCGCCATCGCCCGCACGATCCACAGCGTATCCCGCACCGTCGCGCAATCCGCGCGCGATGTTCTCCGCAAGCCGCTGTTCGTCTTCTACAACAAGCACACGCATGATCACCCACGCCAGGAGAGACATTCTATCTGTCCTCGGGCGCCTTCGGGTACCTTGTATATTGGGCAGATTGGTCCGTGCCCAGCTAGGAGCCTCGGGGCTCGGCAGAACTTTCTGAGCTTAGGGATTAAGATGAACTCATTTACTTTTGCGCCGCTTTAAGTGATTGGAGTAAGCTTTGAATTCAATGAATCCTGGAGGAACAGCCGTGCGAAGGATTCTACGCGTAGCCTCAGCGTCTGCATTACTGCTGGTCTTTGCTATTTGCGCCCGCGGGGGAACCAAACGAGCTTTATTGATTGGCATTAATCAGTACAGTCCATCCGCGGCAGAGGATGCGGCGCTCAAAAAGATTACGTCGGAACCTCATAGGGCCGACAGCCGGTTCGCACCTGGCTATGAATGGCCGGATCTCAAAGGCCCGCTCAATGACGTTGAAAGCATGCATCTTCTGCTCCGCGACACATACGGCTTTCCAGAATCGAATATCACGATCCTCCGAGAGCGACAGGCCACGCGCGACGGCATTTTAAAAGCGCTCGATGACCTCGCTGCCGCCACTCAACCCGGCGACGAAGTGGTCTTTTTCTTTGCGGGTCATGGCTCGCAGCGCCTCAATACCACGGTGGGACTCAACACCGCATCGAGTGGCAAGGAGGAAGGCAAAGACGAAACGATCGTTCCGGCTGACGCCTACAAAGGCACGTTTGATATCCGAGACAAGGAATTGGCGCAACGTTTCAACCATATTCTGGATGATAAGAAGGCTCGCCTCGTGGCCATCTTTGATAGCTGCCACAGCGGAACGATGGCCCGCGGTCTACCTATCAAGGGTGTGGCCCGCACACTGGAATATGACGATCGTGACGTCGCGAAAGATCCGACTGCTTATAAGGGAAATGATCTGAAACACGCGCCCAAAGACGGCAACGCCATCATCATCACCGCGGCACTCGCCAATGAATCCGCACAAGAGGCTGAGTTTCCCGACGATCACCTCGTGCATGGCGTGTTTACACGCAGCCTGGTCGGTGTGCTGAAAAATGCGAACGCGAACTGGAGTGCCGTGGATGTGATCAATTCGGTGCAATACGTGATGAAGGCCGATGACATGCCCGCGCAACAACCGACCGTCGAAGGCCGTGTGAATGAGAGTCTATTCGGCGATCACGGTCCAACAAGTTTGCACGCTACGGCGATTGACGCTCACGATGGAAAAGTGCATCTGAACATCGGCCGCATCGCCGGCTTCGACGTTCAGACCAAATTTACGTCTGTTGCCAGCCCCAACGAGAAAAAAGGCGCGACTCGGCAGCCGACGGTGCTTGAGGTGACAAGCATTGACGGACCCACGCAATCCACGGCCAAAGTTGTCTTCGGGGACACGAATATCGCTCCAGGCATGCTATTCGAACTCACGGAAATGCACGCCCGCGAAGACGCCAAGCTTCGAATCTTCCTTCCCAGTTCTGATTGGGATCCCGCCACCGCGCCCGCCCAAGAGGCAAAAACAAAGTTTGCCGGCTTCGATTGGGTGAATGATCCTTCAACCCACCCTGTGCAATATTACGTAACGCGCGCTCAGGGTCAATGGAAGGCATTCGACGCCGCAGGTGCGGAGATTACCGCCGCAGCCGTGAAAACCTTGGCTGCGCAAGGCAAACCGCACAAAGCTTTCCTGGCATTGCCGCCGCCCGCCAAAATAGTGGCGTCATTACAAAGTCTGCCGGGTTTCAGGAACCGGGTTCTTGAATTCGTTCCGGTTATAACCGATACGCAATACATGCTCATTGGGCGTGAAGATAGCTCAGGACGGCAATATTCCCTGCTGCGCTCCGATTTCATGGGTCCACGGCCTGCAAATGGTTACATCGAGAGCCTCATCTCGAGGAATTCTCCTTCGACCGTTGTGTGCGGGCAGGATCGATCGCTCCCCGTGAGAACGGAATGGGTGCAGTTCGGACCGGATGGACGAACCGAATCCTATGCGGACGCAGCCGATCAACTGCAACAGATTGCCGGCCGAATTGCCAAGTTGCGAGGGTGGATGTCACTTCAAACTGAAAACCAGCCTTCTAATTTCTGGCCATACCACCTCACCGTAGAGGCGCGAGTGGGGGCAGGAGCGCAAGCGCAGGTGGTGACTCCAAGCAGCATTCTAGCGCCGCAGACCCCTTACGACCTGTCACTGGAGGCGAGTCAAGACGATATGGCCACGCACACAGTGCAGCCCCTATTCGCATACGTGATCGGTTTTGACTGTTCCGCCCACAGCTATCTTCTGTATCCGGCAATGACGTCCAATGGCGGCTCACCGCAACCCGCGGCCAAATCCGACGGGACTTTCCCAAAGAAGGTGTTGCTAGCTAGCGAGAAGATTGGCGCTCCTTACGGAGCCGACTCACTGTTCTTGCTGGTCACACCGGAAAAAATCACGGACTTGAACGTCTTTGATTTCGACGGCGTCATTCCCGCGGGCACCCGGGGGATTGGTAGCCGGCTTGGGCATATGTTGCAAGGACTTGGCGATTACGGAACACGGGGCATTGATTCGTCCAGCGATAAATGGACCGTGCAGTCAACCATCATTCCAAGTAAGGCGCCGGGAAATTGATCGGATAGATTCGAGCCTCTGTGGCGAAGCGATCACTTCAGTTCATTTTTGTAAACCACGCCGCCTTTCATCACAAATTTCACGTGCTCCAGTTCGGTGATGTCCGCGAGCGGATCACCAGAGACCGCGATTAAATCCGCGAACTTCCCCGACTCAATGCTGCCCAGATCCCCACTTTTACCGAGCAATTCGGCCGCCCGCGTGGTGGCCGTGCGGATCGCATCCATCGTACTCATGCCATATTGCACGTAATAATGAAATTCCAGCGCCTCATTCAGACTGTCTCTGCCGGTCCATGCGAAGCCGCCGGCGTCGGTGCCGAACACGATCTTCACGCCCTTGCGATAAGCCTTCTGGAACGCGACCTTTTCTGTATCCACCATCCGCGGCCAGTTGCCCTGCCGCGCCGGCGCCACCGAAGCTCCCACCATCACGGTTGGAATCCAGAAAATTCCCCTGCGCGTCATCTCGTCCATCTGTTCTTCCGACATGCCGTCGCCGTGCTCGATGGAATCCACTCCCGCGCGCAAGGCCGCTGCGATTCCATCCCAGCCGATGGCATGCGCGGCCACGGGATGGCCCAGCCGGTGCGCTTCGTCCACAATCGCCCGCGCTTCGTCATCCGTGAAATTCACCCAGCTATGCAGCACGCCGTCCGGCTTGTAGAAATAATTCCGGTCGCTGTAATACTTGATCCAGTCCGCGCCGTGTGAAATCTGCTCCCGCACCGCCTTGCGCGCGCTTTCCACTCCGTCCACTACCTGCACGCCGTGCGGCATCTCCAATTCCCACGAATATCCTTGCAGCGGATACATACCCGTCGGAGCCATCGCGCGTGTGGCCACAAACATACGCGGGCCGGGAATCTCTCCGCGATTGATGGCCGTCTTCACGTCCACGTCGGCATACATCGCGCCCTCGGTTTCCAGATCACGCAGAGTTGTGAATCCATGGCTCATCGCCACCTGCGCGTTGCGCGCTCCCAGAATTGCGCGGTAGGGAATGGATTCCTTCAGCAATTGAGGATCGTAATCGTCCGCCGTATTGTCGCCTTGCAGCAGGATGTGCGTGTGCGCGTCAATCAGCCCGGCCAGTACAGTGTAATGAGAGAGATCAATTACCTGCATATCAACGCCGGACGGCGAGCTGACTGCGTGCTCCACATTCGGAGTTACGGAGAGAATCCGGTCACCCTTTATCACAATCAGCGCGTTCAGTATCGGCTTATCGCTCTTTCCGTCAATCAGCCGCCCAGCGAGGATAGCGATCTGCTTCGGCGCATCGCTGTTTTGTGGAACTGGCTGCCCCTGCGCCCGCGCAAATCCTGTTCCATAGGAAAAGCAGAGCGACAGCAGAACCAATACAAACGTGCTACGTTTCATGGAGACCTCCAGACCAATAGAACAAGTCTGCGCATTCTGCCGCAGGAGCAAGCCCCAAGGCAAGGAGCGGATGTCTCCGCCATGGATCGCAACACAAATCAGATATTTGCTGGGTGGTCCCCGATCACTCGGAATTCTAATAGTACTAAAGATACATTTTTTGGTACTCCCCGTGGAAACTTCCGGTCTATAGAGCCAAACTTGTTGGCGCACTAAAATTGTGGCGGGTCATCCTTCATGCCTGTCATACGTGGGAAAACTGGGCTTGCGCTCATTTGGCTGATCTTTGTGGGCGGCTATTCGGCAATGTCCCTCACGCTGCACGCTGGCCAGCGGTTGACGTCATTTGGCGACGTGGCGCTGTGCGTGGTTCTGCTTTTTGCCAATACCGGACTGCTGTTGAATGCCGCCTCGCCGGACTGGCGGCGAAATGCTTTCTGGATGCTGCTAGGCTTGGGGTGTGTCCTGTGGCTGGCGGGGCAGTTGCTCTGGACGTATTTCGAAGTGCTGCACCATCAACCGGTGCCCGACCCGTTCCTGGGCGACGTCATTTTCTTCCTGCATTCAGTGCCATTGCTGGGCGCGCTGGCGCTTCGGCCGCACGCGCCGAAGGCCGACCGCAATCTCCTGTTCGGCCATGTGGATTTCCAGCTCCTGTTGTCCTGGTGGGTTTACCTTTACCTGTTCGCGGTTATTCCCTGGCAGTACGTGGCCCCGGACGTCAGTCGCTACCACGCCAACTACAACCTGCTATATAGCTTCGAGAATTTCACTCTGGTATTCGCGCTGCTCTATCTGATGGTGCGTACAGAAGGCCCTTGGAGACGTGTCTACGGACATTTGGCGGGTGCGGCGGCGACATACGCGCTAAGCGCGATGGTCATCAACGCGGCGATTGCCCGCAATCTCTACCATACTGGAAGCCTGGCCGACGTTCCTCTAGTGGCCGCGTTTGTGTGGTTCGGCGTTGCGGGAATTATTGCGCGCCGCGTGTGCCCGCAGGCTGACTTCGTCCTTGCAACACCTGAGTCTGAATCCTCTGAGATGCCTGAGGAAAATGGCTGGCCGGCCCGAATGGCGATGGCCGCGGCAATTTCTCTGCCTTTGCTCATCATTTGGTCCGAAGTCATGAGCGATGCTCCAACCAAAGTACGGCAATTCCGCCTCTACACGACCCTCACGGCCATGGTCGTTCTCACGTCGCTCGTTTTCCTTCGGCAGCGGCTCGTGGATGAAGACCGCTTGCGGCTCCTTCGCGGTTCGCAGGAAGCATTCCTCAATTTGAAACGAATCCAGAGTCAATTTGTGCAGGCGGAAAAAATGGCCTCGCTCGGGCAGCTTGCAGCCGGCGCCGCGCACGAAATCAACAATCCGCTTACAGCCATTCTAGGTTACTCCGATGTGCTGGCCGACGATCCGACCGCGCCTGAACACGTAAGGGAAATGGCGCAAAAAATCCGCGAGCAGGCGCGCCGCACTACGACCGTCGTCGGCAAACTTCTAAGCTTCGCGCAGCCACAGCCGGCAGAACGCACGCTTCTTGACGTCAACGCAATTATCGCCGGCGTCGTCGAGCTCCGCCGCCTCGACCTTGGCCAAAAGAAGATTCGGCTTGAACTCGAGGCCGAAGCTCACATGCCCGGCATACGCGGCGATTCCAGCCAGCTCTTGCAGGTCTTCTTTAACATTATCAATAATTCGGTGGAGGCCATGGAAGAAACCGGCGGCACGCTCACCGTCCGGACTTCCCGCGATCACTCGAACGTAGTGATCGAGTTCTCCGATACTGGACCCGGCCTCCGCGATCCGCACATGGCCTTCGATCCTTTTTACACGACCAAGGCGATTGGCAAAGGCACCGGGCTCGGGCTATCCATCTGCTACGGCCTGGTGAAAGAACATAAAGGCCGGATAAGTTGCGCCAACCGTCCCGAAGGCGGAGCGATGTTTCGTGTAGAGTTGCCGGCTGTCATGGCGCTCTTCCCCGCACGCGGCCCAGACGGAACGCTGACTGCGTTTTCCTCCAGGCTTTCCTAAGAAACAATTCTTGGGACGTCTTCTCTTGCTGACTTCAGACGGAATATCATTCCCTTTTTTCTGTTTTTCGCACTGCTCATTGGTATTAATGGCATACTTCCGGCGGGGGGAATGATGTCTCAGCCTGCTATTCTTGCAGAAGGATTATCGCGCAGCTTCGGCAATCTTGTTGCAGTGGATCACGTCAATTTAAGTGTTGAGACCGGACAATTCTTCGGGTTCCTGGGCCCGAACGGCGCGGGAAAATCCACGACAATACGAATGCTGACGGGTTTGCTTGCTGCAAGCGCGGGCAGCGTCAAGCTCCTGGGCCTGGATTTGGGAAGTGATCCCGTTGAAGTAAAGCGACAGATTGGCGTGGTTCCCGAAGGGCTGGCACTGTTTGACCGGCTGACGGGAAGCGAATTCTTGAATTTTGTGGGCCGGATGTACGGATTAGATCGCGCTACGGCCGCGCAGCGGACCAGCGAGTTGCTGGACTTTATGGATCTGGGCGACCGGATGAAGACGTTGGTAGTTGATTATTCGCACGGCATGAAGAAAAAATTGGCGCTTGCTGCGGCGGTGATTCATGGCCCAAAAATCCTGTTCCTGGACGAACCGTTCGAGGGCGTGGACGCCGTCGCCGCGGGAACATTGAAAACCATGCTGCACAATATGACCGCGCGTGGCGCGACAATTTTCCTGACCTCACACGTGCTCGAGATTGTCGAACGGCTGTGCAGCCACGTTGCCATCATTCACAAGGGGCGCATCATCGCTCAGGGATCGCTCGATGAGCTGCGCGCCGGCGTGGCCGCCGCGGCGCATCCGGACGGAGCGCCGATTGCGGCGGGCTCCGAAGGCAAGAAACTTACGCTCGAGGAAATATTCCTCGCCATCGTCGGTGGGGAAGGCACGCGAGTCAAATCGGAGGATGAACTCTCGTGGCTGAAGTAGTGAATTCAACGGGCACGGCGAGCCTCGGCCAGCAATTGTGGCTGGTGGTAGGACTGCGCTGGAAGACGTTTCGGAACGGCCTGCGCGTCCATTCGGAAAAGATGCATTTGATCGGGACAGTCTTGCTCGGCCTAATTTTTGGAGCCATGGTCTTCGGGCTGGCTATCGGTATTTGCTTTGGCTCGTATGAGATTGCGAGATCGAAACAGTGGATACTTCTCTCCGCGATCCTCTGGGGCATTTTCATGTTCTGGCAGTTTTTCCCGGTGCTCGCTTCGCAGACCAATCCCGGGTTTGACGGGCGCAATCTGCTGCGATTCCCGTTGCGGTTTTCCGCTTTTCTGCTTATGAGTGTTGCATATGGCCTTGCCGATCCATTCGCGGTCACGGGAATCCTCTGGCATGTGGCGATGGGCGTGGGCGTTTCGCTTGCCCGGCCTGATCTTGCGCCGTGGGCCGTCCTGGCGCTCGGCCTTTCTGTGCTGATGAATCTGCTCTTCAATCGGATGGTGTTTTCCTGGCTGGAACGCCTGCTGGCGAAACGGCGTACGCGAGAGATCCTTGCCGCCCTTTTCGTCCTTGGCATCATCTGCCTGCAATTCACCTCCATCATCATGCAGAAATGGCAACAACCGCTGAAGAGAATGGTCGACCGCACTGCGATTGTATGGAAAAACTTACCTCCGTCAGAAGCGGGAATAGCATTAGGCCGGGCAGCCGGGAGTGACCGCAGTGCTGCGCTTGAAACACTCGGACTGCTGGCGTTGTACACAGCGGTCTTCGGCGGTCTTTTTGCAATTCGTGTGCACGCGCAATACACGGGAGAAGATTTGGGAGAAAGCGCCGCCCCTGCATTAGCACCGACCAAGCGCGTCGCAGTGCGCCCTGCCGTTCCCGTGGTGGCCACAGGCTCAAACCAAGTTTCCAGTTTAGTGAGCGCGCCTGTGGCCGCAATTTTTGGCAAGGAAGTGCGCTATCTATACCGCAACTCCATGGTGCTGATGAACCTCTTCATGCCGCTCATCGTGATTGTATTCTTGAGCATCACCTGGTCCAGGCCGACTCGCTCAGGACGGCCCGTTTTCGGAACGAGATTTTCGAGCGATTTAATTTATCCCGTCGCTGTGGCCTACGTATTTCTGCTCATCATCCAGATGTGCCCGAACAATCTGGCCTATGAAGGGCGCGGGGTGGAAAGACTGTTCCTCTCGCCGATAAAGTTCCGCGACGTGATGCTGGGTAAGAATCTGTTTCATGCTTCCCTGCTGGTTTTGGACACATTGCTTGCGCTGGCTTTGGTGATAGGCCTCGGACATACACCGAGGCTTCCGGTGTTGGTGGCGACGTGGTCCGCGCTGCCATTCATAGCACTTGTGCAGTTCAGCGTTGGAAACTGGCTTTCCTTGCAGTACCCAAGACGCTTTGAGTTTGGCGTGCGCAGGGCGCGTCCCTCGGGCCTGACCATGCTCATTTCCTTTTCCCTCTTCTTCGCCATGATGGGCGTGCTCGCAGGTACCGCCGCATTGTGTCTGTGGCTCGCGGGGCTGTGGCTATTGCCCTTCATCTATTTGGTGCTGGACTCAGCCGCGCTCTTAGCTTATCGAGCTACGCTCAACGATGTTTCCAGCCGCGCCGTCGCGCAGCGCGAAACACTGCTCGAACAACTTGCGAAATAGTTTGGACCGCTCGCGAAACGCAAGCGCTTCGCAAGGCGTCCCTCTGCATGCGTTTGCAGCCAAGGGCCGGCTGGCCTGAGGTTGCCAGGCAACGGCGGGCGCGATAAAGTCAGCCCTGCGCGCGTACGCGCGCTGTCGAAATTATTCAATTTAACTGATAGAGGAGTGCGTCATGAAATTGCGTAACGGTGTGCATGTTCTTGCATATATAGCGGTAATTGCGGCGAGCGCCGCTGGATTTTCCTGCTCGGCGGCGGCCCAGGATCTGCGCAAGGATCTTGCGAATTTTGTCGAGACGCCTGCCGTGACGGGTTACGAACAAGTGCTCGGCAAGAAGATTCAAGCGGATCTGGCGAAATGGAAGCCAAAGGTTGACACGATTGGCAACGTGATTGTGACAGTCGGGAGCGGGGCTCCGCTCCGCGTGATCGCGGCGCCGATGGACGAGCCCGGCTACATCGTGAGCAACATTACGCCCGACGGCTATCTGCGTGTTCAACGATTGCCGCAAACCGCGCCGAACCCCGTCTTCGATTCGCTCTATGCTGCTGAGCCTATCCAAGTCCGTACGCGCTCGGGAAAAATGGTCAGCGGCGTTGTCTCCGGACTTTCCGTACATTTGCAGCCGGGGCGCCTGAATCCCCCGCTGACGACGGATCTTGATGAATTTTATGTGGACATTGGCGCCGACTCCGCGGTTGCGGTGCGGCGTGCGGGTGTGGACGTTCTTGATCCGCTGGCCATTGACCGTCATCTGTATGACATGTCTTACGGGCGAATGACGGCGCCGGCCATTGGAGACCGGTTCGGCTGCGCGGCGCTGATGGAAATGCTGAGGCATCTGGATCCCTCAAAAGTGAACGGCACACTCACTGTAGTATTTCTTGCTCAGCAGTGGGCCGGCGCGCGCGGCGTAGACCGAATTCTGGCCGACCACGCAGCCACGCAGAAGATTGATGAGATGGTTTATGTCGGACGTTTCCGTCGCGGTGGAGCGGGAGGCGCCGGCCGCGGAGGTCGCGCCGGCGGACGTGGAGGTTTTGAAATTGTCGAACCAAAGAAGCTGGATGGCAGCGGCGCGCTTATCGGCGGCGCTGGAGCAAACGCGACGCTGAGTCCGTTCGCGGAGGAACTGCAAGGTTTGGCGACGCAGAACAAAATTGCCGCGGCAGCGGATTCAACAGCTCCGCTGGCGCGCGCGGCCGCATTCACCACTGCGTTTCCCTTGCCCGCGCGTTTCGCGCAAATCGGAATTGCCACGCGATGGCCATCTACGCCGGGCGAATTGATCGACGGAGATGACCTGGTGGCGCTAACGCAATTGCTGGAAGTGTACGCACAAGGAAGCGCGGAAACTCAAGCGCTTGCACATGTAAACACCCCGCTCGCGCGTCCAGCGTTGCCTGCACAAGCGAAAACAGCGCCGTCTCCCACAGACGCTGTTGCGAAACTTGTTGAAGCCTACGGCGTCAGTTACCACGAGGAGGAGGTGCGCGCCACCGTTCAGCGGCTACTGCCTGCTTGGGCGAAAGCGGAAACCGACGAAGCTGGAAACCTTTGGGTTCACCTGGGCAGAGCGCCGAAAGATCCAAAAGCAAAATCCATCGCCGTCGTTGCGCACATGGACGAGATCGGATTTGAAGTGCGGTCGATCGAACCAGACGGCCGGTTGGATTTGGTCTCGCGCGGGGGCGGTTCAATGGAATTTTTTGCGGGGCACGTGCTTCTGGTTCACACGGCAAATGGTGATTTGCCCGGCGTGATTGAACTGGCGGAGGGATGGGACAGCCCGGGTTTCTCGTTTCGTCCCGGGGCCGGAGGCGCCGGCAGAGGCGGAGCAGCTGCAGCCGGCGGCGCGGGTGCACCGGCTGCGGGACAAGCGGGCGCCGCACCGGCAGGCCGCGGAGGGCCACAGGCAGGTGGTGGCGGAGGCAATCGAATTTACATGGATGTCGGAGCGCGCAGCGCTGCCGAGGCCGAGCAGCTTGGAATCAAAGCCGGAGACAGAACCGGAGACCACGTAACCATCCCCAAGAAATACCGGCCATTGCTGAACGGCAAGGCGAACGCACGCAGCTTTGACGATCGTGTCGGTGACGCAGCGGCGATTTCCGCGATCTGGGCGCTGGGGCCGCAGCTTCCCGGACGCGATGTCACGTTTATTTTCTCGACGGGCGAAGAGGTCGGCCTGGTGGGGGCGACTGCCGCCGCGAAGAAAATGGCGGCCGACGGACACGCGCCAGATTTCGTATTTGCGATTGATACGTTTGTCAGTTCGGATTCGCCGATTGAATCGAAGCGTTTCGCCGATGCGGAACTGGGCCACGGATTTGTGGTGCGCGCGGTGGATAATTCCAACATCACGCCACGCGAATTTGCCGACCGCGTGGTGCAGCTATGCAAGACCAATAACAATATTCCCGTGCAGTTCGGCATAACGGGCGGCGGCAACGACGGCTCTGTTTTCGTGCCCTATGGAACGACTGACGTTGGGCTCGGATGGCCGCTGCGCAATTCGCATTCGCCGGGCGAAGTGATTGATACGCGTGACCTCGATTCGCTCGCGAAAGTTGTTGCGGTGCTGGCGAAGAGCTGGTAGCCCCGGCGGGGAGAAGAGTCACGAAAAGTGCGGTTACCTGATTCTTGGACCGATCGGCTGCCATTCCTCTCGCAACTTGAGGAGGATTGGCAGCCGGTGCCTCGAGCCGCTCTGATTGCTTGGCTCGCATTTTATTTGTTTTTTCTTTACGAGCAGGCGTCCGGCGGCAATTTCCCCAACTACATGAACCTGGTTTTTATTCCCGTTCACGAAGGCGGGCATCTTTTGTTTGGGTGGTTTGGTCAATTCATAGCTGTGGCGGGCGGCACATTTATGCAGCTCGCGGCGCCCATGATGCTCGCCATCTATTTTGCTTTTCGCCGCCAGCCACAGGGCGTCACTTTCTGTTTGTTCTTTTACTTTCAGCAGCACTTACCCATCGCGACTTACATGGCCGATGCGCGCGCGCAGGAATTGCCACTGCTGACGGTAGGTGACGGCGCATATGTGATTCACGATTGGAATTATTTATTTGGCAGGCTGGGCCTGCTGGCGCACGATACGCAAATCGCCTCTGCAATGCGGGTAATTGGCTGGCTGGGCATGCTCGCGACGGTTGCGTGGTTTGTATGGCGCAGCTTGACGCCACAGGATTGAGCGACATTATTGAACCCGCGGCCTCTTTTCATTCCCCGGTAACTGTGCTTCCATCTCAGTACTGCTATGCCGGTCAAAACCATCATCGAACCATTTCGCATTAAGTCCGTCGAGCCGATCCGCCGCACAACGCGCGAAGAGCGGCGCAAACTCCTCGAAGCGGCGAGCTGGAACTTATTCCTCGTCGCCTCGGATGATATTCTGATCGACCTCTTGACGGACAGCGGCACAGGCGCCATGTCCACCGCGCAATGGGCTGCCCTGATGCGCGGGGACGAATCCTATGCCGGCTCGCCCAGCTTCACGCGGTTTCGGCAGTCCGTGCAGGCAATCTTCGGCTTTCGCCACGTAATTCCCACGCACCAGGGCCGTGCGGCCGAGCGAATTCTGTTCAGTGTAATGTGCAAGAAGGGCGACGTCGTCCCCAACAACACGCATTTCGATACCACGCGCGCCAATTGTGAATTTGCGGGCGCCGAAGCTGTGGACCTTCCGATTCCTGAGGCGCTCGAGCCTGCGCTGATTCATCCATTCAAAGGGAATATGGATACAGCGAAGCTTTCCGCGCTTATCGAGCGCGTGGGCGCGAAGCGCGTGCCGCTCGTGATGCTGACGATTACCAATAATTCCGGCGGCGGGCAGCCTGTTTCCCTTGCGAACATGCGCGAAGTGAAACAGATTTGCGCGCGCCACGGCATTCCGCTCTACATTGACGCCTGCCGCTTCGCCGAAAATGCTTATTTCATCAAACTGCGCGAGCCGGGCTGCGCGGACCGCACGCCGCGCGACATCGCGCGCGAAATTTTCAGCTATGCCGATGGGTGCACCATGTCCGCAAAAAAGGACGGCATGGCAAACATCGGCGGGTTCCTCTGCACGAATGATGATGCGCTCGCGAGCCGCGAAAGAGATTTGCTGATGCTCACCGAAGGCTTTCCGACATATGGAGGACTGGCGGGCCGTGATCTGGAAGCCGTCGCTGTGGGACTGAACGAGGCCCTGGAAGAGGATTACCTGAATTACCGCATCACTTCCACGGCGTACCTTGGGAAACACATCGCGGAAGGCGGCGTGCCGATTGTGCAGCCGCCGGGTGGTCACGCCATCTACATTGACGCGCGCGCTTTTCTGCCTCATGTTCCCGCAGCCCAATTCCCGGGCGTCGCGGTTGCAGGCGAACTTTATATTGAAGGCGGCATCCGGTCGGTGGAAATCGGCACGCTGATGTTCGGTGAGAACGCGAAGATGGACCTCGTGCGGCTCGCGATTCCCCGCCGCGTTTACACGCAGAGCCACATTGACTATGTGGTGGAAGTGATTCTGGATGTTTGGCGGCGACGCGCGGATATCCGCGGGCTGGATTTGATCGAACAGGCGCCGACTCTGCGCCACTTCACCGCGCGCCTGCGGCCTGCCGCATCTGCGTCTAAGCGCTCCT
The DNA here is from genome assembly GCA_963847505.1 of uncultured Acidobacteriota bacterium. Lineage (GTDB taxonomy): Bacteria > Acidobacteriota > Terriglobia > Acidiferrales > UBA7541 > DASTCZ01. The sequence goes on from CAWJZY010000002.1 coordinate 558,439, forward strand.
AAGAGCTGCGGGGCTTGCCCGGCCCCCACCCTTTGCTATAATGCCGCGCCATGCCAGCTACCGCGTCCAAGATCAAGCCAGTGCCCGCGTTCAAGCCGCCACGCTACATCGTGGTCGAGGGCCCGATACGTGTGGGCAAGAGCACGCTTGCACAAGTGCTCGCGGACCGGACGCACGCCCGGCGCGTTTTCGATTGTGAAGACAATCCATTCTTGGCCGGTTTCTACAAGGAAGAGCGCGGCGCCGCATTTGCCGCGCAAATTTATTTTCTATGGGAGCGGCAGCGGCGTTTGCGCGAGGCGGCCATCGGCGAAACACCGGGCGCGGTGGTGACGGATTTCTTGATTGAGAAGGATAAGGTTTTTGCCTACCTGAATCTCGATAATGAAGAGTTGAAGCTCTACGAACGCTACTACGAATCATTCTCCGCGCAGATGCCCAAGCCCGATCTCGTCATTTATTTGCAAGCCACTCCGGAGGTGCTCCGCGCGCGCATTGCCAGGAAAGGCGCGCAAGCCGAGTCGCGCATTTCGCCGGAATATCTCACCGAAGTCGTGCGCGCCTACGAACATTTTTTCTTTCACTACACGGCGTCCGACCTTCTGGTGGTGAACACTTCGGAAATTGACTTCGTGGCGCGCAACGCCGACCTGCAGCAGCTTATCCGCCGCATTCAGGAACCCGTCAAGGGCACGCAGTATTTCCTTCCGCTCACGCAAGAGTGAGCGCGGATCGCGGACGCCGCTGACTCAGACAATCTAACTATCGGGCGCTAGTGAATTTCCACGGGGCGGCTGAGCGCGGCTAGATGTCCGCCGCCAACTTCTTCCACGACTTCGCGCAAGCGATAAGGTCCGGCCGGGGCTTGGAGAAAAAGCTTCGCGTCCAGACCGTGGCTGGACACCTGCGCCAAAGTGGCGTCCTTAAAGGACAAATCCATGACGCCTTCGACTCCCGCCAGAAAGTGATCCTGTGAATCGAAGAGCGCTGTGACGTAGATGAGTCTCTCTACACTGCGATCGTTGCTGCGTTGGAATGGAAGGTTGTGCACATCCACATGAACCGCGACCTGCAATCCCTGTTGGCCATTGTTGAGTGTTTCGGATTGCGCCGTCACTTCCAGGGGGATGTCCGCAATGGCGTCGGCCGCAAGAACTGCGTGGTCCAGCTTTTCGCGTTTGGCGACCAAACTATCTTCCTGCCGCTGGGCAGCCGGTGCCGCAGCAAAGTACCCGCGGCGGGCTTCGATGGTCTCATCATGCGAATTGATGAGCTTCACCTTCAAATTGTGAAACTTTCCGTTCGGCTTCATGTCTTCGGGCAAAAATCCAAGCACGTAGGAAACATCCGGCACGGCAGCCATTTCGCGGAAACCCCGGCCTAGATCGTTGCTGTTGTGGAAGAAATGGCCGCCTGTCCCCTCGGCAAGCAAAGCCAGCGGATCGTTCATGACTTCTTTCTGCATATCGATGAGCTGGTCTCGATAAGCCATCATTCGAGGAGGCACGATAATGGGTGGCCCCTCGCTCAAGTCTCCTCCAGGCGGTGAGGCCCACAGACCTTTTGCATCGAGCGAGTTGATCACCACGCCCGCATGAAGCGCCGCGTCTATAACCTTATCTTGCTTTGGACCGAGCGTTTGCGTCAGAAATCCGCTCGAAGTCAGCACGAGCATCCGCCGGCCGGGCATTTCTGCCAAAAACCCGATGACGTCGCTGAGAATCCCCAACGTATCTTGCGAGAATTGTTCGGTGAGAGCCAATGTCTCTTGCGCTTGGTTCGTCACGAGATTCGTACAATCATTCGTCTTCGTGGTGCAGACGCCGCAATTCTTTGCCTCCGCAACGGCGAGGTCGAATGCGTCCGAATGAGTGAACTTGTTTTCCAGGATTAGATAGGCTTGGTACGGGCCGATCCTCGGGCAGGATGTCGGGCCCTGATCCGGCCTCTTCTGATGTGTTCGAAGTTGGCCAAGAGTATCCAGCAACTTTTGTTTGTCATCGGTGAAATTCAATTGGACGGTTGTGGACGAGCTGAAAATTCCGACCTTGTCGCCGGGTTCGAGACTTTCCCGAATGAATTGCTCGGCTGCCTTTCGAGAGAATGTCAGGTCTCCTGTGGGAGTGCTGGTGTCATCGAAATACAAGGCGACGTACCGCGACTTGGTAGCCGGAGGAAGGACTGGAACTGGCGTCAAGTTCTCTACCTGCGCAGCCGTTACGGCTTGCTCTGTTGCTACACGCGGAGAGATTTCCAATGAAAAGAAGGAAATCTTCTGTTCCTTCCCTTCGTCGAAAACTCCAAAATCGTCCTGCTTGAGCCCGCCAACAACCTGACCATGTGAGTCACGCACCACGACCGGCACTTCCACCATATTGCTCCTGACCCGTATGGCGCCAGGCTCCTGCGGTGCGTAGGGCTTGCTACCCCAGTGGATTTCATCTTGAGGAATGTCCTGCCCAACCAATGCTATTGCGGCCAGCAAGCAGGCGAACACGGCCGCCAGGATGTGCCTTCGATGTATGCCAATTGTCATATGTAACGGCTCTTTCATCTTGCTTGATGCTTCTATACCTATGAGGGGTTATCTGCAAGAGGAAGTGTCGCGAGTGCTGCTGAGGCTGTGCTTCGGTGCCGGGTTTCCCTCTCCGCGCTTGCTGGGGGATGCCTTCCAAGGCTATGCTTCGTATGAAACACGGATATCCGCGATGTACGCATCCTCTTTCGGCGCGGCGATGTGATGCCGGACAAATTCATGAGGGAAATCCGATGAACAACTGGACGCGAAGAAAATTTTTCCTGACGACGCTCGTCGGCGGTGTAGCCGCTAGCGCACAGAAACTGTTTGGCGCAGTGCTGCCCAATGGCAATAGCGTAAGACCGGCGTTCGATGCGCTGGTTCCTGGGCCGCTTGCGGCGCAGGCGCCATCCGGAAAGGGGGTCCGCCCATTAATCATCTCCGCGGCAAACGGCTTCCCTCACCTCGACAAAGGCATGGATATCCTGAAAAGGGGCGGCGACACGCTGGATGCCGTGCTCGCCGTCGTCACTGAAGTGGAAAATGACCCGAACGACCATAGCGTCGGTCTGGGCGGCCTGCCGAACGAAGAAGGTGAAGTTGAACTTGACGCACAGGTGATGCACGGACCGACTGGGCGCGCTGGCGCTGTGGGCGCTATCAAGCGAATTCAGAATCCTTCACTGGTCGCCAAGCGCGTGATGGAGCATACCGATCACGTTTTCCTCGTCGGCGAAGGCGCGACGAGGTTTGCGGTTGCGGAAGGTTTCGAGCTCAAAGATAACCTGCTGACGGCCTACACGCGCCAGGCGTGGCTCGCTTGGAAAGCAAAATCATCAGCATACTGGGCGCCGGGAATTGATAGCCCGCAATGGAAATCGCAGGTCGCGGCGCTCTTTGACACACCGGAAAAGTTGGCGATGATGGATTCGGTGATGCAGGTGGTCATGCATCCTCCGACGGGCACCATCAACTGCCTGGCGGTGGATGCCAAGGGAGACATTTCCGGCACGACTACGACGTCGGGCATGGCGTGGAAAATCCCCGGGCGCGTGGGCGATTCGCCCATCATCGGCGCCGGCAATTACGTGGATAACGAAGTGGGCGCGGCGGGCTCGACGGGCCGCGGCGAAGAATGCATCCGAATTTGCGGCGCGCACACCATCGTCGAAATGATGCGCAAAGGGATGTCGCCCAACGATGCGTGCATGGAAGCGCTGCATCGCATCGCGCACATGTTTAAGGAAGATAAGTCGCGCCTTTGCGAATTCGATATCCAGTTTTACGCGCTAAACAAGGACGGCCAATACGCGGGCGTGACGCTCTGGGGACCGCCCCCGGGCAGCACGCGTCAGGCGACCTATGCCATGCACGATGGAAAAGCGGCACAGCACGTGCCATACGCCCCGCTATACAACGGGGCGACGCGCCCGACGCCGACCACTCCTCAGTAGCACCTTAGGCGGCGCGCTTCGGATGATTGTCTGCCGCGCCGCCTTCTTCCTGTATTATCCTGAATCCTTTCTTGGCTATGTAATTTTCAATGGGAGCTGGCATGGATCGCGCGAACATTGTCATTATCGGCGGCGGAGTCGTCGGCTGCGCCGTGGCGTATGAGCTGGCCTTGCGCTGGCCGGATGTGTTTCTTCTTGAGCGCGCGCCGAAACTGGGCATGGGCGCAAGCACGCGCAACAGCGGCGTGATTCACTCCGGCATTTATTACGAGCACGGCTCTTTGAAAGCGCGGCTTTGCGTCGAAGGTAACCGCTTGACGCACGAATTCTGCGCGGCGCACGGTGTGCCCCACCGCAACACGGGTAAGCTGGTGATTGCCTCGCATGCGGGTGAAGAGCATGCATTGGAAGAGTTAGCTGCGCGTGGCCGCAAGAATGGCGTGAAAGGCCTTGAAATTATTGACCGCGCGGCGATCCGGGCGCGGGAGCCGCACATCGAGGCGGTGGCGGCGCTGTCAGTGCCTTCGACGGGCATCGTTTCCGCGGAAGATCTGGTAAAAACTTACGCGCGGCTCGCGGCGGACCGTGGTGCACACATTCTCACTCACGCGCGCGTGACGTCGCTTGCCCCAGCGAACGAAGCAATCGAAGTTGGCGTGGAGATTGGCACATCGGAAAGCGGCCGCGCCGCCAGTTCTGAACGTGTCGAGGCGCGCTGCGTCGTCAACTGCGCGGGTTTGTACGCCGACGAAGTGGCGGCGATGTTGGGCTTCACACGTTATCGCATCTATCCGGTGCGTGGAGAGTATGCGGAGCTTGTCCCTGCACGTTCCAGCCTGGTCCGCGGGCTCGTCTATCCCCTGCCACACCCGAAGGGGATGAGCCTCGGCGTTCATCTGACGCGTACCCTTTGGGACACCGTGCTGGTCGGCCCCACGGCGCGGTACGTCAAAGAAAAAGATGACTACGAATCGGATCGTTTACCTGTTGAGGATTTCGCGCTCAGCGCGAAAACAATGTTACCGGAATTGAAAACGGAAGACCTGCGTTTGAGCTACTCCGGATTGCGGGCGAAGCTCGTGCCGCCGCGTGATACCGATGGAAACGAGCCTGCCGGCGGTCCCGCTGACTTCGTGATTACACCTGATCCCCGAGTGCCCGCGGCGATCCACCTGATTGGCATCGAATCGCCCGGCCTCACCTCGGCGCTTGCCATTGCGCGCCATGTTGCGCCTTTGGTGGGGGAAGTTCTAAATTAGATCTTCAAGACCAATTATCCCAACTTCAGTGAACGACCTGCGAGGCAAATACCAAACTCACTCCTTCTTGGTGGAGCTGCGGCAGATACTCTGACAAGACCTGAAGTGTGGCCGGATGCGGGTGGCCAATGGCGATGGCCGATCCATGCAGTTTGGCGTCTTTCACTGCCTGCTCCAACTGGCGGTGAATATCCGCGGGGTCCTGTGAGTCATCCAGGAACACGTCGCGAGACGCAGAGGGCACGTGAGCCCGGCGCGCGGCGGCATAAGCAACGGTTGTGGATGCGGTTCGGCTGTCCACGAAGAATAGATCGCGCTCGCGCAGCGCGGGCATGATGGCGTTCATCAGGCCGGCATCGGACGTGCTGAGCGAGCCCTGGTGATTATTCACGCCAACGGCCTGCGGCACCGTCTCAAGCATTTGCTGCAGCACACGCGTGATTTGATCGGCTTGCATTCCCGGCCGCAGCTCGATGCTTTCGGCCTTCGAATCGGCGTTGGATTCCATGGGCAAATGGAGCATTACCTGGTAGCCGCGGCGCGCAGCTTCCTCGGCGATTTCGGCCGAATGCGGCAGGTGCGGCAGCACGGAAACCGTCAATGGAAAAGGCATCTGGAACAGAGCTTCGGCGGTTTCGCGGTCGTAGCCGAGGTCGTCAATGATAATCGCGAGTTTCGCATGGCTGGAAGTAGGCGCGTCCGCGCCGGGGGCTTTTACGAGCGGCGTTACGATATTAATTGTGTGCGTTCGTTGGCCGGCAAAGAAAAAGTCAAAGCGGTATAAGCCACGCGCGCCAGGGCGTTGTACGCGCGCAAGCTGGTGTACAAGGGCGACGCGATCCATCTCCTTCACGATGGCCGTCAGCACGGCCTCGTCCGTCTTGCCTCCGTCCACATAGGGCAAAGTGATGAAGATCAAATCCGGCGCCGGAGGAGGCTGATTCTGTGCCGCCTGGATCAGACCAAGGCCAGGCCCGCGCGCCGGCGTTACTCCCGGCAGGCGTTCCGGAAACATCCCGGTTTCCACTCGGCCATCCGAAGCATTTCTCGCGGCATAAACGAGCTCGCGCGTGATGGCCCGGACCTGGTTCGCATTGAGCGGCTGTGGCTTTTTCTGGCAGCCGCCCAGAAATCCGGCCAATAACGCTACCGCTAGCGGCAGGAGGCACGCTCGCGGTAGCTGGAAAGGTAAAACCCAACGTTTAGCGCAGAAAACCATCAATGAAGGGACTCGGTAGGAAGGAATCCGGTTGCAGAAAGTTTTTTCAGAGCTGCACGTATCAGAGCATTACGCCCAGTGCATTACGTAATCACGGGATACAACGCATGGATGCGGTGCGGACCTAAGCGGCGTTCCGCCACCTTGTTCCCGCCATTCAACAGTTCTAGCGCCTTGCCAAGTACCGGGTCGCTATGCGGATCGCTCGGTGTGAGCGGCGGATTTTCGGCATGGCTGTATGCGACAGGATCTTCCACAGAGGCCGCCAATTCCACGGTCGGCACTACGCCCTCTTCGGGAATACCCTTGCCGTCCGGCGTGTAGTAATAAGCCACGGTGATATTCACCGCAGCCCCGTCATCAAGTTGGATCAGTTTCTGCTGGCTGGCGGAGCCGAATGTGCGTTCGCCCACCACCGCGCCACGCTTATTCCCACCGATCGCCGCGGCAAGAATCTCCCCCGCGCCGGAAGTCATTCTGGAAGTAAGCACAACCACGGGGTTCTTCCAAACCACTTTTTGCGGATCGGCCGCAAAATCCTGCCTCGCAACTGTCTGGCCGCGCAGCGAAGTGATCGTGCCTGACGGCAGAAACAGCCGCGCCGCCGCAATTCCTTCCGAAGGATCGCCAATAGCGCATCCGCGCACATCAAGAATCACTTTGTGAATGCCTTCGTGATCAAGGTCCACCAGCTTGGAGCGAAGCTCATCTGCCTTGCCGGCGTCCAAAACCGGAATGCGTACGTAGGCTGTATCCGCCCCCAGCTTGGTCACCGTAACGTGCACGGGGGAAAGGGGCGCGAGCGTGACGGTCCTTTCCTCAGCCTCCGTCACCCCGCGCACTTGACTGGTGATCGGAAGCACCGAAAGCTTTACAACTGTGCCCGGCGCGCCGCTTAGCAACTGCGTCGCTTGCACTGCGGACATATCCCCTGTCGTAAACCCGGCGACTGCTTCCACAAGATCATTTGGCAAGAGCCCGGCCTTTTCCGCTGGGCTGCCCGGCAGCGTCGAGACCACTATGATGTAGCCAGATCGCTTTGAAAGCACTGCGCCACTCTGCCCTTTGGGATCGCCGGCGAGATACTTCTTGTAATCCGTATATTCCTGCGCGCCCATGTAGCTCGACATCGAGTCTGGGAGCGATTCCAACAGTCCGTGGAGCGCACCTGAAGACACCTTAGCCATATTCGGCTCTTCCACGTAGTCTTCCTGGATTTTGTTGAGGACTTCGCTAAAAACAGTCAGGGACCGGTAGGATTTCTCCTCACCCTGTTTGCCCAATACGTAGCCCAAAGCAGCGTAGGAAAACACCATCAGAGACAGAACGATTACGGCGATTTTCGTGGTGCGGTTCATAGGTAGTGTCTCGCTATAATTCCAGAATGCAATTATAGCATTCCCCTTCATGACAAGCTACCTGACTAAAGATCCGCGTCGTCAATCCAGCAGCAGTGCACCTTCAAGCGATGTAAATGACATGGACGACGGACTAGTGGTGTGCTAAAGGCGGGTCGTCCTGCGCTTCGTTCGCGGAAACTGCCTTAGCCATATCTTCCGTGGATACGATGTATGTCTGTGAGATGCGGTCGTGCCAGGTAAGGTGATCCTCGTCCCAGAATGCCCACAGAAATCCCAGCAATCCCATGCCAGCCGAAATGAGGTAGCCAAAGCTGCGCAGAATTAACTGCCTGGGAGCCGGCGCCGAACCATTAAAACCCACGACCCTCAGTCCGGCCAGCATCATTCCGGGTGTGGACCCGCCCATAATGGTGAACAGAGTGAAATACTGCGCGTATAGCAATGATGCAATCGATGCACAAATGAATGCATCCAGTTTCACGGGCGCCAAACGTCCCCCGAAGGCGGCAAACAAGCCCAAAATGCCTGCATAGGAAAGTAGGAGAGACAAAGCATCCAAGGCTCCGGCGCGTCGTCGAACGCTCAACTCGCCAACCGGGAACAAAGTTGATGCCGGACGCCGACCAATGTTTCCGTATGAGATCGCCGGCTGTTCGGCGGCTGATGCCGATTCGGTTTCCGGTGGCCGGGACACATCAATCAGGAGTTGCTGGAATTGTTCTGCTTGCTCCGGCGCTGGCGCGGAGGCGTTTTCGAGTGACATTCGTCGCGCTGCTGCCGCCAGCGTGGCCTGCAATGGATCCTCGTATTGCTCGTCATCGTGCACCACGACGGAGTTCGCCGCCTCGCCGAATTGGTGATTGAGTCGTTCTTCAAATGGATGCTGTGGTTCGGATGGGCGTTGTAATTCAGATAGCTGATCCCTGGATTCCGCGAGATCCACTTCGTCCGATTCTTGGCTGAATTGTAGCGCTGTCTGTGAATCGTCCCCGGCCGGCCTATGCCGGCGCTCGCGGTATGTCCGCAACCTGTTCTTTACCTCGCGCCGCCATGCTGGCTGCAAGGGGGGCTTTACCTCGGTGCCGGCGTTTAACTCGGTGCTGTGGTCCGATGATTGGTTAGAGACAGCTACGCCGACAGGTTCCGCGGCGATGGCCAAGCGGGCGTTACAAAAGCAACAATTTTCGGCGCTCGATTGATTGATGGCGCCGCACTGCTTGCAGGTTAGTATCACCGGTCCGTTTTTGCGCTGCGGACGGTGCCCCGTCTGGGGACACGAAGAATTCTATCAGGCGGAGCTGGCTCCGACACGGCAACCCGCGCAGGCTGTCTCGAATCGTACAACGTGGCCGTAGGGCGCTGGTGTGGCACTTTGAGGCGTAATTTTTCTTGCCGGGGTTGCGTTGCGGCGGCTGTGGTGCGGTGTTAGGCTACCACTCTGTTTTTTCCATTCACCCACTGAGGCCACGCGGGGCGATGCGTTCATTCAAAAGGGCCCGGGTCCGCCGGGACTTATTCTTCTCATGCACGCTCATCGCGGTCGCGTGCGTCGCGGCGAGTACTGCACGGGCTCAAGCGCGAACACAAGTGCCAGCCCGCGGCGGGCCGGTGGAAATCAAAGCTGATCATTTGAAGGGAAGACAAGGCGACATCGTCATCTACGAGGGGAACGTCTTAGTCCATTCACAGGACCAGCAACTCCGTGCGGATCACGTCGATTACAATCAAGTCACTCAAGACGTCACCGCTCGGGGCCACGTGGTATTTGACCATGGCGATGAGCATCTGGAAGCCGACGACGCGCTTTATAACTTGAACACGCTTCGCGGCACCTTCCACCATGTCCATGGAACTATAAAGTCCAAATCTCGTCCGAACGTGCAAGTTTTGATTACATCTAACCCGCTTACGTTTGCAGCGGACGAAGTTGAGCGCATTGACGAGCGGACATACAAGGTCCGTAGGGGAAATTTCACGGTTTGCACCCCAGACAAGCCCACCTGGAAATTTTACGCGCCCTATGCCACGGTTCATCTTGACCAAAAAGTTGCGCTTCTCAATGCGAATTTCCGCTTGTATCGCATTCCACTGATTTGGCTTCCCTATTCCACTTTGCCGGATGGAAAGAACGCCCGCCAATCGGGATTCCTGATCCCCGCCATCGGAGAAAGCAATCTCAAAGGCACCATTCTTGGGGATGCCTTCTACTGGGCTCCGAATAGCTGGTTTGACGCTACGGCAGGCGGCGAGTTTATGAGCCGCCGCGGTTGGAGCCAAACCGACGAAGTCCGCGCCACGCCATGGGATAACGTCAGCCTGACGGCCAATTTCTTCGGCGTGGAGGATCGCGGCCTGCCCGGCCCGAACGGCGTCCTTGTCCCCCAGGGCGGCAACGAGACAAAGGTCCTATTTTCCGCGCTGCTCCCGGGTGGCTGGCGAGCCGTAGCCGATGTAGACAAGTTGAGCTCACTGACCTTCCGGCTCGCGTTCTCCCCGACTTTTGGCGAGGCCGTCAACGCGGAAGCGAATACTTCGCTGTTTCTCAGCAACAATTTCCACGGTTTCAGCCTTAATTTCGCGGCGTTGGACGACAAGGACTTTCTTACCGAGACGCCGCAGACCGCCGTCTCGATTCGCAACATGCCCTCCGTGGATTTCGGCTCGGTTGACCAAGCCCCGTGGCAGCGCGTGCCGGTATATTTCGGGTTCGACGCTTCCGCCGGCGGGATGTACCGCAGCGACCCGGATATCACTACGCCCGCGATTGTCCAGCGCAGTGAATTTGCGCCGCGCGTCACAGTTCCATTGCACTGGGGTCCATGGCTCGGTCTTACTTCGTCATTCACTTTCCGCACAACGTACTATGGCGCGCAATTGCAGGACGGATCCGTTGTCGGCGATCCTTTCGTGCGCAATACCGGCGAGTTCACGTTGGATGTGCGCTTGCCCTCTTTCGAACGCATCTGGAAATCCGCCAGCGGCACGAAGTGGAAGCATGCGATCGAGCCTGATCTTGTGTATCGCTACGTTACGGGTGTGAATGACTTTGGTAGGTTCATACGCTTCGATGATGACGAAACGCTCACCGATACCAATGAGCTCGAGTACAGTCTGACAAACCGGCTGTACCGCCGCAAGAAAGATGGAACAGCTCAAGAATTTCTCACCTGGCGCGTCGTTCAGAAATACTATTTCGATCCGACGTTTGGTGGCGCGATTGTCACCGGCCAGCCGAACGTTTTCGAGGCCCTCGATTCCATCAGCCCTTTCGCTATTGCCATGGGCCCGATACAGTATTCCCCACTTGTGAGCGACCTTACCATCTCGCCCGGGGGCACCTACGACGGTGAACTCCGCCTGGAATACGATACGCAACAACACAGGTTTGTCTCCGCCGGCACACTTTTCAAGATGCATCCGGTTCAGAAGTTAACGCTCACTTTGGCCGATTTCGATATCAACGCGGACCCGTTATTGCAGCAGCGCTCCAATCAAGTGCGCACGCTGGTCGGTTATGGCGATCAAACCAGCAAGGGGTGGAATTTCACCGGAGGTTTCAGTTATGACATCGAGCAGCGTTTTGTGCAAAACGAGATCGCGCAGGTCGGCTACAACGGCAACTGCTGCGGGATTCAGCTTGAATACCGCAAGATCGAGCTCGGTTCCGTGAGGAATGAAGGCCAGTTTCGAGTAGCGCTCGTCATCGCCAACATCGGATCATTCGGTAATGTGAGGAAACCGGACAAGATCTTCTGAGGGAATGAGGCCCTATTGAACGCGCGGAAGCAAGCTGAGCATGCCGCCAGCCGGACATCCTCCACGAATCTGGCGTTGAAACAGGATTTGCCATTCGGATCGATTGAACAGCTTTCCGTTCTTCTTACCCACCGCAAGATTTCGCCTGTCGAGCTTGCGAAGCTGTTCCTGGAGCGCATCGAGCAGCATAATCCAGCTCTAAATGCTTATCTCACTGTCCTGCGTGAATCGGCGCTTGCGGCGGCGGGCCGCGCCGAAAAACGCTTCCTCGCAGGCCGCTCCCGCGGCCCTCTCGACGGCATTCCTTTCGCCCTGAAGGACAACATCTGGACTCGCGGTATACGTACCACTGCGGGATCGAAATTTCTCGGTGACTTCGTACCTGAAAACGATGCCACCGTCACGGCAAAACTGTCGCGCGCCGGTGCGGTCCTACTGGGCAAAACCAACCTTCATGAATTTGCCTATGGCATCACAACGGGAAATCCGCATTACGGTGTGACGCGGAATCCCTGGGATCTGAATCGTATTCCTGGCGGATCCAGCGGCGGATCAGCCGCTGCAATTGCCGCGGGTTTGTGTGTGGCGAGTGCGGGCACGGACACCGGAGGATCCATCCGCATTCCCGCCGCGCTCTGCGGGATCGTAGGACTGAAACCAACCTTCGGCCGCGTGAGCTCTTACGGCATTGTTCCGCTTGCGCCGTCTCTCGATCATGTGGGTCCGCTCGCCCGCACGGTGGGGGACGCTGCGCTGCTGTTTGCCGCCATCGCGGGCCGCGATCCTCTCGATGGCGCAACACTCGTCCAACCAAGATTCAAGCCATTTGATGGCTTACGCGACCTTTCTAAGCGTCTGAAACCACGCTTCACGAAGAAGCGCCCGCTGCGGCTGGGATTGCCAAAGCAATATTTTTTTGACAGCTTATCTGCCGAAGTTCGGCGGAGTGTCGCCGCCGCCGCGCGCAGTTTTGAACGTCTCGGCGCAATTGTGAAAGAGGTATCTCTTCCATGCGTAAGTGACGGCGACAACCCCTCAACCACCATTGCGCTCGCGGAAGCCACCTATGTCCATCAAAGCTCTGGGTGGTTTCCGGCGCATGCTTCGGACTACAGTGAGGATGTCCGAAAGCGGCTCGGAATGGGTCTCGATATTCGTGCCGTGAATTATTTGGCCGCGCAGGAAATTCGCAAACGCGTGCGTGTTGGCTTCGATGCGGTGCTGGCTGACGTTGATGCAATTCTGGCTCCTACCGTGCCAATCGCGGCCCCACTCATCGGCGAAAATGCCGTTCAGATTGATTCCAAGGAAGAAAGCATTCGCAGCGCCCTGATACGCTTGAATCGCCCCGCTAACTTCACCGGATTGCCTGCAGTTTCCTTGCCCTGCGGATGGACGGAGGACGGCCTGCCTATTGGATTGCAACTCATCGGCCGCGCGTGGGGTGAGGAGGGACTTCTAACGATTGCGCTGCTCTTTGAACAAGCACACCCGCAGTTCCGCCACCATCCATCTGGTTTCTAAGTAGCCCGGAAATTTCCATTGGCAGGATTCGCCCCAGGCAACCGCATCAACCACTGCCCGGCAAGAAAGCCTACTGCTCCGGTAACGATGCCCGCCAGCACATCCGCGATGTAGTGGTTGCGAACGTATATCGTGGAAACGCACATGACCGCGAAGAACGGCAGAAATACCCAGAACAACCGGCGGCGGTAGCGCCACGCTCCCAGCAGCGCCACAAACGAGCCTGCCACATGTTCGGAAGGAAAAGCTCCGCCATGCACGCGGCCATAATGCTCGATCAAGTCACTCAGCCGCGTGAATACGCCGCCGCGCAGCGGAGCCAGGTGCAGCGCCGCAAGCGAATAAAATGGGCTTTGGACGGGGAAAAATATCGAAACGACATAACCAATGGCATATGCCGCCATCGAGCTCGTCATCACCGCCCAGAACGCGTAATGGCGTGGCGCGGCGGCCAGCCGGGAATCCGCGCCGCGGAGATAGAGCACGAAAGCGAGAATGGTCAGATAGAAAAAATAGGTGAGGTATGCGAATTGCATGAATTCGGTAAGCACGGGGCGGGCAATTTGCGCGAGCCACACGGTTGGATAAACACCCGCAAGCCTCTGATCGAACGCGAGCAGCCACGAATCGAACCATCCGCGGTGCACAAGATGCATGAGCGCGCCAAGCTCTTCGAAACAAAATAGGAAGACCGCTTGCGGATACCAATCGCGCGCCACTTGCAAGACGCGCGCCCAAAGCCCGCTGCCCCGCCCCGCAGGGACCGTCCGCCGCGCGGAGACGACAAGGCTCACAATCGCTGCTGCGAATCCGGCGTGTATCGTGAGCAACCGGCCCGCGCGCGGCAAGTTCTTATAGAAAATGATCATCAGCAATCCGCTCAACCCAAGGTACGAAAGCGCGACCCATTCGAAAGCCCCGCACGCTTCAAGCGCAGCCACGAGCCCGGCGCGAATGGTGTTGACGCCGTGCTGAACGCCACGCTGCAACGTCCGCAGCGGGGCAGCTTGATCCTGGATTTCAGGCTGAGTCATTTCCATGAGAGCTTATCCTCCAAAACGTGCGGTTGACCAGCAGAGTCCCAACCCGATTCAGCGCCCGCGTTCAGTGGATGCCGGCCGGTGCCGCTCCATCGCACGATGCCCCAGCCGCACCGGCGCGCCAGGCGGGCGAGCGCCGCTGTCGGATTTACAGCAACAGCATGTCCGGCAGCCGCCAGCATCCACCTGTCTGCCGGCGAATTCCCGTAAGCATAGCTTCGTGTCAAATCAATATCGTGGCGTGCGGCCAGCCGCCTCAGCGCGCACGCCTTCTCCAGACCGCAGATGGCCTCACCGGCGACGCCGCCCGTCAATAATCCGTGGGAGCTTTCCAATTCCGTCGCGATCACTGTGATTTCCACATCATGCGCCAGTCGCCGGGCTACAGCGCGCGCCAAAGGCGCAAGCGTTCCGCTCACCAGAAAAATCTCGTGATTGCATTTCCGATGCCAGTCAAGCTGCGCGAGCGCTTCGGAGAAAAACTCAAATGGCGCGAGCCTCGCAAAATAATTTCTCGCCCACTCCTCCACCATGCGCTCATGCAGTCCCGCCAGGTAGAGTTTGTTTTGATCCAGCGCCTGCAAGCGCGTGGCTACGTTGTTGTCGCTGCAAATTGCGCGCAAACTTTCTGCCAGAACAATTCCCAGCCAATGGCCAATTGCGGAAGGACGCAGCTCGAATTTCCGCGCCAGATGCGCGAACAATCCCCACTCGAGCGATGGCGCGGGCAGGAGCGTTCCATCAATATCGAAGAATGCTGCCACCTTGTTTTTTTCCGGCGTGATTTCCTTCATGATTTCACCGTCCCGTGGCTGCCGGCCGCGCCGTAGCGCGCAATGTTTGCAGCTTTTTTACTGCCCCCGCACGCCCTGAAGGACGCGTCATGGCCAGGAAATCTCGCGCGCCTTCCCACAACACGGGCACAGCGCGCACAATGCAAAAAGCTATAGTCGCGGCCACGATTCCATCCACCGTCAGCCGTATGCCGAATCGAATTCCCGGGGGCATTAAACTTTGCGCATGAAACATCGTCCATTCGAGTCCAAGCGCGCAGAAACAAAAGCACTTCAACGCAGCATAGGCTGCGCGGCTAATTCGCCCCGCGACGATCCGTGAGCTCCACCGTTCTGTAAGCATCCAGTTCCGGCGAAACATTGCAGCCTCGCGCCCATGCATGCCAGCGCCGCCTCGCACAGCCGCAATCCCGCGCAGGAAATCCGTCAATGCGCCGCGCACGAAGAAAATTATTGGGACCCACAGCAAAATCTCGCCGCTCACCGCGAAGTAAATGAAGAAGAGGTTCTCGATGACCCGGTCGCCAAGAATGTCGAGCTGCGCGCCGAGCGGCGTTGCCAGATTCAGTCGCCGTGCTAGATACCCATCCACGCCATCAAGCCCCACGGCAGCGACCGTCAGCGCCAACCCGGCGAACCCGAAAATAGCCGCATTGCCATGCGCGCCAGAAGCATAAATACCCACGGCAACGCCCGCCAGCAACACGCGCAGCACCGTAATTTTGTTGGGTGTTACCCGCCACCGCATCGATCGCCTCGCATAGCGCTCGTCTACAATTGAGCGCATACAAGGCAAAAGGCACGTCTTGTGCCAACCGCAACCGGGGAGGACAATCTCGCATCCCATGTGTTCTGTGGGACTTGAGGGATACGCGGGGAAAACAGGTCACTGCGCGCAGAAAGCGGAAACCGTCAGTTGGCGCCATTTCCCTTCATCGCGCTCGATTTGAACGGCGTTCATGCTGGCCTCGGATTGTTCATTACGGTATCTACCCGTGTAGAATGCTAAAACGTTTTCTCACGCGCACTGAGTAATCCTTGTGTCGTCTGGAGGAGTGAATTAAATGGGAGTTTCGGTTCTTACGGCTTTTGTCGCGGGCCTGATTTCTTTTCTTTCGCCGTGCGTGCTGCCGCTTGTGCCCGGTTATATTTCGATGCTATCCGGCATCGGCGTTGAGCAGCTTCGCCAGGGACAAAAGCCGCGCAACAGCCTGATGGGGTCGGCTATCGCATTTGTATTGGGTTTGTCCTCCGTCTTTATCGCATTTGGAGCAACCGCAAGCGCTGTTGGCCAGTTCCTGACCCATCATCGATCTCTGCTGACTCCCATCGCAGGCGCGATTGTTATTTTGTTCGGCCTGCACCTCATAGGAGTCCTGGCTCGCTTGAACTGGGCGGTTGGCTTGGCGCTCACAGTCGCCTTGGTGCTGCTGGGAATGGCTGTGAGAATTCACCCAGGAATGCTCGGCGACACGCTGGGTCAAACCCAACTGTACTCTCTGGCCATGATTCCACTGCTTGGGCCTTGGCTTAGCCAGTGGCTCAATCGTGACATTCATTTCCGAAACCTCGGCGGGAATGATGGCAAGAAAGAATCCGGTCCGCTGGCAGGTATCCTAAGCGGGTTTCTGATGGGCTTTGCATTCGCGGCTGGATGGACACCATGCATCGGTCCCATCCTGGGCGCCGTGCTGGCGATGGCCGCGACCACGCAAAGTATTGCGCGCGGGATTTTTTTGCTGGCAGTATATTCGGCGGGTCTTTCGATTCCTTTTCTCCTCACCGCGCTCGGCATCGGCCAATTCCTCCGCTTCTACCAGAAATTTCGGAAGTATTTACAGATGGTCGAGGTCGCCAGCGGCATTCTCTTGCTGTGCGTTGGCTTTCTAATTTTCACCAATCGCCTTACACTGCTTTCAGGTAAACTATCCTTTCTGAACCGATTTATTCGATGATGTCCGGCGACGCGCGCTCGGCAATCCTTGGGGGCTTTTAATGAAGAAGATGTTGATCGTAGGCATCACTGTAGTGGTCCTGATTGCTTTGGTCGTCATTTTGAATCGGGAGATACCTCAAGTCAGCGTCACCGCTCAAAGCGGAATGCCCGCCGCCGGCCCGGCCCCCGATCAGGTTACGTCTATCCCTGTTCAAGACATTGTGCTGAAGGATCTCCAGGGAAAGGATGTGAAGGTTTCCGACCTCCGGGGGAAAGTTGTCCTGTTGGATTTCTGGGCCACCTGGTGCGGACCGTGCAAAATCGAAATTCCTTGGCTTATTGAACTCCAGGAGAAATACGGCTCCAAGGGCTTTACGGTCTTAGGCGTCGATATCGATCCCGAGAGCAAGGAAAAGGGCTTCGTCCAGCATTACTTGGAAACCACGCGATACGACGTAAACGGGGAAAAGAAACTCATTAACTATCCGGTTGTCTTGGGTGACGACTCTCTGGGCGACAGGTTCGGCCTGGATGGTTACCCCACGGGCGTATTGATCTCTCGTGACGGCCACGTTGTAAAGGTTACATCCGGATTAGTCGAAGGCAAGGACGAAATCGCGAAGGACATCGAGAGTCAATTCTAGGTTCCTTCCAGCGCTTCTCTGACTTACCGGTACATCTCCTGTAATTTTTCGTCCTCCCTAGCGTAGTAACTGTAGAGGGTATAAGCTCCCCTTAAATCACACTTGAAGTTTCTAGCCCATTTCCGCGAAGCCAGTGGCATCGCGCTGCAAACTCTGCGCGAGCACAAAATGCGTTCGTTCCTGACGCTCCTGGGCATCATTTTGTCCGTCGCTACGCTCATCGTTGTGATTGCGCTCATCAATGGCGTGGATCGCTACATCGCCCAGCGCGTCGCCACGCTCGGCACCAACGTGTTTCAGGTCACCAGGTTTCCACTCATCACCAATATTCAAGATCTCGTCAAAGCGACGCGCCGCAACAAGCTCATCACCTGGGAGGATTACGAATCCCTGCGAGACGACCTGCGGCTCCCGCTCCGCGTTGGCGTCGAAGCGGACGGCTCAGCGCGCGTGAGTGCCGGCACCATTTCGCTCGACCAAATTCCTGTCCACGGCGTCTCCGCCAATGTCGGAGACATGGCCATCGTCGAGCCCGCATCTGGCCGCTATTTAATTGATGGAGATAACGCGCACCGCTCCGCGGTCGCGATGATCGGCCCTGACGTCGCGGATAAACTGTTCCCGAATCTAGATCCTCTAGGCCGTACCATCAACATAGACGGGCGCCCCTTCACCGTAATCGGTGTTGGCAAGCCGCTGGGAAGTTCGCTCGGGCAATCGCAGGACGCGTATGCATACATCCCCGTCGAAACTTTCCTTGAGATTTACGGCAGTAAATCCGCCTTGACGATTGTTATTGAAGCGCGCGGCTCGGATTGGATGGATCGCACGCAGGAAGAAACGCGGCTCCTGATGCGCGCGCGCCGCCACTTGAAACAAAATGAAGAGGACAATTTCGCGGTACTTGCTTCGGATGCCTTGCTGGATCTGTTCCGCAGTTTGACCGCGTCCATCGCCGACGCCATGGTCGGCATCGTCTCCGTCTTTCTGGTGATTGGCGGCGTGGTGATCATGAACGTGATGCTCGCCAGCGTCACCGAGCGCACGCGTGAAATCGGAATGCGCAAATCAGTCGGCGCCACGCGTACCGACATCCTGATGCAATTTCTGGTCGAATCTTCCGTGCTGGCCGGAACCGGCGGCGCCATGGGCGTTGCCCTGGCCTGGGTGCTGGCCGAACTCGTGCAGGTGACGACTTCCGTCCCCATGTTTATTCCGCTAACCGCTGTGGTCATGGCTTTGGTCCTTTCAACCTTGGTGGGATTGTTCTTCGGAATTTATCCCGCGCAGAAAGCTTCGAAGCTCCATCCCATCGAAGCTATGCGGCAGGAGACCTAGAGGGAAATCACGATGGGAATGCCGCTAGGTGAAAACGCGCGGATGGCTTTCAATAACGTCCGCGAGAACAAGATGCGATCGTTGCTCACCGTTCTCGGTGTCGTCATTGGCGTCACGGCGCTCATCACGGTCTCTTCCGTGCTGGTGGGCCTCGATGCTTCCATTCGCGATTACCTCAGTGAATTTGGCTCGGACACCATTTTCATCTTCAAATTTGACCCGGGCATCCACACCACTGTTCCCACTCCGGAAGAATTGAACCGCAAACCGCTCACGCTCGATGACGCACTTGCCATCCGCGCGGAATGCCCATCCGTTCGGGAAGTGGACGTGCAAGCCCTCGCCCGCATCACCGGAGGTTTGCCGCCGACGGCGACCGCCCGCTACGAAGGCCACGAAGTCAACAATGTCATTTACCGGGGTACCCTTCCCAGCGCGATCGAGGTTTACTCATTGCATCTCTCCAGCGGGCGCTACTTCACGGAAGCTGAAAACCAGCATCGCGTCGCTGTAGCCGTCATCGGCTACGATATCGCGAATACTCTTTTCATCGGCGAAGATCCCCTTGGAAAGCAATTACAGGTCAGCGGCAGCCTCTACACTGTCATCGGCGTGCTCGAAAAACGCAAGGGAGGGATCGTCGGCGGCCAAGCGGATGCGCTTATTTACGTGCCATATCGCACTTACCAGAAGCACAATCCGCAAGACGATGAAAATCTCATTTCCGCCATGGCGTTTCCCGGCCAGGTGGATGCCGCCGAAGACGAAATCCGCGGAGTTCTCCGCCTCCGGCGTAAGGTTCCATACGATAAACCGGACAACTTCGGCCAGTCCAGTTCACAACAAATTGCCGATCAGTTCCGGCAAATTACGTCGTCGGTTGCGGAGTTGATCGTCGCGGTCAGCTCGATTGGCCTCTTAATTGGCGGCGTAGGTGTGATGAACATCATGCTTATGTCGGTCACCCAGCGCACGAGGGAGATCGGCATTCGCAAAGCCGTTGGCGCCCGCCGCCGCGATGTGATCTGGCAGTTCCTTACTGAGGCCATGACGCTCACCGGCTTCGGAGGCCTCGTCGGCGTCGCGCTCGGCTGGGGCATCAGCGCCCTCGCCCGTGCTGTCTATCCTGCTCTTCCGACTGCCGTGCCGCTTTGGGCCGTGGTGATCGGCGTGGCCGTTGCCATGAGCGTCGGCCTTTTCTTCGGCATGTACCCCGCCGTCAAAGCCGCCCGCCTCGACCCCGTCGAAGCCCTCCGCTACGAATAACGCCCAGCCCTCCGGACCATAAGCAAACTATAGAAGTTCCCATCCCAAAATTCACGCCGGGCCCCAGCCTCCTGCCGGGGGCGGACCAATTTCGTCCCGCGTCGCTCTTCTCTCAAACGATATGTATTTCCGTCGTCTCTTCAAAAGTCAGCGTATCGGTCCTCATCTTGTCCCATTCGCGCAGATTGAGGCCGTGCTCGGCAAACGTGCGGCGGATCTTCACGGAATCCCAGCGCAGCACATCCTCGAGCACCGGCACAAGCACGCTCATGGCGTTATCGCTCAGGACTGTGCGGCGCGCAATCCGCGCGATGTATTTTGCCTTTGAAACTGCGATAGTCAGCCCGTCATTTTGGTTGACGTGCATCATCACGGGCAAATCCGAGCTGCCGTCGCCCACGTAAATCACATGATCGTGGCTGATGCCGTGCTTTACGCGCAATTCTTCAAGCACCGCGACCTTGCCGTACCCCGCGGGCGCCCGTGCGATGGCCTCCACTTCGCCCGTGGCTCCATTGTAGTGCAGCCGCGTTCCGAAAATCCTCTCGGCCGGTACGATTCCCTCGAGCGCCGATTCCGCTATCTCCTGCGGCGCGGCTGTAATCACGTAGAAGAGAAATTTGTAACCTTCCGACAGGGATTCGAGCGAACGCGCAAACAGCTCCACGTTTTCTTTCAAGCGGGTGCGCTTCCCCGTCTCAATCAGATCCGCCCGCCGCACTCGCCGGAAATCCGGATCGTGCAAGATCAAGTACGATAACTCCGCGCCTTGCTGCACAAGATGAATTTGAGAAAGACCCGCCGCTTTTTCACGGAATCGGGCGGCGCCTATCAAGTCACTCAGCAGATCACCGGAATCATTGAAGCTGAGTGTTTGGTCGAAATCGCTTGCCAATAAATATTGCTGCATCACTGGAACCACTCCCTTCTGGAATTCTTCATGGGATGAATCTGAAAAAATTAGGATATATTCAGATTAGATGCGCTACACGCCGTTGGTACAACAAATTCTTCTTATAGTTGCTATCGAAAAAAATGCAGTTGATTCACTGCCTGCGGCCTCTGCCTCTTCTTTCCTCATCCTGCTGGCGCTGAATTGCAAATGGAGGGCGTCCTCTCGTGTCATCCTCAGTGCCCCTGCCTCTCTCTCGCCCTCATCCTCAGCGCATCCGCCCCCACTCGTCGTCATCTCTGAAAGCGCGTGTGTCAATGCAAAAACCGACGGAACGGGTCGTACCCAGTCATCTCTTCGCCCTCAAAAGGGGGCATGGAATTATTCGCCAGGTGTGTCGCATTCATCCTGCGAGCCAGAGGCTCATGACGTACTCGCGCTTACACCTGGCTGGTCCGACCTCGACCAAGACTTGGATCCCGATACATCTGTTTTTGCCGCAGCACGTGGAACGCGGCTTCGGCCAGATGCCGCGCCACCGCTCCAATCGCTTTCGGATGTCCTTTGCGTGCGCGCAGTCTTCGATACAACTGACTGACGTGCCGCTCCGGGCACCGCACATGGTTCACCGCTGTCGAGTTGGCCGCTTCGGCAAAGGCCCACTTCAAATACCGATTCACGTCCACGCGCAACGAACCGTAGCGCACCTTCCCGCCGCTGGCGTGCACGCGCGGCGTGGTTCCCGAATAACTGGCCAGGTGCATGGCGCTGGGAAATCGCTCGACCTCTCCCACCTCGAGCGCGATCGTCGCCGCCAGGATCACTCCGACCCCCGGCATGCTCATCAGCCATTGCATCTGTTCGGTGAGTTCGACCAAATGATCCAGCCGATCTTCCAGTTGCTTCACCTGCGCGCCCACAAAATCCAACTGCGCCAGCAACTGCTGGCTCACCCAGCGCGTCTGTTCCGGCAGTCGCTCCAGATGTTTTTCCAACTCCGCCCGGCCTCGCTTTCCGTACGGATCGCTGCATTCACTCGCCGGCGTTCCCCACTTGGCCAGCGTCGCCGAAAGCCGGTTCTTCAATCGCGTGCGCTGCGCCACCAGAACCAACCGCGTACGAGTCAGTTCGCGCAAATCCCGCAGCCGTCCCGGCGGAATCCATACTGCCGGCAGCGTTCCGTTCCGCTGCAAACGATTCAGCCCTTGCGCATCCAGCTTGTCCGTCTTGTTGACCAGTCCCATCATCAACTTCGCCTTGCGCGGATGCACCAACCGCGGCTCGAGTCCCGCTTGCTCAATCTCGTCCACAATCCAATACCAGTTCCCCGTGGCTTCCACCGCCACGGCCGTTCCCGGTTCACATGCGCTCAGATAATTTCGTACCGCTCCCGGCGCATGTTCCAGCCGATAACCACTGCTCTTGCCCGTCGAGTGGTCTTGCCGGTCCACCCACGTGTACCTCTTGTGCGAATCAAACGCGATATACTCTCCCATGCGCGACTCCTTTCTTTAAGGTTTTCCCACCCACAGCGTATCGCTGTATGCAGGAGTCGCGCTTTCATAATTTTCATCCTGAGGGCATCCGGTCAGGATGTCCGAAGGATCTGCGTGCCAACACACTAAATCCTTCATCTCTCCTACTCGGTTCTTTCTAGCATCCCAAAGTAGAGTTGCATGTCCCCGCAAGCCTGCTGTACGCTCGATACACTTCCATGACAGAACAAACGATGACGGAACACGAATTTCACTTGAAGTCCGACACGGCCCTGGAAACTCTCCGGAAGCGTCTCCAACAAATCGGCGACGAATACAATTTTGAGGTGGAAGGCGGAAGCGATCGGCTCGATCTTCTCTTCGAGGAACCGGAAGAAGCGCGTTTCGTCATCAGCCCCAACGCGCCCGTCCGCCAGATTTGGATTTCCGCCCTCACTACAAGTTTCAAGCTGAGCTGGTCGGACGCCGCCGCGACATTTGTCCTGGATAAAAGTGGCGAGACTCTCGCGCAAGTGATGAGCCGCATCCTCACTCAGCAGCTCGGCAGCGCTGTAACAGTCTAATCTCGCGGTCCCTGCGAATTACTCATCGAAACGTTTCCGTTCTCCCGAAACTCAGTCTCCTTTGGTTCAGTGGAATCGATATTTCTCCACAGTTTTTCCCGATCGTCATCCCCATCGTCGCTATCGTCAGGAATTGAGAATTCAACTTTCGTTTCGTTCATGATGTGCATTATTTCCCAGAGTTCCTGCGGATTCACCGGCGAGAAAGCGGACGCAGTTCCCATCATCATCAACACGAGCAGCTTCAACCATTTGCGTTTTATTGACATATAGTCCTCCGGCCGCCGGCGCGGAATCAGATCGAGTTGCATGCGAGTGCAACTCGTCACGTAAGGTGTTTTAGGTGTTGTGTGGAATCGGGGCCGCTAAGTCGCGGTCAGACAATGCGAGGATTTAACGAACCGGAGGTGGTCGCGGAGAGAAACCAGGCAGCGCTAACGCCCACTGCGTAAAACTCAGCCCGTCAATACGAGGCAGCGGAACAATTGCGACAATCTCAATAATAAACCACAGTGTTGCAAGGACGGTGAGCGACAGGCCAGCCGCGCCCGGCATCACCGCCGCAAACAGCAAAGCCGCCAGACAGACGAAAGCAGCAACTCGTCGAAACTGAGACATCGCGCTCATTCTTTTCCAATCATACTGTGAAAATCGCGGTTCGCAGTATTCCATTTCTACAGCGGCGCTAATTGGAACCCATCGCTGGAAGCGCCCGCCGCAGCCGTTCCACAACACGCTCGCGCCCCAGCACCAGCATCGTTTCAAACAAAGGTGGCGCCACCGCCTGGCCGACAATCGCCACGCGCGTGGCATTGATCAGAAGCCCGGCCTTCACGCCTTCGGTCTCCGCGAGTCCCCGCAAAGCGTGTTCGCACGCATCGTGATTCCACTCAGGCATCGCCGCGAGCAAATCGGCCAACTGGCCGAGCATCACAGGCAATCGCGCATCTTTCCAGAATTTTTCTTTTGCCTGCGGGTCGTAATCAAACGAATCGCTGAAGTACGCCCGCGCCCAGCGCGCAAAGTCCGGCAACAGCCGTGTCCGCGGACGCAGCAGATCCACCGTGTGCGCAAACCATTCGCGTTCCGCGCCCGCCCATACCGCGCGCCAGATTCCCGCGCGCTCGAGTTCCGCTTGCACAAATGGCAGCAATTCTTCAATGGGCATCTGCTGCAAATACTGTGTGTTGTACCATTCGAGCTTGGCGCGGTCGAACACGCCATTGGTGCGGCTCACTCCCTCCAGCGAAAATCTTTTCAAAAGCTCGTCCGTTCGCAGAAACTCCGCGTCGCCTCCCGGCGACCAGCCAAGCAAACACAGAAAATTCCGGAACGCTTCCGCCAGAAAACCTTCTTCTTGATAGGAAGAAACACTCGTGGCCCCGTGCCGCTTGGAAAGCCGTTTTCGGTCGGGCCCTAAAATCAGCGGTACGTGCGCGAACAACGGAACCTCCGCGCCCAGCGCGCGGTAAAGCAGCACTTGCTTCGGAGTATTCGAGATGTGATCCGCGCCGCGGATCACGTGCGTGATGCGCATATCCACATCGTCAACGACGGCCCCAAGCTGATAGGTCGGCAGACCCACTTCGGCTCCCGCCTCCTTTGGCGAGCGTAGCAGAACAAAATCCTCGATCTCATCATTCGAAGTTTCATTCCGCCCGAAAACAATATCCTCAAACACAGTCGTCGCGCCGAGCGGCACGCGAAAGCGTACGGCGGGCTTCTGCTCGCCCGGGACCGTCTTGCCTTCTCGGCAAGCACAGCGCACGACGCGCCGGCGCGCCGTCTCGCCCTCTGTCTCGGATTCCGAAGCGTCCCCTCCGGCGTAGCGTTCCGGCGGGCAATAGCAGAGATATGCCGCTCCAGCGGCAATCAACTCTTCCGCGGCAGCCCGGTAAAGAGATAGGCGCTGCGACTGGAAAATCGGCCCTTCATCCCAATCAAGGCCCAGCCATTTCAGCGAATCGAGAATTCCTTCCACAAGCTCCGGCCGGTTGCGCTCCGTATCCGTATCCTCCACGCGCAGAATGAATGTGCCGCCTTCGTGCCTGGCGAAAAGCCAGTTAAAAAGCGCCGTGCGCGCGCCGCCGACGTGAAGATAGCCGGTAGGCGAAGGAGCAAAGCGCACTCGCGGCTTGGTGTTCTTGGAAGTTGGGTCGGTCATGACGCTGGGGCTCTCTCTCCGAAAATAGCGGGCTTAGGAAACAACCAGTTTAGCGGAATCCGGCAGCTTGAGTCACGTTGCATCTCCAAGCGGGTATGGGTCAGTTTCCTGAATGAGCGTTCACAACCAAGTTCACTACCTCCATGTACGACCTCACTCGGAAACAACAGCAAAGGTGGTCATGGAGGCGCGCCTACTTCCGCAATTGAGCCGCAAAGGTTTGCAATTCATCAGCAGCGAGATCGGAGATCGCCCAAAAGGTCATCCCGCCCTGCGTCCAGTGGAGAATGTTGTACCCTTCGCGGGTCTGCGAAGCCACTGGCGCATTCTGCCCCTCGGTCGAGGGCCACACGAAGAGGTTGATAATGTGCAAGCGCCGCTGGTACACCAGCGCCGCCACCGGACGTCCATCCGCGTAATCCAATCGCCCACCCACAAGAGGGAAGCCCGCTGGCGCCAAGTTCACAACCGGCGGCGCGAAATCGAGCTTCCCATCGAACCACGGTTTCACCGTGTGCTGATCGGTGGAGACCACGTCGGACAGATGATTGGCCATCAGTGAGCGAATATGTCCCGCGACGATCTCCCGTGCGATCAATTCCTCGTGGGAGGGACCGAGCCAATTTCTTCCCAAGTGCACGGTTGCAAACACAACCAGCGCCACAGCCGCGACTGCCCCGATCCATCGCCACGAGAGCGGACTGGCGCGAGGTGTTGTTCTTGTCTGCTCCCTTACCGCGGCTCGTACACGCCGCTCCAAACCTCGTGGTGCGCGGAAGTAGGGAACGTTTTCCCTAATCGCCGACCGAAGTTCCAGTACGCTCTGCTTGACGGGCCCGCAAACCCCACAATTCTCAAGATGACGCTCAAGCTCCAGATTGCGCTCGAGATCGAGTTCACCATCCAAATAACCGTTGATCAGTGGCTGAATTTCTTCGCAGCGCATCTCACACCTCCTTCGGCGCCTGCGGCGCAATGCTTTGTTGCAAACGCGTCCGGGCCCGCGCCAGTCGCGACATCACGGTTCCTATCGGCACACCAGCAATCCCGCTGATTTCTTTGTACGAGAGCCCTTCGAGTTCTCTAAGCACGATCGCTTCGCGGAACTCCGCGGGCAATTCCTGAAGAGCTTTTTCGACCGTTTGGCGGCTTGCATTTTCCGCAAGCAGCCGTTCGGGTTCGGGAACTTCAGTGTCTTCGCTGTGGAGATCCTCATTGAACTCGACTGCCAGCTCCTGCCGGCGGTTTTCGCGGAGCCACGTGAAGCATGTGTTTCTCACGATGGTTAGAAGCCACGCGCGGCCGTCCACACCACGGAACCCCGCAAAACCCTTCCAGGCGCGCAGGTATGCTTCCTGTACGAGGTCTTCCGCATCTGTCCCGTTCCTCACGAGCCATCGCGCAAGGTTATACGCGGCATCCAGATGGGGCAGAACGATCTCTTCGAACCGCACGGATTGTCCTTCAGCCAGCAACAAATTGTTTCTTCCTCGTCTTGTGAACCTATCTCTATACAGACTCGATTCGCAACGATTTTATTCCCGGCGGCGATTTCCTTCGCAGCCGGGGAATATTTTACCGCTCCTTCTTGTCAGTCAAGTGCAGGCATCGTAAGTCGCCCTTGGGCGGAACAAACGAGAATCGAGAGGAGAAAACGAAAATGTCGGATTATATCCACGAGAACCAAGACTCAGACGGCATCGACCGGCGAGGTTTTCTGAAATGCATGGCCTGGGCAGGCACCGGTACCCTATGCGTAATTAAGGGCGGCGTTCTAAAATCCTTTGCCCTCGGCGACGTCCTGCAACAAAAGATCGGCAATATAAAGGGCGACCTTAGTTTCGTGCAAATCAGTGACAGCCACATTGGTTTTAACAAAGAGGCAAACCCGGACGTGACTGCGACGTTGCGCGAAGCGATTGCCAAGATCAACGCATTGCCCACGCCGCCAGCATTCGTCCTGCACACCGGCGATCTCACGCATCTGTCGAAGCCGGGGGAATTTGACACGCTCGCCGAGTCGCTAAAGAGCCTCAAGACGGATCAAATCTTCTATGTTCCCGGCGAGCACGACGTGCTCAACGACAACGGCCAGATGTTTCACGAGCGGTTCGGACGGCAAGCGCAAGGGGACGGTTGGTACAGCTTCGATCAAAAAGGCGCGCATTTCGTCGGTTTGGTGAACGTGATGAATCTCAAGGCCGGTGGTCTGGGCAATCTCGGCTCCGAGCAGCTCGAATGGCTTGAGAAAGACGTCTCTCACCTCAAGAGCAGCACGCCGATCGTGGTTTTCGCGCACATACCCCTGTGGTCAGTCTATCCACAATGGGGTTGGGGCACCGATGACAGCGCGCAGGCTCTTTCGTATCTGAAGCGCTTCGGCTCGGTGACAGTCCTGAACGGCCATATTCACCAGACCATGCAAAAGGTCGAGGGGAACGTCACCTTTCATACCGCTACCTCCACCGCATTTCCGCAGCCGCACCCCGGCCAGGCGGACTCCCCGGGCCCGATGAAAGTACCGGCGGAAAAGCTGCGCTCCTTGCTGGGAATTACAGATGTGAACTTCATTCGCGGCAAGCACACATTGGGAATCGTCGACTCGTCATTGGCGTGATCCCGGAATATTCAGAGACGTAAAGCTTTCAAATATGCAGGAGACTTACAAAGGAGAAAAAGAAATGAAAGTCAGGAAAACGATGTGGATTCTAAGTATGGCAGCAATCGCGGTAGCTGGATTCATCTTGGTTGCTGGGACGCAGGTGAGCCAGGCCGCCGGTCATTGGGAAATAGCCCCAGATAAAGTCGAAGTCAAAATCGACAACTTCAGCTTCGGCCCCATGACTTTGACGGTTTCCGCAGGAACCACGGTCACCTGGACGAATGATGACGATGTGCCGCACACCGTTGTGAGCGACGACAAGACGACATTCAAATCGCAGGCTCTCGATACTGGCGAGAAGTTTTCCTACACATTCTCGAAACCGGGCAAATACCCCTACTTCTGCTCGGTCCATCCGAAGATGATGGCCGAAGTCATAGTGCAGTAATCGCGGCAACGATATGAATCCTTTCGACTTGAAGTCCGCGCTGTTCGCCCGGCACGCGCAACACGTGGTCATGATCCACTTTCCCATTGCCCTGTTTATCACCGGCGTTGCATTCGATGTGATGGCGCTTTGGAAAGGAAGTCGCGCTCTGGCAACCGCCGCTTACTACAACCTCCTTGCCGCGGCGGTGTCAGTGTTGCCTGCCTTAGCAACGGGCCTCCTTGCATGGCAACTTCTACTGGCCGGCGCAAGGCTCAGAGGGAACCTCCGGCTGCATTTAGTTTTGGCGCTCCTCTCAAGTGTCGCGATCTGGTTGGTCTGGGGCCAGCACCATCGAGCGCGACGCACACCGCGGCAGAGGATGCCCGCCGCTCGGCTGGCCACGGAGCTAATCGCGGTCTTTCTAGTGGCACTGACCAGTCATGTCGGCGGCTTCCTCAGCGGCGTCAATGGACCAAGTTAGCTCCACGTTCAGAACGTAACGCAAGCGCAAATGTTTCACGCAGCGTTGTTGATTCGTCTCGACTCTTACTTGGCCAGACCGAGTTCCATCAATCGTGGCCAACGAATTTCCGAGTGCCGTAAACGTAGAAGTGTCGGTCGCACGCGGAACATTCCTGGCGGTTTGTCGCCAACCCAGAAGCTATCTCCGTCAGCCTCTTCAGTTCCAGCGGACATCCGCATGGACAAATCATCGCTTCTCACAAACCGGCCAAACACTCTCCGCGCGGGGAGTTATGCAGAGGGACACACACACGCGAGTACCCTTGACCCATGGAAAAAATGGCTTCTATAGTCATAAAGGCACCAGGGAATCCCTCTCGAATGACTGGACTTAGAGGCGATATCCCCGGAGATTCGGAAGGCGGCGCAGCATTGCGATGTCTTTGCCTCGCAGAAGCGCGTGGCCTTTCGCAAGGATGGCTGCGCTCGGGCCTCTAGAATAGTGGAACCTGTTGGTACACGAGAACACTCTCGCAGTGGCCATGCTGGCCTCGACCGCGATGATGGCCGCGCTGTATGGCTACGTCTATAACACCAAGCGCCAACTCTATCTCCTGGTGTGGGCGGCTGCATGGATTCTTTTCGCCTTGCATTTCGCCGGATTCGTCCTCTATCCACAGGTTGATCAAGCACCCTGGCAATCGGCGATCGAAATGTGGCTGGTGGCCGCGGCCGCCCTGTTATTTTTCCTGAGCGCCCAGCTCTACAAGCAAACTCCACCGTGGCTTTATACCATCGGCGGCGCGGCCGCTATTTTGGCTCTTTGGTCTGTGTCCTATGCGCAGGGGCAAATCGGAATATCCCCTGGATTCGGCATTGCAGTGGTCTTTTTCGCAGCGGCCGTCTCTTTCTGGCGCGCCAACGGGAAACAGGAAACGCTGGCTGACACCGGTCTTGGTATGGCTTTCGGTCTTTGGGGCGTTCTGGGGATTGCGAATGAGTTTGCGAGCCAGTTCTCCCCGAATGTGCGTCCGCTGCTTTCGACTTTGACCGTCCTGCCCCTGACGCTCGCCGGGGTGCTGATGGCCGTGGCGCTCTACGAAGAAGAAAAGCGCCGCATCGAGCGCCACATGCTGGCGCTTTCCAACCTCAATCTCGCCACAGCCAGCATGACGGGCAGCGAAGTGCAAAGGATGCTGGCGCAGGCGCTCGACCGCATTCTGAATGTCGTGCATATTCCTTCCGGCGCGCTCTTCCTGCATCACGGCAATCCGCAGGGGCCTACAAGCGTCGTCGCTGTAGGACTGAGCGACACTTTTTGCACCGCTGCGCAGCAAGAAGGACTTGATGACCGCTTGGTGGAACTCGTCGTCCGGCTTGGGGGACTTGCTGTGTTCCGAGACCTCCACCGCGACTCACTCTGGGTGACGCTCGAGCGCGAGGAATCCTTCCAGCGCTTCCGCCAGCTTGCGCTTCAGCAGGGATTGCGGACGGTGGCGGCCATCAGCTTGCAAACCGAGGAAAGTGCATTCGGAGTGCTGCTGCTCGGCACAACGGATAGCCGGCGATTCACGCCGGCCGAGCTTCACTTGTTAATGGCCCTCGGCCATCAAATTGGTATGGCGGTGGAGAACAACTACCTGATTCAGCAAACTTCTCGGCGTAGCGAGGAGTTGCACCTTCTGAACGAAATCGGCCGCGTCCTCAGCTCTACTCTGGACACGGGCGCGCTGTTCGAGAAGATCCATTCCGAAATGCAACGCCTGCTGGACGCAAGCAATCTTTATATCGCTTTTTACGATGCGGGCAGCAACACGTTGACGTTTGAGCTGGAAATCCGGGACGGCCAGCCGCAACCGAAGCGCTCGCGGCCCTGTGGCAATCACCTGACGGAATACATTATCCGCACGCGCCAGCCTCTGCTGATCCGCGAAAACGTCGCGGAAGCGGCGCACCGCGTGGGTCTCGAGCCCATTCAGGAAATGGGATGCTTCTGCGGCGTGCCCTTGGTGCTTTACGATCGCGCTATCGGCGTGATAGCCGTGCACAGCCGGCAACAGCGCGCCTTCGACGAAGACCACCTGGAGCTGATGCGCGTGCTCGCGAGCGAGGCGACGATCGCTTTGGAAAACGCCCGGTTGTTCCACGGCGAGCAGACAAAATCCCGCCACCTCTCTCTCCTCAACAATATTTCGCGCAACGCAATCGCTACTCTCCGTCCGGACGAAATGCTCGCGCGCATCGCCACGGAACTTGAGCGCGGCCTGACCTACGACCACATCGGCATCGGTCTTCTCGATTATGCCGCGAAGGAAGTTGTCATTCAGGCGGAAGCCGGCAAGCGCCGCGAAGCCCTGGGCCGCAAGACATTGTTGGGTGAAGGATTGGTGGGCCGCGTCGCGCGTTCCGGAGAAATGGCGGTCGTCCGGGATTTCGCCACAGAGACTTCGGCCGGTGCGCCGATGCTCGAAGGTTCAGCCGCCGCGGTGGCGTTGCCCATCGTTCACGGCGAACAGTTGCTCGGCGTCCTCTACGTCGAAGATTCACAACCCTGCGACTTCACCGTTGAAGAGCTGCAATTGCTGCAAACGCTTGCCGACCTTATCTCAGGCGCTCTGCACGGCGCGCTGAGCTTCCAAAAGGCGCAGGACCAGGCCATCACGGACGGATTGACCGGCGCCAAAACGCATCGCTACTTCATGGAAACGCTTTCGGCGGAATGGAAGCGCGCAACGCGTGCTGGCCGTCCATTCTCGATTGTGCTGATTGATTTGGACCGCTTCAAGTTCGTCAACGATTTCTACGGCCACTTGGAAGGCGACCTCGTCTTGCGGCGCGTGGCACAACTGCTTGAAGAAAATTGCCGCCGCTCGGATATCGTTGCGCGCTACGGCGGCGACGAGTTCGTCGTCCTCATGCCCGAAACCAATTCCGAGCAAGCCCGCCAGTTAGCCGGCAAGTTGCGCTCGTGGATCTGCTCGGACACGCTCCTGCGCGAAAGGAACGTGACGGGCAGCTTCGGCATTTCGAGCTTCCCCGTGCACGGTTCCACGCCGCAGGAGCTCATTCAAGTGGCTGACGCTTCGATGTACCTCTCGAAGCATCAGGGCGGCAACGCCGTTTCAACGGCCGATCACTTTGACCCGAACGAAACCAAGCGCTGGAAGCGTGACGTTCTGGAAGCCTATCTCGGCGTGACGCTCAAGAGGCTCTTCAAAACCGGGCCGGAAGCTTACGAAGAAATCTGCAACAGGCTCGATCAGTTCATGCGCTCCGTCGAATCAACAGAGATTCGCCCGCCTAATGGAGAGGATCATCTTCAGGCCGTTGGTTCGCAGTCGCCCGAAGACGCTCGCGCCGCCCAACAGACGCCGCCGCTGATTGTTGAAACTCTAACTTCGCTTGCGCTTGCCATTGACGGCAAAGACCCCTTCACGCATAACCATTCGCAGAATGTTTCGTCGTACGCCGTGGCGCTGGCCGAAGCGCTTGAGATGGAAAAAACCGAAGTGGAAGCAATCCGCCTGGCGGGCCTGCTCCACGACATCGGCAAGGTGGGAATCCCCGAAGTGGTTCTGAACAAAAATGGCCCGCTGAATCCCGATGAGTGGGAACTGATCATGCAGCATATTAATTATGGAGCGGTGATCATCGAGAAGTGCAAAGGTCTGGAACATATCCGGGAAATGGTTTTGCACCATCATGAATTTTTTGATGGCTCCGGTTATCCCCACGCACTTGCC
The DNA here is from genome assembly GCA_963847505.1 of uncultured Acidobacteriota bacterium. Taxonomy (GTDB): domain Bacteria; phylum Acidobacteriota; class Terriglobia; order Acidiferrales; family UBA7541; genus DASTCZ01. The sequence goes on from CAWJZY010000002.1 coordinate 590,900, forward strand.
GGTGAAGCGATTCCTCTTGGCGCGAGGATCATCAGTATCGCCGATGCCTATGACACCATCACATCGGAACGGAGTTACAAGCGCGCCCGCGGCGCCGAAGACGCGCTCACGGAACTCGACCGGTGCGCCGGCGCGCAGTTCGATCCAAAGCTCGTGTCGCTCTTTGTCAATCGAATGCGCAGTCTTCCGCATCCCGCCGCCGAGACCGAACCGTCATCCGAAAAAGTTGTCGCGGACGGCCCTGCCGCCTAGTTTCCCGCCGGCTGATCTCTCCAGCCAATTTCTCCCCCGGCTTGGTTCCTCCGTTCTCCTCTGTTACGCTCACATTTGTTACGTTCGCGTTTGTTACGCTCGCATTTCGCCAGGAGGGGTGAGCCATGCAAGTCGCCAAAATTCGCTGGGTGGACGCGGAAAAATTTCTCGCCATCGGACCATCCGGCCACGCCGTGCCGCTCGATGCCGACAGAAAATCGAACAGCGCCCCGGGGCCGATGGAACTCTTGTTGCTCGCGCTGGGCTCCTGCACGGCCACCGATGTGGTGGACATCCTGAGAAAAAAACGCCAGAAACTTGTCGCGCTGGAAGTAGAAGTCTCCGGCGAGCGCGCCGCCGAACCGCCTACCGTCTGGGTGAAGCTCGAGATTATCTATCGCCTGCGCGGCCAGCTTGACGAGAAGGCCGTGCGCGACGCCATCCAGCTCAGCGAGGACAAGTACTGCTCCGTCGCCGCCATGTTGCGAAAAACAGCGCCCATCACCTTCCGCCATGAAATCCAGCCTTCCTGAAGAACTTATTTTCTTGCGCTTGAATCATGCTCCGGAGCGCCCTTGTCTGCCGCGCGCGCTTCCAATACAATCGCTGTCTCCACTTTATTTTGTGAAAAATGGAAAGGCGGGCTCAGGTGCCCCATAAAATTCGCGCGAAGATTACCGGTGTCGCTTGCTACACGCCCCCGCGCGTGGTGACCAACGCCGATATCGAAAAAATTGTGGATACCACCGACGAATGGATTCGCACGCGCACCGGCATCAGCGAACGCCATTACGTGGACCCCGGCATGGCCACCTCCCACATGGCCACCGAAGCCGCCAAAAGCCTCCTCGCGCAGACGCATACAGATCCCGCCCAGATTGGTCTGATCGTCGTCGCCAGCGTGACTCCGGATATGTTTTTCCCCGCAACGGCCTGCCTGGTGCAAGATCGCATCGGCGCGAAGAACGCCTGGGGCTTTGACCTTTCCGCCGCGTGCTCCGGCTTTCTTTACGCGCTGACGGTTGGCGCGCAGTTCGCGGCATCCGGCGCTCACAAGAAAGTAATGGTCATCGGCAGTGACACGATGACGAGCATCCTCAATTTCGAGGATCGCGCCACCTGCGTGCTGTTCGGTGACGGCGCGGGCGCCGTGCTCCTTGAACCCGCCGAGGACGGAGAATCCATCATTGATTTTCAGCACGACGTGGACGGCTCCGGCGGCTGCCACCTTTACATGCCCGGCGGCGGCTCTCTAAATCCTTCCACGCAGCAGACCGTCGAAAAGAAAATGCATTACGTCCACCAGGAAGGCCAGCACGTTTTCAAGTACGCCGTCCGCCGCATGTCGGAAAAGGCGGCCCAAATCCTGGAAGACAACGGCGTCTCCACGGACGATCTCGCGCTCGTCATTCCCCATCAGGCAAATCTGCGCATCATCCAGGCCATGCAGCAGCGGCTGGGCGTTCCCGACTCAAAAGTCCTCGTCAACATTGATCGCTACGGAAATACCACCGCCGGCACAATCCCTCTCGGACTCCGCGACGCTCTCGAACAAGGCCGCCTGAAAAAGGGCGACCTGTTGCTGCTCGTCGCCGTCGGCGCTGGATACACCACGGGCAGCGTCCTCCTTCGCTGGGCGTACTGAGAACAGTTGGTAACTCCGGGTGGCGAGCCTCTCCTCCGTAGAGGGGCGCTTACCCCCACCCCCCATCTTTTTTGTAAGTGCGCATTCTAAAAGACTTACAGACGCGATCTGCGTCATGAATATCATTCTAAACGGGTTAGACAATTCAGTTGAGAGTCCATAGTTCAAAGTAGAAATTGGCTCCCCCCTCCCCCGGGTTTTTCGTATGTATGGGAAATACAGGGGTTAGGAGGTACCCCTCGCGTATGTATGGGAAATACAGGACTTAGCTGTGTACCCACTTTAGATCCTTTCGCTGAAAATAAACGACTTACGCGAATCACTCGAAGACGCCTCGTATGTATTGCAAATACAAGGTTTAAAAGTCCGCAGAATGATACTGTTACGAAGAGGCTCTAATCCAATGGATTTCGAGTATCCGGCAGGGTTGGCGAGTTCCATTTTGGAACGCGATTCGAAAGACTTCGGCCAAGTCTGCAAGACAGTGTACCAATTAGTTAAATATCTGTCAATGGGGAATTGATCTTCTTGCGGTGGATTTCCTGTGGAAAGTAATTCGAATGAGTCAGGCGATCGGGGTTTAAACGAAAAACCAGCCATATGATTGTGGCACGCTTATAATGGAGTGGCCCAGCTAGTTGCTAGTCGCCTGGACAGCCGATGAGCGCGCTTACGCCAGAAAAAGCTCTTATATTTCGCATCACGCACGTCGCCAACGTGCCATGGATTCTTAGACATGGACTACACTGCAACAATAGCGCTCAGGCGGACCCAAACTATATCCAGATCGGAAACCCCGATCTTATTGCCCGACGGACTCAGCGCATCATACCTGTCGCGCCAGGGGGCACACTAAGCGATTACATCCCCTTCTATTTTACTCCTTACACTCCCATGCTGTTGAATATCAAAACAGGATTCAATGGAGCGACACAAAGGCCGATGGAAGAAATTGCCATCCTGGTTTCATCTCTCAGGGATGTCCAAGAGCAAGGCATTGAGTTCGTATTTACGGACCGTCATGCGTATCTCGCGACTGCGGAGTTCCACAATAACTTGGATAACCTTCATCGTATCGACTGGCCAATTCTTCAAGCACGAGACTTCAAACGCGACCCCGAAGATCCTGGCAAGTTCGAACGCTACCAAGCAGAAGCGTTGATCTATCAACACTTGCCAAGAGCTGCCGTCCAGGGCGTCATATGTTATAGAAAGCAAGAGCAAGAAAACCTTCAGCAGAACTGTGATAATCTCGGTTTGCAAATGGATATCCTCTGCAAACCTGGTTGGTATCTCTAATGATTCGATATGCACACGGGAATATCCTGGAAGCCCCGGCAGATGCCCTCGTCAACACGGTGAACGAGGTTGGGGTAATGGGGAAGGGCGTCGCCTTGATGTTTAGTGAGGCGTTTCCCGAAAATGCACGCGCATACGTTGAAGCATGCAAGCATGGGAAAGTCCGCGTTGGTCATATGTTTGTGACGGAGAATAAGGAGCTTATTCAGCCACATTGGATCATAAACTTTCCAACTAAGAAACATTGGCGGGCTCCATCGCGTCTCGAGTGGATACGGTCTGGCCTCGAGGATCTTATACGGGTGATTAAGGAAAAGGGCATTCGGTCTGTCGCGGTCCCTCCCCTTGGCAGCGGCAATGGCGGCCTTGATTGGACAGTGGTGCGAAGTGTGATCGAGTCTGCTTTGGCAAATCTTCCTGAGGTGGAGATTCTTATCTATTCACCAACGCGCACATATCAGAACGTTTCAAAAAAAGAGGGATTAGACAAGTTAACTCCTGCGAGAGCCTTGATCACCGAACTCGTTCGGCGTTATGCAATTCTCGGTTTGGAATGCACTAATTTGGAAGTTCAGAAGCTCGCGTGGTTTCTGCAGAAATCAGTCTTGGCCTTGGGGCTAAAGGACCCGCTTGACCTGCGATTCACCGCGAGCAAGTACGGCCCATATGCCGAGAGGTTGCGGCACCTGCTCAATGCCTTAGATGGAAGCTATCTTCATTGCGGAAAGCGATTGAGCGATGCCGGGCCTTTCGATCTTATTTGGTTCAACGATTCGCGCCGCGCCAAGGTTGAGGAGTACTTACACAGTGATAAGGCGCGAACATACTTGCCCGCTCTTGAGGCCACTGGAAAGATAATTGATGGTTTCGAGTCACCCCTCGGCATGGAGTTATTAGCCACAGTGGATTGGCTTCTAGACAAAGGCGGCTATCAACCAAGCCTAAGCTCCATTAAGGAAGGGCTTTCGAAATGGCCGGGAGGCGACGCGGCCGCTCGCCGCAAGCAAAAACTCTTCGATGATCGCCTTATTAAGCTAGCCCTGAATCGCTTGAATGCGTCATCGACGGCCAGCAATTAGCAACTTCCCTTCCTTGTCTAATCACTCGGTTGATAATAGAGATTTACAGGCCAAACCCTCTTTTTACCGGTTCCTGTAAACGTCGAGAGACTACGACGCGGTTTTTTTCTTTCGGGTTTTCTTGGCGGGAGCAATTAGGGGCGTGAGAAGTTTTTCGTAGAGAGCGAAGAGATACTCGACACGTTGGCGGTCGTTTTGAAACGGTTGCGGGCGGTATGCGGGCAAGGGATCAGGGCCAACGCACCATACGGTACGTGGCGGGGCGAGAAGCAGATTCCTCGGCGATGCGGCGCCTCGGAATGACGGTGGGGGCGAGGAGAAGGGTTTTAGGGAATCAGTTCACCCAGCGGTCGGGGGGCGGGGGCGGATCGCCGTCGCGTTTGCGCATGTAGACCTCAAATTTGCGGCGCGTGCGTTTGCGTTTCCAATCGGTGAGGGCATTGCGCGCGTTGAAGAAGAACGAGCCGCGGCGCAGATAGAGGTATCCGATCAACATGCCGCCGAGGTGGCAGATGTGGCTGACGTTATCGCCGCCGGAGCCCAGTTCGCTGAAGAACTCAATCGCGGCCATGACGCCCACAAATACGCGCATCGAAAGCACGACGGGAGGAAAAATCAACGCCACTTGCCGGTCCGGAAAAAGCATGGCGCAGGCGATGAGCACCCCGAAAATAGCGCCGGAAGCGCCGATGGTTGCGACGTCCGAGACTTGCCGGCCAAAGAATGTGGGGATCCATGCGGCGGCGACGTTGATGAGTCCCGCGCCGACTCCGCAGACGAAGTAATAAGTGTAAAACTTGCGTTCGCCCCACACGCGCTCGAGATCGGTGCCGAACATCCAGAGGATGAGCAGGTTGATGAGGATGTGCATCAAACCGCCGTGCAGGAAAAGATACGTGAAGGGCTGCCAGATGCGCAGGCCGGGAATTACGGCGGTGGGAATCAGTCCGAACCAGGTGAGCACCCAGACCGTGCCGCGCTCGCCGAAGAGAAGCGCGATGAGAGTTTGGCCGAGGAAAACGGCGGTGGTGACAATCAGGAGCGTCTTGATGGCGGGCGTGATGCTTCCACCACCAAAACGGAAGCGCGAGCCGTACGTGCGGGAGGACATGCCCATCGCTTCACAGTTTAAGAGCGGCTGAGGCGCGGTGTCAAAAGCCGGGAGTAACTAATCGAGTTTCTTGCGCGCGAAGACAAAAAGCGATCCGCAGAGCATCACAAAGATGAAGACGCCAGTCCATGAGTTTGTAGCCAATCCACCAAGAATCTTTGGGCCGAACAGGAAAAAGTCCTTGCCCATCCAGTGTTTATCTTCGAGAAGCTTGAAGATGATGGCCAGGAGGCCGAAAATTCCTCCCGCTGCAATCAGGCCGCTCGCATAGAGGGAGCCGGGGCTGACTTCACTATCGGAACCCTTCGTTTTTTCCTTGCCGCGCTCGGCGAGCCAACGCACCAGCCCTCCGGCGAAAATCGCCATCGTTGTTGCAACACTTAAGTAAGAACCGACCGCAAACGGCAGGGAACGAATGCCGAGCAGCTCGACGGCGATGACAAGAAACACGCCGAGCAAAACGAGGCGCCACGGAAGCCGCTGATTCAAAATCCCGTTGATCACGGTCGCCATCAATCGCGCTTGGGGCGCCGCGGCCTGATCGCTGCCAATTCCCTGCACCCATTGAACGTCAATTTTGTGGACGGCGGGATCGTAAAGGTATTTTCCATCGGGCAGCGAAGTGGCGCCGATGGAATTTACCAGGACGTAGGTCTTGCCCTCGTGCACGTAATTCTGGTCTTCAATGCTTACACCGTCAGAGAGTTGCTGGATGTTAAGCGGAATATCCACCGGGTTGAACTTGGCCAACCCTTTATTCATCGCGATAAGTGTGAGGCCGATCGCAACGGTTGAAACCGTTACGCCGATAATCAAACCGATCTGCTGCCAGTAAGGAGTGGCGCCGACGAGGAAGCCGGTCTTCAAGTCCTGAGAAGTGGCGCCGGCAATGGCCGAGGCGATGCAGACAACTCCACCGATGGTGAGCGCGAGCACGGCATAAGGCGGCTGCTTCCAGCCTATGACCAGAAACACCGCGCACGTGGCCATCAGCGTGGCGATGGTCATGCCGCTGATAGGATTTGAACTGTTGCCGATGAGCCCACTGATACGCGAAGCGACGGTCACAAACAAAAAGCCGAACGTCACGACGATCAGCGCGGCGAAAATGTTGGCGTACCAAGTCGTCTGCGCGCCCGGAATCGGCCGGAACGTGAGCATCAGCCACGTCAGCACGATGATTCCGAGGGAGCCAAACAGCAGAAATTTAATCGGCAGATCGCGCTCCGTTCGTACATTGCCCGCCACCATGCCGCGCTCTTTGCGAACATCCTTCAGGCCCTGCGTCAACGCGGAAACAATTGTTGGAATTGTCTTTACGAGAGTGATGAGTCCGGCGGTGGCCACCGCGCCCGCGCCCATGGGACGAATGTAGCTGGCCCAGAGCTGGTCGGGCGTCATTTGCGGAATGGGGATCGTGCTGGGATAAAGAGCGGCACCCGGCGCGAGCGAACCGAAAAACTTAATTGCGGGCATCAGCACGAACCACGAAAACACACCACCCGCGAAAAGCGTTCCGGCAACTTTCGGGCCGATGATGTAGCCGACGCCCAAATATTCCGAAGTGATGGCAGCGCGGAACGACGCGCCCGGCAACCAGCTCGGCCGATATTCAGGCTGGCCCGGCCAAGCGCCCACGCTGTTCATCAGAAAAGTGTAAACGCCGCCGAGCCCCAGTCCCCAGAACACGCGGCTTGCAAATGATCCGCCGCGCTCACCTGCGACCAACACATCGGCGCAGGCGGTGCCTTCAGGAAACGAAAGCGCGCCGTGTTCTTTTACGATGAGCTGGCGGCGCAGCGGAATCATGAAAAGCACGCCGAGCCATCCACCGAGCAGCGCCAGCATGAAGATGCGGCTGTACTCGAGCGGGAAGCCGAGGAAGATGAGGGCGGGAAGCGTGAAAATAACTCCCGCGGCGACGGATTCGCCGGCCGAGCCGACGGTCTGGACGATATTGTTTTCCAGGATGGTGGCGCGGCCGAACATGCGCAGAATGCTGATGGACAGCACAGCGATGGGGATCGAGGCAGAGACGGTTAAGCCTGCGCGCAGACCGACGTAGACCGAGACCGCGCCAAAAAGAATTCCGAAGATCGCGCCCAGCACGACAGCACGCAAGCTGAATTCGGCCAGTGAAGTTTCTGCGTCCACAAACGGGCGAAACTCCCCCGGGGGAGCGGTGGAACTCCAAGCCTTCGTGGCCACGCATCACCTCTCAAGGTTGCGAAACCGGATTCCGGAATGGCGCCTGGCAAAGGGAGCGCAGGTCCATCACGCGAACCAGCACGGTTCCAGGTTGCTGAGCCTATCCATGGTCTCGCGAGAATGCAATAGAAAGCGGCGGGAGGGCCGCGCAAGACTCAAGATGATCCGGGAGCGAGGTGGTGGTACCGAGGAGGAAATGAGAAACGCTGGCGACTAGGCGCGGGGACAGACGAAAATCAGCCGCGCGGGCGCGCCCAATGATTCCAGGGGGCCACGCAAAGGCCGCGGCGCAAGCTTCGCGATATTGAGGCTCAGATTTGAGGCTTGCTCCTCAGTCAGCTCGACGCGATAGAGATCGGCGCGGCGGGCGAATGAATATCCGGCGTAGTGCAACCGCTCCGGTGCAGCGAGCACCACCAGGCATTCCCAGAAACTGCGAGATGCGAACAGGGATTTGCGGGCGGCGTCCGCCCGCTTCACTTCCACCGGCTGCCGAGTTTGCGTTGCGCTTTCCAGCAAAACCATCGTGCAAGATGCGGGATCAAAGACGCGGGACGGATCATCCGCTGGAAATTCGGCGAGCAACGCGGAAAGCTCGGCCGTGTCCGCGTGAAATCCCTGCCACCAGTAGCGATAGAAATGGAAAACAACGGTTCCCGCGTGGAGAATTTGTTGTACGCGCGGCAGATCGCGTCCCGTTACACACAACACCATATCCACCAACTCGCGCAGGCGGAAAATCTGGCGCTTCACGGGGCGAATGCTGACGTAATCGGCTTCTTCTTCTGTAAAGCGTACGGGGATGGTTTCAGGAAGCGGCACGGCGGCGTGAAATGCGCGTCAGTTGGTGCGTCGTCAGTTGGCCCCTAGCCGTGCGCGGACGCGGTCGCTGAGGGCCTTGCCGTCCACGGTCTTACCTTCCAATTGCGCACGGGCGGCTTTGATGACGGCGCCCATTTGTTTGGCCGAATTTGCGCCGGTTTCCGCGATGGCTGCCTCAATGGCGCGATCCATTTCTTCCGGGCCGGCTCCGGCGGGAAGATAAGTTTCGATGATGGCGATTTCCCGCGTTTCCTTGTCCGCTAGATCCGCGCGGCCGCCTTTGGCAAACATTTCCACCGATTCGCGCCGCTGTTTCACCAGGGTCTGCAAAATCTGAAGGGCTTCGGCTTCTTCCAACGGGCGAATTTTCTCTATCTCTTTGTGCTTAAAGGCGGACTTCACCATTCGCAGGACGCTGAGGCGCAGTTCGTCCTTGGACTTCATCGCTTCCGTCAAATCTTTTTGGATGCGCTCGACGAGTGCCATGAACATCCTCTCTACATTAATGATGGTGAAAAAACACTATAACACAGGAGATTGTAGAGGCGTGGACGCGGTGATGCGCGGAACAGAAGTTGGAACGTCGCGGAGTTGGCAATTGCATACGGAAAGCGCGGGCAGAGAGAAGCCGGGCTCGTACGAAACGGGAACAGACTACAAAGGCGTTGAAAAAGGTTCCGGCGGAACTTCAGCGGGCCCGCGTTAAGCAAGCCCGGAAGTTCCGCCGGAAATTGTTGGAGTTATTGCTGCGGTTGAACCGCGATGTAAGCCATAGCTCCCTGATGGTTTATGAGCAGGAGAGCAGAATCCTTGCTGCCCTGAGAAAGAACCTGCTTGTATTCCTGAGTGTTATGCACGGGGTGACGATTCACTTCCACAATGACGTCGCCACTCGCCAGGCCCGACTGCGCCGCGGCGCTATCCGGCGCGACCTGTGAAACGATGACGCCCTGCATTGAGGGTGAAACTCCATGCTGGCGCGCAATCTGCGGCGTCAGATCTTCGACCTGAACGCCTGACATCACGCCAACGCCCTGGACTCCGTTCCCGCTATCCTGATTGCCGCCATCATTGTCGTCACTGGGAGCGGCATTCAGATTGGCCGGCTGTTCCGCCAAAGTGACCGGAACATCCATCTGAGTGCCATTGCGTGAAATCTTCAGATGGATTGTTGTGTTCGGCGCCGCCTGAGCAATGGCTAGCCGCAGTTCGTTGTAATCGGTGAAGTTCTCGCCATTCATGCCGATAAGCACGTCACCGCTCTTCAATCCAGCCTTGGCCGCGGGCGTTCCCGGCTCTGCCTGAGTGACGACCGCGCCATCGGAACTTGTCACACCAAACTGCTTGGCGAGTGCGGGCGTTAGAGCTTCGAGCCTCACGCCGAGATAACCGCGGAGCACTTTGCCATGCTCGATGATTTGCGTCATCGCGTTGCGCGCCATATCAATCGGGATGGCGAAGCCGATGCCTTCGTTGCCGCCGCTGCTGGAAGCTATCGCGGTATTGATGCCTACCAGTTCGCCGCGTGCATTGATGAGCGCACCGCCAGAGTTACCGGGATTGATGGCGGCGTCGGTCTGGATGAAATCCTCGTAGCCACCCTGATTTTCAACTCCGACATTCGTGCGGCCCTGGGCGCTGACGATACCCATCGTCACCGTCTCGCCAAGGCCGAACGGATCGCCGATGGCCAGCACGTAATCGCCGATTTGAAGTTTCTTGGAATCGCCGAATTGCAAAGTGGGAAGGTTTGTCGCGTCAATCTTTAGAACGGCTATGTCATATTGAGGATCCGTGCCGACGACCTTGGCGATGAAGTGGCGCTTATCGGCGAGGTCCACGGAAATCTGCGTGGCGCCATCCACAACGTGATTGTTCGTAAGAATGTAGCCATCCTTGGCGACAATCACGCCCGACCCGAGGCTTTCTTCACGCTGCGATTGCGGCTGCTGCCTGAATTGTTGCTGGGAGTTCGGGCCCATAAATTGTTGGAAGAAAGGATCGTTCAAGAATGGATTTGACGGCATATCATTCTTGACCTTGACCACTTTCGAAGAGGAGATATTTACCACCGCGGGCAAATCCAGCTTCACAATCGAAGCGAAGCCGGTCGTTGGCAGAACGGGTTCGACGGCGCGATCAGGCGCAACCGCGAAGGTTACGCCGGGCGTGCCGGAAAGATGCCCGCTCGCTGCCGTAGCCAGGACTGCTAAGGCTCCTCCCGCAACAAGCGCCAAAGCCAGCGCCCAAATGGATTTTCGGGGACGAGTAGAAGAAGATAAATCGCCATTCATTTTAGTAAGCCTCCTAGAATCACTTTCGGATTATGGCCGCCTGGCCAGATTTCTCCGCCCAGAGAAAAATCCTCGAGCCATTCGGGGTGGCATCGCAAAGACGAAAATCAGGTACAAAAGCTGAGCTCGAGCCCCCCTGGTGAAGGCGGGGTGCGAAGTTCACCCACGTATATTTAGATGCAGATGCATAGATCTATGATTCAAATACTCAGATTTGCCGCAAGGTACAGATTCTTTTTTGGGTTACGACGGTTTTCTTGCAACCTAACCTTTGATGACGCCCATGGGGCGCAGGCGCGCGACCTTTCGCGCAAGCCCCGCGCCATGCACTACGTCTACCACCGCATCAATATCTTTATAGGCTTCAGGGATTTCTTCCAGAATGCCATCGCGCGTTTCCGAACGCAGAATAATTCCCTGCTCTTCGAGTTTCCGCAGTTCCACACGCGCGTCGCGTCCGCGCTTGGCCGCGGTGCGGGAAAGCGCCCGGCCCGCGCCGTGACAGACGGTGCCGAATGTTTCATCCATGGCGCGTTCAGTGCCAACCAATACGTAGCTCGCCGTGCCCATTGAGCCGGGGATCAGCACGGGTTGTCCAACGCTGCGGTAGGCGCCGGGAATGTAGGGCGAATGCGCGGGGAACGATCTGGTCGCGCCCTTGCGATGGACCAGGACTTCTTCTTCGGCGCCACCATTTACGCGGTGGCGTTCGCGTTTGGCAATGTTGTGCGATACGTCGTAGACGACTCGCAGCTTTGCTTCCGGGCCAAACACTTTTGCGAAAGCGCCGCGCGCCGAGTGAGTGATCGCCTGGCGATTCGCCCAGGCGAAATTCGCGGCAGCGGCCATGGCGGCAATATAGTGCTGCCCTTCCTTTGAACGTGCGGGCACGCAGGCAAGCTGGCGATCGGGCAATGTAATCCCATAGCGGCGCATTGCTTCATTCATCGTTTTCAGATAGTCGGTGCAGACTTGATGTCCCAAGCCGCGCGAACCGCAATGAATGAGCACGACGACCTGGCCTTCGGCGAGGCCGAACGCTTCCGCCGCACCAGAATCCAGTACGCTTTCGACATACTGCACTTCAAGGAAATGGTTTCCGCTTCCGAGCGTGCCGAGCTGCGAGCGGCCGCGCTGTTTGGCGCGGTCGGAAATTTTTGCCGCGTCGGCGCCATCCATTTGGCCCGATTCCTCGCAGAACTCAATGTCGTCGGCTTCGCCATAGCCATGCTCCACCATCCAGGCCGAGCCGGTTTCAAGCACGCTGTCGAAATCATCAAAGCTGCACGGAATGGGGCCCTGGGAGCCGGCACCTGAAGGAACGTCACGGAAAAGCTGATTGACCAGTTCGCGCATTTTATCGCGGGCCGCGTCGCGTTCAAGATTCGTCGCGAGCAGACGGACGCCGCAATTGATATCAAAGCCAACGCCGCCCGGCGAAACGACGCCGTCATGAATTCGAGTAGCCGCCACGCCGCCGATCGGGAAACCGTAGCCCTGATGAATATCCGGCATCGCCAGAGAGCGTCCGACAATTCCCGGCAAGCATGCGACATTCATTGCCTGCTCGATGGAAAGATCACCGAGTATTGCGTCGAGCAGATTTTCGTCGGCATAAATCAGAGCGTCGGTGCGCATACCTTCGCGCGTTCCGCGAGGCACCAACCACCGGTAGCGGTCCAACTTACGCAGTTTGCTTTTTTCGATTGGCACGGATGATTCGCTCTGTGGTCATTATAACTGGAGAGAGTAGCCAGTGTGGCCGGTGGGTAGCTGGAAGGGTGAGCGTTAGGCGGGAGCATACATATATGTATGTGCACCGCGCTCAGACAGCCGATGGTCAAGGAGACGTCCGCATCCGGCGCAACACAAATACACGGAGAACGCGGACATTTATCGAACAGCGCCTAGCCCGATCCCGGCGGCGTGTGCTACTCTTTACTTCTCGCTTTGCTGCGTTTTGTGTAAGCGCGCAGCTAAGTTGCCCCCGTCGGGGCGTAGCGCAGCCTGGCTAGCGCGCCTGGTTCGGGACCAGGAGGTCGAAGGTTCAAATCCTTTCGCCCCGACCATGTTTTCTATGTTATTGAAATCAAAGGCGGACAGACTTTTGGCGAGGGACACCGGCCTGGTTTCGTCCGAAGAGGCGCGCGATCTTGCTAGAGATTTCGGGCCAGAACTCTTGCAGAATGTTGACCGGCACGCTGAGCCCGACCTGCTCGCTGCCATTGGTAAGCGTATAGCTCAGCAGGGGATGCTTGCCGGGACGCCACGTTGTTGAGATCGCGGTCGAAGCGTAGTACGCCACGAACTTTGAGATGTTGAAGGTCGGATGCCCCTGATCGTTATAAGTGAGAAAACTGTATTCGATAGCGTGCAGGATGCGCCGCTTGCCTCCTCGATGGTCGGAAATATAGCGAACGTCTTCATGCATTAAGGCGGCAATCGGAGCCCGAATGGTCCCTTGCGTAATGTTGCTCAGGATTCGTGAGCCTACTCGGGGTCCGAATCCGCCAAACCCGCCGCCCCACTGCGAAGGCGAGCCTGTAGCCTGGTCAAGGACAAGGGCAAAAAAGACGGGCCTGAAATAGGCTCCCATGGAAAAGTAGTTCTGTCTCCAATAGAGCTTCCAGCGGTCTTTCCCGGTCAGCGGACTGAAATTCGAAGCTGGCGACCAGGTCAAGCCGGTGATGGGATTCACGGCCAACCGATCCTTCTGGCTATCCGTGGGGGCGGGAGCCGGAGCCCCCGATTGCTGCCCACCCTGCCCCTGCGCGGGGGCTTTTTGGTCCGCATTCCCGATGGGGGTGTTCGCGGTGTCGGATTTTTTTTGCTGGGGTGGAATCGTATCCGTCTTTGGCGGGTCTTGTTGCACATCGCTCACTGCCAGGCCAGTGGTCGCTCCGGCCTGCTGAGCACGCGTCGAGGGCGGGATCGCAAGCAGCGCAATTGCGGCGAGAACCGCTCCGAGGGCAGTGCAGCCCTTTCTTTTGCCGCATGTCCACATAAAATTGAGAACCACCTCGAGGATGTGAATCAGTGGAATCGTTCGGATTTCAGTCTTGGTTCAGACCCTGCTTTCCCGGCTCATTATACGCCATGTAATCCTCTGTAGTCGCATCCGTTTGTGTCCGCTGCTTGCGTTCTTCGGCACGCAAGATGATGTAGGCACTGCGGCCGATTTGGATAAGTTGAAATCCACGATCCAGCACCAACCCACCGGACCAAGTCGCGTGACGACGGCGCTGATTCAGGGCGCGGATCACATGTATAGCGGCCAAGAGGCGCAAGTGGCGCGAGTCATCGCGAGTTGGGCCAACAGCTTGTAACTGCGACCCGATGATTGCCCTGCGAAATGGGTGACGAAACATTCTCCGGTTGTCCCTACCAATAACTCAATCTGAGTAAAAATCTCCTTGGGGACGAAGACCTCGCGCGATGGTAACCGCGCTTTTCGCTTGCGCGTGGGTCAATCGGTCCGTTCGGCAAAGGCGTGCAGACGAAGATCTCCGGCTGAATCTATCATTTGATACAGATTTCGCGGACAGCTCAGGCCACGCGGCGCTCGTATCGATGGTGGAGGCCGCCGACCTGTGGCAACTCAACGACTTTGCCCAGTTCTAGCGGCTGGACACTTCGCGGGCATGGAGCATCTTTTTCAAGGGACAGGTGAGTCCGACTCCGTTCGTAATATTCAAAGTACTCTTTCAGGATGCGCCGCAAACCAAGCTCGTTGAATACGACCACATGATCCAAACACTTTCGCCGAATTGATCCGATCAGGCGTTCCACGTAAGGGTTCTGCCAAGGGGATTGCGCGGCGGTTAGAATCTCACGAATATCCAATAATCGGGCGGCATCGCCAAAGACGGTGCCATAAATGCCGTCGCGATCACGTAGCAGATACCGGGGAGCACCGTCCCACGGGAAAGCCTCCACAAGTTGATGTGCCGCCCATTCTGCCGTTGGATTTGTGGTCACTGCAAAATGAAGCGGACGCCGAGGTCATGGGAGAGGATTACAAAGACAAACAATAGTCGGAACGTGATGGTTGGAACGACGAAGAAGTCTGCGGAAACCATTGACGTCATACGGTTCTTCAAGAAAGTGCGCCAAGTCTGGGAGGACGGCTTCCGATGACGGACCATGTATTTGGCAACTGTTGCTTGTGACACTTCGAGGCCGAGCTTCAAAAGTTCTCCATGGATGCGTGGCGCTCCCCAGCGGGGATTGGCCAGACTCATTCTTCGGATGAGATCGCGCAGTTCGGTCGAAACTGAGGGTCGGCCGTGGCGATGGCGACTCTTCCAGGTCCAGTAGAGACGGAATCCCTTCCGATGCCAAGCAATCACGGTTTCTGGCTTCAGAATGAGTAGCGCCGATTGCCGCCCGGGCAGCCTACAATTCTCCGGATCATAAGCACAATGTTTCCATGCAGGCGGAGTTCTTGGTAGGGACAATTTGCATTTTAGGGACCTTTTGCTGCAGCTTCTTACTGTTCCCAACCCCCTCCTAGTGCGTGATAGAGCTGTACGTAGTCGAGCATCTCGCTTTGTTGCGCTTGTGCCAGCGTGAGTTCTGCGGCGTACTGTCTAGTTTCAGCATCGAGAACTTCCAGGTAACTGGCTGCTCCGCCCTTGTAACGCAAATTGGAAAGACGGCTTGCGTCGCGCGCGGAGTTTGTCAGCAATTCCTGTTCCTTGCGGAACTCCTGATCTTTGGCGTAAGCGATGAGCGCATCCGAAACTTCGCGGAAGGCCCGCTGAATCGTCTGCTGATACGTCAGAGCGGCTTGATCTTTTTGCGCTTCTGAAAGTCGCACGGCGCCCCGCAAACTGCCTCCGGCATAGAGCGGCTGAGTTAGTTGCCCCGCGAAAGACCACATGCCCGCAGGTCCGGTGAAAAGTTTGGAGAGAGCGACGCTTTCGACGCCGCCGAGACTAGTGAGAGTGACCGCAGGAAAATAGGCGGCTTTTGCGACGCCAATCTGGGCGTTCATCGACATCAATTGCGCTTCGGCCTCGCGAATGTCCGGGCGGACGCTCCAATAATGATGAAGGGAGACCCGCGGAACTTCGGGCGAGTGAGACTTGGGTGGTTAGCTCCAATCCACGAGAGACGCTTCGGCGGGGTTATCGCCTACAAGTACTGATTAGTGTTTTCCTGTTGCTGAATTTGTTTTTCGAGATTGGGTATGGCGGCAGAAGCGGCGTAGACGAGTTCTTCCGCTTGTCGTACGTCGAGCAACGACGCGCGTCCTGGTCTAACAAGAGTTGCGTAAGCTTTAGCGAATCTTGATTGGATGCGAGCGTCTGCCGCGAGATCTGGATTTAAGATCCTGCGCACGGAGCGTGTAATACGCGGAGGCCACTCCCGCTACCACCGTCATATTCACTTCTTGTTGCGCCCATTGTTGGCCAACAATTGATCACGCGCGGATCCGTAGCGCGGCGGTACTTGCCCCAGAAGTCCAGGTTCCATTGGAATCCAAGGCCCAGTTCGGAGTCATTTGTATCGTAGGCCCCAAAGAATTTCGATGCCGAGATTCGCGTGGCGTTGGCGGAAGCGATTGCCGCGGCAGAGGGAAATTCGTCGCTCCGTGTGATGCTCAATTGTGCTTGTGCCTGCAAAATACGTGTGGCCGCGATGCGCACGTCGTAATTCTTTTCGAGCGCGGTACGGATCAACTTCTGGAGTTCCGGATCTTGAAAGACCTCCGTCCATTTCTGTTCTCCAAATGGTGTGGCAGCGGGTCTTCGGTGGGCGCGCCGCGAAACGTCTGCGGTGTGTTAACAGCCGGGCGCTTGTAATCCGGGCCGACCGCACATCCGGAAAGCACCAGCGCAAGAAGGGTTCCTATCGCGATTTGCGAAAGCTGTTCGCAGCATCAGGCGCCTCCCTCATTGGTATTGTGCGGCGCCGGCATGTTGCCGGAGTTCGTCTCTACCGGCGTGCCTTCATGAAGCTTAAGGGCGATGCGCTCGAAGATAACGAACAAAACTGGAATGATGAAGATGGCGAGCGCGGTTGCGGCCAGCATGCCGGTGACGACAACTGTTCCGAGGATTTGGCGTCCGACCGCGCCGGAGCCCGACGCGATTGCCAGTGGCACGCAACCCAAAATAAAAGCAAACGACGTCATCAGGATGGGGCGCAACCTCAGTCTGGCTCCTTCGAGGGCGGCATCAACGACATCCTTTCCTTTGTGCATTTCATCGCGAGCGAATTCGACAATCAGAATAGCGTTCTTCGCAGCGAGGCCAATCAGCATGACGAGACCGATCTGCGCATAAATATCGAGATCGAACTTACGCAGATATAGTCCGGCGAAGGCGCCGAAGATTGCGATCGGCACGGAGAGAAGCACTGAAAAGGGCAGAGTCCAACTTTCGTAGAGGGCCGCCAGAATCAGAAAGACGACGAGCAAAGAAAGCGCAAAGATTTTGCCCGCTGTGCCAGAGGCCTTATTTTCCTGATAAGAAAGATCGGCCCACTCGTAGCCCATGCTGGCGGGCAGAGTGTCCCGTGCCACTTCTTCGAGAGCCTTTTGCGCTTGACCGGAGCTATATCCAGGCGCGGCGGAGCCG
Organism: uncultured Acidobacteriota bacterium; assembly: GCA_963847505.1. GTDB lineage: Bacteria > Acidobacteriota > Terriglobia > Acidiferrales > UBA7541 > DASTCZ01. The sequence goes on from CAWJZY010000002.1 coordinate 608,194, forward strand.
ATTATCTGCGCGGCGCGGAAGAGGTTGAACCGCGTGGTGTAGTCGGGGCCATTCGTGGGCTTGGTGGAAACGAGCGTAGAAAGCGGAACCATGGTGCCAGCATGATCGCGCACGTAATATTGCGAAATGGATGAGACGGAAGAGCGATCTTCGGCTTCGGCTTCCAGAAACACTCTCCATTGCCGTCCGAAGCGATTGAATTGATTTACAAAAAGTCCGCCGAGCGAGGTTTGCAGCGACTGATAGACGTCGCTTAATGCCACACCCTGCTTGAGTGCCTTATCGCGATCTACTGTTGCGTAGATCTGCGGAGATTGCGCCGAAAATTGTGAATTGACGCCAGTTAGTTCGGGGCGTTTCTGTGCTGCTTGAAGAAACTTCTGGAGATTTTGATCGAGGTCGTCTACGGATCCTCCGGAACGGTCCTGTAGCCAAAGCGAGAAACCACCGGCGCTGCCGAAGCCCGGAATGGCGGGTGGGCTAAATGCAAATGCGATTGCCTCCGGTATCTGCGTGAGCAGTTGACGGTTAATGTTTGCGAGGATCGCCGTTGACGTCAATCCCGATTTGGATTTCTCGTCCCAAGGCTTAAATGTGACGAAGTAGAAAGCACTATTTGTGGGAATTATATACTTGACTTCCAAACCCTTCTTGGGCATAATTAGCCCATGAGCCGAACAACCATTAGCACCTTTCAACTCTTCGCCAAGTTTCCCGACTCCGAAGCCGCCCGAAAATATCTCGAATCCCGCCTTTGGAAGAACGGCGCGACGTGCCCGACTTGCCAGAAAGCGGAGCGGGTACACGCGAAGAAAGACGGCTATTACTACTGCAACGCTTGTGAGTTAGTTTTCACAATTCGCACCGCTACGATATTCGAGCGTTCGCATGTACCACTTCACAAGTGGGTGTATGCCATGTACTTGCTGATTACAGCCCGCAAGGGAATCTCTTCGATGCAGCTAGCCAAAGAGATTGGCATAACCCAAAAAAGCGCGTGGTTCGTTTTGCAACGTCTCCGCGAAGCGTGCGCCGCCGATCACATCACACTCAAGGGCACGGTCGAAATTGACGAAATTTATCTTGGCGGCAAAGAACAAAACAAACACATGAAAAAGCGTCTTTATGGTGACAGAGGCGTTCCGCCCAAGACGGCTGTTATCGGGATGCGCGAACGTGGTGGACGCACTAAAGCGATGCCTCTTGCTACTACGGGCGCTCGAAATGTAATTTCAACCATCCGACAAAACGTGGAAGCGGGCGCTACCATCCACACCGACGAATACGCGGCTTATAGAAGCCTCAAGCAAGACTACAAACACGAATCCGTCAATCACAATAAAATGGAATACTCTCGGAATGGCGTCACAACAAACGGAATTGAAAGCGTGTTCGCGGTTATGCGGCGCGGATTACACGGTGTCTATCATCATGCTAGCAAAAAGCATATCGCGCGGTACGTAAATGAATTTACATGGAGACTCAACGAAGGTAATGTTGAGCGCCATACGCTAGACCGCCTTGATAGTTTTGTTGAGCGGTTGCGGGCAAGAGACTGACTCACGCGAGGCTCACATCAAACGCAAACTAAAACGCGCAAAGACTAAGTATCAGCAAAGGTTATCGCTGGCGGGAATGACGCTAGAGCAAGTTGTTGATCGGGTGTTGGCGTACAGGCCGAAGAAAAAGAAACGAAGTAAGCAATCATAGGAGCCACTATGAGCACGGATGCAATTATATTCGGTGTCGTTATTGTAGTTTTGCTCTGGCTCATTTATAGCCAACTCAAAGAGATATTGAAGGCGCTAATAGAAAATACAGAGACCGTTGCACAGTGGGGAGACGAGATAACGGCGGCTCTCAAACCGCCCCTTACTGACAACGAGTTAATTGACGAAGAAGAAAGAAAACGACAAATCAGGATGAAGCAGCGGAGTTAGGCGGGTCAATTAAGTCTCTGCGTTTGCTCAAATAATTAAATACCCACGGCCTTATAGTGTACCAAGCGTATCCCTCGTCGTTGGAAGAAGTGCCGCCGCACGTTTTGCGGGTAATAGGATTCCCTCCGCGAACAAACTCATAGGGCCGTCATCGCCCGCGAGCCAATGAACTGTTCTTCGATTGTTTTGAACGAAAGCGAGCAAGGTTTTCTTTTCATCCCCCGCTAATTGATGTAATCGAAACCAACGTATTCTAAGAAAATCACCCAACAACACAACGAGCACAGACCCGCAAGCAACACAGCCAACCACTGCTATTATTTGTACCCACTGAGGAGATGCCAAAAACTAATAAGCATAGCACCCAAAGGACAGAAACGACGCAAACAGGGTTCTTACGCTCTCTTGCAGTCGTACTATTAAATCTACATGAGAAGAAACCGCGTCCAGCGATGGGCTGTCGGTCATAGCGCCGAATTATAGCCGCAGAGGTATTTAAGTTCATGTTAAATCTCCTTTGGAAGTTAAGTATGTAATTCCCCTATTTGTTGTGGAGACCCGGGTCAAGAGGCTGAAGCCATCAATGGTGGTGTAATCCTGTACGCCCGAAATTTTCGCCAGTATTCCGTCAATCTTACGGGTAACTACGTCCGTACGTTCGAGTGAAGCGGCAGGCGGGAGCTGCACGTTCATGAAGAGAAAGCCGTAGTCTTCATCGGGGAGAAAACTTGTCGGGAGCTTTCTGCCGACGAACGCGTCGAGTCCGGCAAAGCGCGGAGAATCACAACCGCTACGACAACTTTGCGGATGAGACCCTGGCTCACATTCACGTACCCATCTTTACTTTTTCAAAGCCCTTATTAAAGCCGCGGAAAAAAAAGCCAAGCGGTCCCCGGCGGGCTTGCGCGGGCGAAGCAACATGGCTGCGAGCGCAGGTGAAAGCGTTAGTGCGTTGAAGGCCGAAATGAGAACGGAAATCGCAACGGTGACGGCGAACTGTTTATTCAACTGTCCCTGAATTCCGCTCATGAACGCCATGGGAATGAAAACAGCCGCGAGAATAAGCGCAATGGCGATAACCGGCGCAAGACTTCGCGCATGGCTTGCAGCGTTGCGTCACGCGGAGGCATTCCTTCTTCAATATGATGCTCCACTGCTTCGACAACAACGATGGCGTCATCGACTACGAGCCCGATCGCCAGCACAAGACCAAAGAGCGAAAGAGTGTTGATGGAGAATCCGAGAACTGGGAAAAAGCGAAGGTGATGAGTGACACCGGCACTGCGATGATCGGAGTAAGAGTCGCGCGCCAATTCTGCAGAAATATGTAAACAACCAGGATGACGAGGCCCATCGCGATAAGCAGCGTAACCGGGATTTCGTGGATGCCTTCGGTAACGGGGATCGTTGTGTCGAACGCATTGTTGTAGGCCAATCGGCGGGGAATCGCTGTGACAATTGAGCCATTACTTTTCGAGCAGCTTCGGCCACGGCAACCGCGTTGGCACCGGGCGTCAAGAAGATCGCGACAATGCAACTCGGCTGGCCATCGAAGCGTGAGACTTCGTTGTAATTGAGAGAGCCAAGCTCGACGCGGGCAAGATCCTTTAGGTGAACTACGGAGCCATCCGGATTGGCGCGCACGACGATGTCGCCAAATTGTTCTGCCGTAACGAGGCGTCCCTGAGTGCGAACGGTATAGGTCATTGCCGTTCCGGGCGCTGCGGGATTTCCGGCCACTTGACCGGCTGGGTTCACAGCATTTTGTTGATTGAGGGCGCTGACGAGATCGCCGACGGTCAGCCCGAGTTTCGCGAGGACCTGCGGCTTAATCCAAATGCGCATGGAACAGTCGGTGGCGCCAAACAATATGGCCTGGCCGGCGCCCGGTATGCGCAAGAGTTGATCGACGATATTGATGTTCGCGTAGTTCGCGAGAAAAGAGAATCGTGTGTGTGATTGGGCGAGTACAACGCGAAGGCCATCAACGGTAGGCCAGTCGACTTGCGAATGGTGGTTCCAAACTGTGTGACGTCGGGAGACAGATTTGGCGCGGCCTGCGCCACGCGGTTCTGCACGTTGACCTCGTCCGTGTTCACGTCCGTATCGGCGTCAAAGGTAACGGTGAACTGCATAGTGTTGTCATTGCCGTTGGTGGACTGCATGTAAAGCATGTTATCCACGCCGTTCATTTGCTGCTCGATAGGCGTTGCGACGGATTGCTCGACAGTCTGGGCGTCAGCACCGGGATACGTGGTCGAAACGATTATCTGAGGCGGAACAATGTCTGGAAATTGCGCTTCCGGGAGGCCGCGCAGCACCACCGTACCAGCGAGCACGATGATAATGGCGATGACGATGGCAACGATGGGGCGCCCAATAAAAAATTTAGCCATGGATCAGCGGCCTCCCACCGGCGTGGTCTGTTCCCGGTCGGGATTGACGGTCACTCCCGGGCGTGCATATTGCATGCCTCCAACGATAACGCGGTCTCCGGCGGCGATGCCTTCGGTGACGATCCAGTCGGAGCCAACTTGCGAGCCTACCTGGATATTCTGAATTATTACTTTGTTATCGGGGCCGACAACCGCCGCTGGAAAGTGCCCTGAAGTTCTGTGACCGCTGCTTGGGGAGCAAGCCCAGCATTCTTATGTGAACTTCTGTCACGGCGCGGACTCTGCCGTATTGACCCGGGCGCAGGACGCCGCTCTTTATTGGGAAAGGCGGCAGCGACTCGAATCGTGCCAGTGGAGGTATCCACTTGGCGATCAGTCCACAGAACTTTACCTGAAAATGGATAAGTGCTGCCGTCGGCGAGTAGCAGGGTAAGAGGAACTCCTGCAAGGGGGAGACCTGCCCAGCGTTTCCGTCGATGTGAGTCTTCTGGGCACGGAGATAGTCTTGTTCGCTGATAGGGAAATAAACCTTGATAGGATCGACTTGGGACACCGAAGTTAGAACAGTTGTTGGGGAGACCAAGTTCGCCGATCTGGGCCTGTGCGATGCCTGCCACTCCGTCTACGAGTGAAGTGATTTTCGTGAACGAAAGATTTAATTCGGCTTGTTCGACTGTCGCTCTTGCGGCCTCTACAGCGGCTTGCGCCGCAGCCACCACGGCCGCGGCTCCCGCCTTAGCCTGCAGGTCGTCATCAAGCTCACTTTGTGCGATTGCCTTGGCCTCGGCGAGTGGGGTATCGCGAGCGACGTCTTGCTGTGCCTTGGCGAGTTGCGCTTGAGCTTGGATTACTTGCGCCTGAGCCTGCGTCAACTGCGCCTTGCTCTGGTCGAGCGTTGCCTGGAACGGACGCGGATCAATCTCGAAAAGCAATTCGCCTTTGTGAACCACCAATCCTTCGCGATAGTTCTGGCGAATTAAGTAGCCCGTGACGTGCGATTGAATCCGGCTATTCACAAAGCCATCCATCGTGGCGATCCATTCGGTCGTGAGGGAGACGTCTCGCTGCTGTGCAATCGCCACTTGGACCGTTGGAGGTGGAGCGCCCGTCTGTGAGTTTTTCGGTCCCTCACTTCCGCATCCGCCGAAGACTAATAATGCAAAAAATGTGAGTAGAAAAAAAACCGAACGAAGCGACTGACTTCGCAGCATTCCTGCCCCCCAAGTAATTGCAGACGTACTTCCTTCAGCAAACTGCACGATTGCCCTAGGCTTTGAGCACGGATATATAGATGACCGTCCTGCGCCATTCGTAGTCCGCACGAGTTGTTTGAGTTCCGAACACCATCAATCAATTCGCTGTGTTGTAGATGCTCCGAGCTTGAGTTTGGGCACGAGATATCCTGTTAATACGGATTTGAAATCCTCAATCATCGCGACCTTCTCACCCGTGTCGCTCTTGGCATAAAGCGTCAGCAGCGCTTTGCTCACTTGTTGCACAACGGATGCCGTACGCAGAGCAGTAACCTTGGACATGCACGGCTTGTTTGCAATAAGTACGGAGGCAATTCGCGCGCGAATAAGCTCGCGCCGTGCCGGCGTACATGCTGTTGGAGGAACATCCAGCAGCGCGAGCAAAGCTGGGTGACTCTTGACGAGCTCAATCTGCAAGCTTACTAAGCGGCACGCGAGATTTTCAGTATTCAACGTTGCTGCCTGGCGCGCGAGAGCAGTCCATGATTGCTCAATCTCCTTGATGTATTGAGCGCGAAGAGCCTCGGCGACAGATCGCTTGTTGGGAAAGAACTGATAGAGCGAACCGATACACGAACTCGCGCGTTCGGCGATTGCGCTCATCGTTGCCGGCTCATATCCCACCTCGGCAATTACAGCTGCCGCTGCGCGCAAAAGGCCCGCGACGCGGCGGTGCCCACATTTCTCTGGGGAATTCTTCGCGGCGAAATAGAAGAATATGAGGGCACGCTCATATTGTATCAGATATGAGCTACCCCTCGCCATCTATGAGGAACTCCCTCAAGTCAAGAAGATTTTTCGCTTCTCCTTCACAGAAGAAGTGTTTCTTCTCTCAGCCTGCTTCGGTCAGTCATCTATTGGCGCTCCCTTTGGGGGGGGGCAAAAATCAACTATCGGCCTGTCGCGGCAATCATAATTAGGCCTCTCTAGGAGGCAGGCGAAGGACAGGCCGTCGCTGCAGGTAACTTGTGCGGACCCGATTCTCCTTTTTCGGGTCTTGCAGGTTCCTGGTACAACACATCCTTGGACCGCACATGCCAGATCACCTCCGCCAATCTTCGAGCGGTGGCGATGATCCCGACATTGCGTCCGCGCCGGAAGCTTACCCGGCAGAAGATCTGCTGAAACTGATTCAGCCGCCGGACCGCAATCTGCGCGGACTCCACCAGCGCCGTGCGCAGCCACACCGACCCACGTTTGGTCAGCGGTCCTCGCCGGTCCACGCTGGAACTCTGCCTCACCCGCGGGGCCAACCCCGTATAGCTAATCAACTTCTCGGGATGCGGGAATCGGTGAATGGTTTCGATCTCGGCCAGCAGCGTTCGTGCCGTCAGGATCCCCGATGCCGGGGGATCGACAGTAGCAACGTTAAAGTCCGCGTATCGGTCTCGGCACCGAGCAGCTGTTCGGTGGCTTGTTCGACTTCTTGGTGCACGAACTGGAAAATGAGTGAGGTGATTGCCGAGCGACTGGCGCGTAGGGTTGTAAGAGCTCTTGTTTTTCCAGCCATCGTAACCCCTTCTGAGTGAACACGGAGCGATGGGGACAGCGCCTTTGTTCCCGCGCCAGTTGGTAGTGAATACGATTCTTGATGCGAGTTTGATCCCGCACCCACAGAGCCCGATGGCGCACGAGTTCGCGGAGCCGCTCGGTCTCGGGTTTGATGACGTAAACCTCGTGCAGTACGTCCTTTGCGCCCATTGCCGCCAGCCAGCGAGCATCACACCGATCCGTCTTGGGCAGTCCTGCCGTCATCGCACGTGATCGTGTCGGGTCTACGACATGCACGTGGTGGTCTTGCTCCTGGATCCAGCGGGCAAACCACCAGTCGTGCGGCTCATCTCCACGAACACATCGGAACCCGCAGGTATCGATTTCCAGAAGGTGTGCCACTCCGGAGGAATGCAACTCCATGCGTACTCAGGCTCTGTTCGCTCCCATCAACCTGATGACACAATGTCCGCATTCCATAAATGCAGATCCACTCCGATACAACTGCTCATGACGTCCTCCTCCGGTTCAGGCTACTTCATTACACTCCGGAGAAGTTCCTCATCGAATCATTATTCAATCTGTGGCCGAATGGACACGCTTTTCTCGCAGCCGGGCGAGTAGAATTTTCCAAAACGCGCAACTGCCATTCTAATCTCGAAAATAAAAGCAGCTAAGCCGACACGTTGAGACAGATTTCTCCCACAGATTTATCGGAGCAATTCAGATTTCACGCAGCTCGGTCGTATCGATGATGCAAGCCGCCAAGCCGCGGGAATGCGATCGTGCAATTTGAGTTTGTTGAGCGAGTTCGGCCGTGCGGCGTCCGCTTCCGCAACCCGAGATGCGTCCTATCCTCGTCGTAATAGTCGACGTACTCGGTGAGCAAGCGCTTCAAATGCGATTCGTCTAGAGCGATCACATGGTCGAGTAGATCTCGACGACAACTTCAACCCAGCGCTCAGCAACTCCGTTCTCCCAAGGGCTTCGGAATGAAGTCTTCGTGGGCTCGCTTCCCATTGCCTTGATGGCAGCGAGCACATCCAGGCCAAACTTTTTGTCGCGGTCGAGGATCAAGTATTTGTCGGGACCTCGAACGGGAATGCTTCCCGCAATTGCTGGACAACCCAGTAGCTTGCCGGGTTGCGAGTTACGTTGAAATGAAGAATGCGTCGACGATCATGACCAATAATGAGGAAGAAGCAGTAAAGGAGTCTGAAGGTGACGGTGTGGACTGTGAAAAAGCCCATCGCGGCAATGACTTCACGGTGGTTCTTAGAAAAGCCCTCCACCGGACAATCTTTTCAGGGTTTCTCGGCGACCGCTGGACTCAGCAAGAAACGGTGCGCTCCGAGACATCGAAACCAAGCATCTGTAGTTCTCCGTGAATGCGGGGTGCTCCCCACGTCGGGTTCTCAGCTACCATGCGAAAGATGAGCTCACGCAGTTCCTTGCCGATGTGTTTCCTGCCAGGACAAACCCGATGACATGAGAACCAGGTCCAGTAGAGACGAAAACCCGCGTGGTGCCAGAGGGGAATGGTTTCCGAGCGAACAACAATCAGGGCTTGTTTCCATCGAGGCCAGTACTTTCGAGCGATGACCCAAAAGAGCTTGTCGAACGCGGTCAGTCGCGGTCGGGGGCGCTTGCGCTTCAAGACAACGAGCTGTTGCCGAAGAGCCAGGTTTTGGAGCCACAGGCCGCGACGAGTGCGGAAAAGGCGAACAAACAGATCCAAAAGGAGTTCCAGAGCGTGTGACATAGCTGCGTGCTATCGCAGATTGCCTGTGAATGGCACACGCGAAGTTGTTGAAAACAGAGACGGACAGAGATCTGGTGAGGCACAGGGCAAGATCGCTCGACTTTTTCTCCCAAATGCCTCCAACTGTCCAATGCTGAGGACTGCATGAAATGTGACAACCAAAGCACAGGCCAACTATCACACGCCGAACGGGTTCGCTGTTTTCGTTTATCGCGGAGGTTTACGTCTTTGATTCGGCTGCGACCGTAAGTTCAACGTGCGCGCCCTTTTTGAGCTTTACATCATCGCCGTGTTCGTCAGTCAAGGTATTCTCGATACGCAGATCTCGGTGGCGCGTGTCGGCACTGTCAACAGAAATCTGCGCCTTTTCCGGCTGGCTCGGACGGGGAGACGGGATGATTTTGTTTACAATTCCGGGCATCGTGGTACGTGGCTGTTCTGGAACGCGCGAAGTATCTTGGTTCAGTTCCGTGATTCTTGCCGACCTGGCCATTCGCGGCTTCGCCATTTCTTTCCTGACGCTGGCCTGTGCCGCATTGCGGAGTTCTTTTTTAGTTTTCTTATGCATCATGCATTCATGATGACATCAAGATAGGAGCAATACTGTCATGTTTCGCACAGTCGCGAAATCCACGTTCGACTAGAGTCGGATTTATCGCAAATGGCTGATGTTTTGGCGCGCGCATTCTATCTGACTTGGCAAATCTCTGGTCGTACTCGTGGTAATCCATCAATACCTCGTTTCCGCGCGTAACAGCTTCGCCGGTGAGGCGGCATACGTGCGCGTCCGCGGCACAATTGGATGGGATATGTATTTCGGAAGGAATGGATTCTGACTGCCTCACAAAAGGTCTTCGTCCTGAGTAGCCCGATAAATTAATACCGTTGGTCGGGACCTAAATCTTTTACCGCCAGTTCGGCCGTCCCTCACGTGAAGAGAAGGAGGAAAGCCGGCTGCGACCTTCCTCCTTCGTTGCCTAGTGAGACGTCCCTGCTGCCCGGGCGATTTCCCGATCCGACTTCACCACATTCGAGGATGACTCGCCCGTAGTTGAAATGTCTTCAGCTCGGGTAATGTCAAGAACCTCTTTTGCCCGCTTGATTTCTTCGGATGTATCGCAATGCACGGAAAGAAGAATACCGCCTTTCTGTAAGCGGCCCTCGTACCGCTTTGCTTCGAATTCAGGGATGCCCATGCCGATCAACGCCCCCGTAAGTCCGCCCACTGCTCCTCCAACGCCCAGCCCCGCCAGCCCTGCCATGATCGGACCTGCGGCTATGAATGGACCAAGACCAGGGATCGCCAACAGACCAACCCCTGCGAGCACACCGAGTACGCCACCAATTACTCCTCCCGCAGTAACGCCGGCCGCCGTACCCTCTGGCGCTTTCGTAGCCTTTTCCGTTCCCATATCCTTGGAGCCGCCAAGGCTCTCGGGCAATAGTACGGAAATATCTGAGGCTGGAAAGCCCGCATTTATGAGTGAATCCGCAGCATTTTCTACAGCAAGACGAGTCGAATAAATTCCAAATACCGCTACCTTTTTACCTGACATTTGTCTTTCTCCTTGTTCAACGAGCTTCGATTTGTGCACAGTTATTTCGAAGGCGTAACTTCCAGTTGATTGGTTACATTCTCTTTTCCAGCCACGCTTACAGCCTTGGCTTCCAAGTTGCTTTTCTCCTCCTCAGACCGCACCGGCCCCCGGAGCGTAACTTTGCCATCTTGAGTGATGATTTTGATGTTGTGTGCGTTGGTGGAGAGACTTGCATCCTCATGGATCGCTTTTCGAATCCTTTGTGTAATGGCACTGTCCGAAGCATTCATCTTCTGCTGATCCGCGTTAGGACTTGCCTGATCTTTGTTTGTCTTAGTATTGTCTGGCGGCGTCTGCTGCGCACCTTGATGCAAGGGGATCGGCACGGCCATCAGAGACACGCAAAAGACCAGGGAACCCAAAGGCAAAAGCAATCGCGCTAATTTAAGAGAGCTAATGTTCACTTATATTTCTCCTTTCGAAATGCATGACCTTCGATTGTGGTTACCAGATTGGTCGCAGTGAGGACCGACGTCTGTACCGATGTGAACTGTCAAGGGCGGAGTGAAACTAGACCACTGGGGCGGAGGAAAACTAGACCAGATGAGTGTGTGGGAGATGGGGATTGGCAGGGAGGGTGGCGTCTGGAGCGGAGGCCTGCGGTCCGGTTTGCGGACCGCGTTTAGGCCGGAGCGGAAGACGCCACCCTCCGCGAGAGATGTAGTGGTGATTTAGCGGCCGGGTTGAGGGTTGCGTTTGTGCTTGCTCTGCTTGAGGCGGTAGCTCTCGCCGTTCATCTCCAGGATGTGCACGTGGTGGGTGAGCCGGTCCAGCAGCGCGCCGGTCAGCCGCTCCGACCCCAGCACTTCGGTCCACTCCTGAAAGGGCAGGTTGCTGGTCACCAGCGTCGAGCCACGCTCGTAGCGCAGGCTGAAAACCTCGAACAGCAACTCCGCGCCAGTCTTCGATAGCGGCACGAATCCCAACTCATCGACGATCAACAGTTCGTAGCTGGCCATCTGTTTCTGGAAGCGCAGCAGCCGCTTTTCATCCCGGGCCTCCATCAGTTCGTGCACCAGCGCGGCAGCCGTCGTGAAGCGCACACGATGGCCCTTCTGGCATGCAGCGAGACCGAGCGCCAGCGCCAGATGTGTCTTGCCCGTGCCGGAATTACCCAGCAACAGTACGTTCTCGCGCCGCAAAAGAAATTCGCACCGCGCCAGTTCCAGCACCAGTGCCTTGTTTACGGACGGGATGCTCAGGAACTCGAAAGTGTCCAAGCTCTTGACCACCGGGAAGCGGGCCTGATGGATGCGGCGCTCGGTGGCGCGCCGCTCGCGGTCCAACAGCTCCAGCTCCGTCATACGCAGCAGGTAACGCGGGTAATCCACACTCTCGTCCGAGCACTGCCGCGCCACCTTGTCGTACTCGCGTAGAAACGTTGGCAGCCGCAGCATCTTCAGATGATGTTCCAGCAGCACCTGCGGCGTGTCTGCCGTTGCCGTGTTCGCCGTGCCGCTCATGAGTTCACCTCGCCCAGCAGCGCCATGTACTCCGATGCCTGGGTGGTACGCACCTGCGCCAGCGGCAGGTGCGGATAGTTCTCCAAGTCCAGCCGCGGCGGACGCTGCTCGATCCGGCACAACAGCAGATGCTTTACCGCATCGAACGAGATCGTTCCCAGATGCAAAGCCTGCTCGATCGCTTGCGCGACCTCTTCCAACCGGAAGGTCTCCAATAAGCCGCAGCACCTGTACATACTCTCGACGGCCGCCCTTGTTCAGCCGCACTTCCAGCAACCGGCGTAGTTCGGAAAAGCATGCCGGCAACTCCCATCCCACCAGCGGCGCCGCCTGGTCCAGCGCGCCAGTCTTCTGCTCCAGCAGTGCCAGATAATGCCGTGGATCGAAAACCAGTTCTTCGCGGGCGTAACTTCTCGCGTGCCGTGCGATCATCTCACTTCCGTACGCGATCAGCACCTCCTGCACATAGCCTTTCACCCATACTTCGCGGTGTCCGTACTCGGTTGGCACCGAATAATCGTTGCCGCGATAGCGCACCAGCGACAGGGAACTCACCCGCGCCGTGCGCTTCTCGCACGCCTCATACGCCGCCTCCGGCAGCGGCAACAGTGCCGTGCGATCGCGCTCGAAGCGTTCCCCAATCGTCTCTTCCTGGCCCCGCAACTGCCGTTCCCGTCGCTTCCCGCACTGCTCCAGCAGATACGTGTTCAACTCCTCCCAACTGCCCACACGCGGAATCGGCACCATAAAGTTCCGCCGCGCGTAACCCACCAGCCCTTCCACCTTCCCCTTGTCGTTGCCCTTGCCCGGACGTCCGAACTTCTCTTCAAACAAATAGTGGCTCTGCAGTTCCGAGAACGCCCGCGTCTTCTTCCGCTCTCCACCACCCAGAATCTTCGCCACTGCCAGCTTCGTGTTGTCGTAGAGAATCTGCCGCGGCACTCCCCCGAAATACGCAAAGGCGCGCACGTGTCCTTCCAGAAAGGCTTCCGTCGTCTCTGCCGGAAATGCTGCCACGAAGCAATCGTCCGACTGCGGCAAGTCCATGGCGAAGTAGTGCGCCTTGCATTTCACTCCGGCGACCATCACCCAGGCTTCTCCGAAGTCCGCTTGTGCTTTCCCAGGCGCGTGGGTCAGCGGCATGAACATCTCTCGCGTTCGCACCTGCTGCAAACGCACGTAGTCCTTCACGATCGTGTAGCCGCCCGTGTAGGCGTACTCCTGCCGCAACCGGTCGAAGATCCGCTTCGCCGTATGCCGTTGCTTCACAGGGCTGTTCTTGTCTTCTTTCAGAATGGCGTCGATCACGCCGATCCACGGCCCCAGCTTGGGCCGCTTTACCGGCCGTTCCCGCCGGTAGCCCGGCGGTACCGAATACCGCAGCATCTTGCGTACGGTCTCGCGTGCGATCCCAAACTCCTGCGCCACCGCACGCTCGCTCTTGCCTTCCACCAACACGGCCCGCCGAACACGTCCATAGATCTCCACGGTGTACATCCCTCCGGTGTCCCACGAACCTGCCCCTCTCCACAACCGTTCGTGAAACCAAGATCCGGCGGTCTACTTTTCCTCCGCCGCATCACCCGTTCTCACGGCGTGACGCGGTCTATTTTCGCTCCGGCGTTTACAATTGTAGGAAGTTTCGAAGTTTCGGTGGAGAGTGGACTTCGCGTCGCACGCGTAAGAACAAGACGGATCAAGGGAGCGTCAAAATCAATCCGTGGTTTCCACGAGGCCTGTCTGTCATACCTCGTCTGGAAGACGGCCGGCAAATTCCTCACCGCCAATCCAGCGGATCTAATCATATTCTACTCGCCTACAATTTTTTGGGGGAATTTAGTACGCCGGCTAAAATCTCTTTGGCATGTTCCGTCCTACTTGATTCTTAGGGACATCTTCCCAGATTGGGCAATGGATGTCGGGCTGCTTAAGAGGGGTTTGATTTATCGTTATTTTCATAGAAAGGCCATCCGACAATATGACAATTCTGATGTCATTGCTGTGCAGTCGCCTGGTGATCTGAAGCATTTCGAAAACAAACGTCCGAGAATACCCTACAATTTGAAGATCCTTTACAACTGGACGGCGCTCCAGGAACCAGAACTTCCGAAGACCCAATATCGAGTTCAGTTCGGACTCCAGCACAAAGTCGTTTTCTTTTATGGAGGGAATCTTGGCGTTGCACAGGATGTCGACAACATCCTTCGACTTGCTTCGGGCGTCATCGTGCACCCTGAAATCCATTTCTTACTTGTCGGAGAGGGCAGTGCGGTATCCCATCTGCGAAACGCAATTGCGGAAAAAGGGCTTCACAATATCCGGTTAGCTCCCCCAGTGGAGCAACGAGAATATCTTTCAATGGTATCCGAGTTTGACGTTGGTCTCATTTCACTGGATCGGCGACTCAACAACCACAATATTCCAGGGAAGCTGCTGGGTTACCTGTACTGGGGGATTCCGGTTTTGGCAAGCGTAAATCCAGGGAGTGACCTTTTTGAACTGATCCGCAACAATCATGCAGGCTTCTGCATCATAAATGGTGATGATGAAAGCTTACGCGGGGCGGCCCTGGAACTCGCCGCAAATGCGCAACTTCGAGCCCGAATGGGTAGGAATGCTCGTTCACTTCTGGAAACGACCTTTTCCGTTCATTCAGCTGTAGGGCAGATATTGCGGGATGTCTCAGAGATACTGCCGGAAAAGAAGTAATAAGACAAGTAGTTGGATAATTAGTTGATTGATAAGAAATTCATTGTGATGTACTTGACTTTCATATTCACTACTGCTTGAATGCCTGGACACCTTGACCATATAAATCTGGTTGCCGCTGGGAGGAATGCGATACAGTCCCAGTAAAGGAAAGGATAAGTTTATCGCTACTTTTCTAACTGCTGGGTGTTCAAGACACGTATGGAGATAAGCTTGACGTTATACTACATCGCATTTTTCGTAGCTGCCATGATCGTATCTCTGGTATTTACGAGATCCATTCGCGATGGCGCAATTCGTCGAGGATGGCTAGATAAGGCGCGAACTGGACGGCATTTTCACCTTAGCCCGGTACCACGTATTGGTGGTGTTTCAATTTTTCTCAGCTTCGTACTCGTAACTGGAATAGCTCTCGGTGCATATAGGCTACAAAGCATCCACCTTCCTCTTCCAACTCAGACCGTGCTCGGAATCATCCTTCCGGCTTCCTTAATTTTCCTCTTGGGTTTATGCGACGATAAGTTCTCGCTCGGGCCATATGTGAAATTTGGCGTGCAAGCAGTCGCGGCAGTCTGGCTGTATTTGGCAGGTTTCGGAATTCATCGGTTAGCGGCTTATTCATCTCATGATGCTCTGGGAGTTGCGATAGGTCTCCCCCTAACGATATTCTGGGTTCTTCTGATAACAAATGCTTTCAACCTTATCGATGGGCTCGACGGGCTGGCCGCTGGCTCTGCATTGTTCTCAACGATGATCATCTTTGCGGTTTCTTTGTTCAGACATACGCCTCTCGTATCACTTCTCTCGGTTGTGTTGGCAGGGGCCATATTCGGATTCTTGCGGTACAACTTCCATCCGGCCACCATTTTTCTGGGCGACTCGGGAAGTTTGTTCATCGGTTTTCTGCTGAGTGCACTTGCCTTGGCTAGTTCGCAGAAGTCAACTACGGCGATTGCAGTTGCCATTCCCGTTGTGGCATTCGGCCTCCCTCTCTTAGATGTATGCATCTCTGTTATCCGAAGATTCATGAATAACAAGCCGCTCTTTCTGGGTGATGATGATCATGTTCATCACAAACTGCTGAAACGGGGTCTTTCGCATCGGGACGCAGTACTGGTCCTCTATGCCGTCGCGGCAGCATTTGGGCTCCTGAGTCTGACGTTGCTCCATGACAACATAAGAGTCGGTTTTGTTTTACTCTTAATCGGACTAGGAGTTTGGCTAGGAGTCCAGCAACTGAAGTATGTTGAAGTCTACGAGCTTGGCGCCACGGCCCGCCGAATATGGCGGCGAAAACGAATTATCGCGAATAATCTTCAAATCCGCCGCGCAATCGAATCATTCTCTAATAACACATTAGAATTCCCAGAATTGTGCCGCATTCTTCAAGCAACACTTGATCCTTCTGGATTCTGCGGAATTTCGGTCTCTTTTCCACAAATTGATTATGGGTGCGAGGCTTCTCTTTTCCCGCTGCGGCGTGTTGAATTGAATAAATACTCTCATTTTTGGTTGGAACTTGATCTTAAGGCTCCAGAATGGGAACTAAAGCTTGAATTAACCTCTTCTTCCGGAAATAAGTTGGCTGATTTTTATTTGTTCCGAAAACGGGCTTCGGAACCTTTATTGGTAGATATGAGCCTTATTGGTGACGAATTTCGAACTTCAATTTCGGGCATTGTGGATCGGGCTATTGTCCGAATTATAGCCAACAGAACCGAAGAAAATACTCAACGCATCTTGGCAATGAAAATGACGAGCGAAGACTCGAAACCAGAGCTTTCCTTGGGATAGGGGGCTGTGTACTGCACGCCTTTAAAACTACAAACCTCGGTTGGCGTGTTGACCGCTTTCCTTCGCCAAAACTTCGTCCGAGTCTAAAAAAGTGCTGCGCTTGGTCGTTCTCGCTGCCACCCGATCCACCAAAGCGCTCCAAATGAAATCAGGTATTGAATGTAAGCGTGAACAAGGCCGGTTTGTGGACGCACTGGTCTCCAAAAAACTTCGGATCCGACTGTAGATTTGCGCGGCTCGTTCGTAGCGGTGACGCAAACCGTCAAGTCTCGAAAACGCAACCTGTCCCACGCCAAAATGCAAAATGGATGGAAAAATGAGTTTATTCGCGACTGTAGATAATTTTGGGAATTATCCATTTAAATTCCTGAACCCTGGCTTTTGTCGCCATCGTTGTGCCACCATTGAAAAATCGCCATTGCTAGAAAGTTTTCGGCGATGTTGGTCACGTGCAGACCAGCGATAAGGCCCGAGACGATAAGAAGCTTGTTCATTTTTCTTCCCTTTCTGCCGCTAGGAAGTTAAATGGATAATTCCCATAATTTTGTAGCTGCGAAAGCCTCCGACTTCAACAAGATTCAACAGACTTCAACAAGCAGGCCGCAAACGCTTCAACAGCAATCACTTAGAATCAACAAGAATCCCTAGATTTCAACAAGCGCTGGCATCTGGTTCGGGACCAGGAGGTCGAAGGTTCAAATCCTTTCGCCCCGACCATTATTTTCAATCGCTTATCTAGAGCTTCTCGTGTTTCATTCACACCGATGTAGATGATTTTGTAGACCTGCGTTTCTTGTGCCGATTTAAGAGCATCGACCCTAAGAAAAAAGAACATCAAGAACCCCACGTTCGCCCGTTGCGCGGGTCGAACATGGGACACCTCCGTGGTACTCCGCAGCTACTTCCCGCGATGTTATACTCCCCCCGATGCGCGGCAAATATGAAGACAAATTCAAAACTTGGGCGACCCGCCAATGACGAGAGGGAATATGCGATATCCCAGTTTGTGCGCCTTGCCCTAGCGGGTTTGTGCCTGCTCGCCGGTGGCGTCCCGACATCGGTCCCAACTCCACAGGCACGACTGTCGGCACCGACTTATTACATCGCCGCGAGAGCTGCGTATGACGGACGTCCAGATGAACTTTATGTGGTTGGCGCTTCTAACCTGCCTATCGGCGCTCGGTTGCATCTGAACGTATATCGTTATATCGGAGAGGGCGGCAACGTGATAAACGAGGGAGCCTCTGTTGTTGTGGGCGAGGACGGGTTCTTCGAAGCGAACCTCCACCCAACGAAAGGGAATCAATTTCAGCACAATCTCGTTTGTGACATCGTCTTTGCGACGGTTACTGACCCTCCACAGTCACCTTCGGTTCTCCAAGTCGTCGGGAAACACGGTGAGAAGTTAGGATTTCCGAAAAACCCTCAAGTCGAAGTTACTGTCAGGAGGTAACTTCCTACTTATCGATCGAATTCACGTTCCCTAGTTTGTCATCTACTCGTGACTGCGACTTTGGGCGACTCGGGCAAATCTTGGTTCGGACTTGCAAACGCGTGGGTACGAATTCATTTCTCCGCCGTCCAATATGGCGCATAACCGTAATGGTTATGAAGGCGAAGTTCAAATTCCCTGCTAACGGGCTTATTGGGATCCCATTCGGGACCTTTTCGGATAATCTCGCGAGTCATGTTTGCGTAAATCTCACGGTCGGCCCAGCTCACTCTCTTAATCCATCGTGGCCTCAGCAACACCTTCTTGCCCGGCCACCAATTTTTGGTGTCAACGATGGCGTACCGAATTTCCCAGGTATCCTCGTCAAACAAAAAATCTTCAAGGTGGCCAACTTCGCCGTCGGTGGCCATGATGTGATAGCCCGTGACATCCCGTGTGCTTCGGAGATGGACATCAGATGACGCGCGATTCGCTCCAACGTTCGATTCGGAGCGCGGCGCTTCCGCAAGCGCCCTTGGATTAGGCCAGGAACCCCAAACGTCAGTGCCGTCCCAATAAGGAGGCAACCCGAAATGTTTGTGGTGTTCGGCTTCATGCTGGCGGGAAACAGGCGTGTGTACATCAATAGCCGGGCAGTTCTTGATTTGTTCCCAGGTCAAATTCACTCGGAGGTGAAGCGGACTCCACGCAGGGTATCGCAGAGACACAAGAGAGATTAAGACTTTGCGCCCGGAAAGAACTTCGCCCGTTGCAACTACAATATAGCGAATGGTCCATTTCTCGTCATCGAAGTAGAAATCATGCACTCGTCCGATATCCGTATCGGTCGCGGCGATTGTGTATTGGCTAAGATCTTTTGTCCTTCGTAGGCGCATTGGTTTGCTGTTTAGTTCAAATCAAATTAGCCGGCATTCGGCGTTGTTCAGAGTACCGCAGCATTTTACTCTCGGAATCACCTTCAGATACATCTTGTTTGGCTTTCTGACGGGAATGCCAGACGATAATCGCCGAATGCATTTGTATCCGGGCGAATTCAAACTCACCCTCACATGCCATACGCGCGCAAGCATTCTCCCGCATATGTCGCCCAGTACCTCGAAATAATGGTACAAGGTTTATGTGGACGACGGAGAAAAGTCTCGATTTTTGCCAGATTCATTACTCGTCGGGTCATCGGAAATCTGGAATTTGAAGTTGGAGCATCTTTTTATGCCCTACCGGCCTCAACATTTGAAAACGCCTGTGGGAGGTTGCTTTGACTGGTGATCGCACAGCGCCGATGGCGCGAACGGTAGGGCAAGTAATCTTGTGGGTGCTCTCGCTGCTAGTAGGGGTCGTAGCAGGACTGGGTGCAGTAGCATTCCGAGCTCTGATTGGGATCTTCCACAATCTTTTCTTTCTTGGCAAGCTTTCCGCGTCTTACGACGCCAACACGCATACACCGTTGAGCCCCTGGGGGCCATTCGTGATTCTTGTCCCGATCATCGGTGCTTTCGGCGTGGTTTTCCTGGTGAAGAATTTCGCTCCAGAAGCGAAAGGTCACGGCGTGCCCGAAGTCATCCAAGCTGTTTTCTATCGCAAGGGAGTTATTCGTCCGATTGTGTCACTCGTCAAGGCACTCGCGTCCGCACTTTCGATCGGGAGCGGCGGATCGGTTGGCCGCGAGGGACCCATCATTCAGATTGGTTCGTCTTTTGGTTCGACGATGGGACAGTTGTTGCGGTTGCCTTCGTGGCAGAGAATCACGCTCATCGCGGCGGGCGCGGGTGGGGGAATCGCAGCTACATTCAATACTCCCATCGGCGGCGTGCTGTTCGCGTTAGAGATCGTCATGCCCGAACTTAGCGCGCGGACATTGGTGCCAGTGGTCACTGCTACAGCGACGGCCACCTACATCGGCCGGCTCTTCTTCGGCCCACATCCGTCTTTCTTCATCCCTGCTCTTGAAATGGCGTACTTTCGGTTGACCGATCCGACGGTGCTCCTCGCCTATGCGGGTCTTGGTGCGATGACTGGTCTTATCTCCGCGCTGTTCATTCACTCCGTCTACGGATTCGAGCACTTCTTCGAGAATCGAATCAAGGGAGGATACTATGTGCAGCACGCCGCCGGAATGCTGATAGTGGGGCTCATGTTGTATTTCTTTATGTCCCGATATGGCCACTATTATGTAGAAGGCGTGGGATACGCCACGATTCAGGACGTGCTATCCAGCGTGCAGTTCCCGATTTACTTTCTCATTCTCCTGTTTGCAGGGAAGCTGGTCGCCACCTCTCTGACGCTAGGCTCGGGAGCGTCGGGCGGTGTATTTTCCCCGGCGCTGTTTTTGGGGGCGATGGCTGGAAGCGCGTACGGTGTAATGCTTCACCGGTTGTTCCCTTCTCTTAACGTCGCCACACCCGCGTTCGCTGTGGTGGGGATGGGTGCGGTGGTGGGTGGGTCAACCGGGGCAGCCCTGGCTGCGATCGTGATGATTTTCGAGATGACTTTCGACTACACAGTGATCATTCCATTGACTTTAACAGTTGCGATTAGCTATGGGGTACGGAAAAGCATTGTGAGAGACAGCATCTACACGCGTAAGCTGACCCTGCGCGGGGAGCTGGTACCAGAGTCACTTCGCGCCGATCTTCAACTCAGTCGTCACGCCTCTAGTATCATGAATTCGCTCATAGGGATCCTTCCGGCGGCAACACGATTAAATGATCTCCCGCCCAGCACAATTGAGGTTTTCATCGTCACAAACGAGTCTGGCGGAGTGGAGGGAATGGTCACTCGAAAGGGTCTAAACGCCCTCGAACTTACCAATCCGACCGCTGCGGTAGGAGAAATCGTAAGTCGCAATTATGTGCTTGTTTCGCCGGCTGATTCAGTGTGGAGGGTCGTTGCTCAGATGCGCTCTACCGATTCGGCCTTCGCGCTGGTCGCTACGCACGATGGGGATTTATCGGCCGGCGGTATGCAAGGAATAATAACCCGCAAGGACATTATCAATGTTCTTGCAGACGATATGGACGTGTTCGGCGTCTAGGATTTCGGTTGAAGCAAGACGCGTTGCGAGTCCTATGCCCGCTGTGAAAAGTGCGCGGCAAGGCGTAAGCCCTTTCCTCCGAGACTCAGTCGACCAACCGCTGCCAAGTCTTCTATGAAAAGGGCCGTGTCGTGCAAGCCGGACTCCGCAACGATGCAGTCAAGCTTCTATTCGTGCTCGTGGCACAAAAGGCTTATGCGAGCCTCCGCCGCCCCATCTACTCGGCGTCCTCGAAGGACCAACTTGGTACGGGCTAACGGAGTTCGCCTTTACACCGCTGCAAAGACCTGTTCGTCGAAGCAGATGCCGTGGGTCCATAGAGCCCACACGACCCCGAGGAGCTTGCGCGCTAATGCCACTCGGGCGACCGCCCGTGGCTTCCTCTTTGCTAGTCGCAGGAAGTATTCACGCGCGCCGGGCGAGGATCGAACCGCATTCATCGCAGCTTCAACCATCACCCATCGCAACAGCGGTGAGCCGGCGCGCGTGATGTGCCCCCGTCGATGATGATCTGCACTGTCACGCACCCACGGTACCAACCCTGCATAGCTGTAAAGCTGTCGCTTCGTCGAAAATCGCTGGATGTTGCCAACCTCTGCTTTTACCACCAGGGCGGAGAACGCTCCAATCCCTGGGATGGTCATTAAAACGCGCGCATCGAAATCCGCCTGGGCGATCTCGCGCATCTGTTTGTCAGCATCCGCGATCTGTTGATCGACTGCGTCGATGAGTTTCAATTGCGTATCGACGGTCTGACGCGCTGCCGTCGGAAGAACCAACGCTGAAAGCCAAGCGCGACCAGACTGTCCAAACAAATCCGTTACGTGCGCACGTTGGCCCCAACGATGAAGAGTCGAGTGAACCTGGTTCTTCCACCGGGTGCGCTGCTGGACCAGAGAACTGCGCAGCCTCACTTGCTCCCGTAGGATGCGAGTCGCTGGATCACTGAGCCACGCCGTCGGCAGCAGATCCGCGCGCAGAAGTTGCGCGAGTGTCTGCGAATCAACCTTGTCGTTCTTCAACTTAGCGGATGCAATTGCTTTCACTCGTTGCGGATGGACTACGACGATGCGATCAGCAAGCGGACTGAGGAGATCTACGAAAGTCGCAGTGCTACCGCTGGCTTCCACAGCCATGTGGATCGGTCGAGGCCAGCGTCCGACATAATCCTTCAAAGCCTCTGGCTGATTCGCGATGGACCGCTGCTCAACCACTTGCCCGTTCTCATCTAAACAGGTCATGTAACAAAATCGCTGGTGCAAGTCTGCCCCAATGTACATACCGAGCCTCCTCCGGGTTGCGTTGCAACCACAACGATTATACCGGCAGGAGACACGGCCCTTTTCATTACATCTACTCGGTCAAAGGAGCCGACGACATCATCCAATCACTCACTCGAACTAGTACAAAAACTCGGGCTAGTCACGAGGACCGCGGACTCCGGACGATTATGCCCGCTCTTGCAGCGGTGCGAAACTATACGCCTGAATCGCGCGAAGCAGGCCTGTATCAGACCCGCTTCATGCCCTCATCTTTGGAGTCCACGCGTGAAGAGAAAAAGCCATCGAGAGAGTTATAACCAACCTCCCCCAAAACCCGCCCGACGCAGGCCGGTGACAATGCATGGACAGTTTCGCATTAATTGCCACAACAATCCGCTCCGATAATTTTCAATCATCAGAATGATAGGCCCCTGATTGAGCCCGAAATGCCAGGGCGACACCCAGCCGTAATGATTGCCCAACTTTTCCGGGTAGGTCGGATTGAATGACGCTTTGAAGCCATACGCGTCCGGTTTAGTCAATTGGACTTCATTTATGTAGTAATCGAGAGCTGGCAACACAATCTCGGGTGCAAACGGTAGCGACGCCACTACAGCCCACGGCGCGATTGTTCCGTCGTCGGGTCCGTACGGCACACCGCGCCCCACGTAATTGAAGAATTGACGTTCAATGCCGTTCACTAGGAGTGTGGCTGGACCGGGGCCATCGCCCGCCGTAATTCCCCAGCATTTGGGGCCGTAGCCCTCGAATTTGAGTGGGTTGCCAATCGCATACTGTTGCTGCGCATAGGTTGCACGGCGACTGTTCTCAAAATAGTTGATGCCCTTATCGCGCATGAAAGCGTCCTGAATACCGCGAAAATCGATCCAGACATGCGAGAGCTGGTGCGTAAACAATGGTCCGGCGTAAAGATAGTCTTGCCCGCAACAGTGTTCCCACTTGTAGGTTGAAGCCCACGCGGTATAGCTACTCTCGGGTAGCGGATGTGTCGGCGAGCCTAGCGCCAGGATATACAACAACAAAGCTTCGTCATAGCCTTGCCAACGGTACTTGAGAAACCCACTCTCGGGTTTCCAACCATGCGTGACCGTTGCGCCGCCGTCTTGCGCCCACGGCCAATCTGCGCGCCGATAGAGCGCGTCTGCGAGCCTGCGGATTTCATTTTCGCCGGGCCTATCGGCGGCAAAATACATTCCTGCCGCGAGGGCGCCCGCCAGCAGAAAAGCACTGTCCACGGTTGATAGCTCGCATTGCCAGGCGCGCCGTCCGGTCCGCATATCAAGAAAGTGATAGTAAAAGCCCTGGTAGCCGGTGGTGTCGGGTGCGGGGCCTTGCGGGCTATTCCAGAAAAAACGCAGCGTCGTCAGCGTTCGTTCTATCGCCGCGGCCCGTGGAATGAAACCACGCTCGACAGCCACGGGGTAAGATGCCAAAGCCAGTCCCGTGGCAGCGATGCTCGCGGGGCAATCTTTTTTTGTCCTATCTCGAACAAGCCCATTCTCCAGGTTCGATTCATTCAAAAAATAGGCGAAGGTTTCTTTCTGAAGCTGATCGAGCATAGTGTCACCGGGTGGTGTTTTGGCGGGAGCTAGGCGAGATTGCGGCGCTTTTGCCATCCGCTTATGTAAATTCGATCGTGATCGCCGCGACGGCATGAGGTGGCAGCGTCAGCGAAAAATCCATATTCGGCTGTTCATACTTCCAAGGCTGCGGTTGCGTCACCAGGGACGAGTGGGCCTTCAATTGTTCCACTTGCCGGGCGTTCAAATAATTTGGTTCGCCCATAGCTTCCCACAGCCCTCGCGCGTTCGCATGATCCTGGTCAATTCTCTGGATGTAGACTCTGCGAGGCTCCGGGCGCCCGTGATATGCAGACTTGGCAATTCCGTTTGAATGGGATGTCTTGGCATGGCGTGGTTCGTCACCAGGATTGTCACCTCCTTTTCTTTTCGAACAGCCCAGGCGTCCACGGTGTCATGTTTACCTTCGACCCTCAGTAGTTCGTCGCCCAGATGATGTAGCAGTTCAAAAGCTCGGTACACTGGCTTCGCAATCCCATGAATATTCAGCAGGCCGAACCCGCCCTGAAACGGAACAGATGGAAAGTAGTTCTCGGCGAAAATATCACTGAAGGTCCAAAAGGCGTAACCCTCAACGAGCCCTGTCGCTTCCATGATGATCTTGGCGGCATATGCGGCGGCAAAGGGTTCGTCGTGCAGCGGGTCGCGGGGATTTGAAGAGATGTTCCATTCGGTGTAGTAGACAGGCAAATCACGCGCCGCATCTCGCGTTTTGCGAGCGTCTTCACGCATGACGTGAGGTGGTGCATGCTGCAATTGTGTCTCGGTATCGGCGCCTATCTTTCCGAAGGCATCCGTGGGGTAATGGTGAGTCGTGACGAAATCGGCCGGCACTTTGTTCTGCCGGCAGAATTCAATGAAGTCGGAAATCCAAGCATTCTTCGCAGTGACCGGGCCACCCACTTTGAGCAAATGATCCACGCCTTTAACCGCCTCCACGGTGAAGCGGTAGAGCTTGAAATATTCCTGTTGCGTTCCAGTCCAAAACGCCTTGAGGTTCGGCTCGTTCCAAACTTCAAAAAACCATTCACGCACTTCCTTCGCGCCGTAGCGTTCCACCCAATGGGCGGTCAGTTTGCTGATCAGTGCTGCCCACTGTCCATAATCCTTCGGTGGGGTTACGTTCGCTTGGTAACGAAACACGGTCGTGTTGGCGGAGGCGAATGCTTTGGGCATGAAGCTCAACTCGACAAAAGGCCTCATCCCGATTGAAAGAAGGAAATCCATTATCTGATCTACATTGAAAAATGAGTAAAGGAGTTTGTCTTCTTCGCAAATGATCGTATCCATTCCCTCTGATAGCAGCGCATGAAAGCGAACGTGTTGAAATCCCAATTCGTTGTGACAAAGCATAAGTTGCGATTGCCAGTCAGCCCGAAGAGCAAGAGGCGCATGGCCGCTGCCAACGGTATGCTCCCAAAAATGTACAAAGGGTTTCCCTACCTGCGCAAAATTGCATGTGAAATCAGGCATTCCTTCTCCTTAATACTCGTCTCTGTTGGATCACAGGTGCACAATCCGAACCCGGAATGATCGCGATGGTATTTATAAGTGTCTCCGTCAGCAATAGCCTGGCGGTTCTCCCGCAATCATCAGGACGTCTTCTTGGATGTAGGGTTGTACCAACGGCCGTTTGAAGCGATCAGTGCATCGGCCGCTTTTGGTCCCCAGCTGTGACGCTTGTACGGAAGAGCGCGGTGATGCTTCTTAAGGACTGGATCGACGACGGCCCATGCTGCTTCAACTGCATCCTCGCGGGTGAAGAGCGCTCCATCGCCGATCATCGCGTCGCCTAACAGGCGCTCGTATGGCGATTCCTCGCCCGGCTGTTCGTCGGCCAAATAGAGTTCCCGTTGTTCTCCAACGAAATCCTTACCTTCGCGCTTGACGCGAGCCGAGAGGGCGATGGCGGAAGTTGGTGAAAGCTCGAATCGCAGATAGTTGGCTCGGCCAGTTGTCGGATCTGAGTCCGCGAAAAGTTTTTGTGGGGGCGGCCTCAGTTCCACGAGGATCTCAGTTTCGTTTTTGGGTAGGTATTTGCCAGAGCGCAAGTACCAGGGCACTCCCGCCCAGCGCCACGAGTCGATGAAAAGACGCAAGGCGCAGAAAGTTTCAACGTCAGATTTTTTCGCCACGTCTGGCTCTCGTCGGTAGCCAGCATATTGACCGCGCACCAAATCGCTCGACTTCAAAGGACGCATCGCTTCAAAAACCTTGGCTTTCTCCGCGTGGACGGCTCCAAAGTCCCTATCGGCTGGCGGCTCCATCGCAAGTAGCGCGACGATCTGGAAAAGGTGGTTTTCGACCACATCGCGCAGACACCCGGCGGTTTCGTAAAACGCGCCGCGGCCGTTAATGCCAAATTTCTCGGCTAGCGTTATCTGCACGCTGGCCACGTAGTTGCGATTCCAGATCGGCTCCAAGAACGAATTCGCGAAGCGGAAATAGAGGACATTCATGATCGCTTCCTTACCGAGGAAGTGATCGATGCGGAAAATCGAATTCTCAGGAAACACCGAGCGCGCAACGCGATTGAGCTCTCGGGCGGAGGCCAGATCTCGTCCGAACGGCTTTTCGACAATGACGCGCGCATGATCGGCCAAATTCGCAGCGCCAAGGCCCTTGATCACCGTCTCAAATAGGGATGGCGGGATCGCGAGGTAATGTGCCGGACGTCGTACGTTACCTAACGCTTTTTTTAACGCCGTGAAGGTGCCCGGGTCTTTATAGTCCCCGTTCACGTAGCTAAGCCGGGAAAGAAGATGCTTGAGCGCGCGCTTGTCGTCGATCCCGCCGGACTTCTTTATGCTGTCCGTCACGTGCTTACGCAACCGCTCCAGACTCCACTTTGGAAAGGCGACACCGATTACCGGAACCTTGAGAGTGCCGCGCTTCACCATCGCGTAGAGCGCCGGGAAGATCATCTTGTGGGCGAGATCGCCCGTCACACCGAAAAGCACCAGCGCGTCCGAACGGGGCTCGGCCATCAGGAAGCCACCTTTTTGGCGGCGGCTTTTTCCTTATGGCCGCCGAACTGGTATCGAAGAGCCGATAACATCTTGTCGGCGAAGTCATCCTCCCCGCGCGAACTGAAGCGTTCGTACAGTGCAGCGCTAAGGACGGGGGCCGGAACGGATTCGTCAATGGCCGCTTTAATGGTCCAGCGTCCCTCGCCCGAGTCCGATACTCGGCCGGCGAACTTCGCCAGGTCCGGGCTCTCGATGAGCGCGCTGGCGGCCAGGTCCAAGAGCCACGAAGAGATGACACTGCCACGGCGCCATACCTCGGCAATGTCGACAAGATTCAGGTCGTATGCGTAGTGCTCGGGATCGCGCAACGGTGCGGTTTCGGCATCGACGCTGTTCTTCTGCTTACCGGCATTGGCGTGGCGCAGGATGTTTAAACCTTCCGCGTAGGAGGCCATCATCCCGTACTCGATGCCGTTGTGCACCATCTTGACGAAGTGGCCCGCGCCGCTCGGACCGCAGTGCAAATAGCCGTGTTCAGCCGTGCCGCCTAACTTTTCTCGGCCGGGCGTGCGCGGCGCCTCGTCGATGTTCGGAGCCAAGGCGGCGAAAATGGGGTCGATTCGCCGGACGATGGTTTCATCGCCGCCAATCATCAGGCAGTAGCCTCGCTCTGAGCCCCAGACCCCGCCGCTCGTCCCGGCGTCCACATAGTGGATGCCCTTCGGTTTCAATTCGGCGGCGCGGCGGATGTCATCGTGGTAGTAGGAGTTGCCGCCGTCGATAACCACGTCGTCACGTTCGAGAAGTGGGACAAGGGTCTTCAGTGTTGGATCGACCACTGCGGCCGGCACCATCATCCAGACGATTCGGGGCGATTTCAGTTTATTCGCGAAGTCTTTGATCGACGTCGCCCCGACCGCTCCCTCTTTGGCAAGGGCCTGGACGGTTTCCGCCTGGAGGTCGTAAACCACGCACCGATGGCCGGCCCGCATAAGGCGACGGACCATGTTGGTTCCCATCCTGCCCAATCCGATCATTCCGAGTTCCATGTGATTCTCCTTTCGCTACAAAAACCGCTCCAACTTCATCTTGCAGACGTCGGATGGACCAGCAGCTGATCGGCCCCTACGTCGCGTTGATGATAAGAGAAAGACTGAAGCGCTTCCGATCCATTGACCGCATAGTGCCGGTAATCGATGGTCAGCGTCTCCTTGCCGAATATCCTGATGGCTGAAACCGCTTCTTCACTCGAAAGAAGCCAGAACCCGTCGATCTTCTGGTAGTTCCGCAAAAAATCCACCTGCGTGATCCAAAACGACGGGCTCTTGGCTAGATGACCGGTGATTTTCACGATCGCGAAATCATTGTTATCGATCCAGATCTTTCCTTCGAAGAGATCCGTTTGTCTGTGCTTCGGAACGGCGTGAAAGACGGAGCAGTCCGAGCTGCCGATTCTTTCCGTCCCAACCATTTCAAAGGTGTAGTTTTCCGGAGTGATCAAGCTGTCTGGGTCCTTGTTGGCCCGTACCCTGTTCTTTTCATCCTCCATAAGCCGCTGGAAGACATGATGGAGCACGAATCCCGAGCCTTTCTCAGACGAGCTTGTGAAAGTTTCTGTACTTGGCGCGGTGTATTCCATGACCACAACCTGTTCGGCGACAATTTTGTCTTTTTCGTTCTGTACCTTATAGGTGCGAGTTGCCGAGAGCCGATCCAGATGAGCTTCCTGCCAAAGGTGGCGAACGGTCATCCTCGAAAAAAGTCCGGCCGTACTACTTTGCTTCCCGGCGTCCAAATTAAGCGGTACTGCAGCCACTGTTTGACTGACAAACGTTTCGCGTGAATATGAGAAGGGACTCCCAATTGACAGGATTCCCAACAATGATACGCCGAGGCAAAGTCTCATGAACCCAACTGCCGATTTCATAGCGACCGCCCCCTCCAACTCAATTCACCCGCCCATTTCATGTTCTTACCCAAGATCTCGGCGTTACCTTTCCAGCGCTTTGCCGATCGATTTCAGTTCCCTGCGCCGCTTCGCGGTGGTACTGGGATATGCCATCTTCAAGTCATGGAGCGAATCAATGACAATTCGGGAAACAATCAACCGGGCGTTCTCCTTATCGTCGGCGGGGACGATATACCAGGGTGCGTGATGGGTGCTTGTGGCGTGCAGGCACTCCTCAAAAGCCTTCGTGTAGTGCTTCCAGTATTTCCTCTCGTGAATATCCGCGATGCTGAATTTCCAGTTCTTGTCAGGCTCATCGATGCGTTCCAGAAAGCGTTTTCGTTGCTCGTTCCTCGAGAGGTGAAGGAAGATTTTGACGATCCGGGTGCCGTTACGGTGGAGATGTTCCTCCAAGTCCACGATGGAACGATAGCGCCCCTTCCAAATGGTCTTCTCGTCGCGCAGTTTTTCCGGAAGCTCCTCGCTGCGGAGAATCTCCGGATGCACTCGAACGACAAGCACCTCTTCATAGTAAGAACGATTGAAGATACCGATGCGCCCGCGCTCGGGAAGGTGGCACGTCGTGCGCCAGAGAAAATCATGTTTCAATTCTTCGGCACTTGGCTGTTTGAAACTGAAAACCTCGCACCCTTCCGGATTTACGCCGGACATGACGTGCCGGATGGAGCCGTCCTTGCCAGCAGCGTCCAACGCCTGAAAAATTAGGAGCAACGCAAAGTGGGCGGACGCGTAGTGGAGTTGTTGCAGCGAGCTCAGTTCCTCTACATGTTTTTCCAGGAGTTTGTGATACCGCTTCTTCGAATCACAATAGGGCTTTATGATTGTCGGCCACTCTTTAAGTTTGACTTTTTCTCTCGGCCCTACCCGGAAATCCTTTGACTTGATTTTCATTTTCATCCCTTCGCCGAACTCGACGTCCTGCTCACGTCTGCTTATTTATGGGGTTCGGGTTCCAAAGTCTCCCGCTTCGCTTTCTCCCAGTCCTCAACGGCTTGCACATCCTCGCGCCCCAGGTCCTCATAGAGTTTGTGGACTCGCTTGACCAGCAGGGGCGTCAAATCTGACGGGTTGTCGGTCTTGGTTTCTGGTTTCGGCACGGTGGTGGCGTCAGGCTTTGGCTCGGCCTTCGACTCGGGCTTTGGCTCAGGCTTGGCTTCGACCTTTGGTTCGGCCTTGGCATCGGGCTTTGAATCGGCAATGGCTTCGGGCTTCGGCTCGGCCTTAGTTTCAGGTTTCGACTCGGATTTGGCGTCGGGCTTTGGCTCAGGTTTGGCTTCGGCTTTTGGTTCGGCCTTGGCTTCAGGCGTGGGCCCCGCCTTGGATCCACCTTTGCGAACCTCCCGCTCTGCTTTATCCCAGTCCTGAACGGATCGACCGTCCTTGCGGTCTCCCTGCTCGTAGAGTTCATAGGCCCGTTTGGCGATCTGCGGCGTCAAGTCGGCGGTTGCGTTGGCATCGGGTTTAGACTCGGCTTTCACCTCAGGCTTTGACTCAGTTTTGGCTTCGGGTTTAGAAACGGCTTCGGCTGCAGGCTTCGGCTCGACTTTTGATTCAGATGTCGAATCAGCCTTGGCCGTAGGTTTCGGTTCGGCCTTTACGGAATCAAGAATCCGGTACGCGAGCAGCTTCACCCGGTCAGTCGCGACGGCCCATGTCAGCGCGTATCCCCAAACGAATAGCGCCCAGGGCCAGCCGAGCGGCGTCATGAACAACCCATAAACCGCGATTAACGTGGCAATGATTTGCGTCCCGAGCACGGCCATCCATAAAGTCCGGGCGGGACGTATGGACCAGAACGGCCCGCGTGTGCGCGTCAGGAAAATCGTCAAATGTCCGGCCACGGACAGCTTCAGGTACATCAGCGTTTGGATATGTGCGTGGTCGAAGTGAAATACGCGCTCGCCAAGGTAAAATAGGCCAAACGCAGCGATGACTCCTGTGACGCCCAGCACCGTGGCGATCCCCAACACGAGCCGCATGTTCCAGGCCTCGGGCTTATTTTTGTAATGAACGTTGTCATACGCGATGGAAAGGATGGCACCGTCGTTGAGCACGGCGATCATCACGATCATGACCGCAGTCACCGGATAAAAGTTAAAGAACAGGATCGCCAGCGTCATGAAGAACAGCACGCGTAACGTTTCAGCGATGCGGTAGATCGCATAACTGTTCATCCGCTGGACAATTTTCCGGCTCTCCTTGATCGCATCGATAATCACTGATAGGCCGGATGCCAACAGGACGATGGAGGCCGCCGCGCGGGCCGCGTCTGTCGCGCCGGATACCGCAATGCCGCAATCTGCCTTCTTGAGCGCCGGTGCGTCATTCACCCCGTCGCCGGTCATCCCGACGAAGTGGCCGTGTTTCTGGAGGACGTCGACAATGTTGTATTTGTCTTCGGGAAATACCTCAGCGAAGCCGTCCGCATTTTCGATGGAGGCCGCCGTCTCGGCCTTCTTTTCCTTGTCGTGCAATACGGTGGCATCCAGGATGTTCGTGCCCAACCCCAATTGTTTCGCGGTTTCCCGGGCGATGGCCAATTGGTCGCCCGTGACCATTTTGACCTTCACTCCCATCTCGCGCGCACTCGCGATAGTCGCTTTGGCCTGCGGGCGCGGTGGATCAAACATCGGCAACACGCCAACGAACTGCCATTTATTTTCCTGATCCGCACGAGCCACACCCAGGGATCGAAAACCCCGCCCCGCAAATTCTTTGACGGCTTTCTCGACGCCGGGTTTTACGTCACCGGCATTGGTTGCCATCCCCAGAATCACCTGCGGCGCTCCCTTCGCCACGTAGAACTGTCTTCCGTCCGAGCCTTTCACAGTAGCTTCGGTGCGCTTATGCACCGGATCGAACGGCTGGAAATGGAGTACCTGAAAGGTTTTTAACGCCTTATCGTCCTTCACTCCGCCAATCACCGCGAGGTCGATGGTGTCCTTATCTTCGGCACGCGAAGCTAGTGCGGCCCAAAGAATCACTTGGTCGGGAGGTATATTGTTCACACAAAAGGGATCGCCCAACGTCAGCTTGTCCTGGGTCAGGGTGCCGGTTTTGTCTGAACACAGCACATCCACGCCGGCTAGTTCCTCGACCGACGACAGTTTCGTGACAACGACTTGCTTTTTCGCCAGCAAGCGTGCGCCGACAGCCATGGTCACGGATAGCACGGTAGGCATGGCCACAGGAATCGCGGCCACCAGGAGCACCAGGGCAAACTCCAAGGTATCGAGGACCGGGTCGTGACGGAAGAGCGCTACCGTAATAATTACGCCTACCAGAACCACCGCGAGGACGATCAGGTAGTCGCCGATCTTAAGCACCGCGCGTTGGAAATGGCTGACGGTGTGCGCCTGTTCCACCAGTTGCGCCGTCTTGCCGAAGTAGGTGTTTGTACCGGTCGCGTACACCATCGCGTTGGTTTCGCCACGCTTGATAATCGAACCCGAGAACACCGCTGCGCCAGGTTTGGCGGTGACGGGCAGAGATTCGCCGGTCAACGCGGACTGATCGACTTGAATTGAATCGCCCGCCAGCACCCGAGCATCCGCCGGCACGATGTCCCCCAGTTGCAAACGGATGACGTCGCCGGGTACCAGTTCACCTACCTTCGGTTCGACCCACTTTCCATCGCGCAGCGCCTTGGACTTGATGGCGAGCTTGGCCTTCAACGCGGCAATTTCGTTGCCCGCCTGATGTTCTTCCCAAAATGCGACAACAGCATTTGAAAAAAGCAGGAAGAGGATGATGAAGAAATCCAGCCAGTGCCGGACCACGCCCGACAGAATCACCGCTCCTTCGATCATCCATGGAATTGGTCCCCAGAAATAGGTGAGGAATTTCAGGAAAGTATTTGTCTTCTTTTCCGCGATCTCGTTCGGCCCGTATTGCGTTAGCCGTTTTTGAGCTTCGGCTTGGCTGAGTCCCTTCGGCGACGACCCCAACTTCTTTTCCACCTCTGGCATGGGAAGGGTTTTCAGATCGTCTTTCGGATCGGGAGCATTGGGCTTCTTCCCCGAGTTGGATTCGGGCTTTTGGTTTTTCGAATCAGGAGCTTTGGTCTTGTCAGCATCAGTGTTCATAGCTTTTTGTGGATTCATTTGGGGGTGCTCCATTTCCAATTCCTAACCTCCGGCAAATCCTGGCCGTGCTGATCGATGTAATGTTTGTGCTCAATGAGCTTGTCCTGCATCGTCTGCTTCAGGTAAGCACCCTTCGAGCCTAAGTGCTGTAGGCGATCCACCACGTCTTGCACCAGGTGGAACCTGTCCAGGTCGTTCTGCACCCTCATGTCAAATGCGGTCGTGATCGTGCCCTCTTCCTTGTATCCCCTGACGTGGAGATTGCGGTTGGTGCGGCGGTAAGTCAGCCGGTGGACGAGGGTCGGGTATCCATGAAAGCCAAAAATGATGTGCTTGTCTTTCGTGAAGAGCGAATCGTAGTCCGTTTCCGTCAATCCATGCGGGTGCTCGCTCGAAGACTGCAACTTCATGAGGTCAACGACATTAATGACCCGGATTTTCAGTTCGGGCAAATTATGCCGGAGGATGGAAACGGCAGCCAGAATCTCCAGCGTGGGCGTATCACCACAGCAAGCCATCACCACGTCCGGCTCGTCCCCCTGGTCATTACTAGCCCATTGCCATATGCCAATTCCTTCCGTGCAATGGACAACCGCGGCGTCCATGGTCAGCCATTGAGGCAGGGCATGCTTTCCTGCAACCACCACATTGACGTAATTGCGGCTGCGCAGGCAGTGATCAAAAACCGACAACAGGCAGTTGGCATCGGCGGGCAGGTAAACGCGCACGATATCGGCTTTCTTATTGATGACGTGGTCGAGGAAGCCCGGATCCTGGTGCGTGAAGCCGTTGTGATCCTGCTGCCAAACGTGGGAAGCAAGAAGATAGTTCAGCGACGAAATTTTCCGGCGCCAGGGCAGTTCCAGGCATACCTTCAACCACTTGGCGTGCTGGCTGAACATTGAGTCGATGATGCGAATGAAGGCTTCGTAGCTGTTGAACAGCCCGTGCCGTCCGGTCAGAAGATATCCTTCGAGCCACCCTTCGCACTGGTTCTCACTGAGCATCGAATCCAACACGCGTCCGGCGGGCGCCAGAAATTCGTCATTCTTTACGTGCCGGGCGTCCCATTGACGGTTGGTGACTTCAAAGACCGCGCCCAGAAGATTCGAGAGGGTTTCATCGGGACCGAAGACTCGGAAATTATGTTGATCTTGATTTAGTTTGGCCACATCCCGGAGGAAGTTGCCGAGTACGAGCGTGTCTTGGCCGTTCACCGCGCCGGGCGAAGGCACATTCACGGCGTGAATGTGAAAATCCGGCATGCGCAGATCGTGCAGCAGAATGCCGCCGTTAGCATGGGGATTGGCGCCCATCCTGCGATCGCCCTTCGGTGCAAGGTCGGCCAACTCAGGGATGAGTCGCCCATTTTCGTCGAACAGTTCTTCCGCCCTGTAGCTCTTCATCCAGCTTTCAAGTTGTTTGACATGATCGGGATGGTCAGTATCCACAAGGAGCGGCACCTGGTGCGCTCGGAAAGTGCCCTCAATTTGCAGGCCGTCGACGAATTTCGGTCCAGTCCAACCCTTGGGCGACTTGAGCACGATCATCGGCCAGCGCGGCCGAGTGGTGTCATTCTTGGTTCGCGCGTTGCTCTGGATTTGCCGGATGTCTTCGATGGCTCTTTCCAAGGTGGTGGCCATGAGTTCGTGCATTTTTTCCGGCTCATCACCTTCGACAAAGTAAGGTGTCCAGCCGCAGCCACGCAGAAATTGCTCCAATTCCTCAGGCTCTATCCGGGCCAGGACAGTGGGATTGCTGATTTTGTAGCCATTAAGGTGCAGGA
Source organism: uncultured Acidobacteriota bacterium (assembly GCA_963847505.1). Classification (GTDB taxonomy): domain Bacteria; phylum Acidobacteriota; class Terriglobia; order Acidiferrales; family UBA7541; genus DASTCZ01. The sequence goes on from CAWJZY010000002.1 coordinate 642,756, forward strand.
TTGGCAGCACGGCTCCGTCGCTAATCGGGTCGAGAAACTTGTTGGATTGCCATGAGGTCGCCAAGGAAGCCGTTTCCGCTTCGCCGTCGCCGATGATGCAGGCGACGATCAGATCGGGATTGTCGAACGCTGCACCGAAGGCATGGCTCAGCGAGTAGCCCAACTCTCCACCTTCATGAATCGAACCAGGCGTCGTCGGCGCAACGTGACTGGAAATCCCGCCAGGGAAGGAGAACTGCTTGAACAGTTCCTTCATCCCGGCCTCGTCCTGGGTAACGTTCGGATAGATGTCAGTCCATGTACCCTCGAGATAAACGTTTCCCACAATCGCCGGACCACCATGCCCGGGACCAGCAATGTAGAACATGTCGAGGTCATACTTTTTGATGACGCGGTTCAGATGCACGTAGATGAAGTTCTGGCCCGGCGTCGTACCCCAGTGTCCGACAACCAGCGGTTTCACATGCGACAGTTTCAGCGGTTCCTTCAGCAGCGGATTGTCAAAGAGATAAATCTGGCCGACCGAGAGGTAGTTCGCCGCGCGCCAGTAGGCATTTATCTTTTGGAGGAGTTCCGGGGAAAGGGTTGGCGAAACAGTCAGTGAAAGAGTTTCCGTCTTCATGATTCGATTCTCCTTTTTCATATTGGGCACGCTCATTTGTTGGCCTCGCCCGTTGTTTCGTTGTGCGATTCGACCGGCTTCGATTCCGGCGACCCTTGCTGACGCAGAAAAACTGTGAGCACGACATAGATCGCGATCACCAGATATTCCGCCTGCCAGGTTTGCAGAGTTGTCGACCAAAATTTAGCCGAATGCAGAAACGCCGCGATGGAGATTGACGGTTGGGCGGTCAGGGACAGTTCCTCGTTGTAGGCTTTGGCGCCGGAGAAAATATGCAGCGTAAGCGCGAGCACAAACAGCAGTAAAAATGCCAGGGACAACGAATTGCTGTAGACCCAACCGAAACGGGCGGCTTGCCGCAGTCTTTTCTTGTGTTCTGCCTTGCGCGGATCGCGGGAATGCGGCGCACCGCGCTGGTAAAGGAAGCCGCCGAACACGATTAGCGAGCCAAGCTGGAGAACGGCGGCTTGCCAATTCGACGCGAGGCCTTCCAGGAAGGCGCCGGTAGAAAGAAAATGCCAATAGCCGATCAACGCCTGCCCGTGATCCGCAAGAGTCTCGTTTTGCACCCGCCACCCAGCAAAACTTTGCCCGGTAATGCAAATGACGAAGAGCACGAAGAGAACGATCGAAAGTGAATTTTCCTTGATCGGATGAATCAGTCTACGCATCCCACTTCCTGTTCTTCAAAGGGATCGCCGTCGCCAATCTCCGTCAACCTGACGCGAATCGGTAAGTGCTTGATCGCCCCCGTCGATTCAGCTCAAACTGCTGCTATGCCGACTGCCCCTTTTCGAGTCCAGCCGACAATGCATCGCTGACTATTTTCTGAGCTTCCTCAAGAATTCGGCGCAAATGATCCGCGCCGCGGAAGCTTTCCCCGTAAATCTTGTAGATATTTTCGGTGCCCGAGGGGCGCGCTGCGAACCACCCGCTTTTGGAAATTACCTTCACTCCGCCGATGGGCGCATTGTTGCCCGGAGCCTGTGTGAGGACGGCCTGAATTTTCTCGCCAGCCAACTCAGTGATCTTGACCTGCTTTGGTGAAAGTTTTGCCAGGAGTTTCTTTTGATCAGGAGTCGCTGGCGCCTCAACGCGATCGTAGACAGGCTCGCCGAATTCGCGCGTGAGTTCGCGGTAGAGTTCGCCGGGATCGCGATCCATTCGCGCGGTGATTTCCCCGGCGAGTAGCGCGGGAACAATTCCGTCTTTGTCCGACGTCCAAACGCTTCCGTCCAAACGCGAAAACGACGCGCCTGCGCTCTCTTCTCCGCCGAAGGCGAGTGAACCATCCAGCAAACCGTCCACGAACCACTTGAAGCCCACAGGCACTTCGTAAAGTGTTGGGCCAAGCTTCGCCGTGACGCGGTCGATCATCTGGCTGCTCACCACTGTTTTGCCGACGGCCGCTTTCTTGCTCCATTTTGGCCGATGTTGGAAAAGGTAGAGGATCGCAGCGCAAAGGTAGTGATTCGGCGGCAGCAATCCTTCGCTCTTGGTGACGATGCCGTGCCGGTCGTGATCCGTATCGCACGCGAAGGAAAGATCGAAACGGTCCTTCATCCCAATCAATCGCTGCATCGCATAGACAGAGGATGGGTCCATGCGTATCTGTCCATCCCAATCCACCGTCATGAATCGAAATGTGGGATCGACAGTCTCGCTGACGACCGTGAGGTTCAACCCGTATCGTTCGGCAATCGGCGCCCAGTAATGAACTCCCGCTCCGCCAAGCGGATCAACACCCAAGTGCAGCTTCGCTCCGCGAATTGCGTCCATGTCGACGACGCTCGCCAGATCATGAATATAGGTATTTTGAAAATCGTACCGGTGTGTCGTGGAAGCTTGAAGCGCCTTTTCGAGAAGAATCCTTTTTACGCCGTGAAGCTTCGCTTCAAGGAACTCATTTGCTTTTTTTCCAATCCAATCCGTGATGCTGTCTTCCGCGGGGCCGCCGCTGGGAGGGTTGTACTTGAAACCGCCATCATGTGGCGGATTGTGCGACGGCGTGATGACGATGCCGTCGGCGAGCCCCTTTTTGCGTCCGCGATTGTAAGTAAGAATCGCGTGAGAAATCACTGGAGTCGGAGTGTATTCATCCATTCCCGCCACCATCACTTCCACTCTGTTGGCGGCCAAGACCTCGAGCGCGCTCGCGAGTGCTGGAACGGAAAGCGCGTGCGTATCCATTCCAAGAAATAATGGTCCATCAATTTTGTGGCGCGTGCGATAGAGGCAAATCGCCTGACTGATTGCGAGAATGTGCCACTCGTTAAAGGCCTTATTGAATGCGGAACCACGATGGCCAGATGTGCCGAAGTTCACCCGCTGCGCCGGCACGCGCGGGTCAGGCTCTTCGGCGTAGTACGCCGTAACAAGCCGGGGTATGTTCACCAGCAAGGATTCCGGCGCCGGCTTTCCGGCAAGCGGACTGATCTTCATGACGCCTTTGCCGATTTCGCCGATGACCGTTGCGCCAAGGTCTCCATCAGTTTGTCGAAGGGCTCGTTGAATTTCTTGACTCCCTCGTCTTCGAGTTGTTGCGTCACCTTGTCGATGTCGATGCCCAGGTCCGACAATCTCGTCAACGCCAACCGGGCATCGTTCACATTCTCTTCGAGCCGGGCTTTTGGATCTCCGTGATCGCGGTAGGCGTCAATCGTTTCAAGCGGCGCCGTGTTCACCGTGTCCGGCCCGATGAGCGCCTCGACATATTTCACGTCGCTGTAATTCGGATTCTTGGTGCTAGTGCTGGCCCAAAGCAGCCGTTGAACGCGAGCGCCTTGAGCGGCTAAATTCTTAAACCTTTCGCTGCCGAACACTTCTTTGAAAATTTGGTAAGCGACCTTCGCGCTGGCAATCGCGACATGTCCGTGGTCTTTCTTGTCGAGTGCTGAAAGCTTGCCGTTCTGTACATCCGGCTTTTCCAACAGCGAATCCACCAGCACATCAATACGGCTCACAAAGAAACTGGCAACGGACGCGACCTGCTTGACGGGCTTTCCCTGTGCCGCGCGCGCTTCGATGCCGGCGATGTAGGCGTCCGCCACTTGCCGATATCGCGGCAATCCAAACAGCAGCGTGACGTTCACGCTGATCCCTTCGCTGATAAGTTGATGGATGGCGGGCAAACCTTCAACGGTGCCGGGAACTTTGATAAGAACATTCGGACGATCGAGTGCGGCCCACAACCGGCGCGCTTCCTTTATTGTTCCGCCCGTGTCGCGCGCCAGGTGAGGATTAACCTCGAGACTGACGTATCCATCTTTGCCCTCAGTCTTTTCGTATAGAGGCCTGAACTCATCCGCGGCACTCTTCACGTCGTGCTGGCTGAGCGCTTCATAAATTGAAGCGACATCTTTTCCCTGACCGGCCATCGTGCGAATGTCCGCGTCGTAATCCTTGCTCTCTACAATTGCCTTCTCAAAAATGGACGGATTTGAAGTCATACCGCGCAGTCCATCGTCGTCAATCAGACGCCGGAGCTTACCGCCGGCAAATAAATCGCGGCGGATGTAATCTAGCCAGATGGACTGTCCGAGTGTCGCCAACTGCTTCAAAGGATTGGTTTTCACGTTTTTGCCTCCACGTTTTTTTTGATGCGCTATCCCGGCTAAACGGCGCAAGCGATGCGGGTCAAATCAAGAAGCGTTGAATGACGCGGTGAAAAACGATCTTGACTAGTCCTTCATTCAAGTCAAACGGGCCGGGTGAAAATGGCTCATTCGATTCAACGCGGTTGGGCAACGCCATCGAAACGGGGTTGCCCACACATCTCCGAGGAATACTAGACAGTTGCCGCAGCAGCCACTTCGCCCGCGTGCACGGAGAAATGAGCGGGGCGCGTTGTTTCGATGATGTCCTTCGCCTTCGCTACTTCCGCGGCGGTTCCATGGGCAATCAGCAGAAACTGATCCGTCTTTAGCGCTGTCTCGTACTTCACAATACTGTCCTTCGGAATTCCCATGCTGTACAGACCAGCTCCGAGCGCACTTATACCCCCCACTACAACCGCACTCTCGAGAGCACCCACAATCCATGCGACGACTGGTCCTGCCGCCAGGATGGGGCCGAGTCCCGGAATCATGAAGAAAGCAGAGCCGAACAAAATTCCCCAGAAACCTCCCCAGAATGCCCCTATCTTTCCCCAGTACTTCATGCGGTCGACAGCGTTGTAATATCCAACCACATGCTCATCCGGGTATAGCCCTTCCCAACGATGGATAGCTTCTGCATGTCTACTCCGCCACGTTGAAGCTCCTTCACCGCTTGATCGGCTTCTGTATGAGTGGGATAAATTGCGACAACTGAATTTTGTATAGACGTTTTATGTTCTCCTCGGGTATCCGCCAGACCTCTCAAGCCATCAAGTTAAGTCCCAACGCGAACTATGACAGCTGTGCCAATTTGGAGACTGTCCAAAAGTGAACAGTCATCTGCGAATATTCACAGCCCCTCGCCGCGTGTGCTTTATTGGACAGACACGTCTAATTGCACTGCATAGGATGTCGGCTTGGAGTACTTGCTCTTGCTCGGAAGATACGGAGATTAGAAATGGCGACTGCTAAAGGCGACAAATGCGCGCACCCCGCCTGCACATGCACAACAAATTCGGGTAAGTACTGCAGCGCCGAGTGCGAGGCTATGGAAAAGACATCTGACGTCGATTGTTCGTGCGGACACGCCATCTGCATGCTCAGCAATTGGGGAGCAAACCATACGTTAAGAGCCTCTAGTCCGGTTCGCCCGCGACCGTCGCATTGATCTGCGGCTTTGGTGCATCCCCGGGTGACCTGAGCAGGGCTCCGGATTCAATGAAAAGGTAGGCCGCGTTCCTGAGCGAGTTTACAGACGGAAGGAGAAAAACAAACTATGTACTACTTTTGGGGAATGCACGGCTATTGGTGGGTTTTCTGGGTCTTTCTTTGGATCATGTTCTTTTCATTCATGATGCCGATGAGACGAACTACTTATCGGCAAATGCAGTCACCACTACAGCTCCTACAAAGGAGATACGCCGCCGGCGAAGTCACCAGCGAGGAATACGAAGAACGGCGAACCAAACTCCAGAGGGATGCCAATACGAAATAGCGATATCTCCATGGATCAATCGGCCACAGGCTTGGGAATAGGCCGGACATCCATTGCTCCTGTGGACGCACAAACCACAGGAGCAAGACATGTTATTGGAAATATGTTTAGCAGTTGGCGACCGAGCCATGGGAAGAGGACCAAACGCCTAGTTCGGCAGGGGGATATCAAAGCGAGTCTCAAGCCCCACCGCCTTAGCATTAGTGGTAAGTCCGAGTTCGGCGAAGATCATCGGTCCAGAAGACATAACCATTCGGACGGGCACGCGCAACTGATGTTCCGTGTCATTGGCTTACCCTGTGAGGTCGATCTCTCAAAGGCCAAGGCGACGCTCAACCGCAACACACTCGAAGTAGTGATGCCAAGAGCGGCTCCTGTCAAGGGCCTTCGGGTAGAGACGAGACCAGGGTTGTCATCGGAAGGTGATACTTCGGCCCAAGAAGCGGGCGGGATCGAAGCTGCGGGCAACCCGTCGGTTGTCACTGGAGCTAACGAGCCGATGGTCAAGGCGGAAGCAGCATCGTCGAAGGGATAGCGTCGGCGCGCGAAAGCATTTGATTTGTTCAAATGGCCCAGAGTGCAATTGCGAGCAAACCCGAGATGGAAATCCCCAGGAAGGTAAAAAATCAAAGAGACCGAAGAGAGGCAACCCAAATGAAGAAGAACAGCTCATTCCCGATGTTGATATTCGTCGTGATTCTGGCCATTGGCGCGGGATTGGCCTACGCCACGTATCGAGCTTCAGGCAATTCCGAAGCCTTGTGGATCGTCGGCGGAGCATTTGTCCTTGCGTTCATTGCCGCTGCCGCGATTCAGGTCGCGGATCAGTGGAGCAAGGCGGTTGTTTTGCGGCTCGGGAATTTCCACTCCCTTCGAGGGCCGGGGCTCTTCTTGATTATCCCGCTGATCGACACCATTCCCTACTGGCTCGACACCCGCGTCCTCACGAGTTCTTTCAAAGCGGAAAAAACGCTGACGAAGGACACAGTGCCGGTGGATGTAGACGCAGTATTGTTTTGGAAGATTGTGGATCCCAAAAAAGCGGCCCTGGATGTGGCGGATTACCAAAGTGCGATCAGTTGGGCTTCCCAAACCGCATTGCGTGATGTGATCGGCAAAACCATGCTTTGCGACATGCTCGAAGGCAGAGACAAGATTAGCAGCGTGCTGCGGACAATTATCGATGAGCGCACCGAACCATGGGGCATCAACGTGATTTCCGTAGAGGTCAAAGATGTGTTGATTCCCCCGGCATTGGAGGATGCGATGTCGATGCAAGCTCAGGCCGAGCGGGAGCGCCAAGCCCGCGTAATTCTCGGAGACTCAGAGCGACAGATAGCCGAAAAATTCGGCGAGGCGGCCAAGACCTACGCCAACGATCCCGTCGCGTTACATCTGAGGGCCATGAACATGCTTTATGATGGGTTGAAACAGAACTCTACGATCGTCATCGTGCCTAGCTCCGCGGTGGATACGATGCAGCTGGGTGGCATGGCCGGTCTGACCGCTCTGACCATGGGACTGGGCCAGGACCGCGCCATCAAAGCAAAAGAAGGCGAGCTCAACAACAATAATGGCGCCAATAAAGTAAGCGTTGCGGCTTAGTCTAAACGTTGCACTACAACAACATGAAGAGTTTGTTGCCGGAAAAATGCTTAACCTCGTACGCTGCATCCTGTTTTTGGAAGGAACCAGATGAAGAGCTTGATGAAGCAGGTCATTCTCGTTGGTGTGCTGGCGGCAGCCACCTTTGCCCAAAATAACGTTGACACCATCATCCAAAGTTCAGTCGAGGCCAACGCGGCGGATTGGAAGGCCGCTCCTGATTACGATTTCATCGAACGTGATCGGCAGCAAGGTGGGGGAACCATGACACACGAAGAACTCATGATCTTGGGCTCTCCCTATGAGCGACTGGTAGCAGTGAACGGCAAGCCGCTGCCGCCAGAACAGCAGACACAGGAACAACAAAAGCTGGAAACGACCGTCGTCGAACGCCAGAAAGAATCTCAGCAGGAACGGGGGCAGCGGATCGCGAAATATCAAAAAGCGCGCAAGAGCGATCAAGTGCTGATGGAGCAACTGACAAAAGCTCTCGACTTCAAGCTGCTGGGCGAACAAAAGCTGGGGTCCCAAGAGGTTTATGTTCTCAAGGCGACACCTCATCCCGGCTACGAGCCCCCCAATATCGAGTCCAAGGTGTTGACGGGCATGGAAGGCAAGCTCTGGATCGACAAAAAGACCTTCCAGTGGGTCAAGGTCGAAGCTACAGTCATACGCCCGGTGTCCATTGAAGGCTTTCTCGCCGAGGTCGAGCCGGGTACACACTTCGAACTGGAGAAGATGGTTGTGGCAGACAACATCTGGCTTCCAAAGCATTTTGAAATGAAGTCGCGGGCCAAGATACTCTTCTTGTTTACCCGGAAGTCGCAAGCGGACGAAACCTATTCCGGCTATCACAAGCCCGCGCCCATTCAAGGACAAGCCGCTAAGAAATAAGCTACCCACCAGCGTGCTCCGCAAAAACCTCGCATAATTGGAATGGTTGCGCGTGAATCTCAGCTTCGATGCAGGATGTTCCTCGCAAAACTCTGTCCGCCTCTGTTTTCAACACCGTAGGCAATTGCCATTGCTACGACCGAGCTGCATGGAAAAAGGGCCAAACAAAATCTCTCACGTGGACGATCCTTGCCTGGTTAGGTTGCTTGCCACAAAATCAGCCCACGCCACTCCTCCAACAATCTTATTTCGCCACTGGTTTCCAAAGAAGAAGAAATGAAGTCTTCTTTCTCCGGACCATTTTGCATTTCGGCGAGGGACAACATAGACGAGACAACTACTTCGTGTTCTAGAGTTAACTGTGGCCATAGGAGGTCTGGAGTTCGAATATCCACAACCACCCGTTACTTGTGCCTTTTTGGACAGACACGCTTTATCGCGCTGTATAGGATTCCTTTTTGGATTACTCGCTCTTGATCGGAAGGCAAGCGAAATGAACTGGCGGTCACGAAAGCGCAGCCAGCCACAATCATGACCTATTCGCCCATCACGTTTCGGCAAACAACTTGCTGGATGTCGCTCTAAGGCTGAGCTTTTGAGAGGAGACTTAGTCCAAGTGGGCCCGGTCAATAGCTTCGAAAAACCATTCGAATTAGATCACCTGAAAATTTGGAGGGCCGTCCAATGAAACTCCGTGCGATCGGAATCCGGCGGTTTCTGCAAGTCTCGAGCGGTTTGATTATTTTGGGTCTGCTCGTAGAAATAGTGAGCCTCCTGTGGTTTCATCCACTCTCGTTTGTCCTTTTTATCGTCCTTGGCGCAACTTTAGTAGCCCTGGGAATTGCCGTCTATCTCCTATCGCTGGTCTTCGCTGTTTCCCCGTCCGTCGAGAACCATGGATGAAATGACCAGAGGAACAAATAGCATCAGATTTCCGCGAACGCGTCGCGAGGAGGCGATGTGTTGGGACTAACCGGAGTCGTCATCGCTTTGGTCGTGTTGACGATCTTACTGGCCGGAGTGTTTCTCATACGTCCTTCGTTCACCGTGGGAGTTACAGGCAAGATTCTTGCCTTCGTAGGCTTGTGCATTCTTCCGACGCTATGCATCGCCACGGGCATGTCCTTTCACATGCAGCGTTCCGAACAGACGGCATACTGCATTTCGTGCCACAGTATGGAAACGCATGGACAAAGCTTGTACGTGCTGAACACCAATTACATCCCTGCGCAACATTTTCAGAACCATCTCGTGCCGCCGGACAAGGCCTGCTATACCTGTCACACAAACTACACCATGTACGGGCCAGTGAAGGACAAGCTCAAAGGCCTGAAGTATCTTTATATGGAGTACGTGAGTACTCCGCCCAAAACAATCCATTTAGACGGGACCTACAGCAACCTGCAGTGCCTGCACTGCCATACGGGCATGCGCACCTTTGACGCAAATCCGACTCACACAGCGATTATGGGTTCGCTGAAGACGAATCAGATAGCGTGCATTTCTTGTCACAATACAATCCACAACGCATCCGAAGTATCGCACCTGAAGATGTGGGTTGATGGTGATACTCCAACTTCGGTTGCTGTCGCGCCAGCCTCACCTGAGCCTGGCACAGCGGAACCGGCTGCAACAGCCGCACCGTCGAAGCCAATTGCTGGAGGTTCGGCAGGTGTGGCCGCCACCGGCGGGAAGGCTATTTTCGATTCTCAACGCTGCGGTGTTTGCCACGGGGCGACTGGAGGCGGCGCCACTGGGCCAGCGCTGACTCACACGTCCAGTCAGTATCCTCCCGCAAAATTGACAGCCGTTTTGAAAGCGCCGACAGCCAAGATGAAAGCTGGCGGCATGACTCCCTTGACTTTGAATGCTGCTGACATGAAATCTCTGGTTTCCTATGTGGATGGCCTCGGAGGACCTTCGATCGCAGCAGCAAAACCTTCGGCTGTCAAGTCGGCCTCAACTGCGCCAACTAAAGCGAAACCAGCTGCGAATGCCGCGCCGTCGAAGGCCGCTCCTGCAACCGCGCCACCGGCTGCCGCGCCGACATCACCCGCTCCAGCTAAGGCTGAGCCACCCGCGACTGCTGCAACCGCCGCACCAGCGGCGAAAGCTGCCCCCGCAACCACGCCGCCTGCTGTCACTCCGCCCTCGCCTGCGCCAGCGAAAGGCGAATCGGGAGCAACCGCTGCGCCATCGAAGGCACCTGCCACAGCTTCAGCCAGCCCCGCAGTCGCAGCCCGGGGAAAAAGTATCTTCGATTCTCAACGCTGCAATGCATGCCACGGGGCGAGCGGAGGCGGTGGCCCTGGCCCCGCGCTGACCCATACGTCCGGTCAGTATCCGCCGGCGAAATTGACTGCAATTCTCAAAAAGCCTACAGCCAAGATGAAAGCTGCCGGCATGACCCCTTTGACTTTGAATGTCGCTGATATGAAAGAGCTGGTCTCCTATGTGGGCAGTCTCGGGGGAACATCGGCCGCACCTGCAGCCAAACCACTCGATGCCGGGTCGGCACCACCTGTGTCAACTAAAGCGCAACCGGCAGACCAAGCGAAACCGTCGAAACCACAGTCAAAACTGAAAAGGGCCCTTCGATTTCTTTTCTCGCCGTGTTGACTTACGTTGCGATCCCGCGACCCAAGGTAAGAAGTGTGCTTTATTGGACAGACACACTCAATCGCACTGCATAGTATGTCCGCATGGGTACTACCTGCTGATCCGAAGATACGGAGATCAGAAATGGTGACCACGAAAATCAAAAAATGTGCGCACGCAGTTTGCTCCTGCGATGCAACTTTAGCTAAGCATCGCAGCATCGAGTGCGAGGCAATGGGAGAGATGCCTGATGTTGATTGTTCTTGCGTGCATGCTGGATGCAAGGGCAGAACGTCCTAAAGAAAATGTGGTCAGCAGCTGTTGAAAGAGTTGCGGATTAGGGGTTAAAAAGCCAGCTCCTTCATAACCGTAGGATCATTCTTCGTTGATGCTTTACACATTGCCGACCTGAACCGGAATTCGTGGTCAATGGATTGGAAATGCGTTTCCATTTGTAAATTCAAACTTGGAGGGAGATAAATCATGATTAAACGTCTTGCTGTTCTCACAATGTTCGCTATGCTTGCAACTCTACCTGCTTTCGCCTCGGACCATGAGGACGATGTAAATCGCATCAACAAAGCCGCACAGGTACTCCACGAGATCATGAACGCTCCGGATCAGGGCATACCTTCGGACTTACTGTCATCGGCGAAGTGTATCGCCATCATTCCAGGAGATGTGAAGTTCGCCTTTGTATTCGGCGGCAACTACGGCAGGGGATTGGCAACCTGTCGCACCGAGCATGGCTGGAGCGCGCCGCTGTTTGTGGCAATTGACGGCGGAAGTGTGGGCTATCAGATAGGCGGCTCTTCCACCGATATCGTGATGCTCTTCATGAATGAGCACGCCATGCACAGTCTGCTCAGTGACAAATTCAAGCTTGGAGCTGACGCCTCTGTGGCGGCCGGGCCAGTTGGCCGCACCGCCGCCGCCGGCACTGACCTCAAACTGAACGCCGAGATTCTTTCTTACTCGCGCGCCAAGGGGGTTTTCGCTGGTGTGAGCCTGGATGGCGCCGTTGTACAGGCCGATAAGAGTGGTGACCAATCCATGTATGGCCACGCTACCGATCGCCATGAAATTCTTGATGGCAAAGTGGCTGTTCCCGCATCAGCGCGGGCACTGCTCCACGAAATTGGCGGATATGCAGAGGTTGCCAAAGCCAATAATTAGCGATCTCCAAGCTGTGGAGCTCTAAACCGCTCGTACAGCACGGTGCGGTGCCGGAAGTCCGACATAGCGGAGTACCTTGCAGGTTGAGTTCCGACGATTGTCGGCAAGACTGGGGGCTGGGCGACTGCTCCTCCATGCGAGAGCCCAACCTCCTCTCCGGGCCTGCTTAGGGAGATTCGTTGGCAGGATGGGATAAATCTGTGCAACACGGTTTCGACAATTAGGCGCGGCAGATGCCGGATGTATCAACTTTTTCTGGGGCGGGATGTCCCCGCGAGAAACGAGTCGGACACCAGACCTTTACTTGCATCCGACCAACTATTAATGAACCGCTAGAACTTGGAAGGTGACAAATGAAACTCTCCGGGAGAGACGTGCTCTTGGTCGGCCAGAGTTTTCATAATTCCCATTTCTTGACGAACCGGTTGGAGAGTTGGGGATTCAGATGCCATCTTGCTGATACCATGCGAGAAGCTTCGGATTTGTTGAGTTCTTATCCCGTCGATCTGGTGCTCACCAATACACATTTGTCCGATGGAACTGGCTTTAGACTGCTATTGACCTTGACCGGCCTTCCGGTCACCGCGTTCCTTTGCTTGCCCGTCGAAAACAGCTGCTTCTGGTTGCCCGCCATAGATGGCGGAAAAGAATGCCTGGGATTGCCGGCTCTCAGGCCATCGGAGTTTGCGACTTCACTTAAGGAAATGTCCGAGTGTTTAACTGCCGGGACGTGGGTCAACTAACCTTTACCTAACGCAAGGATCGCACAGCCGTCACGGCAAATAGGGCCGACCTGAAATGTGCGCCTGTCTTTTCGAGCGCCGAAGATGAATTTGAACGGACAGGAAGAACGGAAGCCATGACGGCCTATCCATCATACACATCATCAATCACGATCACTTGTGAAATGAAATTGGCTCCAAAATGAAGAACAGCAAACTTCTTGTAGTCGTTGATGAATCGCCTGCGACCAGAAAAGCCCTGCAGTACGTAGCCAGGATGGCGGCCGGGCGGACGAATTTCCGAATCTGCCTGGCTCATAGTCTTCTGGCGCCTCCTCCAGAACTGGTCGAGTTCAGGGGCGCGGAAAAAGGACGCGTCAAAGCATACAAGTCGAAATGGATTTCCTCGGGCGCGAAAACCGAACAGCGAGCTCTGGACCGTGCCAATGCAGTTCTTCGCCGAGGCGGCTTGCCGCGCGCGGCGATCGATGCCCACTATTGCTATCTGGTCGATGGTACCCGAGCGACACAGGAAATCCTGAAACTCGCAAAATTGCGCAAGTGCGACACAGTGGTTATCGGGAGAGAATCGCTCTCTTGGCTAGGGAAGCTCATTGATGGAGATCCTGCCGAGGAGTTCGTCCGCCAAGGCAAGGGATTTACGATTTGGGTCGTCGAATGAAGGATTGGGTATGCTTCCGGATCGCTTTTGAGTGAGATTGACCGGAAATGGCAGGCTTGGATATGGATCCTGGGCAGTTGCCCCAAAGGAGAAAAGTGATGCCTGATATGAAAGCTGAAAAACATAAAGAAGTTGTATCTGCGAATGAAACCAGCGACCGAAAGACGACAAGCTGGCAGGATCAGAACGAAACGGTTAACGAGACTCCAGTTACCAAGCCCGCGCCTGGTAGGCTCCCGGCTTGCACATCTCAAAGTTAACCAACGGATTTACTTTGTAGCATCACAGCGAATGGTGAAGTAAGCTGAGGCGGGCGAGTGCGCCGGTTTGCTTACGATTCGCTATCTCGTTTGACGAGCGCCAGCAATCCCGAATCAGGCACTGTTTTTGTTCCTCGCCAAAACTCGAAACGGTTCTGAATTTACCCCTTCATTGTCCGTTGCCCCTACCAATAACCCGTAGCCCGAACCCTCCCCTTGCTTATTGACAGGAGAAGGCGTATCTCCCCTGTCATTGACTGGGGGGAGAAAGCGAATCATGAGCAAGCCGACCGACCTGGTGCAAGGAACCCTGGACCTGCTGATCCTCAAAACAATTATTCTTGAATCCGCCCACGGGTGGGCGATAGCGCAACGGATTCGTCAGATCTCCAAGGACGTCCTGCAAGTAAATCAGGGAGCACTCTATCCGGCGCTTCACCGGCTGGAGCAACAAGGCTGGATTGAAGCGGAGTGGGGCGAATCTGAAAACAACCGGCGGGCAAAATTTTATTCCTTGACCAAGGACGGGCGAAAATATATGGAGAAGGAACAAGCCAATTGGGAGCGCCTTTCCGTGGCAATCGGCCTCGTGGTCAAGACGTCCTGAAACCGAGGGGGTGGCAAGTGCGACGACTGGCTAAAATATCTCACCGCTTTCGTTCGCTATTCCGCCGCGAAACCGTGAATGGGGAACTCAACAACGAACTGAAATTCCACTTGGAGCGTGAAATTCAACAGAAAGTTGCGGCTGGAATGAGCCCAGCGGAAGCAAGGCGCGCTGCCATGCTGGAGTTCGGGGGATTGGAATCCGTCAGAGAGGAGTGCAAGGACATGCGACGAGTGAATTGGATATCGGACTTGATTCGGGACACCAAATTCGGCATGCGAATGTTGCGCAAGAATGCGGGGTTCACAGCGATTGCGTTGATGACGCTCGCGCTCGGCATCGGCGCCAATGCCGCCATCTTCACGTTGGTCCGGGGAGTCCTGTTGCGTCCACTCGTGAACCGTGACGAAAGCCGGCTCATCTACATCTGGCAATCACCCGGTATCGAGAACGCATCCTTTTCGGTGCCTGAGATTCAAGACATAGCGACGGGTGTCAAATCCATCAGCGAATTCGGCGACTTCTCCAAAATGGGATTCACTATGGTCGGCCTCGGCGAGCCGCGCGTAGTCCGCGGCGGCGTTGTCGGCGGCTCTTTTTTCGAAGTCATGGGGCTTCACCCCGTGCTCGGCCGCCTGCTGGACATGCGCGACGACGGCCCCAAAGCTGACGGCGCAGTAGTCCTCACCTATCGTTTCTGGACAACCGCAATGCACAGTGATCCTACTGTCATCGGCAAACGCATCCGCCTCGATAGTCTCGGCTCGCGCGATGCCACCATCGTCGGCGTTCTGGAACCGTCGGTTCCGTACCCCGCAGAAACCGAGATCATCGCCAACGTCGTTTGCAGCCCGCATCACCTTTCGGCAACCATGGTCACCGGTCGAATCCATCGCATGACCGGACTTTTCGGTCGCCTCGCCCCCGGTGCAACTCTCGAACAAGCGCGCGCCGAGCTTTCCGGTGTCTTCGCGAATATGGTCAAGGAGCATCCTGAAGACTACTCGAAGAAAGGCGACGCTCGTATCAACGCCAGATTGTTGCGCGATCAGGTCACCTCCGGCGCAAGAACCATCCTGCTCGTTCTTCTTGCAGCGTCCGGGCTCGTTTTCATCATCGCCTGCTCGAACGTCGCCAACCTGATTCTGGCGAGAACGGTTCGCCGTGAGGGCGAGCTCGCCATTCGCGCGGCGCTCGGCGCAACCAGTGGCGCTCTCCGGCGCACGCTGCTGGCTGAAAATCTTTTACTCTGCGGCGCGGGAGCTTTACTTGGAGTACTCGTGGCGCGGCCCATGGTCGCTGTCCTGGCTCGCTACGCCTCGCGATTCTCCATCCGCGCACTCGATCTCAAAGTTGATTCGAGCATGGCCTGGGTAGGCGCCGGCCTGGCGCTCATCGCGGCGGTTCTGCTGGCGTTCGTTCCGCGACTGCCCTCGGCAAACGCCCCGCAGGCAGTTGGCCACGCGAGCGGCAGCGTGCGTATCACCGGCGGCACTCGCCGCCGGCTGCGCATCTTCGCGGTGATCCAAATCGCCGCTTCCTTCGTGCTCCTTGCTGGAGCAAGCATGTTGGTCAAAACGCTGCTCTCTCTGCAGGCCGTGCAAACCGGCTTAGAAATGCACCGAGTTATCACATTCAACATGCCCGTGACGACGTACGGGAGGACGCCCGAACAGACGGTCACTTTCTACCGCGAAACCCTTCGCCGTATCAAAAACCTTCCGGGAGTGGACGATGTGGCCATCGGCTCGGTCGTTCCCTGGCGAGATTCCGGCGTTTCCATGCAATTCACGGCAGACGGCTACATTCGGAGCGACGGTGAAGACTATCCGCGCTCGCGAATGCGAGCAGTCTCACCCGGATTTTTCGCCGCGCTTGGCGTCCCCATTCTTGCCGGACGCGATTTCAACGATTCCGATCGGCTCTCGTCCGAACCCGTCGCGATCATTAGCCAGAGCGTTGCGCAGCGCATGTTTCCAAATCAGGATGCCGTTAACCGTCACGTGACGTGGAACGACCCGGTCATCAAGTTCATTCCCGGTTTCCGCGCGGTGCCGGAACGCATTGTCGGCGTTGCCGCCGATATTGATGATGAGAACGTGATCCCCGTCCCCGCACTGACAATCTATTCTCCATTCGAGCAGCTCACACTCCTGGGCGGCACGCTGTTTGTTCATACCAGTGTGGAACCCTATTCGATGGTGACGCCCATCACGCGCGTCGTTCGCCAGATGTCCGCGGACCAACCTCTCGAGGGCGGCGCCACGCTCGCGGACGTCCGCGCCGAAGTCCTGTCGCCGGAGCGCCTCAATACTTTCGTTTTCGGCGGCTTCGCACTCGTCGCGCTAGCCATCGCGGTCGTCGGAGTCGCCGGCGTTCTGGCATTCTCCGTCAGTGCACGCACCCGCGAGTTTGGCATTCGGCTTGCCCTCGGTTCGCAACCCCACCAAATTCTCTCTGGCGTGATTGTGGAAGGCGCCGCAATGGCTGGTACAGGAATCGTCGTCGGCTCAGCACTTGGATTCGCGCTGGCGCGCCTTGCTGGCAGTTATTTCCAGGACGTGCATATGCCCGGCGTCATAGTGGTTGTTCTCTCGGCTCTTGTTTTGCTCGCCGCCGCCGTCATCGCCTCCGCTCTTCCTGCTGTACGAGCCGCGCGCGTTGACGTCATCCAGGCCCTTCGCGCGGAATGAGCTCAAGGTTGCAATGACGGAACAAACCACGGAAGCCTCGCCGCGTTCCAGAGCCAGGATTACCAGCTTCGTCTATTTGGCGGGTGGCAGCAGCTTCGCTGGGATTCTGATTTAGATTTTGCTCTGAGCGCCCAATGTTCGTCCCGCAACGCGGGCGGACGCGGGGCCGTCCAGTGCTAACATTCTCGCTTGCATGTCGGCCACCCCCGAAATTCAAACCGGATCCACGAAGGCACTCATCCGCGACTGTAGATAATTTTTTAGCTGCGAAAACCTCCGACTTCAACAAAGTTCAACAGAGTTCAACAAGGAGGCCGCAAACGTTTCAACAGCAATCGCTTAGAATCAACAAGAATCCATAGACTTCAACAAGTGCTGGCATCTGGTTTGCAACCAGGGGGTCGCGCCGGTCGGACGCGCCACCCCCGTGTGGACGGAATCGAGCTTGCAGGTGACCCCGAGTGCTAACTTACGACTGGACCAAAAACGGGGAGCAGGTCACAGAACCTCATCTTTCGTTTTCCACATCCTCTTTCGTGGACCACGACGGCCAGATGTCCGAGTTGCTAACTTCGAGTCCTAGCTGCTGGTTCTCGCCCATGCACTTGACTTCCCACTTTTGCGCTCATAGACTTCGGCCAGTTATCTATCCTTGGCAATCTCCGTGGATCGTTGATTCTTCGACCTAGTTCTCTTCTGAGGAGGAAGACATGGCCAAGTCGAGAAAGAGCACCGCCGTCGCCACACTGAAAAAAGAAATCCGTAAAAAGATAGGCGAAATACGTTTAGCGATGCGCGGGGCTACCGCACAACAGCGCAAGCGCTTGAATTTGAATATCAAGCGGCTCGATAAGGTATCCCGCGTCCTCGACTTGCTCTTCGACGACGCCAGTATTTGCAATGTCACCAATCGCGACCAGCAGTAATGAGAGTGAGTTGAGAGTATTAGTAAGATACAGATGGTGAGTTTTCCCGCTCCGCCGCGGGTGAGACTCACGCAGGCCATTGCCGTAGAAAGCTCCCTGCATGACACAGCGAAAGCAGACCCTCTTTCGCCGCTCTCCGTTTGTAGTTGCTTACTGGAAGAGTGGCCGCCTACTCTTTCACAATTTCGCAACCGGCGCGATCTTGGCGGCCAATCCCCTCGCCGCGGAAATACTTACAGCATTTGACGATTGGCAGCCAGCCGAGAGCCTCGCTGCCCGATTCAGTGATTATTCTCCTTCATCATTGCGTCTCGCTGTCCACCAGCTCGCGCGCCACACGCTTCTCGAGCGATCGGACCGCCTGCGCGATCCGAAAACCCGCGCCATGGAGTCTTGGCGCCGCTGGAATCCCGCCGCAGGCTTCTTCCATTTCTCCACAAAAGACACGCGCTTTCTGACGGATCCCCGCGAGGTCGCGCGCTTCTTGCGCGCCCAACTCCGCCGCGGGCGCGTTCCGTCTCCGGCTAAACGCTATCCAAAAGCGCCCCGCGTGTCTCTTCCCTCCGCGCAAACCGCCGGTGAGTTTCCGCGCACACTCCTTGCCCGGCGCACTTGGCGCGACTTTGCGTCCGGCGCCGTCTCCATCGGTCAACTTTCAACGCTTCTCCACCTCACCGCCGGCATTCAGCATTGGCTCACTATCCCGCGCATCGGCCGCGCCGCGCTGAAAACTTCTCCCTCCGGCGGCGCGCGCCATCCCACTGAGGTTTACGTCCTCGCGCTCCATGTAAACCGGCTGCCCCGCGGTCTCTATCATTACAATTCCGCCGCGCATCATCTCGAGCGTCTGCGCCGTGGTGCAACGCCGCGCGAAGTCACGCGCCTCCTCCCTGGCCAGTGGTGGTACGAATCCGCTGCCGCGATATTCTTGTTCACCGCCGTCTTTCCGCGCACGCAATGGAAGTATCACTCCCCGCGCGCCTATCGCGCCGTGCTCATCGAGGCAGGCCACGTCTGCCAGACTTTTCTCCTGACCGCGACCTGGCTCGGCCTCGCTCCGTTTTGCTCAATGGCCCTTGCCGATACTTATGCGGAAAAATTCCTTGGAGTGGACGGCATAACCGAATCGGTCATCTACGCGGCGGGAGTGGGAATTCGTCCACCGGGAAAGAAGTCAGCCCGATGGCCAAGTAAGATCCGCCGCCCCGAGCCGATACTGGATTGAACTTGTGTGAAGCGCACTCTTACTTTGTTGCCGTCGGCTGATCCAGCCCCGTGCGGCGCAGCAATTCCTGAAACCTTGCATCTCCTCGCAAACTGTCGAACCACGGGTGAACCCTCAGATTCATCAGCCGCCCGCTGCGCTCTTCGTAGGCTCTATCCAGCAAGTCCAGCACCTGCCTCCGGTCGCCCAGTCCGAGATGGATCAGCGCGAGATCGTAGGGGCTGACGTAGCTTTTCCCCGACTCCTGCGTCAGCTCCCGCAGCAGATTCTCCGCCTCCGCGCGGTTTCCTCCCAACGCAAGCGCATAAGCAAGGTCCGCTCGGTAACCCGCGCCGTTATTCGAGAGGAGCACCGCCTCGCGGAATTCCGCGATCGCCTCGGGGTACTGTCTCTTCTCCGTGTAAGCCTGTCCGAGATATTCGTGCGCCACCGCGAATTTCGGATCCATCGCGAGAGTGCTCCTTGCCTGGCGGATCGCTTCATCGAACTCCTTCGCAAGGAAATGGCACCAAGCAATATTTGCGCTGATGATCAGCGAGAGCGGGTCAATCTCTTGCGCCTTCGCCATTTCCTGAAGGGAATCCTCCTTTCGCCCCATCGCTGCCAGAAAAAGTCCGTAGTGATGGCGCGCTGTGGCATTGCTCGGATCCAGCTCGATGGCCCGTTGGAACTCGGCTTCCGCGCCGCCGAACTGAAGCGATGACACGTGTACCCACGCAAGCGCTGAATGCGCCTCGCTCAGCGTGTTGTCCAGCTGCAGGGCCTTCTCCGCCGCCGCCGCGCCTTCCGCCAGCGCCTGTTTGGGTGAAAGAATCGGATAGTTTGCCAGCGAAGAACAGCTATCGGCCAGCGCCGCGTATGCGGGCGCGTACTGCGGATCCTCTTCGATGGCCTGGCGGAACCTCTGAATCGAAGCCCTCAGCCCGTCTTCCGTTCGCTTGTTGTACTCCGCCAGGCCCCGCAAATACTCTTCGTACGCTGCGGGATTCACCGCCTGCCGCTGCCGCGAAAGCTTCGTCTGTTCCTGTTGCGTCAGGCTCGCGTTGATTTCGTCCGCAATGTTTCGCGCCACTTCGCCTTGCAGCGTAAGAACATCGCTCAGGTTCCGCTCGTAATGCTGCGTCCACACCGTCCGCTCCGGCGAAGCCTGGATCAGCTTCGCCGTAATCCGCACGCGATCACCGTCTCGCATCACCGATCCTTCAATCAGCGCATCCACGTGCAACTCCCTGGCGATCTGGGGCAGCGGTTTCTGAGCGTTCTTGTAAAGCATCGCTGAAGTCCGCGAGACCACGCGGAGTGACTCGATTCCGGCAAGTTCCGATGTCAGCGCGTCGGTCATCCCATCGGCGAAGTATTCCTGCGACGCGTCCCCCGAATCATTTTTCAATGGAAGCACGGCAAGTGAGCTGATATGGGGCGGTGCGGACGCCTCAAAGAATCTGCTCGGTCGGCGAAAGATTATCGCGGCGAGCAACAGTATCGCCAAGGGGATCAGCAGCAGCCAAATCAGCCGGACTGGTCTCCGCGCGGCCTGCGCCGCCTGCAATGCCTGAGCTTGGGCTTGCTCTTGGGTTTGACTGGATTCACCCGGCGCGCTCTGCCGTCCGCTCGAAGTGGTCGTCCGCTGCAGCGCACGAAGGTCCACACCCAGGTCCGCGGCTGTCGTATACCGTTCCGCCGGGTCCTTCGCCAGCATCTTGCCCACGATCCGGCCGAGTTCCGCTGGCAATTTCGGACTAACTTCACAAAGCGGTGGTGGCTGTTCCTTCATGATTCGGTTGGCGATCGCGATGAAGCTGCCCCCCTGGAACGGGTTTTGCCCCGTGAGCGATTCATAGAACACGACGCCCAGCCCGAAAATGTCCGCGCGTGAATCCGGGTCCTTTGCATCCAGCACTTCCGGCGCCATGTAGGCTGGCGTCCCGCCCAGCCATCCGCTCGAAACAATCGTCTCGAGCGTGCCTTCGGTGTCACCATCGAGAAACCGCTTGGCCACTCCGAAATCCAGGATCTTCACCTGCCCGGTGGGCATGAGCATAATGTTCTCCGGCTTGATGTCCCCGTGAACGATTCCTTTTTTCTGCGCGGCGGCAATCGCACCCGCGCACTGGGTCGCGATCCCAAGGAATTCTTCAAGCGGCAGCGGACGTGCGAGCCTGCGCCTCAGGTTTTCCCCCTCCAAATATTCCATAACCAGGAAAATCTCGCCGCCCTCCTCAAAAGCATCGTAGATTGCGGCGATGTTCGGGCTGCTCAATCCAGAGGCGAGTTCTGCTTCGCGGAGCAGCCGTTTGGCATACCGCGGGTTGCTGCGCAACTCGGGCGAAACGCGCTTCAGCGCCACGGGCCGTTTCAGGCGTGTGTCGTCGGCACGGTAAACTTCGCCCATACCTCCGGCCCCGAGCCGCGCGCGCACTTCGAATCTTCCGATCATCTTGCCGGTCAGATCAGATCTTTGTGGGGGCCCGGCGTAGGCTGGGTCTGTCGAAACCATTGCACTTGGCTGAATCATCGCAGACTTCCCCGCCAAGGTCTATCTGTGATTCGCCAAAATGAAAGACGACTGCGAGTCCTTTGTCTTCCGGAGTGTAGATGATTTTGTAGACGTCCGTGCTTTGCTTCGCAGATCTCGGGTAGCTTGGCGTACCCTTGGCTCTAAGCCGACGCAAAGAGGATACCCTCAATCTTGAATCCTCACGTGTCATTGACTCACAATGGAAGCGCGCCAGACGAAATTCCCGATTGAAACCAGGAAACCCGTGAAGAGCGATGTGAGCGATGTGTTGGTTATGGGAGGAGGAGCAACGGGCCAGCTTGCGGCTGCCTACTTAAGGATGCGCTTCCCGGACTTGAAGGTGGCCGTCGTGGAGGGCCCGCACAAGAATCGTCCGATCGTCGGCGAATCCCTCGTCGAGGTCAGTGTAGATTTCCTTTTCGAACTCGGGCTCGGCGCTTACCTCGTGGAAAAGCACTATCCGAAATACGGGCTGACCTATTATTTCAAGCCCAACATCGACGATCCTTCAGATCGGACATATATAGTCGACGAGATTCCGACGGCGCCGCCGATACTTTCTTTCCAGATTAACCGCTTCACATTCGATCGCGAGGTGCGGCGGCGCAACCTGGAGAACGGCGTGCAGTTGATCGACGCCACCGTGGCCGGAGTCGATATCAATAGCGGCGACGGGCTGCACGCTGTGACCGTGCAGGACCCCACGGGCGGAAAATATACTCTGAGCGCGCGCTGGCTGGTCGATGCCACCGGCCGGAACCGAGTGCTTGCCAAGTTGTTGCAACTTGGCGAGACCGTCAAGGAACAAAAAGACGTTTTCTGGTTCCGGCTGATGAATTTCAATCCTGAGATTCTGGGCCGTATCCGGGCTCTCAAGAAGCATAACCGAGCCTACGTTCCTTACTATGCGACTCATCATTTCTTTGGAAAGGGCAACTGGATCTGGTATATCCCGATGCGCTCGCCAGAAAACCTGCCGCTCGTCAGCATCGGCATCACTTATCGTAAGGACGTGTATCCCCACGGAGAGGTCCGCACGATGGAGCAGTTCCTCGAGTGCGTTGCGCGGGAGCACCCGGTCATCGTCGAGCTGGTGCGCAGCGGCACGGTAGTCGACACGAATTTCTACGGCTCCTACATGTGGGAATGCCACCAGCGCTATTCACCGGATCGGTGGTACATCATCGGCGATGCGGGCGATACTGTTGATCCGCTATACAGCATTGGGTTGGCTTTGTCGTCGCTGCAGATCCGGCAGATCGCTGCGATCATCCAAAGAGAATTGAACGGTTGTGACACCGATGAGTTCACGAAGGATCTCGATACTGTTATCAGCGCGTTTCAACGCAGCGTGACGCGGGATACTACACGACTGTATGAGTGTATGGGTGATGCTTATCAATGCCATCTACGTGTCCATCTGGCGGTGACCAAACTTTTCCACCTCGGGCTCCCGTTGGTTATGAACGAGTATCCCTGGGATCCGCTGGGAGTAAAACTGATCAACTGGTTTTCCAGCCTCGAAACACTTGAGGCTGATTCCAGGAAGTTCCAAGAGCTTATTCGGGAGGTTGCTGCCAATCCGAAGAACCGTGCTATCCATAACTTCATCAAAGTGCAGTCCGGCGTGTCGATGAACTTCGCGTTCTACGAGCACCACCGGGACGAGGACATTCCGGCATCTTTGTCCCGCATGCTATTCAGCCTTGCGCGTTTGCGGCTTTCTCTTCTCGCGAAGCTCGGCTGGCGAGGCTTGATTTCCTTCGGCCAGCAGTGGGCGCTATGGAAAGATGTGTACCGTGGTTTGTTACTGGTGCCCTTTCATGGCGCCAAATTGCGGGAAAACTGGCTGGCGCGCTGGGCCTTCGGTTCCCGCAGCCCGCGTGCTCCGCAAGAACTCCATACTGCCACGGATCCGTGCCCGAAACGCGATGAGAATTAAGGATTTGCCCTTCCAGTCGGCGCGTGGCGTCTTGCGGCACTACGCGAATCCGTCCAGCCCTTCTGCTGTCCTTCGCCAAAATGCCAAAGAATAAAGGGCTCCTAGAGTCCAATAAATAAGGCCAGAACACACATGGATGTGGCGCGATGAAATCTTAGATCTTCATATAGAATCACTTTGGGAATCGCTTCGCTTGCGCCCCTCGCACTAATCGCGATCCCTCAAGCCATCAAATGGCTTTACGACGGCGTGATACGAGCAGCAGGGCAGCCATTCCGAATCCAAGAAGCATGAACGAAGCTGGCTCGGGCGTCGCCACTGAAGTCGGCGCGAACGACACTCCCTTGAATGTGGAATCGGCCGGCGCAGCAGCGAGCTCCGAAAAGTCTTCAGCCGAGGCACCTGTAGGCAGTGTGGTATCCGAAAGGACATCGGTAATTCCATAGAGATAGGTCAGATCGAGGTCGGAAAGTGTGTAATTGGTTGCGAACAGCTCGACTTCGCCATTGATCACCTCGCCTGTCAAACCCAATAGGCCGCTCGTGCCATCCGTGTCAGTATTTGGCACCAGATCCAATCCCGCGGAAAGCGTATAGTCCAGCGTCCAGGTTCCGTTTATGAGCGACCATTTTTGAAGCCCACCGTCGCCTAGGGGACTTCCTCCAGAAACATTTTGTTCCGAAGTATTTTTCGGGTCCCCGCTGTCAGCTACATACAGAGTCGTAGAATTGGCGAAGAAATAGTTCTCTGGACTCAAGTTGATAACCTCACCGGCGCTGTTGATGTCGTTGGCAGTCCCCGCAGTTATGGTCAATCTGCCCGTGCCGCCGTTATTGCCAAAACCGCTGAGCATGGTGGGGCCATTGCCGCTGTTCGCCAGACCGGTCGGCGGAGTTCCGGCTGTGCCAAGCGTGCCGACGTAGGAACGGTTTGTCGAACCGCTCTTGCTGTCGGAAGAGACATACAGCGTACCGTTATATATTTGGACTTCCCTTGTGTCCTGGGAGGAACCACTTCCACCATCATTTCCGGTAATGGATGTGGGTGCGTCGTTGGTGGTGCCAACGGTGGTCAAGAAAACCCCACCAGTGTTATCACCGCTGGTGCCCTGCCCGGAAATGTAGACAGTCGTTCCATTCAATGTATAGGCGCTGCGTGGATTGTTGGCATCGAAGGTGTTGTAGACAGCGGTAGTGGAATTGACGTTGCCGTTGGCATCGATCAATGCCACAACGCGTGGTACCGCAGTGTAGCTCTGTCCCGTCATGCTACCTGATTGGCCCAGTGCTGTGTTCGCGGAATCAGGACTGAAAGATCCGGGGTTCGCATTGAAGGCGGCAGCATTCACGCCGTAACCCATGATTGTCAAGTATTCACCGTTGCCGGAAAGTTGCAACGTCCCCTCTGACGAAGATCCGTATTCGCCCGATACAGCATAGTTGCCGCCAGGAATGGTGATTTGCGGCAGGACGAGCGAATTGACGTAGGTGGCGCTCGTCGTTCCAGTTGGGTCGTACTGAAACAGCGAGAGGGGCGCCGCCTGATTGTCAGTGTAAGGTCCAGATGTGGCTCCGTTGACGCCGTTTCCTTCCACACTGACGACCAGATTGCCAACGCTAAAAAGCGTGGTGGCAAACGCCGAGGCAGACATTAGCAATGCAATTGCCGTCGCTATCGCGATCTTCCTGATTTGTCCTTCGATTACACGTTCACATTGCTGATTCATGTCGTACCCCCTAATTAGAATCGGATGTTTTGCAGCGTACCGAGTGATTGTTTCCGGGGTGTTACAATTGTGTTTCGCCAGGATTGAAAGCGGGTGGAAAAACGAGCTTATCCGCAGCCTGAGGGGGGCCGTTTGTTCCGCTCAGCGCAAGTGCGACAGTAGAGCAATTCTGAGACCCATATTCCCCATGAAAAGATCGCTACGGGAATCAATCCGATGAGGCGCACGCTGCGTATTTAATAGTTGTGTTGATTCCGATTGGCATTGGCATGCACAATCTCCGCACGATTTATTGCTCCCCAATCGGCTTTGAACTAGCATGCCCTTGGGTCCTATCGGCGCTTCTTGCTTTACGCGTCCTTGAAGGGAGGCCACGAGTTGCATCGCAAGAGCTGGCTCCTGCGGCTTGAGTTGCCCAGCAATCCTGAAATTCTGCCAGTGGTGCGCAGCGCGGTGATGTGCCTTACCGAGGAGTTGGGCTTTCCAGCTGCGGAATGCAGGGCTCTGACCCGCGCCGTCGACGAGGCTCTGGCTAATATTATTTGCCAC
The DNA here is from genome assembly GCA_963847505.1 of uncultured Acidobacteriota bacterium. Classification (GTDB taxonomy): domain Bacteria; phylum Acidobacteriota; class Terriglobia; order Acidiferrales; family UBA7541; genus DASTCZ01. Next base: position 668,592 of record CAWJZY010000002.1, read on the forward strand.
GCGTATGGCCGCCGGCCGGGGCAGCCCATCGAACTGTCGTGCCGCCGCATGCAAGATCGAACCGACCGCAGGCAGCGAGCGGGTCTTGAGATCGTGCTGGTAGATAAGGGCGCCGCAGCGGATCGCAAAAAAATGTACGGACGTTCTCTGGATGATGTTCGGCCCGGGGGCTTGGGATTGCATTTCATTCAGGACGGCGTGGACGTCATGCAATACACGAGCAAGGCCCACAGGAACCGGCTTCGCCTTGTGAAGTATCTGCCCGCCGTGGAATCGGAACCTAGGATTGCGAAAGGAGAGTGAACAGTGCAAATCTCAGCTCGCCGAATGGACAAGACGACAATCTTGGACATTTCCGGCGATATCGATCTGGCGCACTCGAGCGAGGTTCGGAAAATGGTGCTGGTGGAGTTTCGTGAAAATCGGACGCCGAGGGTGCTCCTCAATCTGCGCGACGTGAATTACATCGATAGTTCCGGAGTAGCTTCTCTGGTGGAAGGCCTGAAAGCTTCCCGGGACGTGGGCTCGCGTCTGATCTTGTTTGGTCTGAGCCCCGTCGCATATGAAGTGTTGCAGCTATCGAGGTTGCTGAAGATTTTTGAGATTTACGAAACCGAAGACAAAGCCTTGGAAGCCTAGCGTTGGGAGACGAACACCTTACAGTGCAAAGCTGATCACGATGGAGTTCGTCGCACAAATCGGTCAGACGGTTACGGATTGCCTGGCTTACATAGGCGCGCTGGCGTCTTTGGCGTGCCGGGCCGCGTATTGCGCGTTTGTAGGTCCTTTTCAGGGAAAACCTCTGCGCTGGCGGGAGGCCATTTCACAAGCGACAGCGGTGGGTGTCCGGGCGCTGCCCATACTTTCTCTGATCACATTTTTTATTGGATTGATTTTGGCGCTGCAAAGCGCGTATGAATTGCGGAAATTGGGGGCCTTGAGCCTTGTCGCGACCGCCGTCGCCGTTTCCGTGACGCGTGAACTCGGCCCGCTCATCACCGCCATTCTCGTGATTGGCAGATCCGGCTCCGCATTCGCCGCGGAAATTGGGACTATGCGAGTTACCGAAGAGATCGACGCCTTGGAAACGATGGCAATCGATCCGGTGGGTTTTCTGGTGGCGCCGAAGTTCGTGGCGATGATCGTGATGATGCCGTGTTTGACCATCTGGGCGAACGCGATGGGAATTCTCGGAGGATCCCTGTTTGGCGTGGCGCAGGCCGATTTCACCTGGGTTCGGTATATGCACAGTTCGCTCGACGCACTGTATCTGCGCGACATCACAACTGGCCTGATCAAGAGCGTGATGTTTGGTATTACGATTACGGCGGTAGGTTGTTACGAAGGGCTTTCGACGGGCGGGGGGGCGGAGGAGATTGGGCGATCGACGACACGGGCAGTCGTCATCTCGATTTTTATGGTGATCGCCGTGGATCTCGTCTTTACAGCGCTTTTTTTCTTCGCCGCCAACCGCTAGCCAGTGGAGCTGGAATATGCCAGAGAATAGAAAAGAGTCCGCGCAAGCTGGTCCAGTGATCTCCGTGCGCGATCTTCGCGTACAGTATGGAGAGCGTGAGATTCTGCACGGCATAAGCTTCGACGTGCAGCGCGCGGAGACTCTGGTGATTCTGGGCGGCTCCGGCTCCGGGAAGAGCACCCTGCTGCGCACCTTGGTGGGCTTGGAGAAGCCCAGCGCCGGGCAGATCTGGATGAAGGGCCAGAACATCGCAACTATTTCCCGCGCGGAAATGGATGAAATTCGCAAGAAGATCGGCATGGCGTTTCAGGGAGGCGCGCTGTTTGGGTCAATGACCGTGGGAGAAAACGTCGCGCTCACGCTGCGCGAACATACGAAACTTGAAGCTTCGACGATCGAGATTATCGTACGGTTGAAACTCGATCAGGTGGGCCTGGCGGGGTTTGAAGACTATATGCCTTCGGAACTGAGCGGCGGCATGAAAAAGCGCGCCGCGGTGGCGCGCGCGCTGGCCATGGATCCGGAGATCTTGTTCTTCGATGAGCCATCGGCAGGTTTGGACCCGATCATCGCTGCGGGCATCGACCACTTGATCCTTCAGCTCAAGAAGGCGTTTCACATGACGGTGATCGTTGTAACGCATGAACTGGCCAGTGCTTTTCTGATTGCTGACCAGATGGTGCTGATCGACAAGGGGCAAATCGTGGCGTCCGGCACAACCGAAGAGATGCGCTCAAGCACCCAGCCGCGCGTGCGGCAATTTCTGGATCGCGTTGCGGAACCGGAAGTGTCACAGGAGTTGGATTATTTGCAGATGCTGACCGAGGACAAACGCGGGGTCGGCCGTATGGCGGGATGGAGGCGAGGCGTATGACCCAAGCGAAACGCGAGCAAGTGATGGTGGGCCTGTTTGTGCTCATTGCGGGAGCAGTACTCCTGAGCACGGTTTTTGCCCTGGGCGCCATGACCGGCCGCCAAGTGAAGACATTCCACACGTACTTTCCCTTTGCCGGAGGTATTGAGCCGGGAACCGCCGTGCGCTATTCGGGCGGCCCGAAGGCAGGCCGCGTCGAAAAGGTGGCAATCGATCCGCAAAATCCGTCACGGATTGAAGTGACATTTAGCGTTGATGCGGATTTGCCGGTTAAAACGGATAGCCACGTAAAGATCATGGCCCTGACGCCACTCGGCGATAATCACGTTGAGATTTTACCGGGCACAGCCGATGCTGCAATTGCGCCCACGGGAGCTCTGTTACCTTCCGAGGCGTACGTTGACCTCAACTCCCTAATGGCACAGATCCAAGACATCACCCCGCAAGCGCAACAACTGTTGACGACGCTCAACGAGCGCGTGGTCGAACTGAAGGTTACTTTGAGCCGCGTCAATGACCTGTTGAGCGACCAGAATCGTTCGAATCTTTCCGCGGTGCTTTCTGATTCACGCGGAATGATTCAAGAGAACCGCCCTCAGCTGAAGTCCACGCTCGCACACTTAAATGAAGTGAGCGGGCAGCTGCAACCTGTTCTGGATGACCTCCGGAAGACATCGGCGCAGGCCAATCAGACGCTTGAGCACGTCGATGCGATGATCGGTGAGAACCGGCCGGATATCCATCAGGCCGTACAGGATATGCGCCGGTCGCTGGCCACGGTAACCACTCTGACGGGACGGCTCGACCAGGCGGTAGATGTGAATTCCGAGAATATCGATGAGGTGCTGGGCAATCTCCGTGATGTTACGGAGAACCTCAAGGAAATTACAGACACGATCAAGGCGAGGCCGTATCTGTTGATTCGTTCGAACCCTCCGCCTGAGCACAAACCGGGTGGCAAGCAATGAGCCCGAAGAGGCGAGCGAAGGAATACGAGGGAGGTATCGCGATGGGGACAAGGGCCGCGAAAGTGTTGTTCATAATAATGGTGGGAGGAATCTGCGGCTGCGGCACAGTGCCACAGAGCAAGTACTACCAGCTTAAGGCTCCGGCTGAAGCGAGTTCCGCTCCTGTGGGCGATCCACTTCCGATCACCTTGCTGGTGGGCCCGCTGAAGGCTTCGCATCTGTACAGGGAAGACCGGCTCGTATACGCAACCGACGGCGAGGAAATGGGAACATACCAAGTTCACCGCTGGGCGCAGCCTCCGACCGAAATGATGCAGGAACTATTGTGGCGCTCTCTGCGAGCGTCGCACCGGTACAATGCAGTCTACCAATTGACCAGCAGCTCTCACGGTGACTACCTGCTGCAAGGGAACTTGTACGATTTCGAGGAGGTTTCCGGCAGCAAACTCGTCGCTCGCGTGAATCTGGAACTTGAACTACGAGAGATGAAAACGGGCGCTATTGTGTGGACGCACGATTATGCGCATGATGAGCCGGTGAACGGCAAAGACGTCCCCGCAGTCGTCGCGGCGATCGACCAAAATGCACAGCTTTGCGTGAGCGATGCCGAGGCCGGCCTGAACCAATACTTTGCCGCGCACCCCAAGAGGTAGGGTGCGTACATTCGATCCATACGCGAAGTGCGGGCGATTTTTCCGAAATGTGTGGCACGCTCGCAAAGAGGACTTCATTGAACGAACTGCAACCTGAATGGCTCGGACAGGTACGAGATGTCCTGGAGACGCTGAATCAGGGCGTCATTATTAGCGACGAGTGTCCGCGCATTGTCTACGCCAATGCCGTCGTCCAGGAAATGGTCGGCCGGAGCGCCGACGAACTCGTGGGCCAATATATTAAGGACCTATTCCCCCCTGAAGACGTTCCCTGGCTGCTCGGTCGGATCGGATTAGGACAAGTTCAAGGCCATGATCGATTTGAATTTTATTTGCCGCATATCACAGGGACCCGCTTGCCGGTCGTCATCTCCGCGAGGCAACTCGAAGATCCCGATGGGCGCATTTTTGCAATCGTGACTTTTACCGATATTTCAGAGCAGAAGAGCGCGGAGATGGATCTGCGTAACGCAAATCTTTTGCTCGAAGCTCGCGAAGGCGCGATGGAAGAGGATCTTCTGCTGGCGGCACGCGTCCAGCAGAGCCTTGCTCCCAAGAGCCTCGAGTGGGCCTCCGCCTCCGTGGAGACGTACTATCAGGCGGCGCGGAAGATCGGGGGAGACTACGGTTTGGTTACTCCGGGGGACGACTATCTCACGCTGTTGGTTTGCGATGTTTCGGGGCACGGCATTGGCTCTGCGCTTATCGCGAACAGGATCTACACGGAAACAATTTCACAGATCGAGGGCGGTGCGGCGCTCACGCCGATGTTGCAACATCTCAACCGATTCGTCATCCAGAGCCTCGGAGATTCTGTCATGTATTTCACGCTGGCTGCCGCCCGGCTGAGTCGCGACGGACGCATGCTGGAGTTCTCCTCCGCCGGCCATCCTCCAGCCATGATTCTGCGTCCGGGACAAGCGCCAAGATTCCTTGAGTCCGAAAGCACAATCCTTGGATGTTTTAACGATGCCGTTGGCAAGGATTCAGCCGTCAAGATTTCTCTGGAAGCAGGCGACCGCGTAATGCTGTACACGGATGGATTCACGGACAATTTCAATTCCCAGCGGGAAATGCTCGGCGTCAAGGGCCTTGCGGAGATTGCGCAGGACGCGTCCAGCTTGCCCCTTTCCGCGATGAAACAGAAAATTCTCGACCGCGTTGCGGCCTGGCGCCACGGGCCCGCCGCCGATGATATGTCTCTCATTCTCGTCGAAGTCTCCTAATAGCCCGGCTGCAACTGTGCTCCGCGAATAATCCGTACGGCTCTCTCTGCCAATAACTCCAGCTTCTTTCCTTCGCCGCGACTACGATAAAAGGACTTGACACGCGCACATAGTTGTAGTAGATACACACATTCATATAGGAGACAGAATGCCTCAACCCAAACTAACGAAGCTTGAACTCAAAATCATGGAGGCGCTGTGGACCCGGGGCTACGCCTCTATTCGTGAGATTCAGGAAACTTTTCCTGAAAAAGGCAGACCAGCGTACACGACCATTCAGACAACCGTTTATCGTCTGGAAGGAAAGGAAGCTGTGCGCCGCGTCAAGAAGGTCGGTAACTTTCACGTTTTTGAGGCAGCCGTCTCCCGTCATGCCGCGCAGCGGAGATTGATTGACGACCTGCTGGCGCTGTTCGGCGGGCGCACCCAACCCGTAATGGCGCGCCTGATTGAATCCGGCAAACTCACGCTGGCGGATGTAAAGGAAGCAGAGAAAACTCTCCGCAAGCTGGAGAGGAAGGATAAATCCGAGTGATCCCGAAATATTTTTCCACGATGTGGACGACTATCGCACCGGCGCTGGGCAATCACTTGTGGCAATCAACGCTCTTCGCGGTCATAGTGGGATTGTTGACATTGGTCTTGCGAAGGAACCACGCGCGGGCTCGCTACTGGCTTTGGCTGGCGGCGTCGTTGAAATTCCTGATTCCATTTTCGTTGCTGGTCGGGGTTGGGAGTTACCTAGGATTCTCGTCCTCGTCCGATGGAATTGAAACCGGGTTGTCGTTTGCGATGGACGAGTTCAGCCAGCCCTTTACGCAGCCAACGATGCCGGCAATCTCTCACGTGGCTTCCGGGACAGTTTCCCCGTTCACTGGGCTGATGCATCAGCTTCCGGTGCTTCTTGCGGCGGCGTGGCTCTGCGGATTCCTGGTAGTCCTTTTCGTATGGTGCGTGCGCTGGCGGCGGAGAGGCCCTCGGGAAATTAGGAGCGGAGGGCGTATTGGATGGCGTGATAACGGATAGACCACCCGCCCGTTTTTTCCTCATCATTACTTGTTTTAACGTGAAACCCTGAGCGGGGAGCGGCGTCTATATACGAGGGCTTCAGACATGCGGAAATTTGGTGATGTATTTGGAAGCCATAGAAAGCGATTGCTGAGCATGGCTGGATTGGCGGCCATCTCCGTGTTCCGCAAAAGATATTGGAATTTTCCGCCGCTCTGGCCGTAATAGAGGACATGGGAGTGGCGTGCGACCAGGGCCGAAGAAACGACCGGCGCATATTCCAGGACAGAAGATCGGAGTCAAGGTGAAAATCGCGCGCAATTTGGATTTCAGTGGAAAGCTATTGGTCACCGTGGCCGGATGGATGACCGTGGCAGTCCTAATCGTCTTTGGCCTGATAGACGCGGCGCCAAGCCGGGCGCAGGCCCAAAACTCAGCCGCCGTTGCGCCCGTGTTCGAGTACGAAGTCGCGTCAATCAAACCGAGCAAACCTCAGCCCGGTGGCATGATAATGATGGGATCAAGGCCCACGCCCGACGGGTTTACCGCAACAAACCAAACGCTGAAGATGCTTGTTCAACGGGCGTACGGCGTAAATGACTATCAGGTCGAGGGAGGCCCGAGCTGGCTCGGTTCCGATCGATACGATATTGACGCGAAAATGGACGGCCCTGTGGCTGATGCGCTGCAAAAACTTACCCCGGAAGAGCAAACGATTGCGCGACAGAAAATGCTTCAGGCACTTTTGGCGGACCGCCTGAAGTTAACGATCCACCGCGATACGAAAGAACTTCCAATATATACACTGATCATCGGGAAGAATGGCTCCAAACTTCAAGAGTCAAAACCTGACGCCGCCAACGCCTCCCCTGATGGATCCAATGGCCCCGGCGGTCGAGGTGGACGGGGCATTTCGATGATGTTTGACGGGGGTGCGCGGTCAATGACCGCTAAAGCAGCTCCTATTTCAAACCTTGTCTCGGCACTATCGGGGTCGCTGGGCCGGCCCGTTCTGGATAAGACCGGGTTGACTGGCAAGTACGATTTCACGTTGAAGTGGTCGCCGGATGAGAGCCAGATGCAAGCTCCTCCGGGAGGCGCGGGTCCGCCGAACGGCCCGGCTCCGATTGGCTCGCCAGATTCCGGTGCTCCCACGCTCCTCATTGCGATCCAGGAACAGCTCGGCTTGAAACTGGAATCAGGCAAGGGCCCCGTGGTATTGATCGTGATTGATCATATCGAGAAGCCCTCGGAAAATTAGCAGAGCGTATCGTACGGAATGGCTTGTCGGCGAATTGGCAACTATGTCTGTCTTTTCTGAGCCATTGTTGATTTTGAATGCCACATTCGAGAAGCGAGGGGCGTTTATCCTAAGAGAGCTTCAGACATGCTGAGATTTCGTGACGTACTTGAACATCGCGGAACGCTTGGGCTAACCGCGGCGGGGTTGTTGGCCTTGGCTTGAAATTGGAATCAGGAAAGGGTCCGGTTGAACTCATAGTGATCGATCCTGTCGAAAGGCCTACGGAAAATTAGCAGAGAGCGGGGTATTGGATGGCATTGCGGCGAATTGGCAACTATCTCCGTCTCTTCTGCGCCATTGGGTGGCTGACCACCTGCGGCCTGGCAACGGCTTCGGAATACCACGGACAGGTCACTTTCGGCGGCTTACCGGTTCCTGGGGCGGCGATAACCGCCACTCAGGGCGATAAGAAATTCGTCACCAGCACGGATCAAGATGGCGTCTTTTCCTTTCCTGATTTGGCGAATGGATCGTGGACAATTGAAGTTCAGATGCAGGGCTTTTCGACGATCAAAGATCAAATCGTGATCGGCCCGAATGCGCCTGCCGCTCCGCCATGGGAATTGAAGATGCTGCCGCTCGATGAAATCAAGGCCGAGACCAAGACGGTTGCTCCTGCCGCCAGCGCAGCGGCTCCGGAAACCAAGACCGATCAAACAAAACCGCAGGACAAGGCCAATCAAACAAGACCGCAGGACAATAAACCTCCTCTGACAGCGGGCCCTCCGGATGATACCGACCAGCGCGCCGCTGACGGCCTGCTTATCAATGGCACCCAGAACAACGGGGCCGCTTCACCGTTCGCACAACTTGCGGCGTTTGGGAATAGCCGCCCTGGAAGAGGAGGGCTGTACAACGGCGGAATCAGTATGATTCTTAACACTTCCGTATTCGATGCCAATCAGTTTTCCTTAGGTGGACAGAACACGCCCAAGCCGGCTTATAACCAAATAACGGGTGGGTTGACCTTTGGCGGCCCATTGAGAATTCCTCATGTGTGGAAAAATGGACCCAACTTTGTTGTCGCCTACCAGTGGATGCGAAACCCGGTTGACTCAACAGCGTCTGGTGTGGTGCCGACTACGGATGAACGGGAAGGAAATCTTTCCCAGGTGCCGGCCCAGATCTACAACCCGGCAACTGGATTGCCGTTCGCTGGCAATGTGGTTCCGGTCAGTACTCAAGCGCAAGCGCTGTTAAATCTGTACCCCATGCCAAATCTCACTGGCAATTCACGGTACAACTACCAAATTCCAATCATCACCAATACGCATCAAGACGCGTTGCAATCACGCTTTAATAAGCTACTCAATCGCAAGGATACGATTTCTGGCGTCTTCGGTTTTCAGAGCACGCGGATGAGCGCCCCGAACCTATTCGGCTGGACCGATACGACCGATTCGCTGGGGCTCAACGCCAGAGTGAGTTGGGGGCACCGCTTTAACCAGCACCTGTTTCAAAATCTTGCGTTCCAGTACACCCGGTCGGCGACGCTTGCCACGCCATATTGGGAGAATCGCGAAAACGTTTCAGGCGAGGCTGGAATAGCCGGCAATGATCAAGACCCGATGAACTTTGGTCCACCGACTCTCAACTTTGCTTCGAGCGGTGTATACCCGTTGTCGGACGGGCAGAGCTCTCATAATCGCAAGCAAACAAGCTCGCTTGGGGATCAAATGTTATGGCGTCACGGCCTTCATAACGTCCAGTTTGGAGGCGATTTCCGCAGGCAGGAGTTTAATTACCTGTCCCAACAGGACCCGCGAGGCGTCTTCACATTCACTGGCGCGGCCACTCAGGAAAATGTGGGGGGCGTTGCGGTAGCCGACACTGGGTCTGATCTCGCCGACTTTCTACTGGGAATTCCAGACACCAGTTCCATCGCGTTCGGCAACGCTGACAAATACTTTCGGCAATCCGGTTACGACTATTACATCACAGATGATTGGAGAATAAGACCGACACTTACTATAAACGCCGGATTTCGCTGGGAATACGGTGCGCCGATTACTGAATTGTTTGGCCGCCTGGTAAATTTGGACATCACTCCGGATTTTGCCGCGGTAGCCCCCGTTTTGGGAAGCAATCCAGTCGGACCGCTGACGGGCCAAACCTATCCGACTTCGCTCATTCGGCCGGATAAGCGCGGCTATCAGCCGCGCATTGGAATTGCGTGGCGTCCGTTCTCCGGGTCGTCAGTGGTGGTTCACGCCGGGTATGGAATCACCGATGACACTTCGGTCTATCAAACGATTGCCCAGCAAATGGCGCAGCAGGCGCCTCTTTCAACGAGTTTGACCGTGTCGAACAGCGCTGCCTGCCCTCTTACACTGGCGAACGGATTCAATACCTGCCCCTCAGTCACGCCTGACACATATGCAATCGATCCAAATTTCCGTATTGGTTACTTGCAAACCTGGAATTTAGCGGTGCAACGGGACCTGCCCGGCTCGCTGCAACTGAGCGTAACGTATGTCGGCAATAAGGGAACGCGAGGAGTGCAGGAATTCCTGCCGAATACTTATCCGATCGGGACCACCCCGAATCCCTGCCCCACTTGTCCCGCCGGATTCACTTACCTCACCTCGAATGGCAATTCAAACCGCGAGTCGGGGATGGTTCTATTGCGCCGAAGGTTGCATAACGGACTTACTGCTTCGGCCCAATATACCTTCTCGAAATCCATCGATGATGATTCTCTTATGGGCGGCCAGTCCTCTTCTTCGCCCACAATCGCGCAGAACTGGCTTGATTTAGGCGGCCAACGCGGGCTTTCGACTTTCGATCAGCGTCACCTTCTCAATTTGACCCTGCAATACACCACGGGTATGGGAATTGGGGGAAAATCACTGATGAGCGGTTGGAGGGGAAGGCTCTACAAAGAGTGGACCATCCTCCTGCCGGTCACGATCGGCAGCGGCCTGCCGGAGACACCCATCTATCTCGCATCAGTGCCCGGCACGGGAATAACCGGAACCATCCGGCCGGACCTTACGGGAGCGCCGATTTATGCCAACCAATTGGGTCTTTACTTGAACCCTGCGGCTTTCACAGCGCCCATGTCAGGCCAATGGGGAACGGCGGGAAGAGATTCGATTACAGGGCCCCCTCAGTTCAGCTTCGACGCTTCGATGGTGCGCACCTTCCGCTTGCATGACCGGCTCAATCTCGATGTGCAGTTTATGTCAACAAACATACTCAATCACGTCACATTCACCGGCTGGTATGCAACAGTTCAAAATAATAATAACAATAACCCACTTTTCGGAACGCCGATAGCGGCCAATCAAATGCGTAGCGTACTAACCACACTGCGCTTGAGGTTCTGAACCATGAGACGCGTTCTTGCTCTAGTTTTGTTTTGCACGCTGGCTGCCGCCGCACAGCAGGTCGGACAGAATGCGCCGCCAGCGGGCGCTGGGACGGCCAAGATCGCCGTGAACACTCAGCTGGTCATTGAGATTGTTGGGGTTAAGGATAAGAAGGGGAACCCCATAAAAGGTCTGACCGCCAAGGATTTCACCCTTACTGAAGACGGCGCGGCGCAGAAAATCAGTTTTTGCGAGCCTCAGGAATTGCCGGAGACTCCCGAGGATACGCCCATTGTTGCGTCCGAACCTGAAAATATCACGATCTACAATAAGCTTTCCACGACTCAAATCGCCCCCGAAACGCCTGGGAACCTTCGGTACAAGGATCACCGCCTGATAGCGATGTATTTCGACATGGTTTCCATGCCGCCCGGAGACCAGATGCGTGCTTTGGCATCGGCCGAGAAGTTCATCAGGACGCAGATGACTTCGGCGGACCTCATTTCCATCCTGAGATATTCGGGCAGTGGCGCCGAGGTGCTTCAAGATTTCACGGCTGACCGCAGCCGGCTGTTGAGCATCATCCAAACCTTGGTTGTGGGAGAAGGCCAGGGATTTGATGAATCCGTGAGCGACGCCAGCGCTTCCGATACCGGAGCCGCTTTCGGCCAGGACGACAGCGAGTTCAACATCTTCAATACAGACCGGCAGCTGTCAGCACTCCAGACAGCCGCCAATATGTTGGGGCGCGTTAACGAGAAGAAGGTGCTGATTTACTTCGCCAGCGGCATGAGTCTGAATGGCTTGGACAATCAGGCGCAACTCCACGCTACGATCGATTCTGCTATCCGTTCTGGTGTGGAGTTTTGGCCCATCGACGCGCGCGGTTTGGTGGCCCAGGCTCCCCTGGGAGACGCCACGAAGGGATCGCAGGGCAACCAGGGGATGTACACCGGGGCCGCCGCACTGGCTGTGATGTCAAACTTTCAGCGGTCGCAGGATACGCTTTTTGCGCTCGCTGGCGATACTGGCGGAAAAGCCCTGCTCGATTATAACGACCTGACGAAGGGAATCGTGCAGGCCCAGCATTCGTTTTCGGACTACTACGTCGTTGGGTATTACACGACCAACACCGCTCAAGACGGAAAATTCCGCCGCATCAAGATTTCGGTGGACGCGGGCTTGGACGCCAAACTGGATTACCGCCAGGGCTACTTTGCCGGCAAAGTGTTCGGCAAATTCACCGCGACGGACAAAGATCGGCAGCTTGAAGATGCGCTGATGTTGGAAGATCCGATTACGGATCTCACCATCGCAATGGAGATAGATTACTTCCAGTTGAATCGCGCCGAATATTTCGTCCCCATCATCATGAAGATTCCCGGCAGGGAACTTGTTCTTGCCAAACGCGGCGGCGCCGAACACACCCTCATCGATTTCATAGGTGAAATTAAGGACGCCTATGGCGGCAGAACCGTTACAAACCTGCACGACCATGTAAACGTCAAACTGAGCGATGCAACGGCAAGCGAATTAGCCAAGCGGCCGGTTGAATACGACACTGGATATACGCTCCTTCCCGGAAAATACACGGTCAAGGTTCTCGCCCGGGATGACGAAACAGGCAGAATCGGGACGTATCAAACCACGTTTGTCATTCCCAACTTGAATAAAGAGGAGAAGCGAATCCCGATTAGCTCCGTCGTGCTGAGCAGCCAGCGCGTTGACCTTAAGGATGCGATCTATAACGCGGCAAAGGAGAAGGAAAGAGACAAGCAAGAGGCCGTCAATCCGCTCGTCGTAAATGGACAGAAAATGATTCCCAGCGTGACTAGGGTGTTCAGCAAGCGCCGGGACATGTATGTCTATCTTCAGGCCTACGAGCAGGGCGCCACAAAGGCTCAGCCGTTAGTTGCATTTGTGAGCTTCTATCAAGGGCAAACGAAAACCTTCGAAACGCAACCAGTGAAAGTGACGGTTCCGTTGAATAACCGCTTGAATCCAGTGCCTTTCAACTTTAGTATTCCTCTCAATCAACTTCCGTTAGGCGAGTATGACTGCCAGGTATCAGTATTGGATCCAACTGGACAGAAGGTAGTATTTTGGCGGGCTCCCGTCGTGCTCGTGCAGTAACTCCCCGCGGATGAGCGGGGCTCGCGGCCGAGGTTTGCCAGACTCATCCGGCGGATGAAATCATGAACTTCCTCAGATACCGAGAAATAACATTCCCGACTCCGCCTTCATAAGCTCAGCAGTCTTACCAAAAACAGGTTATTGGTACTCACTACCGCCGCTTCAGCGACTAAGAGTCCATCCCGAACCAAGAACGTTCCAGAATGAACCCGCCAAAAATGTAAATGAGCTCTTGACAAATATAAACAAGTGTTTAAAACTCATGTTTGAATATGTCTCAAGACCACAAACCCGTACGGGAGCTTGCGAAACGAAATGGCAAGCCCGCCCATTCCGAGGCAACTCGTCAAAGGTTGCTTCAATCCGCGGGCCCAGTCTTTGCCGAGAGAGGCTTTTACTCTGCTACAGTTCGGGATATCTGTAAGCGAGCGGACGCAAATGTCGCGGCAGTGAACTATCACTTCAAGGACAAACTAGGTTTGTATGCCGAGGTCTTAAATCAATGCGGACGCGCCGCCCACGTCGAACAGATGCGCGCCGCGCTGGATCAAACTGGATCGCCCGAAGAAATTCTGCGGGATGTGATCCGGGCGAGGGTCCAGGGCCTGCGCAAGGAAGCGTCTCCAGACTGGCACGTTCGGCTCTTCGCACATGAACTCGCGCAACCCACGCCGGCGATGTCGCGTTTGATCGACAAGGTATCGCGGCCAATCTATGACGCGCTCTTGAAGCTCATCGGGAAAATCATCGGCTTGCCTCCTAATCACGAGAAGACACGGCTGTGTGCGCAAAGCATTATGGGACAAATCCTCTTCTACGTTTTTGCAGGCCCTGTCTTGGCAAGGCTTTCTCCCGGGATGAAGAAGCCGCCTCAAGACTTGGATCGAATCGCCAGTCACATTGCGGATTTTTCACTGGCGTATCTTCACGAGATAAGCCGGAACGCGGATAAGCCGCACGTTAGCGCAATCGAGGTGAAGCATGACTGACCAGCAACAGATCGAAAAACCTGCGGAACCCAACAAACCGCCATCGGAAGCAAAAGAAGCCGCGCCAACGCCGGCTGGCCTTTCATCCCGTGGCAAGCTCATTCGAATTGCTGTGGTAGCCGTTGCTGTTGGATTGGTCGCGTTCTTCATTTGGAAGGCGTTCTTTGCCGCGCCGAAAATTCCAGACAGTATCGTTGCCCTTAGCGGAAGGATCGAAGGCGATGATTCCGCGATCGCGCCCAAAACAAGCGGACGCATCCTTGAGGTGCGCGTGCGCGAAGGTGACAGCGTAAAGGCCGGCGACATTATTGCAGTTCTTGACGACGAACAGATTCGCGCACGCGAGAACCAAGCTCGCGCAGTGTTGCTGGAAGCGGAAGCAAAGGCAGGATCCGCTCGCGATCAGATTGCCGTCCTTCACGAGCAAATGGATGAAAACCAGCTTCAAACCGATCAGTCCAAAGTCGACGCCGGGGGACGCGTGGGTCAAGCGGAGGCGGATCTAGCGGCCGCGGAAGCCGATCTCGCGCAGCAGCAGGCCGCCTACCAAATCGCGTCATTCGACAAGGATGCCTACGCGCGTCTGGCGAAGTCAGGGGCCGTCTCGGAACGCCAGGGACTTCAGGCTGCCACAACCGCCGACCAACAGGCCGCCGCGGTCGCTGCCGCGAAGCACAGGGTCGAGGCGTCGGAAGGCGCTCTAACAACGGCAAAAGCAAATCTGGAAAACCCCAATATTCATAAAACTCAGGCAGCAATGGTCGGCAAGCAGATTACGCAGCAGGGTACGGAAATCGCGAACGCCGTGGCGAATACGGAACAAGCTCGCGCCGAACTCGCCGAAGCTGAAGCAAACCGCCAGGACTTGATCATCAGAGCTCCGTTTGACGGCACGGTGGCAACTCGCGCAGCCGAACCCGGCGAAGTCGTAACGGCTGGCACCGCGCTCATCACCCTCATTGATTTGAGCAAGGTGTACCTGCGCGGATTTGTGCCCGAAGGACAGATCGGAAAGGTAAAGGTAGGCCAAGCCGCGCGAATCTATCTCGACTCTAACCCCAACCAGCCCATTGATGCGTATGTTTCGCGGATTGATCCAGAGGCTACTTTCACGCCGGAAAATACCTATTTCAGGGATGATCGCGTAAAGCAAGTTGTAGGGCTCAAGCTGCAACTCAAGAGCGCATTCGGGTTTGCCAAACCAGGGATGCCCGCTGATGGCGAGATTCTCGTTCTTGGCGACACGTGGCCGATGGTCGGACGAATCCAATGACGGTTGTTACTTCGGATCGTGTGGCTCTTCAATCATCTGACCCCGCCGGGGATCAGATGGCGGTCCAGGTGAGGGATTTGTGGAAACGATATGGTTCGCTCGAGGCAGTTCGCGGAATTACATTTGAAGTTTACCGGGGCGAGATTTTTGGCCTGATTGGTCCGGATGGAGCTGGAAAGACTTCAACCTTTCAGGTTCTTGCAGGTGTAATGGAAGCAACTTCCGGCAGTGCGAACGTCTTTGGCCGGCCAACGCGCGAGATGCGATCCCAAACCGGGTATCTCACTCAAACGTTCAGTTTATATCCCGACCTCACCGTCGCGGAAAATATTCGCTATGGCGGCGATCTGCGCCGCATTCCACAGAACGAGATCGTCGAACGCGGTCATAAATATCTTCAAATGTTTGATATGGACCGGTTCGCGGACCGGCTCGCTGGGCAATTGAGCGGCGGAATGAAACAAAAATTAGCGCTCGTGTGCGCGCTCGTTCCGCAACCTCGGGTTTTGCTGCTCGATGAACCAACGACGGGTGTTGACCCCGTCTCCCGTCGCGAATTCTGGGGCACGCTCACCCATCTGGCAGCCGAGGGCTTAACGATTGTAGTCGCAACTCCCTACCTCGACGAAGCAGAGAGATGCAACCGAATTGCCCTAATTCACCAGGGGCAGATCCGCCAGATGGGCACGCCGGCGGAACTCACGGCCAGCCTTCTTGCGAAGAGATTGGAACTGAGGGCTCCAGACCTCGGCAAAGTCGAGTCGCTGCTCTCTGATGTAACAGGTAGCGATAAGGAATTCATCGACCTCCAGCGGTTCGGTGACCATATCGATTTGCTCGTACATGACCCGCAAGAAGGTATTCGAGTGCTCAAAGAGAAGATGAAAGGCGCGGGCTTTGCCATTGACGAGGTCCGGATCGACGAGCCGACTCTCGAGAATGTCTTCGTGATGAGATTGCACGGGCTGGGACAAGAAATCCATGAAACGCGTTTTCCGGTCCGCCACGATCACAGCGATCTACGCGGCCAGGTTGCGATTGGAGCCACGAATCTTACGAAACAGTTTGGATCATTTACCGCTGTAAAGAACGTTAGCTTAAAGATTCAGTATGGAGAGGTGTATGGGCTTCTGGGGGCAAACGGAGCCGGCAAGACCACGACGATCAAGATGCTTTGCGGGCTGCTGGATCCAACAAGCGGAACGATGGCGCTTGCGGGCGAAAGCTCCAATCTGCGCTCCCAACGTGTGCGCCAGCGCATCGGCTACATGTCGCAGAAGTTTTCTCTTTACGACGACATGACGATTCAGGAAAACCTGAACTTCTTCGCCGGAGTCTACGGCGTACCCGATCACGAGCGGGAAGAAAAAATAAGGTGGGTGCTTTCATTCTCGGGTCTCGAAGGAAAACAAACTCAAATCACGGGAAGCCTGCCCGGTGGATGGAAACAAAGAGTTGCCTTTGGCGCCGCGATTTTGCATGAGCCGAGCATCCTTTTTCTCGACGAACCGACTTCTGGCGTCGATCCCCTTGCACGGCGTGCATTCTGGACCATGATAAACCGCCTGGCCGACGCGGGCGCGGCAATCCTCGTGACGACTCACTATCTGGAAGAAGCCGAGCAGTGCAACCGACTCGGAATGATGGTCGCGGGCGAGCTTGTTGCCGAAGGGACGCCGACCGGAATTAAGAAGCAGCAGAAGGGCCATCTCCTGGAAATCATTACCGATCAGTCACAACGCGCGGCGGACATATTGAAAAAGGATACCGACCACTGGCGAGTTTCGCTGTTCGGCAATCGTCTTCATGTGATTACGGATGAAAACGCCGAGGCCGGTCAGAAGACCATCTCAGAGCAACTTCAAGCGAGCGGTGTGCATGTGATCAGCGGGCGCGAAGGGCGGTTCTCTCTGGAAGATGTGTTCATCAGCATCGTTGAACAGGCGCGTCGGCAGGGCAAAGTTGCTCAGGAAGAGTGAAGGACGATAGATGAGACGTATTGCTGCGCAAGCCCGCAAGGAATTGATCCAGATTGTCCGGGATTGGCGCACGCTGGCGCTGGCGCTGGTACTGCCGCTCGTTCTTCTAGTCCTCCTAAGCACAGCGATTTCACTGACGGTAAGCGATCTCCCGATCGTCGTCCAAGATTTTGATGATTCGGCGGCTTCGCGGGATTTGATTGACGCCTTTCGCGCATCGAACACATTTCGCATCGTTTCCTGGCCAGAGGATAAACAAGCGGAGCAGGCCCTCGTCTCCAATACCGCGCGCGCCGTTTTGATCATCCCTGCCCAATTTGGCCGGGAAATGGCGCGTGGTTTCAGCGCGCCGGTCCAGCTAATGGTTGACGCCTCGGATGCCAACACAGCCAAGCTGGTGTCTGCCTATTCGAGTGAGGTTACGAGCGCTTACAATCTGCGCATGGCAGGCGCAAGTCGCCCGGTGCCGGTCCAAACTGCGTTTCGGCTCTGGTATAACCCTGGACTTTCCTCAAAGAAATTCTACGGACCTGGAATATTTGTTCTCGGGCTTTCGATGTTTCCTCCTTTACTCGCAGCGCTGGCGATGGCGAAGGAAGGAGAGCAGAAGACAATTCTGCAGGTTTATGTTTCGAGCATCTCTGCTCATGAGTTTTTGCTCGGAAAGATTTTCGCATTTATGGCCGTGGCATTGGCGGAGTGCCTGGTCATGTTGATATTGCTCTTTACTTACTTCGGTCTCACATTGGCGGGTGACCCGACACCCTTTTTCATCGCCACCATCCTTTATGCATTCTGCGTGGCTGCATTTGGAACAATGGTCGGTGTGACGGTTCCGAACCAGGCTGCGGCGCTGCAAGCGGTCTCTCTCGGTGGCTTCTTGCTCGTTTTCTTGCTGTCTGGGTTGTTGTTTCCAATCCAAAACATACCGGTGGGAATACGGTGGATTTCCAACTTCATCTGGGGCCGGTATTACATCGAGATCGTACGTGATGCGCTCCTGCAGGGCGGTGGGTGGCCGGCTGTGTGGTTCAAAGTGCTGATCATCGGCGGTATCGGTGCGGTTTTTTATGGTATCGCGTGGCGCGGCATGAGGCGTATGCAACTGAAGACATAAACCATGAGAGAGTTCCTTACAAATCTCGTCAATTACCGCGTTCTCGCACTGATCCGGAAGGAATTCAACCAGATCAAGCGTGACCGCCGTCTTGCTGTTTCGCTGATTGTGCCGCCCGTGCTGCAACTCACGTTGTTCGGCTTCGCCTTGAGCGCGGCGGTCTCGAACGTCAAGCTTGGCGTGGTGGACGACAGCCACACTCCCGAGAGCCGGGAGTTGATTGCGACATTGACGGAGAGCAAGAGTTTTCAACTGTCGGGATATTACTTTTCCGTTGACCAACTCGGCGACGCGATCAGCCAGAACAAGGTGGACGCCGGTGTGGTCATCCCGTACGACTATGCGCGCGACTTGCTTCGGGAGCGCCCGACTACGGTGCAGTTCCTATTGAATGCGATGGACGCGAATACGGCCACGATCAGCCAGGGTTATGCGGAAGGGGTCGTCCAGAGCTACAACAGCCTGCTGCGAAATGAACGAATCCACGCGAGCGTCACACAAGTAGCTGAATCAGTTATGAGCCGAAGCGGCCAAGTGCAGCTGCTGCCGGCATTTCTTTACAATCCAGGTCTGGTTGACTCGTGGTTTATCGTGACTGGCGTTTTTGGTCTCCTATTGATCTTGAATAGTTCTCTCGTCGCATCCGCCGCGATGGTCAGGGAGCGCGAGGCTGGAACGATCGAACAATTACTGATGTCGCCTGCCAGCATCACGGAGATCATTATCGCCAAAATCGTACCCCTCTTCTTATTGCTCTTTCTAATGATGCTGATCGCGATTGGCGTGGTCAAACTCGCTTTCCATCTTCCCTTTCAAGGAGGATTGATACTCATACTTGCTGGCGGCGCTTTGTGCATTCTTTCGGGTATCAGCCTCGGGACGGTTATCGCAACTTTCAGCAAGTCCGCGCAGCAAGCACAATTGACCAGCTTCTTTGTGAACCCCCCGATGGCTTCGTTATCTGGAGCTCTCAATCCGGTTGAAGCGATGCCGAAGTGGCTGCAGCCTCTCACGGTGCTGAACCCGATTCACCACTTCGCAACCATCGTCCGTGCAAGCACTCTCAAGGGAAGCGGGTTCATGGAACTTTGGCCGAATTTCCTCGGCCTCATAATATTTACGCTGATTCTCGTTACGTTGAGTATCTGGCGATTCCGAAAACAGCTGAGCTAACACGGAGGATGGGATTCAATCCAATGAGAAAACCGATCAAATGGAATATTCACATCACCAGATCTGCGGCGATATTTTTCCTTGGATCGCTCGTCTTCGCAAATTGCGTACTCGCTCAAGCGGGGCCGCAGTCCACTCCGTCACAGGGAACGCAAGCAACTCCACTTCCGCTCTCGGGACGAACCGGGCAGAACGGATCGGTGAAGGCAACTCAATCACCGATCCCGGGGACCACCACAAGCGTGGATACCATTAATCCCATCGTGCAGGTGCAAGGTCCATACGCTG
The DNA here is from genome assembly GCA_963847505.1 of uncultured Acidobacteriota bacterium. Lineage (GTDB taxonomy): Bacteria > Acidobacteriota > Terriglobia > Acidiferrales > UBA7541 > DASTCZ01. Next base: position 688,364 of record CAWJZY010000002.1, read on the forward strand.
GAAGTACCTCAAGCACGGCGAAAATCCCGTTCTCGGGCAAGTTATCCTTGCGCGAAGCGATCCAACGGGGGCTTGAATATAACCTGGGTGCAGTGGGCATGACGCAAGCAGCGCGCCAGGCGCGCGGCCAAAGTGTGATCGCTCGAAGTGCGCTACTTCCCAATGTAAACGGCGATTTGAGTGAAACTGTTGAGCAAGAGGATTTGAAGGCGTTAGGGCTGCGCTTTAATCTTCCAGTTGCGGGCTTCACGATTCCAACGATAGTCGGACCGTTCAATTACTTCGATCTGCGCGCGCACCTTACGCAGAATGTGTTGGACCTCACCGCTCTGAACAATTATCGCGCCGCCAATGAAAACATGCGCGCCAACCAGTTCGCGACGCAAGACGCGCGCGATCTTGTTGTCCTCGCGGTCGGCGGCGCCTACCTTCAGGTGATCACGGCGAAAGCGCGCGTCGACTCGGCGCATTCGCAACTCGAGACGGCAAACGCGCTCTATCAACAGACGCTGCAAAAACGCGGCGTAGGCCTGGTCGCGCAAGTTGACGTGGATCAGAGTGAAATCGAGGCGCTTACACAACGCCAACGGCTCTTGTCTCTGGAGAACGATTTATCGAAGCAGAAGATCAATTTGGCGCGAATGACGGGCCTGCCTCCGAATGAGCAGTACGATGTTTCCGACGAAGTGCCGTTCTCTTCCGCTCCTCCACTCAGCGTCGATGAGGCATTCAAGGAAGCGATCAATGGGCGCTCTGATTTGAGAGCTGCGGAGGCGCAAGTCCAGGCGGCCGAGCGCGCGCGATCTGCGGCGAGCGCCGAACGTCTCCCCTCGCTCTCGGTGGGCGGTGATTACGGCGTAATCGGCACAAACCCCGCGCAATCGCATGGCACATTTTCAGCGACGGCAACTCTTCGCATACCTATCTGGCAAGGCGGACGCACGGAAGGAGACATTGAGCAGGCGGATGCTGCCCTGGCGCAGCGCCGTGCTGAACTCGAAGATCTCAAGGGCCAGGTGGAAAGCGACATCCGCGAGGCGTATCTGGATGTTCAAACGGCGGCGAGCCAGGTGCAATTATCCCAAAGGAATATTCAAGTGACAAAGGAAGCGCTCGATTTAACCCGCCAGCGCTACGAAGCTGGTGTGACGGACATCGTGGAGGTCGTGCAGGCCCAGGAATCGGTAAGCACCGCGAAGCTGGATTACATCAACAGCGTTTTTGCCCACAACGCGGCAAAGCTCAGTCTGGCGCGGGCCATTGGCCACACCGCGAATAGTTTACCTCAATTCCTTAATATGAATATGCAATGACGTTTGTTTTCAACCTCGGTGTGCTTCATTAGCAGGAAGCAGAATCGGCGAGTCCAACTTACCCTGCCGCGCATCGAAACTAATTAAGAACTGCCGTTAGGCCGCGGGTAACTGGACAGCTTCGCCTCGATTGGAACGCATTCGTAGTTTGCAACCAGGCTGCATTATCGGCAAACTAGAATGGGACCGCTGCGGCGTTTGCTCCAAATATCATACTGCCGAATTATCTGAAGACGCGATGAAAACAGCCAAATCGTCCGCTGGCATTTTTGCAAATCAGCATGAGCCAATTCGCGCGGAACTGTTCAGCGTTGAACTGCTCGAGCAGCACGCAGCCAGTCTTGCAGCGGCGCAAATTGTCGCCGAGCAGCCTGGTTCGGGCCGGCCGCTTATTCCTCGCGTGCTCGAAAATGGCCGCGTGCTTCGCGATTGTTACCACTCCATCGCCAAAGCCATTCAGCAGGAGCATACAATCACTCCCGCCGCGGACTGGCTCGTAGATAATTTCCACATCATTGACGAACAACTCCGCGAAATTCGCGATGATCTGCCGCGAAGTTTTTACCGCGAACTTCCAAAACTTGCCTCCGGCCATCTGCAAGGGTATCCGCGCGTTTTTGGAGTCGCCTGGGCCTTTGTAGCTCACACGGATAGCCGGTTTGACCCGGACGTATTGCGGCGATTCATTGCCGCCTATCAGAAGGTTCAGCCGCTCACCATCGGCGAGCTTTGGGCCGTCGCCATTACCTTACGCGTCGTGCTGGTCGAAAATCTCCGCAGGCTGGCTGAAAACATTGTGCGCAGCCGCGCCGCCCGCCAGGACGCCGACGCGCTGGCCGATAGCCTTCTCTCGGCGGACCAACAGGTTGAATTCTCAACCGCAAACGCTCTGCAACGCTTCGCAAAAACTCCGTTGTCAGCTTCCTTTGCCGTCCAACTCATTCAACGCTTGCGAGATCTTGATCCTAAAGTTCGCCCCATTTTGGCGTGGCTTGATCAGCGCCTGTCGCAAGAAGGTACTACCGCTGACGAAATCGTTGCCACCGAGCATCATGAGCAAGGCACGGCAAACGTCAGCGTTCGCAATGTCGTTACCAGCATGCGCCTTATTTCGGCGTTTGACTGGCAGGAGTTTGTTGAAAGCGTCAGCCTTGTTGACGAAGTTCTCCTCCATGATTCGAATTTCGGCGAAATGGATTTCGTCACGCGGGATTCCTACCGCCATGCGATTGAAAATCTCGCGCGTGGCTCGGGCCGTTCCGAATTGGATATTGCCGAGCGTGCCGTGCGGCAGGTCAAGCTGGCGCGTTCTCAGCCAGACGATGGCGCCGATCCAGACCGGCAGCGGCGGATGGAGGCGGGCTACTACCTTATTTCCAAGGGCCGCCTGGCGTTTGAGCGTGAACTCGGCTACCGCATTCGTTGGCAACGCTGGCTGCTGCGCCTGTACGTTCGAGCGGCAGTGCCGGCATATCTCGGCACTATCTCGGTTGTCACTGCTCTTGTGCTGGCGTTGCCCCTTCTACATTCCAGGGCGCAAGGTCTCTCTACAGCAAGGTTGGTGGCGCTCGGCCTGCTCGCTGTGGTCCCTGCGTCTGATCTTGCTATCGCGCTCATCAATCGTGCTGTCACAGATTTGGTCGGCCCTCGAGTGCTGCCGCGTCTGGATCTGCGCGGCGGAATTCCAAACCATCTGCGCACGATGGTTGTTGTTCCGACGCTCCTCACTTCGGCCCGCGAAATTCAAGAACAGATCGAGCTCCTGGAAATCCATTACCTGGCCAATCCCGATGGGCATCTCCATTTTGCGATGTTGTCGGACTGGGCGGATGCCCCGTCGGAAAGCTTGCCTGGTGACGACGATCTCTTGGCCGCCGCCGTGAATGGAATTGCTGGCCTAAATAAGCAACATGGGCCTGTCCCTGATGGGAGCGTCCGGTTTTTCTTATTCCATCGGAAGCGCACATGGAACGAATCCGCGGGAAAGTGGATGGGATGGGAGCGTAAACGTGGAAAACTGCACGAACTGAATCAACTTCTGCGCGGATCGAAGACGACTAATTTTATTCCAACGGAAGGGTCTCCGCCTGAAACTCCCGGCGGCGTTCGCTATGTGATCACTCTTGATGCTGATACGCGCCTTCCCCGCGGCGTCGCCTACCGCTTGGTCGGCACCATGGCGCACCCTCTCAACTTGCCGACCTTTAGCGAACGCGCTGGTCGCGTCGTGGAAGGTTACGCGATCGTGCAGCCGCGCATCACTCCGTCATTGCCAAGTGACCGCGAAGGGTCCTTTTTTCAATCCGTATTTTCCGGACCTGCGGGCATAGATCCCTATACGTCAGCTGTTTCGGATGTTTACCAGGATCTTTTTCGTGAGGGTTCCTACACGGGCAAGGGTATTTACGATGTAGATGCCTTTGAACTGGCGTTGAAAGGTAAGGTGCCGGACAACACGCTTCTCAGCCACGACTTGTTTGAGGGGATTTTCGCCCGCGTGGCCCTCGCCACGGATATTGAGCTATTCGAAGAGTTTCCTTCGCATTTTGAGGCTTCAGCGGCGCGCCAGCATCGTTGGGCTCGCGGTGACTGGCAACTTCTGCCCTGGATTTTTGGTTTTGCAAAATCTGCGCCGGGCGAACGCCGTTCCGCGTCCATTCCTCCGATCGGCCGCTGGAAGACTATTGACAATTTGCGCCGCACGCTCTCCGCACCGGCCGCTTTCCTAACCTTGATTGTGGGATGGCTGCTTGCTCCGGAATCTTTCTGGTCGTGGACGCGATTTATCCTCGCGACCATCGCGATTCCGCCTCTGCTTCCGTTCTTGTTCAATCTTTACCCACAGCGACCTGGAATTTCAAAGCGCAGCTATTTCAGATCCGCCCTCGATGATCTTCAGATCGGCGTTTCCCAGGCCGCGCTGACCATCACGTTTCTGGCCTTCCAGGCATGGCTGATGACGGATGCAATCTTGCGCACCCTTGGACGTCTATTCATCACTCACAAAAATATGATTGAGTGGGTCACCGCGACGCAGGCTAAATCCGCGGTTGATCTGAAGCTCGGAGGCATGTACCGGCGCATGTCCGGCGGCCTGTTTTTTACGGCGGCGGCGTTTCTCGCTATAGCGCATCGGCACGATCACGCCTGGTTCGCCGCGATGCCTTTCATTATTCTGTGGGCCGCCGCTCCGGCGATAGCCCGCCAAATCAGTTTGCCGCCGGAATTTCCCGGCATACAACCTGTCTCCGAAGCTGACGCAAAGTCTCTGCGTTTGATTTGCCGCCAGACCTGGCGCTATTTTGAGGCATTCGTTACTCCCGCGGACCACTCGCTTCCTCCCGACAATTTCCAGGAAACGCCGCATCTCGTCGTCGCTCACCGAACGTCGCCCACTAACATTGGCCTTTATCTCTTGTCCACGGTTTGCGCACACGACTTCGGATGGATGGGCACAATCGAAACCGTTGAGAGGCTCGAGGCTACGCTTGCCACGATGTCGCAGATGGAATTGTTCTGGGGCCATTTCTACAATTGGTATGACACCCACGACCTTCATCCACTCGATCCCAAATATGTTTCCACGGTCGATAGCGGAAATCTCGCCGGCCATCTGCTTGCCCTGGGGAACGGCGCCCGTGAGATGATCCAGAAATCTCCCATCGATGCGGCCCTGCTCAGGGGTATTGAAGACAATGTTCGCTTGCTCCGCGCGGCGCTTACAGGAATCGAGGATACGCGCCGCACCCATACCGTCACTCGTAAACAGCTGGGCAACGCCGTCGAAAGGCTCGCGGCGTCCTTGCAGACCGTTCCCTTCCATCCCACGGATTGGGCTGCGCGATTCGTTGAACTGCGTGCCCGCGCGCGGACTGTAGCTGACATTGCTCAAACGCTCGCGCAAGAAGAGGAGGATGCGCCACGGCCTGAGCCGCAATCTGATCTTCCCGTGGAGCCTCGTCCGGGCTATCGCTCAGAGTTGCAAGCCTGGGCTGATGCCGCGCTCGCTTGCGTGGAAAGCCATGCGCGAGACGCGACCACCCTTATTCCCTGGATGCGCATGGACGCGAAGGACATTGCGGCCCTGGCCGAGTGTCCGCCCGCTCAGTCTCCCGAGTGGAAAGCAATTGAACCATTTTTCCGTGTGACTCCAACACTCGCTGAGGCCCCTGAAAAACTTGAGGCGGCGTTATCCGAACTCACTACCGTCCGTGAGCGGTTGGCCGGTGAAACCAATGACGCAGGCGCTCTGATACGCGTGGATGCTCTTATTCGCGCGATAAGAAGCTCGGCTGCGGAAGCTTCGGCGCTTGTTCGCCGGTTGTCTGCAATCACCCAAACAGCGGAGCGCATTTTTCAGGCGATGGACTTCAGTTTTCTGTTTGACAACAGCCGCAAGCTTTTCGCAATCGGCTATCGAGTTATCGACGGCGCCCTCGATCCGAATTGTTATGATCTCCTCGCCTCGGAAGCCCGGCTCGCAAGCTTTATTGCAATCGCCAAAGGTGACGTTCCTTCGTCACACTGGTTCCATCTCAGCCGCGCGCTCACCCCTGTCGGCCGCGGCTCCGCGCTCATTTCATGGTCGGGCTCCATGTTTGAATACCTCATGCCCGCGCTGGTCATGACTTCTCCGTCGGCGAGCCTTCTCAGCCAGACGTACGCTTTAATTGTGCGGCGTCAAATTGAATATGGGGCCGAGCGCGGCGTGCCTTGGGGGATTTCGGAATCCGCGTACAACGCACGCGACCTTGATTTCACGTATCAATACTCCAGCTTCGGTATCCCGGGACTCGGCCTGAAACGCGGCCTCAGCGAAGACGTTGTCATCGCGCCGTATGCCACCGCTCTCGCGGCGATGATTGAGCCTTCCGCCGCCGCTCACAATTTCGCGCGCCTCACCGAAGCGGGAGGCAGAGGCGCCTATGGCTTTTACGAAGCTCTCGATTACACGGCAGCGCGCCTGCCCGAAGGAGAAGATGTTGCTGTCGTCCGCTCCTACTTGGCGCACCACCAGGCAATGTCGTTAATCTCTCTGGATAATGTGCTGAATGATGGTGTGATGCGCGGCCGGTTCCACGCCGAACCAATCGTCCAGGCTACGGAGTTGCTCATGCAGGAACGGATGCCGCGCAATACGATGGTCGCGCGGCCGCGTTCGGAAGAGGTTTCTACTGCTCAAATCCGCGAATTAATTCCCCCGGTGCTGCGCCGTTTCACTACGGCGAATGACCCTACGCCCCGAACGCAACTGCTGTCGAATGGGCGATACGCCGTCATGCTTACCGCGGCCGGCTCAGGCTATAGCCGCTGGCAGGACGTTGCCGTCACTCGCTGGCGGGAAGATGCGACGCGCGATTGTTGGGGTTATTTCATTTTTCTTCGCGATGCGCAATCCGGACTCGTGTGGTCCGCGGGTTACCAACCGGCCGGTGTCGAGCCAGAATCATATGAGGTTTCGTTCTTTGAGGATCGCGCCGAGTTTGTCCGGCGTGACGGCTCTCTGACAACCAAACTCGAAGTTGTCGTTTCCCCCGAAGACGACACGGAAATGCGCCGCATTTCCATCACGAACTTGGGCGCCCGCCCGCGCGAAATTCAGGTCACTTCCTACGCTGAACTATGCCTTGCGGCTCAAGCAGCCGATGCCGCCCACCCGGCTTTTTCCAATTTGTTTGTCGAAACGGAATTCGTTCCTGATATGGCCGCGTTGGTCGGCACTCGCCGGATGCAATCCGAAAAGGAAACGCCGGTGTGGGCCGCCCACGTCGTTGTGGTGGAAGGCGAAACTGTCGGCGACCTGCAATACGAAACGGACCGCTCGCGCTTTTTGGGGCGGGGAAATGAAACACGCAATCCTGTTTCAATCTTTGACGGCCGTCCGCTCTCAAACACCGTTGGCTCCGTTCTCGATCCCATCCTTAGCCTCCGGCGTACGGTTCGCATTCTGCCGGGAACGACGGCTCGCATTATTTTTTCCACCACCGTTGCTTCCGACCGCAAACACGTGCTCGCTCTCGCCGACAAGTATCACGGCACGGCTATTTTTGAGCGCACGCTCACGCTCGCATGGACCCAGGCGCAAATCCAACTCCATCACTTGGGCATTGGGGTCGAGGAAGCTCATCTATTTCAAAGACTCGCAAACGCCGTGTTGTACGCGGACGCTTCGCAACGTCCCTCCTCGGATTTGCTTAGCCGAAGCATCCTGGATCGCTCTGGACTGTGGGCCAGTGGCATCTCCGGAGACTTGCCGATTGTGTTGGTAAGAATTGATGAGATAGATGATGTTGAAATTGTCCGGCAATTGTTGCGCGCTCATGAATATTGGCGCATGAAGCAGTTGTTCGCGGATCTCGTCATCATCAATGAGAAGCCTTCGTCTTACGCGCAGGATTTACAGGGTTCGCTCGACGACCTCGTGCACGGCAGCCTCTTGCGCCTCGCTCCCAACACGGAACATGTGCGTGGCAGCATTTTTCTGTTGCGTGCCGACCTCGTCGCACCGCAGCAAAAAACTGTTCTTCAAAATGTTGCACGCGTTGTCCTGCTCAGTTGGCGTGGCACGCTTGCCGAGCAAATGACGCGCACGCAACGCACGGAAGCGTCCGCGCCTTCCCCCCAAAGGACGGTGCGCCCGAGTAAGCGCCAGGACGTGCCTCTTCCCCCTGAAGTTCCAGATCCGCAGACCTTGGAAATGTTCAACGGCTTCGGCGGTTTTGCTGCAAAAGGGCGCGAGTATGTCACCGTGCTCGCTGAGGGCCTCGCCACGCCCGCGCCGTGGATCAACGTGATCGCCAATCCTTCTTTCGGTTTTCTCATTTCCGAATCCGGTTCTGGACATACGTGGTCGCTCAATAGCCACGAAAACCAATTGACGCCGTGGTCCAATGATCCCGTCTCCGATCCTGCCGTCGAAGCGATATACATTCGCGATGAAAATACTGGCGAAGTCTGGACTCCCACGGCATCGCCCATCCGGGATGAAGTGGCCCCGTATGTCGTAAGACATGGGCAAGGTTACACTCGTTTTCATCACGGCTCGCACGGAATTCTTGCCGAGCTTCTTCAATTCGTTCCGCTCGAAGACCCTATAAAGGTTTCGCGGCTCACTCTGAAAAATGAATCTGGCCGTCCGCGCCGCCTTTCCATCACCGGCTATGCCGAATGGGTGTTGGGCAGCTCCCGAAGCGATGTGGCGCCATACATCATCACGGAAAATGACGCGCAGTCCGCGGCGCTCTTTGCGCACAGCGCATGGCAGGGAGACTTCGGCGGCCGCATCGCCTTTGCCGCTCTTGCCGGAAAACAAACTGCGTTCACAGGTGATCGCACGGAATTCATCGGACGCAACCGCTCACTGGCCCGGCCCGCGGCGCTGGAGCGAATCACTCCGCTTTCCGGCAAGGTCGGCGCAGGCTTTGATCCCTGCGCGGCCTTACAATCTGTTGTGGAATTGCAGCCCGGAGCCAGCGCTGAGGTTGTCTTCTTTCTTGGACAGGCTGAGAACAGGGAACAGGTTCGCGAACTCCTGGCCCGGTATCGTGAAGCCGATCTAGATGTAATTCTCTCGCAGGTCACGCTCGCTTGGGACATTTTGCTCGAAACCGTGCAAGTTACGACGCCCGAGCCGGCCATGGATCTTCTCCTCAATCGTTGGCTGCTCTATCAAACACTTTCCTCCCGCGTTTGGGCTCGCGCGGCCTTCTATCAGTTGAGCGGCGCATACGGTTTCCGCGATCAACTCCAGGATGTGATGGCCCTCAGCCTCGCAAATCGTAAAATTTCGCGCGAACAAATTCTGCGGGCCGCGGGCCGCCAGTTCATCGAGGGCGATGTTCAACACTGGTGGCATCCGCCTTCCGGCCGTGGCGTGCGCACGCGCATTTCTGATGATTTGCTCTGGCTGCCGTACACAGTCAACCATTACGTTGAAACGACGGGCGAAACGGACATTCTCGACGAACCCATTCCCTTCCTGGAAGGCGATCTCCTGAAAGAAGGGCAAAACGAAACCTACTTTGAGCCGCGCGTCTCGAAAACCACCGGAACGCTTTTTGAGCACTGTGCGCGCGCCCTCGATCGAAGCCTCGAAGTGGGCAGTCACGGACTTCCACTGATGGGCACGGGCGACTGGAACGACGGCATGAACCGCGTCGGCGAACATGGCAAAGGCGAAAGCATCTGGCTCGGCTGGTTCCTGCACACAAATCTGTGGGAGTTCGCGAAAATTGCTGCTTCGCGTGGTGAACACAAACGCGCCGAAACGTGGCGTCTGCATGTAAGCGCGCTGAAAGCGGCTCTCGAGCGCGAGGGCTGGGATGGTGACTGGTATCGCCGCGCTTATTTTGACGATGGCACGCCGCTTGGCTCCGCGCAAAACACCGAGTGCCGCATTGATTCCATCGCTCAATCTTGGGGAGTGATAAGCGGCGCCGCTGAACCCGGCCGCGTCAGCCGCGCAATGGCCGCCGTGGATAAGCTGCTCGTGCGCCGCGCTCCCGGCCTGTGTCTTCTTCTCACTCCGCCATTCGATAAATCCTCGCCGGACCCCGGTTACATCAAGGCTTATGTCCCCGGCATCCGTGAAAATGGCGGTCAGTATGCCCACGCCGCAACTTGGACGGTGATCGCTTTCACGGCGCTTGGCGACGGCGATAAAGCTGCCGAAATTTTCCGCATCCTGAATCCGATTGCCCGCACAACCTCACGCGCCAACATGCAGCGCTACAAAGTTGAGCCTTACGTTGTTGCGGGTGATGTATATGCCGAGCCGCCGCACGTCGGCCGCGGAGGCTGGACGTGGTACACCGGCTCCGCTGGCTGGCTCTATCGCGCCGGCCTCGAATGGATGCTCGGCTTCCGAGTCCGCGGGGCGGTGCTTAGTATTGATCCGTGTATTCCTCGAAGCTGGCCTGTTTACTCCGTTGATTTTCGATATCACTCATCCACTTACAAAATTAAGGTAACAAACCCGCTCGGTGGTAGCCGCGGCATTGCTTCAACCAGCATAGACGGCAAAGTTTTCTCCGGTCGTGCCGATATCCCGCTTGTTGACGATGGCGCCGCGCATGAGGTTCTAGTTGTGCTGGGTTAGTTGGATCGGCTCTTAACTGCTTTCAGTGCTCTTTGATTTTCCACGCCGGAAATATCATTGGTGGTTTCCAATTTTTCCAGCCCTCCTCCCGCCAGGCGATGGATGGTGGTAAATATTTTCTCGGTATTTCGGTATTGATGTAAATTCAGTGCTCGATGCCGGACTCCCCTCAACGTGATCCATCTCCTGCGCTTAGCTCCTGGCGCCCGCTCCGCATCCCGATTTTCCGTAACCTCCTGATCGCTGACCTGGTATCCGACATCGGAACATTCATGCAGACCGTGGGAGCGGCGTGGCTGATGACCACGCTGACCAGCAGTTCGGTCTACATCGCTTTGATCCAGACCGCTTCGGCATTGCCATTCTTCCTGTTGGCGCTTCCCGCCGGTGCGATCGGAGACATATTCGACCGGCGCAAGCTGATCCTCTGCACGGAAATCTGGATGCTCTCCATCGCCGCGGTTCTCACCGTCGTCACCTTTACCGGAGTGATGACGCCGTGGCTCCTGCTTCTGCTCACATTGGCTCTCTCGCTCGGTGACGCCATCGAATCTCCAACCTGGCGCGCAATATTTCCGGAGCTCGTCAAAAAGGAGGATCTCACTCCCGCTCTCGCCCTGAACGGAATCGAATTCAACCTGGCTCGCGCCGTGGGGCCCGGGCTTGCGGGTTTGATTATCGCGGTTGCCGGCGTGGCGATTGCTTTCCTCTTGGACGCGCTTTCGTTTCTGGGAGTGATCTTCGTCATCCTAAAGTGGAATCGACCGGCAAGAAAAACAAAATTGCCCTCCGAGACGCTCAGCGGAGCGAGCTGGGCGGCGATTCGTTACTTGCGCTATTCGCCCGCGATCCGCACGCTGCTGGTCAGATCGGGGATCGTCATCTTTTTCGCGAGCTCCTTCTGGGCGCTTCTGCCTGCCGTCGCAAAGAAACTCGGCAATAGCGCGCTCGGATACGGTCTTCTGCTCGGCTTCTTTGGAGTTGGCGCGGTCCTTGGAGCCATTGTGCTGCAACGCGTCAGATCAAAACTCTCCACGGAGACCGTGCTTTCGGCGGCGACGGCGGTATTCGGCGCGATTCTTGTGGGTACGGCCACATTGCACAACCTTCCGCTTCTATGCGCGTTGATGCTCTTTGGCGGCTGCGCTTGGACCGTTTTCATGTCCCTTTTCAACACGATGATCCAAAATCTGGCGCCCGACTGGGTTCGCGCTCGAGTGCTGGCGGGTTATCTCTTTGTATTTCAGGGCAGCGTGGCGGCCGGCAGCGCGCTTTGGGGGTTCGCGGCGCAGCGCGCCGGCGTGCGTTCCGCCCTGCTCGTTTCCGGAATCGGAATCTGCGCGTGCTTGCTGTTGCAATTTCCTTTTCGGCTTCCCAACACGGCCATTGACCTGAGCGCGTGGAATCATTGGGGCAAACCAGCCACGTTTGAGGAACCTGCCGCCAATCTCGGTCCGGTTCTCGTCACCGTCAAATACGTCATCGATCCCGTGAAAGCCGCGGATTTTCTGGATGAGATTTACCGGTATCAGCGAATTCGCCGCCGCGATGGGGCCACGCGGTGGGGAATATATTATGACAAGGCTGCGCCGAACGTGTATCTCGAGACGTTTGTCGTGGATTCCTGGGCCGAACATGAAAGGCAACACGCCCGTTTCACCGTGGCGGACCACGAAGTTGAAAAGCGCGTGCTCAGCTACACGGCCGAACCAACCACGGTGAAGCATTACATCTACGCGAAGAAAATCACCCATTCGTGACCGGTGTGTGCCCCCCTCCCCGGTATTATCCTCTTGACACAAGGTTCGTTCTCTGGTACTCTTTTGTTCATGGAGCTACTCATTCAGACCGCTTGGGTTTCGCGCTGTGGGCGATGTTCTTCAAGTGCTCGTGTAGCTTCTTACCGAATGCCCGGTGCGCTAGTTCTTCGCTCGTTGACTTATGCGCTGGCTTCTTCTTTTTAGGTGACATATGGACTCCTTGAAAAACATGGATTTGATGCGATTGATGGACGAATGCGACACGCAAGACGAATGCCGTGCAATTCTAGAAGAATTGCGTTGGCCCGATGGCGTGCGCTGCCCATCATGCCAGTCAGATAAAATCTCGCGTATCTTAAAGCGCTTTCAATACGATTGCGATTCATGCCGCTATCAGTTCTCCGTAACGGCTGGCACCATCTTCCATGACTCTCACTTGCCATTGCCGAAGTGGTTTGCTGCCGTTTATTTGATGTGCGAATCCAAGAAAGGTATCCCCGCGCTCCAACTCAAGCGCAACCTTCACATCGGATATAACACCGCATGGTACCTCTGCCATCGCATCCGCAAGGCCATGCAAGAGGTTGAGCCGCGCAAGAAGATGGCAGGGAAGGTTGAGGTTGACGAAACCTATGTGGGCGGCAAGCCACGGAAGGGACGCATTAGCCCCAAGAAGCAGGTTGTTATCGGCATTCGCCAGCGCAACGGCGATCTCCGACTGATTCATGCGAAAGACGCGAAAGGTAAGACCGTGCGAGAAATTGTACAGGCGAACGTTGGTGGACACGTCGAAGTAATTCTGACGGATGAATCCATGATTTATCCCTACGTACTTCGCCAGTTTGAAGGCAACAAACATCGCACGATCAACCATTCCCGCGAATACGCGCATGGCGACGTTCACACCAACACCGTGGAATCGGCCTTTAGCCTCTTGAAGCGTGGCATTGTGGGAACGTGGCATAAAGTCTCTGCGAAGCATCTCCCCGCTTATCTTGACGAAATGTGCTTCCGGTTCAACAACCGCAAAAACCCTTATCTTTTCCGCGATACGCTTACCAAGATGATTCAGACCCCCAATCTTGAATACAAGAATCTGACAGCCGAAGTGCGGGAGCCTGCGGCCTAGCTACGTCGCACGTTGTACATCTTTCCCGACAGTTGCCATACGGGGCGGCCCATTCCAGCTTTTCTCTATCGGGTGCTCACTTCCATAACTATCAATGACGGTGAGACGCATCACAGATAATCCAGTCAGGTCTTTTCCAAGGTTGACCACACCCACATCTTTTAATAGGAAGTGGAGCCATCCTTCCTTGCCGTGACCTTGCATGAGTGGAGGGGATGTCATAATCCAATCCAAGCGTGGTATTTGCGCCCAGTCCGTTTTTTCCGTTGCAAATCCACTGATTGGGTCAATCTGCATTTGCCTGCGCTCCAAAACCCATCCATCAAAACTAGGCTCTAGGTGAATAAGCCGCTCCTCTCCTAGCACGCGCACCGTTAGCGTTAAGTTAATTACTCCCGTCACTCCCACATTTTCATTGAAGATGTATGCCTCTATGAAAATATCGCAATCGCATCGATACTCTCGGGGCGGCAGGTTTTTCATCGTCATTACTCCATTGATGATCTCCTGCATCATTTCCGGTTGGACAATTCCCGTCCTTGGAAGAAGATTCATTTGGAAGATGTGCCCCTTGAATGAGGGTTTGGATTTTACGTTCAGCAATTCAGAACGCACATCCACCAACATTAAATGCTGTTTGTTCCAAGCGTTATAGGATGCGAGAAAAAAACAAACTAATCCAACAACAACGAGCGCGCCAGAACCTAGTGCGCTTTTTCCGCTGAAGTATAGATAGGCTGCGACTACAAAAGCCACAGTCCCTCCAGTGGCCTCAATCCAGCTAGCCCAGAAGTCTCCGATGAACTCACCCATAGCCACAGCCTACCAGAATCAAGCCTTGTGTCAACGGGGTAATCCCGGTGCTAAGAGTATCATTCTAAGCGGTTTATAAACCATTTAGAATGATACTGATGCGAGATTCATAGGGAATTGATTCGAGTCCAATGGCCAAGAACGGAAAAACGTCAGGTTCCCGCAGGATTGGCGAGTTCTCCCGAAGCGTCGGGATCTGGATGCCGACTCGAAGAACTCGGCCCTATATCGCATGGTACAGGGCTCGGCCTAGATTGCAACGCAGTGTACCAAAGAGTTAAATTATGGTCAAGGAAAAGTGGGCTGCGTGCGGTGGATTTCCTGTGGAAAGGAATTCGAAGAAGAATCCAAAGGGCCCCACTCTTTGCGTGCCGCAAAAGATGGGCCACCCGCCCTTGACAACAAGTAATGGGAAAAGGGGAGCATAATCCCAAGGACTCTTAGATTGCAAGGTTCTGCTGACGTGGCTTCTTTAGATAGCGGATTGCCACCGAAACTCAGGGGCAGAAGGCTACTTCTCGTGCTTCAAGCATTCATAGATGACGGCGGAGATACTGACCGTTTTCTGATGGCCGGATATGTCGCGCTCATCAGAAATTGGGAGCAGTTTTCAGGTGAATGGCAAAAGGTCCTGGAGGAAAGTCCAAGAATTTCGATCTTCAAGGTCAAGAACTATAGGCATCTTTCGGAGATGCGTTTCCATAGGTTTATTTCTGCGATAAATCATCATGTTTCGTTTGCGGTTTCATGTGCAATATCTCTCAAGGGATACGAGAACGAAATGAAGGGATTTCTCGCCCCGCGCGTGGACAATCCATATTTCTGGTGTTTCTACGAGATCGTTGTGTCGGTACTTGCGCATATGAAGAAAAGCGGAATCAACGACCAGGTTGATTTTGTTTTTGATGAAAACACCATCTACGCAGACCGAGTCATGGAAGGCTACCGTCATTTTCGACATGCAATGACAAACCTTGAATTGAACTTAATTGGAAGCCCACCAATTTTTAGAAATGATGCGAGATTTTTGCCGATACAGGCCGCGGATATGTTTGCATGGCTTAGCAATCGAAAGTTAGCAAAGAGAAAGTATCCGAAAGTGTTGGATGAACTCAGAATGTTACCAACCCCCGACGTGTGGACTGCCGAACGCTTGGCTATATATAGGGAAAATTCGGAGCGAGCGCTACATCTAATTAAGTCGGAAAAAGGAAGGGATCGAGGGCGTATGCTGTCAATCCGAAAAATGATGACCAAGACATAGGTTATTTTACGAGCCGGAATTCAGATGACCTAAACAGTCTCCACGCTTCTTTATAACCTCCCCGCCATTCCTTATACGCAGCGCCGAAAACGGCCACCAAGAAAACACCAATTAGTACTTGATGCCAGTCTAAGTCAATTAGACCTGCTGCCAAGAACACAGCGCCAATCAAAAACATGAAAGGAAACATACTTATGATGCCGAAAGTGAAAACAAGCATGACTATCGCCGAAAAATAGCGAAGCAACTTCATGATGAGCCCACGCCGACGGCTGCTGATGTACTTTTCAAATTCAAGTTGATTGGCATTGATTTCATCTCTTCGGAGATACTTGGGATGTGGTGGTTTGGTTAAGAGTTTACGGAGTTCTGCCACGTTTTCTATTTTGTACTCCCGCATCATTGCTCGCTCCCACGGGTCTGGCGGAATTGGCATCAGGTTATTTCTCAGGAGGAATAGCTATTTGGGAGTCTTCTCTGCTTTTTTCTTCGCGTCGTTTCTTGTTGCTGCTTCTACGCCATAGTATCCAAACTACCAAAACGATCGCGTAAACTGACACCCTTCCCATATCATCCCAGAACCCATACCAATCTATTTCAAGCGGTACGGTCGGTGGATTCATGTTGGGGGTTCCTTTCGTTCGGTGGTGGCCGCAACCTTACTACGACAGACTCTTTTGCAGAAAGGCATTTTCATGCCTTTGCTGCGAAAGCAATTCGCTCAGAGATTATTGGAGGTCCAGGCGGCTTGCCCGTCCTTGGCGGAGCCAAGGACGGGGCTTTGACTTGTCATGCGGCGTGGCCGGGTTGCCCGATCGATTAATTGGAATTTTCCATCCCCAATTTTCAAAGGCCATCTTCAACCTGGGTACGCTCGGGCGGAACGACACCTCCGCCACCCCGATGTCGGACCTGTTCAGGGGCGGAATCCCTTAGGATCAGGACCCATTAGACTGCTTGCGGTGACGTGACAAGGTCAACAGATGTGAAGCCCGCTTGGAACAGGTAGACGATCAAATGGACACGACCAGGTAGCGCCATCGTCATGCGACACGTAAAGGCGTCCCGATCGGTCGATCACAGCGGTCATTGAATCTCGGGTCGCGATGCAGTTGGTGTCGGCCTTGCCATCGATCCACTTCGGCATGCCTCCGCCCAAAGGCCGTAGCGGACCGTCGCTGTCGATCGGGCGCCGGTAAACTGCGCCTTGCGCCGCAAAAGGGTCGGTGGATGCTGACACGAAAATGTCGTTTCTCCCGAAAGCAACGGCGGAGCAATGATGGGCGTGAAGTCCTCGCTGTTCGATAGTCCATGTCGCTCCGGCATCGCGGCTCATGCAAAGACCCACCCCCGCAGCCGCTATCACGATGTCGGGCCGGGTTGGATGCGCGCATACCTGATGAACATCACTTTCGATATCGATAGTGGGCCGCCAGGTTAAGCCGGCGTCGGTTGATCGCGGAATTCCGCCAACGTGGACGTTAGCCAGAAGCACGGCGCCATCGCATGTCGCCGCCATGGAACGAATTCCAAGCGGCGGCCCCACCCGCTTGCCGTCGACGATCATTGATCCTGCGTACCACTTGTCACGGCCCGCTACGGCGTCAAAACCCGTCAAGCGTTGCTGCGCACCCTCAGGATCAACGCGCAGGATATTTGCGTCGTCGGTTCCAACAAAGACAACCTCTCCAATTGGCACGCAGCATGAAAGCTCGAATTCGCTCTTTGCTATCACAGTCCATTCGCCATCAGAGGATCGCCGGCAGAGCGAATGCCCGCCAACAATTGCGAGCACTCCTCCACGTCCATCGGCCACCAGACTACGAACCGATTGATTGGCGAGTTCTTGATGGACCATTTTCCCAGTGACGCTGAATAGCCCGTCGTTCCACGTCGCTACCAGAATAGAGGGGGTTGGCATCAAAGCGGATCCTATTGGCGCAAAGCCATGTGAACTGTTCGAATTCAGGGGCGGAATCCCTTAGGACTTCGCTTTCTTCGAAGGTTTCGGCTTGCCTGAACTGTTGAGGGCGGCTGCTTGGCGAACGAGCGCCTTGAAGGCGGACTCGTCAACTTCTTCTCCTTCGTGGATGTCGATCGCGCGGCGTACGTTTCCGTCGAGACTCGAGTTGAAGAGACGGGCCGGATCCTTCAGAGACGCGCCCTTGGCGAAGGTAAGCTTCACGACGTTCTTGTAGGATTCGCCGGTGCAGATGATGCCGTCGTGCGACCAAACCGGAGTGCCCATCCACTTCCACTCCTCGACGGCGTCCGGGTCTGCTTCCTTGATGAGCTTGCGCATTCTGCTGAGGGTTTCCCCGCGCCAGTCCCCGAGTTTAGTGATTCTTTTCGAGATGAGCTCCGATGCCCGCTGGCCTTGGCTCGCGCCCGGTTTTTTCATGTTCTCCTCCTGGAAGTTCCAGATATATTTCATTTGCAAGACAGTGAAGAATAGTCATGTAAGTTAAGAGCTATTCAGCGCCGTCCAGGCGGCCAGGGAGTCCATGTAGTCTCTCCAATGTACGATCTTTCGGTTCTCAATTGTGACAACTGAGATTAGTCTGTTGTCATAGGGTGCGCCGCTTGAAAGAACCTCCCCGTGCACTTCGTATTCGAGGATGACGACACGGCCATTCTGGGTCCGATGTACAACAAGCGCGTCGCTCGAGTGAAGCTTGATCGTCTTGCCGTATCCCGAAAGGCTCGCCATCAGATTGGCTCGTCCTCGAATCGTCACAGGCCAGCCCGGAAAATGATAGCAGGACTCGAAGATTGCGTCATCGGCGAACGTATCGAAATAGTGTTCCCCATCAACCAGCCCGCTCAGGCCTCTTAGGACGATTTCGAAGAATGGGTTCAGCGCTTCAAAAACTGCGTATCTGTCTTTTTTCATAAGGAACTCCGTGGAATCTGAGACGCGACACACTTTTCAGTCGTTACTCCCTGACACACCGAACCGAAAATGCTCTCGGCTTCTCGCCATCGCTCTGACGATAGAGAGCGAGCCCGCCATGAGCAAAATTGTAGAACCAGGCGCCGCCCGGACCACTTCCTGATGCCGTCCAGTAGAAACCATGGGCCTCCAACCGCGCATACTGCCCATCCTCGGAACGGCCTCCACCGAGCAACGCATTGAATCCCGAACTCCCTCCGATCGACAGCGCCTTGTACGCCGCTTTACCGCTGTCATCCGAATCCTCATTGACCCCACCGTAGTGCTTCGCCATTTGCCGCCATTCGTCGTCGGTCGGCAATCGCCACCCATCTCCCAACGATTCGCATCCTCGCCGCGCTGACTCCCACGTGTATAAACGCCCATACCGAACGCAATTCACGTCCGCATCTTCGTAGCAGTAGGATGGAACAGTCTTGACGTTCAGATTCTGTGTCGTCCACAGTTTGCCGTCCGCCATCCGCTTCGAGGAATTCGTTGTGCCGGACGCGTTCTGGCCTTGCGCAGAAACGCGCTCCAGGCAGGCGCTAACAGACCCAAACGCCACACTCAGTGCAATTGCTACCACACAAACTCGAATCGCCCTGGTCTTGTGCCTAACGCTAAACATGAACGACCTCCACCGCGTGCCGAACCATTCTACCCGCGATGCCCACGCTTCGCGCCAGGCGGGTTGGCCGCCCTTGGAGGAGCCCACAGCGGACTTTGGCTTGCGATGCGGCGTGGTCGGGCTGCTCGATCGATTAATCGGTTCCGTTGGAAACGCGGCAAGAGAAGGCGCGCTCAAGGTAGTCCTCACAAGTGGAGGCGCTCGTTGATGGCGCAGTGCGGCCCATAAGTCCAATATGGGCACATTCGAATCAGAGCGGGTGTAAGTTATCACGAAGTAAAATGTTCACCCGCTCCGTCGGCGAAATCACTCAAAACCGCAAAAACGAAAAATCGCCTCTTTCAGAGAAAATCGTTTTCTTCTTATTTAGTTGGTTGACCAGCTAAATAAGCCGCACCCGCTCCGAACCACCGTAAGGCATTGATAACAGTATCGTCATAGGATGAAGGGTCTGATCTCAGGGTTTGGCTGGTTAGCTGGTTACCATCCTCCGCGCTTCAGCTTTTGGCAGTTCGTTCCAAAGCAGCTTCAGCACTACACCATCTTTTTCATTGTATGCCAGTGTGAAAACGCAGGAGCATTTTTCGCAAAGCCAGAAATGTCTTACGCAGTGATGGTTGCCTTTCGATTCATCTTTCGTTGCGCAGTTTTGGCATGAAGGTTTTGAAAATCTAAAAAACTTTCCTCCAACAAGCCAGTGGAATCCCGTTGGACACGCTGGATTCGCGCATTTCGGATGCACATTCTGATGCAGCGCGATTCCGCGCGCCACTTCCGTAAGCTGTGGTGGATCCGCTTTGATTTCCGTTCTGTGATTTTCATGCTCTGCTTCCAGCTTTGCGATAGTCTCGCGCAGCCACTTTCCAAAAACTTCTTCCGTTTCGTATTGATTGCCGTGCCCATATAGCGAATGCAGTGTTTCTCCTTCCGCATTGAGCGGAATGTGGCGGCACGGAACGGCTTCCGATCTGCCCTCTGCCGGCACGAACTGCATCAAGATGCAATCGCTGCAGGGAGCCTTGTTTTCTTTGCTGTCGTAATTCATGCAGCTCGGCGAATCTTCAAAAATAAATTGCGGTCTCCACGGAGTCCGCACCGACCTTCCGTAGCCGCCCTTTTCGAGAAAATTCAGCTCGAATTTCAGAACGTCCAGCAAATCTCGCTCGTCTCTTTGCATGGCGACCTCCGTTTTACGTTGTAAGTATCCGTGATTTGAAGCTGCGATACCGTGACTCCTGTCACGGATGAACGTGACGTGCGTCACCGGAAATATAGGGACGGTGGAGGACACTGTGAACACGCCATATCGGATTGGCGGCTAAATGGCGGCGAAAATGATCAGGGACTTCCAAGTTGTTGCGAATACGAAAGCGCGTATAATGCGCGCCGAGGCACTTATGCGCGCGCCGTACGGGCTTGAAATTATCGAGAGCTGCATTTCCTGTCCCTACAGGCAAGAGCGGCTGTTTTGCGATTTGCCGCCGGAAGCTGTCCAGCGATTAGATGAGATCACGACATCGGCCACTTATCCCAAAGGGGCGACGCTCTTTGTGCAGGGGCAGGCAGCCAGAGGTGTTTTTATTCTGTGCACTGGGCACGTTAAACTTTCCACTTCGTCTTCGGACGGCAAGACGCTGATCCTGAAGATCGCCGAGCCGGGCGATATCCTTGGCTTACCCGGAACGATTTCCGGAAAGCCCTATGAGGCTTCCGCCGACGTGTTGGAACCATGCCAGGCGAACTTCATTTCCCGGCTGGATTTTTTGATGTTTCTCCGCGAATATGGCGAAGCGGCCGTGCGGGTTGCGCAAGAGTTAAGCGAGAAATATCAGGCGGCGCTGGACGAACTGAAAAACATCGGCCTTTCGCGCTCAGCCAGCGAGAAACTGGCGCGATTCCTGCTTGATTGGGCCGCCCGTCAAAAGCAGGATAAGGATTCCACAAAAATTACGCTGACTCTGACGCACGAAGAGATCGCGCAGATGATCGGCGCTTCCCGTGAAACTGTTACGCGGCTGTTCGCCGACTTCAAGAAGAAAAACTTCCTGGAGATCAAGGGGTCTAGTTTCGTTATCAAGAATAAAGCCGCCCTCGAGGAATTGATTTCGGAATCTTGAAAGCAAGTCCCTCAAATTTTGTCATCTCTTGTTTTCCTGAAATTGACGGATTATTTTCGTAAAATTCATATTCGGCAAGCGATTTGCAGGCAGAATGGCACGTTCCCCGTCATAGAATTGTGATGTTTAATTCTCTGCAACCGATACTAATAAATATTTGTGGATTATCGGATTGTGCGGGTGTAGTATGCGCGCAATGTGCTGGAACCTTTGAAGCTGCCGGTGTGGGTGGCTTCCCTTCTGGTTCGACACGTTACCCCTTCTAAATGCTGGGAGTTCATTCTGGGAGTGTGAAGCCCGTCACAGTTTCATGTGACGGACATCACTGAACGATCCGGCCAAGTAATCAGAAAATGTCACTTAAGGGGTGACCGGTGCACATTTGGTCCCGAAGGATGGGGTTTAGGTCCTGCCTTAGATTATCCAAATCTGCTTTCTGTGCGTTCATCATTTTAGTTTGCGCTTCGTTTGGCGCGCTGGCATTTTCTGGCTCCGCGGAGCCACGCCAAGCAGCGTCAAAAGACCAGACAACGTCAACGGACAGCAAGCAGCAGCCTGCCGCAACCGCTCAAACACCTGATGCGGGATACGTTGGAGCGGAAACCTGCAAACTCTGTCACCAGGATCTATACGACGGCTTTGAGAAATCGCCGCACTTCAAGACGATGCTGGATAAGCGCGGCGGCGCATCGCATCAAGGCTGCGAGGGATGCCACGGGCCCGGAGCGGGGCACGTGGCGAATCCCGTGGACATGACGAAGATCTTCAGCTTCAAAACGCAGAGCGCGAAGGCAATCAATGATCGCTGCCTCACTTGCCACGCGTCGGGCAAAGAGCAGATGGATTTTGCGCGGTCGGAACACAACAAGAACAATATTAGCTGCGTGGATTGCCACTCGCCTCATCACTCGAAGGATCCGGAATTCTTGCTGGTGAAGTCGCAGCCGGAGCTTTGTTACACGTGCCACTTGCAAAAAAAGCCTGAGTTCGCGATGCCGTTCCATCACCGGGTGAACGAGGGTCTGATCCAGTGCAGCGACTGCCACAATCCGCACGGCACGGTTGGGGCAAAGCAGGTGCGGACATCCGCAACGCAGGACGCGGTGTGCTACACGTGCCACGCCGATAAGCGAGGTCCGTTCGTATTCGAGCACGAGGTGGTGAAGATTGAGGGCTGCGAATCCTGCCACTCACCGCACGGCTCGCCCAATCCGCACATGTTGAAGACCAGCAACGTAAATTTGTTGTGCCTCTCGTGCCATACGACATCTTTCGCGAGTGCACCCGGCGCCCCTTCGTTCCATAACCAGGCCGCGCAGTATCAGGCCTGCACGCTTTGCCACTCACAGATTCACGGGTCAAATTTCAGCTCGACTTTCTTCAAATAGAGGGGCCCGGCATGAGAGCGAACGATCCAGCGAAGGGCAAGGCAATCAGCGCGGCGGGATGTGGTTATGCATTGCGCCGGAAAATGAAAAATTCGCATTGGCCGGGCCTTGAGGCGGGATTGCTGATTTGTGGCTTGGCATTGATGTTTGCGCCGTGTGCGATGGCTCAGGGGCAGCAGACTCCGCCACCGGCACAGGCTCCGCCGCCTGCACAGACTACAACTCCGCCACCAGCTTCGCCTCCGGCATCGGCTCCGGCACAAACTCCGGCACCGGATGAATCAACGCCAAAAACGATGGGGGACTACACCGTTACGCAATCGATCGAGTTCGGGTACCGGGACAGCATGATCGGTGGAAACCTGAACAACTACGATACGTTTGAAAATCTCCAGTCCGGAATGCGGCTGTTTGATTACACGGTGAACATGCGCTCGATTGACCACAGGGGGATATTTTTCGACGACCTTTCGTTCAGCAACTTTGGGTACGGCGGAGATCCGAACGATGTCTCGCGGCTGCACATTGATAAGAATAAATGGTACGACTTCCGGGTGATGTTCCGGCGAGACAAGAATTTCTGGGATTACAACTTGCTGGCAAATCCGCTGAACCCCACAGGCTCAAGCCCCACTGTAGCCATTACAAACTCGCCTCAGGCTCTGGATTTGTCGCGGCACATGCAAGATTACGATTTGACGCTGGCGCCGCAGTCGCGACTCCGATTCCGATTAGGATATTCGCGCAACACGAACGAGGGACCTGCTTCGGGGACGGTCGAGGGTGGAACGGAGCCGTTGTTATCGCAAATGCTGCTCTACAGGACGAGTTCGTACCGGATTGGGGCTGATTACGTTGGGCTTCCAAAAACGACACTCTCATTCGATGAGCTGCTGACCTACTCGAAAATAGACGAGACAGAAACTGACAATAATCTGACGTATCAACTTTCGACCGGCGTTCCTGTCGATCTCGGGCTGGTGTTTAATACCGTTGGCAGTTCCCCTTGTGCGGCGCCCATCACGAATGCGACGACCGTACCTCCAACGGTCTCGCCGACTTGCAACGCGTACATCTCGTATAGCGAAGTACAGAACCCAAGGGCGTCATTCCCCACGGAACGTTTTCGGTTTCAGTCAACCTACGTTAAGAATTTATCGATGACGGGCTCGGTTGGGTACAGCAGCGGGAACAACACGGTTTCGGATTACAACGAACTCATCAATGGGTGGACGAGCAGGACAATCTCGCGAGGTGGCACGACAGGCGGACCCGCGGAAGCCAAGCAAGTTTCCGTAAACGCAGATTGGGCCGGCGATTACCGCATCACGGAAAAGCTGTATCTTGTCGACGAATTCGCGTTTCAAAATTGGCGGAGCCCTTCGATGTGGGACACGCTAGAGACGAATGTGTTCGGCACGCCGCCTGCCATCGCCGGGCAGACCGGTATGTTGTTGCCCATTTCCACCGTGACCCCTGCAAACTTTGCGACTGTCTGCCCGACGGCTCCTTACAATCAAGCCAATTGCCCGCAGCACAATTCGAGTTCCGGCGCCGATGTGACCAGCGAGTTTGTGTCTCAGTTCCTCGGGCAGGACATGAAAACGAACACCATCGAGTTGAAGTATGACGTCACCAAGAGGGTGAGCGCCCATTTGGGCTATCTGTACACGGACCGCACAATCGCCGATTTCAGCGCAACATTCGATACGGGAGAAATCTATTTCCCGGGGGGCAGCGCGGGTAACGCGGGGAATGATTTCCTCGCCGCGCGCGGAGACTGCGCAATGGTTTCGGGCAAGCTGCCGTCCGGCTGCGTGCTGAATCCGAACGGTTCGATTCAGGAAGGATCGCCCACAAAT
Organism: uncultured Acidobacteriota bacterium; assembly: GCA_963847505.1. GTDB lineage: Bacteria > Acidobacteriota > Terriglobia > Acidiferrales > UBA7541 > DASTCZ01. The sequence goes on from CAWJZY010000002.1 coordinate 712,670, forward strand.
CTCGTTCCGGAAGCCGGTAATGATACCGCACGGAACATTACCGAAATCCACGAGAGTGCGGGACTGTTTGGCATTTCGGCCCGGCCGACCAATACGTTGCGGCTCAGTGCGGACATCATGGCCGGCTACAATGACAATTCCTTCACACGGATTAGCCCCCGGCAACTGCAAAGTTACAAGATTCATGCAGTCTACACACCCAATTCGTGGGCGCGCGTAGACGGCGCGGTGGACATACACGAAAACCGCGACAATGTATCCATGGTGGATAATCTGGAGCACGGCCGCACGTACAGTTTCGTGACGACACTATCTCCAAGTCCCAGACTGTGGATTGACTTCGGTTTCCATTACATGGATATCTTTACGCAGACAGAAATCTGTTTTGCGGACACAGGTTCAACCATTTTTACATCCGCATGTCCGGTACCAGCCGCAACGGGCCCCCTGGGAACACTTTCTTATTACGCAAGCAAGGATTACTACGCCTACGGCGACATGATGTGGAAGCCATACAAGCGCGTGACAGCCGTACTCGGATATGCGGGAAGCATTGTCCGCGGCAACACGACATTTCTGAATCCGCTTACGCCGACCGGGACGCTGGATTTCAATTATCTGAAGCCGTTCGTTAGTCTGGCATTCGATATTTATAAGGGCGTAAGCTATAAGACAGCATGGAATTATTACGGGTACAACGATCATGGCATTGCGAATCCGATTGGGCTTGCGCTGCTTCCTTCGCAGGATTTTAATGGGAGCAATGTCACATTTTCAGTCAAATATGTGTTTTGAAGCGGAATGAAGGACGTTCCAGCAACGATCGAATTTCGAGCAAGTCTAAGGAGCGACAAGATGAATCGTCTGACGATTCTGGGAGTTCGGGTGGTATTTCTAGTAGTTGCATTTGTATTCATATTCGGCGCTGCCGCGCACGCACAAGGGAATGGGCCGAAGCTCTACGATGCGAACAAATGCGCCTCATGCCATGGCCCGGACGGCAGCGCCAACGTGCCCGCGGGAAAGGCACTGAAGGCGCGCGATTTTCATTCACCGGATGTGAAAGGGCAAACTGATGCGGAGCTCGCCGCGGTGATCGCCAATGGCAAGAACAAAATGCCCGCATACGGGAAACAATTAAAAGCACAGGATATTGCGGACCTGGTTGCGTATACACGCGCGCTGGGCAAGAAGTAAAACATTCATCAGCGCCGAGTGCATCGCGTAGCGTGATTGGAGTTTCAGGCCTTTCTTGGGGGATAAATGATTTCCGGCGCGCACGTTATTGTTTACAGCAAGAATGCTGAGACGGACCGCGCATTTTTCCGCGATGTCCTCGGATTCAAATCCGTGGATGCGGGCCACGGTTGGCTGATTTTTGCTCTGCCGCCGGCGGAAGCCGCTGTCCACCCAGCCGAAGAGAGTGACACCCACGAACTTTATTTCATGTGCGATGATCTGAAATCCGAAATGAGTTCCCTTGCGAAGAAGAACATTCAGTGCTCTGAAGTTCACGAAGAGCGATGGGGATCCATTACGAAGATGCTGCTTCCTGGTGGAGGCAAGATCGGCCTCTATCAGCCGAAACATCCTACAGCCTTAGGCTTGAAATGAAACGCTCGACAAATTAGGGCGTTACCAAACCGAGAAGGAGCGGAGTACGCATGCCGGGACCGGACGCGCTCTTATTCATACTGATCGGCATCACCATCGTGTTGATTGCGATGGTGGTGGTGCGGCCGTCGGTGACGGTGTCGCGCGAGGGAAAGATGCTGGCGTTCGTGGCATTCTGCGTTCTGCCGATCCTGTGCGGGTCACTGGGCGCGTCAGTGCATTTCGAGCGTTCCAAGCAAACGAGTTTTTGCCTTTCGTGCCACATCATGGCGCCGTGGGGCAAAAGTCTTTATATAGACGATCCAAACCACATTCCTGCCGCGCATTTTCAGAACCACAGAGTTCCTCCCGATGAAGCCTGCTATACCTGCCACACAAATTACGCGATGTACGGCACGCTGAAAGTGAAACTGAACGGGTTGCATCACGTTTGGGTGAATTATTTCGGCACGCCGATGAATCCGATTCATTTGTACGAACCATTTAACAACCGGGAATGCCTGCATTGCCATGAAGGCGCGCGTTCATTTGAGGATGCGATGCACACCGCGATGATGGACACATTGAAGAGCAATCAGCTTTCGTGCGTTTCGAGTGGGTGCCACGATACGGTGCACGACATTGCGAATCTGGATAAGCAGAAGTTTTGGAGCCCGGTGCAATGAAGATTTTAAGTATTGGAATGCCGCGTGTGTTGCGGTTGTCGGGAATTTTGCTGATTTTGGGATTGGCGATTGAGGCGGTGAGCCTGTGTTTCAATCATCCGCTGTCGTTTATGGGATTTATTATTGTGGGAGGGGCGCTTTTGGGATTGGGTGTGCTGCTTTATCTTGTTTCACTGGTCGAGGTGGCGCAGCGGGAATCGGGAGGGGTGAAGAGTTAGATTGAGTTGGGATTTCGGATTCGCCGCGGTTGAATATCCTTCGCTACGCTCAGGATGATTTCAAACGAAAAGGGAAAGGCCCCGCGTTCGCCGAACGCGGGCTACAGGAAGCCAAAACCAAGGAAGGCAAAGCCCGCCTCTTAAGTCAGCGCAGCGACCCCAATAAGATGGCGGTCCTTTGTTTGTAGATGACGCCGCCTTTCATTACGAAGCTTACTTTTTGAACCGCGGTGATGTCCTGGAGCGGATCGCCGGGAACAGCGATGACATCGGCGAAGTAACCCTTTTTCAGCGCGCCGATTTGGTCTTGCCAGCCGAGGACTTTCGCGCCGTTGAGCATGTCCGCCTGCAGGACGGCGAGGGGCTTCATGCCGTATTGCGCCATGAGGACGAGTTCGCGGGCTTGTGTGCCATGTGGGAAGGGGCCGACGTCGGAGCCGACGGCCATGGGGACTCCAGCGGCGAGCTGCTTGCGAAATTGGTCGGCGTGATAATCGAGTTGTGCGTGCTGACGCGCGGAGGCTCCCTGGGAGCCGGCATGGTCGGCGAAATATTCCGAGATGGTGAAAGTGGGCACGGCGGGAATTTGTTTTTCGCGCATGATGCGCATGGTTTCGTCGCTCAGAAAATCGGCGTGGTCGATGGCTTCGACTCCGGCCTGCGCGGCGTAGAGAGTGCCGGGTTCTCCGGTGGCATGGACTCCGACTTTTTTCCCGACACGCGCGGCTTCCGCGACTGCGGCGGCGAGCTCGGCTTCCGTGTATTGATACGGAGTGGTGAAGACGCCATCGCGGAAAGAATCGCGTCCGGTTTCGTAGATCTTGATGAAGTCGGCGCCCTCTTTCAATTCCTGGCGAATAACGGTAATCAGCTCGGGGATGTTGTTGGCGTAGGTGGCGTTCGAGGAGATGTGCTCGGCGGGATTAAAGTTGATAGCGTCTTCGTGTCCGCCAAGAATGCTGATGGCGTTGCCGCTGATGCGGAGGCGCGGGCCGGGAATCAGGCCTTGATTGATTGCGTTACGCACGGCGGTATCGGCGGAGCCGGCGCCCTCGGTGCCCATGTCGCGCTCGGCGGTGAATCCGGCCATGAGGTCGTCGCGGGCATTGAGCGTGGCGAGAATGGTGCGCTGGGGAACGGATTCCTGGACAGTCTGCAAATCCTCGGCGCCGGGGTGTAGGAACAAGTGCACATGGACATCTATCAAGCCGGGCATGAGCGTGCTGTCGCCCAGATCAATTACTTCCGCGCCGTCGGGATGCGTAACGGAAGAGCCGGCTTCCGCGATACGATCGCCTTGGACGAGCACTTCGCCGGGCGTGATGATGCGGCCGGATTCGATATCGAGCAGGCGCGCGGCGTGGAGAACGGTTGCGTGCGTGGAAGCGGGCCGCGATTGAGCGGGCGCGGTGGAATGGACGGCAAAGATGAGGAGCATGGCTGCTGAAATGGAGAATAAGGTTAGTTTTCGCATGGTTTCGGGCAGATATTACCACCGGAGGGGGCGTGTTGTAGTGGAAATTGCACGCCAATATTATGGAAGACGAAACCAGATAAGGTCCACATTCGGCGCGATCTGTGGTATACTGCGTTTGCGCTTAATACCGCGGTTGTGTAGTGCGGTCTCTGGTCCTTCAGTTAGTTTGATCTGAGAAATTCCGCCTTCAGTTCTCCTCCGTCAAGTTTTCAGCGTTCGTTTGATTGAAAAACGAAATCTAAATTGAAACTGGCCATGCAAGCAGCAGTGTGCGTTGGAAGCTCGTTTTGTGCGTTGCGCTATGTTCGCGCCAGAGAAAAGACAAGGTAAATGGAAAGTTTTACAGAACTACCGATTTCACAATACATGAAAGACCGGCTGGCGGCAGCGAAGTTCACCGTACCGACCCCGGTGCAAGGCGCCGCGATTCCCGTGGCGCTGGAAGGAAAAGATGTGCTGGCAACCGCTCAGACGGGAACCGGCAAGACGCTGGCGTTTGTGATTCCAGTGATCGAAAGGCTATTGAAGCAGAATGTGCCCGGAATTGCGGCGCTGGTGCTGGTGCCGACGCGGGAGCTTGCGATGCAGGTCGTGGAAGTGTACAACGTGCTGCGCGGCAAGCAGCTTTCGCCCGCGGCACTGGTCGTCGGCGGATTAGCCGAAGGGCATCAGCTTACCGCGATCAGCAGAGGCGCACGCGTAGTAGTCGCCACTCCCGGCCGGCTGGAAGATTTCCTGAGCAGGAAACTGTTCAATTTCAAGTCGCTGCAAGTGCTAATTTTGGATGAAGCGGATCGCATGCTGGACATGGGATTCCTTCCGGCGATTAAGAGAATCGCGGCGGTGTTGCCGAAGGAACGGCAGACGCTGTGTTTTTCGGCGACGCTTGAGGCGTCCGTGGTGCATCTGGTGAAGGATTATATGAAGAGCCCGGTGCGGCTGGCATTCGGGTCAACTCTTAAGCCTTCCGAAAATGTGCGCATGCAGGCGCTTGAAGTTTCGTCCGACCGCAAGCAGGAATCGCTGCAACGCTTGCTGTTGAAGGAAAGCGGACGAGTGCTGGTCTTCGCACGCACGAAACGCGGAACCGAGAAACTTGCGAAAAATCTGGTGCGTGAGGGATTTACGGCGGCGATGATTCACGGGAACCGCTCGCAATCGCAGCGGAATGCCGCGCTCGCGGGATTCCAGCAGGGACGCTACCGCATTTTGGTGGCGACCGACGTGGCTTCGCGCGGAATTCACGTGCAGGACATCGCGCATGTGATTAACTATGACTTGCCGGACGGCGCGGAAAGTTTCATTCACCGCGCTGGACGCACGGGCCGCGCGGGCTTGAGCGGCGTGGCTACAACGCTTTTTGGAAGAGAGCAACGATCCGAGCTGATGCAATTGGAGCGCACGCTTGGCATTCAGATGGAAAGAGTGCGAGATGGCGGCGATTCGACTGACAAGCTGGATCGCCATCAAAGCAGAATCCCAGCGTCGCAGCCGATTTATGCGCGTAAGGCTAGCGCATCGCACGGCACCGCACGAGTTGAATCAAGGTCCACGATGAGAATGGACCGGCTTCCGGGCGAGTTCCTGCAAGCGCAGATAGAAGGATAAGTTAGGCAAACTGGAATTCCCGTTGCTATGTTCACGCGCGGGAATTCCGGTTTGAAGCGTGTTAATCATGTTGAACGAGTAGAAGAATGACCCGCTTTCTTCCGCGCACGTTGGCCGGCCTCGAACGCAATTCCTTCAACGAAGAAACAGAACGCCTGTTTGCGTATCACCACGCCACAAAGCATACCTATCAGTCCGTGAGGATGAATGCCCGGCCGCTCGATTGGGCGAACCAGCCGAACCCATTCCGGATTTATGAGGGTGCGGAGACGATTGCGCTCTCACCGAAGCCTGAGTTCCCGGACACAGGGACGTTCGAGACGATGGCGAGGCTTGCGGAACGCGGCGCGCGGTCCGACGGGCAGAAATCCGAAGAGCACGGCGCCGAACATTTCGATCTGGAGTGGATCAGCAAATTGCTATGGCACTCGATGGCGGTCAGCGCCTGGAAGAAAGCGCCGGGTACGGGTGGACGTTACAGCTTGCGAGTAAATCCTTCGTCGGGAAATCTACACCCCACAGAGACCTATTTGGCAGTGCGCGAATTTGCAGGGATTGAGGATGGTTTGTATCACTACCGCGCGGACCGGCACGCCCTGGAACTTCGCGGGCGCGGCGGCTGGACGCAACATCTCGCGCAGGCTCTCGATATTCCGTGGGCTGCGGAAGCGCGACTGATTATTGGACTGACTTCGATTTTCTGGCGCGAGGCCTGGAAATACCGGAATCGCGCCTATCGTTACTGCTGCCATGATTTGGGACATGCGGCGATGAGTTTGCTGCTGGCAGCCCGCGCGATGGGATTGGCGGGCGGCGTAGTTGCCCACTTCAGTGATGTCCGGCTGACTCGCGTGCTCGGATTGGATGACAGCGACGAAGCGCCTATGGCCTTTCTAGTATTTCCGGCTTACGGCCATTCGGAGCAAATCGTTGCTCCGGCACAGTTATCCAGTGCGGGGATTCGCAATGAATTGTCGGCGGAAGAAATTCCTTACGAATTGTTGCTGGACATGCACCGCGCGACGATTCTGGCTGATCCATCGGGACAAGCGCCGCGCGATGCGTCCGCGGATTCCGCGGCCGCGGAGGATCAACTTTCTTTGAACAAGTTGCTAGCGCAGGTATCCGAGGGCATACGACGTGACGCGCCACTCGGAACAACGGTGCGAAAGCGGAGGTCAGCGCTGGATTTCGATCCTGGCACCACGCCAATGAGGCGCGACGAATTGGAGCAGCTATTGGATTTTGCGACGCGTGATTGGCGCGCCGACTGGCGGGGTAATTTCAATGGCGAGGCGCGGATTGGGCGAGGCGCGGATTTCATTGACCTGTACGTGTACATTCACCGGGTGCGAGACTGTGATCCCGGCGTCTACCGCTGGCATACCTCGAGTAGGAAACTGCAGCAACTCCATCGTGGAGATGTGGAAGGCATTGCGGCGTACTTGAGTTTGGAACAATCGCTCGCGGGTAACGCGTGCTTTGCAATTTCGATGATTGCCGATTTGGCGCGCGCGGCGCAATTGTTCGGCAATCGCGGCTACCGCTACGTGCATTTTGAAGCGGGAGCAATCGGGCAACGGCTTTACGCCGGCGCGGAGACGCTGGGCTGGGGCGCTACCGGTATAGGAGCGTTCTACGACGACGATGTGCATCGCTTTCTGGGATTCCTGGAGGAAGAGATGCCGGCGGATCCTGTTGGCGAGATTAAAGCAGAAGCGGGTGCGAGTAAGGACGGAAGCAAATTGCCCAGACAAGCGATCTACCATTTCGCGGTTGGGCGTCCGGTTGCCGATCCGCGCATCGAGGCTTGAAATCCCATGGTGGGTATTCTGGTGCATGGCGACAACCACCTCATCGTGCGCGGTCCTCTTCCGGATCGAGCGGCGGCACTGGCGCTCGTCAGATTTTGGTCTCTGATTCAGATCGGGGAAGAGACGCCGGTTGCTCTGCGATCTTGGACAATTAGCACGCGAGAATTTCGAGAAGATCTTGAGTGGGCGGTGATTGTGCCGGGAGACGGTTCGATGAATCCTGCCGTCGCGCAGTTGCTCGCGGAACTTTCAGCAAGAGGAATCGAGATTCACGACTCCCAGTCGAAGAACTGGTGACGAAAACTTTCCCCGAATATACGGCCATACCGTTTGAAGTAAGCGCACCCGCCGGTTGAATAAAATCACAACCGCATCGAGAACCGTTGTAGCTCCTTCAACGAAGGTGTATCAGCCAACAATCCCCAGCGCGGCTCCATTTATATCTTGCTAGACGGTCGAATTGTGCGCAGAATGTGGGCGTTTCCGCGCATATTGATCGACAGACAACCGATTCGCCGTTCTGTGCCGTCAAGGAGGATCGAATGCTTCATCTCGATACTGGCAATACGGGATTCATGATTCTGTGCAGCAGCCTGGTGATGTTGATGACGCCCGGGCTCGCATTTTTTTACGGGGGACTCGTCGGGCGCAAGAATGTACTGGCCATCATGATTCAGAGCTTTGTTTCGATGGGCTGGACGACGGTGCTTTGGTACTTGTACGGCTTCTCGTTGTGTTTCAGCGGCGATTGGCACGGAATCATCGGAAACTTCAACAACGTATGCTTGCGCGGAATTAATCTTTCCACTCCATCTCCCAATGACACGATCCCCATGATGGTGTTCATCGCGTATCAAATGATGTTCGCCATTATTACGCCGGCCCTTATTTCAGGCGCCTTCGCAAACCGGGTGACGTTTAAAGCCTACATGCTATTTCTGACAGGCTGGCTGACGTTTGTTTACTTTCCTTTCGTGCACATGGTGTGGGGCGGTGGAATGCTGCAGCAGTGGGGCGTGAAGGATTTCGCGGGCGGCATTGTGGTGCACAACATCGCTGGCATCGCAGCGCTGGCTTCCGTGCTGTACGTCGGCAGACGCCGCAGCCGCGACAACGGCCCGCACAGTATTCCGCTGGTCGCGCTGGGCACAGGGCTGCTGTGGTTTGGATGGTACGGGTTTAATGCGGGCAGCGAAATGCGGGTGGATTCAGTAACCGCGACCGCGTTTCTGAACACCGACGTAGCGGCTTCGTTTGCTGCGGTCGCGTGGCTGGTCGTCGCGTGGATGAACGAGAAGAAGCCAAAGTTTCTCGGACTTCTGACGGGAGCCGTCGCCGGACTGGCAACGATTACGCCGGCAGCCGGATACGTTTCTCCGACGACAGCCGTCATCATCGGCATCATCGCGGGGATCGTGTGCTACTACGCAGTCGAACTGAAGAATAAATTGCGATGGGATGACGCGCTGGACGTTTGGGGCGTGCATGGCGTCGGAGGATTTCTCGGCATCGTGCTGCTGGGAATGTTCGCGGACCGGCGATTCAATCCCGACGGAAGTAATGGGCTGTTCTACGGAGATTCCAGTTTCTTTTTCAAACAACTAGCCGCTGTCCTGTTTTCCTCGTTATGGGCGTTCGTTTTTACGTATGGCATGTTGAAGGTCATCAATATCTTCACACCTGTGAAGGTTGACGAAGCCAGTGAAGAAGCCGGCCTGGACGAATCGCTGCACGGCGAGCACGCATATGAGGAGATGCTGGCTGAAAATCGCGCCTCGGGAAGTTTGTAGAACGAGCGAAATTCCTGCAGAGCGGCGCCAAGCCGCTACTTTCCACGAGAGCGCCTGCTCCGCAGGTGTGAACACCGCAGTCCGGCTTCAATAGCAATAATACGAAGCGATCATTTCATTTCAGAGCGCAACACCTCGAGCGCCTTTTCGATTTGCCGGTCGTGTCCGGCAAGGAAATCGGGCGGAGTGTTGTCAATTAGCACGTCCGGTGGCACGCCGTAATTTTCAAAATTTTCACCGCTTGCGGTGTAAACACCGATCCCGGGCGTGCGAAGAGTAGAGCCATCGAGCAAAGTGTATGCGCCGGTTCCGATGACGGCGCCATACGTCGTGACGCCAACGACTTTGCCGAGCCCCAGAGTGCGGAAGCCTTCGGGGAACATTTCGGCGTTGCTGGCGGAGCGTTCATTTTGCAGCACAACCATGGGACCGAAAAACGCCTGTATCGGACGCGGAATACGGACGGAGTCGCGGCCGACGTAGGACTCATACATTTTGCGCTGGTTCAGGATTTCCAACAGCTCCTGATCGATTCCGCCGCCGCCGTTGAAGCGTTCGTCAATGATGAGGGCTTTCTTATCAAGATTATCGAGGAGATCGCGCTCGAATTTCGCGAGCGATGGCGCGTCCATGGCACGGATGTGCAGGTAGCCGATTTGGCCGTTGGAAAGTTTATCCACCATTTCCTTGCGGTCATCCACCCAGCGAGCGTATTCGAGGTTGGTTTGCGCGGCGCCCGTGACAGGTTCGACGCTGATGGTCCATGCGCCGTCCATTTGCGGCTTTGAATTCACGGTGAACTCGAATTTCCTGCCAGTCAGGAGATTGAAGTATCTCCAATAATTGTCCCCAGTCTTCAGGGCTTTGCCGTTCACGGCGAGGACGAAATCATCTTTCGCGAGTTTCACGTAATCATGATCGGCTGGGCCATTCTTGTAAATGTATGTGACTTTATAGAAGCCGGACGAATCCGGGGCCAGATCAAAACCCGGATAGTAAGTCTGGATGCGCTCCTGAGGGTCTCCAGGATTGCCGCCGCCGGAAATCCCTGTGTGAGAGGAACTGATTTCGCCGATCATTTCCATGATGACGTTGTGCAATTCTTCGTTGTCGGCGATATCCGGAAGGAGTGCTTCGTAAGTGACTTTCGCGGCGTTCCAATCAACGCCGTGCATTTTGGGATCGTACCAGCGATTGCGCATGGTGCGCCAGGCTTCCTCGAAAACCTGTTTACGCTCGGCGACGGTATCAATTTCCATGCGAACGGTGAACATGACGCGGCGCGGGGCCGCGGCCGGCGCTGTGGCTGCTGCCGCCGTTGGAGCTGCGCCTGCATTTCCTCCACCGCGTCCGCCACGGCCACCACCCCCGCCCGCAGCGGCTCCAGCCGGCGCGCCTTCGTTTGCAGGCGCAGCCGCGATGGCGACTGAGTAGATGCCTCCGCCCTGCAGGTAATAAATGCTGCGGCTGTCCCGCGTCCATTGCAGATCGCCATAGCCGCCGCCGAAACCACCGCCGCCTCCTCCACGGCCACCGCCACCGCCTTGCGCGACAACCATCAGGCGCGTGCCGTCATCACCAATTGTGTAGAGCGTGGGACCGCCGCCCGCGCCCGCGCCGCCTGCTTCGCCGCCACCTTGCGCGACGAATGCAATTGTGCGGCTGTCAGGCGAAGGAGAAATGTTGCCGACGGAGCCGGGCATGTTGGTGAGCTGGCGAATACGGCGATCGAGGCCGTCCCATTCAATTTTGACGACGACGGGAGGCGCAGCCGCTCCTCTTCCACCGCCGCCGCGGCCACTTTCCGCGGCCGCTTGCGCCTGAGCTTCGGTATCAATGTCGCGGTCATCCGGATTGCGTTCCGCATGAGAGAGAGACACGCTGAAGAGTTGCAGCGTCGTGCGATTCAACGCGGACATGGCCGGCGCACCGAATCCTCCGAGGAGCAAGAGTTTTTTGCCGTCGGGCGTCCATCGGGCGTCATTCGAGATGAGGAAATCTTCGGAGCCAATCATGTGCTCCGCACCGCCATCGAGAGGCTTGATGTAAACGTGAGCGCGCAAAAGCGAATCATCCTTCGAATAAGAAACCCACTTGCCGTCGGGTGAAAACTGCGGGGAACCAATCGCGGCGGTTTCGCTTGAGGCCAGCGTATCCGTTTTGCCGGAATCAATATCCACGCGGCGAAGCGTGTGGTCGGAACCGGCCCACAGGAGAGATTTCGAGTCGGGCGCCCAGACGATACTTGATTTGTCGCAATCGGCGTCGCTGAGCTTCTTCAGATTACCGCCCAGCTCATCGGCCACCCACACTTCTTCGCGTCCGGTGCGGTCGGAAACAAAAGCGATCCACTTTCCGTCGGGCGACCAGCGCGGATTTTCCTCGCGCCAGGGCGTTTCGGTCACGCGCTGGGCTTCGCCGCGTTCAGTGGCGACGGTAAAGATTTCTCCGTGGGTGGAAATGGCGGCGCGGCGGCCGGAGGGCGAAAGGCTGAAGCCCTGGGCTTCGTTCTGGACGGTGCGCAACTCGGAATCGTTTTCCTTGTTGTCGGACTTGATGTCCATGCGGATTTCAGCGCTCTTGCCGGTGGAGACGTCCAGTTTCCAGAGACCGAAATTTTCTTCGTAAACGATTGTCTTGCCATCAGCGGACATGCTGGGGAAATAAAGTCTTCCGCTGGTGTGATGAGTGATTTGTACGGGCGTGCCGCCGTGTTCGGAGATCTTCCAGATATTGTTGACGCTCTTCATCACAACCGGGCCGCCGAATTTAATGTCTTTTTCGGAAGGAAGACGATCGGCGACAAAATAAATTTCACCGTCGTGTCCGTACATGGGCCAGAAATAATTGCCCTTATAGACGGGATCCGTAATCTGAGTGAATTTCTTGGAGCCTACGTCCTCAATCCATAGATCCACCGCGTAGCTGCCGCGATAATGCTGGCGCGACCAAACTCCGGGGTGGCGCGAGAACGCCATTTTCGAACCATCGGGCGAAAAACTCGCCCACGAGCCCCAGTCCGTCGAAAGGGGCTGCTCCATGCCGCCGTCAACGCCAACTTCAAAAAGGGTGGCGACACCGGGGAATACACCCAAGCCGCGCGACGACGTGAATATGATCTTGTGGCCATCGGGGGTCCAGCCGATCACGGTGTCGTCCGCGCTGTTGAAGGTAAGCTGAGTGGGTTTGCCGCCATCCGCTGATACCACGTAGACATCGTAATTCCCTGCTCGATTTGAGGAAAAGGCAATCCGTTTGCCATCGGGCGAGAAGCGCGGATTAATTTCGCGCGCCGTGTTATCCGTGATGCGCCGCACGTCGGAGCCGTTGTCATTGGCGACCCAGATATCGCCGAGATAGCTGAAAGCGACTTTACCGTTGGAATAGGACGGGTAGCGCAGAAGATGCGTCTGACCGTGTACAAGCAATGGCGCAAACAAAACAATGGCGACCAACAGCATTCTGCGGATCATCTCAATCCTCCCGGCATGCAAATTTCAATGCTCTCAATCCAGCGTTTCCCTCTTTGTACCTTGAAGGCGAAGAGTATATACCTAGTGACATTCTTTCGGACGAAGTAGATAGCGTGATTCGATACAATCCTGAGGAACAGGAGACGCGGGTAAATCCATGAGGGTTTTGATTACTGGCGCCGCAGGGCTGCTCGGACATGGGTTGGTTGGCGTGTTCAGCGGCCGGCACACTGTGTTTCCACTCACGCATGCTGAGTTGGATATCACAACCGCTGACACGGTGCGGGCAGCGTTTAGGAAAATTCAACCGGAAGCAGTCATCCATACAGCGGCAATTCCCGATCCGGACGTTTGCGAAATGGATCCTGAGAACGCTTTTCGTGTGAATGTGGAAGGCACTCGGAACGTGGCTGAGGCGGCACGGGAAGCAGGCGCGGCGGTTGCCTTTATTTCAAGCGATTCGGTATTCGATGGGCTGAAGAAAACGCCTTATATCGAATCCGATTCCACGAACCCGGCGTCGGTGTATGGCCGCACGAAAGAAGCCGGCGAGAAGATCGTTCGAGGCGTTCCGGAACATTGGATCTTCCGCATACCGATACTCTTCGGCCCAGGGAAAATAAATTTTATTGAGAAGGGCCTGCTCCGCATCGCAAAAGGGGAAGAATACGTTGTTGCTTCGGACCAACTGGGTTGCGCCGCATACACTCTGGATATCGGCCGCAAGATGATGGAGGTAATGGAAGCCAAACGCTGCGGCACATTCCATCTCTCAAATACGGGATCGTGCAATCGCCTGGAACTCGCGCAGCGCGCGGCAGTTTTGGCTGGGCTGGATCACAGAAAAATAGTCGGCAAAACTTTGGAGGAGATGAAGCGTCCGGCAATGCGGCTGCAATACCTGGTGATGGAGATGAAAGCGCTCAAGGGAGGCGGGTTTGCGCTGCCACGTTCCTGGGAAGAAGGTCTTGCCGATTACATACGGAACAGAAAATCAACTGCATAGATTTGTTCCGTGGCTATTTTCGCCGGACCTCAATACGCGCGCGAGAAAATAAAAAGGATCGGAGGCTCGTGGCCTCCGTCCTGTTGGCGCATTAAGAGTAAAGGATTCTTACAGCGGTGAATCTGTTACCGATGCGGTTGTGCTCGAGTTGTAGCGAATCACAGCGGATTGGTCGGTGAAGAAAAATCGGATGCCGGTCTGGTTCGCGGTGATAGGATTTCCATTGACTGTGTAACTGACGTTGTTGGCTCCCGCAGGGGCATAAACGAAGTTGTAGCCGCTCTTCTGTGGCGCAGCGGACGACAGGATCGGGTCGAGCAAGTCGGCCGAGGTGCTGGTGGGCGCCGTACCCGCAGCGACGTCCGCCATGTTTGATAGAGCCGCCGGATACATGCCGTACGTCGAGTTGTACATGACAAAGGCAGTGTTCATGGTGCGCATCGAGGCGACGGCAGATGCTTCGTTCGCCGCCATGCGGGCGCGAAGCAAGTTCGGGATCGCGATGGCTGCAATAATCAAGATGATTGCCACAACGATCAGCAATTCAATAAGTGAAAAACCTCTTTGTTTCTTTTGCATTTGTACCTTCCTCCAACGGAGATGTGGGCGTATTGCCCTGAACGCCTAGGTGGCTGCTCATCTCTCACGAGAACAGCGCCGCGTGCGTTTCTTCATAACCAATAGAGCATTCAGGCTTCCAACGGGCGCCAGCTTGTTTACCCGCTAGAGCGCTGAAAACGAACGCCGTTTGAAGCTGTGGTGCTGAACAGCTTTTCGCGTGATTGTGCCGATTTGTGACAACTGTGCCGGTATGGAGAAACGAGGACGATTGCTCTGGCCCGCTCGACCGCCCTTCCCAGATTTGAGCGTGGCCCATGTCATGGCTGGATTGGCACGCAAAATGGCGTTTTAGGAAAAAGCCGCGCTACGCACGGAGCGATTCGATAGAATCACGCAGCATAGATCAGGTACTGAATGCGTCAAAAGGAGCGGGCCATGCGTACTCGCGCAGCGTTGCGGGCGATTTTGAAGCCGCTGGCATTTTCTGTTGTACTTATATTTCTGAACGTGACTCTTATTGCGCGCCCTGTCGCCGCGCATGCGCAAGAACCAACGCAGACACAGAAGAGCTCAACGCCGCGGGCCGCCGTTGTTGTCTTCTGGGAAGATGGATTTCCCACAGCCGATACGGCGGCGCCGTCGCGCGGCAATTTGAGCGCGATACTACCCGATGCGGCGTTCACTGTTGCCGATCAATTAGCCGATGCGCTTGCGGCGGATGAAACGCGTCTGTTGGTGATGCCATTCGGCTCGGCGTTTCCCGAAGACCAGTGGGAAGCGATACGGCGCTACCTCGAGCGCGGCGGAAATTTGGTCGTGCTCGGCGGGCGTCCATTCACTCGCGCCGCATATAAGGATAAGGACACATGGCGGCTGCGCCCGCCCATCCAGGCATTCGCGAGGACTTTATTTCTGAATGACTACGCGGAAACGCCTGGTTCGGACGCGCTGAAATTCACACCGAACGAAGATTTCTCCTTTTTGCGACTACCAGCATTTGCGTGGAGGCGCGCGTGGAGCGCGACGGTCCGGCTGACCGATGAGGATCTTTACAAACGCGAAGGATCGGCGGGCACGCTCGATACGAGATTGGATACCCTGGCTTGGGGAGTGGCGAGCGGACGAAAGCTCGCGGCGCCGATTGTGGAACTCGATCATCTGCAAAATCATTTTGCAGGCGGGCGTTGGATTCTGGCGGATTGCGAGCTGGCTGATGGATTCTATGCAAGTGCGGAGGGGAAGGATCTCGCCTCAAAACTCACCAAACGGGCCGCGGAAGGCGCCGTGGATTTCACGGTGCAGCCATCATGGCCCCTTTTTCTCCCGGGAGAGCCGCTGACGTTCGAGGCGCACTTGCAAAGTGCCGGGCTTATCTTCGGAGTCAGCAGTCGCGGCTCGATCACATTTCCCAACTTGGCGCCCGTTCGAGTTGACCTGACCGTTATCCCGGAAGAAGGGGCGCCAATCACGAAAAGCTTTGACGTAACTCCCAAGCCGGTTGCACAACAGTCCCAACCAGGAGCTATTGGTCCGCTTCCGCTTTCAGTTCAGCTAACGCTCCCGCCTTCTGCCGGACAGGGCCTCCATAGCGTTACGGCAAAACTGTACATAAATAATGAAATCCGCGAAGTTTATCGCACAGGTTTCTGGATGCGCGACGAATCTCTGCTCCGCTCAGGCCCACGCCTTAAAGTGGCGGGCGACTACTTCACGCTCGATGACAAGCCAATCCTCGTCGCGGGAACAACGTACATGGCCAGCGACGTCCAGCGGCAATTTTTTATCCGCCCGAATCCGTGGCTCTGGAATCGGGATATGGCGGAAATCCATGCGGCGGGTTTAAACACGCTCCGCACGGGCTTGTGGACGGCCTGGGATCAGGTGATGAAGCAGAGCGGTGTAGTCAGCGAAGAGGCGTTACGTTCGATGGAAGCATATCTATTGACGGCCCGCCGCAACGGACTGGCGGTACAGTTTACATTTTTTGCGTTCACGCCTGAAATCCTGGGTGGTGACAACCCCTACCTTGATCCCGAAGCCGCGCGGCGGCAGAAGAATTTGATCATCCCGTTTGTCGAGCGATTCCATGACGTGCCGTACCTCGCGTGGGATTTAATCAACGAGCCGAGTTTTTCCAATCCGCTACGCACGTGGCAGACACGCCCCAACGGTGATGCGCACGAACTTGCCGCCTGGAATGCCTGGCTGAACAAGCATTATGCCGATCACGGCGCCATCGCCGAAGCCTGGCGGAGCATCCCCGTGCCGCAGAGTGCTTCCGTGCCACTGCCCAGCGAGCCGGAATTTTCCACGCGCGCTCAGTATGAAGCGTGGCCCTCGAATAATTCTCTTCGGGCGATGGACTATCTGCATTTTGCCCAGGACGGTTTTCTGCAATGGGTGAAAGAAATGACCGGCGCGATACGCGCCGCGGGCAGCGCGCAACTAATCACCGTCGGAGAAGATGAAGGCGGCGGCGAGGACCGCCCTTCGCCATCGTTTTTCGGCGGTGCGGTGGACTTCACGACTACGCATTCATGGTGGGCGAGCGACGCATTGCTGTGGGATTCGCTCGTCGCAAAAGTGCCGCTCAAGCCGATGCTGGTGCAGGAAACCGGCGTCAGCCGCGAAGTACGGATTGACGGAGAAGGCCACCGCAGTCTGGCCGAGGAAACCTCCCTTCTCGAGCGAAAACTCGCAATCGCCGCGGGAACAAGCGCCGGCGCCATCGAATGGCTGTGGAATGTGAACGCGCTTCAACGTGACGACCGTGAAGCTACTATCGGCGCCGTGCGTCCTGACGGCACGGAAAAACCGGAGGCTGCGCTCTTGCAGCGATTCGCGGAATTCGCCGCCGCGGCAGGGCCGCACATGGCGGGGGCGCAACTGCCGGACGTGGCCATCGTAACTTCACAGGCCCTGCAATTTTCTCCCAACGAAAATCTTGCGATCGAGGCGCAGCAGAAATCAGTTCGCGCGCTGCATTATCTTTGCGGCGTGCCGGCTTTCGTTCTCGCTGAAAACGAAGTTGCCCACAGCGAACCTCATCATCTGGCGAATGTGCCTGCGACTGGCCAACCCAAACTCGTGATCCTGCCCGCAGCGCAGGCTTTGAGCGACGAGGCGTGGACCGCGCTTCTTGCATACGTGTCTGATGGCGGGACGCTGCTCGTAACCGGCTCGGTCGAACGCGATGCTCACTGGCGTGTGACGCAAAGGCTCGCTGCGCTGGGCTCAGCCGCCGCGCCACAGGCGATTCTGCTGCGTGCTGCAACTCAGCAGATTGGTGAAAAAACTCTCGCGCTCAGTTTCACATATGACAAGCAGCAAGCGGCGGAATCACTAAGATTTTCCGATGGCGAATCATTCCACACGTTCACTCACGGGAAGGGACGGATATTCATTGCCAGCGAACCAATCGAGCTTGCCGAAGGCCTGCAACCGGCCGCGCAGCTATATTCATGGGTGCTCGAGCAGATTGGAGTGCGGTCGCCATTTTCAGGGCAGGCGCCTCCGGGAATCCTGGTGCGGCCGGTTGTACTGGCCGATAGTGTGCTGTACCTAATCGTTTCGGAATCCGCGAACGAAGAAGAAATTTCCGTGCGGGATCGCCTGACTGGAGCAAATATCCACGCGAAACTCGCCCCGGGGCGCGCTCAGCTCGTCCTAGTTAGCAGAAGCGGCGGCCAGGTGCTCGCGCGCTTCGAAGAGTAAGCCCTAGCAAGTAAAGTGGAGAGCCGCGGATCAGGTCTTGGCGTCAAGGGCCGCAAGCTGCTTGTCGAGGTCGGCGAGCGCTCGGTTCAACTGCTCGCGGTATCGGGGATTCTCATTGCCTTCGAGTTTTTGCAGAATGCTCGAACGCGAAAGCTGTAGAAGTTCGCGTTCCCGGGACTGCTTTTCCTGCCCTTTTCGCGAATGAGCGGCCTGAGCGTTTTCTTGACGTACGGTTTCTTGCTGGCTTTCGACCGACTTGCTTTCCCAGCCACGCGCCATATCTACATTATAGGGCACGGGAGATTGCTAGCAGAGCAGAACTTTCAAATATCTCCCGCAAAGAATACTGGAGTGTTTTTCGCGCTCCCCTTTTCAAGCCGCTCGATCGCATCAATCGCCTGGCTGATGACTGGGAAAGATGATCAGGAGATAGGAGCAGCCTCGGCCGCTACATCGGATGTGACATCCGGCGGCGCAGGAGATCCGCCGATCTTCCGCATCCGAATACCACCGCAGATGACCAGCAGGTTTGTGAACAGGATGACCACAAAGGCCAGTCCTGAGAGAAACGCGAGTCCTGTGGGCACAGCTTCAAGGACCTGGAGTGCGAGGACGATTGTGATCAGGCCTCGCGGAAGAATCCACACCATTAGTTCGCGCTCGTCCGGCCTGATCTCATTCCAACTCCACCGGCTGGATTGAACCGCGAGCCAGCGCGAAAGGAAAACCGACGCCAGAATTCCGGGGATGACCATCCACAACCGCCCCAGACCCGAGAGATCCACAACCACGCCGATCAACACAAAGAAAAATGTGCGTACCAGGAACGAAAGCTCCGCGTGGAATGACAATATTTTTTCATGCGGGGCAATTCGAGGAGTAAACCAGAACTCTGATTCCGTAGCCCGGATTCCGCGAGCAGGTAGATTGGAAAGCGTCAGCCCGAATCCAAGCACGGCGAGCAGGCCATTGCCATGAACTGATTCCGTGACGGAGTACAGCAGCAGCACGACGGCAAAAGTGAGCACCTGCCAGAAACGCTGTTCGGTAAGATGCGGCAGAAGCCGCGACCATGCGAACCCCACTACAAAGGCGGAGCCCAACGGAATCAGGATTTGGATTGCCAGGCCGCGCAAAGCGTCGCCACCGCCAGTCGCCGCGCCGGAACGCAGATCAAGCAGCAATCCAACGGCGAGCACGCCGAGAACATCTCCAAGCGTGGATTCGATCAGCAGAACCACCTTCACGGGCTCGCGCGCGCCAAGCTGCTGAAGGACGGGAAGGATAACGGTACTGCTGGTGCATCCAAGCACGGCGCCCACAAGCGCTGCGTTCCGCAGAGGGATCATCAATCCTATGTGCGCGACGAAACCAATCAAAACAAATGCAAGACCGTACGAAGCGACGCCGAAAACTAATCCTCCGGGGAAATGCCGAATGGTTTGGCGAATGTTGAGCTCAAGGCCGCCCTCAAACAAGATCAATAACAGCGCGAGAGTGCCGAACGCGTGCGTGATCTCGGTGAGTTGAGCGGGCCTTGCCAGGTGCAGCACCGGACCCAGCACTACGCCCGCGGCCATCAAGACAACCACATCCGGCACACGCGTCCAGGCGAAAAGCCGGTTGGCGGTGAACGCGAGCACGAGTAGCCCGCCCAGAAGGCCGAAGAAGGCCGTGATATTCATTGTTGGGTCGCGGTTTTCCAGCGCCAGTTCCGACGCCGTCCTTTTTCCCGCGAGTCGTCCACGAACTGCAGCGTATCAGTGGCTGGTGGCCTGTTCGAGAGCCTCGGCCGCCTTATCAATCGCGGCAGCTTCCCTTTCGAGCACGCCTGCAACGCGAACGATTTGGCTATCGGCCAATTTCCAATCCTTCTGCTCAATCGCCTCACGAACAGCGGGAATCGTCTTCACGCCATAGCCGGTGTAGAAACCCGGCGCGTAGAGCATGTGCTTGAACCAATCTCGATGGGGGAGACCCTCGTCGTCCGTAAGCATTCGTTCGGACTGCAATAGGTCCATGTTCACCGCACTGAGCGAAGCCGAAGCGGAGGCCAGCGCCGCGCCACCGCCCTGCATGGCGCGCGCGTGAGTGCGGGCGTAGTGGTCCGATGCCCGCCCAAGAACATCGAGCGCATTGCGCAATGGGGCAAAATTCAAATAAGGAGGCACGTCCTCGCGCGGCGGCGGAACGAATTTTTCCTGCGGATCGTTCGCGGCGTTGAATGCACCTTCATCGAGGAGCCGGTCGCGCTCGATAGCCTCGTCGCGCTCGGTCTGGGCCAGTGTTTCTAGCTCGGTTTCGTACCGCCGCACCGTGGCTGTGAGCGAATTGAAGTCGTAAGGCAAAAGGTCGGCGTCGGCCAGGCGCATCACGGCGGTCCCAATGGTTTGCGCCAGTGCGCGGCCGTAAATATAATTTGGATCGTCAAATTTGGTGAACCAATAGAAGTCATCGTAAATGGAATGATAGACTCCGGCACTGTTGGACTCGCCGCCGAATCTTATATCCATCGAAGCGATCCCAAGGAAATCGAGAAACACGGTGTAGTCGGACCCGGAACCGAGCGCTCCGATCTGGAGGTTCTGTCCTCTGCCGCCTCCTTGCGCGGAGGCTGCCGCGGCGGCTTCGCCGCGCCCACCGCGGCCTCCACCTCCTCCACCCGGGCCGCCAGCGCCTCGCCGCAATAGATCACGCTGCAAGACCGTCATGTTTTTCTCTGGATCGGTAATGCTGCGCGCGACATCACTAATAAACGGCTCGAGAGTGTGCGAACCGGAAACGTTCAAGAAGCCTCGGCTGCTGTTGTCCGAGTTGATGTAAACAACAGTGTGCTTCTTCAAATCGTCGGCGTGCGTTTCCGCAAATTCGGTGGAACCCAGCAAACCCGGCTCTTCGCCATCCCACGCACAATAAATAATGGTTCGCTTCGGCTTCCATCCTGCTTTCACCATCTCGCCCATCGATCGAGCTTCTTCCAACAGGGAGACCTGGCCCGAAATCGGATCGTCCGCGCCATTCACCCATGCATCGTGGTGATTGCCGCGAATCACCCATTCGTCAGGCTCGGTTGAGCCCTGGATTTTCGCGATAACGTCGTAAATAGGCTTCATGTCCCAGTTGGAAGTTATTTTCAGGTGCACTTTCGCCGGGCCGGGACCGATGCGATATGTAATCGGCAGCGCGCCGCGCCATGCTTGCGGAGCTGTCGGCCCTTTGATCGCTTCGAGCAGCGGCTGCGCATCGGCGTAGGAGATAGGAAGCACGGGAATCTTCGTGATGGTTTTTGCGTCCTTTATGTCGAGCCGCTTTGCATCGGCCGTGGCGCCGATGCCGGGCGTCAGCGGATCGCCGGGATAGAGAGGCATGTCCGCGACGCTGCCGCGCTGCACACCGTCCTTCGGGCGGTATGGGCCCTCCGGAAAAACGGGCCCCTCGTAATATCCGTCGTCGCGCGGGTCGGAATAAATGATGCAGCCGATGGCGCCGTGTTCGCCGGCGACTTTCGGCTTGACGCCGCGCCACACATTGCCGTAGCGCGCGATGACGATAGCCCCCTTCACGGAAACGCCGAGCCGGTCCAGCTCTTCGTAGTCCGCGGGAGCGCCGTAGTTCACGTAAACCAGCGGCGCGGTTACGTCGCCGTCAATCGAATAGGCGTTGTAGCTCGGCAGTTGCTCGCTCTGTTGATTCGAGGTCGGGTCGCCGGGCACAGGTGGCTCTTGGAGCTTGGCGGTAAACTTCGTCGGTTCGATAAGCTCGACAAGCCGCTCCTTCGGCGTCGGAAATAGAACGGTAAATGTTTCGATGTGCGCGTCCCAGCCGTAATCCTTGAATTGCGCGAGGAGCCATTCGGCGTTCTGCTTGTCATACGGCGAGCCGACGTGATGCGGGTGCAACGTAAGTATCCGCATGGACTCGCGCATTCTGTCCGCGGAGGGCATGGCGCGAAATTTGGTTTCCCAGTCCCTCTCCTGGCTTGCGGAGTTGGCGGAAAAACCATCGAGCGCCGGCCCGCGTTCCTGCGTAAGCGCGGGCATCGCGAGCAACGCCAAGGACAGCACACCGAGAACAAATAAACGCTTCATCGAATCCTCCTTAATGTAAATCACGAAACAGCGCTGCTGGACGCGCCCGGACGATCAACGCGATCACTTCGCTACTACCACGCCCGGAAGAATAACCCAAACGGAAGCGCCGAGTATACCGCGTTGCGCCAACGCAAGATGTTGATGATTCGCTTTTTCGACGCCGCAGGTCTCTGTTAGCATGTGACTGGTCCCCAATCCAGAATTTCCAGGCGCCAAAAACGCCGGCACAGTACAAAACGAAAGACACGGATGGAAAATTCTTTCATGCAGCGCGCCATCGAACTGGCCCTGGAAAATGTCAGGAGCGGGCACGGCGGGCCGTTTGGCGCCGTAATTGTGAAGAATGGCCAGACGCTGGCCGAAGGCACGAACAACGTCACCTCGGCGAATGATCCAACGGCACATGCGGAGATCGTCGCCATACGCGAGGCCTGCCGCAAGCTTGCAAGTTTTCAGCTCGATGGCTGCGAACTTTACACAAGTTGCGAGCCGTGTCCGATGTGCCTGGGAGCGATTTATTGGGCGCGCCCGGCGCACATTTATTATGGAGCCTCAGCCGCCGACGCAGCAGCCGCCCAATTTGACGATGCGTTCATCTTCAGAGAGATCGCCCAGCCCACGCGCCTGCGTCAGATTCCTATGACACAGGTGATGCGCGATGAGGCGCTTGTTGCCTTTCGCGCCTGGCTCGATAAGCCAGACCGCATCCGCTACTAAAAACCAGGGCTACTTTTCCGCCACCAGCACCTGTTCGCCAATCGGCGGAGTGTGAATCGCGCATGTCTTGAAACCCGCATTGCGAAACATTTTCTGAAACTCCGCATGCGTATACGCGTCGCCGCTCGGCGTCGAGCCAAGCATCACCATGCTGAACTTTGCGGCTGTAGGAGGACTGATCCGGTCTTCGTTGGGCACAAATTCGAGCGTTACCGCGCGTCCCCCGGGGGCAAGCGCCGCATGCACTTTCCGCAAAAGTGCTTCGCAAGTGGCGATATCAAAGTGATGCAGGAAATTCGTCAGCAGAACGATGTCGTAGCCCGAACCGAACTCCACATCAAACGCGCTGCCCGGCAAAGTGCGATAGCGGCTAGTCAAACCGGCCACCGTAGCGTTTTCCTTAGCTACCTCGAGCACAGCCGGCCAATCCAGCGCCACGATTTCCGCGTTCGGATTGTGCCGCCCCAGCGCGATGCCGAAAAGTCCGTGCCCCGCCGCGATATCCAGGACCTTCCACTTTTTCCCTTCCGAAGCCTGCAAAATCTGCGCGATGATCTCCGCGGGCATCGCCATCATGGGGGCCATCGAGCGCGCAAACTCCACCCAGATCGAATTTTCCGGCGCGGTTGTGCCGCCTTCAGGAGAAGTGTTGCCGCCTTTCTTTACCGCTGCCGTCAGGTTCTGGAAATACTCGAAGAATACAGGCGTGAGCAAGAACTTATGGACAGTCCCCAAATACGCGGGTGACTTGCAGCTCAAAAACATGGCGGAGTCTGGAGCGAGGCCGTAGCGGCCCTCATGCTTGGTCAGCAGTCCGGTCACCGCAAGGAAGTCACAGAGAATGCGAATCCCGCGTTCCGACGCGTTGCAACGCCGGGCGAGTCCCGCTGTGTCGCTCGTCCCTTCAGCGATAGCCGTGAAGAGATCCAATTCGATCCCGGTCCTGAGCGCCGCGGATTGCTGATACGCGGTCATCGTGTCAAGTATGCGTTCCGGCGTGGCTTGCGAGACAGGTGTGGCCTGCGAAACAGGTTGAACTGATGACATGGTGTTTCCTCCGTAGGCGGATTCTGTCATATCATCAGACCCCCTGCCAGTGCTTCGCGCTTGTAACATCGCTTGCGCACAAGCCGCGTCAGGCGGATAATCGGCAGCATAACATCTTGGGTTTCCGAGGAGGCAGCTATGAAAGAAAAAGGACTCAATCGCCGGCAGTTCGCGCAAAGCGTAGGCGCGGTGCTGGGCGGAGCCATTGTTGTACCGAGCCTGTCAGGCACGCTTACGGAAGCGCGCCAGCACACGCCGCGATCAGCCGATGGCGCTATTCAAATTGATTCCAATGAGAATCCCTACGGGCCCTCTCCGCGCGCGCGCGATGCCATAACTGGATCAGAGACCATTGCCTGCCGCTATCCGGACGTGACGGAAGCGCGCATGTTTGACGCCATCGCGAAATTCCACGGCGTCACGAAGGATCAGGTCGCGATCGGCTGCGGCTCAACCGAGATCTTGCGCATGGCGGATACGGCATTCCTCGGCCCCATCAAAAACGTGGTTGCCGCGCAGCCGACCTACGAGGCAGTGCTGGCGTTTGCAAGGGTGATGCACGCCAACGCAGTAACTGTGCCCCAGACCCGTGACCACCGCCATGACCTCGATGCCATGGCTGCTGCGACGAACTCCAACACCGGCCTCGTCTATATCTGCAATCCGAATAATCCGACGGGCACTATTGTATCTACTGACGAACTTTCGAAATTCATGGCCCGAGTTCCTGCCACAACCATGGTGTTGGTTGACGAGGCCTACTTCCACTTCGCCGAGGATCCCGCATACGGGAGCGTGATTGATTGGGTCAAGAAGTATCCGAACCTCATCGTGGCTCGAACGTTCTCCAAGATTTACGGGATGGCGGGGATGCGGCTGGGCTATGCGATCAGCAGCCCCGATAACATCCGCGCGATGCGCGCCAGCAAGCTCTGGAGCAGCGCGAACGAAGCTGTTATGTCCGCGGCCATAGTCAGCCTGAACGACCCGGACCACGTTGTTGACCAGCGCCAGAAAATTGTCGGCACGCGAAAGTGGCTCTGCTCGGAACTGGATAAGGACGGCCGGCGCTACATTCCCTCGGAAGCAAACTTCATCATGATCGACGTCGGAAGCGACGTCACACCCTTGATCCACGCTTTTGCGGCGAAGAACATTCTTGTCGGCCGCAAGTTCGCGACCATGGATAATTGGCTGCGCGTTTCCATGGGCACGCCTGAAGAAATGCAGAAGTTCACCGCGGCGTTGCGCCAGATCGTTCCGGCGGGAGCCGCAAAAGCTTCCTAATTAATTACGAAAAACAAAGGCCCTTCGATCCGTAAAATTGGATCGAAGGGCCGTTTTGTTTCTAACTTCAAATACCGAACCCGCGGAAACCTACCGCGATGAGCCCGTTCGGGGGCTGCCTGGGCCATACGTCCCGCCAGGCGTTTTGAACGATTACCTCCCGCCCGCTTCCGCCGCCGAGCCCATCGACCGCCGCTGTTGGAAACATTCGCGGCAATAAACAGGCCGGCCCTGTGTGGGCTTAAAGGGAACCGTAGTTTCCTTCCCACACTGGGAGCAGGTGGTCTTCGTCTCCGAGCGCTGAAAGCCACCCGAGCTCGCGCCTTCCGCCCGTTTGGACTTGCATGCCTTGCAGCGCTTGGGCTCATTCTTAAAACCCTTGTCAGCGAAAAACATCTGTTCGCCGGCGGTGAAGACAAACTCGGCACTGCATTCCGAGCACTTCAGGACTCTATCGTTGTATTCCATGAGCGGCTCCGAAGCCCCGCGACAGTTGCGGAGCTGGCAGCTTGCTGTTCCGGGCGAGACTGGGCTGGGTGAATCCCGTGATGGAGCAAGTGTGAAGATGCGTTCCGCTTGCCAACTGGTCCCATGCCGCCCAAAAACCCCAAGGGTGATCCTTCCTTCCAGGCCCGACTAATCCATCTCTCGACGCTGCTTCTTCCGAAGCCGTTTACGCGATAGCGCTTGTTTCACTCTGCGTTTCTCGCCTGGCTTCATGTAGAAGCTGTGCTTCTTGATTTCCTTGATGATGTCCTCTTGCTGCACTTTCCGTTTGAATCGCCGCAACGCATTTTCCAGCGACTCACCCTCCTGTATAATTACTTCTGCCACGCAGTAATCACCCCCGTTCAGCAGATCTCACAACTATTGAAGATATATTTACTCTGGAAGAATCACCCTATTTCCTCTATTGTCCGCTTCTTCTAGCGAAGCCGCAACCCGAAGTCAAGGATTGTTTTTTTTTGCGCCGGGCGGCGGACTGGCCGCCCCTCCGGACCGAGAGGGGTGCCACCCGGTAGTTCGGAAGTCCATAATGGCCGTCCGCGGAAATAGTAGGAATTCAACGGGCTGGCGTTGCTGCTAGAATGGTGCCGTCATGTCGTTCATGCGGGAAGCAATCGGGGTTCTGTTGGCCGGCGGCCAGGGCGAGCGGCTTTGGCCATTGACGCGCGACCGCGCAAAGCCCGCCGTTCCTTTTGGCGGCACCTACCGCATCATAGACATCACGCTTTCCAATTGTATCAATAGCGATCTTCGCCGGGTCTATGTCTTGACCCAGTACAAGGCGCTAAGCCTGAACCGTCACATACGCCGTGGCTGGTCACCCATCATGGGTCTGGGAGATTTCATCGAGGTCTTGCCGCCGCAGATGCGGGTTTCCACGCACTGGTATCAAGGCACCGCCGACGCCATCTATCAGAATATTTATTCGATTGGCAGCGAGCGTTCTACCTACGTCATCGTCCTTTCCGGCGATCACATTTATAAAATGAATTATCAGAAAATGCTGCAGCAGCATGTGGACGCGGGAGCCGACGTTACCGTCGCGTCACTCGAAGTGAATGCGGAAGATGCCGCGGAGCGGTTTGGCATCCTGGAAACGGACCGTGACTGGCGCGTGTTGCGTTTCGAGGAGAAGCCGAGGAATCCAGCGCGTTCGCATTTTCATCCGGACAAAGTAAACGCCTCGATGGGAATTTACATCTTCAATACGCAATTGCTGATTCCCATTCTGATCGCCGACGCCGAGGATCCAAATTCCTCTCACGACTTCGGCCACGATATTCTGCCCAAGGTTCTCTCAAAATATCGCGTGTACGCTTATAATTTTGAGGATGAAAACAGGCAGGGACCGCAGTATTGGCGCGACGTCGGCACGCTGGACGCCTACTACGAAGCGAACATGGATCTCGTCTCCGTTTCGCCCATCTTCAATCTCTATGACAATGCTTGGCCGCTTCGCACATGGCAACAGCAATATCCGCCCGCGAAATTCGTATTCAATGACCCGGATCGCATGGGCGCGGCGCTGGACTCTATTATTTCGCCGGGCTGTGTGATATCCGGAGGGCGCGTGTTGCGCTCAGTTCTGGGTCTGGATGTGCGTGTGAATAGTTTTTGCGATGTACAGAACTCAATTATCTACAATCATGTGAACATCGGCCGGCATTCGCGCATTCGCAACGCTATCATTGACCGGCATGTGAATTTGCCGGAGTACACGGAAATTGGTTACGATCTGGAAGCCGATAAGCAGCGCTTCCATTTGACGGAAAGCGGCCTCGTGGTTGTTGTGCGGCAGGAATCCATGCTGGAAGAGCCGGAATAACAATCGGCTCGCTCCACTCCCTACGAAATGTCAGGAGAACTCATGTCAACAAAGGTTGTTCAGGTCCGTGGACGCCAAATCCTGGATTCGCGCGGGAATCCAACCGTCGAAGCCGATGTGGTGCTGGAAGGCGGAGCGATGGGCCGCGCCGCGGTGCCTTCAGGCGCATCCACTGGAGAACACGAGGCCATCGAGCTGCGCGATGGCGATAAATCGCGCTACATGGGCAAGGGAGTGCTCAAGGCCGTGGCGCACATTAATTCAGAAATCGCTGCCGCCGTGCGTGGTATGGATGCCGCCGGCCAATCCGAGCTGGATCGAAAGATGATTGAACTGGACGGAACTCCCAACAAAGGCAATCTGGGCGCAAATGCGATTCTTGCTGTTTCGATGGCGGCCGCGCGCGCCGCGGCCGCGGCGGGCAAGATGCCCCTCTACCAATATCTTGCGCGGTATTCAAGCGCCGGAACCGCGAATACTCTGCCCGTTCCGATGATGAACATTCTGAACGGAGGCGCGCATGCCGATAATTCCGTGGATCCGCAGGAATTCATGGTTATGCCCGTCGGCGCGGCAAGTTTCAGCGAAGCTCTTCGCATGGGCGTCGAGGTTTTCCACAATTTGAAGTCGGTGCTGCACAAGCGCGGCTATTCCACCGCCGTCGGAGACGAAGGCGGCTTCGCGCCCAACTTGAAATCGAACGAAGAGGCGCTTGAAGTCGTGCTCGATGCAATCGTAAAGGCCGGTTACAAACCTGGCGAGCAGGTTGCCATTGCGATTGACCCGGCTGCGAGCGAGTTTTACGATCAGGCGAGCGGCAAGTACATTTTCAAGAAATCTGATAAATCCGTGCGAACCTCCGAACAAATGGCCGATTTCTGGGCCGGATGGGTCCGCCAATATCCCATCGTTTCCCTCGAGGACGGAATGGCGGAAACCGACTGGGCCGGCTGGAAATTGTTAACGGAGCGCATGGGCAAGCAGTTGCAGCTCGTCGCGGATGACATTTTTGTCACCAATCCCGCAATTTTTGCGCGCGGAATTGCGCAGGGCATCGGCAACGCAATTCTCATCAAGCTGAATCAGATTGGCACCGTAACAGAAACAATCGAAGCCATCGAAATGGCGCGCAAAGCGGGCTACGCATCCATCGTCTCGCACCGATCGGGCGAAACCGAAGATACGTTTATCGCCGATTTCGTCGTCGCGATGGGCACCGGCCAAATCAAAACCGGATCGGCCTCCCGCACGGACCGAATCGCAAAATACAACCAACTGCTCCGCATTGAAGAAGAGCTGGGCGCCACCGCACGCTTCCCCGGACGTGCAATTCTTTCTCACAAGACCTAGCCCGTTTTACTGTTACTGCGAATCGTTATTTGTTTCGTTCCGATTTGATTTGATAGGAAGCGAATTGAAGAGATAAAACACGAAGAACTCAACCGAGCCCCCAGGCTCCCGCCTGGGGGCGGAGTAACTTGCGTCGCATGTCTCGCAACAACATACCGTCGAAGCCAAGTTCGGGCTTTCTGTTTATTTCAGGTGGAGTCTATAGACGCATCCCCCTTTTCCAAGAACCCGCTGTAGCCAGGATATTTCTAGAAACGCTGGAATCCTATCGCACAAAATATGAACTCCTAGTTCATGCGTATTCCGTGATGCCTGATCACTATCATCTCCTCATTTGGTTTCCTGAAGGCCTCGCCCTCCGCGCATTTCTCAGGGACTTTAAGAGCCTCGCCGGGAAGATGATTTTGGAATGGCTAAGTAACAGCGATCCACTGCTAATGCGGCGGTTTCTTGTTTCCAATGCCCCGCGAAGAAAGAAAGATTCCCGCTACTGTATTCTGCAACATGGCAACTATGTGAAGGCGCTGCGGGATTTGCGCGCTGCCATTTCGGTCGTCAACTACATTCACTTGAATGCCGTCAAAGCCGGACTCGCGGCGCGCGAGGAATTGTATGCATTTTCCAGCGCACCTTTCTATACGGCTAACGGAAAGAGCCTCGTCACGCTCGATTGGATTGAATCAAAGTCGAGTCCGCCCCCAGGCGGGAGCCTGGGGGCTCGCCGATGACGGCGGCAGGGATCTAGTATTTTGAGATCCAGCGAATTGGAGTGAGGATTGTCCTTGCCTTTCAGTTCGCTGTGAACTCAATTGAAAGGAAAAAACACCATAACCCAACCGAGCCCCCAAGCTCCCGCCTGGGGGCGGATGCCAATGACCGAGCTTCACCTCTATTCACTCCGCCGCATTTCATTCCCTCCACCCTTCCGTGTATCCTGACGCAATATGCCGAAGCGCCCGCGACCAATTGTATTGACCATCCTTGACGGCTGGGGCTTTCGCGCCGAAACGCAGGGCAATGCCATCGCCCTTGCTCGCAAGCCGAATTATGACGACCTCTTGAAGCGCTTCCCGAACACTCTGATCCACACTTCCGGCAAATGGGTGGGCTTGCCCGATGGACAAATGGGCAACAGCGAAGTGGGCCATCTCAATATCGGCGCGGGGCGCGTCGTTCAAATGGATAGCACGCGGCTCGACCTGATGATCCGCAACGGTGAATTCTTTCGCAATCCTCTGCTGATCGAAGCAATGGCGCGTGGCCGCGAAAAACAGCTCCACTTGATTGGATTGCTGAGCGACGGTGGCGTGCATTCGCACATTGACCATCTCTTCGCTCTCCTGAAGCTGGCTCGCGAACAAAAGGTTCAGCGGGTTTTCGTGCACTGTTTCATGGACGGGCGCGACACGCCGCCACACAGCGGCGCCGAGTTTCTCGATCAATTGCAACACGCGCTTGCCGAATACCACGTGGGCGCGATTGCCAGCGTCACGGGCCGCTACTACGCCATGGATCGCGATAACCGCTGGGAGCGCATCGAGCGCGCGTATCGTGCGATGGTTCACGGAGATGCCCCGCAGCGGGTGGTGGATCCGGTTGCCGCGGTGCGCGCAAGCTATGACCGCGGCGTGACCGATGAGTTCATCGAGCCGATCGTTGTGATAAATGAGCGGCCGGGCGTGCCGGGAAGCGCTCAACCGGTTGGACCTATCCGCGATGACGACGCCGTCATCTTCTTCAACTTCCGCGCCGACCGCGCCAGGCAAATGAGCCGCGCGCTGGCCGAGCCGGGCTTTGACAAATTTGCGGACGCGCAGCGCCCGAAGAACCTCCTTTTCACCGGCATGACCCAGTACGACAAGACGTTCACCTGGATGCGATTCCTTCTCAGGCAGCAGACATACAATCACATTTTGGCGCAGGTCTTCGCGGAGATGAATTTCAAGAACCTGCGCGTCGCGGAAACGGAAAAATACGCGCACGTCACATATTTCTTCAATGGCGGCATCGAAAAGCCTTTTGGCGGCGAAGAGCGAATCCTCGTGCCTTCACCGAAAGTTCCAACCTATGATTTGAAACCGGAGATGAGCGCCGCGGGCATCGCAGACGCCGTTACAAACGCCATCCGAAAAGGTGATTTCGACGCGATCATCATGAATTTTGCGAATGCCGACATGGTGGGCCATTCCGGAAATCTTGAAGCGACAATCAAGGCCGTCGAGACCGTGGACGAATGTCTGGGCCGCATCCGCCAGACAATGCATGACGCCGGTGACACCGCGTGGATTATTACCGCCGACCACGGCAACGCCGAAACGATGATTGATCCTGTGACCGGTGGTCCGCATACCTATCACACGACCAATCCCGTTCCGCTCGTGTTCGTGTCCAAGGATTCCAACGTTACCCTCCAATCCGATGGCTCGCTGCAAGACATTTCTCCGACAATCCTGGGCGTCCTGGGCATCCGGGAACCAATGGAAATGACCGGCCGCGATCTGCACGCGCCGCCGCAACAGGGATGATGATGGCCGTTCCTCCCGCGCCCTCCGAGACCAAGCTCGTCCTGTGTGTGCAATTCCATTTTTCGTTCTGGCGAATACCGCCGGAGTTGCCGGAGGCAATCCGCCGCCGCTGGCCGGAAATGCGCATCGTGCATTTGGATAGTTACGATTTGCTGCCGGCGGAATTGCCGGATACCGATATCTTTGCCGGCTTCACACTCCAGCCTGAGCAACTCGCAGCCGCCCGCAAGCTGAAGTGGATTCATGTAACCGCGGCAGGCGTGGCGCAATTGATGCGGCCTGACGTGCGGGCGCGCGGCATCACGATCACCAATTCGCGCGGCGTCCATGCGATCCCTATGGCGGAGCACACGATTGGTTTGCTCCTCGCCCTGGCGCGGAAGTTCCCCGCTTCCATCCGCTTCCAGGAGCAGCGCCGGTGGGCGCAGCAGGAAATCTGGAACGCGCGCCCGTCTGAGCTCCACGGCGCGACGCTTGTAATTGTTGGCTTTGGCGCCATCGGCAGCGAGCTGGCGCGGCGCGCGCGCGCATTTGGTATGCGCGTATGGGCAGTGACCCGCACTGGCCGGGCCGATGAATCGCTTGCGCACCGCGTTTTCCCCGCGACGGAACTGGCGCGCGCTTTACCGGAAGCTGATTACGTTGTGCTTGCGGCGCCGGACACTCCCAGCACACATCACATGATTGGCGAAGAGCAACTCGCGGCAATGAAGCCCTCGGCATGCCTGGTCAACGTTGCGCGAGGCTCGCTCGTGGATGAGCCGGCGCTGGTGAAAGCGCTTGAGCGCCAAATGATCGCTGGCGCTGCGCTGGACGTCACCGAAAAGGAACCGCTCACTCCCGAAAGCCCCTTATGGGGGCTTGAAAACGTGCTGATTACGCCGCACACCAGCTCCGTCAGTGACCAGCTCTGGCCACGCCAGACGAACCTCCTGATCGAGAACCTCGAACGGTGGTTCAGTGGACGCGACCTCATCAATCTGGTGGATTTCACGCGGGGATATTAGGAGGCTCAGCGATGGCCGAAATTCCTCAACAAGGGTGGACCCGCATACGAGCGCAGGACGGCCGCTATGAATATCAATTTCAGGGCCGCACACCAGCGGTGCGTAACGGGCGTTACAAGGATGCCACCGAAGCCCAATTGCGCGGGACTGGAGACTTACCTTCCGAAGGCGAATACGCCCTGCTCCGAAATCGACTCTCAATTTGCCATGGCGCCGCGTGCGCCCTGCAACTTGCCAGTGAAATCGAACGGCGTTAATCGCCGGCAACGCCCTTCGGGGCGGTGTATCCCTGCCGGGCGTACACAACGAACTTCATTTTCTTTCCTTTTTGGTTGTTAATGGTGAGCGGTCCTCCATCGGGCGCCACCAACTCAACTTTGATCTTGTGATACTTTCCATCCTGCGTGGGTGGAACATAGCCCAGACTGTACTGATTACGCAGGCTGGCGGCGACCGTCCTCATGATGTCCGGAATCTGTCCGTCAAATTCGGGGGTCCATGCCTGGCCTCCCGTCATTTCGGCGAAGGCCCTCATTTGATTCTGCGCCTGCTGCGTATTGATGCCGCCAATGCGGCCAGAATTATCAACCATCACCTGGCTCGTGCCAATCGTATAAATTGCTACGTCGGTGTTCTTAAGCACCTTCAATGTGGAATCAAGCGTGTTCTTGCTGAATGTGTCAAAGCCCGACGCAACCACGAGAATGGCTTTCTTACCCTTAACGTCATGGAGCCGGTCCACCGTCTCGGTTAGCGCATCGAAAATGCACGACTCGCTGAACATCGGCACCGTCAATTGCCGGAGCCCCTCAAGAATCTCCATGGGATCGTGCGTAAAGTCCACATCCACGCGCATTTTCAGGTCGAAGTCTTCCATAGCAATCCAGTCGTTCTTCTTAATATTGTTGAGGAACGCGGATGCCCAATAGGTGCTCATATGAGCGTAGTAGTTGTACGTATAGATGTTCGCCCTGAATTCGATCAACAGCACGATGGTAATCGGCGCTTCACCCGCGGCCGTAAAGTTGGTGATGATTTGCGGCTTGCCGTCTTCCAGTATCCGGAAATTTTCCTTCTTAAGATTCGGCAGAAAATTGCCGTCGCCGTCCGTGACGACTGCGTCCACGTCCACAAGCTGGGAGCTTACAGCTATCTGATTGTTGCCCTGCGCTTGTTGTTGGGCTGGCGGTGGCTGCTGCTGATCCTGATTCTGGGCCGGCGTGGAAGCCGCCGCCTGCATTTCGCTTAGCGGAAATGCAAGGCCGGTAATCAGTACGCCTAAAATGATGGCTTGAAAAATAGCTCGTCGCATAGCCCCTCCTCCCGGACTTTTCCGGGTATTGCAGACTTGGATGCTGCCACGAATCGCCGCGATGTTCAATTGTTCCGGGATACAAACCTCGAAACTGTGTGGCAATGCCCCGTCAGGACGGGTCGGGGTGCCGTGGTAATATGATTCGATTGCGAACGAAGAGGTTTTCCCGCCCGGAGGAATGCTGAATGCCCCGTCGTTTTTGGTTGCTGCTTCTGTCGGTCACGCTCTTGCTCGCGCTCATCCTGCCGGTGGCTGCTCACTGCCAGACGGCGCCGCCAACTTCGCCGGGCGCCTCGCCATCCTTGCCTGACCTTGGAACGCTTCCCCAGGAGGCGCTTGGCTGGCTGCAAGACCTGATTCGCATCAACACGACCAATCCGCCGGGAAACGAACTCGCCGCGGCGAAATACATTGCCGCCATTCTTGAGCACGAAGGCATCGCACATGAAGTTATCGAGCTTTCGCCGGGCCGCGGAATTGTTATCGGCCGGTTGAGCGCCTCCGTGATGCCGGATTCCTCGCGCGCATTGCTGCTTTTGGCGCACATGGACGTCGTGGGCGTAACGCGAGAGAAGTGGACTGTGGATCCTTTCGCCGCGGTTATTCAGAACGGCTATCTGTATGGCCGTGGCGCGATTGACGACAAGGGAATGCTCGTCGCGAATCTGGCGGCGATCGTTGCCCTGAAGCGCATGTCTGTGGCGCTGGACCGTGACGTTATTTTTCTGGGCGACGATGACGAAGAACAATTTGGCGATGACAGCATCAAGACCGTCATCACAAAGTATTGGGACAAAATCGCCGCGGGCTTCGCCTTAAACGAAGGCGGCCGCGTGATGTTAAATAGCGGAAAGGTCCTTTACGTTGGCATTCAAAACAGCGAAAAAGTGCCCGTCAACGTAACCGTCATTGCCACGGGCGCTTCCGGCCACGGCTCGCTGCCGCGGCCCGATAACGCGGTCGTGCACTTATCCGCCGCGGTCGCCAAAATCGGCGCATATGAACCGCCTTACAAATTCATTACCACCACCGAAACCTATTTCGAGCAGCTCGCCAAGGTCGAAGATGACGACACCGCAAAGTGGATGCGCGCGCTCGAACAGCCGGAACGCCAAAGTCTCGCGGTGAAACGTCTCTCCGAAATTAGTCCCGTTTGGAATTCGATGATGCGGGACACGATTGCGCCAACCATGCTGCAAGCCGGAGTGCGCGCGAATGTGGTGCCCTCCGAAGCGCGCGCGAATTTGAATGTCCGGCTGCTGCCCGGCGATTCGATCAATGACGTACTGGCCGATTTGAAAAAGCTTGTCAACGATCCGCAAATTCGTTTTGAAGTTGCGCCGGATCAAGGAATGGCATCGCCGTCATCTTCGCCTGAATCAACACTCTACAAAAGCATCGAGCGCGTCAGCGCGCAATCTTTCCCAGGAAGCATCACGATGCCCTACATGAGCACCGGCGCAACAGATTCGGCCCAGCTCCGCATGCACAGCGTTCAAGCTTTCGGACTGCTGCCTTTTCCCTTAGCGGAGGAAGATGACCTCCGCATGCATGCCGATGACGAACGCATTCCGCTCGATTCCTTTCGGCAGGGCGTCGCGTTTCTTTATCGCGTCGTGAATGACTTTGTGGCCAAGAAATAGCAACTGCGGTTTCCGCCTTGTTTTATGAATTTCCGGCGATCCAAAATCGTTTGCACACTGGGCCCCGCGTCAGATTCTCCGCGGTGCATCGAGCAGCTCATTCGCGCCGGAATGGACGTGGTGCGGCTGAATTTTTCGCATGGCACCCACGAATGGCATCTGCGCACCATGAAGCGCATTCGCGAGGCTGCGGTCCGCGCGAAAAAACCAGTCGCCATTCTTGCCGACCTGGGCGGCCCTAAGATCCGGACGGGCGCCCTGGTGGGCGGCGGATCCGTCATGCTCCGGACCGGACAGCGATTCCGAATTACCACCGGCGACGAACCAGGCGACGCTACCGGCATTTTCACTACGTTCAAACCGCTGCCGCAGGAAGTGCATCGCGGCGGCCGCATCCTGCTTGCCGATGGGCTCATCGAATTGCGCGTGATGACTGTCCGCCGCCGTGAAGTCATCTGTGAAGTGCTGAACGGCGGCGAACTCGGCGAGCATCAGGGCATCAATCTGCCGGGAACGGAACTCAAGGTTCCTTCTCTGCTGCCGAAAGATTACGCCGATCTGGCTTTCGCCCTCGATCATGGCGCCAATTATGTTGCCGTCAGCTTCGTGCGCCGCGCGCAAGATGTGTTGGCCGCGCGGCGAGCGATCCATCGGGCCGGGGCAAACACTCCAATTATCGCCAAGTTGGAAAAGCCGCAGGCGATTGACAATCTCGACGCCATCCTCGAAGCCGCCGACGGAGTGATGGTCGCGCGCGGCGACCTGGGCGTTGAGATGAGTCCCGAAGTTGTACCCGTGGTGCAAAAGAAAATTATCGAGCGGGCACGCGACGCGCGGCGTCCCGTGATCACCGCTACGCAGATGCTTGAGTCCATGACGGAAAATCCGCGGCCCACGCGCGCGGAAGCTTCCGACGTGGCGAACGCCGTACTGGACGGCAGCGACGCGCTGATGCTCTCCGGCGAAACCGCTCGGGGCCGCTATCCGGTGGAATCGGTTCAGATGATGGACCGCATCATCCGCGAAGCCGAATCCAGCGTTACTGATTTCTTGCATCCTCACAGCGCGCGCTGGGACGTTGCAGAAACCACAGCCGAACTTATCTGCCACGCATCGGAAGAATTGCAACTGCGCGCCATCGCGGTTTTCACGGAGACGGGCTCGACGGCGCGGCTCATCTCCCAGCATCGTCCGCGGCCGCCTATCGTCGCGTTCACACCATTTGCGGAAACGCGCCGCCGGCTGGCATTGTTGTGGGGCGTGTTGCCCCGCACCATCGCGCGCGTGCGTGACATTGACGGGCTCGCCGCGCTCGCCGAAAAACGCCTTCTGGAAGAAGGTCTCGCACGGCGAGGGGACGTCGTAGGCATTGTGGCCGGCACGCCGCTCGGCACGCGCGGCACGACTAATTTCATCAAGCTTCACGCCATTCCTCGTCGATAAAGGCATACGAGCGGCTAAGGCCTTTCTCCCAGTTGAAAAATTATTGTTAACCATTACCCCCTCCCTCCCCCTTTTTCGTATGTATGGGAAATACAGGGGTTAAGGGGTACCCCTCGCGTATGTATGGGAAACAAAGGACTTAGATGTATACTCATTTTAAAATCATTCACTGAAAATAAACGACTTATGTGGATCACTTGAAAACCCCTCGTATGTATTGCAAATGCACGGTTTAAAACCCCGTAGAATCATATTGATACGGAAGGGCTCTAAATCAATAGATTTCGAGTATCCGGCAGGGTTGGCGAGTTCCATTTCGGGAAGCTATTCGAAGAACTCATTCAAGTCTGCGACGCAGCTTAGCATATGAGTATATGGCAGTCAATAGAAAAACGCGATAGGCAATCGCTGCCGGCCGTTTTGTTTTTTCGGATGACATCTCCGCTACAAATGCTAGCGCGCGTGGAGTGTCATGCGGAGGCCGTGGCGCGGGCGAAGCGTCATGGAGGGAAACGTTTCGACTGGATGGCCGGGGACGAGGCGCAGATTGTAACGCTGCGCGATAGTTGCGAGCACGAGAGCGGCCTCCATGGAGGCAAATTGCGCGCCGATGCAGATGCGCGGGCCCCCTCCGAAGGGAAAATAGGCGAAGCGCGGAAGAGCGCGCTGAAAATCCGGCGTCCAGCGATCGGGATTGAAACGCTCGGGCTCCGGAAAAAAACGCGGGTCGCGATGGATCACCCACGGACTAATGGCGACACTCGAGCCGCGCGGAACGCGATAGCCGCCGATTTCGGAATCTTCCACGGCAAGCCGCAGGATTACGTAGGCGGGCGGATACAGGCGCATCGCTTCCTTTATTACGCGTTCGGTGTAAGGCAGGCGAGGCAGATCTTCCACGGCAGGCGCCCGCCCTGCGAGAACAGAATCAAGCTCGGCGTGAAATTTCCGGGAAACTTCGGGATTCTGCGAGAGTAAATACCACGCCCAGGAAAGCGCGATGGCGGTGGTTTCATGTCCGGCGAGCAGAAGTGTAAGGGCTTCATCGCGGAGCTGACGGTCCGTCATGCCATTTCCGTTTTCGTCCTTCGCGGCGAGAAGCATCGCGAGCAAATCGCCGGAATCGCCTCCGGCGGCCCGGCGGGCATGGATGATGCCGTAGACGATTTCGTCCAGGTCGCGGACGGCGCGCCGGTAGGCGCGCTCGGATGGGAATGGAATCATGCGGACAATGCGCAACATGCGGCCCGGACGGCCTGTCGCAGCAAGCAGGATTTCCAGCGCGCGGCCGATGCGTTCAGTTTCATGGGCGATTTCCACATTGAAGAGCGTGCGTGCGGCGATGTCGAGCGTGAGCGCCATCATTTCCTGATGAATGTCGCGTTCGATGTGCGGATTTGTTTCGCGCGCGAGCGCGGCGGTCCAAGCATCGAGCATGCGTTGCGTGGATGAGACCATCGTGCGTCCATATGCGGCGATGCGCTCGCGATGGAATGCGGGCTGAATCAATTTTCGCTGGTGCTGCCAATAATCGCCTTCGCTGGTGAGAAGACCGTTGCCGAAGAGATCCCGATTCGCCTGCATCGCGCGGCCCTTGACGAACTTCCGCTGCTGGGCCACCAATATCTGCTCAATTGATTCCGGAGAATTGAAGAAATAGACGTGAAAATGCAGAAGGCGATAGTGATAGGTATCTCCGTAGGTGTGAGCCCAATCCGTAAGCAACTTGAGAGGATCGGGCGCGCGGAATGGCGTAACGCCGAAGAGCCAATTCCCGCTAGGGCCCGGCGGGCGGCGAATGCGAGACATGCATCATTTTGACGGAGAGCTTCGAGGGACGCAACATTAGGGCTGTTTTGGCCGGGTTTGCGGAGAGAAATGGTAAAGGCGAACAGGCAGGAATGCCTGTTCTACTAAGTGCGAGTAGAATCTGAAGCATGATGCGGCCCTTTGAGATTTTGGAGCATCCCGCCGACGTTGGATTTATGGCTTATGGCGCAACGCTGGAGGAATTATTCGCGAATGCGGCGCTGGCAATGCTTTCGCTGGCGTGTGAGCTAGAGACGGTGCGGGAAACCGAGCGCCGCAAGATGGAGGCCACGGGCGAAGACTTGGAATCGCTGCTGTATGCGTGGCTGGCGGAAGTGCTCGCGGTGATGGACGCGGAGCGGCTGGTGCTGCGGCGGGTGGCCGTCGCGTTCCTTAACGAAGGGCGGGTGCGCGGCGTGGCATACGGCGAACCACTGGATCGCGCACGTCACCGTACCGGTGTGGCGATTAAGGCCGTTACATATCACCAGTTTGCCGTGGAGAACACGGACGATGGCTGGCGGGCGCGCGTGTTTCTGGATTTGTGATTTCCACTCTATGTTGTGCGGGTATCCGGACTGTCCTTTGTGACGGTGCGGGGATGGTGTAATCTTTTGGTTCTAATCCGGCTATGGAAACGCAAACAAATCAGACGCTCGCGGAAATCGGCGTGCAATCGGCGGAACAGCTCACGCAACTTTTTGCGGGGCTGCGCGGGGAATTCGACCGCGCGGCCGCTGTAGTTAGTGATGAGGCCTCCTGGAAAGTGTTCCGCGACGAATGGCTGGGCCGCAAATCGGGTGTGATGACAAGCATCACGGAGAATTGGCTGAAGAAGGCAGGAAGCGCCGATTTGAAACGCGCCTGCGGGCAAGCGCTGAACGAGTTGCGCGCGCACGTGGAAACTACGATGGAGCAGAAGCGCCGCGCCGCGGAGGCCGCGGCGGATCAAGCGGCGATGGCGCGGGAGCGCGTAGACCTGTCATTGCCTGGCGTTATGCGCCCTGTCGGGACGCGGCATCCTATTCGGCAGACATTCGAGGAAATCGAACGCATATTTCTTTCGCTTGGCTATCAAGTGGTAGTAGGGCCGGAAATCGAAACGCCCTACTACAACTTCGAGGCGCTGAATATTCCGGAGCATCATCCGGCGCGCGACAACATGGATACGTTTTACATGGCTCCGCCTGGAGGCGGTCTGAAGGAAGGTGTGCAGAAAATTGAGCCGCGGCTGCTGCGCACGCATACTTCGCCGATGCAAATTCGCACCATGGAAAAACGGCAGCCGCCGGTGCGAATTATCGTGCCCGGCAAGGTTTATCGCCGGGACAATCCCGATGCGACGCATTCGTTCGTGTTTCACCAGATCGAAGGGTTAGCCGTGGACACGGACCTGACTTTCTGCGATTTCGCGGGGACGATTGATTACTTCGTCCGCGAATTCTTCGGCCCCGGCACGAAATCGCGTTTCCGTCCGAGCTTTTTTCCGTTCACGGAACCATCGGTGGAATTTGACGCGTCCTGCATTTTTTGCGGAGGCAGCGGAACCGCGGCTTCCGGTGGAAATTGCTCGAAGTGCAAAGGCTCTGGCTGGATTGAGCTTTTCGGCGCGGGAATGGTGGATCCCGCCGTATACGGATACGTGAATTACGACGCGGCAAAGCTCAGCGGGTTCGCTTTCGGAATTGGGATTGACCGGCTGACGATGCTGAAATACGGAATTGATGATATTCAGCTATTTTTTCAGAACGATGCGCGCTTCCTGCGCCAGTTTCCATAACCGGACGAGCGATGAAACTTCTCTACAACTGGCTGAAGGAATTCGTGGACGTCACGGAGACGCCGGCGGAGCTGCGCTCGCGGCTTTCGCTTTCCGGGCTTTCCATTGACGCGATTGAAGAAACGCCTGCCGGGGCGCTGCTGGACGCGGAAGTCACCATCAATCGTCCGGATTGCATGGGGCATTACGGTGTGGCGCGCGAAGTGGCTACGATTTACCGGACGCCGCTGAAACCTATCGAGGCGAAATTCACGGAAGCCGCGGAGAATGTTTCCTCCATGGCGCGCGTTTCGATTGCGTGCCCCGAATTGTGCGGCCGTTATACAGCGAGAGTTATGCGCGGAGTGAAAGTGCAACCATCACCTGCGTGGCTGCGGCAGCGTCTAGAAGCGATGGGGCAAACGTCCATCAATAACGTAGTGGACGCGACGAACTACGTGATGCTGGAGCTGGGCCACCCCATGCATGCATTCGATTACGACCGTTTGTCCGGGCACGCCATCACCGTGCGCAGAGCAACGCGCGGAGAAAAAATGAAAACGCTCGACGGCGCCGAGCGCGTATTGACCGCGGACATGTGCGTGATCGCCGATGATTCGCACGCGGTGGCGATTGGCGGTGTAATGGGCGGGCAGGATTCCGAAATCGGATTTGCGAGCCACAACATTTTGCTCGAAGCGGCGTGGTTTGACCCCATCTCAATCCGGAGCACCGCAAAAGCACTTGGCCTGCGGACAGAAGCTTCCATTCGATTTGAGCGCGGCGCCGACCTGGAAATGGCGGAGATAGCGTCGCGCCGCTGCGCAGAGTTGATCCAGCAACTGGCCGGCGGTGAAGTAATGGCCGGTGTAGTGGATATTTATCCGGGTAAGCGGCAGACCGGCAAGCTCTTGCTCTCGCGGCGCGAGCTTATACGCGTGATGGGAGCTGACGTGCCCGGCAGTGAAATCGAGAGCATTCTCAGCTCGCTCGGCTTCACGCCGCGCCGCACGGGCAGCGCAGGAGCGAATTCGCCGGATGCCGTATGGGAATGTACGCAGCCATCGTGGCGCGCGGACGTCACGCGTGAAATTGATTTGATCGAAGAGGTTGTGCGGCATTACGGCCTTGATAAATTTCCCGCACGGTTGCCGGCTGCCCGAACGCAGGCCGCGCGATTGGCACATGCCGAAGCCGAAGATTTGTTGCGCGAGCGGCTGGCGGGTCTGGGCTATCAGGAGATTCTGACGATCCCATTGGTGGAGGACGCGCGCGATGCGCTGTTCCGTTCAGAAATTGATGCGCCCGATGCACCTCGCCAATCCGCTCGCCGAAGATGCGTCCGTTATGCGGACTTCGGGCATCGCAAATATGGTTGGCGCGCTGGAATGGAACTTGAACCGTGGCCAGCGCAATTTGCGTTTATTTGAGATCGGACGCGCCTATCGTTGGAAAGACGCGGAACCCGAGGAGCGTGCGATTCTTACGCTCGGGGCCACGGGCTTTGCACGTGAGAAAGGCGTTTCGGAAACTGCGCGGGAATTCAGTTTCGCGGATTTAAAAGGTGATCTCGACCGTCTGGGTGAATTGGCCGGAGGCTTCGGCTGGAGCGGCGGCGGCCCGGCATGGCTGCATCCCGCGCGCGGGCCGATGCTGGGACTGAGGAGCGGCGAGACCGAGAATGTGGCGGGCTTTGCCGGGCAGTTGGCGCGCGGCATGGCCGAGCAGCTCAAGATGCGGCAGGACATTTTTCTTGCCGAAATATCGCTCAAACCATTTTACGCAGCCTGTTCGGCCGCGCGTGCGGCGCTGCGCTATTCGCCGATCAGCCGGTTCCCCGCCGTGGAGCGCGATTTCTCTCTTGTGCTCGCGGACGGCACGAAGTTTGCGCAGGTGGCTGGGACAATCCGCGCGCTTGGAATCGCGGAGATTGTGAACATTGAAGCGCTGGACGTCTTCCGCGGCGGGCAACTTTCCGCCGGACAGTTTTCTCTCTTGGTGCACGTAACGTTTCAGAGTTACGAGGCCACGCTCACGGAAACACAGCTCACTGGTTTTTCCTCACGAATCGCCGCTGCACTCACCGAAAGTTTGGGCGCCTCACTCCGCACGGCATAGCGAAACAGCTATTTTGTGAAAATACTCAGAACCGGACAACCAGCCCGGTCGAGTAACGGAAATTATCCTGCGTAAAAGGTACGCTGGTTGGATTGACGAGGCGCGTAAGAAAATAATCGAACTGCCCCAATCGGAATGCAATGTGGGAACTCAACTTCAAATCCAGGCCGCCACCAAGAGCCATCGCAATGCCACCGCCTTTGGCGACGCCTAAATCCGCCTGCATCGTGGAATCCATATGAGCGCCGCCAAGCAAACCCTGGACGTATGGCTGCAGCGGACCATGACGGAAGGTAACGCGCGGACCGCCCAAAAAAGTCAGCATCGCTCCGGTATTCACCAGAGCGCCATCGATGTGCCTCACTGTGGAAACACCGAATTCACCGACCAAACCAAACCAGCTATTCGGGTAATAAGCAAACTGGCCGATGCCGCCATTCATGTTGAACGAGCTATCAATGCTCCCGTACGTCTGCCGTGTATAGACATAGCCAAAATAGGCATCCGCCTTATCTTGCGCCGCGGCCGCAAATCCACACAGCAAACAAAGCACTAACAAAAATCCGATTCTTCGCATCATGAGAGTTCTCCCTGAGTAGTATTTTTTGGGCGGCGCATTCGATGCCGGCCCACGCTTAAAATGCAAATGCGAAGCGCTGGGTGTACAGCGCCCTGAGGTTCAAGTACATCCGGCGCACAACCAAATACCATGAGTGAGACGCCCTGAATTGGCGCCTGGTTGCGCCGTTATAAGAATGTATGAAATCAGTTTCTAAGGCCGTATTTCTCTTACGGTGAAAAGGCGCACGCTGTTCCGCGGCGACCTGGACTCAGAGTAAATCCGGCGCACAGCCCGTTGCGAAAATACAGATGCCAGGGTCTGGTGCGGGGTTGGTTCTGTTTCGAGGCTGATTAACTATTTATTTTAAAGAAGAGGTTCGCCGCAGTGCTGGGAGATGGATGCTCGGGCGGCGTCGCGGAGGCGAACGATTTCCTGCCATTCAGTGCTTGTGGCGTCCGGTGAAGGATCCATCGGAGGGAGTACCGAAACTGAAATTCGC
Source organism: uncultured Acidobacteriota bacterium (assembly GCA_963847505.1). Classification (GTDB taxonomy): domain Bacteria; phylum Acidobacteriota; class Terriglobia; order Acidiferrales; family UBA7541; genus DASTCZ01. Next base: position 756,114 of record CAWJZY010000002.1, read on the forward strand.
GAAGGACGCGGGAGCCACGTGCCATCGCGCAACAAGCGGCGCGTACCGAATAAAGCGATGGGCACCACGGGACAATGCGCATCCACGGCGGCTTTGAAGGCACCCAATTGAAACGGCCGGACGCCTTCGCTTCGCGTGAAGGTTCCTTCCGGAAAAACAAAAACGGAGTTGCCTGACCGGAGCGTATTTTCGATTTCAGCGGCCTGTACCAATCGCGCTTCCGTGTTGGAGCGATCAAACACGAGATGGTCGAGCTTGCGGAGGAATGTTCCGATGAGCGGCAAACGCAAATTTTCGCTCTTAGAAACAAAACGGTAATCCACGCCGAGCGCAGCCATAAGAACGAGCACGTCAACATAGCTGGTGTGGTTGGAGACAAGTATCCGCGGCGCGGCCAGTGAAATGTGCTTGCGGCCTTCGACGCGAATGCGCACGCCGATCAGGAAGAAGTAAAGCTGGAGCGCGTTTTGCGTGACAGCGGCGGCGGCGCGGCGCGTAAACGTAAGTTTTACAAGCGCCCACGCGGGCAAAATCCAAATGGCGAAGACAACTAGAGCATAAACTCCGTAGATGACCGCCGCCGCGCGCACCAGCGCGTGTCCAGTCCGCTGCATCGCTCCCGCCACAGCCAGGCGCGCAATTTGTATCCAAGAGGCAGAAACCGCGCGGCCTAGCTCTCCATTCAAATAAAGGCGTTTTGTTTCCGAGCGGCGCAGCTTGCCGCTGGATGTTTTCGGGATGCTGCCGGGAGCGAGAAGCTCGATGTTGTCCGGCGGAATGCTGAGTCCAGCGCTAACTTCCTGGCTGATCGCTTGCGCCAGAGCATTGCGGCGGGCCGGATCTCGGAGCAAGGACGGATCGCGGACTTCAGCGGCGACAACCAATCGTTCCGTGCCGGTACTGGTTGCGGTTCCGGCTCTGGCTCCGGCATCGGCGGCGCCGAACGCCACGACGCAACCTTTGCGCACGCCCTCAACGCGCGCGGCGAGTGTTTCCACCTCGTGCGGATAAAGATTGCGTCCGGCTTTGATGATGATGTCTTTTGCACGGCCGGTGATGAACAATTCCCCTTCAGCCCAGTAGGCGCGATCGCCCGAATCCAGCCAATTCTTGTTCGCCGGATTTTTTATGCCTTCGGGAAAAAGTCCGGCGGTTGCAGCGGGATTGTTGTAGTACCCGCGCGTGGCGCTGGGCCCGCGAAACCAGACCGTGCCTTCCTTGCGCTCGCCCGCATCGCCACCAGCGGCGGTTACGATGCGAACTTCGTGGCCGAGCACAGGAGGGCCGACAGAAACGAAGCGCATGGCGTTCGCGGCATGCGATTGGCCGTTTGACTCCGATGGCGATTCCACAATAACGGCGACGGGCACCGCACGGCCTTCGCGCTCGAAGGTTTCGCGTTCGACGGTATCCACGCGCGGGACGCGCCCCACGGGCGGAACGGCCAATGCGAGCGCCGTTTCCGCCAGGCCGTACACAGGCAACATCGCTTCGGGACGAAATCCGTAGGGCGCAAAGCGTTTGGCGAAGCGCTCGATTGTTTCCGGCTGGACGGTTTCCGCGCCATTCAGCGCCGCGCGCCAGGAGCTGAGGTCGAGTCCTTCGATTTCGGAATCAGCAATTTTTCGCGCGCAAAGCTCGTAAGCAAAATTAGGCGCGGCGGCGAGCGTTCCACGATGGCGGTGAATAATCCGCAACCAGCGCGCGGGACGCGTAAGAAAATCCAAAGGAGAAAGAACCACCAACGGCAGGCCGAAATAAAGCGGAACCATCCACGCGCCAATTAGACCCATATCGTGATACAGCGGCAGCCAGCTTGTTCCCACATCATCGGAGCGTATTCCGAGGCTGTGGCCGATGGCGCGGATGTTCGCCAACAAGTTCGCATGAGTGAGCATCACACCCTTGGGATCGCCCGTCGAGCCGGATGTGTATTGGAGAAAAGCCAGGTCATCGCCGCGGCGCACGGCGGGGGCCACCGGTAGAACGCCGGGCGATAACGGCTCGATCTTTTCCGCTACGAGCTGTGCGGCTTCCACAACGCCCGTCAGCGTTGGAACCTTCGGCGCCAGCAACCGGGCCACGCTTGCGGCCCGCTCAAATGTGATCAGCAGACGCACGCCCGCGCTCGCGAGAATCGCCGTTTGCCGCGCCGCGTATTCGGCAATGCGGTCAGCGCGGAACGGCGGATAGATGGGCACAGGCACGGCGCCGGCCAGCAAAATTCCCGCAAAACAGTAGAAGAATTCCAGAGAGGTCGGCAACATCAGCGCGACTCTATCGCCAGGGGCGATGCCGCGGCCGGCGAGCGCATGAGCGACGGAGGAAGCTTTTTCGTAAAGACTGCCAAAGGTGACTGGATCACGCTGCGTATCGCCGTCATAGAAAAAAAGATGCGGCCGGGCCGCATCAGTGCGCGCTCGGTGGCGAAGGACGTCGAGCAGGGTTTCCGCCATGGGTACGCCTTCAGCGAGCTGGCCGTTGGCGGATCCGGTGCGTGGAGACAAAACCTCCGCGGTGTGCCTGGCGGAGGAAGGCACGGCGGGCGCGCCGCCGGCGGCATTGCCCTGCAATGATTCCGCTACAGCAGTGACGAGATCCTCGAGCGTATCCGCGCGCGCGATTACCGCGTCCGGCAAGCGAGCGTTAAATGCGGCTCCCAAGCGCAGGAGCAGTTCAACCCGTTCGAGACTTCCAAGAGACAGGTCGCGCTCAAGGTGGGCATCCGCGCGGAGGTGTTCCGCGGAGCCTGCATTGCCCAACTCGGTAAGCAAGGCGCTCGCGACGCCGAACACGCGCTCGCGAATCAGGTTTCTATCGAGTTGCTGGCTGGCGGCTGACATGATCGGTGAGCGGGTAGCGAGAAAGCACCCCAGAGACTTTCGGGCCGCTCGCTAAAATCGAGGCTATCACCCCGGCATGGCGCGATTCAATCATCAGCTGGCGGTTCCCGGGGGTGCGGTAGGAAACGCTGAAATGTTGGTGTTTCCGTCAATGCGGCCCGGTAGCAGGTTTGATAAAACGGGCAATGCAGGCGAGAATCCTTCCATGGCAAACAGCGACTTCGCGGTTGTGGTGCTGGCGGCGGGCAAGGGCACGCGGCTGAAATCGAATCTTGCCAAGGTGCTTCATCGCGCTGGTGGGCGCACGCTCGTCGAGCACGTGGTGCGCGCGTGCAAGGGACTGGGAGCGCGCAGCATATACGTAGTGGTAGGGCATCAGGCTGAACAAGTCACGGCAGTCGTTGCGCCGCTCGGCGCGAAGACAGTTCTGCAACAACCGCAGCGCGGCACGGGGCACGCGTTGCTTGCGGCGCGGCGTGCGATCGGCGGGGCGCGACACGTGCTGGTACTGCCCGGTGATGCGCCAAGGATACGCACGGAAACATTAAAGGCATTGATGCGCGCGCACGTGGATAGCGGCGCTACCGCGACTCTGCTGACCGCGGTGCTTTCCGACCCCACGGGCTACGGGCGCATTATCCGCAAGGAGGATGACGCGGCCAGCGGGCGCGTGACCGCGGTGGTGGAGCAATCAAAGCTGACTGACAATCAGGGCGATATTAATGAGGTCAATTCGAGCGTCTACTGCTTTTCTCTGGCAAAGCTTTGGCCCGCCATGGCGAGTCTGCGCCCGAACAACGCTCACCACGAGCTTTACCTCACAGATGTAGTCGCGCCGCTTGCCGCGCAAGGCGAGCCGGTCTTCGCGCAGGTGGCAAGCGATGGCACTGAAATCCTCGGATGCAATACGCGGAGCGAGCTTGCCGCAGTGGACCGTGGCTTACGATTGCGCGCCGCGGAATCGCTCATGGCGGCGGGCGTAAGCATCCAATTTCCGGAGACGGTCGTGATTGACCCGGACGTAACCGCCGGGTCCGATACTTTTCTGGATGCGGGCGTGCAACTGTTGGGGCACACACGGATCGGCGCAAATTGCAGGATTGGCGTAGGCAGCATTCTAAGCGATATGACGGTGGGAGATGGTGTGCTCATCAAACCATACTGTGTGCTGACCGCGAGCCGGATTGCAGCGGGCGCGCAGGTTGGTCCCTTCGCGCACCTCCGCGAGGGTACAGTAGTGGAAGAGGCGGCGCGGGTAGGAAACTTTGTTGAGATTAAGAAAAGCATACTTGGCAGGCGCGCAAAAGCTATGCACCTGACGTATCTGGGCGACGCGCGCATCGGAGAAGAAACCAATATCGGCGCGGGCACGATTACTTGCAATTATGATGGCATGAACAAAAATCCCACTACGATTGGCCGGCGCGTGTTCATCGGTAGCGATACGGCGCTCGTAGCGCCGGTGCGCGTGGGCGATGGCGCATACGTTGCGGCGGGATCCGTAATTTCTGAAAATGTGCCGCCTGATGCGCTGGGCATTGCGCGCGGGCGGCAAACGAACAAGCCGGGGTGGGCGCGCACGCGGCGGCGCGAAATGGCAAAGGGAGAAGCGCCCGCGAAGAATCGCAGATCGCGTCCTCGAAAAGCAAAGCGCGGAAAACCACGGCGCAAACATTCGAAATAGGTACGACTCGCGCCGTGGCGAGGACGGCGCTTTTTACCTCGAATAATTAGCGCGATGGTTGGACCAGCGCGAATTCGACGCGGTGGCGGAGGGGATCAATTCTTTCGGCGACGACACGGACACGGTCACCGAGATGCCAGGCGCGTGCGCTCCCTGAGCGTCCGCGTTGGGAGGCGGAATTCGCGACGATGGCATGATCGCGCTCGCGATAGACGTAGCGCTCGCCTGTCAGCTCCTCGAGGCGGTTGATCGGCACCAACCCTTCCACGAAAATTTCCGTTAACTCGACAAAGAATCCGAATTTCTGCACGGAAATAATCAGCGCGTCGAATTCATCTCCCAGGCGGCTTTCCATGAACTGCGCGGTTTTCCATTCCATCAGCTCCCGTTCGGCCGCGACGGACCGGCGTTCGGCGTCGGATGTCTCCGCGGCCATGGCGTCGAGCTCCGCTTCCGCATACGGCCCGCGGGCGATTCCTGCAGTGTCCGGTGAACGCTCGATCGCCCACTTCAAGGTGCGATGGACGATCAGATCCGGATAGCGGCGAATCGGCGAGGTGAAGTGTGCATATTCCTTGAACGCCAGCGCGAAATGGCCGAGCGGCTCGGCGGCGTAGCGCGCCTGTTTGAGAGAGCGCAGCATCAAGTAGGAAAGAATGCGCTCCTCGGGCTTGCCCGCGATTTTTGCCGTGAGCCGCTGGTAATGCTGCGGCCGAATCTCGATTTCGGTTCCGGCGGGCATGGAAACGAACATTGGCCGCTCGCGACTGCCGCGGGCCGAACGCCCTTCGCGGCCCTTTGCCATCACGCTTCCGTGGCGCACTTGGACGCGGCGCTCCGCCAGCCCGGGCACGCCCAGCGAGTAGCCGAAGGCCTGCGCCAATTCCTCAAACTCAATCACTTTTTTGGCGTCCGGTTTTTCGTGAACGCGGTGCAAAAATCCCAAGCCGCGCTGCAGCAAAAAATGCGCCACGGCCTGATTCGCGGCCAGCATGAATTCCTCAATGAGCCGGTGAGCAATATTGCGCTCACTGCGAACGATGCCTGTCATGCGCCCTTCAGGATCAAACTCGATCACCGCCTCCGGCAAATCAAAATCAATGGAGCCAAGCCGGGCGCGGCGCTTGTTCAATACCAGCGCCAGATCGCGCATATCGCGGAAATGATTCACTAAATGCGCGTAGCACCCCATGGCTTCGGGGTCATTTTCGAGGACTTTGTTCACGTCGGTATACGTCATGCGCGCGGCGGAATGGATCACGCCCGGAGCAAAATCGGCCCGCGTAATTTCACCTTCCGCATCAAGCTCCATCACCGCGCTCATCACTAAACGGTCCACGCCGGGTTTCAGTGAACAGATATCGTTGGAAAGCGCTTCGGGCAGCATGGGCACGGCGCGATCCGGAAAATAAACCGATGTGCCGCGGAGCCGCGCCTCGCGGTCAAGCGCGCTTCCGGGATGAACGTAGTTCGCTACGTCGGCGATGTGGACTTGCAACCGCCAACCGGCCGCGGTTCTTTCCGCGTAGACAGCGTCGTCAAAGTCCCGCGCGGTTTCACCATCAATCGTAACAATCGGCAGATCCCGGAAATCGCGGCGGCCGGCCAGATCTTTTTCTTCAGGCGCCCGCGCAACGGCGGCGGCTTCCGCAATCACTTCGGGGGAAAATTCGTGCGGGATGTGATGCTTCCGCAAAATGATTTCGACGTCCACGCCCATTTCGCCGGGACGGCCGAGAATTTCCGTGACGCGTCCGGCCGCCGTAACGCCGCCGCGCGGAAAACGCACCAGCTCGACATTGACCACCGCGCCGTCGAGTTGTGGCACGCGCTCTCGCGGATTCGCGGGGCGCGGAATCCCCAGCTTCGCCGCCAGCGCTTCGGGCAATTCTTCTCCGGGCGGAATCACTATTTCGCCGATCCGCGATTCATAAGGCAGCACGACATTCCCACGCACGCCGTAGCGGAAAAGCCCCACGATCGTGGCGTGCGCGCGGTTCAAAACGCGCACCACGCGGCCCTCTGCCCGGCCACGGCGATCCCGGCGCTCGATGCGCGCCAGCACGCGGTCTCCGTGCATGGCGTCGCCCAGAGCATCACGTCCCAGAAAAAGATCGCCGTCAACCCCGGGAATGGGCTTGTCCGGCACCACGAAACCGTAGCCATCCTGATGCGCCACCAAGCGCCCGGTCACTTGGCTGGGTTCGGGTTTCGTGTCGGACCTCGGCGCGGGCCGGAGTGGCTGACGAACGGGGGAGGGATAATCCTCCGGGGCGGGTTTGCCGCGCTTAGCGGATTTATCCGGCTGGCGCTTTCCGGACCCTGTGATTAATCGGAACCGGCCGTGGCTGGCCTCTTCCACTTCTCCACGGCGCCTCAGCCGAACGATCATTTTGGCCAGGGCCCGACGCCCATGGTGCTTCAATCCCATCTGGGCTGCTATTTCGCGCAGGCTCATAGGCTTGGTGGCCTGACCGAGATGGGCGATTAAGTCCGCGGGGATAGGTACTTGTGCCCCGGCATTTATGGGATCACCTTTATTTTCAATATCATCCTCGATATCAATGGGACCTGGCGGTCTTCGGTTTTTCATATGTTGAGCTTCCCAGAGATATTCTAACGGTTTGTGCCTTCAGACCGAAACTTTTCCCAGCGGCTTGGGTTGTACGGGCAAGGTCGTTAATTAGGCCTCCCGGTCTTCCTCCGACAAGCCGGGTGGCGTCCCCAACGTGGGACAACAAGGAGGCGGCTAGACCTGGGCTGCCTCCTTTTCTTTTTCCGCGTAATTTGGACGTCGCATTCGCATTCCCGATGTCGCCCGGAGTTGAGGAATCCTTGTCATACAACCAGTGGTTCGAGCGACGCACCAACCGGCGTTGACGCCTGCGAACTCCCAGCCTAAGATGACTCTCACTGCAAAGGTATATCCGAATGCCCTTTTCAAATTCTTCAGGAAAGACCGCCGCGCGATACATGGTTTTCTTGTTTCTGCTTCCATTTGCCGGCACCGGGAGTGTTTCCGCACAAAAACTGAAGGATCTGAAACCTCAGGGCTACGTCAGCGATTTCGCGAAGGTTTTGAGCGCGGCGGCAAAACAGAAACTTACAGCCCTTTGCCAGGAAGTAGACACAAAGGCCGGAGCACAAATCGCCGTCGTCACTGTTTCTTCGTTGGAAGGAGAAGCGGTTGAGCAATATGCCTTTGATTTGGCGTCTCAGTGGGGCGTTGGACCGAAGCAACAATCCCGTGGAGTATTGATTCTCGTCGCGCCCAATGACCACAAGTACTGGACCGAAGTCGGATACGGACTGGAACCGATTCTGCCCGACGGCAAGGTTGGCGGGTTCGGGCGCGAAGCGGTCCCCCTACTGCGGCAGAATGATTATGACGGCGCTGTAATTCTCCTGACGACTCGAGTTGCTTCCGTGATTGCCCAGGATAAAGGCGTCACACTGGGCGCAGCTTCTGGGACACCTCCTCCCGTTGTGACGGATGATTCCAATCCAAGTGTTCTTAGGCTCATTCGGGCGCTTCCTTTCCTTATCATCATATTCATCGTGCTGATGAGGCTTCTCTTCAGCCGTTCCGGCCGGCGCGGAGGAGGATGGTGGATCGGTCCCTTTATTGGTGGAGCATTGGGAGGCGGCGGATTTGGTGGTGGCGGAGGCGGTGGGGGCGGATTCGGAGGCTTTGGCGGAGGATCCTTCGGTGGGGGCGGCGCGGGTGGAAGCTGGTGAAACTTCTTCGCGGCACGGAAGTGAGGAACGATGGAACATAAACTGGATGAGTTGGTGCAGAAACTGAAAAGCGCCGCAGCGGACAATTTGAAAGCGGTCGTCTTGTATGGATCGGCCGTCACGGACGAATTTCATGCGGGGCATTCCAACTTGAATACACTCTGCCTGGTGGCGCGCGCCGGGCCCCCACAACTGGAAGTTCTTCACCCGCCGGTTGAATGGTGGGTGCGCCAGGGCCACGTCGCGCCGCTGGTTTTCACGCTGGAGGAGTTGCGCCGTTGCGCGGACATTTTCGCGATTGAGCTGCTAGATATGCAGGCGCACCATCGCATGCTCCTGGGCGAGGATTTCTTCGCGGGGATCACCGTGCCGCTTCGCTACCATAAGCGCCAGGTGGAACGCGAACTCCGGACGAACTGGCTGCGGCTGCGGCAGGCATTTTTGGTGGCTCCGAAAAAGGCGAAAATCCAATTGGACCTGATGATCTCGTCGGTCTCTTCTTTCTCGGCGCTCTTTCGCCACGCGCTGATTGCGTGCGGAGAAAAATCAGCTGACGGCAAGCGCGAGGCCATTGAGAGGGTTGCGAAGCTTTTCAATTCCGATGCAGGTGGATTCCTAACGATCCTCGATCTACGCGAGGAGAAAAAGAAAGAAAAAGACATCAACGTGGAGGAAACATTCCGGCGTTATCTCGCATTAGTGGATGCCGTGACGAACGAAGTTGACCGCAGATTGGATGAGGGCTTACCGCAATAATTTCCAGTTCGGAGGAAACAGATGAAAAAGGGCGTCGTCGTACTGATTGTTCTAGTTCTGGTGGCTTTGTTGATTGGCGGAATGTACGTGAGCCGCCGCAATCAAATGGTCGTGAAAAATGAGGCCGTGAAATCTTCCTGGGCGCAGGTGGACGTGGTGCTCGAGCGGCGCGCAGATCTGATTCCGAATCTTGTGGAAACGGTGAAAGGGATCGCGGCTCAGGAGCAGACGGTTTTCCATGACATTGCCGCCGCCCGCTCAGCATTGATCGGCGCCTCAACACCGGAAGGGAAAATTGCCGCTAACGGGCAACTAGACGGCGCTCTTGGCCGGCTCCTCGTAATCGTTGAGAATTATCCGACGCTGAAGTCGAATGAGAATTTTCTTCGATTGCAGGACGAGCTTGCCGGAACGGAGAACCGCATCGCCGTCGAACGCAAGCGATACGATGACACTTTGCAGGACTACAACACGTACATCGGACTTTTTCCAAACAGCGTCTTCGCAAGTTGGGCGGGCTTCCAGCGGAATAACGCTTACTTTGCGGCGCCTCCAGCAGCGCAAGAAGCGCCGAAGGTTCAATTCCCCGCGCCGACGCGGTGAGTGAAAGCATTGAAAGAAACAACGAGGCGGCCCGGGATAATTGAGCCGCCTCGTTTCTCTCGGAAGAATGCCCGAAAAGCTTACTCGCCGCCTCTACGGCCGCCGCGTCCACCACCGGCAGGGCGCGCCGGAGGAATTGAAACTCCGGGTATGTTTGCCTGGCTCATTTTGGCGTTCAAAGCGACGAGATCTGTCTTCTGAATGTCATCCCATTTTGCCAGGCTCGCGGTGAGCTCCTTGTCGAGAACGTCGAACACCGCAATGGATTGCGCGGTCGGAGCCGCGTCCGCGCTTTCCACGGTACCGAAGACATCCACGAGTTGATTCACTACTTTAATTGGGAAATTCAGCGCGTCTTCCCCGCTCGTGGCTTTCGTCTGAATTAATTCTTCCTCGACCTCCGTCATCTTCTTGTTGAGCGCGTCGGCCGCATCGAGCACCGGCCGGTTTTCCGGCGTGGCCGCAAGCCTTTGGCGCAGCAAATCAAGCTGCTGACGCAGCCCGCGGATTTGATTGATGGCATCGTGGCCGGCTGTGATCCGCGCGTTGATGCGTGTCGCAAACTCGAATTGCTTGTCGAGATCCGCCTGCGATACGGTGATCCGTGGATCGGTCTTCACTTCGATTTTCGCCGTAACGGATTGGCCGCCCGCGCTGAGCTTCACGTTGTAAGAGCCCGTGGGAACCACCGCCCCACCGGCCCGGCCACCCCAGTAAACCGCCCCGGGAACTTGAGTGGGCGCGTCCGTGCGCAAATCCCAAGTGAAGCGGTTCAAGCCCGCGTTTGTAGTCGGCATGGCCCCCGCTCCGCCGAATCCACCCCGGCCGCCGCCGCGGCCACCCGCCTCCGGGGTTTCCTCTCCGGCGTTTTCGGCTCCCCGGCCGCCGCGCGCCGTAAACGTGCGGATCACCTTGCCACTGCCGTCTGAAAATTCAATCGTGAGCGGGCCTTGCGGCGCAGCTTTAAGCCAATAATCGAGCGTCGCTCCTCCACCGCGGCCGCCGCGAATCGCCGGCTCCGGCGTAAACAAATGCGTATCGCCGTTCGCCACTTCGGAAGTCATCTCCCGTAGCGGCGTGATGTTGTCCATCGAGTAGAACGCCCGGCCATGCGTGGCGATGACCAAGTCATTGCCCTTGATGGTCAGGTCGTGCACTGGCGTATCCGGCATGTTCAGGCGCATGGACTTCCAGTTTGCGCCGTCGTCAAATGAAACATACACACCCGATTCGGTTCCCGCGAAGAGCAGACCTTTGCGCTTGGTGTCCTGCTTGACGGAATGAACGAACGCGCCGTCGGGAATTCCGTTTGTGATTTTCTTCCAGCTCTTGCCGAAGTCCGCAGTCTTGTAAATGTAGGGCCGCACGTCGTCAAGTTTCTGCCCGTCAATTGCAACGTACGCGGTGCCATCGTCGGTCGGTGAAGGGTCCACGATGCTGATCTTGATCCACTCGGGAATTCCCTTTGGGGTAACGTTTGACCAGGTCTTGCCGCCGTCGCGCGTCACTTGTACAAGCCCATCATCCGTACCCGCCCAGATTTCGCCCTTCGCCAGAGGCGATTCCGCGATGCAGAACACGGTGTCGTAGTATTCGACGCTCGTGTTGTCCTGTGTGATCGGGCCGCCGGCCGATTGCTGCTTCGATTTATCGTTACGCGTCAGGTCCGGGCTGATGGCCGCCCAGCTTCCGCCACCGTTTGTAGACATGAACACAACTTCCGCGCCGGCATAAATCACGTTCGGATCGTGCGGAGACGACGCAATCGGAAAAGTCCACTGGAAGCGGTGCACCAGATCGGCTGCGCCGGAACCCATGGGATTTAGCGGCCAGGGATTGACGTCCCGCTCCACCCCGGTCGCGTGATTGTATTCCGTGAGCAAGCCATCGTAAGAACCGCCGTAAGTAATGTCGGAATTATCAGGCTTGGGCACGACCCAGCCGGATTCGCCGCCGCCTACGTCGTAAAAATCGTTTCCGCCACCCCGCCCACCGAAACCGCCCGCACGGCTGGAAATGGCCACGGTGGAATTATCCTGCTGCGCGCCGTAAACCATATATGGGTAACGCGTGTCGGTATCCACGTGATAGAACTCAGCCGTCGGCTGATTGTCCTCGGTTGACCAAGTCCTTCCGCCATCGTGCGTGATGGCCGCGCCGCCATCATTGCTGTTAATGATCCAATCGGAATTTGTAGGATCAATCCAGAAACCGTGATTATCGCCGTGCGTGCCGCGCATTGTGTTGAACGTGCGCCCACCGTCAATCGAACGCAGTATGCTCGTGTTCAGCACATACACTTCATCCACATTTTTCGGATCGGCGAAGATGTGGTGGAAATACCAGGCGCGCTGCGTGAGGTCGTGATTGGCGTCCGTCAGTTGCCAGGAATCACCGCCGTTGTCGGAGCGATATAGGCCGCCGCGCGTTGCTTCGATGATGGCATATACGCGATTGCTATCCGCGCCTGAAACCGAAACGCCGATGCGGCCAAGCACGCCGCTGGGCAGACCGTGCCCGGTCAGTTGCGACCACGTAACGCCGCCATCCGTGGAGCGGTAAAGGCCGCTGCCGGGACCGCCGCTATCAAATCCCCAGGGAGTGCGCACAAATTGATAAAGCCCGGCGAACACGGTCCGCGGATTTTGTGGGTCTATCGAAATATCCACCGCGCCGGTCTTGTCGTCTTTGAACAGCGTCTTCGCCCATGTCTTCCCCCCGTCCGTGGAACGGAAAACGCCGCGATCCGTATTGGGACCGAACGCGTGGCCCATGGCCGCCACCAGAACAATGTTTGCGTCGTGAGGGTCCACGGCCACTCGCGCGATATGCCGCGTGTCCGTCAGGCCAATGTGCGTCCAAGTCTTCCCGGCGTCCATGGATTTATACATGCCGTCGCCGTAAGAAATGTCACCGCGAATGCAGGATTCGCCGGTGCCCACGTAAATTATGTTCGGGTCCGATGGCGCGACCGCGATGGCGCCAATCGAACGGATGTCTGTCGTATCCGTCAGAGGAGTCCAGGTGCCGCCGCCGTTCGTGGTCTTCCAAACGCCCCCGGCCACCGCGCCCATGTAATAAACATCGGGATTCCCTGCCACTCCACCGACGGCCAGCGTTCGCCCGCCGCGCTGCGGCCCAATCAGCCGCCATCGCAGAGGCTTCCACTGTGTGGAATCAAAAGATTGCGCGCCAGAGATCACGGCGCCTGCCATAACAACAACGATGATTCCGAGAATGATTTGAAGGGCACTCCATTTTTGCGATCGCATCGCCTGCTTCCCCCTGATTTTGAGATAACAGCGAGATTCTATCGCCAATAGTAGATGAGAGGGTATTTTTTTGTGGTGGGCTGGAGTGATTCCGGGCTGTGCTGGATCCCGTCGGCCAATGAAAATTGATTCCGGCTGCCCGCGAAAATGCTACTTACCCGGCGGTTCCAGCGAAAGACGGGCTAGGTCAATAATTTCCAGCGAGCTTGACGTGAAATTGGTTAGCAGGAGCGTGCGGAGATCGGAAGTAAGCCGAAGCTCCCGCGGGAACGCGCCCGCGGGAATCGTACCGACGACTGCGCCGGCGCCGGAACTGACTTTCGCAGCATCAATCACCGTCAGGCTTTGTTTGTCATTTGCGCCCCGACCGCCGAACCGGTTCGAGTTGGTGACGACTATCTGCGTGCCTTGATTCACCACGGCCACGCCTACGGGCGCGAATCCCACCGGCACAACCGCAATCCGTGCGTGGGCCGGATCGGAAATTAATTTCGCCGTATCGAACGCAATCAGCGCGTTGCTGTTCCGCGCGGTTACATAGGCGCGATCCCCTCTGGGAGAGATGGCCAGCCGCACCGCGCTGCACCCCGCCGGAATTTTGGCGACGACGGAATTTGCCGGATCACTCTTCGCGCGCGCCACATCCACGACGGTTATCGCCCCTTCGGGATATTTCAAAACGTCCGAGCCGCTGTTTTCTTCCTTGCAAGCCACGGGCCAGCCCCAGCTTTCCGCCGCCGCTTCGCTGGTCGTGTATAGATATCGCTCATCCGGAGAAAACGTCAGCGCGATGGGAGCTTCGCCAACGGGAATCTTGCCTACTATTGCACTCGCGGAAAAGCCAGAGCCGCGCGCCTTTTCGAGGTTGATCACGGTAATCGTGGCTATATGTTCATCGCTCACAAACAGGAACCGGTCATCCTTTGTGACGTTCACATAAATGACGCTCGCGCCCTGGCTATCATCGAACTTGCCCAGCACAGGATCACCCTGGCCTGAAATCAGCCGCGCCGTGTCGAGAAATGTGACGCTGTCGCCCTGCGAAGCGATGAGCGTCTTGCCGTCATGTGTGAGCACCATTCCCGTCGCGCCGGGGCCGATCGGCGCGAGGCGCTCCAGCGAAATCTTCCCGCCTGACCGGTGCAAGACTTCGATGCCGGCCTGCGATCCCTGCGGGGCCCTCGTGATGGAAACGAAAATCCAACAGCCGTCGGCGGATGGTATTGGCTCGAACGGATTCCCGGGCATGTCAATCATGGTGATTGGATCCGGAAGCGGCTGGTTGCATGCCCTGGAATTCGCCGGCGCCGGATTCACGCGTGATTGTGAGTAAGTAGGATGAGTGAACGCGAGGAGCACGACAGCAGTTGCCAGGATAGTGCGCATGGGCGGCCTCGATATCGCGGGCATCATAGCAATCTGGAACCGAGTTGAAAACTGGCTCCGCGGCAGCGTTCGCACGGTTCCCCTTGCCCGCGTCTCCCGTCGGAGATAGCATCCGCCCAGCACATCGTGAGCGTTCACAGAATTTGCGAATCAGCAATCAAAGGAGCCTCCATGCTCAATCGCCGCAGTTTTTTGTCCAGTGCAGCAGGAATCGCCGGAGCCGGGTTGGCTGGTGGATCTTTTTTCAGCAATTCGCTTTTGGCGCGCGTCGCCGCTGCGCCGCGGGAACTGCCTCCTGCATCGCTCCTACAAACTGACGAAGACGCGTACTGGACCGGTCTCCGCAAACAATTCTTGATCCCCGAAGACGAGGTGTATCTGAACGCCGGAACGGTGGGTGCCAGCCCCGCGCAGGTGCTGAAGGCTGTTTTCGACGGCTACAACGAAACCGAAAAAATGGACGACGAAGATCCCGAGGCCTATCCGATCTGGGGCTACGGTCCCTGGAATGAATTCCGAGATCCGCTGGCTGCGTTTGTAGGCTGCGGGCGCGAAGAGATCGCCATGGTGCGCAACGCCACCGAGGCCAACAACTACATCGCAAACGGTATTGATATGAAGCCGGGCGACGAAGTCGTGATGACCGACCAGGAACACGGCAGCGGCTATTCTCCATGGGAGCTGAAGGCCAAACGTTACGGCATCGTGGTGAAGAAAGTGCCGCTTCCGCGGCCTGTGCAGAATCCCGCGCAGGTGCTGAATCTTTTTAATGACGCCATCACGCCGCGCACGCGCGTGATGTTCTTCAGCCACATCACCACCGACACCGGCGTCGTTCTTCCCGCGAGGGAGTTGTGCGCGCTGGCGCGCACCAAGGGAATAATTTCCGCGGTGGATGGCGCGCAGGTGATCGGCATGATGCCGCTTCACCTGCATGAAATTGGATGTGACATATACACGTCCAGCCCGCACAAGTGGCTGCTGGCGCCCAAAGGCACCGGGATGCTTTTCTTGCGCGACGAAGTCGTGGACCGCGTGTGGAGCACGCTCGTGACCGGCGGATGGGACACTCTCCATACCGCGGAGCGCTTCCAGCATTTCGGCAGCTCGAACGTGCCTTCTCTGTGGGGATTGCGCGCGGCGATTCAGTTTGCAAATCAAATTGGCATGGACCGCATCGACCACCGCCACCGGCAGATGGCGGATTATATCCACGCGGAAATGATCAAGCGCGGCGCGCAGACGGTGACGTCGCCCGATCCGGCTATGCGTTGCGCGATCGCCACCGTCAACGTGCCGCCGATTGATCGCATGCAGCTCGAAACGTGGATGTGGAAGACGCACAAAATCCGCATTCGCGGCAGCCAGCCTTCAAAGCTGCGGCTCTGCACGCCCTATTATTTGCTGAAAACCGACATTGACCGGTTCCTGGAAAAATTCGACGAGTACAAGAAAGAGAACCATATCGCGTGAGCGCGGCTCGAATTTACGCAGGCACATCGGGATGGGCGTATACCAGCTGGAAGCCGGATTTTTATCCAGCGAAGCTCGGAGCCGGTAAATTCCTTAGTTACTACGGGACACGTCTGAATTCCGTAGAGGTGAATTATACATTCCGATCTTTGCCCACCGAACAATTGTTGTCGCGTTGGATTGAAGCGACGCCTCAGTATTTCAAATTCACTGTCAAGGCGCATCAAGCAATCACGCACTTCAAACGGCTTCGTGATGCAGCGGGAGTGACGGCGGAATTTGTGGATTCCCTGCAGCCGCTGCGCAAAGCCAAGAAATTGGGGCCGGTGCTGTTCCAATTGCGGAAGAGTTTCAAGTGTGACGTGGCACTACTGAAAGATTTTCTTAAGGGGTTGCCTCGCGAAACGCAGGCTGCCTTTGAATTTCGGGATGCTTCCTGGTTTTGCGACGAAGTGTACGATTGCCTGCGCGGAGCGAATGTGGCCCTATGCCAGGCGGAAAGCGCCGACTTGGAAACGCCACTCGTTGATACCGCGGATTTTTCCTATTTGCGCCTGCGCAAGGAAACCTATTCAGCCAAAGTCCGCAAAGAATTGGCAAGAAGAGTCGCGCGTTCGGCGCAACGAGGGGACACGTACGTTTACTTCAAACACGAAGACACTCCGGAAGGCGCTTTGTACGCGGAAAACTTGCTCGCGGAAACCAAATAAGAACGCAGCCTTGCGATGAATCCCCTAGTGTAATTGCGGGGACGATCCTGCGGGAATTCGCGTTACGCCCACGATCATCAGAATGACGATGAGCGGATCTAGCGGGTGCCGGTAAGGAATCTCAACGGTTGTCACGTAATAAACCAGCGGATAAAACACGAACACCAGCAGGTAGAGCCACGCGATGCTTCGATCCACGCGGAACGCGCGACGCAATCCTAGAAAAGCAAGCGCCGAAATAATCGTGCAAATAGGAATATTCAGCGCCTCGCCTAAATTCGCTCTTAGAAATTCGGGCGACAAGTTCCAAATGCCGGTCCAGAAATAAACGATTCGCTTCAACGTCAGCCACAAATAAACGGAAGGATATTGGCGGATGAAAGTGAACGCCTGCTGCTGCTTTCGCGCCATGTACGCCATCTCTCCCAGGCGCTCCATCTCCTGCATTTCGCCGGTGTTGTGCGCCGGATGCATTTCGGCGTGCCAGTATTCACTTGTATCCAATGAGTTGCCGACGTAAAGTTCGAGCCCGAAATTCGAGCGCAGCGGAACCCAACGGCCGAACACGCGATAATTGCGCACAACCCACGGCGCCACGCACAACAGAGCGATCGCCGTTGCCACGGCGGCTCGCGGCAACCATACCGCGCGGCGTTGGCCCAGACGCAACCACACCCAGCCAACAAACACCGGCGCCAGGATTAGCATCGCAGGATTGGTCAACCCCGTAACGCCCGCGAGCAAACCGAACCCAAGCCACGCGCGCCAACTGGATGTTTCCGCCAGACACAGCGTCAGCCAGAAGAGCAGGGCGAGCAGCAACGCGGACAAACTCGTTGACCAAATTGTCGCGGCGGAAATAAATACCGCGTATGGAAAAAAAGTCCACGTCCAACCCGCCAGGCGGGCGATGCGCGAACCAAATGTTCGCAACGCGATAAAATAAACGGGAATGCACGTAAACGCGGAAATAACGCTTTGCACTGCAAGGATCACCAGCGCGGATGCCTTCGTGTAAATGCCGAACCACGCAAAGACCGCGGCAACAAAATATGGATAAAGCGGAGGCAATACCGCCGTCGCGCCCGTATCGCCGTTGAACGGTGAGCCAAAGCCGTGGCCCGAGGCAATCGAGCGCGCCACGCGGCCAACCTCCCAGCCGAATGAAAAATAATTTTCGCTCGTGTCCAGAAGATCGCGCGTACTGAAAATTGCAAGCAGGAGACGCACCGCGAGGCCGATCAGCACCATCAGGAGGAGTGCACGGGCAGCGCCGGTCTTGTTGAAGAAATGTTTGGAGGGCGAAGCCATTTGCGCGCCGAATCTCTAAATCGCTCTTAAAGTTGCCAGCGTGAGTTTAATACCGATCGGTTCGATCCATCCCGGAGATTCGAGGCCGCGCCTTTTCGCAAATTACTTCTTTGCTTTGGGCCGGGCAAAATCAACTGCCGAGGTATTTCCTCCGCAGACGAGGATGCCGACCCGTTCTCCGGCGGCAGGTTTGTAGCGTCCGGACAACACCGCCGCGAAAGCAGCCGAGCCTCCCGGTTCTGCAACCACACGCATCACTTTCCAGAGCGTATCCTGCGCTTGCAGAATCGCTTCATCCGGCACCAGCACTACGTCCCTCACTAGCTCCTGGGCGATGGGGAACATCAATTCACCCACACGTTTGGGAGCCAGCGAATCGGCGGCGACTCCTCCTGCTTCGCTATCCACAGGGTGCCCCGCGCGCAACGCGTTCCACAACGTCGGCGCGGCTTCCGGCTCAACGCCCACAATCTTAATTCGATTGGAATACCAGGCGGCCACTCCACCGATCAGCCCGCCTCCACCAACCGCGACCAGCAACGTATCCAAATCAGGCGCCTGCTCCTCGAATTCCAAGCCAACGGTTCCCTGGCCCAGCATAGTTTCGATTTGATCGTATGCATGCACGGCGAGCGCCCCAGTTTCCGTTACATACTTCTCACTGGCCGCCAGCGCATCGGAGTAGCGTTCACCCGCGACAACAAGTTCCGCGCCGTATCCGCGGATGCGCTCCATTTTTTCCTGCGATGCAACGCCTGGCACGAAAATCTTTGCCGGCACACCCAGCTTCATCGCGGCGAACGCGACCCCCACTCCGTGATTGCCTCCGGACGCCGCGACAACTCCAGCGGCGGGAATTTCACGCGTCAGCAAATTCGCAAATGCTCCGCGAGCCTTAAACGATCCGCCATGCTGCATCAATTCCAATTTGAAAACAATCGATGCAATGTCCAGCCCAAGATCCGCGCCAGCAATTTCAATCACCGGCGTCCGGCGCACGTAAGGCTGAATCAACTTGTAGGTTGCTGCAATCTGTTCGCGGCTAATCGTTAGTTTTGGCACGTTTTTATTAGCAAGAGGGAAATGTTTTGGTGCCCGGGAGAGGACTCGAACCTCCACAGCCTTTCGACCACTAGAACCTGAATCTAGCGCGTCTGCCAATTCCGCCACCCGGGCACTTCGAGCAGCACTATGAGGCAGCAAAATTGTGCCTGCCATACCAGGCTTTGTCAACGCGCGTGGTTCGATGATAATAGAGCCTCTTTCCGAGCCGCCTATAGACCGAGAGGAAATTGCCATGACCGACCAGAAAACTCAATCTGCTCCCGACGTACCGCGCCCACCGCTGCCTCCATTTACGCGCGAGACTGCGATTCAGAAAATTCGCCTCGCGGAAGATGGCTGGAATACCCGCGACCCGGAAAAAGTGGCTTTGGCCTACACGGTAGACTCGCGCTGGAGAAATCGCGCCGAGTTCGTAAACGGCAGGCAGGACATCGTTGCTTTCCTCACGCGCAAATGGAAAAGAGAACTGGACTACCGGCTCATCAAGGAACTTTGGACGTTCGCCGGAAACCGAATCGCCGTGCGCTTCGCTTACGAATGCCATGACGATTCCCGAAACTGGTTTCGTTCGTATGGCAATGAAAATTGGGAATTCGACGAAAATGGCCTGATGCGCATCCGCCACGCCTCCATCAACGATTTGCCCATTGCGGAATCAGAGCGCAAATATCACTGGCCGCTGGGCCGCCGCCCCGATGAGCATCCGGGGTTGACCGATCTCGGTTTCTGACCAACAACCTTCCGCTTGCATGCGTTTAACATCCTTCACGATGCTATAATCCGCGCAGCTAGCGCCTCTATGTTTCCTGCATTTCGTCTGCCCGGGTTTCGTTCTTCCGGGCCGGGGAGGATGCCGTGGATACTCTTACAACCGGATGGATTGGAAATATGTTGGCCGTGTGGGCGGTTCTGACTTTCTTGTGGGTCCTGTTGCTTGGCTATCGCGCCGTTCTGGCCAGCCGTGAAGAAGACCAGATGTTTCTCGTCAAGGGAGAGGCTGGTTCAGCACAAGATCAGCGCGTCCTCATCAACAAACTGACTCGCCTGAGCAAGCCAATCTGGATTCTGGGGATTGTGTCCGTGGGGTTGATTTTGGTAATCATCGCCCTCTGGATTTGGCACGGTATGCAGGTGAATCCTTAGCCGCGCTCCGTGCTGTTAGGGCGTGCCCGTCTTGGGCGCGGGCGCCGCGGGGCCTTGCGTTGCCACTGACGTGTGGTTCAGCACAATCAGCCAGCGGCCGTCCCGTTTCTCCAGCGCAAGCGTCGTGTGTCCGCGTGCGGACATAGGGGTTCCGTCTACTACGCCCGTGAAAACCCAATCATAGGTTGACCAGGCGGAATTCCCGCTCACTTTCGTATAAGTATTCGTGCGGTCAAGGCGTACGGAGCGCATGTGCGCGCGCTGCGTCTGATAAGCAGTCAGGTAGTTCGCCCAGCCGGAAATCGGAGGCTCCGGGCCTCCACTCACGACAAGCACATCGTCGGCATAATACGTATGCATTTTATCGGCGTCGCCGACCTGCCAGGCGCCCAGCATCTCCGAGATTTGATTGTCTATCATGCGATCGTCCGGCAAATTCAGTAATGAAGTCTGAGAATTGCTCAGTATGGTGGGCTGTGGCGGCAGGTCCTTCTTATTTTTCTGCGCTGAGGCCGGTGCAACTCCAAGGCCCACGATTATGATCGTCGCCGTGGCGAACAGCGCCCGGCCAAAATTTTTGCATATTCGATGGATTGAAACAGCGGCTCCCATGGTTCCCCCCTTCGGCGAGCTTGCAAGCAAGATACCACGGGTAAAATTCGCCGGGAGGGGTTCAATTTCGTGCGGACGCGAACGCGGCAACAATTCCTTCACGCCCGGGAACACGGAAAAATTCCCGCCGGACGCTTACTTCGCGCGCGACTGGCTCAGCAGATTGATGAACAAGCGGTAAGCGCCCGCATTGCCCTCCGGCAATTGCCGGAAGAACTCGAGCGCCGCATAAATGTAAACACCCTTGCCGTAATGCGTCCACACCAGCGAACCGGTTAGGTCCGACTCGCCCGGATCGTGCATGCTGAGCACCGCCTGATAGTGCGGGTCAAAGCTCGACCACAGATAATTCGCGCGTTCCTGCACCCAGCCCTTGAAATCGTCCTGCGTGATCTTGTTAGGGAAATTCAGCAGAGGCGAATCCGGCGCCAAAAATTTTACGTCGGAATTCTCATCCGTGATGCGCAGCGTCCCGCCTTCCATTTTCGCGGGATACGGTGTAATTGGCGCCCGCAGACCCCTCCAGAATCCATCGCGTTCGTATTCCAGAATGAGTGTCCCGCCATTCGACGCGTAGTCCAGCAGCTTCTGGTTGTTGGCGAGCACATCGCTTCGCAGTTCATACGCGCGAATGCCCACAATAATTGCGTCATACTTTTTCAGATCGCCGAACGTCAACGCCGCCGCGTCCAGCATTTCCACCGGAATTCCCAGGCGCGTCAGTGATTCGGGCACCAGGTCCACGTCGGCGGCGATGTAGCCCACGCGCAAATTCGGTGGAATGATGATCGGAAACGCGTGCACCGGCGCCACCGCCGGCTCGCTCCACAAATAAGTTGGCAGCGACGGCAGCGGCGCAAGCGATGTCCGGAACGTTTCATCTCCGCGCTGCGCCCATGCCTTCAATTCATAATTCCCGGCCGGCAATTTCGCCGGTGGAGTAACCGTATATCGCAGCAAAGTATCGTCCCCCGCCGCAAGGTTCTCCTGCTGCGAAGCCGTCACCTTCCAGCCGCTCGGCACATCCAGCCCGACGTTCAAATGCGCCGCCGCGCTGGAATACGAATGCTCGCGCAGCAGCACTTCAAACGGCGCAGCCGAGCTACTCTTCGCCGCTGGATTTTCCGTCACAAAAAACTGGTCCGGCTCGATCGTCAATCCCACCGCGGGCACTAGCCGCAACTGCTCGGTAATAGCAGTTGTCGTGGTAAATCGCTGCGCCAGCGCGTCCGCGTCCGTGTCAAATCCGTATCCATCAATCGTGCCGTGAACTCTCACCTTCACCAGCGCCGGAGGAAACGGCAGCATCCATTCCGTGCTCAGATGCGGCGCCGTGGCGTCCTTCGGAATTGTCACAATGAAAGTCCATACGCCGTTCTGAGCCTGCATTGGCGCCGCAGCTTGCCATCCCGCGGGAAGCACTAACGTCGGCTGGGCAAATTCCGCTCCCGAAATTCCTTCTCGGTGTTGCGCTTCCACTTCCACAGAAAATGTTTCGCCCGCCACAAGATTGCTTCGATTGGCCTGCGCGATGATTCGCAATCCCGCGGCAATCGTCAGCGCATGATCAATTCGCGCCCGCTCCCGCGCCAGCTCGTATTCCGGGCCTCCGGATACTACGCCGGCGGAGGGCAAATCCGTACGCTTGATGGCGTCTTCCAACTGCATCACGTCTTTTCCAGCCGCGGCTAACTCCTTTGCGGCGCCCGGCCAATTTAATGCCAGCGCCGCCGTGCGCGCTCGCGCTAGAGCTGCATCCACTTCCATCAACCCCGGCTGCAGAATGGCGCGAGAGTCTGGAAACCGTTCCGCGAGCGAAGTGATGGGCTGCGCAATCATCGCCGCATCAAGGTTTCCTCCGTCCGATCGCTGCACCGAACTCGGCCGCTGCAAAAACGCCGAATTCGCAAACGCCACCACTCCCTGTGAACGCTGATTGGCGAATCCCGCGCGTCCAATTTCCGCGTACGATTCGCCCCAGATTGGCGAAATCTCATTCGCGGGCAAACTCAGCGTGGCGCCTTGCCCTCGGCCCTGTTGGAGCAACAACCCCACCTTCCACGGCGCGGCTCCTTCTGCGATTTGCTCCGGATACGCCTTCGGATCCGCCGCAAGCTCCACGGCCTTCGGAGTCAAAAATCCCGACGCTTGATGATTCCCGTGCCCGTTGCGCACGCCGCCCCATCCGTTGATCACAATGTCCGGCCGGAATGTCCGTATGACGCGGACCATATCGCTCGTCGCGCGGTCGCCCCAGATGTTCAGCGTCTCCTCCATCGTTTTTGAAAAACCAAAATCCGGCGCGCGCGTGAAAAATAATTTCGCGCCATATGTTTGCGCTGCGGCATACAATTCCGCTGTGCGAATCACGGCGAGCCTCGGTGCTTGCTCCGGTCCGATGGCGTTCTGCCCGCCTTCGCCGCGCGTCAAAGTCAGCAGCGCCACATCATCGCCCGCTCCCCGGGCAAGATAGGTCAGCAGAGACGAAGCTTCATCATCCGGATGCGCGGTGATAAACAAAACTCGAGTCGCGACGCGCGCGCGCTGTATCGCCTCGATCGCGTCGGGCAAACTCTGGCCGTTTGGATCCTTCGCCGGGCGTTGCGCGGCGGTCCGAAAAGCGCCGGGCAAAATCGCGGCGAGCAGCAACATAATTGCGAGCGTGTCCGCTCCGGCGGCGTTCAATATCCTCCTGCGCGCTGTGCGTCCGATCATCTCGCCACCTGTCCCTTGATTTGATCCGCTGGCTCCGCGAACGGCCATTCGCGCCGCACAAATGCCTGCACCAGATATACGCCGATTCCCACAGCAATCACGAGGAGCCCTCCTATGGCAAATCGCCTGCCCGTCGCCACAAACAGCGCCGCCCAACCCAGAATGGTGATCAGCGCAGGCAAAGGATACAACCACATCTTATAGGGCAGCCGCTCCGCAGGCCAGCGCCGCCGCAAAATCATCACTCCCACGGCCTGTCCGATGAATTGCACGAGCAGCCGCATGGCCAAAATCGCTTTGATGACGTCCACCAGGCGGAACAACATGCTGAAGACAAGCGCCGCCGCTCCCAGCACCAGCAACGAAATGTGCGGAAAGCGTTTTGTGGGATGCAGGCGCGCGAACACGCTGAAAAAATTTCCATCACGCGCAGCCGCGTATGGCACGCGCGTGTATCCCAAGAGTGCGGAAAATAGCGACGCGAAGGCAATCCACAGAATCATCACCGTCACGCCCTGCGCGGCCCGCGTCCCGTAAATCCGCTCCATGAACGCGCTTACCACAAATTCCGATCTCGCAGCCTCACGCCACGGCATTACGCCCAGAAGACTCGTCTGCATGGCGAGGTAAAGCACTGCAATCCCGAAGATCGAAATGAAAATTCCGCGCGGGATGTTGCGTTCCGGATTGCGGATTTCTCCGCCGAGCTGGCAAATGTTGTAGTAGCCCCAGTACGTGTAAACCGTGTTCACCGTTGCAGCGCCCAGCCCGGCGAAAAATACCCACGACCAATTCCACGCCCCCGGGGGATACGTAAATGCGAGCTGCGAGCTGAAGTGCGTCGCGCCGCCAAAAATAATCCATGCCATCGTGCCGATCACGCCTGTCCAAAGCAGTACCGAGATGCGTCCGATGTCCGTGATGCGCCGGTAAAGCAGAATCATCAGCACTACGACAAGCGCGCCCGAAACGCCTTTGCGCTCCCACGCGGTGAGCGGCACGAGATAAGTTAAGTACTGCGAAAATCCGATGGCGCCCGACGCTACCACCAGCGGCGCTTGAATTAGCGTCTGCCAGGTAAAAAGAAATGAAAACATCCGGCCCCATCGTCCCGGGCCGTATGCTTCGCGTAGAAAAACGTAACTGCCGCCGGCCTGCGGCATGGCCGCGCCCAGTTCCGCCCACACGCAACCATCCAACAACGCCAGCGCCGCGCCAACGGCCCAGGCCAGCAGGCACTGCGGCCCGCCCATCGCTTGAATTACCAGCGGGGCAACGATGAACGGCCCGATCCCCACCATGTCAATCATGTTGAGCGCTGTGGCAGGCATAAGCCCAAGCCCGCGCTCGAGCGATCCGCGCTCAACGGATTGTTCAGGTGATGGATTGGCCGGGGACGCAGTCACCGTAGTCATCTCCCGCGAAAACGACTCCGTAGCATAGCACCGCCGCGGGAAATGTCGCGCGCCGCCAGGCCGGGCTGAGGAATGCAGTAGAATACTGATCGGTGTGGAAGAATTCAGTTCGCGGAATTGTAGCTTCGTGCGTAGGAGCGCTGCTTGCTGCGCCCGCTTTCTTCGCGCTGCCCGACTTCATTGCGCCGCGCGCGTCTGCTGCGCAGACTTCGGTTGGCTCATCTGTGTCTGCAACTACACCGCACACTGCGTTTCCCCAAGAAGCCCGCGACGGACTCGAAACGCTTTATCGCGGCGACCCAGACGCCGCTCTCGAAATATTTCACGGCATCGAAAATTCGCATCCCGGTTCGCCGCTCGGCTACCTGCTCGAAGGCGAAGCGCGCTGGTGGAAGATTTATTGCAGCTCGCTCGATTTGAAATGGAATCAAATTGACGCCTACCGCCGCGAGCCCGCGCCTGAAGACGACGCTTATCTCCGCCTGGCCGGCAAAGCAATTTCACTCGCCGAGGATCAACTTCAGCGGAAAGAAACCGCGGAGATGCACCTGTATGCGGGCATGGGCTACGCGTTACGCGCGCGCCTTTTCGGTTTGCGAAAAGAAAACCGGGCAACCGCTCGCGCAGGAGTGAGAGCGCGCGAACATTTCTTGAGGGCGCTGGAACTCGATCCGCGGCTCTCGGATGCGGACACCGGCCTCGGGCTTTACAACTATTATGTGGACACGCTTTCCACCATCGCGAGAGTGCTCCGCTATTTCATGGGGATTCCCGGCGGAAGCAAGGAAGACGGCATTCGCCAACTCGAAACCGCGATGGTTCATGGCGAATTGACCGCGGTGGACGCGCGCTTCTACCTCTCAAAAAATCTTCGCACTTACGATCAGCAATACCAGCGCGCCGTGGAAGTCTTGGAGCCACTCACCGCGCAATATCCGCGCAACCCGATTTTCGCCTTAATGCTCGGCAATCTGTACGCCCTGCTCGGCCGCAACGATCGCGCCGCCGCAATCTACCACTCCGCCGAATCCATGCCCATCTCCGACCCAGACTGCAAAGACCGCATCTCCGCCGTCGCCCACAAGGGACTGGACGCCCTAAACGCGCCCTCGAAATAAACCCAGAAAAACGCGGAGGCTGGAACCACCCCCCGCCTATGCTGGCTTCATATCCTTCCCGCTAATCTGCAAATCAAACCCGTTCGGATCCTTCACGTGAAAGCTGTTCTCGGTGTCGGCCCGAGGGTTAAGCCCA
Source organism: uncultured Acidobacteriota bacterium (assembly GCA_963847505.1). Taxonomy (GTDB): domain Bacteria; phylum Acidobacteriota; class Terriglobia; order Acidiferrales; family UBA7541; genus DASTCZ01. The sequence continues at coordinate 782,094 of CAWJZY010000002.1, forward strand.
CGCCGCTTCAATTCTGCCTCCACGGCCTCCTTGTCCCAGTTCTCAATCGTGTACGCAATGTGATCGATCCTCGGCGGCGTGACCCCTGCGGGAGCGTTGCGGGGAATCATAAACGTATTCGTGTCTCCAAGAATCAAGTCGCACTGCTTCCCCGTATCCGCGACGATCTTCATCCCCAGCAAATCCGCGTAAAAATCGCGCGTCTTCGCATAGTCATTCACCTGATACGAAATGTGGTTGACCGCGATCGCCCGAAACCCCTTCGAGCCTTGCGATGATGCAGGTGTTACGCCCGCCGTTGATGTTCCCCCCACAGTTGCTGCCGCGACCACAGCAATGCTCTGAATCAGTTGCCGCCGCGTCATCTTCCCGCGCTCAAAATCATCCAGTAATCTAGCAATCATGTTTTCCATTTTTGTCCTCCACCTCGATTTGTGTAGGCCGGGGCCTTTGATTTTGCCCTTGCCGTTGTAGCCCAGGTCGTTTCATCAGACCTGGGGAATTTCGTCGCCATCGGCGCCATTCACCAAGCGCGCCTCGATCCGAGGCATTTGCCAACTACCGCGTCGCGCCACTCAGCCGGTCCGGCAGCAGGTAGACAAGCGCGGTGCCCACCACCAGCCCAACCACGTATCCCCAGGTCGCCACGCCAAGGCAGATGAGTCCCACGAGAATAACAATCCCAAAATCGCCCGGAACGGCCATCGTGTCGCGCACCAGTCTCATTAGCGCAACGGCCTCGAATAAGAGGATAATGCCGAGAATCGGCAACGGAAATAAATTTACCGCCTTAGCGAATCCTGCGCTGAAAAAAAGCCCCAGCGTCAAATAAATTGATCCATAAATAATTACGGAGCCGCCCGTGCGTCCACCGAAGGCGTGATGCCCTACGATGCCGCCCGAACCGTGGCACGTGGGTATGCCGCTGAAAAAAGGGTTCACGATGTTCATCGCGGAATATGTCGCGCTGATTTTATTCACGGTCACGTGCCGCTCGGGAAAAAGGTCTTCGGCTATCTGCCGCGTCGCCAGAATGGAATTGCCAAGAGAGAGAGGAATCTGCGGGATCGCGAGCAGAACGAACCCGGTAAGAATGTCGCTCCACGCAGGCACATGGAAGTTGGGCAGCCGCACGCCAAGTCCGTGATGTGGCAATGCGGGGCCGCCAAATTTGAATATCACTCCGTACGCAATACCCACCACGATCACCAGCAGCGCCGGCGGAAATCGCCGGTTGCCAAGCAACAGAATCGTCAGCACGAACGCGAGCCCGGCGAGCGCGTATCCCCAGCGGCCATCCGCGGGGATATAATTCTTCAATGCGAGATAGGAAAGCTGTAATCCGAGGCCGAATTGAATGCCGCGCACAACTGTCTTGGGCACGGCGCGCGCGAGCCAGTCAATCGAACCGGTCACAGTGAGCAATAGCATCACGATGCCAATGGAAAGTCCCGCGCCGTACAAGATATTCCCGCTGAGTTTCTGCGCGATGACGATTACGGCCATCGCCTTCAGCGGCTGCGCGGGCATGGGCATGCCGTAGAGCAATCCCGTAAATATCTGCATCACGCCGAACATGATCAGTACGCTCGGAATATGCAGCCCCGCCGCAAGAATCATCGCCACGATGAGTGGAAAATCAGTGCCGATATCGCCGAACGCGCCGGAGAATTCGTTGCGGTCAAAACGCGCGCGGGAGCGCAGCCATTGGATGGGGGCGGACCCGGAATTCTTTTTTTCTCCGTCCTGGTTCATGCCCGTTCGATCATTACTTCGGTGGCCTTGATGAGCGCGGCGGCGGTTTGACCTTTGCGGAGGCCCATCTCGCGGGCCGCTTCAGCCGTGATAATAGAAGTAATCTGCTGCCCGCCGATGCTCAGCTTTATTTGGGCGAGCAATCCGCTCGTGCGCACATCCACAATTTTTCCGACGAGCTGGTTACGCCCGCTGGTGCGGCGAAAACGGCCCCGCGCCTTTTGGTCGTCGGCTTGCCGCGGAAGGTAACGCTCAATTTCACGCGCGGGAATGCGGTGATGGCCGCCGGCGGTTTTCACGGTCTTGAGTTTGCCGCGATAGATCCATTGCTTCAGCGTTGGATAGCTGATGCTCAGCGCTTCCGCGGCCTGGCGGGAAGATAGTAATTCCATTTGACGCATCGGTCTCGCTCCTTGAGTCCGATACTATACGATTTATATCGTTATGAGGTAACGATTTAAACTGTTTGCGTGTGGCGATAAGCATGAAACTCAGCGATTCGCGGGGGATGCTCTCGACAAACGGCGCGGCAAGCCAGCCAAGCCCAACGGGAATATCTCGGGTGAGGGAAACCGATTCGCATTGCACGTAAACGCCGCCATCGCGCTCTAAAAATCTCCAGTAGCTGTTGATGCGCCACAAATAACCATTGTCTTCGCCTTCCGGCAAGTCGTGTTCGTTGGATGTCCCCGCATTTTCCACTTCCTGCACGCGTGTGGAAATGCTGCGGCTTGCCGCGCGCATCGAATCCAACCGTTGGTAGCGAACCTCGTGTTCGGTATCCAGCACGACGGTGATGATCTTCGTCTGCCGAAACCGCATGAAAACGCGGAAGTCGTCTCCGGTATGCGACAGAATTTTGGCGCGCACCACTTCGGGCGCGTAGATCTCGGCCTGATGATCGTAATCCTGCATCAAGCGCAGCGTTTGATCGAGCGTGACGCCGGAAATGAAAATTACTCCAGCCCAGTGATGGATCATGCAGCCGGGGCACGCGATCTGTTGCCCATGATTAAATGTGGTGAGCGGCTCGATGCGCAACTCGCCTCCGCGCAACGCGGCATAGCCAGCCTCGCGTTCGGCGGGGGCCAAAGAATCCACGCGGAGGAATGCGCCGCCGGAGGCTATTTCGCCAGGCATGCGCGACTCCGTAAGCTGTATGTAATGGTCGTAGGCCTGATATGCGGCGGCGTGAGGCGACTGGCCTGTTGGCAAAGCCGCAGCCCTCGCGGGGCAGCGTATCGCTCCACCATTGACCAAGCCGAAGACGCTTGGCAGGATTGAAACAGTCGCCGTTAGAAATGCATGCCGAGCCCTTCTTCTAAATGTTGATTTCATGATGTCCTGTTCCTCTGACGGTGCTGGCGCAAAATGGCGGCTAAAGCCGACATACGCCAATTCCGCCTCAACCTTAAATCATTTTAATTCAATAGGTTAAGGACTGCGGAAAGTCACGCGTCACGTAAGTTGGGGCATTTCTGGTTCCAGATCGAGAAGCGCGGAAAAAGGCGTGAAGTAAACTTGAAGCCGTGCTGCGGAAATCCCAAGAAAGAAGCGGCGGGCTGGGGCGCCTTCCACCGCCGATTTCTCGACAGCGTCGTCCCCGCGGCGTAACACCCAACCCGTCCTGTGTATGTTGAGCGGAAACCGAGTACCCCTCAATGAACCGATGGCCCCATTTTTGCCAGTACCAGGGTTGTAGTACTGCGCATGTCTGGTAGAATCACTCGCACGAAGAACCTGAAGGGGGCGGCAATGAACAGCAGGGATAGAAAAAACTTCTTGATGGTAGCGGGACTTGGAGCAGCAATGGCGCTGGCAATAGTTGGCGCGCGCGCACAAGGCGGCGGGCCACCGATGGGCGGCGGCCAGGCAATGGGAGCGCAGACGCCGGCAGGACCGCCAGTGAAAACAGCTTCCGAGGTATTCAAGAACATTCAGGTGCTGAAGGATCTGCCCGCTGACCAGTTGCAGCCCTCCATGCAATTCATCGCCGCATCGCTCGGTGTCGAATGCGGTTTCTGCCATGTCGGGAACCAGTTTGAGAAAGACGATAAGCAGACAAAGCTCACGGCGCGCAAGATGATGCTGATGACCATGGACATCAACAAGAACAGCTTCAATGGGCGCCGCCAAATTACCTGCTATTCCTGCCATCGCGGCGCGAATGATCCGGTTGGCACGCCAATTATTCCTGACGTTGAAACGCCACGCGTCGAGCCAGGGCCGCCTCCGGCGAACATGCCCACCGCGGACCAAATCCTGGATAAATATCTCCAGGCGGTCGGCGGCGCGGACGCTCTCCAAAAGATCACGACACGCATAGAGAAGGGCAACATCATGACCGGCGGAAATCAGATTCCGACCGAGATTTATGCGAAAGCGCCGAATATGCGCCTCTCCGTTACGCACGGCCAGAATGGCGAAAGCTTCACCGCTTTTGACGGAACAGCGGGCTGGATGACCACGCGCCAGGGACCGGCCGCTATGCCCGCCGCTGAATCCTCCAACTACATGGTTGACGCTGATTTTTCTCTCGCCCTGGACTTGCAACAAAAGAAACTGTACAAGACATTCCGCCCGGGCCGTCCGGAAAAAATCGGCGACAAAGAAATGTACGTTCTCCAGGCGCGCCAGGCGGGACTGCCGAATCTGAAACTTTACTTCGACGAACAAACCGGTTTGCTCACGCGCCTCGTCCGGTATACGGACGTCGGGATGGGCCTGATGCCCGTACAGATTGACTACTCCGATTACCGCGACGCCGACGGAATCAAACTGCCTTTCCGCTGGACCCTCGCGCGGGTAAACGGCCGGTTCACGACCCAGATCGATTCGGTGCAGCAGAACGTGCCGATTGACGATTCAAAGTTCGCGAAGCCGGCAGCGCCAGCCGCGTCCGGACAATAGAAAATTCGCAATTGGATCAACGCTGATTTCACTTCGGGCTCCGCTGAAAATTTTCAAGGCGGAGCCCGAAGTGTTTTTAGTGATTTGCTGTAGAGCTGAAGAGAGCTCGCGGCGTCCAAGATCGAAAGCGAAAGGCCACACTATTCGCTTCGTGAAGAATGCGTACCCGGCGCCTACTCGTTGTTGCCAAAAGTTAGGTGACCGTCAACAAATCCTGTGGGGGCGTTTTTCACCCGATGCTTCTCCACAATAGCGTGTGAGGCGGGCCCCTTCTCTATTTGGGTTTGCACCCAGTCGAGATATGGCTGGGTGGCAAGTTTCAGGTACACGATAGGAGGTAAAGCGACAATCGTTAGGTCGAACATAAGGTCACCCCCTCTGTACACCATCTCGTGCGTCTTATTATGTTTCGCCGCGGCCACGATCTTTCCCACATCATTGACGCAGTTGAGGACGTCCACCCACCAATTAAGTTTTTCGAGCATTTCAATGATAGGACCATAGGTACTAAGGAACTTTACGAGGGATTTGTGGTTAGCAATGCCAAATTTCTCAACCTTTGCAGCCAGAATATCAGCTTTTTTACCTTGGGCTAATAAATTGCGAAAAGCCTCTCCATGGCCGACGTTATGCACGCCGCGTACCAGAGGCGCCAAACCAGACTCGTCAATAATTTCCAAGCGCCGAGCAGCATCCCAGGCCTTTAGGAGGGCTCGCTCCGCTCGCCCTCTTAACTCGTGCAGCGCCACCATTCCATAGGAGCTGTGTTCGATATAGATGTGGCGAACAACCGCCACCAGCTCCTCGGGTATTCCTTCGTAGGCATTCGCAAGTATCTCAAGCACCTCAGCGAACTTGAGTGATTTTTCCTCGTCGCTGGACTTCGTTTCTGGAGCGACTTGCCCGATGGCGGACCCCGGCATCTTAGTAGAAGCTTTGGGTTCGTCGCCTGATTTCGTTTCGGGAGCCGTTTGCCTGAGATCCAATCCGGGCCATTTAATCTTGATTTCTCCGGTCAATTTCAATTTCTTATGAAGCTTGCCGACGTTTTTCCTCAGCGTGTTGACGGCGTGTTTCCCATGCCGTGCAGTGAGCACCAGTCCATGTTGTGAGTGTTGCCGCCCCGACTTCTTGTGCGGCATGTGGCTATTCACTCCGATCCCGATTATACCGGGAGCTGGCGAGCGCGCGAGGTTAAGGGTCCCGGGGTCGCTCGCGGGTCCGGTCGTGACGCACTTCGAGCCGGGCGTGCCAAAACCAGCCACTGTACCCTCCATTTTCCCGCTGTCCCGCCGGACTTGCCAGGTCCGAACGTCGATCTTCTTGCAGTATTTCCCGCATAACTGCTGGCACAGAACCACAAGTATGCGCCCGCTGAAACTGGCAGGCAAGGCCGCAAGGGATAGGCAAGCGGAAGCCCCGCGTTCGGTGAACGCGGGCGTCAGGGTAGGAATTTCGGATCTCAGATTTGAAATTTCAAGACAGAGAAAACGGCGGATGTGGGCGCCGAAATACACCTTGCGTTGCGGCGAACTGGGGACGGCGGCGGAAAGACACCAACAAGCGACGAGCCGTTCGCAATCCAAACCAATCGCGATGAGGAACAAGATTGAAAGGTGAGGGAAAAATGCGCCGTGCGTTAGCGGAGAAGTTTTTGGAGGAGGGCGTTGCCTTCGGCATGAGTGAGACTGCCTTTTTGCATGAGGATAATGAGGAGTTCCTGCAGAACGAATTGATATTCATTTTTCGCGGCTGACTCGGCGAGAGGTTCTCCGTCCTGCGCTGAAACCTCAAAATCGGCTTCCGTTTCGCCGCTGAGGTCGCTAATCCATTTTTTGAGAATCTTCAGCTGTTCCGGTACGGGAACCCCAAAGGCGAGACCCATGCCCATGTTAGGCAGGGAGTAAACGACGGTCGCATGCGTCTCAAATGATTTCTTGGCGTTGGTGATCCGTATTCTTACTTTTGTTTGCAGCGGGAAAGGACTGTTGGTATCCACGTAGCAGCCGTGGCGGCTCAGATCGCTGGTACGCGCATTCATGCGCGTGCGGGATTTCATGTCCACCACTTCCGCGGTAGCCGTAAAGGGGTAACGCGGATTACTGCGGCGCTCTTCAATCTCGACTTTTGGAGCGCCCTCTTCGGATCGGAAAGAGCTATCGTCGGGGTGTATTACTTCATCGGCCATATGAAAGCGGCGCTCCCAATTTCTGCGGTCCGGCCTGCGTCCCCACGCACTGAAGGGCGAGCTTGCCTGTTTCAGACAAGATTCGACGGCAGAGATGAGTGTGCCGCTGTAATCAGCGGAGGGCAAGAGAACGCCGGCGTTTTGTGTTCGATTTGACACCGTCAAGAGGCCTGGCGAACGGCTGCCGCGAACCTGAAGCCTGAAATGAGAAAGCGAAACGAAGCGTTAGTTTCCGGCGTCTTATGGAGTGAAGAAAGCATGGGTTTGCGAACAAGGTTCGCAAACGAACACTTGCAATCATAGGCTTGGAAACAAAGAAGTTGACGTGCCGGAGGCTTCCTTATAACCTTGCGGGGTTTGTGTGACTTACGGGCGTCCTTCTGCATCTAAAAGACTGTGGGTAGTACCTGGGTGTTAGGGTCCGAGGGTGACGCGTGCGGCCTGCAACGGCGGGCAGGCAAGGCGGGCCCGATGGCGAGCGTCAACGAGGGGAAAGTATCTCACCGGTGGAGTTCCACCAACTTTTGTGTTTTAAACGAATTAGCGCCGTCGTTGTGTCCCTGGCCCCCCTGCATTGGGCACGGACAGCGTTTTCGGCCGTAGACGACATCATTTGATTTTTGCCGCTGGCTTGGGAGGTTAGTTTGGCAATCTTACTGGAAGAAAAATACGATCAGGTGCGCCAGCTCGTCGCGATGGGCAAGGAGCGCGGGTATCTGCTTTATGACGAGGTCAATGACATTCTGCCCGCCGAGGTGCATTCCTCCGAAGAAATAGACGACCTGCTTTCGACTTTCGAGCGCAATGGCATTGAAATTTACGAGGACGCGAACACGGCCAAAGCCGCGCGCGCCGCGGCGGAGCCTGCCGATGGCGGCGAGGTCGAAGTAAAAACGGAAGATTCTCCGGCCGAGGAAAGTGAACTTGACCTGACGCCGGGGACGCTGGAAAAGACGAACGATCCCGTGCGCATGTATCTGCGAGAAATGGGCACGGTGCCGCTGCTGACGCGCGAAGGCGAAGTGACGATCGCCAAGCGCATCGAACGCGGTCAAAACCTGGTGCTGAAGATTATTTCGCGCTCGCCGATCGTATTGAAAGAGCTGCTGGGCGTTGCGAAGGATTTGCGTGAGGGCAACCGGTCCATCAAGGAAATCGTGCAGTTCGACGATGAGGAACTGACCGAAGAGAAGATCGAAGCGAAGACTCGCGCAACCCTGAAACAACTGGACAAGATCGAGAAGCTGTACGAATCGAGTCTGAAGCAGGCCGCGAAGTTCGAGAAAATTCCCAAGGCGAAAAAGCGCACCTACGTGAAGGCGAAATTCGCCCTGGGGCGCACGCGCATCGAGATGTCCAATGTGCTGCGCGCGTTTGAGTTCAACCCGTTCGAGCGCAAGCGGCTGATTGACACGATCCGGCACACCGTGGAGCGCTTGCAATCACTGGAGCGCGAGGCCGGGAAGCTCGAGCGCCGCGCGGACGTCAGCAAAGGAGAAAACGCCGCTGAAGCGCGGAAAGAATTGCGCACGCGCCGCTCCGAACTGCGGGAAATTGAAACGGCCAGCGAAGTAGGCCTGACGGAGCTGAAGCGCACGCTGCAAGTGATTCTGCGCGGCGAAGCGGACGCCGAAATCGCCAAGAAAGAGTTGATCGAGGCGAACCTGCGGTTGGTGGTCTCCATTGCAAAAAAATATACGAACCGCGGCTTGCAGTTCCTGGATTTGATTCAGGAAGGCAACATCGGCTTGATGAAGGCCGTGGACAAATTCGAGTGGCGCCGCGGATATAAATTTTCAACTTACGCGACGTGGTGGATTCGCCAGGCGATCACGCGCGCGATTGCCGACCAGGCGCGCACCATTCGCATTCCGGTGCACATGATCGAAACGATCAACAAGCTGATCCGCACGCAGCGGCAGCTGGTGCAGGAATTGGGGCGCGAGCCGACATCGGAAGAAATCGCCAAACGGATGGATATTCCGGTGGCGAAGGTGCGCAAGATTTTGAAGATCGCGCAGGAACCGATTTCGCTCGAGACGCCGATCGGCGAAGAAGAAGATTCGCATCTCGGAGACTTCATCGAGGACAAGGCGGTGGTGTCGCCTTCGGATGCGGTGATTAATTTGAATTTGAAGGAACAAACTTCCTCAGTCCTAAAAACGCTCACGCCGCGCGAGGAAAAAGTCATCAAGATGCGGTTTGGTTTGGATGACGGCAGCGAGCATACGCTCGAGGAAGTCGGGCAATCGTTCGCGGTCACGCGCGAGCGCATCCGTCAAATTGAAGCGAAGGCGCTGCGCAAGCTCCGCCACCCTTCGCGTTCGCGCAAGCTCCGCGCGTTCCTGGAAGGCCCTTCCCGCGACTACCTCTGAGACGTAGCGGAATTCAACTTACAACGGGACCGCTTTTCGCGGCGGAGGCAGCGGCGGTAAGGCACTTCGGGCAGAGGCACTCAGAATAGCGCGAGCGTATTTCGGCCAGTGTATCCCGGCCGACCTTCACGTCTTCACACCAGCAGGGCCCCCACGGTGAAGAGCACGGGAATTGCGTCCCGCAGGCTTCGCAGGTTTTTTGTTTCGGCGCCTGGGCTGGTGAGCGGGAATCTGGCTTGGATGTGCTCATCTTCTGACCTGTTCCAATTTTACCCTACCTGCTGCGCTCGCGTACTTGTTCTTCCACAAGTCCATAAATTGTTGGTTGGCCCGTCTACTTCTCCACGCTGGGCTCATTTACCGATTGACCGTACTGATAGACCAATTGCACGCCGCGGTCGGCTCCCACAGTTGTCAGAATCGCGAGCACGACTAGGCCGGCAAGCAAGATGCGGCGCGGGCCGGCGGTGAAGCGGGCGCGCATCGCAAAACAATAGAGGCACAGGGCGGTTGCGAAGCTCGTGGTGATGAGCATCAGTGTTTCGTGCAGCTCGAACACGCGCTGTATTTCAATGTTGGGCTCCACGGAAGACTGCGCCAGCCATCCCGTGAAAGCGGCGGCGAACGCGCCGAGCGTGCCGAGAAAAAGCAGCCGCACTGCGGTGCGATGCCATTCGTCCTTTGCGCGCCAGATAGCCAGCGCCTCAAACAACAGCGCGGTGAACCACAAGGCGATCGGAAAATGCACGAAGAGCGGATGAACGTTCAACATGGACTTGAATCCGGGAAGCATGGCGGTCCTCCGGGGAGGCGTTAAATCCCCAGCGATTCTTGCGCAGTGGAGCAAAGGAAGCAACGGCGGAGCAAACCATGGACGTGAGGCGGCGGGACAAGTGAATTGAGTGATGCGTTCCGCTCTTTGACGTGGACAGAAGACGCCGGGTTGCTTGATATTGGACAGTCACAAGTTTGTTGGAAGCTGGCGATCGGGGAGTGAAGCGATGGGCGAAGAAGTTAAGTGCCGGGTGCTGTTCGGAGGACAGTCCTCGGAAGGACGCGCGCTGCTGGAAACAAATGAGATCATTTTTCGCGGCGATTTCAGGTTGAAGATTCCATTTCGTGAGATCCGCAAGCTCAAGGCGTCAAAGAGCGAGCTGCGGATCCAGTTTCCCAAGGGCGAGGCGATTTTTGTGCTGGGCGCGGCGGCGGAAAAGTGGGCGGAAAAGATACTGCATCCCAAAAGCGTGATTGAAAAGATTGGAGTGCGGGAAGGCGCGAAGGCGGTGGTGCTAGGAGTGAGCGACGAGGATTTTTTGAAGCAATTGGGCGCGCGGGCGACGATTTCGGAGAGGTTGGGAAAATCGAGCGAGGTGATTTTCTTTGGCGCTGATACTGCTGGGGATTTGAAACGCGTGCCAGCGCTGGCGAAGTCGCTGGCTCCCGATGGAGCTCTGTGGATTGTTTATCCGAAGGGAGTTGCGGTGATTCGGGAGATAGATGTGTTGAACGCGGGGAGAATGGCGGGGTTGAAGGATATTAAGGTGGTGGGGTTTTCGGCGACGCATACGGCATTGAAGTTTGTGATTCCGGTGAGCGAGAGGTGAGGTGGTGGCTATTGAATGCGCTTGACCGGAGGGCGGCGTCCTACTTCTAGGCGGCGGAAGCCTATGTAAGTTAGCAAGTAGAGTGTTCCCATGACAGCGAAGGCATTAAGAAGTAGCAGCGGTAGACGTGCAGGAAAGAAGCTCGCAAGCGAAAGATCCATCGGCGTTGTCCTCAATTTACCTAAGCCGTGCAGTGAAAAGAACCAGCGCCAAACAAGGTAAAACCAGCCAGCAAGTGCGGTGAGGGTAAGAAGGAGCACGTACAAGCGCGGGATGCTGCGGCGAATAAGCTCTGGGGTTTCAAAAACAAAAACCCCAAGAAATGACATCGCTGGAACGACCATCAAGTTGACGATCAGCTGCTCAGCCGATCCATGCAAAAAAGCTAAACGAATCGCGCTTCCCGAGGCGAAAGAAGTGAGCGGGATGAGAACTACTGAGAGGAATAGCCTATGCCGTGAGATGGGCAATGACAACAGCCACTGATCCAATTGTTTGAGCCGCATGATTGTGACCATTATCCACGCCCAGATGAGAATGACCCCTAGTGACTCCATCCCCATAATCCCAGCAAAGATTAGGAACCAGGCAATGTTCCTTACCTCTTTAGCAAATAATGCTCTTAACGCCGGCATCCATGGAGGCGAGGGAAATGTAAATTTACTTTGCCGAGATTCCGTTCGGACAGGCTCCGTCGGAGCAATTTGAAACGACTCGGGAATCGATGCCCAGGCCTTCCGGAGCAAGACTAAGCTTGCCACAGTACAAATCGCCAGCACGCAAATCACCGCGACTATCGGAATCGATTTTCCATCTGACAGAAAGAAAAGGCATGCGATTACGAAGAACCCGGTCCAGCCGTTTGTTTGCTGGCGCCAGCGGGGCAGCTTGAGTTCAGGGATGCGGACCGAGTAAATAACCATTATTCCAAGAGTTGTGAGTGCGAGCGCCACAAGAACTGCCAGTGTGATCTGCCGTTTTGCAGTGACGCGGGAAAATGGAATTGCGGCGATGATCGTGAGAATCAGCAGCCAAAACGAGCCGAGATTGGTAAGCAGCCGGGAGCCAAAAATGTCTCGCCCTCGAATCGGCAGGGCCATTTCAAACATCATGTTCCGGCCAACGGTGCGCGATCCGGCCAAGAAAATGAACGCAATTATTGTGACAAGAATCCCGATGTGTCCGAGGAGGGCGACACTGAACAGTCCAGCGAGCAATACCAGGAAAAGCGTGATGGAGGATTTCGACGACGGATATTCAAGCTTGAGGAGCTGATAAATCATGAAAGCACCGACGGTTGCTCATTTCCGATCAACTCAACGAATAGTTCTTCGAGGGTCATGCGTTCGCAGCGGATTCCGTTTGTTCCCAGGGATTGCGACAGGCGCATATGTATTTCTTCAGGCGTGCCATGAAACAGAGCATGCCAATCGCGAGAGACGGAGCGGGCGCGGAGGCAGCCGGGAATACGGGTGAGCGTTTCGGCGTTTGGCGCGGATTCGATGGGCACGAGGGCGACGCAATAATCTTCGCGGAGACTATCCAGGCTGGAATCGAGGCGGACTTTGCCTTCGTCGAGGACGACGGCGCGGCCGCCGATGCGTTCGACATCATTCATGTAGTGAGACGAAAAGAGAATGGTGGCGCCTTCGCGATTGAGGAATTGGATGGCGACTTCGAGAAAATCCCGGCGCGCGGCGGGATCGAGACCGGCGGCGGGCTCGTCCAGCAATAAAAGTTCAGGCCGATGGCAGACGGCGCAGAGGAGGGCCACGGCGCGGGCCTGGCCTTTGCTGAGGCGCATGATTTTGTCCTTGGGTGAGAGGCGGAAGCGATCCAGGATTCGGCGCTCGAGTTCTTCATCCCAACGATGAAATAGATATTTGTGGAAGGCGATGAGTTCCGCGATGGAAGAGCCGGCGGGAAGAACTTGGTCTTCCGCAACGTAGCCGATGCGCTTTTTGATGGCGACGGGGTCCTTGACCGGTGAAAGACCGAAGACGCGGACAGAGCCGCTCTGCGGAAAAAGCAGGCCCATGGCGATTTGAATGAGCGTGGTTTTGCCGGCACCGTTCCGGCCGAGCAAGCCGACGACTTCTCCTTCGGCCACGGAGAAACTTACGTCGTCCAGAACAGGCTTTGCTTTGATGTAAGCCCTTACAATGCTATCGAATTCCAGGATGCCACCCACGATTCCTCCTTACACTGGGGTCTTGCCAGCGGCGCGCACGTGGTGCGTCAACTCGCCTTCGGCCTTCTTGAGTGTTGCCACGACATCATCAATGTCGAGCCCGACCATGTAGGCGAGCGATAAAAGATTTCGCGCGGCCGCGTCAATTTGCTCGCGCTGGTCCGCCAATTTTAGTTTTGGTTGTTTCCGGCAAACAAAGGTGCCGCGTCCCCTTTGTGTCTCGAGAAAGCCCAGTAGTTCCAATTCGTCGTAGGCTTTTTTGACCGTCAGCGGAGCAATGACAAGTTCTTCGGCCAGATCGCGGTGGGAAGGGAGTTTGTCGCCGGGGCGGAGCCTTCCAACAGAAAGCGATTCGGTGATTTGGCGCATGATCTGGCGGTAGATGGGAAGCTCGTCACCAGCGTGGATGAGGATGTGCATTGCTAGTGATATATAACACTATATCACATGAGTGTCAACTAGGTTCGGCAGGCGGCGGCCGGGTAGCGGGATGCCCCAACCAAGGGGAAAAGAGCCGGCAGGATGCCGGCGCTACGAAAGGCGGTCCTTAAACGCAGATGTTACCAAGCACTGCGTTCCCTTCTATCATGAAAACATGACGGTGCTGCTTGAGTTGCGCGGACTGACGGCGGAACTACCGGCGCCGCGTGCCCTATCTTTCGCGAACCGAAAAGTGGGGATCTTGACCGGACAGTGGTCTGAATAAAATTATCCAGCCTCAGCTTCCAAACCCCTTTTCCATTCGAATAAACTCACCCCAAAGGTTTCCACAATCTTCAAAGTATATTTCCCCAATGTTTCCTTCTTACTAATTGACCACCATTTCCTCCCACGCTAACATGGCCTGCAAGCTCAACGCTGCGCGCTTGCCAAAGGGAGATCGAACAAAGCCACAGATGAGCCGCCCTCAACTCTTAGCTTCCAACTGTTGACCGCCGACTGTCTCACGTAACTCCTTTAGAATGCGCACTTACGCGAAGATGCGCCTGTAAGTTCTTTAGAATGTGCACTTACGAAAAAGACCGGGGGGTACCCCCCAGAAGGAAGATGAGGACAAGACAAAATGTCACCCAAGCCAGATGCAATAACCACAGACAACACCCGCTGCCAGCACATGACCGCCGACGGACGCCGCTGCAAAGCCGCCCGCCTCTCCGGAAAGTCCGTTTTCTGCACCTCCCATTCCCAGCAAGAGCAGCAATACATTAACTCCAAATCCGTCGCCGCTGAACTCATCGGCGACCTTGACGACTTCCGCACCTACCACGCCGCAAATGCTGTCCTCGGCAAACTCCTAATTCTCGTTGCCCAGAATCGCATCCCGCTTCGCAACGCCACAGCCCTCGCCTACATCTGCCAGCTCCTTCTCACCAGCAACCTCGGAGTGCGCAACGAAACCGCGCTGCGCAGCGGCAAAGCAGGAGAGCTCTTCATTGTCGAACGCGCGTTGGACCAGATCTATGGCCCGGACGAGGACGACGAACCCGAAGAAAAGGAAACGGAGGTCAAACCAGTATCCGCCCAACCGCCGCCAGCCGCTTGACTTGCTCCTCGACGGACACGTTTGCCGTGCTGGCCACCGCGTTCCGTTCTATTATGAAAACATGACGGCGCTGCTGGAGTTGCGTGACCTGACGGTGGAACTGCCGACGCCGGGCGGATGGGTGCGTCCGGTGAATGATGTTTCGCTGCGGCTCGAGCCCGGCGGATCGCTGGGTCTGGTGGGCGAATCGGGTTCGGGGAAGACGATGCTGGCGCTGGCGTTGATAGGTTTGTTGCCGGCTGGAGCGCGCGTGCGCGGTTCGGCGTTGCTTGCGGGGAATGACGGCGCTGGCGGCCGGGGCGCGGTGGATCTGGCTGCGCTTGGCGAAGATGATTGGAGTGGCATTCGAGGGCGGCGGATCGCCATGGTTTTTCAGGAGCCGATGACGGCGCTGAATCCGGTAATGCGCGTAGGCGCGCAAATTGCCGAGGCGATTCGCGTCCATCACCGCGGACTCGACAGAGCGGAGATCGCGCGGCGGACGGTGGAGGCGCTTGCGCGCGCTGCGGTGCCGGAGCCGGAGTTGCGCGCGCGTCAATATCCGCATGAACTTTCTGGCGGCCTGCGGCAGCGAGCGCTCATCGCGATGGCGATTGCGGCGGGGGAAGCGTCGAACGGCGCGAGCGGTAACGGCAACAGCGGAGCGCGATTGCTGATTGCGGATGAGCCGACGACGGCGCTGGACGTGACCGTACAAAAGCAAATTCTGGAACTTTTGATGCGGCTGCGGCGCGAACTGGGGCTTTCGCTGATTTTCATCACGCACGATCTGGCGGTGGTGGCGCAGGTGGCGGAGCGAGTTGCGGTGCTTTACGCCGGACGCGTGGTGGAAGAAGGGCCGGTAGCGGAGGTGCTTCGCGCGCCCCGGCATCCTTATACGGAAGGATTATTGCGCGCGTCGCCGCAGCTTTCGCGGCGTGAGCTGATCCCGATTCCGGGCATGGTCCCTGCGTTGGACGCGGTGCCGCCGGGGTGTGCGTTTGAACCAAGGTGCGCGTTGCGCCGCGACGAGTGCACGCAAGCTGTGCCGGAGGCGCGCAACGCGGGGCCGGGGCATACGGCGCGCTGTATACTGGTTTAGTTTTCAGTGTGCTGAATTCGGAAAAGAATGAAGACGCGTGGGTCGCGGACGCGCCCCAAGGAACGGTCGTAATCCAATAGGCCTGAGCCCGCGGAGAATACGGAGAAACCATCCTTGTCCAGCACGCCTGAATCCCGCCAGCTTGATCTAATCCGCGAGCGATTTACGGAGACGGCGAAAAGCTTCGGCGACTACGTGCTTGCGGGGCGCGGAAGCGAGGCGGAAAAACTTGCCGCGCTGGCCACGGCAGGCGCGGAGAATGCCTCTCAGTGGCGCGCGTTGGATTTAGCTTGCGGGCCGGGAACATTTGCGCGGGCGCTGGCTACGCGCGTCCGTTTTGTTGTGGGGCTGGATTTGACGCCCGCGCTTCTTCTTCGCGCGCGACAAGCTCTCGGCGAGGCGGGCGCTTCCGCAATTTCCGTGACCGCGTTTGCGTGCGGTGACGGCAATCGGATGCCGTTCGCGGACGGTACCTTTGATTTGGCCGTATGTGGTTACAGCATTCACCACATGTTGCATCCGGCGCGCGTGATCGCCGAGCTGGCGCGCATCGTGCGTCCCGGGGGACGCGTGGCAATTGTGGATATGGTGGCGCGAGACGGCTTCGATCGCGAGCTGCATACGCGAATTGAACGGGCGCGGGACGCTTCGCACACGCAGTCCCTTTTCGCCGGGGAATTTCAAACTCTTTTGCAGGACGCGGGCATGCGCGCCCTGGCGAGCGAATTGGAGGAAAAGACCCGCAACTTCGACGTGTGGATGAATGCAATGAAAGTTCCGCCGGGCACGGCGGCGTACGCGGAAACGAGAGCGTTGCTGGAAAGCACATTGTCCAACGACGCGGCAGGAATGCGGCCGCGCGTTACCGCTGAAGACCAGCTTGAATACTCCCTGCCTTCACTTTATGTTGTCGCCGAAAAGAGTATGGAAAACTCGAGGTAGCACCTTTCCGAAATTATCATGGCTCAGCCGCTTCTGGAAGCACACAACCTGAAGAAAACGTTTCCCGTTTCCGGTGCCGGACTTGGGTCCGAAGGCCGGCGCACGGCGGTGGACGGCGTAACTCTGCGGCTGGAAGAAGGAGAGACGCTGGCGATCGTGGGCGAATCCGGCTGCGGGAAGACGACGCTGGCGCGCCTCTTGATGCGGCTGATCGAACCGGATGAGGGCGAACTGCGATTTGCGGGCGCGGATTATCTGAAGGCAAGTGGAAGTGATTTGCGCCGCTTACGCGGAGAAATGCAGATGGTTTTTCAGGATCCATTTTCGTCGCTCGATCCGCGGATGCGCGTCGGGGCGATTGTGGCGGAGCCGTTGGCGATACATCACCCGGAATTTGACCGAGAGGAGCGCGCGCGGCATGTAGCCGAGGTTCTCGCGGCGGTGGGACTGGACGCGGCGGCGGCTTCGCGTTACCCGCACGAATTTTCCGGGGGGCAGCGGCAGCGCATCGGAATTGCGCGGGCGCTGGTTCTGCGTCCGAAACTGGTGATTGCGGACGAGCCCGTTTCATCGTTGGATGTGTCCGTGGGGGCGCAGATACTGGAGCTGTTCGCGCGGTTGCAGCGGGAATTTTCGCTGACTTATTTGCTGATTTCGCACAGCTTGCCGGTAGTGGCGCAACTTGCCACGCAAGTAGCCGTGATGCAAGCGGGGCGATTCGTTGAAGAAGGAACTGTGGAGCAGGTGCTGACGCGGCCGGCGCATCCTTATACTCAAGCGCTTCTGGCGGCGGTGCCGGTGTTGCCAGCGTAAGGCGCGGCGGCTGTGGCGGCCGCCGGGAATTTTTCTTGCTTGAAACTTTTGCCGTTATGGGCCGTAATACCCGCCAGCGGAACGTCCGCGCCCATTTCTAAAAACTGGAGGGAACATTACATGGTTACCACCGCGGTTGCGCCTGCCCCCGGAGATCAAGAGCCAGCGAAGATCGGCGCCGTAGGGCGCATTTTTGGAGTGTTGTTCAGTCCCGGTGAGACGTTTAAGGATATCGTTCGCAAACCGAGCTGGTTTGCGCCGTTGGCGATCGTGACGCTGCTGAGCCTGGGCGTTTGCTATTTCCTGGTGCAGAAAGTGGACTGGGCGGCGTTCCAGCGCAAACAGATAGAGAGCAGCCCATTCACGCAGAATCTTACGGATGAACAGAAGCAACAGTCGATTGATCGAGGCGTGAAGTTCAGCGTTCCAGTGACGTGGGCGATTGGAGCGGTCGGCCCGACGATTGGAGCGTTGCTGATTACGCTGTTTTATTGGGGCGGGTTCAACATTTTCAAGGGAGCGAAACTTGGATTTGGGAAATCCTTCGCGATTACGTGCTTTGCGTTCGTGCCTTCGATGATTTCGGCGATACTAACCATGATCATACTGATATTGAAACGTCCGGGAGAAGCGGACCCCCAGCGGCTGGCCGCGACCAGCCTGGGGGCGTTTCTCGCGGGGGACGCGCCGAAATGGCTGGTGGCACTTGGTTCGTCGCTGGACTTGTTCTGGTTCTGGACAATGGCGCTGCTGGCGATTGGGTACGCGGCTGCGAATCCAAAGAAGATCTCAACGGGCAGCGCGTTTGCCGTCATAATTGGACTGTGGATTTTTTGGGTGGCGATCAGAGTTGGATTTGCGGCGGCGTTTTAAAAGGACGAAGCGCCGGACGAAGAGTAGATCGAGCACAAGTAAAAGCCATCGGCGCCTGATAAACTGGTGGCGATGGCATTTCGTTTTGAACTCCTAAAAACGGACGCGAGCGGCGCCCGCCTGGGGCGTTTGCACACGCCGCACGGCGCGGTGGATACGCCCGCGTTCATGCCCGTGGGAACCGCCGGAACTGTAAAAGGACTTACACAGCAGGCGCTGGAAGAGTTGGGCGTTCAGATCCTCCTTGGAAATACCTATCATCTTTATCTTCGTCCTGGGCACGAACGCATCCGGCAGCTCGGCGGCCTGCACGGATTCATGGCCTGGCCGCGCCCGATTCTGACGGATTCCGGAGGCTTTCAGGTTTTCAGTCTTTCCGAACTGCGCAAGGTCTCCGACGAAGGGGTGACGTTTCGCTCCCATATTGATGGGTCGGAGCATTTCCTGTCTCCAGAAAAGGCTCTGGAAATCCAGGCAGCGCTGGGGTCGGACATTATGATGGTGCTCGACGAGTGCATCGAGTATCCCGTGAGCCGCGAGCAGGCCGAGAGAGCGGCAGCGCGCACCTTTGACTGGGCACGGCGGTCGCAGGCGGCATTTGCAAGCCAATCGGCAGCACGGGAATCGGCCCAATCGGCAAGCCAAGCGCTTTTCGGAATTGTGCAGGGCGGAATGTTTGCGGACTTGCGCCAGCGGAGCACCGAACAATTGGCGGGGCTCGATTTCGATGGCTACGCGATTGGCGGGCTGGCGGTCGGAGAGACGCACGCGCTGACCTGCGAGATGACGGCGGCCGCGACGGCGCTGCTTCCGGCCGATAAGCCACGGTATTTGATGGGAGTAGGCAAGCCGGAAGACATTGTTGATTATGTCCGAATTGGAATTGACATGATGGACTGCGTGCTTCCTACGCGCAGCGCGCGGCACGGATGTCTTTTCACTTCTGCGGGGCGGCTGCTCATCCGGAACGCGCGGCATGCGGATGATCCGCGTCCCGTGGACGAGGCTTGCTCCTGCGCGGTGTGCAAGCGCTATTCCCGCGCTTATTTGAGGCACTTGTTTATGGCAAACGAGATCCTCGGGGCAGTCCTGGCGACCCACCACAACATCCACTTTTACCTTGACCTGATGGGCCGAATCAGGCACGCTATCGAGCTTGGGGACCTAGAAGTCTTTTCCTCAGAGATGAAGTCGCGCCTGGTCGCGGGCTCCCGCTGATTTCCGCGGGGCGATGGGAAAGCTGGCCCGCCAGACGTTCATCGCAAGGCGTAGATTTATGTACCGCTCTCCGATTGTGCGCGGAGTGGCGGGATTCGTATATTGAGGGCGGCGCGATTTCGGTTGCAAGCATCTGAAATCCAGCCGGGAAACTTGGGTGGCGAATTGGTGATGTTTGATCCGATGCTGATTGCGGCGGATGCGCCGACGGTGAACACGCTGCAGCCCATTCTGATGATTGGGAGCATCGTGGCGATTTTTTACCTTCTGCTGTTTAGGCCCGCGCAACAGCGGCAGAAGAAAACCACACAAATGCTGGCCGCGCTGAAGAACGGGGACAAAGTAGTCACTTCGGGCGGCGTTTTCGGTACAATAGTAGGACTTGAAGATGATGCCATTCAGCTCCGAATCGCCGATCAGGTAAAGGTGAAGGTGCTGCGGTCGGCAATCGCTGGACTTCAACCGGAATCTAAGGAAAGCTGATGTGCGAGGCGCCGCGGAGACTCTGTTCCAGCGGGTGCGCCGGAAGGTCTTGAATCAAGGTCAACGATGAATTCCAACCTGAAGTGGAAGGCTATCTTTATCGCCAGCGTGATTCTGCTGTGCGTTTACGGGCTATTCGGCCTGCCCGATTTCCCGACGTCATGGACAGCGGTGAAGCAGAACTTTTCGAGCCGAATCAAGCTGGGGCTCGACCTGCAAGGCGGCACGCACTTGATTTTGCAGGTACAAGTTAACGAAGCGGTCAGGCAGGAGACGGATCAGGCGGTCGCACAACTGAACAAGCTGGTTCGTGACAAAAACATTCCGTCCGACCAGGCTATAGGCACGTCCGATAGCCAAATCAAAATTACCAATGTTTCGGCCGACCGAATCGGTGACTTGCGCACTCTCGTTACTGATTCTTTCCCAAATTGGGATATCGTCCCCTCGCCTGGAGAACCAAACGCCTATCTTCTGAACTTGCGCCCTGTTGCGATAAGTTTGATCCAGCAGCACGCGATGGATCAGTCCATAGAAACAATCAAGAGCCGCATTGACGCGCTGGGCTTGACCGAACCGATAGTCGCTCCGTATGGCCAGGGTGACAACGAGATCATTGTCGAACTGCCTGGAGAAGGCGACCCGGTGCGCGCCAAGTCCGTCATCCAGGCAGGAGGCCAACTTGAGATCCGCCTGGCAGTGGATCCTACGCCTTATCCCTCGGAAGCGGCCGCCCAGGCGGCCCATAACGGTGTCCTTCCTCCAAACACGGAGCTGGTGCCGGGCAAATCAGAGGCTAGCGCAACGGGCGAGGTTGGCGGCGAGTCCTGGTACTTGCTGGACCGCCTGCCAATCGTGACTGGGCGCGATCTGCGCAGCGTGGACGCCCAGCGCAACCCCGAGCAACCCCAAAACTACGAAGTGGAATTCCATCTTTCCACGGATGCAGCCCACCGTTTTGGACCATTCACCGAGCAGCACATTGGCCAACAGATGGCCATCGTGCTCGATCATCACGAGCAGACTATCCCGGTCATCAAAGGCCGCATTGACGATCAAGGTGAGATAGAAGGCTCTTTCACGGAACAAGAGGCCAATGACCTGGCGCTTGTGCTGCGCGCCGGGGCGTTGCCCGCCAGCATTAAATATCTCGAAGAGCGCACGGTGGGGCCATCGCTTGGTGCGGACTCGATTCGACACGGAATGCAAGCCTCGCTGACGAGCCTCGTTGTAGTGCTGATATTCATGGTGGTCTACTACCGGTCCGCGGGCGTGAACGCCGTGATTGCGTTGCTTTTGAACCTGGTGATTCTGCTGGCGGCGCTGGCGTACTTTGAAGCCGTACTGACGTTACCGGGAATCGCGGGCGTTATTTTAACGATCGGCATGGGTGTGGACTCAAACGTTCTGATTTTCGAGCGTATTCGTGAAGAATTGCGCGCGGGCAAAGCGGCGGCTTCGGCCGTGGACCAGGGTTTCAAACGAGCCTTTGTGACGATTATTGATACGCACGTAACGACGGTCGTCTCCGCGTTCTTTCTTTTCCTGTTTGGGACTGGACCGGTCAAGGGTTTTGCGGTCTCCCTGACGATTGGTTTGGTGGCAAACCTGTTTACATCAGTGTATGTGTCACGCATGATTTTTGACTGGCACCTTTCAAGGATGCCACGGCAAGCGGAACTGAGTATCTAGTTTGAGTTGCAGACTGGAATTTGATTGGTTGGAACCTGGCGATACCAGCCGGTGTCTAACTGGAACGGGCTGAACCCACTATGGAATTCTTTGGTCAGGCAAATATCCACTGGATGAGCAAAGCGAAGTATTTCTTTTCGCTTTCGGGATTTCTCCTCCTGGTGGGAATAGTCGCTTGTATTCACAACGGCGGACTCTCGTATGGTATTGATTTTAAAGGGGGTACGCTGGTTACGGTGCGCTTCGCTCAGCCTCCCAATGTGGATTTGATCCGGCACGATCTGGCGGCGCAGGGTCTGGGACAAAGTTCGATTCAGAGCATTCACGACCCCTCCAGCCCGAACGCGAATGAGATCGTTATCGGCCTGGAAGAAAAAGGTGAGGGTGAACAGGCAATTGACTTCGGCAAGACTACGATCATCGATGCACTGACGAAGAGTTTTCCGCCGGGCGAAACGGGCAAGCACGATTTTAACTCGGCAACGCCTTCTGATTTTGCCGAATACCTGGTGAGTAAAGATCCACTTAGCCTGGGGACAACGGCAGGCGGCCGATACAAGCAGCTTGCGCAGCAAGTGTCAGATTTCCGGGATAAGGACCGGAACGGGCTTATCGCTTCGATGGGAGAGCTAAGCGGTTCCAGCCTGCCGCGGCAAGTGGTGGCCTCATTGAGCGATGGTTATTACGCCGGACCTTTTGCCGTGCGCAGCGTGGATATTGTGGGCCCGAAAGTGGGAGCGGAACTGCGGAGGCAGGCGGTTTACGTTACGCTCTATGCATTGGCAGGCATGCTGGTATATATTGCGATTCGATTCGAGTGGATCTATGGTGTGGCGGCCGTGATTGCGGTATTTCACGACGTGCTGATCACGCTCGGATTGTTTTCCTTGTTTCACAATTATTTCGAGATATCGCTCACCGTGATTGCGGCGCTCCTGACGCTGGTGGGCTATTCGATGAACGACACAATTGTTATTTTTGACCGCGTCCGGGAAAATAACCGGCTCATGCGGCGGGAGCCTTTCGCGGAGATTGTGAACCGTTCGATTAACCAGACGCTCTCGCGGACGATTCTGACCAGCGGCTTGACGTTCTTGACGGTGCTGGTGCTCTTCTTGATGGGCGGGACGGTGTTGCGAAGTTTCTCCTTTGCGCTGGTGATTGGAATTGTGGTAGGAACCTATTCGAGTTTTGGCATCGCGGCGCCGCTGGTGGTTGCTTGGAACCGCTGGAGAGGCCCGAATGTTGCCGTGAATTCCGGATCCGCAGCCGGTAATAAACCTGGTTCGGCGAAGCGAGCTACCGCTTAGTTGTAACCGGGAGGAGGTAGGAATCATGTTTGATGACTTGGTTGAATCTACTTCGGCTGGAAAGAAAAAGACAAACAAGTGGTGGACGGTAATCATTTCGGGTGGATCGCAAGTAGTTCTCGTCATGCTGATGATAATCATTCCTCTGCTAGTGACGCCGGCACTGCCGAGGACTTTGCTCTCCACATTGCTGGTAGCGCCGCCTCCTCCCGCAGCGCCGCCGCCGCCCGCACCGGCAACGCCGGTAGTCCACGTGACACCGAAGGCGCGTTTGATTGAGAACGGGCATCTGATGGCGCCGAAATCGATCCCGAAGCAGGTAAATATTATTAAAGAAGAGGAAACGCCACCGGACCTTGGCGCATCCACCGTAACTGGCGGTGTGGTCGGAGGCGTTCCTGGCGGCATAGTTGGTGGCGCACTTGGCAGCATTATTGGTGGAACATCCACCGCCGCGCCTCCTCCTCCTCCGCCGCCGAAGGAAGTGGTTCCGACTCGCATTCAAAAGGGCGGCGATGTACAGATGGCGTCCGTGATCAACCGGGTTCAGCCCATCTACCCGGTGCTTGCAAGGCAAGCGCGCGTTCAGGGGACAGTCCGGCTGAATACGATTATTGATAAGGATGGCCGGGTGCTCGAAGTGAAATATCTTTCGGGTCCAGCGATGCTGATGCAGGCGGCGATGGAAGCAGTGAAGCAATGGCGCTTTAGGCCGACGCTGCTGAATAATACGCCGGTGCAAGTTGAATGCGTGTTTGAAGTGACTTTCAGCATGTAATGTTTGATCGGGGTAGATGAAAATTTCACGGCGGGGCCGCGCTCACGCCAGTTGCGGGCTTTCTGTTTGGGGTGGTTGAAAATCGCTCCAGCCTTCAGGTTCGCAAAAGAAGAAAGGAAAAGGAGCCTACTCAATGCTTGCAAATCTGTCGGTGGCAATCTGGACGTTGATGTTGCAGGATACCTCGACCAGCTGGGATCTGTTGTCCATGTGGCACAGCATGGCCTGGGTCGCGAAGTCCGTTATTATCATTCTGCTTCTGCTTTCCATTTGGTCCTTTGGAGTAATGATTGACCGCTTTTTGATGTATGCGGCCGCCCGGAAGCAATCGCGTGTGTTCGTCCAGCAAGTGGCTGGCGCGCTGCGCGAAGGCAAGCTGGACGAAGCAATTTCGATCGCCGAGCGCAATAAGAAGAGCCATATCGCCAAGGTTGTGGCGACCGGGCTTTCCGAATTTCAGTCGGCATCGGCGCAGGTGCCCGACGAAGAAGTAATCGAAGCGGCCAAGCGAGGTTTGGAGCGCTCGGTGGCGATCGTGCACGCGGAAATGAAGCGTGGTCTAAGCGGCCTGGCGACCATCGGCTCGACGGCTCCGTTCGTTGGACTGTTTGGCACGGTCACCGGCATCATCCACGCATTCAAAGGCATTGAGTCGTCACACGCAACGGGTCTTTCGGCGGTGGCCGGCGGTATCGCGGAAGCGCTGGTAACCACGGCCATGGGCTTGATCGTCGCCGTGCCCGCGGTGTGGGCGTACAACTACTTTACGAACAAAGTCGAGTCGTTCGACGTGGAGATGGACAACTCCTCGATGGAGTTGGTGAACTACTTCATCACGCGGCGGAGCGCAAAAAAGTAGGTATCCATGGCCTATAAACCACAAGCTGGACCAACGATGTCGGCGCCGAACGTGATTCCGATGGCGGATATCATGCTTGTGTTGCTGATCATCTTCATGGTCGTCACACCGATGTTGAGCAGGGGACACGATGTGAACATGGCCCGTGTTGACAACCCCTCTGAAATGCCGAATGCGGACCGGGACGATGCCATCATCGTCGCTGTAACGCGTGACGGCAGAATTTTTGTCGGCAACACGGAGACGCCGGAAGATCAGCTCACAGCGGTCATCCGCGACAAAGTCGCGGACCGGCTGGACAAGAGCATTTTCATCAAGAGCGATGGCCGGGCCAAATACGGCGACGTCACTAAAGTAGTGGATGATGTACGCTCGGCTGGAGTAGACCAGGTCGGCCTGCTCACGGAGCGCGTCGAAAGGCGCGCCACAGCAACGCCAACCGCGCCGACGGATTCGCATTAGCATCCCCGGCAGGGAATGCTCTCCTGGGGTTGGCGGCGTCCGGTTTCTTCGGAAGCGGAGGTGCTCCATGGGAATGGAAACAGGGGCTAAGAAGCGCGGCGCACTCGCAGAAATGAACGTCGTGCCTTTGATTGACGTTCTTTTGGTACTTTTGATCATCTTCATGGTGATCTCGCCGGTTGTGCCGAAGGGATTGCAGGCTGCCGTACCCCAAGCAGGTCACGGTGAAGAAGTGGAAACGGCTATCGTCGTGCGGATTTCCGCGGACGGCGGAGTAAAAATTAACGAAGAGAAGTCTTCTTGGAATCAGCTTGAAGCAAGACTGCAGCAGATTTTTCAGTCGCGAGCGGAAAAAGTAGCCTTCGTCCAAGGCGCTTCTACCGTGGACTTTTCAGAAATAGCGCGCGCGATTGACGTCATTCATGAGGCGGGCGTTGAACATGTGGGACTCCTGTCCGAACGAATGTGAACTACGGTAATCGCGGGACCGGGAGCTGATTCATCCCGAAATTCTGAAGCGGAATTTTCTTAAAACGGAGTCATACCATGGGAATGAGTGTAGGAACAAAGGGCAATTCAATGGCGGAAATGAATGTCGTTCCGCTAATTGATATTCTGCTGGTGTTGTTGATTATCTTCATGGTGATCAACCCGAGCACGATGATGGGTCTGGATGCGCTTGTGCCGCAGCCCAGCCCGCCGAACCAAGCCCACCAAGAGGATCTGCTAAACCAGACGATCGTCGTACAGGTATTTTCCAACGGCAAATTGAAGATTAATGAAGAAGATTCATCCTGGGATAAACTTGAACCCCGGCTGGAGCAGATTTTCAAAGACCGCGCGCCATCGAATAAGACCGCCTTTGTAAAGGGTGATGAAACGGTCTATTTTGGAGATGTGGCGCGTGCGATTGACATTATGCGCGTGGCGGGCATTGACAAGGTCGGTCTGCTCACGCCGCGAATGGAATCCGGACAATAAGAAGCAGGAAGCGCAACGGCCTTAGCGCGAGACCAGTTTGGCCCGCGTCGGAGCACACGCAGCGGGCGCCAGGACGGTAAGCGAATCATGAATGTATTCCTCTTCGAATCGAAAGACCACAAATCCCTTTCCATTGCGATGCTGGCTTTGGTAACCGTTATGGCCTTTGGCCTGGGGGGCTGTGACAAGCTCAAGGCCCGCGACCTTCTTCACCAGGGTACACAGGCTTACGCGGCGGGGCAGACGGACGCGGCCATTGAAGACTTCAAGCAGGCCATGGCTTTGGACCCAGGACTGCTCACCGCTCAGCTCTATTTAGCCACCGCGTATCAGAGCCAGTTCGTTCCGGGAGCGCCCGCGAACGACAATGTGCGGGTAGGCAATCAGGCGCTCGAAGAATACAAGAGCGTGCTGCAGGTGGATTCGAACAATATTTCGGCGCTCGATGGAATTGGATCCTTGCTGTACAACATGGCGGCCACGCCTTTTTCACCGGACAAGTATCAGGAGTCCAAGACCTACTGGGAAAAGCACATCCAGATTAAGCCGGATGATTCGGCGCCGTATTACTGGATGGGACTAATTGACTGGACGCTCGCCTGGCATGCCAACCAGACATTGCGTTCAGACTATAACCACGCCAATGTAAAGAAACAGATCAAGGACGATCAGCCGTTGCCTCCGGATCTGCGGGATAAGCTTGCCGCAGAAGAGGCGCCGACCGTTGAAGAGGGTATTGATGCTCTCAAGAAGGCAACACAGCGGCAGGCGGATTACGACGATGCCTTGGCTTATCTCAGCCTGATCTACCGCCAGAAGGCGGATCTGGCCACTACTCCTTCCGATCGCGACGACCTCTTAAAGCAGGCGGACGACCTGATGGGCCAGGTGAAAGAGATTAAGCAGAAGAAGGCTGCCGCGCCACACAGTTCGTAGTCCAAAAGTAATATATCCGGGGCAGGCCCGCGGCTTACCGCGGGCCTGTTGTGTTTAGCGAAATAAGAGTTCTTAAGGAAAGGGCGCTCCGCGACTGCCTCTTGCGTGACACTGAAGGATTGCAGGCCTGGTCACTCCCGCAGGGCAAATCAAGCTGTCCGAAGGTTTTGCGTTCGCGCGCGTTCGCAAGCGCGCACAGCAATTACGCGGTACAATTAAACTCCTTTGCTTACCGTTAACAACATCACCATGCGCTTTGGCGCCAGGATACTGTTCGAGGACGTCACATGTTCGTTTCTCGACGGACGCCGCTATGCGATCACCGGGCCAAACGGCGCCGGGAAGACGACACTGATGAAGATCCTGGCGGGCGAGATGGAACCGTCCAAAGGGTCCATTACACGCCCGAAAAAACTGGGTATTTTGCGCCAGGACCAGTTTGCGTTTGACGAGTTCCGTGTGATTGACGCAGTGATTATGGGCAATTCCCTGCTGTGGAAAGCGCTGGAGGAGCGGGACGCGCTCTACGCCAAACCTCACGACTCGCTGACCGACAAAGACGGTATGCGGCTGGGCGAACTGGAAGGCATTGTGGGTGAGGAAGGCGGTTACACGGCGGAGGCTGACGCCGCGATCCTGCTGGACGGGCTGGGAGTGGAAAACGCGCTACACGAACGCAAAATGAGCGAATTGCAGGGCGGCCAGAAAGTGCGCGTGCTGCTGGCGCAGGCGCTGTTCGGTTCGCCTCCGGCTTTGCTTCTGGACGAGCCGACGAACCACTTGGACCTCGATTCCGTTCACTGGCTGCAGGATTATTTGCGTGAATATGAAGGCGTGCTGATTGTGATCTCTCACGACCGGCACTTTCTGAACAGCGTGAGCAGCTATACGGCGGACATTGACTACCAGACCGTGATCATGTATCCGGGCGGCTATGACGACATGGTCGTCGCCAAGACGCAGATCCGTTCCAGCATCGAGGCGCAGAACGCGCAGCGAGAAAAGAAAATCGAACAACTGAACGCGTTTATCGCGCGCTTCTCCGCGGGCACCCGCTCGCGCCAGGTGACTTCACGCAGAAAGGAAGTCGAGCGGATTCAGACCGCGGAACTGGCGCGGTCCAACATTCAACGGCCGTATATCCGCTTTGGAATGGCAAAACCGTCTGGAAGGCATCCGCTCGAATTCAAGGGCCTTAAGAAAAATTATGGCGACCTGAAAGTGATTTTGCCCTTCACGGCTAGCGTGGGGCGCGGTGAAAAGATCGCGCTCATGGGCCGCAACGGATCGGGCAAGACCACCTTGCTGAAATCTCTGCTGCGCAATGCGACAGGATATTTGGACGGCACGGAAGCGCAGTTTTTGATTAACGGCGGCACGGTTACCTGGGGGCACGAAGTGACCGTGGGTTACTTCGCGCAGGAGCACTCCGAAAGCCTCACGAGAGGCGTGACCACACTGGAATGGCTTTACCAGTTCAAGCCGCAGGCGACACAATCCGAGTTGCGCGGTTTGCTGGGGCAAATGCTGTTCAGCGGCGATGACGCGCTGAAGCCGACGCAGGCGCTCTCCGGCGGAGAGTCCGCGCGGCTGATCCTATGTAAGCTGATGCTGCAGCAACCGAATTTCCTGGTGCTGGACGAGCCGACGAACCATTTGGACCTGGAATCCATCAATGCGCTGAACATTGCTTTGCAGAAATACGAAGGGACAGTGCTGCTCGTGACGCACGACCACGATGTGATTGATGAAGTGGCCACGCGCATCTGGCATTTTGAAGGCGGGCACGTAGACGATTTCAAGGGGCCGTACGAGGAATACCAGATCTACGCGCAACAGAAAGCGGCGGAGAACCAGAAAGCTACCGCAGGCCGCACGCAGAAGTAAGCCCGTGGCAAGTCCGCACCGTGTGCGCCAAGGCCCTCCTACCTGGAGTAAAATAAAACCATAATGCCTGCGTCTAAGAAGCCGCTGCTTCGATTTGACCGCTCGGCGCGTGCGCTTGAGTCACGCTTCAACGAGCTGATCGCGAAGGTGCGCCAGAATCGGCCGTCAGACAATACGGAACTGCTCCGCGGGGCTTACGAGTTCGCCGCCGAACAGCACGGCGCGCAAAAGCGAGAGTCTGGCGATCCGTTCCTTTCCCATCCGCTGGAAGTGGCGCACGTCCTGGCGGACATGAAGTTGGATGTAACATCCGTGACGGCCGCGCTTCTCCACGATGTCGTCGAAGACACGCAGATCCCGCTTAAGCGCATCGCAGACCTGTTTGGCGCGGATACGGCGAAGCTAGTGGAGGGAGTAACAAAGATCAGCCGGCTGGACCTGATGGCTCCGGAAGCGCGGCAGGCGGAAAACCTGCGCAAGATGCTGCTGGCGATGGTCAATGATGTGCGCGTCGTGGTGATCAAGCTGGCCGACCGATTGCACAATATGCGCACGCTGGAATTCCTGCCGGCGGAAAAGCAGCAGCGCATCGCCCGGGAAACGCTGGATGTCTATGCACCAATTGCTCACCGGCTCGGCATGGGGTTGATGCGGGGCGAGCTGGAAGACCTGTCGTTTCGCCATCTGGATGCGAATGAATATCTCGGACTGCAAAAGAGCGTGGCTTCCCGAAGCAAGGGGCTGGAAAAATTTCTACATGAAGCGCAGAACACGATTCGCCAGAAATTGGTAGAGAGCGGTGTGCCGGCCGACGTGGAAGCCCGCGTGAAGCGGCTCTATTCCATTCACCACAAGACGCAGCGCCAGCAGCGCACTCTGGACCAAATCTACGACTTGCTCGCTGTGCGCGTGATTACTGACACAGTCCGAAACTGTTACGGCGCGCTCGGCCTTGTGCATCAGATTTGGCGCCCCGTGCCCGGCCGGTTCAAGGACTATATCGCGATGCCGCGGCCGAACCTGTATCAGTCTCTGCACACCACCGTGATTCACGAAGGCCAGCCATTCGAGGTGCAAATCCGTACGCAGGAGATGCACCGAATTGCCGAGCAGGGCGTTGCCGCACACTGGAAGTACAAGGATGGACGCCAGGTTTCCGAAGCGGATGACCAGCGCATCATCTGGATGCGCCAGCTCATTGAATGGGCTCGCGAGATGCAGGAGCCGAGCGAATTCCTTTCCACGCTGAAAGTGGATCTTTATCCGGCGGAAGTATACGCCTTCACTCCCAAGGGACGCGTGATCGCGCTGCCGCGCGGCGCGACTTCCGTGGACTTCGCTTATGCGGTGCACACGGAAGTCGGCAATCACTGTGTGGGAGCCAAAGTGAACGGCCAGATCGTGCCGCTACGCTACGAGGTCTCGAATGGAGACGTCGTGGAAATTCTCACGCAGAAGAGCCATGCGCCAAGCCGCGACTGGCTGAGTTTCGTGCGCACTTCTCGCGCCCGAAGCAAGATTCGCCACTGGGTCCACTTGAACGAGCGCACGGAAGCCACGGAAGTGGGGCGCCGTCTGCTCGAGCGGGAAGCGCGCCAATTCGGCCGCGCGCTGAAGCGCATTCCTGAGGCTGATCTGCTGCGCGTGGCGGGGGAATACGGATGTGGGCGTCTGGAAGACCTTTTCGCGGAACTGGGCTATGGCAAATACTCGGCGCGGCAGGTTCTGAGCAAGGCGCTCGGGGAAACACTCGGTGAGCCCGCGGAAAAAGAAGCTGCCGCCGGCGCCCCCGCGCGGATTGTTTCCAGCGTAAAGCGCATGTTGGGAATGGGCGCGGCGGAAGCAATCCGTGTGCGCGGGGATAGCGATCTGATGGCTTTCCTTGCGAAGTGCTGTAACCCAATTCTGGGCGATGAGATTGTGGGTTACGTCACGCGCGGCCGCGGAGTAGCCGTGCATCTGACGTCCTGCCCGAACGTACAGAACCTGTTGTACGAATCGGAGCGGCGAATTGAAGTTGGATGGGCGGAGGCATCCGGCGCGCAGTTTACCGTCAGCTTGATTATCCGCACGCAGGATCGCCCTGGTATGCTCGCGGACGTCACAGCCGTGATCAGCGAAGCGGGATCCAACATCCGCACGCTCGCCAGCCAGCCCGACAAGCTTAATGCGCGCGTCGAAGCCACTCTGGATATCGTGAATCGCAAACAGCTGGAAAAAATTGTGGCCAACGTGAAGAAGATTTCGGGCGTGTTTGGTGTCGAGCGTGTTTACCGCGTCTAAGGGTTGACGCTCCCGGCACGCCCCTTCGTGTGCAAGCGTTCGTTCCAACCTCCTCTCGCTAGAATAGAGGGGATGCATCGTTCCGCTCCAATTCGCCCATTGAGGTGTCTGTCGCGCTGCTTCTGGATGGCGAGCTTGCTTGGCGCTTTCCTTGGAGGAGCGGGCTGCCAGAAGTTTCAACATGCCGATACGCAACCCCTCTTTCAGTCTGGTATGTGGTCAGGCTCGATAACGCAGTTGCGAGCCATGAACGTCACAGATTCCGAAGTAAATGAATTGATAAAAGTCCATGATGCCGGACTTTCGGATGATGGGTGCATCCAGTTGATGCACATGGCACGAGACCGCAAGCAAGCGTTTACGAACGGTGATGCCATCTCGGACTTGTTGCGGGCGGGCGTGGCTGAATCAACGGTGATGGAGTTGGCCAAGCTTGGCCAGATCAATCAGTGGACCGGAGACGCGGAGGGGATTCGCCTGGCAGGCTACTCCGACCAGGTTGTACTGGCGGTGGCGCGCCGCCGCGCCGAAAATCTGCCAACTGTCTCCGGAACATCGCTGGTCGAGCTGAAGAATACCGGTGTCGGCGAGCAGCAAGCGCTCAATTTGATCTCGAATGGGTTAACCGATGAAAAGGCCGCACAGATGATCGGCGCTCACGACAAGGCCGAGCAACCCAAGGGCTTTGTGCGCGGCGCCGGCCATCGCCGGCGTTGAGCTTCGCGCGGGCGGCGTATATCCATGCAGCGTTTCTTTGACGTGCCTTCACAGGCTCGGTAGAATTCCCTCAGATTGTTCCGCCAGACGACAATGCGAATGTTGGTTCCCGCGGTCGCGATTCTTGCTGCATGGGGCGCGTATGGTTGCGCCGTTGCGCTCGGCCCAGGCTATACCGTCGAAAAACAGCAAATAGAGGTCACTTACACGGCGGAAGCGCCGGACCGAATCGCTGTGCGCGCGTCGTACCAGCTAGAGAACACAGGCACGAAGCCGCTTGAAGCGCTTGACCTGGAACTCCCCGCGGCGGAAACATTCCCGGCGCAAGATACTCGGATCGAATGGCGCGGCAGAGCGCTCCCGGAAGAATCGGCCGCGAACACAAATGGCATTACTCACATGCCGCTCGGCGTGAGATGGGGCTTGGGGGACGGCGGTGAATTGATAGTCACATACAATCTGAAGATCGGTTCTGAGAAAGCTGGCGCGGATTCCGCTCAAGGCAGGGCTTTTTTTCTGCCGAGTTCTGGCTGGTATCCTCTGCTGCTTCCCGCGGAAGGCTTATTTTCCACGGGCGGAACCCCACCAATAAAATGGGAACTGGCCGTCAGCGTGCCGGAAGGGTATCGCGTGCATGCCAGCGGAGACGAACGCGGCCGGGTTCGTTCGAGCGGGAAGAACGCGACGCGCACCGATCTGGTTTTCGAGCAAAAACCTGGCATTTCCTTTGAGCCGTTTGTCGTAGCGGGGCCGTACGTTGAACAGGAAGTGCATTCCTCAGCCGGCACAATCCTACTTTGGTCTGCGCAGCCTATATCCCCAAAGCGTGCCGATGAAATCGGCGAGCGCATTGGCTCCCATATTGATTTTTTTCGTTCGGAGTTCGGATCGCAGGAGCCAGAAAAGCGGCAAACCTGGATCATCGGATGCCCTTCCGGCGAGCCGATTGCAACGGTGCACCCCGGAATTTCTCAAACGGACTGTCTGGCGGCGCCGCGCAGCGCGATTGTATCTCCGGATTTTTTCGGAAGCGCCGCGCCACAAAAAGCTATGGAAGCAGTAGATCTCCAGCTTGCCGCGACCTGGCTTCAATTCCCGGCGCAACGGGGACGCTATTCTCCGATGTTCCCTCTTGCCGCCATCGAAAACTATGCGGAATTCGCGCTGAACACTTCGGAGAATCCAGCCTCGCGCGATGCCGCGGTGCGAGAGCTCTTGCAGCGCGTTGCCGCGAATCCGATTGCGGAAAAGCCGTTGGATAAAGTGGACCGGAAAGATTCGGCGGGGGTTCTTGAGCGGGCTCAGATGCAAAGCGAGCTATTCTTCATTGCACTGGAGGATCGCTGCGGGGCCCAGAATCTTCACCGCGGTATTGCTCGCGCAAGCCGCCTTCTTCGCGGCCAGAGCTGGAGCTTGCCCGATTTGCGCTCCGCGGTCGAAGCGGAATGCGGCGGTCCCGTCTTAGAGAGTTTTTTCCGCGAGTGGATGCATGGACAGGGCGTTCCCGAAGATTTTCGCGCGCGCTATTTGGGTGCGGCGGCGGCGAAATCAAATGAGTGAGGCGAGCTATTAAGAGAGAATGAGCGGCGCTACAAGCTGCTTGTAAGAATCCAGCGAGTACAAAATAAATCCCAGGAGGAACAGAGTGAAAGAGATTATTGTAACGGACCGCGGACCGAAGGCCATCGGCCCTTATTCGCAAGCAGTGAAGTCTAAAGGGTTCTTGTTTGTTTCAGGGCAAATCGCGATTGACCCGGGCACGCAGCAACTCGTGGAAGGCGACATTGCGAAGCAAACAGAACGAGTGATGGAAAACCTCAAGGGGATCGTAGAGGCGGGCGGGTCATCCCTCGACCATGTGGTGAAAACAACCGTGTATCTATCCGACATGAACGAGTTCGCGGCCATGAACGCCGTGTATGGCCGCTATTTTCCGACGGCGCCACCGGCGCGCGCTACCGTGCAGGTAGCCAGATTGCCACGCGATGTCCGCGTTGAAATTGAACTGATCGCAGAGGGATAAACAAAAATGCCGGGACGTTTTCCACGCCCCGGCGTTTTTTCATAAAATCGAAGATTCAAGAAATCTGGAAACGATTAATAGCGCCGGCGATTCCCGCCGCCGCCACTATCACGGTCACGCCCGCCGTCACGGCCACCATCGCGACCCCCGCCTCCGCCGCGGCCACCACCTCCGCCACGGCCCCCACCGCCTCCGCCGCCTCCCGGACGGCCACCACCTCCGCCGCGGTTACCACCAAAGCCGCCTCCGCCATGACCGCCTCCACCACGAGGCGCTTGCGGACGCGCTTCATTCACCTGGAGAACACGGCCTTCAAGGTTGAAGCCGTTCAACTGCGAGATCACTTTTTCCATGTCTTCGCCCGGACCAAGCTCCACGAACCCAAAACCGCGGGAGCGGCCGGTCTCCGCGTCTCGAATCACTCGCGCCGAGGCGACTTGAAACCCATTGCTCACGAATAGTTGATTCAAACTCTCATCCGTCGTGTCAAAAGAGAGGTTTCCTACGTACAGCTTCGCCATGGCAATTCCCCCTTCGAAGGTGCTCCGCTCGAGTGTTTTGAGAAAAGGAGGGCGAGTCCGCACCCCGAACCCGCCCGAATAGATTAATAGATTAGAGGCTGGTGACGTTCGCCGCCTGCAGACCCTTTGGCCCGCGAGTAACCTCGAATTCAACCGCTTGGCCTTCGTTCAGCGTTTTGTATCCATCTCCCTGAATGGCGGAGAAGTGCACGAAGACGTCTTCGCCGGACTGGCGCTGGATGAATCCGAAGCCCTTGCTGGCATTAAACCACTTCACGGTCCCTTGTTCTTTCACGGTATTTCCTTTTCTGTTGTTGAGCTATTTGTGCTTCTCGTCCAATTCGCGGAGCCTCCAGCCGTAACAAAAAAAGGCCGCGAGTTGTGCAAACTCGCAGCCCCTTTGATGAACGAATCCAAAGGTTTTACAAGAGCAGCAAACGCAGCAAAAGACTAACACAGGACTAGGCGTCAAGCTAGGGAAACCTTCCCAACTGCAATTTGGCGGGCCTGTTGAAATTTTCGCTCTCTGAATGCGCAACGGGCTTTCAGAAATTGAGATCCCGCACTCACAAGTCACTACATCAAAAGCACTTACATTGATGGCTGGCGTGCGATTAGCGCGATTGCGACGGGAGAATCATCAGCTGGTCACCGACATGAAGCGGACGTGTGAACAGGAACCGGTTCCCTGCGCGGAGCGCCTCCGCCGTCGTGCGGTAGGCTTGCGCGATGGACCAGAGCGTTTCACCCTGTTGCACCTTATGAACGATGGTTCCTGGCGGCTTGCTATTGGCGGCCGTTCTTGACACGGCCACAACGGCCGGCGGCGCAGGCTTCGTCACCTTCGCAGCAACCGCGGGCGGAGGCTGCAATCCGCCGGGATAAATTCGCAGGCGCATTCCGCGCGTGACTTTGGCGGGCTGCAGGTGATTCCACTTCACCACTTCGGCCGACGTAACACTGAATTGTTCCGCGATCGTCCCGATCGTATCGCCACGCCGCACCCGGTAATACGTCAGCTTGCCGATAGCAACTTCGGATTTCTCCGCGGGAATAATCAGCTTCTGGCCGACTTCAAGTGGCGCGTGGCTATCCAGCCCATTGGCATCGGCGATGGCGGCCGGCGTGACGCGGAACACGCGCGCAATTTGCGTTAACGATTCCCCTTCTTCGACGCGATGCCTGCGCCAGCTCACCCAATGCGCGGGCGGAATATCCGCAATCCCCGTAAGGAATCGGTCCGCAGTACCCGCCGGAAGTTTAAGTTCGTAATTAGGATCATTCGGAGTAACCATGCGCAGCAGCGACGGGTTGAGGGCGCGGAGCGTCTCGACATCTACATCAATCGTTTCGGCGACGAGGCGCAGATCAATCGGGAGGCCGGGTTTGACGCGATCGGTTGCCGCGTACGGCTCCGGAATCACCGAGATGCCGTAGCGTCCCGGATCTTTGGCGATAAGCGTGAGCGCAAGAATGATTGGAACGTAGTTGCGTGTTTCTTTGGGCAGAACGTTCCGCTTGTAAAGCTCCCAGAAATCCGCGTAGCCGGTGCGCTCGATGGCTTTCTGCACGTTGCCCGGCCCGGAATTGTAAGCGGCCATGGCCAGGTACCAATCGCCGAACTCATCATAAAGATCGCGCAAATGGCGCGCCGCGGCACGCGTGGATTTTTCCGGGTCTTGCCGATCATCCACCCACCAGGTGCGCTGCAGGCCATATTCGCGCCCGCGTTCCGAAATGAATTGCCACAATCCCACCGCTTGCGCGCGAGAAACCGCCGTCGGCTGGAAAGCGCTTTCGGCCTGCGCGAGGTAAATCAAATCCTGCGGCATTCCTTCTTCAGAAAGAATCCGTTCGATCATCGGACGGTAACGCCCCGCCCGGCGAAGACCGGTTCCCACAATCGCACGGCCGCGGGGAGTGCGGAAGAAGTTCAGATACGAGAGGACGTACTCATTTAAGGTCAGAGGAAAATCGTGCTGCACGGCGGCAAGCTCGACTTCAGCGGTGGCCGCAAGTTTTGGATCCATTGTTCCCGCCTCTGGCGCTGCCAGTTCGGGAATTTCATCAATTGGCGCAGTCTCTGCCTTCTGCTCGGAAAATCCGTCCCCCTCGCGGAAAGCGGCAAATTCCTCGCTGCTGACCGTCTCCACGATGTGCTGATACATTCCTTTCACGCGAGGATCGCCATTGACGTCCAGATCGCTTCCGAGCAGCGTATCCACGGCAAGGTCAAATTCCTGGCGGGCCTTGCTCAGATGCCCGGCATGATAATCCTGCTGGCCGGCCTCAAATGCCCACTGCGCGTAGGAAAGGGCTAGATCCACTCGCGAAACCGGACGCGGCTCAAGTGAAACCAAACCCTGCGGCAAACTGGGCATGGGAAGCGCGTCTAGGATGCGCACAGGCGGGGTCGCCTGCGAAACAGTCTGGACGGGGGCGATTTCCGGCGGACGAACCTGCACAGCGTGCCGGGCGGCGTCATCACAGCCTCCAGCAGCCAGCAGGCAGACCAGCGCCAGCAGACAGGTACTTCCCTTCGGCTTGTGGAATCGCCTATTCACTGGGCCAGGTAGTCAAAAGCCGCTCGCGCAGCCCTCACCTGATACTTTAGACGGCCATTCCTTGAATCTGGTTAACTGACACATGCTAGGCCGCCTGGGTGCGACAGGTCAACCAAGAAGGAATGCGGCGAGGTAACCCATTCCAAACACAGGGTACTGGCAGCCGTCCTAAGGCAGCGGGACGGAGAGATTAAGCCTCAAGCCTTGTTCTGGCCTGAAGGCGGGCTGCGCTTAATTGGAGTTGTATATCACAGGCGGCCGGTAATCAAAGGCCAGCACAATGCCGGAACCCACTTTCTCACTACCAATGCTCGCTGGCGTGAACTTCCAATCCTTTACGGCCTCAAGCGCCGCACCAGTCATTGGATCCTTGCCCCGTATCACTTTAACCAACCCTTGCTGCCCATCCGGTCCAATCACGACCTGAAGCACAACCGTGCCACTGGACGTGCGTGCGTTGAAATCTTGTGGAAATTGGGCCGCAATAATTTCGGGAGGTGTCAGAGGCAAATCAGCGCCAGATGCTTCGTCCTTGGATCCAGTTTCGACTGGAGGCAGCGGTATGGGCTGAAGGCCTACATATGGGCAGAAAACCACTGCAACAGTCAGCCGGGATGCTATGGGTTTCCCGTTTAACGTTGCGGGAGCGAACTCCCAGCTTTTCACTGCTTGAATGGATACTTCCGTGACGGACGCCAGCTCGCGCACGACTTGGATTTGTTTGACCTTGCCGGTTCTGCCGATGGTCACGTGCAGCTCAACCATCCCGATCGCAACGCTATTGAGTGGGATTGGCACGCCTTTTGCCGACACCAATTCGGCGGAGTGAAACGCGGGAGCGGAAGTGCTTTGGGCTTGGCCGTAGGCAATCGTCCCGCAGCTCAAAATGGCCAATGAGGCGGCGATTCCGAGTATTTGACGCATGCCTAATTTTAGCGAATTCCAAGCTTGCCAAGCTGAATATTTGCTATGCGAGTGCCTGGCGCAAATCCTCGATAAGGTCGGAGGAATCTTCAAGCCCCACGGAAAGCCGGACCGTTCCAGGTTCGACGCCTGCCCCGGCCAATTCCTGGCGGCTCATCTTGTAGTGCGAGGTATAAATGGGAAGAACCGCCAGTGACTCGACACCGCCCAGGCTTGCGGCCATCAGGAAAAGCCGGGTGCGGTCACAGAAGCGCCGGGCGGCGGACAGGCCGCCTTTTAGATCGAAGGCCATCATAGCGCCGTAGTCCGACATTTGACGGCGCGCGAGCGCGTGATCCGGATGGGTCGCAAGCCCCGGATAGTGAACGCGCGAGACTTTGGGATGACGGCTCAGGTAACGAGCGACGGCCCTGGCGGTCGCGCACTGTTGCCGTACGCGCGGCCCGAGCGATTTCATGCCGCGAATCAACAGGTAAGCGCCTTCCGGGTCCATCGAGCCGCCGAGATAGATAATCATTTGGCGGACTTTATCCACAAAAACTTTCTTGCCGGCCACCGCGCCACCGATCAAATCCGAATGTCCGCCCAGATACTTCGTGGTGCTGTGCGCCACCATGTCGAATCCCAGTTCGAGCGGCTTTTGCAGCGCGGGAGAAGCGAACGTGTTGTCCACCATGCTTACCAGCTTGAAGCGCCGGGCGAGCGCCACAGTCTTGCGCAAATCAACAATGCGAAGCGTTGGGTTCGTGGGCGTTTCCACGTAAAGCATGCGCGTGCGACCGGTCACTAGACGATCCACGCCCTCCAGATCGTTTTCGACGTAGTGAACTTTGATCCCAAAGCGCGGCAGGACGTCCCGCATCAGCCGGTAGCAACCGCCATAGAGCTGGCGCGTGGCAATCAGTTCATCGCCGCTCGAAAGCACAGAGAGAAGCCCCGACGAAATCGCCGCCATGCCGCTTGAGGCGACAACGGCGTCTTCCGCGCGTTCAAGTCCGGCAATCTTTGCTTCGGCAACGGTGAGCGTCGGATTTCCGTACCGCGTGTAGATATACGCCTTGCTCTTGCCTTCGGCCCAGCGTTTCATCTCCGCCGTGCTCGAGAACGTGAACGTCGACGAGCGCACAATCGGCGTGCTGACCGGACCGCCGATTCTGAAATGCGATTCCCCGGCGTGGATAGCGCGCGTTGAATCCTTCCAACTTTGAGAACTTTCTTTTTTCATAGGAAACCCGTGAGGTCGCCGCGTGTTTTCAATACCGATACATGCGCCGGGAAGAATTCTTCTCTGTCATGGCGGTGAGCGCAACATCCAAATTGGAACAAAACCAAATTGGTATGAGCGCGCTCGCCGCTCTCTTTCAGGCTTCTTCTTCCAGCACCTCACCGGCGCGGGAAGCTTTGTAATGCGCGATGATCTTCTCGGCGACTTCGCCTGGCACGAAGTCGTAATGCGAAAACTCCATACTGTAACTGGCTCGGCCTTGGGTCATAGAAGTCAGCCCCGTTGCGTAATTCAACATCTCGGAAAGCGGCACCTGTCCCTTGATGACGACGTTTGTGCCGCGAACCTCGCTGCCGCTGATTCGCCCCCGGCGAGAGCTTAAGTCACCCATCAGGTCGCCTGAATACTGATCCGGAGACGCGATTTCGACGTGCATGATCGGCTCGAGTAGAGCGGCCTTGGCGTGGCTCATCGCTTCCTTGAATGCCAGCGATCCGGCGATCTTGAACGCCATGTCCGACGAATCCACGTCGTGATACTTCCCGTCAAATAGTACTGCGCGGAAATCCACGACGGGGTATCCCGCCAAATACCCGCGCTCCGCCGAGGCGCGGATGCCCTTCTCGACGGAAGGAATGAAATTATGCGGAATCGCGCCACCGAATACGTCGTTCACGAATTCAAATCCGGCGCCATGGGGACGCGGCTCGAGCTTTATGCGGCACACGGCGAATTGGCCGTGCCCGCCGGTCTGCTTTTTGTGCTTGCCTTCAGCCTCGGCTTTGCCGCGAATCGTTTCCAGGTATGGCACTTTAGGCGGCTTCAACGTCAATTCGACGTGGTAGCGCTTCCGGAGCTTGGCGACCACCACTTCGATGTGCTGCTGGCCGGAGCCGGAAAGCAAGAACTCCTTGGTTTGCGGAT
Organism: uncultured Acidobacteriota bacterium; assembly: GCA_963847505.1. Taxonomy (GTDB): domain Bacteria; phylum Acidobacteriota; class Terriglobia; order Acidiferrales; family UBA7541; genus DASTCZ01. Next base: position 822,156 of record CAWJZY010000002.1, read on the forward strand.
CGCGCGAAAACCGCAGCGCGAAATCTTCTTCCAAGATCCGATGGATGGCCTGGCCGATGCGGTCTTCGTCAGCGCGCGTTTTCGGCTCAATCGCGAATGTAATGGAAGGTTCGGGAATTCGCGCCGTCGGATAATAAATCGGCGCGGACTTGTCGCCGAGTGTGTCACCCGTAAGAGTGTCCTTCAGCTTCGCGACGGCGCCCAGATCGCCGGTGTGCAGTTCCGGCACGTCCGCGCCGGTCTTGCCCTGCATCACTTGAACGTGCTGCAGCCGTTCGACACCACCACGGTTGTAGTTCGGCAGGTTCGCATCGGCCTTCAACACTCCGGACATTACTTTGAAATAGCTGATACGTCCGGCAAACGGGTCGGCCAGAGTTTTAAAAACGAAAATTGAATTCGGCTCGCTATCGGCTATCTTACGTTCGACCTCATCGCCCTTTCGGCCTGCCTCTGTGAAGCCGGTTGCCTTGCCGCGCGCGGAAGGATCCGGAAACACATCCACCAAAAGATTCAGCAATGATTCGCTGCCGATGTTTGGCAGGGCGGCCGTGGCCACGACTGGGAAAATGCGCCGGGCAAGCACCGCTCCTTTCAGTCCTTTGATCAAATCCGGAAGCGGCAGCGTGCCTTCTTCAAAAAACTCCTCCATCAGCTTATCGTCGCCTTCCGCAACCAGCTCAACGAGTTTTTCGTGAGCCTCTTTAGCTGTCTCGGCGAACTCGGCGGGGATTTCTTCCACTTTTGCCTTGCCGTCGCCGCCCGTCGCGTACAGGTGAGCCTTCATCGTGATCAGGTCAACCACCCCGCGAAAGCCTTTTTCCGCGCCAATGGGCAGTTGCACCGCGACGGCACCGCGGCCGAATACCTCCTGGATGCTGGCAAGCGATCGCTCGAAGCTCGCAAGGTCGCGGTCCATCCAGTTCACCGCAAACGCGCGCGGCAACTCGTATTCGGCGCAGAAATCCCAAACTTTTTCGGTGACCACCTGAACGCCGGTGTGCGCGTCAATCACAATCAGAGCGGAATCGGCGGCAATTAGAACTGCGCGAGTTTCGTTTATAAAAGTGCTGTAGCCGGGAGTGTCGAGAAAATTTATCTTGGTCTTATCAGGCTGACCCGGCGCGGCCCATTCGGCGTAAGCCAGAGCGGATTGGATGGATATTTTTCGGGCGATCTCTTCTTCGTCCCAATCGGTGACTGTAGTTCCTTCCGCAACCTTGCCGTACCGGCTCGTCATGCCCGCCGTATGAAGCAACGACGACACCAGTTGCGTTTTCCCGGTGGCGCCGTGGCCGACAATGCCTACGTTTCGGATGGACTGCGTGGTATAGGAGCGCATGGCCTTCCCCCTGTGAACCCTGAGGATAGAGTCCCCGCGCGTGCTCGCCGCGCAGCAAACAGTACGCGAGGCCCCGAGGTGGCGGATGCTAGCACGAGCCTGCGCACACGGGCAATCGAAAGGACCCTCACTTGCCGAGAGAACCCGGGAAGAGCTTTTCAGGCGGCCACCAGTACCATCACTGCATCTTCAGGAACATCTCCAGGCTTTCCGCCGCGCGCCCAATCGCGCGTGCCAGACTGAGTTTTGCTATGTTGTGCGCGAACACGCTATTGATGTAATCCAGATCCGCGTTCGACAGTGTTTCTTGCGACTGCACAATTTCCACGCTGTTCGTCACTCCGGCCTGATAACGCGTGCGTGACTGGTCTAACGTTTCGCTCGTCAAATCAATGTTTTTCTGGGCCAAATCCACCTGATCCGCCGCAGCCTGCATGTCCATATAGGCGTTGCGCACCTCGCTTTCGATTTCGCCTTTTACGTCCTCGAGTTCAGCTTGCCGCTGAGCGACGGCGGTGTCGGCCTCCTCAATGTCTCCAGCCGTGCGCCCACCATTCCAAATGGGAATGTGGAGAGTAGCCGCGGCCGTGAATGTTCCGTGGGTTTGCGCGGGATTCACACCGATGACTCCGTAATCGCCGCTCACCGTGAGTGAGGGAAGATGTTCGGCCTTGGCCGCGGCTCGCGCCTTCTCGGCCGCGCTGACGGCAGCCTCCGCCGCCTTTAGATCCGCGCGCTGGCCGAAGGCCTGCTTCAGAGCGTCATCAAGACTGATCGGAGGAGCGGTCGAAAACGGAACATCATCTGAAAGATCGTAATTTTGATTCGGAGGCAAACCAATGAGCCGTGCCAGGTTGATCTTCTGTTTCGCAACATCATTCTGTAGCGTGATGAGCCGCTGCTGCTCCGTGAGCGCTTCCACCTGGCTCCGATTCATATCAAGTTGCGCGATCTTCCCGAATGAAAACATATCCTTCGATTGTTGGTACAACGTATTTGCGGTCTCCAGTTGAGCTCGCGCTGATTTCACCCTTGCTTCCGCCGCGATCACCTGGAGATAAGCGCCGCCGATGGCCAGAACCACCAGCTCTCGCGCGTCCTGCGCCGAAAGTTGATTGGCGCGCAGCGTTTCGTTGGCCGCGCGATAGTTGTTCAACGCGGTCATATCCGCGACGGTTTGCGTCAGGCTCGCGCGCACATCCATATAGTTGAACGGACCGACGACAGTTGGGATGGTAAAGCCCGGAATCGTCGAGTTGAAGCGGAGCCCCAGAGCCTTCAGATCTGTTTGCTCGACAGTCTCTGAAGCATATCCGCTAACGTTTGGAAGCAGAGAACTTCTGGCAATTCGCGTGAGCGCATGCGCCTGGTTCACCGTTTGCGTCATGCCAACGGCGCCCAGATTGTATTGAAGGCCACGCTGGACTGCCTCGTGCAGCGATAATTTCCCGGAAAAGGGCATCTTGGCCGTGCTGTTCGCGCTTCCCGCGTACGGACCTTGCGCTTGCACTGTCGGGTTGAGTGTATTCACGCTGGCCGTCGTCCCCGGAACGGGTGATTCCCCGGCCGCCACCGATCCGGTCTGCCCGGTTCGGCCCGATAAAGGAAGCTGGGTCGCTTGCGTGCCTTGCGTCTGGCCGCCGGACGAGCCGAACTGCGCAAACGCCGGACTCGCCAGGATTACGAAAGCGAACGCAAGGATCGCGGCTGGGCCGCTTATCTGAATTGCCAGTTTTCCGATTACTCGCATGTGTGTTCAACCAAGCCTTTCCGCCTCATTGAGATATTCTTCCAAAATGGCGCGTCCATAAAGATTGTTCGCACAAATCATCTCTATCTTAAGTGAATGGATGCTCGAAGCACGCCGGAAGTTCGAAACATTTTCGGTACTGCCTGATCCTCTACACAGCGTATAATTCCGACCCTCGGGCACGCGGAGAAGGAGATCTCATGCGCAGGATTTCGTTACTATTGCTCGCTGCAACTCTTGCAGGCGCCGCAGCCACTGCGCCCTGGCGCCCGGTTTCCGCCTCGCCGGACGCGAGCGCGGCGCAGGCAGCCCCTTCTTTGAAGGACGCAGTGCCAATCTCGAATGAACACCATCACCACCTGATCATCGATAATTCCTACGCAAAAGCTTATGAAGTCGAGGTGCCCGCCCATGAAGCCACACTCCTTCACCGGCATGACGAGGACTATGTGTATCTCGTGCTTGGCGCCGCGGACATAACAAACGCCGTGATAGGACATCCTGAGGTAAAAGCTCATCTGCCCGATACGGCGGTGAACTTCGTGCGTGGTCCGATTGCGCACGTAGCGGCAAACGTGGGCGATACTCCGTTTCGAAATATTACGATTGAACTGGTGCGCAAACAGGGCGACGTGAAGACATACTATCCCACCGTGGATGCAGCTCTGGCAGACATGGCGAAAGCCGCGAACGCGGATGGCTCCAGAGACATTCTGGAAACCGATGAGCTGCGCGTCTCTGCGACAAAGATCGCCCCCGGCAAGGATTGGACTGCGCCCCAATCCAATCATCCACGCCTCTTTATGCTGATTGATAAAATGAAGAATCTCGCCGGCGCAAAAGAGCCAAAGGCTCCCACGTTTCCCGAGGGTATTCTGGTATGGGTTCCCGGCGGTAAGAGTTGGAGTCTTCCCAATCACAGTAAGGAAGACGTGAAGCTTGTTTGGCTGGATTTCAAAAACTAGCAGAATTCTGAAAAATCACGTGCTTCATGCGGAGATAAAAAACGATCCCTCAGGCTGGACGCAGCCATAGGCCATTCCCGGCGTGTTGAAGGCGGCGGCAGGAGTTCCTTCGCGGTCGAGTAAAATTAATCCGCCTGTTCCCTTCGCCTTCGCAGCCAGCAGATGTACGCACGCATCCGCAACCTGCTGCGGTTTCGCTCCGGGCGCGCGCAACTGATCCACCGCGGCTTTCGCCATAACAATCTTCATGATGGCTTCGCCCCAGCCGGTACAGGAAACGCCGCCAGCTTCTATATCCGCATAACAGCCGCAACCAATGAGCGGCGAATCTCCCACGCGCCCCGGCCTTTTGCAGCACGTGCCGCCAGTGGACGTGCCCGCGACCATCTGCCCGCTTTGGTCTATGGCCACCGCGCCGACCGTGCCGCCTTGATGAACGTGATTCGCATCCGTGTGCGGACCTGCATGACAATGCTCCCAAGCCGCAAGTTCGCGAGGTACGATCAGAGAAGCCGGATCGCACAGTGCCATTCCCTGTTCCGTGGCGAACCTTTCCGCCCCTTCGCCAACCAGCATCATGTGCTCGCGGAATTCCATTACGCGGCGCGCCAGTCGAATGGGATTCTTTATACGCTGAAGCACCGCGACCGCGCCCGCCTGCAGCGTGGCGCCGTCCATCAAGATGGCATCGAGCTCGACGCGGCCGTCGAGGTTTAGATGCGCGCCGGTTCCGGCGTCAAACACTGGATCATCTTCCAGCACGACGATTGCCGCTTCGACGGCATCAGCAGCCGTGCCTCCGCGGTGGAGCACCGTCCAACCAGCCTCAAGCGCGCGCCGGCAACCCTCTTTGCACGCAGGCGCCGCTTCCTTGGGAATTGACCAGGCTCCGCCGTGAACAATGAGAGAAGGCTTCATAGACCACGCGGGTTTCCGGTGGGTGAGGCGGAAAGCGTGCCAGAAAATAAAATTGAATGGAAATTCAAATGAGTCTCCGCCGGTAAGACGGCGCTGTCGCGGGCATCAGTCTTGTTCGTAAATCGTCTTCAGGCGCACGACCTCAAATTCCTTAACGCCGGCCGGAGTTTGCACCGTGATTTCGTCCCCGACGCGCCGGCCCAGAATCGCCCGGCCAATCGGAGACGTGGTAGAGATCAAACCCTTCGCCGCATCGGAGTCTTCCGTGGTGACCAGTTGATATTCCACCTCGGCCGATTTCTTCAGGTCCAGCAGCCAAACGTGGGAGCCGTATCCGGCGCGGTCTCGCGGCAGATTGCTTACATTCAGCATCATGATGTCGCCCATGCGCTTTTTCAGCTGGCCGATTCGCGCGTTCAGATAGGCCTGCCGCTCCTTGGCGTACTTGTACTCGGAGTTCTCCGATAGATCCCCGTGCGCGCGCGCCTTCGCAATCTCTTTCGGAAGATCATTGACCAGCTCGCTTTCGATGGTGCGAATTTCCAGTTCAAGCTTTTGCTTGATCTTTGCGAGAGGATCGTGGGCTAGTTCACTCATGATGAAAGTCCTGCGCGATTTGATTTGAAAACGTCCGGCTCCTGCGCGACACGCTTGCGCGGAAAAATGCTCTTGGCTTGTTCGCCGGCCGGTTACGCCCTGGAAAGCAACGGGATCGTGGTAATCATGAAGATTCCCTGTTCTTCCAACATCCGGATTCTATCATAAGACAATGTGCCACCCGGTGCGAGGCGCCGAACCTCACCGGACTTGTAGTGTCACGGTTGCGGTTTTCGTGTGGCCTTCCGCATCCTCGGCGGTTAGCGTGTAGGCAGTATTCTTTTTCGGCTCGATCCGGATGCACCGGGTCAACGCCGGCCACATGCTTCCGGCCGGTGGATCCAAACGCACCACTTTCGTGTTGGAAACTCCATAGCAGAGCTGGGCCGTTTCCCCCCGATTGATCATGGGTGGAGCGACATAGAAATTCAGAATTTCAAAGCGGTTCCCGCCTAAAATTTCGAAGGCGCGTTCATCGTCGGCACGCTGCTGGGCCTGCTTTTCGGCAATTTTCTGCTCCAGCTTGCGTTCATTTTCCCAATGCGACAAAAATGCCGCTCCCGTGTAGATGATTGCGAGCAGGAGTGCCGAGGAGGTATACAACAAGGGATTGCCGAATATATTTCTGGGTCCCGGGCCTGAACCTTTGGATTTCCATTCAGCGAACATGAACGCGATCCTCCCGGCGCCAATTCCTTATACCTCGAAACGAAGTTGCGGGGTAGCCATGCCCAGATAGCTGTGGCGAACCTGAGAATCGCCCCGCGCGAAGTACCAATTCCGGCCCCATCAAAATAGGACCCAAACCGTAGTTTCTCTCCATTAGAACGGGGTAAACGCTTAGGGTGCTCTTTGAACCTTACGCATCCTGCCTGTTTCCATGAGACTTGCCGTTCCAGCGTGCGCTATGGAAAAAAACAAATCCATTCGCGTCCTCGTTGCCAACCGCCCTCGCCTGATGCGTGACCTCGTCCTGGCCACCATTAGCGAAGGCTCCGACATTGAGGTCGTTGGCGAAGCAGCAAGCGAAACAGAAATCTGGCAGCGCGTCGAAAGAACGCGCCCGGACTGTCTGATCGTAGCGCTTGATCAATTCGATGTGCGGCCCGCGATCTGCGATGTGCTTCTGCGCGATTTCCCGGAAATGAAGATCCTCGCGCTATCGGCCGGCCACGATAGCAGCATACTTTTCTGGGCATCCTTCCACGTCCATTCGCGCCGCGTGGAGGCCTCCGAAAACGGGCTGTTGGGCGCGATTCGGGAAGCTTCTGCGAAGGGAGTTGCTCCATGAAAGTTGTCACAAGAAGAAAGACTGGCCGCCGCGGCTTCTTGCACGCGGCCATACTGTGGACGCTGCTGGGAGTATCGGCTCTGCTGTGGCTTGCTGCCGGAGCATCCGCGCAGAACATGCTCGCCAGCTTTCTGCATTTTCCAAATTCTTAAGCGGTTTCCGCGGTAGGTGGCTGCGGAGCCGGCGCACTGGTTGTCGCTGGCCGCCTTCGCCCGAAAACCCACACGACTATACGGTAGAGCAGCAACAATCCCACCAGCACGGCGTACTGAATCGGCTTCCGCTCATCGGATTTCACGAGCCAAGCGTAATGGATAACCCCGGCAATCGCGCTGATATAAATCGTGCGATGCAGCCACTGCCAGCGCTTGCCGCCCAGGCGGCGAATCCACCCTTTCGTGGAAGTAAGGGCCAGCGGGATCATCAGCACAAATCCCAGGAAGCCGACGGTGATGAACCTGCGCTTCTCCACATCTTGCAACATCGCTCTAAAATCGAACGATTGATCCAGCCAGATGTAAGTGGTGAAATGCAGGCAGACATAAAAAAATGCAAACAGCCCCACCATCCGGCGATAGCGAATGAGCGCGGGCAAATGAAAGAGTTTTCTTGCGGGTGTGATTGCAAGAGTGATGATCAGAAAGATCAGCGTCCAATCACCCGTTGAATGCTGAATGAATTGGACGGGGTTGGCGCCTAGCGTGGCCGAGGCATCCACCGAACTCAGCGTGATCGTCCAACCAAAATACGCTCCCAATCCATCGTGAAAAGCCGCCAAGACAAGCAGCGCAGCCGGCACAAGGCACAGCAGGAACACAGGAATCTTCATCCACTTTTTGGATAACAGGGAGTTCATGCGCGCACTCAGTAGTATTTCTTCAGATCCATTCCGTTGTACATGCTGGCCACCTGGTCTCCGTATCCATTAAACAAGACCGTGGGCCGCATGAACAATTCTCCCAGGCGACGTTCTTTTGCCTGGCTCCAGCGGGGGTGATCCACGTGCGGATTTACGTTGGAATAGAATCCGTATTCGCTGGGAGCAGAAATATTCCAGGTGGTGGGCGGCATGCTCTTCACGAATTTAACTTTAATGATGGACTTGATGCTCTTAAAGCCGTATTTCCATGGAATCGTCATGCGCACGGGCGCGCCATCCTGATTGGCCAGCGTTTCACCGTACATGCCGACGGAGATCATCGTGAGAGGATTCATGGCTTCGTCCATCCGCAGGCCTTCCACGTACGGAAAATCAATTCCGGTTCCCCTGGCCCAGGGCATTTGCTGCTTATCATAAAAACTCTGGAAGGCCACGAATTTTGCCTGTGAGGTCGGCTGAACAAGATTTGCGAGCGTGCTGAAGGAATATCCGATCCAGGGCACGACGATGGACCAGGCCTCCACGCAGCGGTGGCGGTAAATGCGCTCCTCGAGAGGCGCGAGTTTCAGAATTTCGTCCATTGAAAAGGTGCGCGGCTTGGCTACCTCGCCTTCGACGGAAACGCTCCACGGCGAAGTGCGGAAATTCCCGGCGTTCTTGGAAGGATCTGTTTTATCCGATCCGAACTCATAGAAATTGTTGTAGTGCGTTACTACATCGTAGGTGTTCTGCTTTTCCGTAGTGCTGAACGGACTCTTGAAAGCAACATTCAGTTTCGTATTGGCCAGAACGCTCTGCGAGGGTGAAAAAAGGTTCCACAAGGCGCGCCCAGCGAGCACGGCGCCGCCGGCGACCGCGGCTTCCGCCAGGAACTTGCGGCGATTCATGTAAACGCTCTTCGGGGTCACGTCTGAATATTTCAAGTCCTGCGATCGCTTGATCAGCATGAAAGCTCCTCGCACCTGGCGCGTATACTTAATTAGACGGTATTTTCACTATAATAAGTTGGCCGACCGTATTTCGTCCCGGCGACTGAGCCCAAGCCCTCTTTTGAGTTCATATCCATTACGCTCAAACCATGCGTTTTGGATGTATGGGTTCGCTCGTTATCTCGATGGCCCCGCCGGCGTCAGGGGACGCAAGATATTGCCCAGTAGATCCGGATGAGATTCATCCCGCAGCAGATGAGGATAGCGTTCGCCGCCGTGATAGGTCACGCTGTACGGTTTCGAGTAGCCATCGTTATCGGCCAACAGCACAATCGGCGCGGAGGCTTTTTGGGCGGCCTGAACGGCGTCATGCAGCGCGTCCGGCGACCACGTTCTTCCGTTCACGGTGAGGATTTTCATACCGGGTGCGAGGCCCGAATTCGCGGCGGGCATGCCGGGGATCACGTCAGACACAGCGCCTTCACGGTTAACCGTCATGCCAAGCGAATAGGTGAAGTTGAATTCGCCGTCGGTGTGCTCGGTTGCCTGAAGGAAGGCGTTTGGCACGTCATTGTAAACGAGCCTCCAGCCGCCTCCTTCGATGCCGCCAAGCGGCGCGTGGGGGCCGATGTAATCCAAACGGTCGCGAAAGAATTTGTTCCAATCATAGGGAGTTACCTGGTTCATCGCGGCGACGACATCGTCGTAGGTATAAGTAATGAGCTTAGGACCTGTGCTCGGCGCGCCTTCAAAGAGGCGGCAGAAATCGTCGAGCGATTTCTGTCCGTTCGTCTGCTTGCGGATGATCGTGTCGGCTTCGAGCCAGATGAGCCAGCTTTCGTCGTAAAAATCCACGCTGCGCCGCCAGGAAAACCACGCCTTGCCGGTAATGAGATAAAGAGTTTGCGCGGCGGTGGCCGTATCCTGCAGCGGACGCCAGTTCCGCCCCGCCTGGTAATCAAGATACGCGGCGGTCGCGGCCAAGGCTTCGTGGTACGCATCCACCGAGCGCACTCCGGAGCGGGCGGAAAGCGCCTCACCGTAGTATTGCGTGAGTCCCTCATAAACCCACAGCAGATTCCCTTTCATCGGGACGCCGAAATCAGGAGTCGCGAGCCCGGCGGGACGGCGATATTTACCGTTCCAGGAATGGGTGTATTCGTGCGGCAGCAGGTCGGCGAATTCCTCGCGCAGATCGGGATCGAGCAGCATGCGTTCGGGCGCGCGATTATCGCTGGATTGATGATGCTCGAGGCCATTGGGGAAAAAGTGGTCGGTGAGAGAAAGCAGAAAATCGTAGTGGTCGTAATGCCGCGCACCGAACAAGGCTCCGGCTTCGCGGACAAGACGGTTGTACGCGTCAAGCTCATCGGCGGGGATGTCCACGGAGGCGGCTGAATCGCCGGCCAAATCCAGATGGTGCGGCGGCTGCACATCCGGCGCGAGCGGAATCGAGCGAAAGTATGCTCCGGCAAGAACAGGAGAATCCACAAGATTGGTCAAAGAGACGGCGCCGAATTGGATGGTGTCGCCTTGCTGCTGGGCGCCTGGGAGTGCGGTGCCGAATTTCCAGCCAGTGGGCAGCTTCAGGCGAGCAACGTAAGTGAGATCGTCGGACTTCACTCCCGCGGGATAGAGCAGCACGTCATTCCATTCGAGGATCAATACTTGCGACGTGGCTGACGGCCCCGCGGAAAAACCGTTGCCGTCCACGGGATTCAAATAATCGAGACTGGCCTCAACGGAAGTCGCGCCGGCTGGAACATCCATATGAAATTGATACATGTCCACGTCGTCGCGATGCCAGACAAGCGTCTTTCCTCCAGCCGTGAACTTCAGTCCCGCGAGGTCGGAGATGGGCCCATCGGGCATGTGCTCGCCGGGAATCCATTTCGGATAGGCCAGCGTGAATGGTCCGGGCGTTGCGGGGATCACGAGGTGAGCGTGGAAAATGTGCCGCGGTGCTTCACTCAAATCCACGCTGATCTGGATTGGCCCAGAAGCGCTCTGCGCCGCCACTGAAAAGTGCGTGCTCGCGAGGGGCGCACAGAGAATGGCTAACGCCGCAACGGCGGTCCACGCTGCAATCCAGCTGACTTTTTTAGGTCGGCCAGTAGGAATAGCCTTCACATTTCACCTCGTGTGTAATGAGATCCGGGGCGCGGCGCGTTTGTGCTCGCAAGCTCGGTGTAGAGTTACGATTCTACCCGAACCTTTGGCGGGGGCATATCGTAGATGTGCTGGCTGTATTACTGTGAGACGCCTGCCACCACCCGCTCTTCATGTACAGTCAACACCCGATTGAGAGCGATCGTTACGGCTCCTAAGCTAGAATATTGAGGAGGTTGCATACCTGTGATTGCGAGGCGAGTTTTGGTGACGGTGCTTGCGGCGGGCGCGCTGTACGTTGCAGGTATGCCTGCGCGGGCGCAGGAGGCCAATTATGGCGGCCTGAATGCGATGGATCACCAGTTCGCGCAGAACGCAGCGGCCGCGGGATTGGCCAAAATTAAGCTGGGCCAACTGGCGCAGGATAAAGGGCAAAACGCCGCGGTGAAAAATTACGGCAAGCTCATGGTGAATGACTATACAAAATCCAACGACCAACTGAAGAAGGGCATATTTGCGCAGGAGAATCTCCCATTTCCAACCAATGTGAATGACCCGTACCAAGTGGTTTACAACAAGCTTTCGCAGCTTTCCGGCGCGGCATTTGACCAGGCATATGCGCAGGAAATGCTGGACGAGTACACGAAGGACATCGCCGAATTCGAGCTGGAATCAGGTAATGGACAGGATTTGCCGATCAAGAATTATGCGACGCAGACGCTGCCGACTTTGAAAGGCTATCTGAAGACGGCTACGCAGATGCTTGCGCAGGTGGAACCCGCTGGAGCAAAGCCAAAAGCGTCACGATGACGGCAAATCTGTTCGGAGTTTGTTCATTTTCCTCCGGTTATTCCCTTTACCCACCGATAGAAGCAGTGATATGAATTTCCCGCGACAATAACACGCAGATCCTTCGGGCATCCTGGCCGGATGCCCTGAGGATGACGGCGAGTGCGGTCTGGCATCCTTGAGAAAGGGAGAATAATGCCGCCAATACTGGCTGGGATCGGTTGGCACATGGTTGGCGCGGCATCCGCCGCGTCGTTCTATGCGCCGATTGAGAAGGTGAAGAAATGGTCGTGGGAAACCACCTGGGCCCTGGCCGGCTTCTTTTCCTGGATATTGCTGCCGATTTCGGTGAGCTTGTTCCTCCTACCGGACTTTCGAGCATTCTATGGATCGATTGATGCGAGTGTGCTTTTGAAGGTCGCCCTTTTCGGAGCCATGTGGGGCGTTGGCAATGTGAGCTACGGCCTCACAATGCGGAATCTGGGGATGTCACTGGGGATTGGAGTAGCGATTGGCGTCACCCTTGTGGTGGGTACGCTGATACCGCCGCTGATTGCCGGGCAGGCTGCAGTGTTGTTTCAAACCAAGGGCGGCCTTTTGACCATGGCGGGAGTGGTGGTCGCGCTGATTGGAGTGGCAGTCGTCTCCTATGCGGGACATCAAAAGGAAATGAAACTTCGCGGCCTGCCCAGAGAATTCAATCTGAAGCTGGGGATCGCTCTGGCGGTAATGTGCGGAATTTTTTCCTCCGGCTTTTCGTTTGCGATCAGCGCGGCGAAGCCGATGGAAACGGCGGCGCTTGCTCTGGGAGTGAGTCCGCTGTACGCCGCGCTGCCGAGTTACGTAATCATTATGGGCGGCGGCGCGATTGTGAACATGGGCTACTGCTTCATCCGCCTGGCCGTGTTGAAGAGGCTCTCTCTCCGAGACGATCTGTCGCAGACTCGGGGAACGCTGCTCAAGAATGGATGTCTGGCTGCGACTGGCGGGATCATGTGGTATCTGCAATTCTTCTTTTACGCGTGGGGCGCTGCCAGCATTCCGCAACGACTCGGGTACGTAAACTGGATGCTCCACATGAGCGGGTATGTTCTCTGCGGCGGTCTGGTCGGTCTCGCGCTCGGCGAGTGGGTAGGTGTGGGGCGCAGGCCGGTACGACTGCTTTGGGCCGGCATGATCATCATTATTTTGGCAGCGAATCTGGTTGGCCTGGGGCTGGCGTCGTAATCTTCAGCACTGTGGGGAGCGGCATACAAGGAATAGAAGAGCACGAGCCGGCGGACACAGCTCCTGGTTGTGCCGGGGCTTGCGATACTGATTCTTTCAACTTTCGTTGTGGGCTATGGGAGTTATCTGGGGGCAAGAGCGATCTTGCAGCAAAACGCAAAATATGTAGCTTGCACCAAATTGTGCCATAAATATAACGGAAGCAAGTAATATCAACGCGCTAATCATCGCGTTTCGCCTCGATGAACTCAATTTGTCATTTCTAATTGCGGAGCACAATGGGTCTTCGGTACTAGCACGACAGGTCATGTTGGAAATCCTCGATAAGCGCGGCACCGCGAAGTCCTTCGGGGGACATGTTGATGCGAGAACCAACTAAGGGAAACTGGGAAACCGCGGGCCAGGATGCCAATCCTCCCTGGCCCGAGCGTCCTCGCCCCATCGTGATTATTGGCGCGGGCGGCATTGTCCGCGCGGCGCATCTTCCTGCGTATGCGAAGGCTGGATTTCCCGTGGTGGCACTGATGGACATTGCGCCCGGAAAAGCGGCGGAACTTGCGAAAATAGCGGGCGTTCCTAACAGCTTCACTACAGTGAAGGAAGCGGTCGCCGTTGCTCCCGCCGATGCGGTGTACGACGTTGCTGTGCCGGCTTCGGAAGTGCTGGGAATTCTGGCGCAACTGGCGGATGGTGTTCCTGTCCTCATTCAGAAACCGATGGGCAAAACGCTGGTGGAAGCGCGCCAGATACGCGATTTGTGCCGCCGCAAATCCCTGATTGCCGCGGTTAATTTCCAGCTTCGCTATGCGCCGGTGAATCTTGCGGCGCGCGCGCTGGCTGCGCGTGGACTGCTGGGTGAATGGCACGATTGCGAAGTGCAGATTCGCACCTACACGCCCTGGCATTTGTGGACCTTTCTCGCCACGGCGCCACGCCTGGAGATTCTGTATCACAGCATTCATTATCTGGATCTGATGCGGTCATGGTTCGGAAACCCCCGCGGCGTTTACGCGAAGACGGTGAAGCACCCGTCGTATTCTCACCTGGCGGCGACCAAGTCCGTGATGATCCTCGATTACGGAGATTCGAAGCGGGTTTTCATCGCCACCAATCATGGCCATGACTTCGGCGAGAAACAGCAGCGCAGTTTTGCGCTTTGGGAAGGGACCGAGGGTTCCATGCGCGCGACGCTCGGCGTGAACCTTGATTATCCGAAGGGCAAGCCTGATTCCCTTGAGTACATCCATCGAAGCGAAATGCAGAATGGATGGCGATCATGTCCCATTGGCGGGAATTGGTTCCCGGATGCGTTCGTGGGAAGCATGGGCGCGCTCCAAGCCTACGTGGAAGGAAGCATCTCGGAGCTTCCCTCTCACTTTGAGGATGCGTACCAGACGATGGCGCTGGTCGAGGCCGCTTACGTTTCCAACGAGAGAGGGATCGAACCGCTGGATTTGGATGAGAAGTGATTGGAAAACAATTGGATGAAAGTTCGGGAAGTGGCGGAGAGGGGGGGATTCGAACCCCCGTCACCCTTTTGAGGTGAAACTGATTAGCAGTCAGCCCTGTTCGGCCACTCCAGCACCTCTCCGTGAGAAACCGAGCGGGCCAAATAAATGATTGCTTGGGCTTACTGCGGAGAAGTATATCATTTTTGAAGTGGAGCGGAGATGGGCGGCGCGCCGCTTCTATAGCGGAGGATCCTGCGAAGTTGCGGGGCGATTTTCCTTTGTGGCGCGGAGCACCCCGGTTTCGTCGGAGTAAAAATTGCGGAAGCCGAAGTTGCCGGCGCGAGCTTGCAGAGTGTAGCTGCGGATTGCGCCATCGGGGCCCGGCGGCGCCGGCGTATACGAAATCTGATAGCCCTCGCTTTGCGCGAGCTGTGCCGCGTCGCGAGCGCTCTCTCCGAGCGGCTCAAGCGAGTTGGGAAACGATCCGCCCGTTTGCGCCGATGCGTAGGATACCAGCGCGGTGTGCAAGCCGTTTAACGCGATGACGGCTCGCGATTCCGCCTGGGCCGTGGAAGCGCCGTGCTGCGCGGGCATTACAAACCAGAGAAATCCCCACAGGCCGACAGCTAGAATACCCAGCAGAATCGCCCAGCGCGCCAGAATCACTCGCAGCGGCTTCGCGGGCGCCGGAGCCGCGAGTTCGCCTTCCGCGGCGAGGTCGGCGCCGCAGTGCGGACAAAGTTCCGTGGAAGTGTTGATTTCCGTGTCGCAATGAGGGCAAACGTACATAAGTTGGAATAAGACGCTGGGTTCGAAATCTGCGGAGCGCCCGAGCGCTAGACCTCCGGTCCAAACCCCGCAACCACCAGGCCCATGCGTACGGGCGCGGGTGCTCCTCCCGCCGCGATGGACACATTGAATTGGGCGATCCACAAGTCCGCATCGTTGTCGTGTGAAATCGCAGGATCAGAGCCGGCTGCGCCATCTCCGGGAGTCAAACTCCACACGGACGCATGATTCGTGCTCGTGGATTTCTTCGATAGCTCGATCGTCTGCGCCTCGGTCACGTTTGCCGGATCCTGATCCGCTGCGGCGGGGATTGCCAACAGGAAATCCCGCTGCGGCGCGACGCCCTGATGATTGCCGTTCACGGGTGAAAGCGCGTAGCGGAGCGTGTAGACGCCAGCCTTCACAGTTTGACGGCGATAATCCTTCAAGTCAGCCGGAAAGCGAATTGCGGCAACCAGCGTACCTTCCTGAAGCTGCGTATAGACTACGCCCAAATTCTGAGCGGCAGCCTGGCCGGGAATTGCTTTCCGCACCCAAATCTCGCAGATCACACCGCTTGGTCCGGTAACGCGCAGCGCCTGCGGCGAAAGAGTGTCGCGAACCGCGGCGGAAAGCTCCGAAGGAGCGGCAACCGCCGCCGATTCCACTTTGTAGGATTGCGCGGAAACTTGCGCCGCGCCGCACAGAGCCAGCACGAATAGGATGGGCAGCACACGTCGGTGACAAGGCTTCATGGCAATCAGTCCCTCTAGCTCAAAAGAAAGTTCTGTAATGTATTTCGTAACTGAAATTAGATGAGCCGCCGGCTCCAATCGTCACAACCAAAATTTGAAATCCGCGCGCCCCGAAAAACAAAAACCCACCCGCGCGGGGTGGGCCTTCGTCTTTAACATCGGATCTCGTTCAATCCGCAAAGGTGCCCACGAAAACGCCGCGGCGGTCATTCTCCGTCCATGTCATCCCGAGATGATTGCCGTGGTAGCCGGATTCCGTGGCGACAGCAGGCATGGAATGCGTCAGATTTGCAGCCAGCGGCGGATAGTAAACGTCTTCGTTGTGGCAGAACTCGTCGCCCGCATTCAACGATCGCGTCGTGACGCGCACCAGATTCCCCGCGACGAGCGAAGAAACGCCGTGCTGACCCCCAACGTTCGTCTCAAAACGCATCGGCGCCGCTTCTACCGACATGATGTGCGACAAAACCGCTCCGGCCTGGGCCTGAGCAAAATTCACAAGCGCCGCACGCTGCGCGTCATTCGCCGACTGATCCACAATCAGAACAGATTGCGCCAGCGATGGATCGCTCCCGGCCATACCCAGTGTGTCCGGAGCATTCACGACGGCTACAACGGTAAGCCCGCTCAGATCCGCGTTGCCCCACGTTCCCTGATCAATGCGCCAGGCCATCACAACCTGTTTGCCAGCCAGATTAACTTCCGAATTGGCGATGCAAGGGCCGGTGTAGATATCCGCCGTGCGCGACTCAATATATTGCCCGGTAATCTGAGGTGCTTGCGCCTTTGGGACAGCCCCCGCGGGCAACGCGCAGATTAGAGCCACCGCCAACAATGCGAAAAGAATTCCATTTTTCTTCATAAGAGAACCTCCAGAACCAAGAACCTTCATTCTCCCACTTCGTGAGCCGGGATACAATCAATGCCGCCGGGCGGGAAGCGGAACAGCAACGCTACGCGGTTTCGCAGCAAGCACGGCCGCTTTTGCCATGGCAGTTTTCTATGGACGCGATTCCGCCGTCGGGGCCTTGCAGACCCTGCGTCTGCACGCACCAGAATGGCCCGTTCAATCCGGAATACATCGCATAGTGAGGATTATTTTCTTCGGGGCTGCCCAATTCGCCTGTGTCATAGAACAATGTCTTGGCGCGAAGGCACCGGCAAACTTCTCCGGTCTGGATGAGCAGTTTCAGGCTTGTTTTTACCATGGTCAGGCTCCTTCCTTCGCGGCGGCAAGCAGCGCGCGTTTCACGGATACGCGAGCGAGTTGCACTTTGTATGAATTGTGGCTCAGTGGACGGGCACTGCGGACCGCGGCATCCCCCGCGGCCGCTGCCGTCTGTTCATTAATGGCCTTGCCGACCAGTCCCTTCGCGGCATCGTCCGCCAACCACGGTACAGGCGCGACATGACCCAGTACAATTTTTGCCGAGCGCACCGTGCCGCCATCCATCTTCAGCGCGACGGATGCGGCGGCCAGCGGCCAATCAAATAACGTGCGCTGGCGGACTTCATATGTGTGGCTGTGCATGCCGGAAGAGGGCGCGGGAATCACAATCTCCGTGACGATTTCATTTGGCTGCAGAACGTTCTCATGCTCTGAATCAGTCTTCGGAATCACAAAGAAATCCGCGGCATTTACGTCGCGTTCGCCGCTGGGCCCTGCTAGATGCAATCGCGCGCCAAATGCAATCAGCGCTGGAGCGAGGCTCGAAGGATTCACGAAATACGCGGGGCCATCATTTCCAAAAATGGCGTGATAGCGATTTTCGCCGCTGGGCACCAGCGAATTGCCTTTCGCATCACGCGCGAGCAGGCCGAACCCGTTGCGGAAATACCAGCAGCGCGGCCGCTGGCACAAATCGCCGCCAACGGTGCCCATATTTCGCATTTGCGGGCTATTAATGCCCTCCGCGGCGTTGGTCAACGCAGGATATTGCTTCCGGACCGCGGCGTTCTCGCGCAATTCTTCGATGGTGACCAGCGCGCCGATGCGCAGGCCCGCTGATGTCTGCGAAATGCCGCTCCATTCCTTAATGCCGCGAATGCTGATGACGCGCTTCGGAATGACGACGTGCTCTTTCATTAGGGAGATGATGTCAGTGCCGCCCGCAAGCACGGCGGCATCCTCCCAGCTTGAGCCGAGCAAGCCGAGAGCTTCCTGTTTGGTTGCCGGATGAGCGTACGCAAAAGTTTCCATCAGGCCATCCCTCCTTATTTCCGAGAACCGCCAGAACTCTATCGGGCGTGATTGGTAGGTGGGAACGCGAACGCCGATCGCATTGGCCACGGCGTTCGATATCGCGGCGCCGGGCGAAACTGTGGGGGGCTCGCCGAGCCCGATCACTCCGCGGTCGTCGTAACCCGGGCCGGTCATCATATGGACGACAAGCTCGCCGATATCGTTGATGCCCGCCAGCTTGTAGAATTCCATGTCGGCGTTCAACATTTTGCCGGTCTGCTGATCCATTACTTTTTCTTCGTACAGCGAGTAGCAAACGCCCATGATCATCGCGCCGTACACCTGGCTTTCCGCTGTCTTCAAATCAATGATCAAACCGCAATCCTGCACGGCGACCATTTTTTCCATGTGCACGATGCCTGTTTCCGTGTCCACGGAGACTTCAGCCATCTGCACGCCGGCGACGTTCCCCGACACCAGTGATCTTTCAGGAGTATTGGCGCGCGGGGTCACCGCCGTTTCAGAAATGGACGAAGCCCCCAATTTTCCGCAGGCCTGCTTCCAGGTCAGCGACTTTGAAGGATTTCCAATCACCTGTATCTTTTCGCCGACGGCCTCAAGCTGATCCACTCCTACGCCCAGCGAAGGCGCCGCTATGGCGAGCAATTTGTTGAGTGCATTCGTAGATGCAAGGCGCGTTGCGCTGCTGACGCCTCCAATGGTCGTCGAGCCGCCGGAACCGCCCGCGGGCGGCAAGTTGGAATCTCCAATGTTTACCTTCACCCCTTCCAACGGAAGACCCAGCGTCTCCGCGGCCACAATGCCGACGGAAGTTCGCGTTCCGACGCCCAAGTCCTGTGTGGCCATACTCACTTCGACGGAGCCATCCGGATGAATCGTGCAGTTGCACGAACTCGTGTTGGCGGCACCGCCCCAGGTGTGAATGGAAACTCCGAGTCCACGCTTGATCGGCCCCGCGGTCTTATCTCCGCGCTGATGCCATTTCTTATCCCAATCCATTAGCTCCGAGGCTTTGGCAAGCTCTTGTTCGTAATCCTTCGTGCCAAATCCCTTGTTCCGCTCTCCCGCGAACTGCATGTTCTTCAATAAGAACTTGACGGGATCCATGTTCAACTTGGCCGCAAGATCCTCCATCGCGGACATGGTGACCAGGCAGAACTGTGGATGATTCGGCGCACGCCACGCGCGGGCCGGACCTATGTTCGTGCGCACGGCGGTGTGCTTGCGCTTGTAGGGCAATTGCACTTGGAGGATGTAGGGCAGGTTGGCGTTTGCGCCTCCTGTTGGCCCTGAAGTGCCCCACGATTCAGATTGCCACGCCGTCAATGTTCCATCGCTCTTCGCGCCAACCTTTACCTTCGCGTAAAGCGAGGGCCGCATTCCCGCGACCATAAGTTCCTGATCGCGATCGAGCATCATCTTCACCGGACGCCCGGCCTTCTTCGCCAGCACGGCTGCGGAAATACCCCATGTATCCGCCTGGAATTTGCTGCCGAATCCGCCACCCATTACAGGGGTCAGGATTCGCACATTCGTCGCCGTCGTCGGAATACCTTTCGAGGTTAGGCTCTGCGAATACTCTTGTGTGAGTCCCGTGACGCTTTGGGTCGATGCCCACACCGTGAGATTATCGCCATTCCATTCAGCAGCTGACCCATGTGATTCCATGCAGCAGTGCGTGATGACGGTAACGCCGTAATTTCCTTCGTGAATCGCATCGGCCAGCTTAAAGCCGGCGTCGGGATCTAGCTGCGTTTGCTCGTTGAGCTGTTGCGTGTAGCCCTGCGCATTTTCGGGAGCCGCGTCCGTAACCAAGTACGGCATCACCTCATAATCAATTTTGACGGCGCGGACCGCGTCGCGGGCCTGATCATCCGTCTCCGCCGCGACGGCCACGATTTCCTTGCCCATCCACAATACTTCTTGTCCCACAGGATGAATAATGTCCACGGCCTTCACACCGGGCATGCTTTCAGCGGCGCTGGTATCGATGGAGTTGATTTTCGCGTGCGCGTGCGGACAAAGCACCATTCTGCCGTACAGCAAGCCGGGCCGGTTTATATCGAATGAATACTTCGCCGTGCCGGAAGATTTCCATGGGCCATCCAGGCGCGAAATGCGCTTGCCAATCAGCGCGCGATTTCCTTCAGCAGGCCACTTATAGTCAGCCATTACGCGTTCCCTCCCTTCGCCGCCATGTGGTTCGCGGCTTCGACGACGGCGTGACGCACGCCCATATAAGTGCCGCAGCGGCAGATGTTCCCGCCGAGCGACGCCTTTACGTCTTCGTAAGTCGGATGGGGATGCTTATCAATGTAAGCCTTCGAAGCCATCACGAATCCTGGAGTGCAGAAGCCGCACTGCTGCGCGTCATTGTTTACAAACGCCGCGGACACAGGATGGAGCTGGCCCTCGGGCGCCAGGCTCTCGATGGTTTCGATCTTTGTGGCAGGCGAACCGGGCCGCTCGGCAACATCAATCGCCAGCACGGTGCATGAATACATCGCCATGCCATTAATGATCACGGTGCAAGCGCCGCAAGTGCCGCGGTCGCAAACTTTTTTCGCCCCGGTCAGATCCAAATGGTCGCGCAGCGCATCCAGCAGAGTTACACGCGGCTCCAGAACCACTTTTTTAGGCGCGCCATTAATGTTCAAAGTCATGCGCACTGGGCCCGGCCCCACAAGCTTCGCCGTGGCGGCGTCGGCTACGTCCTGCGCTTCCACAGGTTTCGTGAGCAAACCTTCGCCCACGAGCACGCCGGCCGCGGTAACGGCCATGCCAGTCGTGCTGACCATCTTGACGAATTCACGCCGGCCGAGGTTGGCGGGGCGCTCGGATTTTTCGCGCGCTCCGTCTTTCTTTTGGAGGTCTTCCTCCGGGAGTTCTATATCCACCCGCTTCGCCACCGATCACCTCCGGGATTGAAAATAGCAAAAACTGGAACGCGTGCGTCAGGCTGAGTCGTTGCGCACGAGAAGGCCACATCTTACGTCCGCCCCCCCGCTGAAAGCAACGCCAGGAATATGCCGGGAACGGCCCTCTGTTGCATGCATCTCAACGGAAATGTCACGGTGAAACAGCTGGTATATACTTCGCGCGGTTGGCAACTATTTCTCAGACGGCAAGGTAATTGTGATCCTGCGTTTCTGGGCGCTCTGCGTGATTCTGCTCCTCGCCACCTGCGCCGTGGGCCAAAAGCTGCGCACTCTTCGCGGCACTGTTGTTGACGCTAACACGCTTCCCATTCCCGGAGCCGCGGTGGAATTCCAAGCTAATTTGAGCACGCAGGTAACGGCGACGGATGCACAAGGGGAGTTTTTCTTAACCGGCATACCAGCTACCGGAACGCTGGTTGTGCGCCACCTGGGTTTCGCGCCCGTCACGATTGCCATCAGCGCCGATTCGCCCAAAGACCCGCTCCAAGTTCGTATGACCCCCGCGCCCGCCCTTGAGCGGATTCAGGTCTCGGCAAGTGATGAGACGCAGATTCCACCCACGCCCACAAGTCAGGTTTTCATCTCCGCTCAAACCATCAGCGAATCGGGAAGCCTCGCGCTCGATGACGTTCTTCGGGAAGCGCCAGGCTTCACTCTTTTCCGCCGCTCCGGCAGCTTGTTCGCCAATCCGACTACGCAGGGTGTGTCGCTTCGTGGAGTCGGCGCGAATGGTGCGAGCCGCGCCGCCGTTCTGCTGGACGGAATCCCTCTGAATGATCCCTTCGGGGGATGGGTTTACTGGAATCAAGTGCCGCGCGAAAGTGTGGACGACGTGGAAATCACGAATGGCGGCGGCTCCGACATGTACGGCGGTGGCGCGCTCGGCGGCGTCGTCAACATACAAACGCGCCCGGTGCGCGATTCGTTTGCGGACATGGAAATTTCCTACGGGAACGAAAACACTCCGGCGCTTTCATTTGATGCGGGCACGCTCATCGGCAATTGGGGAATCTCCGCGTCGGCTCAAACGCTGCGCACTTCGGGCTACATATTGGTGCCCACAGATCAGCGAGGCTCGGTAGACGCTCCCGCAGGCACTGGAGACTTGGATGGCTCGCTCCAAGTCTCGCGAAAAATCGGCGAGCAGGGCAATTTCTTCTTGCGCTGGAATTCCTTCGGAGAAAGCCGCGACAACGGAACGCCCGTGCAAACCAATAACACTCGCATGCCATCTCTGGCTCTGGGACTGAACTGGACGCAATCGAGTATCGGCTCATTTTCCGTGAGGGCCTATGCCTCCGATGAAGTCTTCAATCAGAATTTCTCCTCCGTCGCAGCAAATCGTGATTCGGAAATCCTGACGGACATGCAGCGAAGTCCCTCCCAGCAGCTGGGTTTTGCAGGACAGTGGCAGCGCACTTTTGCCGAAAAACACACACTCACCGCCGGAATCGAAGCACACGATGTGGAAGGTCGGAGTGTTGACATGACCTTCAATGCCGCCGGACCGACCGCTGACGTGGACGCGGGCGGGCGGCAGCGCACCATCGGTTATTTCGGCCAGGATTCTTTTCTTCTCGCGCCAAACTGGCTGCTGGCTTTCGGCGGCCGCGTGGACACATGGCTGAACAGCGACGGTTTCATGAACAGGTTTCCGCTGCCGGGGGGCCCGCTTGCGCCGGAGGCTTTTCCGAATCGTTCAGAGACGGCGTTCAGTCCGCGCATCTCGCTGATGCACTCGTTCAAACACGGCGTCACGGCCAGCGCTTCCGTTTACCGCGCGTTTCGCGCGCCAACTCTCAACGAGCTGTATCGCAATTTCCGCGTGGGCGATATCGTCACGGATGCGAACCCCATGCTGCGCGCCGAGCTTCTCACCGGCGGAGAAGCTGGCATCAGCCTCCAAGAATGGAATGGACGTCTGACCTTTCGCGGAAATTTTTTCTGGAGTGAAATTGACAACCCGGTTGAGGACGTGACGCTTTCCTCCACTCCTACGTTAATTACGGACCAGCGCGAAAACCTCGGAGCCACTCGCGCTCTCGGAGCGGAATTTACCGCCGAATTGCAACTTCCGAAAAACATGCGGCTAACTGGAGGATACATTCTTACCGACAGCACGGTGATCAGTTTCGCGGCCGAACCCGCGCTGGTTGGATTGCAGGTGCCGCAGGTGGCCAGGAATCAGTTCAACGTCCAATGGAGCTACACCGGAAGAGTTTGGACCACGGGAGTACAAACGCGGTACATAGGGAATCAGTTCGACGACGACCAGAATTTGTTGCCGCTGGGCCGCGCGTTCATCGTGGACGCGGAAGTCTCAAGACGCCTGGGCAGCCATGCAAGCATTTTTGGCGCGGCGGGAAACCTGCTCGATGATCGCTACACCGTGGCGCGCACGCCCATCACCAATGTCGGCCCGCCCACGCTTGTGCGCGCGGGGTTGCGCCTCGCGTGGCCCGCAAGATAAATCCACGCGATTGCTTTCAACGAGCGATCAATAGCCACTTAGACTTCGCCGACGATTACTTGCCGCCCGTGTAGCTCACGCGCCAGATGCTGCCCGAGCCGTCATCCGAGAAAATAAGCGAACCATCGGCGGCGACCGCTACACCCACCGGACGCCCCCAGACATTTTCATCCGCGGCGACGAATCCCGTCACGAAGTCCTCGTATCCTCCCGTTGCTTTTCCGTTTTTCATCGGCACGCAGATAATCTTATAGCCCGTGCGTATGCCTCTGTTCCATGAGCCGTGCTCAGCGGCAAAGGCATCCCCACGGTATTCGGCGGGAAATTGGTTCCCTTCGTAGAAAGTCATTTCCAGGGACGCCGAATGCGGCTGCACCAGCACGTCGGGCACAATCACTTTGCCTTTCAACTCCGGATGTTGGCCTGCAAGACGCGGATCCTCGTTGGAACCGATGTAATACCACGGCCATCCGTAGAAGCCGCCTTCCTGCACGTGCGTGATGTAATCCGGCGGCAGGTTATCGCCGATCTCGTCCCGCTCATTCACGGAGGCCCACATAACTCCCGTCGCTGGATTGAGTGTGATGCCGACAGGATTGCGAATGCCTGAAGCGTAGATGCGCTCGCCCGACCCATCCGGATTGAACTCCAAAATATCCGCGCGCCGAACCTCTCGCGGGTCGTTCTCAACCGTGGGAACGTTCGAATGCGATCCCACCGACACGAACATTTTCTTGCCATCGGCGGAGAAAATCACGTCCCGCGTCCAATGGCCTCCGCCCTCCAGCCTGCCGCCGGAAGGAATATTCTTCACAATCATCTCGGAGGGGCCGCGCGCCTTCAAATCGCCATTGCGGTAGGGAAACCGCACCACGGAGCCTGTGTTGCCGATGTAAATGTATTGCGGATTCGGGCCGGGAGGATAAAACGCAATGCCAAACGGCTGATTGAGCCCAGTGACGAAAACCTGCGGCGTAATTGTCTCGCTTCCCTGTCCCACTCCATGCATCACTAGAATTTGATTTGCCGTGCTATCGGCGATGAAGATGTCTCCGTTCGGCGCCGTGCGAAGCAGCCGCGGATTCCTGATGCCCGTCGCCAGGCGTTCGACCTTAAAACCCGGCAACGCTTGCGGCCACGCGCCTTCCGGCTGAGGCACGACCCTGGGCTGGTTCCTGGCGGAAGAAGTAGCGTATGGCTTCGGCAAATCCGCGGCAGTAATCAGTCGCGTCACACCCGGGTGATCCGAATGCCAATCTCCGAATGCCGCTGTGCCTTTTAAGACTGGCTCGGCGGCAGGCCCCTGCGTGGCGCTGCGTTCCATCGCGTTCGGAGCGACCAGAACTCCAAGGCAAATCACAGTGATTGCGAACGCGATACTGAATCTGGAAAACTTTGAATTGAAAACCTTCATGATTCCCGCCCTCCTTGAAACATCAAGAATGATTTATGTTACGTCGTCCGAAAGACGATTGCAAAACGCGCCGCGGAAAACCGCCTCGCGCGAAACGAATTTCACTTCCTGTGAAAGAGACCCTTCTTGGAACGCCGCTCCGGGAACCCATAAATGGGTCGGTGGCGTCTAAGGTGTGTAGGGCGGCGGATCGTGCAGGAATCACGTTACGAGAGGACAATCATGAAAACACGAACATTCCAGAATGTCATACGTATGGCGCTCGCGGCCGCGCTGGCATTGGCGGGATTGGTTATCACGCATCACACCGGCGCCGTCCACGCAGCGCAGGCTCAGGCCACGGCCGCGATACACGAAACAACCATGAATGACCAGACGGACCTGGCCGTGACGGTTTACAACTCGAATGTGGCCCTCGTTCGCGATACGCGCGATGTTTCGCTGCCGGACGGCGATTTTCAGCTCCGCTTCATGGACATCGCCTCCACGATTAATCCGGCCACCGTTCACCTCCGTTCCCTGGTTGATCCGGAGAAATTGAATATCCTCGAGCAGGATTACGAATACGACCTGCTCGACGCCAATAAGATGCTCGACAAATATGTCGGCCGCGAAGTGACGCTCATGCGGAACATTGAGAAGAACAACTCGACCGAAGTGGAAGAAACCAAAGCCACGCTCCTTGCGAATAATGCCGGAGGCCCGGTATGGAAAATCGGCGATTCCATCGTGACGGGCATGACTCCCAACGGATACCGCTTCTCTTCGCTGCCGGACAATCTATACAGCCGGCCCACGCTCGTCTGGATGCTGAACAATACCGGCGTGCGGCGGCAGAAGATTGAAGCGTCCTATCTGGCGAATAGTGTTTCGTGGAACGCGGACTACGTGATGACGGTGACGCGCGAGGAAAACTCCGCGGATCTGGATGGCTGGGTGACGCTGGTGAATAACAGCGGGACGGCGTTTAAGAATGCGAAGCTGCAGCTAGTGGCGGGGGAGCTGAATCGCGTCGCTCCCACCGGCGGTTTTATATCTGGCCGCTCGATTGCAGTTCAGGTTGAAGCGGGAGCGCAGCAGATGGTCCAGGAGAGTTTCTCCGAGTATCACCTTTATACGCTCAACCGGCGCACCAGCATCTTCGATAAGGAAACCAAGCAAGTCAGCATGCTGGACGCCTCGCGCTTCCCCGTGGAAAAGCATTTTGTGGTGAACGGCCAATCGTATTACTACCGCAGCCAGATGAATCCGGGCTCTCCTGCAAGAGATCCAGTGCTCGTCTATTACAAATTCAAGAACGAGGAAAAGACCGGCCTTGGTATGCCGCTGCCCGCGGGAACCGTGCGCGTGTACCAGGCCGATTCGCATGGCGGCATCCTTTTTATCGGCGAGGATCGCATTGACCATACGCCGAAGGACGAGCAAGTGAGCATACACATCGGCAACGCGTTCGACATCGTCGCCGAGCACAAGCAAACCGATTACAAAAAGCTGGGTGGACAGACTTACGAAATGGAATACGAAGTTACGCTGCGCAACCACAAGGAAACCCCGGTGACCGTCGAAGTGAACGAGCCCATTGGCGGCGATTGGGAAATGATCAATTCAACTTTTCCTGCGAAGAAAACGGCCGCATTCGCCGCGCAGTTTGAAGTTCCGGTGGCAACGGATGGAACCGCTGTCCTGAAATATCGCGTCCGCGTCCGCTACTAGTGAACTCAGGAGGAGCGCAATGAAAAACATTCGCTGGAGAAAGATGAAATTTGCGGGGCTGATTGTTCTCTCGGGCGCGGCGGTGGTTTTTGTAATGCGGGGACCGGTGTCCGCGCGGGCGGCCGCTGCCGCGGTGCAAAGCGGGCAGTCCGCATCGGGTCTGCATGAAACGAGCATGTCCGACCAGACGGATTTGGCCGTGACGGTTTACAACTCGAATGTGGCGCTGGTGCGGGATACGCGCAATGTCTCCTTGCCGAGCGGGGATTTCCAACTGCGATTCATGGACATTGCCGCGAGCGTAAATCCCGCCACGGTGCACATCCGATCACTGGATGATCCGGCGAAACTTAGCATTCTCGAACAGAATTACGAGTACGACCTGCTGGACGCCGCCAAGCTGCTCGACAAATATGTGGGCCGCGAAGTGACGCTGGTGCGAAATGTTCAGAAGAACGGTTCGACGGAGACGGAAGAAACGAAAGCCACGCTGCTGGCGAACAACGAAGGCGGCCCGGTCTGGAAGGTCGGCGATTCCATCGTGACGGGGATGACGCCCAACGGGTATCGCTTCTCCGCGCTGCCGGAGAATTTGTACAGCCGGCCTACGCTGGTCTGGACCCTTGCGAATTCCGGCGCGCGGCGGCAGAAAATTGAAGCGTCTTACCTCGCAAATAATATGTCCTGGAAGAGCGACTACGTAATGACGGTCGCGCGGGACGATGGCTCGGCGGATTTGGACGGATGGGTGACGCTGGTTAACAATGCAGGCACATCCTTTCGCGATGCGAAGCTGCAACTGGTGGCGGGAGAATTGAACCGAGTTTCGACAGAGGATCTCGAGGAATTTGGAATCGCAGGGAATCGTCCCATGGCCCCGCCCGCGCCTCCCCCCATGCAGCAAGAAAATTTTTCCGAGTATCACCTCTACACGCTTACGCGACGTACCACCATCGCCGACAAAGAAACCAAACAGGTGAGTCTGCTGAACGTCTCGCACTTCCCTATTCAAAAGCGATTCGTCGTGAATGGTCAATCGTATTATTACCAGGGCGCGATGAATCCCGGTTCGCCCGCGAAAGATCCGGTGATGGTGTATTACCGATTCAAGAATGAGGAGAAGTCCGGGCTCGGCATGCCGCTGCCCGCGGGAACCGTGCGCGTATATCAGGCCGATTCGCACGGCGGCACGCTTTTCATCGGCGAAGACGCCATCCAACACACGCCGAAGGACGAGCAGCTCGACATCCACGTCGGGAACGCATTCGACATCGTCGCCGAACGCAAACAGACCGACTTCAAGTCGCTCGGCCGGCGCTCATATGAGGAAGAGTTTGAAATCACTCTGCGCAATCACAAGGATGCGGACGTGACCGTGGAGGTGAACGAGCCGATTGGCGGCGAGTGGAACATTGTTAACTCGACGTTCACGGCAACGAAGACCGCCGCATTCGCCGCGCAATTTCAGGTTCCGGTGGCCAAGGACGGGACCGCTGTCCTGAAGTACCGCGTGAGGGTAAGATACTAATCACGGCGCCAGAATGGCCTCGGCCTCTATTTCCACCAGCATTTCCGGCGAGACGAGCTTGTTGACTTCGACCATCGTCGTTGCCGGGCGAATCACGCCGAAGGCTTCGCCGTGCGCGCGGCCAACTTTTTCCCAGTCGCTCATGTTCGTTAAATAAATGCGCGTGCGCACCACGTCGCGAAGGCTTGCGCCGGCCTGCTGCAGCGCCGCTTCGATATTGCGAATCGTCTGCACCGCCTGCCAGTAGGCGTCGCCCACGCCAATAATTTTTCCGTCCGGGCCGGTAGCCGTCGTACCGGAAACGTGGATCACCGAGCCGACGCGCACGGCGCGTGAGTAGCCGACAATCGGCTCCCAGGGCGTGCCGCTTGAATAATTCGTCCGCCGCTGCATAGTTTTTACCCCCGCGCGTATTTTACTCCATCACCATCTATTCAGCCGTCGCAGCAGACTCACCGGTTGCTTCGCGGGAAAGTGCGCCGCCGCGCGCCGTGGAGATGGCCGCGACGCCATGCTAAACTCGCTGAATTGCGCTGGGCTCCGCCGCTCTTGCGGCTGACGCGCGGGAATTCAACAGGCGAACCAAACTCGTCAGGCCCGTGAAAGAAGACCAGTGAAACAAGAAAAGTCGCGCCATGAAATGTAAAAACATCCTGGAATCCATCGGACGCACGCCGCTGGTGCGGTTGAACCGCATCACGGCCGGGCTTGCGCCGGAAGTCTACGCGAAAGTTGACTACCTGAATCCCGGCGGCTCGGTGAAGGATCGCATCGGCACCACGATGATTGATGATGCCGAGCGCAGAGGCCTGCTCAAACCAGGCGGAACTATTATTGAGGGTACATCCGGGAATACCGGCATGGGACTGGCGCTCGTCGCCGCGGTGCGCGGCTACAAAATGGTTTTCACCATCACCGACAAGCAATCCAAGGAAAAAGTGGATTTGCTGAAAGCGCTTGGCGCGGAAGTCATCGTGTGCCCCACGGCCGTTGAGCCGGATGATCCACGCAGCTACTATTCCGTGGCTAAAAAACTGGCGCGCGAAATTCCCAATTCGTATTATCCGAACCAGTATGAAAACCCCATGAATCCCGAAGCGCACTACCTGACCACTGGTCCCGAAATTTGGGAAGATACCGAAGGCAAAATCACGCATTTCGTTTGTGGCATGGGCACGGGCGGCACCATCAGCGGAGTGGGCCGATTCCTGAAAGAGAAAAATCCAAACGTAAAAATTATCGGCGCCGATCCCATCGGCTCGCTGTACTACGAATTTTTCAAGACCGGCAAGGTCGGCAAGGCGGCGACGTACGTCGTAGAAGGCATCGGCGAGGATATCTTTCCTTCCACCATGGATTTCAAGGTGCTCGACGACATCGAACAAATTAATGACGAAGAATGCTTCGTCTGGGCGCGGCGTCTCGTGAAGCAAGAAGGCCTTTTCACGGGCGGCTCGGGCGGAGGCTGCATTTCCGCCGCGTTGCGCGTGGCAAGAAATTGCAAGAAGGGCGACGTGGTTGTCGCGTTTCTGCCGGATACCGGCATGCGCTATCTGAGCAAAGTCTATAGCGACGAATGGATGAGCGAGCGCGGCTACGTGGACGCCGAGGTCGCGCTGAAAGCCGTGGACATCGTGCGCGCGAAACACAAAGGCGGCAAGGAACGCGAACTCGTCATCGCGCGTCCAGACCAAACAGTCTTCCACGCGCTGCACACCATGCAGAAACAGGACATTTCCCAATTGCCTGTCTTTGAAGATAAATCTCCCATCGGCACAATTTTTGAAGATCAGATCCTGAACCTCGCGTTGCAGGGCAAGGATCTGCGCAAACTCGTGATCCGCGAAGTGATGGGCAAGTCGCTTCCGACGGTGTCCAAGGATGCGCCTGTCGAACGCGTGACGCATCTGCTGAGCCACGAAACGCCGGCCGTATTTGTGGATATGGGCGATTCGCACTACGACATCCTCACCAAGTACGATCTGATGAGCACGATCGCAAGCATGGCCGAGCACAGGCGCTGAATCGTTTCTCTTCCAAACAAATGACGTGGACCGGAAAAGTACAGAACCATGAGAATTGAAGATTTCAACGAGCGGCTGAAGAACACGATCCTCATCGCTGATGGTGCGATGGGCTCGCTTCTGCACGAATCCGCCGGGCCGCAGCGCTGCTTTGAAGAATTGAATTCGCAGCTGCCCGAAGTTGTTTTCCGCGTGCATCGCGCATACATCGAAGCCGGCGCGCAACTGATTGAAACGAACACGTTCGGCGCGAACCGTCTGAAACTTGCCGCGTCGGGCGTGGCCGATCAAGTTACGCGCATCAATCACGGCGGAGTAAAAATCGCGCGCGAAGCGCGCGAAGGCGCGGGCCACGAAGTGATGATTGCCGGCTCCATCGGGCCTTCCGGCGTTTCTCGCCACATGGACGACATTTCCGACGAAGAACTTCGCATTGCCTTCCACGAACAAGCGCAAGCGCTGGAAGAGCGGGGCGTGGATCTTTTCATTCTCGAAACGTTCACCGATCTCGATGAATTGCTCACCGCAATTGGAGCCATTCGGGCATTTTCCAAATTGCCCATCATCGCGCAAATGACTTTTTCCGAAGAGGGCGCCGCCGCGGGCGGCACGCGTCCCGCGGATGCCGCCGCGCGCCTCGCGACCGCGAACGTCCAGGTCATTGGCACGAACTGCACGCTGGGGCCGCAGGCGCTGCTGCCGATACTGGAAGAACTTTCGCACGGCACCGGTGCAATTCCGCGCAGCGCGATGCCCAATGTCGGATTTCCGCGGCGCATGGGAGATCGCACCGTCTATCCGCGCTCGTCTCCGGAATATTTCGCGCACTTCGCGCAGGACGCCGCAGCGCTGGGCGTACGCATTCTCGGCGGATGCTGCGGCACAACGCCGGAACACATCCGCGCCATGGCCGACGCTGTGAAAAAGATTACCGTCAGCGCGACGACGCAAAAACCTCCGGCTAAGGAAGAATCGCGCGCCGTTCTGCAGACTGCATCCGCGAAGCGCGAACCGGAAAGCGGCATCTGGAAAAAAATCCAGGCGGGGCAATTCGTCGTCTCCGTGGAAATTGATCCGCCGAAGGGTATCGCGCTCGACCGCATTTACGAGCAAGTAGGCCGCATCATGGCCAGCGGCAAAGTGGACGCGATTGACATCAACAGCGGCGCGATGGCCCGCGTTGGCATGGACGCCCTCATGGTCGCCGGCGCGCTGGAAGCGCGCGGCGTGGAAACGATTCCGCATCTCACTACGCGCGACTTGAATCTGATCGGCTTGCAAGCTTCTCTCCTCGGTTCATGGACTGTCGGCGGCGTGCGCAACGTTCTCGCCGTTACGGGCGATCCTCCGTCGGTCGGCGACTATCCCGAAGTGAGCGGCGTCTTCGAGGTGGATTCGATCGGCCTCGTGAAAGTCCTTTCCAAGCTGAATCAGGGAATGGACTGGTCTGGCAAAACGCTGGGCGGCGCGACCAATTTTACGATCGGCGTGGCCGTGAATCCCGTGGCCGAAGATCTTGACTACGAAATCGAGCGCTTCCGGACAAAGATCGAAGGCGGCGCGCATTTCGCCATGACGCAACCGCTGTTCGATCCCGAGCACTGGCACGCGTTCATCAAGCGGCTCGGGGGCCCGTGTCCGATTCCCGTGCTGCTTGGCGTTTGGCCGCTCACCAGTTACAAGCAAGCGCTGCGGCTGAATAACGAAGTGCCGGGGATCGTGATCCCCGAGCCGGTGCTGAAAGAGATGGAAGCCGCGGGCGCTTCGGCGCGCGAGCACGGATTTGCGCTGGCCAAGAAGATGCTGGCCTGGGCGCGTACCGAATTGGCTGGCGCGTATCTGATCGCTCCCTTCAAACGCTACGAGGAAATCCTCGAAATATTTTCTTGATCTTATTGGCGGCGTCACTCCTCCTGACGTAAACGCAAGCAACTGTGAGATTCCTCGTCGTCCCGCCATACGGCCGCGGGCCTCCTCGAAATGACGGGTTGTCGCGTCTGCGTCGCCTACGCGCCCGAAAGAAAGCATCGGTCTAATCTGTCGGGGATCTGCCCGGTCTGTACCAGCCCCCTGTGCGGCCGGGAGCATCCCTGACACTTTAGACCGGGCACATCCCTGACACTTTTTGATCCTCTCGGGTGAGGGGATGGGGTGCAGGGGAAGGGTCGCCTTCCCCTGCACCCACCTTGAAGAAGCCCCCCGTTTTTTGCAAAGGCGTGACGCGCAACTTCTGGCTGTCAAATCGCGCGACTGGAACTTGCGCGAAATAGATCGTGAACCAACGATCGTCCTCGGGCAACAAGCCCACCCGCTCGCCCCAAAAAACTTCGCTCAAAAACACATCGTACTTCTTCCAACGAAAATGACCGTGCGGTCTCACACTACGTACCAGCATGGTCTGCGGATAATCCGGTTCCGGCAACCGCGCCGGAAATGTTCGCTCCGACCGATGATAGACCGCCGCCGGCGTTTGCATCTCGAGCGCTTCGTGCGGTCGCACCTGATTATATTCCTCGCGAAACCGGTCCATCTCCCGTTGCTGCTCGCGACGGTTGGCCGCCGGTGGCTGCGCCGTCTCCTGCTTCAAAGTGCGATGCATCCGTTCATGCCTTCCGTTTTGCTCCGGATGGCCCGCTTCAATGCGCTCCGGCACAATCCCCAACTTGATCCACCACAACGCTAATCGCGACAGCCCGCTGATCGCGTGCGAGGCAAACGGCGGCCCGTTGTCGGTACGAATCGCTTCCGGCATTCCATACTCGCGAAAAGCGGCTTCAAATATCGCCTGCACGCGGGCCGTGTTGGTCTTCTCCACCGCCTGGCACCGCAGCAGATACCGGCTATGCGCATCCGAGACGGTCAGCGGATCGATTCGCTGGCCATCCGCGGTGCGAAACCATCCCTTGAAATCAGCGCACCACACGCGGTTGGCTTCGTCGGCATGCGCCAAGGGCTTGGTGTAGGGCGCTACGCGTAATCTCTTCTTGCGCGCCACCACCAAACCTTCCCGCTTCAAAAGCGCCCCGATGGTGCTCGACGCCGGCCAGCTTCGCCCCGGCTCATTTCGCTCGAGGATGCGCTTGAGCTTTCTCGGTCCCCAGCGCATGTGCGCCTGCCGGAGTTCCAAGACCATCTGCTCGATCTCTTCCGGCGTCTGGTTCGCGTGCCGATGCGTGGCACGGCTGAGTTCCATCAACCCGGCCACTCCGGTCTGCCGGTACCGCCGCAACCAGACATAGCCGGTCTCGCGGGAGATCCCAAACCGATGGCAAAGTTCGGTCATCGACTCGCCCGCATCGTGTTTAAATATAAATCGTAGCTTCTCTTCCATTACACTGCTCGCTTTCCATGGCATGCGCTCCTTTTTACACGCGCGCGCCACTAGCCAACAGTGTCAGCAATGCTCCCGGTCTGTTCTGTCAGGCATCTGCCCGGTCTGTACCCCCCCCATGTACCCCACCCCCTCCCCCCTGTTTTTGCATCAGTATGATTCTATGGAACTTATAGACGCCATTCGGCATATGAGTATGATTGTAAATGGTTTACAAACTCTTTAGAATCACACTGATGCGAGATCGATACGGAGATGGCTCTAATCCAACGGATTTCGAGTATCCGGCAGGGTTGGTGAGATTCGTTTTGAGAAGGCTATGCGAGCCGCCCGTCCAAACCTGCAAGGCAGGTTAGCATATGAGTAATTTCACGTCAATGGCAATTTGGGAAATTTCCTGTGGAAATCAATTCGAATGAGAATCCCACAAGGAACGGGGAGCGGTTCGATTGAAATTGCTAGGAAATCCGCAGCACTTCCTGTAAAAATGCTGCTATGGTCGAACTTGCTATCGAAGAGGGCAAACTTAAGATTCATGTGAAGGGCGCGGACAAGCTGTGGGCGTTCAAGAGCAGTTTGGAAATTCCACTGGCTCACATCGCGGGGGTTCGGTCCGATCCCACGATTGCTGAAGGGTGGTGGAAAGGTATCCGGTTGCCTGGGACGAATCTGCCGGGCGTGATTACGGCAGGCACGTTCTACCAGCACGGCAAGAAAGTTTTCTGGGATGTCCACCATCCTGAGAACACAATCGTCATTGAGTTGCACGACGAGCGATATGACGAACTGATTGTCGAGGTAGCCGATCCAAATACCGCTCTGCGCCTGATTCAAGACGCGCTGCCGCGACCTTCCCGGTAAGCCTTTCCCTGGAGTCCAAAACGGGGGCGAAACCCTAAAAAAAGAAAAAGCGCTTGCGCTTCTTGAAAACCGGCGCCGCGCTTTTGTCCACGGGCGGTTCGGGTTGGTAGGGCAACGGCTTTCCTTCGAGGGCGGCCATCGGATTATCGGTGAATAGCGCCTGCGCTCTTTCTTCTCCAAAGCGTTTTGCCACCAACTGATACGATTCGCGGAGTTTTAGCGGGCGGCTGGCGACGCCGTGCGCGTCACTGGCAATAAAATGGACGCGTTCGTTTTCGAGCCATTGCATCACGATTTTCGCGGTCTCCTTGCCAAAGCGTCCCAACAGCGATTGCGCCGTCACCTGCACGTAGCATCCCTGCCGCAGCCAGCGCCAGAGTTTTTCGGGCTGGTGACGGATTAGGCCGTTGCGCTCCGGGTGAGTGATGATCAAGTTCAGGCCCAGAAGCTGAAGTGAGTGCAGAGTATCGTCCGTGTTGGGCGGAATAGCGAAATCGGCGAATTCCACCAGAAGATAGTTCTGCTGATTCAGAGTGTACTTAATGGAGTTGATTTGAATTTCCCGCAGATTTTCAATGCTGAGATGAAAGTCGCAGCCGGTCAGAATCCGTAGCCTGCCTTCGACGCGAGCCTGCAATTCATTCCGGAGTTCGCGTACCAAATCGGGACGGAAAGCATACTCCGCGTTCGAGTGTGGCGTGGCAATTACGTGCGTGATGCCTTCGGAAATGGCGATTTCGGCCATTTGGACGGATTCGTCCATTGTTTTTGCGCCGTCATCGAGGCCGGGCAGAATGTGGCAGTGAATATCAACCATTGATTACAAACGATATAGGAACAAAGGGTGCGGAGCAACGGTGTGGATGTCGAAAGAGGTGACAACATGCGCGAGCGAGGTGGTCACGAAGTTGCACCATAGATGTGAGAGGAACTGCTTTTCATCCCATAAAGGGAAACATGGGCCACGTTTCGCAAGACAAAGTTGGCATCTACTTGGTGGCAACGAACAGGCTGCTGCGCGAGGCGCTAACGCGCGTGCTGCGAACCAGGGGTGGTTTTAGAATTGCCGGGGCATGCGTGCCGGAAGAGGCTACGGGGGATTCGGCGCTCGCGTCTGGCGCCGATATTGTGCTGGTGGATGACTCCGGCGCGGCAAGGTCCGGCGTGGCGCTGGTGCGCAAACTTGTGCAGGCGGCGCCATCGCTGCGCGTGGTGATGATCGGGATGCCGGAGGACGAGCAAACATTTCTGGATTCAGTGCACGCCGGCGCCGTGGGTTACGTTCTGCAAGATGCTTCTGCCGAGGATGTCGTGGCTTCCGTGCGCGCGGTGCTTGAGGGAGAAGCAGTCTGTCCGCCGCGCCTGATCGTTGCGCTGTTCCGTTACGTCCGGCAGTGGAATCGTGTTCCGAACGTCCGCGTGCGCATGGAACTGGGATTGACGCGCCGCGAGCAGCAGCTTGTGCCGCTGATCGCGCAGGGCAAAACGAACAAAGAAATCGCCATGGAATTGAACCTCTCCGAGCAAACCATCAAGAACCACATTCACCGGATGCTGCGGCGCGTCGGCGCGAGCGACCGGCTGGAAGTCGTCGAGCTAGTGCGCGTTCAAGGCGCGTATCTGGATTAATAATTCCCCGAAAAACGATCTGTGAAACAGTGAGGAGCGAATTGCCCTTTGGGGCAGCGTGCTGCCGCGCGGCCACGGCCGGTGTGCTGTCCGCCAATTACCCCCTAGACCAGCATATTTCCCCAGAACCCATCTCTATCCTTACCGCATAGGCGGCTGAAAACGCGGCCGCGCTTTTCGTTTGGAGGAAGACCATGCGGGTTTGGGTTCGGACTGTGCTGGCGGCGTGCTTGTTATTGATTTTGAACGGTTTAGCGCTTAGGGCGCAGGACTGGCAGGAGCTTGGGCCGGCTGGGGGAGACGTCCGCGCAATGGCTGCGGACCCCGGCAATCCCGACGTGCTTTATCTGGGCACGGTGGACGGCCACATATTCTCCTCGCAGGACGCGGGCGCGCACTGGCGGCTGACCGGGCGCGTGGGCAATCGCGCGGACACGGTCGTGATGGCGATCGTCGTGGACCGCAGGGAATCGCGGCGAATATTTGCCGCGACGCGCACGCTGGGAGAAAACGGCGGCGGCGTATTCCGCAGCGATGACGCGGGAGCAACGTGGAGGCCGGCGGGGCTCGCGGGACAATCCGTGCGGGCACTCGTGCAGGCGGAATCCGATGCATCGCTTTTTTTTGCGGGCACGATTGACGGCGTATACCGTTCGCGTGGCGATGTTGGATTGTGGGAGCGCATCTCTCCGGCAAATCACGAGGATCTGCGAAATTTCGAT
Organism: uncultured Acidobacteriota bacterium; assembly: GCA_963847505.1. GTDB lineage: Bacteria > Acidobacteriota > Terriglobia > Acidiferrales > UBA7541 > DASTCZ01. Next base: position 858,761 of record CAWJZY010000002.1, read on the forward strand.
TCACTGGCTGCGGACCCGCGCAACCCCGACGTTCTTTACGCGGGCACATACCATTTGCCGTGGAAAACGGTGGATGGCGGCCAACACTGGCAGCCCGTCACCGCGGGAATGGTGGACGATTCCGATGTGATGAGCATTACGTTCGATCCGGGAAATCCAGACCGCGTCTATGCCAGCGCATGTTCGGGTATCTATCACAGCGATACAGCGGGAGCGAAGTGGGCGAAGTACGGCGGAATTCCGTTTCTATCGCGCCGCACGCAAATCATCCGGCAGGACCCGGTAAATTCCGCGATTGTTTATGCGGGCACGACCGATGGGCTTTGGAAAACTACAAATGCGGGCGCAACATGGGCGCGCGTGAGCACGCCGAACTGGACGATTAGCGCCATTCTGCTGGATGCGCGCAAGCCTGGACGAATCATACTGGGCGTGGAGGGTCTGGGCGTCTACGTTTCGCGCGACGCTGGTGCGAATTTTACGGCTACGAATGAAGGCTTCTCTCACCGGCAAGTACGCGAACTGGTGACCGATCCGCAGCAACCGGCGCGGATGCTGCTGGTGCTGACCAACGCTACCGAAGGAATTTACGCGACCTCGGATAGCGGACGCACGTGGACGCCGCTTACTCATGGCGCAAATGTGCAAACGCTGCGGCACGTTTACGCCGCGCCGGAACCAGCGAGCGGCTGGTGGGCCACGCCGCAATCCGGCGGGTTGCTGCACTATGACGCAGCGCGCGCGAGTTGGGTGCAGGCGGGCGCGATCATCACGCGTGCGGCACCGCCAGCCACGCACGGCGCGAAGCCCGGGGCAAACTCGAGGAGTTCATCTGTAAATGGCGCGACGGCCAAGACAACGGTTGCCGCACGCGCCGCTACGACTTCGCGGACGTTTGGCGCACAGGTCTACGACCTTGCATTCAGCCGCGATGCCTGGCTTGCGGCCACTTCGGAAGGGCTGTTCGCGTCGCATGACCACGGCGCGACGTGGTCAGACTTTGCTTCTTACTCTTCTGTGTCGAATGCGCCTCACGCGGCGGTCCGAATCGCGCGGATTTCCGCCGATGGGCGTTCGGTGTGGGTGCTGGGTGATTCGGGCCTGTTGATTTCACGCGATTCCGGCGCAACATGGGCCGCGGCGGATCCAAGTTTGCACACTAAAGATGTGGGTAAGTTGGTTGTTGCCGACGATTCAACTCTTTTTGCAATTCGTAACGGGGGCGCCCTGATTTCGGTGGACGCTGGTTTGACCTGGCGATTCCTGAATGCGCCCGATGCGCAAGTTGCGGATGTGGCCGTCGAAGGAGATGAGTGGATCATCGCCACGCGGCAGCACGGCCTGTTTGTTTCCGCGAATAAGGGCCAAAGCTGGAAGCAGCTGGGTGGACAGCTTGGCGAGGGAAGTTTCCCAACGCTGGCCGCGGGAACATCGTCGCGACTGCTGCTGGCTGCGTCGGCAACGGAAGGCCTATTTGCGCTGCGCGTTCCGCTGGGCGCGAATGCCGCTTCCACGTTGCCGGCGCCCGGAGGCAATCAACAGCAATGGTAATGGTTTTGTACCGCCGGCTTCCAGCCGGCTCCTTTTGATTTTTGTCGAACCAGAAAAGAGCCAGCGAGACGCCAGCGTTACAAAATCCGCTGGTTGCAATTAGAATATCGATTCGGAGTCGCTTAACGCAGCAACCATGCGGACGTAACCTGCCAGACGCCGAGAAGCAACAGAAACACAGCGAAAACGCGGCGCATCCGGCGCGGAGAAAGTCTTTGCGCCAGTCTGCTGCCCACAAGGCTGCCGATAATAACGCCCGGCATGATGAGCAGGCCGACGGTCCAGCTCACTTCGTGCGCGTGCGAATAATTCAGGAAAGCGAGCAGACCCACAGGTGGCACCAGCGCCATCAGACTCGTGCCCTGAGCAGTGTGCTGTTCAAAGGCAAACAGCAGCACCAATAGCGGCACCAGTAGCACGCCGCCGCCCACTCCAAAAAGTCCCGCGCAAACACCGACCACGCATGCGACCACCAGAATTAGGAAGAGTTGGAGCGGGCGATTACGCAATGGATTTTTTCTCCAATGCCGTTGGCCGCGATTTGAACCACAGCATGATCCCGGCAAAGACAACGAAAATTCCGAACGCTCCCCGCAGGTCGCGAGAATTCATCCGGATCGCGATCTTGCTGCCGTAATATCCGCCGAGAAAAAATCCCAGCGCACACATGGCTCCCGCCCACCAATCCACCTGTTTCTTGCGCCAGTAAATCATCATTGCACCAAGGCCCAGCGGAGGAAGCTGAAGGAAAAGCGAAGTTCCCTGCGCCATGTGCTGATCCATGGCCAGAAGATAAACCATCGCCGGAACGAGGATCACGCCGCCGCCGATGCCCATCAGTCCGACGAGCACGCCCACAACCAGCCCCAGCAGCACAACTCCCGCGTACCACATCCGCGTTGCGCCTCCGCGATCCGCTTCCTACTTGCTGCGCGACATCTTCCTTCACTTTTCGCGTGCGAGCAACGGGGAATCATGGCCGGAGTGATGCGGCCACACCTCCATTCCATATCGCTTTTCGCAAAACATTGGCGTATCTTCTGCCATTATGAAAATCGCGCTGACTTCCCTGCTTCTGCTGGCCGCAGTACTTGGTTCGGGCGCTTTTCAGCCCGCCGAAACGCCGCCGAATGCGTTGCTCGTACTTTCCAAGACCGATCAAACGCTCGCCATCGTGGATCCTGCCACACTGCAAGTAATCGCGCGGGTTCCGGTTGGCAATGATCCACACGAAGTGATCGCGTCCACGGATGGAAAGTTTGCATACGTATCGAATTATGGCGGCGGAGCATATAACACGCTCGCGGTTGTGGATCTCGTCGCTCAGAAGGCGCTGCCCAGCATTGACCTGGGGCCTTTGCGCGGGCCGCATGGTCTGACGTTCGTGGGCGGAAAAGTTTGGTTCACGGCGGAAGCGGCCAAAGCGATTGGCAGATACGATCCCGCGACAAAGAGCATTGATTGGATTTTCGGCACCGGACAAAACAGAACGCACATGATTTACGTTTGGCCGGATTTGCAGCGTATCGTGACCACGAATGTCAGCTCCGCAACCGTGAGCATCATCGAGAAAGTTGTTGGAGGCGGGCGGGGGCGGGGTGGTCCACCTCCGGGCGCACCTCAAGGCCCACCTCCAGACGCTGCTCGTGGCGGGAACGGCGCGCCTCCACCAGGACGCGGAAATGGTCCCGGTGGCCGAGGCGGCCCGCAAGGCCCTCCCGGCGGAGACTGGAATCAAACTGTTATTCCCGTCGGCAGCGGCTCGGAAGGATTTGATGTTTCTCCCGACGGCAAGGAAATTTGGGTAGCCAATGCCGGAGACGGAACCGTATCCATCATTGATGTTGCTACCAAGAGCGTGACGCAAACGCTCGCCGCGGATGTGCGTGGCGCAAACCGGCTGAAGTTTACTCTCGACAGGAAACGCGTGCTCGTTGCCGGGCAGGCAGGCGCGAGTGGTGCGGCGCTCACCGTGATTGACGCCAAGACGCGCAATGTGATCAAGCGAATCGCTGTGGGACGCGGCGCGGCGGGCATCGTCATGCAGCCGGATGGTTCGCGCGCCTTCGTGGCTTGCTCCCCGGATAATTATGTCGCCGTGGTCAATCTGGCGACGCTAGAAGTCGTTGGCCGCATTGATGCAGGCGGAAACCCCGACGGGATGGCGTGGGCCGCGCGGCGGTAGGAATTCCCGCTTGCATGCAAAAGCCGTAAGACACTCTTAACGGGTAGCAGTTTGTCAGCCGCGGTCAACCTTCATCCCGATTAAATACAGACCTCCCTCTCACATTTCTCTCTCCTTGACATCCTACAGGTGAAACATTTAGCCTTGTCGGATGTCTAGGAGAAGAGAGGCTTTATGAACCCGATCAAAACCGATCTGCTGCAAGGCACGCTCGACCTGCTCATTCTGAAAACGCTCGCTCCGGGGCCGCTGCACGGCTACGGCGTCTCGCTGCGAATTCAACAAATTTCCCGAGACGCGCTGCAAGTCCGCCAGGGCTCGCTGTATCCCGCGTTGCACAGGTTGGAGCGCCGCGGGTGGATCGCCGCTGAGTGGGGCGAGTCGGATAACAATCGCAAGGCGAAGTTTTATCAACTGACGCGCGCCGGGCGAAAGCAACTGGAAGTGGAAGAAACAAACTGGGAGCGGCTGGCCATCGCGATTGGACAGATCCTGAAAACGGCCTGAAGGCAAGGAGCCACGCAGATGAATTCGAACTCACCACGCGGAAAAGACCGCGATTCCGCATTCGAAGGCCGCAAGCCGAAGATTCGGTTGTGGTTGCGCAAATTGTTTCACGTGAAACAATTTGATCGCGAATTGGATGCCGAGCTGCAATTTCACGTAGAACAGCAAACGGAAACGAATATTCGCGCAGGAATGGGTCCCGCAGAAGCGCGGCGTGCGGCCCTGCGCGAATTTGGCGGCGTTGAGCTCGCCAAGGAGGAATGCCGCGACGAACGCGGCACGCGCTGGCTCGAGGATCTCTGGCAGGACGTGCGCTTCGGCCTGCGCATGTTGCGCAAGAATCCCGGCTTTGCCGCAGTTGCCGTGCTTACGCTCGCCCTCGGGATTGGATTGAGCACAGCAATTTTCAGTTTTGTGGACGCAGTCATCATCCGGCCGCTGCCTTTTCCGCATTCTGGAGAACTAGTAACGATCGGCCAGTGGCGTCTGCGAGTGGGCCCAGGCAACGCCGAGACCGGAGTGTCCGCGCTCAACTTTTTAGACATAGAAAAAGAAAGCCGCGTTTTCCGCGAGGCCGGATATTACCTTTGGAAGCGCCCCGTTCTCGGAAAGGCTGCCCCGCCGGAACAGTTGATCGGGGCTGCCGTATCAACAAATCTTCTTAACATCCTAGGAGTCGCACCCATCTTGGGCCGTGGGTTCACAACGCAGGAAGTCGAGCCTGGAAACGATCATGTCGCGCTGCTCTCCTACGGGTTTTGGCAGAGTCGATTCGGGGGCGCGACTGACATCATCGGCCATGGGATAAACCTGGATGGTAAGCCCTACACAGTGGTCGGTGTTATGCCGAAGAATTTCTACTTCATACGCGACGCCAATATAAGCGTAATGACGCCTCTTGCGCTGGAGTCCAAGGATTTGGCCGAGGGTCAGCGCTCTGTGCGGAACTTGAACATGCTGGGTCGGCTCAAGTCCGGCGTCACGCTCAACGAAGCCCAGGCCGAGATGGATACCATCGCGAGCCGCCTTGCGGGGGAATACCCGAATTCCGACAAGGGATGGGGCCTCAAGTTAGATTCACTGCAATCCTCCTACTTCACCGTTACTACCGCAAGAGTGACCATCGCGATTGTAGGAGCGACTCTTCCATTGCTTTTGATCGCCTGTATGAATGCAGCAATCCTTCTGTTGCTTCGGGCCACGACGAGGCGGAAAGAAATTGCTGTCCGTGCGGCGTTGGGCGCAAGCCGGAAACAACTCTTTTTGCAATTTCTTGTGGAGAGCATGTTGCTAGGACTCGCCGGCGGCTTGGCTGGAGTGTTCGTATCCTGGGCAGGCGTGCGTTTATTAGCGATCGGTTGTGCGCGCTACTACTCAATCCCCGGCACACAACGAATCAGCCTGAATGGGACGGCGCTTGGCTTCTGCTTGATCGTCTCCGTGGTCAGTGCCTTGATCTTCGGCATCGTGCCCTCGTTCCGTTCGTCAAAGATCAATTTGAATGAATCGCTGAAGGAAGGGACAGCTACCGTCACGGCGGGGACCGATGGGCGCAGAATCCGCAGCGTACTTGTCGTCACCCAGATTGCGCTCGCGATGGTACTTCTAATGGGCGCGGGGTTGTTGATCCGAACATTCGTAAACCTTCTAGACGCGAATCTAGGATTTACTCCGAAGAACGTTCTGACCTTCGGCATTGACTTGCCAGCGCTTAGATACACAACCGGCGCGCAACAAGCTGACTTCTACAAGGAAGTTCTTGATCGATTTCAGCATCTCCCCGGCGTTGAAGGTGCAGCGGGTTACGTTTCTGGCGATCAGCTTCTTTTCAGGCTGGAAGGACAACCACCGGAACTTTCGGCTCAAAAGGACGGTGCTTATACTTATTCCATTTCACCAGGCTTCGTCGCGGTAATGAAAGCCACCTTGATTGCGGGGCGAGAGTTTACACAGAAGGACAGCGCCAACGCCGTTCCCGTAGCCGTCATCAATGAAACGTTCGCTCGCCTCTATTTTCCAAACGTCAGTCCCATCGGCCGCCATCTTATTCCAGTTGCAGAAGTCTATGGAGATACACCCGCTCTGGGCCGGCCTCGTGAGATCGTGGGCGTCGTGAAGGACATGAAATTGCGAGGCGCGGGAGACGTTAATCCCTTGATTTACATGCCATACATGCAATACCCAGCGTATCCGTGGATGGAATTCTGCGTCCGGACAGCTATTCCGCCAATGAGCATGGTTTCAGCAGTTCAGGAAGCCGCGATGTCCGTTGACCGGGAGCAACCTGTTTTGCAGTTCAAAACCCTTGAAGATTTGATTTCCGAAAAATACGAAGTGCGATTTCCCATGGTTATAGTGGGAATCTTTGCCGGTATATCGCTGTTTCTTGCCGCCGTCGGCATATTCGGCGTGCTCTCCTTTTCGGTCGGCCGGCGAACGCACGAGATCGGCATTCGCATCGCGCTCGGCGCCCAGCGGGAAGATGTGCTTCGGATGGTCGTTGGCCAAGGGATGCTTCTTGCCGCAGTTGGCACGGTCGCGGGCATTGCCGGCGCGCTCGCCCTCACGCGATTTCTTAGCAGTTTACTGTACGGGATTAAACCGGCCGACCCGGCCACGTTTACCGCCGTAGCAGGTTTGGTGGCGATGGTGGCGCTCGCGGCCTGCTATATTCCCGCGCGCCGCGCGGCCCGCGTGGACCCGATGACGGCATTGCGACACGAATAAGCGTGGCGCGAACGATGCCGCGTCGAATCAACGAAGGGAGGTCAAGATGCCCTCACACAATTCCCTCAAGCGTTTAATTTCTCAATTCATTCGCACGCTATTCCGCCGCAACAAAGCAGAGAATGAATTGGATTCCGAGCTTCGCTTCCATCTGGAAACTCAGATTGAGAACAAAGTGCGTGGCGGAATGACTCGTGAAGATGCGCGCCGCGCCGCCCTGCGCGAATTTGGCGGCGTTGAGCTCGCCAAGGAAGAATGCCGCGATGAGCGTGGCACGCGCTGGCTCGAGGATCTCTGGCAGGACGTGCGCTTCGGCCTGCGCATGTTGCGCAAATCTCCCGGCTTCACTGCGGTCGCAATCCTGACGCTTGCCTTGGGCATCGGCGCGAACACCGCCATTTTCAGCGTTGTGAATGCCGTGCTGCTGCGTTCGCTGCCATTTCATGACGCCGGCCGGCTCGTCGCGATTTCAGAAACGTATCCATCCATACCGGATATTGGCGCCTCGGCAGCAGACTTCGCCAATTGGCGGGCGCAGGCGCATTCATTTAAAGAACTGGCGGCTTACAATTTGACCAGCATCCCTAATTCCACACTGATTGCGAATGGCGAGGCCCAGGAAGTTCACGGCGCAATTGTTTCCCACAATTTCTTTCCGCTGCTCGGGATCGCGCCGGCGAAGGGACGGAATTTTCTTCCTCAAGAGGACCAGCTAGGGAATGGGCCCGTGGCCATTCTCAGTGGCGAGATATGGAAGACATCTTTCGCTTCCGATCCGAATATCCTTGGGCGCTCCCCGATACTGAATCAGAAATCCTATACTATCGTCGGCGTTCTTCCACTGGAGATTCGTTTTCCGCAAAGTACCGACGTTTGGCTGCCGCTCGGCAACTTGAACAAGGATGACTTCACAAATCGGTTCTATCATCCTTTGCTCGCCATCGGCCGCATTAACGCCGGAACAAGCGTATCGGAAGCCCGCGCGGAGATGGAGGGAATTGCGGCGTCGCTCGCGAGCGCTTATCCACAAACAAACCACAACATCGGCGTGAAGGTCGAGCCAATACTCGAAAAATATGTCGGCGGTTTGCGGACGGCTCTATTGGTTCTTTGGGCCGCAGTGGGACTTATTTTGCTGATCGCTTGCGCAAACGTCGCGAGCCTCCTGCTCGCGCGTACCACCAGCCGCGAAGGGGAGATGGCGCTGCGTTCCGCTTTGGGTGCAAGTCGAGCGCGGCTGATCCGCCAGGGATTGACAGAGAGCGTCGTCCTGGCTGGGTTTGGCGGTTTGTTGGGTCTTTTGTTGGCGTGGGCCACTCTGCTCTTGCTTTCCAAATGGCTCCCGCAAATGCTGGACGCGCCGATTTTCCAATTGCATGAAATTGGCATCGATCCCAGCGTCCTCTGGGTTACGTTCGGCATCTCCATCATTTCGGGAATTTTCTTTGGGATTTTCCCGGCGGCTCGTGTGAGCCGGGGCGATGCGAGTAGTGTGCTCCAGTCAGGCCAGCGCACTTCTCCAACCGCGCGGCGAAGATTCGCCCATCGGGTGGCAGTAGTGGGAGAAGTCGCGCTCGCCGTCGTAGTCCTCATCAGCGCGGGATTGCTGGTGCGCAGCTTGCGGCAACTCATCGCGACATCTCCGGGATTTCGGGTTGATCACTTACTGACGATGCGAGTCTCGCTTCCGAACAGCAAATACAACACTCCCCAGACCATAGCTGGGTTCTATCAACGGCTGTTGCCGAAACTTCGCGCCTTGCTGGGCGTTGAAGCTGTTGGCACGATCGATCAGACACCGCTGATCCCCAATATAGCCGTGACTCGTTTTCTGGTGGACGGTGCAACACCGATAAAGCCGGGTGATTTTCCGGTTGCAAACGTTCGCTGGGTAAGTCCCGATTATTTTCAGACCATGGGCATTCCACTTCTGAAGGGACGAGTCCTTGATGAAAATGACGTAGCCCACACGGCTCAGTTCGTGGTCATCAATCGGACCCTGGCTGAACACTTCTTTCCGGGGCAAAACCCCGTTGGGCGGAAGCTTCTACTGGATGTCACGACGGGAACGCCTGTTGCCGCCCCAATTGTGGGCGTTGTCGGCGACGTGCGCGATCTTTCAATTGACTCCCCTGCGCCAGCGGAGATGTATTTCGCCGGCTTTATTCATGTTTCGACATTGGTTGTCCGTTCCACGGCCGATCCGCTGAGCATGGCGGCGACGGTTCGCAAGGCGGTGCTTGCCATTGATCCTTCCCAGCCGGTTTTTGATGTCCAAACAGCGACGCAACTGGTGGATCGTTCGATTGCGAGGCAGCGTTTTTCAGCGACTCTGCTCGGATTGTTTTCCATGCTGGCGCTGGTTCTGGCGGCGGGAGGAATTTACGGGGTAACGTCCTATGCCGTCGCTGAGCGGACACGTGAAATTGGCGTGAGGATGGCGCTCGGAGCCCAGCCGCATGATGTGCTGCGGCTAATTTTGCGCCAGGAGATGTTTGCGGCGGCAATCGGCGTTGCAATCGGAATAGCTGGCGCGCTTGTCGCGACGAAATTGCTTTCAAACTTGCTTTACCAAGTGGCCGCGACCGACCCGGTGACGTATGTTGGAGTTTGTCTTGTGCTGGTGACCGCGACCTTCTTTGCGTGCTACATACCGGCGCGGCGCGCAACACGTGTTGACCCGATGACGGCGCTGCGGTTCGAGTGATTTGGGAAATGGAATAATGGAAACGGTTCGCTAATTCGCGAAGGAGTACCGGGCCGCCATGAACCTGGACACAAAAATTCGATTGTGGGTGCGCGATTTGTTTCACGTGAAACGATCGGAACGGGAACTCGACGCGGAATTGCGCTTTGACCTCGCGCAGCGCATCGAAGCAAACGTGCGCGCTGGAATGGTTCCCGAAGATGCGCGCGGCGCGGCGCTGCGCGAATTCGGCGGCTTCGAGTTAACCAAGGAAGAATGCCGCGATGAACGCGGAACGCGCTGGCTGGAAGATGTGTGGCAGGACGTGCGTTTCGGCCTGCGCATGCTGCGCAAGTCTCCCGGCTTCACCGCGGTTGCGATCCTTACGCTTGCTCTCGGCATCGGCGCCAACACCGCTATCTTCAGCGTGGTGGAAGGCGTTGTGCTGGCTCCGCTGCCTTACAGCCAGCCGGATCGCCTGGTCATGGTGTGGGAAAGCAATCCGCGTTTTCCACGCGTATTTATTTCGTACCCCAATTTTCGGGATTGGCAGCTCAGCTCCCGCTCCTTCCAGCAAATGGCCGCGTTCAGACAGCAGGGTTATGACCTGACGAATCGCGGAGCGCCGGAGCACCTCGATGGGAAGGCCATCTCCGCCGGCTTTTTTACTATCTTGGGGGCAAACATGTCCCTCGGCCGCGATTTCACTTTGCAGGAAGACGTGCAAGGCGGAGCCTCCGCCGTCATCATCAGCAATCGTCTGTGGAAGAACCGCTTCGACGGCAGTTCTTCCGCGCTCGGCAAATCTCTAACACTCAGCGGAGTGGACTACGCAATCATCGGTATAGCTCCGGTAGGTTTTCGTTTATTGGGCGACGCCGATGTTTTCACACCACTTGCGCAGGATGACCCCACAATTCTCAGCGTTCGTTCGGCGCACGACGGCATCCGTTCCATCGCGCGCCTGAACCCCGGAGTGAGTCTGCCTCAAGCGCAGGCGGAGATGAGCGCCATTCAGAAAAACCTGGATCAGCTTTATCCCGATGATGACCGTGATTTGGGAACGGATGTGGGTCCGCTGAAGGAGCAGATCGTCGGAAACACGGGCGGATCGCTTCTGTTGTTATTGGGAGCCGTTGGGTTGGTCTTGCTGATTGCGTGCGCAAACGTCGCCAATCTCCTGCTTGCGCGCTCAGCGGCGCGCAGCCGCGAATTTGCCATCCGCGCGGCCCTCGGAGCCAGCCGCCCGCGCGTAGTGCGTCAATTGTTGACCGAAAGCGTGCTTCTCTCGCTCGCCGGCGGCGGGCTTGGGCTCGCATTTGCAATGTGGGGCGTCAAACTTATTCTTGCAACAATGCCGGGAACTTTGGCCCGCAGCCAGGAGATTGGCTTGAATCTTCCCGTGCTTCTCTTCGCGTTCGGCATCGCCGTCACCGTGGGTCTCCTGTTCGGACTGGTCCCCGCGTTAAAGGTCTCGAAATCCGATTTGCAGGATGCCCTGAAAAAAGGCGGCCGAACATCGTCAGGCGGCCAGCATCGCGTTCAAAGCTTTCTCGTGATTGTCCAAATGGCTCTCACTCTTGTGTTGCTCGTTGGTTCCGGCCTGCTGCTCCGCACGATCCGCAACTTGTGGGACGTCAACGCGGGCTTCGATGCGCAGCACGTCGTCACTTTCAAAGTCGGCGTTTCTCATTCCCTGACGAAGACGCCCGCGAGCACACGCGCCGCATATCAGCAACTGATCGAACGTATTCGCAGCGTTCCCGGAGTGCAGGCGGCCGATTTTACCGACGTCGTTCCGCTGAATGGCGACTCTTCGACGATGCCGTTCTGGACTGGTTCGCAGAGGCCTGCTTCACTTCAAGCGGCTCCCCGGCTCCTGAACTACGTGACGGGTCCGGATTATCTCCAAGCAATGGGAATCCCACTTCTTCGAGGCCGCTTTTTTACTCAGGAAGACACCACGAAGACTCCGTGCGTTATCGTTATAGACAGCGCTTTCGTCCGCATGTATTTTCCAGACACCGATCCAATAGGCCAATCAATTTCCGCCGGGTTCGTGTCCATGGGTCCATGCCGGATTGTGGGCGTGGTCGGTCACGTACGGCAGTGGGGATTGGATGACTCCGCCAGATACATCCAGAATGAGGCGTACTTCCCGCTATACCAGGATCCCGACCAATGGGTGGCGGCGGAATTTCCCGGCACAACTGTGATGGTACGCACGCCGCTCGACGCCGCAGCCGTGATGCCCTCAATCAAAGCGGCGGTCCTCGGGGCAGGCGGCGATCAGCCCATTTTTAATGTCCAAACCATGCAGGAAATTGTTTCGCGCTCGATGGATTCGCAGCGATTTCCCATGATTCTGCTGGGAGTATTCGCGGCCCTGGCGTTGTTGCTGGCATCCGTCGGAATTTACGGCGTGATTTCCTATTCGGTGGCCCAGCGTGTGCCCGAGATTGGAATTCGCATGGCGCTTGGCGCGGAGAAACCGAGAATTTTTCGGATGATCATTGGACAGGGCCTTCGGCTGGCTCTGGCCGGGCTCGTGATTGGCGCAGTGGCCGCGTTGATTCTCACGCGATTGCTCTCCAGTTTCTCGCACTTGCTCTATGGAGTCCGGACGAGCGACCCCGTGACGTTTATCGCCGTATCGGCTGTGTTGACCGGAGTCGCCATTTTGGCCTGCTATATTCCCGCGCGCCGCGCCACGCGCGTTGATCCCATGACCGCCCTCCACCACGAATAGCGCTTTGCAAGTTGTGCGGCCCGCTCGCCGGTTGTATATTCAGGCTTCCCCGGAGGCGAGCGATGAGCATCATGGAATTCAAAAGGAAGTTTCAGTTTTCACGTTTAATACTAGCGAGCGCAGTAGTCATATTGGCTGCGGGCATGGCGGCCGCTTGGCTTTCCGCTGGAACAAAGCCCGCGCGCGCGCAGGATTCCGCGCAGCCGCAGTATCCGCAATCCATGTTTCAGGAAATGCGCTGGCGCAACATCGGCCCGTACCGTGGCGGCCGTACGCGTGCGCTTGCCGGAGTGCCCAGCCAGCCGAACGTGTTTTACATCGGCGGAGTGGATAGCGGCGTTTGGAAATCCGACGACTACGGCGAAACGTGGGAGCCCATTTTCGATGACGAGCCCACCGGCTCGATCGGCGCGATTGCCGTGGCTGCTTCCGATCCGAACATCATTTATGTTGGCTGCGGTGAAGGGCTTCCGCGCCCCGACCTCGCCATTGGCGACGGTATGTATAAATCCACCGACGCGGGAAAGACGTGGACGCATCTCGGCCTGCGTGACGCGCAGCAAATTCCGGCGGTTGCGATAGATCCCAAAGACCCGAATCGCGTTTTCGTCGCGGTGCTCGGCCATCCTTACGGCGCCAGCGCCGAGCGCGGCATTTATCGTTCTACCGACGGCGGCGCGACCTTCGCAAAAGTTCTTGGCAAAGACGACGACACGGGCGGCTCTGACGTGGAAATTGACCCGTCCAATCCGAATATTGTTTTCGCTTCGCTTTGGTCCACTCGCCAGGGCCCTTGGGAGGACGCCAACACCTATAACGGCCCCGGCGGGCTCTTCAAATCCACCGACGGCGGCACGACTTGGAATCCAGTGACCAAAGGCCTTCCGGATGGCGTGCAGCAGGTAGATGTGACGATTTCCCCGAGCGATCCGCGCCGCGTTTATGCAACCGTCGCGGCCGGGCGCGGCGTCAGCATCATGCGATCCGATGACGGCGGCGACAGTTGGACACGCGCGACAACCGATACGCGCCCCGCGGCGCGCATCGGCGGCGGAGACTTGCCAGTCCCCAAAGTTGATCCGAAGAATCCCGACGTCCTTTATACGACAAGCACAGTTACGTGGCGCACCACCGACGCGGGCAAGTCCTGGACGGGAATCCGCGGCGCGCCCGGCGGCGACGATTACCAGAACATTTGGATCAATCCGAATTATCCGCAAATTATTTTGTTGGTCAGCGATCAGGGCGCACTCGTCAGCTCGAACTGGGGCCGTACGTGGAGCTCCTGGTACAACCAGCCGACCGCGCAGGTGTATCACGTGGTCGCGGACAATGGCTTTCCGTATCGCGTGTGCGGCGGGCAGCAGGATAGCGGCTCGGTGTGCATTTCCAGCCGGGGCAACGACGGCGAAATCCTCTTCCGCGACTGGCACCCTGTGGGCGCCATTGAATACGGCTACGCGGTTCCAGACCCGATGAATCCGAACATCATCTATGGTTCGGGCCGCACGGACGTTACAAAATACGATTGGATAACGGGGCAAACGCAAAAAATTACGCCCATCGTGCAGGCCTCTCCGCAATTTCGCTCGGTGCGCACGCAGCCGTTGATTTTTTCACCCGTGGATAAGAAAACGCTTTATTACGCCGCGAATGTGCTTTTCAAAACGACGGATGGCGGCCATTCCTGGCAACAAATCAGTCAGGATTTGACGCGCGAAAAACCCGGCACTTCGCCGAGTCTCGGCAACATGGGCAAGGACCAGCCCAACGTGGACGCGCATCGCGGCGTGATTTATTCCATTGCGCCATCCTTCCACGATTTGAACACCATCTGGGTCGGCACCGACGATGGCAATATCCAGGTCACGCACGACGCCGGAAAAACATGGAAGAACGTAACTCCTCCGGCCATGGAGCCGTGGAGCAAGGTCACACAGCTTGTCGCGTCGCACTTCGACGAAGACACCGCGTATGCGGCAGTCAGCCGATTCCGCGTGGACGACATTCATCCTTATATCTACCGCACTCACGACGGCGGCAAGACCTGGCAACTCATCGCCAATGGCATCGCTGACAACGCCGCTGTAAACGTGGTCCGCGAAGATCCCATCCGCAAGGGCCTGCTGTTTGCCGGAACGGAAAACGCGGTCTGGGTTTCCTTTGACGACGGCACGAACTGGCAATCCCTGCAACTGAATCTGCCGCACACGTCAAACCGCGATTTGTGGATTAAAGATAACGATCTGATCGTCGCCACGCACGGCCGCGGCTTCTGGATTTTGGACGACCTCACGCCGCTCCGGCAACTTTCGGCGGAAACCGCCAAAGCGGACGCAACGCTCTTCAAGCCGGAGCCCGCCTACCGCATTCGCCGCGACACGAACACGGATACGCCGTTGCCTCCGGAAACTCCGGCCGGCACAAATCCTCCGGATGGCGCAATCATTGATTACTACTTGCCGCACGCCGCCAGCGGCGCGGTCACGCTCGATATTTCCGACTCCGCGGGCAAGCTCGTACGCCACTACGCCAGCACGGACGCGCCCGAATTCGACGTGAATGAGCTTGAGCGCACGCTCGGCGTGCCCACGTACTGGGTGCGGCCTCCACGCGTGCTGAGCGCCGAAGCCGGAATGCACCGATGGATATGGGACATTCACTACGAATTGCTGGTCGGCGGAGGTGGCCGTGGCGGCGGGGCCAACTATCCAATTTCCGCGATTCCACATGACACGCCTCGCGAACCGCTCGGCCCGCGCGCCGCTCCTGGCGCTTACACCGTGAAGCTCACTGTGGATGGCCACACGTATTTGCAGCCGCTCACGATAAAGATGGACCCGCGCGTGAAAGCGCTCCCGGCTGACATCGCCCTCGAAACGAAGGACGAGTTGCTCATCGCCGCCGATATGAAGAATGGTTCCAAAACGGCGGCCAGTGTTCACGAGTTACAGAATGACATGAAGGCGCTCGCTCCTCAGGCCACCGGCGCTGTGGCTGATGCCATTACTGCTCTAAATAAGAAAACCGTCGCAATCGCCGGTGAACCACCAGAAGCCGGCGGACGCGGTGGCAGAGGTGGACGCGGCGGCGGTGGTGGAGGCGGCGGAGGCCGCGGCGCGGCAGCCACTTCAGGACAAGTAACGTTCACGCAAGTTAGCGGCGAACTCAGCGCACTTTACGCATTAATGGATTCCGCCGATGCGAATCCAACAGCGGCTCAAGCCGCGGAGTTGCAGCAGGTGGACGCGATCTACAAGAAGTTAATGGCGGAATGGACGCAGATCAAAACCAAGGACGTTCCCGCGCTAAACGAGCAACTCAAAAAAGCGGGCCTGCCTCCATTGGAAATTAAGGTTGCGGCTGTTCCGCCAACTACGATCGCAGGGCCGTTGGACGCGGTGCCGTAGCAAACACTTATCCCGTCATCCTTCGGGCATCCTGGTCGGATGCCTGAAGGATTTATAGGCAGGCCGCGAAAATTCAGCACGCGTGCCTACGTTTCGAAAATAACCTGCGCGAGCGCGGTATTTCCACTGTGCGTGATGGTGAGGGAAATACGAGTCACGTCCATGCCGTTCGCAATTTCTTTTGCAGCTCCACGAAGTTCCAGGGTTGGCTTGCCGCTCGGCAAACGGACAACTTCCAGATCCACCCAGCGCACGCCTCGGCTCCATCCAGTGCCCAGCGCCTTCATTGCGGCTTCCTTGGCGGCGAAGCGCGCCGCATATCGCTCGTAAGGATTCCTGTGCCGCTTGCAGTACGCGATCTCCGCCGCGGTGTATACACGCTTCAGAAACGCTTCGCCATGGCGCTCAATCGCTTCTCGAATGCGATTCACTTCGGAGATATCCATGCCCAGTCCAACGATCACGCGCGACCTCCGTCGCGACATTATACGCGTTCGCGCGGCCCGTTCACGAGACCTGCTATGATGAAACGCAAATAAATATGAAGAAGACTGCCAAACAGAAATACCGCAAGACGAAGCTACGGGCGAAACCAATACCAGCGCGAGAAACACTTTCCTCGCGGGCGGCATCCGCCAAGCCCGGAAAAGATATTTGGAAACAGCGCCACACCGCCGGCCTCACCATTCTCCTTTCTCCCACGCTGGAGAAATTATCTTGGGCGGTTCACGGTTTTTCAACGCGCAAAGGTGGCGCTAGCAAACTCGATGGCGGCCGCGCGTTGAATCTCGGCTTCACGGAATGGGATTCACCGAAAACCGTCGAAGCCAATCGTGTGAGCTTTCTGCGCGTGCTTGCCGCCGCGGATATGAAGCTGATCACCCTCCGCCAAATCCATTCCGACATGATTCATTTGATCAACAGAATCCCCGACGGCACACTTTCAGGTGACGCACTCATCACTCGCGTGCCGGACCTGCTCCTCGCCGTGCAAACCGCCGATTGCGTGCCGATCCTGCTGGCCGATACGAAGCGCCGCGCGGTCGCTGCGATCCACTCGGGATGGCGTGGAACACTCGCACGCATCGTCGCAAAAACAATCGGCCGCATGCACATGGAATTCGGCACGCGCCCGGAAGATATTTCCGCGGCGCTTGGGCCGTCAATTGGAAGGTGCAGCTACGAAGTCGGCCCGGAGGTCGCGGCGGCATTTTCGAGCCAATTTTCGCAGGCCCGTGAATGGATTGAAGTACCGCGCGAATTGCGTCATGGCCTCAGCGACGATCAATTCGTCGCCGGTGACGGCCCGAACCCGCTCAAGTGGCTAAGCATGATGCCGCCGGGCCACGATCCGCCACCGCCAACCGTGCAGCTCGACCTGATCGCAGCGAATCGCTGGCAATTGCGCGACGCAGGCGTAGCGGAAAGAAACATTTCGGATAGCGGCATCTGCACCGCGTGCCGCACGGATCTGCTCTTCAGCCATCGCCGCGAGCAGGGCCGCACAGGACGCATGCTCGCCGCGATCGCCATCCGCGAATAGCAAAAGCTGCGCTTCTCTAAAAGAAACTACAGGCCTCCCGGCGTTGTTGACTTCCCCAGACCGGAATGCCAACAAACTCTGCCGAGCCCTCAGGCTCCTGCCTGGGGGCGGATTAGCTCGTGGCTCGATCACCCCGAGGCCGGAGCCTCGGGGCTCAGCATATTTTATTTGGCTCTAGGACGAAGAATTAGAGAATTTAACGAGGGCGGATGAAATCTAATCCGCTGCTCGGATCTCCGAACTTTCAATCAGCGCAAGCTGCCCGCACGCAGCCATAATGTCCTGACCTCGCGAGTAGCGCACAAACGCGGGAATTCCCTTTACTTCCAACACGCGCCGAAACGCTTCCACGCTTTCCGGAGGCGGCGGTTTGTAGGGAAGCTCACCGGGATTCCACGGAATCAGATTCACCTTCGCGCGAATGTTCGCGAGCAACTTCGCCACGCGCCTGGCGTCCTCCGGCGCATCGTTAAACCCGCCAAGCAAAACGTATTCAAACGTCAGGTGTTCCCACGTTCGCAACGGATAATTCCTGCACGCCGTCAGCAACACATTCAGCGGATATTTCTTGTTGATTGGCATGATTTTGTCGCGCTGCTCATCCGTCGAAGCGTTCAGCGAAATCGCGAGTTTGGGCCGAACCAGCTCAGCCGCCAATTGCTCAATTCCCGGAACTATACCCGAAGTTGAAAGCGTCACATGCCGCGCCGAAAGCCCCACACCTTCCGGATCCAGCAAAATCCGTACCGCAGCCATCACGGAGTCAAAATTCAGCAGCGGCTCGCCCTGGCCCATCAACACCACATTTGTTTGCGGCAATAAATGTTCGCGTTGATCATCGAGCGCCACCAGCACCTGGCCCACAATCTCGCCCGCCGAAATATTTCGCTTCAGTCCCAGCACCGCCGTCAAACAGAAATGGCAATCCACGGCGCAGCCCGCCTGCGTCGAAATGCAAATCGTCTGCCGCCGCGCGTCCTCCCGCATATCCGGCATGAAGACCGCTTCCACCTGCACCGCAGCAGCGCCTTCCCCCTCCAACGCCAGGAGATACCGCACCGATCCATCCGTCGAGTGGTACCGTCGCACGATCCGAGGCATGCGAATTTCCATTTCGCCAGCGGCTCGCTCGCGCAGTTTTCCAGGCAAATTCGTCATCCGCGCAAAATCGAACCGCCGCTCGGCATAAAGCGCATGATAAATCTGGTCCCCGCGATAAGCAGGCTCGCCCCACGACGCAGCGAGCGCGCGCAATTCCTCAGCGGATTTTCCAAGTAGTTGAATCGGCACAAGATTCCCTTCGAGTGAGGACTCCATTTTAGCACGCGACCGCGAATGTCTTCGCCATCGCGCACCGGTATCGCGTCTCAGACGACCGTACGCTGGCGCAGCGAGGGTTGACGTACAATAGATGGCAGATAAGAGACCAAATCGAACATCCTGGTCAATCGGCTGCATGACAGACATTCGCTCACAGATACTTGCGCAGCAACAAGGCTGGGCGGCTGGCCGCCAGATCGCGGTCGATAGCTCCGGCTACACCGAGAGCCTTGAAGACAATCTGTTTCAGTCCCTGCACCGCGACACGCTGGCGGACTTTCAAAGTGGCAGCGGAGATGAGCTGGGCAGAAATGGGCGCCGGGGAAAAATGCAGGCGCTGCATTCGTCATCAGCACTCGCTGTAAATGTCTTCGACTACTGGCGGGGCAGGTCGCTGGCTTGGCTTTCGCCTGCGCTGTCGCTAACTTCGGAGCCTTTATCGCTGCGCTTTGAGGCGCAATTCCGCACCGGGCTACCAGGAAATCCGCCAAATCTCGACCTAGCGGTTGCGCTCGCAGACCGCCGAACGATTGCCGTGGAATCGAAATTCACCGAAACATATACCCACGGAAACCAAGCGGTGCCGTTCAAAGACAAATATTTTCCGACTGGAAATGGGCTGTGGCGCGACCGCGGGTTGCCGCGCTGCCAGGAACTAGCGGGACGATTGCATCGAGGCGAGCTACGGTTTCAACACCTGAATGGAGCACAGTTGCTCAAGCATGTTCTCGGCCTCGCCCAACCCTCAGTGGGCCAGTTCACGCTTTTCTATCTTTGGTATTCCATCCCTTCTGAGGAAGCGGGGCACCATGGAGAGGAAATCAAAGAGTTTGCCGGAGGGATCGGTTCTGAACTAGATTTTCGTGCGCTCACCTATCAGGATCTGTTTTCCTCGGCATTATGCGATCTCAGGCCCGAGCACTCGGCATACCGTAGTTACATCGAGGAGAGGTATTTCAAAAAGCTAGACTGAGGCTCAAACCTGTGATATATTGATGTTGGAGAAAAACCGTCTACCCGCGTCGTCAAGCGCGGGTTTTTTGCTTTCTGGCGCTATTCTGGTCACGCAATTCCGGACATTCTTGAATCTCAGGACGCTCCGCAGGGTTTTTCCGCACGCGCCCAGGCTATTACGTTTTTCCAGCTAGAAACTGACCCGCCAGCGCGCCTTTCGTGGAGTTTGTCCTCTCGTTATGTCAGAATGAACGCGTCCGCACCCACATCCTGGTTTTCCACTGCATGAGATGAGCGAACAACGCATAATTCATCGGGAAGTTCTGCCCAACGGCTTGGTCGTTATCACCGAGCCGATGCAGCACGTCCGTTCCGTTTCCGTGGGCATCTGGCTGCGCACCGGCTCGCGAAGCGAATCCCCTGCGCGCAACGGCATCGCGCATTTCACCGAGCATATGGTTTTCAAAGGCACAGAGCGCCGCGGCGCCGAAGCCATCGCGCGCTCGATCGATTCCATCGGCGGCATGATGGACGCATACACCGCCAAAGAAATGGTTTCTTTCAACGCCAAGGTTCTCGACGAACATCTGCCCGTGGCGTGGGAAGTTCTTTCCGATCTCGCACTGCGTCCGCTTTTCGATGCGGAAGAAATTGGCCGTGAGAAACAGGTCGTCCTGGAAGAAATAAAAATGGATCAGGACAACCCCGAATCCGTTGTGCACGAACTGATGGTGCAGAATTTCTGGAGCGGTCACGCGCTCGGCCGCCCGATCCTCGGAACGCCGGAAACGGTTGGCGATTTTTCGCGCGCGTCCGTATTGGAAGGACACAAGCAACGCTACGTCGCGAAAAATATGCTGGTCACCGCGGCGGGCCATATTGAGCACGCGCATCTGGTCGAACTCGTCGCGCGTGAATTCGGCGCGCTCGATCCCGGCGAAGCCGCGGAGCCGAGCCTCGCTCCGGAACCACACGCTTCGCTCGGGTCACAAACTAAGGCCGAGCTGGAACAAGTTCACCTTTGCGTCGGCGTGCCTTCCGTGCGCTTGGCCGACGATCGCCGCTACGCCGCCGCGGTGCTCAACACCATTCTCGGCGGTGGAATGTCTTCCCGGCTTTTTCAGAACATCCGCGAAAAACAGGGCCTGGCCTACGCCGTGTTCAGCGAAATAAATCCCTATTCCGACGCCGGACTCCTTACGGTCTACGCCGGCACGGGGCTTGCCAACGTCAGCAAGGTTCTTGCACTCATCTCCGGTGAATTTCGCGCGCTGAAGGCTGAGCCTGTCACCACCGAAGAATTGCGCCGCGCGAAGGACCATCTAAAAGGCTCACTCGTTCTTTCACTCGAATCCACCAGCGCTCGAATGTCGAATCTGGCGCGCCAGGAAATGTACTTCGGCCGGTTCTTCTCCACCGACGAAATTCTTGCCGCCGTCGAAGCCGTCACCCGTGAAGATGTTCAGTCCGTAGCGAATGCGTTCTTCCGCGCCGACCAACTCGCCGCCACCATCGTCGGCAGCCTTGACGGCTTCCAGCTCACCCGCGAACATCTCGACTGTTGAATCGTCCTTTCAAATACTCGCGTCGCACACTTTAGTTCGGGAAATCATTGACGCGCGCCCCGCGCTTTGCCATCATCAGCGCATCGTTTTTGCAACACTCTGAGCGGCACGGGAGAGCGCGATCGGCATTCGGGTATCCATTCTGGCGTCAGGCAGCTCCGGCAACCTCACGCTGATTGAAACTTCCACCACGCGCGTGCTGGTGGACGCGGGCCTGGGCAAGCGCGAGACGCTTCGCCGTCTTGAATGCCTGAGCCACTCGATCGAAAAGCTCGACGGCATCGTCATCTCCCACGAACACAGCGACCACGTCGGCGGACTGCCGCAGGTTTTGGGATTGTGGCGCACCACGGTTTTCTTCACTTCCGCCACCGAGCAAGCCACGATGGAAGCCATGCCTGAAACTTCCCACAAACGCCTCACGCACATCGAACATTTTCATCCCGGCGACCGCTTCTGCATTGGTGACATCGAAGTCGCGGCGTTTTCCATTCCGCATGACGCCGCCGACCCCGTCGGATTTACGTTCTGCGCGGAAAGCACGAAAGTCGCCATTGTCACCGACCTCGGCTACATGCCGGAGCTTGTGAAGCACCATCTGCGCGGAGCTGATTGCCTGATCCTGGAATCCAATCATGACTTGGAGATGTTGAAAGTGGGGCCGTATCCGTGGCACATCAAGCAGCGGGTGATGAGCCGCACGGGACATCTCTCGAATGACGCCGTAAGCGAGTACCTGTGCGACCCGGAAAGTTTTGACGGCGAAGCGCGCTATCTTTTTCTAGCGCACCTTTCGGAAATCAACAACAACGCCGACGTCGCAAAAATTTGCGCGGAAGAAGCTTTGACGCACCGCCCCGCGGACGCGCCATTCCGCGGAGAGTTGCGTGTCGCCTCGCAGCGAGTTCCCATGGGCCCCTTCGACCTCTCGAAAGATGCCGCGCCACTCACTACGGCTTACAAAGCGACTGCCTGAAGTTCATTCGTAACGCAATGCAACCAGCGGATCCACGCGCGTGGCGCGCCGCGCCGGAATGTAGCACGCCAGCAGAGCCACGCCGCCGAGCAGCACCGTAACGGCGCCATACGTGACCGGATCGAATGCCTTCACATGAAATAGCAGTGACGTGAGGAATCGCGTCAAGCCCGCCGCGGCAATCAGCCCCAGCACAAGTCCCGCGCCCGCAAGCGCCATGCCCTGGCCAACCACGAGCTTGAAAATGTCGTGTTGTTGCGCGCCGAGCGCCATGCGAATTCCAATTTCCTGCGTGCGGGCGGCAACCACATAGCTCATCACGCCGTAAATGCCAATTGTCGCGAGCAGCAGGGCCAGCGCGGCGAAAAGTCCGACGAGCGTGAGCGTCAATCGCCGCGATCCAAGCGATTCCGCGGTGATTTCCGCCATTGAACGCACACCGTAAACAGCCAAATCGGGATCGTAACCGGCGATCACAGCGCGGATGGAAGGCAACAGGGCTTCGCTGCCCTGCGTGGTCCGCACGGCAACGACGGCGTACGGCCACGGCTGCTGCGCGACGGATTCGTAGGCGTCCATGGAATCATCGGTTTCCAACCCGTTGTGCTTCACGTTTCCAACGACGCCCACGACTTCTTCCGGCTGTTGGTTCGTATTCTGGAATAATCGAAATTGCTTTCCGATCGGGTCTTGCCCGGGCCAGACGCGCTGCGCGAAGGCTTGATTGATCACCGCGGCTGCGGACGCGCCCGGTATGTCCCGCTCTGAAATTTCGCGGCCGCGCAGAAGCGGGATTCCCATTTCGTGAAAGTATCCCGGCGAAATTGCGTGCATGCCCACGATAATTTGTTGATTCGCCGCGAGAGCCGATTCTCCAAGAATCTGCGGATAACTTGTTGTGTCCTGGCCATTCAGCGGAATATCGTTTGAGGTTGCCACAGATTCCACACCCGGCAACGCGCGGAGGCGGCCGAGGGTTTGTATAAATTGCGCCATGCGCTCGGGATGATGCTCGGAATCCCTGTATTTGGGCCCCGAAAAAGATAGTGAGAACATAAAGATGCGGTCGGGACGAAATCCCGGTTTCACTTCAAGCAGCCGCACAAAACTGCGCATCAAAAGGCCCGCGCCGGCGAGCAACACGAGTGACAGCGCGACTTCGCTGACGACGAGCATGCTGCGCGTCCAGTTCTGTCTGGCACCGCCGCTTCCGGCGCGGCCCGCCTGCTTCAATGATTCCGCCGCTGAAATACGCATGCCGCGCAACGCGGGCGCGAGGCCAAAAATAATTCCGGCAAGGACGGCTATGGCGAATGTGAATACAAGAACCCGCGCGTCGAGATGAATCGAATCAAGCCGC
This sequence comes from uncultured Acidobacteriota bacterium, assembly GCA_963847505.1. Taxonomy (GTDB): domain Bacteria; phylum Acidobacteriota; class Terriglobia; order Acidiferrales; family UBA7541; genus DASTCZ01. The sequence continues at coordinate 882,294 of CAWJZY010000002.1, forward strand.
GGCAGGCCTTCGGGCTTAGCGGCTACGATGGCTTTCACTCCGGCGTAACCGAGAGGCAGACTCGCGAGTCCACCCAGGAATCCAAGCAACGCTCCTTCGGTGACGAGTTGCCGCGCCAATCGCCACGGCGTTGCGCCAATCGCCGCGCGCACGGCCATTTCGCGAGTCCGCGCGGAAGACCGCGCGAGCAAAAGATTCGCGACGTTCGCGCAGGCGATGAGCAGCACCAATCCAACCACGGCGAGCAGAGTGAGCAGCATCGGACGGGCGTCACCTAGCACATAATCTGAAAGAGTGATGATTCGGACGCCGTGCGCCTGATCCGCGGGTGTTTTCAATGATTTTTCCAAACCGCTCACGAGGGAGGAGAACTCCGTCTGCGCTTGCGCCAGTGTTATGCCTGGCTTCAAGCGTCCGACGATTTGCATGTAGTGAGTTCCGGTCGTGCTTGGGTCTGCGCCGCCGGGAAAAACCTCCGGCACGCCATACTTCGGATTTAAGAACAAACTGAGCGAACCCAAATCGGATAAATCCTTCGGGAGAACGCCGATAACGGTTATGCTTTCACCATTGAGGGCAAGCGTCCGGCCGATCACTCCGGGATCACCGCCAAATTTTGTTTGCCAATAGGGGTTGGTCAGAATCGTCACGCGCGGGGCGCCGGGCTTGCCGTCGGCTTCGGTGAAATCTCTTCCGAGCACCGGAGTAACGCCAAATATTGAAAAATATTGCGGGGTTACGACACCGCCGCGCAAACGCTCCGCGTCGCCCATTCCGGTGTGGGTGAAATTCAAGGGGCGATAAGCGGCGATTTGAGAGAGTGTGTGATTCTGATCGCGGTAGGTGATGAACTCGCCAGCGGAAAGGGGCGCGGAGGAAAGCTGCGGCTGAACGTCAATGAACCAGACCAACTGATCGGGATGAGGATACGGAAGCGGACGAATCAATACGGCGTTCACCACGCTGAAAATCGCCGTGTTCGCGCCGATGCCGAGCGCCAGCGTGAGAATAGCCACCGCCGCAAAACCGGGGTTTTTCACCAGACTTCGCACCCCATACCGCAGATCCTGCATGAAACTTTCCAGCCAGCTCAGAATGTCCATCTCGCGCGTCCTTTCTTTTTGCAGGGTGAAATTTCCAAATCTTCTTCGTGCGTCTTCCTGCGCCTCGCGTGCCGTCATCCCGGAATGAAAGCTGTCCGCCATGCGCATCTCAATGTGCGAGCGCAGTTCTTCGTCCAATTCCAAATCTCTATGCTCGCGCCTCCAGAACCCTCGCAACCGCCCGATCCATGCCATCGCTCTTCTCCTTCTTACGAAAACTGTTTTACGTAAACCGCAAGATGCTCGCCACCGCTTCCGTCAGCCGCGCCCAACTCTCTTCTTCTTTGGCAAGCTGCCTACGCCCTCTTGCCGTCAAGCTGTAGTAGCGCGCGCGCCGATTGTTCTCCGTCGCCCGCCATTCCGCGGTGATCCACCCTTCCTGCTCCATACGGTGGAGGGCCGGATAGAGCGATCCTTCTTCGACGCGAAGGACGTCATTCGAGACGCGTTGGATATGCAGCGTGATTCCGTAGCCGTGCAGCGGGCCGCCCGCCAGGGTCCGCAATACGAGCAGCGACAGCGTCCCCTGCAAGAGGTCGTTCTTGGTTTTGTTCACGAGCCTCCCTCAGCTAGCTATATATAAGACGCAGGAATATCAGAAAAGTTCCGTTGGAGGGTGGAAATTCCTTTTTGGGGGTCTTCGTTCCCGGCGACGTGATGCACGAACACACGGGCAGAGTGCTTCCAGGGTAATTCCGGCTATCGGGCGGGCCGCAGCGCGGCCGCGCCCTGGCATTTCTTACGATTGCGAGCTAGCGCGTGAGGACTTGCTCGAAAAACGCCACCGCGCGTGGGTCTTTCGACTGGCCCAGCCAGAACATCGCCTGCTTGCGCACCGCGGGATTCTTATTGTCGCGCGCCACTTGAATCATCAGCGGGACGCCTTCGTCCTTCGGAAGCTGGCTCAGCGCGAAAACCGCTTTCTTCTTCACTTCCGTATCCGGATCGTTCTCAATCGCTTCTGTAATCGCGCCTGCTGCGCGCTGCCCCGCCTTCTGGGCCAGCCAGAACAGTGCCTGCCCGCGCACGCCTGTACTCTCGTCTTCTTTTGCCATGCGCAGTAGTTCATCCAGACCGTCTTTCTCACCGCTCTGCGAGAGCGCGAAGGTGACCTGCTCGCGCACTTTTTGACTTGTGTCGGTTTTCGCCATGCGCTTCAGCACTTCGACTCCCGCGGCCCCGCGCGCATTTCCGAGCCAGAAAGACGTTTTCGACCGCAGAGATTCCGGCTTGTCCAACGCGACAAACGAAGCGAGCGCATTGTCAGCTGATGCGACCGCCTGCATGGCAATCGCCCGCAGAGCGCCATCCGCGGGTTCGTGAATGCCGCGCTCACTCCAATCCGCTGCGGTGACGACCCCGGCCAGCAGCGCGACGCTTTCCGCCGGTCGCACGCCGGTCAGCCAGATCACATGCAGCCCGCCTGCGTCGGCCTGGCAATCATCGGTCAGCGTCACGATGCGTTCGACGCGGTGATCGGCCACACGCAGCAGAATATACATATCCGCCGGACCTTCCAGCTTCACCGTGCCTCCACTGGCCGCCGCGTGGTCACTTTCCATCATGTTCATGCCGCGTGACGATTCTAGCGGGCACGGGCCGCAATTGAAGTCACCGTCGCCGGCCGTCCACGTACCGCAGCACATACTGAATCGTTTGCCGTCCTTCGCCTGAATCATCGGCGCGGCGTAGCCCACCCACTCTGGCGACGATTCCGCCGCGGTGATTCCGCGCATCGTGCTATCCAGATTCCCGGAAACCGCCCGTGTTTCAAGTTGCGCGTTCTTGATCTGCGGCTGGTTCTGTGCGCCCGCGGCCACTGCAGCCAACAGTGCGATTGCAACGAATGCGACTTGTCGAATCTTCATCGCAGCTCCTACTTGCTTAGGATTTCCATCAGATAGTCCTGCGCTTCCTTCGACCGCATCAACGAAAGCTGGCGCACCGCATAAATTTTCAGATCCGAATCTGTTTCCTTGCGCGCCACTTCAATCAAGTCCTTGGCGTCTTCCTGCACGAAAAGAGCGCGTAAGATCTCTTTGCGGACCGTAACGTCCTTCTCTTTGGCGTACAGTCCCACTAATTCCGTGCCTGACTTGCTGCCGCCGCCCATGGAGCCCATATCACGCACAGCCGCCTTCCGCAGCTCCACGGATGGATCTGTCATCGCAATCTGGCTAATCGCTTCCACGGAATCGCTTGTCATCAGCCCGCGAAGAATCTGCACTTTCACGTCATCGGATGATTCAGCCTTGTAAAGTTGAACCAGCGAGTCGCGCGAGCCCATCGCGCCCAATTGGCGTATCGCTTCGATCCGTACATTCGGATCTTTCTCTGTCTGTGCGGCCGCCAGCAGAGCCTGCTTATCCCCCGCCACCATGAATGACCGCAGGATCGTCTTCTTTATCGCGGCGTCGGTCGAAGATGCGTACACGTCCGACAGCGTCTTCATCGCCTCCGACCCTCCGGCCACGCCAAGTTGCCGGATCGCTTCCGCCTGCAATGCCGGGTCCGTTTGTGACTTGGCGATACGCCCCAGCGCCTCGCGCGCCTGCGCTGTATCTTCACGGGCCAGAACCGTAAGCGCTCTTTTCTTCAAATTGATGGAAGCATCGCTTGCCAGAAGCTTTTCAATTTGGGGCACCGCGACCGCCGAATCCGCGTTCCTCAGGCCTTCAAGGGCCATCATTTTCATATCGTCGTCACTGCCGGCACCCGCCGATTGCGCGCTTGCGAAACCAGCCGACATCGTCGAACACAGAATCATCGCCGTCAGCGCTGCCATCCATCGAATCGTTTTCATCGCCGCTCCATTCGTTTTCAATGAGTCAGTTTCGGTTCCCATCCCCTGCCGTGCAGGCCGTTATTTGTTCAAAAGCTCCAGCAAATAATCCGTGGCATCCTTCGACTTCATAATCGAAAGCCGCCCTACAATGGACTTCTTTAATGTTGGGTCAGTTTCTTTCCGCGCCAGCGTCACCAGTCCCTTTGCATCATTCGCGATGAACAACGCATTGATCACTCTTTGGCGTATTTCGGGGTCCGTGTCCGAGGAATAGATCGTCAGCAGTATTTCCTCGTTCTTCGCTCCCGATTTCATCCCCATCATGCCGAGATCGTTGATTGCCGATAACCGCAGCGAATGGTCCTTCTCGTTGAGCGCCAGCTGGCTTACGTGATCGACGTCACCCGACTGCCACATCGCCTGGAGGATTGTTTTCTTGACGTCAACCGATGTCTCGGTCTGGTAGAGCTGCCAGATATCGTCGCGATCGCCCATCATGCCGAGTTGTCGAATCGCTTCCGCGCGAAGCTCCGGGGTTTTTTCGCCTTTTGCCGCATTCAGAATTCGCGCACGGTCGCCCGTCATCATCAATGCCCGCAGAATGCTCACTTTGGTGTCCACATCATTGGAAGAGGCGTAGATCTGGTCCAAGGTGTCGCGCCCTGATGCTCCCCCATACATTCCCAAATCCTGAATCGCGGATCGTTGCAGGTCAGGGTTTCCGTCACCGCGAGCAAGCTTTGCGATCACGCTTTGTGCTTCTGGAGAGCGTGACTGAGCCAACACGAACAGCGACTGGCGTTGCAGCTTGATGCAGTCATTGCTGTGAATCAATTTTTCGAGCTGCGGCACGGCCTTCGCCGGATCCGCTTGTTGAAGCCCGTTGATCGCCAGTAACTTCAGCTCGCAATCGCTTTCGGCATCCGGCGAAACAGGCTGCCCGGAGGACTGCCGGACTTCCAGGTTCAGATCTTTTGCGTCATTCAACCACCGGCTTTGCGGATAGTCGTGTTCCAGCGCCGCCAGCGTGGCGAGCGCATCGGGGCGGTGCCCAAGCTTGTTCTGCGCGTACGCTTTCCAAAACAGCGCGGCATCCGCTCTCTTCATCTTCATCTCGGCCACTTGATCGAAAAGATCGACGGCTCTGTCCCACTTGCCCTCGTCTCTAAATCGAAGGCCCTCGTTATAGATTTGCCCTTCGCGGTCAGCGCGCTCGAGATCCCTTTCTTTTTCCTTATCTTTGTCTTTATATTTTTCAGAGTCCTGCAATCCGAGCAGTTCGCCGTCATACAGGAGTTCATATTTGAGCTCGTACGCCGAATCCGCCCAGCTTGCGGCCGAATCAGAAAAACCCTTGGCCTGAGCCATAAGCTTGGAAGCGCTATCCTGATAAGCACCCCAGTCATCCGCACCTACTCCGTAAGCTTTGCCCAAAGCGGAAGCTTTACTGAGGCCAACACCTCCTGCGATGCCACCCTTCACGCCTCCTGCGACCCCTCCGGACGCGTCTCCAGGGTTCTTATCGGCGTTACTGCTTTGAGAGCTACCGCTTCCATTGGCGCTTCCTTGCGCCATAATGGGCAGCGTCAGCGAGATTGCCGCGGCCGTTCCCAGCGCAAAACCAATTGCCCGGCGAACATACAAATTCCGTTTGCTTGCCATCTTTCTTTCCTCTTTTCCTCGTTCTTTAAAATCTGTTATGAACCGCTCGAACCCTGGCGCGGTGGCGCAGCTTTCTCCGTGCTCCGAACCGTTGAATCCAGCACGCGCACCTTCAACAACAGACCGCGCGCCGCAATGCTTCGCTGAAGCTCATCCAACTGTGCCGCTGACACGCGCGAAGGGCTGTGCGCGATCTCCAACAGCACCGGCTCCAGTTCGTCCAGAACACTCGCCACGGCGTCGTCACCCGAATGCGCGGCTGTTTGCCGGTAAAGCCGGTTGGACACCAGCATTTCTTCCGCCCGTTCTTGCTGCTGCGAAATATCCACATCCTTATCCGAACTGCCTGTTCCATTGGCATCCGCGTTTGATATTTCGATCAGCATGTTTTGCGCGTGGTCCAGGTGATCGCCCACCGCTATCATCAAGATCCGTTCGCGCACCTGCGCCGGGTTTTTTTCCGCCACGGTTGTAGGTGTTGCCGCGGGCTCAGGCTTCCGTGGGATATAGCGCCCGGCCAGGAACGCCGCCACGATCAGCGCCGCTACCACCCCAATCGGCGCCAGACGCCGTGGAGACATCCACGCTATCCAGGCGCTCCAATCGAAACGCGGCCGCGCAAGTTTCGGCGAGATTTCACGCCACGTCCGGGCTTCAAAATTGTCCCCCGGCTCGGGTACGGGAAGCGCTTCCACCATCGCCAGCACGCCAAGCAGCGCTTCATAAGACTTCCGGCACTCCTCGCACTCGTGCAGATGCTGCTCCGCCGCAGCTGCGTCAATAGCGTCGCCGTAGCGGTAGTCCAACAATTGCTGCTCGTCCAGATGTCCGTTGGAAGACTTCGTCACAGTTCGTTCACCTTCTCCTCAAATTTGGCGGTCATCTTTGACCAACCAGCGGCTCCAGATGCCGCCTTAACTTTTGTACGGCGCGAAACACGCTGTTCTTTGTCGCGCCCGCTCCCAGCCCCAGCGTTTCTCCAATTTCTTCAATCGAATTCCCCTCGAAGTGCCGCATCACAAACGCCGTTCGCTCCACCGGACTCAGCGCCATCATCGCCGTGCGTACTTGCCTGCCCAACTCACCGCTTAACATCAACCGGTCAGGTCCGGGATCGTTGCTCACCGCTGTCGCCAGCGGGTCGTTCTTTTCCGTTTCATCGCCCGTTGCGTGCTGCCGCTGCTTGTTTTCCGGCCGGCGCTTGCGCATCAAGTCCAGCGCACAGTTCACGCCGATTCTGTAAAGCCACGTTCCGAAATTGGAGCGCGACTCGAATCGGTCCAGCCGCCGGTACGCGCGCAACAAGGCTTCCTGCACAACCTCTTCCGCGTCTTGCTCATTGCCCGTCATCCGGTAGGCCAGACGGAACAAGCTTCGGCTGTGGCGCTCAACCAGCACGCGAAACGCGTCCTGATCGCCACCAAGGGCTTGCGCCACCTGTGCCGCATCTCCGCCATCCATCCGAATCATTAGACCGAGGTATGCCCCCCGCGGTTAGGTGCTATTTGAAGGATAGATTACCCGCTTTCCCGGCGAACGGGCCGCCGCCCGAAATCAGCATTTTCCCTGTTGACATCCCACAGGTCTTTCGCGATACTCCTGTTTGCATACCACAGGAGGCCGCATGGCAGCTGATAAGTCCGAAATTCTTCAAGGCACGCTGGATTTGATGGTCTTGAAGACACTGGACGTGATGGGGCCGTTGCACGGCTACGGAATCGCGCGGCGCATTGAGCAAATCAGCGAAAAGGCGCTGCAAATCAATCAGGGCACGATTTACGCGTCGCTGGTGCGCCTGATGCAGAAGGGCTGGATTTCGGGCGCCTGGGGCACCTCCGACAACAACCGCAAAGCAAAGTTTTATTCCATTACGAAAAGCGGACGGAAGCAGCTGAACGCAGAAGCACAAAACTGGGAGAGGATTTCCGGCGTGATTGGGCGCGTGCTGGGCATGGCGGAGCGGGGATAGCGATATGGTCGCCTCGATAAAAACGCTTTGCTCTCGAATTCGTGGATGGTTCACGCGCGCGCGTGTGGACCAAGATTTCGACCAGGAGCTTTCCTCGCATCTGGAAATGCTGACGAGTGAAAACGTGAAGCAAGGCATGTCGCCGGATAAGGCGAAGCGCGCGGCCCAGATGCGTTTGGGAGGCGTGACGCAGCTCAAAGAAACAAACCGTGAATTGCGGGGGCTGCCGATGCTGGAAACATTTCTACAGGACGTGCGCTACGCGCTTCGGATGCTGCGCAAAAATCCGGGGTTCACTTCGATTGTCATTCTCACCCTTGCGCTTGGCATTGGCGCGAACACTGCGATCTTCAGCGTCGTATATGCCGTGCTCTTAAAGCCGCTGCCGTATGCGAACGCCGGTCAATTGGTGAATGTCTTTGAAACGAGGCTGCAAGACGGGATACAGAAAAGCGGCTGGTCGTACGAGAGTTTTAAGGAACTGCGCGAACAGAATACCGTCTTCAGCGAGGTTGCCGGATTTGCGCAGCACCAGCTCACATTAACGGGGAGCGGAGAGCCTTCGGTCGTGACTACTTCGGTGGTGACCCCTGAATTTTTCACCGTATTCGGCGCAAAACCGCTTGCGGGCCGCACGTTTTCCCCGGAAGACGGCAACCGCGGCGCGGCGCCTGTTGTGATCCTGAACGAAAATTTATGGCGGGACGTTTTTGGAGCCGATCCGAAAATCCTCGGGAGCTCGATTCAACTCGACAAGAAGTCTTTCACCGTGATTGGAATTATGCCGGCGGCGTTTCGTTTCCCTCGTTTGACGGTAAGCGAGCAACTCTGGATTCCTCTCGCGCAGGACCCGCTTTTTGGATCCTGGATGGACCAGAGGGACAGGCATTGGCTTCCAGTCACCGGGCGCCTGAAACCGGATGTTTCCCCGGCGCGGGCGCAGGCGGAATTGGAGGCGATTACCGCGAGGCTCGCCAAAGAATTTCCTGCGGAAAACAGCGGCTGGTCCGCGACCATGACGCCGCTTCAAGAGGACATCACCGGGAATGTGAGGCCTGCGTTGCTGGTGCTGCTCGGCGCCGCGGGTCTGGTGCTGCTCATCGCGTGCGCGAATATTGCCAACCTGCTTCTGACGCGAGCTACTTCGCGCGCACGGGAAATTGCGATCCGCAGCGCGCTGGGCGCGGGACGAATGCGGATTATTCGCCAGTTGCTGAGCGAGACCGTGGTGCTCGGGCTGCTGGGAGGATTACTGGGAATCTTGCTTGCCTATTGGGGCGTGCGAGGGTTGAGTTCGCTTTTGCCGACGAACATGCCACGAGCAAATGAAATTCACGTGGATGCATTCGTCCTGATTTTTGCGCTGCTTCTTTCCATAGTGGCGAGCGTAGTTTTTGGGCTGGCGCCCGCCCTGTTCGCGGCAAACACAAATTTGCAGACCACCTTGAGAGAAGGCAGTGGACGATCCGGCGAGAGCGCCACCCGCCGCCGCGCGCGGAGTTTGCTTGCGACTGCGGAAATTGCCATTGCAATGGTGCTTCTTGTGGCGGCGGGGCTGGTGCTCCGCAGCTTTAGCAAGCTGATCTCCGTGAATCCCGGATTTGAAGTGAAGCACATGGTGAAAGCCGAAGTTTCACTGCCGCGATTCCAATATTCCACGCCGCAGCAGTGGGCGAATTTCTCAACCGATTTGCTGACCCGAATTCAGGCGCATCCCGGAATGCAGGATTCGGCGGTGGGGCTTCCCCTGCCGATAGCGCACCCCAACGTCAACTTGACATTCGATATCGTGGGGAATCCGCTGCAATCCCAGGGCGCATCCCAGACGGCGAGCTACGTATCCGCGAGCCCGGAATATTTTCGAGTGATGGGAATTCCACTGGTGGCCGGCCGGTTCTTCAATCGATACGACATCATGTCCGCACCGCGCGTTACGCTGATCAGCAAAGCAATGGCGCGGATTTATTTTCCGAATCAAGATCCGATTGGGAGGCAACTCACTTTCGCGTTTCACGGGGATAAACCAATACCGCGCGAAATCGTGGGAATTGTCGGCGATGTGAGGGATATGTCGCTGGGCCGTGAACCGGGGCCGATGATGTACGTCCCGAACGCGCAGGCGCCTTTCTGGGGAGCGGTATTGATCGTAAAAAGCAATTTGAGCGCATCCGACGTGGCGGCGGTGATCCGCGCTGAAGTGGCGAAGATGGATAAGGATTTGCCAGTGACTGACGTCGCGAGCATGCCGGACATTATGGAAGCTTCCGTCGCGCAGCCCCGTTTTCGCACGTTCTTACTCGGACTGTTCGCCGCGATCGCGCTGGTGCTGGCGGCCACAGGAATCTTCGGAGTGGTCTCCTATTCCGTGTCATGCAGGACGCACGAGATCGGCATTCGTGTGGCACTCGGGGCGTCGCGGGGAGCGATTCTGCGGATGGTGTTGCGCGAAACAATGACGTTGACGCTTGTGGGGCTGGCAATCGGAGTGCCTTGCGCGCTCGCCGCTTCCCATTTGATTGGACATTTATTATTTGGAGTTTCAGCGAACGACCCAGTCACGCTCGGAGCCGTCGCATTTGTGCTTGCCGCGGTAGCGATTCTGGCCGGATACGCGCCCGCGCGACGTGCTATGTGCGTGGATCCGCTGGTCGCGCTGCGGCACGAATAGTCGCTTCGCACACGCGGCGTAATTCAGGTATCATAGTGCAGGGAATTTCCCCCAACATCATGGCTTCGATTTCAGGCTGGCATACTTGGAGGCCAGCCCGGTGCTGAGGAGCGCGTTTTGATCCCACGTTATACGCGTGAAGAAATGGGCCGCGTTTGGAGCGATGCGAATCGCTTTCAGAAGTGGCTGGACGTTGAGCTTGCCGCGACGGAAACCCTCGCCGAAGCGGGGCAAGTGCCGCGCGAAGCCGCCGCGCTGATTCGTGAGCGCGCGAAAGTAAATGTCGCGCGCATAAATGAAATTGAAGCGCGCGTAAAGCACGACGTCATTGCGTTCACGATGACGGTCGGCGAATCCATCAGCGATCCCGCCGCCGCGCGCTGGCTGCATCACGGCCTCACCTCCAATGACGTTGTGGACACCGCGCAGGCGTTGCAACTACGTGACGCTTCGCGCCTGATTGAAGCCGCGCTCGCGCGCCTCGGCGAAGTGTTGAACAAGCGCGCGCACGAATTTCAGCATACGGTGCAAATCGGGCGCACGCATGGCATGCACGCCGAACCGATTACATTTGGGCTAAAAATCGCCAACTGGTTCGCGGAAAATCGGCGCAATCAGGAACGTTTTCATGCCGCCGCCACGCAGATGACGGTTGGCAAAATCTCCGGAGCGGTCGGCAATTGCGGACACCTCGGCGCGGAAATCGAGCAGAAAATCTGTGCGCGTCTGGGACTCGAAACCGACTCCATCACCACGCAGGTCATCCAGCGCGACCGTCACGCGCAGTACGTGACGACGCTCGCTATCGTCGCCGCCAGCCTGGAAAAAATCGCGCTCGAAATCCGGCACTTGCAGCGCACCGAAGTCCGCGAAGCCGAGGAGCCTTTCGGCGGCGAGCAACGCGGCAGTTCTGCGATGCCGCACAAACGAAATCCCGTGGGCTGCGAACAAATCTGCGGGCTGGCGCGAGTTGTCCGCTCCAATAGCATCGCGGCGCTGGAAGACGTCGCGCTGTGGCACGAGCGCGACATATCACACAGTTCCGTCGAGCGCGTGATTCTTCCTGACTCCACGATTCTCGTGGATTACATGCTCGCCCGCATGACCGACATCGTCTCCGGCATGCGCGTTTTTCCCGAGCGCATGAAGCTCAATTTGGAATCCACCGGCGGCCTCGTATTTTCCGGCCAGCTTCTTTTGGATTTAGTGGAAGCGGGCGCCCCGCGCGATGAAGCCTACAAGTGGGTGCAGTCCCACGCCATGGCCGCGTGGGAGGGCGGAGCAACATTCCGCGAGCGCGTCGCGACCGATGAGCGTATTGCAACTTATCTCGACAAAGCGGCCATCTCGCGCGCGTTTGCGCTCGATCGCCAACTTCACGATGTAGACGCCATCTTCGCGCGCGTGTTCGTTTGATCTGTGTTCCAAATTGAAACTTGCTCGTCTCCCTTAGAACACAATTCCATTTTCCCCTTGGTTTCTCTTGACGCGCTTGAAACTGGTTGCTACTTTGAACTCCCCTTCTTCCGTATCCAAAAGGTTTTTGCGACTAACCTCCTCACGCTCACTCTTCCCCCCTGCCCAGTCGCTCGGGAGGTATTCGTGTCGTTCTCCGATACACCGCCAGTGGTTTTGCTCGCCGATCATAATGTGGAAATACGCACGATGCTCGAATACATGCTTCGCGCCCAGGGTTATCGCGTCATTTGCGCGGAAGATGGCGACCGCGCGCTCGAAGCAGTGTCCGAAAACTCCGTGGACCTCGCTCTTCTGGATGTGCGCACACCGGCGCGCACCGGCTTCGCCGTCTGCCGGGAGATCAAGGCAAACGCGCAAACGCGCCTGATTCCCGTTGTGCTTATCACCGACCTGGCCGATTCGGAAAGCCGTGTGGAAGGCATCGAGTGTGGCGCGGACGATTTCATCAACAAGCCGCTTCGCCGGGAGGAATTCCTGGCGCGCGTGCGCTCGCTCCTGAAGCTGAAGCGCTTCACCGACGAACTCGAAAGCGCCGAAAGCGTGCTTTTCATGTTGGCGCGCAGCATTGAAGCAAAGGACACCTACACCGAGGGCCATTGCGACCGGCTGTCGCGCTACTCCGCCGCGCTCGCGGCGCAAATTGCCCTGCCGGATGACCAGCAGACAGCGCTGCGCCGCGCGGGAATCGTGCACGACATCGGCAAGGTCGCTGTGCCGGAACACATCCTTCTGAAACCCGGCCCGCTTTCCAGTCAGGAGCGGAAGATAATCGAAATGCACCCCATCACCGGCGAAAGAATCTGCGCGCCGCTGAAATCATTCCGTCTCGTGCTTCCGATTATCCGGCATCACCATGAGCACGGGGACGGAACCGGATATCCGGATGGCTTGCGCGGGGATAGGATTCCGCTAACGGCGCGGATTCTGCAAACGGTTGATGTGTTTGACGCGCTTACGACCGATCGTCCTTATCGCGTGGCGCTTTCGGCCCAGAAAGCGTTCGCAATTTTGCGGGAAGAATGCCAGCGCGGATGGTGGGACCTGCGGCTCGTAAATGAACTGGAAGACATGCTGGAAACCGCGCCGGGCCTTCTGCACATGTGCGCCACATGAGCGCGAGACGAAACGTTAGGTTCGCTTCGGAACCATGGGTTATTGTTTTGAAAGCATTCTGGCCACCAAGGAAGCGATTGTTCCCACCAAGGCCGCGAGACCGCAATTAAACAATATGGCCGGCCCGGGAGCGAAAAATAATGTTCCTGGCATGAGTAACAACTGAAAGCGTAAGACTACTTCATACGTCAGGCCAGGTTCATGGGAAAACATCCATTGCAAATCAACAAAATCAAAGAGAAATACCAAGGCCGGCAAAGCCCATGGTAGGTGTCTGTAATACCTGCGGTAAGTAACCCGCCGCACTTATAACTCCGTCTCAAACGCCCGTTACGCGCGCTGAATGTACCGCGCTTCCGACGTATCCACTTTTATACGGTCGCCATTGTTGATAAAGGGAGGCACGTTGATGGTCAGCCCCGTTTCAAGTTTCGCCGGCTTCATCACGGCGCTGGCCGTCGCTTTTTGCAGGGTCGGCTCGGTGTCCACTACTTTCAGGTCAACCGTATCGGGCAGCGCCACGCCGATTGCCTTGTTCTCATAAAACTCGACCCGCACATTCATATCGCCGATCAGGTAGTACGCCGCTTCTCCGAGAATTTCGGGACTCAGCGACATCTGCTCGAAATTTTCCGTGTTCATGAAATGGTAGCCGTCGCCATCCGAGTACATGAATTGATACTCGATTTCATCCACGACGGCGCGCTCCAGAAATTCTTCCGCGCGGAACCGGTAGTCAATAATATTCCCGGTGCGCAGGTTGCGCATCTTGGTCTGCATTGAGCCGCGCTTGTTGCCCGGCGTGCGATGCTCAACGCTGAAAACGGTGTAGAGCTCTTTGTCGTGGACAACGATCATTCCAGGGCGCAGTTGAGTCGCCTTTACCATTTCATTGCTCCTGATGCTATCGGGGTCAAACGGCAGGCGGACCGCAGCCGGCTGTTCGCGTGGCGTCGCGGGACCGCGGGAAGCGGGCGCGCGCCGTGATTCTCCATTATAGCTGCCTGGTGAAAAGCTGGTCAAACTTCAGTGTGACAGAGGTCGCGCTATTGGCGCGGCGCCTCCCGTTTCATGCGGAGTCATCCCAGCTCCGGCGCTCTGCTTCTTTCCTTCGGCCATAGCCTTTTCAATTTCATCGGGAGAGCGCGGCAGTCGCGCCGTGAGCAATTTGTACCCGGTTTTGGTGATGAGCACATCGTCCTCAATGCGCACGCCGATTTTTTCCTCGGGAATATAAATGCCGGGCTCGATGGTGATCACCATTCCGGGCTCGAACACGCGGCCGGCGTCGCCCGCGTCGTGCACATCCAGCCCGAGGTGATGGCCGAGGCCGTGAATGAAATACTTGCCCAGCGGCGCGCCGTGCAGGTCCTTGCCGTGGGCATTCATGTAATCGCGGGCGATGACTTGCAGGCCGTTCGGTCCGCCAAATTGCGCGCCGGGTTTGAGCGCCGCAAGCGCCGCTTGTTGCGCACCGTAAACCACCTCATAGATTTCGCGCTGGCGCGCAGTGTATTTTCCGTTCGCGGGCAGCGTGCGCGTGATGTCGGCTGTATAGCCGGAATATTGCCCGCCCACATCGAGCACGACGATGTCGCCATCCTGAATCACGGCGCCAAGTTTGTCGTAGTGGAGCACCGTCGAGTTGAACCCAGCGCCAACAATTGGAGAGTAGGCTTCGGTTTCGCAGCCTCCGTTCTGGTGAATGGCAACCATGCGTGCCGCGAGTTGATATTCATACAGGCCGGGCCGCATGTTGCGCATGGCGTCCAAATGCGCGTCAATGGAAAGTTCGATGGCGCGTGTGAGTAACGCGATTTCGCCCGGCGATTTGATTTGCCGCAGCGCGCCGATCTTCGCTTCGATTTGCGCGAGCTTCACACCCGGAACCTCGCGCGTAAGCCACGCCTGCCAGTTTTGCAGGTGGGGATAGCCCGCGGTATTCCCGCTGGGCAGCAACGTGTAAAACGTGGGATACATTTTCGCGAGCTGATGAAGATCGTCGGTCAGATTTTCAAATACTTCGATATTCGCGAACCCGGTTTTTTCGTTTGCGCCGAGATCGTTCGGAGCGATGCGCGGGCCGTTCCACTGCTCAAAAAAAGCGTTGTGAGGCGGAAGATAAAATATTTCCTTCGCCGGGCCGCTCCAGCCCTTTGCCGCGGCGGTATCCGGAATCAGCAGGAGCGCCGCTCCTTCTTCGTTGTGTCCCGTAAGATAGTAAAAGTTGGTCTCCTGGTTAAAGACGTAAGCCTCGCTGGCGCTCTCCTTCCCCGTATAGCCAAAAATCACGATAGGCCCATCCACTTGCGCCCGCAGACGGTCGCGGCGCGAAGCGTATTCGCTATTGGGTTCGCGCTGCCGCGTTTGCGCTGGCGCTGGCGCGGCAAACATAAGCAACGCCACGGCAGCGCAAAAAGCGGCCGGATAGACCGCGGAAAAAATACCGTAGGCCGTCATTTCGAGCGTGGCGAGAAATCTCGGCCTGCTGAAAACACAGGAAAAAAGAGACTCCTCGGCGCGCGGCGCGCCTCGGAATGATGAGCTTGGCTGTTCTTCCGCGGACTGCGGAGCCGCTGCCGCAGCCAGAGCGTTCAGCGAGCGAAGAAGTTTCGTCCTCAAAGAATTGGCCTGAGTCATCAAGTACCTCGTGTCTGGCGCGCCCCCGGATACAGCGGGCTCCGCACATTGGGAACAAGTGATTCTAGACAATAGCGAGTCTCTCTTCTTCAGGAGTCAGCGCGGCAAGAAACGAGAAGCCCCGCGCACGGTCTCTGGTGATCTTGTCCTGATCAATTTCAGTTTAGGAGATTAGAGTTTAAGACCTCGCTGCCTTCCGTGCCACACGAATAACCGGGAGTTCAATAATTAATCCCCTCCGCCATGTGGACCGGAGCCATGAGCGACGATTACATTTTTGGCTTGTGCTTGCAGGCCGGGCACTAACCAGCGAAACAGAAAGGTTGCGGCCGCCGCGCCGGCAAGCTGAGCAAGCACGAAGAAAGGAACATCCTGCGGTCGAATGCCGGAGAACGTATCACTTAATGATCGCGCTATGGTGACGGCCGGATTCGCGAACGACGTTGACGCCGTGAACCAGTATGCGGCCACGATGTAGCTTCCAACCGCGAATGGAACCGTGTTGGAACTGAGGCGCGAACATCCCCAAATTACGCAGAGCAAGCCGAACGTTGCGACAAACTCGCTGAACATTTGTGCGGGGCCGCTGCGCGCATGGCGTGAGATTGAAACGAGCGGCAATCCAAACATCAGTTGCGCTGTAATCGTGCCTGTCACTGCCCCCAAAATCTGTGCGGCCACATACGGGGGCGCTTCACGCCAGGAAATTCCGCCTTCGAGCGCGTCCACGAGCGTGACCGCCGGATTGAAGTGCGCGCCGGAAATGGGTCCAAATGTAAGAATCAGGACCACCAAAACAGCGCCCGTCGCGATCGTGTTGGCCAGAAGCACCAGCGCCATGTTTCCGCCGGCAAGCCGTTCGGCCATGATGCCCGAGCCGACGACGGTCGCGACTAGAAACAAGGTTCCCAGAGATTCTGCGGCCAGCCTGCGCGTGAGCGAAAATTTCATTGCTGGCCGATGCGGTCAACTTCTTTCTTGATCGCAAGTTTTTCGAGGCTGGCAATCGGCAGGCAGAGGAACAAACTGATTCTCCGTTCAAGAGTCATGAACGCATCCCGGAATGCGCGTTCGATCTCCGCGGGCGTGCCCGCAACCGCGGCGGGATCGGGAACACCCCAATGAGCGGTGATGGGCTGCCCAGGCCATATCGGACACACTTCGCGCGCAGCGTTGTCGCACACTGTAAATACAAAATCCAGTTTGGGGGCGCCGGGCTTGGCGAACTCATCCCAACTCTTGCTGCGAAGGCCTGTCGTCGGAAGATGGGAAAGCTCCAACTGCTTCAATGCCACGGGATGGACGGCGCCTTTGGGAAAGCTCCCCGCGCTGTACGCTGTGAAATTCGGGCGGCCCTTATGATTCAGTATCGCTTCGCCAAAAATTGAACGCGCCGAATTTCGCGTACACAGAAACAGCACGTTATAGTGCGGTGGCATGACGTTTACCCTTCATTTCTCCGCCGGGCTGCAACATTCGGGACCGCGGCAGGATTCCTTCACGCGGCTGCTCGGCTTCACCGCGCGCACAAACGCGCTCATGAACTTTCCATCCACCTGAGGTGCGATAGCATCCACGTCAATGCCCCCTGACGTGAGAAATTCTCGCGCGTCCGCGGCCCGATAAATCCGTGTCGGTTCCAGGTCAATCTGCTCAAATCCGGCGGAGGCAAGCTTGCTCCGGTATTCGCGTTCATCAAGGGCCCCTGCGACGCATCCAATCCACAAAAGGACGCTCTCCCGAATCTCTAGAGCTATTTCGCCGCGAGTCACGACATCGGAAACCGCGAATCGTCCTCCCGGTTTAAGAACGCGGAACGCCTCACGCAATACTTGATCCTTGTCCGTTGAAAGGTTGATGACGCAGTTCGAGATAATAATATCCACCGAATTGTCGGGCAGGGGAATGTGCTCAATCTCGCCTTTCAAGAACTCAACATTTTCCACGCCGACTTTTTTCTTGTTTTCATTCGCGAGCGCCAGCATTTCGTCGGTCATGTCCAGTCCGTAAGCTTTCCCTGTTGGCCCTACGCGTTTTGCGGAAAGCAATACGTCAATGCCGCCGCCGGACCCAAGATCCAGCACAATTTCTCCGGGGCTCAATTGAGCCAGCGCTGTTGGATTTCCGCACCCCAGTGACGCGAGCAACGCCTCTTCTGGAATTTCCTTGCTTTGAAGAGCATCGTAAAGATTGGAGGTGATCGGATCATCACAACACGAAGAGGCAGTCGCCCCGCAACAAGAACTGCCGCCGGACTTGGCTCGAAGGGCCGCCTGGCCGTATTTTCCCTTCACAACTTCTTTTATATTGGTCGCAGTCACGGATCTTCCCCTATTTGCAAATTTGAATGATCTCTCGAGGATTCAGCGCTTTATTTCGCGTGCAGCATTCGGAATAAAGGAACCGGAGGAGCTGCTGCAGAACTTCCGTATTCGCGGTGTACCGTAGAAATGTGCTCTCACGTTGAACATTCACCAGCCCTTCGTTCTTAAGCTTGTCGAGATGGTGGGAAAGAGTCGAATTAGGAATGTCAATCTCGTCCTGAATATCGCCAACCACAAGACCTTCCGGATGCGCGGAAAGTAAAAGTTGCATGATCCGCAGACGAGGCTCAGTCCCCATCGCTGAGAACATATCCGCGTACCGTGCGACCTGATCGGGTTTGTGAACCGTGAGCGCTTCTTTCATATTTCTATAGTTGCAGAAATATAGAATCACGTCAAGGGGCGGGCACGATCCGCCGGGGTGGATAGCGCGGCCTTTGAAGCGAGTCCCGGGAACCGCTTCCCTATTCGAATTCCTTTTCCACAGAAATCTTTACACATTTCAATTGACCATGTATTACTCATATGCTAACCTGCCTTGCAGGACTAGACGGGCGATTCGAATAGTCATCCCAAAACGGACCTCGCCAACCCTGCCGGATACTCGAAATCAATTGATTTAGAGCCACTCCGTAAGGATATGATTCTGCGGACCTTTAAGCCTCGCCGTTGCAATACATACGAGGCGTCTTCGAGTGATCCGCGTAAGTCGTTTATTTTCAGCGAAAGGATATAAAGTGGGTACACAGCTAAGTCCTGTATTTCCCATACATACGCGAGGGGTACCTCCTAACCCCTGTATTTCCCATACATACGAAAAACACGGGGGAGGGGGGTACAAGTTAACAATAATTTTTCAGCCTTCAGCCATGAACTACCGGCAGCATCTCTATAAGGTCTTTGCAATGACGTTGATGCGACGATCGCGTCTGCAAGCCCCATCGAATGACACTGTTGCCCAAGACACGGGGGGCCGGTGCCCGTCCGTCCGATAGAAAAATGATGGAAATGTGGCAGAATCCCGGTTTAGCGGTAGTATCGCGGGGCATGAGGAGAAGGAGGAACACGAATCATGATCATGGGAATGACGGCATTTACTTTCGTTCACGTCGTATTGAGCTTGATCGGAATCCTCTCCGGATTTGTCGTCGTGTTCGGAATGCTCGCGGCGAAACGCCTCAACGGATGGACCGCGCTGTTTTTAACAAGCACTGTGCTCACAAGCGTGACCGGGTTTCTATTTCCATTCCACGGGTTTTTGCCGTCGCATGGCGTGGGCATCGTATCGCTCGTCGTGCTGGCGATTGCGATCTTTGCGCGCTACGGACGCCACCTGGCCGGCGGATGGAGCCGGACGTATGCGATCACAGCCGTGATTGCTTTGTACCTGAATGTCTTCGTCCTGGTGGTTCAACTCTTTCGGAAAGTGCCGTCAATCCATGCGATGGCTCCGACGCAAACCGAGCCGCCGTTTAAGATCGCGCAGGGCGCCGTCCTCGTCTTGTTCCTCATACTTGCGATTCTCGCGGCAAAGAGGTTCCGCGGCGAGCAGCATCGCGCGGCGTAAAAGGAATGGACGACGCTGATCTATTGGCATGCTGAATTATTGATTATATCGGTTGCTACTCGAATCGGAATCAATGTGAAGGAGAGAAACCAATGACGACCATCACAACGAACGACGGCACGCAGATTTACTACAAGGACTGGGGCAAAGGACAGCCGGTAGTCTTCAGCCATGGCTGGCCCTTGGACGCGGACGCGTTTGAAGACCAGATGCTTTTTCTAGCCGAACGCGGATACCGGTGCATCGCGCATGACCGTCGCGGCCACGGGCGCTCCAGCCAGCCCTGGAACGGCAACGAAATGGACACTTACGCTGACGACCTCGCGGCTCTCGTTGAAACGCTCGGCCTGAAGGATGCGGTTCATATCGGCCACTCGACGGGCGGCGGCGAAGTTGCGCGCTATATCGGCCGCCACGGCACGAAGCGTGTCGCCAAGGCCGTGCTGATTGGCGCAGTGCCTCCGCTAATGCTCAAGACGCAGGCGAATCCGGGCGGCTTGCCAATAGATGCATTCGACCAGATTCGCGCTGCCGTCCTCAGCGATCGTTCGCAATTCTTCAAGGACTTGAGCGCGCCGTTCTACGGCGCCAACCGGCCGGGCGCGAAGGTCTCGCAAGGGCTGCGGGATTCTTTCTGGCTGCAAGGAATGCTGGCCGGGCACAAGGCCGTTTACGATTGCGTCAAGGCCTTTTCGGAGACGGACTTCACGGAAGATTTGAAGAAATTCGACGTGCCGACACTGATCCTTCATGGCGACGACGACCAGATTGTGCCCATTGGCGCTTCCGCTCTTCTCTCGTCCAAGATCATTCGGGGGGCGACGTTGAAGATCATTCCAGGCGCGCCGCACGGCATGTGCTCGACGCTTAAGGACCGAATTAACGCGGAACTGTTCGCATTTCTTCAAGTGCAGCGATCAGCATCCGCTTAACCGCAAAATCACCATCCTCGAAAAGGGAGGATGGAACATCCGAAAAGGGCGCCCATTTCTGGCCCACAAATTTTTCGGGCTACAAATCCCGATGAAAATGGATAGAATGGGCACTCATTGAGGCTCCCCGGAGGGACCATGGCGAAAACTAAATTTTACGCATGCGCGGTTGCGATTTTTTTGCTGGCGGCGATGCCGCTGACGGCGCAGGCGCCCAGTCTTACGGAAGTGTATGCACAGATTAAAGCGGAAGAAACCAACAACTCGAAAATCATGTGGATCATCCACGAAATCGCGGACGTGTACGGGCCGAGATTGACGGGCACCCCGAATTTGAAACACGCGGACGATTGGGCCGTGCAGACAATGACTTCGTGGGGGCTAAAGAACGCGCACCTCGAGCCGTGGACGTTCCAACCGCCGAGCGCGGCGGTTCCCGCGCCGGGCTGGGAGAATATGGAATTGCTGGCGGATGCTATATCGCCGTTCCACGGGCAACTGATGGTGAAGCCGCTGGCCTGGACTCCAAGCACGAAGGGCGTGCAGACCGCGACCGTGGTTATGTTGTTGCCGCCGGGCATGGGCGGCGCGGGCGGCGGGCGCGGAGGACGCGGAGGCGCGGGCGGGGGGCGTGGTGGAGTACCACCGCCAACTTGCGAGGATACGGCATGGGCGACACCGCCTATGCCGGCTGCCGTGGCGCCAACGCCCCAACCTCAGCCGACGCGCGCGGAACTGGACGCGTATCTGAATTCGATGAGGGACAAAGTTCACGGGCACTATGTAATGGTGGGCAAGCACGTGGTAGTCCCTGAGAACTGCTATCCAGCGCCGCTGCGCCGGACGGAGGAAGCGTGGAAGGATCAGTTCGATCCGAACAATGCGGGTGGACGCCGTGGAGGATTCGGAGGAGGACGCGGACCAGCAACTCCTCTGCCTGAAGGCCAACTGACTCCGGCGGAAGTGGGCCACATCGTGGATCAGTTCCTGGTCGATGCCGGGGCGCTGGCGAGAATCAATGACGCCGGGCGCGCGTATGGAGTGATCGTGGCGCAGCAGAGCAGCTACTACGATTGGACGCGCGTGGTGCCGACGCTGATTATGCGCAACGAAGACTACGGCCGGATCGCGCGGATCATGGATGACGGCACGCCGGTGACCCTGAAAATAAATATCGAGAACAAGATTTATCCAGAAGGGAAGACCGTTTATGACGCGGTTGGCGAAATTCCCGGCACGGACAAGAAGGACGAAGTGGTGATGCTGGGCGGGCACTACGATTCATGGCACGGCGCAACGGGCGCAACGGACAACGGCATCGGCTCAAGCATGATGCTCGAGGCGATACGAATTTTGGCTGCGCTGCACGTGCATCCGCGGCGCACGATTCGCGTGGCGCTGTGGAGCGGCGAGGAAGAAGGCCTGCTTGGCTCGCTGGCATATGTGGCGAATCACTTCGGAAGCGCGGAAGATCCAAAGCCGGAGTTTGCGAAGCTGGATGTCTATCTCAATATTGACGACGGCACGGGCAAACCGCGGGGCGCGGGGATTTTCGGGCCTCCGGAAGCAGCGACCCTGATTCGCACGGCGATGATGCCGTTCGCGGATTGGGGATTCACCGGCGTCAGCACGACCAGCAGCCGGATGACGGTCGGAACGGACAGCACGTCATTCAATAACGCGGGGTTGCCGGGCGTGAATCTGAGCCAGGATCCGTTCGATTACAATACGTTTACGCACCACACAAACCTGGACACCTACGAGCGAATTTACGAAGATGATGTGCGCGAAGGCGCCGTCGAAATTGCGTCGGCGGCGTACGCCCTGGCGATGGCGGACGAGATGGTGGCGCGTTTTCCGGCCGATGCAATGCCGAAACCAGCGCCGGAACCAGGACCGGGAAAAACAGCGGTACCGCGTCCTACGCCCGTCGGACGAGGCAACTAGAAGAACGATGGTTTGCGAACCGGGAGGCGGCTCCCGGTTCGCAAACTGCTTCAGCCTCGCAAACTTTCAAGCGTTAGACAGGCCGAGGACGCTGAGGGATGCGGCACTGGCGGAGGCGGGATTGAGTTCGGTGATTCACGGGCAGGTTAGCTAAAAACCAGGGGCGCCGCTGGCGGCGGGGCGGGCCTCGGCAGGGGGGCGGAGGCCGCCAAAGCGAAGGCGGTCAAAGTAGGCCTGGCCGAGAGACATCACACCTGTGTAGAGATAACCCCAGACGAAAAGCAGGAGGAATGGAATCGTGGCGTAATTTTCATTCTTAAAAGCGTAGAAAACCGTGGCGGCAAAATAAAGTCCGAGACCGATTTCCGCGTACGGGAGCCAGCCACCGCGATTGCGGTATGAAAGTCCGGACCAGCTTCCCTTTTCTTCCTTCGATCCATCAGCGTTCGGGGCGGCCACATTGGCGGCGCGCATCGCTTCAATATTATATTTCGGCGTGCGAACGAATTCCGATTGTTTGCCGAAAATAGCTTCGAGAACGGCGACGGCGTTGCGAATCGAGATGCCGATGCCGATGGCCATCACAAACGGCATGTAGAGAAACGTCCGCTTCCAAGTTTTGGGATGAAGATTCCGCTGGGCGACGAGATAGAAGCTCGAGATGGAGCAAGTCGAGGCGAGGAATAACGGAAGATCAATCACGAGCATCTGGAAAGTGCCCTGGTAAAAACGCACGATCATCGCGGGCAGGAGCATGGTGGAAAGCAGAACCATCAGGGGATAGCTGATGTTCGCGGTTAGGTGGAAGAACGCTTCACCCTTGACGTGCAAGGGTTCGTTTGACCGGAAAACGCGCGGGAGGATTTTCTTCGCCGTCTGCATTAAGCCCTTGGCCCAGCGCGCCTGCTGAGACTTGAACGCGTTCATTTCGACGGGCAATTCGGACGCGCATTCGATATCGGGCAAATACAGGAATTGCCAGCCGCGAAGCTGCGCGCGATAGGAAAGATCGGTGTCCTCGGTGAGGGTGTCGTGTTGCCAGCCGCCGGCGTCTTCAATGGCGGAGCGGCGCCACGCGCCAGCCGTGCCGTTGAAATTAAAAAAGGCCTTGCTGCGCGAACGCGCACCGTGCTCGACGACAAAATGTCCGTCGAGGAGGATGTGTTCGACCTCGGTGAGCAGCGAATAACCGGCGTTCACGTACGTCCAGCGGGTCTGGATCATCGCCACTTTTGCATCGGCAAAGTACGGCAGTGTGCGGCGCAGAAAATCCTGCTCGGGCAGAAAATCCGCATCGAAAATAGCGACGTATTCGCCCTTCGCGACTTTCAGGCCTTCGGCGAGCGCGCCCGCTTTGTACCCTTCGCGGTTGGTGCGGTGCAGATAAGAAATGGGCATGCCGAGCGCTTGAAAGCGCTCGACGCAAGCGCGGGCGATTCCGGCGGTTTCGTCGGTGGAATCGTCCAGCACCTGGACGTCGAGCAGTTCGCGCGGATAGTCAAAGTGGGAGATGGCTTCCACGAGCCGTTCGATTACATAGCGCTCATTGTATATGGGGAGCTGGACCGTGACTCTGGGCCACGCTGAAATTTCGGGCGCGGGTCCCGGCACATTCCGGCGATATTTATAATAGTTGTAGACAAGCCAGTAGCGGTGCAATCCGTAGAGCGCCAGAACAAACAGCACAATGAAATAAGGAATCATGACGGCGAGATCAAAGCCGTTAAGTTGGTACATGCCCCGAAAAGGATTGGTGTGGGGATCGGTCTGACGGTGCCAATACGCAGAAATCGGATTCTGCAGGATCAAGAGGAACGCAGCCGGGTTGTTCATAAGCCACATGGTCTTATTTTCTCGCGATTGGATCTTGGGATCTCATATTAAAACTCACACGAACGCGGCGCTGCGGCTTGAGCAGAATTTCGACCCGAAAATCGAATACTTTGCATATTGCCGACACTTTATTCCGGTTTCCAGCAAGGCATTCGCGCGGCTGCCTCCGATGGCGAAACCACTCGCGCATTGGCCGGATTCTTGGCCGTCATGTCCGTGATTCCCATTAGCTTCCACCGATAGGGTGGGGGATCGCCCGGGCTCCCATCACCGGGGATAAATATGGCGCGCAATTTGGCATTGTTGTACTCGATCACCCTCGTAGGAAATGGCGGCCGCGGAACGTCATACTCCGTTGAATCATCTAGGGTCGGGTTGCCGCACCTGGACAACAGCATCTCCGCATCATTCGTTGGCGCTGCGGACGACGCGGATGCCGTCCCGGCAGGAACGGCGGGCTGATCGCTTTCCGCCTCCCGACTCACGACCCCAACCAACAGGACTAGTAATAATATTCCAATCCCAACGCAGGCTGCCAATATCTTCCCGTTGAACGCGGTACTTTTCCTGGCCAAAATCGCGGCGCTCGCGGCGGCATCCACCTGGCCGGTGTCCGTGATTATTTTTTGTGCTAGCGGAGCACTGAGCGGAATTAGTTGGTTAGCCCCACAGATTAAGCACTTGCCTCCACCGACCGTGATTGAACCGCATTTGGTACAAACCTTCGCTGAGGGCATGTTGGGTAACCCGCGACGACTGGCCTAGGGCTTGGGCAGCCGCTCCGCATTCGAAAAGGACGCTGAATCATTATAAGGCGAGGAATGGGAGTGTCAACGATGTGAATGGGCGGCGGCATCGTGCGGCGGAAAACCCCCGCGTTCGGGGAACGCGGGCTACACAAAGGCGGGCGCAATCCCTACCAGGCGACGGGTCAGAATCCGTGGTTATGGACGGTTTGACACTGTAGATGGTTAAAGATCCTTGCCTCTCGACTGTCGTCCTCGACCTACGGAATAAGGACCATTTTGCCGTAGGCGCTGGATCCCATAATTTCTTTGTGCGCTCGGGCCGCATCCGCGAGGGGCAGCTCATTGCCAACTACCGGGTGGAGCGAGCCGCCTTCAAGGCCCGCCGCGATAGCGGCGTTGATTGCGGACATGTCACTGGCGGAAACATTCCACAACATCACGGCGAGGATGGCGCCTTCGCGCTGCATCAGATCGCGCGGCGTGATTTGGACGTCGCCGCGGCTGCCGACAATAACAACGCGTCCGCGCGGCGCAAGCATTTTGAGATCGGCGCCGAGATTCACGTTGGCGAGCATTTCGATAATTACGTCTGCACCGCGGCCTTCGGTGAGTTTCAGGACTTGCGCACCCAAATCCGGACTCTTGTGATCGAGCACATGCGCGGCGCCTTCGCGCGTTACCAATTCACGTCCGCGATCCGAGCCCGCCGTGCCGATGACGCGCATGCCCGCGCCGTGCGCGAACTGCACGGCTGCGATGCCCACGCCTCCGCTGGCGCCATGAACGAGCACTGATTCGTTCGGCTCGGCGTGGCCGACCTGGAAAAGCGCGCGGTAGGCCGTCGCATAGGGAACGTGAAGGCCGGCACCCTGCGAGAAGGTGATATTTTCCGGAAGAGAATGAGCGTCAGCGGCGGATGCGAGCGCGTATTCAGCATAGGTTCCGGTGATGCTGCCGGAAAGATAGACGCGGTCGCCAATTTTCCACGGATTGTCCGTTCCGGGTTGCGCGGGGCCGAGGCCTTCCACCACGCCTGCGCCGTCAACGCCGGGCGTATACGGAAGCGCGGGCTTGCGCGCGTAATTGCCGGAGCGCATGTAAGTGTCCGCCGGATTGACGCCCGCGGCATGAACCTTGACGAGCAATTGCCCTGGGCCGGGAACGGGCTGCGGGCGGTCTTCAAATTTCATTACCTCCGGACCGCCGAATTCGTGGACGACGATGGCCTTCATGTGTTCCTCCGGGTGAATGAATAATGGGTGGTGGTCATACGCGCCACCCAATGCGCACCTAACACCGGCCTGTTGGCAACTGCAATTGTGGCGCGGGCAGC
Organism: uncultured Acidobacteriota bacterium; assembly: GCA_963847505.1. Taxonomy (GTDB): domain Bacteria; phylum Acidobacteriota; class Terriglobia; order Acidiferrales; family UBA7541; genus DASTCZ01. Next base: position 908,398 of record CAWJZY010000002.1, read on the forward strand.
GAAATTCCCCGCCCCTACGAAGCGGGGCAGGCTACAAGTTCAGCGGCTTAGGGCGCGACGCAGCAAGCAGCCCCCTACAGTTTTACGCGCTGGTGGAACGCTCGGTGATCAGGTTCGCGGTCATGGTGATTTCCGCTTTGAGCAGGCGCGAGATTGGGCAGCCGGCTTTGGCGTTGTTCGCGGCTGCCTCAAACGCAACCTTATCACCGCCGGGAATGCGCGCGGCAACGTCCAGATGGACTTTGGTAATCGTCCATCCTGCTTCGAGTTTTTCGAGTGTGACCGCGGCGGAGGTTTCCAGGCCTTCCGGCGTGATGCCCGCGTTGCCAAGCTGCGCGGCAAGCGCCATGGTGAAGCAGCCCGCATGAGCGGCGGCGATCAGCTCTTCAGGATTCGTGCCCTTGCCGTTTTCAAAACGTGTGGTAAACGAATACTGCGCGTTGGCCAGCACTCCGCTTTCCGTTGTGATGCTGCCTTTGCCTTCTTTCAGAGAACCTGTCCAGACCGCTGAAGCTTTGCGAACCATTTTTTGTTTCCTCCATGAAGCTTGGATGAACTGATCGAGCGAACAGCTGCAACTAAACGTTGAGAGTAAGGGTGGTCGAAGGGACAAAACCGGGGCCGGCGGGAGGCAGATCCGGCACGGGAGTTGTGCGCACGACGGGGCGGTACATGGTGTCTCGTTCCACAGGCGTGCGGCCCGCGGCGCGAATGAGGCGCTCGAGCTCGCTGCGCGGAGTGAACTGCGCGGTCGTCGCCCCGGCGTCGTGGTAAATCTTTTCTTCGACGATCGTGCCGTCAATGTCGTCGGCGCCGAAGCGCAGAGCGATTTGCGCGATGCGCGGCGTCAACATCACCCAATAGGCCTTGATGTGATCGAAATTATCGAGCAGCAGGCGCGAGACGGCGATGGCGCGCAAATCGTCAAAGCCAGTCGTCTTGGGCAGATGCGCGAGGGCAGTATTTTCAGGATGGAACGCCAGTGGAATGAATGTTTGGAAACCGTGCGTTTCATCTTGTAACTCGCGCAGAAGAAGGAGGTGTTCAACGCGCTCCTCTTCATTTTCAATGTGGCCGTAGAGCATGGTGGCGTTGGAGCGCAGGCCGATCTCATGCGCGGTGCGCGCAATTTCCAGCCACTGGCGGCCGGAGGTTTTGTGATCGCAGATCACCCTGCGAACGCGCGGATTGAAAATTTCCGCGCCGCCGCCGGGGAGTGAGTCTACTCCTGCTTCCTTTAGCGCGAGCAACGTATCGCGGATGCTGAGCTTGGCGATGCGCGAGAAGTAGCCGACCTCGACCATGGTGAACGCTTTCAAGTGCACCGTTGGGCAGCGCTTCTTGAGCCCGCGCATCATCTCCAGAAAATATTCAAACGGCAGATCGGGATGCAGTCCGCCGACCATGTGAAATTCGGTGGCGCCGGCGCGGACGCCTTCTTCGGCCCGCTGGTAGATTTCATCGAGCGCGAAATTGTATGCACCGGGCGCGTTCGGGTCGCGTCCAAACGCGCACAGTTTGCAGTGCGCCACGCAAATGTTCGTGGGATTGATATGCCTGTTCACGTTGAAATAGCAGATGTCGCCATGGCGCGCTTCGCGGACGTGGTTCGCGAGCCAGCCAACTGCAAGAAGATCGGGCGAACGATACAGAAGGATGCCGTCAGCCGCGGTAAGCCGTTCGCCAGCCAGAACTTTATCGGCAATGGGCCGCAGCCGCGCATCCGTGATTTGAAGTTCGGCAACGTGAGAATTGTTCATAAATTTCAAAACGGGCGAAGACTTTCTATGTTCGAGACACCCACACCGCCGCGCCCCAGAAAACAAAGAACAGAACACTAATATATCCGTTTATCGTGAAAAACGCAGCATTCAGCCGGCTCAGATCGGCGGCCGAAACCATCGAGTGCTCCCACACCAGCATGCCCGCGACAACCGCAATCCCCACCCACGCGGGCCAGGGCAGTGCGAAGCTGGCGGCCAGCCACGCCAGCAACGCGATCATCACGATGTGCATAACGCGGGCGATGACGAGTGCGCGAGCTATGCCGAACCGGCGCGGAATGCTGAAAAGGCCGGCGCGGCGGTCGAAGTCCACATCCTGGCAGGCGTAGAGGACGTCAAAGCCGCCGACCCAAAGCGTGACGGCGGCGCAGAGGATTAACATGCGCGGGTCAAGCGAGCCTGCCACGGCAATCCAAGCGGCAGCCGGAGACATTCCCAAACAGAAACCGAGGACGAGATGCGACCAGGAAGTGAAGCGCTTGGTGTAGGAGTAGAAAAACAGGACGGCGAGCGCGACGGGGGAAAGCTCAAGCGCGAGGCGGTTGAGCTGCCAGGCCGCAACAACCAGCAACGCAGCCGCGATTAATGTGAAGCCCCAGGCGAATGGGACGGTGAGCGCGCCGGTTACCAGCGCGCGATTGCGCGTGCGCGGATTTTCGCGGTCGTAACGAAGATCGGCGATGCGGTTGATCGCCATCGCAAAAGAACGCGCGCCAATCATGGCGGCGATAATCCAGCCGATTTGCTCCCATGTGGGCCACGCGGGGGCGCCTGTGTTTGCGTGCATGGTTCGCGCAGCAAGAAGCGCAGCGGTAAGCGCGAAAGGCAACGCGAAAATAGAATGCTCGAACTTAATCATCTCGAGCACGGTGCGGATGCGGCTGGTCGTCATATGTGGAATCGCGGCTACGCTTCGCGGGCGCGGGCCTTGGCCTGGCCTTCCCACCGATACTGATGCTCCTGCGGCAGCCCAATCTGTGCGAGCGCGCGGCAGACGAATTGTTCCACAAGGTCATCAATTGTTTGCGGAGCATAATAAAATGCGGGCACGACGGGCATGATGCCGGCGCCGGCTTCCTGCGCGCGAAGCATGTTTTGCAAGTGCACGCGGTTCAGGGGAGTTTCGCGCAGGCAGAGCAGCAGCGTGCGGCGCTCCTTCAGGCAAACATCGGCGGCGCGGGCGAGCAGATCATCACTGGCGCCGTTCGCGATGGAGGCGAGAGTTCCCGCGGAACAGGGAATGACGATCATGGCGTCCACCGGGTAACTGCCGGAGGCGATGGACGCGCCGACATCCTGATTGGGCAGCATTTCAATTTTCTGGGCACGCGTGCCGGAAAGCAAAGCCGGAAGCTGCTTGGAGTCCGCAGTACTTATGCCCAATTCCTGTGCGAGCAGGCGCTGTCCCGCGGCGGTAACAACGAGATGAACGCGAGATACGCGTGCGTCAGCCTCCAGCAAGCGCAGCGTGGTGCGAGCGAGCACTGCTCCTGAAGCGCCGGTGACGCCGACGGTGATGATCTTGCCCACGAGAGGCTCCTTGAAAAATTCCGCGGGGAGTGGAATCTTCGAGTCTAGGCGGGCGGTTTCGGCAAAGTCAAGGAAGGCAAGCTGGGTTGTTGGATCAATTTGAGAACGGAAGAATTCGACTACCATAGCTGAAGAGTGCTTTGTCCACCATGCGTGAATCTTCCGTGCCGCAGAAAGTTGCGACCTCCGAAAAGAGTGGGCAGTATGAATCCAGGTACCAGCGAACAGTGTTCGGAACAGGGGAGTTAAGCAGTCGAGTCATCGCTTTTCTTACCCTTGAATCGAAGATAGGAAAGCGCCCTCCGCTAATGAAATGAAGTAGTGTAGTCGCGCGGGACAATCCGAATGCTTTCTCGGTCGCTCCGTTTGCATATTCGTCCGTGTACTTTCTACCAGACCAATCGTTCAAAAAATCTCCCACGTCATTTTCTTCGGGGCATTTCGGCAGCTCCGAAGCTGCCAGCATCCAGATTGGATATGCAACCGAGGCAACATTGACTTTCCACTTACTTCCCGTTTTCGCGCCGTCTTTCCACTTGCCAATTTGTATAAAGTCCGCGGCTGAAAGAGATTTGTATTTCGCAATTAGGTCGCCAGGTTCTGTATATTTCTTTGACGGATACCGGTCAGCCCACATGCGCAACCATTCTTGCGGCGAGATGTCCCTTCCATCCAAGCTTCGAAATCTAAATCGGTTCATGGAGCCCGAAGGGTATCACAGCAGACATCGGGTTATTCTCACTGAGCCACAACCGACCGGCGGAATTAAGGCCTCTTGACGCGAGCGCGATTATTGGGAAGCGGCCAAGGTGAGCATCCAGCAAGAATCGTATACTGTGGGCGGGATTGAGAACCGCGAAAGGAGATTGGTCATGAAGGTCATCTGGCGGATTACTTTTGCGTTGGTGCTGCTTGCAACTGCGACGCTTGCCGCCTCGCCGTCATTTGCGCAGCAGAAACGCAAATTAATCATCGATCAGGACGCCAGCGGACCCGGCGGCACCGACCTGCAAGCAATTCTGGCGCTCGTCAATTCGCCGGAAACGGATGTTTTGGGAATTACGGTTGTGACCGGCGACCAGTGGCGCGACGAAGAAGTGGCGCATACTCTGCGGCTTCTGGAGATTATCGGGCGGACGGATATTCCCGTTTTTCCCGGCGCGGTGTTTCCTCTCGTGAACAGTAAGGAAGAAGTGGCGCAGTGGGAAAAGCAATACGGGAAAGTCATCTATCAGGGTGCGTGGAATCGCGGCAAGCCGGTTCACGGGCCGTGGGAGATTCCCCCGATGCCGGAAGGCGCGCCCACAACGAAGGCGGCGAACGAAGACGCCGCGCATTTTCTCGTCCGCATGGTGCATCAATATCCGCATGAGGTGACGATCTACGAAGGCGGGCCGCTGACGAATTTGGCTGTGGCGCAGACAATCGATCCTGCATTCGCCTCGCTGGCCAAGGAACTGATCCTGATGGGCGGCAGCATTCATCCGGAAACGGATAATCCGGAGTTCACGAAAACTCCGCACCGGGAATTCAATTTGTGGATGGACCCGGAAGCGTCGCGGCGCGTGCTGAGGTCACCCTGGGCGCGGATTGTTGTGACGACAGTGGACATCTCGGTCAAAACGCGGATGGATAAAGATTTGATCGCGGAAATTGCCAAAGGGAATACTCCCGCGGCGCAGTATGTGGTGAAATACGCTGAGAATAGTTTCCTGTGGGATGAACTGGCCGCGGTGGCGTGGCTTGATCCCAGCATCATCACGCGCACGACCAAAATGTATATGGATGTCTCGATTGATCACGGGCCGACCTACGGCGATACGCTCGTCTGGGCGTCCGGCGAGCCGCCCGCTATTCACGGGCCGCTGGTGGAAGTACAGGAAGACCTCAACAAAGAAAAATTCTATAAAGAGTTTGTGGAACTGATGATGCGAGCGGCGCCGGGCGCGCGCCAGTAGGATTTGAGAACAACCATCTGATCCCTGCGGAGGCAAAATATGCCTGACAAAGAACCAGTTGCGGTGGTGCTGGATTTTATCGAGCGAATCAACACAGGGAATGTGGACGCCATTTGCGCGGCGATGACGGAAGATCACGTCTTCGTGGATGCACTCGGCGCCCGATTCCAGGGGCGCGAAACGATGCGGACGGGCTGGCGCGCTTATCACCAGATGATTCCCGACTACAAAGTTTCGCATGAGGAAATCCTGGCCAAAGGCGACACGGTGGCGGTTTTCGGCACGGCGCGCGGCACTTACGCGAAAGACGGCAAGCTCAAGAAAGAGAATTTCTGGGAAATGCCCGCGGCGTGGAAAGCGGTCACGCGGAATGGATTGATTGCCCACTGGCAAGTGTACGCGGATAACCAGCCGGTGCGGAAGCTGATGGGAGACGCCACGCCGTAGAATTCCCGCCGATTATAGTCAGAAAATTCACCAACTAGACCGCGAGAGTGGATGCGAGGGTTTCCGCGAGAACGGATTCCTGCTCGGGAAAAACCGTGCGGAGGTCCAGCAGGAGACGATTTTTTTCCACGCGGGCGATCACAGGAATTCCGCGATTTCCCCGGCGAAGGCGCTCATCGAGTGCCGCGGCTGAATAACGGCGGCTTTCGACGGAGATCACGCATGTAGCGAGGCGCCGGCCCGGCGTCGAGCCGCCGCCAATCACGGATTCCGCGTCGCGCAACTCAAAACTGGCGTCTTCCGGCGCAATCAAGTTTTGTAGAGCGGCCACAAGCTGGGCGGCGCGGCTGGCAATCTCTTCGGCGCCTGCTTGAATCATGCGCACGGCGGGAATTGCATGATGACCCGTGGTTCCCGCGCCGCGGAGATACGCCAAAAGCGTGGCTTCGAGCCCGGCGATGGTGAGTTTATCCACGCGCAAAGCTCGAAACATCGGATGGCGGCGAATGCGCGTAACGATTTCGCGGTTGCCGGCAATGACGCCTGCCTGCGGTCCGCCGAGAAGTTTATCTCCGCTAAACGAAACGATTGACGCTCCCGCCGCCAAGCTTTCCCTCACGAGCGGTTCTGCAACGCCGCTTGCGGGGATCTCCTGGAGACATCCAGAACCCAAATCCTCATACACGGGCAGCGACGTGCGGCGCCCAAGCTTCACAAGTTCGGCCAGCGAGGGCTGGGCCGTAAATCCATCCATGTGAAAATTCGAGCGGTGCACGCGGAGCAGAAGGCGAGTGCGGCTGTTGATGGCGCGCTCGTAGTCAGCGAGCGACGTGCGGTTTGTTGTGCCGACTTCGCGCAGCGCTGCTCCACTTTCCGCCATGATGTCCGGAATACGGAAGCCATCTCCGATTTCGATAAGCTCACCGCGCGAGACGATGACTTCACCACCGCGCGCCAGAGACGCCAGAACCAGGAAAACCGCCGCGGCATTGTTGTTCACGACGATGGCGGCTTCAGCCCCAGTCAGACTCTCCAGCAACTTCGCCGTGTGAATGTCACGCGCGCCCCGCGCGCCGGTTTCAAGATCGTATTCGAGATTCGAGTACTGCGTCGCGGTTGCGCGCATTTGCATGAAGGCTTCGGCGCACAATGGCGCCCGGCCGAGGTTGGTGTGCAGGACGACGCCCGTGGCATTGATGACCGGCAGGAGCGAAGGCTGAAGCAGCCTTTCCACGTCGGCTATGATTTCCGTGATGAGTTCTTCACGTAGTTCCGCCCGGGAGACGTTACTTGCCGCAATTTCGGGATGCTCCGCGGCACGCGTGCGCAACGCTTTAAGTGCGGCCCGCGCGGCCTCGACAACCAACAGGCGGCTTGTGTCCGCGGCGAACTGGGCCAGACGCGGCGTGACGAGCAATTCGTCCACGGAGGGAAGGCAGCGCAGGAAGCTGCTTCCGCGAACGCGCTGCGTGATGCGTTTTGGCCTCTTCCTCTTCATCGCGACGCTATTTCAGCACAGCGGCTCGCGCGCGGCAATGTTTGGCGGAAATGGGCGAAGGCTCCAACCGGGCGGCTGCGCGGACGTGTTGCTCGCCGAGAAATTGGCGCGAGGGGTGCCGCTTGGAGCAATGGGAGCGGGGGCGCAATTGACGGCTGTACCGCGCGCCGTTACGCTGGATTTGGAACGTTTCCACCTCACTCATGGCAACCATAGAAGAAGACCTGGGACAGCTCGACAAGGACATCCGCCAGTTGAAAATCGAGTACGAACAGTACTTCGGCGGCGGGCGTTCACGGCCACCGACCGATATCGAATGGCGCATCGAGCAAACGATTAAGCGGTATGGCGAGCGCGGCTCAAATATGAGCTTCGCCCAGCGCTTCCGTTACTCGAGCCTTGCGCAGACGCACGCAAGATACCGCGAAGTTTTTCGCAAGCGCCTGAAACAGAAAGAAGAGGGAGTTGTGGTGCGCCACTATGGGGCCGCGGCCAAGGCGATCGAGGCCGAACGCGCCGCGAATAAGCCCGCGCCTCCAGATGAATCGAGGAAGGCGGAAGTTCCCAAACGCGCCCACGCTATCATCTCCCCGCCGGTTATTATCCCGGATGCCGAGGGCGACAAAGCGAAGACACGCAAGCTTTATGAAATGTTCCTTCATGCCAAGGAAGAGGCCGGTGAAAGCACGAGCAAACTTACGCCCGAGGCTTTTCAGGAATTCGTACGGCGCAAAACCCGGGAGCTACATGAAAAGGGGGGCGAAGGAGAGGTTGAATTTTTCGTTTCCGTCGAAAAGGGCCACGCGCGGCTGAAAGCCCGGCTGAGTGCACGAACAAAGGCCACGCACTAATCGGACAGTGGCAGCGGCCTGTGCGGCGCTCCTAAAATTTGCTAAGATAGCTTTATTGGGCTGTATCCCTACTCTGCTCTCGATATTCTGAGACCAGCCGGGAACGGCACCGGAGGTCAACATGAGCGTCACGCCCGCCGCGGGCAACGGTAAAGTCACCGTACCCGACATTCTGGGCCGTAAGCAGCATCCCGGCCAGATTTCTTCTGCTTCAAATCACAACCGCATCACTTGTTTGACGGCATATGACTTTCCCACCGCGCGCCTGGTGGACGAGGCCGGAGTGGACATTATCCTCGTCGGCGACTCTCTCGGCATGGTCGTCCTCGGATATGAGAACACCTTGCCCGTTACGCTGGAAGAAATTCTTCACCACACGCGCGCCGTGCGCCGCGGCGTCAAGCGCGCTCTCCTCGTCGCGGACATGCCTTACGGCAGCTATCACACCGGTGTGCGTGATGCCGTCGCCAACGCTCTGCGGCTGGTGAAAGAAGGCGGCGCGGAAGCTGTAAAGCTCGAAGGCGGCGAGCGCCGTTTGGAAACAATTTCCCGCATGATCGAAGCCGAAATCCCCGTGATGGGCCACGTCGGCCTTACTCCACAATCCGTAAATGCCTTCGGCGGATTCCGCGTGCAAGGCCGCACCGCCGATACAGCCGAACAATTGCTGCGTGACGCGCGCGCCGTCGAAGCCGCGGGAGCCTTTTCCATCGTTCTCGAATCCGTGCCACGCGAATTGGCCGCCACGATTACCCGGGAATTGCGCATCCCCACCATCGGCATCGGCGCCGGACCGGATTGCGATGGCCAGGTGCTCGTCTATCACGACCTCGTTGGGCTCACCGCGGGGCCAACACCGCGCTTCGCGCGGCACTACGCCGAACTCGGCGAGGAAGTGAAACGCGCCGTGCGTGAATATTGCGGCGATGTGCGCGCCGGAACATTTCCTTCCGACGCGGAATCATTCCATCTGCCCGCCGTGGCCGGGGCGCAAACAAAGCGCGACAAGTAATTCTGGCGCGGCAAGCCAGGGCAGGCCGCGCGCCATTGCGCTCCAAAAGGGGATTGCATGGATCTCGATACGATTCAACGGCTCTTCGCATACAACACTTGGGCAGACCAGAGAACCGTCGCAGGCTGCGAGGCGCTCACTAAGGAACAATTCCTCGAACCACTCGGCGGCAGCTTCGGCTCCGTGCGGAACACACTGGCGCACATCATGGATGTCGAGTGGCTCTATCTCGAGCGCTGGCAAGGCCGCGCGCCATCCTCATTTCCCAAAGCGGAGGATTACCCTGATCTCTCCCACATCAAAGAGCGCTGGAGATCCATTGACTCTGATATGGACGAATTTCTGCGCGCGCTTTCGTCGGAACGCCTCGCCCAGATCATCGAGTTCCGCAATACGAAGGGCATTCTTTACCGCCATCCGCTCTGGGAAACCATGCAGCACCTCGTCAATCACGGCACTTATCATCGCGGCCAGGTCACCACTCTTCTTCGCCAGCTTGGCGCCACTCCGCTGGCCACCGACATGATCTTTTTCTATCGCGAGCGCTCCGGCCAGGGCGCTTCCTGACCCGCGCGAAACCGTCACGCATGGAAATTATCCGCACAGTCGAATGGATGAAGCAGGCGTCCCGCGCAGCGCGCGATCAAGGCCGCGGCATCGGCTTTGTCCCCACGATGGGAGCGTTGCATGAAGGCCACCTCTCTCTCGTGCGCGCCGCCGTCGCCGAACACAAACCTGTGGTTGCATCTATTTTCGTGAATCCCGCGCAGTTCGGCCCGCTCGAGGATCTCTCCAGATATCCGCGCCAACTTGAAAGAGACGCCGCCATGCTTGAAAGCGCCGGCGTGGATTTTCTATTTGCGCCGGAAGCCGCCGAGATTTACCCGCCGGGTTTCCGTACTTACGTGAATGTTGAAGGCTTAGGTGATCGTCTCGAAGGAAAATCGCGTCCCGGACATTTTCGCGGAGTCACCACGGTTGTTCTGAAACTTCTCGAAATCGTCCAGCCCACCACGGCATTTTTCGGACGCAAAGATGCACAGCAAGCTCGCATCCTCCGCCAAATGGCGCGTGACCTGAATCTTGACACCGCGATCAACGTGCAGCCGATCGTGCGCGAACCGGATGGCCTCGCGATGTCATCGCGCAACCCTTACTTAAATGCCGAGGATCGCCGCGCCGCCACGTCGCTTTCTCGCGCGCTCGCCGCTGCCGCCGCGCAAATCAAAGCGGGTGAGCGCAATTCTTCCGCGCTGGTGCAATGTGCGCGCGCTGTGCTGGAAAGCGAGCCGCTCGTGCGCGCCGACTACGTTGAAATGGTAAACGAGGAAACTTTCGAACCTATCGCCACGCTGGGCGCGTCATCCCTGCTGCTCATCGCTGCTTTTGTTGGAGCGCCTGCGGCAGCCTCGAAGCCGGTACGGCTAATAGATAATTTGCTCGTAACGCGGGATTCCGGCGGCCGCTTCCAAACGGTGCTGTGAGCGCCGTGCGTTATTTTTCCAGCTCGGAAATCGCCGCCACCACTTCCGCGGCGTGTCCCTTGGCTTTGGCGTTCGGCCAGGCCCGCGCAACGCGTCCGTCCGGCCCCACAACCACCGTGCTGCGCACAATCCCCAGGAATGACTTCCCTAGAAAACTCTTCATCCGCCGCGCGCCGTATGCTTCGATCACCGTGAAATCCGGATCGCTCAACAATGCGAAATTCAATTTGAACTTCGCTTTGAACTTCGCCTGCCCCTCTATGGGATCGGCGCTGCAACCCAGCACCACCGCGTTCAGCTTGTCAAATTCCGGTTTGGCGTCGCGAAATTCCGCCGCTTCCGTGCTGCACCCGGGCGTCAGGACCTTCGGAAAAAAGTAAAGCACCACGTGCTTGCCGCGCAGATCCCCGAGCGATACGTCGCGCCCGTCATCGGACTTCAGCCGGAACTCCGGCGCCATTTCCCCCACCTTCAATTCAGCCATTGGATCTCCTCTCAGGATGCCAGCAAGCGGCGGAGCGTCTGATTGATGGCCTGCGGATCGGCCTGCCCGCGCGTCGCGCGCATCGCCTGCCCTACAAAAAACTTGAACATGCCTTCGTTGCCTGCGCGAAACTTCGCGGCGTTCTCGGGATTCTTCTCGATCACTTCGCGGCATACACGCTCAATTTCACCCGAATCCGTCAGCGTTGAAAGTCCTTCCTCGCTGATGATTTCCGCCGCCAGCCGCGCCGTCTCAAACATTTTAGTGAAAACTTTCTTCCCGCTTGCGGCCGTGATTCGCCCGCCCTCAATTTCAGCAATCAAGCCCGCCAGCGCCCCCGGTCCGACCGGGCTTGCATCAATTTCCTTGCCTGCATCGTTCAGACGCCCCAGAAGCTCCGTGCCAATCCAATTGGCGGCAGTTTTTGGAGACGCCCCCGCCGCGACCGTAGCCTCAAAATATTCCGCGAGCGCTCGCGTATCGCTCAGCACACCCGCATCGTAAGCCGTCAGCGTATATTTCGACATGAACCTCGCACGCTTCGCATCCGGCAGCTCCGGCATCGCCCCGCGCACATTCGCAATCATCTCGCCCGTCACGCGCACCGGAGTCAAATCCGGCTCGGGAAAATATCGGTAGTCATGAGCGAATTCTTTCGACCGCATCGGCTCCGTCTTTCCGGCGGAGACATTCCATAGCCTCGTTTCCTGCGCAATCCGCTCGCCGTTCTCCAGCGCGGCGACCTGCCTGCGGATTTCGTACTCCAGCGCGCGCTGCAAATAACGAAATGAGTTGAGGTTCTTGACCTCGACCTTCTCTCCAAACTTTTCCGCGCCCCTCCGCCGCACGCTCACATTCGCGTCGCACCGCAACGAGCCTTCTTCCATGTTGCAGTCGCTCACTTCCGTGTACAGCAGCACCTGCTTCAACGCCGTCAGGTAAGCGTAAGCCTCCGCCGGCGTGCGCATGTCCGGCTCGGACACAATTTCCACCAGCGGCGTTCCGCAACGATTAAAATCAATGTAGCTTTTCGTCGCGGACTCCGGAAATCCCTCGTGCATGGATTTGCCCGCGTCTTCTTCCATGTGCAGCCGCGTAATTCCGATTCGCTTACGCGGCGTTCTTTCCGTTTGAATATCCAGCCATCCGCCCAGCGCCAGCGGCAGCTCGTACTGCGAAATCTGGTAGCCCTTCGTCAGGTCCGGATAAAAATAATTCTTTCGCGCGAATCGCGATCTTTCCTGCACTTCAATGTTCAGCGCCAGCGCCGCGCGCATCGCCAACTCCAGCGCCCGGCGATTCATCACCGGCAATGCCCCCGGTAATCCGAGGCACACCGGACAAACATTCGAGTTCGGCGTATCACCGAACCGCGTTGAGCAGCCGCAGAATATTTTTGTCGCCGTCGCAAGCTGGACGTGTACCTCAAGCCCGATGACGGGCTCATATCCGGCCATTGCATCCACCAGCGTGCCGGGATCGGGTTGTGTCGCCGGATTCATACTCGTCGCGAGTATAACATTTCGAAGCGGTCCGAATGGCGTTGCCAATTTGCGCGAACACGCGGCAATCCGTGGCGCCAAGAAGCTCTCTTTCACCGTTTCGAACGCACCGGCATTCGAACACAAAGCTCTAAATTCTTCATAAAGCGGGACTTAATTTTGTTTCACGTGAAACAATTCGTCTAAGGCGCGCGAAAAGTTGAAATTGTTTCACGTGAAACAATTTGCGTGGGCCGCCTCCGTTTTCAATTTGTTTCACGTGAAACAATCTCGAATCACGCTTCTTCCCGCCAAATATGCGAATTGGCGCCCGCATCCTTCACTTCCGAACCGCTTCAGGTATACTTGCCCGGCGATTTTCCATGGTGCTCGACTTCCTACATTCCGATCCACAAACCCTGGCGGCCTATTTCGTTTTCCTGGCTGGCGCGCTCGTCTTCGGTTTCTTCGCCATGCGCCAGGAGCTTGCGCGCCGCAAGCTCGCCGCGAATCCCTACACCATTTTGGCGATCGCGGGCCTCGCGGGTGCGATTGGAGCGCAGCTCTTCGGTCCCCTGGGATTCGCGTATGACGGCGCATTTCTTGTCGGCATCGCTGCAATGGCGCTCCTCGCACGCCGCTACCGCATACCCGTGCTGATGTTGCTTGACGCCACTTGCTCCGCCGCCGCGCTCGGTTACGGCATCTTCCGCGTCGGCGATCTTTTCCGCACGAATCAGGAATACGTATCCGCGGCCAGGGTTCTGCATCTCCAGCTCCGGCCGGTTCATGAACTCGTCGCCGCCGTCATCATTTTCTGGATTCTCTGGCGTCTGGGCAGCGAGTCCTTGCGCAGGCCCATGCCGAATGGCCAGGTTTTCGCCACCTACTTGATGTGTTTCGGCGGAGCCCGCTTCCTGATTGTCTATTTCAATGCGCAAACGCGCGCGGTGAAATTCGATACATCCCTGATTGCCAGCTCGCTTTGTGTCGTCGCGGGCGCGGCTTTATTTGCCACCGTTAAGGCTCGGTTTCACAAGATTGACAGGCACCACAGGATTTTGCTGCATAAAGAGCAGCATGGCGACGTCATGCAGCAGGAATCACATTACCCAACCCCGGAATGCCCATACCCGGAGCGCTGGAGAAAATTTGACGCTATGACTGCCGAGGTCGAAGTGCTCGAGTTTCTGCGTTCCGTGGTCACCACGATCAAACCGAATCTGGTCGTCGAGACGGGCACTTTTCTTGGCATCAGCACTTTATGGATCGCCGAAGGACTGAAGCAGAATGGTTTCGGCCGCGTCATCACCTGCGAATTTGATCCAAAAATACATGAAGCGGCGCAGAAAAGATTTGATGAATCCGGCCTCGCGCCGTGGATCGAAGCCCGCCTGGGCTCGAGCCTCGATCTCGAAGTCAGCGAGCCGATTGACATGCTATTCAGCGACAGCGATCTTTCCGTCCGCGAAAAGGAAGTTCGCCGTTTTCTTCCGCAGATCAATCCGAATGGCTTGATCTTGATTCATGACGCCAATTCGCGCTTCAAGGTCGTTCGCGAAGCAGCGCTGCGCCTGGAAGCTGAGGGCTTGCTCTCAGTTATTTTGCTTCCTACGCCGCGCGGCCTGGTAGTCGCGCAAAAGCGCGAAGGCCGCGTTTAGTGCCGTATTCCTTCTTTGCTTGATTTCCCCATTTCTAATTCCGCCGGAAGCAAATCGCAAAACCAGAACCCATCGCGCAGTACCTTTTCCCCAAATGTAAATGCAATCGGTTCCGCAAATCCCGGCCCGGCAAAAGCAAAACTATGGAACTCTCCGTTCTCACCGCAGGGATCTACTCCAGCCGGCAGCTCGGCAACGAACTTCTCGTCGATCTCACGCCCCACAAATGATTCGCTCAGAACTTTGGGGTCCACGCAAACCGTTACAGCGCGAAATCCCAGCGCGATAAACTCGCGCACCATCACGTTCGTGGGCCGCAGCCATACGGGAAATATCGCTTCCATGCCGATGCGCGCCAGATTGCGCTCGCGGTAGGCGCGCAAGTCTTCCAGAAAAATATCGCCAAACCCCACGTGGTTCACGCCGCGCGCCTTCCACTTCGCGAGCATGACTTCCATGCGCGTTTCGTATTCCGTGTTCACGCATGCCGGAGGAATCGTGACGATCTCGAGCGGCAAGCCCAGGGATGCGGCCTGCCGCTCGAGCAAAACGCGGCGGACTCCGTGCATGCTGATCCGGTCATAGCCTTCCGTCACCGTCGTCAGCAACGCAACCACTTCGCGCAGTGGGTCGCGTCTTAATTCATGCAGCGCGAGGCAACTATCCTTGCCTCCGCTCCAACAAAACAGCACGGGTTCCGTCACGGCGTCACTCTCCCCCAATCCTCAGCTTCAGTCCCACGCGTATTTCCCGGCCCAGCGCCGGATAACCCAATGCGGTTTCGTATTGCCTGTTCAGCACGTTCTCCGCGCGCACAAATAATGTCGTGCGCTTCTGCACGCGGTACGACACGGCAACATCAAAC
The DNA here is from genome assembly GCA_963847505.1 of uncultured Acidobacteriota bacterium. GTDB lineage: Bacteria > Acidobacteriota > Terriglobia > Acidiferrales > UBA7541 > DASTCZ01. Next base: position 923,453 of record CAWJZY010000002.1, read on the forward strand.
CGCGCGTAGCCGGGATCTTGCTCCTGTCGGAACGGCAAGAGCAGGCCTAGAAAATCGTTGTCCGTGGCTCTGCCGCTGAAATATCCAACGATGTTTCCATTAAAACGCCACACGGGGATGTTCGCCACAATGCTTCCCGAGTTTACCGGCCGGCGCAGCAAGTGGTTGCCCGCCGTTTCCGTAACAACGGAAGCGTTCGGAGACACGAGCACCCGGCTGTCGTCATACGAATAATGCCCGGAAAGCTGCAGCCACTTCGCCGGCCGCATTTCCCCCGACAAGTTCACTCCGCGCGCCCGCGCCAGATCCGTATTGAAGTACGTACCCGTACCGAACGGACATGTCTCCGCCAGTGACGGCGGAGGGGGATACATAAATGCGAAGCTGATGAGGTTGTGAAACTCGTTGTCAAAATAATCCGCGGAAACGTGCAGATGGCTGAATCCGAATCCCTGGTCAATCCCCGCGTTTACAGTCCGGCTTTCCTCCGGAGAAAGAGTCGGATTGCCGGGGAAACAGGGATCGGTGCCGAATGATTCGGCAAGCTCGGGCTCGTCAATTCCCTGCCCGTAGAACGCGTGCAGCCGCGTATCTCCCAGCTTGCCTTTCCCCGCGCTCAACAGGTAGGCGCCGCCCACGCGTGGCACGACGCGGGTCCCGAAGCTGGAATTATCTTCCGCGCGTGTTCCCGCGTTTACCGTCAGACGTTTCGTCGCTTGCCAGCGCGCATCCAAGTAGCCGGCCATGTTGTTGCGGCGCGCGTGCTCGCCATCCAGTGCGCTCGGAAAACCATTCTCCACTTCGTATTCATACCCGCCGGTGAATGTCGCATCATGCATTAAATAGCTGGCCTGTCCTGTGAACCCGGCGCGGTTGAACACGTCGGTGGAAACAAAACCCGCCATGGGTGTTGTATCCGTATCCAAGTCTCGAAGATCGGCCTCATTCGCCGTCACATGCCAGTGCCAGTGCTCGCCGGCTTGTGCGTCCCAGGATAAACCGGCGCTGAAATCATGCTGGCTGTTGTCCTGATTCAGATCCGGCGGGGGGCCGAGTGGTGGTGGGAAAAGTATCTGCCCGGCAGCTCCCCCGTCGCTCGTGTTGTTGCGCACCACCAGGCGCAGTGTATTGGTCTTTGAGAATTTCCAGCCGAAGCTCCCGGAATTCGTCCGGTTGAAAAAGAAATCGTTCGGCCCCTGGCCGTTTGTGGAAAAGTATGTATTTCCAAGGGAATAATCGAATCGCCCGAGAAGCCCGCTCAGAACGGCCGACCCTTGTCCGGTATCGAATGATCCGCCGTCACCTTCCAGGTCCAGTTCCGGCGTGCGCGTATCACCGCGATGCGTGAACATTTGAATCACGCCCGTCATCGCGTCCGATCCGTAAAGCGCGCTTTCCGCTCCGTGCACCACCTCAATTTTGTCTATGTTGTCGAGCGTGTAGTTGGAAAAATCCACGATGCCGCCCGAGTTGTTCAAGGGCACGCCATCCAAATAAACTCTCGTGTAATTAGAATTTCCTCCGTCAAGGAACAGCGTGGCAAGGCCGCCCTCGGGCCCCGTCTGCGACAAGCTGAATCCGGGCATCGTGGCGAGCAGATTGGGAAGCGAATCCAGCGCGCGCTGGTCAATTTCCTGGCGCGTAATTACGTCCACCGGCGCGGGCGTGGATGTGGCCGCCTCCGGCATCGCTCCGCCGGTAACGACGACCGCGGCGGAAAGCGCCTGAATCTCAAGCTGCAACTTCAATTCAAGCTGCTGCCCCGCGGTGAGATTTAATTCCCGCTCCATTCGCGTGAATGACTTCTGCGTGATCACCAACTTGTAATCGCCCGGCGCAAGCGTCAGCGTGAAAGTTCCGTCGTCGCGCGATTGTGCTTCGGTGGTTTGTTGCGAAGAAGGCGAAGCGCCAGTGGCCGTCACCACGATATGCGCGCCGGCAATCGGGCGTCCGCTCAGATCATTCAATACTCCCGTTACCGTGGCCGGTGTGGAACCTTGCGCGGAAACGGAACCGCCAGACAACAACGAACAAATCATCAACCCTGCAACTAAGGGGTAAAACAGCAAAACAGGAAGGCGGAATTTCATGGTCTCTCCTCGTCCCCCTCTCGCGCGGGAGATTAAGGTTTCCCCGCCGTGGCTGCGCGATGGCTGCCACGTGCTTGGGATGCGGACCCCGCCGGTCTCCTGGCTTAGCGGCAAAACGTTGAGCGGCGCCTTCCCATCCGGCGAGCGAAAAAAATCACCCTTCCGCAAAGTGGCGCGGCTCCCCAAAAAGCCGCATACAGTCGCGCGGCGGCGACGGGTTTGCACCGTCTTCCCGAGCGCGGGGTCTGCGATTCATAAGTGCAGCGCGGAGCCAACCGTCCCCACTCCAACGCCGCCGGAACAACTCTCTCAGCCAAATCCGAAAGCTCTCAAAACGAAACGCCCAATCTACTCCCTCGCGGTCTGCGAAGTCCTCGCGCCGCGGATGTGCACTCGCGGCCGCCCTTCCGGCCCAATCTCCACATCCAGTGGCGCCTCAAAAACTTGCTCCAGCAAATCCCGCCGGTAAACTTCCGCCGGCGTTCCCACGCGCAAACACCTGCCGTTGTGCATCAATACAACCTGGTCGGCAAATTCCGCCGCCAGACTCAGCTCGTGCGTAACTACAATTACTGTGTACCGGTTTTCCAGCGCGAGCTGCCGCAGCCGCTCCAGCAGCTCCACCTGCGCGCCGATATCCAAATGCAGCGTCGGCTCGTCCAGCAACAACAGAATCGGCTGTTGCGCAAGCGCGCGCGCCAGAATTACTCTCTGTTTCTCGCCGCCCGAGATTTCATGCATCCAACGATCGCGCAGATGAGTGGCGCCGACCTGCGCCAGCGCGTTTTCGGCGATCTGAATGTCTTCTTCCGTTTCAAAGCGCAACAACCTTCCGTACGGATGCCTGCCCTGTAGAACGTATTCTCCCGCGCGCGCCGGAAACAGCAGCGGACTTTCCTGATGGACCATCGCGATCCGTTGCGCGCGCGTACGCGCGTCCAAACGCGAAATTTCAAATCCCTCAAGTTCCACGCGCCCCGAAAGCGGCTCCAGCGATCCCGCGATTAATTTCAGCAGTGTGGACTTGCCGCTCGCATTGGGACCAAGAATGCTCACGATTTCCCGCTGCCGCGCCACAAATGACGTCGCTGCCAGCGTGAACACGGGCGCCGTGCTTCCGCGCGAGTGATACGCATAACTGGCTTGCTCGACGTTCAGCCGCGCGGGCGCCGCTTGTATGACTCCTTGAGCTCCAGCTCCGGCCGCATGATTCTCCCGGCCGTTCACGGCAGTCTCCGCCGCAACAAATAAATAAAAAATGGCGCGCCCACCATCGCCGTCATCGCGCCCACAGGCAATTCCGTTGGAGCCAGCACTCTCCGCGCCAGCGTATCCGCAAGCACCACCGCGATGGCTCCGCCAATCGCCGACGTGGGAATCAGCACGCGGTAATCGGAACCGAACAGCAGCCGCATTGCGTGCGGCACCAGCAGCCCAACGTACCCAATCGCTCCGCTCACCGAAACCGCAAGCCCCGTCAGCAGCGACGCGGAAACATACACAACCAGCTTCACGCGCGTCACGTCAACGCCCAGGTGCATCGCTTCGCGCTCGCCCATGGTGATCAGGTTCAGGTCCGCCGAGGTCGTGTAAATCGCTCCGATGCCCACAATCAGCCCCACACCTAATACCCAGCGCAGGCTCACTTCCAGCGGCGTCGAAAGATCGCCCATCAGCCAGAACACCATGCCGCGCAGGTCGCGCCCGGCAAGCGTCGTCATCAGGAAAATAATCACCGCGGAAAGGAATGACGCCGTGATGATGCCCGCGAGCAGCAACGTGGTGCTGTCAAGTTGCCCTTCGCGCCGCCCCAGGAAATACACGATCGCGATCGTCGCCGTCGCGCCCACAAACGCGGCGAGAGGAGTGATCAATGAAATGCGCGCCGCAAAGACCAGCGCCAAAATCGCGCCCAGAGCTCCGCCGCTCGATACGCCGAGCACGTAAGGATCGGCCAGCGGGTTCCGCAGCAATGCCTGAAATGCGGCGCCAGAAACCGAAAGCGCCGCGCCGACCATGATTCCCAGCAGGATGCGCGGCAAGCGCAGGTCAAAAATAATCAGCCGGTATTCGGACGCCATCTGCGCGTTGCGCCCAAGCATCACCCGCCCTAAATTGACCGCCAGATCCGTGATCGAAATCGGCACCGCCCCAACCTTCAGAGCCACAACAACCACAGCGAACAGCACAACAAGCAGCGACCCGCAAATCCATACCAGCCGGTTGAGTGTGAGCGTTTTCATTGCTCAATCTCCGCGGCGCACATCGCTTCAACCGTTGGATGCGCGACACCGGCTGAAACGTGAGGGTCTTCCACAAACGCATCCGGATGCAATTTCCGCGCGAGTTCTTCAATCGCATCCACAAGCCGCGGCGACGGATGATTGATCGCGTCGCTCACAATCGCGATGTGATGCTCCTGCATGGCCTTCAGGTCTCGCCAACCGGGAGCATCTCGCAGCCCGGCCAGAGTTGCTTCCATGCTCAACGTGTCTTCAGTTGTGTCCGCGGCAGCGAACACAAGATAGTCCGGCTGCAATCGCACGACTTCTTCCATGCTCACGTGCGGCCAGTCCTGCCGCGACCGGATAATGGATTCAGCGCCCGCCGATCGCAACGCATCCGACAGAAATGCGTCGCGCCCCACTGAGATCAACGGCTGCTGCCACACAACGAAAAGCACGCGCGTTGCCGCCACGCCCGCCAGCCGCCGCCGCACATCATCAAGCCGCGCGCGCAGCGACGAAACCAATATTTTTCCCTGGTCGCCCGATCCAATCACATCCGCGATGCGTTCGGTGGAAGCCAGCACGCCCTCCACGCTGTGCTCGTCCGTCGAGTACACCGCGAGATGCAAATGTTCAAGCGCCTCCACCGTTTGCAACCGATTCGTCGTTTTCGTCACGATCACCAAGTCAGGACGCAGCGCCACCACTTCCTCGATGCTTGGATTCAACATTCCGCCGACCTTCGTTTTCTTTTGCGCCTCCAGCGGATAATTGCAGTAGTCCGTATCGCCCACCAGCCGCTCATCCGCGCCCAGTGCGAAAATTGTTTCCGTCACGCTCGGCGCCAGCGAAACAATTCTCAGCACCGGCTGCGGCACCGCAACCTGGCGCCCGGTCTCATCCGTCACCACGCGCGTCGCCGTAGCGGCAGCTTTATCGCGCCCGTCATTCCCTTGCGCCGCGCCGGTGGAACCAGCCTGCGCAGCCACACTCGCGCCCGCGCACAAACTCAGCGCTGTCGCGACAATGGCCGCACAAATTGTCCGCATCTTCCGATTCAACTCGGGATTCAAATCAGCCTCTCCTGCGATTTATCCGCGCCACGCCAAACAACAAAGTTCAAGCCGCCACAAAATAAAAAAGCCCCACGAGAAAATGGGGCCTCCAGCCACTCTCTTTCTCGCGAAGAGCGCGGGCAACCTTGGCGCGGCGGGTATCCTGGCTGAAGGCCTTCATGCATCTCGAAAGGCCCATCACAGTGGCGGGACCGCGGCCGATTCTAACGGCCTTCCCCCAAATTGTTCCGCGCCTGCGGAATCTCAAACCGGAGTCTATGCCGGTGCTTCCATCGTGTCAATCAAGCGGTTCTTCGCACTGCGGCATGGCTGAAACCGAATCAGCCGGAGAAAACGGAGATTTCTAGAGCGGATGATTGCCGTGCAATGTGACTTCTTCTACGACCGCAACAACTGCCGCTCCGCCTCCGCACCCCAGTGCAGATCATCAATCCACCAGCGCCCAGCCGCCTGGATCAGAGTGAATCGCGCGACGAAATGCTGCCCGGTTTCCGATGTGAGCTGCGCTTCGATGAAAGTTTGACCCTTATACTGGTCGCGGCGCGTGACGCGGAACTCATGCGTCAAAAACATCCGGCGGTGTGAGGCCACCAACGCGTGATAATCCTCAAACGAGACTTGTTTGCGATATCGCTCTGAAAGTTGCGCGTAAGCGGATTGCAGATCGCCATTCGCCAGCGAGTCGAGTTCCGCGCGCACGACTGAGATGGGATCTGATCCCCGCGCAATAAATTCCCCGCTCCCCGTTGTGCGCGCAAGAATCCAGATTACGAGTACGAAGGAAGAGATCCCAGCGATCAGCAGCCAGCGCAGGCGCCTCATAAACTGCTGGCGATCGCTTTCCCTCAACGCCTCCGCGCGGAATTCTTCTTCGCGGAATGGCTCTTGATTAAGAATTTCACCGCCTTGCGAATCCCGCGCTTTCGCATCGGCCGCTTCCGGCGGATCGTGTAGTGGGAACAGCGGTGGTATGCCCATGCTTATCCTTGCCGCGAAAACGCGAGCCGGCCCGGCTCGCGAAGCCTCACCGGTTCTTCCAAAGCGGCTTGCGCTGCTCGACGATCGCGCGCAGTCCTTCCTGCGAATCCTCCAATCCGTAAAGCTCGTTCAGAAATATCTGAATCGCGTGGTGCAACGCGCCGCGCAGCGGAAGTCCCATGCCTTCCAGCACCGCGCGCTTCGCCATGCTAAGCACCGGCCCGGATTGCGCCGTAATTTTCTTTACGAGCGTGTCTACCGTCGCGGCAAGCTCCGCTTCCGGCACCACGCGGTTCACCAGTCCCAGTTCCATCGCGCGGTCCGCGCTGATCGCTTCTCCGGTCAGCACCATTTCCAGCGTTCGCTTCGCGCCGATCAAGTGCGGCAGCACCGTCGCGGCGAACGGCGGAAATACGCCGATGGTTACTTCGGGCTGCGCGAATCGCGCTCGCGGCGTCGCGATCACAATGTCGCCCAGCGACGCCAGTTCGGATCCGCCGCCCACCGCCGGCCCGTTCACCACAACGATCAATGGTTTTGACGTCGCCAGCATCGCCAGAAACGCCGATTCAAACGCGTCCAGCACTTGAAACACCCGCACGCGCGTGTATTCACCCAGATCGATTCCGCCGGAAAAAACTTTGTGGGCCGAATCGAGCACAACCACCTTCACGTCATTCAAATACGCAAGGAGATCGAATGCCGCGGCAATCTCGCGCAGCATCGCCTCATGCAGCAGGTTGTGCTCCGGGCGGTCGAGCGTGAGCCACACAACCTCGCCATCCTGTTTGTAGCGTATGAAGCGGAATTCCTCCGGCTTCGCGGCTTTGGGGGGAGCTGTTAACGAATCGTCCTGGATTTCTTCGGCCATATCTTCATTCTCACACGGCTTCTAGTGCCAGCGCCACGCCCATCCCGCCCGATACACACAACGTGGCAAGACCCCGCCGCGAAGCCGCTGGAAGCGCCCGGCGCAATTCGTGCACCAGTGTCGTCGTAATCCGCGCGCCAGTCGCGCCGATGGGATGGCCAAGCGCGATCGCGCCGCCATTCGGATTCAAGCGCGCGCGATCGAAATTTAATTCGCGGTCGCATGCAATCACCTGCGCCGCGAAAGCTTCATTCAATTCAATCGCCGCGTAATCCGCGAGCTTCCAGCCCGTTTTTTGCTCAAGCCTGCGCACGGCAGGCACCGGCCCGATTCCCATCTCGCGCGGATCAACCGCCGCCACCGTCGCATCGTGAATACGCGCCAGCGGCTTCCATCCCAATTCCTTCACGCGCTCGCCGCTCGCCAGCACCAACGCCGACGCGCCATCCGTAATCCCGCTCGAATTTCCTGCGGTAATTGTTCCCGCTGCCCCTCCGCTTCCGGAAAAAACCGGCGGCAGCTTCGCCAGTGACTCAAGCGTCGTATCCACTCTCACGTGTTCATCTTCATTTACGAAAACAGTCTTCCCCTTCTTATCCGTCATCGCGACCGGCACAATTTCATCGCGGAACCGCCCGTCCTTTGCCGCTCTCGCCGCCCGTTGCTGGCTTTCGAGCGCGTACTGATCCTGTTCCTCACGCGATATCTTGTATTTCTCCGCCAGCAGCTCCGCGGTTTCACCCATCACCATCTTCGCCATCGGACACATAAACCCGTCGCGGTACATCGCGTCTATCAGTGGCTGATTCCCCAACCGGAAGCCCCAGCGCGCCTCCACCAGATACGGCACGCGGCTCATGGACTCCGCTCCGCCCGCCACAATGATTTCCGCTTCGCCCAAACGGATTTGCTGCCAGCCCAGCAGAATCGCGCGCAATCCCGAAGCGCACGCCATGTTCACCGTGAACGCCGGCACGTCATCACCCAGCCCTGAACGCCACGCGATCTGCCGAGCCACATTTGGCCCCACGCCCGCCGCCCGCGCATTTCCAAAAATCAATTCGTCCACGCGTCTGCCCAATTTAGCGGGCCGCGCCGCCATCCACTTTTTCACTTCCTCGCTCGCCGGCTCACCGGGAATGCGCAATGGCGGCGCTTCACCGAACGCGCGCTCCACCGCCGCGCGTACCGCAAGCACGCCCAAATCCGCGGCCGTCAGCGACGCGAGACCGCCGCCAAACTTCCCAATCGGCGTGCGCACCGCGCTCACAATAAATACTTCTCGATTCATGGGAATTCGATGCTAGCACACAGCTCTACAAAACAGCTGAGCCCCGATGCTGCCGCCTCGGGGCGTTTGAAGTTTGTAGCCCGGGTTCCCCTGAACCCGGGGCTTTTGACTTTGTTTTCGGTTTTCCCTCACCCCACCCTCGTCTCTTGGCTCCCCACCGGCGTCCCGCAATACGCGCAATTCACCCACCCCGAATCAAGTTTCTTGTTGCAAACGCGGCAAACCCGGAAAAGTTCCGTGCCGCATCGCGGGCAGAAGGAAAAAGACCCTCGCGCCATGAAGGCACATTTTGGACACGGTGTCGGCACCGGATCGCGCAGCAGAAAGTAAAGAATCACGCCGATCATATACGGAATGAAAATAGCCAGCAGCGTCCACATCACATACCGCATCGCGCGCCGCTTCGCGTCCACATAGACGTATCCGTACAGCAGCACCATGGCGAACAAAACGGAAGACGCCAGCACGGGCAGGAAAATCTTCAAACCCAGCGGCATCTTCGCCATCTCGTGTGGGTCGGCATTGGGCCACACCGCGAACCAGAACACCGCCTGCATCCCGAAGAACAGCACCAGCCCAATGATCCATGCCACGGGGCGGATCAGTTTCAAGCTCTGCCAGAAGCCGCCCTGCGGCGTGATCGCTCCTCCAGTATCCCTTGTGGATTGCTCTCCCATTGTGTTCATGCCAGTCCCCTTTCTTGCCGGTGCCGCAAACCCAGCACACCCGCTGCAACCGCCGCACCCACCCAACTCAAAACCGTATAGCCAATCAACACGTACCACGTATGCAGAGCGCTCACATCCAGCAAGCTCGCCGCGCCCTGGCTCACCAATCTCAAAATCGGCCACGTCGCCAGCGTCGCCGTCCACGCAAACAAAATCAGCCACACCATCACGCGCCGGTTCGAGCGTTGCTCCGCCCTCTGCATCGAATGCGTCACCAGACTCACCCGCACCCGCTGCAACAACGCCGCCGGAGCTTGCGGCGTCGGAATGCGGCGCATCGCCGTCCCCAACTCGCGCCATCCATCAAATTCCGCCGCGCACTCCGCGCAACTCGCCAGATGCGCCGAAAGCTCGCGCTCTTCACCGTCGTCCAGAGCATTGGCCGCGGCCAGTGGCATCCATTCGCGGGCGCGCATGTGGTCGTTCATATGTTCGTGCTCGTTCAAACCCTTTTTCATTGCGGACTCCAACCCGGCAACTCACCGCCCGGCAGCCGGTGTTCCAATTTCGTTCGCATCGCATCCAAACCCCGCCGCAGCCGCGTCTTCACCGTGGAAAGCGGAACGCTCAGCACCTCGGCAATTTCTTCCAGCTTCATTTCTTCCTCAAATCGCAGCGTCAGTACTTCGCAATAAATTGGCCCCAGTTCTGACATTGCTTCCGCCAGCCGGTTTGTGCGCTGCTCCCGCATCAAGATCTCCACGGCGTTCATTTGCGCGCTGGGAATCATTTCCGCGCGGGAATCGCCGGAGGCCAAAGGCTCATCCAGACTTTCCGGACGCGCGCGCCGGAAATAATCCATCGTCAGGTTGCGCGCGATGGAAAACAGCCACGGCTCGAACCCGCGGGTGGGGTCAAACCGGCTCGCATTTTCCGCCACGCGCAGCCAGGTCTGTTGAAACAGGTCTTCTGCCGTCGCCGGCTCGCGCACCATCCGCACCAGGAATCGGTACAGCCGGTGCTGGTAGCGTTCCAGCAGGCCAACCAGAGCCTGCGGATCGCCACGGCGCAACCGTACGGCTTCCGTCTCCACCGCCACCGGTTCCTCCCACGAAAGTGCTGCCAGCCCGATCATCGTACTCTGTCATACGGTTGACGACCTGAAAAGGATTCACGCGATTTCTTAGGGGGTCGGAGCTTCAGTTCCGACATTCCAGTCTGTCCTCGAGTTGGGCTTTAGCCCCTGAAGCGCGCATCTCAATTCCAGGCGTCTGCTGCCGGAGCCAGCCCCTCAGCGTGTTAAACTCATAACTCGCCCCAGTATCCAGAAATCACAGCTCATTCGCCCAAAGGAGAAATCGCATGACATACTATGGCCCCAAGGAACTAGCCGAAAGCTTCCGCACCGTCCGCAAGAACACGCTCGTAATTGCTAACGAAATCCCTGCCGAAAAATACAGCTTTCGACCAGCCGAAAACACGCGCAGCGTCGGCGAGCTATTGGCGCATGTTGCGCTGGCATATACTTTTCAACATCAGGTTCATGCTCAGGAGCGCCGGACCACCCTTGAAGGATTTAACTTTCCGGCAATGATGCAACGCCTGACAGAAGAAGAAAAAAAGCCGCGAACCAAGGAACAGGCGATTGAGTTGCTCCAAAGCGCCGGCGAGAAATGGGCCGGCTTTCTGGATGGACTAACGGAAAGTTTCCTGGCCGAGCGCGTCGCCATGCCCGCGGGGGCGCCTCAATCATCCAAAAGCCGTTTTGAAATGATCCTGAGCGTCAAAGAACACGAAATGCATCACAGAGGCCAATTAATGCTCATCGAGCGGATCGTCGGCATCGTGCCGCACCTAACTCGCGACATGCAGGCCCGATTCGCGGCCAGCGCCGCCGCCGCGAAAAGCTAACCACGCGGCGGTTGCCATTCATTGAATTCACGCCAAACGAGCCGCAAATGAATTGATGTCATCCTGAGGGCATCCGGCAAGGATGCCCGAAGGATCTGTGCGCCAATGGTGCGACCAAAGCCATTACGCCCTCCTGCTAACCGCTTCAAGGTCTGCCCGGCTCCCCACCCACAAGGCCCTCCCCGCCCCATGTGGTAGAATGAATTTCCGATGCGACCACAGATTAAGCGCCTGCTAGAGCTGCAAAATGTGGATTTGCGCCTGGAAGATCTGCGCAAACTCATGGCCGGATTCCCCGCGCGTCTCGCCGAAGCGGAATCGCGGTTATCGGACGCAAAAAACAAATTAGCCGCCGCCCGCGAAGCCCACACCACAAGCCTGAAAGACCGCAAGAAATACGAGCTGGACGTCGAGCAGTGGCGCGAGCGCGCCAAGAAATACCGCGACCAGAGCTACGAAGTAAAAACCAACGAAGCTTTCCGCGCGCTCCAGCACGAAATCGCGAACGCCGACGCCGAAATGGCTCGCGCTGAAGATCGCCTTCTCGAACGCATGGTGGCGGGCGAGGAATTTGACCGCCAAATCAAATCCGGCGAAACCGGAGTAAAGGAAGCGGAAGCCGTTGCGGCGGGCGAGCGGAAAGCTCTGGAACAGGAACGCGCGGAAGTTCAGTCAAAGCTTTCCGCCGCGGAAGCCGAACGCGCCACCGTTGTCGCTGACATTCCTGAAGTGCTTCTCACGGAATACAACCGCATTTCCCACCACCGCCATGGCGCTCTGGCTCAATCCATAGACGAGATGTGCATGAAGTGCGGTGTGCGTGTTCGCCCGCACATTTACCAAATTCTGCGCCGCGCCGAAAACGAGGAAATTTATCTCTGCGAATCCTGCGGACGCATCCTTTATTACGCCGAGCCCGCGCCGCCGCAATCGGCCGGTGATGCCGCAAACGTTCCTGCTGGCGAAGCTGCGGAAGCTGCCGCCGCCCCCGGCGCTCATGGCACGGCGCCCACTCATGGAATCTGACGCCATCGAATCGGCCGGAAAAATCCAATGAACGCCCGCCGCCGCGATTCGCTGCATTCCCGTTTATTCGCCGAGCCGGAAAAACCCGTTGACGTCTTCACCGCGGAAGTGGACGGCGCCTCGCGCGGCAATCCCGGCCCCGCTTCCTACGCCGTAATTATCCGCCGCCCGGATGGCTCCGTCGTGTATCAACTCGGAAAATATCTCGGGCGCGCCACCAATAACGTCGCCGAATACTTCGCTCTAATTACCGCGCTCGATTATTGCGCGGCCACAAATATTTCTCGTCTGCGCATCCGCAGCGATTCCGAATTGCTCGTCCGCCAAATGCAGGGCCGCTACAAAGTAAAAAGCGAATCGCTCAAGCCTCTGCACGAACGTGCCCTGCGCCAGTCCAGGAATCTGGCTTACTTCGCCATCGAGCACATTCCCCGCGAACAAAATTCCGAAGCCGACGCGTTAGCCAACGTCGCCCTGGACCGCACAGGCGAAGCCGGCTCCGGCGCGCGTGTTCTAACTTCCGCGCCTTCAGGCACCGCGTCGCGTTCCGCTGCGTCTTCCGCGCCCGCAAATTCAGCGCCCGCAGCCCGCGTCATCCGCGCACGCTACAAAAATGGCGCCCTGCATCCCGCCGAGCCGCTCGACCTCGCCGAAGGCGCGGAAGTGGAAATCACAATCAAGCCGAAGGGCACGTGAAGGCCACCGGCCCAAGCACAATAATTTCAGCTTGTAAGAAAGCGCGAGTTCGGAAACAATCTCGCACACACGAAAATAGGGCAAACATGGCTTCGGCAGACTACATTTCCCAGGTCCATAAGTTCATCAGTTTCATCGAGAACGGAGTTTTTTGGCACGGACAGTATCTTCGTAGATTGAGATTGAGAGAATGGACGCACCCAAGGAACTAAACCAGATCGTTCTTCCGCAGACTGTGGTCGGTCCGCTCACGCGTTCGGCGATTTTTCTGATCGTCTGCATTCGCCCGGGGCCGGACAACTATGCGACTGTACGATCATTCTGCGCGGACCTCTCAGGACTTGTGCGCGCGGTTGAGTTTCGAGACGCGGAAGCCGGCCTCACATGCGTCGTTGGATTCGGTTCAGACGCCTGGGACAAGCTGTTTGGATCACCTCGCCCCGCCGAGCTCCATCCGTTTCGAGAAATTCTCTCGGATGGCCGCCATGCCGTCTCCACGCCGGGTGACATCCTTTTTCATATTCGAGCCAAACGCGTCGACCTGTGTTTTGAATTGGCCATGCAAATCATGGAGAACATCGGCGACGTAGTTTCGGTTGCCGACGAGGTTCATGGCTTCCGCTATTTCGATGATCGCGACGTCATCGGGTTCGTGGACGGCACAGAAAATCCGCGAGGCGGCGCGGCGCGCGAGGCTGCAATTGTCGGCGACGAAGATCCCGCCTTTGCGGGCGGCAGTTATGTGATCGTGCAGAAGTATCTTCACGACTTGAAGGGATGGAATGCTCTTCCGGTTGAGACGCAGGAGCGCATTATTGGCCGCAAGAAACTTTCAGACATCGAATTGAAAGACGCCGAGAAGCCGCCTTTTGCGCACAACGCGCTCACCTCAATCGAAGAAAACGGAAAAGAAGTGAAAATTCTGAGAGACAACATGCCGTTCGGGCGGCCGGGCCACGGCGAGTTCGGGACCTACTTCATCGGGTATAGCCGTACTCCGAGGATCACAGAAACGATGCTTCAGAACATGTTCGTGGGGCGTCCCCCGGGGAATTACGACGGGCTGCTCGATTTCAGCAAGCCGGTTACGGGGAGTCTGTTTTTTGCGCCGTCCTCAACATTTCTCGACAAGATCAGCTGAGCGGCGTTGAGCTCTACGGCAATCGGGACATCGAGGGGAACGAAACTCCAGCCACCCTCCCAGCCGCCTACTCCCTCATGCGGATGGCCGCATAGGGCTTTCCTGGCGCGTAAATCGGGGTTCCATTTGGTCCCACATCCATTGATTCTAAGAATTGAACTAGGGAAGACAGTGACTCTCCCCACACACTCATCGCTTCTTCGCACGTCGCGAAAAGCTGCGTTTTTATCCACACCGTAAGTGTAAGGCCATCAGCCGGACCATCAAGGAAATGCGCAGGGGCAAGTTCAAATATATATCGGCTTCGGGGGGGCCGAGAACCGCTGCCTGTGATGAGCTTATTGAAATCGAAAAATATCTTGAAGTAGCACTGGGCATTCAGGGCGAGTTCGACATAATTGAATGCTAGTTCAATATAGCCACCTGTAGAAAATCCGCCCTCGTATTTGTCACAAGATTTTTCGCATCCGACCGTAAAAAACGCGGTCTTCGCGTCATTCAGTCTCACGAGAGCACTCTTAAGAGCTTCCATATCCTGCGCCTCGGGTATAGACGCTGTGAGGTCGCTTTGTCCCTTCAGCCTTTTGTATCCGTGATTTATTGATCCGTCGGGGCGGTCACCTCCGCCGTAGGGAATGGCTTTGCTTCGATATCGAATAGTCAAATAAAGGTTCGATTCGTCCATGGTTGTCCCGCCGCTTTTCAAAGCTTCGTCTTGTGGCCAAACCTCAGCATCGATACAAGTTTCTACAAGAAATGCACCCTTTTCATATCTTGCCGCCAAGTACGTATTGAACTACTTTAACTTCAAAGCCGCCATCCTGTAGTTTAAATCCGATGCTCAGGCCGTGCGCCATTCCGCAGATCGCGAGCCCGACCTTGAAATCTTCAGCTGATATTCTTTTCATCCATAATTCCTCTCGCAAACGGTGCCCGTTGAGGTCTTGTTCGCAGAGGGCGTCTGAGCTCCCAAAATGGTCGACAGGACCGCAGTCTTGGACATCCTCTGGGATGCCGAATTTCGTTCGTTCCGCTCGGCATGGGTCAATGTCGAGATAGCGAATAGATCCTGGCTCCGCGGCCAGATCCTCTGCAATCGATGGCCCATGGCCCGAGCACTCTTCAAATATGAAATCGACTTTATCGAACCTGATCAAGTCAGAGACTGCTTTTGTATACGTGGGATTTTCGACATATCCCGTGAACTTGGTTCCTTGAAGCTGATGATAAGTTCCTAGAACGATGACTTTTCTACTCATTGAATTCTCCAATGGAAGGGACTGCGGTTCCATGTAAACCAACTAGAATTTATTGATATCACTCAACGATTTAGCTTCTTCCCCCACCTTTATCGTTTCCCGCTGTTCATTTTCGATGCGTTTCGGGGCCACTCAAGGGCGATCAAATCCTTTCGCCTCAACTGATGCATGAGTTTCCGCACACCGTTTGGTAGCCGGATCTTTTGCATTCGGGGATTCGCGCTGTTGGCCGTCGTCGGGATTGAGGCGATCAAAATACCCTCGATTTCGTCTCGGTGCTCGCGGGTTGGCACTACGAACGCAGAAAAATAGTTCCAGAAATGATAATACCGATCCCTTGGTGTCGTCGCATGCTTCTTAATTCGACTGAACAACGTTTTCTTTTTTGTCTTGCCAACATAGTGGGGTTGGTCGTTCCGGAAAAGCACGTACACACCTTTCCCGTCCAGACATTTTCTTACCTCGGCCAAATCGCTACCTCTCAGGTCGAACACTTCCCGCGGCCAAATATGTGCAGAGGACTCGACTACGACAGCCATAGTTCAGCCTCGCTTTCTAGTTGTAAGACAGAGAGAACCTAATGAGGAAGAGTGTATATGTGAATCATGATCTCGACCAATTAGAGTGGGACTTACTTGAGCATATAAGAGCGGTAAAGCGTATCGCGTTGCGCGGGCATGTAGCCTGCGTCGGAGATGATGCGGCGGAGCTCGGCTTCGTTGGTGCGATTGCGGACTCCGGCGGCGTAGACCACATTTTCCTCGATCAAAATGCTGCCTACGTCGTCCGCGCCAAATTGCAGGCCGACCTGACAGACTTTGATTCCCGGCGTGAGCCAACTGGATTGAATGTGATCGATGTTATCCAGAAAAAGCCGGCTGATGGCGAGGGTCTTCAGATAATCCACGGCCGTCGCTTCAGGCACTTTTTTGCCGAGCGGCGTATTTTCCGGCGCGAAAATCCAGGGAATAAATGACGTGAAGCCGCCCGTATCTTCCTGAATGCGGCGCACGCGCTCCAAATGATTCGCGCGGTGGCGATACTCTTCTCCGCAGCCGAACATCATCGTCGCAGTGGTGCGCATTCCCAATGAATGCGCGGTGCGATGCATGTTTTCCCATTCATCGCTGGTGCACTTCAGGCGTGAGATGCGCGCGCGAATTTCGTCATCCAGAATTTCCGCGCCGCCGCCTGGAATGGAATTGAGGCCCGCATCGCGCAGCCGCGCAATCGTATCGCGCACGGATAATCCGGAAACTTCCGCGATGCACAATACCTCCGGCGCGGAAAAACAATGCAAATGCACCTGCGGATAGCGCTGCTTCAGCGAGCTGAGCAGCGTTTCGTAATACTCGATGCGCAGATCGGGATGCAGCCCGCCTTGCAGCAGTATTCCCGTTCCGCCCAGCTCAAGCATCTCGTCAATTTTTTCGTAAATGGACTCGAACGAAAGCAGGTAGCCGTCCTTCGCGCCCATCGGCCGGTAGAACGCGCAGAACGAGCAATATTCCGTGCAGAAATTTGTGTAATTAATATTGCGGTCAATCTGATACGTCGCGACGTGCGGATCGTTTTTCTTATTGCGCACGGCGGTCGCGGCCATGCCGATGCCGATCAGATCATCGGAGGCGAAGAGTTCCAGCGATTCTTCTATTGTGAGTGGCATAGCTCGCTTCCTAGTCTACAAAAACCGGGTCGCCACGTCGAACGATTCCCTCGCGCAGAACCGCCCCATAGATTCCCACGCAGCTTTGATGCCGGTGGGCGACAATTTCAAATACCTGCGGCGATGGTTCCGCCGTATCGGGATCGAGCGTGATCACTTTGCAGCGCTGATCTCTTTTCACTATATCGAGAACCAGTTTTTCTCCGATGCGCAGATGCCGGTCCACGAGCGAATCCTCGAAATAAGGCTCCTTCACCGCCCAATCCACCACAAAATTCGGCCGGAAGCGCCGCGGATCTAGTGCGATACCGGTCTCGGCGGAAAGCGCTTCGAGTGTTTTGCCGCCAAACACTGAAACCGGCCGCGTATCGTGCATGCTGCGCTCAGAAAATCGCAACACAATCCGCCGTCCAAACTTTTTTTCCAAGTGTTCGCGCAGCGGCGCCGCCGTTACGTCATACACGGAGCCTTCCGGCATCGTCACTTCCACGCGATATTTTTCCTGCGCGGGTCTTTCCTCATCCGCGGCAGGCGGCGCGAGAAATTTAGGCTTCAGAAGAAGCATCCCGTGCCACAACCGTGGAGTCATCCACGGAAAATCTGTTTTGTTTTCCGGATCGACAAACGCGTAAACGCGGTCGCCAATCATTCCACTGAAACTGACGAACACTTCCGAAAGTTCCTCTCCCGCCATCCCCTTGACCGGGAAACGGTGTATAAGTCTCACCGTTCCAGTGGGTTGCGGAGTCTCGGCCATGCCATTCCTTATTGAGTGAGTCAACTCACTCAATAGCGCAAAAACGGTTTTCGCTCAAAAACGCGATTTCGCATTTCGGATGAACAGGACATTTTGGAATTATCAGGCATTTTGCATGTTCCGCATTTTGGGGGCCGCGGCAAATTCGATCGGCCGGGCGCGCGGGATCAATCCTGCCTCCGCGCATTGTTTGAAATACAACTCGAGGCCGGCGAGATTTTCCGCGTCGAGCGAGAAATCAATATTCTCGCGCAGATAACGCTCGAGCGGGCGCGCGGGCAATTCGAGTTTCAGCGAAGCGCCTTCGGCAATATCCGCGATATGCGCCAGGCCATATTCCTTGGCCGCCAAAAAATCAGCGACAACCGCGGGCGTGGCAACGTCGCGTCGCGCCACCCAGACCGCAAGCACGCAGGGACGCGCGGTCATCTCTCTCCACTGATGCGCGACGTCGTAAACGAATAGCGAATCCACGCCGGGTACGGCCTGGTCGGCGGCATCGCCTCCGCAGCAGTTTTCCTCGGATGGTTTTTTTTCCGCGAGTTGATCGAGTTTCACCGCGATGCGCAAAGCCGGATCGCCGATCACCAGCGCGGCATCCGCATCCGCGAGCATGGCCGCGGGATCCGGCGCGGCCGGAATAAATTCCGGCGAAATTCCCCAGAAATTTCTGCACAACAGTTTCACAAGCCCCACGGAACTGCGCGAGCTCGTATCCAGCGCGATGCGCTTCGCCATTTCAATGGGTTTGTTCGCGATTACAAGGATGCTGCGCACCGCGCCTCTGGCGGCCACGGACATTTGCGGCAGCACAACCACGCCTTCCATGCGCTGGTATTCGATGGCTGGAATGATGGCCACATCTACTTCGCCCGCGCGCAGCGCCTCGGCGCACATGCTCGGCACGGTAAAGGAAAGATCGTAGCGCCCGGCGAGCGGCCCATCGGTAAATCCCCACACAAGTGGCGCAGTGTTCAGATATTCGACAATGGAAATGCGCAGTTTGGGCATGTGTGGTTGCGGAGTGGAAGAAAGCAATTCTAACACAATTCAGGGCTGGAGCTTTAGCGGGTGGATGGGCGCGCCGGCCGATGGGGAGGGAGATCCTCGGTCTGCAATTGAGGCTGGGTTCGCAAAATAGCCTGGCGAGCCGCAAAAGGACTGGGCAGGACTGTCGCTGAAAGGAAATCCGAAGACACGAGTTCCCCAAACAAGTATAACACACAAGGAAGCAGCAGCGGAGTACCGCGATGGGCGCCTAGTTCAAAACCTAATTCATCTTGGGAGCGAAAGCGCGGCTTAGATCTGCACTATAGACAGACCTGGAACTCGCTTAAAGTCACGGACGTTAAGCGTCGCCACAGCGTAACCGAGATGCAGGGCCGTCGTGGCGATGAGCAAATCCTCGAAGGCAAGCTGGATGCCCTTCGCTTCTTGCTGCCCTTCGATGCGCCCGGCAAGCCGAGCGATGTCGAGCGTCACTGGATGCACCGGCACATCGCTCGATAGCCGCTCGATGAACTCCAACCGCCGCTGCTGTTGTTCCCCTGTCCTGGTCCGATAGGCTCCATGGATCAGTTCAGTGATGGTTACGACGGAAAGACCAACCTCGATCTCGCCCTGAGAGGCGCGTATTTGTTCCAGGATTTGCCGAACAGTGTGCCCTCTGCGTTCGGCAGCGATAATGATGCTGGAGTCGAGAATTATTCCCACGCGGGCGGGTTCCACGGCTTACGGTGGCTGATGATTTCTTCTACGTCACTGGCGAAATCTGAGTCGAGGATGGGAGCTTTTCCCGTTTCATCTTCGTGTATCTTCGCGAGCGCGATGCATTCAGAAATAGTACGTCGCACAGGCTCGGCGGGATGAAGGATCGCAACGGGCTGAGCGTCGTGCTCGATCACGATTTCCGCACCCGCGCGTACCCGTGCCATGAGCGATTTGAAATCGCTCGCCGCATCGGCTTCAGAGACGTGAATTACATGCTTGGCCATAACGACATTATACACCGCTATTCCCGCTTTTCGGCCGTCTCCGCCTAGAGTGTGGCTTCTTGATAGCAGCTCAATTGCCGGCGGTTGATAAGGTCTTCACCAAATCGTAGAGGAAGGTCTGGCCTTCGTAAAAGGATTGGACGCCCAGGCGTTCGTCGCGTCCATGGAAACGGATGTCATCGCGATCCATGAAAAATCCCTGGACGCCGTAACAGGGAATGCCGGCGATGCGGAGGAATCTGCCATCGGTGGCGCCCATGACCATAATCGGCACCGTTGGAACGCCGGGCCAGAGTTTAGCCGTAACATCGCTGACCGCTTTCAAAATGTCCGGGCGCATGGGAGAAGCCGGGCCTTTGGACATGTCACCGAGAATCGAAATGGCGACCTGATCGTCGCCCACAACTTTTTGCAGAGTACTCAGCACGTATTCCGGGGAATCTTCAGGCAGGACGCGGCAATTGACAGTCGCGGCGGCGAGTTGCGGCAAAGCGTTCACGGCGTGGCCGCCTTCGAGCAGCGTCGCCACGCAGGTGGTGCGAAGCGTGGCGTTCCATGAGGGAGAGGCCTCGGCGACGCGCCGCATGGCGTCCTGCGAGCCCGCGGCAACTTGCGCGAGATCATCCTTCCTCGGGCCGGTTTCGATCTTCGCCATTTGCTGGAAATAAGCCGCGGTTACGGCGTTGGTCTTAAGCGGAAATCCGAATTTTGAAAGGCGTTCGAGCGCGCCCGCGAGATGATAGATGGCATTGTCCGGCACGGGCATGGAACTGTGGCCGCCCTTGTTGTGAACCTCGAAGCGGAAATTGATCACGTATTTTTCGCTGACCTGCAAATCGTTCGAGAGTCTCTTGCCTCCGGATAATTCGCCATAGCCGCCCTCATTCAAAGCGAAATCCGCGTCAATTAGATCCCGGTGGTTCTTGAGCAGCCATTCGACGCCGTTGTATGGGCCGCCGCCTTCTTCATCAGCGGTAAGCGCGACGATGATGTCGCGGTCGGGCTTGAATCCTTCTTTCTTGTATTGGATCAGGTTCGCGAGCCAGACGGCGGCCTGCGCCTTGTCGTCTCCGGTTCCGCGGCCATAGTAGTAGCCGTCTTTTTCGATGAATTGAAACGGGTCGGTGGTCCAATCCTCGCGCTTGGCTTCCACAACGTCTGTGTGAGCGAGAAGCAGAATCGGTTTGTGCGCGCCTGCACCATGCAGGCGCACAACGAGATTCATTTTCTTCGGAACCTCGCCGCCAACAAAAATATCGGAGTCAGGAAATCCCGCGGCCTTCAGGCGCCGAACGGCTGCTTCAACGACGGGAGTCGTGGCGCCCGTTGTGTAGCCGGACTGGATTTCGATGAACTCCTTGTAGATATCGAGCGCGAGCTTTTTTTCCGCGTCCGGGCGCATGGTTTGTGCGCGCGCCGCCGCGGTGAAGAAAAGCGGCGCGAGGAAAATCACGGCAACAAACACCGAGACAAGAAACAGCGAAAGAACAGGACGCCCTTTTGTGTTTTGCATGGGAGGCATTCTTTCACGCCGGGCGCGTTGGCCGCAAGTTTCGGGGCGTGGAGCGAAGGAAATCCCGGTTCTCGAGGCCCAGTTTGGCGGGTGTTTCACGCTCGCGCTGGAATCGAAAAAAGGCTTCCCGCTTGCGACCCTATTTGGCCAGTTGGATCATCAAAATGGGGACAGGAATTCGACTCGTTGGGCGTGCCCCAACTCTGAAAGGAAAAGGACATGTTAAGACGAAAAATAGCCATTGGCTTGTTAATTGCCGGATTGGGTCTGCCCGTCGTTGCCGCCGCGGCGTCGCGCGATGAGGACGCCCAGCGGATCGATCATGCTACGAAGGTGCTCCATGAAATCATGCAAACACCGGACAAAGCGATTCCGCAGCGTCTGCTGGCGTCCGCCAGGTGCATCGGGATCATCCCCGGAGAAGAAAAAGTAGCCTTCTTCGTCGGCGAGAAGGGTGGCAAGGGAGTGGTGGTTTGCCGGAAGGCACGCGGCGGTTGGGGCGACCCGGTATTCATCATGGTTGGCGGAGGGAGCTTTGGACCGCAGATCGGCGTTTCCTCGACTGACATCGTGATGCTTTTTATGAATGAACATGCGGTGGCCCGCTTGCTGGCGGACAAATTCAGTCTGGGTGGCGATGCGAGCATAGCCGCGGGGCCGGTGGGACGCGACGCCGCCGCGGGTACGGACGTCAGCATGCAAGCTGAAATTCTGACGTATGCGCGAACGCACGGCGTCTTCGCCGGCGCGAGCCTGGAAGGCGCGGTCGTCCATGCGGAACACGACGACGACCGTGACTTTTACGGAAAGGCCGACCGCGGGCAAATCCTGAGAGGTAATGTGCCGGAGCCGGCGGAAGCGCGGCCGCTCATCCGCGAACTGGACGAATACTCGAAGGGTTAGCGCTCAGGTTGTTTATTCTTCGTTTCGACTGTCGCGCCGGGTGTGAGGGCCTCTCGGGCCCTTCCGGCGCGGCGGTGTGTTCGAGTTGTGCACCATCATGAGATTCGGCGCGATTCAAAAAGCGTGCGGAACGATTTGCGCCTACTTCGACAGCAAATCCAGACTTCTTAGCGCGAGGCTGTCTGGGTTAGCCACGTTGCTGTTGGCCAGAACAATTACCCCAACGTTCGCCTGACGATTCACATAAAGACCAGCCAAATAACCGGCAACGGAGCCACCGTGTCCGAAGGCAATGTAGGTATCGCGATGGATCACCATGCCTCCGAGGGTATAACCATTGGTTAGTCGGAAGTTAGCCTGCACCGCCGATTGCGTCAGATTTCGTTCGAGGGTAGCGGCCTTTAATACGCTGTCGGGACCCTGGCCCATCAGGAAGGAGCAGAAGCGGGCAAGATCTCCCACGGTTGTGTAGATGGCACCGTTCGGGACCTTATATCCGCGGCCTTGCTCGTGATCACGCTGAGAAGCGTCGGTGTCTACTTTGCCCGCGGCCGTGGCCTCGTATCCCTTGGACAAATGCGGCCGCATTTCCGGAGTCAATTCCAAAGCTGTATGGGCCATGCCGAGTGGCTGAAAGATATGTTGTGGAACGTATTCGACGTAAGGCTGGCCTGCCGCGCGGGCAAGCGCGGCTCCCAAAATAGCGAACCCAATATTGGAATAAAAAAAGCGCGTGCCCGGCTCAAACGCGTAATGGGTGTGCGGAAGCGCGGCGATGAGCGTCTTTTGCCAATCGGAAACAGGGCCGTGCAAATACGTGTCGGTGTTGCCAGGTTCGCGGTCCAGTCCCGAAGTATGGGTGGCAAGTTCGATCAGCGTAATCGGGGCCGCATCGGGAAACCGGCCCGTCACGGTTTTTACCTCCGGAAAATACTTTTCGACCATATCGGAGAGATGAACTTTCCCCGCGTCCGCCAACTGCTCCAACATCACCGCGGTAAACATTTTTGTAATGGAGCCGATGCGGTAGACGGTGTCCTTATCCGCCGGTATCTTTTTCTCCATGTCGGCGTTGCCATAGCTCTTTGTCCACACAAGCTGGTTCTTGTACACCACGCCGGCGGTCACGCTGCCAACCGGATGCCTGGCAAATTCAGCCGCGACCATCGAATCAATTGCCGCGCACTGCGCATCCAGGCTGGCCGTGGTGTGCTCGATGATTCGCGCCGCCACAGGGCCAATTTCCCTGTCCCCATCAAGCAGAACCATCCCCGTAGCGATTCCATGATCATCGGTCTTAAATCTGAACTCGAAGTCGCCGGCCTTCGCGAAATAATCCTTTTCGCTTTCAGGAAAAAGTTCATCGCGATTGGCATGCTGTCCTACCCCTTGCCAAAACAGATGACCGCTGTCCCGGGTGACGGTCCAAACCAGATTCGGGGCCAATTGGTATTGCCCCACGTACGCGTCAAAGATTTTGGGATCTACCGTGACCTGCTTATGGGTGTCCTGCGCGCGCAGGAAGCTAGTCGAGAGGATTGCGATTGCGACGATCCAAAATTTCGCGTTCCGAATGTTTCTCATGTGCGATCTCCACTCCTGGGCGTTATCCGGCTTTCAGGATCTATTCGCCGGATTCGACGCGGTGCGGCGAGATTATAGTGGATGCGGCGGCCAGGAAAATGGGAAAAGGATCGAAAGGCGGATGTGCGTTAGATTGCTTCGCCCCCAGGCAGGAGCCTGGGGGGCTTGTGAGAGTTTTTTGATTTGAGAAACTGAGGATTGTGCGGTTTATCCTCCGCCTCGCTAATCGTTTTGCGGAACCTGTGGCACGTCGTAGGTGATAATCGCTCTTCCTCCCGACGCCGTTTTAATCGTGTAGCCCGGCGGAACGACGAAGAGGGACGCATCGGGTTCCGTCCGGCTGACGTTGGTGAGTTGCATGGTGTTCGTTCCGGTGCGGGGATCGGAATGCTTGGTCATGATCATGACTTGCAGGTCGGCGGAATACCACTGCTCGGTGATGACCTGAATCGGCTGCGCATTACCAATTTGGCCCGCGGGAATCGTGCGGGTGACGCGAGTTCCGGTGACGGTTAGGCCTTCCATGGTCTGAGCGCCGAGGGATTCTGTCGTGGTAGTCTCCGGGGATGGCTCGAATACGCTGACAGATATCGTGCCCATCTTTAGCAGGTTGTCGCCGCCACGGCCGGATTCGGTGGAAATCGGGGCAAGGCCCGATGTCTCCGTGGCGACTTTAGTTTCCGAATTCAAAACGTAGTGCATGCCCGAAACCGGGTCGTTGATTAGAATCCTTAACATCTCATGTTGGGCGGGAGGGCCAACCGTAGATCCTGAGACGGTCATAGGGCCAATGAACTGGGCTGATTGTTCACGACGAACCCGACCCTGACCGTCACGATAAATAAGGGATGTTGTTTTGTGAGTGATGGTATTTCCGTCAGCCAGAGTTTGGACGCTCTCCTCAATTACCTTCGCGGAGTATGGCGCGGCTGTGACGTCCGGGTCTCCAACGATCGAAGTTGTATAAGAAGGTCCCATATCAATAATCTTGACGTTCGGCTGCACCAATACGGTTTTGGGGGCTGTGCCGCCGGACTGCGCGGCAGCGCCTGCGGATAGGCACAAGACTGCAAGAGCCACCGCGAAAATATTCCAAGCGTTCCGATTGTTTTTCATGACTAGCCCCTTTTGATTTGGCGTATCCAAATTAAATTGCAAAATACTCATTCCATTCGACCGCTATTGAACCAGCCGGATTGCTTCCGGGGTTCCGCTCTGATTCATGAACAAGTCCGCGACAACTCTGTCCGCGGGGTTGTTGGAAATGACCGGGAAACCAAACCATCCCAATGTTGAGCGAGGCATGGAAACGCGCACGATGGTGCCGGAATGAATTGTGGACACGTCATCGGCATAAGGCAGCATGACGAAGCCGATGAGCGTTTGTTCGGGCGCGGCGGCGTTTGTTTTCGCCGGGTGATGCGGGGCGGTGGCGCGCTTTTTTGTAACAGCAGCAATGACTGGCGTTTCTGATGCAACTTTCACGGGCGCCGTTTTTATTGGCGTCACAACAAGTGATGGCGCTTGCGGCGGATTCACCGTCGCGTGATTGGTTTCGGGCTTGTGGTTGATTACTCGCGGAAGCAGAAGAACAGCCGCGATGATCGCGGCGGCGAGCATGGAAAGAGCGGCCCACCTGAAGGCCCCTATGAAAACAGAGCTCGGAAGCGCGGCGGGGCCGGTTGCGCGCGGGGCGCGGGCATTGTTTGCGTGTTCGCGGAGGAAGGCGGCGCGCAAAGATGCTTCCAGGTGACCGGAGAGTTGCGAGACTTTGTCGTGTGCGGCGATGGCGGCGAGGGAGGCTGCGACGGTGCGCGCCTCGGTCAGCAATGCGTTGCAGGCGGCACAGGATGCGGCGTGATTGCTTGCGTCTCGCAAAAGTTCGGCGTCGCGCGATTCCTGGCGCGCGATTCGCGGTGCGAGTTCTTCAAAACGTTGGCAATTCATTTGGGTGCTTTCTGTGTGCGGTGCTGGGTTGATTCAGGAGAAACGAGATTCCTCGCTTCGCTCGGAATGACCGCGAGCCCGCCGGTGATGACGGATGAAGAAGACTTCGTCGCGCCAGGCGCGTGAGACTTGCGGAGCTTTGCGGCAAGGAGCGCGCGTCCACGATGCAGGCGCGAGGCTACGGTTCCGGGGGCGCATCCGAGCGCGGCAGCGGCTTGCTCGTAGCTCATTTCTTCCAAATCGCAGAGGGCTACGGCTTCGCGATAGTCGGGCGGCAGGGTGAGGATTGCCTGGCGCACGAGTTCGATGGTTTCGGCGCGCGCGGAATCTTCGGCTGGCGCGGCGGAATTGAAATTCGCGGACGCAGCGCCATTTCCATTCGCACCGGCGGCTTGATCATCTTCGAAACCGGGCGCGAAGGGTACGTACGGGCGCTCGCGTTCAAAACGCTTCAGAACTTGGTTGCGCGCGATGCCGAAGAGAAATGCGCCGAGGGCTCCTTTTGCGGGGTCGAACTGGGCGGTTTGTCGGATGAGCGTCATGAAAACTTCCTGCGTTGCGTCCTCGGCCAGTGTGCGGCTGCCGCTCATGTGCAAAGCGAAGCGGAAGAGCGGGCCCTGCCAGCGGCGGAAGACGGTGGTGAAAGCTTCCTCGTCGCCCGCGCGGAGCCGGCGCATCAGGCCGTCATCGCTGATTTCTAGAGGCATCTGCAAGTTCGACGGCCTGAATGGCTTGTCGTTATCTATTCCGGGAATGGGGAGGCAGAATTCCATTATTTTTGGGGTGGTTTAGATGAGGGAGACATTTGGCGGTAATGATAGGCGAATCAGGGGGTTGGCGGAAGGGTGGGACGGCCAAGTTGTCTGGGATGCGGATTTTACGCGAATTTGGCGGCGCAGTTTGCTATAAACCTTTCATCATTATTCAGAGAACTCGGAGGGACACTATGCGGCGGATTTTGTGGATTTGTTTTGTAGTGGTGCTGGGCGGTGCGGGCTTGTTTACGCAAGCGACGCTGGCGCAAGGGCGCGGGGGCGACGCGGCCGCTGGGCCGCTGCCTTCCGTGGCGACGAAGACGGCCGGCATGCAGAAATTTGACGGCTATTTTCCCTTTTACTGGGATGCGCGCGCGGGAAAGATCTGGTTGCAAATTGATAAGTGGGACACGGAGTTTCTTTACACGGAATCGCTGCCGGCGGGGCTGGGCTCGAACGACGTGGGGCTGGACCGGGGACAGGGCGGCGGCTCGCACGTTGTGAAGTTTGAGCGCACCGGCCCGCGCGTATTGATGATCGAGCCGAATTACAGATTCCGCGCGATCTCGAATGACGCGGACGAGCGGAGAACGGTTGAAGAGTCCTTCGCGCAATCGGCGCTGTGGGGATTTGATGTAGCTGCCGAAGACGGCACGACTGTATTGGTGGACGCGACGAACTTTTTTCTGCGCGATTCACACAATGTGATCGGCACGTTGCGGCGCACGCAGCAGGGGCCGTTCCGGCTGGACGTGACACGCTCGGCATTTTATTTGCCGCGCACGAAGAATTTCCCGAAGAACACGGAAGTGGAAGTGACGCTCACATTCACGAGCGAAGAGCCGGGCGGGTTCGTGCGCCAGGTGACGCCCGACCCGATGGCGGTGACGGTGCGGGAGCATCAGTCATTGATTGAATTGCCGGGACCGGGTTACAAGCCGCGTGTGTACGATCCCCGCGCGGGATATTTCGGAACGGCGTACATGGATTTCGCGACGCCGGTGGGCGAGCCGATCGAAAAGCGATTTATTACGCGGCACCGTTTGGAAAAAAAGGATCCGACGGCGGCGGTGAGCGAGGCGGTGCAGCCGATAGTTTATTACCTGGATCGCGGCGCGCCGGAGCCGCTCCGATCGGCGCTGCTGGAAGGCGCGAACTGGTGGGCGCAGGCGTTCGAGGCGGCGGGATTCAAGAATGCATTTCGCGTGGAGCTGATGCCTGAGGGCGCGGACCCGATGGACATCCGCTACAACGTGATTCAGTGGGTGCACCGGGCGACGCGTGGGTGGTCGTACGGCGGCTCGGTGACCGATCCGCGCACGGGAGAAATTATCAAAGGGCAGGTGACGCTCGGTTCGCTGAGATCGCGGGAGGATTATTTAATTGCGGAAGGATTGCTGGCGCCTTACGAGGACGGCAAGCCTGTGCCACCGGCGCTGATGCAGATGGTGCTGGCGCGGACGCGCCAGCTTGCGGCACACGAGGTGGGGCACACGCTGGGGCTGGCGCACAACTTCGCGGCGAGCACGGTGAATCGCGCGTCGGTGATGGATTATCCGCCGCCATTGATCAATTTGGGCGCGGATGGCGTGCCGGATCTTTCGGATGCATACGCCACCGGCATCGGCGCGTGGGATAAGGTGGCGATTGATTTCGGCTACCGCGAATTTCCGGCGGGGACGGACGAAGCGGCGGCGCTGAATAAAATAATGAATGACGCGTATTCGAGCGGGCAGCGCTACTTGACGGATCAAGATGCGCGGCCGGCTTCGGCGGCGAGTCCATACGCGCATTTGTGGGATTCCGGCGACAACGCCGTGGATGAACTAAACCGCATGATGAAGGTGCGGGCGGCGGCGCTGAAACGGTTCGGAGAAAACAACATTCCGAAAGGCGCGCCGATGGCGACGCTCGAGGACGTGCTGGTGCCGCTCTACATGGTGCATCGCTACCAGGTGGAAGCGGCGGCCAAAGTGATCGGCGGAGTGGACTACACGTTCGCACTGCGCGGAGACGTGCTTACGCCGACGAAACCCGTTCCCGCCGCCGAGCAGAAACGCGCGCTGGATGCGGTGCTGGCTACGTTGACGCCAGCCGCGCTGGAGTTGCCGGAATCGCTGCTGAAGTTGATTCCCCCGCGGCCGCCCGACTATCCGCAGAACCGGGAATTGTTCCGGCGGCGCACAGCTCCGGCGTTTGATTCGCTGGCTCCGGCGGAAGCAGCGGCGACGCACACGGTGTCGTTCTTATTTGATTCGGAGCGCGCGGAACGGCTGGTGGAAATGCACGCGGCACATGCGGAGGTTCCGAGCTTCGGCGAAGTGGTGGATCGCATTTTTGCCGTCACATGGAAAGCGCCCCGCGAATCGGGTTATTCAGCCGAGATACAGCGCGTCGTAAATAATGTTGTGCTGTATGACCTGATGACGCTGGCGAATGATCCGAACGCGGCAACGCAGGTGCGCGCGACGGCGTTGCTGAAGCTGAGCGAGCTGAGGGACTGGCTCGGCAAGCAGCCGGGGCAGGATGAAGGTTGGCACGCGGCGTATTTCTACGGCGGCGAGCAGATCAAGCGCTTTCTCGCCGATCCAAAGCAGTTCGATATTCCGAAGCCGGTGGTATTGCCGGACGGCATGCCGATTGGCGCGGATGATGATTGGGATGGAGGGTGGAATTAGGCAAGACCGAAAATCGTTCAGCTTTCGGATTTTCGGGTTTTCGAGACGGCAATCGCACGTGCCTTCCGGGAAGTCAGGAGACGAACGCGGCCCATGTCCAGCTTCACTAATTCAGAGAGCTGCGACAGAATCGTCTTTGGTGTGATCAGTCACTTAAACCGCTCGTGGGAGAGAAAAACCATTTCCGAATTTACACAAAACACTTGACGCTACCCGAGAACAAAAGTTCTTGACGTGTACGGTATAACCGTACATACTAGAATCATGAAGGGATGACATGCAAGTTGTCGGCTTTCGCGACAAAGGGCTAAGGCAGCTCCACGAGGACGGGGACGCCAGAGGGGTGCCGTCCGCGATGGCCGACAAGCTGCGCAAGCTTGTGTTCGCACTTGAAACCGCCGAAACGCTGGAGCAGCTCGGCCGGTTTCCCGGCTGGAAGCTGCATCCGCTTAAAGGCGACCTGAAAGGATTATGGAGTCTGACTGTCACCGGAAACTGGCGGTTGATTTTTCGCTACGACGAAAAAACGAATACCGCCAGCGATATTGACCTGATCGATTACCACTAAGGAGGCCAAAATGCCCATGAAGAACCCGCCCCACCCTGGCGACCTGATTAAAACCGAAGTCATCGAAGCCCTCGGCCTCAACGTGTCGAAGGCGGCGGAGATTTTGAAAGTGCGCCGCGCCACGCTCTCCGACCTTCTGCACGGCAAGGCCGCGCTGACTCCGGAAATGGCCCTGCGCATCGAAAAGGCGTTCGGCCCGGACATGAACCACCTTCTCCGCATGCAGCTCGCCTACGACGTGGCGAAAACGCGGGAGCACGCGCGGGGCATCTCGGTCAAGCGGTACGTCCCAGCCTGAAGGCGGGCTGTGGTAATGTGGGGGCCCGGAGCCGTATAGAATCGGCACAGGGAGAAGAGTGGAAGCGAGGGAGGATAATGACACAAGCAGAACGCCACGCGGCTGCGAACAAGGCATTTAGGGAAACAATGTTAGGTGCGGACAAGCTTGTCGCGTTAGGCTTCAAGAAAAAGGGCATCATTCGCATGATTTCATTCCACGTTGAACGCCGTAAGTCCAAATACAAAACTTCATTGTCCCTTGCTGCCGGACTTCAGGCATTGGCTGGCAAATAATTTAGTACACTGTGCGGGTGGGGGGCCGTGGCGTAACTGGATAGCGCGAGAGTTTCCTGAACTTTAGGTTGGGAGTTGAAGTCTCTCTGATGCCACCATTCACAACCTGGTTTTGATTTCCGCCTTTTGTAAGGCTGTAAGTAATTCGGCAAGTTGTTGCTGAAGAATTCCAACGCGAGTTTCAATCGGTAGATCGTCCGCAGCGCCAACAGCCTTTAGATTTTTCTTCATCTCTGGATCGTTTTTTGTATCGAATGCAAATGCAACCATGTGACACCTCCGTGCGGATTCTATACAGAACCTCCGCGCGGGCTTCTACCACGCACGCCCCCGGCGCGTCTGGATTCAGTCCATGATTCCGCGTGCGGGTACAAAGCGCGCCGTTTTTCATGTAAGCGGTGATGCCGATCGGCGCGGATGATGATTGGGATGGAGGGTGGAATTAGGTAGATACGGATGTAAGCGAGAAAAGGGCGGGTCGCAGACCCGCCCTTACGCAGGACAATCTCACCCGAACCGCAGTGATACTTGACAGAGTTGGTAACATGCGCATAGGGTCTGTTCCAGAATGGAACTGGACTCTTCCCTCTCTTGGCTGGCGCTTTCTCTTACTCCGGGGCTTGGGCCGCGGCTGACGGCGCGCGTGCTGCGCGAGTTCGGCTCGCCTGAAGGCGTGTTTGCCGCTTCATTGACCGACCTCGAAGCGTGCAATTTGCCGGGCGCGACGGCGCAGGGGATTGTTTCGCGCGGAGCGTTTTCGGCCGCGGAAAAAAAGCTGGCGCACATCCGGGAGCTGGGCGTGCAGCTTCTGCACTGGGGCGAGAGCGAATATCCGCCGCGCCTGCTGGAAATCTACGATCCGCCTCCGTTGCTGTATGTCCGCGGAGACATGCAGGTTCTGCGGCGATATTCCCTCTCGATGGTGGGCACGCGTCGTCCGACCCCTTATGGGAATCTAATGGCGGAGAGGCTGGCCCGGGACCTGGCGGAACGAGGCCTGGTGATCGTGAGCGGCCTCGCGCGCGGAATTGACTGCCTGGCGCACCGGGGAGCGTGCGCGGCGGCGCGAGGAGCGACGGTCGCGGTGCTGGGCACGGGAATCGATGTTGTCTACCCGAAGGAGAACAAGAAAATTTTCGCGGAAGTGGAAAAGCGCGGCGCGCTGATCACGGAGTTCCCCCTGGGTACGCACCCGGCGCCGGAAAACTTTCCGGTACGCAACCGCATTGTGGCGGGGATGAGCCTGGGAACGATCGTGGTGGAAGGCGAACAATATTCCGGTTCGCTGATTACGGCGCGGCTGGCGATGGAATTCGGCCGCGAGGTGTATGGCGTGCCGGGAAACACGACACAACCCACGAGCTTCGCGCCGAATCAATTAATCAAGCAGGGAGCAAAACTGGTGACCGGGTGGGAGGACGTGGTTGAGGAGCTTCCCACCGAAATTCGCGCGGAATTATTCCCGGTGGAAAACCCGGGGGCTGCGGAACGCGAATCACTTTTTGCCGAAGCACTTGCGCCCGAGCAAAAAAAGCTGTACGACTTGTTGAGCAGCGATCAGGCGTTGCACGTGGACGCGATCATGGAAAGTTCGGGAATGACGTCTTCGGCCGTGCTTTCGGCGCTGTGCGAAATGGAATTGAAGGGGATTATCCGGCAAATGCCGGGAAAACAATTTGTCAGGGTCTTGCTCTGAAACTCGAAGGAACCAAGAAAGCAGTAGCCAAAAGGACACACGCAAGCCTGTCCCTCCGGGTTTCGGCATAATACATTCACATGGGAAAGTCACTCGTCATCGTTGAATCGCCCGCCAAGGCGAAAACGATCAACAAATATTTGGGGCGCAACTTCTCCGTCAAGGCTTCGATCGGGCACGTGATGGACCTGCCGAAGAAGGACATCGGCATCGTGCTGCCGCCAGACGAAGAAAGGCCCGCGAAGAAGAAAACGAAGAAGCGCGCCGGCACAAAGAAAAAGCCGGAAGTTAAGGTGAAGCCGTACAATCCGGCCAAGATCTTCGAGCCAACCTACGTTGTGATTCCCGGCAAAGATAAGGTTGTGAACGACCTGAGGAAAGCGGCTTCAACGGCGGATGCAGTTTATCTGGCAGCCGACCCCGACCGCGAGGGTGAGGCGATCTGCGCGCATCTGACGGAAGTTCTGACGATGTCGAAAGACGATCTCTTCGACGGGTATACGCCCGCGGTGAACCGCTGGGGAAGAAAGAAGCAGACCCCGGCGGAAATCGCGGAAGCGAAAGCCCTTCCGCTTCCGGTGGCGGTGGATGTTCCCAAAGACATGCGGAAGAAAATTTTCCGCGTGATGTTCAACGAGATTACGCCGAAGGCCATTCGCGCGGCGTTTGATGTAGCCGGGCAGGTGGACGAGCACCTGGTGGACGCGCAGCAGGCGCGGCGCGTGCTGGACAGGATCGTGGGATACAAGATTTCGCCGCTGTTGTGGGACAAGGTGCGGCGCGGGCTTTCCGCGGGGCGCGTGCAGACGGTGGCGCTGCGGCTGATCGCTGAACGCGAATTGGAAATCAAAGCGTTCATTCCGAAGGAGTACTGGACGATCCACGCGCGGCTACAGGCAGCCGAGTTGCCGATTTTTCAGGCTAAGCTTTCCAAGCACAAAGGCGAAGACATAGAGATTTCCAATGAAGCGCACGCCACGCGAATATTGGAAGAGCTGAGCAAGGCGAAATGGCAGGTTGCGGAAGTAGTACAGAAGGAAAAGCGGCGCTTTGCTTCTCCGCCGTTCACGACTTCCAAGCTGCAGCAAGCGTCGTATAACAGGTTGCGGTATACGGCGAAGCGCACGATGGGAATCGCGCAGAAGTTGTATGAAGGCGTCGAGCTGGGCGATGAAGGCTCGGTGGCGCTGATCACTTACATGCGCACAGATTCGGTGCGCGTATCAAATGACGCGCTCGAGCAAGTGCGCGCGCTGATTCCGCAACAGTATGGACCGGAGTATCTGCCGGAGAAGCCCAACATCTATAAGAGTAAGAAGGATGCGCAGGACGCGCACGAAGCGATTCGTCCGACGGATGCGGCGCGGACTCCGGAATCCGTGCGGCGATATCTGGAAGACGAAGCGTTCAAGTTGTACCAACTGATCTGGCAGCGGTTCGTGGCTTCGCAGATGGTACCCGCGGTGTTCGACCAAACGACGATTGATGTCGCGGCGGGAGATTACACTTTCCGCGCTTCCGGATCGGTTGAGAAATTCGCCGGGTATCTGGCTGCGTATCGCTCCGGCGAAGAGGATTTGGAAAAGGGTGACGACACGGAGGCCGAAGGCAAGCGCCTGCCGCGCGTGGGCGAGCAAGAAATATTGAAACTGGCCGCCGTGGAACCTGCCGCCGGAAGCGAGACAACTCCTCCCGTGCGCTCCGAGCAGCATTTTACGGAGCCGCCGCCGCGCTACACGGAAGCGACACTGGTGAAGGAGCTGGAAGAAAAAGGAATCGGGCGGCCTTCCACTTACGCTGCGATTATTTCGACGATTGTCGAGCGCGAGTACGTGACCAAAGAGATGGGAAAATTCACTCCGACGATGCTCGGAGGGAAGGTAAGCGTCCTGCTCGTGAAAAGCTTTGAGGATATTTTCGACCTTGGATTCACGGCGCGGATGGAAGAGGAATTGGACGAGGTCGAAGAGGGCAAGCTGCCGTGGAAGGAAGCCGTCGGAGAATTCTACACGCGCTTTGTGAAGGATTTGACGCTGGCCCGGGAGGACATGGAGTCCTACAAAAAGGGAATCGCGACGGAGGAACTGTGCCCGAAGTGCGGGCAGGGGCATCTGCTGGAGCGCATCAGCCGGAACGGATTCTTCATGGGCTGCGATCGCTATCCGGACTGCGACTACACGCGCGATCTTTCACATGAACTTCCCACGGACGGAGAGCATCCGGCGGAGGCTTGTCCGGAATGCGGCAAAGAGATGGTGATCAAGCGGGGACGCTTCGGGACATTTTTGGCATGCAGCGACTATCCGCAATGCAAGACGACTCGGAAGCTGGTGCAGGGCACTCGCAAGGCGCGGCAACCGGACGAACAACTCGAGGAGAAATGCCCGGACTGCGGCTCGCCGCTGGTGAAACGATTCGGACGATACGGCGAGTTCATCGGATGCTCGAGCTATCCGAAGTGCAAGTATATCCGCGCGAAGACGCTGGGGATTGCGTGCCCGAAGTGCGGGCAGGGCGAATTGGTTCAGCGCATGACGAAACGAGGACAGCGAGTTTTCTTCGGATGCAACAAATATCCGGAGTGCGACTTCACGACGCCGTTCCAGCCGATTATCGAGCCGTGTCCGAAATGCGGCGCGCCATTTATTGTCGAGAAAAACCTGAAATCCGGAGCGGTGCGCGCGTGCATCAAGGATGGGTGTGATTGGGAAACGGCGGCTCCGGAACCGCAGGGGCAACCGGTCGAGGCGGTCGCCGCGCTCAAGGATTGAAGTGCGCCGGTAATTTTAGAGAAATAATTTCTTGTGGGCTCTGTATGAAGGAAACCATCGAGAAGTTTCTTCACTTTCTGAAGAATGAGCGGAATGTTTCTCCACACACGCTGACGAACTACGGCTCCGACCTCCGGCAATTCCTGAAATATCTTTCTCCCCCCAGCGATAACCTCGCGGAGGGCTTTCGCATCGCGAAAAAATCACTTTCTCCGGCTGACATAGATCACCGTCTGATTCGCGAATATCTCGGGCATTTGCACGACCAGGGGCTGGAGAAATCTTCCATTGCCCGCAAATTGACGGCGCTGCGGTCGTTTTTTACGTTTTGCCACCGGGAAGGGCTGGTTCAGAAGAACGTGGCGCGGCTGGTGGCGACACCCAAACTGCCCAAGCGCGTGCCAAACGTGGTGCCCGCGGAAGAATTGAATTTGTTTCTCGATCAGCTCGGCGGGCCGTTGCGCGCGCTGCCGGGTGAAGAATATGCGGCAGCGAAGAAAAGAAAGTCGCGCAAAGAAACGGCGGCGGAAACAAAGCGCGCGACAGGCGAAGATTCCCGGCTCATGCTTCGCCGGGACCGCGCCATTTTCGAGCTGCTTTATGCATCAGGACTGCGTGTGAGCGAATTAACCGGGCTGGACATTGATTCCGTGGGCCGCGCCCAGCAAATGCTTCGCGTGCGCGGCAAGGGGCGCAAGGAACGCATCGTTCCATTCGGCTCAAAAGCTCTTGCGGCGATAGACACCTACTGGCCGCTACGGACCGAGCTGCTGAACAAATCGCGCGCCCGCCCGGATGCGGCGCAAGCGATATTTCTGAACTACACCGGCAACCGCCTCACCGCGCGCAGCGTGCGGCGCATCGTAAAGAAATACGTCCGGCTTGCGGGGCTCAATTGGGATTTACATCCGCACTCGTTGCGCCATGCCTTCGCCACGCATTTATTGGCGGACGGCGCCGATCTGCGGGCCATTCAGGAATTGCTGGGCCACGCCTCGCTTTCCACCACGCAGAAATACACGCACGCCTCCATACGGCAGTTGATGGAGGTGTATGACAAATCCCACCCCCGGGCTTGAAACGAAGGACCTGAAGCAAAGCGCTGAAACGAAGCCCGTTGCCCCGGCGTCATAAGTCAGCTATCCTCTGGCCCATCTCACTAATAGGGGTGCGTGATGAAGCTGTGTGTGTCCGTTGTGTTCTTATTTGGCGCGATCTTAACCACAGCTTTGGCCCCGCGCGCATCCGCGCAGGACAACTACGAAATACAGGTGTATGGATCCGATACGGTTGCACCCGGCCATACGATGTTCGAGCTGCACAGCAATTTCACGATTGATGGCTCGAAGACAATGGCGAATGGACTGTTTCCCACCAATCACGCGGAACATGAAACCCTTGAGATCACGCACGGATTCACTTCCTGGTTCGAGGTCGGATTTTATGTTTTCACTTCGATCCGCAACGGGCAAGGATGGGACTGGGTCGGTGACCACATCCGCCCGCGCGTTCGCGCGCCAGAGAGCTGGCACTGGCCGGTGGGCGTGAGCGTTTCCACGGAAATCGGCTACCAGCGCCGCCAATTTTCGCCGGACACGTGGACGCAGGAAATCCGGCCGATCATTGATAAGCAACTGGGCAAATGGTATTTCGCGTTCAATCCATCTCTGGAACTTTCCTATCACGGGGAAAACGCGGGCAAAGCGCCTGGCTTTTCGCCCAACTTCACGGTCGGGTACGACTTCACGAGTAAAATCAATGGCGCGCTCGAATATTATGGATCTCTCGGGCCCATTACCGGGTTTGATCCGATCAGCCAGCAGGAACAGCAGATTTTTCCGGCGATCAACTTGAACCTTTCGCCGAAGTGGGAAATCAATATGGGGTTGGGAGTGGGTTTAACGGGCGCGACCGATCATCTTATTGCGAAGGGGATTGTGGGTTACCGCTTTGATTGGTAATTTTTATTTTACAAATCGTCTTTCAACATGGCGCGCGGCTGGCGTCATGATTCCGTTCCTTTTTCCCCGGACCTAACAGGCCTCGGGCATGTTTCCGGAAGATCTGCTTCCGCAGGAGAGAGCTAAATGAAATCAGCAGCGAAGTTATTTGTACTGGCAATGCTTCTGAGTTTGGCGGTGGGGGTTCGCGCGCAGGAGGAGCCGCCACCAGCCGGAGGCGGCAGAGGACAAGGCGGCGGCCGGGGAGCAGCAGCGGCGACGCAAGAACCGGTGCCATACGAACGGCTCATCACCGCGGATGCCAAGACGCAGCATGGCATTTTTGATGTGCACCAGATCAAGGACGCGTACTACTACGAAATTCCGGCGTCGGAATTGAACAAGGATTTCCTGTGGGTCACGCTGATCGCGAAGACGACGCTGGGCGTTGGTTATGGCGGGCAATCTGACGGCAATCGAGTCGTGCGGTGGGAGCGCCACGGAAACACGGTATTTCTGCGCAGCGTCTCCTACGAAATCGTCGCGGATCCAAGCCTGCCGATTGCCACGGCGGTTCAGGCGGCGAACAACGATTCCATCCTGATGGCCTTCCCAATCCGCGCATTTGGAAAAAACGACGCGCCGGTGATTGACGTGACGCGTTTGTACGCCACGGAGGTACCGGAGTTCAGCGCGCGCACGCCGTTGCGAGCGCGCGGATTTGACGCGACACGGTCCTACATCGACCGTATGCAGCGCCTTCCCGGAGAATATCGAAGTTGAAGCGGTGCAAACGTATACGAATCCGCCCGAAACTCCTGCGGCGGGGGGCCGTGGAGCGCCGGAGCCGGGGCCGGGCCGCGGAGGAAGAGGCGCCGCGGGGATGCGGGGCAACAGCGCCACCGTGGAGATGCACTTCAGCATGGTGAGGCTGCCCGAAAATAAGATGGTGCCGCGCCTGTTCGACGACCGTGTCGGCTATTTTTCCATTTCGCAGGAAGACTTCGGCCGCGATGTTCACCACGCCGCGGTACGCACGTACATCACCCGCTGGAGGCTCGAGAAGAAAGATCCGTCATGCGTGAAGGATTGTGAGCCGGTAAAGCAGATTGTTTATTACGTGGACCCGGCGACGCCGGACAAGTGGAAGCCGTGGGTCAAGAAAGCGATTGAAGACTGGCAACCGGCATTTGAGGAAGCGGGATTCAAGAATGCGATCGTTGGGAAGTATGCCCCCACACCCGAAGAAGATCCCACCTGGAACGTGGAGGACTCTCGCAATTCGGTGATTCGCTGGCTGCCTTCCACGACGGAAAACGCCAACGGTCCGAACATTCACGATCCGCGCACGGGAGAAATTCTGAATGCGGACATTCAGGTCTATCACAACGTGATGAATCTGGCGTCCGACTGGTATTTCACGCAGGTGGGCCCGCTGGACCCGAGAGCGAAAACCCTGCCCTTGCCCGATGACCTTATGGGCCGGCTGATTGAATATGTGATCGCGCACGAGGTGGGCCACACCCTCGGCTTCCAGCACAACATGAAGTCAAGCTCGCTTTATGACGTGAAAGATCTGCGTAACCCGGAATGGCTGCATAAGATGGGACACGTGGCGACGCTGATGGACTATTCTAGGTTCAACTACGTAGCCCAGCCGGAAGACCACATTCCGCCGGAGGACTTGATTCCGCGGATTGGTCCCTATGACAAGTGGGCGACGCACTGGGGTTACGCGCCAATTCCGGGCGCCAAGACCTCGGATGAGGAAAGGCCCACGCTCGACAAGTGGGCCCGCGAGCAGGACACGGTGAAGTGGTACCGCTTCACTACGGAACACGCGAACAATTCCGACCCCGGCGAAAACACAGAGGCCGTGGGCGACGCCGATGCGGTGTATTCCACCGGGATGGGAATGAGGAACCTGCATCGCGTGATGGATATGCTGATTCCGGCGGCCACAACGAAGGCAGATGAGCCGTACGCAAGACTCAGCGAACTTTATGGACGCGTGCTGGGCCAGTGGACGCTCGAGATGGGACACGTCGCGGTGATCGTGGGAGGTGTGGAATCACAGGATAAGTACCCCGATCAGAAGGGCCCGCAGTTCTGGCCCACGCCCAAAGCGCAACAGGTGGCAGCGGTGAAGTATCTGAACGAAAACGCGTTCAAGACGCCGACATGGCTGATCAAGCCCGAGTTGCTTGCGCTCTTCGAGCCGGCGGGAGAATTGGCGCGCATACGGACGGCGCAGTTGTCCGCCCTGACCCGTTTATTTCAGGATGCGAGGTTGGAACGGATGGTCGAGCTGGAAGCCCTGTATCCGGCAGTCACCTATCACACTTCGGATTTCCTGGCCGATGTGCGCAAGGGAGTCTTTAGCGAGCTATCCGATCCGTCGGTCACGATTGATATTTACCGCCGGAACCTGCAAGACGGGTACGTCGAGGAACTCTCGCAAAAAATCAACGAACGAACCACCGGCTTCGAGGAAGTCCGGGCGTTATTCCGCCAGGACCTGAAAGATCTTTCCGCCGACGTGACGGCGGCATTGCCCAAAGCAAAGGATCCGGAAACGCGCGCGCATCTCGGCGCCGTGAAGGACAACATCGCCAGGGCTCTGGATCCGAAGTTCGCGTTGACTGCGGAAACAGCGGCAGCGGGTGGTGGTGGCCGCGGCGGCGTTCTGGGGAACTCGATATTTGACGCCGACCCGGAATCGCTCGGCTGCTGGCCGGACTACATCATTACAGGGAATCGAATCGACCACTGAAAACCAAGACACTTCACGAGGGCGCCCCACAAATGGACGCCCTCGTGAATGATATCTTCCCCGTCGTTTCTATCGGTTAATCACTCCGGAAAAAAACCAAGCAGTGGTTTAGGCATGCGGACTATAAAACTTCCGTCCGTCGTGGCGAAGGAGCGCCAGGGTGACGGGTTGCGCGTCTGAACGAGGCAACAGTCCGTAGTGGCGCTCTCCGCAGCGAACGCAGCGGTAGGGGCGCACGCTGGTAAGTTGTAAAATCCGCCTCTCAAAAAAGCCGCGCCGCTTCGAACGAACTATTAAATCAACTCCGCAATATGGACAACAATGGTCACCGAAATTCCAGGCAATCACAAAGCCCCCCCCTCGTGCCGGTCAATCGTATTGTCCTCCAAAGCGAACGAAGCGCCATTCATGCAACGCTGTATAAGCGGCGCAAAGAGACTGTAGGATGAAAACATCGGTCTCTGCCGTGCCATGAAGGGAATGCCAGACAAATGCTTTTGATTGTTGGACCTACGCGTCCAGGGCTGGAATTGGGGAGATGCCGCCGAGAGAACTAGCCTCGTTCTTCTTGAGCCGAATCCTCTAAATCACGCCGATTCTTTTCCGCGATCTGTCCTTCCGTAATGGCGCTTTTCGCATTTGTCGCAGCGGTACGGGCGGACCACCGTGAGCCGCAGAATCCATCGCTCAAACAGGCCTTTTCTCCGGGAACGGGATATTTCTCTCGCCCCGCAGAAAGGGCAGCGTCTCTGGCGAGCATTCCGGGCGCTCGCGGCCTCTCTTCGAAGGGGCATCTGGTCTCTATTCCCGGGGGCGGGGATTCATATCACAAAACGTTGAGGTAGGCGAGAAATAAGTAGCTGCCCTAAAAACTTGCCAAGCGGTGCAGGTTGACGCCCCGCGCGAATCCCCTCTATAATGTGAGATTCCGATT
The DNA here is from genome assembly GCA_963847505.1 of uncultured Acidobacteriota bacterium. Classification (GTDB taxonomy): domain Bacteria; phylum Acidobacteriota; class Terriglobia; order Acidiferrales; family UBA7541; genus DASTCZ01. The sequence goes on from CAWJZY010000002.1 coordinate 963,740, forward strand.
TGGCCTGGAGGGCAGATGTACGCTGTCATTCGCAGTGGAGGCAAGCAGTACCGTGTCGCTACCGGAGATACGATCCGTGTGGAACGGCTGACCGGCAAGACCGGCCATAAAGTGACATTTGACGACGTGCTGGCCGTGAGCAACAGCGAGTCAAAGTTTCTCGCGGGCAACGACGCCTCAAAGGCCAAGGTTACGGCGAAGATTGTGCGTCACGTCCGTGGGCCAAAGCTCCGCGTGCTGAAATTCAAGACCTGCGGCCAGTACAAGATCTGCCGCGGGCACCGGCAGGATTACACCGCCGTGCAAATCGGCGAGATCACTTTCTAAAACGGCAAGACTCTCTAAATAGCCGGAAGGAATCCAGATATGGCGCATAAGAAGGGCGGCGGCTCAAGCGTAAACGGCCGCGATTCTCAGGGACAGCGGCTGGGCGTGAAGCGCTTCGGCGGACAGTGGGTGCATTCCGGCACGATCCTGGCTCGCCAGCGGGGCACCAAGCACAAACCCGGAGAAAATGTGGGCCGCGGCAAAGACGATACGCTTTTCGCTTTGGTGAACGGCTTTGTATTATTTCAAGACAAGGGCCGCGGCGGACGCTTCATCAGCGTGGTACCGGCCGAAACGGCCGCAGTCCCCGCGAATTGATCCATTTGTGATCCATTTGAAACGGAGCAAATTCTCTGGCGGTCCCATTTTTTCGGGGCCGCCTTTGTGTTTTTTGGGGGCAGCACACCCTCCTGTGACCAATCATGTTCGTTGACGAAGCTCGAATACACGTAAAAGCCGGCGACGGCGGAAATGGCTGCATGGCCTTCCGCAGGGAGAAGTACGTGCCGCGCGGCGGACCTTCCGGCGGCGACGGAGGGCATGGAGCCAGCGTATGGCTGGTATCCTCGCAGCACGAAAATACTTTGCTGCGATACCGCTACAACCGCCTGTTCCGGGCGGATCGCGGGCGGCACGGCGAAGGCTCGAATTGCACGGGAGTTTCCGGTGAAGATATGGTGCTGGAGGTCCCCATCGGCACGATCGTTACGGATGAAGCCACGGGCGAGCAACTGGCGGATTTCACGTCCGCGGGAGAACGCGTTCTGATCGTAAAGGGCGGCCGCGGAGGACGCGGCAACCAGCACTTCGCCAAACCGTGGCACCAGGCGCCCCGAGAACACGAGCCGGGAGAGGCGGGGCAGGAACGGGATTTGCGGCTGACGCTGAAATTGCTGGCGGACGTCGGGCTGACTGGATTTCCGAACGTGGGCAAATCCACGCTGATTTCGCGCATCTCGGCCGCGCGGCCGAAGATCGCGGATTACCCATTCACAACGCTGGAGCCGGCGCTCGGCGTTGTTTCCGCGGAAGGAATTGCGCAAGGCGCGCATCACGCTGCCGAAATGCGAACCTACGTAGTGGCGGACCTGCCCGGTTTAATCGAGGGAGCGCATAAGGGCGTGGGCCTGGGCACGCGTTTCCTGCGGCACATTGAGCGCACGCGCTTGCTGGCGCATTTGATTGATACCAGCGACGCTTCGCAGCGCGACCCCGTCCACGACTTTGAGGTTATTCAGAATGAGCTCTCGGCGTTTAGCCCCGCGCTGATTGCCAAGCCCATGATCGTGGTCGCAACGAAGCTGGATATGACCACGGACCGGACGCGGCTCGATGAACTGGCTCAGTTTTGCCGCGAGCGCGGACTGGAATTCCACGCAATTTCGTCGGCCACCGGAGAAGGCATCAAGGAACTCGTTTTCGCGATGGCTGACATGCTGGATCGTTTGCCGCGTGAATTTGTGAATCTGAAACCCGATGAAGACGCGGCGGAAGAGCACGGCGAAGATATGCAGCATGAGCTGCGCGCCGCCGGCGACCATGAAGAAGATGATGACGCGCCCTCCCCGGCAAGCCGCAAAAAAGGAGAGCGTTGAGCCATCCCGGACAGGATATTATCCGGCTATCCACATGACCGGCGCACATCCTAAAGCGCGGGAAGCGGTCGCTCTGTTCGGCGGCTCGTTCGATCCGATTCATTCGGGGCACCTGGCCGTGGCGCGCGCGGCGATGAAGCGGTTTGGACTGGATCGCATTTATTTCATTCCTTCCGGCTTGCCCCCGCACAAACAGCGCCGCCGGTTGGCGGCATTTCCGCATCGCGTGGCAATGGTGGCACTGGCGTGCGGGGATCATCCGGGATTCGTGCCGTCACTCGCTGAGGCAGGTGAAGATCTGGGCGGGCATGAAATCTCCTACTCCGTAGACACCGTGCGATATTTCCGGCACCATTTTCACAGGCACGAGCATCTCTACTTCATCATGGGCGCGGACCAGTTCCTCGGCATTTCCACCTGGAAGGATTATGAAATCCTGCTGGGTTCTTGTGACTTCATCGTGGCCAACCGCCCTGGATTTCAGATTGAGGCGTTGCGCTTGGTGATTCCCTCCGAGCTGCTGGGCCGCCACAAATCGAACCCCGAGCCGGACGATCCGGACGCCATCGCGCTGCGGCGAACGGCTGTTTATCCGCTCACGACGGTTTCCAGCCACGTTTCCGCGACGGAGATTCGCCGGCGCATCCGGCATGGCGAACCAATCAGCGGGCTTGTGCCGCCGCGAGTGGAGGAATACATTCAAAAGCAGGCCCTATACCGGTGAAAACAAACTCGCTTCGCCCTGAACTGCGCCTCGCCGTCGAGGCCGCGCAAAACAAGAAAGCCGGCAGCGTGACGCTGCTTGATCTTTCGGGTCTCGGCGCATTTACGGAATGGTTTCTGGTGTGCACGGGCTTCAGCACGCGCCAGGTAACGGCCATTGCCGAAGAGATCGAAGAGCAACTGCATGGCCTTGGGTTGCGCATCGAGCATCGCGAAGGCACTTCCGAATCGGAATGGGTGCTGCTCGATTACGGCGGCTTTCTGGTGCACATTTTTACGGAACGCGCGCGGCACTTCTACGATCTGGAGCGGCTGTGGCGCGCCGCCAGGCGCATTGAGGTTCCCGATCCTGGCCCCGGCGAATCCTCCGGAGCGCTGAACGCCGGCGCCGGCAGTATTTCACCGGCTGGAGCTGCTCGAGATAGGGCGGGAGAAAGATCCGAGGAATCCGCGTAGGCATGGCGTCCGAACCCATTCCGATAGTTTCGCAAATTGCCTGGATCGCATTTGATCCGGTTTCCCAGCGAGTGATGGAGCTGGCGCACAAAGTGGCTCCGACCGCGACCACGCTGCTCATCACCGGCGAAAGTGGCGCGGGGAAGGATCATCTCGCGCGAATCATCCACGAGCTTGGTCCGCGGCACGACGCGCCATTTCTGAAAATTGATTGCGCGAGCCTTCCTCAGGAATTGGTGGAATCCGAACTGTTCGGCCACGAACGCGGCGCGTTCACCGGCGCCGTCGAACGCAAGCTCGGACGCTTTGAACTTTCCTACGGGGGAACAGTGGTGCTCGACGAAGTAGCGGCGCTCACCCCGGGCATTCAATCCAAGCTGATGCGCGTGCTGGAAGATCACACCTTCGAGCGGCTGGGCGGAACGGAAACGCTGCGGCTTGACGCGCGTCTGATCGCGCTGACCAACGCCGTGCTGCCTCAGCTCATCTCCGCGGGCCGTTTCCGCGAAGATCTTTATTTCCGGCTGAACGTGGTGAGCATTCATCTTCCCGCGCTGCGCGAGCGCCGCGCCGATATCGTGCCGCTGGCCGAGCTTTTGCTCGCGCGGCTTGCGCCGGTGCACGGCCGCACGGGCGCGCAGTTCTCTCCGGAAGCGAAGCAGGCACTGGTGGCGTATGCGTGGCCGGGAAATATCCGCGAGCTGAAGAACGTGATTGAGCGCGCGCTGGTGTTTGGAAAAAGCAAGGGCGAGGCGCTGGGATTGGAAGACCTGCCTGAAAATGTCGGCGCGTCGCTGGCCGGGCCGTCGCTCGCCGCATCCCGTTTGCATTCGCTGGAAGACATCGAAAAAGAAGCCATCATCACGACGCTGGAAGCCACGCGCTACAAAATCACCAAGGCCGCGCAAATTCTCGGCATCAGCCGGAAAACCCTTCTCGACAAACGCAAGCGTTACGGGCTGGAATGAAGATCCGGCTCGTCCTGCTGGGCAAAACGCGCCGCGCGGAATGCCGCACGATGCTGGAAGACTACGTTGCCCGGATCCGTTACTACGCGGAATTGGAATTCGCCGAAATGCGGGAAGATTCCGCCGCGCTGCGCCGCCTGGAATTTCCACCGGGCGCGACAATTGTGCTGCTGGATGCGGCGGGCAACCAGTACACGTCCACCGATTTCGCGCGCTGGCTGGGGCGCGAGCGAGATCGCGGCGCGCGTGAACTCGTTTTTCTTTGCGGCGGTGCTGACGGATTCCCGGAATCGGTGCGCAAGCAGGCTGCGGTGAAAATTTCTCTCACTTCGCTGACCATGCCACACGAGCTGGCGCGCGTCGTGCTCGCCGAGCAGATTTACAGAGGCTTCGCGATTCTTGCCGGGCACCCGTATCCGAAATAAATGAACTGCCGCATCCAACGGTACTTGTATTCGCCTTACGAAAACTTGACTTGTGTAGTAGAATAATAAGTGGAGAAGGAGTGTGACCCGCCGTTTCACTGGCGGGTTTTGTTGTTTCTGGGTGTATTGTTTTTCCAGGGACCGAATCCCATGTCCTTCCTGATCAGTCTCGTCGTCATCGCCGTGCTAATCGTGGCGTTCCTCGCCGTTCTTGGCAAGGACGAGAGCAAATCCCAAATGACCGAGCAGGAATTTGAAGAGGAAGCCCGGCAGGCCTCTGCGATGCGTGCGGCCGTGACCGGCCTCCACAAATTCTTCCAGCCCGACCGCGTTACGCAAATCGTCGAGGAACAGCAGCGCGCGAAGGAAAAGTTTGCCGTTTCAGGCGATCCGCCGCGCGATCCCGACGGCGACCGAGACTCGGAAGAGGAGGAGAATCCGCACACATGATTATTGGCGCCCACATACTGCTGTACAGCGAAAAGCCAGAATTGGATCGAGCTTTCTTTAGCGACGTTCTGGGATTCCGTTCCGTGGACGTCGGCCACGGCTGGCTGATTTTTGCGTTGCCGCCGGCGGAGGCCGCGCTCCATCCTTCGGACGGAGAGAGCCGGCAAATTCACGGAGGGCGCCATTTGCTCGGCGCGGTGCTCTACCTGATGTGCGACGACTTGAAGGCGTACATGAAATCACTTGTGGAGAAGGGCGTCAGTTTTACTCCCGTGGACGAAGCGCCCTGGGGAATTAAAACGACGATACGGCTGCCCAGCGGCGGGGAGATTGGTCTTTACCAGCCTACGCACCCCACAGCTCTTGGCTTGAATTCAAAATAAGCCGGGGCCGGATCCGCGCGGCAGCGTGCGCCGATTCAGGATATACTTTCTGGCGCCCGGCCACTGAACGTTTGATTCTTCATGGAGACACTCCATGGCAAAGCGACAGGATCGAGTGGAACTAAAGGGCAGCGCGCGGGCGGCATTGCCGGGTGGGAAAGATGTAGGACCGGCTGATCCGAATCAGCAGATCGAAGTGACCGTTTTCTTGCGGCGGGGATCAAAGCCCGGCGATTTTCCGCCGGTCGAGCAGATGGGCGCTCGCATTCCGCGCGAGCGAAAATATCTCACCCGCGAAGAATTTGCGAGTTTGCATGGCGCGTCGGATGCGGATCTTGAAAAAATTCGCGCGTTTGCCGCGCAACACGGTTTGAAAGTTGTGAGCGAGGATCGCGCGAGCCGAATTGTGAAACTCGGCGGCGCCGTTCAGGCATTTAACGACGCGTTTGGCGTGAACTTGCGCCGTTACGAACACATTTCGGGCACGTACCGCTGTCGCACCGGCACCCTCACGATTCCCGCCGATCTGGAATTCGTCGTGGAAGGTGTTTTCGGGCTCGACAACCGTCCGCAAGCCAAAGCGCATTTTCGGCTGCGCAACAAGAAACCGGCCGTTCACGCTCAAGCAGCGGCCGTTTCTTATTCGCCACTTCAAGTCGCAAAGGTCTACGATTTCCCCTCGGGCGCGACCGGCGCCGGGCAGTGCATTGGAGTTATCGAATTGGGAGGCGGTTATCGCGCTTCCGACCTCGATTCATTTTTCGGCAATCTGGGAGTTTCAACTCCGCAGGTCACTGCTGTCTCCGTAGACGGTGCGATGAATTCTCCCACGGGTGATCCAGACGGACCTGATGGGGAGGTTGAGCTGGATATCGAAGTGGCGGGTGCAATCGCCCCCGCGGCGCAGATCGCCGCATATTTCGCGCCCAATACGGACCAGGCATTCATCGACGCCGTCACCACGGCCGTGCATGATGCGAATCTGAAGCCTTCGATTGTTTCGATCAGTTGGGGCGGCCCGGAAGACTCATGGACCGAGCAGTCACGCGACGCGCTCAACTCGGCGTGTCAGGACGCTTCAGCGATGGGCGTCACCGTTCTCGCCGCGTCGGGCGACAACGGCGCGTCGGACGGAAGCACGAATGGAGCTCCTACCGTGGATTTTCCCGCAGCGAGCCCCTACGTGATCGGTTGCGGCGGCACAAAGTTGACCATCTCAGGCGCCGCTATCGGCAGCGAGCAGGCCTGGAACGAGCTTTCGGCGAATGAGGGAGCGACGGGCGGCGGCGTCAGCGAAGTCTTTGCGCTTCCCAGCTACCAGCAGACCTCGAATGTGCCAAAGGCTCCGAATGGCTTCGTTGGGCGCGGCGTGCCCGATGTCGCGGGGGATGCCGATCCGGAGACAGGCTACAACGTTTTCGTCGACGGACAGCAGACGGTGATCGGCGGCACGAGCGCGGTTGCTCCCTTATGGGCAGGCCTACTGGCACTCATCAACCAGTCACTAGGGACAAATGTGGGATACATCAATCCGCTGTTGTATTCGGCTAAAGTCGAACCGACGTTTCACGACATCACGTCGGGAAGCAATGGAGATTATTCCGCGGGTCCAGGCTGGGACGCGTGCACGGGCCTCGGCAGCCCCAATGGCGCTGCCCTCATGAATGCTTTGCGGGGCGGCTAGAACCGGAAATCCTGAGGACGGTCACATCCGTCAGAATCCCTCGCCAGCTTGACCTTTCCGCCCGGCGCATTCACTATTCTTTGGATTCCTTTGCGCCGAAGGCCCGCTCCCCCCATGCCAGAAGATAAGGGACTCCTGATCGTTTACACCGGCCCAGGCAAGGGGAAGACAACCTGCGCGCTGGGCACTGCGTTCCGTGCGGTAGGCCAGGGGCTGCGCGTGCTGATGGTGCAATTCATCAAAGGCTCGTGGCACTATGGCGAGCTGGACGCCGCGAAAATGCTGGGCGACGACAAATTTGAAATTCGCCCCATGGGCCGCGGGTTCGTGAAAATCGGCGGCGCGGAAACTGACCCGGAAGACATACGGCTGTGCGAAGAAGCCTGGCGGTTCGCCGTCGAGCAGATGCAAAGCGGCAAGTACGACCTAGTCGTGCTGGATGAGATCAATTACGTGATCAGCTACAAGATGCTTGACCCGGAACTCGTGGTGGAAGCGCTCCAGCAGCGTCCCGAGCGCCTGCACGTAATCTGCACGGGGCGGAATGCTCATCCGAGGCTGACCGAGCTGGCCGATCTGGTGACGGAAATGCGCGAAGTTAAGCACCCATACACGAAGGGCATTCTGGCGCAGCGCGGGATAGATTACTGATTGTCGCAATTCTTAAAGAAGACTTTTTATCTGGGACAACTGCTTTATCTAGGACAACAGCATGGCCTGGTTCAAACGCGTAAAGAAGTCCATCGAAAAGCCGGTGCCGCCGGACGAGCGCAGCGTGCGCACCGAAGGCTTGTGGACGAAGTGCCCGGCCTGCCGCACGATTGTGTGGAAGAAAGACCTGGAAGCGAATCTTCACGTTTGCCCGAAGTGCCAGCACCATTTCCCCATTGGCGCGGCGGCGCGCATGGAGTTGCTGTTGGACGGGCGCTGGGTGGAACACGACGCGGAGATGGCTTCCACCGACCCGCTGAAATTCACCGGCATCAAAGTCTATTCCAAGCAACTGCTCGAGTCGCAGCGCAAACTCGGTATGAAGGACGCCATCATCACCGGCGAGGGCACTCTGAATGGGCGGCCGGTCGTTTGCTGCGCGATGGAATTTCGTTTTATCGGCGGCTCGATGGGGGCCGTGGTAGGCGAAAAAGTCACGCGGGCGATTGAGCTGGCGATGTCGAAACGCATGCCGCTGGTGGTCGTTTCGTCTTCGGCAGGCGCGCGCATGATGGAAGGTACGATCTCTCTGATGCAGCTTGCAAAAGTTTCCGCGGCGCTCGGCAGGCTGGATGAGGTTCGCGTGCCCTATATTTCTCTGCTCACCGATCCGACAACCGGCGGCGTTACGGCCAGCTTCGCCATGCTTGGCGACCTGAACATTGCCGAGCCCGGCGCGCTCATCGGATTTGCCGGGCCGCGCGTGATCGAGGATACGATCCACCAGAAGCTGCCCGCGGGCTTTCAACGCTCCGAATTTCTTCTGGAACACGGATTCCTCGACGCCGTCGTGCATCGCAAGGATTTGAAATCCTACATCTCCAACGCCCTTGAATTTTTCATGGCGTAGCGCCGCGGAACCCCATGGATTACTCCGAGGCGCTGCGGTACCTGATGACGCTGGGCCGGGAACTGGCGGCGCCCTCGCACGCCCGGGCAACCAAATTTGAGTTGACGAACATCCGCGCGCTCACCGCCCGGATGGACAATCCGCAGAGCAAATTCCGAAGCATCCATATCGCCGGCACCAATGGCAAAGGTTCCACGGCGGCAATGGTGGAATCCATTCTGCGCCACGCAGGCTATCGCACTGGGCTTTACACTTCGCCGCACCTGGAACGCATCAACGAGCGCATACGAATTAACGGAGATGAAATCAGCGACGAGGATTTTGCGGCTGCCTTCACGCGTCTGCACCAGCTCATCGAGCAAATGCTCGGCACGGGCGAACTGGCCGCGCACCCCACATTTTTTGAGTGCGTGACGGCTATGGCGATGGACGTATTTGCGCGCGAGGCCGTGGATTTCGCGGTGCTCGAAGTGGGCATGGGCGGACGGCTGGACGCCACGAATGTCGTGATGCCGGAAGTAGCAGTGATCACGCAAATTGATTTTGACCACGAGAATTTCCTTGGACATTCCATCGCGGAGATTGCTGGTGAGAAGGCCGGCATCATCAAGCGCGGCGCGCCCGTGGTGAGCGCGGCGGAAAACATAGAGGCGGCGCGGGTGATCCGCCAGCGGGCAACGGAGATGAATGCGCCCCTTATAGAAATTGATTCGTCATATCGCGTGGAACAAATCACGGCGCGCGATGGTTTCTATACGGCGATTGTTGAAGACGCCGGAATGCCGGATGCGCAGCGGATTACGTTGAAACTTTCACTCGCGGGGCGCTACCAGGTACGTAATGCGATCACCGCGCTCGCCGCAGCGCGACTGCTCGCTGGACGTGGATTCCATGTTTCAGAGGAAGCGATCGCCGAAGGAATCGCCCGCGTGCGCTGGCCCGGACGGCTTGAGCGCGTCAGCGAGCGTCCCACGATATTTCTGGATGGCACTCACAACCCGGCGGGCGCGCGCGAAGTGGCTGCGTTCTGGCGGGAGCATTTGGCCGGCCGGCGCATCCACTTGGTGTACGGCTCTGTGCGCGACAAATCAGTGGACGAAATTGCCGGCCTGCTTTTCCCATTGGCGGCAAGCGTGATTGTCACCGCGCCAAAGCAGCCGCGCGCCCTTTCGGCTGAAGCACTGGCCGAGATGACAAGCCATCTCGCGCCGCGCCTGGCCATCGTGCCCGATCCCGGCGAAGCCGTGGAACGCGCGCTGGCCACTGCCGCGCCGGAGGACGTTGTATTCGCCACCGGTTCACTCTATTTGGTTGGCGATCTCCGCCGCTGGTGGCATTCACGCACGACAGCGCTACGACGTTGAATCTTTAGCCCGTCCCCGGTTTGTAGGAGCGGGGATTCTTGCCGCCTGCGGCAACATTGAAACTGACAACAGTTTGTCCTTCACATCGGCCAGACGCATCCAGCTCTACATCTGGCGGGTAGCCAGTCCAAAGTTGAAGGTTCGCGCCGCGCGATGCTAGGATAAAACTTCACATGATGGACCCAGTCCAAGATCGCGTACGCGTGGGCATTCCGTACCGCACCGCCGCTGAAGAGGCTGCGGAAGAGAACGCCAAGCACGAGGACTATTGCCAGGCTGTCCGTCGAGCGGGCGGCGAGCCGGTCGCGATTTCGTTGCGGCTCAGCGATGCTGAATTGAAGTCTCTGCTGCGCTCGCTGGATGCGTTTGTGTTGCCGGGCAGTCCGGCCGATGTGGACCCGGCGCGCTATGGCACAGAGCGCCGCCCGGCGTGCGACCCCTCCGATGCGGCGCGCGAGCGCGCGGACTGGGCCGTGCTCGAAGACGTTTTTGCCGGGCAGAAGCCCTTGCTCGCAAGCTGCTATGGCGTGCAATCACTGAACGTTTTTCTGGGCGGCACGCTCGTGCAGGATATTCCGACCGAAGTGAGCGGCGCACTGCGCCACGGCAAGGCGGGACTCGAGCCTGGAGCGCCGGCCCCCATTCACAGCATACGAATTGAGCCCGGCACGAAACTTGCCGAGCTGGCGGGGCTCGCGGAACTGGCGGGCGGCGAAGCTCGAGTAAACAGCTCGCACCACCAATCGGTTCTGGACGTTGGACGCGGCTTGCGCGTCACGGCCACCGCATCGGACGGAATCATCGAAGCGGTGGAATGGACGGGTGGTGATTCGGCTGCAAACGCAGGCGGAAATTGGGTTGTGGGCGTGCAATGGCATCCCGAGCACGCGATCAACGAAACAGCGGGCGATGCGTTCAGCGAGGCGCTCTTTCGCGCGCTGGTGCGCGCCGCGGCGGGCGTCGTTCCGCAAGCAACCTGACGCGACGCGCCGAAAAAATAGAGCACCCGGGACTCAGAGAACATTCAGAAACAAGCACCTTCAATCATCAAACTTTTCAAGCTACTTCTAGGGGGACGGATGATTTCACTGGCGGGGAAAGCCGCTGTCATCACTGGCGGATCGCGCGGGATCGGGGCGGCGGCGGTGAAATTATTCGCCCAGGCGGGCGCCGACGTGGTTTTCAATTACCAGCGCAACCGCGAAGCGGCCGAACAAGTGGAACAAGAAGCGCGGAAGCATGGCACTCGAGTGGAATCCGTGCAGGCGGATCTGGGCCGCATGGCGGGCGCGAAGAAACTGATCGAGCACGCCACGAAGCGACTGGGCCGGCTGGACATTCTGGTGGCGAACGCGGGCATCTGGAACGCGGAAAGCGCGCCCATCGAAAAGCTCACCGAACGCGAGTGGGACGAAATGCTGCGCGTGAACTTGAAAAGCGTTTACGCCGTAATTCACTTCGCCGCCGCGCGCATGATCGCGCAGCGCAGCGGGCGCATCATAGCCATCAGCTCGACGGCGGGGCAGCGCGGCGAAGCGTTCCACGCGCACTATGCCGCGTCAAAGGGCGCGGTCATCAGCATGGTGAAGGGCCTTTCCACTGAATTGGCGCCTCACAACATCCTGGTCAATTGCGTGGCGCCGGGATGGGTGGATACGGATATGTCCAAGCCGGTTCTCAGCACCAAGGCTGGAGCAAAATTTGCAACGTCGCAAATTCCGCTGGGCCGGGTGGCAACGCCGGAGGAACTTGCCGGGCCGATCCTGTTCATGGCATCCGACCTGGCAACCTTTATCACCGGAGAAGTACTCAATGTAAACGGAGGAGCGGTTCTTTGCGGATAGCAGCCATCCCATTGAAGCTGAAATTTGCGCTGGCCGCCACGGCGCTTGCGGCGTGCGTGCTCGTGTCTCCGCCCCGGGCGAACGCCCAGAATCCGGATACGATTCCCGCCGCACAAAGCACGGCACAAGCTAAGGCAATCATCCAGCAACTCATAGAGGGGATGGGCGGACCGGCCTATCTGAACATGCACGATTCGGATTGCACGGGCCGGCTTTCTCAATTTAGCCCGATAACGGGCGAGCGGGGCGCCTACCTCGAGTTCCAGGAATTTCGCATGCCGCCGGACAAATTGCGCCGGGAATACACGAAGAAGGCCAGGATTATTGACGTCTACAACGGCAATAGGGGATGGTCGCTCGACAAAGGCGGCGTTGAAGATGGCGACGCCGTAGCGGTCGCCAATTTTCAGGCCACGGTTCAAATGAGTCTCGATAATCTGCTGCGCTTTCGTCTGAGCGATCCCACGCTTTACTTCCATTATGGCGGCGAAGACGCTGTGGACTTGAGGCAGGCGGATTGGGTCGAGATCGAGGATACGGACGAGCGCACCTTCCGCGTCGCCGTGGACCGCAGCACTCATCTTCCAGTCCGCTTCATCGTCGTCACGCACAATCCGCAAACGCGCGACGTCACGCATGACGTCACCATTTTTGCCAATTGGCACACGGAAGAGGGCATTCCCACCGCATTTACTGTCAGGCGCGAGCGCGATGACAGACCCCTTTCCCAATCTTTTTACTACAGCTGCAAATACAACACAGGATTGAGCGCGAGCTTCTTCACGCGCGAAGCCCTCGCGGAACGTTGGAAGCAGATGGGACACAAGAACAGCAAGTAATCCAGTGGCTGTATCCCGCGCTCTCTCCCACTCCGCATTTCTGCTAGACTCCGCGAAATGAGTTGATTTGTGCAGTCGTGCGCGGAGCAACCTCCTGCGCAGGGGGACCGGTCATATGCAACGCCGACAGTTCTTGCATCATGCCGCCGTCGCGGCAGCCGTTTTCGGAGTGCCTCTGGCGCGCGCCTCGCAGGCATTTGCGCAGGACGCTCCGGCTCTTCCTTCGCCGGAACTCTATACGGCCGATCCCGAACGCTACTGGGCCGAACTGCGACGCCAGTGGCTGCTGGCTACCGACCGCATCAATCTGAATTGCGGCGCGATTGGCTGCTCGCCGCTTCCCGTGTTGAACGCGACCATTGAACACATGCTCAGCGCCGAGGAATTTCGCGAGGCGGCGTTTCCGTGGTTCGGCTATGAGGAAAATACGCGGATACACGATTTGCGCGATGCGATGTCCGCGTTTCTGCATATTAGCCGCGACGAGCTGGCGATTCTGCGCAACGCGACGGAAGCGAACAACGTGGTGTGCAACGGACTGGATCTGAAATCCGGCGACGAAGCGATTTTGACGGATCAGGAACATCCCGGTTGCCGCGGATGCTGGGAACAGAAGGCTGCGCGATTCGGAATCAACATTGTGAATGTAACGCTGCCAACGCCGCCGCAGACGCCGGAAGAGATCGTGGCGCTCTTCGAGCGCGCGATCACTCCGCGCACTCGGATTCTGGTCTTCAGCCACATCGCTTCGCCGACCGGCTTGATTCTGCCGGTAAAACAAATTTGCGCGATGGCACGCGCGAAAGGAGTGCTGACGCATGTAGACGGCGCGCACGCGGTGGGGCAATTGCCGCTGGACCTGCACGATCTGGGCTGCGATTTTTATGCGTCCAGCCCGCACAAGTGGCTGATGGCGCCGAAAGGCACGGGGCTGCTCTACGTTCGCGAGGAATTGCTGGAAAGATTGTGGGTGAACACGTGCTCGGGCAGTTGGCATGACTACACATTGAAAGCGTACCGCTTTGAAAATTTAGGCACGTCGAATCTTTCGGTGATGGTTGGATTCAAAGCCGCGCTGGATTTCTATCACACGATTGGGCCGGAGCGGATTTACGCGCGCATTCACCAGCAGGCACGCCGGGTTCACGACGTAATTGCGTCTCACCCCGAACTTCGCTTCGCCGCCGCGAGCCGCGATGATTTCTACGGCGGGCTGGTGAGCTTCTTCAATTCAAAGGGCGACCTCGTCAAAGTGGGCCAGGAATGCGCAAAACGCCAGATCCGCACCGGATACGGTTCGCCGCGAATGCGCATCGCCACACACATCTTCACGCAGCCAACCGAAATCAATTCCTTCGCCGATGCGGTGGACGCAGGGCTGCGCCAGACTTGAAGAATATTTATGGGAACACGCTAGCCAGCTAAGAAAGACTCGAACATGGGAGGAAATTCACAAAATGCTGGGGCGAAATGCGACGAGATATATCAAGAGGCAAAGCGTCGTATCCTTGCGGATGACCACGATGGATTTTGGAGAGTAATCCATGATTGCGAGAACGAGCATCTCAGGGAAGGAGCCAAGCTAATCTTAGTTTGGTACTGATCCCCCTGGCGGCATGGTACCTCGGCCTAAAATACCTCTTCTAGAGGATAGCCGAATAAGAACTGTCAACTATTTTGACAATTAAGGCATGCCTTCGTTTTGGCTAGAAACGCCAAGGATCGAGTACACCGCAATTTGGTAATGCTTCAACTTGAAATTCCAAGGTATTGCGCTATGATCGTGGGAGAGTGTGTGTTAATAAGAAGCTGAGGGAAGAACCACTATGGCTGATCGGAAGCAGTTTCAAAACGTCACTGCACCAGACCCTGAACTGATGCGACTATTGGATGCGTCCCGTAACAAACCCTTAACCGAGGAGGAGTTGCAGGAGCAAAGAGTTAGTTTTGCCTTCGGCAACGCTCCCGATTCGGCGCTCATTACAAAGGACAGCGTCCGGTTTGCATCAAAACACATAAAACTTCGCTGAATGGCCGCCTTTCGCGGCCCCTCTTACTGATGTCCGTCAGAGAAAAAGACGATCCCGCGCTTTACGCAAGAATTCAAGAGCAAAACCTTTTGCGGCAGTATGACTTGCTGTCTAACTGCATTGAGATTGGCTTGGCGAAGGGTATTGAATTTTTCGATAAGTACACACTTTGGGCCTTGAATTACGCCGCCGTCTCGAATATCTCCCAGTTTGGAGGACGTTACCGCGAGGAGCCGATCTACGTGGGGAATCACTTCCCGCCTCACTTTAAGGAAGTCCCCAATCAAATGGACCGATTCTTTTCTGTCATCCACGAAAACTGGGCAATTTTGGATCACCCCACTGTGCTTCCGGCGTATGCGCTGTGGAGGCTCAACTGGATTCACCCGTTTGTGGAGGGTAATGGAAGAACTGCGAGAGCTGCTTGCTATTACCTGATTTGCTTGAAGCAGGGCCGATTGCTGCCGGGAAAAAAAATCGTTCCCGAACGAATTAGGGAAAATAGAGCACCATACTATGCTGCTCTGCAAGCCGCAGACAAAGCATGGGATCAGGGTCATTTCGATGTTTCTGCATTGGCTGATTATCTCGCTGGCCTCCTCAAGGCCCAGCTCGCCGACGCCGCCTGAACGAGCCCGCAGCGTTCCTCTAAGATTTCAAACCGATCTACTACCGCGCGAAGCGCAGCGTTGGTCGTCCACTCGCCAAAGCGGTATAATCGTTGGATGCCTATGGAACGACGAAATGGTCAGGGACGCGCTGCAAGTAATCGCGGCGGAAATGCGAACGCGGAGAAGGTTCGCAGCACAACCGTGCTGTGCGTGCGGCGGGAAAACAAAGTTGTGATGGCGGGCGACGGCCAGGTGACCGTGGGCGACCACGTGATGAAGCATTCCGCCAAAAAGATCCGGCGGCTTTTTGAAGATAAAGTGCTGGCCGGATTCGCGGGCTCGACAGCAGACGCGCTTTCGCTGTTCGCCCGGTTTGAAAACAAGCTGCAGGAATTCCACGGGAATCTTTCGCGAGCGGCGGTGGAGCTCGCCAAGGACTGGCGCACAGACCGCGCGCTGCGCCATCTGGACGCGCTGCTGGTGGTTGCCGACACGAAAGGAACATTCCTTCTTTCAGGCCACGGCGACATCATCGAACCGGATGACGGCATTTGCGCCATTGGCTCGGGCGGCCCCTACGCGCTTGCGGCGGCGCGCGCGCTGGCGAAGAACACGAAAATGAACGCCAAGGAAATTGCTCATGAGGCGATGCGCATCGCGAGCGAAATCTGCATCTATACAAATGGGAACTTCACGGTCGAAGAATTGTAAGGACGCCCGGCGACTGGAGCGCGGAAAATCGTTTCAGTGTGAAGCGTCAATGAAAAGAGACCAGAGTGGATAAAGTGGATAAGAACGCGGTGATTTATCTTCCCGGTGACACGCGGCCCGAAGAACCTGCCGCGATACCTTCGTTTGATGAGCTGACGCCGCGCGAAATCGTCGTCGAGTTGGACAAGTACATCGTCGGCCAGGCCGCCGCCAAGCGCGCCGTGGCCATCGCGTTGCGCAACCGCGTTCGCCGGCAAAAGCTCCCTCCCGAGATGGCCGAAGAAGTGATGCCGAAAAACATTTTGATGATCGGCCCGACCGGCGTGGGCAAAACAGAAATCGCGCGCCGCCTGGCGCGCCTGGCCGGATGCCCGTTTGTGAAAGTGGAAGCCTCGAAATACACGGAAGTCGGCTATGTGGGACGCGACGTTGAATCCATGGTGCGCGACCTGGTGGAAACTTCGATTGATATGGTGCGTGAAGAAAAGCTGGACGAAGTCGCGGAGCGCGCCGAACAAGCGGCCGAAGAACGCGTGCTGGATCTTCTGCTGCCTCCATCCCCGCCGCCGCCGGACCCGGCGGGTCCGAGCGCCATACAACCGGCCGCCATGCAAGTGGAGTCCCTGCGCCGCGAGCAGGCGGAGCGCACGCGGGAAAAACTTCGCGTGCAATTGCGGGAAGGCAAGCTGGACACGCGCATGGTGGAAGTGGAAGTGCGTGAACGGGCCATGCCCGCGTTTGAGATCGTCTCCAACCAGGGCGCCGAAGAGATGGACGTAAACATTCGGGACATGCTCTCCGGCTTTTTCGGCCAGCAAAAAAAGAAACGCAAGATGACGGTTTCCGAGGCCTTCGATTACCTGATCCAGGAAGAAGAAAGCAAGATGATTGATATGGACCAGGTCACGCGCACGGCGGTCGAGCGCGCCGAGCAGATGGGAATTATTTTTATTGATGAAGTGGATAAAATCGCCGGACGCGAATCCGGGCATGGCCCGGACGTTTCCCGCGAAGGCGTGCAGCGCGACATTCTGCCCATTATCGAAGGCACGACCGTCAACACGCGCTACGGCATGATTCGCACCGACCACATTCTATTCATCGCCGCGGGCGCATTTCACGTGAGCAAGCCTTCGGATTTGATTCCGGAATTGCAAGGACGCCTGCCAATCCGCGTCGAGCTGACTTCGCTCGGCGAAGCGGACTTCATCCGCATCTTGACGGAACCGAAGAACGCGCTCATCAAACAATACACGGCGCTGCTGGAAACCGAAGGCGTAAAACTTTCATTCAGCGAGGACGGAATCGCGACGATCGCGCGCTTTGCTACCACCGTCAACGACCAAACGGAAAACATCGGCGCGCGCCGGCTGCACACCATCATGGAAAAGCTGCTCGAAGAACTTTCATTCGAGGCGCCGGATCTGAAGCGGAAGAACATCAAGATTGATGACGCCTACGTGAGCAAGCAGCTCGCCGACATCGTAAAGAACCAGGATTTGAGCCGCTACATTCTCTAACCGAGATCCCTGGCATGCGCCCGGTCCCAGCCCTTCCACGCCGCCATGTCTTCCCGCGCAGGCTTGCGCGCTTGCTGATCGTGGCCCCAATGGCGCTCGCTTGCGCGTGGATTGGCGCATGTGGAGCGCCGGGTGTTCCCACGCCGCCGAAGCCTCTGCTGCCGAAACCTGTGAAGGATCTTGCCGCGCGGCAACAGGGCGGTTCCGTGATCCTGACTTTCACGCTGCCGAAGGAATCCACCGAAGGAGACGCACTCGCCGAGCTTCCGGCGATTGAGATTTTCCGGGGAGAGCAGGCGGCCGGCGCGGGGGGCAAGCTCAAAACGCGGCTCGTTTACACGGTGCCTTCCGCATTGGTGGATACGTATCTTCAGAATGGGCAGATTGAATTCCGCGATCCGCTCGAACCTGGCTCACTCACCGGCCAGGAAATGGTTTACATGGTGCGTACGCGCGCATCAAAAAAGCGCGCTTCAGCGGATTCCAACGTCGTTTCCGCGCGAGTTTTTCCAGTGCCCGCGGCGCCTTCCGGATTGCACGCCAATGTCACGGAACCAGCCGTTGAACTAAGTTGGACTGCCTCTCCGCGGGATCCGGCGTTCAACGGAATTACCAGCTACCGCGTCTATCGGGCTGAACTCGCGGCGGGCGCGCCCGTACCTCCCAGCCTTTTCGATCTTTCACAAGTGAAACTGAGCGCGCCCTTGGAGCTGCTGGGGCCTGCGCCCGGCACTTCATTCCGCGACACGCATTTCAATTTTGGAAGCACTTACATCTACGTGGTCCGCAGCGTCACCGACCAGCAAGGCCAGCCGGTCGAATCAGCTGATTCCGCCCCGCTCCTATCCACGCCGAAAGATGTTTTTCCGCCTGGCGCGCCGCAGAGACTGGTGGCCGTATTTATACAGGCAACCGAAGGATCCCCTGCGCACGTTGACCTGTCGTGGGACATAAACGCTGAACCGGACCTTGCGGGATACTGGGTCTACCGTAGTGAACAACCGGACACGCCCGGCCAACGTGTGAATACGGAGTTATTGTTGACTCCCACGTTTCGTGATATGACAGCAGTGCAGGGAAAGCGGTACACGTACCGGGTAACCGCGGCGGATCGTTCGGGCAACGAAAGTTCTCTCAGCACTCCTGTTTCGGTCGAAGTTTCGCAACAAGTGCCTTGAGCGCGTAAAGAGCACAAGGAAGAGCCGTCGTCATGCCACATACTTACGCACCGGGCCATCATCCTCGAAAGTTCGGGCACGCCTTGAGGGAACTTAGGCGTGTGGCGCGCACAGGTGCGTTAGTGGGGGTGCTTCTTTCCTCGATTCTGACCGTATGGCTTTTTGTGGCGAATCGCGTGCCGTCGCTTGAACGTTTCGCTGAGATTCGGAATGCGATTGCCGTCATCCTGTTGCTTCTGGCCGCGCTGATACCTGTTGCGCGCTTTCGCAATTCGGCGAAGGAGATTTTCCCTTCGGGAGTCATCGGCCTTGGAATGGCCAGCTTGTGCTATTACGCCTGGACCGTTTATTTTGAGCGGCTGTCGGATCGCCTAAGCCCGTTTCAGATTTTCGTGCTGGGGACGGCCAGTTATGGGCTTGCCGCGGCCATTCTGTGGCTTATAAGTTTGATCCGAAGCGCGCGGCATCATCATCACATGGCCATACAGGCAGCCGCACACCGCCGCTCTTAATAATTTTCTCGACTTTGAAACTGGCAGCACAATCTTAATGCCACGGGTTTGACGCCACGATGAAACTCTGCCGTTTTCAGCCACTGGTTCTGCGGGCGCCGGATTCCCGTTCGCCCGCTGAAACCCATCCAGGACCACGGTTTGGAATGGTTGAAGGAACGTCCGTGCGGGAAGTCTCCGGCGACTTCGCTGGCGGGTGGAAAACCGGGGAACGCGTTTGGCTGCTGAAAGAAGTGAAGCTCCTGCCCCCTTCCGTGCCCAGCAAGATTGTCTGCGTGGGCCGCAACTATCGCGAACATGCCAGCGAGATGGGGAATGAAGTCCCTAAGGAACCCTTGATTTTCCTGAAACCGCCTTCGGCGATCATCGCGCCGGAAGAACCGATTGTGATGCCCGCCATTTCTCACCGCGTGGATTATGAGGGCGAGATTGGCGTCATCATCGGGCGCACCTGCTCGCAACTCTCGGAGGGGGACGACGTACGGCCGTTTGTGGCCGGCTTCACCTGCGTGAACGATGTGACGGCGCGCGATCTGCAGAAATCCGATGGCCAGTGGACGCGCGGCAAGGGATTTGACACCTTCTGCCCATTCGGGCCCGTAATGGAAACCGAGCTCAACCTTGGCGCGGCAACTGTCGAGACCTTCCTCAATGGCGTGCGGAAGCAATCCGCCCCTTCGGCCGAAATGATATTTTCCGTTGATGTTATAATCAGATGGATTTCGCGGGTGATGACTTTGCAGCCGGGCGATTTGATCGCCACCGGCACACCTGCCGGCGTTGGACCCGTGCAACCGGGCGACATCGTGGAAATTGTGGTCGGCGGCGTTGGGACCTTGCGCAATCCCGTGACGGCGCAGGGCAACTAAGCCGGCAAGTTCCGCACCGGGCAATCGGAAGCTATCGCGCAAAAAGGAAAACCAGAATGAAATTCTTCCTCGATACAGCAAATCTCGATGAAATCCGGCAGGCCGCCGCGCTGGGAGTGCTTGACGGCATCACGACAAACCCAACTCTGGTGGCCAAGGAAAAGCGCAAGTTCAAGGAGCTGATCCTCGAGATTTGCGAAGTCGTGAAACCCGGCATAGTGAATGCCGAGGTGATTTCCACGGATACCGCTGGAATGCTGAAGGAAGGGCGCGAGATTGCCACCTGGCATCCGAGCATTGTTGTAAAGATTCCCATGACGCCTGATGGCATTCGCGCCGTTTCGACGCTGTCAAAAGAGGGCATCCGCACCAATGTGACGCTCGTATTTTCTCCGGCCCAGGCGCTGATCGTGGCCAAGGCCGGCGCCTATTCTGCAGCCCGTTTTTGGGGCGGTTGGACGACATAGCGGAAAACGGATTGGGCTTTCTCGCGGGAATCATGACCATCTATCGCGCCTATGGCTATAAGACGGAGGTGCTCGCCGCGAGTCTTCGCTCTCCCATTCACGTGGTAGAAGCGGCGAAGATGGGGGCGCACATCGGCACCATGCCATTCAAAATCTTCGAGCAGCTTTTCCAACATCCACTGACCGATAAGGGTCTGGCCTCATTCCTGAAGGATTGGGCGGGGGCAAAGGATGCGATCGGCGGCATCTTCGACCCCGTGCCGGCCAAACAGGCAGCGCGTTGAAGCAGATCGCCAGCCTGGCGCAATTGGCAGGTGATAAGCGTGTTCTGGCCGCCGCAGCGACTGCCGGAGCGATCTTGGCGGGCCTGCTGGTGTATCGCTGGCGCTATCGTCCACCATCGCCGGAGGAAATCGAACGCCGGCGGCGCCTGCACGTCAATCATGTTGGCCGAATCGCGGAAGGGCGCGTGATTGATCTGATGAAGCTCGACGCTCCCGCACCGGATAGCCGCCGTGCCCGTGGCGTTTTTCGCAAGAGCGACAACGCCGGTGCCGCGAATCCAAGCCGGCAGATGATCTGCTATAGCTATTCCATTTCCGGGGTCACCTATGAAACGGCGCAAGACGTCACTGGACTCGAAGGACGCCTGCAAGCGGACCGGATTATTGCGGGCCAGCCTGCCAGCGTGAAATATGATCCCGCAAACCCCAGCAACTCAATACTCGTGGCAGATGACTGGTCGGGATTGCACTGAAAACCGTGGCGCATCCGAAATGAAACGCATCCTCCTTACAATTCCTTCTCTGATATTTGCCGTTGGCATGTACTTGGCCATATTGTTCGTTCTTGTGCGCGTTACTTTATATATTCGCCAGATTCCAAGCGGCACTCTGCGAACGTTTGCAGACTGTGGCGAGCTGGCGCTGGGAAGCTGTCTGCTGCTGGGCGGAACTTTCCTAACCACGCGCCTCGCCGTGTGGCTGTTCCAGCCTCCCGGCAAATTAACGCTTTAGACTTTCTTTTCAAAATAATCACTTCATCGTGCGAAGCCCGCTTGCCGGAACGTCCAACGATGTGGCACTCTTGCGATTCTGATTAGAGCAAGCAGTCCGGGCACGCGCCCGGTTTTTTCCCAGGAGAATTTCATGACCCCGAACGCCGGAGCCCCACGAGGATTGGAAGGAGTAGTGGCGGCGCAGACGCGCCTGAGCCACGTGGACGGCCAGAACGGCGTGCTGATTATCGGGGGTTATTCCGTAGAGGAACTCGCCAGCCACGCAGGCCTTGAAGCAGCCGCGCATTTGTTGTGGCGCGGGCGGCTGCCTGACCGTGTCGAGCTGAGAGAACTTGTTTCGCAGATGGCACGGTTGCGGCAGTTGAAGCCGCTGACCATTGAAGTTTTGCGCGCCGCAAAATCCGCGCCACCCATTGACGCGCTCCGGATGGCCTGCGCGACTCTCTCGTTGGACCTCGCCGACCCGAACGCCATAACGCCCGAAGCCGATTTTACCGCTGCGATGCGGCTGACGGCTTGCTTCCCGACGATCGTTGCGACGCACGCGCGCATCGCCCAAGGCCAAGAGCCCATTCCGCCGCGCGCGGATCTGCCGCTCGCCGCCAATTTTCTCTACATGGTGCATGGGCGCGAAGCCGATCCCGCGGCCGCGAAGGCGCTGGATGCGTATTGGGTCACCGTGATTGATCACGGGATGAACGCATCCACGTTCACGGCTCGGGTGATTGCCAGCACGCGCTCGGATATGGTGAGCGCCGTGACCGGAGCATTGGGCGCGCTGAAGGGCCCGTTGCATGGCGGCGCGCCGGGGCCGGTCCTCAACATGTTGCACGACATCAAGACAGCCGACCGCGCTGAAGCCTGGCTGCGCAACGAGCTCGCGCAAGGACGCCGCATCATGGGCTTCGGTCACCGCGTCTACCGCGTGCGCGATCCGCGCGCCGAAGTGCTGAATCGCGTGGCCGAAAAACTGGGCCAGGCCCAGCTTGAGAATAGACAACTCTACGATCTCGCGATTCACATTGAGCAGACTGCGTTGCGCGTGCTCGCCGAAGCCAAGCCGGGCAGAAATCTTCGCACCAACGTCGAGTTTTACACGGCGCTGGTGTTGCAAGCGCTGGGGCTGGAGCCTGCGCAGTTCGTGGCCATGTTTGCGTGCGGGCGAGTAGCGGGCTGGTGCGCGCACGTGATCGAACAACACGCGGAAGACCATCTGATCCGTCCGCAATCCGAATATATCGGACCGATGGGATTGAAAATTGACCGCTAGGTCATTTTATTCGCCATCCGAACAACCATCTTGAACTCATAAGAAGAATGGCGCACGAAGACAAACTCGAACATCTGCACCGGCTAAACGCTGAAGCGGAAGCGGGCGGCGGAGCCGAACGGCGCGAGCGCGAGCATAGAGCCGGCAAGCTGACAGCCAGAGAGCGCGTCGACCTGTTGCTTGATGAAGGAACTTTCGAGGAGTTCGATAAATTTGTCCGCCACCATTCCATAGATTTCGGCATGGGCGATAACCGCCCCGCGGGCGATGGTTTCGTCACCGGCTACGGGCGCATCGGCGGCAGGCTGGTTTACGTTTTCGCGCAGGACTTCACCGTCTTCGGCGGATCGCTTTCCGAATCAAACGCCCTGAAAATCTGCAAAGTGATGGATCTGGCGATGCGCGTGGGCGCGCCGCTCATCGGGTTGAATGATTCCGGCGGAGCGCGCATTCAGGAAGGAGTAATGTCTCTGGCGGGTTACGCCGATATTTTCCTGCGCAACACGCTGGCGAGCGGCGTGATCCCGCAGATCAGCGCCATCATGGGGCCGTGCGCGGGCGGCGCCGTGTATTCTCCGGCGATCACAGATTTTATTTTCATGACTCGCGACACTTCCTACATGTTCGTCACGGGCCCGGATGTGCTGAAGACCGTGACGCATGAGGAAGTCACCAAGCAGGAACTCGGCGGCGCGATGACGCACAACGCAGTGAGCGGCGTCGCTCATTTCGTTGCGCTGGACGATCGTGATTGTCTGACGATGATTCGCGAGCTGATGAGCTTTCTGCCCGCGAATAATCTGGAAGACGCTCCACGGCGCGCGACATCTGATCCCGCGCATCGTGCGGACGCGGCCCTGAACCATCTCGTACCCGAAGATCCGATGCAGCCTTACGACATGAAAGATGTGATTCATGCCGTGGTGGATGATGGGGACTTCTTCGAGGTCCACGAGCGCTTTGCCAAAAACCTCGTGGTTGGCTTCGCGCGGCTGGACGGCCGGCCCGTCGGCATGGTCGCGAATCAGCCGGCCGTGCTGGCAGGCGTGCTGGACATCAACGCCTCGGTAAAAGGCGCGCGCTTCGTGCGCTTCTGCGACGCGTTCAATATTCCGCTCATTACCTTCGAGGACGTGCCCGGATTTTTGCCCGGCACGCAGCAGGAGTTCGGCGGCATCATCAAGCACGGCGCGAAACTTCTTTTCGCTTTTGCCGAAGCCACGGTTCCGAAAATTACCGTCATCACGCGAAAAGCGTACGGCGGCGCGTATTGCGTCATGGCGTCCAAGCACATCCGCACGGACGCCAACTTCGCGTGGCCCACGGCGGAAATCGCGGTGATGGGTCCCGAGGGCGCGGTGAACATCGTTTACAAGCGCGAGATTGATCGCGCGCCGGAATCCGAACGCGAACGTTTGCGCAAGGAAAAGGTGGAAGAATTCCGCGAACGCTTCACCAATCCCTACGTCGCGGCCGAGCGCGGATACATTGACGCCGTCATCGAGCCCGCGCAAACGCGCGCGAAGTTAATTACCACGCTGCGCGCGCTCGAAAACAAACGCGACACAAACCCCAAGAAAAAACACGGGAATATCCCGCTGTAGAGGAAGACACCGCTCGGATTCTAATCCCCCGCGCGGCCGGAAAGGCTGGGCTCTACAGCCCCGGGGCGTTTCGGAGATCTGGGCGGCTCCGGCTCAACGCCGCGCCACCCAACCGGACGGCCCTTCACAGCCTGGGTCAGCGCGCGGAACAGCACCACGTACATCATCTGACGGTAGTAGAAGCGTTGCAGAATGAGCGGCAGCAGCAGCGACCAGTCTTCCTTTTTTTCGAGCGCGAATGCGATCACGCACGCCAGCAGATCAATCAGCATGAAGCCAAGGAAAAAAATCACCGAAAGTTCCAGATCCTGCGCCGTCCAGAGTTGTGGGATCTGGCCGATATGGAACTGCGCCAATCCCCACAGCACGATCGAGAACAGAAACAGAAGGTCAATCGCGGGCGAAAACAGCGGCAGCAGAAGCTGGAATAGGAAAATATTCGGAAGGGCGATCCATCCGAGCGTGCCATAGCGCCAGCGTCCAACGGTGTCGCGGTGCTTCCAAACCGACTGGAGCGTGCCGAACGTCCAGCGAAAGCGCTGGCCCATCAGCGCCTCGGCGGTTTCGGGCGCCTGCGTATAGCCAATGGCGTCCTCGTCATACGAGATGCGCCACCCCGCGCGGCGAATGGCGATGGTGAGGTCGGTATCCTCGGCGACGGTGTCCGCGGTGAATCCGCCGGCGGCGGCAATGGCTTCTACGCGCCACGCGCCGACGGCGCCCGGGACCACGGGAATGCAATTCAGCAAATCGAATGCGCGCTTTTCCATATTCTGGCTGGTGATGTATTCCAGGGCCTGCCAGCGCGTGAGCCAGCGCGTCCGGTTGCCGACCTTCACGTTGCCCGCCACGGCGCCAATTTTGGGGTCGGCAAAATTCCGCACGAGTTTGGAAATCGCTCCGCGGTCAATGGCCGTATCGGCGTCAATGGTGATGACGATGGGGCTGGTAGCCGCCTCCAAAGCGCGAGCGAGCGCCGAAGGCTTGCCTCCATTTGCCTGGTGAAGTATGTGAACGCGAGAATCAGAGCCGAAGTGTTCCTCGAGAAGCTCCTCCGTGCGATCCGTTGAACCATCGTTCACAACGATGATTTCCGTGTTGGGATAATCAGCGGCGAGAGCCGCGGTGACCGTCTGCACGATCACTTCTTCTTCGTTATAAGCCGGGATGAGTACGCTCACTTGCGGACGAAAATCAGGGTGATCTCCGGGAGCGGGACGCAGTTTTTCGATTAACGCCAGAAGTCCGATGATGAGCGCCCGGCAGCTCACCAACATGATACCCAAAACGAATATCAATCCGATGCCGGCGCGAATCATCGTCAGCAATTCAAAAATGTACTCATCCGCGCGCGCGGCCCAAAGCTCCTCACCGGTAACGGGAGGCATCACCTGCGCGCGTGTCTGATTCACGAGTTCGGAGACCGGAATGATTTCGTACCCGGCAGCGCGCAACCCATCAATAATTCGCGGCA
Source organism: uncultured Acidobacteriota bacterium (assembly GCA_963847505.1). Classification (GTDB taxonomy): domain Bacteria; phylum Acidobacteriota; class Terriglobia; order Acidiferrales; family UBA7541; genus DASTCZ01. The sequence continues at coordinate 989,623 of CAWJZY010000002.1, forward strand.
GCGCTTCCACCGTGTGGCTTCGGTCGCCGCCGCCGTCGTGCAACAGCAGGATGTTGCCCTTCCCCGCATCATGCAGGACCCGTTTGACGATCTCGTCCGCTGGGGGCGGCGCGCCGCCCCCTATACTTCCCCAGTCGTGCGGGTCAACGGTCTCACTCACCAGGATGTATCCCATACTCTGAGGAATCGGCAGCATGGATACTTCATCGGCCGTATCCGGCTCGTGATCAATTCCGTATGGCGGGCGAAACAGAAGCGTCTTTACGCCGAGAGTAGATTCAAACAGGCGCTCCGTCAGATTAAGTTCAAGCTTGATGAGAGCGGGCGGAGAATTCTCATCAAAGTGTTCGTGTGTGTAGGTGTGATTGCCGATTTCGTGGCCTTCGGAATATTCCCGCTTCAAAATTGTGGGGTACCGGTTGGCGTTTTCACCAATCGCGAAAAAAGTGGCCGGAGCGTGTTTTTCGGAGAGCACGTCCAGTATCTTGGGCGTCCACGCCGGATCCGGTCCGTCATCAAACGTTATCGCGATCTTCTTTGAAGCCCATCCCATCTGGTCGATGTGCCAGGAAAGCGGGAGTTTGTCGACGGTTTCGTCCTGGATCGTATCCGTGGCGGCATCGTAGCGGAATGTCCGGTGGCCGCTTTTCGGCGTATCCAGAATGCGCCAGATGTCGCCTTCGCCCTCCAGAATCAGATCCGGACCCGGAGGCATATCTTCGATCTTGGCGCGAGTAGCATCGTCCGGGTGAGGCGTGTTCCAGATGGGCCAAATGGAGCTATCCGCCATTCCCAAACGCCACAGAACCGTTCCATAGACTCCGGCACGTTCGGCGGCGCGCAGTTCGTTGTAAGCCGTCACCGCATCGGTGAACCACACTTGATGAATTTGGTTGTGCTCGTCGTAATAGGAAAAATGAGGATTCAGCGAATCGGGATCGAATTCCACCTTGGCGTCGGATTCATACGCTGTGAGATAGGCCTGCTGAACGGTAACGTCTGGCGCCACTTCACCTTTCTTCATTTTTTCGGGCCAGTCGTAGCCGTAATTGGCGATGCCCATGACAATTTTTTCTGGCGGCACCAGCTTCATCACGTCACTTATATTCTTGATGAACACACTTTGGGCGGCGACGGGACCGGGAGCCGATGTGGACCAGTGCTGGTCATAGTTCATGAGCACGATGGCATCGGCTTGCTTGCCCAAATAGGCATAGTCGTAATCCCAGTCGGCGCCAGGAAGCGCAATCATCAACTTGAGGCCCTGGGCATGCAGAAGCACGGCGAACTCGGCGGCGAATTCGCGTAGATGAGGTTGAGTTTGCTTAAGCAAACTTTCAAAATCCACGCAGATGCCAACTTCCTGGCTATCGACCGCATACTCCGTCAAACTTTCTTCCAACTTTTTGCGCGATTTAGGATTCGCAAGCATTTGGTCCAGCTCGCGCGTCTTCCAAATGGTTCCATCCAGCGTGTTGTTATTGACCAGCCCCATAACCGGCAGTTCAACATTGGAAGTTTGCATCCAGGTATGCATTTTGTTTGAGGCCACAATGCGCGCGGCCTCGGCTGGGCCCAAGTTGGAATGGCCAATGTCGGAAGCATCCTCAACGGTCAGCGATCCGTCAGCCGAAAGCGCGTGCACCTCTTCAGGAATAAGAAGGTCGAGATCCTGGAAATGGGCCTTCAGGCTTGTAAACGCTGCCGGATCATCGTTAATGTAAAACGCCGCCCGGAGGACTGGGCCTTTCGCGGGCACTTGTCCCAGCGCCGCAACGCGGTGCTTTCTGCCAGGACGTCCCGTGACGGCTTTTTTCACTGTCTTTGGCTGCGCGGCGCGCAGGACGGGAGCCGTATCCAGCAGATTGAGGTTGGGAAGGGAAACTGCGCGAATGACGTTAATGAAAAATATCACCAGCAGCAGCGTGACCACCGCCCCGCTCGTCTCCAGCGCTCGCCGCGTGAAGAACCAGCGGCGGCGCTTTTCGTCATAGAATATGGGCTTGCGTTTGTTCACTGCGCCGTTCCAAGCTATCCGCACGTTGAAAAACTGTCAATGATGACGCTCTTCGTCCCATGCAAGCCACGCACATCGCCTTGCAGGGCGGCCGAGGATAAACCGCCCAGCGAATCGAGCCGGCCAAGCATGCGGGGATTCTCCTTATGAGATTCCGTACCGGATGGAAATGCTTCACGATTACGGCGGCTATTGCGGCAGGCCTCGCCCTCCGGCTTTTTTTCGTTCTTAGATTTCCAGCCGGAACCTCCGACGGGCCAATCTACGAAGCCCTGGCGCGCAACTGGCGCGAGCATGGAATTTACGGTCTCGTCCTGAACGGCAGGCTTGTTCCCGTTGATATTCGCGTGCCAGGCTATCCGGCGTTCCTGGCGGCCGTGTCCTATGCACTTGGACGCGGTGAGACCCGCTTAATGTTGGCTCAGGCTGTTGTGGACTTGTGCGCATGTCTGCTGGCCGCGATGCTGGCCGGAATCCTGGCGCCGGCTTCGGAAACAGGCCGCTCGCGGCAGCGCATGCAAATTGCCGCGCTTTGGCTCGCCGCGCTGTGTCCGTTCCTGGCGAATTATACGGCTACAGCGCTTACCGAAGTGCTTGCAACATTTTTTTCGGCCGCGGCTTTGGTCGCGTACGCAAGCGGCTGCGCGGGGCATGAAACCCTTTCCTGGAACGCATTGGTTTCCCCCGGCGATGCCGCCAATTCGCGGAAAAAGTCATTTCCGCTTCTCCGAAACAGTTGGTTTGTGGGAGGGCTGGCTGTAGGTCTCGGCACGCTCGTCCGTCCCGAAACACCTCTTCTGCTGATCGCTCTCGTGCTTCTGCTCTTGTGGCGATGGCGCAGCCGCGCGGACTGGCGGAAATTGCTTCGCGCAACCGCGCTTGCCGCGGTGGGATTTGTGCTTCCGCTTGTGCCCTGGGGGGTGCGCAACGCCGTTTCGTTGCATGAATTTCAGTTACTCGCGCCGCGTTATGCCCAGCTCCCCGGCGAATCCGTTCCGCGCGGCTTTTACGCTTGGACGAACACTTGGTTGACCCGCTACAGCCAAATAAATCCTGTCATCTGGACACTGGAAGATAACCCTCTGGATATTTCGGCTTTCCCTGCGGCGGCGTTCGATACTCCGGACGAGCGCGCGCGGGTGTCGGCGCTCGTCGCGCAATATGACGACGACTGTTGTAACTTCACGCCCGCCTGGGACGCGCAGTTCGCGGAATTGGCATCCGAGCGCACGGCCCGGCATCCGCTTCGCACATACGTTTCAGTACCTTTTGCGCGCGCACTTACAATGTGGTTCACACCGCGCGTTGAGATCACGCCTTATTCGGGCAACCTCTGGCCGCTGCGAAAAAACTATAAATTAGATCCGGTGGATTTCGATGTGACGTTGCTCTTTGGAGCCCTGGGGATTCTCTACGTAGCATTAGCGCTGGCGGGCGCCGTGCGGATTTTCGTTTGGCGCGCTGGACTGGCGGGCCCGCAGCTCTGGGCCGCCGGGCTGCTCGTACTGTTCTGCATCCTGCGCACGGCGTTCCTCACACGCGTCGAAGCGCCCGAGCCGCGCTATGTGTTGGAATGCTTTCCCGCGTTGTTTGCGCTGGCGGCTGTTTTGTGGAGTGGCCCGGCCGCTTGAATCCGCCCTGGAACCGCGGGGATTTTCCATTGCGCTTAAGAATTATTCGACAGGCTCCGGGTGAATTGTGACCCGGGCAATCTGCGGATATTTCTCCTTCACGCGATCTTCGAGCGCGCCGATAACATCATGCACATCGGTAATCGAAAGTTCGCCCGGCATCGTGCAGTGGCAGGAAACCAGAATTTTGTGGCTTACCTGGCGGACATGGGCTTCATGGCAATTCACCAACTCGTGGTATTCCGTGGTCAGTGAATTCAAATAGGTTTCAACGGCGCGTCCGAGATCCCTCATTTCTTCAGCGGTGCGCGCGCCACGGGCAATTTCCGTTCCCAGCGGTTCGATGTGAATGTTCACTTCGACGGCGCGCGCGCCAGACTTATCCGGAGCGGCTGCCGCCAGTCTTTGAATTTCGTCCTCGAGTTCGCTTGCGACGCGATGAGCTTCGCGCAGACTCAAGTGCTCCTCTACTTCCAAGTGCAGCTCGATAAACAGCCGCCCTTCCAGTTCCTGCGCGGTTAGCTCATGGATTGCCAGGCCCCTGCGCTGAGCGGCCGCGCGAATCGTTTCAAACAGAGGCTCGTTGGCGCGCGCGCGCGGCTCCATGTGGACCATCACGTCGGCCGGAAGAATTTCGGCGACGCGCCGCTCGACGGCGTCGCTGATCGCGTGCACCTGCTCGAAGCTCGCCGTGCGCGGCACGCTGATGGTGACGTCCACAAAATGCCGGTTTCCCGCGCGCCGCAAGCGCACGCGTTCAGTTCCGAGCACGCCTTCGAGCCGCGTGACTGCCTCGGCGATGCGTGCCTGCATGCCCTCCGGCGCGGCATCCAGAAGAGTTTCGAGCGTGCGTTTGCCGAGCCGCGCACCCACCCAGATAACGAACCCGGCCACGGCCAGCGCCGCCAGCGGGTCGGCATAGCGGAGCCACGGAATCCCGAAACGCGCACCAAGCCATACGGTCGCCATTCCCAACATCACCGTCAGCGTGCTCCAGACGTCAGTCGAGAAGTGCAGCGCGTCCGCTTCCAGCGCTTCGCTTTCATATTTTCGCGCCACGCGGCCGAGCGTGCGCGCACGCACCAGGTCCACGCATACCGCGATGCCGAGCAAGCCGATCGAAAGCAAACTTGGACGAATCAGGACTTTCTGGAAAAACAGGCGGTCAAACGCTTCGTAAATAATGTAGACCGCTGTCAGCAATAGCAAGCCGGTCTCGACGAACGCGGAAAAGCTCTCTACCTTGCCGTGACCATACGGATGGCGCTCATCGGCGGGCTGATCGGAAACTCGCACCGAAAGGTAGGTAATTACAGCAGCGATCAGATCCAGGCTGGAATGCAGCGCTTCAGATAGCACGCCGAGGCTGCCCGTGGCCAGCGTCAGGAAAACCTTCAGGCACACCAGCAGAATGGCGGAGCCGACCGATGCCATCGCCGCCAGCTTCTTTTCGCGGATCGTTGTGGCTACATCCATAACGTGGATTTAAGCGCTCTAGCCTAGCACGGAGCCCGCTGGAAACTCCCGCCTCGCGTGGGACCGGGCTCTCCGCGAGGGTAGAGTACAATTCTTATGGGTCCATCCGTAAACGCCACAGCAAACTGTTGAGGCACCCACTGCCGATGCGCCGAATCCTGTTGATTGTCTTGGCGATTGCCATATTCGCCCTGGTTGTGGACGGCTTCTTCATCGAGCCGTATCGCATCGAAGTCACTCATTACTACGTCCACGCCCCAATCACACAGCCGCTGAAAATCGCGCATCTTACAGACTTGCACACGAAAGGATTGGGGCGGCGCGAGCGGCGTCTTCTCGAGTTGCTCGATGCCGAACAGCCGGACGTGATCATAATTACGGGTGATTCGCTGACCAGCGGCTTCAACTACAACCATATACGTCCGCTGCTTTCGCGCCTCCATGCGCCGCTGGGCGTCTGGTTTGTGCGCGGAAACTGGGAAAATAAACGGCCTCTGCGCAACGAACACGCGTTCTATTCACAGCTCGGCATCCATTTCTTGCTCAATGAGGCGGCGCCCATTCGGCCGGACGTGTGGCTCGCGGGCCTGGACGATCCCTCAACGGGAACGCCCAACCTGAATGCCGCGCTCAGCACAGTGCCGCGGGGCGCCTACGTCATATTAGCTTTCCATGCCCCGGGTTTCTTTAACCAAGCCGCGGGACGCGTCCCGCTTGTCCTTGCCGGACATACACATGGAGGGCAGGTCCACTTGCCGTTCGTGCCGGTTTTCTGGAAGCCCCACGGATCGGGCCGTTTTCTCGAGGGCTGGTACACCGAGCGCGGTTCCAAGATGTATGTGAGCCGCGGCATTGGAACAAGTGTGCTTCCGATTCGATTCCTTTGCCGCCCGGAGCTGGCCATCATCACCATCGGACCGTGAACCATTACATTCCCGCAACCTAGTTTACCCAAGGTCTCGCTATCGGTTTGGTAATGGAGCAGATTATGCGCACCTTGGGAGGCCCTGATTCTACCTAACTGAGGTGTCTAGTTTTAGAGGGGTGGACTACACCACTCTCTCTTTCAATCCAGGCAAAGTGCAGATCAATATCAACGAGGAACTTCTGGCGGAAGTGAAGCAATAGAGCCGGAAGAACACACGAAGAGCAACAAAACGTAAGCACAAACGCACAGAAAAACTTCTACGGCTATCAAGCCGCGCAGGCCCCTCCCGGCATCCTACATACGAAGCAACTAGGGTCTTGCCAGGCGTGCGGGCCGAGGTTTAACCTTTGGGTGCTGCTTAGGAGACAGTAGTACAAAAGTCCTATTCGCCCCCCCAACCCGTCCCAGTACTCTGGTACCGCGTGGTTGTACTGGACTAAGCAGAGGATAAAACCTCCAGCCCGGACGACGGAAACTAACGAATAGGGATCTCTCAAGCGAACCGTTTATGAATACTACGATTCTTGCTCCAAGTCAGATGAGTCTCCCCACGGGGTTTTCCACAGGCTCGGGCGTTCCTCCTAAGCGCGTGATCCTGAAGCCCGCCCCCGGAACCCAAGGGGCAACCGCGCGACTGGCATTGCTTCCCCAAACCAGAGTGCGTTTCGGCGCAGTTGGCGCAAGCATCGCCGTCCAGGCCACAATCCTCGCGATCGTGATACTCATCCCTCTGGCTTTCCCGGAGAAGATGATTCCCAAGATATTTTTCAACGTGATGCCGATTACAGCACCCATGACCGAGGTGCCCGTACCGCCAGAGCCCAAGCCGATACCGGTAGTGCGGCCGAAGCCTGTTCCGGTGCCGGTCGTCGAGAAAGTAATCGTTCCCCCGCCCATGGTGGTGCAGCCCCCAAAGATTATTGCGCCGCGATTAGTGCCGCCAAAAGTTCAGCCGAAGATCGTGGCAAAGGTCGAGGCTCCGAAAATTGACGTCGCTCCTCCAACGCCCCCGGCGGTGGATGTGAAAATGAACGCGGCCGAACCCGTCCGCCCGCGAGCGCCTGTGCAAACTGGATTGTTGAGCACAGGCAGCGCTGCCCCGGCGACGATTAATAAGCCCGTTAACAAGGTGCAAACCGGCGGATTTGGCGATGCCAACGGCATGGCGGGTCCAGCGGATCCGAACAAGCGCGCCAACATCAACGGAAGAGGTTCTTTGGATCTGCCAAACGGACCCGGCTACGGCAACGGCACCGGCGGCGCCAATGGCGCGCGCGGAACGGTGGCCAGCACCGGCTTCGGCAATGGCACCGCCATTCCCCCGGCCAGCAAAGGCGGCACGCACGGCGCGGTGCAACAAGGCGCATTTTCTCCCGTCGTAGTGGAAACTGAAAAGCCCCGCCAGCAGGCACAGGCGGCGGCCGTGCAACCAATCGAAATCCTGGAAAAGCCAAAACCGGAATATACGGCGGAGGCGAGGGCTCTAAAGATTGAAGGCGATGTTGTCGTGCAAGTCGTCTTCAAGGCAAATGGTGAAGTTCAGATCGTAGGCGTCGCCCAGAGCCTCGGCCACGGTCTGGATGAGATGGCGGTCAAGGCGGCCCAAAAAATCAAATACAAGGCCGCAATCAGCAATGGTCGGGCCGTGGATTTCCCGGCCAGGGTTCGCATCGAGTTTCAGTTGGCATACTGAGGAGTGGAGGATACATGCGTACGCTTAAGGTAGTTCTTTTTATCCTGGTGTTTTGCGCCGTGCCTGCCGCGCGTGCGGCGGATGATCAAGCGCAAAGCGCCGACGTGCTCAACCAAATCGTTGATAAAATCGTGGCCAGGGAGCAGGTGGAAATAAACATCTTCCGCCAGTATTCCCCGCTTGTCGAAACCTACATTCAAAATATGAAGAATGACAAGGCGAATGGCTACGAGCCCAACGGTGATTCCTACTTCATTGGACGCGCCGAGCTCGCCAAGGGCGTCGAGCTTGAACCGCTGGCGGAACAGGGGAACGTCAAGCACGGAATCTCCGGCGGTCTTCACAACCTTTTTAGCTTCGGAGTGGAGTTCCTTCCCCGGGGCTTTCTCCAGATGATCTATCTGGACACCAATGGCATAGACAAGCGCAACTACAGTTTTGATTATGTCCGCCGCGAATTCCTGGGTGAAGTGCGCTGCCTGGTATTCGATGTGACGCCCACGCAGAAAAACGCGAAGGGCCGCTTCGTCGGCCGCATCTGGGTTGAAGACCAGGATTTCACCATCGTGCGCTTTAACGGCGCCTACTCGGGCAGTACGCGGACGAACAGGTTTTTCCACTTCGATAGCTGGCGCGTGAACACCGGCCCGAACCTCTGGCTGCCGGCGTACATCTACAGTGAAGAAACTGATGCGCAAGTCAGTCTGGCGAAGTCGGTTTCGTTTAAGGCGCAGACTCGGCTCTGGGGCTACAACCTCGGCCACTCCAAACAGGAACAGGAACTGAGCAAGATCATGGTGGAAGCCAACGCGCCCATCAACGACCAGTCCACTACTTCAAATGACGTTTCTCCGCTCCAGGCGCAACGGAATTGGGATCGCCAGGCTGAAGATAATATTGTGGATCGCCTGGAACGCCTTGGCCTTCTGGCACCCGTAGGCAGTGTGGACAAAGTGCTGGAAATCGAGGTGAATAACATCGAGGTCGGAAATAATCTCGATATCCAACCGGAGATTCGTTGCCGCGTGCTCCTGACTTCCACGCTTGAGTCCTTCACCCTTGGCCATACCATCATCATGAGCCGCGGGCTGATTGATGTCCTTCCCGACGAAGCCAGCCTCGCCGCGATGCTCGCTCAGGAAATGGCCCACATCGTTCTTGGCCACAAGGTGGATACGCAGTATGCCTTCTTCGATCGCGTGCTCAACTTCAATGATAAGGAAACTTTCCAGCACTTCGGTTTCGCTCGCACGAAGGAAGAGGATGAAGCCGCTTCCGTAAAGGCCGCCGAGCTGCTTAGGAACTCCGTGTTTAAGGATCAACTAAAAACCACGGAGCTCTTCCTCGGCGAACTCCAGCTCCGCTCGAAGGAGATCCCGAACCTGATCAATCCGAAACTGGGCAACGCCGTTCTGGCCAGGCCCGCGGTGCAGGCTGCGGCGAACACCAACCCAGTGCCGAATCAGGTCATTGCGCTTCCTCTGGGAAGCAACGTGAAACTTGACCCATGGGATGACAAGCTCGAGTTGATGAAGAACAAGCCCGTGGTGGGCAACGTCTCTGAAAGGGAAAGAATGCCTTTCGAGGTGACCCCTTTCATGCCCTATTTGACGCGTGAATCCAGCGGTCTTCCGCCAAACGCCATCAACGCAATGGTGAAGCAGGACCAGGACAAGAAACCTCAACCGCAACAAAAACAGCAATAAGAACTTAAGCGTCTTTTCTCCTCCTGCCGGCGGCAGGTCCCCGAAGTTACGGGATCTGCCGCCGGTTTCGTTTTGGGCGCCGTGTTATTCTAGGGTGCGTCAAAACGTAGTACATGTGCCCGCGATGAGCTCTAACGCCAAGCCGATCTCAGCATCCGCGCCTGCAAAGAAGCCCGGGCCCTCAGAACCACTCTGGAAAGCCTTGCCGGATGCTTTGCGGATGCTGAATCCAAATCGCGCCATGCTGGCGGGCGGATTTGCGTTGATGATTGTGAACCGCCTGGTTGGCCTGGTTCTGCCGCTTTCGACGAAATACCTCGTGGATAACGTTCTGACGCCCCGCAATCCGCGAATGCTCGGGCCAATCGCAATCGCCCTTCTGTCGGCGACCGTCATTCAAGGTGTGACTTCGTATTCGCTCACCCAGCTCATCTCTAAAGCCGCGCAACGAATGATTACCGACCTCCGTCGGCGCGTGCAGGCGCACATTGGACGCTTGTCCATTTCCTACTTTGATTCCAACAAAACCGGACAACTTGTATCTCGCATCATGAATGACGTCGAAGGCGTCCGAAATCTCATCGGCACGGGGATGATTGATTTCTTCGGCAGCATCCTGACAGCCGCCCTGGCCTTTGGTTACCTGATCCATTACAGCCGCGTGCTCACTCTGATCGCCTTCAGCGTGCTGCTCGTGTTTGGTCTTGGATTGCGAAAAGCGTTTGCCGTGATTCGTCCGCTGTTCCGCGCGCGCCCGAAAATCATGGCGGAGGTCACCGGGCGGCTGACGGAATCGCTCGGCGGCGTTCGCGTAATTAAGGGGTATAACGCGGAAGGGCGGGAAGAAAAGGTATTCACCGCGGGAGTGGGCCGGCTGCTCGATAACGTGTTGCAATCGCTCACCGCTATGTCTTTGATGAGCCTTTCTTCCACTGCTTTATTTGGACTAGTGACCGCGTTGGTCATGTATTTTGGAGGGCGGCAATTTCTTGCCGGGCATATGACCCAGGGGACGCTGATAGCCTACTTCGTTTTCCTTGGCATGCTCATCGCGCCGGCCCTCCAAATCGTCAACATCGGCACGCAGGTCAACGAGGCCCTCGCCGGACTCGAGCGCACGCGCGACGTTTTACGCGAAGGCAGGGAGGAATCGGATCCTCGCAGGCAGCGCGAAATCGGCGCCATCATCGGCAATATCGAATTCGGCGAGGTTGGTTTTGCCTACGAGCCTGGCAAACCGATACTTCACGGGGTTTCATTTCGCGCCGAGCCCGGCAGCGTGACGGCGCTTGTCGGCCCGTCCGGAGCCGGGAAATCCACTATCATCGGATTGATTGCCTCATTTTATACGCCGACTTCCGGCATGATCCGCGTGGACGGCATTGACCTGGCAACTGTGAAACTTTCCAGTTACCGCACCCAATTGGGTGTCGTGCTGCAGGAAACCTTTCTTTTCGACGGCACCATCCGTGAAAATGTGGGCTTTTCCCGTCCCGACGCCACGGAAGAAGAAATCCTCACGGCCTGCCGCATCGCCCGCGTGGATGATTTTGCGGAAACTTTCGAGAAAAAGTACGACACGATCATCGGCGAGCGCGGCGTGAAACTTTCCGGAGGCCAGCGTCAGCGCCTCTCCATCGCGCGCGCGATTCTGGCCGATCCGCGCATATTGATTCTTGACGAAGCCACTTCAAGCCTCGATTCAGAATCCGAAGCCATGATCCAGGAAGGCCTTTCCTATCTGATGCGCGGCCGCACAACGTTTGTGATCGCGCATAGGCTTTCGACCATCCGCCGCGCGGATCAAATTCTTGTCATCGAAGCCGGGCGCATCGTCGAGCGCGGAACCCACGCCTCGCTTTACGCCGCCCGGGGACGATATTTTGAGATGTATACCAAGCAACATGGATTGGAAGAAAATCTGTTTCTCGCGCCCGGCGAGCGCCCGGCTGAACAGGAAGAAGCTGCCGCTCCGCGCACCGCGGGCGGGAATGGCGGTATGCCGGATGCCATGCGGCTCATCCGGGGCCAGGAAACCTAGGTCAGGAAACCTAATTTCAAGTTCAGCCGTCCCTAAATACAGGGGACGCATCACCCGTGTCCGTTTTTTTTGCTGTCGGACCTGGAGACGCGCTGTCGGCCTCTTCGCCTGGCAAGATTGCGATTCGCATCTCCGCTCACCGGATATCGGGGGAATTTGCATTCGGATTCAGTCAATCCGGGTTAGAATGTCGCCGCTTCCAAATACAGGAGTTTCCGAGGTTCTATGCGCAAATATATGATGAGTGGTTCTTTGTTGATTGGTCTTTTGCTCGCGATTTTTTTCACGGTGGCGCCTGCCAGGACCGCGCCGCAGTCCAAGCCGAAAACAACCAAGGCTGGCGCGGCCATGACTTATGGCAACTCAAATTCCATCACCGAAGAGGAAATGAAAATCTACGATTATTTCCTCGCCTCCGATCAGCTCGAAGGCCGCTACCTGCCCTCGCGCGGATATGACACCGCGGCGCTCTATGTCGCGAGCAACCTCGCAGAGTGGAATTTAAAGCCCGGAGGCAGCACGACCGGCACGAATGGTCCCTTGCAGCCTTACTTCATGCCGTTTGAACTCATCAGCCATCAGGTTGATCCGGCGGCGAGCAAGGCTTCGATTACCGGTCCGGCGTTTGGTGGACGCGGTGGCCGCGGCGGCGGGGGAGGTGGTGGTGCGCGCGGTGGTAACGCGGCAGCAGCTCCTCCCGTGACCACAGACTACGAATACGGCAAGGATTGGACGGTTGCTGCCGGTGGACGCGGCGCGCCCCCAGTGGAAGCGCTTGAGGCCGTGGGAAACCTGGTTTTCGCGGGCAATGGATACGTGATCAACAAAACCAACACTGACCCTTACGCCGGTCAGGACGTTCACGGCAAGATTGTTGTCGTCGCTGGGTTGCCGCCCGAGCTGGCGGCACTGCAGGCGGCTGCAGGCAGAGGCGGACGCGGCGGAGGGGCTGTACAGAACCCACTGGGCACGAACTGCACGGACTATTTGACGCCCGAAGAGGCGGCGGCAAAGAACGGCGCAGTGGCAGTCGTCACAATCGCGAGCTATCAGCAACTCACTGCCATGGCCAATCCGAACGCCGGATTTGGCGGACGCGGCGGACGCGGCCCGGCGCTCAACGCAACCAACTTTTCCGTGGAGAAGTTTCAGACACCTCCCGCGTGCCCGGCTGTTCCCGGAATCACCGCGGGCATGGAAATGACCAATGAGATTTTCCAGGGAGAAAAACTGAGCGGCGCGCAGATCTTCTACGCTGCCGGCGAAAATGCCAAGCAGGATTCCTTCGCGCTGACCGCGGCGAAAAAGATCAACCTGCATCTCGCTGTAAATGTCGAACACAATCACGCCGAAAATGTGGTTGGCATCCTCGAAGGCAGCGACCCGGTGCTGAAGAATGAGTTCGTGGTTATCAGTGCGCACCTGGATCACATCGGGCTGTCACAGCCCATGGCCGACGGCCACAACGTCAACAACGGCGCGGACGATGACGGCTCCGGTTCCACCGGCTTGCTAGCCATCGCTCGTTCTTACGCGGAAGGCGCCGCCAAGGGAATGCGTCCCAAACGCACAATGATTTTCCTTTGGAATGCGGGCGAGGAACGAGGCCTGTGGGGCTCGGAGTACTTCAACCGCTTTCCGCCGATTGATCTGACGAAAGTTGTGGCCGATTTGAATATTGACATGATTGGCCGCACCAAGAATCCAAACTCGGTTGACCCGGATCCTTCACACTATCTGGTGGATCATGGAAATGTGTTGGTGGTCGGGCCGGGCATCAGCAGCAGCGATCTCGAAAAAACTCTCGAGACGGTAAACGGCAACTATCAGAAGCTCGGGATCGATCACTTCTACGATGTGACGGTTCCCGACAAGGATCACGATAATCGGGGCCCAACGGCCGCGGGCCAGCGCATCTTTTATCGAAGCGACCATTACAATTTCGCCAGAAACGGAATTCCCATCGCGTTTTTCACCATCGGATTGCACGTGGATTATCACCGTCCGACGGATACGCCGGAGAAGATTGATTACAAGGAAATTCAAATTGTCTCGAAGACCGTCTCCGCGGTTGGATGGGTGCTCGCCAATCAGGCGGGCCGGCCAAAGTTGAATACAAATCTCCCGCCCGCATTGGTCACGGGCATGGAAGATGCGAAGAAAGCGGACTGGGGTAAGCTCACTCCCGTATTACCGCCGTTGCCCGGCGAACCGTATTAAGCAACTGCATAACGAATGAAAACCAACCGGGGCCGCGGAGTAATCCTGCGGCCCCGCTTCATTTCTGGCACAATGAATTGGAATTCATAATCATCTGAACTCGAGGTGCTCGTTATGAACCGCAAATTGCGCATCACTGCAATTACTCTCGCCGCTGCCGTGCTTTTCTTTTCCGGCTATGCCGCCGGACAAAACCGCTTCGGCCAGCCAAAAACAGTTCTGCAGATTTCGCTGATTAAGTTCAATGAAGGCGTCTCTGACGCGCAATCACAGAAGGTGATTGACGGCGTGAAGCAGATGGCCGCCCAAATTCCCGGCATCAAGAATATCTGGCTGAAGGTCGCGCGTATGGAGCCCCGCGATTTTGACGCCGCCATCGTCATCGAATTTGTGGACCGCGCGGCGGCGGATCGCTACGCCGAATCACCGGTGCATGATGCGTGGAGCAAGCAGCTCCAGCAAATCCGCATGACGAGCATTTCCCCTCAGGTCACCAACCCTTAGAGGATTGCCACCCCTAGGTCGCGTCTCCCCCGGCATAGGGTTCCGGCCGCAAAAAACATTCGCCTTCCGGGCTTCTGAGTGCTAGTCTCCGGCTGCAAGCGGGGTGGCTTAAGGGCTGCCTCCTTGGGGCTCCTTTCTTTCGGTTTTCATCGGGCAAATAAATCGCGGGGCGGCATGCGGCGCGGAGCGCTTGCACGGCATGACCCTTCTCGGAGGAAACGAAAATGGACATGAAGAAGACCATCGGCGCGATCGTCGCGGGCTTCATCCTTCAATTGGGCGGAAGCTATTTGATTCACAGCGTTATTCTGATGAGTTCATATGCAGAAACATCTTTCCTGTGGCGCACGGAAGATGGTATTTCGCACCGCATGTGGGTGATGCTGATCGCCCAATTCATTTTTGTCCTGGGCGCTGTATTAATTTACCAGCGCGGTGCGGAAAGAAAATCCTGGGTGGGGCAGGGCATCCGCTTTGGGATCTTGCTGGCCATGGTGAGCTCGGCTCCAGCCTCGCTCATTCAATACGTCACCACTCCGCTGCCTCATCGGATCGCGATTCATTGGATCGTTCTGGAAGGCGTCCTCGCCGTGCTGCTCGGGCTGCTTATCGCGGTGATCTGCCAGCCAAAAGATTCAGCAGCCTGAAATTTAACGTTGAATTGCGCGTGGCGCGGACGGATCGCTGACCTTGTCGAGTCCGAACGTTCGCGCTATGTGGCGGTCGGTCATTCGATCCGGCAGCATTCTCACGAACCACACGCTCCGCTTTTCCTTAGCCGGAACGGTATACCGCGCATTCGGATTCGGTGCTCGTAGCGCACGCAGGACTATTTCAGCGCAATCCTCCGGCGTGGTGCGGGATTGGCCCGTCATGGCGCCCCACCCTTTCCGAAATCCACGGTAAACACCCGCATACGGTCCTGATTCCGAAAGCTCCAGATAATCGGCAGAGAGTTCGGTCGCGGTTTTTTCCATGTTGGTGCGGATAATGCCGGGCTCAATGAGAATGACTTGCACACCAAAAGGAATCAGCTCGTAACGCAAAGCGTCGCTCATGGCTTCCAGCGCAAATTTACTGCTCGAATAGGGACCGAATAACGGGAGAGCGAGCCGGCCGCCCACGGAACTCATGTTGACGACCCAGCCGCAGCGGCGCGCGCGCATTTCCGGCAGCACACGTTGTATCAACCGGACGGCGGCAAAGAAATTTGTATCGAACTGGCGCCGCAAGTGTTCCAGGCGAATTTCCTCCATGGTCGCTGTATACGCGATCCCTGCATTGTTAATGAGCACATCCACGGGACCGGCCGCGGACCGCAGCTCGGCGAGTGCGCTGTCCACACTCCTTTCGTCGCACACGTCCATTTCCAGCGGAGTGATCGGCAGGCCGAGTTTCAGGGCTTCTTCCGCCAGCCGCGCGCGGCGCTCCGCCGAACGCCCCGCGGCAAATACACGATAGCCTTCGCGCGCCAGGCGCAGAGACATTGCGCGGCCCAGTCCATCCGTGCCGCCAGTGATGAGCGCTGTCAACGATTCCGCAAGCATGTTTTTCTCCCCACAGGTCACGCTACCGCAAAGCGCCATTCAAGGCCAGCGCCGAACATCCGGAAATGGAAACCTCTGGACAAAGTGCGGCCTCTCAAGGCATTGTCGGAGCCTTGCTCGGCAAGATTCTTGCGATCGCAATTCACACGCGCCGCCGGGCCGCCCACATTTGAAATTTTTGCGGAGGAACGTCATGAAAATGCACGCGTCATCCTTTCGCGGGCCTCGGTCACGTCAGGGCCTGCTGGAAAAATCAATTTTAATTATTCTCAGCTTAGCCCTTTTTCTCTGGACCGTACCTGCGAGCATACGGGCCGCGGACGACGGCGCTTCTACGAAGGCGTCCACTTCCGCTCAGAAGTCCGCGCCCGCGCGATCCTCTAAGAAGGCGAACGGATCAGCGCCCGCCGCCCCAAAGATTGACGAAGGCTACACCGCGAAAATCAAGCAGTTCACCACGGACCCTCAATTTTCAACCGAGCTGGTGGATCATCTCCCCGCCTCGGCAACCGTGCCGACCCCGGAGAAAGTTCTCGGCTACATCGCCGGGGCGGAGAATCACCTCACCTATACCAAAGATCTTTATCGCTACTACCGCGCGCTGGCCGCGGCCTCGCCGCGCGTAAAAGTCTGGACGGTCGGCAAGAGCGAAGAGGGCCGCGATTTCCTGATGGTCGCCGTCACCGACGATTCCAATATGGCGCAGCTCGATCACTTCAAGGAAATCACCGCCAAGCTCGCCGACCCGCGCAAAATCAAGACGGAAGCCGAAGCTCAACAGCTCATCAAAGACGGCAAGCCCATCTATTGGGCATCCGGCTCGATCCACTCTCCGGAACCCGGCTCGCCGGAAATGCTGATGGAACTGGCCTACCGATTGGCCGTGGATGACTCGCCCTTCATCCAGAATATTCGCAAGAATGTGATTTTCCTGATTACCCCGGTGCTGGAAGTTGACGGCCGCGACCGCATGGTTGACATCTACAACTATCACCTCGCGCATCCTGATCAGCCGCCGATGAACCTCCTCTACTGGGGACACTACGTCGCACATGACAACAATCGAGACGGAATCGCCGAAGCGCTGCAACTTTCCAAAGTGCAAATGAAAAGTTATCTCGATTGGCACGCCACTGTGATGCACGACCTGCACGAATCCGAACCATTTCTCTACGTGATGACCGGCACCGGCCCTTACAACGCCTGGCTCGATCCTATCGTCGTGAGCGAATGGCAGGAGATGGCGTACAACGACATCAAGAATTTGACGGCGGACGGCGTCCCCGGCGTGTGGACGCACGATTTCTACGACGGCTGGGCGTCAAACTACATGCTCTACGTCGCCACGGGACATAACGCCGTGGGCCGCTTCTACGAAACTTTCGGCAACGGCGGCGCGGATACGCGCATGCGCACCGTGCCCGCCAATCAAACCACGCGCGAATGGTTCCGGCCCAATCCTCCGCTCCCGCGCGTGAGGTGGTCCCTGCGCGACAACGTGAATATTCAGGAAAGCGGCTTGCTGTATTCGCTTTCCTACACCGCCGATCACGCGCAGGAATTTCTCTCCAATTTTTATTTGAAGAGCAAGCGCAGCGTCGCCAAAGCCACCACGGAAGGCCCGGCGGCATACGTCATTATGAATGACGGCAAGCGTCCCGAGCTCGCCGCGCAACTCGCCGCGCTTCTGCAACAACAGGGATGCGAAATCCAAACACTAGGCCAGGATATCGAAGTGAAGCAGCCCCGCCCTGCCGCAGCGGGCGGCGGTGGTGGCCGAGGAGGACGCGGCGGAGGCGGCGCGGGCGGTGCCGCACCGGCGAGCGATGATGCTACTCAACGCCCGCCAGCGGCCACACCTGCCTCAACGACCGTGACCGTAAAAATCCCCGCGGGCAGTTACGTCGTCCGCATGGATCAGCCCTACAGCCGCATGGCGGATATGCTCCTCGATACGCAGTATTTTAACGTCAACGATCCGCGTCCCTATGACGATACCGGCTGGACGCTCGGCCCGCTTCGGAACGTCGCCACCATTCGCGTCACGGATGCTTCCATTTTGAAAGCTCCGATGACGCTCATCCAGGGCGAAGCGAAAGCTACGGGAACCTTCAACGCAAGTGGCTCGCGTTTCTTCCTCATCAACGCCAACGCCGAGCCCGTGTTGGCCACGCTCCGCTTCCGCCTGAAAAACGTGAAAATGTTCGCCGCCGAAGCCCCCTTCGATGCCGATGGCGCGAAATACAACGCCGGAACATTCATCATTCCCGCGGATGGCAATCCAACTGACACCGCTTCTCAACTCGAAGCCGCGGCAAAAGATCTTGGCATCCGCGTGAAGGGCGCCACCGCGGAACCCAGCGTCGCCAAGCATGAAATCGCCGTGCCGCGCATCGCGGTTGTCCACACCTGGGTCAACACTCAGAACGAAGGCTGGTACCGCCTCGCGCTGGATGAAATGAAGGTGCCCTACACCTATATTTCCGATCAGGCGCTCGGCAAGATTTCAAACCTGCGCGACCAGTTCGACGTGATCCTCTTTCCGCCAGGCGCGGGTAATCTTGCGTCCATGATTAATGGAATTCCGAAGCGCACCACTCCGGACGGAACCGACTTCGGCGGACCAATTCCGTGGGAGCGCACCGATCTCACACCCAACCTCGCTACGGCAGACGGCCAGCCCGACCAAACACCTGACATTCGCGGTGGATTGGGTTTCGAGGGCCTGGCGCACTTAAAGACTTTCATTGACAACGGTGGACTGTTCATCCCCATAACGTCCGTTGCCCAATTGCCGATTGACCTCGGCATGACGACCGGCGTTTCCATCGCAACCACCCCGCAACTCCAGGCGCGGGGCTCGATTTATCTGTCGAACGTTGAAGATCGCAACAGTCCCATCGCATACGGGTACGACGAAACGCTCGGCGTTTATTTCAGTCAGGCGCCCGTACTGCGCGTTTCGCTTGGCCTCGGTGGCGCAGGAGGGGGCGGTGGTGGAGGCGAGCCCGGCGGCGCAGGCGGAGCGGAAGGCCGCCCAAGCGGTCGCGGCACGGCGACTGACCCCGACGTCGTTCAGGGCCGCCCCTACGTCGCGCCAGAGCCACGCCAGCCCACACGGACACCGCGCGAGCGTGAGCTCTACATTGACCCGGACACGCGCGCGTACTCGAAAGCCTCGATTCCGCCCGAATCCATGTGGCCGCGCGTAATCGTACGCTTCGCTCCCGAACGCGATCTGCTCATCAGCGGCGAACTGGCAGGCGGCGCCGCGCTGGCGGAAACTCCGGCTGTCGTTGATGTTCCCGTCGGCAAGGGGCACGTGGTGTTTTTCGCCATCAATCCCATGTGGCGACAGGAAACCCACGGCAGCTTCATGCTCCTGATGAACGCGGCGATGAACTTCGACCATCTGCAAGCGGGAAGAAAACCGATGCCGCCGCCTAGCCCGGTCACCGCCGACGATGATTACGCCCGAATCCATGTGGCCGCGCGTAATCGTACGCTTCGCTCCGGAACGCGATCTACTCATCAGCGGTGAACTGGCAGGCGGCGCCGCGCTGGCGGAAACTCCGGCTGTCGTTGATGTTCCCGTCGGCAAGGGGCACGTGGTGTTTTTCGCCATCAATCCCATGTGGCGACAGGAAACCCACGGCAGCTTCATGCTCCTGATGAACGCGGCGATGAACTTCGACCATCTGCAAGCGGGAAGAAAACCGATGCCGCCGCCTAGCCCGGTCACCGCCGACGATGATTACTAAACGCTGAGTGAAATGACGGGCTCACATATGGTTCGTGAAGCTCAGTAGAATTTTCCCCGAAGCAGGCCTTGTGGGTCGTGGCTTTAGCCGCGACATCAGAATGCGGCGAGAAAGGGGGCTTTAGCCCCTGAAGCGCGAACCTTACGGCCTGTCCATGAATTTATTTGAAGGGTTCTAATGTGCGGCGGCCGGAAGAACGCTGATCACCAGCGCCGACGGATGCGTCGCGTTGTGCAGTATTGTATTTGTAACAAGCAGCGCCGCAATCAATCCCGGCCATGCGCGTAGTCACGCACGCCCCGCGGATTCTCGTCGCATAGCCGTGAATCGTAGGCCCGGCAAAGCCCGGAGTCAATCCGCGCAGAAGCCCGCTAATCGTGGCGCAGCGCAACCATAGGATCCAGCCGCGACGCGCGGTGCGCTGGAACGTAGCACGCAGCAAGCGAGGCGCAGAACAGAATCAGAGCAACGATGCCGGAGGTCGGAACGTCCACCGGCTTAACCCCTCGCACAAAACTCGATAGGAAGCGCATCAGCCAGAATTCAGAACCAAGTCCAATAGTGATGCCCACTAACGTCAGGCTAAGTCCGCTACGCAGAATTAATCGCACAATGGACGGCCGTGACGCGCCAAGCGCCAGCCTCAGCCCAAGCTCATGCGTCCGCGCAGTCGTGATGTATGAGACGAGTCCGTACAGCGCCGACGCGGTCAGAAGCATCGCCAGCATGGCAAACGCAACGAATATTTCTACCTCGACGCGCAAATCGTTGTAGCGATCCGCCAGCGCGTCAACGAATGTGATTCCTCCAGACACTTTCACTTCTTTGTCGGATCGATCCACGGCCGCGCGAACCGTTGACTGGACCGGGCCGCGTCGCCCTCGCCTCGGACGACAAGCGCAAATGACATTGGACCGTTGTAACTTCCAAAATGGCGCTGCGCTAACGGCGTGTAGAGCACCGCGTCCTCGTGGACTCCCGGTCCGCGAGTTTGGGTGTCCGTGACGACACCGATCACTTCAACTTTTCCGTAAGAGCTCTGATCGTCAAGAAGGCGCTCCACTTGCTGGCCGATCGGATCCTTACCGGGCCAATACTGGTCAGCCATTGTTTGATTTACGATGGCGACTGCAGGAGATCCTTCCCGATCCTGCGAGGTAAAATCTCTTCCACGGCGCAGCGGAATGCCCAGTGCGTCAAAGTAGCCGCGACTTACTTTGGTCCACTGGTAAAAATATCCGCCAGGCATTCCCAGATTCCCCACCAGCAACGGGAGAGGAGAAGCCAGTCCTGCACGATGAATTCCCGGTGTGCTTTGTACATTGTCGAGCACCTTGTCCCAATACGCCATCTCTGCATTGTTGTCCGCGAATTTCCTGGTTCCAATTAATCTGTACGAAATTCCGCCATGCGGATCGTACGAAAGATGCAAACGCGATGCGTTCCAATACGTTTGTAGAAAAAGCAGCGTCACCGCGAGCAGCAACACGGAGGCCGCCGTTTGAAACACAATCAATCCGCCGCGCAGCGCCGCGTGGACGCCCGGTGGCCGTAGTCGGCGTGTCGCTGTTCATCGCCAAAAGAACATTCGAGCGAGCCGCGCGAATGGCCGGCGCAAGACTGAAGAAGACGCCGGCAAAAAGAGTGATAAAAATCGTGAACAGAAGAGCACGCCCTTCCAGGAATGACGTCAAGAGTGACGTGTGCCATTGCACCCGCAACGGCAGGAGCGCGACGAAGAGCTTCAGCGACCAGTACGCAACGAAGAGACCCGCCACCGCGCCGAACATTGAAAGCAGCAAGCCTTCGACCACAATCGCGCGGGCAACATGCACTCTGGAAGCGCCAAGTGCGAGGCGTATTGCCACCTCCCGCCGGCGTCGCTCGAACCGCGCTAGCTGCATCGAGGCAATATCACAAACCACGAGCAGCAGCAGTAGTGTAATTGAGCCGAACAGCAGTATCGTCGAGGCACGCGAACTTCCTCCGCGAGCGTTCTCAAGCGGCTGAAGCTCCGGCTCCGGCTTTTCCCAAAGATCCGGAACGGAGCGGCCTCCCACAGTCTTAAGCCCGGCGCTCACACTCTTGCCCGCGCCCAGTTGGATCGCCGCCACGTTAAGCGGCTGGCGCGCCTGCGCCATCGTCAGGCCGGGCTTGATTCTTCCAACCGCGTGAAATACCGTGCTATCAACGCTCTTCGCCATCATCGCGACAAGCGTATTCCCGTGGATAACGGACGACATTGGAATCCACACGTCTGGGGAAGAGTCCAAACTAATTCCCGAAAAATCCGCCGGAGCCACCCCGATGACGGTGTAAGAGGAACCGTTGATTCGCAGAATCGACCCGAGCGCGTTGGCGCGCCCGCCGTAAAATTCACGCCATACACGATGGCTGATCACCACGACGTTGCTGTCACCCGCTCCCGAATCGTCTTGCGCGCTGATCATCCGCCCGCGGAACGCGCGAACGCCAAGCACATCAAAATAATTTCCTGTTACGACCGCGGCATCGCCGGAAACTGTGCTCCCACTGTCATGCGACAGTGCACTCGGTATATTCTCCTTGTATCCGGATATTCCCGCGAAACTAGCCGCGGAACTGTCGCGGTAGTCGAGATACATCTGCCAGCTAATGCCGGGCTTCGCGGGCGCAGTCTTTGTTGCCGCGCTGCTGATTGCCACCAGTTCCGACGGCCGCAGGATAGGCAGCGGACGCAGAACGACATTCACCACCAAACTGAACATCGCGGTAGTCACGCCGATGCCGAGCGCAAGCGTCAGCACGGCAAACGCCGTGAATCCGCGATTCTTGCGCAATGTGCGCAAACCAAATCGGATGTCCTGCCATAACGTTCCCACAAGTCCCCTCCGACAAGAAGGTTTACTGCTCGTTCAAAGAATCGAAAAACTCATCGCGACCAGCGGCGGATTTCACCAACCGCCGCTGCGCCGCGCGATCAAGCGACCTTAATGCCCGGCTCGCTCGGTCGATTCACATTACGTGTGAGGAAAAGCACGCCCGCGATGACGACCGCGACAAGCAAAATTGTCCACAAATAGGCGTGATACACGCTTTGATTCATCGGATTGATAATCCTGCTCGGCAGCTGATTAAGAGCCACGTACGTGCTGGTCAGCCCTTGCAGGGTTTCGGCATCCCTCTTCCCCGCAAAAAAGTCTTGCAGGCGCTCAAGGTACGGAGCGAATGCGGCTGCCATTAAGACAATTGCCGCGGCAAAGCCGGTCGGACCGAACCGTCCGCAGTTGCATGCCCAGCGATACAATCTGCCTTCACGCAAGTCCGGAGCAAAGCGCGCCGCCAGTAAATAAACGAGCGAAAGAACAATCAAGCCGCCGAAAAGGACCATACACAATCCTGCGGACTGCAAGGCGATGCCTGTCGCATTCATCGGCCGGTAAACATACGGCATTCGGTAGGGAGCCTTTGCGGCCTGTTTCCGCTCGTAGCTCTCTTTCTCAATGGTCAGCAGCTTCGCTGTCTCCGTGTGGCCCGCCGCGGTTTCCAGAGGTATCAGGATTTCACTGGCGGAATACAACATTCCATCCGTCGTGCTTCGCGCATAATCGTCGTGCAAATTCCCGCGCGCGCGTTCGGCGAATTGCGCCACCGTCCAGGCAAGGCGGCCCGTTGTCGTCGTGTCGCCCTTCTGCCGCGCCTCCTTCGCCTGGCTAAGCAAAAAGTCTGAATATATTTTCGCATCGAACACGCCAAAGAAATAGTATCCGATGCTGGCGCGTACGATGTCCTGTGGCTGTCGCAGGTTGTGCGCGTTGAATTCGGACTGCAGCAGATCCATCGCCCGGTCAGAGTAAGTATCATAACGTGGCGCCTCAAAGGCTTTTTCCATGGCCGTGCGCCACGCGGGATCATTCGATACCTTGTTTGGCGAAGCCTGAAACTTGGATTGCTGTAGGATTTCAGTTTGCCGGATACTGGCTTCCGCGAGGTACGGCACTGCATTGTCCGGATCGAATGCCTCGAGTTTTTTTATCCATCCCTGCTTTTCCGGAATGTGATTATTAAAGTAATTGTAATCGGCGCCCCTGACGTAGATCCACGCGAGGGACGGATCTATCTCGACGGCTTCGTTCGTCAAACGCGCGTTTTCTTCCATGGAATTCATCCGCGCGGCGAGAAAGGCCAGAGTCTTCGCGTCATGGTTCGCTTCGGCTTCACGAGCCATGCGCTGATAATCCGCCTGATGCGAATCACTGTAAGGCTGCCAGGAATTTACAACCGCGCTGAATCCCCCATGTACGGACGGCACCATGAAAAACGCAATCAGTGCGGCCACCGCCAACGCGAATGCAACCGGCCCGGGAGTCTTCACGGTGGAAGGTTCCTTCTCATCTTCCTTCCATCCGTACACAACCTGGTTCCACCACGCTTTGCCGAGTGACATTGTTCCTCCTGCGAGCCACCGAAGGCTCTCTTGAGTTGAATTCATTTCGATGAGTTCCGCTTGCATCGCCAGCGCCCAATCCTTTGAGTCCGCTGGCCATAGCGCGACAATTCCGCCGAATGCATGCGCCACAATTTCTCGCGCGATGTTGTGCTGTGACTGTTCTCTCGAATTATTTTGTGCGCGCATCGGTCACCCTTGCTCCAACATAGGATCGCCCAGATGAACGCGGGCGTTCTCCCGCGCGGGCCTGAGCGCGCCACGCGATTTCGTTTTACTGCGCGCCGCACTAAGCGCTTCGAGCGCCGCCGCACGCCCGTTCGCCGTCAGCCGGTACATATGCCGCGGTGGATGGCCGCCTCTTTTTTCCGTGGACGGTTCCGGCATTCCCCACTGCGTTTCCAGCCAGCCGCGCTCCTCAAGCCGCATCAAAATCGGATACAGCGTGCCGGACATCAGCTTCGTCTCGCGGCTCAGCGCGTAGCCGTAATGCCATTCCGATGGCTTGCCCGCCAGCGCCGCCAGCAGCGCCAAAGTTTGTTTGGATGCTCGTACTCGTGTCGCCATAACGCAAATCTACCTATGTAGACTTTCGTTGGCAATAGTACGCAAGGACAGCTGTACCACGGCGCGGATTTCAGTGACAGAATGCTTCTAATATATTGATTATAGGGGTGTTACAGGGATCTAGGCGCTGCCCATTCGGCACTTGCGCACGTTGTCATCCTGAGCGCATACGGCCAAAATGCGCGAAGGTCCTGTGTGTAAGCACACCGAAGAATCAACCACGCTGCGCCAATCAATCGACACTGCGCGCCAGCTCAAAACCCCGCAGGCCGCTGATCCGCCACCCCAAACGCCCGCTCCATCGCAATCCCCGCCCGCCCCAACGTACCCTCCTCAAACAACCGCCCGATCAACGTGACTCCGTGCGGCACGCGCCGCGGCGGCGAAAACCTTGGAAGAGGATGTGCCGGGTCGGGCGCCCAATCGCTGCGGGCCTCGGAAACTTCCACGAACCCCGCGCGCAATGTGAGCGACGGATGCCCCGTAAAATTTGTAATCGTCAGCATTTCATCGCGCAGCGACGGCACGAGGAGCAGGTCCACCTCGGAAAAAACGCGCGCCATCTCGATCGCCACTTTGCGGCGCAGGCGATCGGTCTGCACGAAATCCACCGCGGAAAGAAATCGCGACTGCCGAAAAAGATTGGGCCACGCATCCGGCGTCTGAACTTTCAACTCGCGATCTTTGTGCGTCAGCGTGAGTTCCTCGAATGCCGCCGCGCCTTCCGCAAACAAAATCAAATCGAGAGAATCGTAAGGCCATTCAGGAAGACTCACTTCCACGGGAACCATTCCAATCTTTTTCACGGTTTCCAGTGCGGCGCGATCCACATCCGTCGCAGGAGCTTCCTTCATCCATCCAGGGAAATAACCCACGCGAAGACCCTGCACCGGCGCGCTGGCATCGAAATCAAGTTTACTCGGCACACTGGAAAGATCTCCTGCATCCGGCCCCGAAATGGCGTGCAGCACCAGCAGCGTATCCTCAACGCCGCGCGCCATCGGGCCAAGTTTGTCGAGCGACCAGCACAGCGTCATTGCGCCTGTGCGAGGCACGCGGCCATAGGTGGGCCGCAATCCAGTAACCCCGCAGCGCATACTCGGGCTGACGATGCTGCCTCCGGTTTCGCTTCCAATTGCGAAGCCCACAAGTCCAGCCGCGGTGGAAGCGCCCGGCCCCGCGCTCGAACCTGAAGAGCCTTCTTCGAGCAGCCAGGGATTCATCGTCTGCCCGCCGAACCAAATGTCATTCAGCGCCAGTGCGCCCAGACTCAGCTTGGCTACGAGCACCGCGCCCGCCGCGTGTAGCCGCGCAACAACAGCGGAATCCTCCTTTGGGACGCGATCCCTAAATGGCTCTGCGCCATAAGTCGTGGGAATTCCCGCGGTGTCGAGCAGATCCTTCGCTCCCCATGGAATGCCGTGCAGTGGGCCGCGATATTTTCCCGCCGCAATTTCCGCGTCCGCTTGTTTCGCCTGCGCAAGCGCCAGCTCGCGCGTCAGCGTAATCACGCACCGCAGCTTGGGATTGAAGCGCTCAAGCCGCTCCAGATAAATCTGCGTAAGACGCATCGAAGTGATCTTGCGCGTTTCGATCCAGCGCGAGAGCTGCGTCAGTGGAGCGAAGGCAATATCTGCCTCGTTCGCGGGCAGTGGGCCGGGATCATTTTTCGTGCGTATGAAAATGTCTCGCTCAGGACCGCGCTTCTGGCCTGGCAGTATGGGATTCCACCCCGAATAAGGCGCGAGTGTCGGCTCCAATTCAATCTTGTGTGGCCCCGTGCGCCGCTCGTAAAGCGCCGCCAGATTGCTGCGCCAGCTGGAAGCCGCCTGCGCGATTTCCGCTTTGCTCATCTCCACCTGCACGAGTTTTTCCGCTTCGGAAAAAGTAATTGGCGAAACTTCCGGCCCCACGGCCAGCGCCGTGCCAAACGCGGGCGGCGCGCCGGGTGGAAGATTGGGCGGCTGCTGCGACTGGGTCTCCGGCGTCTGTGCCTCTGCCCGCCCCTGCCCCAACACAGCAGCTCCAACCAGTCCAATAGATGTATCCGTCAAAAATTCCCGCCGCGATCTCCGCATGTATCCTCCGAGGTGCCGCGGCGTATTGTATCCGCGTTTTCTGATAACGCACCAGTGCACCCGGGCCGACAAGCCGCCCTAAATGATCGACCTACCCCAAACTACAGGCGCCTCCCGATTGCCTATTCTTCTTTGCGGAGCGAAGCTTTACAAAGAAGGGAACAACAATGATTAAGAAAGACAAGAGCGGTTACAAAGTAGTCTCCGAAAAGGGCAAGAACCTCGGCAGCGGATATAAAACCCGCGCAGCCGCCGCCAAGCGCCTACGCCAAGTGGAATACTTCAAGCACCGCAAAGGCTAGAACGCCGGGCCCAAAATCTTTGCGATGGTGCAGCAGTTCTCCCGGCGTAAGGAGAAGCGTTTCCCCTGCGCTCCCATTTCCACAGGGCTTCGTATTATGCACAGCCCCGGAAATAATCCCCCCGTTGCCCGCTTGACGTAACGAAAATTCCTGCTATACTTCCAGAATCGCTTAGTGACTTGTGAGCGAATCAGGGGCTGCCGGAGTTTCGGATCCTCCTCGGATCCGTTGTGAGGTCAGCTACGAATACAGGATAGCAATCTGTCGAGCTTCGCGCAAAGCCGCCCGTACGTGGCGGTTTAGCCCGGCGCTCGACGCCGGGTTTTTTATTTTGTGGCCGCTTTTTGGGCGGACCTTCCCACCGGGAGTGGGGAGTCCAGGCAAGCTTGGAACATCGATCTTTGACAACTGAATAGGCTGGCATGCGCAATGCGTATGCCTTTTTCGTGTTCTCTTCGGAGCGCACGAAGAGGCGGAAGCATTGCGCTAAACCGCAAATATTGTTCGAGCCGAGCGTAGTGGAAAATTGTGGGAAGGCGATCTTGCTCGACACGGCTGTTCCGGATGATGCCCAGACCCGCTCACGCGGACCTGGGGTTGTCTGGTGCAACGTGCTGGGTAAGTTTTATGATTAAGCTACTAAGGGCGTACGGTGGATGCCTTGGCGCCAGAAGACGATGAAGGACGTGGCAAGCTGCGATAAGCCTCGGGGAGCCGCAAGCAGGCTTTGATCCGGGGATGTCCGAATGGGGAAACCCCACTGATGAACTCAGAGACGGCCCGCTGAATACATAGGCGGGTACGAGCCAACCCAGGGAAGTGAACCATCTCAGTACCTGGAGGAAAATAAATCTAACAGAGATTCCGAAAGTAGCGGCGAGCGAAATCGGAAGAGCCCAAACCGTCGGTGTTTACACGGCGGGGTTGTAGGACCGCATGAGTAGAGTTACCAATCCGGAGGCTAGGTGAACCCGCTGGAAAGCGGGGCTATAGAGTGTGATAGCCACGTAACCGAAAGCTTACCGGACTCGAAGCGGCATCCTGAGTACCACGGGACACGTGAAATCCCGTGGGAAGCTGGGGAGACCACTCTCCAAGGCTAAATACTCTCTGGCGACCGATAGTGAACTAGTACCGTGAGGGAAAGGTGAAAAGCACCCCTGCGAGGGGAGTGAAATAGAACCTGAAACCGTATGCTTACAAGCAGTCGAAGGGCTAGTCTCCGGCTTCGGCCGGATTCAATGCCTGACGGCGTGCCTCTTGCTTAATGAGCCGGCTAGTTATTCTCACATGCGAGGTTAAGCGCAAGCGAGCCGTAGCGAAAGCGAGTCCGAATAGGGCGAATAGTATGTGGGAATAGACGCGAAGCGGGATGATCTACCCTTGGTCAGGCTGAAGGTGGCTTAAACGCGACTGGAGGGCCGAACGGGTGTGAGTTGAAAATCGCTCCGATGAACTGAGGGTAGGGGTGAAAGGCTAATCAAATTCCGTAATTGCTCGTTCTCCCCGAAATGCCTTTAGGGGCAGCCTCGTATGATTTGCCGCGGTGGTAGAGCTCTGAATGGACTAGGGACCAACCAAGGTTACCGACTCCAATCAAACTGCGAATGCCGCGGACAGCAACACGGGAGTGAGACTACGAGGGATAAGCTTCGTGGTCGAGAGGGAAAGAACCCAGACCGCCAGCTAAGGTCCCTAACTGTAGACTAAGTGGGAAAGGAAGTGTGATCGCTCGGACAGCTAGGAGGTTGGCTTAGAAGCAGCCATCCTTTAAAGAAAGCGTAACAGCTCACTAGTCAAGCGATCATGCACCGACAATCCAACGGGGCTCAAGTCTACGACCGAAGCTTCGAAATGTATGCGAACCACGGTTTGCATATTTGGTAGGGGAGCATTCTGTGGAGTCTGAAGGTAGACCGAGAGGACTACTCAACGCCACGGAAGAGACCCTGCCGGCATAAGTAGCGATAAACACGATGAGAACTCGTGTCGCCGAAAGTCTAAGGTTTCCTGAGGAAGGTTAATCCGCTCAGGGTTAGGCGGGTCCTAAGGTGAGGCCGAAAGGCGTAGCTGATGGACAACAGGTCAACATTCCTGTCCACCGAATAAACGTTAACACGATGGGGTGACGCAGAAGGATACAGGAGTCTGGTGATGGATGTCCCGATTGCCATGTGTAAGCCGGATCTCGTAGGAAAATCCGCGGGGTCATTCAACGGTGAGACATGTCACGAGACCACACGGTCGCAAAGTCCCTAATTTCACGCTGCCTGGAAAAACCTCTAAGGAGTTCGTTAGGTGCCCGTACCACAAACCGACACAGGTAGACAAGGTGAATATCCACAGGCGCTCGAGAGAACACTCGCTCAGGAACTAGGCACATTAGCCCCGTAACTTCGGGAGAAGGGGCCGCGCTAGGGTTTATAGCCCGAGGCGGCCGCAGTGAAATGCGGTCTGCGACTGTTTAACAAAAACACAGCTCTCTGCAAAGTCGAATACGACGTATAGGGGGTGACACCTGCCCGGTGCCGGAAGGTTAAAGCAAGGGCTCAATCCCGCAAGGGACGAAGGCCCGACCTGAAGCCCCGGTGAACGGCGGCCGTAACTATAACGGTCCTAAGGTAGCGAAATTCCTTGTCGGGTAAGTTCCGACCTGCACGAATGGTGTAACGATAGACCGACTGTCTTGGCGAACGACTCGGCGAATTTGTGGTTCCGGTGAAGACGCCGGATGCCCGCATCTAGACGGAAAGACCCCGTGCACCTTTACTGCACTCTGGTCATGAGTAACGGTATGGTCTGCGTAGCATAGGTGGGAGCCTTTGATTCTCAGGTCTCGGCTTGAGAGGAGGCAACAGTGAAATACCACCCTGATCGTTCTGTCGCTCTGACTTACAGCCCGCGACGGGCGGGAGGACATAGCCAGACGGGTAGTTTGACTGGGGCGGTCGCCTCCCAAAATGTAACGGAGGCGCCCAAAGTTCGGCTCAAGCGGATTGGAAACCCGCTGTGGAGTGCAAGAGCACAAGCCGGATTAACTGCGAGACACACAGGTCAAGCAGAAGCGAAAGCTGGGTCTAGTGATCCGGTGGTCCCGCGTGGAAGGGCCATCGCTCAACGGATAAAAGGTACGCCGGGGATAACAGGCTGATCTAAGCCAAGAGTTCACATCGACGCTTAGGTTTGGCACCTCGATGTCGGCTCATCGCATCCTGGGGCTGTAGAAGGTCCCAAGGGTTAGGCTGTTCGCCTATTAAAGCGGTACGTGAGCTGGGTTCAGAACGTCGCGAGACAGTTCGGTCCCTATCTGGTGTGGGCGCAGGAGACTTGAGAGGAGCTGTCCCTAGTACGAGAGGACCGGGATGGACGGACCCCTTGTGAACGAGTTGTCACGCCAGTGGCATAGCTCGGTAGCGAAGTCCGGAAAAGATAAATGCTGAATGCATCTAAGCAAGAAGCTTGCCTCGAGATAAGGTCTCCCAAGACGGCTGCGGCCATCTAAGAAGAGCGGTCGAAGACTACGACCTTGATAGGCGGGAGGTGTAAGCGCAGCAATGCGTGTAGCTGACCCATACTAATCGCTCGTTCGGCTTGACCATAAAACTTTCCCAAACCGTTACAATCGGGCTCGGAACAGTTTTGCGGTGTATTTTTACCAGCCTATTCAGTTGTCAAAGTGAGGCTCTCGAGAAGAGAGACGTGTTCATTCGCGCCTCCCTTTACCTTCTTACTTCCTGAATTTCCTGGTGGCCATATCGCGGGGGTCACACCCGTTCCCATCCCGAACACGGAAGTTAAGCCCCGCTGAGCCGATGATACTGCACGGGTAACTGTGTGGGAACGTAGGTCGCTGCCAGGATTATTTCCTTAACGCAAAAGGGCTCCGAGAAATCGGAGCCTTTTTGTTTTCTGATGGATGGGTGCCCCGCGTGTCGCTCTTACACGTGGGTTTTCTCGCCTGTGATTTTTTGATTCTTCTGCGGGGGTGGCCCGCCTCTTGCCTTTGCCCTGTAGCTTGGTCTTCCTTCGCGCACTTCGCGCCTCTGCATCCTCTTCGGGAATCTCAGCTGCCCTTGAATTCGTCTCTGCTCGTGTAGCTCAGGTCCCCTGCCTTCCTTGTCGGGGCCTGGGATCCTGCCGGGTGCCCCGCTCTCGGTTTTCGAGGGCGGGGTCTTTGAATTGTTCTCCCCTTCGAAATCTCAAATCCTAAGTCCGCAATTCCCTCCTCACTTCTCCGTTCTCTCTGCGTCTCTGCGGCAACCCGTCTTTTCTTCTTCGCCCTTCCGCTTTCTGTTCCCGCGTCCTCCCGCTCTTGCTATAGTTACACCATGTCTTCCGGCCCTAAGAAATCCACCCCGCTCTGGAGAGCGATCGTTGAAGTCGGCTTCATCATCTTCCTCTTCTATTCCAATCTCCTGATGGGCGAATTCACTCGCACCAACGGCGCCGGCAAAACCCTCGCCTTCGCCCTGCACGATATTTTCACCACCACGAATTTCAGTATCGCCGTAATTTCCGGATTGGTCGCCTACGTCGTCTTTGACCATCTCCGCCAGAAATTCTAGCCTCTCCGTTCCCTGTAGCCCGGGTTCCTCCGAACCCGGGGATTCTTGACCCGCCGGTGATTTTTGTAGCTCGCGTTCACCGAACGCGAGGCCTCGTGCTCTGTGTTCCCCCCTGCACCCCGTGCTCCCCGAACCCGGAGACTTTTCTTCGCCATCCCCCGGGAACGCCATTCTCCCGAATGGCGCCTTTCCAACTGACGCCTCTCCCGTTCCCATTCTCCCGAATGGCGTCCTTCCTTTGATTTCACAACAACGTCGAAACACGCTCTTGCACCCCATCCCAATCTCTTCATTCGGGATCGGGACGGGGCGCGTCCTACACCTCCCACATGCCCCGCGGACCATGCACACCGATTCTCACAATAAAGTCAAAGCGTTCTCAGCGTCCCAGACGGGGACGCCGCTTCCAAAACTGCCCTGCAACGCATGTTGCAGCGTGCCATCTTCCGGTCCCCTACACCAACGCCTTTGACTTGCAAAAATAAACGTCCGGCGGTCGTCGCCGATAAACCCGCCTGTGCCGCTTTCGCACAGGCGGCCCTGTGTCCCAGATCTTCTTTTCTTGGGTTCGATGCAGAGTGCTGAGAAGGAAACGAATCTCGGCAAAAACGGAAATGCGCCATCGAGACTCGCCGCTCAACTTCGACACACTGAATTCCACAAAAAGTCGAAGCATCTTGCGTCCCGAACCCGCCGCAGCGGGGGACGCAACTTCCAAAACCGCCCTGCACCGCGGGGTGCATCGTGCCTCCAGCGCCGCACGGGCCGCCTTCTTTTGGTTTGCTTAGGTCAGAAATGTTCAGGATTTGATTTTGCAATTCGCCCTTAGGCACACGTACGCCGTCGTACCCTTCACAGCGACAGGCCCAACCTGAAGAAGGATCTTGCTAAGGCATCGGCCAAGGTCTCGCTTGATTTCGTGTTGCCAAATCCGAACCACCCGCAATTCATTGTCCGAAGCTTTCTAAAGTTTCGACGGTCTCTCAGACGGTTTCTTGCAATTTTCGCTCTCCAAAAAGGCTTCAGTTTATCGCGCCAGGCTGGAAAGCGATGCCCGTGCCAAAAATCCCCATCCACGAATACCGCTAAGTTAGCCATTGGAATTACAATATCTGGTTTCCCAGGCAGGTGCTTCACGTTCGTCCTGAACTTTAGACCAATCTTCCGGATTCTGAGCGCACGATTTTCTCAATATCCGTATTTTCCTGCCTGACCCGAGACATGGCCAAGCGGCGCTGTTCCTTCGTCAAATTATCGCTAATACGTTGCCATTACGACGCCCGTTGCGCCTTGGCCTTTCGGAGTTTCTCGTACCGTATTAGAAAGTCCTTATGATTCGATTTCACCATCTGCAAAAGATCGGCATAACGTCTCACATAAATCCGCGATTGCGCCAAATTGTCTTTCCGGCCTCTTCGTAGGGAGTGTCAACAAGATCCCCACACAACAGGTACCCTATGACATCTGTCACGCGTGTATCCGGATCGGTATTCTTCTTCACATAATCCCGCATGAAAAGCACGTACTCCTCAACCTGCTCGACTCCTTCTTAGATGCCTTCGACTTAGGGCGTTTGATCTCTACAACGACAAGCGTTTCACCTTCCTTGACGCACAGGAAATCGATCCTCCGATCCTTTTCCCGGAACCTTAGCCGGGTCTTCGGGGAATTTCTCGCGCAATAACTGGCTATACCTCTTCTCGTCCGCGATCAAAGTCCATCGAGGGTCGAGAACCCATGGAAATTCTTTCAGAAAACGGTGCAGCGTCGGACTTCTAGAGCATTGCCCTCAATAAGTTTTTGCAGCTTCTGAATAGTAGTGATACGGCCGTTGGTCACCCGCATCATTTCCTTGGCCTCAACAACCTCCCACTCTCGAAACAGTTCTACCAGCTTATCCACGTCTTGAAGCCCGGCTCCCATCAATTGTTGGGCAGCTCCTGAAACGAATCGAATTCCATATAATCGAGGCACATCTGGATCACCGGTTCTTGGGTCTTGGGATCCTCAATCACGTTCCCGCCAAGAACCTGCCTGATTAACCTGTCTGCGATTCTCTTGACCTGATTATCCTCAAACTGGTCGGCTTCCTTCATAAACTTCTTGTAGAGCGGGTTCTTAAGGAGGGCCTTCTCATTGTCCGCCTTACGCTTTTCTCCCCACTCACGCGCGATTCTCTTGACTTCGCTTTGGCCCCATCGCTTGAGCGCGGAATTTGGCTCTGTATCCCAAACAAGCTGGTTACGAGTTGTGCCCACAGAATCTTCGGCTTCATCAACGAATTCAGCGGTCAACTCACCAACCAAGTATGAAAGCGCAAACTGTTGTCCGACAGTTGCATCAAATATGAAAGGCTCCTGGACCAATTTCCCTCGGGCCATTATTACGATCCCGCGCTGAATCCCATCTTGCAATTCGTCAGTTCGATTGAGCGCTCCGATCCAACCTGAGACTTTCCAGCCGGAGCCAGGTTCGATTTCGGTGTCTTTGAACTCCCACAAATATGGCTTCCCACCGTCATCCTTATCGAGTAGGCGCTTTAGGTCCCGCTCTTGTGGGGTAATTTTCTTGCCGTTGATGATGATTTCAAAATGTTGCTTAGCGCCAATAATCGAAAACGCCGCGCGAGACCGCGCCTTAAGCCAGCAATGTCAATCGTCCGATTCTGAAACTTCTTGAAATTGCGAAGAGTAATTCTTGTGCCCCTCTTAAGCGTCCCGGTGGATTCCAAAGCTGGCAATAAGATTTCACGGTTTTTCGCATTTTTCTCGAGGGCCTCATAATTCAGGACAAGCCGCGAAACCTGGCTATCTTTTACAGTTTCGACCTCGACCTCACTTGCGATTCCAAAGGCCGAAAATTTCCCAATTCCTTTCCGCCCCATCACCTTTCGCCCGGACTTCGGCGTGACATCCGTGCCGTTCTCCTTTCGTCTGTCACGGCCTACGATCACGTATGCATTTCTAACTTCACCGTCTGCCATCCCGTTGCCGTTGTCGGTTACGGTGATTTCGGAGTTCGATGACATTGGAGTGTTCGGTATCGTGATCCTTACCCATTTCGCGTCAGCGTCCCACGAATTGGCAACGATCTCACCGATCACAGGTGGCAGGGTAGAGTACATCTGCAAACCGAGGTGCTTGATGGTTCCAATATCAAACTCCATTCGATAAGGATTTTTAGTCACTTACGCACCCTTCTCTTGGGCGATTGACAGTGTGTCCTCCTTATCGCATTCCCTAATCGGAAACCGAGTTCCACAGGAACAGCGCTGCCAATCTGATGTGCGATGTGAAAAAACGACCCTGAAAAAACGTAGTTGTCAGGAAACGTCTGCAACGCCGCCGCTTCCCGCAAGGAGAGTCCTCTATTTTGATCAGGGTGCGTGAACCGCCCACAGTACACGTCAGTGCAACGACCGGTCAACGTAGGGGCTGGCCGATCCCAAGCCATTCTTCCAAACACATCCTTATGCACTCGCGGCTGTCTTTGATGACATTTCAGAAGGATCGAACTGTCCTTGACATCCGCCCTGCTACCGCCATCTTTTGGCACCGCGCGAACAATTCGCCTAAGGTGAGCAGGCAAGCGTCTAGCCGCATGATTTTCAAACATGTCGGAGACCTCGCCATCTTTCAACGCCGGGTAATTACCAATGCACTCCCTAACCGTCGATATCTTACGCGAGCGTCGCGGAGGAATTATGACGCCATTCCTAGCTGCCAATAAGATAAAGCGCTTGCGCACCTGTGGGACACCAAAGTGCTGGGCATCGAGAAATCCGGAATATTGGGCCTTAAAACCACGTTTTTCGATATTCCTCACGAATCGCCTGAAAATCCTCTTGCCGCAAGCTGTATTTAGGCCGGGAACGTTTTCAACAAGAATGAAGTCGGGCGGGGATTTCAGGACGATTTTCGCGAAGGAGTGAAGAAGGCTTCTTCGCTTGTCCGTAGCACCAGTTCGGTTTAACGTGGAAAACGGCTGACACGGCGTGCAGGCCGCATAGATGACAGGGTCTTTCTTCGTTATCCCCAACCTTTTGCGAAGATCGAGTATCCTAAGTTTCTTGATGTCCTCGCAAACGAACTGAGCCGGCCGATTATTTTTCTCGTACGTCTCGCGTAGTCTGTTGTCTACGTCGACCCCTCCGAGAACTTTAATTCCGGAGTCCAAAAGTCCCCGAGTAAGTCCGCCAGCGCCGCAAAAAAAATCTATCGCCTTAATTGTTTTCATCGCGGTCAAGATTACTCGATTCTTGTAATCGATTGTAATTAATAGACTGCCCCGGTGTAGTATTATCGCAAAATAGAACCAAGAGAGATCTTGCTTTTTTACTGACAGTTTTGGCTATTTCGAATAGAACGGCACGCACCCTCCTTTTCTAACAATTGTGTGCTTTCTGCGCTTTTCCCATTGACACAAATATACCTTCATGGTAACCTTCTTTGCAGACTCGGCCGAGTTCTTCGAATAGCTTCCCGAAACGGAACTCGCCAACCCTGCCGGAACCTCGAAATCCATTGATTTAGAGCCTTTCCGTATCGATATGATTCTACGGGGTTTTAAGCCGTGCATTTGCAATACATACGAGGAGCTTTCAAGTGATCCTCATAAGTCGTTTATTTTCAGTGAATGATTACAAAGTGGGTAAACATCTAAGTCCTTTGTTTCCCATACATACGCGAGGGGTACCACCTAACCCCTTTGTTTCCCATACATACGAAAAAGGGGGAGGGCGGGGGGTATTGGTTAACAATAATTTCGATCCCGGCCACCCGGCTTACACCCAATCCATTTGCGTTACTATTCTTCAAGATACCGTAGTGGTATCATGCGTCCGTTCAGTTCTTTGGCCGGGGCGGCGTTCGATGCCCCGTGCGACAGCTAAAGGAAGAAAAGCCGTGAGCAACGCCGCCGGACCTTTTAGGGCTGCCCCAACCAAAGGGGTTCTCTCGCTTGCCATCTTGCTCGTCTTGTTTGTTGCTCCGGGCTTTTCTCAAGCTCAGACCTTCAAGGTCAAGATCCGGATCATTCTGGTGGATAAGGATTTGAATCAGAAGCCTGCTCCCAGGCTTACATTGAACGTCGTTCGAGTTGATGCTGTTCGGTCCGGCGTTGTTCAAGGTGACGCCGCCGGCTCGGCGCCTATCATCGCAAAGACAAATTTCGATGGCGCGGCGGAGATAGAAATTCCTCCGGGGCGCTACGTGCTCTCCACGCCTGAGGCAATCGAGTTTCAGGGCAAGAAATATTCGTGGGAAATGGATGTGGTGGTCGCCGCCTCGGATATTTCCATCGAATTGAGTAATGACAACGCGAAAGTGAGTGCGGTGACTCCGGAGAAGCCAGTTCCGGCCGTGGACGACCTCGCATCGCTCTTCAAGAAATACCAAAACAGTGTTGTCACCGTTTGGAGCGAGCTGGGTCACGGAACCGGTTTTGTGGTGGATGCGTCGGGCCTCATACTCACCAACCAACACGTCATTGGGCCATCGGAATATATAGCCGTTCAATTCGACGATAAACGCAAGGTTGAGGCCAAGCTCGTTACTTCTGATGCCGGGAAGGATGTCGCCGTCCTCTGGGCAAACATCGGCGCGTTCCCGGATGTTGTTGTGGCGCCTCTGGGGTCCGGCGAGCGTCCTGTGTTGGAGGGCGAACGTGTTTTCACGATCGGCAGTCCGCTCAACCAGCAGAAGATTCTCACCACCGGCGTAGTCAGCAAAGTTGAGCCGCACGTAATTCTTTCAGATATCAACATCAATCACGGCAATTCAGGAGGCCCGCTTTTTAGCTCTGCCGGAGACGTGATTGGTCTTACGACGTTTGCTGATCCTGACGTTTCCGGGCCGGGCGTTTCAGGAATCGTCCGCATCGAAGAAGCAAACGTTCTGCTCGTCAATGCCAGAGTAAAAATGCGGGATCTTACGCCTCCGAAGCCCGCGCTGTTGCCTGTTGAGCCAGCGGGAAGCTATCCAATCGACGCGCTGAAATCCGCATTGAAACAAGAGAAGTTTGACGTGCGCCCCTACATTCACG
Organism: uncultured Acidobacteriota bacterium; assembly: GCA_963847505.1. Classification (GTDB taxonomy): domain Bacteria; phylum Acidobacteriota; class Terriglobia; order Acidiferrales; family UBA7541; genus DASTCZ01. The sequence goes on from CAWJZY010000002.1 coordinate 1,027,127, forward strand.
TGCAAGGCGACTATGACGTGGCGATCATTACTCCGGTTTTGAAGTATCAAATTGCCGAAAGAGGAAGCGTGCTGGCCCAGCGGGAGAAAGAGAAACGCACGCAAAAAAGCTCTCAATCCGTTCAGGGAACGTTTCGTCCGCTCGATGACCTTAGAAATTGGCGGGAATATACCGGCGAATATAAACCCGTAATCCTGATAGAAGCCAAGCCGAAGCTCCGGGAAACTTTGGGGTCGGCGCTCGAGCGAACGATGACGGCCTCGAACGGAGGCAGTATCGTTCCCGCCAGGATGAAGTTCAAGACGGATTTTTACCGGATGAAGCTATTCTGCGGTGGAAAAGAAGTTCAACCGATCCTGCCGGGAAAAATCGCGGATGTTCTTGATGTTCATACTTCGTTTGCGAAAGTCACGGACGCCACTTACGAAGGTTTTTACTCCTACCCGTATGACGCCATCTCTGCAAACTGCGGAGCCGTTACCCTCGAACTGTTTTCCGAAAAAGATCCGGCAAAACCGGTTTCCAAAACATTGGATCCTAAAACCATCGCGCGCGTCTCGGCCGATTTTGCGCCATATCGCAATGGCCAAATACAACTGCAAACCGGATCGAGCTCTTCAAAACATTAATCCAAGGACGAACGCGAGGCCCGTTATGGCGCGGAAGTTTTCGGCGCTGCGGCGTGGAAGCTTTCGAGTGCGGCGGGAAGAGTCATGAACGTGGGAATTGCTTCCAGCAAGCGTGTGACGCTCAGCGCGTCGCGCACGCGCCCCGGCGGACACACAAGGCGCAGGCTGCCCCCCTTGCGCGCGAGCCCCGTGCACTGGCGCACCAGAGCGCTGATGCCCGAGCTATCCATCTGGATCAAGGCGCTCAAGTCCACCAATATTTTCTTGGCGCCCGAGGTGGAGAGGCGCTGTAATTCGCGGTCGAAAAGTTCGCTGTTTTCGCCAAGAGTCGCGCGGCCGCGCGGCTCGACGATCATGATGTCGCGTTCGGTGCGTGTGCTGATCTCGAGTTTGGGATGGTCTATGTTCATAGCTGTATCCGCCGAATGCGTTGCTGAAGTCCGGCGCAAAGTATTATACGACGGACAGGCCCAAGCGCCAGTCCGCTTGTTTTGAATGCGCCAATCCCCAAAGGATTAGACGCGCTGCGCCGTCATATCGTTTGCTTGGCGCGACATTTGATTGGCCCAATGTCCTCTGCTTCCACACCAGAGCATAATGGGAGCTGGACGGCGCGCCATGGAAAGCCTTTCTTGAGAGCAAGACAGTTGCACCGCTGGGACGTAACTCCAGCCGAAGCGCGAGCCATTCAATTGGACTTGCGGGAACGGCTGGACCTTGCGGATCGTCCGGGAAAAATCCGCTTTGTGGCCGGAGCGGACGTGGCTTTCCGGCTTCCCGAGCGGCGCTCCTGGGAGCGCGGCACGGGCCGCGCAATCGCCGGAGTCGTCGTATTCACATTCCCGGAACTTGAGGAAGTGGAGCGCGTTTCTGCCGAGCGGGTTCTTACTTTTCCATACGTGCCAGGTCTGCTGAGCTTCCGCGAACTTCCTGCGCTTCTGGACGCATTTGCAATGCTCCAGCAACCCCCCGATTTGATCTTCTGCGATGGCCAGGGTTACGCGCACCCGCGGCGCATGGGATTGGCGACACACCTGGGCATATTGCTGGATACGCCGGCGATCGGATGCGCAAAGTCGCGACTCACGGGAGAGCACAAAGAACCCGGCGCAAAGACCGGGGCATGGGCTCCGCTGCTGGCGTCGTTTGAAAACGAGCGGGCGGGGAAAATGCCTCTGGAAACGATTGGCGCCGTATTGCGGACGCGGGCGGGCGCGCAGCCGATTTACGTCTCGTGCGGCTACGCCATTTCGCTGCCGCGCGCTGTGGAATTCACGCTCGCGGTTTGCGACGGGTACCGTATTCCCCGGCCGACGCGGTTGGCCGATCGCCTCGTGGCGGAAGTGAAAAAAGGCCCTATGCAGGGCGTCCGGCACAAGAAGCGGGGAAAATCCCACTAGTACGCGTTGCGTCTAATCCGCAAACAGCAGGTGCTTTTGTTTTCGCGGCGCTTGTGAAGCGTCTCGTATAATGAAGGCAGCTACCCGGCTTTGGTTCCGGGCATCAACCACCCCATTTATGACCACTGAACCGTTATTACCAGCAGAAGTGGTATCCGAAAGCCGCTTAGAGGAAGTCAACGCGAGTTTGAAAAAACTCGAACGGCGCGATTGGTGGCTGTGGTGTGCAGCCATCCTTGTCATGCTGTTGTTGACTCTCGCCGTAGTATCGCTGAGCTTTCCCGACCTTCTGAAAGTGGATGATCCGTTCTTCCGGTTCAGTCTGAATCAATCGGTGCGCGGATTGGTTGGGCTGGTTTTGTTGTTCAACACCTACAGCGTTTATCAGCAGGTGTTGATCAAGCGTCTGCGAAGGCAGCTTTCCTCGCAGTTGGAAGTAATGGGGCGTCTGAAGATTCGTGGCGACGAATTCCACCGGCTGGCGACAATTGACGCGCTCACGGGTCTTTACAACCGGCGGTTTGCGGAACAAAGGCTGAGCGCCGAAGCGTCACGGTCGGGACGGCATGGTCATCCCCTGGCTGTCGTTTACTTCGACCTGAACAACTTCAAGAAAATCAATGACCAGTATGGCCATCCGGTGGGCGACATGGTACTGAAGGAATTCGCCGAGCGGCTGAACCACGCTATTCGTGTCTCCGACAGCGCGGTACGAATGGGCGGCGACGAGTTTCTGGCAATTCTGCCGGAATGCCCCACGGAACAGGTGCAGGCACTGTTTAAGCGCCTTTCGTCAATTGAAATCATTCATGATGGGCATACTCTTCCCATCAAGTACTCCGCAGGGTGGGTTGGCTACGAGCACGGCGAATCACCCGAACATTTTCTTGAGCGGGCTGACCGGCTGCTCTACGCCAACAAACGAACCGGCAAACAAGAGAATTCGGAGCACCTGATCGAACAGCCCTTGTAGCGAAATTGGGTTGCGGAAATGGCGGGCCGGAAGAATTCAGTTGTGAGGCGCGACGGAAACGCCTGCGCCAATCACCGTGCGGTCCAATAACTGGCGAACTCGACGGGCGAGTTTTTTCGGGTCGTAGGGTTTTTGCAGAACGATGCCGCCAGTCTCCACAACCCTAGTCAGTCCGTCGTTATCGGCGCTATAGCCAGTCGTAAGAATCACAGGCAGATCATGCCGGAGGACGCGCATGCGCGCCGCGGCTTCCCGGCCTCCCATGCGCGGCATGACAATGTCGAGAACGACGAGGGCGATTTCCATGGAGTGCTTCCGGAATAGCTGAACCGCATCCTCTCCGTCCACCGCACGCAGCACACGATACCCGCGGCCTTCCATCGCGGTGCACACCATTTCCCGGACACCGTCGTGGTCGTCGGCGATCAGCAAGGTCTCCGTGCCGCCGCGCAACTCCTGCTCGACAGGCATCGTGCCCGGTTCGGCCGCCTCGATGATGTTCTTGGCGGCAGGCAGATAAATGCGAAAAGTAGTCCCCTGGCCAAGCTCGCTTTGCACCGCAACATATCCGTCGTGCTGTCTGACAATTCCGAAAACAGTGGCAAGTCCAAGCCCGGTGCCCTTGCCCGGTTCCTTCGTTGTGAAAAAAGGCTCGAAGATGTGCTCCCGGGTCGCAGCATCCATTCCCATGCCATCATCGGAAACCACCAATTCAACATACGCACCAGGAGAAAGTCCCGGAGTTTTCTGGCAGGATTCTTCATCCAATTCGATGCCACACGTCTCAATGACCAGACAACCGCCGCCAGGCATGGCATCGCGCGAATTCAGGCATAGATTCATAAGTATCTGCTCGATCTGCGATGGATCCGCTCGCACTTCAGCGAGTTCGGTGGTCAGAGAAGTCTTAATCTCAACGTCCTTGCCAATAACCTTTTCAAGCAAGCTGAGGACGTCAGTGACGATGCTGTTGATTTGAATATTTTGAGGTTCGAGAATTTGACGTCGCGCAAAGGCAAGTAATTGCCGCGTCAGACCCGCTGCGCGCATGGTTTGTGTACGAATCTTTTTGAAATATTCGGTCAAGCGGCTATCCGCCGGCGCCTGTTCGCCGCCCAGTTCAGCCCAACCCATGATGGCTCCGATGACGTTATTGAAATCGTGTGCGATGCCGCCAGCCAATTGGCCGATCGCCTCAAATTTCTGGGCCTGGTGAAGCTGTTTTTCCAGCGCCCGGCGCTCGGTGACGTCCTCCACAATAATTTCCAGAACCTGAAGGTCGCCGGCTTCGTCAGACACGCCACGGCCATTCAGCCGAACCATGAGAGGTGAGCCGTCTTTGCGCTTCCATTCCACTTCAATGCCACCGAAGCGCCCGCTCCGGCGATATTCCTCCAACAGCAGGCGTTCACGATCCAGAGGATTGCGGTAGGCAGCCAAAGCGGGCAAGTCCATCAATTCCTCTTTGGAGGCGTAACCGAGCATTCGGACCAGCGCGGAATTTACGTGCAGAAAGCGTCCCGAAGCCGTTTCACGGTAAACGCCGGAGACCGCGTTTTCAACCAGCTCACGGTAGCGCGCTTCGGAATGCTGTAACGCCTGTTCGGAACGGCCTCTTTCCTCGCGCAACAACTGTTCCCCGATTGCGCGATCAATCGCGTGAGGCAAAAGGCCAAGCCGATCCTTCAAGACATAATCGGAAACACCCTGGCGGATACAGTTAACCGCCATCTCATCACCCAGGGTTCCGGTGACCAATAGGAAGGGAGTCGTTTTTCCTTCGCTCCGAAGCAATTGCAACGCGTCCATGCCCGACCAACCAGGAATCCTGTAATCGGAGAGAACAACATCGTAAGTATGCAGGCGCAGAAAGCGCAGATAACTCTCGGGGGAGCAAACCACATCAACCTGCACAGTGATTTCCGCGGCGTGAAGTGCGCTTATGCAGAGTTCGGCATCATCCGGGTCGTGCTCGACGAGGAGTACTCGTAACGTCCCTTCCCGTAATCCCAGATGCTCCATCGAGCCCTCCTGAATCATGCACTTACAATTCCAAGGACAGATCGCCTTCTCTGACCCTGTGCCACTCGTCCTTATTCTTAGGTTACCTTCTCAGCGGTGGGAGCCTTCGCGACATAAGGTGGTTGGTTGATGAGCAGCCAGTACCATCCGAGCTGGCCGACGATGTCCCGAAACTTATCAAAGTCCACAGGCTTCTGGATGTAACTGTTGACGCCGAGCTGATAGCCATCAATGATATCCCGCTCTTCCCGGGAAGACGTCAAGATGACGACCGGGATAAAGCGTGTGCGCGGGTCTTTTCTGATTTCACGAAGAACGGTAAGGCCGTCCACTTTAGGAAGCTTCAGGTCAAGCAGGATGAGCCGGGGAAGATCTTCCATCTTCCGGCCAAGGTAGGCGCCGCGACAGAACAGGAAATCGAGCGCCTCCTCACCGTCACGCACGAGTTGGAGAGGATTGGCAAGTTTGGCGGCACGCAGTGCGCGCAGCGTCAACTCCGCGTCGTCAGCGCTGTCTTCCACCAGCAATATTTCGATGGGACTATCCATCAGGAGACTATCCTTTCCACCTCCGTACGAGATTCCGGCAAGGAAGCCGGCACGGCGCCCGTTGTGAAATAGAAGCACGCCCCACGATCCGGTTCCGATTCAGCCCAAACGCGCCCGCCATGCTTCTGAATGATGCGCTGGACGATCGCTAGTCCGACTCCAGTGCCTTCAAATTGTTCAGGTGTATGCAGCCGCTGGAAAACGCCGAAGAGCTTGTCAGCGTACTTCATGTTGAACCCAACGCCGTTATCGCGGATGAAGAGGACGACTTCAGCGTTCGACGTCACCTGACCCACTTCGATCACCGCGGTTTCGCGCTGGCGCGTGAACTTAACGGCGTTGGACAGCAGATTCACGAAGACCTGCTTCAGCAGACTGGGATCGCCCTGCACGGCGGGCAGCGCGGCGATTCGCCAAGTGATATTGCGTCCGGCAAGGTCCGGCTGCAATTCCACGCGAGCCGCTTCCACCAGATCGTCGAGGTTCACGGATTGCGGCGTAAAATCCTTCCGGCTCACGCGAGAGAGATTCAGCAGATCATCAACAAGGTGGCCCATATTACTCGTCGCCTGTTGAATGCGATTCAGACAATGAAGAGCTTCGGGATCCATCCCCGCGCTGAAATCTTCCCTTAGAATTTTCGAAAAACCATCAATGTGTCTGATGGGCGCGCGAAGGTCGTGCGAAACAGAGTAGCAAAATGCTTCGAGTTCCTTGTTCGCGGCCTCCAGTTGAGACGTGCGCTCAACCACGCGCTGCTCCAAAGCGGAATTTAGGTGGCGAATTTTTTCGTCAGCCGCGACGCGTTCCGCATTTTCATTCATCAACAACTGATTGACGTACTGAACTTCCGCCATGCGGTCGCGGATTCGCTGCTCGAGATCCGCATTCATCCGCGCGAGCTGATCCTGCGCACCCAGACGTGCGAAACTTTCGCGCAAAAACAAAGCCAATGCGGCCAGCATTAACAGTCCGGCGAGAAGACCTCCCCACAATTCGAGGCGCAGAGCATTCCGGGAAGCGTCCGCCTGCTGGTTTGAGCGCTCTTTCAACAGATTGTTTTCGTCGGCGGTCATCGCCGTCCAGGTCTTATTCAGAGCGAGGGTCGTGCTCTTACTGTCCTTGGTCAAAGCTTCAAGCGGCTTCGGACCTTTCATCCCCTGGCGATGCAAGTCCATAACCTTGTTGAGGAGATCCACCGCCTGATCCGTGGAAACAGAGAGGTCACCCACCAAATGCTGCTGCACCGGATTATCGCCAGTCACCACACGGAGCCGATTGAGAGCGGCTCGCGTGGAGGCTACCGCAGCCGCATAAGTTTGCACGTCCGATTCGGTCCCATTGGTGTAGTAATCCGTGGCTGCGTTGCTCGCGTTTTTGAGGACCGCGCCATAATCCGAGATGGCGGAAAGCGCATCACGGCTATGCAGGACCCACTCGCTGGATTTGACCTGTTGCTTGGTTTCCCGGTATGCCATGGTAATGATGACTGCGAGCAGACCGGAGGCCAATAGGAATCCAATTGCGACGATCCAGGGAAAACGCAGGGACGGGATTCTTCGTTGACCCGAAGTGTTCTTGCCGGAGGGGCCAGCGGTTGAATCGTATTGAGATTTAGAGGACACCCTCATGATCGAAACTCCAAAGACGACATCGGGCCCAAGACTCGTGGACTTCCGAGAGGGGGGGCTTAACCATTTTCAGCCTATCTTAGAGAAAGTCCATCCATTCGAGGCGCGCACGTCCTCTTTTAGTAACTGAATCCTGGAGAGCTTTGCGATGGAAGAGAATGTGATTCTTAAGGCTTAGGATCGTGAATTTGTACGTGATACCGATCGAGCAATTCTCCCGTGGCGTGATCTACCGCGGCCACAGCCTGCTGGTAGCTGATCTCCGCGTTCACGAGGTTTTGTTCCGCCGTGGCAAGCTGTGTCTGTGCGTCAAGCACGAAGAAAATCGTTACAGCGCCAAGATCATACTTGCGCTGCTGCGCGTCAAGATTCTTCTGGGAAAGGTCGCGGGCGATCTTGGCCGCGCCAATCGAGAGCTTTGCCTGTTCAAGCTGGTGGATCGAGTTGCGCGCATCAAGCTCGACTTCTTCTTGGAGCAAGCGCTCTGTGTAAAGGTCGCGGCGCTTGCTTACCTGGCTCGTTCCAAGATCCGCTTCCGCGGCGCGATTGCGAATCGGCAGGTTCAGCGAAAGAGTGGCGCCATACGTGGGGAACTTAAATCGATCCACCTGACCAAGTGCATCGGCTAGTCCGCCCGGAGCGATAATGACGGGCGGCGTCACGTCAGGATTCAGCTGGTCTCCTCCCAGGCCATTCGACGCATAAGAGCCGGAAAGGCCTAATGAGGGCAACATCTCATTGTGAGCGAGACGAATGCTCATATCATCCACGGTGAGCTGCTCCTTTTCCGCGTGCAATTCGGGACGCTTCGCAAGCGCAAGTTCAATCGCGTGCCCGGCGTCCAAAGTGAAAAGCTCGCCTGCCGGTTCAAAAGCCTCGGTCAAGTCCATATCCATCGCGGCGGCAGCCGGGTCAAGATCGGCGCCGATGTACTGCCGAAGAAGATCTTCATTTTGTTTTAGCGAGTATTCCGCCTGAATCACCGCGACCTTTCGGGTCGCAAGCTCGGATTCAGATTGAAAGATGTCATAGGACGAAATGGCTCCGAGTTCGAGCGAACGCTTGTCATGGTCATAACTGGCCTGCGCTTGATCAACCGACTTGCGCAGCACAAGAAGATTTTCCCGCGCATTCACGACGTTCCAATACTGGTCAACGGCTTGCTGAAGGATGCTGCTAATCTGCACTTCAAAATTTGCGCGCGATTGACGCAAATTGCTCCGGGCGATGAGGATGGGGGCGCGATTAGCAAACAATCCCGCACCACGAAGGAGCGGTTGGGTGACTACAAAATTGAGCGAGGATTGCAAATTGGGATTGAACAGGTCAAAAGAGTCATTGTCGGAAGTGCGAGACATGCCGAATCCCACTCCGACATTCGTGCCAGTCTGAAAAGTCTGCGTGTAGTTAAATTGCCCGCTTTGAAAAAGCGTGCTCAGTGTTTGTGCTCCCTGCGTCTGCACGGTCGTGGGCGTTGTGCTGCGCTGAACACTGGAGGTAGTTTGAAACAGGGGGTCAAAAGGAGAGAATGCGCGAAGTATGGGATACCAGGCGCTCTGATAAGTGAGGTTGTCAATTTTCACGCTGGTGTTGTTTGCGAGCGTCAGTTGAATGACCTGATCGAGCGTGAGGCGCAGCTTGCCATCCGCCACGTAGTCACGCAGGTGTTCCGGTTTGGGAAGCTGAGATGGATAATCCGGCCGGCCGGTGACTTCCTCAAACCATTTCGGCTTGGGAAAAGGCGCGCTCTGAGCGCGTGCCGGCTTCGGCGCAAACCCCAGCGATAGAACGGCGCACAACCCGACAAATAGACGGCGCATAAAAACCTCCCAGTTTGGTTTCGCCAAAGAAAATACCGTGATGAATTATTCGTAACGGATTGCTTCCACCGGATCGAGCCGCGCTGCTTTTCTTGCCGGATAGATGCCGAAAATCAATCCCACGGAAACAGAAACCACGAAGGCAAGCAGGATTGAAATCCCGGTCACGATGGTCGTCCAGCCAGCAAGCCAGCCAATCAATGCCGACATGCCAAAGCCAACCAGAATGCCCATCAACCCGCCGACAAGAGATATCATTGTGGCTTCGATGAGGAATTGGCGGACGATATCCTTCTGGCGAGCGCCTACAGCGCGGCGGACTCCAATTTCGCGCGTACGCTCCAAAATACTGGCCAGCATGATGTTCATAATGCCGATGCCTCCGACCAGCAGCGAAATCGAAGCGATGGCCACCATCACGATGCCGAAAATGCGCTGCGTGCGTTTCTGCTCGGCCAGTAATTCCGCGGGAACGATGACGGAAAAATCATCAGCGCCCCGGTGCGAGGTACCCAGCAAACCGCGAACGACTTCGGCGGTTTCGGGACTTTGATCGGAGGAAGCAAGCTGCAAATAAACGCCGTCAATTTCATCTTTTTGATAGCTATTTGCATCGGCCAACCGGAAAATCGCGGCATTCAATGGCGTATAAATCAAGTTATTCAAATCCTGCGTAGGCAATCCGGGAAGCTGGGACGCCGCGGTGAGCTGTGGCCCGGCGATGCCCACGACGCGCAGCCACTGCGTATTCACTTTGACGTACTGGCCGACGGCCTCCTGACCGCTGAAAAGATTCGAGGCAGCCGCCTGGCCGAGAACACACACCGGCGCGCCGCGAGCGTTTTCGTCTTCATCGAAGAAGCGGCCCGCGACCACGCGAAGGCTCGCGATATCCACATAGCTCGGCTCGACGCCGTACACGACCGGCATTTCACGCGTGGGCTTGGGTGTCAGCTTGGTGGGAGTGAACCGCTTGCGAGCAGTGGTCGCGGTGAGTCCCCCGACATTTACGCGAATGGCACGGTAATCCTGAAACGTCAGGCCCGGAGAGATTTTTCTGATTTTCTGCAGCTCGGTATCGTTGTGCGCTTCTTTGGCTTCGACGACGACGTTGCGCAGGCCCATTTGTTCGATGAACGCCATCACTTGTTGCTGCGCGCCGGCGCCAATCGAAAGCATGGCGACCACGGCAGCCACGCCAAAGATCATTCCGAGCATGGTGAGCAGGGAGCGGAGTTTATGCGCGGCGAGGTTTTGCAAGCCGAGCTGAAGATCGGAAAAGTACTGCACCAAGTCCCGTTCGGGAGCAAGAGGAATCACGGACCGGCGTTTTGATGAGGAGCTCATTTACCACTCGTCTTATTCCCGGCGTTGTTTGGAGCCGGTGAAGATTCCGCGCCGCCACTGGTTTCCGGATTCACCAGGGCGACATTCGTCCCTTCCGTGAGTCCTTCGATGACGACCTGGCTTTCCGTCATGTGTTTGATGGTGACCAGGCGGGGCTCAAAGCCCAGGCCTGTTTTGGCAAATACGACCGGTTTGCCTTCGCGGATAAACAGGGCCTGCCGGGGGAGATACAGAACGTCGTGCAAATGCTCGCCTTGCACGATTACCGCGGTCGTCTGTCCGGGACGCAAATGCACGTCAGGCTGGTCCAGCTCGAACGTGGCGTCAAAACTTCGCGTGGAATCGCCGCCAAATTCGCTGCCTGACGCGAGACCCGCAATTGTTTTTACTTTGGCGGGATAGCTTTTCTCCGGCGCCGCGTCCACGCGAATTTCCGCGGCGTCACCAACTTTAATGTCCGCGCGAGCCGTCTCGGGCACGCGGCAGAAGACCTGCATTTGGCTGGTATCAAGAATGGTAGCGACGGCGCTGCCTGGAAACGTCTGATCGCCTTCCTGATATTCCGGCACCGTAATTCCCGGGCCCCAGAAGTTCAAACCGTTCGTGTTGTACTTGCGCGCGAAAATACCGGAGATCGGCGCTTTAATGGTCATGCTTTGAATGCGAGCCTGCGCCTGTTTGATGTCGAGTTGAGCCTTATTGCGCTGCGCGACGTAAACGTCCAAATTCGCCTGATTGGAAGCGGTGCGCGACTGCGTGTCCTGTTCGAGTTGCGCGAGGCGGCGCTTGGCTTCTTCGAGGGCCAGATCGTTTTTCTTGGCGTCTATCGCGCTTTTCAGTTCGTTCTGGCTGACGTCAAGCTCGGCGCGGCGCACGTCGTAACGCGCGTGGAGAAGATCCACTTGATCCTTGGCCGTGGAAACAGAGCCATCTGCTTTCGTTTTGAGAATTTGTTGTTCCGCTTGATCGAGGCTTGATTGCGCCTGCTCGAGGTTATATTCCTGTTCGCTCGGGTCGAATTCAACAACCACGTCTCCGGCCTTAACAGGTTCGCCGGTCCTTGCAAACTTCACGATCTGCAACGTTCCATTTACGGGCGGCGCCATCAGAATGGCGGTGTTTGGCGTGCGCATCTCGCCGTTCGCGAAAACTTTCAAGTCAACATTTCCGCGCGTGACGCGGGCGGTGGGAATGCCGCGTGTAGTCCCGCGCAGTTTCGCCAAGGAAAGTGAAATCCCAAAAGCGGACACGAGAACTACGAGCACCGCGGCGATCCATCGCAAACGCCCGCGCAGCTTCATGGCTTGGTCACCGGATCTTTTAGGGCTACGCGCGTGCCGGGCTGCAGGCCGCTTCGGATTTCTATTTGTCCGCCGCCGCGATGGCCGATGACCACGGGACGCTCGAGGAAATCGCCGCTATCCTTCGCGCCCTGCTGAACGTAAACCACATCCCTGCCATTTCGATTGAAAACAGCTTCGGCCGGAACCAGGACAACGTTGGGAATGCGCTGCACGGCAATCCTCTCGGTGACGCTCATGCCCGGGCGCAGCCGTGGATCCGGGTGATCCAGCACAACGGACAGATCAAAATTCTTCGCGGGCGGCCATCCTCCGCTGAAATCAATCTTTGCCAGCGGGCTGACGTCGCTTACCTTACCGGTCAATTCCTTGTCCGGCACGGCATCCACGCGCGCTGTAACCGTTTCACCGATGCTGATTCGGCCGCGGTCTTCTTCCTCGAGGCGCGCGCTGATGCGCAGCTCCGAAAGATCGGGCAATTGCGCGATTCCCGCCAGAGGCCACGCGCGATCACCTTCCTTGAAAGGCGGCGCGTTGTCTCCAAAAATTCCAGCGGCGGCGCGGTAATTCGGAAGAATGTGGACCATGCCGTCCGCTGGAGCATGCACGGTCAGGTGCGTGATGGCGTCCTCGTAATGCTGGACGTCGCGCAGAGCTTTTTGGCGCTTTTGATCTATGTTTGCAATATCCGCTTTGTCGCCGGCGATGTCGGAATCGAGTTTCTGCTGCGCCTGTTTGGCTTTTTGTTCGGTATCGGCAAGCGCCAGTTTCTTTTCCGCGCCGTCAATCGCAGAAAGAATTTCAGCCTGGCTCGCGTCCAATTTCGCGCTCTCCACGTCGTATTTCGCTTTCTGGAGATCGGTGAGGTCCTGCTCTTCCGCGAGCTTCGCTTTGGCTTTGGCGTCATTCACCTGCGCCTCGGCTTGTTTCAGGTCGGAGCGGCGCTGGTTCAGCGTGTCCTGCAGCGTCGAAGGATCGAGGACGATCACGACGTCGCCCTTATGCACCATCGTGCCGTCCTTCGGCAGCTTCACAATCTGGATATCGCCTGCGTCGGAGGGCGCCGCGAGATCAACGCTGCGGAGAGGTTTGATTTGGCCGCGAAGCTCCACGGTATCCACGAGTTCCCCGCGAATGACATCACCCGTAGGAATTCCTGCGGCCGCGGAAACATTTCCGGGGCCATGATGCCCACCCAGGAATCGCGATGCGGCAGCCGTGGCCGCTGCAAGCGTCAGCAAGCCGACGAGGATGACCCATCCCCGGCGTTGGACCCAGATGCGCGCGATGCGTCCGGCCATAGATTTTTTCCCTGGCTTTTCTTACTTTTGCTCCTATTTCTTTCCAACCGCGCCGCCAGCCGCATGCGAAGTTTCCGGCACCGCGCCGCGAAGAACTGTTTCACCCGGATGCAACCCGGATTCCACGAGAGCATCAATTTCATTCATCTTGGAAATTGTTACTTCGCGTTTATCCCAATTGTTTCCCGACGCGACGCGAACATACATCTTGTTTCCTTCGGCGATCAGCGAATCACGCGGCACGCTCAAAGCGTTTGGCACGCTGTCGAGTTCCACATCCACGGCGGCGGAAAGATCTGGAAGCAATTTCGGGTCAGAGCCGTCAATAGAAAACAGGACCACGAAAGTGTGCAATTTCGGAGAGAACTCATCCGCGACGCCGATCGAGGAAACCTGAGCCACATGTCCGTGAAAAACTATTTCCGGATACGCATCCAGGCGCATTTCAACGCGCTGGCCTTCCTGCAAGTTCGGCAAGTCTTCCTGATTCACCTGCGCTCGCACGCGCATGGATCCGGGATTTACGACCTGCAGGAACGCGGTTCCGGCTCGAACCTGGTCGCCCTCCTGCCATTCCGCCATTCCCCCCGAATTTTTCCAGGTCGTGTTCACAACCACGAGCCCGTCGGTCGGCGAATGAATGCTGAGCAAATCCGCGTTCTTGCGGGAGTGCTCCATCGCCAATTGTTTGGCGTCGCGTTGAATCACGAGGAGACGCAGAGCCGCGGCAGCCGACTGGCGCTTGATGAGATATGTTTCGCGCAGTTGTTTCAGTTTGGCCGTGGCCTCATCGAAATCTTCATGGATCTTTTCGGCATCTACGCGGGACTTTACTTCGCTGCGCTTCACTTCCAATTCCTCTGTCGAAAGGGAGTCTTCGGCGGCCTTGATGTCCGTATCGTCCACGGATTTGTCGGCGGCTTGCGTGGCCGCGAGCTTATTGATCTGTTGAACGAAGTCGTTGTATTCGGCTTCGCGATCCAGGGCGTCACGAATTTGCGACTGCCGGTCAAATTCAGCGACCAAATCCCCTTTGTGAACGTGCGCACCCGTCGGCAGGAGCGTGGTAAGGACGAGCGCGGCGGCGGATTGTATGGCGAGCCGGGGAGCCTCGATAGGATGCGCTTCAACAGCCTCGACTGTGCCGTTTATACGCACGCTGCGGGTGAAGTCCCCTTGTTTGACCTGAGCCGTGCGTTGAATATCTCCGAAAGACTGGCTTCCGCTTTGACTGCGATGAACTGCGGCGTACACAATACCCGCAACCGCAAGAACCAAGGCAACAATCCAAACGGCTGGACGCTTCCAGGAACCCGGTGAAGAGGATTTCTTCGCCAGCCGCGCGGACGGCAAGCGCTGCCCACTCGATTGAGCCTGCCCCGGCGCCGCAACCGGATCTACGTCAGCAATTGCCCGTTGCGATGTAATACTCGACATGTGGAAGACCTTGTTCTCTCAGGGCTGAAAACCACGAAACACACAGTTTCGATGCACATTCGCCTGGACGTGTCACACCCCACCCCCGGGGCCCAGGAGCACTTGTTATACAGACGCCGAAAACGCCAAAAAGTTTTCCCGGTATTCAATTAAAGATGCCGTCAATGACACATGAGGCCGCCAAGGCATTTATTTCAGCGGCGGTCTTCGACAGGCGTATAGGAACGTTCGTCCGAGCCGAGATAGATTTGGCGCGGCCGGGCGATTTTCTGCTCGGGATCGAGCAGCATCTCCTCCCATTGCGCGATCCAGCCTGACGTACGGGGGATGGCAAAAAGCACGGGGAACATCGTCATGGGAAAACCCATGGATTGGTAGATCAGCCCGGTATAGAAATCCACGTTGGGGTAAAGTTTGCGGCTGACGAAATAGTCGTCCTCAAGGGCAATACGTTCGCATTCCAGGGCGATTTCGAGCAGCGGATTCTTCCCCATGAGGTCGAAAACCTCGTAGGCTACCCGTTTCACTATGCGCGCCCGTGGATCATAATTCTTGTACACGCGGTGGCCAAAACCCATTAGCCGGACTTCTCCGGCCTTCACGCGCTTCACGTAGGCGGGCACCTTATCCACAGAGCCAATCTCCATCAGCATCCGCAGCACTTCTTCGTTGGCGCCTCCGTGCAACGGCCCGTAGAGCGCCGCGGTGGCCGCGGCTGCCGCTGAAAACGGATCCACGTGCGAACTGCCCACACTGCGCATGGCGCTCGCGGAACAGTTCTGCTCATGGTCGGCGTGGAGAATAAACAGGATGTCCAGAGCGTGTTCCAACGTGGGATTTGGACGGTATTTCAGTTCCGTCGTCTTGAACAGCATGTTCAGGAAATTCCCAGGATAGCTGAGCTCATTATCCGGATAGGCGTAGGGCATCCCGAGGCTATGGCGGTACGCAAAGGCCGCGAGCGTGGGCATTTTGCCAATCAGCCGGTACGTCTGTTTTTGGCGCGATTCCTTGTTGAAGATTTCCTTCGCGTCGGGATAGAACGTGGAAAGCGCGGCGATCGTCGAGATCAGCATGCCCATCGGGTGGGCATCATAGTGAAATCCTTCCAGAAACTTCTTGATGCTTTCGTGGATAAACGTGTGATGCGAGATGTGATAGCCCCAGTCAGCAAGCTGCGGTTTCGTGGGCAACTCGCCATGCAAGATCAAATATGAAGTTTCCAAGTAGGTGCTTTTTTCCGCAAGCTGCTCGATGGGGTAGCCACGGTAGCGCAGAATGCCCTTTTCACCGTCTATGAAGGAAATGCGGCTGATGCAAGAGGCAGTATTGTTGAGGGCGGGATCATAGGTCATCAGGCCGAAATCATCGGCGCCTGTTTTGATTTGGCGCAGGTCGAGCGCCCGGATCGTGCCATGCGTAATGGGCAGGTCGTAGCTCTGGCCGGTGCGGTTGTCGGTGATGGAAATTGAGTCACGGCGCTTATCCGAGCCGGATGCCGTGGCCGTGACCGGCTTTGTCTGCTGAACAGGATTCATGTTGTATTCCCGCGAAACTGGTGTCCACGTCCAATGTACACCAACTTGCAAGCGCCCGGAAAGATCACACCGCGGGGGCGGAGAAATGAGCAACATGCGCGGCACGGCGTCTACAGGCGGGGTGCAGGGAGTGATTCAGGGGTTAAAATCCCCGGAGAAAGCACTGATGGAATCGTGGCGGCTGAGACCGCGAACTACAAGGCATGGGCGTTTTCCCGTAGCCTGCCGCGGCCCAAGAAGACATTCCTCTTGATAATAGTCGTTATAACGACTATAATACTGTTGATATGGGAGGCCGCAGATGCTTCAGGTTATCCGCAGCAAAGAACGGCACCACGTGGATGCCGGTTGGCTTTCAACTTATTGGCACTTTTCTTTTGACGATTACTACGACCCGGAGAACGTTTCGTTCGGGCCATTGCGGGTTTTTAATGACGACGTGATCCAGCCGGCGGGCGGTTTCCCGGCCCATCCGCACAAAGAAATGGAAATCGTCACGTATGTAATCGACGGGACGCTGGAGCACAAGGACAGCATGGGCAATACCGGCCGGATCGCGCCCGGAGAAATTCAGCGGATGAGCGCGGGCACAGGGTTGCGCCATTCGGAATACAACGCGTCGAAGACGGCGCCCGTGCATCTGGTGCAGCTCTGGATCATGCCGGCAGTGGATCATTTGCCGCCTTCGTGGGAGCAGAAGGAATTCTCCGTTCAGGCGCGGAGCGGCAAGCTTCTGCCTATCGCCGTGCCGGCCTGCGCGGAAGTTGCGGGCGCGGTGAGCATTCATCAGGACGCGACAATTTACACATCGCTGCTCGCGGCCGGACAAACGGCCAAGCACACTCTGGCAGCAGGCCGGCGCGCATATATTTTTGTGGTGAATGGTCAGTTAAAGCTGGAAGCGAAAACCGGCAATGCGAAAGAGCCGGTAACGCTCGCCGCGGGAGATCAGGCACGCATCACAGATGGTGGCGCGCTCACACTGACGGGCGGCAAGACGGCGGCGGATTTTCTGCTGCTGGATTTGCCGTGATCCCCGATAAACGGGATTAAATTAACGCTGCCGACCTGTGGAATATCCCGCCCCCAGGCAGGAGCCTGGGGGCTCAGCGGAGATGATTGGGGTCTCGTCTCGGTGGTCGCTTGTGCCTTTTTTGTGGGCGAGGAAATCTACGGTGCTATTTGCGTGTTAGGCTTTCGCGGCGTCGCGCGCCAGTGCGTGCAGCAGCGTGCGCATGCGGGGATGCTCACCTACCGAAGGCAAGACTTCCAGTGTAATCTGCGGAACTTGCGCGCGCACAACGCTGACTTGCTCCGGTATTTCCTTTTCCGAGGGGTCACCGGGAGACAGCATCAGGGGCAGAATGCGAATGCGGCCAACGCCGTCATTCGCGGCTTCTTCCGCTACTTCAGCAAGATTTGGCGAGGCCGAATGAATGTAGGCCAGACGGACGCGGTCCTTCCCTAATTCATTGCGCAACCCTTCCGCCAGTTCCTCGAATGGTTTCCGATGGCGGGATTCTTCGTTTCCTGGCGCAAAAAGTATCAGGCGCACCACTTCCTTCATTGATTCTCCCCGGTCGTCCCGAATCGCATTTCAGGATAGCAACTGCGGCGCGCTTTCGCCAGACGATGAAGCGGAGCCGCGCTGTATCAACCAAGAGATGGGCTGGTGACAGGCGGCCGCAATCATGATAGAGCATGGCTGATAAAGAAGGAGGAACCTTCATGCATACGATTCTTCGAGCGGCGGCGAATTCGTTTATAGCTGGAATTTTCATTCTCGCGGCAGCGCAACCTTTGTCCTCGCAATCTTCGGCTGCCCAACCTTCGGCCGCGGGAGGAAAGCGCATTGTCATTGCGGCGAACACCATTCTGGATGGCCGCGGGAATGTGCTGCACAACACGCGCATTGTCGTGGAAGGCTCGAAGATTGTGGCGATTGATCCGAAGGCGGGCCCGGTGGATTACAACCTCGGAACGCTCACCGTGCTGCCCGGCTGGATTGACGCGCACGTACACATCACCTGGAGCTTCGGCAAGGACGGGAAAAATGCGGGCACTGGAGGAACAACGCCGGAGGATACGTACCAAGATGCGTCGAATGCATGGGTGACGCTGATGGCGGGCTTCACAACAGTGCAAAGTGTGGGCGCGCCAAACGACGTTCCGCTGCGCGACGCCATTGCGAAAGGAATAATCGCGGGGCCGAGGTTGCTTACGGCCATCGAGCCGCTTCAGGGGCGAGGCGAGCGGACCGGAACACCGGAGGAAATCCGGGCCTATGTGCGAAAGCAAAAAGATGCAGGCGCGGACCTGATCAAAATCTTCGCGTCGCAGAGCATCCGCCAGGGCGGCGGCATGACGCTTTCGCAGGAACAATTGAACGCGGCGTGCGATGAAGCCAAGAAGCAGGGCCTGCGGACGCTTGTGCATGCGTATAAGGAAGCCGTGCGCGCGGCGTCCCTTGCAGGCTGCACGGAAGTGGAGCACGGATCGCTCTCGACGGATGACGATTTACGCTTGCTCGCCGAGCGCGGCACATACTTTGACCCGCAGGCGGGCCTGGTGATCGAGAATTATCTCCTGAACAAGGATAAATATCTCGGCACACCCGGATACACAGAAGAAGGTTTTGCGGCGATGGAAAAAATCCTGCCGATGAATCATGATTTGTTTCATCGCGCGGTGAAAATACCCGGACTTAAAATTGTATTCGGCACGGACGCCGTGGCGGGAGCCCACGGCCGCAACGCCGAGGAATTTATTGATCGCGTGCGCGACGGCGGGCAGGACCCAATGCAAGCCATGGAATCGGCTAATTCGATTGGCGCAGAAGCGATGGGAATGGGGGACAAGATCGGGTCGATCGCGCCGGGCCTGGAAGCAGACATCATCGCGCTCGACGGCGATCCCGTCGCGGACATTACGGCGGTGCGGCGCGTGGTGTTCGTGATGAAGGGCGGCATCGTGTACAAGAATGTCGCGCGCGGCGCGATTCCGATTTACGCCGGGGTGACGCCGTAGCGTCACGGTAAAAGATGACGCGCGCAAAAGCGGTTAAGGTAACATCGCTCGCGCAGGCTTACAGGATGGAGATCGCCCTCTCACTTGATGAACGAAATTGAGTCCTCCAAGCCGGGCCTGATGGAAATCATCCGGCGCAATGCTCTCGCAAGCGTTGTCATCCTCCTTTCCGCGCTGGGGCTTCTGCTTCCCATTTGGAGCGTGCGTTTCCCACCGCTGCTCGATTATCCGAATCATTTGGCCAGCAGCTTCGTCCTCGCCCATTTGCACAGCGCATCCTACAATTTCGCTCACTACTACTCCGGTCAATGGGGCCTGAAACCATACATTACGACCGACTTCCTGATGGGAGCGCTGGGGCGCGTCGTGCCGCCGCTTGTGGCGGGCAAGCTCGTGCTCAGTCTGGGTGCGCTGGGACTTCCTCTGGCCGCGTGGTTTTTTCTGCGCCAGGTGAATCCAGGCGAAGACGCCGTGGCGTTCTGGTTTCTACTTGCGGGGCACAACATTTTCTTCCGCTATGGCTTTGTCGGATTTTATTGCAGCCTGGGTTTAATTTTCTTCACGCTGGCGTTGTGGTTGCGGTTGCTCAAAAATCCCTCCGCCGGCCGCTGGATTGCCGCATGTATCGTTCTGACGGCAACATATTTCACTCACATTATGGGTTTTATTTTCACCGGGCTGATTATTGGGATTTATTCGCTCACGCGGCCGCGCCTGCACGAATGGTTTCGCTCGGCGGCGATCTTCCTGCCTGGGTTTATCTGCTACTTTCTTTCGTCGCGCGTGGTGGAAAAACAAGCGGACGGAGCGGGCTTCCGCACGCTCGCGGATAAGCTCGACACATTTTGGCTTATCATGCATGGCAACTCTCATCGCCTCGACCAAATCTCGATTGCCGCGGTCGTGGCGCTGTTCTTCTTCGGCTGGCTGCTGAATCGTGAATTCCACTTGCAGTGGCGATGGCTGGTAGTGGCCGCGAGCTTGCTCGTGGCCTATATTGCGATGCCGGTGAGCTATGGCGATGGCTATGACATTGATATTCGCGCTCTGCCAGTGCTGTTCGTGATCCTGTTTGCGACAGTCCGGCTCGGCCGCCGCGGTTGGAAGCTGGCGCCGCTCGCTCTGCTGATATTCGCCGCGCGCACATATGACGTTACAAAATACTTCCGCTCGGTGCAGCCCGAGCTAGCGGGACTGGCCCAGGCTTTTACCGTGACCACGCCGAACGCGCGCGTGCTCCCCATCGTCGCCGGGCCGGATGAAGATCCGATTCTGCAGTACTACGCGCACTTTTGGGCTTATGGCACGATTGAACGCGGCTGGTTTTCGCCGTACCTGTTCCAGGACCCGGGCCTGCTTCCGTTGAATATCCTTGTGGACACTTATACGCTGGATGGCTTTTGGGATTTGAGCTACAACGAAAAAGTGAATTGGGCGCAGGTGAGGGCTGATTACGACTACGTATACGCTTATGACGTGCCTGATTTTGAAAGCGATCTGGAAAGCATCGGAGAAATTGTTTACACGAGCGGGAAATTGAAGCTATTCCGCATGGTCAAGCAAACGCCTCAGCCAATTGCGCCGCCCCAGCCGAAAGGCAAGCCGCTGAACCGGCGGCACGCGCTGAACAGTCCGCGGCCGCACAGTTTCCCACCAAACCGGCGCTAACGGCGGTCGGGCGCGGTGTGGCGAACGTCATTGCCCGCGACCATGTAAATGACGTCTTCCGCGATGTTTGTTGCGTGGTCGCCGATTCGTTCGAGATTTTTCGCCACCAGGATCAGCTCGAAAGCCGGGAACACCACGGCGGAATTTTCCATCATGTAGGAAAGCAGTTCGCGGAAAATCTGGTCGCGCAGCGAATCCACCTGATCGTCGCGTATGAGCACGTCTTTGGCGAGATCAACATCTTTACGGACCATCGCATTCAATGAATCGCGGACCATCTCCTCGGCGAGTTCGCTCATGCGCGGCAGGTCCACGTATGGCTTCACGCGAGGATGGCGCACAATGCGCTGCGCTGACTGGGCGATGTTCACCGCCTGATCGCCGATGCGCTCCAGATCGTTGTTGATGCGCGAAACGGCCAGCACGAACCGCAAGTCGACGGCCATCAATTGGAAAAGCGCCAACAGATGCATTACGCGGTCGTCAATTTCCACTTGCAGATCATTGATCGCGTCTTCCTCATCGAGGACGGCGCTCGCGAGCTTTTCATCGCCATCCAGCACCGAATGAATAGCCTGATGCACGGCGCGCTCCGCGAGGCTGCCCATCCACAGCAGGCGCTCCTTCAGTTCGTCCAGATCTTTCTCGAAATGTCGCTCCATCCCGTTTCTCCCAGTTTCGCAGAACTTCTAGTAATGATGGATAAAAAGAACCATCGAATGGCAGTTAGTGTTTCGCCGCGCGCGCCGGTATCATCCGAACCGGCCCGTGATGTAGGCTTCCGTGCGTGGATCGGAAGGCGTGGTGAACAGTTGCGGCGTGGGGCTGAATTCCACCAGGTCGCCCGTAAGCATGAACGCCGTGAAATCGCTCACGCGTGCCGCCTGCTGCATGTTGTGCGTTACGATCACGATCGTGCAATTCTCTTTCAACTGGATAAGCAGCTCTTCAATTTTCGCCGTGCTCACCGGATCAAGCGCCGAGCAAGGCTCATCAAGCAGGAGCACTTCGGGGTCCACGGCCAGCGCCCGCGCGATACACATACGCTGCTGCTGTCCACCGGAGAGCCCGTACGCCGAGCGGTTCAGGCGGTCCTTCACTTCGTCCCAAAGAGCGGCGCGCCTCAGACTGTGCTCCACGGCGTCATCCAACGATCTCTTATGTCCATTGATGCGCAATCCGTACGCCACGTTGTCATAAATTGATTTTGGAAAGGGATTTGGCCTTTGGAATACCATTCCCACTCGCCGGCGCAAACGCGTAACGTCCTGCTTCAGAATGTCCTCGCCGTCCAGCAATATCTGGCCGGTCAGCCGCGTCTGGCTCAACGTTTCATGCATGCGATTCAGAGTGCGCAGCAGAGTGGATTTCCCGCAGCCCGAAGGCCCAATCAGCGCCGTCACAAGGTTGGTCGCGATCCGCAGGTTGACGTTGCGCAGCGCCTGCGTCTTTCCATAGTAAAAATCCAGGTTCGAGACGGTCATCCGCATGGCCAACTCCGAGGCGTTCTCCCTCGATGCTCCGGTCGAAACGGGCGGAACGACGGCCATCGGCGTCTCCTTAATAAAAGTAGGTCTTGCCGCAGCGGACATGTCCTCTACTCCTTATCTCCGCTGTGCTGCCTGGCGTACCAGCAACAGGCGAGTAAACAGATTCGTAACCAGCACCAGCGTGAGTAGCACCAGCCCGGCGGCCCAAGCCTGCTTGTGCCAATCATCGTACGGGGAAAGGGCATAGTTGTAAATTGTGACGGCCAGTGACGACGTTGGTTCGTTGAATCCCTTCGGCCAGAATTGATTGCCGAAGGCGGTGAAGAGAAGCGGAGCCGTTTCACCGGCAACGCGCGCCAGAGATAACAAAATCGCGGTCAGAATGCCACCGGCGGCCGCCGGGATCACCACAGTTAATATCGTCTTCCACTTGCTTGCGCCGACGGCCAGG
Source organism: uncultured Acidobacteriota bacterium (assembly GCA_963847505.1). Taxonomy (GTDB): domain Bacteria; phylum Acidobacteriota; class Terriglobia; order Acidiferrales; family UBA7541; genus DASTCZ01. The sequence goes on from CAWJZY010000002.1 coordinate 1,049,710, forward strand.
GCGCCCTCGCGCAGGGAGCGCGGCACTGAACGCAGGAATTCCTCGCAACTCCTCAAGATAATGGGAATCATCATGATGCCCAGCGCAAACCCACCCGCATAGGCTGAAAAATGGTGCGTTCGCAGCACAATCACGGTATAGGCAAAAATTCCGATCACGATGGAAGGCACGCCATTCAGCATGTCTGTGGCGTATCGAACCAGGAAAGCCGAGGTGGACCCGGCAAACTCCGCCAGGTAAACGGCTCCCAGCAATCCCACTGGGATGCCAATGAATGAAGCGATCAGGAGCATTTTTGCGGTGCCCACGATGGAGTTCGCAATACCGCCGCCCGTTTCGCCAACCGGCGCGGGCAGGTTTGTGAAGAAGCTCCAGTGAAGGGCGGTGGCGCCATTCCATGCCAAGAATCCAAGAATTGCGAATAACGCGGAAACGGTGATCAGTGCGCACAGACCCGTCATGCCCAGCATCACGGCATTTACCAGCTTGCGGAAAACCATTCGCACGCTCATGCCTGCCCCATTCCCGCGCCGCGGCGTCCGGTTGCAATAATCATGACGCGCGCCAAACCATTCAGGACAAACGTCAAAAGGAACAGCACGAGGCCCAGTTCAATCAGCGAGCTCAAGTAGAGCTTGCCCGTGGCCTCTGTAAATTCATTGGCAATGACGGCGGCAATGGAATATCCGGGTGAAAACAGCGATGCAGAGACTTTGGGAGTATTGCCGATGACCATGGTAACCGCCATCGTTTCGCCAAGGGCGCGCGCCATGGAAAGGAAGACAGAGCCCAGGATGCCGGTCCTGGCGTATGCAACAACGACCTTCGACGTGGTTTCCCACCGCGTGGCGCCCAATCCCAACGAGGCCTCACGCTGGTCCTGCGGCACCGCCAACAGCACTTCCCGGGATACGGAAACAATAAACGGCACGATCATGATGGCCAGCACCAGACCGGCCGTTAAGAAGCCAACGCCATAAGCCGGGCCCTGGAAGAGCGGCAGAAAACCGAGCGTCTCCTTCAAGAAAGGCTCGATTGTGGAACTCATGATCGGTACCAGGGCGAAGATTGCCAGCATGCCGTAAATCACGCTGGGCACCGCCGCAAGCAAATCGATTACGAAGGATAAACCGGAAGAAAGTTTTGGCGGCGCCAGCTCGGAAAGAAATATGGCTGCGCCCAGACCAAGGGGCACCGCAATGACCAGAGAAACGGCGGTGGTGACCAGCGTGCCGTAAATAAACGGCCACGCTCCGAAATTGCCGAAAACCGGATCCCACGTCGAGGTAATAAAAAATTTCCATCCAAATGCGGCTCGTGACGGCGCCGAGTGAACCCACAATTGGTACACCAACATCACCGTGACGAGCAGAATGCTGGCGGCGAAAAGCATGGTGACGAGATGTGCGATCTCGTCACCTTCCTTCATCCGGCGCAGCAGGACCCGCACTCGGGAGAGAGGTTCCGCGGGTCCTACCGTTGTTGAGATTGTTCCCATGGGTATGGCCGAGCCAAAAACTACCGATTTCAGTGAATCAGTGAGATGGCTTTCGACTCTTTTGCGACGACCGAAGCGGGGAGCTTAGCATAGGAAAGCGCCTCGCAATATCCCTGGCCGTCAGTCACCATCCACTTGAGGAAAGCCTTAATGGCGTCACGTTTCACCGCGTCTTGAATTTGCTCGGGAATAAGCATCCACGTGAAACTGGATATGGGGTAGGCGCCTTTGCCAGGCGCGTCCGTGATGGAAACGCGGAAGTCAGTCGGCATATTCTTCGCCGCCCCCGCGGCCGCCTCGGATACGGACTCCAGCGTCGCTTTGACGAATGCCCCGGAGGCGTTTTGGACGTCCCCATATGGGATTTTCTGCTCGAGAGCGTAGATCAACTCGACGTAGCCAATCGAATTGGGCATCTGCTTGACCTGGCCCATCACTCCTTCATTCCCCTTGCCGCCCAAACCAACCGGCCAGTTCACGGAAGTGTTGCTGCCCACTTTGGCCTTCCAGTCGGCGCTTACCTTGGAAAGAAAGTCCGTCCAAATAAAGCTCGTGCCACTGCCATCCGAGCGATGGACAACCACGATATCGGCATTGGGAAGCTTCGTGCCTGGATTCGCCTTGGCGATTTCGGGGTCGTTCCATTTGGATATGGTCCCCAGAAAAATTCCGGCCAGAGCCTTCTGCGTGAAATTCAGCGTACCCCTCACTCCTGAGATGTTGTAGGTTGGCACGACCGCGCCAAGTACAGTTGGGAAATGCAGGATCTTAAATCCCGCTTTCTGTAACTGTTCGTCGGTCATGGGCATGTCCGAAGCGCCGAAGTCAATGGAGTGCGCGCTGAGCTGGCTAATGCCGAAGCCCGATCCCTGCGACTGGTAATTGATCTGGATGTTGGGATGCAGCTTGTTATATTCGCTGAACCACTTCGAGTAAATCGGGTTCGGAAAGGTCGCTCCGCCCGCATTGATCTGAATTGTACCCTGCGCAGCCAGAATGACTGCGAGACTCAAACATAGTGACACGACAAGCAGTGTCTTTTTCATTGTGAGTGGGATCTCCTCCGCAAAGGCATTCTTTGCTCTAACTGTTACAGTTCTGTTACAACTACAAAAAATAGAAGTGAATGCCATAAAGCGCTTGGTTTCTGTTAGATACGCTGTTGATAGAGGGGTCGCCGCGGAGATCGGACGCAGGTTAACGGGCACCTTACCTTCGTTGCGAATCGGTCTTGATTCCTCCTTCCGGCAAAGTTATCATCGAAGTTGCCGCATCTGTGCCCTGCTGGTATTTATCCAATTAGTGAGCCGGGGGATGGATGTCCCGTAGCTTCTAAGAATATGCGCCTGCGCACAAAACACTGGCCAACCACAATGAGCAGAGCAGCGCGCCTCCTCGCAGTCACCCTGCTTGCTCTCTGCGTATTCGGCCAGGCCGTCTATGTCAAGGCATCTTGTTACACCGTAACATCCCCCCAAGTCCGGCATTTCTCAACATCAGTCAAGATCGCCAATGTGGCTCATCACGCTTCCGATAGCCAGGCGGCCTTCGCAGTTCTTCCCGGGATTTTCCAGTTGCAGCAACGCCAGACTGCGCGCACCTTGCGCCTTCCGGAATTTCCCGCACAGAAACCCGCGCAGACGCTCACTTCCCGCCTGCTTCGCTCACCACCTGTATTCCTATAGTCATTTTCTCTTTCGTGTTAAGAAGTAAAGGCCCTTACATGCGGCTTGCCTAAATTGAGCCGTCATACCTGTCCTTTGAATCTATCTATTTAGGGATTACCGGGAATTCTCGGGATTTACCCAGTCCTAAAGGAGCGCATGAATGACACCTCCACTTACTCCAGAATTGATCCGGTCGCTGGCATGCCTGGACGCGTGCACAGTGGCCAATGCCATCGAGACATTTAACGTCCGCTTGCGAAATACGGGATTTTCGGATTCCAGTGTTCGCTGCGTATTCGACGATTTGCCACCCATAGCCGGCTACGCCGCTACTGCCCGAGTTCGCACCTCCGAGCCGCCAATGGAAGGCTCCAACTACAAAGACCGAACGGACTGGTGGAATCACATTTTGACGATTCCGGCGCCTCGCATCGTGGTCGTGGAAGATACGGACAAGCGCCCTGGTCTGGGTTCATTTATTGGCGAGCTTCACACCAACATTCTTCTCGCGCTGGGATGCATCGGCGTGGTGACGAACGGCGCTGTCCGAGATTTGGGAGCGGTACACGCCACGGGATTTCAAATGTTTGCGCGGAATGTTTCCGTCTCTCACGCCTTCGCCCACATTTACGATTTCGGAGGCCCTGTGATAGTGGGAGGGCTGAAGGTCGAGCCCGGCGACCTAGTTCATGGAGATCTCCACGGAGTACAGACAATCCCGATCGAGATCGCCGGAAGAATTCCAGGTGTAGCTCGTAAAATGGCCAGCGAGGAGCAGCGATTGATTGCACTTTGCCGTTCTGAGAAATTCACAATCGAGAAGCTTCGCGAGGCTTTCAAGAACGTAAAGAATTTGAGGGAAATGGAATGAACGCCAGCTCTTTTTCAGGTGAAAAAATGAGGCGAACAGAACAACACATTCTCTTGACCCTCCTTATCACTGCCGGGCTGGGGGCCGGCTGCGGAAATCCGCCGCGCATAAACCCCGACAACCCGGCGAACGCCCCCTTAGCGGCGGTTGTCAAAGTCACGCGGCGCGATCTGGCGAGCAATCTGGAAATCGCCTCGGAGTTCCAGCCTTTTCAGGAAATCCAAGTTTACGCCAAAGTTTCGGGTTACGTCCAGAAGCTCTACGTGGATTGGGGCACGCACGTGAAACAGGGCCAGCTCATGGCTGTACTCGAAATTCCCGAACTTCAAGAACAGCTTCAACAAGACGAAGCAGCCGTCCGGCGCAGCCAGCAAGGACTGGAAGGCGCTCGTGAGGAACTCAAACGCTCCCAATCCGTCTACGACGTTGCGCACATCACGTATACGCGGTACGCCGATGTTCAGAAAACGCGCCCCGACCTGATCGCTCAGCAGGACATTGATGTCGCGCAAGGGAAGGATTTGGAGGCCAGCGCCGGCGTTTCTGCCTCCAAAGATGCTGTTGCGGCGGCGGAACAAGGGGTCCTAGCGTCCCAAGCGGCGCTCGACAGGGACAAGGCAATGTTTGCCTATGCGCGCATCACCGCGCCGTTTGATGGCGTCGTGACGGACATGTACGCATATACGGGCGCGCTCCTTCCGGCAGGAACTTCTTCTTCCACCAACACCCTTGCGCTTTGCCGCTTATCTCAAAACAATCTTTTGCGCCTGGTGATTCCGCTGCCGGAGAGGGCTGTCCCGGATGTTCACGTCGGTGAAACTGTCGCGGTCCACTTGTCGGACCCCAATAAAACTTTCTCTGGAACGATCAAGCTATTCTCCGATCAAATTGATACCCAGACACGAACGCTCCACACCGAAATTCAAGTCCCAAACCCCAAGTACGAATTGGTTCCGGGAATATACGCCTCGGTGGTTATTCCTCTGCACACGGCAAAGCAAGTCCTTACCCTTCCCATCCAGGCAGTTCTATCGGCGAGCGAAGGCCACGGGACTGTGCTGGTAGTGAACAGCGGCAACCGTATCGAGCAACGAACAGTCACACTAGGGCTTCAATCTTCAACGGAAGTGGAAATCGTCTCCGGTGTCCAGGAAAACGAGAGGGTCGTTTTCGGCGAGCAGGGACAGTACCAACCTGGAGAGCTTGTATCGCCAAGGCTAGTTGAATCCACGGGGAAGGATTAGAACCGCCATGCCTATATTTTCTTTACGGCACCCATATTTCATTATTGTTCTATGCCTCATGGTTTTGGCTATCGGCATCATCAGCATTGCGCAAATGCCAGTGGACATGTTTCCGCCGATCAATATTCCGGTCGTGCTGGTCGCCACTTTCTATAATGGCATGCCGCCGGAGCAAATCGAAGCCGACATCACGGACACCTTTGAGCGCTTTTTCACTTTCGGAAGCGGAGTTGAACATCAGGAATCGCGCTCGCTGGCCGGCGTCAGCCTCATCAAAATTTTCTTCCAGCCGGGCACGGATGCGAACGCCGACGTCACTCAAATTGCCAATTTGGCGATGGCGGACCTGAGGCGATTGCCGGAGGGCACACTGCCGCCGGTGGTTATGAAAGTGGATGCTTCCAGTTTGCCGGTTTGCCTGGTGACTGTGGAAGGCAAGGGGCTGAACGAAACGCAACTTCACGATTACACGCAATTTCAGATCCGCAATCAGATTGCCGGCGTTCCCGGCGCCACAGTTCCTCAGCCTTACGGGGGCAAATACCGCCAGCTCATGATTTACGTGGACCCCCTCAAGTTGCAGGCACATGAGTTAAGTCCGATGGACGTGGTGCGAGCCGCTAACGCCTCCAATCTTATTCTGCCTGCTGGAGACGTGCGCATCGGGCCGCTCGATTACAACATCTACACGAACGCTCAGGTTCCCAACGCGAAGGCGCTCAACGACATTCCTCTGAAGACGGAAGGGGAGAAAACGGTTTTCATTTCTGACGTCGGCAAGGGGATAGATGCCGCCGCCCTGCAATACAACATCGTTCGAGTGAATGGGCAGAGGTCCGTGTATACGCCGGTCCTGAAGCAGGGCGGGGATACGAATACGATCCAGGTGGTCGACGGGATCAAGAAAGCGATTCAAACTCTCCGCGATATTCCACCGGAACTCAAGACTCACGTCGTTTTCGACCAGTCTATATTCGTGAAGGCGGCCATTCTCAGCGTCGTTAAGGAAGGGCTAATCGGACTCTTTCTAACGATGGTTATGATTCTGATTTTCCTCGGCAGCATGCGGGCGACAGCCGCCATTTTCCTATCCATACCGATATCGGTGTTGGTCGCCTTCATCATTTTGCACGGGGTCAACATGACGATTAACAGCATGGTCCTCAGCGGTCTGGCGATTGCCTTTTCGCGGTTGATTGACGACTCGATTGTTGTTCTCGAAAACATTTACAGACACATTGAGTTAGGAGAAGAACCTGCCGTCGCCGCAAAGAATGGCGCGAACGAGGTGGCCCTCGCTGTCCTGGCAATCATGCTGGTCGCCGTAGTTGTGTTTTTCCCAGTGACGTTCCTGTTCGGAGTTAGCAAATACCTATTCTCGGCGCTGGCTCTCGGTGTCGTGCTGGCGTTATTTGCCTCTTACTTTTCGGCCGTAACCGTCGTGCCGCTTTACTGCGCTCATGTCCTCAAGCCCATTCGTGAACGCGGCGAGGGTTCGGAAGTCCACAAGAAGTCCTGGGGAGCGAGGTTCCAAGCCGGGTTTAATGCAAGATTCGAGCGCATGTTGGACGGGTACGAGCGATGGGTCCGCAAGGCGCTGCAATATCCGCGCGAAACCGTTATTGGATTCGCCGTCCTGTTTCTGCTCTGTTTCCTGCTGATTCCGTTCATCGGTGTTTCCTTTTTCCCTCGAACGGATGCCGGCCAATTCGTGATCAACGTAAAGGCTCCGACGGGGACTCGGATCGAACTTACCGAAGGATACGTCGCAAAAGTGGAAGACATCATCCGCCAGGTTGTCCCGCCGAAGGAACTCAACACAATCGTTTCCAACATCGGCCTGCAAGCCGATTTGTCATCTTTGTTTTCACCAAATTCCAGTATGAACACCGCGGTCGTCCAGGCGGGCCTGACGGAAGATCACAAGGAAAGCAGCTTTACGTACATGCGTGAGGTTCGCGACAAAATTGCGAACCAACTTCCAGAATTGCGCACTTATTTTCACTCCGGCGGATTGGTTGACGCTGTTCTGAATCAGGGCATGCCCGCCCCGATTGACGTTCAGGTGAGTGGAATGGATCTGCACGAAGATGATCTGATTGCACAAAACCTCGCCCGCCAGTTCAAGGCCCTTCCTGGAGTCTCGGACGTTTACACGCCGCAAGACTTGAACTACCCCTCACTGGAAATAAACGTGAACCGCGAACGCGCCAGCGAGCTTGGCCTGACGCCGAAAGAAGTTATTGACAACGTCATCACCGCGCTCACTTCGGATGTAATGATTGCTCCAAGCTATTGGGTTGATCCCAAGACCGGAAACAATTATTTCGTGAGCGTCCAATATCCGGAAAACCAGGTGAAATCCATCGAAGACCTGAAAGCCATGCCCCTGCGCGCTCCCAATTTGAAGATGCCGACATATTTGAGCCAGGTCGCGGATGTTACTCCGATTCTTACCCCGACCGAGGTGGACCACTATGCGTTGCAAAGAACTATTGACGTTTACGTCGCCCCTTCCGGCGAGGACATTGGAGGACCAGACAAAGCGATCTCCAAAATCGTCGCGGCAACACAAATTCCCCACGACACTCGCGTGGATATCCGCGGATTAGTCGTCACCATGCGGACTTCGTTCAAGTTAATGGGTTACGGACTTATTTTGGCCATCTTGCTTATTTACCTGATTATGGTCGCTCAGTTCGCATCATTCGTTGACCCTTTTCTCATCATCCTCGCGGTTCCGACGGGCCTCGTCGGCGTCATTCTCACTTTGGCTCTCACGGGCACAACTCTAAACATTCAGTCCATGATGGGAATCATGATGCTGCAGGGAATGGTGGTTTCCAACAGTATCTTAATCGTGGATTTCTCAAACGTTTTGCGAGGGGAAGGGCACACCGTCATCGAGGCCGTGGCCGATGCATGCCGTATCCGCCTGCGGCCGATCCTGATGACTTCGCTCGCCACCGTTGTGGGCCTTCTGCCCATGGCCTTCAAACTTGAAACGGGCAGCGAAGCTTACGCGCCGCTGGCTCGCGTAATCATTGGCGGTTTGCTCACGAGCATCGTGCTCACAATTTTTGTCGTTCCCGCTGCGTACGTAATACTTTACGGACGGAAACAACCGCAGGAAGAAATCCCAGGTTCGCAGGAAGCCCTGGAGGCATGAACATGCGCTATCAAATACGAATTGGCTTGCTCCTAACGTTCATCGCAGTGGCGGGCAATTTTGCTTGCGCTCAGGCGCCGTTTTCCGCACAGATGCCCGCGCCGCCGGCGCACTTGACGATAGACGACGCGCGCCGCATCGCGCTCCAGAATCATCCACAAATTCGCGCCGCTCAATCCGCCGCGGCTGCTGCAAACGAAATGACCGTTGAAGCCAAATCCGCTTATTATCCGAATCTCTATGGAAGCCTCACCGGCGTCGAAGCTGATTCCGGCAGCCGCATCGCCGCGGGAGCATTGAGCAACTCCCTCATCTACAATCGCCTCGCCGCCGGCGTCAGCGTTGGCCAGCTCGTCACCGATTTCGGCCGCACGCACAATCTTGTCGCCAGTTCAAGCCTGCAAGCGCAGGCCGCGCAAGCGGAAGTGAATCTTTCCCGCGCCGATGTTCTTCTCGCTGTGGACCGGGCCTTCTACGGCGCCTTGCGCGCGCAAGCGATTCTCCGCGTCGCGCAACAAACCGTGAAGCAACGCGAGACCGTCTCCGAGCAAATCACAACACTCGCGCAAAATAAGTTGAAGTCCGGCCTCGATGTCAGCTTCGCCAACGTCAACCTCGCGGAGGCCCGTCTGCAGCTTGTGCAAGCCCAGAATGACGTCCGGGCTTCCGTTGCCCTGTTGGCTCAAGCTCTCGGCTACAGTGGTCCGCAGCAATTCGATCTCGCGGAACCCGCGGAATCATCACCAGTATTGCCTGCATTGCAAGACGCCATGACCGAAGCGGAGCGCGATCGCCCCGAGCTTGTCTCTCAGAAATTGCAAGTGGAATCCGCGCAGCGCTTCGCTACCGCGGAGCGCGATCTCGTGCTTCCTACAATTTCGCTGATGGGCGCCGCGGGCGAGGTTCCCTTCCGCCAACCTGAGATTCCGGAGAATTATGCCGCCGCCGGATTCAACGTCAATGTTCCCATCTTCAACGGGAAACTTTTCAGCGCGCGCCATGCCGAAGCCGAAGACCGCGCCCGGGAAGCTGCTGCTGTGCTAAATGACGAACAAACACAAGTCGCGCGCGACGTCCAGCTTGCATGGCTTTCCGCAAGCACCGCCTCGCAGAATATTCCGCTCACCGCGCAACTCTTTGCCGAAGCTAATAAGGCTCTGGACCTTGCCCAGGCCCGCTACGATCTCGGCCTGGGCTCAATCGTCGAGCTTAGCCAAGCTCAGCTCAACCAGGCGCAGGCTGGTATTGCACAGGCCAGCGCAAAATACGACTATGCGACTCGACTAAGCGAGCTGGCCTATCAGGAAGGTGTTGTGCGCTAGCGCGATTCCGGCAAATCTCTGCTAACTATAGCCTTCCTATTAAGATGGCTGAGCTCAACCTCCTAATCCAGCCGCACTCTGTCTCCGCTAATATCCCGCCCCGTCCGCTTTGCCCCTGTGGATTTCCCTGTGGACGACTTGTAATGAAACATTCACAAAGCTCTCACATAAGATTGACGCCAGCCACATAACCTCCCTCTTCACCGATTTTGTATCGCACGAAGCTAGAGTGCGCGTTTGGGGCGCGCGCTTCAGTCCGCAGCTTGGCAGCGAAGTTCTAATTCCAAGGAGGAATGAATGCGAAAGTTAGCAGCGTGGATTCTGGCCATCGGTCTTGCGGCTTCACCCGCCGCGATGGCAGCCAATGGCTCAGGGGACGACAAGACGACGGACGGCGCAACAAAAACAGCGCCGAGCGACACTTCAAAGACGGACAAGACCACCGATAAGACATCCAAGACTGACGCCACGCCTCACAGCAGTGCGGAACTCGCGGCGGAGATTGATCAGTTGCGCGCAATGCTGAAGGAGCAGGCCGATCAACTGGAAGAACAGCGCCAGGAACTTGCGGCAATGAAGGCGGGCCTTTCTCACGATGCCTCCGCAGCCTCAAATTCAACTGCGCCGTCGAGCACTCCCGCCACAACGCCGGCCGCGAACACCCTCAGCATCACGCCCGCTGGTTTGGCGCCTGTTGCGACCGCATCGAACGCGGCTACAGCACCTCTGGCCAATCCTGCCGCCGCAGCGGTACCAGCGGGACCTGTTCCCGGGTCGCCGCAGCAAATGAACGCGACCGAGCACTCGCCGCTTTCTTTTAAGATTGGCGATGCCCAATTCACTCCAGGCGGGTTCATGGACTTCACTTCCGTCTTCCGCTCCACTGGCACCGGTAACGGCATCGGCACCACCTTCAACACGATTCCGTACATCAATAACGGTGGCACCAACCCGACGGCCGGCCTGAGTGAGCTCCGTTTCAGCGTACAGAACTCGCGTATCGCGCTTCGCGTGGACGCTCCGGTGGGTGAGGCGAAGATCGCTGGCTACGTCGAGGCTGACTTTCTCGGTGCGATCGCCGCAAATGCGAACGTTACCAGCAACTCCGATTCTCTCCGCATGCGCCTCTATTTTGCCGATTACCGCCGTGGCCCGTGGGAATTCCTTGGGGGACAAGATTGGAGCATGCTGACTCCGAACCGCAAGGGGATCGGCGTCTTCCCCAATGACATCTTCTATTCTCAGGACATGGACACGAATTACCAAGCGGGTCTTGTCTGGGCGCGCCAGCCTCAGTTCCGGGTCATGTATCACCCGAATGATGACTGGACTTTCGGCGTTTCGATCGAGAATCCAGATCAATTGGTCGGCACTGCCGTGGTTGCTCCAGCCGCCTTTTCTCCGTTCACTGGAACGGTTGACGAGACCAGCGGAGGCACACTCTCGACTCCGCCCACTCCCAACTACGTCCCGGACATCATTCTCAAGGTCGCCAATGACTCGCACGTGGGAGACAAACTCTTTCACGTTGAGGCGGCGGGTCTCTTTACCGAATTCAAACTATTTACGCCTGCCTCGATCACTACGACAACGAGTGCGACGCGGACGGCCACAGGCGGCGGCGTTTCCGTCAATGCCAACCTCGAGCTCTTCAAGAACTTCCGTCTTATCGCCAACAGTTTCTATAGCGATGGCGGCGGCCGTTACATCTTCGGCATGGGTCCGGACCTTGCTATAAAACAAGCCTCAACAACGGCACCGTTCGTGCCCTCTCCCGTGCATTCCGCTTCGGGCATCGGCGGCTTTGAGTATCAAGCTACAAAGTCTTCGCTCTTTGATGTCTATTATGGCGCTGCTTATTACGGCCGGGACGTCATCCTTAATCCGGTAGGCGGATTGCCTAATCTCGGGTACGGCTTCTCGGGATCAGCAAACACCAACAATCGCGCCATCCAGGAATACACGGTCGGCTGGACGCAAACCTTCTGGCAGAATCCTAATTTCGGCAAACTCCAGCTCATCACTCAGGGCTCGTACCTTACGCGTGCGCCCTGGTTCCTGGCGACCACATCAACGCCGCCGGACGCCCATTTGTTCATGGTGTACCTCGACTTGCGGTACGTTCTCCCTTAGTCACCGGAGACGACATACTACCGTCTAGTCGTTGTCAGACCCGGGCGGGGATTCGGTTCGCGGTCGCGAATTGAATTTCCGCCCGGTTTATTTCTTACCCGTATAATCTGAAATGTGACCTCTTACATCGTAAATGCTTTTGTTGATTTCCTCACTCTTGGGATCTTTCTTGCCATTGCAACGCAACGCCACCAAGGCTCTGCCGAGCCCAGATGCGGGAGCCTCGGGGCTCAGCTAAGTTTGTTGGTTTCAGAAATTTAAGGATGCCAACAACAGTAAAAGAAGTTTGGATCCCAGCGGACAAAAAGAAGGCCGGCGCCAGGGGAACGCCGGCCTTGCGGCAGGAAGCGACCTGAAGCTTTGGAAGTCCTCAGGCGGAGAAGCCAAGAAAAATCGCTTCTCAACGTCCTCACGATACTCGTTGAACTTCAACACCCTATCAACCGATTATGAATTCTGCGTAAGAGCCTTCTTCGATTCCTGCGCCATCGCCAGCGCTCGCCCGTGCCGCACATCCAACCCGCGCAGCCAGAAAATCGTATCTTCCGCGATGTTCGTGGCGTGGTCGGCGATGCGCTCCAGATACCGTGTCGCCAGCACGAATTGCAGGCCGGTCGCTACATGCAAGGGTCCTTCCAGCATGTTGGCCAACAGCCGCTCGAAAATCTGATCTCGATAGCGGTCCACGATGTCGTCGGATTCCAGCACCTCGCCCGCCAGCACCACGTTCCGGAAGATCAGCGCTCCAAAACTCTTGGACACCATCGCGCGCACGGCCGCCACCATCGGCGGCAAATCCTCCGGCGTAGCGATAATCTCCATTTGTTGCAACGAAATCACTCGCTCGGCGATATTCACCGCCAAGTCGCCCATGCGCTCCAGGTCGTTCGTAATCTTCAGGGTGGCTACCGTCAGCCGGATCTCTTCATCCGGAAGGCGCCCGGAGCGCAGCACCCTTACCGCGTGCTCGTCCATTAACATTTCCATTTCATTCACGCGCGGTTCGAGCATGAAAATCTCGCTCGCGAGCTGGCTCGAAGCAGGATCGTAAATTTCCACCAGCGCGTGCAGCGCCTTGTTAATGCTGCCCTCCACCGTACGCGCCATCGAAATCAAATAGTTCACCAGCGCTTCCTGGTAGATTAGCACCGGCCCCATCGCTGGACTCGCCATAAATCCTCCCGCCGGACCTACACCCCGGCATGTTCAGCTTGCGCCTCACGGGTTACTCGTGCGTGACGCCCATATGAATTCTTGAAGAGGGAGATGCCTTCTTTTGGTCTTAATGCTGCGGGATATTTGGCTACTGTGCGACCGGCGCCGAAAAATGAAACCGCGAGCCTTCTCCCAGTGTGCTTTCCACCCAAATCCGGCCGCCATGCGCCTCCACGATATGCCGCGCAATGGAAAGTCCCAATCCCGTGCCGCCAACCTCGCGCGAGCGCCCCTCGTCCACGCGATAAAACCGCTCGAAGATGCGTTCCTGCTCGGCCTGTGGAATGCCTATGCCATCATCCGCGACGCTGAAAATCATTTCACCGTCGCTGACCGCCGCGCTCACAAGAATGTGCCCCCCCGGCGGTGTGTACTGCACGGCGTTATCCAGCAGATTTTGTAGCGCGTCTCGCAGCCTCCCAGCATCGCCGCGAACGGCGGGCAAGGCGGGCGGGCAATTCACCTCAATCGTGAGCTGCTTTCTTTGCGAGCTGAAGCGCGCAGTTTCCACGCACAACGCGACCAAATCGGCCGCGTTCAGCGAATGGAGTTGCAGTTCCATTTGCCCCGCTTCGATCTTTGACAGCCTCAGCAGATCATCGGTAAGCCGTGTCAGCCTCTCCGCATGTTCCTGGATAATTTCGACAAACCGTTTGCGGTTCTCCGCGTCGTCAAGCGCCCCGGCAAGCAGAGTCTCCGCAAACCCGCGAATCGCCGTGAGCGGCGTCTTAAATTCGTGCGATACGTTCGCGACAAAATCCTGCCGCACACGCTCGAGCCGCCGCAGCTCGCTGATGTCATGCAGCACCAGCACCGCGCCGATAGGTTCTCCGGAGGCCTCGCCCCCTCGCACTGGCGCCGCGGTAACAGCGAACGTGCGCGGCCGCAGCGTTCCGACGGTCACTTCGCTTTCCACCCGCTGGCGCTCGGCAAGAGCCCTCTTCACCAGTCCGAGCAGCTCACTCTGCCGCACCAGCTCCACCAGCATCCGGCCCTGTCCCGGTGCCTGTGCGGATGAGGCCTCGCCCTGCGTTGCGCCGCCATTTGCTAAAGGATTCGTTCCCCAGCCGATAATCTGCGCGAACGCCGCATTCGAGAAAACTACGCGCTCGTCCACACCCACAACCGCTACTCCCTCCGCCATGCTTTCCAGAATCGCCGCTGTGCGGCTGTGCTCCTCGGTCAGGGAGCGGATCGTCTGCGCCAGCCGTGTAGCCGTCTCATTCATCGCGCGGGCCAGCGCGGCCAGATCGTCGTTATAGGTTTCGGGCGGGAGCGAACGGAAATCGCCGGCGGCAACGCGCCGTGAAAATTTCTCCAGCCGCCGAATCCGGCGGCCCAACGACTGGGAAAAAAACAAACCAACAATGGCCGAAAGGAACAACATCAAGGTTATTCCCGCCAGCCAGACAAACTCGCGCCGCGCCGCCTGATCCACCGCAAGTTCAATCGCCAAACACGCGGCTAGCACGAGGCCGATGACAGCCAGCAACCACTGCCAGATAATATTAGCTCGCACGATTCGCGCGGCCTGCCCGGGAAACTTCTGCTTCCAACTCAAAAAGATAGCCGGCGCCCCGGACGGTTTTCAAATGGATTGGGCGTTCCGGATCGGCCTCTACTTTTTCGCGCAACCGCCGGATATAGACGTCCACGCTGCGCGGAGTCACGAACCTGTCCGCACCCCACACCGCGTCCAGCAGGTGATCCCGCGTGAAAACTTTGTTCGGCCGCGAAGCCAAATAATGCAGCAGGCGGAATTCGAGCGTGCTCAGCGTCACGGCCTTGCCGGCGCGCGTCACGCGATATGACGAAGGATCAATGGCCAGCGTTCCCGCTTCCACCGTGCGCTCCACTTCGCCGGGGGGTGTAACTCGCCTCAACAATGCTTTTACGCGAGCCACCAATTCGCGCGGGCTGAAAGGTTTCGTCACATAATCGTCCGCGCCCATCTCCAGCCCGACAACCCGATCGGCCTCTTCTCCGCGCGCTGTCAGCATCAGAATCGGCAGCCGGTTCAATGAAACGTCCCGCCGGATTTCCTTGCAGATTTCCAGCCCCGAAAGTTTCGGCAGCATCAAATCCAGCAGCAGCACGTCCGGCGCGGACTTCTTCACTTGGGCTAGTCCCGAAGCGCCATCCGCCATCGACGCCACCTGAAAACCTTCATGCGCCAGGTTGTAGCGCACCAGTTCCACAATATCCTTGTCATCTTCGATGATTAGTATTCGCGTCATAGTATTTGTTTGGACGATGCCATGGACCGGCCGCTCCACCCCTCGAAGCTGCTCCGGCAAAAGGAGGGTACTTGCACGCCGCTCGCATGGTCAAGTCTGCTGCACTCATTTTGCCCGCATCATTGTTACAGTTCGATGAACACTTGTTGTGGCCGGCGATTCAGCGACTGTTCTGCGCAGCCGGCGCGCTACTGCGCTTGCGCGTCTCGGGCGTGTAATGCGCTTGAAGGTACTTAATGATTCGGGCTTGAACGTCCGTTGGAAACTGCGCGCCGTAAGTCTTCCCCATTTTGTTCACCTCAGCTTCCCATGTGGCTGCCGGAAGCGGCGGTTGCATGGTGATGTAGTCCGGCGAGTGGCACGTGTTGCAGTAAGAGGCGGTGTCCTGCTCTCCTCCGCCCGGAGCCAAATCCAACCTGTAACGCGGATATGCCGCAACGATATAAGCGCCATTCGGTTCCAGATTCGGCGGTGCGGATTGCGTGATACTGCCCAGATTTCCGGCGGAGTAGTAACCCATTTCCAGATCGGCGTAAATTGCGCTGACGGCGAGGACGCAAATTCCCGTCAGCAGCGCGAGAATCATCGGCCAATTTCTCGCTGTTCCGTTCATGCCGCAGCTCCAACAATGATTTCCTCGCGTTCAATCTTGTTCCACAAGTAGCCACCCGCATTCCACACGCCCTCGTCCGGTTGGATGTTCCCCTTCTCATCCGTTGCGCGCACGGCAAGCTGATACTTGCCGGGCCTTTGTGGGGTCCACGGAATTTCCCACGTGCGAAAGGCCCAGGGGCCGAGGTCCTCGCCGAGTTTGGCTTCGCGCCAGCCGCCGCGCGCGGCATCGGAAAATTCCACTTTCACAATTCGCCCGTAGCCGCTGAATGAAGTTCCGCGAACCGTAACCGGCAACCCGGCTGGAATTTTCGTTGCGCCATCGGGCGTGACGATGAAAGACCGCACCGGCATGCGATTGATTGGAATCATTTTCACCTTGCCGGCCTTCACATCTTCGGGGGTGGTATTGCCGCGCGGCGTGTCCGGAATTCGATATCCCGGATTCATCCAGAAGTTTTCGTCAGGCTTATCGAGCAAGCGGACCCAACTCAAACATTTTACCCAATACGTCGCGAAATACCCGGGAACAATCAACCGCACCGGGAATCCGTTCAGCATTGGCAGCGGTTCGCCGTTCATCGCGTAGGCGACGATGCATTCGTCGAGAATCGGATTATCGAGGTCGAGCGACTTCTTGAATTCAAAGGAAGGCATGCCTTCAGGACCTTTGCCGCGTTCCAATCCTTCCATCTGCACCTGCACCGAGCCGCTTTTCACTCCGGCCATGTCCAGAATTTCCCGGAAGTGCGCGCCAGTCCAGCGCGCGCAACCCATCGCGCCATTTCCCCACTGGCCGCCGGGAACGCGCGGCTGGAAACGCGTGCGGCTGTTTCCCGAGCATTGATTGACCGCCGCGTAGGCAACGGGCTTGAACTTGTTGACCAGATCGGCGAACGACAGTTCGAGGATTTTGTTCACGTTGCCTTCCACGCGCAGCCGCCATGTGGAAAGATCAACCTCGTTTGGTATGCCTTCCAGATGCCAGCGCACGAAGAACGCGTCATTCGGCGTAATAGCATTCAGAAAGTAGGGCCGCGGAGTTTCGAGCTGCACCGGCCGGTCGCTCAGAAGCACGAGCGGCGCTTTTTGCGGATAAGTCGCGAGCTCACCGACCGAATTCCAGTAGGGGTTCGCGCCGGGCCCCGTAAAAGCGGGAAGGCGTTTCGGGGGAGACTGCTGCGCAAGAGTGTCGCGCTCGAAAAAACCGCCGAAAGCCAGAGCGCCTGCGCTGATACCCAGCGTTTTCAGCAGCGAACGGCGCGTACAGCCGCTTGAATGTTTTCCCATATTGATCGCAATTCCGTAATCACTATCCGCGCACAAATGTATGCGTGTCAACAATGTTCTGGAAATAAATCGGCGATTTCTTTTCAGCGCGCCGCTTATCCTGAGGACCGCCTAAAGCTTGATGAATATGCGCCGGCGGTAAAGAAGCAAAATCGGCAGAAAGCTGACCACCACGAAGAACACGGCAAAAAGCACCGAAGCATTCTTAGGCGGAGCCAGCGTCGCAAAAAAGTGCGAATAAATATAGCCGTGCAAGCTCGTTCGTCTGCCGCTCACACGTATATGAATATCCAAACTTCCGATGGCTAGCAAATCGGCGACCGCGTACGCCGTGATCGCGTTCGTTCCAAATACGATAAAAGGCTTCGCCCAGCGCTTCCAGCCTTTTACATCCACCACCCAATAACACAGCGCCAGCATGACCATCGCAAACCCGGCGGTGAAAATCACGAATGTGCTCGTCCACAAATTCTTGTTGATGGGAAAAAACGGATGCAGCAAACGGCCAATCACCATCGCCACCGCTCCGGTTACCAACAACCCAGTCAACATGCGCTTTCGCGGACGGCCACTGCGAATCCATTCGCCCACGAGCACGCCCCAAAGCGCCGTGCCGATAGCAGGCAGCGTGCTCAAAAACCCTTCCGGGTCCCGCACTTGATTCAACTCGTTCCACATGTGCCCTGAGATTAGACGCCGGTCAATCCACGCGGCAAGATTACTTTCCATATCCAGATGGCCCGCGCCGTAGCCCGGCACCGGCACAAACCGCATCAGCGCCCAATAACCCGCCAGCAGCGTCACAAGCGCGAATGCAACGGCCGCGATGTTTACCTCAAACCCTCCAGCATCCGCGCGGCGCGCCGTCACCAGTACAAACAACCCCGCAATCAAATAACACACGGCGATGCGCTGCAACACGCCCGGATACCGCATCGTCGAAAAATGGAAATGCGGAAACACATTCAGAAAAAGTCCAACAGCAAAAATCGCGAGACTGCGCACCACGACGTGCCGCGCCAATCCTCCTCGCGTGCCCCCACGGCGCAACCGCGCCGCGAATGACAACGTCATTGAAACGCCCACGATGAAAAGAAAAAACGGGAAGATCAAATCGGTAGGAGTCCACCCATTCCATTCGGCGTGGTCGAGCGGCCAATAAACGGCGCTCCAGGTGCCGGGGTCGTTCACCAGAATCATCCCCGCGATCGTCATTCCACGAAATACATCCAGCGAAACGATTCTCGAGGACACATTACCGCCGGAAGCGGGCGCGCCGGATATAGGCGCAGCAGTTGGCGAACTGTCGGATGGCGTGACGATAAGAATCCCTCTTCGGTCGCACACTAGCCTACGCTTGCCGCAAAAAGCAAGCGCGGCCCTGACAAGAGGCCCGGGCCGCGCCGCTTCATCTGCTCTGAGAAATTTGTGTTAGTGAATGGACATGTTGTGCGCGCCGGAGAAAACTGATGCCACCGTGCTGCCCGTCTGCGGTACCCACCACATGCGGCGCACCCACGGATGCGAGTTGCGCAGCATTTGCTTGCTGAGCAGGTCAAACATTACCGGCGCAACCTGTATGGCGGCGTAAAGCGCGCCCGAGTTGGCGAAGGGCTTCAATAGAGGATTCGTTTCGTACGCTGTGCCGTCTGAGATATTCCGCCGCGTGGACCATGCATCAAATGTTGCGGCGCCATGTTCCACCGCGCCGAGCACAAACCACATCTTCGGCGGCATTCCGCGGCCGGCTAACTCCGTGGTTTTGTGAGGATTAGGAGCAAGTATTACCGGAGCGCCGCTACCTTCGCCGCTCACGGGGATTGAAAGCGCAGCAGGATCGGAATCATCCGCCGTCGCGGGTTCGCTCGCGGCGACTGACTTGGTTGCATCAGCCTGTATGCTGCCTTTGGTGCCGTCGCCCGTGCTAACGGGCGAATTCTCAGGCGCTGGCGTCAAAATCGCGAACGAAAAATATCCGGAATGAATTGGCAAAGGCGGAAGGGCCGCAGCCGGAACAATCGCGGGATGCAGCAGTAGCATCGACAGGACAAAAAACATCACACGCTCCTCAGTACGCCGCGCATGAAATCATGCGCAACATGAGGACATCCTAGCGGCCGCAACTGCTTTTGCTCTATAGCCTAAGAGACACATTCTCCGAGGCAAAAAGTCCTACAAGGTTCCGCTCCCTGCAAACGGCAGGTCTAGTACGCTCGTTCAATCGGCGTCCGAAACGGGCATACGACCCAATCTTCGCCGCGCAGGCCAAAGAATCATGCGGCAGCACCGGCGAGAGCTGATGAGAACTAGAAATGGAACGCAGAAAACAACGCGGGGAGCAGAGATGCCATCATGACCGCGGTTTTTAGTGGCCGACAATCCAATCGCTGACGCTGTTCAAGATGTCCGGAGTTGGCGGCTTGCGGAGCAGGGAATGTTGCGCATTCGGATAGGTCTTAAGATCCTTGTCTTTCGTGCCGAGGAGGTCGAACAGGTGGTTTATGCTTCCCGGCTTCACCACAGGATCGAGTTGACCCTCCAGGATCAAAGTCGGGATATGAATCAGCGGAGCTGCATCTTCCCAGTGGAGCTCGGCCCGGCGAACTTCAAGGACATAATTAACGCTTACCTTGTGGTACGTGAGCGGATCATCTGAATTGGGCGCAGCCGGTTGAGCGCTTTGCGTGCTGGGCGACCTACCCCGGCCCGACAAACTGATCACCGGTTTATTCGGCCGGAAAAGGAGATCGGGAAGATAACGAAAAGTTCCCCACTGCCGCCATTGCCCGCTCGAAACTGCGACAACAGGAGACACCAAAATCATGCCGGAAAGATCTGCGATATTTTCTTTCGCGAAATCTATCGCGAAAGCGGTTCCCATGCTTTCCGCCATCAGGAAGACCTTCGCTTGCGGATACGTTTGCCTGATGATTGCAAGCATGGTGGAAATGTCGCCGGTTTCCGTGACGGAAGTTGGAACGTGGTCGCGCTTTCCGCAAGAAAGGCCATGGCCGCGCATATCAAGAGCATAAAAAACGATGCCAGGCTTATTCATCTCATTGGCGACTCCCTCATAGGAGCCGCTATGCTCGCCGATTCCGTGGAGCATGAGCACGACAGACTCTGGAGACGTTCCGGCGGGTGGAGTCCAAAAACGGTAGAAGAGACAGGTTCCGTCGGCGGACTGAGTAAATCCATGTTTGTCGGAGATCGTCTTCAGAATCGGAGACACGTCGCCGGGAGTCCTAATTTCCATCGGCATATTCGCCGCTCGAAAACTGGACATGGTCTGGCCAGAAAGCGCGCTGGCAGCCAAACATATCACCAGACTAAATGTGAAAAACCGGACTTTCTTCAATCAGTCTCCGAACTGGAGATGGAGGATGAGAATTGTTACCGGGTGATTGGAATGTACACTCTCTTCGCTGGCAAGTCACGCACCATTTGTACGGGGGGCATCTTAGGAGCAACAAGACAACATTTTGATGCGCGCAGTGCGCGGCCTATACTTCCGGGGAATGGGAGGGGCGAGTGCTTGAGGTTGTTAAGAGTACGATTTTGATTTTGGGGGCGCTGTTCCCCATTGTGAATCCGCTGGGGAACAGCCCGATTTTTCTGGTGATGACGCGCGCCTATCCGAGCGCGGCGCGGGCGCTGCTGTCGCGGCGGATTGCCCTGAATAGCTTCTTCCTGCTGGTGGTTTCGTTTTTTATCGGAACGCATATCCTGTCATTTTTTGGAATTTCGCTGCCTGTCGTGCAGGTTGGCGGCGGCCTGGTCGTTATCTCGACAGGCTGGACGATGCTGAAGCAGAAGGATGATGACGAGAAGGAAAGCGGCGTCCGTCGCGATTACAGCACTCGCGATATTTTCGAGCAAGCGTTCTATCCCCTCACGCTTCCGATTACGGTTGGGCCAGGCTCCATTTCGGTTGCAATTGCCTTGGGGGCAAACGAGCCGAGACACCTGGGATTGAATCTTCCCGCGGCGCTGGCGGCGCTGATCGGTTCTGTGCTGATCGCGGTGAGTGTTTACATTTGCTACA
Source organism: uncultured Acidobacteriota bacterium (assembly GCA_963847505.1). Taxonomy (GTDB): domain Bacteria; phylum Acidobacteriota; class Terriglobia; order Acidiferrales; family UBA7541; genus DASTCZ01. Next base: position 1,071,013 of record CAWJZY010000002.1, read on the forward strand.
GGTTCGCGGAAGGACTGGAGCGGCTGCTGGGAAAAACGGCGATGAATGTGATTATGAGGTTGTCGTCATTCCTGTTGTTGTGCATTGGCGTACAGATTCTTTGGAATGGCGTCAGGGGATTGCTGAGCACGCTGGGGGCCGCGGGGCGGTAAGACTTCGCTGCATTTTCAAGCGCATCCAGTTCTTGCGCGCACGCACGATATAAAAAAGAGGAATCGTGAAATGGTTTTGATCGTCATAGTCTGGTGCGCGGGCGCGCTATTGACCATGGCTCTGATGCAGGCTATTTGCGCGTGGATGGACCGGCGCAAGTATCCTCCACCGGGGCGCATGGTGGGTGTGCCGCATAGCGGCGCGACGGAGGGTGCTGCAAGCCAGCGGCGCGTGACTCGTTTGAATGTGATGAAGATGGGGGAAGGATCCCCGGCGGTGGTGCTGGAAGCGGGGATTGCGACTTCCTCCTTGAATTGGAGGGTGCTGCAGCCGCGGCTCGCGGCATTTGTTGCAACGTACAGTTACGATCGCGCGGGGCTGGGCTGGAGCGATTCGGACGGGCGAAGATGTTCCGTGAGAACGATCGTGGAAGAGCTGCATGCATTGTTGCACAACGTGGAACTGCCTGCTCCCTATATTCTGGTGGGGCATTCCTTTGGCGGATACATTGTGCGTTGCTACACGCAACGATATGCGGATGAGGTCGCGGGCGTGGTGATGGTGGACCCGCTGACTCCCGAGGAATGGGTGGCGCCCACGGCGGCGCAAAGGAAGACGCTCCGCATAGCCGCGAGGATCGCGCGCGTAATTGGAACGCTCGCGACGCTGGGCATCGTGCGATTTTGTCTTTGGCTGGCGCACCGCGGAAAGCGTGCAAGCTCGGGACGCATGGTGAGTTTATTGGGAAAGGGCGCGGTGGGCATCGCGCAACGAATTGAAAACGAGGTTAACAAATTGCCGCCGGAGGTAATCCAACTCGTGCGGATGCAGTGGAGCTGCTCGAAGCCTTTCTGGACGTTCGCAAATTATCTGGATGCGCTTCCGGCGTGCGCCGCGGAAGTGGCGGACTGCTCGATTCCGGCGAACGTGCCGGTGACTGTAATTTCGGGCAATCAGCAACAGGCGGCGCGGCTGAACGAGCACGAAGCGATCGCGAAACGATCCCTGCGTGGCAAACACGTGCTTGCCAGCAAGAGCGGACACTGGATCCAATTTGATGAGCCGGAATTGATTGTAAATGCTATTCTTGAAATCGCGGCTATTTGTGATATGAAGACGGTTCGTGGGAGAGCCTAAGAGCCGGGAAGCAGCTTCGAGATGATCCTTCTTGCGAAGCGGGCCACGCGTACCACGGTTTGATTCTTGCGAGCTGAGAATTCACCCATCCAGAAATGGTTTTGCAAACCAAAGATAATTTTGGAGCCGGCGCGGATGAAAAAAGTCGTTGAGCGCAAAAGCAACAAGAACTACTACCGCATGCTGCACGTCCCGCTTTGGATTTGGGTATTCTGGATTCTGCCGGGACAAATGACGGAGGACTTGTTCTCCCATGGACCTGACCGCCGCCACTGGGTGTGGTTGGCGATTGTGACTTTCTTCTGCGCGTGGCGAGGCTACGTCGGAGCTTTGCCGGGCTGCGAGTCTCGGCCATACATCACACATTATGGGGAAAACAAACCGAATTTATTGAATCGCGTGGTGTGCTACACGGCAGCGTGGATTGATTTAGTGGTCCCGTTTACGATCAATCTGACCGCGCTGATAATCGCGTTACTCACGGGCAAGTGGATGATCTATCCTCTTTACGCGAAGCTGTACTACGTTGTGGCTGCGGCAATTGTGTTGGCAACCTTGCTGAACTGGACGCCGCGTGCAAAGCGCTCCGTCCGCGGGGAAGGAACAGAAAAGGCTTGGTTCTACTTGGCGGTATGGGTGGTGGTGCCAACGGAAATCGCCGCATGGGCGATGTGGCGTCTTGGTGGGTGGTTGGGCGTGTCGGGTGCGAGCCTGGATTATGCGCGGCTCACGACTTTTCTCGTGGTGTCGGTACTGTTTCTGACCTTGGGTCTAGTGGGGAGACTGCCGCGAACGGCACGGTGTCATGTGCCGGACGGATTGTCTGACGCCTCACCCGCACAGGCGCCTGCGACACCTGCTGGAGCCTTAGAGCCTTTGAAGTTTTAAGTGCATCCCCGCAGAAAAACGGGTGTACGGACAGTACAATAAACCCTTTCAATTCAATAATATAAACGCTCAAGAGAAGGTGGGTTTGGCTCCTAAAATCCTAGACTGCATGTATGCGATATGGTACACTTCAGGTGCTTTGTCGCTCCCTTCTTCATCTTTGGATTTGCGCACCCGAGCTGCAGGGATTCCCTTGCAGCTTTTTCTGTTTGGCGTTGAAGTGCCCGTCCAGATGAGCTGTGACCGGAGCGCAGGGTAGATCAATTTAGAAAGCGAGAGACCAACGTGAAGGAACATGGAACAGTGAAGTGGTTCAATGCCGCCAAGGGATTTGGATTTATCCAGCGCCAATCCGGCGAGGACGTTTTCGTGCATTTCTCCGCCATTCAAGGCGAAGGCTACAAGAGTCTCAATGAAGGGCAAGCGGTGGAATTTGAAGTCAAGCAGGGTCCAAAGGGCCTGCAGGCCGAAAACGTAACCGCTGTTTAGAGGGCGCCTAACGAACAGAGCGGATCACCGCGAAGCGGTTTGGTTCGCTCTCTTCAATTTCCTGTTCAGGAAGTGTGAAGCCAGGAGGAAACCATGCATGTTCTCCCTGAAGGGCAATACATTAAGCACACGATGTACGGTTTGGGCATCGTGACCGAGGCTGATTCGGAGCGCACGACAATTCAGTTTGAATCTCATGGAGCGAAGAAGTTTGTGACGAGCATGATGACGGCGGAGATTCTGGGTGAGACGCCAAAGAAGCCGATCAAACTGAAGAAGCGCGGCAAGAAGGCCGCAGCGCGCGGCTAAAGATTCATCATTCGCTGCGCAAGAAAATTCTACGGCTGACGCAGTTTGACGCCGAAAAGAAAAGTTTTGAGCAAAGTCACCAGCGCAAAAACCCCACCTAACCCCATTACCATCCCCATTATTCAGAAGAGGTTGCGCAGGTAAAGTTAGAAGTGTCCCCCGTGCGATTTATGCCTGCCGATGTGTGATAGGCTCCGCGGAAATGCGGGAATGGCTGAAGGCATAGGATTACGGCGACATTCCTGGTGTTTTGACGACTGGCAGTGCAAGCGCCGCTCTACAAGCTCTAACTTACGGAGAGGGAGGATACTTATGGGATTGCCGTACTTGGTTTGGATAATCGTTATCGGGATTTTGGCTGGATTTCTTGCGGGAAAGATTATGCGGGGCAAGGGATTCGGGCTGCTGGTGGATTTATTGATCGGGATCGTGGGTTCATTTATCGGGGGTTGGGTGTTCGGGATGCTCGGGATCTTCCCCGGCTTCGGTTTGATAGGACAATTGATAGTGGCGCTCGTGGGCGCGCTGATACTTTTGTTCTTGGTGCGGTTGATCAAGAAGGCGTGAGCGATATAGGTGTTCTTGTAGGTCAGGACGAATCGCAGCCCTGAGGTTTCTCGCGACCGAATTCCAAGCAGCCGGCAGGCGCGTCACGATTCGCGGGACGAACACCGTGCGGTTGGCAATCGCGTCGTTGATGCGGGCGGCGGAAGGCTCCCCCACTTCAAGAAATTTCGGCCTTGCGGTCAATGCGCGCCATCATGTGAGCGGGGTAGCGCGGGCCGGCGGCGGCGCCTTGCGGAGCGGCGGCGTCTATGGCTGCGATGTCCGCGGGAGTAAAAGTGATATTCAGGGCGCGGGCATTTTCCTCAAGATAGGTGCGGCGCTTTGTTCCAGCGATGGGAACGATGTCCGTTCCCTGGGCGAGCAGCCACGCGAGAGCGAGTTGTGACGCTGTGCAATGCTTGGCGGCGGCGATCTCTTCAATTTTTGCGACCAACTGTAGATTCTTCTGGAAGTTTTCTCCCTGAAAGCGCGGCGAATTGCGGCGGTAGTCATCAGCGGCTAAATCTTCGTAACGGCGGATTTGGCCGGTGAGGAATCCGCGTCCGAGCGGGCTGTATGCGACGAAACCGATACCGAGTTCGCGGCATGTGGCAAGGACTTCGTCTTCCGGGTCGCGGGTCCATAGAGAATACTCGGATTGCAGCACGGTGATCGGATGAACCGCGGAGGCGAGACGGAGAGTGGATGGGCTGGCTTCGCTAAGTCCGAGGTGGAGCACCTTTCCTTCGTCCACCAGGCGCGCCATTTCTCCGACGGTTTCCGCGATGGGCACTGCAGGATCCACGCGATGCTGGTAGTAAAGGTCCACGTAATCCACTCCCAGGCGCTTTACGCTTTCTTCAAAACACTGCCGGACGTATTCCGGGCACCCGTTGACACCCATGGGTTCTCCCAGTGTTCCACGGACGATGCCAAACTTGGTGGCGAGGGTGACTTCTTCCCGGCGGCCATTGATGGCCTGGCCGACGAGGGTTTCGTTGCGGCCGAGACCGTAAACGTTGGCCGTGTCCAGAAAGTTGATGCCGAGATCGAGCGCACGGTGGATGGTGGCGATGGATTCGGAGTCATCGCGCTGGCCATAAAATTCGGACATGCCCATGCAGCCGAGACCGAGGGCGGAAACGTCGAGGCCGGTGTGGCCTAACTTGCGGCGCGGGATGGGAGTGAGCTGATTGGGTTGGGCGGACATCGGAGATTCACCTCGATTCATCATAAACCCGCATCTTCGGCTGCCAGGCGCGCAATTACAGACCAATCTTTTTCGGCATGGCCGCGACCCACGGCGGACTGGAAACGGTCATGCACGAGGCTGGCGATCGGAAGCGGAACGCCAGCAGAATCTGCTGCTTGCAGGATGAGACGCACATCCTTGAGTCCGAGCGTGGCGGCGAAGCCCGCAGGTTCATACGCCTCCCGGACAATCAGCGAGCCGTAGGTCTGATGCAGGGGCGACGTGAAAAGCGTCCCTGTCAGAATTTCCAATAGTTTTTCCGGTGCGATTCCGGATTTTCTGGCGAGGGCGAAGGCTTCGCCGAAGCTTTCGAGCATGGATGCGATGAGGAAATTACCAAGAAGCTTCACGGTATTTGCGGCGGACGGTTCGGGTCCGGCGACAAAGGTGCGCTGGCCGAGTGCTTCAAACAATGGCCGGCTACGCTCGATATCCTGCGGGGCGCCGGCAGCGACAATGAACAGCTTTCGCGAGGCGGCGGCCTCGGGGCGTCCAAATACCGGAGCGGCGATGTAGGTTTGGCCAGCGGTGCGGTGAGCGCTCGATAGTTTCTTGGAAAGCGCCACGCTGATCGTGCTCATGCTTACGTGGAGACCCCGAGCCGGCAACGCAGTGAGAATTCCATTTTCACCGAATACCACGGCTTCGAGTGCGGAATCGTCGGCGAGCATCGTAAGGACGATGCCCGCTTGGGCGGCTTCGGCCGGCGTGGTTGCGACGCGCGCGCCGAGCGATACCAAATCCGAGGCGCGGGTGGGAGTACGGTTCCAGACGGTGACCGCATGACCGGCCTCGAGAAGATTTTGCGCCATGGCGCGGCCCATATTCCCGAGTCCGATGAATCCGATTTCCATTTGCCGCCTCCATCGCTTGCTGGTGATGCAAACGGAGCGGGGTGCAGCAAGCGGCGCCCCTACCGAAATTTGGCGCGTAGCGAATCAGGAACCAGCGGTGCCGGAAGCCAGCGTCAAAATCCCGGCAGTGCCTCTGCCAGGGCGCAGCAGCGGAGCCAGCCGCTCGGCCAATTGCTGGCGGGCGCGCCACAGCCTTGCTTTCAAAGTGTTTTCGGAAACGCCCAAGGCGCGCGCGGCCTCCGAGGTGGAAAGTCCTTGCGCTTCGCGGAGCAGGAAGGCATCGCGGAGTACGGGCGACATCTCCTCGAGATTTTCCTTGATCAGATTGCGGAGCTCACGGCCGGCATAAATTTCTTCGGGGCTCGGATCGGCTGCGGCGAAACGTTCCTCGGCCGGCACAGAACCTTCGTCTCCCGACCACTGCTCAAGCGAAACGGCCGGGCGCGAGCGCTGGCTGCGGCGGCGCATGAGCGAAGCATTGATGACGATGCGCGTGAGCCAGGTGGAGAACCGTGCGCGGCCTTCGAAGCGCTTCAAGTTGCGATAAGCCGCGAGGAGACCTTCTTGCAGTGCGTCTTCGGCGTCTTCAACATTTCCAAGGACGCGTAAAGCGGTCTGGAAAAGCGCGCGGCTGTGGCGAACGCAAAGCGATTCAAATGCGGCCGCGTCTCCACGAAGCGCGCGGCGAATGAGGGTACCTTCTTCGGGTTGCTGGGCTGCTGTGTGGAGATTCTGTGATGATTGAATCAGAGTTGCCATTGTTCTCTTCCCCCTGTATGGCCGGCCCAAAGAGGCCGGGATAAAAACTGTGGAACGCGATACTAATGCGCGACCATGGCGCCTTTCTTCGGCGCTGTTTTCTTCATCAAAAAGAGCAGCGGAATAATGATCAACATCCCCAGACCGAGCCACCGGAAATCATCCACAAAGGCGAGCATGCTGGCCTGGCGCTGGATCATTCCGTAAATCATGCCCTGCGCTTGAACGGCGGCTCCCGCGGGGCTGGAGCCGCCGGCGATGAATGGGGCGGCGAGACCATGCGCCATGTTCCAGTAAGCCGGATTCATCAGATTCGCGCGCCCGGTCAGGTAGGCCTGGTGAACCTGCGCGCCGCGAGACAGCATTGTGGCCACCATGGAAATGCCGACGCTGCCACCGACGTTTCTCGCGAGATTGATGATGCCCGTGGCGTTGTTGGTGTTTTCCTTGGAAATAAAATAGAAAGCCATGGTGTTGATGGGCACGAAAAGAAAGGCCATGCCGAGGCTTTGATAGATACGAGCCCACATCGCTGTTTGAAAATCCACCTGGAGATTGAATTCCGCCATGTGAAACAGCGAGATCGAAGTGATGAGCACGCCGATGATGACGAGCCAGCGCGCCTGCACTCTTCCGATGAGCCATCCGACAATCGGCATCATCACCATTACGGCGATGCCGCCAGGAGAAAGGACGAGTCCACTGAGAGTGGCGTTGTAGCCGAGTAAAGTTTGCAAGAAGATGGGCAGCAGCACGGTGGTGCCGTAGAGCACAACGCCGAGCATGAACATGGAAAGCGTGGAGATCAGAAAATTGCGGTCCTTGAGCAAACGCAAATTGATCACCGGATCTTTGGTGTGCAGCTCCCAAAACACGACGCCAACCAGGCCGACAACCGTCAACACCGTGCATGTCACAATAAAGTTTGAGCCGAACCAATCATCGGTTTGCCCTTTGTCGAGCATGATCTGAAGAAATCCTAGGCCGACAGCGAGGAAACCGATGCCCACATAATCAATTTTCATCTGATTCCAAGCGCGCCGGACGAGGTAGACGGGGTCAAAGATCAGCGCGCGGGTGAGCGCAAGAGAAAGCACGCCCACCGGAATGTTGATGAAGAAAATCCAGCGCCAGCTGTAGTTGTCCGTGATCCAGCCGCCGAGAGTGGGACCAATGACCGGCGCAAGGACGACGCCCATCCCGTAAAAGGCCATGGCCATGCCTTGTTTTTCGCGCGGAAAACTCTCCACGAGAATGGCCTGCGAGACAGGTTGGAGCGCACCGCCGCCCGCGCCTTGCAACACGCGGAAGAAAACGAGCAGGCCGAGGCTGGGTGCGAGTCCGCAAAGAAAAGAGCTGACGGTGAAAAGGGCGACACAAAACATGTAAAAATTCTTGCGGCCGAAAAGAGTGGAAAACCAACCGGAGAGAGGAAGAACGATGGCGTTCGAGACCAGATAGGAGGTCAGAACCCAGGTGCTTTCGTCCACTGTTGCCGAAAGACTGCCTGCAATGTGCGGGAGTGAAACGTTGGCGACGCTCGTGTCCAGAACTTCCATGAACGTGGCAAGCATCACCACGCAGGCTATGACCCAGGGGTTGATCACCTCGTCGCGCTTTGCGCGGCCCAATACGTTGGTCATTGCCGCTTCGGCCATTGCCCCTTACCCGCCCCCTTGCCTGTTTGACTGTCTGGTGGAACTCCGCTGCCGATCTAAGAATTCCGCGGTCAGCGGATGATGATTGTCGCGTCCACGTTCATACCCGGCCGGAGGATGGCCTTTTCCGGCGGAATCGGGTCCAGCATGATTTTTACCGGAATGCGCTGGACAACTTTTACGAAATTGCCCGTGGCGTTTTCCGGCGGCAGCAAACTGAGACGCGAGCCGGTAGCGCCCGCAATGGAATCAACATGGCCGGTGAAAGTTTGGCCATACATATCCACATGGATTTCCGCTTTTTGGCCGGGATGCACGGTCTTGAGCTGGGTTTCCTTGAAATTCGCGGTGACCCAAACATCGTTCAAGGGCACCAATACCAACAAACCCTGGCCAGACTGCGCTACCTCACCCACCTCGACGGACTTATTTGTGACCACGCCATCCACCGGCGCGACGATCGTGGTGTAACTGAGTTGAAGTTCGGCGGCCGCCAAGTTGGCTTTCGCTTGTTCGACCGAAGCGGCAGCGCCGGCTGCGTTGGCTGTGCGAACGCTTACCTGTTTGAGATTCGCCCTTGCTTCAACCTGGCCGGCTTGGGCCTGCGCAACTTTGCCGCTCGCGCTATCGAGTTTGGCCTTGGTAACCGCGACGTTTTGCTGCGCTTGCTCTAACTTTTGCTTTGCGGCGTCAAGATCACCCTGCGCTTCGCGCGCCGTGGCGACATAGCCGTCGTATTGCTGCTGAGAAATTTCGGCCTTGTCCGCGAGCGGCTTCATGCGCGCCAAGTCGGATTGCGCCTTATCCGCGGTGGCCTGGTTCTTTGCAACCTCGGCGCGGGCGTAAGCGAGATCGGAGCTCATGGCCATCTGGTACGTCTGCGCGGCGCTGGCCTGATCGGCGAGCGCAGTCTGGAGGTCCCCCGAGGCGGATGAGGTGCCGCCCTGGGTGACTTCCTGAGTGAGCGGCACATTGACGTTCGCGGCATTGGCTTGCGCCTCGGCATACAAGAGCGCCGCGCGCGTTTGATCCACGCGGGCCTGGAAATCGCGAGGGTCAATCTTGACGAGAACCTGCCCGGCCTTGACGGTCTGATTGTCGTCCACGTCCACTTCGATGACACTCCCGGTGATCTTCCCTGAAACTGGATTCAAGTGCCCATCCACTTCGGCATCGTCGGTGGTTACTCGGCCGCTGGAATACCAATAAAAAATCAGGATGGCGGCGACGACGAGGATACCCCCGCCGATCACCGCCCAGCGGAACGCCGGCTTTGACCAAAGGCTGGGCTTCGGCGGCGTCTGTGTTGCGGTAAGAGCCGGGGATGCTGTCCTGGTCTCGTTTAGTTCATTGTCAACTTCAGTCACGTTCGTTTCCATGTCCTCACCTGAATTCGGGTTTCATTTTGTGTAAAGCGATTCCGTCTGGCCGATGGCATGTGCTAAATCCGCGCGGGCTTCGTTGTATTGGAACAGCGCGGCAATCTGGTTGTCGTTCGCGCGAGCGAGCGCATCCTGGGCCTGAACGACTTCAATGTTATCGGCAACGCCGGCGGCAAAACGGTCGCGCGCCTGAGTGACTTCTTCCTGGGAGAGCTGCACGCCGAGATTGGCGACGTCCACCTGATGGCGCGCCGATTGCAATTGTGCAAGGGCCGTCTTCACTTCAAGTGCGATTTGATTGCGGAGATCGTCGCGTTGCTGCTGAACTCGCTTGATTTCAAGGTCCGCGCGAGTGGTCTCCGCGCGGATGCGGCCTCCGGTGAACAAAGGCAAATTCATGCCGGCCTGATAGTTATAAACAGGAATGCCGGTATTGATGGAAAGACCTTGATAATTCCAACTGCCGGTGGCTGTGATCGTGGGCAGGCGCTCCTCGCCGGCAGCGCGCTTGTTGGCGTCAGCCGCGCGGAGGTTGGCATCTGCCTGCTGAAGCTCCGGCCGGGCTTGATAGGCACGCTCGACGCTGCTTTCGAGAGCGAACTCCGGCGTTTCAAAAAAACTCATTTCATCGGAAAGTTCGACCGGCTGATGGGGGTCGAGATTGAGCAGCCAAACCAATCCGTAAAGCGCCACTTGGTGCTGCGTCTGCGCGTCCATCAGCCGCTGGTTTTCATTCTGCAGCTCGACGTTTGCACGGAGCGTATCAATTCCAGTTCCCGCGCCATTTTTCTGGAGGTCGGTTGCCTGGTCAAACAAAGCTTTGGCGAGCGAAGCCCGGGATTCGGCGGAACGAACTTCCGCGGCTGCGCGCAGCGCCGTCAGGTATTGCGAGACGGTCTGCAAGACCATGCGCTCGCGGATTGCTTGTTGATCCGCGAGGGAAGCCGCCGTGTTCTGCTTCGCGGCTTGCCACCGGCTCCACTGTGAAAAGTCCAGTATTGGCACGGAAACCTGCGTGCCAGCGTTGAAAATTTCAAACGGGCCGATGTGTTCAGGAAGGCCGGCGAAACGTGAGCCGAATTCTGCCTCCAGGTTTGCGCGGACCGCGGCGACGCTTGTATCCAGCTGCACCTGCGGCAAAAAACCAGCGCGCGCAATATTCTGATCCTGCTTGGCCTCGGAGGCCTGAATCTTGCCGATCTGAACCTGAGGATTTTGTTTGAGCGCCAGAGCGACGGCGTCGTGAAGTGTCAGCTGGATTGCTGGCTTATCTTGTGCTTGCACGGCGTGATTCGCGCCAAATGAAAGGAGCAAAAAACCGACAAGAAGAATTTTGACGCGTCTTTTGAGAAATTTGCTTATCACGCAACGCGTTGAGTCATCGGAAGGCTTACCGGAAACTTCCGCGACAATCGCGCGCGTCAGGCATCCATTTGCTTCCAATGTTGTTCCTTCTCGATAGAGACGGCCGAGCAGCGCTTTTCCATCCGCGTCAATAAACGTGACCCCGTTCAAGTCAACGCAAAGCTGTTGAGCACTGGCGCGTTCACCTTGCCAGCAATTCTGGACTTCCGGCACCCACGCCCCCGCCAACTTGCCCTCTAAAACCAGGGTGGTGTTTGATTGGTGCTTCTGGATCGTGATCTTCAACATCTTTTATCTCACCTTCAGAGCCTAGTTAGATGCACGAGTTCCTCCAAAAGGGGCGGACTACAATATTGAGTTAACTCCTTTATATTTATACTCTTAGATATGAATTTATTTCATGCAGCTAATCGCACTGAATTCAAGTGTGACGGTATATAGGCATATGACGATATATGGGCAGGCCGATTCCGGCACCTGCCCAAAGCACCCGCTTAAAGAATGCGGGTCTTGGTGTGACGATCAAGTCGGGCGTTGAATGCCTAGCTTGTGCATGCGGGATTGCAAGGTGGTGCGTTTCATTCCGAGTAGCGCCGCAGCCCCATTTGGACCGGCGAGGACCCATCCGGTATCGCGAAGGGCCAGAAGGATGTGCTCGCGTTCGTTGGCCCGAAGAGTTTGGAGCGAACCTGGCGCCTGTCCGAGCGCGTGTTCGGCGCGCTCGCGCAATTCCGTGATAGGCACCTCAAGCACGGCTCCCCGGGAGAGGATGACCGCGCGTTCGATGAGGTTCTCGAGTTCACGAATGTTGCCGGGCCAATGGTAATTCGTGAGAGCTGCCATGGTTTCCGCGGAGATGGAATCTATGGAGCGCTTCATCTGGCGCGCATACTTCTGCGCGAAGTAACGAACGAGGACGGGAATATCCTCGCGCCGTTGGCGCAGCGACGGCATTTGCACCGGGAATACATTCAGCCGGTAAAAGAGATCGCTGCGGAACTGGCGTTCGGCGACCATCTGGACGAGATCACGATTGGTGGCGGCCACAAGGCGCACGTCAATGCGGGTCGTGCGCGTGCCGCCGAGCCGCTCAAATTCCTGTTCTTGAAGAACGCGCAAAAGTTTCGGCTGCAGCTCAAGCGGGATATCACCCACTTCATCGAGAAAAAGTGTGCCACCGTCAGCCAGTTCGAACCTGCCGATTTTTTGCGCGATTGCGCCGGTAAAGGCGCCGCGCTCATGCCCGAAGAGTTCGGATTCGAGCAATCCGGTGGGAATAGCGGCACAGTTGATTTTTACGAATGTGGCTTCACGGCGCGAGCTGAGATTGTGGATCGCGCGCGCGATAAGCTCCTTTCCGGTACCTGTCTCGCCTTGAATGAGCACCGTGGAGTCAGTGGGAGCCACCGTTTCAACTTGTTTCAGGATGTTCTTGAGCGCGGTACTTTCGCCGATGATCTCATCAAAGTTAAGTTCGATGCGGATTTCATCTTCCAGGTAAAGCTTTTCATCGGCAAGTTTGTTTTTGAGCTGGGCGATTTCCTCGAATGCCAGGGCATTTTCCACGGCGATGGCGACCTGGCTTGCCACCTGACTGAGCAAATCCAGATCCTGTTGGGAAAACGCGGCGTCGCGGAGGCTGGCGACGCTCAGCGAGCCCAGAACGTGATCGCGTGTGATCAGAGGAACGCAGCACATGGAGCGGACGCCTTCCGCTTGCAACAGCCGGACCGACTCGCTGTTGTAGTTTGCAAAATCCGCGGATCGGAGCAGCAATGGCTTGCGTTGCGAGTAGCAAACACCGGCAAGGGACGTTTCCACCGGAATTTCCATTTCCTCCCGGATGTAGCCGTGCCCCTGCGGAAAAACCAGCGCGTGCAGCCGCATGGTGTTCCGCTTGGCATCATGCAGAGCCAGACTGGTGTATTCGTGATGCAGGACGCGGCGAAGAGAATCCGCAATTGCCGCGAAAAGTTTCTTCGTATCGAGATTGGAAATGACGGCGTTGTTGACCTCGAGCAGAACGCGCAGGCGGTCGCGCTCATCCGCAAGCTGCTTCTGATATTGCTGGGCGCTTTCGTAATTGAGCGCATTATCAACGGCGACGGCCACCTGGCGGGCTACTTGCTGCATGAATTGGATATCCGCTTCGCTATACGGGTGACCGTTGCCCATTCCAAAGCCGAGACATCCCAGCCGGTGCTGGGCGGTGGTGAGTGGCAAGATGCAGAGCGAGACAATCCCTTCCTGAAGCATGATCTCGCGCATTTGTGGGAACCGTTTTTCCTGCTCGATATCAGGCACGACCATTGGCTGTTGTGTCTCGAAGACCTGGCCGACAGCCGTCCATTCGATGGGTATTTCCAGGCCCGGTTGAATCTGAGTGGGACGGGATGTTTCCAGAATGTGCAGGCGCATGATGTTGCGCCCCGGGTCGTGCAGTATGAGGTTCAAATATTCAAAGCGCACGACACGGTGAAGGCGTCCGGCGAGATCGTGGAACAAGTCGCCCAGATCGCGGTGAGAGGCGATGGCTTCCGCGACTTCGAGCAAGACCTGATAAGGAGCCAAAGGAGAGACGGCGGCCTTTGGCGGAGTGGAAGCATCCATCAACGCAGGATAGCATCCTGATCGCAAAGGCCTCAACTTGGCCGCCTCTTATCCCGCGCTGCGGATTTGAAGTCGCGTGCCTCATTTTTTACTTGACGCGCCCGCTGCGTGTCCGTATAAATATACATAGCGATGAATAATCTAGCAATCGCGGTGAGCACGCAGAAGCGCTACCGGCAGGGTCAGATCCTGAAGATGATTACCGGTGAAGCGATCTCGAGCCAGGACGATTTACGGCGGCGGTTGGCGCATATCAAATTGAGTGTGACGCAAGCGACGCTGTCGCGCGACCTGCGCGAATTGAAATTGGTAAAGACGGTCGCGGGCTACAAGCCCCTGGCGGCGCCGATTGAGGGCGCGGCGCCTCTTTCCGCGCTCGCGAGGGCGCTGAGCGAGTTTCTTTCCGACATACGCCCAGCGGGAAACATGCTGGTGCTAAAGACTCCGCCGGGCGGCGCACAACCTTTGGCCGCCGCCGTGGATGCCGAACATTTCACGGAAGTAGCGGGAACGATTGCAGGAGACGATACGGTCCTCATTATTACGGCGACGCCACGGACGCGCAACGCGGTTCAAAAACGCATCGAGGAGCTGCTCCGATGAGTACTCCTGGGCGCGTCGCCGTCGTTGGTGCAACGGGCTATGCGGGATTCGAGCTGGCCCGCTTGCTGCTGCGGCACCCGCAAATCGAAAAGCCGGTTTTCTATCTCCGCGAGAGCTCGTCGCACATTCGCTGTCTTACGGAGATTTTTCCGCAGTTGCGCGGCTGGGGTGAAGCGCCGTGCAGAACGTATTCGGCGGAAACGATTGCCGCGAGCGGCGCAGCAACGGTGTTTTTGGCGACGCCGCACGAGGCTTCCGTGGAACTGGCGCCTGAGCTAATTGCGAAAGGGCTGCGAATCGTGGATTTGAGCGGAGCGTTTCGCTTTCGCGATGCGGCGACGTTCACCCGGTGGTACAAACTTCCGGCGCCGCCGCAGGAACTTCTGGACGAAGCGGTTTACGGGCTGCCGGAGCTGTACGCCGATCAATTGCCCGGGGCGCGGTTGGTGGCGAATCCGGGCTGCTATGCGACTTCCGTGATCTTGGGACTCAAACCGCTCGTCGAAGCGGGTTGGATTGCCACGGAGCGCGGAATCGTCTGTGATTGCAAGTCCGGTGCGAGCGGAGCTGGGAAAGAACCAAAACGCGAAATGCAATTTGTTGAAGTGGATGAGAACTTTCGTGCGTATGGGATGTTCACGCACCGGCACACGCCGGAAGTGACCGGGCATCTCGGAATTCCACTGGATGACGTGATGTTTTCGACGCATCTTTTGCCGGTGGCGCGCGGGATTCTTTCAACGCTTTACGTTTGGCTTGGCGAGCCGCGTGAAGCGAGCGACATGGAAGCGCTTTACCGGAAGTTTTATGCCGGCTGCCCGATGGTTCGCATCTGGCCGGCCGGAAAACTCCCGGAGTTGCAGCACGTTGTGAATACAAATTTCTCTGACATCGGATTCGCGCTGGACGCGTCAGGGCGCCGGCTCGCCATCGTTTCCTGCCTGGATAATCTGGGCAAGGGAGCGGCGGGGCAGGCCGTGCAGAACCTGAACGCGATGTGGAAATTCGATGCCCAAGCGGGAGTGATATGAGACTGGTGATCAAGTTAGCGGGTGCATTGCTGGACGATACGGAAACTGTAGCGTCTATCGCGCGGCAAGTCGCGGTTCTGGCGCAAGAGGGCCACGAGCTGCTGGTGGTGCACGGTGGCGGGAAGATTTTTACTTCCACGCTGGAGCGCATGGGAATCCAGAGCCGATTCGTTGCCGGGCTGCGCGTGACGGACCGCGAAGTGCGCGACGTGGCTGTAATGGTCATGGGCGGCCTGCTGAATAAGCGCGTCGCGGGAGCCATCTCCCAGGCGGGACAGCATGCGATTGGGCTGTGCGGCTCGGACGCCGGAACTTTTCTTGCGGAGCCGATGACGTACAACGAGATGCGCGGGGGGCTGGGATACGTGGGCTATCTCACAGGCGTGAATCTCGAGTTCCTCGAATCGCTCTGGCGCAATGGAGTCGTTCCGGTAACGGCGTGCCTGGGACTGGGCGCCGACGGCGAAATTTACAACATCAATGCCGACCACATGGCGGCGGCTTGCGCGGAATTCATTCATGCTGACCGGCTGATTTATTTGACGGACGTGGCGGGCGTGCTAGATGGCCGGAAAGTACTGAAGGCTGTTTCCGCCGACGAAGTGGAAGATCTGATCCGCAAGCACACGGTTTCGGGCGGAATGATTCTGAAACTCGAAGCGTGCAAGCGCGCGCTGGCGGCGGGAGTGAGCCAGGTGCGCATTGTCGGCGGCACGAGGTCCGACGGGCTGCTCTCCGCGGCCAATGGCGGCAAGGGTCCGGGCACGCGCGTACTGCCGGCATATCCCGCGGCCGCAAAAATCGCATCCTGAGAAAAATCCCCGATGCCAATGAAAAAGCAGAGGAAAACCCGTCCCCAAAAGAGCCGCGCCACCAATGGAGCAGCGGTGTTGCGTGATGCTGACCGGTATCTCGCAAACACTTACAAGCGTCCGAAGATCGTGTTCACGCACGGAAAAGGCTGCGTGCTGTATGACCACAAAGGCCGGGCGTATCTGGATTTTCTGGGCGGCATCGCGGTGAACGCGCTGGGCTACTCGCATCCGCGGCTGGTGGCCGCGATCCGGCGGGAAGCGGGCCGCGCGACGCACGTTTCCAACTTATTTCACAACCCCTATCAGGGACCGCTGGCGAAGAAGCTCGCCAAGTGGTCGGGGATGGATCGCGTTTTCTTCACAAACAGCGGAGCGGAAGCGGTGGAAGCGGCGCTCAAATTGGCGCGAGCCCGCGCGCGCGGCAAGTATGGCGACGGCAAGACGCGCATTCTGGCGTTGGAGAATTCATTTCACGGGCGTACGTTCGGCGCGCTTTCCGTGACGTGGACGCTGAAATACCGGCAACCGTTTGAGCCTTTGGTGCCCGGCGTGGAATTTGTGCGCCTCAACGACGTGGCTGACCTGGAAAAGAAATTTGACGATTCGGTTTGCGCGATTTTGATGGAAACAATTCAAGGTGAAGGCGGGATTTACCCGGTCAGTGAAACATTCTGGCGGCGGGCGCGCGAACTGGCCACGCAGCGCGATGCGGCGCTGATCGCCGATGAAATTCAATGTGGGCTTGGGCGCACGGGGCGGGAATTTGCCTACCAGCGATTCGCGGCCGCGCCGGACATCGTGCTGGTTGCAAAACCGCTGGCAGGCGGCTTGCCGCTGGGCGCGATGCTCGCGCGGGAAAGTTTCGCGTCCACTTTTGTACCCGGGATGCATGGCACTACGTTTGGTGGAGGACCGCTGGCGTGCGCGGCGGCGCTGGAATTCTTGAACGTCGTCGAGGAAACCGATCTTCTGGCGAATGTTCGCGCGCGCGGCGCGGAGCTGCGCGAGGGGCTGGGGGCGTTGGCGAAAAAATTCGACTTCATCACGGAAATTCGCGGGGAAGGTCTCATGCTGGGCGTACAACTTTCCGTGGATGGCGCGCCGTACGTAGCGGAAGCGATGCGGCTAGGCGTTTTGATTAATTGTACGCATGAAAAGACATTGCGGTTATTGCCTCCCTACATCGTGAAACCGGCGCACGTGAAGGATTTTCTGGGCCGGATGGAAAAGGTTTTTTCTATGAAACGAATAACAGATCCCAACGCTGCCGAACCCGCGCAAGCGCACTCGCCTGTGGAAGATAGACGCGCGCTGGCAGCCGTGAGGTAGATATGAATGCTCTAGCCCCTGCTTCGCCTGCAATTGGCGGCGAAATTGCCCATGACCTCCTAACCGGCATGGAATGGCCGGTTGCGACCGTCCGCGAATTGCTCCATCTGGCCGCGGAAGTGAAAGCCGCGCCGGATCGTTACCGCACGGCGCTTGTGGGAAAATACGTGGCGATGATTTTTGAGAAGCCCTCGCTGCGCACTCGTACGACATTCGACATCGGCATGCAGAGCCTGGGCGGCGGCGCGGTATTTCTGGACCACACGACGACTCGGCTGGGTGAGCGCGAATCCATTAAGGATGTAGCGAAAAACCTGGAACGTTGGGTGCATGGAATTGTTGCGCGCACGTTCCTGCAGAAATCAATTGAAGAGCTGGCGGAGCATGCTTCGATTCCGGTGATCAACGCCCTTTCCGACCGCTACCATCCGTGCCAGGCGTTCACGGATTTTTTCACACTCGAGGAGCATTTCGGCGGCGTGCGCGGGCTGAAGCTGGCGTACGTGGGTGACGGCAATAACATGTGCCACTCGTTGCTGCTGGCGGGGGCGCGGCTGGGCGCGCACGTGCGCGTGGCCACTCCCGCGGGCTACGAGCCTGCCGCGGACATCGTGGCGGAGGCGCGGCGCGCGGCAAAGGAAACGCGCGGCAAAATTGAATTGTTCCATTCAGCCCAGGAAGCCGTAGCGGGCGCGCAGGCGGTTTACACGGACGTGTGGGCGAGCATGGGACAAGAAGAGGAAACGGAAGCACGCGCGAAGATTTTTGCCTCATTCCAGGTGAATAAGGCGCTGATGAAACTGGCCGCGCCGGATGCCGTGTTTCTGCACTGCTTGCCCGCCCATCGCGGATGGGAAGTGAGTGCGGACGTGATGGATTCGCCGCGCTCGATTGCTTACGAGCAGGCGGAAAATCGCCTGCACGTGCAAAAAGCTGTTTTGCTCCTACTACTGAGCTGAGGGGATTCCACGTTGCCAAAGAAAGTTGTACTTGCCTATTCGGGCGGTCTCGATACATCCATCATTATTCCGTGGTTGAAAGAAACGTACGGCGGCTGCGAAGTGATCGCCATGATCGGCGACGTAGGGCAGAAGGAAGACCTGGACGCGGCGCGTAAGAAGGCGCTTGCCACGGGAGCTTCGACGGCCACGATCGAGGATCTGCGTGAAGAGTTCATCACGGAATATATCTGGCCGACGTTGCGCGCGGGCGCGGTGTACGAACACAAGTACCTGCTGGGAACCTCGTTTGCGCGGCCGGTGATTGCCAAGCGGCAAGTGGAAGTCGCATTGCGGCTCGGAGCCGACGCGGTGTGCCACGGCTGCACCGGCAAAGGCAACGACCAGGTGCGGTTTGAGTTGACGTATAAGGCGCTGGGGCCGAAGCTGCAGATTATCGCGCCGTGGCGCGAGTGGAAGATTTTTTCGCGGGAAGACGCGATTGCTTACGCGAGCGCGCACAAAATTCCCATTGAACAGAGCAATGCGAATATTTACAGCCGCGACCGGAACATCTGGCACCTGTCGCACGAAGGCGGCTGCCTGGAAGATCCGGCGAATGCTCCGGAAGAGGCGATGTGGCAGTGGGTCGTCTCGCCGGAAAAGGCGCCGGAAACTCCCGCCGATGTGGAGATCGGCTTCGAGGCTGGAAATCCTATTTCCGTGAACGGAAAAAAGCTCGGGCCGGTGGCGTTGATTGATACGCTGAATGACGTCGCGGCCAAGAATGGGGTCGGCCGGATTGATCTGGTGGAAAACCGGCTGGTGGGAATGAAATCGCGCGGCGCCTATGAGACGCCCGGCGGAACGCTGTTGATGCTGGCGCATCGCGAGCTGGAAACGCTGAGCCTGGATCGCGAAACCGTGCATTACCAGCAGTTGCTTTCGCTGCGCTACGCTGAAATGGTTTATTACGGCTTGTGGTTTACGCCGCTGCGCGAATCACTGGACGCGTTTTTTTCAAACGCGCAGAAGCGCGTGACGGGCACAATCGGACTGCGATTGTACAAGGGCAATGTGAACGTCACGCACCGAGCGTCCCCCAATTCGCTTTACCAAAAGGGCCTGGCGAGCTTCGCCATGACGCAGTACAACCCGAAGGACGCGGAAGGGTTTATCAACCTGTTCGCTCTGCCGGTTACGATTCCGCAAGGAGATTCCGCGAAGTGAACGCTCCAAAGCCCAGCGCGGGCGGCGGCCGGATGTGGAGCGGGCGGTTTGACCGCGGCCCCGACGAGCTTTTTGACCAATTCCAAAGATCATTCGCGTTTGACCGGCGGTTACTGCCTTATGAAATCGCGGTGGATCGCGCGTGGGCGCACGCCATCGAGCGCGCGGGAATTCTCACTCACGCAGAAACGCAGAAATTATTTGCGGCGCTGGATGAAATCGCAGGGCGCGCTGAAAGCGAACCTGCGTGGCTCGACGCATCGGGCGCGGAAGACGTTCACCATTTCGTGGAGATGGCGCTGATTGAGAAGCTTGGGCCTCTTGGCGCGAAACTCCACACCGGTCGGAGCCGCAATGAGCTGATCGCGACAGACTTCCGGTTGTTTATTAAAGATGCGGCAGTGGCAATGCAGCGGAGTTTGGCGCGGCTGCTCGCGGCGATTATGGATCAGGCGGAGCGCCACTTGGGCACGCCGATGCCAGGAATGACGCACATGCAGCATGGCCAGCCGATCTTGTTCGCACATTTTTTGCTGGCGCATGCGGAGGCGTTCCACCGGGACGCGGCGCGGATGGCTGGTGTTGCAATTGCCGCGGATGAGTGTCCGATGGGTTCGGGTGCGCTCGCGGGCTGTGCGTTTGCGATTGACCGAACGTCTCTGGCGAACGAGCTCGGTTTCGCGCGCGCCACGGCGAATAGTCTGGATGCCGTCAGCGATCGCGATTTCGCACTCGAGTATCTTTTCGCCATCGCTACGCTCGGCACGCATCTTTCGCGTCTGGCGGAGGATTTCGTGCTCTTTGCCTCGCAGGAATTTGGATTTATCGCGCTACCGGATGAATACGCGACCGGCAGCAGCTTGATGCCGCAGAAAAAGAATCCCGATGCATGGGAATTAACGCGCGGGAAAACAGGACGGCTTGTCGGCGCGCTCGTTTCCCTATTGGTGACGATGAAAGGCTTGCCGACGAGTTACCAACGCGATCTGCAGGAAGATAAGGAACCGGTGTTCGCGGCGCACGATCAGGCGCTGGCGCTCGTGGAAGTGGCGGCGGGGAATATCGCGGCGACGCGTGTGAACGTCGAGCGGATGCGCGAGTTGGCGTCCGATCCCGCGTTGCTTGCTACCGACGCGGCGGATTACCTGGTGCGCCGCGGCGTGCCATTCCGTACGGCGCATGAAATTGTGGGCAAAGTTTTGCGAGACGCTGAAAAACGAGGCGAGCCTTGGACTTTGACTCCCCTGAACCGTTTGCGCGAGTTTTCGCCGGCGTTTGGCGAAGATTTTCACGCGGCGCTGAGCGTTGAGGCGTCACTCGCGGCGCACAGCGTGGCTGGCGGCACGGCGCCAGAGGCGGTGCGGAAGGCGATTGGCGAATGGCGGCGGAAACTTGCGGCATTGAAAGAACCAGCGGAGGCAAACCCATGAGCGCAAAACCCGGCGCACATGAGCCCGGCAGCGAACCGAAGAAGATGAGCACGATGGAACAAAGCGCGGCGCCAAGCAGTACGCCGATGAATGTTCCTGATGCGATTCCCTCGCGCGCGCTACCCAAAGGTTTTCGCTATGGAGCGGCGGCGTGCGGCCTGCGGCGCAAGAACCGTTTGGATCTGGGCGTGATTATCGCGGACCAGCCCTGCACTGCGGCGGGGATCTTTACGTCGAATCTGGTAAAGGCCGCGCCGGTGCTGCTTTGCCAGAAGCATCTTGCGTCCGCGGCATCCAGTATCCGCGCGATTGTAGTGAATTCAGGCAACGCGAATTGCGCGAATGGGCCCGGGGGAATGCGCGCCTCGCGCGCCACGGCGAAAACCGCTGCGCGGGCGTTGGGCTGCCGGGCGGAAGAGGTGCTTGTCTGTTCCACGGGAGTAATCGGTATACCGTTGCCGGTGGATAAGATTCTGGCGGCCTTGCCCGAACTTTCGCGCACTGCGGCGGCCGCGCCCGGTAATTACGAAAGTCTCACGCAGTCCATTATGACCACGGACACGCGGCCAAAGTGGGCGGCCGCGAGTGCATGCATCGGTGGCAAGACCGTGCGGTTGCTCGGATGCGCGAAGGGCGCGGGGATGATCCACCCCAACATGGCGACGATGTTGGCCTTCCTGGTTACGGATGCCGCGGCATCGCCGCGCGCCCTGCGCGCCGCGCTGGCTGAAGTTGCGCAACGAACGTTCAACTCCATCACAGTGGATGGAGATACCTCAACGAACGATACGGCGCTTTTGCTGGCGAGCGGAGCGTCGCGAAACTGGGGCGCGCCGGCCGTCACGGCAAGCGGCCGTGGATATAAGGCATTTGTTGCCGCGCTCGAAAAGGTTTGCAGAAAGCTCGCGCTCGCGATTGTGTCTGATGGCGAGGGCGCTTCGCGGGTGGTGGAAATTGAAATCCGCGGCGCGCCAAGCGATACGGCAGCCGGGCAGGTGGCGCGCACGATCGCCACTTCGCCCTTGGTCAAAACGGCGCTATCGGGTGGCGATCCGAACTGGGGCCGCATATTGGCCGCGGCGGGCCGCGCGGGTGTCCCGTTTAACCCCGAACGCGCGATGATTCGCATGGCGGGGATACGAGTTTACGATCGCGGACGCGCGCCTTTGTTTGATGAAGGAGAGGCGCACGAAAGGCTGCTGCGCCCCACTGTTTCAATCGTGATGGACTTGCGCGGCGGAAGTGGCCGCGCGCGAGTCTGGACCTGCGACTTCACGGCGGAATACATCCACATCAATGCGAGCTACCGGACATAGGATTCAGCGTGCCGTTGCTAGTTTGGCCTCGGACGGACGCCGCAGCCGTGAGTGCCTATCAGCCGACCCCGCGATTCTGTACTTCCGAATCAAAAAACAGCCATTTCTGACGATTCTTGTAAGATCTGGGTGCTAACCCGCAACAATCCCGATCACACTGGCACACAAAAGTCGTAAACTACTGAGACACATGTACTTACATAAATGATGACATTTCTGTAAGAAAAATAACAAATATGAGAATTATCTTGCAAAATTGTGTGAATCATGTATAATTTCTCTGTTTTCGAAAAGGAGATATGAAATGGCTTGGGAACAATTTAGGGAGACAACGGGAAGATTTAAGCCGCGCATTTCGATTCGCTCAAATGGCACTATCGGTTTCAATGCTGGAGCGGTGCGAAAATTCGGATTCGACAAACAGGACTACATCTTATTATTCTATGATGCCGAAAATCGACGTATTGGTATTCGGCCATCAAATGAAAGTGGTGGAGAGGGCATATTGAAGTTGAATAGATTTGCTAAAGCTGCATGGGTATCGGCGGGTAGGTTTTTCAACTTTTTTGACATCCCAGTTGAAAAAACCAAGAGGTATGATCCCATCGTAGATGAAAAGCAGAAAATGGTTGTAGTTCAACTCTGAGTAAGACGATTTTTGTCAGCCTCGGGATGCTGTTCCAGTTGGTCGCCGGCCAGCAGCCCGAGGCCGCAAATCCGCTAGTGAAAGCGGTTCGCGCTGCATCGTATTACGGTGTTGCCGGACAGTCAATCCTGAAACGGATTGAAGGGCAAGCCTGCCTGCTTCTCTAGCGAGGCCCGCAGGCTTGCCCTCAATTCATTTCAGGAGGACCAAAATGTACTCGCGAAGGATTGCAACAAAGTTTGAACATGACGGTCTAGTTCGAACATTAGCAGAGCATTTTAAATACCTCGGATACAGACAAGTCGCCGCAGATTTGGACGACTACGCCAAACCGAGTTTGATCAAGGGCACCTTACGGGATCACATTCCTGACGTGACTTGCGTCAAGAGCGTTTATCCGCCCATCACAATCATTGCTGAAGCAGAAACAGGCGATTCGCTTCGCGATGAACACACAATCAGCCAGCTACAACTCTTCCGCAGTGCAGCTACAAATACCGGTGGCGAATTCCATCTGATGGTACCTGCGGTAATAGATGGACAGCCAGGCCATTCTGTCGCG
The DNA here is from genome assembly GCA_963847505.1 of uncultured Acidobacteriota bacterium. Classification (GTDB taxonomy): domain Bacteria; phylum Acidobacteriota; class Terriglobia; order Acidiferrales; family UBA7541; genus DASTCZ01. Next base: position 1,094,315 of record CAWJZY010000002.1, read on the forward strand.
TCCAACTGGCTGCGGCAACTCGGTCTGGCAGCAGATCAGATTTGGGTCCCAAAAAACAAATGAGCAAGCTTTTGATCCAATCCAATAAGAAAGGAGGTGAAAAAATGCCGAAAGAACTAAAACCAGGTGAAGAGGCACCCGTCTCGGGGCTGTATGAATTGATCGGACCGCGGGGCGGGCCCACCGGCAAGGAGCGGACGGTAGTACGCGGCGAAGTATTGCCACCGACTCCCAAGGCGGGCATGACATACCGCATTGCTGAACGTGCGCACAATAAGAGCGGCCACAACCGGAAGTAAAAAACAAGAAGGATGGTTGAATGCCAAGACGTGCCACATGAAACGGCGTTGATTCTCACATTCAGCGCCGTTTCCTCTTGCTACTCCCACTTCCAATCGGCGTATTGCTCCCGCAGCTTGCTCTTCAGAAATTTGCCCACGGAAGTTCGCGGAATGGCGTCCGAGAAAACAAAGGCATCCGGAAGCTGCCATTTTGCGAAGCGCGCGGCGAGGAATACGCGCAACTCTTCCGGTGTTGCGGAGGCGCCCTGCTTCAGGACAACGACGGCGAGCGGGCGTTCCTCCCATTTCGGGTGCGCCACACCAATCACGGCGGCCTCTTTTACAGCGGGGTGGCCCATCACGGCGTTTTCCAAATCCACGGAGCTGATCCATTCGCCGCCGGACTTAATCAGATCTTTGCTGCGATCCACGAGACGAATATAGCCGTCCTCATCCATTGTGGCCACGTCGCCGGTGCGAAACCAACCGTCCGATGTCCAGCTGTGCTGTTCCTCCGGCGCATTGTGGTAGCCGGAAGCCACCCAGGGTCCGCGCACTTCCAAATCTCCCGCCGTCACCCCGTCGCGCTGCGCTTCACGCCCATCTCGCGTTACGCGCAATTCGACGAAGGGTGCGGCCCAACCCTGTCGGGATCGCACACTGTATTGCTCATCTTCAGGCCATTCGTGCATATGGGAGCGCAGGCCGCCGATTGCCGCGACGGGTGAAGTTTCCGTCATGCCCCACGAATGGCGGATGTGAATGCCGTGACGATCGAGCGCGCGAATCAATGATTCCGGCGGCGCTGATCCGCCGCAGGGCGCACTGAGCTCGCGGGGAAGTTTCCACTTACCGGGGTTGCGCTCCAATTCATCCAGAATTCCAAGCCACACGGTTGGCACGCCGCAAGCAATGCTGACTTTTTCAGAGACGATGAGCTGCAAAAGACTTTCCGCATCCGCATGCGGGCCCGGTAAGACCAGCTTGGCTCCGGCCATAACACATGTAAGTGGAAGTCCCCACGCGTTGGCGTGAAACATTGGCGCCAAGATCATCACCGTTTCGTGATGGCCAACACCAAAACTATCTTTCATCGCCTCGGCGAACGAATGCAGAACAAGGGAACGGTGGGAATAGACAACACCTTTCGGGCGGCCTGTTGTCCCCGAGGTGAAGCACATCGCGGCGGCATCGTTCTCGTCAATGGTCGGATACGAAAATTCTCCAGTCGCTGTTGCGAGCAGCGCTTCGTAATCTTCATAACTTACTGACACGGGAGCGCCGCTATAGGGCGCGACGAAGATGCGCTCGATGTGTGTTTCGCGGCGAAAACTCTCCAAACATGGCAGAAGAACGTCATCCACAATCAGAAACCGGTCGTCCGCGTGGTTCACGATGAAAGCTAACTCAGAAGGGTGCAGACGCAGGTTCAAAGTATGCAGCACGCCACCGGCAGCGGGCACGCCAAGATACGCTTCCATATGGGCTTCGTGATTCCACATCAAAGTGGCAACGCGATCACCTTTCTTGAGGCCGGCGCGCGTGAGAGCTTCCGCGAGTGCGCGGGCGCGCTGGTAAAGATTGCTGAATGTGTAGCGTTTCACGGATTTATCGGGACAGCGCCAGACGATTTCGACCCGGCTGAATTCGCTTCTGGCGCGCTCAAGGAGCGTGGGAATCGTCAGCGGAAAATCCATCATCAGACCGCGCATGAAAACCCTCGAAACCCAGACGAGTGGAAGCCAGCATACGAGCCGGAATTCGGAAATCCTATCATTGAATCCATTTCGGTAGACGATTGAAAGCGCAGCCGAATGGCGCGGCGCATTGAGAAACATGAATTCTTGGCGAATGATTACGCAGTTGTGGAGCGAAGCGATTCGACCTGTTCGACGCGTCCCGCCGCAAATTGGAAACGTTCGAGCGTGGCGGATTCCACGCCGCGGCGCACCATATCCTTCACATCCATGCCGGCCTCTGCCTGATCGAGATCGGCGGGCAATGCAAAAATTGCGGGCGACTTGGGCATGAAGATCGGGCAGCAATCGTGGAACGGCTCGGCGGAAATATCGTGCGTGCCGATTTTACGAGCCAGGTCGATGATCTCCTGCTTGTCGTCTCCCACCAGCGGGCGATAGACCGGCATTTGCGCGGCGGCGCCTACGGCGGCCATATTGCGCAATGTTTGCGAGGCCACTTGGCCCAGACTATCGCCGGTGACCAAGCCCAGCGCGTGATCGCGAAATGCGAATTGTTCGGCGATGCGCAACATCAACCGGCGATAAAGAAGAATCCTGTAATTGGCTGGACCCTTTTCAACAATTTCACGCTGCAAAGGTTCAAACGGCACAGTAAAAAGCTTCGCGGTGAATTCGTAAGGCACAAGCTGACGCACCAGAGCGCGGGCCACATGGATTGAGCCTTCGCCCGGATCGGCGCCGCCTCCCCAGAAATGCACGAACGAAACATGCGCGCCGCGCCGCATCATCTTGTAAGCCGCCACTGCCGAATCGAATCCGCCTGAAAGCAGGCACATCAAACGCCCGGCGGTATTTGCGGGCATGCCGCCCACGCCCGCGATCTTGCGCGCGAAAACCAGAACCGAGTCTTTCATCACCTCGATGCGGCAGGTTAGCTCCGGCGCGTTCAGGTCCACGCGGACATCGCGGCCCGCCTCGATCAGCTTGTCATGCAGATGGCCGCCAACGGCCATCTCGAGCGCCATGCTGTGCAGCGGAAATGTTTTGTCACTGCGCCTGGCGCGGACGGCGAAAGTACGAAATGGGATGGATGCGACCTCGTCCCACGCGGCGGCACAGAGCGCGGCCATCTCACGCTCATGAACGCCATCGCCCCGCGCACTATCGCGACGAATCTCGCGGGCGACGGCGAAATAGGCCACGCCAAGCACGCGCTCCAATTGCGCCAGTACAGGTTCAACCGGCGCGCCTTCGCGCAGCTCGAGCAGAATGCGGTCACCTGGACAATGCATCTTGGCAACGCCGAGGCCTTCGAGCGATTGGCGCAGCGCGGTGATCAACCGGCCCAGGAAAAAATGGCGGTTGCCCCCCTTAAGCCAGAGCTCGTGGTAATGCACGACGATGTGCTGCTTCGACACGGAAATGAAGACCTCGCAAAGTGTCCCTGGAAGAGTGAGTATAGCAGTCTGCGGTTCATAGTTGAGAGTTGAGATCCTCCTCCATTCTTTGCAGCGATGCCTCCTGAGGGCGTTGATGCCAGAGCTGCCGGGCTGAAGCCCGGCGCTACAAGTTCGCGGCAGAAAAGACCAGAGCAAATGCCGCAGACATGAATGTCTACGCCACTGGACGTGCGCTGCATCCCGGTACAAACCACCTGGACACAGAAGGCGTGCCCCCTGCCCCCTATCATTTTGCTATGAATATCAAAACAAAGGGGTTACGGTGACGATTCGTGCTAAGAATATCAATCTAAAAGAGTTATAACCCGTTTATTTTGATATTCTTACCACTTGGGTCTAAATCGCTCGATTTTTGAGTCCGGCAGGCGGGGCGTCCGGAATGGTACTGAGGCCCCGCCCTGCACCGAATAGTACAGGGCAAGTCTGCGGTTCAGGGTAGCGCGATTGGTATATGTTAGTCAATTATAATGTGAGTACTGGTACAAAATTGGTGGGTGGAAAATTTGTGTAGAAAGGAATTCGAATGGGAATTTGAAAGGCGCCAAGTTTTGCGTGTAGGAAAGGATTATCCAACCGCCGCCCGCCGACAGAGTTGTATGGCACGCGATTTGTTGGGTCCGACACATTGGGCCTCCTAGCGGCGTGGCCATTGCCCTGGGCTTGGTAAGCTATTAGAAGGCGGAGTAGCCAGCATGTGGATGGTAGACACCCGCCACAATCGGTGAATATGGACTCCCTACTGCAAGATTTGCGTTTCGGATTCCGCATGCTGCTGAAGGCGCGCGGCTTCACGGTCGCGTGTGTGCTGACCCTCACACTGGGAATCGGTTGCGCCACGACGATGTTCAGCCTCTTCGAGGGTCCGATTCTGAATCGCCCGCCGGTGCGTGATTTGGATCGAATCGCAAACGTATGGGCCGTGAATGACCAGACGGGGACAGATCGCGGCCTTCTTTCCGTCCCTAATTTCCTCGACGTAAGAAGCCGCAATACCGCGTTCGAGGAAGTTGCAGCGCTTGCCGCTTCGGACAAAGTATTGATGGCAACCGGGGAGCCGCACCGTGTCGCGGCGTTAATGGTCTCCGCCAATTTCTTTCACTTGCTTGGCACAAGCCCGAAGCTTGGGCGCGTCTTTACTCAAGATGAGGAACAGCCAGGGGCACCGAGCGTAGCCGTGATTAGTTACGCGATGTGGCGCGCGAATTTCGGCGGAAGACCAGACGTTCTCGGCCAGAAAATCCGCTTCAGTAACGATGCGTACACTGTCATTGGCGTGATGCCGGAGAGCTTCTGGTTTCAAAGCACGGTAACCGAAGTGTGGATGCCGCTCACCCTTGACTCCTCAGCGAATCGAGCTGAGGGAACGGTCATGGTCGTTGGCCGCATGAAGATGGGCGTTACCGGCGAACGGGCCAACGCAGAAATGGAAGTCCTTGGGCGCGCGTTGAGCCTTCAATTCCCCTCTGCGAATCGGGAAATGGGAATGCGCGCGGTCACGTACGAAAGTGAGATGAGCAAGAAAACGGGGCTGAGCCTCGTATTCGGAATCGGCCCCTCCATTCTTGTTCTGTTAATTGGGTGTGCAAACATAACGACTTTGCTTCTGGCACGCGGATTCGCCCGTCAATCCGAGTTTGCGACACGCGCGGCCCTCGGGGCGAGTCGTAGCCGGATTGTCCGGCAGCTCCTATCTGAATACTTGCTTATTGCCGTCACGGGCGGCTTTGTGGGATTGCTGGCCGCGTATGGCGGCGTCGCCGCGTTGCGACGCGCTTTCCAATCCGTGCAGCCGCATTTAGCGGCAACGCTCAGTCTGAACGGACATGCACTCGCATTCGGGATGCTAGCCGCGCTTTTGATTCCCTTGATGTTTGGCTTGATTCCTGCAATGCGTGTGACGAAAGGCACCTTGAACGATGCGCTTCGGCAGACTTCGACGACAACCGGCGCTCAGGTTAGCCTTAAGCGGCTACCTTTGGTCGTGCTTGAAATTGCGATGTCGATGACCTTGCTCATAGTAACTGCTTCGGTTGTGAGTACAATGTCATCCATCGAGCGAATCACGCCCCCGGGAATTGATACAAGCAAGGTAATTACATTCACCATCACACCCACTTCGCCGGGCTCGAAATTAGATCGGTTGTCGGCCGAGCTAAGCTCTGCGTCCGGCGTCGAGGCAGTGGGGTTCACTTCCGGTTTCCCTCTCGCTAGTTCCCGCAGTGACCTCCATCCGCTTTCGGTGCGACACGACGGGGCTAATTTCGAAGCGTCCGCAGTCCAGTTGAATGTGGATCGCGGTTTCTTCAATGTGTTGCGACTCCCCACACTTCAAGGAGAGCTTGCTCCCAACCGTCTGGCGGGCGCGGTCGTCTCGGAATCATTTGCGCGTCGCTACGACATTGCACTTGGACTCCAAATTCGCATTGGCGATAATCCCTGGGTCATTGTCACTGCCGTCGTGCCGGATTGGCTGACTGACGCTCGTTCGGGTGAATCGCTCCCGACCGTCTATTTTCCACTCTCAAAGACGGATAGCGCATCGCACGTTGTCGTGTTGGCCGAGGGTGGGCCTGCCGCGATTCCAGCCGTAAAGCGATCTGTTTTGGCGTGGAACCCGGATCAGCCGGTGGATGATTGCATGACGGTGGCTCAATCCATCAAGAAGGAGTTCGCAGAATCGAATCTCGTGGTGCGATTAATTGCTTCGTTCACAATTATCGCGCTTGCGCTGGCTTGCATCGGGATATACGGCGTTATGAACTACTCCGTCACGCGCCGAACGCGCGAAATGGGAATTCGTATGGCGCTCGGCGCCGCGCCGAGCCAAATATTCAAACTTGTTTTGAAGGAAGCGACGATCTTGATGGTCGTTGGACTTGGCGCTGGGTGGTTGTTAGGGGTTGGCGCGGGGCACCTCATCGCGCATGAGCTTGTCGTCGCGCCCTCAGATCCTCTAACAGCAATTGTATGCTCGGCAATGATACTAATCACGGGATTGGCCGCAAGCTTCATCCCTGCACGACGCGCGGCTCGCGTAAATCCGATGGTCGCCTTGAGATTTGAATGAGCTTTCAGCGCAGATGCGTACTTGGGCCTCGCGCCTAGAGCGCGAACAGCGCAGCGGTTCTAGGCAACCGGCGCGAATTCCTCCGCGCCGATAGCATTGAGAATGCGAGCAGCGGTTTGCTGGATGTATTCTAAGCTCTCCGTCAGGAGCTTGGCGTCGCCGTCGTAGAGTTGGGTAGTTAGGGGCGAGTTGGAAGCAGTGAGACGCAGAGAGATTCCTCGCTTCGCTCGGAATGACGGCTAAAAAAACCGGGGCTCGAAAGAAAAGACGCCAATCGGGAGATTCATCCCGCGTTCTTATGAGTGCCGCAGAGCCGCAGCGGTTGTTCTAGTGTCGCGGGGCCGCAGCACATCGCGCCCCGTCGACAAGGACGACGTTCTTTTAAGCGCCGCAGAGCCGCAGCGAAGCGCGCTCTGTCGGCAAAGACGACACCCGCGCCCCGTCGACAACGACGACACCGCGCGCCAGGATGGAGGAGAGTTGGCGTTCCCGGCAAAAACCCCAGACGCGAGAACGGCGCCAGGGGCGCCCGAGTGCAAATGCAGTCAGGGCAAGCCCGCCAGGATATCCCTCCGCGTTCTTTTGAGTGCCGCAGAGCCGCAGCGAAGCGCGCCCTGTCGGCAAAGACGACACTGGTTAAAGTGCCGCAGAGCCGCAGCGAAGCGCGCTCTGTCGGCAAAGACGACACCGCAACGAGACTCTCTTGTGCCAGTAACGTCTATGAAATATGGGGCGAGGATATTGTGGACGCCGCAAGGGTTTCTAACGTATACGAGTACTTCGGGGATGCTCCGGTGGAGACGCCTGGGGTTGCCCGGAACCGCCAAGCGACCTAACGGGTCAAAGGCGCATCAGATTAGGCAGTCAAACTCCCGGCAAAGGGGCGGGAGACAACTTATGTGGGGCAAACGCGACTGGCAACAGTTCTTTGAGATTTCCAAGCGTCCGTGGAACCGGCGGCGGCCGCCCCGGCCTGTCTATTCGGTGGAGCGGAATCGGATTACGCCCGCCGTGGGATTCAGCCTCTCAGAACTCGATGACGCTGGGATCAATATTGACCAGGCCGAGCGATTCGGCCTGCCGGTGGACGCCGCCCGCATTGGGGCATACGGTCCGAACGTTTCGGCATTGCGCGAGTTTGTCCGCACGGCCCGCCAACCCGCCTAGTAACCCGCAGGTTCCCCCAGTACCGTTGTACCTCTTGACGTGAAAAAGCATTGGAGTAAACTGCCTTTTCTTCTCTAATAGCCATGCAGACACACGAAGCCAAACCGAACGAAGCAGCCGGACCGCCGGCTCAGGATGGTCTGCGAGACTTCGAGTTTCCGCAGCGCGAGGCGGCGTTTTTTTACGGCTTGTTTCTGCGGGGCCACAATGCTGAAAAGCTCCGCCGCGATATCGCCGTGCCGCCCGAAGTGCTGGCTAAGTGGCATCGCGAGGCCGAGCGGGAGCCGAGCTTGCGCGACATTCTGGCGCGGGTAGTGGAATACCGGCGCCACGTGCTGGCCATCTTCGAGTCTCTGATCGGGACGGAAGCCGCGCTGCAGCGTATTCAGTAAAACTGCAATCCTTCAGTTTTTAGTTGCCGCACATTTTTACAGCAACGACTACATCGTTTCCGTAACAACCAAATCGTTCCGGCAACGATACATCGTCACAGCAACGACTACATCGTTCCAGGAACAATCACGCCGCAAGCGATGCGGTCGCCGGAATTTCCTGAAGGGTCGGTTTTGTAGTCGTCGGCCTTCGCGTGAATCACGAGCGCTGTGCCGCCATTGGTGAATATGGAATGATCGCCGGGGCCAAACGTCACCATCGTATTAACGAGTGTAGTTCTCGCGGTGCCATCTCCCTTCACCGTGATATTCATCAAATCTCCGGCGTGTGGGCCCTGCGGATTCAGGGTGCCGTGCTGTTTGCCGTCGGGATTGAAGTGAGGCCCGGCGGACTTGAAGTCCGGTGGATCGCATTTCGCTATTTGATGGATGTGAATTCCATGCACTCCGGCCGGAAGATTTTTCAGGTCGAGCATAATTCGCACGCCACCGCTTCTTGATGCCGAAAGCGTCGCGGTGCCTACGCTCCGCCCCTGTGCATCTTGAAGTTGAGCCGTGACGCGCGCCGGCGCAGCGCCACGTTGGCCGGATTGCGCGGCGGCCACCCCTCCAGCTAGAGCGCAAAGACCGATAAGACAAATGAGCTTTTTCATGAAGTTGACCCTCCGAGTGTAGTTGCCCCTGCAGGGCGCAACAGTACAATTCAATCCGCTTTGACCGCCGCTGTCAATCTGCTTGAAACCGCGCGCCAGTGGTTCCGTTGACACCCCCTAGCTGCTCCGATAAACTGGCGAAGCTTCAGTATGCAGAGTGTTTTTCGCAACGTACTGCTCCCTGGTAGCTCAATGGTAGAGCATTCGGCTGTTAACCGAAGGGTTGCTAGTTCGAATCTAGCCCAGGGAGCCATTCTTCCTTTTAGTTTCTTTTGCTTACGCGAAGGTTGATAACAACTCACTATGGATGCAATTGGGCGCATTGGGGGTGCAACTTCGAGCGGCTGAGGAGTGGGACCGGTTCTTGGCCGGGCACCGAGGCGTCCAGCCCGTGAATCGCCAGCGCGGGCCCGATGGTGCAAACAAGAAGTTGACATTCCGCAGTTGGTAGACAAAGATTTATGATAGGTGTTGGAGTTCACCGAAACCGCCCTACTGGGCAGATAACTCCTACGAGGGTTTTTTCGTGGTGAGGGGTTTTCTGCTTTGCCGTGTGCTCATTCGTCTGTCTTCCTGGTGTGTCATTCCTGCTAGTTGGTTTCGTACGCGCGCGATAGCCGGAGATTCGCAGTCCGGAGTGACGTTGTGATGACTCCCGAGACGCCATATCGTCCTGAACTGAACGAATCGCAGAAGCGGCATCTGAGCGTTTCTTGTCAACATATAGATAAGCAGCTGATGGATGTCGAAGCGGTGTTAAACCAGAGCGCGTCGAAAGCCGCATTTCCGAAGTACCTGTCTGAGATCCCGCTGGCTCAACGAAGAACCATTGAAGGGTACATCGCCAGAATCCGGGCGCAATTGCTGCGCATCTTGGATGGGCAGAACATCGAAAAGCCAAAGCCGCGCATTTCTCCGGTTCACGCGGTCAATGTGGACCTAACATTTATCGAAATCGCGGCCGAGGAGCTGTATCCCAAGTACATGCGTGGTTACGGTGACGTGCCCGAACCGATCGTGATGGAATTGAACGGCATCGTCGGAGAATTATTGGGGCTCGTGACGAAGTTGAGCAGGTACGTCGGCGCGGGCGTTGGCGAGGATTTGAAACAGCGCCTTGAACATCTTGAGAAAACCAGCGATGAATTCGATCTCTTGCACAAGATTGAACGAGTCGTTTCCGAGCGCGGCATGGTCGAGTACCGGCAAGCAATCTCGAATATCCTGGACCGGGCGGAGGACAAGAGTTTCGAGATCGCCGTTTTCGGCCGCGTGAGTTCGGGAAAGTCTTCGCTGCTGAATGCGATTCTTGACACCGCAATTCTGCCTGTGGGTGTCACACCGATTACGGCGGTACCGACGCGGATTATTTATGGGGAACGCCCCTCTCTCACGGTGTGGTTTGCGGAGCGCCCCTCCCAAACACTTGAGATCGGTTTGTTGCCAGAGTTCGCGACCGAGCAGGGAAATCCCGGCAACCAGCGGCACGTGAGCCGGATCGTCGTCGAGATTCCCTCAGCGCGGTTGCAGAATGGCGTCAGTTTTGTGGACACACCCGGTCTTGGTTCATTGGCGACGAGCGGAGCGGCTGAGACGCTGGCCTACTTGCCTAAGTGTGATCTTGGGGTTGTGTTGATTGATGCGGCTTCGACTCTCACCCCGGACGACCTCCAAACCATTCAGTCGCTTCATGAAGCGACGGTGCCCGCGGCGGTGCTGCTCAGCAAGGCGGACTTGCTGAGTGACGAAGACCGCGCGCGGATTGTCACCTATGTGAAGGATCAGTTATCCAAAGAGTGCAACATGGAACTCGCCGTACACCCGGTCAGTGCCCTTTCTTCGCATCGTGAAATGCTTGACGTCTGGTTTCGAGCTGAGATTCTGCCGCTATATGAGCGCTGCCAGGAATTGCGAACGTCATCCTGGAAGCGGAAGGTTGGAGCTCTCCGTGACTCCGTCGCATCTTCTCTCAAAGCGCGCCTCCGGCATGGCGCGGGAGCACCTGTTCTGTCCGTGGAAAAGATACGGGAGACGGAGACGCGGCTGCGCGTCGCTCACGGCAATATCGAGGCTATGGTATTTGCGGTCGAAAAGGACACCGAAAAGATGCCATCTCAGATCCGTGGACCAATGGAGATGGCTGCTAGTGACCTCGTTGAGCTCTGGCGCGGGAAGAAGGATTCCTCCGTTTCAGCGGATGCTTGCGCGCGCGAGGGAATAGTCCGTGCGACTCAGTCCCGCGTTCAGGAATTGCGAAGGGAGATGGAATCTCTAGCGGAAAGTTTGTGGATAGAGCTGCAAGCGTCCGCCGAAGCGCTGGGGATTTCGGACAAACCGAACCGTGGGGAGTTTGTATCGCTGGTTCGAGAACTGCCTATTTTTGACCCACCTTTGATGAAGTTGGAGTTGCGCAGGCCCGTGAGCCTGACATTTTTCGGCCAGCGAGTAACCCATGGAACGGTGAAGCGAAAGTTGGTCCGGGATCTCGGGCCGCAACTGGCCGCGGCACTTGAAACCTACGCGGGATTGCTTCGAAGGTGGGCTCTGGATGTTTTGCGGGAGCTTCGGGCGCACTTCGAATCCTATGCAGACAATTACCGGGCTCAGGCGGCTAGCTACCAGGAAGGTCGCGGTCTTACGGCCGTAGAGATAGATGCCATCCGCTCCGATCTGGCGTCGCTGGGCGTGAAGGAGGAGACGGAGGGATGGACGCCGGTTGGCTTGAAAACAGCGAAGCGCACGGAAGTGACGGCGGATTAAGTGGAGGATGGGGATAGAAGGAAGGTCGGCTGCTTAACATGACCAAGTATATCGCTGTGGGATTCGGAGGCTTTCTGGGTGCCATTGCCAGATTTTGGCTGGGCGGATATATCAGCAATCGGATGGGCACGCGGTTTCCATATGGGACATTCGCGATCAACATCACGGGATCATTCTTAATTGGATTCATCATTACGCTTCTTGCGGAAAGAACTCACTGGAGCGCGAACTGGAGGTATCTGATCCCGATTGGGTTCATTGGCGCGTATACAACATTTTCGACATTCGAGTATGAAACATTCCGCAGCATTCAAGATGGGGAGTTGCTCATGGCCGGATTGAATGTTGGGCTCAGCGTGATTGTGGGGTTTGTTTCGGTTTGGTTGGGAGTGATCGCGGGGAGGGCCATCTCGTGAAAACTGGAACTGGTTACTGGAAATGGAGGAGCAATGCTCAACGCTGGGCCAGCTAAGAAGGTGAGCATTTACGTCGGCGAAGACCATAAGTACCACGGGCAGTCGGTGTATTCGGCAATCCTCGACTTCCTGTTCTACCGCGGTGTTTCCGGCGCCAGCGTGATGCGCGGCATCGCGGGATTCGGCGCCGACCACCACATGCACACGATGCGGATTGAGCGGCTGACGGAAAATCTGCCGATTAAGATTGAGTTCATCGAATCGCCGGAGAAAATCGAGGAACTCCTGCCCAAATTGCATGACCTGGCGGGCAGCGGATTGATTGAGATCCAGGATACAACCGTGGCCAAGCCGTCCGAAGTTTCCAAGAACAAGGCCCCGCGGGGAGTTATTCCTTCGCTGAAGCGGGAGGGAAAGGCCAAGCTGATGCGGATTTTTGTCGGCGAAAACGACAAATGGGGTGACAAGCCGCTGCACAAAGCGCTGGTCGAGAGCATGCGCGCCAATGAAATCGCGGGGGTTACGGTCTACCAAGGCATTCTTGGGTACGGAGCCAACCGGCGTATCCACAAGGAGACGACACTGAACCTTTCGCACGACCGGCCGATGATGCTATCGGTGGTGGACACGGAAGAAAAACTTCGGGCATATTTCCCGATTCTGGACGGAATGGTGCAGCAGGGGCTGGTCGTCCTCTCCGACGTTGACATTATTAAGTACACCCATGACTACCAAGGGGAAGACAGAAGAAAGGAGGCGCGGCAATGAAGCTCGAGGGCAAAGCCAAGATGCTGCGCATCCATTTCGGTGAGAATGACAAATGGAATGACAAGCCTCTCTATCGCGCTATCATCGAGAAATGCCGGGAGCTGGACATTGCCGGCGCCACGGTGTTTCGCGGGATCGAAGGGTATGGGGCTAGCACACTGATTCACCGCTCACATTTACTTTCTTTTTCCTCGGATGCACCGGTCATGGTCAGCGTGATCGATTCCGAGGAAAAGATACAAAAGCTGATTCCGTTTCTGGACGAAATGGTCAAAGAGGGGCTGATCGCGACGTCGGAAGTCGAAGTGATCAAGTACGTGCATCAGGATGGCGCGAGATCGTAAGGAATACGAAACCGTTGCGACGTTTGCGCACATCAGCGCTTGAGGCTGACAGAAATGAATCGAAGCGCCCAGCGTGAAACTTTAATCGGCCGCAAGGAGGAATTGCGGCAACTTCGCGCGGCAATTCAGAAGCGCGAGAGCCGCCTGGTATGGGGCTCCATGGATGCCGGAAAATCATTTCTAATTAAGGCCGCTCTGCGAGAGCTCCGTGAGGCTGAACGGCGCAGCTGCATTTGCTGGGCCGGACCCGCAAATGGCAGGCAATTGGTTTCGCACTTCATGCGCGGCCTTTATCTAGCGGGTGACCCGTTTGTGCGGAAGAAGGTTCACGCTGATGGAGCCACCAGAGGATCGCTGGATCGCTGGCTTAACGACCAATCTGCTTTACGTCTGCGAGGCCTCCTGTTTACCGGATGCGGGCAAGGGAAGTATCAGTTTTTTCTGGATCATTTCCCCCCGCCGACACACAACATCGCTCGGTTGATGAAAGAGATCATGTACAGGTGCAAGACGCCCATCCATCTAGGAGCGCGCGGCTGTTCGCAAAATGAGATTGGATACGCGTGGAGCTTGTACTGGAACGACGAACTTCGCATCCATTTGGGTCCGCTGACCGACCGTTTGGCACGAGAGCTGCTGGAAGACTGCATTCACAGGAACCATCTTGACTCGCTCGAGCTGAAGGATTTCCGCGAAGACATTCTTCACCTGAGCGGGCATTTGCCGGGTTCGATTGTGAAGATGTGCAAGTTGGCCGCGAACTCGCGATATCACTACGGTGATCAGATCAAAATCAAACTCGTGCGCGTGGATTATTTGATGCAATCCAGTCCATCGGCCGTCCCTCACTCGCCGAATGTTTCTCAATGAATGGATCCTCCGAAAATCGACAGCGTGTGATGCAAGATCTTTCTGGTGAAGCCGCGCTTTATCGCCTATCCCAATTAGCCACGGAGTTCGGCGCCGAGCACATAGCATCCAGCACCCGCTCCGTTGCGGAGCGGGTTTCTGAAGGACGGTTCTACGTGGCCTGCGTAGGCCAGTTTAAGCGTGGCAAATCCACTCTCCTCAACGCACTGATTGGCCACAGCATCCTCCCCGCGGGTGTCATTCCCGTAACCACAATTCCAACCGTGGTTCGATTTGGCAAATCGCTTGGCGCTCATGTTCGCTTCCGCAGCGCGGAATGGACCGCGATTTCTGTGAGCGCCATCGAGGAATACGTTTCCGAGGAAAAGAACCCGGAGAATGCGAAGGGTGTCGCGGGATTGGAGATATTTGTTCCGAGCACGCTCCTTGAAGCAGGAATGTGTTTGGTAGATACACCGGGTTTGGGATCTGTCCACTCCGGCAACGCGGACGCAACACGCGCCTTCATCCCGCACATTGATGCGGCGATTGTGGTGATTGGTGCCGACCCTCCGTTATCGGGAGAAGAACTTCAACTAGTGGAAGCGGTGGCGCGGGAGATTCAGGATCTCGTCTTTGTCCTGAATAAAGCGGATCGAACCACCGAAGTCGAGCGCTCGTCCGCAATTTCGTTTGCACGGCGCGTCATCGAGGCGCGTTTGAATAAAGCAATTCCCGCCATCTTTGAAGTGAGCGCTTTGGAGCGGATGGAGGGACGCAGCGAAGGAAGGGATTGGCCGAAGTTTTTCCATACGCTCGAAGATTTGGCACGGAATTCTGGGCGCTCGTTGGTTCGCCAGGCGGCCGAACGCGGGCTGCGGCGAGCTTCACAGCAATTGCTTGTTGTGATTGAGGAAGAGCAGGCGGCCCTGGAGCGCCCTGTCGAGGAGTCGAAGCGGCGAATCGCGGAATTTCATCAGATCTCCGAGCGCGCGGAACAATCCCTTCATGAACTGGGCTATTTGTTTGCCGCCGAGCAGCAGCGCCTTTCCAAGAGTTTTGAGGACAGAAGGAATGCATTCTTGAAACATGCTGGGGCGGCCGCCAGAGAAGAGTTAGAGAACGCGGTGAAAACCCTTCCGCGAAAAAATGGACCCCTTTTCCGCCGGGGCGCGATGCACACAGCACAGGAAATTGCGCGGGTTCATATTGTCCCTTGGCTTGAGACGGAAGAGAAACACGCGGAAGAGGGCTATGCCCACATTGCCCAACGCTTCATTGATCTTGCCAATGGATTCCTGGAGAGGGTTCGAGAAGCGGGATTGCCAGGTCTTGGTGTGTTGCCCGAAAACATGGAATCAGAGCAAGGTTTCAGGACGAGGTCCCGATTCTATTTTCACGAGTTGGAAAGATTTGCCGCTCCAGCTTCGCCGTTTAGCTTCGTGACGGATCTGTTGTTGGGGATATTCGGGGCGAACGGTTCCATCGTGACGGATGCACGGGAGTTCTTGAATCATCTCTTAGCGACGAACAGCACGCGAGTTCAGAACGACGTGGATGAGCGGGTTTTGGAGAGCCGTCGCCGTTTAGAAGGTGAGATTCGGCATGCGCTCTCCGACGTGAGCGGGGTAGCTGACCGGGCGCTAGCTCATGCCCGGGACGTGCAGGCGGCGGGCGCGACGGCTGTGGAATCGGCGCGCGCGCGGCTTGCGGTTGCGGGGCGGGAGGTAGCGGGTTTGGCGCTGCCGCATGAAAACTGATGGAGAAGATCGACTGGATGTGGATGGGCAAGGAATGGCGGTTAGCTTTTTTGTCTTGTTTGCCGGCGGGAAACAGGACACTCAGATTTCTTGACCTCTCCGGCCGTTAACCGAAGGGTTGCTAGTTCGAGTCTAGCGCGGGGAGCCATTTTCCATTTCAATGAGTTAGCGTCAGAGCGAATCTCAAGCTGAAGCTCTTAGCGCGAGAGCCGATTCAATGTCAGCTACGTCGGCATTCGTTAGCTGGAGGTCAGCGGCCCCGACTACTCCCCGGACCTGCTCAGGTTTGCGCACGCCGACAATGGCTCCCGTGACGGCGGGATTTCGCAGCGTCCACGCAATGGCGGTTTCGCCCGCGCTCCGTCCGTGACGCTTGCCAATCTCTTTTAGCCGCTCGACCAATTGAAGATTGGCGCTCAGCAGAGGCTCTTGAAAATTCGGGGTGTTCTTTCTCCAGTCCTCTTCAGGCAGCCGGGCGATGCGGTCGAGAGTCATTGCGCCGCTCAGCAGACCGGAAGCCATCGGTGAATAAACGATCACCCCGATGCCCGTTTGTAGTGCGTAGGGCAAAATTTCTTCCTCCGCGCCTCTCGACACCAGGGAATATTTCGGCTGGAGACAAACAATCGGCGCGATCGCTTGAGCGCGCTTGATCTGACCGGCATCGCAATTCGATAGCCCGATGTGCCGGATTTTGCCTTCGCGCTGCAATTGGGCCATGGCTCCAATCGCTTCTTCAAGCGACCCTGGCGATTCGCCTTCCGGTTTGCCCTTCCAGGCCGGCCAGTGAATTTGGTAGAGATCAATGCGGTCCATCTGGAGCCGCTTCAGACTCGCTTCAGCTTCCCGCCGAATTGAAGCCGCTTGCAGGTTGTGCGAAATTTTCCCGTCAGAGTCCCATACCAAACTAGCCTTGGTGAATACGTATGGCCGGCTCGTCAGGCCTTGCAAGGCCCGTCCCACGACTTCTTCGGAGTGGCCCAGGCCATAAACCGCGGCCGTATCAATCCAATTCATGCCGCGATTCAATCCTTCGTGAATGGCGGCCATCGAGTCTTCATCATCCTGCGCGCCCCAGCCGAATTCCCATTTTGCTCCACCGATTGCCCATGCTCCGATTCCGATAGGTGTGATGAAGAGATCGCTGTTTCCCAATTTTCGCGTATTCATATTCGTAAGCTCTCCGGGAGAATCCTCACTCCATCTGATGAAAAGGGTCTGTAAGTAGTTACATGTGCCACAGCATAGCCCAATTGCAAAGGGGCAAATGAGAGTTGCGTCAATGGAAATGATAAAGTAGCCGCCGCGCTGGAAAAGCCGGGGCAAACAAAATTGTCATCCATGAACTCTGTGCCGAATCACACTAAAGATTCCTCCGGCCCTGGACTCGCGCGCCGCCTGGGTTTGTTCGACGCAACAATGATCGTGATGGGTGGAATCGTAGGCGCGGGAATTTTCATTAATCCTTACGTTGTTGCGCAGCAGGTGCACACACCATCGCTGATTCTGGCCGCGTGGATTTGTGGCGGCCTGATCGCCATGGCGGGCGCGTTCATCTACGCCGAGCTGGCTTCGCGGCTCCCCGCGGTCGGCGGACAGTACGCCTACATGCGTGATGCCTACCACCCGGGAATCGCGTTTCTTTACGGCTGGGCGCTCCTGCTCGTCATCCAAACCGGTGGCATGGCGGCCGTGGCAATCACGTTTGGCCACTATTTTAATGAGCTGACGAGTTTGCCGATTTCAAGTGGCGCACTGGCGGCGCTGGCGCTGGGGACGCTCACACTGATCAATTGCCTTGGTGTGCGAGCCGGCAGCAGCGTGCAAAGCGCGTTAATGGTAATGAAGATTGCGATTATCGCTGCACTGGTCGGTTGTGCGGCGTTTTGGGGAGGGCCATCTCATGCTGTCTGGACGCCATTGCTCGACCGCCCTGTGTCACTTTCGCTTGTGGCGGCATTTGGTGCGGCAATGGTTCCTGTGATGTTCTCCTACGGCGGCTACCAAACAGCGAACTTTATCGCGGGTGAAATGCGCGAGCCACGCAAGAATCTTCCGCGCGGATTGATGCTGGGTGTAGCGGGCGTCGTGGCGCTTTACGTCAGCGTGAATTACATTTGCGTGCGCGTACTGGGTACGGCCGGCCTGGCCGCAACGAAGACCCCTGCTTCGGCGGTAATGCGCATTGCGCTCGGCCAACGGGGCGCCAACTGGATTGCCGTGGGAATCGCAATTTCCGCGCTGGGATTTCTAAGCCAATCCATTTTGACAGCTCCGCGCGTCTATTTCGCGATGGCGGAAGACGGCGTTTTCTTCCGCGGTGTCGCATGGCTAAGTCCCCGAACGCGCGTGCCGGTAGTGGCCATCGCACTTCAGGGTATTTGGGCGATTGTGATTGCGCTTTCGGGGCGCTACGAACAGATCCTGAACTTTGTGATTTCGATGGATCTGGTTTTCATCGGCCTCACGGCTGCAAGCATTTTCATTTTCCGGCGGCGCGAATCCCAGGGACGCACGCCGTCCGCGGGCGAAGTCATATATCGCACACCGGGCCATCCGTTTACGACCATCGCATTTGTTGCTTCGTGCTGGCTCGTCGTTGCGACAACGTTTTACCATTATCCAAAAGACTCGCTCATCGGACTCGGCATCACGTTGACCGGCTTGCCGGTATACTTGTTTTGGCGAGCACGCGGCAAACTGGGAAACGCCCGGCCTGAACGGGGCCATAACGAAGGAGGAGAAAACGGATGACGTACCGGCATACAGAAGCGCATTCGCCGTACCTCGTATGGGTGAAAACACAGCCACACGCGCGTTTCAATCTGGCGACAAGCGGCGTGAGCAACTTTCCTCTCGCGAAATTGCCGGTGCGCCTGGAAGATCTTGAAATTAGCGGGCAGACTCCCGGATACGGCTACGCGCCGTTGCAGGAACGGCTGGCGCGGCACACGGGAGCGGCCAAGGAATGCATTGTCGCGGCCATTGGCACTTCCATGGCGAATTATCTCGCTTATGCGGGCACTCTCGAACCGGGCGACGATGTTCTCATCGAGCATCCAGCCTACGCCCCGATGATCGAAGCTGCGGAGTTGCTGGGCGCGCGCGTGAATCGGTTCCATCGGCGATTCGAGAACGGCTTCGCCGTTGATCCGGCGGAAATTGAACGCGCGCTGACGCCGAAGACTCGGCTCATCGTCCTCACCAACCTGCATAATCCCAGTGGTGCGTTTATTTCCACGGACACTTTGCGCGCCATCGGCCACATCGCCCAGCGCCACGGCGCCCGCGTGATGGTGGACGAAGTGTATCTCGATATGTTTTTCGATGATGCCGTGCCGTCCGCGTTTCATCTGGGCGAAGAATTTGTAATTACGAGCAGCCTCACGAAGGTTTACGGGCTGAGCGGATTGCGCTGCGGATGGATTCTGGCGGCGCCGGATCTGGCTCAGCGCATCTGGCATATCAATGATTTGTTCGGCAACATCCCCTCGCACACGGCCGAGTTGCTGTCCATCCTTGCCCTGGATCATCTTCCGGAAATCGCGCGGCGTTCCCAAGAGTTGCTGTCCACGAACCGCGCATTGCTCGGTCAATTTCTGGATTCACGTGGCGATCTGCAAGTCCTGCGGCCGCCATGTGGCACAATCGTGTTCCCTCGACTAGCACATGGCGGGACTGAGGAATTCATCAGGCTGCTGCGCGAAAAATATGAGACCGAGGTCGTCCCCGGACGATTCTTCGAAATGCCGGAGCATTTCCGGCTTGGCGTCGGCGGCGAAACGGAAATGGTGCGTGGCGGACTCGAGCGGCTTTCCGCGGCCCTCGATGAATTCTCGAAGAGCTAGCCGTGGCGTTTCAACGGTGAGTCAACTTTGAAATTTACAGGAGAAGCGATTGCCTGAAAAACCAGACAAGCCGAATTCAGCGGCGCTACCTTATCGGCTCCGGCTGCCTGGGCCAACCACGGTGCCGCCACGCGTCCGTCACGCCATTGCGGAACCAGTTGTGAATCATCGAGGGCCGGAGTTCCGCGCCATCTACGCCCGCACGCAAGAGCTGCTGAAACCTATTCTAGGCACGGAAAATCACGTATTCCTTTTCGCGTGTTCGGGAACCGGTGCTATGGAGGCCAGCCTCGTCAACATCCTGGCGCCCGGCGAGCGCGTACTCGTTGTCGTCGGGGGCCAGTTTGGAGAACGCTTCGCCGGAATCGCAAAGGCTTTCGGCGCGCAAGTTGACCTTCTGGAAGTTGAGTGGGGCCGCGCGGCGGACCCTAGCGCCATTGAAAAGCGCGTTTCGGTGGTGGATTACCGGGCCGTTGTTGTGGAGCACAATGAAAGCTCAACGGGGATCGTCGCGGACTTGGCCAAAATCGGCGCAATCCTGAGAAATTATCCCGCGCTTTTGGTTGTTGATTCCGTAAGCGGGCTCGGCGGCCTGGAAATGCGGCAGGACGAGTGGGGCGTTGATGTCGTCGCGTCGGCATCGCAGAAATGCTTGATGTGCCCGCCAGGAATCGGCCTGGTCAGCGTGAGCCCCAAAGCATGGAAGCTCGTGGAACGTGAAAATGGTCTTCCGCGCTTCTACTGGGACTTTCGTAAAGCATTGGCCTCGGGTGAAAAATCAGAGACGGCCTTCACGGCGCCGGTAAATCTTATCGCCGGTTTGAAGGAGGCTCTCGAGATGATCCACGAGGAAGGTTTGCCCGAGGTGCTTGCGCGCCACCGGCGGCTTTCGTCGGCGTTGCGTGCTGGGTGCGCCGCACTTGGCCTGTCTTCTTTTGGCCAAGCGGACGCTCTTTCTCCCACCGTCGTCGCTCTCAATGTGCCTGAAAAGCTGAACGGTGCTGATATTGTGCGCGACCTCTACGAACGGCACAGAACCGTTATTGCCGGAGCGCGAAACAAGCTCCAGGGCAGAATTATTCGCATCGGCACGATGGGCTTTGTCCACGAAGAAGATATCCTGACGGACCTGGCGCATCTCGAAGAAGTCCTTGCCCACTTGGGTTGGCCGGTTGCGCCAGGAGTGGGGGTTGCAACAGCAAGCGCTCAGCTTCAGTCTTGATTCCTAGTTTTGCGGTGAACCTTTCCGCGCGCGCGCAAGCAATGCCATCACACCGCCGAGAAATAGCACTACCGCGATCACGGCCGTCCCAGCGCCAAAGCCGCCCGTATGCTGCTTCACCAATCCGACGACGGAAGGCCCGAAAGCCCCGCCCAAATTGCCAATCGAATTGATAAACGCGATGCCGGCTGGGGCGGCAGCTCCGGAAAGCATGCTGCGCGGCATCGCCCAGAACGGACCGAAAGCTGAATAGATGCTGGCGACCGTTATGCTCAGAAGTAGAATCGAGAGCAGAACGTGATGTGGGTGCGAACTCAGCGCGAGGGCCGCAGCCCCGGTGAAGCTCACGCCGGCATAGTGCCAGTGCGGTTGCTGTGTCTTGTCGGAATGCGCGGCAATAAAACCCATCACCGCCACGGACGCAACGTAAGGAACCACGCTCAGAACTCCGACAGACCAATCGGTGAATCCAGAAAAACCCTTTATCACTTGGGGCAGCCAGAGATTTACGCCATATGAAGCAAAGGTAAGAGTGAAATAAGCGCCGCACAGAAGCCACGTCTCACGCCTGGCGAATACGGACGCAAAAAAGGAATTTCCGCCAGTTTCCGCGCCCTTCGCCTCCTTTTCCAACGCTTCGAGCAAACTGGCGCGCTCCTCATGTTCCAGCCATGACGCGTCCTGCGGTTTCTCCGCCAGATAAAACCTCACAAAAATGCCCAGCACGATTGCCGGCAGCCCCTCGACAAGAAAGAGCCACTGCCAACCTGCCAGTCGCGCGAAACCGTGGAGCGATAGCAACGCGCCCGAAATCGGGCCGCCGATGATTCCCGACACAGGCCCCGCCATCATGAACAGCGCCACACTGCGCGCCCGGGCGCTGGCCGGAAACCAGTACGTCAAATAAAGTATGACCCCCGGGAAAAATCCTGCCTCCGCGGCTCCCAGGAAAAACCGGAATGCGTAAAAACTTTCCGGCGAACGCGTCAGAAGCGTGGCGGCGGAAATCAAGCCCCAGACGATCATTAATGTCGCGAGCCAGCGCCGAGCTCCGATCCTCACCAACACCAGATTGCTGGGCACCTGAAACAGCAAGTAGCCCACAAAAAATATTCCGCTGCCAATTCCATAGACGGCATCGCTGAAATGCAGCGCCGGCTTCATCTTCAACGCTGCAAAACCTACATTCACGCGATCGAGATACGCCGTCACATAAAGGCAAAATAGAAACGGAAGCAAGCGGCGGCTTGCCTTGCGGAGTGCGGCCGCTTCAGCGGGCTGCCGTGCCGCGGCGCTTTCCATGGGAGCAGAGTCGTTCATCCGCCGAGCAATTCCTTCTTCAATCCATAAAAGCGAATCGCGTTTCCACCGAAGATGTTTTCTTTCTCGGTGGCCGCACGATCGCGGAGATAATCCGTCACCAATTGCTTTACCTGTTGATAGGTTCCCGCCAGAAGGCAAACAGGCCAGTCCGAACCGAACATGATGCGGCCGGACCCGAAGGCCTCGAAAACAACATCCAGATAAGGCCTAAAATTGTCCGGCTGCCAGTGATCCCAATCCGCCTCCGTAATCAGGCCGGAAAGTTTGCACCACACATTTGGGCGTGCCGCGAGCGCCTTAAGCTGCTTGGCCCAAACATCGATTTCCCTTGTCTTTATTGGAGGCTTTGCGATGTGGTCCAGCACAAAGAGTTGCTCGGGAAATTTTTCCGCGAGTTCAACCGCGGCTGGCAGTTGTTTCGGGTAGATCAAAATGTCGTATGTGAAGCCAAATTCCTTCAGGCATGAAATGCCACGCAGAAAATCACTCCGGAGCATGAAGCGATCGTCAGGCTCGGCCTGCACGATGTGCCGGAAACCGCGCAACTTATCAAATCTGGAAAAATACTCCAGGCGCTCGGCCAGATTGTCCGCGCAAAGATCAACCCAGCCGACAACGCCCGCGATGCCGCTGAAACGAGCCGCCAGATCGAGCAGAAAGACTGTTTCTCCTTCCGATTGGCTGGCCTGCACGGCAACACTCCCATCCATGCCATTCGCAGCCAGTTCCAACATCAACTCATTCGGAAGGAAATCTCGTCTGAGCACAGACATTTCCCCGGTAATCCAGTCATCTCTCGCCGGATCGTAAATCCAGAAATGCTGATGAGCATCAATCTTGGGGCAGGTCAATGTTCCCGCCTATACGGGCTTCATCCTCACGCGCAGCCGGAATCAGGAGAGAGTCTACATCACGCCGCAGCGCTTGAAGATGGGTTTGGAAAGGTGGGCACAACACCGGGCTCACGGAAGACCAGCAAGCGTTCCCAGCAAGCCGCCAACAAAGAGATGGAGCGCGGGAACGAAAAAATTGGTGGACGTGGGGAGGATCGAACTCCCGACCCCTTGCTTGCAAAGCAAGTGCTCTCCCAGCTGAGCTACACGCCCACGATTGCAACTCAATCAGTCTAAAACACTTTCTCCCGCCTTGCATCCCCGTTCGCTCCTTGTTGTGTCATACCTATGGCAGTATCGGTTTCTTCTCTGAAAATCTGCGTCAAAATAAGCCTTTCATTTTCAATGCTTTCCATAGCGTTGCTAATAAGTAGCTTTCGGGCACAGCCGGAACTATCGGAACGCGCCTCGAACGCAGTATCATTTTGTTGCTGGTTCCTCTCCATGGCGCGAAAAAATATTCTCCTTCTTCTGCGGGGAGGAGATCGACGGTCGATTGGGCGCTCTGACCAAGTAGCGGCAATTGTGTCTAAAGATCCAGAATTGTTTCCGAAGCTGGTCGCAGGTTTGTGGTCCGAGGATCCAATCGTACGAATGCGCGCTGCCGACGCGAGTGAGAAGGTCACGCGCACGAATCGTGAAATCCTTCAGCCCTACAAGAAGGAGCTGCTAGGTTTGATGGCCGAGGCCGGGGAACAAGAACTGCGATGGCATCTCGCGGTGATGGTTCCACGGCTTCAGTTGAGCCCCAAGGAACGAAAGCTCGCGGCATCCTTGTTGAACGGCTATCTTGGAGACCGTAGTTCCATTGCCAAGACCTTCGCTCTCCAGGGGCTGGCCGACCTGGCGCGGGATGACGCGAGTATTCGGCCGGGCGTAATAGAAGTTCTGCGAGAGTCTACTCGGAACGGGACGCCCGCGATGAAAGCTCGAAGCCGTAAGTTGTTGGCTCATCTAGAACGTGCGTGATGGTCCGTAACTCCTTTGTTTCCGGCAGGGGCGGTTCTCTGATACACTGTTTTCTTCGCCCTATCCTCTATATCCAAGCAGGAGTGAACATGGCACAAAAGTGTGAAATTTGCGGCAAGGGGCCGCAATATGGCAACGTCATCAGCCACGCGAATAACACGCGGCGGCGGCGTTGGAATCCAAATTTGCAGCGCGTCCGCGCCGTGGTGAAGGGCGTGCGTAAGCAGGTGCGTGTCTGCACAAGCTGCATCCGCTCGGGCCACATCGTGAAGGCTGGCCCGTCAACACGTCCAGCCGCAGTGGCTAAACAAGCGGCAGCGTAAGGTGATTCGCAAGCGCATGTCCCGCGGCCGGAAGCAACAGTTTCATTTACTCCAACATCTCAATAAACATCGCCAGATCAATCAGAGGAGCGGAAAGTGAAACGTTACCTTGTCGCTTTGGGAATGATAGCTGCGGCCGGATTTGTGCAAGGCTGCAAGAATAATTCCGCGCCTGCGCCGGACGTCTGGGCGATGGTTAACAACCACGAAATCAAGCGGGACGAAGTCGAAAAGTACGCTCGCGCCACTGCCACCTCGGAAAACCCTTCCCCTTCGCAGGAAGAGGCGCTTTCCCTCAAGTTGAGCGTGCTCGATACGCTCATCGACAATGAAATTCTTAGCGAGCTTGCTCAAAAGCAGGGCCTCACGGCCAGTGATGGTGAAGTTGAGGACAAATTCACCGAATCCAAAGCTCCTTATACCGAAGAAGAGTTCCAGCGCCAGTTGAAGGAAAAAGGGTTCACGGTGGACGATCTAAAGCAGGAGATCCGGCGCAGCTTGACCGTCCAGAAACTATACAACCGCGAAGTGGCGTCCAAAATCGCCGTCACCGATCAGGACATAACCGATTTTTTCAACCAGAACCGCGCGGGATTCACCTTGACTGAAACCCGTTACCAACTGGCGCAGATCATGGTGACACCGCGCAAGGATCCGCAACTCCACAATCGCAAGAACGATGATGCGGCAACGGACGCCGATGCCCACCGCAAAGCCAACTTGTTGTTGGAAAAGCTGAACACCGGAGCGGATTTCGCTACGCTTGCGATGGATTATTCTGAAGATCCGCAGACCGCGGGAAGCGGCGGGTACGTCGGCTACGTATCTGAATCACAACTGGACAATGCGTCGACAGATCCGCTCCTCAAGAAGGAAGTGCTGTTGCTTAAGCCCGGCCAGGTGAGCGGCGTGATCCTCCTCAAGAATGGCGATTACGACATCATAAAATTGCTGGCGAAAGAATTGCCCGGCCAGCGGGATCTTTCCGACCCGCAAGTGCAAACGACCATCCGCGAAGAACTGCACAGGCGCAAGGATCAACTCTTGCGGGCCGCTTTTATCACTGTCGCGCGCGACGAAGCGAAGATCAGAAATTATCTGGCCCAACAGGTGTTGGAATCAGGCGGCAAACTGCCCGCCGCGGCCGCATCACCTGCAAAATAACTTTCCGCTTAAATATTGCTGTCCTGTTGAATCTAGATAACAACCGCGAGTGGCTCGCCTGCGTTGACGGTCTGGCCTTCCTTGACGAGCAGCCGCTCGATCGTGCCTTTCTTCGGTGAGCGAATCTCGTTTTGCATCTTCATCGCTTCCACGACAAAAAGTCCCTGTCCCGCCTCCACTGCGCCACCTTGCTCCGCGAGCACGCGCACGACCTTCCCGGGCATGGGCGCCACAACTTCCTGCCGCCCTTCCGCCTCCAGCGCGCCGCCGCGTCTTCGTTTCCACGCGCGCGGATCGGCGATTTGAATGCTGTACTCGATCGTGCCCGCGTGCACTCGCAGACCATCTGCTACCGGCTCAACGCGCACCTCAAACGCGCGCCCTTCGACAATCACGGAGTAAGTCCCCGTCGCCACCTCGACCGCGTCACCTTCAATCAGGCGGTCATTGAACTCAGCTCGCAGACGATTGCATTCGCGCGTGACTTCAACGCTTTGAACCTGCATCTTCGGCGCAGCCTCGCCCGTTGCGCCCGGCTGCCCGGTCCCCACGCGGATATCGAGTTTCATCGCCAGGTCATTTCTCCGGAAATCGCTCCACCTGTTCGCTTCGGCCTTGGAGTTTCCAGCGCGATGCGGATGATTCACTTGCAGTTGCAGCCTGCGCGCCCGCGGCCGGTTGTGCGGAATTCACTTCATTGCGCTCCAGATGCCAGGCCAGCGTTCCTATGAGCGCTGCATCTCGAGCCGCCGAATCGTGGTCTCCAGCGGCTTTTCGATTGGCGCCGGAGTTCTTGAGCAGCCATTCATCCAGCCAGCGAGTGTGGAACTCTCCGCGCACAAACTCCGGGTCCCTCAGAATCCGGCGAAATAGGTCCACATTGGTCTTGATGCCGCTCACATAGTATTCGTCGAGCGCGCGGCTCATGCGCGCGATGGCTTCCTCACGGCTATTGGCCCAGATAATGAGTTTTCCAAGCAGCGGATCGTAGTCCATCGGCACAACCCAACCGGGATAAACTCCCTCGTCCATCCGCACGCCCGGCCCTGAAGGCGTGCGCCGCGCCAGAATCTTCCCCGGTGAAGGAAAAAAATTGTTATCGGGATCTTCGGCATAGATACGGCATTCGATGGCGTGCCCGCGCGGCGAAAGCTCCTGCCATGCAAAAGAAAGCCGCTCGCCCGCGGAAATGCGGATCTGAAGCTGCACGAGGTCGAGCCCCGAAATAGCCTCGGTCACGGGATGCTCGACCTGCAGCCGGGTATTCACCTCAAGAAAATAAAAATTCCGCGCGGCATCCACCAGAAATTCCACGGTTCCCGCGTTCGTGTAGCCCGCCGCGCGCGCCAAACTCAACGCGGCATGGCCCATCTTGCGGCGCAACTCGGGCGTCATCACCGGCGAAGGCGCTTCTTCGATTACCTTTTGGTGCCGCCGCTGCACGGAACATTCGCGTTCTGCCAAATAGAAAAGATTTCCGTGCAGATCACCCAGAATTTGCACTTCGATGTGCCGCGGATGTTCCAAATATTTTTCAATGTAAAGCTGAGCATCCCCAAAGGCGTTCATCGCTTCGGAGCCCGCGTCCCGCCACGCGCCGTCAAGCTCGCCGCCGCCCGTTACCAGCCGCATCCCTTTGCCGCCCCCGCCGGCCACGGCCTTCAGCAATACCGGGTAGCCGATTTCGCTCGCAATGCGCCGCGCTTCCGCGATCTCCACAATCGGTTCGAGCGTTCCCGGCACGGCGAGCACCCCGGCGCGGCTCGCAAGTTGTCGCGCGGCGGTTTTCGACCCGAGCATTTCCATCGCCTCAGGTGAAGGACCGATGAACGTAATGCCCGCCGCGGCACACGCGCGCGGCAGTTTCGGATTTTCCGCCAGAAAGCCGTACCCCGGATGCAACGCGTCGCAGCCTGCGCGCCGCGCAACGTCCATTAGCTTGTCAATTCGCAAATAGCTTTCGCGCGATGCGGAAGGGCCGATTGCATACGCCTCATCGGCGAGACGCACGTGCAAACTCGCGCGGTCCGCTTCGCTGAATACCGCCGCCGCGCGGATACCCATTTCGTGGCACGCGCGGATCACACGCACGGCGATTTCACCGCGATTGGCGATTAGTATCTTCTTGAACATTTTCCAATGACCGGTGGGCATTCTAACACGCCGCCGGAAATCGCTCGCAGCGGCGCCAGCCGGATAGCGTCGCTCCATTTGATGCTAACGCTGTCTTGCTCGCCGGATTTTCATGGTGGCGTTGTTCGGCCACATCGAGAAATGTGCGCGGTTACTTGTTCGGGATTAATGCTGCGGCGTGGTTGGCGTGGATGTGCTATGAGCCTTGAAATTGTCCCATTTGACGATCAGTCGGACTCGAGTCGTGCCTTTTTTCGTGGTGATGAATGCATCGGAGCGCAGATAATCCGGAAACCAGATTTTTCCTTCCACGTTTTCCCGGTAAGTCTCGAAAAACTTAAAGGGGAAATTCAGAGTGTTAAGATCACCTAGCTCCGTGACCCAATGTCCGGCGGTTTTCACGACAACGAAATCCTGTGCATCTACCCAGATTACGCCGTCAAAATATGCGTGCTGGCGCTCGACCTGTTTCGGTTTCAGGCGGAAGATGTAGGTATCCAGTTCATCTAGTTTTTCCGTGCCGAAATACGTAAGGTCGTAGTGGACGAGCTGCGATGTTGTGAAAGGAAGCGGAGGAATCTTCACCAGTACGTCCAGATTTTCCGGCTCAAGGTCCAGCACATTCAATGTCGTATCCGCGTGTTTCACCGCTCGTTCATAGACTCGGCCATCGGGCCCTACCGCTGATTCAGTCGTGTATAGAAATTTCCCCGTAGCCTTTCCGTCGTCGCTGAGTTCTTCCACGGTTACGGTTCTGCGGTACGCATAGCCTGTGCGAACGGGCACCATGGCGTCTTCACTTTCACCGAAGCGTTTGATGATGTCCGCGGCGGGAATCGGCGGCGGATCGGGCTTGGGCTCTGCGGGAATGCTGATAACCGGTGGCGCGTTCGCCCCCGGTGGAAGCGGGCCCGGACGCACTTGCGACATCACCGGCAGGGCGGCCAGCGCCGCAGCGCCGAATACAAAACTTCCTATTACCTGCATTGAGTGCATATAGATTGGATGCCCCGAGCGCGACAGGAGGTTACTTCCATATGCCGCGGCGCTTAGGGACTCTGTTGGACAGTGTAACGCACTTCGTAATGCCCGCTTGCGTCATTGCCCACTGCCTGGGGGAATTCAAGCAGAATGCGTGCGGAGAACTGTTTCTGCTCAATGACTACACGTCCTCTTTTCCATTCCATTCCCAAGGTTGGCCTTCCGAGCGTGCGCACTTCCAGCCGTCCAGCTTCCGCCGGGATGGTTATCGGTTCCGCACCGCCAACAAAAGTTGCGCAAGCCGGAGAGGGCTGAGATGCGTTCTCTTTCTTGTCGCTCTTCGCTTCGTTTCCATTTGGCGCCGCGAACCAACAAAACTGAGTGGTTTCTGGTGACTCGTCCTCGGTTGGCACTGAAAAAGCTGTCACGGCCACAGCGCCCAATACAGGCTTTGCCTCAGACTTTGCTCCATCCGTGGATGTGCTCGACTGGAATTGATACTCAACGTCTATGGCATCCAGCCCATCTTTCTCGCTCATGCGGACCGTTTTTGCGATTTCGCCGGAAATGGGAGCGCCTTCCGGCCAATGAGCCGTCAAGCGAACGGCCGTGTCATCCTTGCTGGCCTGCCATTCCGGCGCGTAGGGAACATTGAACATCGCGTCAACAAGCGACTCATCCCGCAACGATGTGCCTGGTTCTGGCAATCGTATGAGGTCGCGCAGGCCCCCGACCGTGGTCGTCAGATTCAAACCAGTTTGCTTATCCACTAATGCGACGACCTGGCCTCCCGCGGCCGGCTGAATAATGAGCCTCAAGTGATTGTTTTCGAGCACCCAATTTTTTGCGCCGGAACGCTCGAAATCGTATTCGTAATGTGCCGGTGCGGCGCCTTCTGCGATAAGAAACTTAACTGGGGAACTGCGGTCGCTGGCATGGCCGCCAGAAAGGCTCACCGAACCTTGCAACAGTCCGTCATTGCTCACGTCAGGCGAACCAGTGCCGCGCAGTTTCACGGTCTCAATCGTTTCTTCTTGATCGTCCATCCGAAGCGATTCCGATCCCTGTGCGGGGCCGCTTACCGTTCCCTGCAGCGTAAGGAGGGAGTCGTCCAGATTGTCTGCCTGCAATAGGAGTTGGCCGTTTCGATCTTTATCGAGCAGGATTAGCGGAGGTTCCGTCGGAAGCGAAGTCCCTTCTCCCAGTGGCAGTCGCACTGCATCCGCCACGGAGTACTGATAGCCATTTCCATGTTGTTTGGGAGATTTCTTCAGCTCCGGAACGTCTGGTGCATAGTTAAGGTGGATTTCCAGTTTCCGCAAAAATGCGGGAGCAGCGCCCCGGGGCATCACGACCTCAAATATGCCGGTCGTCTTATCGTATTTTCCCTCGAGCGTGCGCTCCGGAAAATCACTGCCGAATCCCAGGGGTTCCGGCCCCAGCGAGAGCCTGCGGCCGGACCGGCCGGAATTTTCGAGGCCATCGCGAAGTGACCGCTCGTCTTGCACGGGAGCGTGCTGCTTTTCGGGAACAACCACCGGAAGGTCAACTTTGCTGGGGACCGAGTGCAATCGCAAGAGAATCGTTGCGCTTGTCGGAGCGTAGAACGTTAATGTCAGCGCTTTTCCTTCCCGGGAAACATTCAATAATTCTGCGCCGGCTGCCACGACTCGGTCGGGACACGCATCCGCGTGCGCATCCGCCGGGCAAAGCGGAGCGTTGAGCGGCAACAGAAGAGACTCCCCTGCCGGTACCTGCACGGGAAGCTGGATGTAATCGGAATCCACCGCCGTTCGGGCATCCTGCAATGGCGGAAGGATTTTGAGTGTTTCCTGAATCGGCCCGTCACCGCTCCAGTTCGTTGCACTCAGAAGGCCTTCGGCACAGCGAGGGCGTGCCGAACAGTCCTTCATTGACGCACCAAGCGCCTCAGCGCCTTCGTTGGGAAGCAACTCAGTAACCAGCAATGCGCCGGCGTGCTCGCGCGGCTGGATGACGGGTGCGTGAAGATTTGCCTGCCGGCTCGCATTCTGCAGCTCTCCGATTGCCCAGTTTGCTTCCGGACGCGCGTAACTGGCCGCGAAACTTTCATTGGTGTCTGCCCAGGAATAGAAATCCTTGCTCCAGAGGACGATCCGGCCATGTCCCAGCCGGATGGTAGTAAGTCCTCCTTGCGTGGGCTCATTTGCGGCATCACGTAGCGCTTCGTCAAAAACAGAGCCTGCTGGCCGCTCCGGATTGCATAGCAGCATTCCGCCCCTGCGAACGTATTCGAGCAGCGCCGTCTGTGCCTTTGCGGGCAGAAAAGTCTTGCCGCGAAGCGCATCTGGAATGATCAGAAGAAGAAGCGAATCGTGGAGCAGCAAGTCAACTGGCTGATCGGCCGGGTCCACCACTTCCACAGGAAACCCGGCGAAGAAAGCAACGCGCTCCGCTTGCCGCACCAATTTAAGTGATTCGTCCGCGGTCGCTTTTGCCAAATCCGGCGCAATACCCTCTGCCTGGAAAAGCCCCTTGCGCCAGTCAATCAAGCCAATGCCCGCGCGTGGATGCGCCGAGGCTAGAAACTCGCCCCACATTTCAAGCATCTTCGCATTGCGTTCGACGGCATGAGCGCGCGGCTGCCATTCTCCGCTCAGATCGAGCGCCGCATCCCAGCGGAATTCGCGATTCGCGCTGGCGACTTGATAGCCGGGCGGCGTGAGTGCTTCCTGCAGCGGAGAATATTCAATTCCGCCCACGCCCTGCGCCATCAACCAACGCGAGGCAAGAAGAGTGTTTGCAGGTCGGCTCACCTCCGGTCTCGCGTCATCAGCCGGTGTGAACCATCCCGCCTGGAAACCACCCACCAAAGCAGGGAATTTCGATTGTATTCGCAGGGACTGGGTCAGGAGCGCAAGAGTCTGAGCATCCGAATCGGCAAGCTGTACGCGTTTGCTCTTTGGGTCTGGATCCTGCGGACGGCTCGCGGGCGGTAAGAACCAATCTCCCGCGACTGCGATACCCGAATCCGCGAGGGAATGAGCGAGACCGTTTTCCGCGTGCGAGGCCGTCACTGCGAAGTTTCCTTCGATTCCTCCGGAGATGAGCGCCTCACGGATCGTTTTGATGTATCGCAGGTATTCCGGAGCCTCCGGGCCGAAATCGTTTTGCGCGGCCGCGTCATCCAGGAACACAAAAAGCAGGGGCCCCGAGGACGGTTTGTCATTCGCGCCGGGTTCGCGTGACGGGTCGGCGGGAGGAGTAAGTGTTTTCGTGGAAGTGTATGGAGCGAGTTCCCGAGCCACGGCGGCGAGCCATAGTTCTGCGTAATGCATATGAGTGGCATTGCCAAGCCATTGGGCTGCTCCTTCTTCGGCGCTTGCGGCCGCAACGCGTTCGGCGGGCGGATACAAACCCTCCACTCGTTCCAGCTCCGGCATCTGGTATTCCGCGCGGCCAAGCAGCCAGTCGGGATATCCTCCATTTTTCCATTCATCTCCGATGGTTGGGCCTGGCCGGGCAATAAGATGGAAACCCTTTTGCGAGATCATTTGCAACAAACTGTGCAGGTCGCGGCGAGGATTGCTGTGACCGTTAAAATCAAATTCCCCTTCAACTGGTTCATGCCAGTTCCAGGGAATGCGGAGGTCAATTGTATTGATTCCGAGTTCGCGATACCGGTCCAGCGACCGGCTCCACAGGTCGCGCGGAATACGGTAGTAGGAAAATTCCGCGGCGTGAATAAAAAATGGCCGGCCGTCAACTCGCAGTTCTGGATAGCCGTGTACGCTCACAATATGGGCGCCACCAACCTGTGGAGTGGCTTCGGCAACCGGCACGTCCCCTGTGGCCGCGGGATGTCCGCCTCCCGGAGCCTGGGCTCCGCAGGGGCTTCCCAGCGCAAACATCATCGCTGCGGCACACAACCATCCGCCGCGCGCCTTCTGCAGGATTGTGATCCAAGTTTCCACGTGAATCCCGGTTTCCAGCGGATATCTTACACGAGCCTCATGCTACATGGGTTGCCCCGGTCTGTCGGCGCCTCTGGTAGAATGCCACGCTGACCGTGGCCACTTCGCTTGAAGCAAGGCGGTTCTACGTTTCCGGGTTTGTGCAGGGTGTGGGCTATCGTTTTTTTGCACAACGCGCCGCCGCAAAGGTTGAGGTACATGGATACGTCAAGAATCTTTTTGATGGACGCGTGGAAGTGTACGCCATTGGGTCGGAGGAACAGCTGCGCTCGTTGCGCGCTGAGTTGCGGCGCGGCCCGCGCGGCGCGACCGTTGAGGAAGTCGCTGAAGACAGAGCCGAAATGCTGGCGGAGTATGCGGATGATTTTTCCATTGAGCACGGAGATTGAACTATAGACCTACGGGAGACGCGCGCATGCTTGAACTGAAAAAGCTCATTCGGGAAGTACCCGACTATCCAAAGCCGGGGATTCTGTTCTATGACTTGACCACTGTGCTCAAAGACAAGAAGGGTTTTCACGAGATGGTGGATAGCCTGTGCACACACTATTCCGGCGCGCAAGTAGATGTCGTTGTGGGTATCGAGGCGCGCGGATTCATTTTCGCGCCCGCCCTGGCTTACAGCCTCGGGGCCGGGTTCGTTCCCGTGCGCAAGCCGAAGAAGCTGCCAGCGCTGACCGCGAAGGTAACCTACGATTTGGAATATGGCACTGACACATTGGAGATCCACCAGGACGCCGTGCTCCCGGGTCAGCGCGTGATCATATGTGACGATTTGCTCGCCACGGGCGGCACGGCCGCGGCCACGGTAAAACTTGTAAGGCAATTGGGAGGCGAGGTTATCGGCGCGGCATTCGCCGTTGAACTTACATTTCTGAAGGGCCGCGGCAAACTTGCGGGACTGGATGTGTTTTCCTTGATTCAGTACGACAAGTAAG
Organism: uncultured Acidobacteriota bacterium; assembly: GCA_963847505.1. GTDB lineage: Bacteria > Acidobacteriota > Terriglobia > Acidiferrales > UBA7541 > DASTCZ01. Next base: position 1,127,679 of record CAWJZY010000002.1, read on the forward strand.
CGGCAGGCGTCAATGTTTCTTTGCCTCGCGCTGGCGCACAGCTTCAAAGAGAACGATGCCAGCGGAAACACTTACGTTCAGCGTGCGAATCGGCCCCGTCGTGGGGATGGACACCAGAAAGTCGCAGCGCTTGCGCACCAATTCGTGCAGCCCGGAGCCTTCGCCGCCCAAAACCAGCGCCATCGCGCCGGTAAAATCAATCTCGGTATATTTTTGTTTTGCGTGTTCGTCGAGACCAACTAGCCAGTAGCCTGCTTCTTTCAACTGCTCCATCGCGCGCGCAACATTCACCACTCGAGCCACCGGCATATGCTCCAGAGCGCCCGCAGCTGCCCGCGCGACCGTTTCATTCAGCCCCGCCGCGCGCCGCTCCGGCAGGATTACGCCTCCCGCGCCAGCGGCAAGCGCGGATCGAATCACCGCGCCAAGATTGTGCGGATCTTCCACTCCATCCAGTATAACGAGCAGCTTCGCGCCCTCTGTAGCGTTCCCGTCACCGCGAATCAGATCCTCGATGCTTAGCGCTGCTTTCGCCGCGGCGAACGCCACCACTCCCTGATGCTGCGGAGTTCCAGCCAGCCGGTCCATTTGCGCGCGCTCTTCAAATCGCACGGGAACGCCGCGCTCCCGCGCTTTCGCGACAAGCTCTTCAATCCGGTCGCCGTGCCGCCCGCGCGCCACAACGATGCGTTCCAGCGCCCTGCCGCTTTCCAGTGCCTCGCGCACCGCATGAATTCCCGTTAGCCGGTCCATTTTTGTTTGAGTTTAGCCCGCGATCGTTGCAATCGCGTGCGCAGCGATCGCTTCGCCCCGGCCGATGGCATCCACGCCTTCATTTGTCTTTGCCTTCAGATTGATTTGGTCCGGCGCAATGCCAAGGGAACGCGCAAGAATCTCACGCATCGCAGGGAAATGGGGTCCGAGTTTGGGCCGTTCCGCGATAACCACGGCATCGACGTGGATGATCTCAAGCTTGTTTTTTTCCAATAGGTGATGGATGTGTTCGAGAAACACCACGCTGTTCGCACCCTTCCACTTCGGATCCGTATCTGGAAAGTGCGTCCCGATGTCACCAAGTCCTGCCGCGCCCAGAAGCGCATCGCAGATGGCATGCGCAAGAACGTCACCATCAGAATGCCCGACGGATCCTTTATCGAACGGAACCTCGATCCCGCCGATCATCAATTTGCGTCCTGCCTCGAGCCTGTGCAGGTCGTAACCGATGCCGGTGCGCGTGTTGGCTTGATGGCTCGCTTCTTTTGTGGTTTGTTCAACCATGGCTAGCTCTGCTTCCGTTCCTGCTCGAGATAAAATCGCGCCAATTCCATATCGCCGGGGCGGGTGATTTTCATGTTTCGCGCCGAGCCGCCTACGACGTACACGTCGTGTCCAAGCCGCTCGACCAGCCCCGCCTCATCCGAGGCGCTGAATCCATCGCGCGCGGCCAGCGCATACGCATCGCGCAGCAGCGCGGTGCGGAAAGCCTGAGGAGTTTGCGCCAACACGATTCGTTCGCGCGGGATCGTCGCGGTGATGAGCGCCACGTCGCCGGGCTGGCTCGTGCGTTTTACTTCCTTCACAGTATCGAGCGCCGGTATGCCCACAATCGCGGCCCCGTGCTCGCGCGCCGCTGCCAACACGCGTTCCGTTTGTTCACGCGTTACCAGCGGCCGCACGGCGTCATGCACCAGCACAATTTCGACATTCTCGCCCACCTCGGCCAGCGCGTTGCCCACCGATTCCTGGCGAGAGCCGCCGCCGCGCACCACGCGCACCGGAAGCCCCAGCTTTTCATGCGCGATCCGTTCTGTAAGCGCAGCTTCTTCCTCAGCCAGAGTCGCAATCAGGAATTCCGAGATTTCCGCGCACGCAGCCAACCTCCGCAGGGTAAAGACAACCAACGGCAGACCGTCCAGCTCAAGAAATTGTTTGGGCGTCTCGACACCCATGCGGGTGCCCAGGCCAGCGGCTGGAAGAATGGCAGTGATGTGGTTCATCGTGATCCGGATTTCTCGCTACTCTCTTGAGATATCCGGATACAACGGCCGCGGTCCGCGCTCCGGAGCGATTGCGGGCACCGCCTCAACGGGACGTCCTGCTGGCTCCAGGCGTGCGGCGTCAACATGGCTTTGCGTCGTGGATCGGGGATGCTCGATGCGTTCGTCCAGGCGGCCGAAAATCATTTTCCCCGCCGTCGTCTGATGTACGGAAGTCACGGTGATATCCACCGTCTTGTTAATCATCTTTCGCGCGCCATCCACGACGACCATCGTGCCGTCATCCAGATAGGCCACGCCCTGATTGTATTCCTTGCCCTCGCGCAGAATAAAAATGCGCATCGCTTCGCCCGGCAGCACAACGGGTTTCAATGCATTTGCGAGCTGGTTGACGTTCAGGATCTCAAGTCCCTGCACGGTCGCCACTTTGTTCAAATTAAAATCATTCGTGACGATCTTGCAGTCATAGCGCTTCGCCAGCTCGATCAGCTTCAAATCCACTTCGGCGACGTGCGGAAAATCATCCTCGATGACTTCCACATCAATGTGGCTCATTTTCTGCAAACGCTGCAGCACTTCCAGCCCGCGGCGCCCGCGCTGCCGCTTGAGTGGATCGGCGGAATCCGCCACCATTTGGAGTTCGCGCAAAACGAAGTTCGGCACCAGCAGCGTTCCATCCAGAAAATGCGCCTCGCATATGTCCGCCAGACGGCCATCAATAATTACGCTCGTGTCCACGACCTTCACCAGCCGCCGTGTTGAGCGCTCGCTGCCGAATACGCCGCCGAATGCTCCCAGATTGAGCATGTCGCCTTTATTGGCGCCGACAACCAATCCGATGTACGTCATCACCAACAGCAGCGCCATTCCCAGGAATGACCGGCTCGCCTCCGGCATCGAGGTGTGAGCCAAAACAAGATTCATCAGATAAGCGCCCAGGATGCCCAGGATGGATCCCACGGAAGCGCCAATCAATCTCCGAAGGCTCGCCTTCTTCAGCCGCCATTCGGCTACGAAGACCAGTCCGGCAAATGCCAATCCGGCAAGAGCCGCGGGGCCTTGCTTTAGATTGAAGGGATGAAAATGATAGCCCGTAGCCACGCAGGCCACGGCGAAGATTAAGCGGATTACGACCCGGTCCCAGACGTTGCCAAAGCTTGTCTGATCGGCGGGATTCCTGCTGCTGATTTTTGGAATGGATACTTCGGGCGGCACGGGAATTTCGGTCCGGCTTGGCCGGGCAAGATTGCGTTCCATATGAACCTCGAATGAATTTATGAATCCCCTGCATTATGAAAATATAAAAGCCACACGGGGACGCGTGCTTCAATCACGTATGAACCGGAATAAAACGGTCTGGTTGCTTTGCTTCATATACACCCGTCCCCGGTTGCGGTCAAGCAAACCCGACATCGAGTCAAGACCCGGCCACGCATCCCGCGAACGGAGGATGCGCAACATCCTGATGCTAAGCGCTGAGCTGAGAATTGAAAATTATTGTTAACATTTACCCCCCACCCGGGCCTTTTTCGTATGTATGGGAAATACAGGGGTTAGCTGGTACCCCTCGCGTATGTATGGGAAATACAGGACTTAGCTGTGTACTCATTTTGTATCCTTTCACTGAAAATAAACAACTTACGACAATCACTCAAGACCCCCTCGTATGTATTGCAAATGCACGGTTTAAAAGCCCGTAGAATGATACTGTTACGGAAAGGCTCTAAATGAATCGATCTTGAGCGTCCGGCAGGGTTGGCGAGTTCCGTTTCGGGACACGATTCGAAGAACTCGGCCAAGTCTGCAACGCAGTGTACCAAAGAGTTAAATTTCAGTCAATGGGAAAGCAATTTTCTTGCGGTGGATTTCCTGTGGAAAGGGATTCGAATAGCGATCCCGAAATCCCCGCGTTTGGCTGCGCCACCGGCTATCTAATCGGCCCGTCGCAGTTCTTAAGGACAGGATCGGTAGGAATCTCAACTCGCACAGGCTGTGAAGGAACTAGTGTCCAATGGAGACGCGCTGAAGAATGTCGATCCGCATTCTTTGAAGGGCGGTCCAAATCAAGCTTTGTCATTACATAGATCCGTACGTAGTGTGTGCCCGGAACCACCGTTCCTGCAATGGTGCTTGTGGCGTTCCTCCGGACAACGATAGCAAAACTGGTTCGCGACTTTGTGGTTTGTCCTGGCGCCAGAATCTTGGGCGTCTCTGACCCCGGATGCGAACCCAAATTGTGGTCGCCGGTTTCATCAGAAGCGATTACATCCCCATTGTAGATAATTTCATACTTCTGCTTGACCATATCTTCTAGGGTTTTCGCCACCTTCTCACTCACTGAATAATCTTCCCCGGTATAGATGGTTAGGTCTTTCGTCCCGTTGTTTCGATATTCAGTCGCGACATCAAAGGCCTCCGTATATGTGTCGCGATCGCCCGAACATGACTGTTGCCTGTCAATGTGGACATATAACTCGAGTGTCAGCTTTCCATTTTCTTTGTCCGAGTCCTGGTAATGGTCATCACCAGTAAACCGGAGAGCACTCCACCCGGGTCGGAGAAGAGCGACTGTTATTACCAGGATAATAAAGCATCGCATCTCATCCCACCCCTAAAACGAGTCTGGTGGCGCGGCATGAGAAAGGGCGCATGGTCGCACTATGGTAGTTCACCAAATAGTGTTTTAGATAGGGCCCGGATGTGGGTGCGACATCCTTTGGGGTGAGGAGTACGGTCTATCTGGTTTCGGACATGCAAGAAAAGTTACGAGTGTGATGCGCGCGGCGAGTCTACGGATTCGTCGCGGGAGTTGCAGCGATTTTGTCCAGGTTTCAGAAGTCAAAATCCCCACGTTTGGCTGCGCCAAACGTGGGGCACCCGGCCGCCGAATCACCTACAAGGACTTAACGAAATGAAAGATATGGACGCGCTGAATAAGATGGTAGATATTGTGCTGGCGCATAAGTACAAGCGGAAGCCCAAGCGGGCCAAGCGAAAACGTGCCAAGAAAGCGGGGCCCGGTGGTTAAGTTCTTGATTGTCGCTATGGCCCTGTGTTTTGTGATCAATCAGCCCGTCCAAGAACGGGCACACAAGTCCCATCAAAATCAACAAGAGAGAAACCGGGCCGCGGAAATACTTGTCTCTGCGACTACCTATTTCCCCTTTACCCGCCAGCCACAGCCCACAACAGACCAAGACGCACCCCATGAGGAACCGCAACACTGGTATCAATACCTCTGGTCTCAGAACGCTTCCAATTGGGCGCTTGTCTTTGTCGCTGGTGTCGGCCTTTGGTTTGCCCGTAGAAGCCTGAAAGCTGCCGAGGTCGTGGCCAATAGCGGAAACATAAGCGCCAAAGCCGCCCTTCTCAGTGCCCAAGCCGTTATTAAAGCTGAACGCGCTTGGATGGTAGGATGGCCCGACCATTCCACCGAAGTGGACAGAGGTATTACCTATAAATGCTTGATTAAGAATGTGGGAAAGACCCCAGCCAGGATAACCGAGGTAAGTTTGGCAATCCGCAAAGTAGCCTCTGTCCCTAAAATGAATCCTGAGCCAACTTTTGAGAAAAACGAGAAAACGCCGTTCAACATGATAGTAGTAGCTCCCGAAGACTTCATCCCCGGAAGCATCAGCCTCGACCCTGAGCTTACCGGGGTCGAGCACGACAAACTTGAAATTCGGGCTTTGATCGTCTACGCATACGGATTGGTAAAGTATCTGGATGCTTTTAACGGAGAACGGGAAACTAGATTTTGTCACTGCTACGCCATTACCGGCACGACTAAGGGCTTCCGGCCCTTCTTGGAAGCACCACGCGCCTATCACGAGGCAACTTAGTACCGCAAAAAATATCCAAATAGCTTTCCAATACATACGTACCCCCAAAAGCGAGTTGTATTCAGTTAGGGAGTTAACTGGATAAATCCCAAAAAAGGGAGGGTAGGGGTAGGTCCTTCGGGGCACGAGCGCGTCCAGGTAAGGGCGACCGGGACGCAGGCGGCGCGAAAGCTCTGCGCTACAGGGGCAAGGCGATGGCCTTGGGGTGGCGCAAAGAAGCCAATCGGGAGATTGGCGTTCCCGGGGTGGGCGGCGGGGGTATGGAGGTTCGTTGGGTTAAGGCGCACAGACAGGAATGTCTGTGCTACCGCAGACAATTCGTCCGTCGCGGTTGAAATGGCGCTGAGAGAGGAACTTGGATGCGAAGTGAGAGTCGTTTGGGGGGGGTACCAGTAGCGCGGCCACTCGCATGAGGAATCCTGTAGCGCAGCGCTTTAGCTCTGCAGGTTTTCTGGAAATCGGCAGCGCACGGACGATTATGCCGCAGGGGCAAAATCAAACATGGTGCGGAAGACCAGGAGACAATGGGAATTCAAAGGCCGCAGAGCTTCCCGGCAAAAAGCGCCGGGACGCAGGCGGCGCGAAAGCTCTGCGCTACAGGGGCAAAGCGGTGGCCTTGGGCTGGCGCAAGAAGGCCAATCGGGAGATTGGCGTTCCCGGGAGGGCGCACCTTTCTACGGGGCGACGAGGGCCAGGGCGGGCATGGCGCCGACGGTGATGGTGCGGATTTCGCGCATGGTTGAAGTGTCAATCACGAGGATGCAGTGCTGCTCCGGGACCAGCGCGTAGAGGCGATTGGCTTCCGTATCGGCGGCGACGCTCCAGAAAGGGACGCTGGTTTTGATCGCGCCGAGCTTGTGCCAGGTTGCAGTGTCATAGACGCGAATTTCGCGGGCGATCGCGTTGGCGGCAGCGGCGTGGCTGTAACCCAGGTAAACCTTGGAGCCATCGGGCGACCTCGGCCAGGCGGACGGAGAAATTTGCCCCGGCGGACCGGCGTGGACCGCGGTGGGGTAAAAGCTGAGGGTGACGACATCCATCTCGAAAACGGCGCCGTCACCGCGAACAATGGTAATGAATTTTCCGTCCGGAGCCGGGAAAGCGGCGCCGACGCCCAGTTTGTGATTCCACGGAAACTCGGGGGAAGTATTGTCGAGTTCCTTCGAGTTTTCGTCGGTGCGCACGAGGCGCACCTTCTTCATCGCGGGACAGACAAAATCAACCTGATCCGCGGTGGGAAAGGAAACGAATTGGCCGTCGCCGCAGTGTTTCAGATTCACGTGGCCGGGCAGAAGTACGCCGGAATCCGCGTCAACCGTATCGAGCTGGAATTCGTCGGAATCCGGCTTTTGCACCAGGATGCGCAGGAACTTGCCGTCACCGGAAACCGCCATGGTTGAAAATGGCGGGATGAGCGCGGGCTCTGCGCGGCGCTGGATCGGTTTGCCACCGAGGACCTCGCCGCTCGATGTATCCACCACGGCGAGCACGGTGGAGTGGACGTGAGTGTCCGATGCAATGTAGAGGCGGCTTCCGTCGGGCGAAAGGGCAAAATCCGGATGGTAGCCGGTGCGGATGCTTCCCATCACATTGCCGGTTTCGGGATCGAGCAGCCAGATGTGGCCGCCGGTCTCGCCGACGTTGGGTCTGGGATCGAGGACATAGAGCCAACCGGGATTAGGCTTCGTCCAATTTTCAACTTCGATGGGCGGGGCTTCGGATGCACCGGACTGCACGGGCGGCGCGTCTTGCGTCGCAGTTCCTTGAGGCGTCGCAGCGCGGGTCGTTGCGGGGCCCGAAGTGATCAAGAATGACAGAAGGCAAAGGATGAAGGGATGGAACATTCTTTTCATGCTTCGGCCACGCTCCACTTACAGTTTACGACGAGATAGTATCATCGGAGATAGATGCGGGGAACGCGCCAGCCGACGCTGACGAGGAGATTCGCGGTGACGGTGCCCAATTGGCGCGCAACATCAAATGCATATTGCGCGGCGTTGCCGTCGGCGCCGTAGATCGTGACAATGTCACCTAACTCGGCGCCTTCGATATCCGTTACGTCCACGGCGGTTAGGTCCATCGAGACGGTTCCGACCACGGGCGCGAACTGGCCCCGGACGAGGACTTTCCCCTGGTTGGCCATGCCGCGGGGAATTCCATCCGCGTAACCGGCGGCGAGGATGCCGATTTTCGAGGGACGCGTGGCGTGGAATTTAGCGTTGTATCCGATGCCCGCGCCCGCGGGAACTTCCCGCAGAGAGATCATTCGCGTGCGGAAACTGAGCGCAGGCTCGAGGCGCACTTTCCGGGCGGCTTCGGCGGTCTTCGATGGCGGATCGTAATTCTGGTGATAACCGTAGAGGATCGCGCCGGGGCGCACCGCGTCCGCCCAGGTCTCCGGGCTGGAAATGATGGCCGCGCTGTTGGCCATGTGCACGAGGCCGGGAGAAAGCCCAAGCTCGCGCATACGCGCAATCACACCCGTGAATACGCGCGTCTGATCCGCGGTCTCCGTCGTGGTTAGAACCTCGGAAGATGCCAGGTGCGTGAAAGTGCCTGCCAGCCGCAGATGAGGACAATCCGCCAGCGCGCGGGCAATGCACTCCACCGAGGCGGGAGACGCGCCGAGACGGTTCATGCCGCTATCAATTTTCAAATGGAAATCCAGCGGGCCGCGCATTTTTTTCGCGGCACGAGCCGCCGCGCGTTCCAGCAGCCGGAGCTGCTTGCAATCCGCGAGGGCGGGCATCAGGCGATGTTCGATAAATCGTTTTTCTTCGCCGGGCCAGAAGCCCGTGAGGACGAGGATAGGCTGCCGGATTCCCGCCTCGCGCAGCTCAATGCCTTCGGACGTGCACGTGACGCAGAATCCGTCCGCGCCCGCCCGGGCGAATATCTTCGCCACGGCCGCGCCTCCGTGGCCATAGCCATTGCCTTTCACCACCGCGAGAATCTGGATGCGCTTTTTTGATTGGCCACCGGCGGGTCTGACCGAATCGAGATGCGCACGAATCGCGCGCAGATTATGTTCCAGCGCTTGCAGGCGAATTTCCGCCCACACCGGCCGTCCTTCTAATTTAGTTGCGCGCGTCATCGAATCATTCCTGGAAACGCCAAAGTGCCAGCAGCTAACAGCATTCAGAATAGTCCAAAACCCCGGCGCGCAAAATGGCCGTTAAGCCGCTCGCGCTCCGCTTAGTCAACAGCATAGAAAAGAGCACGCGGGCGGCCATTCCGCCGCGAAGATTGCATTTGCAAGTGATGCGGCAAGTGTTTGATTCGGCAGCGGATTGGGGATGGAATCCAGTTTAGTTGTTGGTTCGAGAATGGCAGATCCGAAAGTCACGCGGGCGGAGTAACACGGTCTGTGGATGGCGGGAGACGGTGCGGGTCCTTGATGCCGCGTCCAGGCGCTACGATCCCTCGCGCTGTGCTTCTTCGAATCGTGTGAATCGCTGAAGGAAAACATAGCGCAGCATATCTGTTGGACCATTCCGTTGTTTGGCAATGTTCAGCTGAGTCTCGCCGCGTTCTTCTTGCGTGGCCCCTTCCTTGAACATCTTCGGGCGATGCAGAAACATTACAACGTCGGCGTCCTGTTCAATGGCGCCGGAATCCCTCAAATCCGAAAGGACCGGCCCTCGATCCTCCTTTTCGGGCGCGCGCGTCAACTGGCTGAGGACGACCACGGGAACTTCGAGATCCTTTGCCATGGCTTTCAAACCCCGCGTCATGCTGGCAACTTCTTCGTTTCGCGAATTGAATCGCCCGCGCGCGGAAACGAGCTGCAGGTAGTCGATAATTACGAGAGACAGACCCTTGTCGCGCTTCATGCGGCGGCACTTGGCCCCCATTTCGATGACAGTTGTCGCGCCGGAATCGTCAATCCAGAGAGGCACCGTAGCAAGGAAATTTAGAGTGTCCGTGATTTTGGCGCGGTCTTCGCGCGGAAGCTGGCCAGTGCGGAACTTGTGCGAGTCAACTCGCGCCTGGTCCGAAACAAGGCGCATCAACAGCGACGCCTTGGACATCTCTAGGCTGAAAATGGCCACAGGCAGAGTGTTGCGGATACCCACGTTGGAAGCAAGATTTAGCGCGAATGCCGTTTTGCCGACGGAGGGGCGCGCCGCGAGGACGATCATATCGGAAGGTTGCAGACCGGAAGTGAGATCATCGAGTTGTGTATAGCCTGTGGATACGCCAGTGATACGCTGTCCGGAATCGAAGAGCTGGGAGATGCGCTCGAAGCTATCGTGCACCACCTCGCCCATCCCGATCAGGCCAGCGCGGACTCGATTTTCCGCGATTTCAAAGAGGCTTGATTCGGCATGATCTAAAATGGCATCCGCATCCTCATCCCCTTCCATCGCCTGCTGCTGGATGTTATGCGAGGCGTGGATCACGCTGCGCAAAACCGATTTTTCCTTCACGATGCGCGCGTAGTGGTCCACGTTGGTGATGCGAGGCACGCCATCCACGAGCTGGGATATGTATGCAGCTCCGCCTACGGATTCCAATTCGTTGGTTCGCTGCAACCGATTGGCCAAGGTAATCAGATCTATTGCCTGTCGCTCTTCGCTCAACTGGATCATCTGCGCAAAGATTCGCCGGTGGTTATCCTGAAAGAAATCCTCGGGTTTGAGCTTATCCAGCGCAACGTCCAGCATGTGGTTATCCAGCAGGATGGCGCCAAGCACAGAGCGTTCCGCCTCTGGATTCTGCGGGAGCGGCCGTTCAATGGGAGTGGGCGTGGCCATAAGAGCTTGTTTTCCTAACTTTGTTCTAATTCGCCTTATTTTCGCCTAAGCAGCGGGCGTTTTCAAGGCAATCGTGATTGCCGCTGCGTGTGGCTGGAATGAGAGCCTTCATTCTGCGGAGAAGTGGTTCACAACGCGATAGCGGGCGCTGAGGAAATCGCATCCAGCCTGTGGAAGACTCGCCTCTGTGAAATAGCTGTGAAGAACCAGTGGATTCGCGAGGAAAGCCACTTATTGTTTCCGCCGCGCGGCTATCGTTCAGGCCTGCGGTTCGCGCGTAACGATGACCTTGAACTGCCCGGTCACGTCATTGTAAAGCTTGACGGAAACCTGATACTCACCCAGCAACCTGATAGGTTCGTCAAGCAAGATCTTGCGCTTATCCACGGAGTGGCCACGGCTCGAAAGTTCCTGCGCCAGATCGGCTGTGGTGACCGAGCCGAACATCTGATCGTTTTCTCCGGCCTTGCGCACCAAGGTGATTACGACGGCGCTCAGCTCGTCCGCGACCTTCTGCGCCTGGTCGCGCTCGGTGGCTGTGAGCTTCGCCAGAGTTGTACGGATCTTCTCGAGGCGTTTGAGGTTCCCCGCCGAAGCAGGCATGGCCAGCTTGCGGGGCAAAAGAAAGTTGCGCGCGTAGCCTTCGGCTACTTCGACAACCTGGCCGCGCGTGCCGAGCTTTTCAACGTCTTCTTGAAGAATGATTTGCATGAGTCTTCTCGCAATCCCAAACCGGATTTTGCCGCCGAAGAAGGAGCGGCTCCAATTCGCGTTCTTAGCGTTCTTTACAGCTCCGAGGCAAAAGACATCAGCGCGATATTGCGCGCCCGTTTAATTGCTTCGCACAACCAGCGCTGGTGGCGCGAGCAAGTGCCCGTCATGCGCCTTGGCAGGATCTTGCCGCGATCCTGCACAAACGCATTCAACATTTCAGCTTTCTTGTAATCAATGTAGTCGACCTTGTCCACGCAAAATCTGCAGACTTTCCTTTTGCGGAAGAATTGCCGCTTGCCTTTGCGCGCGCCTCCGCCGCCACCACCTCCGGGTCCGCCCTCGCGCGGCGGGCGGCCACCCCCTCCGCCGGGCCCGGACGAATGCGGGCGCGGCGCTCCGTGAGAAGGACTTGAGGGCGCCGGGGACTGCGTGTTTTCTTGATCAGCCATCGTTATTTCCTTTCCATCCAAAATGTTCGCTAGTTTGCCGCTGGCGCCGGCTCACTGGGAGCAGCGGCGGCGGGAGGCGCGGCTTGACCACCAGCCGGACCAGGTGCCGTCTGGCGGCGCGGCTTGCGCGCGGCTTTCCGTTCGCGTCTTGCGACAAGTTTCTTCTGCAGCTTCATTTCTTCGTCAAGCCGCACGGTTTGATATTTGATCACCGGCTCGGCAACCTTCAGGCGGCGCTCCAGTTCCTTGACCATGTCGCCCTGCGTGCTCTTCAATTGCAGGTAGACGAAAATGCCCTCGCGATTCTTGGCCACGCGGTAAGCCAGGCGGCGAGTGCCCCAGTTTTCCGTCTTCTCGATTTTGCCGTGATGCTCGGCAACCACCTGTTCGAGCGTGTGAATGATTTTGGCGATTTCTTCTTCCGGCGTCGCGGGCCGGAGGATGAAAATCAGATCGTACAGTCTCTCGTCCATGTGTCCTCGATTCCGCGGGCTCCCATTCCGCCCGGCGGAGCAAACTAAGATTTCGTTTCTTCAGGCGGCGGGACGCGCCGGTTAAACCGGTTCATCGCCTTTGCCACGCCTTCTTTCAAAATTACTTCGACGGCCTTCGCAGCCTCGTCAATCATTTCCGCGGCCGGCTCCAGGTCCGCTTTCCGCATCGGACGAAGAACATATGCCGCGAGATCGTTGACCGCGTGATCCGGCTGAACGCCCAGGCGCACGCGGCAAAACTCCATGGTGCCTGCCGCGCTCACCACTGACTTCATTCCGTTGTGCGTGCCCGCGCTGCCGCGTTCCCCAACGCGAATCATGCCAAACGGCAGCATGACTTCATCGCACAACACAATCAGTTCCGCCGGGCCGATTCCCAACCGCTCGAGCAATTCCCGCACGGCCAGCCCGCTCAAATTCATCATCGTCTGCGGCTTGGCGAGTATTACTTCCTCACCCGCCAGCTCGCCGCGCCCGATGTACGACTTCGCTTCGGGCCGCTCGACGCGGATGTTTCCCGCTTCGGCCAGCCGGTCCACGGCCAGAAAACCCAGATTGTGCGGCGTCCAGGCGAATTCGATGCCCGGATTGCCGAGTCCGACGATGAGTCGCATGCGCCCGGCTGCCTGCTCTGCGGGAGTCTCTCCCGCGGCCTACTACTTCTTTTCTTTCTTCTGGCCTTTTTCTTCGGTCTTTGGCGCGGCCGCGCCTTCTTCGCCTTCTTCTTCCTTCTTGCCCTTCTTGATGACTTCGGGTTCCGCAGGCACCGCTGCCGCATCGGTCGCCACAACTTCCGCGGGCTTCTCTTCTTCCACGCGCAGAGCAACGACGTGCGCGATGACGCGTTGCGGATCGGTTACCAGCTTCATTTTTTCCGCATCGAGCGCGATCTGGCCGGCGCGCAACTGCTTGCCGATCATCAGCTCGGTCACGTCCACGCGAAATTCACCAGGGATTTCAGCCGGCAAGCATTCGATTTCAACGTCGCGCGTGACGATTTCAAACACGCCGCCTTGCAACTTCACACCCTGTGGTTCGCCAAACGTGTGTACCGGAACCCTCACGCGCATTCGGACGTCCATCGCAATACGGAGCAAGTCCACATGCAGCAGGACGCCCTTCACGGGATCCACCTGAAGATCCTTCACCATCGCGCTCTGCTCACCATCCGGCAGCTTCACCGTGAAAATCGTGTTGTGTCCGGACTGCGAGCGCAAAATGCTGGACATCTGCTTGGTGTTAATTGCTACGGCCTGCGCTTCGCCCTTGCCGCCATACAGGACGGCGGGAACCTGTCCAGAAACGCGCAAACGCCGCGCGGCGTTTTTCCCGCGATCCTCGCGGCGGCTGGCTTCCACTATAATTTGAGGCATACGTCCTTCCTTTGAATCCTCGAATCTCTCGTTTACACCGTGCTAATTAAAAAGCTCGCTGATGGATGTTTCTTCGTGAATCGAGCGGATGCCCCGCGCGAGCAGTTCGGCCACGCTCAGCACCTTGATCTTCTTCAGTTTCTGCGCATTCGCGGAAAGCGGCACGGAGTTGGTCACGATAATTTCCGTCACGTCCGATTTTGTCAACCGCTCAACGGCCGGGCCGGAAAGCACAGCGTGAGTCGCGGCGGCATACACCGCCGTCGCCCCTTCTGCAATCAAAGCTTCAGCCGTCTTTACCAGCGTTCCTGCCGTATCAATGATGTCGTCAACTACCAGCGTATTGCGTCCGCGCACTTCTCCGATAAGGTTCATCACTTCGGCGACGTTTACGTCCACACGCCGCTTATCCACGATGGCCAGGGGCGCATCAAGCTTCTTGGCAAACGCCCGCGCACGCTCCACACCGCCCGCGTCCGGTGAAACGACCGTCAGGTTTGGCAGCGCCTTCTGCTTGAAGTATTCCACCATCACGGGCGAGGCGTACAAATGGTCCACCGGCACGTTGAAATAACCCTGGATCTGCGGCGCATGAAGGTCAAGCGTCAGCGCGCGGCTCGCCCCAGCGGTTTCCAGCAGGTCGGCCACGAGCTTGGCGGAAATTGGCACGCGCGGCTTGTCTTTTCTGTCCTGCCTCGCATAGCAGTAATAGGGAATTACTGCCGTGATGCGCCACGCGGAGGCGCGCTTGAGCGCATCAATCATCATCAGCAATTCCATCAAATGAAAATCCGCAGGCTGGCTGCACGGTTGCACAACGAACACGTCGGCGCCACGCACGTTTTCCAGAATCTGAAAGTAGATTTCTCCGTCGCTGAACTTGCCGAGCACAGTCTTGGCGCGCGTCGCACCGAGGTGCGCGCAAATCTCATCCGCCAAAGGCGGGCTGGCCGTTCCCGAGAAGATCTTGAACTTTTCGTCTACCATGCCGGTTGAAAATTCCGATTGGAATCAAGCGCCGCCGCGTCCCCCATGGGCGCGACGGTATTCTCCCCTTGAAATCGTATCGCAGATGAAAACCTGGTCCTGCGGGAACCCTTGGGCGGCTCGGCGCGCCTGCGCTGGGTTTCGGAACAGTGCGAACACCGCCGAACCGCTACCCGCCAGCGAGGCCTCCGCAGCTCCTTCCTGAAGCAGCTCCCGTTTGATTTTGCGTAAACGGGGGTAGCGCGGGAAGACGGGCGCTTCAAAATCATTGAAGAGCCGCACTTCCTGCGCACTCCAGCACAGAGCGCAGAATGTCCATAGTTTATGGGCGCCGGGGCGCTTTGTCAATCTCGCCCCAAGCCAACGGTAGGCGTCCGCTGTACGCACGGCTATATCCCTCGGCGACACAACCATCACCGTCAGGCGAGGACCATCCGGCAGCGGATATATTTCATCGCCACGCCCGATGCCCAGCGCCGTTCCGCCGAAAAGGAAAAATGGCACATCGGCGCCAAGACTGGCGCCCAGCTCCATCAAACGCGCGGTGGGAATCTCAGCACGCATCAGCCGCATCATGCCCACCAGTGCAGCCGCGGCGTCGCTCGAGCCGCCGCCAAGCCCTCGGCCGACCGGGATGCGCTTTACAAGCCGCGCTCGAATTCCCCGCCGCCAGCCAATTTCGCGGCGCGCCGCTTCAATCGCGCGGCAGACCAAATTCCCCCCCGCGGGCTCAGCCGCCAGGCCCGCATCCCCTTCCAATACCAATTCGACACGCGAGCCGCGTAACGGTTCAAGCTCGAGAGTGTCATGCAGCGAAATACTTTGGAAGATTGTGCGCAGCTCGTGGTAGCCATCCGCCCGCCGCCCGAGCACCTCCAGCCGCATATTAATCTTTGCGAATGCTTTCAGATTTACGCCGGGCATCGGATCAATCTTGCGGCTGCTTGACCGGATTGTTGGTTTTTTGTTGTGCAAGCTGCCGCTTTACATTGGCAATCTTGGTTTCCAGGGCGGCAATTTTGTCCGGCTCAATTTCGGTGGGAAGAGCGCGGCGCCATTCCACGAGAGAATGCTCCCACTGGGCTTCGGCCAGATCGAGCTTTCCACTCTTGAAGTACACATCACCCAGATGATCCAGCATCGTAGCGTCATTGTGGTCGCGTTGCACCGCTTGCCGCAAGTTATCCTCGGCTTCGGCCAACCGATCCTGTTTGTAATAAGCCCAGCCGAGACTATCCAAGAAAGCAGCATTGTTCGGATCTTCGATAAGCGCGCGCTTTAAAAGTTCGATCGCCTCCGGAATGCGCACTCCACGGTCCGCCAGCATGTAGCCGTAGTAGTTCAGGGTCTGAGCGCTGTGAGGATTGATAGCAATCACGCGCTTAAACTCTTCTTCCGCCCGATCGTATTTCTTTTCACGTTCATACACTCCGCCGAGCATGAACCACACCATCTCCCGGTCTGAATCGTGCGTGGCCAGGTTACCCGCCTGAGCGAGCGTGGTTTCCGCGTCGGTGTAACGCTTGTTCTCCAAATAGACCTGAGCCATATCGAGATCAATATCGAGGTCTTCAGCGGAATGCGCCAGCAACTCATGCAAGAGAGAAACGCCCCGGTCAGCATCACCGCTTTCACCGTAAAGCAATGCGCGCGTGATCCGGAGTTCGCGGTCCTCCGGATATTGCGCCAGCGCTTTTTGCGCCGCTTCCAGCGCATGAGGCAGATCGTCCTCGGCGCGATAGGTGTCCACAATCAACACGTCCGCGCGGCGCGCCTCCTCGTCGCCAAGCTGCCCCATTTCGTTGAATGTATCGATCGCTGCGGGATATTTCTCCGATTCACGGTAAAGGCGTCCGAGCTGTTCGTAGAGCACTGCGAGCGTGCGCCGGTTCGATGGAGCGGCCACCTTTTCCGACTTAAGGCTCTCCACGGCGCCGGAAAGCATCTGGATCGCGTCATCGTAGCGGCCCTGAGCTTCGTAGATCATCGCTTCGCTGTATACAACTTCCAAATTGCCCGGAGCGCGCTGCTTTGCCTGAATGATGTTTTTCTCAGCGTCGTCCAGCCGGTGGAGTTGGCGATCCATTTCCGCCATGCGCAGGTAATTATCCGGGTCGTCCGGCTCCATCACCGCCAGACGCTGATACTGCGCCAGCGCGTCTTCATATTTATCTTCGGAAGCAAGCGTTTGAGCCAGGCCGCGAAGATGGCTGGGTTCGTCAGGTTCAAGCTTGACGGAATTTTGATAGGCAAGCTCCGCGTTTGAAAAATCATGAAGCTGCGTGTAGGAATCACCCATCAGGTCATACAGCCGGGCGGAAGGCGAACGCGTTACGATGCCCTGAAGCAGGTTCACAGCTTCCTGCGCGCGGTTCTGATCCAGCATGAGCTGCGCCGCCTGCTCCGCGACCGATGCGTTATTCGGGTCGCGTTGTAACAAGTCGCGCAGCACGCTTTCGGCTTTGGCCGTGTCACCCCGCAAGCGATAGAGCCGGACCAGCCACACGGCGGAATCCACGTCCTTGGGGTCAAGCCGCCGGATTTGTTCGAGCTGCTCGATTGCACGCGAAGCTGTTTCCATCTGTGCGGAAGAGTTGCTCGGGTCGCCGAGCGTCCGCAGGTAAATCCGCACAAGCAAGTGGCGGGCAGCCAGGTTGTTGGGGTCTTTTTGTAAAGCGTTTGAAGCTTCCTGCACGGCGTCGCTGATGCGATGAGCTTCGTAGTACGTTTCCGCCAGGTGCTCGATGATCACGGGCGAATTCGGGTCCAACGCGTAAGCCTTCTTGTAAAAATCCAATGCCGCGTCCGCATAGTCGCTTTGGTTGGTGGTCAAATAATAGACTTCGTTCAGACGCCCCATTGCAAAATCGTAATACGCCTCGGAACGCTTGGCCGGATCGGTCAGCGAATAGTCGGGCTGAGTGGCATCTTTCGCCGCCGCGGGCGGCTCCTGCGCGCTAACGGCGTGCGGCATGAATGTTACGGCCAGTAAACCAACCGCCAACAATCCGGAAACACAAATGAGAGCGCGGTTCTTCAAAGCGTCTTTTATCATCGCGGTTCGAATCTCAACTGCCCACTGCTGATTATCCTATGTGGGTCTGCGGTGGTCAAAAGGATTGCCCCGGGGCCGGGCCGAAAATCACTTACCGATGTTTGATGCGTGCGACAGCGCCTTTGTTCCGCAAATCCTTGTTCCACAATTCCTTATTCGGTGATTCCGCAAATGCGTAATCAGTGCCGGAAATGCCGGATTCCCGTAAACACCATGGCCAGATCCAGTTTGTCGGCCGCGGCAATCACAATCGCATCTCGTACGGATCCCCCCGGTTGGATAAACGCCGTGGCTCCGGCTTTTGCCGCTTCTTCCACTCCATCGGGAAACGGAAAGTACGCGTCTGACGCCACCACGCTCCCTGCAAGCGAACTCTGCGCTTTCAACACCGCAATCTTCACCGAGTCCACGCGGCTCATCTGCCCGGCGCCGATGCCGAGCGTGCGGCCATCGCGCGCAAAAACAATAGCGTTTGATTTCACGTGCTTGCAAACCTTCCACCCGAACAGAAGATCCTCCACCTCCTTCGGGGAAGGCGGCCGCTTGCTCACCGTCTTCAGTTCGTCCCTGCGAACTGAATAGTGATCCGGTGTCTGCACCAGCACGCCACCGGAGATGCGCTTGAGCTCCAGGTCATCACGCGCGGCGCCAAGTTCGTCCTGTGAGATGGGTACCTCCATGAGCCGGAGGTTTTTCTTGGACGCGAGTTGTTCACGCGCAACGGCATCGTACCCAGGCGCCACCATGCACTCGACAAATAATTTGGCGGCTTCTTCGGCCGTGCGCGCATCTACCGGGCGGTTGAATGCGATCACTCCACCGAACGCGGAGACCGGATCACACGCCAACGCCGCCAGGTAAGCTTCGACGAGTGTTTCCTGTTCAGCCGCGCCGCAAGGATTGTTATGTTTGACGATCACCGCGGCGGGCCGCGAAAACTCCTTCGCCAGCCGCCACGCCGAATCCAGGTCCACCAGGTTGTTATACGAAAGCTCTTTCCCCGCGAGCTGACGCGCCGCGGCAAGCCCCGATATGGCGCGCCCAGCGGGCACGTAAAGCGCCGCGTGCTGATGGGGATTTTCGCCGTAACGCATCGCCTGTTGTTCGGTCAGCGCGATATGCAGGCGCGCAGGCAGTTGCTTCCGGGAAGCTAGCTGTAATGCGCCGGCTCCGGCGATGAGGCGTTCCATTTCCATGGTGATGAGCCCATCGTACTGCGAGGTAAGCGCAAAGACTTTGCGGGCCAGCTCAAGCCGCGTGGCAAGAGCAATCTCGCCTGATGCCTGCAATTCCGCGGACACTCGTGGATAATCCGCGGGATCGGCCAGTACTGCCACGTCACGGAAGTTCTTCGCGGCTGACCGGAGCATCGCCGGTCCGCCGATATCAATGTTTTCGATGAGTTCTTCGGCTTCAAGCCCTTCTTTCACGGCGGTCGCTTCAAACGGGTATAGGTTCACCACGACCAAATCAATCGGCGCGATGCCGTGCTCGGAGGTCTGCCGCACATCGCCGGCTTCTCCCCGGCGGAAAAGTATTCCGCCATGCACCTTTGGGTGCAGCGTTTTCACCCGGCCGCCCAGCATTTCGGGCCATCCGGTCAGCTCGGCGACGTCACGCACAGCGATTCCAGCATCCCGCAATAAGCGCGCCGTGCCACCGGTTGAGACGATCTCGATCCCCAACGCGGCAAGCTGCCGCGCAAGCTGCTCGATGCCCGTCTTATCGTAAACGCTGATGAGCGCCCGTTGAATCGCCACGTTTCACTCCGGGATTGCCCGAAAAAATTACAGGGGAAAACACACCAGTCTACCCACCCGAGGCGCGAATGCAAGCACAGGAATATGGACGGTATCGCGGACACTTGCGGGAGCGATTAATAAAGAGGGGAGGAGCCGCCTCTTAACGTCAGTTTGTCAGCGGCGGTGAGTCCGCTTCACGCCGTCAGCCGACAAAGCACGGAGGCAGCAAATCATCACGTTCAAACGTGATGTCGTCAAAATTGAAGGCGAGCGCGTGCCAACCAGGCTTCCCTTCGGGCTTCGCACGGACGACGTGCGCCTCACTAATTAGCTTGACGGTTCCACACTCGGCCGCGCGGCGAACCAACTCCACCTCGAGATTTACGGGTGTGCCCAATTCGATCTCGATTGGGCAAAGCGCACGAAGACCGCTTGAGCTAATGTCCATTGTGATGAAAGAAGATGAGTGCAATTCGCGGCGGCCTGCGATACGTAAAATACGCACAGGCAACCGCAGATTGGCCCGCGCATAAGAGCGCCGTTCGTTCGGAACAGTTACGGCGTGCGTCGGAACACGGCTTAAGCCCTGAGGCAAAGTCCAACCAGCCCAGATGGCTTGCGTGAGCGCCGCTTCTAAATTCTCTGCGGGCTCGATTATTGCGATAGCGGACGATTCCGCCGATTCCGCGGCGTAAATTGATTTAACCTGCCTGGTTTTGCGTGCCATGCGCATGGTTCCCCCTGTTTGAAAAAACGCGTCTGGCACCGCGCGAGCAATATGCAATTGAACAGGAATCGCGTCAACTGGAGCGGGAGATTCAGTTTCCTGATTGACAACCAAGCCGGGTGCAAGAACGATTGGAAAACATATCTCCAATATGGCGCTCGACCTCCGGCCTGGAATCTCTTAGTCTGTGCGAATCGAAATGAACGTGGAGCGCAAAGAAGCAGGTTTGATTGAACGAGGGCACAGTGCGCGAAGAACGGCGCTGGCTTTTGCGATGGTTTATCTTTTCTGGGGCTCAACGTTTCTGGCAGTTCATTTTGCCGTGGAATCCATCCCTCCGCTGTTCATGGTAGGTACGCGGCAACTTCTGGCCGGTCTCTTGCTATATCCGCTGGCAAGGCTGCGTAGCAAGGAAAAATCCACGCTTCCCCAATGGTTTGCCGGAGCGCTGATTGGAGGGCTGCTGGTAGTGGGCGGCAATGGCTCGATCGCTTGGGCGGAATTTAAGCAAACTCCATCAAACGTTACAGCGGTGCTCATAGCAACAGTGCCGCTGTGGATGGCCATTCTGGACTGGTTGCGTCCCAACGGACCACGGCCTACTGGCCGCATCGTGGCCGGACTTGCGGTTGGATTGGCTGGCGTGGGTTTGCTGGTAAGCCCGCGGATTCCATTTCTACACAGCGCGGGCAGCGCGATAAGTCCGATGTGCGCCGCGGTACTTGTTGCCGGATCACTTTGTTGGGCTACCGGCTCGATTCTTTCTCGACACATGAAGCTGCCGCATTCACCGCTGCTCGGCACCGCCATTTTCACGATGACAGGCGGTGCGATGCTTTTTCCGATAGGACTGGCGATTGGCGAGGGCAGACACTTTGATGTACGGCAAGTTTCCCTGCACTCAGGGCTCGCAGTGCTCTATCTTTCTATTTTTGGCTCGATTGTCGGTTTTTCGGCATATACGTATTTGCTGCGCACGGTGCCGCCAGCGCGCGTAGCCACGTATGCTTACGTCAATCCGGTCGTGGCTGTTTTCCTAGGCTGGGCGTTCGCCGGCGAATCTCTCACGCCGCGCATGATGGTCGCCGCGGCAATTATCCTCGCGGCTGTTGTGCTGGTCATCACAGCGCCGCATATACCCACACCCGAGGACTCGAGCGGGCAGCCCGTTGTGCCGGATTGAGCCACTCGATTGATGCCGAACACAATTTGAGTGCAAGAATCGGATAGCGTTCTTCCGGGAGAGTTCGTATCCTTTGATCTGGCGCTATACGCGCCAAGGAATCATGCAATTATGGCGACTCGAAACAATCAGCTTCCTGACGCGCGCCGGTGGCGAGCCGTGCTGGCCCGCGATCCCCGCATGGATCGCAAGTTTGTTTATGCCGTGCGCTCAACAGGAATTTATTGCCGGCCTTCGTGCCCTTCACGCCGGCCCGGGCGGGCGCAAGTCGCATTTTTTCCGCAGCCCAAATTTGCGGAGAAGGCCGGCTTTCGTCCGTGCCTTCGGTGCCGTCCAGACAGCGTACAGACGCGCGATCCTCAGGCCATTCTTGTGGCGCGCCTGTGCCGCGAAATCGAACAACAAACCAGCCAGCATGTTGAAACGCCTGCGAAACTTTCCGAACTTGCCGTGCGTGCAGGAACTACACCTCACGGGCTGCATAGAATGTTTCGGCGGTTGATTGGCATCACGCCGCGCCAATTCGCTGACGCTTTACGTCTGCGCCGGCTGAAAGGCCGTTTGCAGAGTGGAGATGACGTGACGACCGCGCTGTATGACGCAGGTTACGGCTCGGCCAGCCGCCTTTACGAGCGCGCGAATGCGCAGCTTGGCATGACGCCCGCAACATACCGGCAAGGAGGAAAGGGAATGGAAATTTTCTACACAATTGAAGAATGCCCGCAAGGCCGGGTACTGGTCGCTGCAACTTCGCGCGGAATCTCGGCGGTTTACCTGGGCGCGCGCGACCGGCCACTGGAAGATGCCTTGCGCAAGGAATATCCCTCGGCCGAAATCCATAACGGCGCGGGGACACTCGGCCCGTGGGTGCGAGCGATCGTCAAACATCTGCAGGGTCATTTACATGGAGGAGAACGGCAACTCGATCTGCCCCTGGACGTTGAAGCCACAGCGTTTCAACGGCGCGTTTGGGAAGAGCTGAGAAGAATCCCTTACGGAACCACGCGCACGTACAGCCAGGTCGCCAGGGCGCTTGGAAAACCGACGGCAACGCGAGCGGTTGCGCGCGCCTGCGCCACAAATCCCGTTTCCATCGTCGTACCATGCCACCGGGTGGTGCGCGAAGATGGCCAACTGGCCGGTTACCGCTGGGGTCTGGAACGCAAGAAGGCTTTGATCGAACAGGAGCGCAACGCGGCGCGCTGATCGTGAATCTCGGGCTTTGTTTCCAGGAGGTCTAGCCTTCCGGCTTTACGCGAGAGACACCTTTGGGCCAATGAGGTCTGAATTCGTTATCGGAAATGTGTGCGTTTCGTTGTACGTTGGTGTAGCGAATCAGCAAATAATCTTCAGAGCCGGCTTCATAGAACTGCTGTTGCGCGGGCAGCCATGTGGTTTCGTCAATCCAAATAAGAATCTTCGTAATTTGTTTTCGCACGTCCGCGGATTTCGGCGTCAATTCCAGCTTCAAAACCTGGCGCTTGTCTAGTTCCTCTTCGCCTATCAGAACAACTCCGTATCCCTTTTCCAGCTCGGAGCCTGAGGTGCCGAAACCAAGCAGCAGGAATTGATCCACTTCCGCCTGGTGTTTGCCAAGATCATATTCTTCCACGCGCTTGATTTTCGGGTTGTAAAGATACACCTGGTTGCCGGTCCGCAAGAGCGTCCGTGGATCAGGTTGTGCAAATTCAATGCGCATCTTTTCGTCACGACGCACGAAAATCTGGCCGGACTCCGTTGATTTATCATTTACAACGACGGTCACCTTCGTACGCTCGATATCAGCCTTCAGGCTTTGAAAGCTCTTCGACTCGTGGTCAAGCTGCTTCAAGACGCCTTCCAGCGTCCAGTGAGTCTCATTCTGAGTGGCAGAAGCCACGCAGACCGAGCACAGGTATGCGGAACAAAGGCACACTGCCACAGCGAGCGCAGACACCATGCATTTCAAACCGCGCAAATTGAGCTTTTTCAGCATCCTGCGAGAATCTTTCCCCTGAGAGCCAGGGCATCCTAACATAGATAAGATGCGGCATAGCGAATGGAGGGTACAGGGATTACTTGAAGCATGAGCGCGACGGAGAATATCTAGGGTTTGACGGAAACTTCGTAGTAGATCACAGTGCCGTCTCGTCCAAGTACCTGCGTGAAATGCACGATCTGAAACGTTTTGCCCTTCAAGTCCGGAACACTCTTGCGAACGGCGTCGTGAAGCAAGTGCTCAAGTTCAGTTTCCGGGATTGGCGAGGCAAGGAGACGGGCATCCACATGATAGGTCAGAGTTCCAGCCGCCTGATCGCCTGAAATGAGTTCGATGCGGGCTTCCTGTGGCGGCGGGCCAGTCTGCGGACGGTCATGGAACCAACCTCTAGGTGTGAGGAGAACGAACACGAGGATTGCCGCAACGGCAATGTCGTAGGGCACAGTGCCGCGCTCATATACCCAGAAGAAGATGCGCGAGAATATGCGCCCTGTTGCGGCCATCTCAGTCGGCCGGAGCGCCATCCAGGATCACTCCGTCGCGCATGTGTACGACGGAATCGCCATACGTAGCCGCGTCCGGATTGTGAGTGATCATGACGATGGTCTGCCCGAATTCCTTATTCAACTGACGGAGCATCGCCAGTACGATATCAGAATTCTTGGTGTCCAGGTTGCCCGTAGGCTCGTCCGCAAGCACGATCTTCGGTTCATTGATGATGGCGCGGGCGATGGCCACGCGCTGTTGCTCGCCGCCTGACATCTCCGAAGGACGATGGTGCAAGCGATCGCCTAATCCCAGCATTTTCACGACGACCTCGAAACGGTGAGGATCGAACCCTTCGCCGTGAATGTGCTGCGCGATAGCGATATTGCCGTAGGCATCGAGCGTGGGCAAGAGATTAAAACGCTGGAAGATAAAACCAATTTTGTGGCGCCGAAGCTTGGTGCGCTCTCCATCCGTCATCTCCGCCAGATCGTTGCCGTCCACCAGCACGCGGCCGCGGGTGGCCCGCGCCAATCCGCCGATGATGTAAAGCAGAGTGGACTTACCGCAGCCGGAGGGACCCATTACGGAAATGAATTTGCCCTGGGGCACAGCAAAATTCACCCCTTGCAGGGCCTGGACATCAACGTGGCCGCTGCGGTAAACCTTCCACAAATTGTCGGTCTTCAGTATGGGTTCCATGCCTGATTCCCTGGCAAGGAGAGTTGCCTTGGCGGGCGGCTGTATTGTATCCGCGAGTGGCATAAGACGCCAAGCCTCCTTAACGAAGTGCACCATCTTTGGAAGCACGTCCACGGCCAGGACAAAAGCCTTATACTTCCAATAAGCGATTCTGTTTCAATGAGTTACAGGGAATCAATGGCCGGCGTTCAACTGTTTGTCAGTACCCCTGCCAAAAAAACACTTCACCATCGCCGTCATCTGTCGTTTGAAGCTAGCGAACTTCGTGCAAACACAATCCGGCGCATGTACTCTGATTGCGGAAAAATTTCAATCGAAGAAGAGAGCTTCGACGGGATCTTTGCGAGTAGCCAACAACGCCGGATAGGCAGCTCCGACGAGTCCGCTGGAAATCGCAATCGCTGCGGCGCGAAGCATCCAGTCAGCTGTGAGGTGAATCGGAAGCGTCGGAAATACGGAAAGCATAATCCCGCGCACGACGTAGCTCAGCACGATGCCGGCGACGATACCCGTAGCGCATATCAGCGAGGCTTCGCTGAGGAGTGCCTTTACGATGTAACTTTTCGATGCACCCAGCGATTTGAGGACTCCGATCTCGCGGGTGCGCTCGATGACTGTGGTGTACATGGACAAGAAAATGATCAGGAATCCGATTGAGACGGCCAGCACGATCATGGAATTCACAAAAGCATCCAGTCCAGGCAAGCTCGTCGAGGTCATCAGCGAGAGAATATCTTTGAGGGGAGTGATTTCGTAATTCGGAAAAAAGCTCCGTATATCTTCGATCACGGCCGCGGTATGTTCGGGGCGCGTGCACTTGATATAGAAGAGCGATGCTTTGTCGCGCGCGCCTGAAAGATCCTGCAGAGTCTTAAGCTGCACAAACAAGCGCGCTCCTTTCCCGTGTTCAACAATCCCCGCAACGTGAAAATCGTGCTCGAGTAAACGATAGGTCTGTCCCGCCTCAATGTGTTTCGCCTTTGCCGCCATGTCATCCACCAACATGTCGTCCGGCCCTTGCATGTCATGTCCAGCGAGAAATTCAAATCCCCCGGAAACGGCACGGAAAGACGCTGGATCAATTCCGTACATGATGTCCACGCCGCCTGAGGAATTGAAATAGAGCAAAATCGGCGCCACAGCCTGTACATATTTGAGCGTCCCGACTTTTTCACCGATCTTAACGGTCATCGGGGCCCCGCTAAATGCCAGAAACCTGGAAGCGTTAGGCGGCTGTAACATGATGTCCGCGCCGACACCTTCAATGCGCTTGCCCACTTCCTCCAACATTCCGCCGGTGAGGCCAACGATTACAAGCACGAGCATAACTTCCACCGCCACGGCTGCCACACTAATGAAAGTGCGCAGAGGGCGATGGATTGCGTGGCCGAAAATGAGTTGACCGAGCATTGTGTGTCGAGAGATTGTATGTTTAATTCCGGTATTTGCTGAAAATTTGTTTACAGAATCTTCGGTGCGTTGATTCCATTCACTGTTTTGAGCCTGGGCCGCCGTTGCCTACCTGTACTAATTCAGTCCCCGCAGGCTGCAGGAGCCGGAAGCGGTCCGCGGAAATATGCTCATTCAGCGTAAGCTTCGTCACTTTGATTTCCAGCTGATAATCGTCGTGCGGGCGGCGCAATAAGATTTGCCGGGGATAGAACAGCCCTGCTGCTGTGACGCCCGTTTCTGGCACGGCGCCTGGCGCGGACGCCGCTGACGCAGCCGGCTGCCAGTCCGCAAACCTGACGTCTGAGAGCAGGAGTCCTTCCGGACCAAAGATCTGAATGCGGGAGAGATTCAAATCAGCGCGGTCAAACCACAATTCCCGGTCAATTTCGGCCGTTGAGCCGGCGCGCAGGACGGTGAGAACATAGAAGCGCGCTGACGATTCGTCATCCTCACGGAATAATACTGAATCCGCGGAAGGGATCTGCGGCCAGAACAAAGCATCAATTAAATGTTGCGGCCGGAGGTTTTCGATGGGCTTGTCGGCACCGCCTTCAAAAGTGGCCGGTCCGGTGATGAATTTATTTTTCGACGGAATATAAATATGGAATGTTTCACCGTTGCTCGTCATATCAAAAATGTTTTTGGAGAATACGGGATCCTGGCCGATCACGCGGATATCCGCGGGCCTTTGCGCGATGATAAACGCATTCACTTTGTGATATTCCTCGATGACGCCGCTATATGCCGAACCCGTCGTGGGCACAAGTTCGACGGACATATTCAAGCTCGTAATGCCATCAGCAAGGCGATTGTATGCCGCAAGAAGATCGGCGCGAGTTGCGTCCCTGGCGGTTCGAATTTCGCGCTTAGGCACTTCGACTTTCCTGCTCACGGCGCAGCCGCAAGGAAGGGTAGCCAGTGCCGCCAGCAAAAGACTCCATTTATTGAGACGCAAACTCAGTTTTTTCATCTTCCCCTGCGGAACCTTGCAATTTAACAACCACCCCGAGAGGGCGTCAACGAGGCACGTCCGATTGAAAAACCGTGACAGGCATCAATTTGGCCGCTCCACGCGTGCGCCGAGAGGCGTGAGTGCCGGCCGGAGACGCCGGAGGACTTCGCCGGAGGACATCTTCTCGGTAAGCACCGTCAGCGATCCATTCTCAAAATCGCAAACAGCGCAAAGTAAATAGCGGGAATAGGCGCTGTGATACGCGTCCATGCCGCGCAGAGAAAGATCATTCTCGATGGCCGTATCACCTGTGGCAAGCGGCCCTCCAGCACGAAAGCCAAACGTTTCGCCCTCAAATCTTTCAACGAGCGCCGCCAGTTTTTCCGGGGCCGGCTCTGGAATTACGATGCATCTTGCGGCGGATTCATGACACGCGATGCCGTATGAATGGCAAAAGTCCCGCACACGATCCAGGTGGCTGACGAAATCGAGCGCCCAAGTTTCATTTCCTGCAAGCGCCGGAATGACGGCTGCCCAAACAACGGAGGCCGCCGGCCCGTTCGTTGGAGATTCGGCTCCTTCTTCCGCCAAATCAAGGTTGATGGCGCGCACATCGGCGCCAAGGTCCAATGGTTCGATAAGCAAACGGAGTACGGCGGAATCCACGATTGGTTAGGCGGTGGCCGCGCTTTCCCCGAAGCGCTTCCGGTAATCCGGCGACTGCTTGCGCAGTTCAAGCCAGTCAAAAAAGGCGTCGGGTGTTTCGAGCCAGACTTTGAACCACTGCAGGATTTCTTCTTTTTCGGCGCGTTTGAGCGCATCCACGCGGTGATTTCTGGCGATCATTTCGGCGCGGCGCCTGCCCAACCGGGCAACTTCCAGCACGCGCTCCGCCGCGGCGCGATCTCCTTCCGTCCGAAACTTCCGCAGCAGCTCATCAAGCCGCATCACGCATATTTCAGCCTCTTCAAGGGTCGAAAAATGGAGCAGGTCTTGAAATTCCTCTTCGTAGCGGCCCTCGGTATCGGCTTCCGTGGACCAGATCACACGCAAGCCCGCCGTGCCAAGCACCTCGGCAATGTATTCGGGCGAAGTTTTCCCCGCGGCGCCTGAACGGGCGATCATCTGGCGGCGGATTTGCTCGACTTCGGCAACGGTGAAACGCGTGACGCCCAAGTGGGCCGCGAGATCAAGGATCATGTTCTTCTTAGAGGACTGGTCTTTTTTAGATGAATGCATGGATTCACTCATGGCCGTTTTTG
Organism: uncultured Acidobacteriota bacterium; assembly: GCA_963847505.1. Taxonomy (GTDB): domain Bacteria; phylum Acidobacteriota; class Terriglobia; order Acidiferrales; family UBA7541; genus DASTCZ01. The sequence continues at coordinate 1,155,831 of CAWJZY010000002.1, forward strand.
CTCCTGATGCCGTGGTAAGGGTTCCTTTGGGTTCTTGTGGCCCAGTAACTTATGATAACGCGCAACGTTCCGATTATGCTCGGCTAATGTTCGCGCGAACAGGTGACCTCCCTCGGTGTCGGCCACAAAGTAAAAAAAGTCAATTGTGGCCGGATGCAGCGCCGCTCGAAGAGAAGTTTCGCCGGGGTTCGTTATCGGCCCCGGCGGTAACCCAGGGTACCGATATGTATTATACGGCGAATCCACGCGCAGGTCAGGCAACGTAAGAGTTCCTCTATAGGCGCCCTTCTTTTCCAGCGCGTACACGACTGTCGGATCGCAATCGAGGGCTATCCGTTTGCGCAGACGATTCAGGAAGACCCCGGCGATAATTGGCCTTTCATCGAACTTAGGCGTTTCACTTTCAACCAGCGAGGCCAGCGTAACGACCTGCAACGGCGTGCGGCCGTCATCGAGAGGATCGGCCGAAGTCAGCATGCTCCACTCCGTGCGAAAGTGGTCCGTCATCGCACCGATGATCTTTTCCGGAGTAACGTGTCGCGGAAATTGATAGGTAGCTGGAAAAAGAAAACCCTCCACACTCGGCGCATCCGGAGCAAATTCGCGTATGGGGGCGGGATCGGCAGCGGCGGTCATAAACGCGTTGCGCGTGGTGAGTCCTTTGCTCTCCAGAAGATCCGCGATCTGAAAGGTGTTGAATCCCTCTGGCACTGTCACGGAAATTTCAAAGACGCGCCCCTCGGCCAGCGTATCGAATACAGCGAAGGCCGTTTGCGGATGATCAAAATAGTATTCGCCTGCTTCGAGCGTGCGGTGGGAACGATACCGGCACAATGCGTCAAATGCATACTCGCTGCGCACCACCCCGTGTTGCGCCAGCAAATGTGAAATCGAACGCTCTGAAGCGCCCTTGGGGATATCCACAAAAACTCCGGACGCCTGAAAATTTTGATACGGAGCGTAGAGCGAATACGCAACCCATCCAGCCACGCCGAGCAGCGCGACAAGAATAATTCCTGCAAGGAGAAGGAAGCGGCGCATTCAGCGCTTCCCACTGACTGTGCGGCGACCGGCAAGGTAATCCCGCAGAATTATGGCGGCAGCGACTTCGTCACGGTGGCCTTCACTTTCTTCTCCGCCTGCGCCAGTTCCTTCGATCTCTCCGGCTTCCCATGACGTGAGCCGCTCATCCATCATCTCAACCGGCAATCCGAGATTTTGGGTCAGACGAGTCGCAAATCGCTTCACTTCCCACGCCATCTCACCTACGGCGCCATCCAGCCGCAGTGGCAGACCGACCACGATGCGCCGGACGCCGTGTTCGCGAACCAGTAAACGCAGGCGGCGAAGGTCGTCACGCCGGTTTGTGCGGAGAAACGTCGTCAGCGGACGCGATGTAATGCCGAGTTCATCCGACAGCGCCAAACCGAATCGTTTGCGGCCGTAGTCAATGGCCAGAATCCGGCCCTTTAAGGGCGCAGATTGGGGCACAGGAGGAGTTGGGGATGAAGGAGCCATCTGCAGCCATTATACCGTGGACGCGCTGGCAGACGGGTCAGAGTCCGCGCCGCGTTAACATAACCGCAAGATGCTACGGCTGGCGGCCGCGATTGCCGTTTTGCCACATGGACCAAATGCCGACAAGTTGCATTTGCTGGCCGAGGCCGGTTTGCTTAAGCATGGCCTCAATTTCGGCGCGCGACTGACGAGGGCCGAGTTTTTCCGGCGATTCGGCAATTCCGAAGGCGGTGATGGCGATGATGGCCGTGTTGAGTTTCACTTCGCGGATATCCACTTTGTCCAGCGTGTCGGAGGCGGCATGATAATTCACCATATAGTTCGCGGCTTCCTGATTCGGTACGAGCGTGGGCACGCCTTCCAGCATGAAATCGAAATGGTCGGTGCCCCACAGAGCGTCCGCCGTGTGCTGCGTCACATCCCAGGGTTCAACCGGCTTGAGGATTGTGCGCAACGCAGCTTCCGTGTCGTGACGGCCACCCAGGGAAAAGCCGGTGATGCGGCCGATCCCTTCGTCAATCACCACTACTCCCGCAATATGATCCATCTCCGCACGGTGCGAGCGCACGTAAGCCCATGAGCCCAGCATGCCCTGCTCTTCGCCGGAAAAAAGGATGAAGCGGATGCTGCGCCGCGGACGCAGGCCCGTGGCAATAATGTCCCGCGCGGCTTCAATCACGAGAGCGGCGTTGCAGCCGTTATCCAGCGCGCCTGTTCCCAACTCCCAGGAATCAAGATGCGCGCCCACAACTACATACTCGTCCGGCCTTTCGCGCCCGCGGATTTCCGCGACGACGTTCTGTTGCTCGACCGGCCCGCCAATCTGATTGGGAATATCGAGCCGCACGCGTACGTTCTGCCCCGCAGCCAAAAAACGCGCCAGGCGCAGCGCGTCTTCCCGGGCGACGATGGCCTGCGGCAAACGGTCGAGTTTGCCTTCCGTGGAATTTGTGTGGCGGTACAGCAAGCCGTGCTCGCGCGAAGACATCCACAGGATTGCCGACGCGCCCGCGGCAACGCTCCGTGTGATGATTCCCGGCGCTTCCATATATTCCGCGAAAAGTCCGTCAAGTGTTTCGAGCACGTCCGAATGAACCAGAACAATCGCGCCACGCGCAGCGCTTCCCACACGCGCAAAATCCGCTTCCTGCCCGTCGCCAACATCCACGATATTCGCCGTGATTCCTCCCTGCGGTGTGGCAGGCGCCCACCCAACGGAAACAAGATGCACGGGGAATGGCGTGGGACTAAGCACTTCAAGATGCGTCGCTCCTTCGCTCCAGTTCACCGGGATCGAATAATTTTCAGTGTGAACACTTTCGACTCCGGCTGCGTGAAACGCATCCACAGCCCACGTTATAGCCTTCGCCATCGCCGGGGAACCCGACGGGCGGCCTCCAATCTCATCCGTCAAGCGCCGTAGATTGTCATATAGCGGTGAAGGGCCGAGCGCATTTGCGATGATTTTCGAAGCGGCCTCCGCGCAAAGCGAAATATCCGTTACGGAACATGCGGCGGTGTTTTGCGAGGCGGCGCGCATGCGGGCCAGTGGATCGGTTTGCGATGGTAGCGTCTGGGCCGCGAGCGAGACTGCCGAGACAAGGAAGCAGAGAGGCAGAGTGAGGAACCATCGAATGCGTCTATTCATTTTGAGTGTCCTAAGAAAAGAATGGCGCCCAATGCCGGAACGAAAATGCGCCGCACGTCCGCATGCGAGGTCACACCTTCAAGCGGCGGATTATAGCTCAGCGGCGACGGCATCGGCGACGCGCGCGACCTGAACCATCTCAGCGACGTCATGCACACGCACGATATGCGCTCCACCCAGAATCGCAGCTGTAACAGTGGCCGCCGTGCCCCAGATTCGCTCGCCCGGCGGGGCCGGCGAATGGGCGCTTCCCAAAGTTGCACCCAGGAAGGCTTTGCGCGAAGTTCCTACGAGCAGCGGATATCCGAGCGCCGCGAGCCGGGACATATGCGCAAGTAGTTCGAAGTTCTGGAGGCGGCTCTTTCCAAAACCGATCCCGGGGTCGAGCACGATCCGCGACCTCGCGATTCCGGCACGGCTTGCACGAGCCACGGCAGCGCGCAACCCGCCAGCCACGTCGCGAAAAACATTCCGGGCGAACGGCCCCTTCTGCATCGTGCCCGGCTCCCCACGCATGTGCATCAAGATGACCGGCACACGGCGACGGCAGGCGATTTCGCCCATCGCGGGATCAAAAGTGAGCGCTGAAACATCATTGATAATTTCCGCGCCGGCAGCGATAGCAGCTTCGGCCACCGCGGCCTTTCGCGTGTCAATCGAAATGGGAATGCGCAATTGGCCTTGCAGCGCCAAGAGCACCGGCATTACCCGCGCAAGCTCTTCTTCCGCGGAGACAAGCACGGAGCCGGGTCGCGTGGATTCGCCGCCAATGTCGACCAGGTCCGCTCCTGCGTATTGCATTTCCAGCGCGTGTGTCACCGCGGCCTTCGTATCGAGATACGCTCCACCGTCGCTGAAGCTGTCCGGTGTGACGTTCACCACGCCCATAACGAGCGTGCGTTCACCAAGCACTAAGCTGCGCGAGGGGAGACGGAGGCGAAATTTGCGTCTGGCAAGCACGACGCAAGTGTAAACCAGACGCGGCATTTGGAAGCATGAGAAGCGGCAGGCGCTACTGCGAGGCAGGGATGTAGTAGCTGGGGCGGCAATAGAGACGCGCGCCGGGATGCGCTTCGGGCTGGCTGAATGCGGCGGCCGCGGTGTGCCAACCGGAGTGGTCAGTAACACCTGATGGATAAAATCCGAGTGTGTATTCCGTGCGCAAGGTGGCAGCGATGCGGCGATAGACCTCGCTGAGCGTGCCTACTTCGCGCAGAAAGTAGAGCCCTCCACCGGCACGGCGGACAAGTTCCGCAAGGAAAATTGTATAAGCGGGGATTCCACCGCGGCGCGAATCTTCCGAGATCAGAGTTGCCGCGCTGTGCGCGGAGAACCACGCGTTGGTCATAATTGGAGGACGGTTTTCTGTTGACGCAATGTAGACCTCGACGCCTGACGTAGAGAGTTGTCTCACTACATCCTCAAACGTCAGCCGATTGGCTGCGGCGCCCTCCGGCGGAAACATGCTGGCCGGATTCCAATTGAGCCCCAGTGCGCTGTCCTGGCCATCCGTAAGCAGGAGGATTGCCTTGCGGCCTGCCGGCGCGTGCGGGCCAGAGAAAAGCTTCTGCGCCGCTGAATAGACAGCCCCGTAGATATTTGAGCCTGTCTCCTCCGTCGCGCGCAATAGATGGATGCGGTCCAGTGAGGTTTCAAGCTGCTTGCGGTCCGTTGTGAACGGCAACAACAAGTGCGGATGCCCGGCGAAAGCAACCACGGCAACTTCATCGCGCGGAGAAAGCTCACTGGCCAACGCACGCGCCGCGGCCTTCATATCATCCAGCGAGTGAAATTCGCTCGGGCTGGCGTCCAGCACCAAGGCGAGATGCGCGGGCTCGGTTGAAGTATCCAGATGTTCGATGTTTTGCGGTTCACCATCCGCCGCCAGGTGGAAATCTTCCAGAGTAAGGTTTCGCAGCGGGTCACCGTTGGCGGATATCGCGGAGCAGCCGATTTCGATCAGCTTTACTTGCGAGCGAATTACGGAACCTCCAGTAGTGACTCCGGGAGTTGTGGAGTTGCTTGCGCCGGAACGTTTTGGAACGGTGTGCAATTCGCCGGTGACAGGATCGCGGATGTACTGGATGCCTTTGTCGAGCTGCTCTGCGCGGGGAATCTTCTGGGTGCCAGCCGATTGCGCCGATGCGGGAAATGTTGAAATGCACACAGCGACTAGCATGGTCATGATCGCGGCCGGTACCTTCCGATAGATGCGATGATTACTGGCGGCCTGACGAAGCATGGATCGGAACGTGGGCCTGGCGTTGATCAATCGAGGTCAAAATCGCGCACCGGCTTTTTGACCGGCTCGCTTTGCGCTTTTTTCAGCCCTTCTTCAAACTTGCGCGAGAGTACATCATCTTTTTTCTTTTCCGCTTCCCATGACTCGCGGAACTTGTCTTCGCGCTTTTGGGCCTGATTCGCCAGAATGCGGGCGGAATCTGTGAGGTCCACATCAGGACCGGCTTTTACTGGAACGGTGTGCGACAACACAACCGCAAGCTCTGGATCAATCCTCAGGCGCGCCTGGCAGCAAGGGCACGCAACTTCTATGGCCTCGGATTTATTCCCCATAACTGGCATTCTACGCCGAAATGGCCAAGCCGCTCAAAACAACCGCCCGGAATCTCTCTTCTCTGAGAAACGCCGGGCGGAAATAGCGAACTCGTCTTTGACCGGTTCTTAGCCCTTTGTAAACCCCGGGGCTGGCCGCAACTCCGGCCGCGGAACAGGTTTCGGGTCGGCGCTCAAAACTGGCGGAGCCGGCGGCGAAGGAGGCGGAGTGCGCACCTTTTCCGGCAGCGGCGTACCGTCAATGAGCATCTTGATTTCGCCGGCGTCAAGCACTTCCCGTTCGAGAAGCGCCATGGCGATGCGATCCAGCGCGTCGCGATTGGAGTTCAGAACGTCCTTGGCACTCTGGTATCCCCGCATGATGATCTTTTGAACTTGGTCATCAATTCGGACCGCCGTGCTTTCGGAAAAATCGCGATGCTGGTTAATTTCACGGCCAAGGAAGATGGCTTCTTCTTTCTTGCCGAAGGCCAAGGGACCAAGTTCACTCATACCCCAGTCACAGACCATCTTGCGGGCAATTTCCGTAGCCCGCTCGATGTCATTGCCCGCGCCGGTGGTGATATGGCCCAGCACAATCTCTTCAGCGGATCGGCCGCCCATAAGCACCGTGAGTGTGCCCTCGAGATATTCCTTGGTGTAGGTATGCTTGTCGTCGATAGGCAGTTGCATCGTGAGGCCCAGCGCCATGCCGCGAGGAATAATTGTCACCTTATGCAGTGGATCCGTTCCAGGAGTCATAGCAGCAACAAGTGCGTGACCTGCCTCGTGGAAAGCCGTGTTCTTCTTTTCTTCGTCGGAAAGAATCATGGACTTCCGCTCGACGCCCATCAGGACTTTGTCCTTGGACATCTCAAAATCGGCCATGATGCAAGCCTTGCGGTTTTGCCGCGCAGCCCATAACGCAGCCTCATTCACCAGATTGGCCAGATCGGCGCCGGAAAAACCCGGGGTACCGCGCGCCAGGACGGAAACATCAACGTCATCGGCGAGAGGCACTTTGCGCATGTGTACGCGCAAGATTTCTTCGCGACCTTTGATATCGGGACGGGGCACAACGACGCGCCTGTCAAAACGGCCGGGGCGCAGCAGCGCCGGATCCAGAACGTCGGGACGGTTCGTGGCCGCGATCAAAATGACGCCTTCATTCGACTCGAAGCCGTCCATTTCAACCAACAACGCATTCAAAGTCTGTTCGCGCTCATCATGTCCGCCACCCAGGCCTGCACCGCGGTGACGGCCGACAGCGTCAATTTCATCAATGAAAATAATGCAAGGCGCATTCTTCTTGCCCTGCTCAAAAAGGTCGCGGACGCGGCTTGCACCCACGCCTACGAACATTTCAACGAAGTCCGATCCGGAAATGGAAAAGAACGGCACGTTTGCCTCGCCGGCAATCGCGCGAGCCAGCAAAGTCTTGCCCGTGCCCGGCGGCCCGACGAGCAGGACGCCTTTCGGAATGCGCCCGCCAAGCTTCTGAAACTTTTGCGGGTCTTTCAGGAAGTCAATGATCTCCTGAAGCTCTTCCTTGGCCTCGTCAATTCCAGCAACATCCTTGAACGTGGCCTTTTTCTGTTGAGCGGTAAGCAAACGGGCTCGGGATTTGCCAAAACTGAGAGCTTTGTTTCCGCCGGCTTGCATCTGGCGAATCATGAAAATCCATAGGGCGAATAAGATCACGAAGGGCAGCACGGTCGAAACGATTGTGACCCAGTCGCCGTGGGTAACTTCCTTGACGTCGATGTGGATGTTCCGGTCGCGAAGCTCCTTCACTAAATCAGGAGCGGCTTCCTTGAAGATTGTCGCGTGGAAATGTTTGTCGGGCTCGCGGTATTCGCCATCGACGTCGTAACTATTCGCCGAAAGATTCAGCGTAAGGTCCTTGATGTTGCCGCTATCCACGTTAGCCATGAGCTCGCTGTAACTAATGTCCGTAACATGAGCTGCCTGGCTGCCTGATGTCCCGAAGACCTTCCATAGTACAAGTGCGAGCAGAATAATAAACATCCAGATTAAAATGGTTTTTGCCGCTGAACTAGAGTTCACGTCTTTCCTCGCCTTGGGCGTGCGGCACCGGGGATTCGCCTTGCCGTCCCGCGATTGCCCCTCCCGGATCCCCGGCGTCCAAGTGCTCCGAGAAAGGGAAGGTTGCGGTAACGTTCCTGGCGTCCTGCCAGCCCGTACCCCACCAAATGATTAGATGCTCCAAGAAAGCCAAAGTAATCCGGCGCCAAGTCCACGCGCCGCCCATCCGGCCGGTCCACCAATACCGCGATGCGCAACGAGCGCGGCTGGTTTTCGAGCAGCCGCTTGCACAGAAAATCCAGCGTCACCCCGGTATCCAAGACTGCCGCAAGAACCAAGATATCTCGGCCCCGCAACGTAGGCGGCTTGCTGAAAAATACCTGCCTTCGGCTGGCCCCGCTCAACTCCACATCACGCGTCTCAATACGCACAAAATGACATACGGCTGGGCGAGAGATGCATCGCACCAGATCCGCGCCAAAAATGAATGCGTCTTCAATGATGATCACCGCATCTACTGTTTTCCCGGCGTAATCCCTGGAAATAGCACGGCCCATCGCCGCCAGGCGCATCGCCAGCTTGGCACGCGAATAAACGGTTCTCGGTTCAATTTTGTTCCCCGCACTCAAAGCGTCTCCTCGGAAATAACCAGGACTTTCCGTGTTCCTCTTCGCGCGACAAAACCATCGGCAATGGGGAACCCGCGTGCCCAAACCAACTGGCCGGCACTGGTGAGGACTGGCCAACTTTGCCGTTCACGAAGGGCGATTCGCAGTTCGTACAATAGCTGCTTCAACTTGCGATCCCGCGTATGCCCCTGCGGCTGAAAAGTGTCGCCGGGCCGCGAACTTCGTACCACAAGGGGTGCGCTGAGCCGGCTCCAATCTGCAACTGTCGCCTCAGGTTTAGTGTCCCTCTGCCCGTCAGGCCAGTCAATCACTTTCAGCCGAAGTCGCAGGCCGATTTCCGGAATGTCAACCGCCTGATCGCCCGTAAAAGCTAAGGACACCTGTCGTTCGAATTCGGGTTCCCTTTCAGGAGCCCTCTGAATGTTTCCCGCTCCTTCAGCGAGGCGCGGAACCCGGCGAGTAAAACCAAGTTTGTTGAAACTTCGCTCCACGGCAATGCCTGAAGGCAGGCGAAGTTGGTGCCCGCTTGTGGAGACCGCCGCCAGATGGAGAACGTCTTCGACATGCCGGCTTGTGAAGCCAAAGCGATCGCCTCTCAGTTGAGCGAGAATTCTGCGAATCAGGCGCGTCGTGAGAGCCGCCATGGGGGCGGGCTCGCCATTCGGATTGGATGCAAGATCCAGCGGTAGCAGAAGATCCTGGACGGTAATCCATAGTGTGTCGCCTTCGCGCCGAACAAGTTCATGGAAACGTTGTTCAACCAGGGCAGCCCAGAATGCCTCATCTTCCCGGCTGAGCGCGGCGAGCCGGCCAAAATGAGGCACGATAGCGGATTGAAAATCCTGCTCGATCATGGGTAACAGGCGGCCGCGAATACGGGCTCGCAGCCGCGACTCATCAAGGTTCGTGGAATCCTCGCGCCAAGTTTGTCCTCGCTTCTGGAGGAACTCGCGCAACTCCGCGCGGCGAATCGAAATCAGGGGACGCACGACATGCCCGGCGGCGGGATAAATGCCAGCCAAACCTGTTGGACCCGTGCCGCGGATGATTTTCGCAAGCACGGTTTCCGCTTGATCGTCGGCCGTATGCCCAACACTCACACGGGTGACTCGCCCGCCCCGAACGAGTTCAGCGAAGAAATCATACCGGCATTTCCGCGCAACATCCTCCAAGTTGGATGCGGTTTCGCGCGCGCGCGCCGCTACATCTTCATGACCGACGATGAACTCCAACCCTTTTCCCCGGGCCAGTTCAGACACGAATTGCTGGTCCGCATCCGATTCGCCGCCGCGCAACTGATGGTTGAAATGGAGCACCAATAACCGGATTCCGAGCGCTTCACGCAGCTTCTCCAGCAGGAAAAGCTGAGCGACTGAATCGGCGCCTCCGGAAACAGCGACGCCCGCCACGTCGCCCGGACGAAGCATCTGATGACGCTGAATGGCCGCCATCACGCGCAGATCGAGATCTTCAAATGGAGAAGGCATTGTGCGTGGCGCCCTAAGGCGCGGCATAGGACATGTTAGCAGTCGCACGGGAGGCGCGACAACGCGCGGTTGGAGGAATTCTCGCAAACCCTAGAACTGATTGGAAACTTGCCCGGCCATCAACTCCCGGCTGGATGTGATCCGGCGGTCAAGAGAAATGGCCGCAAAATAGGCGCATCGGGAAAGTTCCCGCTCCGTCCACGAGGCGGCATTAGGAATCACTTTCAGAAATGTCGCGCGACCAATGTTAAGAAGCCAGAAGTAAACCTGGATGGCGGCGATTGCGCGGCCATCATTGCCCAAGTCAGGGCACAAACGCGCAAGCCGGAGCAGGCGCGCAAATTGCTCTCCGCCGATCTCGCCATCCTAGATTCCCGTAATCTCTCGAAGCTGGTCGGAAAAAGGCTGCGCTGCGGAGGCAGCGATCAGAGGAGCGGCAATACGGCACGAAGAACTGCAGGAGCGCAGCCGTGGAAACCACGAGAATAAGAGCGGCTATCAATGGGGACCCGCATTGCCACGCGCGCCGTCTCCAGCTTGCGCTTTTGGGAACCTTGAGAAAAGTGTATCCCCAGGCGATTGGAAGCCAGATTCCCGTGGCGAACGGGCCAAAACTCCAAATTGGATTGTGTGGATAGAGCACCGCAAGCGCGTAACTCGCCGCCAATGCGCTGAAATAAATACCTAGAGACAGCACGAATTGGATCAGCTGAGTGCGAGTCTCATGTAGTTTCTTAACGGCCGCCCAGAGCAGATAGGTGAGCACGGTGCCGACGAAAATATAAGTTCTGTGAAAACTCAGCCACAAAATCGTAAAGAAATTTGCTTTCGGATTGTCCCACTACAGCGAAGGAATGCCGCACCAGTCGCGTAGGAAACCGCGGACGGTCAGCCCTAACACGACAACGGACCCAATGCGGATGTATGCTGAGCCCCCATTTCCCGGAAAACATAGGAGAAAAGGCCCATCAACGCAAAGAACAGACAAATTGTTAGGAGCGCATCAGAGTAAAAATAGAAGCGAAAATATTGGCTGGACTTGTAGCCATATTCAGAGAGGATGACATAGCGACCGACAGTTAATATAGAAGCCGCTAACATGTAGAAATTTAGAGGGAAAGAGTGAGAAGAAACAGCTTCGCTCGGAAAGCACACACAACTACCGCTGTCTGCAAGATCACAGTCAAAAGCCAAAGAGCATAGTCGAGCGGGCCAAGCATCGGCGACCTCAAAGATGGCGTCCACGCCCAAACCCGCCCGGCATTTATTTTGTCGCACCCGCTAAATTAGCCAAGGCTCGTCTCGCGTGCGCGACAATTAATTAACAGGTCGGATATGGTGGAACTGGACCGCCACCATTGGCCGTTTGTACCTGAGCATGTTGTGCTGACAGGTTTGTTACAACAACTGCGCCCGTCAACGCCAACACTGTGAGGACAGCTACCGCTAACCACTTCTTCATATACCCTCCGTGTTGCGAACAGCGGAGGGATTATACGAAGCGGTGTCCCGTTCTGGTACTAAAACGACCTATTTGTGTCTAAACGGTACACACCCCCACTTTTGGCCCCAGCGATGGTTACTCACCTGCCGAGGGCCAATTTGGGTCTGGTCGTGCATGGGCAGATTAGTCGCCATGCAGTGCGCGGTCAATGGAACGGAAGTACTACGGCTGGTTAGCATTAAATTTGAGACGTGGATTCCGCACACAATGCAGTCCGCCTGGCTGGTATATCCGCCAGGCCGCTTGGCGCGCGTGCAAGTTGCGGCGCTGGGTTGCTGCGTGCTTGACACCCCCAAGCTGCATTCTTACTATGGAATCCTTCCTATTTGCCGGCGTAGCTCAGGGGTAGAGCGAGGGTCTCATAATCCCTAGGTCGTGGGTTCGAGTCCCACCGCCGGCACCATTCATTTAGAAGTAGTTCGTGCGCTTTCAGCGGATTTGTGTATCCACAGCGCATTTTTCCTCAGTAACATAAACGGAATCTGCGCCAGAACACGGCAACAGCGGCAACCATCTCCCCTTAGATATCTCGTCTCGTGCTATATCTTCAGAATGTATGATGAATGGACTCGGTGCTGCCCATGAGGCTACAAGCGTTATCCATTCCAAAAAGATTCCAGATGCAATAAGAGACCGCGCGGCGGTTCGACGGCTAAATCAATGGCAATTCCGGCGGCAACCGGACTATTAGTCGCCAACGTTGAATTCGCCAAGCCAGAGAACGTAGTCAATCTGTCACTGCACCGTCAATGTCACGGTAGTGATCCGCGTAGCGGAGCCCGACGTAGCCGCGACAGTAATGGTAGAGGTTCCCGCGGGCGTGCCGGCAGCGCTTTCACTGGCCGAATTGCACCCAGCGACCAGCAAGCAACAGAGTACCAGCAGGGCTCCTGTAGCACGCAATCGCAGACCATTCCGCTCCGCCCGCCGCGCTCGGTCTGCAAAAAGTGCAGCTAACGCTAGAAGCGTTAGCCAAATCAGCGCCAGCGGATGAGGTCTCGGCAGATCCCGAAAAAGTGGATGAGTTGCAGTTCGTGCGACCGTCGCTATCGTCAGTGTAGTTGCTCCCGAAGAGCTTCCTGCCGGAAACGTCGCGGGATTGAAACTTGCGGTTGCATCGGCCGGCAAACCCGATGCTGAGAAAGTAACAGATGACGCGAGCGTGTCGCCTTGCGCATCGAGAAACTCGTGCGGCCGGCCATTTCATCAATATCCGAGATATCGGATTCGTTCAGTTGTGAATCCACTTGTCCCACGACAAATTTCATCGCGTCATGATCCGGGGCAAGCAAGTGAAACTCCCGCCCGTCGCTGGCCAGATCAAAGGCTTTCCTTCCCGTTGGAGGGACAACGCCAGTGGCACGCAGGCACGCGGGCTGTTCGAAATTGATAAATGTGGAGACCTCGCGGGACTTCCCAGCCTTTAGGCCAAACTTGGGTCCGCGTATCGCGCGGATTACGGCGACAGCCTCCATGCTCCGCACCAGACGAGCCTGCGTGTTATAGATGGCCAACAGACGAGTCTGGAGGACTTCGTCGGCGACATCGGCATTGGAACGGGCTTTGTGCCGGCCGGATCAAAGAGCGTGCAGCCGGCGGCCACCGGGGGCTGGATGACCGGTTTCTCATTTTGGCCGAAACCATTCAATGGCTGAGCCAGCAGGAACAAGAGTCCAGCGATCAAGAGCCTCACAGAGACCACCCACCGCTCATGTCAAAGCGTTCGAGAAGGCAGAAACACCGGGGAGGGAATTCGTGGAGCATGGCCGATGAACCGAAAGAACAGTCACGAATCGCACTAGCCGATTCTTCGAATAGCGCGCAAACGCTTATAACAACCAACCCGGATAGTGTCAACTTGCAAACTTGTACCTGGCAGGGAATCAATCGCGCTTGAAAATGGAAGGTTAAGCCGGGCTTTTATCGTCTCACGCAGCTTGATCTTACCTTGGCCTGGAGCCGCTAAAAAGGAAGTGGCGAAGTGTATACTCGCATCTATTCTGAATCATAAATTGGCGATCCCGTTTGAGGAACAGATTTACAGAAATCTAAGAACCGCCAAGGAGGGACTTGTGAAACGGCTGCCCCGCTGGATTTTCATGCGTGTCTTCACATCTCTTATATTTTGCGCGCCCCTTGCCGCCGAAGCGCAGCAGCATTCCAACATGCGGATGACGGCGTCTGAAATGCAGGCCTCAGGAACTGAAGAGGCGCCCGCAAAATTGCTTTCCGGAATGGGCTCTTTGCACCACGCCATCACAACGAAAAGCCCCGAGGCGCAGAAGTTCTTTGACCAAGGACTTACGCTCTTTTACGCGTTTAATTTCGACGAGGCTGCGCGTTCTTTCACGCGTGCCTCCCAGCTCGATCCACAGGCGGCGATGCCGTATTGGGGGGTGGCGCTAGCTCATGGGACGAATTACAACGCAGGTACTTACGTCAGTCCCGCAAGCGAAAAGACCGCATACGATGCCCTCCAAGAAGCGAAGAAGCTTTCCGCAACAGGCCCCGACGTTGAGAAAGACTACGTTGACGCGCTGGCGCGGCTCTTCTCGAATGATTCCAATCCCGATCTTGCCAAGCTTTCTCGGGAATATATCCCGGCAGCCCGTGACTTGAGCTTCCGCTATCCGGACGATCCCGACGCGGCGACGCTCTACGCAGCAAGCTTGATGAACCTTCACACGCGGGCGCTTTGGACAAGCGACGGCAAGCCGGGTGAAGACACATTGGAAATAGTCGCCGTACTCGAAGGAACGCTTCGCCGTTGGCCGGATCACGTCGGCGCAAATCATCTGTATATCCACGCGATGGAGGCTTCACCCTATCCAGAACGCGCATTGCCTAGCGCGCGCCGTCTGGAAACGCTCGTGCCCGGTGCTGGGCATCTCGTCCACATGCCGGGGCATATCTACGTGCGGACAGGAGATTATGCCTCGGCGGTAAAGAGCAATGTGGCCGCGATTGCGGTTGACCAGAACTATCTACGCGATCTGGCCACAACGAACATGGCTTACAAATTGGGATACGTCGAGCATGACCTTATGTTCCTCATCTTTGCCGCGGATATGGATGGAGAATTTGATGCCGCCTTTAAAACAGCGGGCGATCTTGAAACGCAGGGCCGTGGACTGATCGAGCAAATGCCGTATTTAGAGGGGTACTTGGCGCCCGTCCTCTTTGTGCAACTTCGATTCGCGCACTGGGATACCATCCTGGCGCTTCCCGCGCCGGAGGAGAAGCTCCGGGGAATGACATTTTTCTGGCATTACGCGCGCGGGTGCGCTTTCGCCAGCAAGGGCCACGCGGAAAAAGCCGGCGCGGAGCTTGATGCGATGGAGCAAGTTTACAAGGAGCTTCCACCTGGTCCGGCTTTCGGAATGACCAATGATTGGAGCACGATGCACAATATGGCCGCGCACTCGCTCAACGCGCGAATTTCCGCGGCTCGAGGCGATTTCGCAAGTGCCGCCGACCAATGGCGGACGGCGATTGCCGCCGAAGACGACATGCATTACCACGAACCGCCGGATTGGTATTATCCGATGCGCGAATCATTGGGCGCCGCGCTTCTGCGGGGCGGGCAGCTTGCGGAAGCCGAGAAAGCTTTCCGCGAGGATCTGAATCGAAACCCGCGCAATCCCCGGTCCCTGTTTGGACTCTGGAAAACCCTGGAAGCGGAGCAAAAAACAGCCGATGCTGATTGGGTGCGGCAGGCGTTTGAAGCAGCATGGAAGGGCGGCGCAAACCAGCTTCGTATTGAAGATTTTTAGCAGTGGTTCTCGGCAGAAATTTCAAAATTACGATTTAGCCTAGCCGCCGATGCCAGGCGGCCACTGCCTGCACCAGCATGACAATCGCTACTTTTCAGTTTTTTTCCTATCTAGTTTCAGGTTCAGCACAATGTCTTTCCGAGTGTCGAAACTTGAGATTGTGCGGGTAAGCGAAGTCATGCCGTTCAGCTCCACGTGGATTTCATAGTCCACATTAGGGTCCAGGCCGCTAAAGCGGTATTGCCCTTCGTCGTCGCTGATGTATGTGCGGATAACCTGCGTTTTCTTGTTCTGGAGATAAACGACGCCGCCGGTAATTGAATTTTCATTCTTATCCAGAACCTCTCCGCGCACAGTTCGCACCTGGGCGTCTTTCTTACTCTGCTTGTCCTGGTCGTCTTGCGCTCGAACCGGTGAAAGCACGGCCGCGAACACCAGGAGGATAAATACTGCCCGGAATAGTTTCATTTTTTCTTCGGCGGCTGGAAGGGCATATTGAATGTCATGTCCAGCCGTTCTCCTAGCTGGGCGGTCACCGTGTGCGTCTGTGTGACGTAACCCTTCGCCTTTACTTCAATCTCGTAATCACCGTCCGGAGGGACACGCACCGCGAACTCTCCCCGGCGGTCCGACGTCGCTTCCCAATTGGGCTTTTTCTTACCAACAGGATGGACGAAAATGTCAGCGTCGGGCAGGAGATGGCCGTCCTCCGTGAAAACCGTCGCGTAAAACAGGCAGTCATTCGGACTGGGCTTGTGATGCCCTTGCACCGCATCGGCCGTTCCAGCGAAAGCGGCTGAAGGCCTCGCAAGTGCGCCATTTGTTACCGCTGCCAATCCGGCCAGCAATGCGAGGCTCAAGAAAGCGAGATAGCGAAGGTACTGCAAGGGACGCAAGACCGGGTGGGAAAAATCACGCGGGGTCTTCCGCTTCGTCATCATCCTCCTCGTCATCGTCGTCATCCTCATCATCGTCATCCTCATCGTCCTCGTCTTCGTCATCTTCGTCATCGTCATCATCCCCTTCGGAGATGATGTTGAGATGGACGGGATGCGTCTGAACGATTTCCAGCTCCGCCTCGCACTCCAGGCAGGTAACGATTTCGCCTTCTTCCACTTCGTCTTCGTCGAGGTCAATCTCGACGGCGCATTTCGGACAATGGACCACGGCCAACGCCCTCCTTGATAAGCTGCTCCCAACCAGTTGGCAGTATTATATACCGGAGCAGCAAGCAAGAAAAAACTTGCAGCGCTCGATGCGCCACGGCCTGGACGTGACGATAGCTCCATCGCCTTTGGTAGGGTTGATGACTCCAAAAAGAGAGTATCCGGAACTTCCCAGAATCGGCATCGGCGGTGTCGTGATTCGCGATGGCAGCGCCCTGTTGATCCGCCGCGGCGCGGAGCCGCTCAAGGGAGAATGGTCCATTCCCGGCGGTATGCTGGAGGTCGGCGAGACGCTTGTCGAAGGTGTCGTCAGGGAACTGCTTGAAGAAACAGGGCTGAGCGTACGCGTGATTGAACTCATCGAAGTGTTCGAGAGAATCTTTTATCCTCGATACAATGGGCCAACGGCCCCGGTTCCTCCAAATGACGCGATACAGGTGAAAACCGGAAAGCCCGGCCCGCTCTACCACTTCGTAATTGTTGATTATCTCTGCGAAGCACTTGATGGAGTGCCGCGAGCGGGTGGGGACGTAACCGACGTTGCGTTCGCCGCGGAAGAAGACTTAGGACGATTCCTTCTAACGCCAGCGGCCACACGCATCGTGAAGAAAGCCTTCGCCATGGGTCGCGAGAGATCCGAAGGTATCCGCGATAAGCCGAAATAACAGTCTTAGCGAAGCGGCGGCACTTCAGCGCTTCACGGCATCACCCTTAAGGATTTCGATGGAGCCGTTGTTGTCATTCAATTGAAGTTCGCAGCCGCCTCCGTTGATCTTGCCGCTTAGCGAATCACCGCTCAACATTCCGGTCGCGGTATACGGTAGTTCGCTGTTTATCCTGCCAAGTGAAGTGTGAGCTGTGAGGTCATAGCTGGCGTTTTCCGGCAAGCGAATGCGAATCGGAGCGAAGGATGTCTGCACGTTAATGCGGTTGCAGGGGCTGGCGGAATTTTTTTGGGCCACGCCGGAAACTTCCACCGTCGCATTTTGGTCAGCCACTTCCACGCTGCCCTGGATATCGGATAGATTTACAGATCCGAATGAAGTTCTTACGCTGGCGGGGCCGTGAATGACCGATGCCTTTACGCTGCCGTTGGAATCTTCCACGGTGAGCGACCCGCCAATGCGCTCGGCGCGGACCAGACCGAAGCTCGTCTTGACGAACGTCTCCCCGCCAATATCCGCAAGTGAAACGTTTCCGTTGCCCGTCACGATGTGCGCCCCACGCCGGACATTCGAGACGTCCACTTTGCTGAAATTGCCACGCAGGTCGAGCGCGCCATCAATCTGCGAGATGAGCATCGAACCGTTGCTGCTGTCTACGGTGGCATCGCCATGAATGCCGGAAGCGTCGACGGAACCGAAGGATGTTTTGAGCTGTGCGCTGCCGCGAACCTCACGCACGATGATTTTCCCGTTGTTGTCTTCGGCCTCTAACGGTCCTCCGATATCGTGAACATCTATCGTAGCGAAACTCGTGTGAATTGTTGCGCTGGAACCTACGCCGCTGCCATTAATACTGCCGTTTCCTGATCTGCAAATGAGCTTCTGCTTGATATTGAGGAATGTGATGGAATCGAACGAAGTGGAAATGTCCGCTGAGCCGGATATGTTCGACACGTTCAACTTTCCGTTTTGATTTCGTACGGTCAGGTCACCGGAGATATCGGTGGCTTCAACAGAGCCAAAAGAATTCGTGATCGAGGATGCACCGCCGGCCTGATGCAGTTCGACACTGCCATTGTTGTCGGTGATGCTTGCCGTCCGGTTGATGTTGGCGGCGTTTACGCTTCCGAACCGGTCGTGAACCGTCAGGGAACCCTGAATTCCGGATACAGTAACGGATCCATTTCCGGTCCCGATATCCGCATCGCCCTCATTTCCGATAAGTTCGACGTTGCCAAAGGAATTCCTTAGAAGCTGCAAACCGCGGCCATCGTGCACGGTTAGGCTTCCCTGTTTATCGTCAATGTCGGTTGCGGCTTTCAGACCTGCCACTTGCACGCTTCCAAAGCTGGTCCGAACAGTGAGCGGCGCATTAGCGGGCATTTCGATCACGTACTCCACGGAATAGGAAAAATTGCGGCGCCCGAACCAGGAAGTGTTCTGGTCGGGGTAGTCCGTGCGGATCAGCAGGCCCGAGGAAGAAGGTTCGATATGGATCTGGATTTGGCTCGCAAAAGATTCCGCATCCTGTTGCGACGGAGCGGAAACGTGAATAGTAGCGGTGATGTGAACGTCACGGGAGGCGTGCGTGCGCACAGTGATGTCACCAAACTTGTGCTCCACGCGAAGAGACTGACCCTGGGGCAGTGGCACCGTACGGTCAAAATTGTGCGTTACCTCTTGCTGATCCTTACCGCCAGGAGCAGTGTTTGCATCCGCCACGCGCAGCGTCCCTCCGACCAAAAACAGACCGACCGCACAGGCGGCGATTTTCCAAATTTTCACGTCAATCCTCCCGAAGAACCTGCTCGAGCGTCCGTTCTTTTTCCTGATAGAAGGAAAGCAGCTCGTCACGCAGATGCGCGTTCGCTCGATTCTTGTTCAAATTCGTGCGGCATTCCGCAATCGCCGCGTCCAGCAAATCCAGCTTCTCGCGATAGTTCACAAGCAATGGCGTTGAAGCGTTCGCGAGCTTTGGATCAGCGAGCTTCGCCAGCTTCTCAATGGATTGCTCATAATTCTGTTCCGCTTGCTCGACCTGACGCACAGCTTGATCCGTCAGCAAATGCTGGTCAGCCACCGGAAGCGGAGCGGATTGATGTAAGAGCAGCCAAACACCCGTGCCGGAGATAACAACAAGCACCAGGGCAGCTAAAGCTGTCTGCCAGTGCAGCGGAGCCCCCAGTCGCATCCCGTAAATCCATGAACGCCAACCGCGCGGCTTGGCGGTTTCGATTTCAAGCGCGCTTTCGATGCGCGGCCACAACGCCGGAGTGGGCCAATCCTTGTGCATGGTCTGCGCCGCCACGGAAATATCCCGCCAGATCCGCATCTCTTCGCGGCACACGTCGCAACCGTCCGCGTGGCCTTCAAGCGCCACCCGCAGTTCCGGCGTGTCTTCGCGGAGCGCCCGTTCCAGATCGTCACAATCGAACTTCTGTTCTTTCTTCATTGCATTCCTCACGCTTCGCCTTTTGACTGCGCCATCGTTCCCGGCCGGGGCTGTGTGGAAAGCATTTCGCGCAGCCGGCGTTTCCCCTGGTACAGCGCGTTCTTTGACGCCATCTCCGAAATGCCGAGAATGGCGCCAATTTCCGAGTGCTTGAATCCTTCCACTTCGTAAAGCAAGAAAACGGAGCGCATATGCGGCGTCAGTTGCGCGACACACTTTTCGAGCATCATCCGCAGCGGGTGATCGCTTGCAACCACGGGCGACTCAAACGTTTCATTTTCCGGCACAAGATCCTGTTCCGGAGTTTCCTGCCGCCGCACGAGCCGCCGGCGCAGGTCGTAACAGCAGTTGACGAGAATGCGATACGTCCAGGTGGAAAACGCAGACTGGCCCTTGAAATAACGAATGCCACGATGGATTTTCAAGAACGTCTCCTGAACGACGTCCTCGGCGTCATGCGAATTTCCAAGCAAATTCATGGCGATACTTTTCATCTTTGGGCTCTGCGTCCGGTAGAGTTCTTCATACGCTTCCATGCTCCCGCTACGGCAGGCTTCGGCCACGCGTGTATCTTCCGCGCGTGTTTCCGCGTGCGCGCGCTCGGCAGCCGGGTCATCGAGCCTGGGCAAGCAGAGCTCCTGGTGGGCGTGTTGCCACGCTAGTCTACCTGCAACGTCCAACTCCGTATCCTCGTTCCTGCTTTCCTCACATCAACTTAGACGACCACAAGGCGGGAAACGTCATAGGCGGGAGATTGCTCACACACTTCAACTCGCAATGGCTTCGGGCAGGCGGCCAAAAGTGCGAACGCGCGTGTGAAATTCCGATATCGCTTCGGCAAGATCCGCGGGACTAAATTCAGGCCACATCCTCGATGTAAAATAAAGTTCGGCGTAAGCCGATTCCCACAGCAGGTAGTCGCTCAATCGCTGCTCACCACCTGTGCGGATTACAAGATCCACCTCGCGCGCATCATCGTGAGTCACTTCGCCGAGCACAAATTCAAAGGACTCTCGCGAGACCTCCGTGACTTTGTAGAAGCGGCACGCCGCGCGATAGAGCATTTCGCGCGACGAATAGTCCACCGCGAGACGGAGGTGAAGCTGGTTCCCCTGCGCCGTCGCCATTTCCGCGGCTTCGATGGCTTCCCGCAAGCCAGCCGAGATTCGGTCGCGCCGCCCAACGACTGACAGGCGAATTCCGCGGTCAGCGCAAAGAAGGCTTTCCGTAATGAGGTAGTCCTGCAGCAACTGCATCAGCGCGTTCACTTCCGCCTCAGGCCGCTGCCAATTATTCGCCGAGAACGCATACAGAGTAAGCGTCCCGATGTGCAGGCCGGGCGATGCCCGCAGAATCCTTCGTAGATTTTCCGCTCCGGCACGGTGCCCCGCCGAACGTGGCAAACCGCGCGAAGTGGCCCAGCGTCCGTTGCCGTCGGTGATGATTGCGACGTGAAGCCGCTCATACAAATCTGAATTCATTTTCCCGCTCTTTTTCTCCGCCGCAGCCTGAATTACAACTCACTTTGTATTGCAAAGCACTCGCACAAAAAAATTTGCCCCTTCGCTCAGCGATCCCGTGTCGCCTGAATCAGCGCCTCCATGTGATTCAGGTAGCGCTCGAGCGCCCTCCGCCCGGCAGCCGTCAGGTGGAATTCCGTCTTCGGAAGCCTGCCATCAAACGATTTCGTGCAACCGATGTAGTCCGCCTCTTCGAGTTTGCGCGCGTGAACGCTCAGATTCCCGTCTGTGGTCCGCAGCAGCGCTTTTAGCTCATTGAACGTAAGCGAATCGTTTACAGCCAGAGCGCTCACGATCCCCAGCCGCATCCGTTCGTGGATCAAGCGATTTAATTCCGGCGCGACAGCTTCCGCATTTCCGCGCACGGTTCGGAGCGGTTCCGCGGCCGCGCGGCCTTTCGTCCCGCGCTCCTGACGCATTGTGCTCGTTTTCGCCAAAGATCCTCCTTCCTGAACTCACTTCCTCAGCCCTTACGACAAACTAGCCGCCGTGGCGACAGGCAATCAGCGACCCAAACGCAATCTGCAGGCCACCAAACCCAATCGCCATACAAATGTTTCCCCATCCCGCGGGGCCCAGAAGCGCCGCAACACCCGTAACCATCAAGCAGAGCCCCATCACCGGTACCACTCGGACCGAAAAAGCTCCGCCGGTGACGACGGCCGTGCCGTAAAGCAGCAGCCACATTCCAGGAAGCACATGGATGAACCCGCTCTGGTAGAGAACTACCGTCAGCAACGCGCCTACCAGAAGCGGAGGAGCGAAGCTCAAAGCAAATCGCCTTCCAGCCGCCGAAAAAACCTGCCCCTTCGCGGCGCGCGCCTTTTGAACGGTCGCGCATGCGGCGATGATCACGGCCACTGCAAGTTCCGCAAGCCACACGGCAAGCCAACGTCCCACAGTGGGCTGCCGCGCGGCTACAATTGCAGCCGCTACCGCCGTGACGCCCATGCCGACACCACCCCAGCCTGGAACCGCTGTAAAACGGCCTGCATTCTCCATGGTTTCACGGATAAAGCGCAGATTATCCGCGGCTCGGACATCGAGCCGGACAGGTTCGGGAACAGGATCGCGAAAAGAGCGGGCGGTGCCCATGGGTTCAGAATACAACATGGCCAATTATTGTCAAGTACTTTGTATTGTAAAGTGAAAACTCTATTTATGGCGCGGATACCGCCCAGCCAGCCCATTCCACCGGATCACGAACATCTCCAGGAACATACCCAGCCCATCACGCAGAGCATTTACCCTCGTGGCTATATCGTTTGACCAGCGTACGGGCACCTCGGCCAC
This sequence comes from uncultured Acidobacteriota bacterium, assembly GCA_963847505.1. Classification (GTDB taxonomy): domain Bacteria; phylum Acidobacteriota; class Terriglobia; order Acidiferrales; family UBA7541; genus DASTCZ01. The sequence continues at coordinate 1,178,085 of CAWJZY010000002.1, forward strand.
CGTCAATCCATTCCGGCGCGCGAGAAACAATAGTTCCGGATCGAACCCGAACCGTTCAATGCGTTGTTGCTCGAAAATAATTCGTGAAGGCTCGCTCCGGAATGCTTTGAACCCGCACTGAGTGTCGGCGAATGGCAGTCCGAGCACGACGCGCACAACACAGTTGAAAATGATCCCAATTCCTTCTCGATACCACGGCTGGTGTATCTCAATGAGGCTGCGGTCCATAGCGCGCGAACCGATGGCGACATCGTGCGTTGCGAGCGCGGCGAGCAATTTATCCGCTTCCTCAATGGGCGCGGAAAGGTCGGCATCGGTAAATAGGACGATTCCGCCGCGCGCTTCGAGCATTCCGTGCCGCACACTGTAACCCTTGCCGCGATTACCGGGATTCTTCACCAGGCGCAGCGCGGGCCAGTTTGCGCGGGCCGCTTCAACGAGTTGCGCCGTGCCGTCCGACGAGCCATCGTCTACAACAATGACTTCCGAAGCGCCACTCCGGCCCCGTAAGTAAGCTTGGATTCGGCCAAACGTCTGAGGAAGACGCTTCTCTTCGTTATAAGCGGGAATAATAATGGAAAGCTCGAATGGGGGTTGCGGGGTCATTTTGATTTTCCAGACACGAAGCAACGCCGATTTTCGATCACTCTTCGCACCCTTTCATCTCTCGCCGCTCACAAACTCCCCGCTCACTTCAATCGGAATCGCTCGACCCAAACGGAATTCGTGGGATATATCATACCGGGCGGATGAATTGCCGAAGTACTCGGAAACAAGGGCAAATCATCCGCGAAAGCCGTATTGGCCCGTAAGCGGCACGAACCGGCAATGCTCCAGCGTGCGTGAGTGAATCTCACCGTTTTGCTTCCTGACGAGCACGAGAATCTGCGTATCGTCCGCGCCCACGGGAATCACCAACCGGCCCTCTTCCGCGAGTTGCTCCACCAAAGGCTGCGGCACGCTCGGCGCGGCAGCCGCCACGACGATGGCGTCAAACGGCGCCGCTTCCTCAAGCCCCACCGAACCGTCTCCCGTCCGCACATTTACGTTTACGAATCCGAGGCGCGCTAGCCGTTCCTTCGCCGAATTCGCGAGCCCAACGCAGCTTTCAATTGTAAAGACAATCGCGGCAAGCCGTGAAAGTATCGCCGCGGCATAACCAGAGCCCGTGCCGATTTCCAGCACTTTCTCTTTCCCGGCGAGCTGCAGCGCCTCCAACATGGATGCGACCATATACGGCTGCGAAATGGTCTGATCCTCGCCAAGGGTAATTGGTTGGTCTGCGTAAGAAAGCCCGCGGTGCTCCGCGGGCACAAATTCGTGGCGCGGCACGGTGAGCATCGCTTCCAGAACACGCTCGTCACGGATTCCCCGCGCGCGCAACTGGCTCGCCACCATCTCGCGGCGCCACGCGGCGTAATCCGGCTCGAAAGGCTGGTTTGCGGCGATATCGAACCCCCTGTCGGCACCCACATGGATTAGTTGTGCCCTGCGGCTCCCAATTCCTGCAGAAGCTCCTTCACCGCGGCGTCGAGCTGCGAATCGTGGCTGGTATAGCTTTCACCAACCGGACGCGTCACGGCAATATCCACAGGCCGCGGATGCATCTCCATCGTTTGACCGTCATGTCCTTGGATGCGCGTTCCCGGCAACCGGATGACCGACCCGTCAATCAACGGAACGTTGGATGTATAGATGATCCACCCGGCGGTCGGCTCGCCCACCACCTTTCCCAATTTCAGAGTGCGGTAACCTTCCGTAAAATCTTCCGCGTCGGAAAGCGAATGCTGATCCGTCACGAGGATCGTCGGCCGCTCGAGCGCCCGTTGCCCGAGCGCCGTCCGTGCAGGCGAGGGCGGCCCGCCACGGTTTGTCATCGTTATGTAATCACGGCGCGCTAGCACATCAATCGCATAAACGTTCACGAATCCGCCGTTGTTGTGCCGGATATCTATGACGACGCCTTCTCGTCCGGAGTTTTCCGCGTCCAAATCCATATACAGTTTATCGAGCGCCGCCTGAGACATGTCCGCCATGTGGACGTATCCAAGACGCCCGTTGCTCACCTTCTCGACGTAGGCGCGCTTCTGCTCCACCCAGGCGCGATAAAGCAGCGCTACGTCCACTGCCCGGCTGATGGTTTGAACCGGCACGATTTGCTTGCCGGCGCCATCACCGGAAGTGGCGATGCCAAGCTCGACGCGCCGCCCGGATTTGTTTTCGAGCAGTTCGTCCAGATTGGTATGCGGCCCGATCGCCACTCCGTCCACTGAAACCAGGTAGTCTCCAACCTTAATTCCCTTGGCAAGCGCCGTGGGACCCAGCGGTGTTATCTCACTGATGCGCAGATGGCCCGTGCGATCGTATTCCGCCGGGTCAAATTCCATTCCCAAACGTCCGGTCCCAGTGCGGGGTGCACCCGCGCCAGCGCCGGCGGCTGGCGGGTTGATGCCGGAATGCGAAGAGTTCAGATCTCCGATCATCAAGGAAATCACGCGGCGCATTTCGTCCGGCGTCACCGAGCCAGAAACGTATGGCTCATACTTGGCTTGTTCCGCGTCCCAATCCACGCCGTTCATCTTCTCATCGAAGAAATTATCCCGGAGGTACCTCCACGCCTCATGGAAAACTTCCATTTTTTCTTTCGCGAAATCCACATCCATATCCGCGGTCACATTCAGCGCGTGCGTCTGCCGTGAATCCACGGATACCGCTTCGATGCGTCCCTGCTGCAAATAAAAAACCTCTTTGCCGTCCGGTGAAAATTGCGCGTCGCGTTTGAATCCTGGCGTTGACGTCAACTGCCGAGCGACAGCGGGTTCGCGCGCCAGCTCGTCGAGCGAATACAGATAGAGATTCTGCTGGCCCGCGGCGGAGGCCGTCATCAGCAGCGACTTCCCATCGGGACTGATGCTGAACGCATTGGGATCTACGCCCACCGGCAAAAGGCTCAGGCGCTGGCGAATATCCTCCCAGACGATCTCGACGGGCTTGACGGTCTTTTTTTGCGCATCAGCAGACGCAGCTGGTTTGGGCGCCGCGTCCGTGGCTGGCGATGGTTCGACCGGCCGGGTAGAAGTATCGGTCTGACGCGACGGCGTCATGGTTCTTGGTGTTTCTTCCTTGAATAGATCGCGGAACTGATCTTCCCGGAAGCGCGGCGTTCGCGGTATCAAATCCACTCGCGCCACCTGCCTCTGCTCCGTGCGCTGCGCGGTATTGAAAAGCAGGTAGGTTCCGTCAGGGCTCCAGGTTAGGTAGTCGCCAGACGTATTGGCCAGAAATGTTGCGGGCTTTGCATCACCGCCCGCCGCCGGAACGATCCTGACATTCCGAAAATCCTTCTCGCTGGCAGGCAGGAATGCCAGCCAATGGCTGTCTGGGGACCAAACGAACGGCCGCGCGGAACCAAGTGGCGGGCGATTCATATGTCCCGAAGCCGCCACGTGCTCCTGTTTGGTCGCCATATCCAGCACGACAACGTGTTCGGCGGCGCGGAGGAAAGCGAGCGACTTGCCGTCAGGCGAAAACTGCGGCTGCGTATCGGGCTGGGTGCCGCGCGTGAGTTGCGTTTCAGCGCGTGTAGTGAAGTCATACAGGAAAATGTGGGGTGTGCCATCGCGATCGGAAACGTAAACAATCTGTTTGCTGTCAGGCGTCCACGCGATCTCATCTTCGTCCGCCGAAGTGTTCGTAACGCGCGCGGCATCTCCACCGTCTTTCGCCGACGCAGCGAAGATTTGCCCATGCGCGGTGAACGCCACTTTTTTCCCGTCCGGCGAGAGCGCGAGTTCCGTGAACCCATTTGTAAGGGACTGATGTTGCAGACCCTCACCTGCCGGCGCACCGCGAAGCGCAATGGAAACGCGGGTCGCTTCGCCAGAGCCGGCATTCATTTTCCAGACGCCGAAATCACGCTCGAAAACAATGGTGCGCCCATCGTTTGAGATGGCAGGCCACAAAACGCGGCCGTCGCGGAAATGCGTAACTTCGCGCGCCGTGCCGCCGAGCGGTTTCGTCCAGACATTCTCCGCGCCGCTTCGATCGGAGATGTAATACAGAGTCTTCCCGTCGGCGCTCCACATTGGCCAAAGTTCCTTGGCCTGTCCATCGGTGACGCTTGTATAGGTGGGAGGCGCACCAGGATGGCACAGCATAATCTCCGATTCGTCCAAGTGGCTGTGGCCCTTGCGCCACCACTGCCCGGAGGCATTGCCGCGCGCCGTGATGGCGATAGTCTGGCCGTCCGGCGCAGGGGCGGCAAAAAACTCATTCGCGTAGCGGTCCGCGCACACCGGCATCGGCGTGCCGCCTTCGACGCTGATGCGGTAGATGTCATTCTGTCCTGCGATGTCGTGGCTCGACGTCGAAAAATATAGCCAGCGGCCGTCGCGTGACCACGCGTTCAGGACTTCGGGGGCGTCGTCAAAGGTAATCCGGCGCACTTCACCGGTCGCGAACGTAAATAAATAAATGTCTCCGCCTCCCGTACGCGTGGAAACAAATGCCAGTTGCTTCCCATCCGGGGAATACACCGGACGGGATTCCGTCGCTGGATTCGAGATCAGAAGATGCGCCGCGCCGCCGGCTGCCGGTACTGTCCAGATATCGCCGCCAGAAACGAAGGCGATCTCGGTACCGTCTGGCGAAATCCCAGGATCGTACATCGGGGCGACCGCCGTCACTTTTGCAGGCTGGCCTTGCGGCTGAGCAGCTTGAAACACAGCCGCCGCCAAGAGCATGGCGCCCAGCGCGGCCATCGAAATTCCCGCCTTATAATTCCATCTGTTTTGTAGGTAATCAGAAATACGCATGGATCCTCCGCGCACACACATACTGCGATATGCACCGCTCAAGATTGAGACCTGAAAAAATTCCCTGTCGAAGAACTCGCGAATTATAGCACCGGATTCAGCCGCGTTTGTTTGCAGCGCGGCGCCGCGATTTCGTTTTCAGCGGCCGCTGCCACGCGTTTGTTTCCAGTATTTCCGCAAGTTGCTCGAGCGCAAAATCAATCTCTTCGTCGCGATTATAAAAATGGGGAGAAAGGCGAACGCCGGCCTTGGGGCGATAGTCCACCATGATTTTGCGTTCCAAAAGTTCCGTTGCCACCTCGTGCGCATGCGGGCAATCAACGGAAACCGTGCCCGCGCGTTCGGCCGCGTCCGTTGGAGTGTTCACGCGCCACCCGTGCGCCAGCGCACCTTCGACGAGCCGTGCCGTCTGCCGCATGGATTTGGCGCGGATAGATTCCATTCCAACTTTTTGAAGAATCTCCAGCCCCGGCTGGCAGGCATACAGCGCCGGAATGTGCGGTGTGCCATTCAGAAACCGGAAGGAATCTTCGCGCCGGTCCACAGCGCCGACTTCAAAATTGAATGGCCGCTGGTGCGCCATCCATCCCGTGATCGCCGGCTTGAGTTTCTTGCGCAGGTCCGGCCGCACGTAGAGATAGCCCACGCCCGGCCCGCCGCAGAGCCACTTCAAAACTCCGCCGGTGGCAAAGTCCACGCCAAGGCCGGCAACATCCACGGGTATGGTGCCCGCGGCTTGAAACAAGTCGAGCACAACATGCGCGCCCACGCGATGAGCGCGTTCGATGATGGCGCGCGCGTCCACAATCGTCGCGCTCCGGAACAATACCTGTGAAATGGGCACCAGCAGCGTGTTGCGATCAATCGCGCGGAGAAATTCCTCGGTCGGCACGTGCAGGCCGTCGCGAGACTGAATGATTTCAACTTTCGCCCCGTAGCGCCGCTGCTCGAGATAGAAATAGATAATCGAGGGAAAGTCGAGGTCCACCATTACGATCTTGTTGCGCCGTTTGCTGAAATCGAAACAGGAAGCAATGATCGCATTCGTCAGCGTGACGTTCTGGTGCAGCGAAATTTCGCCCGGTTCCGCGCCGATGAGCGCGCCAATTCCGTCGCCCACCTTCACGGCCATCTCCCACCAGCCGTCCTCCCAGGCGCGCACGCCGCGCGTCGCCCAGATCTCCGCGTAATCGTGCATCCGGTCATAGACCGCGCGCGGCATCGCGCCAAGTGAATTGCTGATCAGATATGTTGACTTATTGAGGATCGGAAATTCTTCGCGCCACTTCAGCAATTCATCCATAGGATTATTCCAAGCCCCCGCGGCTCCGCCGCCCTAAGTCTGCTCCGCCTTCTGAACTCTGCTGCGGCGCGCCCACGCAAAGTAGCACAACGTTATGAATCCTAGCCAGGGTATGCCCGCTTCCAGCGTGATCCGCAGTCCGGGCACCCACCACGTGGACACCAACACCGCCGTGAGCGCCGCCAAACCGATCAGCGAGCTTGCCGGTCCGGCGGGCGCAAATCTCCGCGCGCCCTGCGGTCCGCGCACCCGGAAACTTAGGTGCGTTACAAAAATCATCATCCAGACAAACAGCCCGCCGAAAAACGCCGCGCCCAGCATGAAAAGGTAGGCAGACGCGTTGTACAGCAGATTCAACCCCAAAGCGGCGAACATTCCCACGCTTGAAATCAGCAATGCCGCCAGCGGCACACCCTGGCGGCTCAACCGGCCGAACACGCGGGGCGCGTACCCTCCGCGCGAGAGAGAAAAAATCATGCGCGACGTCAAATACAGATTGCAGTTCACGCTCGAAAGCGCGGCCGTCAGCACGACGAAATTCATCACGCCCGCCGCGGCGGGAATATGCGCCGCCTGAAACACGCGTACAAAAGGCGACTCCGAAAGTCCGGCTTGATCCCACGGCAGCACTCCGACCAGCACGGCGATGCCTCCAATGTAGAAAAGCGCCAGCCGGGCAAGCGTTTGCCGCAGGGCGCGCGGCACAGCGCGGCCTGGATCATCGGCTTCTCCGGCCGTCACCGCGACAATCTCCGTCCCCATATAACTGAAAATTGCCATCGCAATGCCCAGTCCCACTCCCAGCCACCCGTGCGGCAAAAATCCGCCGTGACCGGTATAGTTCGCCATTCCAATGCGCGGAAAACCGACGCCAAAGAGCAGCGCCGCGCCCAGCACCAGGAAAAACATGATCGTCACGACTTTGATCATCGCGAACCAGTATTCAAATGCGCCGAAGTTCGCCACGCTCCGCGCATTCACGTAAACCAGCGCCGCCGAAAACGCGACGATCCAAATCCAAGAGGGCACGCCAGGATAGAAATAGTGGCAGTAGATGGACGCCGCAACGACCTCGCTGCCGATGGCCACCACTTGCGCCAACCAGTAGGAATAGCGCATCACGAAACCCGCCCACGGATTCAGATAAATTTCGGCATACACGCCGAACGATCCCGCCACGGGATGCGCTACCGCCATTTCCGCCAGCGCCCACATCAGCAGCAAAGCGATCAGCGCGCCTGCCGCGTAACTCAGAATCACTCCGGGCCCCGCGACTCGCACAGAAAGGGCGCTGCCCAAAAACAAGCCGGTGCCAATCGCTCCGCCGAGCGCGATCATCGAAACTTGCCCAGAGGTGAGCTTCCGCCGCAGCCCGCTCTCGCGCCCTAGAATGGCCGCGGCTCGCTCAGCGCGACTGGATTCGGCTCCTGCGCGTTGCGAGGAATTATTCAATTCAGCTTCAGGGATCGTCATGGCAAGTCGGGGCCGCCATGCTAACAGAAATTGTGCCGGGAAGTGCGGAGCGAAGTTATTTGATAGGTGGTTCGCTTACGATCAACACTTCGATCCGATGGCAGCTGCTTGTTCCTTCTACAGATTGGTTCTCTTCGACCATTCCTCCCTAAACTGTTCAGAGGCATGGCCTCTTGTGGTATCGTGAAGATATTCGATGATAAAAATACTGTTCTCAAAGTCCTTCGTTCTTGCTCTCGCTTTGCTCGGATTTGTTGGGATGGCGGGACCACAGCAAGTTCCACCGCAACAAGCGCCCGGCAACGCCACAAACCTTGTACAAACGGCTGACAGGGTCGCAAGCATCACGCGCGACTGGATGGAAGGCAAGAACTCCGCTCAAGGAGCCAGCGTGGAATTCCGTGAGGTAGCGAGAGCGAACAACGGTGGACAACTTAAGGTGCAATATCGCTTTTTTGTAAAGGGCGCGCCTAATGACCAAACCTATATGCTTATCTCGTGGCCAATTACCGCAGCCAACCCATCGGTGCTGATGAAAAGCGTGTCAATATCTGCAAATGGATTGGTCCTCTGTGCCGGCACAACTCCCGGACAATGCGGAGATGCAAACAACAAAGACGATCCGATCGCGCTCACGTTTTCACCACGTCAAGGCGAAGTAATTCGGCTGGCATTTGTGTCTGCCGATCAGAAGACGAGAATCTTCGCGGCCATTGTCCCCGATCCAATTATAAAAACAAGCATGACCTGTAGCGCGGAAATCGTCCGCCTGTCTCCGAAATTCGAATTGGCGCTGTTTCTTGCGAAGGGTTTCCAACCGAACGAGGATTTGCTGTTTCAGTCGAAATCGTATGATGAATCGCAAGACGAACACGTGAAGGCCAACGCCGGCGGCGGATATGTCACAGCTATGTTGCCTTTCGTAAAGGGTAAACCGAACGGAAGTACGTTTGTTCAGCTCAAGGGCGAAAGCTGTGCTCCAGAACTTTCCTTTGAATGGGGAAAGTAATCCGAACAGCGCTCATTTGAACCGCTTCTTTCTGACGACGTCAATGCTGAACGTTCCGTTGTAATCGCGCAGCGCCACAATACTCAAATCTGGCCGCACGAGATATTCCACCTGGATCACTTCTTCTTGGTCTCCGGCCACATTCGTGACGTAAGTGACGGTGAGGTGTTGCCCGACCTGTTCCTCGATCGTCACGCGCGCCGCGCCGTTCTGCTCGTTGGTCGTACCCGCCAGGAACGGATCCACGCGGAACCGCGTGATTCCGAACAATCTTTCCAGGCGGCCGCCAAACTGATTTGAAATGGCTTCCGAAAGCAGCGAAGTCGCGCCCGACTGCGGCGTCTGCTGCGATGAAGCTCCGCGGTACGCGGTGGATTCGGTAGCCTGCCCGAGCGCGAGCAGGTTGATGATGTCGCTCGACGGCAGCGGAGGATCGGAACGGTAATTCATCGAAAGCCGGCTCGCCGGGCCGGAAATGTCGAGTGTCACCTCATACTGCTGAACGTTGGTTGTCGCCTGCACGTTCAGCACAGGGTCCAGCCGGAAGGGATTTGTAAAATCAATGTCCCCGCGTACGAGTTTGTAACGGTTGCCGGCAAAAGAAAGCTCCCCGTTCAGCAGACTGATCCGCCCCAGCAGGATCGGATTTTCCCACGTGCCGCGCACGCGAATGTCTGCTTCCCCTTCAAAGCTGGTGCTCGTCCATTCCACGCGCGCGTCGGGAGCCGAATTGGCCTGTATGTCAAACTGAAGATTGCGCAGGAATGGCGACGACGTCGTGGGCGCGCGCACCGGCGCTTTGCTGGAGACAAGCAATGACGCGAGGTCGAAGCCTTCGGACATCAGCAGCCTTTGCACCGTGACATTTCCGGAAAGCAGCGCCGCTTGCGCCGTACCCGCAAATCGCAAGGTTCCTGAGCTAAGCCAGCTCATGCCCACCGGATAGCGTATGCGAACATTTGTGGCGCGCGCCGTGATGTCGTAGTGTGGCTCGGCGAATCCTTCTCCGTAATTCAGCGATCCCCCCAGAATCACTTCGCCGCCGCCTATTTCCGCGCTGACGTTTTCAAACAGCAAGCGGCTGGCGTCAAATACGAATCCGCCGGTCACTTTGCTAAGCCCGGCCGGAAAATCGTCGTAGTTAGCCGAGGCATTTGCGACATCGAGCCGCCCGTTGATTCGCGGCAGGGCCAGCGTTCCTTCAATCTTCGCGTTGATTTTCGCCGCGCCGCGCGCGTCAAGCCCCGGCGCGAATGCTCCCAGCAGTCCCAAATTGACGGTGCCAAGCACGTTCATCGCAATCGCCTTGTCGCCGGCAAACCTCGCAGATCCCGAAATTTGGAAATCCGTTTCGTTGCCGCGCAGACTGGCTTGCTCGACGCGCACCTCGTTCCGCTTATAAGTAATCTTCACGTCGCCATTGTTTTCGAGTTTCACAAATTCGTAGTCCAGGGCGAGATGCGTAAGGTCGGCGTCAACGGAAATGGAATCCGGAGCCAGCAGCGCACCCGTAAGGCGCAAGTGTCCATCCATGCTGCTGTGTCCCGTGATACCGTTTAAGTGCAGTCCGGCCCGGATCAGTGGATCGGGATCCATGTCCTTCACGTCCACTTCCCCGTAAATTGGCAGGTCACCTGTAAAAGACAGCTGGAGATAGCCCTTCAGCCGGTCGGTGGGTAACGCTGAGTTCAAGTCCACACGCATCCGCTTGCCGTCAGCATCGAGCTTTCCGCCGAAGCTGCCCAGAACTTCGTCTCCCGCGCGCAAATCCACGATGCGAAGCGTGCCCTGCGTTACCGGGGCAAGCAATGGACCGCTGCCGCGCAATTGAAAACTCAATTCACCCGCGAGCGGCAACCGCGGCGTCTGTATCCGTTTGATTTTTTCAAGGGGAATTACCGCGCCGGTCAGATCAAAGTTGACGTTCGCATCCGCAAAGCGATACGCGAAATTGCCGGTCAAGAGGCTTGGTCCAGCGGATTCCGCTTCGTCCGGCGCCGTCATCCGGACCTCGCCGTTTGTGATGCGCACTTCATGATGATCAAGCGCGAGTTCGCCGCGCGCCCGGTCTATGGACCAGCTCCATGCATTGAGCTCCGCGAGATCGAACAATCCAGTGATCTGAGGATTGGCGCGCGTCCCGCGCCCATGGAACGCGCCGGAGAGCAATCCGTGAACGGGAAACGACCACCCAAACATCTGCTGCAGGCCGTCAATCGGTGTGCGGACAACATCGGCGTCGAATCGCCACTCCGCGCCCGGCCGGAAACTCCATTCATCGAGCGTAAGCGCAATATCAATCTGCGCGGCGGAATTGCCCCGCCGCGCGTGCGCCCGCGCGAGTTGGAATCCATCAGCTGAGTAAGTCATGTCGCCTTCGGCTTCGTCCCAATAAAGCGCGCCGTAGCTCGCATCAAGAACATGTGCGTGACCAGTGAACGTCGGGCTGGTGAGCCGCCCTGTGAGCTTTCCTTTCCAGGACGCGCGGCCCGAGATGCGTACCGGTGTCGAGTCCGCGCCGCGGAGAGATTGAATGAAATCGTCCCACGGGAGAAGGTCACTGGTGTCAAACACAACGTCGAGCGCGGAATCCGCCGCGCCAAGGCTTCCTGAAATTGCCAGGTGGCTCGTCGGCGTTACAATTTCGCTCGAGTGTATGGCCACGCTCTGGCGATCCATCACGTAGTCATAGTCAAGATGCGCGGTGGCTTCGATTTGCCCCGGTCCGGGTGCGCTCCCATTGGGAGTTGTCCAATCAGTTGTCCCGCGTGATTCGAGATGTTTGAAATCCTGCGTCCAGGTCGTAAGGGCATCCACGCTCATCGCGCCCCGCCAGTGGAATGTTTCCACTGGAAAATTCCGGTTCCCCACGGCCGCGAGGACTGCCGCCAGATTCATGCCCGTCGCATGGGATTCAACGCGAAATTGCAAGCCCTTAAAAATTAGATTCACCCGCCCTTGAAGATTGCCATCGAGGGCATGCGCCTCAAAATCCGGCACGTTCAGCTCTCCATGCGCAATGTGATAAGTTCCGCGGCTGGAGATTCCTCCGCGGTGAAACCATTCGTATGGCAAATTAATGTCGCGCGCGCTGTAGTGTCCGCTGCCTTGCCAATCTCCTCCGCTATAACGGCCCTCGCCGGTGAAATCCACATTTCCTCCCGGCACGTTTGGTTTGCGAAAGATGGTGCGTACGTCGGCCAGGTCGAGCCACCCGCGATACCGGAAACTTATCGTGGGCGCGGAAAAATGCTCGACGTCGGCTTGCACATCGAAGTTCGAGTGCGGCAGCTTGAGCTGGAGTTGTTCCACGTGGAACAAATCGGCGGCAAATGTGAACTTCATCGAAAGATCGGCGGCGAAAGGCAAATAGCGCCGCGCGGTGAACGTGAATCGTTGCCAGGAAAGCTGGCCAAGATAGAGTGGCGCCCCATGAGCAATGCCCCAGTCGAGAACCAGATCGAAATTGTCACCCTCGGCCGCGAGCGGCGTGCGCACATCGTTATAAAGAAGCGTGCCGTCATCAAGCTCGATGTGCCTTATGGCGAACTCGAACAGCCGTTCGCGCAATGGCTTCGCGCTGCTCTGTGAGATTTTCAGCGCGGGCACGTTAGATGATCCGTCTGCATTAAAGCGTACGTGCACGGACGGCCGCAAAATGCGCAGCGCTTTTAGGGAAATCTTCTTGTGCCAGAAAGAATCCACCTGAATCGAGGCGACCACCAAATCCGAATGGAATAGTGGCGGCGTGCCTTCCGGCTCGCGGCCGTGAACCGTCAATCCCGTCAACTCGACCCGCAATGTGAACGGGGCAACATGAAAATGGCTGAGTTGAACGGCGCCTCCCGTCACCTGTTCGATTCGGCGGATGACGGCATTGCGCATCAAGCCATCGAACCAGCCGAGCTCAAGCGCGGCGATTCCGGTGATCGCAATCAACGCAATCACGGCCACAAACACCAGCGCCGTTCGGACGATCCACCACATCCAGCGCCGCTTGCGTTTCGGTTTTGGCGTTTCGTTCGGTTTTGGCGTTTCGTTCATTGTTTTCTTGGTCCGTTCGCGTTCGGCGCCGCTGCAGGCGCAACCTCAATCTTCAATCGCTTGCGGCTTTCGGTAAGCCATTCGTCGGCACGCGCGGAAATATCCTTCTGTACGAGCAGCTCGTGGATCTGTGCCCTCACCGAATCGAGTGACGGGACTTTCTGGCCGCGTGCCGCCATCTGCGGCGCGAATTCCGTATCGTAATATTTCTGTTCCGCGGCGGCGTCCACCTGCGCCGCCGGACGAAACTTGTATTCCAGATACCGGGCGTAGAAAAGTTCATGTTTCACTTGCCGCCGTGCCGCGGAAGGCGAAAGCTCCAACTCGGCGAGCCGCGCCTGATAAGCCTGCGCACCGCCGAGATCCTTTTGCAATTTCTGCACCTCCGCGCTCACGTCGGCATCGGAGGGCTGGGCGAAGAGCGCGGCCTCCGCCTCGTGTTCGATAATCCACTGGTCAATCAGCTCGTCCAGACGCTTTGATTCCGGCTCGGGCTGGCTGCCAAGGAGCTGCTGAAATTGGCCGAGCTCGCGCAAGTCGCTGAGCAGCAGCACATCGCCTTCGATCCGGGCAACAATGCGATCCACGACAATCTGTGCATGGATCGGGCGGCCTGCAACGGCGGCCAGGCACAAAATTGCCGCCAGTATGGCAAGCAGTCCCGTCTTGTGGCGCGCGCCGTGCAGCATCAGAAAATATCTCCAAGGTTGAAAAATAACTGGAAATGCGGAAGCCGCGTGAGTTCTTCGCCGTTTGCTCCGCAGCCCGCGCTCCCAATCGTGCAAGGAATATAAAACAGCGCGGGATTGAGTTGGTAAGCCAGATCCACGCGCACCGGGCCGATGGGCGTGTTGTACCGGAAGCCGAAGCCAACTGTGTGCGAGAAATAGGAAAGGTCGCCGCTGGTCTGTGAAAATGCCGATGGCGCGTCATGCAATGTGATCGCGCCCAGCCGGCTGAAAACATTCCCTGCGTCGTAGAACACCGCGCCGCCCAGTTTTGTGCCAATGAACGGAAGCTTCATCGGAAAGCGAATCTCCTGATTGAACACCAGCATCGCGAGCCCGCCCACTGGAAATCCTGTCACCGGATCGCGGGGCCCCGCTTGGTTCAATCCAAATCCCCGCAGGGACTCGCCGCCTCCGGCAAAAAATCTTTCCGGCAATGGAATGTCGGTTGCAAGTGTGCTGTCGAGAGCGTTCATTACGCCGAACCGCACCGATCGCGCCAACACGAACCGGCGCCCAATCGGGTAGTACGTTGAGTTCTGGAAAAAAGTCCGCGTGAAACTGGCCGAAGATCCGATCGGCTTTTCCGCGAGCGAAAAGTCCAGGCTGTTAAAGTTTCCGCGCGTGGCGTCGGCGGGATTGTCGCGATGCTCCCGTATCCAGGAAACGCCAAACTCGGAAACCAGCGTTGGCTGGCTGAACAGCGGTATCTCTTCCGGGGCGATCCGCAGAGTAGCGGCATCTATCAGCACTTTCCGGTAGGCATAACTGTAAACCAGCGATGTGCCGCGGGATACCTTTTGAGTGAGCTGCAGGCTGCCCTCGTAGCGGGTGGCCGTAAACGTTGTAACATCACGCGACTTGTCCGCGAACAACGTCGCCTGAAAACTCAAATTCGGTTTGGCAAAATAATGTGGCTGTGTATAGCTCAATAGAGCCCGGCCCTGCAGCGTGCTCGCGCGTATCTTGAAGGTAAGCGTGTCGGCCCGCCCGGTCAGGTTGGCCTTGGAAATTTCAAAAATCACGCGCGGACTGAACTCTAACGCGCTGGAATCCGGCCCCGATCCGCCCAGCTGCTCAACTTCAAGTCCCGCCCCGTAGGCCATCGTGTAACGTTTCGCTTCTTCGACAATCACGTCGAGCGCTTTGTCCGAGTCCGTTCCCGTGGGGTTCTGCGGCGCCAGCGTGACGCGGTCAAAAATGCCCAGGCTATACAGCCGTCGTTGTGTTTCAATCACGTCGCTTTCGCGCAAAGGTTGGCCCGGCTTCACCTGAATTTCGCGCGCGATCACGCCTCGGCGCGTTCGCTCGTAGCCGCCGATCAAAATCTCCGTCACATGCACCTGCTCGCCTTCTTCGATGTGATAGGTGACGCCGACCAGCGGATGGCCTTGATCCGCTTGAGCCGTCTGAGGTTTCTGACCTCCGGAACTGGAAGCAGCTGGCAGATCAACTACGGCAGCCGTAAACTGCGCCTGCGGAAACCCTTTGTTGTAGTACAGAGCCAGAATATTATCCCTGTCCGTAGCGACGTTGAAATCGGAGTAGGGTTCACCCGCCGTCGACCCAGTGACTTCGAGAAGTTCCTTCTGGTTTACCGAGAGTTTGCCCTCGATGGTCAGCTTGCCCACCAATGTCTGAGGGCCTTCTTCTATGTGGATGTGTACAAACAAATCGTTCTTTTTTCCGCCGTGATCCTTTTCAATTTCGCTCTTCACCACTGCATGCAGAAAGCCGTTGGCAAGATAGAGATCGTGTACGGCGGTCACGTCATCCTCCAGCAATCGCTGGCTGAATCGCCCGGGCGAAGCGAAAGCCGCCGGCTGGATGTTTAGGCGGCTCCGCAACTCGGCATTGTCAAAATATTTGTGGCCGTCAAAACTCACGCCCACCAGCCGCTGGCGCGGTCCTCGATTGACGTTGTATGTGATGACCTGCTCGGCTTGGCTTGCGCCCTTCTCATCCGTGGACGCCGGTTCGCTGACCTTGTAATCCACCTGCGCCTCGAAGTAACCCTGCCGCTCCAAATAATCCCGCAGCGCGCGCTGTCCTTCCAAAAGAAGGTCCGGGTCAACGGCCCCTT
The DNA here is from genome assembly GCA_963847505.1 of uncultured Acidobacteriota bacterium. Taxonomy (GTDB): domain Bacteria; phylum Acidobacteriota; class Terriglobia; order Acidiferrales; family UBA7541; genus DASTCZ01. The sequence goes on from CAWJZY010000002.1 coordinate 1,193,539, forward strand.
CCTCATAAACTGGGACACGCTTCCTCACTTCTTTTTCGGGAATCTTTGCCCCGGTCACCTCCACGCGCACGCGCAAACCGGTGAATGCATCCAGAATCAACGGCAGCAAGTTTGTCTTCGCATCGTATTCGCCGCGCCGCAGCCGCGCTCGCGAGCCCAGGTAATCGTTCTTGATCATGAATTTCCGTAAGTGCTCGTCGGCATGTTGCAGCTTTTGCGAATTGAATATCTCTTGCGGCTTGAGTTTCGTGCGCGCGACCAGCACAGCATCCGCGTAAGGAGTCTTGTTCTGCACGGTGATCTTGCCAATCCGCGCGCGCGGCCCCGGCGTCACCCGCACCGTGAGGTTCATGCGTCTCGTAACAAGATCGGGAGTGCGCTCAACCTGCACCTGCGCCTGATAAAGCCCATCCTGCGCCAGCGTTTCCTTCAGGCGCACGAGCGCTTCGTCTAGCTCGCTTTCGTGGAAGGGTATACCCACTACCAGCCCCAGTGCCGCGTACGCCGCGGATTTATTGGGCGGCTCGACCCATCCCTCGACGCTAATCACGCCGACAAATAAATTCCGCCGCGCGATAAAGTCCACGCGAATACCGCCCGCCATTTCGGTCGCTTCCGCGCGCACGTCGGCGTAATCGCCCGTCGCATAGAGCTTTCGCAAACTCGATTTCACGGCTTCAGAATCGTAGGCATGCCCGGCAAGAAGAGACAAATCCGCGGGGTTCTGCGAGATGATTTTGCCGCTATCCTCCAAAACTCTCACTTCAGCCACATTTTGGCCTTCCAGATGAGCAACTTGCTGCGCGGAAGCGTCCGCGGTCGTCTGTGCGCTGCCTGCTTGTGGCCCGGCGGTCTGCGCACCCGCGCAAACGTTAGCGAATAATTGTGTGCCTGCCAGAATGGCCAGTAAACCGGTCGTCAAAGAGCGTCTAAAATTCATCGGACAATGGAAGAAAGGTTAGCACAGCCTCTCGTTGGCTCCTTGCCCGCCAGGAATCGGTGTGCGTACTACGCGCTTCTCAAGAAGCGCTCCTGTAGGGGCGGCGTTGCGCCCGATCCTCCAACACGATTTAGATGCTCGATTCAGAATTAAAGGCTGATTGGCGCTATTATCAGTAACGCTCTCTGACAACTCGGCGTGCACGTGTTCGGTTTTGAAAACCGCGTGAATCTAAATTGATGGACTCCAAACTGGAAGAACGCTACTCGCGCCAGATCCTGTTCGCCGGCATTGGCGAGCACGGACAACGGCGACTGCTGGCCGCGCGCGCGGTCCTGGTGGGATGCGGCGCGCTGGGTACGGCTGTGGCGAATCTTCTCGTGCGCGCGGGCGTTGGCCGCTTGCGAATCATTGACCGCGATTTTGTCGAGCCTTCCAATCTCCAGCGGCAAACATTGTTCGACGAATCGGATGCGATGCAATCTCTGCCGAAGGCCGTGGCTGCGGAGCGCCGCCTGCGCGCGATCAACAGCGGAGTCGCAATCGAAGGCGTCGTCGCCGACCTCAATTCAAAAAACGCGGAAGAGCTGCTTGCCGGGTATGGCCTGATCCTCGACGGCACGGACAATTTCGAAACGCGTTTTCTATTGAATGACGCCGCGGTGAAACTCAACGCGCCCTGGATTTATGCCGCCGCGGTCGGCAGCTACGGCGTAACCATGACGGTGCGCCCCGGTGTCACCGCCTGCCTCGCCTGCTTGCTCGAAACACGGAATGGCGCGGCGCCTCACGTGGAAGACACTTGTGACACTGTCGGCGTTCTCGCCGCTGCCGCGGGCGTTATCGCATCCATCGAAGCCGCCGAAGCCATCAAACTTCTTGCCGGAAACCCCGGCGCAGCCGCCCAGGAAACCGGTGCGCGTTTGGTTTCTTTTGATGTGTGGACCGGCCAATATCATGCCGTCCGCGTAGCGCGCAATCCCGAGTGCGCCGTCTGCGTGCGCCGCGAATTCCGCTACCTCGAAGGCAAGGCGCAACCCCACGTAACGATGTGCGGCCGCGATTCCGTGCAGATCCACGGCGGTAGCAATCTGGATCTCGCCACTCTGGCGCGCCGCCTGGCCACAGCCGCCGAAGGCGTTCGCCACAATGACTTCTTGTTGCGGTTTCACGTGCCGCCGCATGAGATCACGGTATTCGCCGATGGCCGCGCCATCATCAAAGGCACGCGCGACCCTGCCGTGGCGCGCTCGCTCTATGCTCGTTACCTAGGTTCGTGAATTTGGTTCCTGAAGTCAGTTCCTGAAAATTATTGAGGCGAAATATCGGGGCTACCGTGCGCTGGTTCTGCCCGGCTGCGTGCGTAGCGCGGCTCGATCCAGACTTTCCCGTAGGTTCATCAGCGTAAGGAACGTGCTTAACACGCGAGCCTTCAGCTCGTCAGCCATGTGCAACCCGCTGGTCGAAACACGCGCCAACAGCTCGCCATGTTCGGCAATGTACCGGATAATCTCCGCGTTTCGTTCGGCCGTCGAATGGCCGGACACCGTTTCGCGGCGCAGATCACTGCACGTATGCTCGAGCCGCAGTGTGAAGTGCAACAGGCAATGCCCCTCCGATTCGATCTCCGAAGGAACGATCGCCTTGCAGCCGGCTGTTTGGCAAGCTATGTTCAACGTCGGACAATACCCCAGGCCAACTATTCTTCCACTGGAGCGCCCCGAAATCCAGCACTGTCCGCCGTTCTTCTCAAAATGCCACCACCTACCCATACTCGGGTAGGTGGCGGATTCTTACCGTATACCGGCCAAATGGGCCAGGTTGCGCCGGAAGTGTAAGTTAGTACTTCACGCCCAGCGATTTCGCGATGTCCTGCAGAAACGGCTTAAATGTCAGCGGCGTCTCCATTCCTTCAAAGAAGGCGTTGCCGCCCGTTTTCGCTGCCAACTGCGACAGGCAACCCTGGCCATTCAGGACGAGAAGCCGGTCTTCACTCGTGCCTCCGGAACCCGAGGCGTATATCGAATCCACCACCACGGCGGACTGCTCGGCCTGATGAATCGCACGTTGCAATACCGCGTTCGTATTGGGTTCTGTATCCGATAGGCCGCCCGTCGTGTCGATTCCATCACTAATGAGCAGAACCATGCGGCGATTTTGCGTCACCGGCCACTTCTTGATGAGGGTCGTCACGGAATCATACAGTCCGTTCGCTGTGCCCGGAAAAGCCGAGGGGATATGAATGGATTTCGCGGCTTTTTCATGATCGGTTGTGAACTCCTGCGCGTAATTCACGCCTCCATAGTTGGCGTAAGCCACGGCGACTCGCGCATCCGGCGGCAGGGTTTGCAGAAACGTTCCGATTTCCTTGAGTTGTATATCCACTCGCTGAGAAAGTGAATCGTCAATAAGCACTACAAGGTCCAGTCCTGTTTGCCCGCCTTGGACGGCAGCGGAAGAACCGGCGTTCCATACATTTCCATCATGATGTAGAACTGCGGCGTTCGATGAAGCGGACGCTGGCGCCGCGGCCATAAACGGCACCAATGCCAAACACATTCCTACAGTTGCGATTCCCATTACCAACTTGTCTAGAACACGCATGTAAGCCTCCTCGTACCCATATAGTTGGATGCTCACTGCGGGATTTTGGCTGGATTGTAACTTTGCCGCTCGCGGCTTCTCTTACAGGGTTATTGCTTTCCCGATGTTGGTGAAACTCCAGGTCCCATCTCCGCGGGAAGATCCTTGTGCGCCGACCAGTCTTCCCATGATCCATCGTACAAACGCACGTCGTAACCCAGGTACCGCGCCGCAAAATAAAGCGCGCTCGCCTGCTGTCCGATGTGGCAGTACGCCACGATCTGATCGCCGGATTTCACGCCCGCATCACGAAACAAAACCGCGAGGTCTTCCGGAGATTTCAGCTTGCCATTGCCGTCTGTGAGCGCCGGATATGGAAGATTCCCCGCTCCCGGAATGTGGCCGCGGCGCTGCTTTTCAGGCTGTGTCTTGCCCGTATAATATTCGGAAAGCCGCGCGTCAACGATTGCCACTCCCGGATGATGCAAGTTCGCGCTCACGTACGAAATGTCCGTAATCACATCGCCGCGCGGGCACGGTGTTACGATTCCCGCCGTCACGGCGCGAGTCTCCGTCGAAACCGCGCGTCCCTCTTTTTTCCATTGCAAGAATCCGCCATCCAGCACCGAAGTTTGCGCGCCCAATCCCATCGCGTCCAGGGTCATGTACACGCGCGCCACCGCAGTGAATGAATCCTTCGCCTGATAGATGACGATGCGTGAATCATTCGTCACACCCAGTTTGCCGAACGCTTCAGCAAGCTGGCTCATCGGCGGAAGCTCCATCGTCAGCCCGGTCGGTCCTGTCATCAAATGCGATTCCATGAAATCCATCGAGACGGAACCGGGAATGTGCCCCTTGTCAAATTCTGTTTTGTCCTCGATCGTCAGGACAATCAGGTTGGGATCGTTCAAATGCTCCGCAAGCCACGAAGTCGAAACCAGCATCGTGCCGCGATCTCCGTGCCCCCCACATGGCGCGGGAAGGGCGCGGACAGCCGTGCCGCATGCGGCAAACAAAATACCGAGGACGGCCAATGGAAATAACCTTGATTTCACAATTCGCTTGGCCATAGGCGTATTGCCCCTCGCCGAGGCAGAACTTGCACATGATATATAACGCCGCGTTCTTGCTAATGTTCCAATCTTGACTATTCCCATCCGAAATGTCACGTTTTCGCTGTCATTCGGACGGTTGTGAAACTCGCCTGCTTGAATAATTTCACGGGTGAGGTGAGAAGCTATTCCGTGCAAAAAAGCAATTCCACCAATCCTCGCGGGCGGCCTAATCTGCGGAGTCATGGACATTTCCGCCGCCTTCATCATCTGGGGACTGCGCGGAGTCTCCCCCTTCCGAGTCCTGCGGGGTATCGCAGCGGGACTGCTCGGCCCGGATTCCCTCAAGGGCGGAGCCAGCACGGCCTTTCTTGGCGGGGCAATTCACTTTCTGATCGCGTTCACGGCAGCAACCATCTTTTACCTGGCAAGCAGAAAACTCCCGTTCCTCACGCAGCGCGCCGTCATATCGGGCGTGGCTTACGGAGTTCTGGTTTACGTGTTCATGTATTGGGTCGTCATCCCGCTCTCCGCCACACACCGCGCGGCCACCGTCCGTGACACCGTCACCGCGATATTTGTTCACATCGTGTGCGTCGGACTTCCCATCTCGCTTTCCGTCCGCCGTTTTTCTGTCTGACGGATCCTTCGCTCGCGTTCGCGTGTCATGCTCTCCGCAAAAATGGATGGGAGTCTCCGCAATTGCTCCCGTGATACGATTTCCGTACCATGAAAACCGTCCTCCTTTTGATCTGCTCCAATATTTTCATGACCATCGCGTGGTACGGCCACCTGAAATACCGCAAAGCTCCGCTCTTTGCCGCCATCGTCGTAAGCTGGTTGATAGCCTTCGCCGAATACTGCTTTCAAGTCCCGGCGAATCGCATTGGCTACGGCCAGTTCACGGCCTTTCAATTGAAAATCATTCAAGAAGTGATCACGCTTTGCGTGTTCGTCGTCTTCGCGTGGCTGTATCTCGGCGAGCACGTCAGGTGGAATCACGCCGTATCATTCCTGTTTCTGGTTGGCGCCGTAACCTTCGCCTTCTGGGGAAAGCTCTAAATTCCCGGCAAACGTAGCGCCGCGGCGAGGGCCCTCAGGTTGGGAGGGCGGGGGTTTTAATTTGTGAGATTTTTATTCCGAAAAAGTTGGAGCCCTAATACAAAACCCCGCGTTAAACCGCTGGGGCCGAGCCTGGGTCACCCCGTTCAAAACCTAGCCCATGGCCGTACTGAAACGCATTCTGATCGCCCGACTTTTCGGCATACAGTACCTCGTCAGCTCTTTGGACAAGCGTTTGGGGCGTGTCGGTTGGCTGGTACTGGGCGCGTCCACGAGAGTAGGAAACCATGACTTTTTGGCCGCTCAGCTTCACTTCAAACGGTACGAGACGCGACAGGATTATGTGTACGTTTTCTCGCGGGCACTCGGGCAGGATGACGAGGAATTCATCGCCCCCCATGCGTATCGGCACATCGCACGCGCGAATGGCCCTCTTCAGACGGCGAGAAAATTCCTTTAACACTACGTCCCCGGCATGGTGCCCATACTGGTCGTTGATCTCTTTGAAATTATCGAGATCCACGACGATCACAGCCAGGTCATAATTCTTCCTCTCAGCCCGTGTGATCTCATTCTGCAGAAATTCCTCTCCGTATCGCCGGTTGTATAAGCCGGTGAGCGGATCGAGAATTGCCAGACCGTAGAATTTTTCGGCTCGCATGCGCTGCTTCACGCCGATATGCATCTGTTCGGCCAGGCGATCCCGAAAAAGCTTGAAATGGCGCTGGTGGAAGAGCGTGTAGCCATTCGAGATCAGCATCAGGGCGAGCAATTCCCGCACGATCACGGTCACGTTCAGATGGTGCGCAAGAGCATACTGTTCCAGCAGCTTTAAGGGAGAAAGCGCGCCCAGCGTCACCAGGAGTAGAACTATCACGAGGACGGTATTCCACCAGAACCAGGAAGCGCTCCGATCCAGGCGGCGCAGGCTCTGCTGGATCTCTTGATGGTCCGTGATTTCCGTAACCGGTCTTTTGGCGTCGCTGATCATCCCTGTCAGACTAAGGTTTGTCCCGGATAGATAAAATGGTACGCTCGGCCTAATCGAAATGACCTTTGTACTACCCCAAATTTGTCAGGAAGGCCGTCTTTGGTAGTGCTCCCCAAAGGTTCGGTTGTAAATGGCGCAGAATCACTCACTTTGAAGAGGTTTGCCGCCGGGTTTGCTAATCCACTAAGACAAAGTCGTCACCTTCTACGGCGTCTTCTATTGCCTTGATCAGCGCATCCGATGCTCTTGTTTTCGCGACGTATGCTCGAGCGCCAATCTTTTTGGCTTCTTCAATGAGGTGCTGATCCGCGGCTGAGGACAATATTACGATTGCTGATTCCGGCAGTTTCGCTTTAATTTCGCGAGCCGCTTCGAGTCCGTTCAAGACCGGCATACTTATATTTAGAACGACGACGTCCGGTTTTAATTTCTGCGCTTCTTGAATGGCTTTAGCGCCGTCTACCGCTTCGCCGCACACTTCAAACTGCGGATGCTCCTCCAGGATTGTCCGTACCATTTTCCTTATCGCTGGATGGTCGTCCACAATAAGTATTCGGACGCTTCGGTCAGCCAGTTTCGTGCTCACGCCAAGTGAATAGGACATGCCTAAGGCTAGACAATGCAGCTAGCAGCCGTACATACAGCAAACCACGTATTTGTTGCTATCCGCACTGGGAGCGTGTCAGTAGCTTCGCGGGCCTAAAGCAGTGCGGTAAGTACCCTTACAATGAGAACTTGTGCGCGCCGCAAGCTTGAAGGTGCGCAGATGGTTAGGCAGAGGCTTCGGACAAGAGCGCATTCCGGAGTGTAGATAAATTTAAGCCTCCAACTTCAGCAAGGTTCAACAGACTTCAACAAGTAGGCCGCAAGAGTTTCAACAGCAATCACTTAGAATCAACAAGAATCCATAGATTTCAATAAGCATTGGCGCCTGGTTCGGGACCTGGAGGCCGAAGGTTCAAATCCTTTCGCCCCGACCATTTGTTTTTATAATTTAATTAGGCCTTCTGAATTTCATTCCCGAGCGGAACCAAAGTCAAAGTCAAAAACAAAGTCAAAAGCCCCACCCTTTGCAAACATCAACCCCGCAAAGGATGGGCCACCCCGGGCTGCGCACAGCGCAGCCCGCAAGTCGAAGTCTTTTTACTGCCCGAAGCATAATCTCAGTAGTACTATGTGGACTTGCTGATAGAATGCAATCACGGAAAGGGTGAGCCACCCGCCCAACCCTGTCGCGCTTAGCCAAACCTCCAAAGACGCGATCGAAGCGGCAACAAGTAGTTCTGCTGAGGCCCAAGTAATGGAGTACACATTTTGGCACGAAGGGAACAAAGAAGGAGTAGATCCTAATACGCTTGTAGGCATCGCATCGAGAGAATCTTCTCTGAACCCAGCTAGTATGAATGGGGATGCTGAGGGACTGTTTCAACCTACATTTCCATTTTGAGACTCTTCCGCCGAACCTTTGGATCGTCGCCATCATCAATATTCATGCGGGTGTGAACGCGATGAAGACGCTCTGGAGGTCGGTACCCAATGGGTGAGAAACAAAATCAGCCCTTTCAGCTCTCGTTCAATGCTTCTCTTGAAGGTCGATTTCCAGGGATCGCGAGTGACTTCCGATGGCGGCCTGATTCTGGTTCGTGAGTTGGATGAGCGACTGGGTCTGGAGAAGCTCATCGAGGAACACTTGAGCGACTCGCGACAAGGCTTGAACAAGCAGTTCACGCTGGCCGATCTGCTGCGGCAGTCGGTCTACAGCCGCTTGGCGGGCTACGAGGACCTCAACGACGCCGAACGACTGGCAGCCGACCCGACGTTCCGATTGATCAGTTCACAGAGAATCTGGGACCGGGGCGCGGCGCTGACCTCGACCTTGCACTGGTTCGAGACCGAGCTGCTGACCAAGGAAGAGAATCTGATCGGGCTGATGGCGTTGAACCGGGAGACGCTGGGGCAGGCCGAGTCTCTGGATGGCTCCGACCGCGTCGTGCTCGACATGGACTCCAGCGAGAGTCCGGTTCATGGTGAGCAAGAGGGCAGCGCCTACAACGGGCACTTCGAGTCGGTCTGCTACCACCCGCTGTTTCTGTTCAACAGTCACGGGGACTGCTTGGCGGCGAAGCTGCGTCCGGGCAATGTGCACAGCGCCGAAGACTGGGATGAATTGCTGTTGCCGGAGATCGAGCGTCAACAGGCGGAGGGCAAGGAAGTTGCTTTCCGGGCGGACGCGGCCTTTGCCAAACCGGAGATCTATGAAGCGCTGGAGGAGCGCGGCGTGAAGTATGCCATCCGCATACCGGCCAACGAGAACCTGGAGCGGGACATTGCGGAGTTGCTGACGCGGCCCGTGGGGAGGCCGAGCCACAAACCAGTGGTCCGGTACAAGGGCTTTCTCTACCAAGCGGCCAGTTGGAAAACGGCGCGACGGGTGGTGGCGAAGGTGGAGTTCCACTTCGGGGAGCTGTTCCCGCGAGTCGGCTTCATCGTCACGAATCTGAGCCTGCCCAGCCGGGCGGTAGTGCGGTTCTATAACAAGCGGGGCACAGCCGAGCAATGGATCAAGGAAGGCAAGCAGGCGACGCATTGGACCCGGCTATCGTGTCATCGGTTCCGGGCCAATGAAGCACGCTTACAGTTGAGCCTGCTGGCCTACAACCTGGGCAACCTGTGGCGCCGTCTGGTGCTGCCGAAGAGAATCGACGCCTGGTCGCTGACGAGCTTGCAGCAGCGGCTGGTGAAGACAGGCGGGCGGCTGGTCAAGCACGCCCGCTATTACTGGCTGTTGCTGGCGGAGAGTCACCTCACGCGGCGGTTGTTTGGGAGCATGCTGGCAAGGATTGGGCGCTGCCAATGCCATCGGGTTAGCACTCCCATTGCGGTTACAAAATCTGGAGCCGAAGGAGGAAGGTCGGCATAGTGTCTGAGAAATCGATTACGCGCCAACAAGCGAGGCGCGTCAGACGGCCAAAAAACAAGCCGTCGGCACCCCTACGGTCTCGCAGGGGGCTGCTCTGGTCACAAATTTCTTGCATCGAGAATGGAACAAGTATTAGGATGCGCGAGTAGGAGTCCAAATCGGAAATTCCGGCTAACTCATTGAAAGATATGGTAGGCCCGTGCGGACTCGAACCCCAGACCTCTACCGTGTCAAAGGCCAACTAATACCTACGTCCAATAACGTGAACGGTGTCGGGAAGCGCCTAAGCACGCGAAAGCACGGCTAAGACGGAATCGCTACAGGTGAAATTACAGGTGAAGAATTTTCGCGCTGCCACGAATCACAGTTCGGTGCGATTGCAAGTCAGTGCGAATCGGGCTGATGGTCCTCTCCGGGCTGCAACGCACAATTTGTTTCACTCGGAAGGGCCTGGGGTGTATAAGGGTGCCCATCCGGGAGATCAAAATGGAACTCCCAGTTTAGGGAGGTTCTATGCAGAATCCTTCTTTGCAGCGTTCTGCGGGCTATGCGGGAATTCTGGGAGCTATTTGCTTCGCGCTTTCCGGCATTTTGCCGGGACAGTTACCGCAGACCGAAGCCAGTGCGAGCGACATCGCAGCTTACATCGCCTCGCACCGCGCCGTTCTGGAGTTTGGCGGGTGGTTGCTGCTACCGTCCGTCGCGCTTATCCTGTGGTTCGTCTACGGCATGTTTGACTACCTCCGCGACCCGGAGGGACGAGATAACCTGCTTGTGCGATGGGGCGGCGCCGGGGCGATCGCTTTCGCAACTCTCGGTTTGGCGAGTGCGGCCCTCGAAGCTGCTGCGGCCCTTCGTCCGTCGGCAGCAAGCGATGTGTTGGCGACGATCTATGTCTTCGACATAGTCCTTGTAGCCTTCAGCTCTGGTGCCTTCGCCATGTGGGTTTTCTCCGTGGCGAAAATGGGCGGGCGGAGAGGCGCGCTGCCGGGCTGGCTCAACGCGTTCAGCTATCTCGTCGCCGTCCTTAACGCGCTCTACACCCTCAGCGTTCTGGTGCCCAGTGGTCCTTTTTCGCCGGCATCGGTCAGCGTGATCGTAACCGGGATGCTTTCTGCGCTTTGGTTGCTGGTCGCCTCCATCGTCCTGGCGAGGTCGGTCGCCAAGGCCGGATAGCATTCCATGCTGGAATACGTGAAGTAAACTCAAAGGAAATATCAGATACATTAAGGATAATTTGGAAACGCGACTGATATTGCTGCGGCGTCGCTTGGACGAACGCTGTGAATTCGTGTTCAATTCACGCAAAGCCGTCGGGAAGATGCTGGCCTTACAGATGCGGGAGCACTCAACTATAAAAACTCTATTGCGGCGGCGGCTAAATCAATGGCTGGCGCGCTAAAGTCCTTTGGCGGTAACAAGGATTTAGCAATCGCATCTTGGACGTTGGGAGTCGGGGGGACGAACAAGCTTTTCAAGGGAGGCGGCATTAAGGCTGTAAGGGGCGCTTTTCTCGATGTTAAGCATCCCAAGTATGGCACTGTCGGGGACTATATCGACTTTGTAAACAGATTTTGACGGGTGGACAAAAAATGAAGCAGATTACAGCCCACTTTGCGATCGGATTGATGTTATGTAGTCTGGCGGTCTTTTTCAACGGTTCGCAACTGCGAGGACAGTCCGTCAGTAGGAAAGGTTTATCCGTGAAGGCTCTAACGAGCCTAGCGCAATCAGTTCCTGGTCTCCCAGGTGGGATATATTCTATTGAGTTTCTGCGAGACGGACAGGGAAACTTTCCGGGCTACGTGGCACTACTCGTGTCGAATCCGGGCGGCGGCTGGTATGTGTATGTGTTTCGATCAGAAGGGACAGACAGCTTCGCTTTGGACTGGAAATCTGAAAAACTAGATAATTCATTTGCCGTCGCCTCTCCGGGCAACCTCAAAACGTTTGATCTTGGCGACGAATACGGTTTCACGTTCCAAGGATGCGCGGCCCATTCTTGTCCGGAGTTTTTTTCCGTGCTGCTGTACGCGCCCTTGGCGCACAAGGTTTTCACGGCGAGCTACGAAAACGGCAAGGTTAGTTACTCTCCCGTTTTTGATGCGGCCGAAAGTAAGACCTACAAGCTGGTCCTCGATGATGAGATTAGAAGGGCAACGCGGGTGACGCGGCCTTAAATGGGGCGGGTGGCGCGCCCTAAGCCATATTTTCCAACTGCAGCGGAACACAGGGGGACACACAGGGGGACAGACGGGACGTAAACCTTCGGTATGCGCAGCCTCGCGGTACTCCATCGGTACTTCTCCGGATGTTATACTCCCTCGAGGTGCCGCCAGACCTGGAAAACGTCCCGTCTGTCCCCGGTCCCCGGCACGACGAACAACGGCAACGTGGCGAGCATTACGAACAACATTACGACCGCGCGCAGCCAGAGCTACACCTACGACGCGCTAAACCGGGTCAGCACCGCGCAAACCGTGGCGACCTCGGGAACATACGCCTGGGGCCTTTCGTTCGGTTATGACGCTTGGGCGAACCTGCTGACAGCCACCGTGACGCAGGGTTCTGCATACACGCTCAGCGTTTCAGCTACTGGGAAAAACCAATTGTCCGGCTATTCGTATGACGCAGCGGGCAATATGCTGAACGACGGCGTGAACACTTACACCTACGACGCGGAAAACCACATCCTCACCGCCGCAGGAGTCACTTACACCTATGATGGCGATGGCGAGCGGGTGCAGAAGTCGAGCGGGATGCTCTACTGGTATGGCGACGGAAGCGACGCGCTGGACGAAACAGACACGAGCGGCAATCTACTTGACGAGTACATCTTCTTCGGCGGAGCCCGTATTGCCCGCCGCGATTCCAGTAGCAACGTGGACTACTACTTCGCCGATCACCTGGGCTCAGCCCACGTCGTAACGAACGCAGCGGGCACCATTCAAGACGATTCCGACTTCTATCCCTACGGCGGTGAACGCTCCTACACATCTTCCAGCGGCAACACCCGCAAGTTTACCGGCAAAGAACGCGATGCAGAATCAGGATTGGACGAGATGGGGGCCAGATACTTCGGCTCTTCGCTTGGCCGGTTTATGACTACCGATCCGATTTACATTGAAATGGGCCGACTTGTGAATCCCCAGATGCTGAATCTCTACACATACGTCACGAACAATCCACTGAACTTCACCGATCCCTCCGGCCTAGACGTAAGATTGCAATGCCAATCCGGAGACAGCAAGTGCTCGAAGAAAACGGTGAACGGCCTAAAAGACGACCTGAACAACCGCAAAGGCCATCAGTTCAAGGTCAAGATCGGCAACAATGGTCTGCTTCAGGTCGATGGGAAAGTAGATCGAAGCAAACTAAGTTCATCCGAAGCACAACTATACGACGCGATAAAAGACAAGGACCATCACGCGACATTGAACGCTGTCAGCGAGAGCGGCACAGTGCAGTTTGGCCGATTTGATGGTCATGGCCAGAACACAGCTGACGCCTCTGACATCGGTCTTGTCGCTAAACAAGATCAGCAAACCGCAGGGGAGATGCTCGCTCACGAAGCAATGGAAGCTTACTACTCAAGTGAGCACGACAGTGCCGACCGTGACGAAGCCCACAAGTATGCCGACGCAATCTTCGGTGGGGGAGACTCGAGCAACCACATCCAGCACAAAACAGGCACAAACGACTATCTCCTTACAATCCCGATTCCTGGTCTCAAGGAGACTATATCCGCCGTAGTTCGCGGCACCGTTACAGTGGGAGCGAATAACCGCGCGTACATCGACGCCACAATGATTTCTGTGACGATTAAGAAGGACCAATGATCACGGTCACGCGTAATTCCGCGATGCTGACCGCGATGGTGGCAATCGGGCTGATTGTTTCTTCGCATCAGAAAATCTCGTCCCAGCCGGAAGAGCAGCTTATTCAAGGGCGTGTCGTTCGTTACGCTTGGTTCATGCATGAAACTACTTCCGATGATGACTTCGTCGTGAGAGTAGTGCCCGACAAAGATGGAAAACAAACATATGTGAGGGTTGTTTGGCGCTCCGCTTCCCTCGATGGAGTGCCGAATTCGTACTCAAAGGTGAACGGTGAGGCCTTCGTTGGAAGGGGTGCGAGTTGGGTTTTTCCAGTCCGCTTAGCTAGTTCTCCCGGTGAGCGTGAGGCATGTGCTACTCCAGCTTCTGACCAAGAGGTTGTAGATGAATCGGGTAAAGGTACTGTACCGGCATTCGTTTCGACGCAGGGGGCAGAGGAAGAGCCTGTACCTCCAATCAAAAGCATTCCCTGTTACGTGCTCAACCGGAGTGATCTCAAAATCGTGAAGGGCTCAGAACTACCGTTCCCTCAGAATACGAATGTAGCATCTCATCCCCCTGCTCCCTCTGCGAACTTCACAGGTGTAGTTCGCGGTCGAATCGTGCGCTACGACCCGGCTCTGCGCGATCTTACCTATGACGAGGATTTCGTAGTGAGAGTGCTGTCCGACGGAGATGGCAGAAGGGACTACGTGAGGATCGTCTGGAGAAACTTCTCCACCGAAGTTAATAGGCTTGATCCATACGACAGGTTGAATCGATCTCTTTTCGTCGGGAGGGGGCCTACAGTGGTTTTCCACATCCATGTTCCAGAGAAGTTCACGGACGCCTATACGTCTTGTGCTGGTGTTCTTCCAGATCGTGAAATCGTTGATGCATCGGGGAAAGGGAAGATACCCACATTCGTTGCAACGCCCGGTGCGGAGCAAGAGCCAGTGCCGCCACTGGGAAGTCTGCCCTGTTATGTTCTCGACCGAGGCGGCATGGCTGTCGAGAAATAGGCCAGTCCGTGCCGTTGCGTAAAGGCCGCGCCGGATGCGTTGCGGTTGAGCAGGAGCGCGCATCGGCGGTTGGATAGGGTCGAGGGTGCTGGCCGGTTGCGGTAGTTTTTCCTTTCGCCGCTAATCTGCCGCCAGTTCCCGGGGAGCGCCACAGAGCGCCGCCTTTGGCGGCGGGAAAGGTTATGACACGTCACCCCAAGTTGGGCGCTGTAGAGCGCCGCGCGGCGCTCTGGGTTAACCCGTTCACACAAAGGCGTTCAGGGCAGGCTTTCATTCAAACCAACCAATTTTTCCTACGCTGAATCCATCTTAAGTAGAGGTTCCCGCCTAATGCCGCTGCCCAGCGAGCAAACCCGGAATCGAACCGCAGGTTGCAAAGTCACCGACAGCGAATACGAACGGCTGAGCGCGGTTGCCGAGCGCGAAGGTGTGACGCTGGGGGAGTGGTGCCGTGCGGTGTTGTTGGAGCGCGCGGAAGGGCGGAAGCCGAGCGTGGCGGAAGAGACTCTCTGGCCGAAGTGCTGGCGTTGCGGACGATCTTGTTGAATGCGTTTTACAAACTGGCGCAGGGGGAAAAACTGACGGCGGAAGAGATGAAGGAAATCATCGAGCGGGCCGACCGGGACAAAGCGAAGAAGGCGGGAGAGCGTCTTCAGGCAGCGGCTACCCGTCGCAACGCAGGGCAAGAAGAAAAAGCGGATTAGAACCAGAGGTGGGGCCATGAGACAGGAGTGGGGGCGGGAGGAAAGCGCGGGCGAGTGGCCGGGCGGGAGGGCGCGCGCGACACTGCTTGCGTTCTTCGTTGCGGTGCTGGCGGTTGCGGGAATCTTCTACTACCGATACGCGGAAGAGTGGACGCCCTTGCAGCGATTTTATCTTTCGCAATATGCGCGGAGTGGAACGAGCTTCGGGAAGAGCGGCGCATACCAGTTGCTCGACGTGGTGAACAGCAAAGGGAGCCGGTTGGCGCTGGACGAGGAAGTGGAGCCGGTTGTGACGGCGGCGGAGGCTCGCATAAGCCTTTTGTGCCACGAGCACGAATAGAAGCTTGACTGCATCGTTGCGGAGTCCGGCTTGCACGACACGGCCCTTTTCATAGAAGACTTGGTAGCTGTAGACGACCAAGGCTCGGAAGAAAGGAGCCGAGCCCGCCGGGGCGGGACTATAGGATGTGATTTCCATACGCGCTACCAACAGATCGCCATGGCCTGGGGCCCCATTTCTTGGCGCGGCCAAAAGTGGAGGATTTTGACCCTAAGAAATTTGAACTGCCGGGCGGGCGACCCATCCTTTTCTCACCGCGAAAAAAGGGTGGGGCTTTTCGGATTCTTATTCGAATTCCTTTCCACAGGCAAATCCGTATTTTTCCATTGACAGTCATATACTTATATGCCAACATGTGCAGCAGGCTTCGATGAGTCTTTCGGATGGCCTCCCAGATCGGAACTCGCCAACCCTGCCGGATACTCGAAATCTATTGATTTAAAGCCTCTCCGAAACAGCAGAATGTCCGATGTTTGGATCCCGGATGGTTCTGCGGGGCGCACTTACAAGCCATTTTTGTAAGTCCTTTCGTTTCAGTGAGAGTGTTAATATATAGGTAAACAGCTAAGTTCTTTAGAATGCGCACTTACGAAAAGGCTGCACCGTAAGTCCATTAGAATGCGCACTTACAAAAAATAAGGGGATAGGGGGTAAGGGCGGTGACTCTGGACTCTTGACCGTAAACTACCTCACCTAACCTCTTTTGAATCACATTGATGAGACGATCGCGTCTGTAAGCCCCATCGAATCACGCTGTTGCCAAAACATGGGGAGGGGAGCAGGGGGTATGCTAGAATATCCCGGCTTAATCAGGGTAAGCCGCTCCTAGCCGCATTTCTTGGGAGCCATCGTAACGCAACCCAAATCTTTTCGATCGAGGCAATCGCATGTCCGGGCATTCAAAGTGGGCCACAATCAAGCACAAGAAGGCGGCCACAGACGCCAAGCGCGGCCGCATCTTCACGCGGCTGATTCGAGAAATCGCCATCGCCGCTCGTGGCGGCACCGACCCGAACACCAACGCCCGGCTGCGCAGCGCGATCCTTTCCGCCAAGGGCGAAAATATGCCCGGGGACAACATCGACCGCGCCATTCTGCGCGGCAGCGGCCAGCTCGAAGGCGAACAGCTCGAAGAAATCACGTTTGAAGGCTATGGGCCCGGCGGCGTCGCGATGCTGGTGCAGGTCGTCACCAATGGACGCAACCGCACCGTCAGCGAAATTCGCCACGCATTCGGAAAAAACGGCGGCAACATGGCCGAAGCCGGCGCGGTGGGATGGATGTTCAAGCGCAAAGGCGAAATCGCCGTCCCCAAGGAACTGGCGGAAGAAGATAAAATTATGGGCATCGTGCTGGATGCCGGCGCGGAAGATTTGCAGGATGGCGGTTCGGTATGGGAAATCCTGACGCCGCCGGAAACTTTTGAAGCCGTGCGCGAGGCGCTCGTCAAAGCGAGCATGCCCCCGGAATCCGCCGAAATCGGCATGGTGCCGAACAGCTACATCAAGTTGACCGGCGCGCAGGCGAGCCAGATGATCCGCCTGCTGGAAAGCATCGAAGAACAAGACGATGTGCAGCAAGTCTATTCCAATTTCGATATAGACGAAAAGGAACTGCAGGCCGCCGTCGGCAACTGACGCCCCCGGATTTGGTGTGTGAGGGTGTCGGTCTCTTCCCACGTTTTCAGAAAACACTGGCCCGCGCTCGCGCGCCGCATTACACTGGCGCACATGCCTGCTGAAGCCCGCAAGCAATTCGCGATGCGCGTGCTGGGAATTGATCCCGCCGCTGCCGGAGCAACCGGTTTCGCTGTGATAGACGCGGCCGGCGGCTGCTGCACTTCGGTGCACTTCGATACGATCGCCGCCGCGCGCGGAGCTACGGCAAACGTTCCAGCGCGGCTGCAACAAATCCACGCGCGGATCGCCGCGCTGATTGAGGAATATGCGCCGCAATGCCTGGCGATTGAATCCATCTTCGCGGCGCTGAACGTCAGTACCGCGCTGCGGCTGGCGGAAGTCCGCGGAGTGATTCTGCTCGCGGCGGCGCAGCGCGATGTTGCGGTGCACAGTTATTCGCCGCGCGAAGTGAAGGCGGCCGTCGCTGGATACGGCAACGCCGATAAAACCCAAATGCAGCAAATGGTGCGCGCGCTGCTTTCGCTGAAGGAAATTCCTGAACCGGCCGATGCGGCGGACGCACTGGCCGTGGCGCTCTGCCACATCCAATTCGCGCGGAACGAAGAGCGATTCGGCGCGGCAGCCCGGCTGCTGGCCGCGCCCCGGCCGTCGCGGCGCAAACCCGCGGCGCTTCCGCGCATACTCTCCGTCCGATGAAAAACTCGATGCGGACAATTTCACGGCACTCATTTATTCCGATCGTGGCATGCATGCTGCTCGCGGCGACGAAGCTTGGCGCGGCCGGCGATGCTGTCATCACGTACGACAAGGTTTTCAAGGGCAGCGTGCCGGAGTCCGTGGAAATTAAAGTGAGTGAGCCGGGAAAGTGCACGTTTGACATCCGGCAGCTCAGCGAGGATCCCGCGCCCGAATCTTTTGAAGTCGGGCAGATGGTGCGCGACAAGATATTTTCCCTTGCGGGGGAGCTTGGCAACTTCCGCAATCTAGATCTGGATGTACACCGCCGCATCGCCAACTTGGGCGAGAAGACTTTCCGCTATGAAAAAGACGGCGAAGTGCACGAGGTCAAATTCAACTACACGGTCAACAATGCCGCCAGCCAACTGCTTCAGATTTTCGAGGGGCTCGCGCGGCAGCAAGACCATCTTCAGACACTGCAACGCCGGTTGAAATACGACCACCTGGGCGTGAACGACGCTCTGGTTGATTTGGAGGCCGACATAGACAACAAGGCGCTGCCGGAACCGGAACGGCTATTGCCGGTGCTCGAACAGATTGGGAATGATACTCACATCATGGAAATGGCGCGGACGCGCGCGCGAGCCATAGCCGCGAAGATCCGGGACGGAAAATAGCCCTGGCCTCAATGTAAGTCCCCACTTACAATGTGCTTGACCGCACCGGGTTTCCGGGAGCAATATCCAAATTCAACGTAACCCCCGGACGTTGAAACGCATCTTATGGTCAGAAGGGCCGTCCCCGTCCTCCCAAGGAGGGCTTTATGAAGCGCCGCACACCTGGCTTCCTTTCACTGGCGATTCTGTTGGCTGGGGCGGGTCTCGCGTTTGCCGCCGCGCCTTCCGCGCGAGCGCAGGACATTCCAAATGGTCAGACCGGCCCAGACAACTCCAATGTAAATAATGATATTCGTGTGGCACGCCTGAGCTTCGCGATGGGTGACGTGCAATATCAGCGGCCCAATGAAGACAGGCAACCCGCAACTGCGAACCTGCCCATCGAGCAGGGTTTTCACCTGAAAACAGGGAACGGCCGGGCGGAGGTGCAGTTCGAGAGCGGCGCGATCATGCGGCTGGCGGAAAACAGCGAACTGGAATTCAGCAAACTTACATTCGGAAACGACGGCCGGGTCACAGAACTCAGTCTAATTCAGGGAAGCGTTGAGATCACGGCAGACACGAAAAATAACGACTCGCTCGCAGTGGACGCTCCCGGCATGCACGTGACCGCGCCGCATAGCGCGCGTTTCCGAATGGACACGACACAGGGAGACAGCTGGGCGAGCGTTATGAAAGGTGATGTGCAGGTAAGCACGAATTCCGGCGAGACGCGCCTTTCCACCGGGCACACACTTCACATCAGCGGCGGAAATGGGGATCACGCGAGTATTGAGCTCAACGCGCCTCTGGACGATTTTGACCGCTGGGCTTCCAGCCGCGACCAACTCATCGAGCAAGGCTACTCGCAGGCGTTGCAGTACGTGGCGCCGCTCGATACGGATTATCAAGATTACAGCTACGGAATTTCAGATCTTTCGGACGACGGCTACTGGACGGACCTTCCGGGCTACGGCTATTGCTGGCAGCCTTATGGCGCGGGTGCAGGCTGGGCGCCGTTTTATTATGGCTCGTGGATTTATCTTGGCCACCACCATCACTGGACATGGGTA
Organism: uncultured Acidobacteriota bacterium; assembly: GCA_963847505.1. Taxonomy (GTDB): domain Bacteria; phylum Acidobacteriota; class Terriglobia; order Acidiferrales; family UBA7541; genus DASTCZ01. The sequence goes on from CAWJZY010000002.1 coordinate 1,213,018, forward strand.
AGCAATGAACCGTGGGGCTGGCTGCCGTATCACACGGGCCGGTGGATTAACGCCGGAGGACGAGGATGGGCGTGGCAGCCTGGATCATCGAAGTCGTGGGATCCCGCGCCGGTAAATTGGCTGCGAGTGGGGAATCAGATTGCGTGGGCGCCTGCTGGAACATTTAACGGAAAAGGCGTATTGTCGGCGACTGGCATCGTAACGGGCACGCTGGATCCGCGCGGAATCGTGATCAAAGCGAGCGGGAAAATTCCACCGGCTCCGGAAACATTCGCCAAATCGGCGCCGGCCCCCTCTGCACCGGCGCATTCGACGCTGCATTCTGGAATCATTGCGCCGATGACCGGAACAATTACCTATGATGCTGCCGCGCACGCTTACATGAACACTCATCCGGTGGACCAACAAAATCCAGGGAACGCGCCAGCGGGTGTGGACAATCCGGCGGTCCCGGCGCAGGGCTCAACTTTTACCGGCGGACAGGTAAATACTGTTCGGCCAGATTCTTCCGCCCGGCCAACTTCGCAACCGCGACCTGCGTATGTCGCTCCGGCGGCGCATGAACAACAGCCCCGGCCCGCGACCCCGGCTGCGCCGCGATACATTTCGCCGCAACCGCAGCAGCATTATTCGGCGCCGGCGCCGACCCCACATTATTCCGCCCCACCTGCGTCGCACGGCGGCGGGGGGAGTTCCGGGCATCACTAAAGAAAATTTCAAAACTTGAAGGAACGGCCTGCGCATGAAACGCAGGCCGTTTTTGTTTTTGGCGCGCGTCAGAATGTTGCAGTCGGCAGTTGTTTAATGTTCCGCAATTGCTCCAAAAAGCGGTTTCCTATGACGGGTATGTGGGTCCGCGCGAGCGGAATCTAGTGTAAAATGGCTCATAGATTTGTCCTCTGAGACGGGCATGATGCGGGAGGGCTCTTTTATGGCACGCGATTCCGGAAATGAAAAACAGCAAGCCCATCATCTGATTGACCAGCTCGACCCGGCTCAAGTGTCCGCGGTCGTGCCTCTGTTGCAGTTCATGCTGCTGGATCCGGTATCCCGCTCTTTGGCTGCGGCCCCGCTGGAAGAAGACCCCGTCCCTCCGGAGGAAGCCGCCGCCCTCGACCAAGCCCGTGCTTCTCTCGATCATGGCCAAGGTGTTTCGCACGAAGAGATTCTTCGCGAGTTCGGCCTCTCGCGCCGCTAAACCCACGCTATGCCGAAAAAGACCATTTTCTGGTCGCCGGACGCTCGTACCGACCTCCGCGCCATTGATCGGGAGATCGCTCTGCGCATTCTGATTGCTATTGACAATTATCTGACCACTGGGGCGGGTGACGTGAAAAAGCTTCAGCCGCCTCGCCACGAGTTCCGCCTCCGCGTCGGCGACTATCGCGTTCTTTTTCTGCCGATAGAGGAACTCACAATTGAAATCCTGCGCGTACTTCATCGCAAGGACGCTTATCGATGAGCCGGGGTTCAGACATTACGGGACAAACAAAATCTAAGAGCTGAAGGAACGGCCTGCGCATGAAAAGCAGGCCGTTCTTGTTTTCAGAGAGCTTCACTTATCGGAACAGCATTCCCGCGTAGCCGACGACATCGTCGCGGTCGCCGAGAACGCCGGCTGAGGTGGAATAGCTGACGAGTTCCGCGCGAGTGGCGCCCAGATCGAGCGCGGCGGTGAGCGTTGCGACAGCGGGACCGCAGCCGCACATGGTGATTTTTTCGCGGCGCACGGTGTCGTAAAGTCCGCGCGGATTAAGCGCGAGCAATTGATCGAGGGCCAGATGGTCCTTCGCACGCGTAATTTCGTCGGACTCGTAATGATTCATATCCGAGCTGGCGATGAGCAGAACAGGTTCGGCTAACGCCGCAATTACGCGCGCGAGTGCGTGGCCGAGTTCATTGAGTTGGATGAAATCGAGCGTGCCAATGGAGATGGGAACAAAGCGGAAATCTCCCGCCAGGACCTGAAGAAATGGCAACTGCACTTCGATGGAATGCTCGATCCGGTGCACCACTTCGTCGTCCACCAGCAGCGGGCAAGCAGCCACTAGCGCGCACGCCAGGCCGGAATCAATTTCGGCGCGGCCGAGCGGCGTTTGCCAGGCTCCTTCCGTGTTGATCGCAAAATCGGCGCCGCGCGGACGGTGGCGCGGGCCGAGAATGATAATGCGGCGGGGAAAAGCGAGATGCGCGTAGACGGCGCCCGCCACTCCACCCGAAAAAACATACCCGGCGTGGGGAACCAGACACGCTAGCACGCCGGGGGCCTGCTTCTTGTCCGCGGGCGGACTTTCCTGCTCGTCTGAACGAGCCGCGACGACGAACTGGCGCACGCGATCTTCAAGGCCGCGGGGATCTGAAGGATAAAAACGGCCGGCGACAGCGGGTTGGCGTATCACAAGAAAAGACTAGCAGGCCTGGGGTTGTGTTGGACAGCGGCAAGAGCGGGGAAAATTACTTCGAGCCTGTGGTGGCGAATTTCTTGGGCTTGGAGGCTTTGCCTTTGAGACTTAACGCAACCGTGGTTCCGGGAGCGTATTGGATGTGGACCTTATCGCCGTACTGGTAGCCGCCCTTTTTCAAGGTATTTATCATCTGGGCGCGCACGCTCGGGGAATAAGAGAATGATTGCAGCTGAGAAGCATTGTCAATGCTGCGAGCCGTCAACGAGCCGGCGTTCGCGGAGATAACCAGACCAACGAATTTCAACGGTTTCTTGGTTGGCTTTGGCGTCTTGACGACAACAGGATCGGTGACTGTCTGCGCGGAAACAGAATTGGCCGCGGGGCCGGCAGCAAAGGCGCACCCGAGCGCTATCAGCAGGGCCGACAGCAACACACGAGGATTAGGCTTCATCATCAAGAGATATCTTCAGGGATTTCAGGAAACGCACATCCTGCGGCGTAAGATCGAACTTCGGCGCCGCGGCCACTTCATCCAAAGCTTCCGAATCCACCTGAATGTGGAGCGATTCGAGAAAGCTCCGGTCCTGGTTCGTCAGCCGGCCAGCAACGGCTTCGTGCCTGGCGAGCCCGATTGTGGCGTCCAGCTTCAGCACAATATCAAAACCGGCCGAACGCACACTGGCAATGGCGCCCGTGATGCGATCAGATTCCGCCACGGTGTCATTAATGGCGTGACCCAGTTCACGCAATAACTCACGCAGATGATCGTCAAGTTGCACGCCCATCCTCCTCTATGATCCCACTATTGAATTGTAGGGCCGAGGCGCGCGGCTGACAAGCCTGGCAATTGGGACAGTGGTGTCTAACCTGCCCACAGCGGCGATAACATGCAAACATCGCATCTGGTGAGCGGCTATATTACAATCCGGTTGTGAGCACTACTTCCGTTTCGCGCCCAGCGGCTCCCGTCAAGCGGCGTGGATTTTTCCGCGCGTTGTGGCGCGCTCTGCGACAACTTTTCCATGAGGCAACGGGCGCGACGTTCGCACTCTTGGCTATTGGAGCGGTAAGCTCCGCCGTGCGGGCGTGGCAACACGGCGCGACAAAATGGATCCTGGCACTGCCACTGGCCTACGCGATGGTGATGGTGTATTTCTCGGTGACGTCATTCCGCAGCGCGCGCCGCATCCAGTAATTTAATGCGGAAGCTGCAAGCCAAGCCCTAATCCTCATGAGCAAGCCCGACGACAAATCCAGCGCATCGACCACGACCCGCGGCGGAGCTCGGGCTGTTTCCGGTCTCGAGCTCGAACAAGTCTATGGACCCGAGGATTTGGCGGGGCAGGATCCGGAGGCGTTGATCGGCTATCCGGGAGAATTCCCCTTCACGCGCGGCATTTATCCGACGATGTATCGCGGGCGGCTGTGGACTACGCGGCAGTACGCGGGCTTTGGCACGGCCGCGGAATCAAACCGGCGCTACCGCTATTTGCTGAATCAAGGACAGGCGGGGCTTTCCGTGGCGTTCGATCTGCCGACGCAAATCGGATTGGATTCCGACCATTTGCTCGCGCAAGGCGAGGTCGGCAAGGTGGGCGTGGCGATTAATTCGCTGGAAGACATGGAAACGCTGTTCGAGGGAATTCCGCTGGACCACGTTTCCACCTCGATGACCATCAACGCGACGGCGGCGATTCTGCTGGCTCTTTACGTCGCCGTGGCGAAGAAGCAAGGCGCCGACTTGCGAAAACTTTCCGGCACCGTGCAGAACGACATTCTGAAGGAATACATCGCGCGCGGGACGTTTATTTATCCGGTGAAACCGGCGATGCGCATCGTGACAGATATTTTCGCGTGGTGTCGCGCGGAGCTGCCGAGATGGAACACGATTTCAATTTCCGGATACCACATCCGCGAAGCCGGCTCGACGGCGGTGCAGGAAGTGGCGTTCACGCTGGCCGATGCCATCGCCTATGTGGAAGCCGCGAATGGCGCGGGATTGGCAGTGGATGATTTCGCGCCACAGCTCTCTTTCTTTTTTAACGCGCACAACGGCTTGCTGGAGGAAATTGCGAAGTTTCGCGCCGCGCGGCGATTGTGGGCGCACATTATGCGCGAGCGTTTCGGCGCGCGCGATCCGCGCTCTTTGTTGCTGCGCTTTCACGTGCAAACCGCAGGCTCGTCACTTACCGCGCAGCAGCCGGAAAATAATATCGTGCGAACGGCGATTCAGGCGCTCGCGGCGGTGCTGGGCGGATGCCAATCCCTGCATACGAACGCGCTGGACGAGGCGCTGGCGCTGCCGACGGAAGATTCCGCGCTGATTGCGCTGCGCACGCAGCAAATTCTGGCGTATGAAACGGGAGTGGCGAACACGGTTGATCCAGTGGCGGGATCCTACGCGATTGAAAACCTTACGGATCGCATCGAGGCCGGAGCGCGGGATTACATCGCTCGAATTGACGCCGCAGGCGGCATGCTGCGCGCGATCGAGACCAGCTACGTGCAGGGAGAAGTGCAGAAAGCGGCGTACGAGTATCAGCAAGCCATCGAGCGAGGCGAGCAAGTCGTGGTGGGCGTGAATAAATTTCAGAGCGATGATGCGCGCTCGATTCCGACGCTACGCCTGGATCCAGAAGTGGAGCGCGCGCAGGTCGGCAGACTGCACGCGTTGCGCGCACAGCGGGATGCGGGGCGCACGGAGCTGGCGATTGCGGAAGTGGAAGCTCGCGCGCGATCCGGAGCGAACCTAATGCCGGCGATCTGCGCCGCGGTAGAGGCTCTTGCGACTGTTGGCGAAATCTCGGACGCGCTGCGCCGTGTGTTCGGGGAATATCAGGAATCGGTCGTGCTATGATTCCTCCGCTTCGCGGCCAGGGTCGTCTTCGCGCCTTCACGCCGCGCTTGCCAACGAAATTCGCGCCATCGCAGGAGCCGGACTAAGCTCGCCGAACAAAGCGCGGTGGCGCCACCCACAAAGGAGATTCATCATGAGGAAATTTCTGTGCAGTGTCGTGCTCTGCGCCCTGGCCGCGCTTCCCACAATTGCTCAGGGAAGCGGAGCACCGGCCGGCGGCGCGCAAATGGCTCCGCCAACCGATCCGCTCTCCACGTTTGTGAAGGGCGCCTTCAAATCCATCAGCACCAACTTGATCGGCTCCGCCGAGCAGATGCCCGAAGCAAACTACAACATGAGAATCGGCACGATGCCGGAAGTGCGCACGTATGGCTCGCTGCTGGGACACGTGATCGACGCGAATTATCTTTTCTGCGCGCAGGCCAAGGGGGAAGCCGATCCCGCGACCATGAAGTACGAGACCACACAGCAGACCAAGGACCAACTGGTGAAGGCCATGCACGCCGCGATTGATTACTGCAGTGAGGTTTACAATTCACTCACGGACGTGACCGCGATGCAGATGGTAACGCCGCCGGGCGCGAACGGGCCGGGACGACCTGCCTTGCGCGTGGCAATTCTGATGCGCAACGTGGGCCACAACAATGAGGAATACGGCAACATCGTGGGTTATTTCCGCGCGGCAAATCTTGTGCCGCCTTCTACAGCAGCTGCAAGCGGCGGCGGGCGACGGGGAAACTAGATGAATTGTTTCGAGGATCACGCGGCGGGTGAATTGCCCGCCGCGTTTTTTCTTATTCCAGAGGAATGCCGGCGGTGCAGAGCGTGACTCAGCCATTGGCCTCAGCTCTGCCGGAGATTTTTCGGTCTGTAAGGAACGGCAGGGCGCCCACCAGAAGGCCGATGCCGGGAATTACCGCGAAGGCTGCCGTCAATATCGAAAACGCATATGCGACGGTTCGTGCCGGCACATGGCGATCCACCATCGCGGCCACGATGCCCAGCAAGCAGAAGGTGAAAAACATCACAATCGCGGGAAAAAGCGCCGCGCCCAACCGCGTCCATCGCTCTCCTTCCGCGCGGCGTGATAAATACGCTGCCAGTCCGCCAATCACCGGCGTCGCCAATAACCACGGCAGAAAAGTCACGAAGGTTTGCAATGCCTGTTGAAGCGTGCCCGACCTAAATCTGAAGTGAATGGCAAGCATCGTTCCGATGGTGCTGAGAAAACTTACCAAGGCCGGAATCCAGAAGGTCTTCATCCTAGCGTTCATTTGTCCCTCCTCTTTCTTCAACCGCGAAATTTTGCGTTGCAATCGCCTCCAGTCATCCACTTGATTGAGCGCACATTGAATCGCTTCATCCTCTTTTGCGCCGCGCAACATCTCATCTGCCTGCACGTCTTCCAGATGGGCGGCTATCTCTGCGGTAATTTCCGCCTGCAAGCCGGGGGAAGCCCCGTGGGCGATCATCCGTTCTCTGACTACGGCGGGCCAATTAGGCACGGTTCATCCCCGCCAGCAGATCGAGGGCGCGAAAAAAACTCTGCCACTCGCGCCGCAACGGCTGCAGTTTCTTTTTCCCGGTGGACGTGAGGGAATAATAGCGGCGATCCCGGCCAGCCCGGTTCGCCTGCCAATGACCCTTTATCCAGTCGCGGCGCTCCAACTCATAGAGCATGGGGTAAAGCGAGGCGAGGTTGAATTTAAGAGCGCCGCCCGAGCCTTGCTCGATTCGCTTGGCGATATCGAAGCCGTAGAGTGGCTGCTCATTGAGTAGAGAAAGAATTGCCAGTTCCGCGCTGCCGCGGGCAATTTGGGATCGGATGGGTTTCGGCATGACGAATATAGAATTCCTATATTCCTCCGCGCGACGCAATAGTACTCACGGACCAGGGCTGCTTGTGCAACGCACCTGTCCGAATGGGCAGCAGGCGGGAAAGGATTGGAAGAGTTGCGATGCGGAAGAATCGTCAGCGTCTGTAAACCACTCGCCCGGCGACGATTGTGGCCATGGGCGCGCCACGAAATTCGCGGCCATCGAATGGAGTGTTGCGCGATTTGCTGGCGGATTCCGCGGCGCGGAACGTCCAGAGGTGCTCGGGGGAAAAAAGAGTGAGGTCGGCGGGTTGTCCGGCGGCGATGCGGCGTTCGATGCCGAGCACGCGCGCGGGGCCGGTGGTGAATAGTTCGACGAGCCGCATGAGATTGATGCGGCCGGTGTGGTAGAGCTGCTGAAGAGACAGCGCGAGCGCCGTTTCAAAACCGGTGATGCCGAACGGGGCCTTGTCGAATTCGACGGCTTTGCTGGCCGGTTCGTGCGGAGCGTGATCGGTGGCGATGGCATCCACGGCGCCATCCGCCAGGCCGGCGAGGAGCGCATCGCGGTCTTCGCGCGAGGCGAGCGGCGGGTTCATCTTGAAATGCGAATCGTAAACAACATCTTCATCCGTGAGCGTGAAGTGGTGCGGAGTGACTTCGCAAGTGACGGCCAGGCCGCGCTGCTTGGCCTCTCTCACTAAATCCAGAGAAGCCTTCGCGGAAAGATGCGCGATGTGCAGGCGCGCGCCGGTGAGCGCGGCGATTTGTACATCGCGGCCCACGCAAATGGATTCCGCGGCGGCGGGCATGCCGCGCAGGCCAAGCCGCACGGAAGTTTCTCCCTCACGCATGACGGCCCCGGCGGCGAGCGAGACATCCTCGCAATGATCTATCACTGGAAGACCGAGCGAGCCGCAATAATCCATCACCTGGCGCATCAGCTTCGCGTTTGCAACAGGCTTGCCATCATCGCTCACGGCGACGATGCCAGCTTTTTTCATGGCGGCAATTTCGGCGAGCGATTCGCCGCGGCTTCCGGCAGAACACGCTCCGATGGGCCATACATGCACGCCGGCGGCAGCGGCAGCGCGCTCGATAATGGAACGCGTCACCGAAGCATTGTCATTCACCGGACGCGTATTGGGCATGGGACAGACGGCAGTGAATCCGCCACGCGCGGCCGCGCGAGTGCCGGTATCAATTGTTTCGGAAGCTTCGCCGCCGGGCTCGCGAAGGTGGCAATGGAGATCAATAAAGCCCGGCGCAACGATCCAGCCGGTTGCGTCCAGTGTTTCGCAGGCCGATTCGTGGCGTTGCGCGGCTTCCTGCGAGATTTGATCGGGCGTGCCGGACGCTGCGATGCGGTCCTCCTCGATAAGGACGTCGAGCGCTTCATCCGTGGCGCTTGCGGGATCAATCACGCGGGCGTTCTTAATCCAAAGCATCGCTAGTCCCCAGAGCTCGTAGATTCTTTTTTGGTTTCGGCAACGGGCTCACCGCCCGTAAGCAAGAAGAGCAGCGCCATGCGCACGGCCACGCCGTTGGTGACCTGTTCGATGATGCAGGATTGCGGACCATCGGCCACAGCGGGATCAATTTCCAGTCCGCGAATCATCGGGCCGGGATGCAATACCAGCGCGCCCGATTTCGCGCCGCGCAGGCGTTCTTGTGTGAGCTGATAGAGCAAAACGTATTCGTCTGTCGGCAGAGCGGGCTCGTTCATGCGCTCCTGTTGCACGCGCAGGACGATGATGACGTCGGCGTCTTCAAGAGCTTCATCCATTCGCGCGGTGCGCCGGATTTCGCATCCGGCCGGGCCGATGCGCTCGAGTTCGCGGGGAAGCCACATCGCGGGACCGCAGAGCGTGAAGCGGCAGCCGAATTTGCCCAGCAGGTGAATATTGGAACGCGCCACGCGGCTGTGCTGGATATCGCCAAGGATGGTGACGTTCAGGCCGTCAATGTGGCCCAGCCGGTCGCGGATAGTGAGCGCGTCGAGCAACGCCTGCGTGGGGTGTTCATGCGTGCCGTCGCCCGCGTTGATGACCGGGATTTCCAGATGGCGCGAGATGAAATCCGCGGCGCCCGAACTGCTGTGGCGCATCACGATGCAATCCGGCTTCATCGCATCGAGCGTTTGTACGGTGTCCAGAAGCGATTCGCCCTTCTTGAGGCTGGAAGATTCCGCCTGAAGGTTCATGCTATCCGCGCCAAGACGCGAAGCCGCGGTAGCAAAACTGATGCGCGTGCGCGTGGACGGCTCAAAGAAAGCGAGCGCCACGCTTTTGCCGCGCAAGGTCGCCAATTTTTTCAGCGGATGCCGCTGGATTTCCTGGAAGGGCTTCGATTGGTCAAGGAGAAATGAGATTTGCGCGGCCGATAAGGGCTCCATGCCGAGCAAATGGCGGAAGCGGTGAGACACTCCATCCCTCAAAACGGATTCGCCTGCGGCGGATGCGGGCGCCGCCGTGGCGGGGATCATTCGACGCGATCAACCAGAATGACGCGTTCTTCCTGGTCTATTTCCCGCAAACGAACTTCAATAATTTCGGAAGCGCTGGTCTGCACCATGCGGCCCACGAAACCCGCTTCAATGGGCATTTCGCGATGGCCTCGGTCAATCAGGACGCAGAGGCGAACGGTGCGCGGCCTGCCAAGATCGAAGAGCGCGTTCATGGCGGCGCGCGCGGTGCGGCCGGTATAAAGCACATCGTCAACTAGGATCAAATCCTTATCGTCCACCGAGAAATTAATGTCACTGGATTGCAGAACGGGCTGGGCGGCGACTTTGCTGAGGTCGTCGCGATAAAGAGTGATATCGAGCGTGCCTACCGGCACTTCGACGCCGTCAATTTCGCGCATGGCCTGGGCGATTCGCATTGCCAGGGGCACACCGCGGCGCCGGACGCCGATCAGCGCCAGGTTCAGACAGCCACCGCTTCGTTCCACAACTTCGTGAGCGACGCGCTGGAGCGTGCGGTCAATTTCCGTGGCGGACATTAATTGCGATTTTTCGACTACGTGCATGGATGTGGTAATCCTAGCACAGACGCGCGCGGGCTCGAAGCGGGGCGCCGTCGCGCCGAAAACCGCCCAGGCAGGAATGCCTGGGAGCCTTCCGGGGCGTGTTAGAATCGCGCGCATAGCATGGTTCTTAAGGCAGGGAAGCGGGGGGACTGAATGAACGCCTTGCGGAAACTTCTTATTGGCGCTGCGTTAATAGGTGCGGTGATTGCTGGAAGCTCCGCGGCGCAGAAGGCGCCTGCCCCGCCACGCGCCGCTGGAAATCACGCTGCCCCCGCGCGCCCGAAGCTTGTCGTGATGCTGGTTGTGGATCAGATGCGGGCGGACTACGTGGAAGATTTTCGCCAACAATGGACCGGCGGGCTGGCACGGCTCGTGCATGAGGGTGCGTGGTTTCGCGAGGCGGCTTATCCTTACGAAACTACGGTGACCTGCGCAGGGCACTCCACGATTTCGACCGGGGCGTATCCCAGCACACATGGCATGGTGGCAAATACCTGGTATGACCGCGATGAAGATGGCGGGGCGAAAACCGTCGCCTGCACGGATGATTCGCATTTCAAGAATATTGGCTACGGAGGGGAAACCACTGGTGGAGATTCGCCCGCGCGGCTTCGCGTGACCACGTTTTCAGACGAGCTTCGGGAACAGTCTGGCGGGGGCACGCGCGTCGTGGCATTTTCGCTCAAGGCCCGTGCGGCCATCACGATGGCTGGACACCGCGCTGATGCGGTTGCGTGGCATGACGAAAGGACGGGCGTTTGGGAGACATCTTCCTATTACGGCACATCGGCATTCGTCGCCGATTACACAAAGCAGCATCCTGTTTCCGCCGACTACGGCAAGACGTGGTCTCCGTCATTGCCTGAGGCGGCGTATCTGTATAGCGATACGCTTGACGCGCGCAAGGCTCCCGCTGGATGGACGCCGTCATTCCCGCATGTGTTGCGAGGCCTTGAAAATTCCACCGGGGCGGATCGCTCGTTCTACGTTCAGTGGGAGGAAAGCCCCTTTTCGGATGAATACATGGCTCACATGGCGGCAGCCGCGATTGATTCGCTGAAGCTCGGCCAGATGTCATCAACGGATTTTCTGGCCGTAAGTTTTTCCGCGCTCGATCATGTGGGCCATGATATGGGCCCGCACAGCCACGAAATCCAGGACATTCTCGTGCGGCTGGACCGCGATCTGGGCGAGCTTTTTGCGCATCTTGACGCGATGGTAGGCCGCGGCAATTACGTTGTCGGGTTCAGCGCCGATCACGGCGTGGCGCCCATTCCCGAACAGGCTCAGCGGGACGGCTTGGGCGGCGGACGCGTCTCGACGAAGGCCATCAGGAGCCGCATTAATCAGATTGCCGGGCAATCCATTGGAGAAACGAGTGCGGTGGCTTCGATGGTGGATGGCGACCTGGCATTCACAGCAAGCGCTGATGAGAAGCTGCGCAAGCAACCCGCCGCGCTCGATGCGATCATTCACGAAATCGAAGCCACGCCGGGAGTTTCGCGCGTATTCCGCCCGGAACAACTTTACCCGCTGCCGCAAACTCCCGATCCAATTTTGCGCGCGGCATCCTTAAGTTACGTTCCCGGCCGGAGCGGCGACCTTATCGTCGCGCTGAAACCATACTGGATTTTCAGTGAGCCGGGCGCGGGCGGAATGTCCGGCGCGGGCACGACACACGGCAGCGCCTATTCATACGATCAGCGAGTGCCGCTGATTTTCTACGGATGGGGAATCCGCCGCGGCACGTTCCTCGATGCCGCTTCACCTGCAGATCTCGCGCCGACACTGGCGTATCTTTGCGGCATCACACTGGCGCGGGTGGATGGACACCTGCTGATTGATGCGGTCACGAACCAAGTCCAGCCGGTTGCCTCTGCTCCCGCCGCCGCATCTGGGCGCACGGCGCATCCTCAGTAGCGTTTTCTAAAAAAACTCATCAATCAGATTGGTGTTAGGAGGCAAAGTTAAAGAACAAAGGGGTCCGAGCATGACCGGGACCGCAAGCAGTCTGCGCGAAAGGCTGGGACCTTACTTCCGTTCGCCGGGCGCGATGATTGTTGTGGCGCTGGCCCTTCGATTGATATTGATGACGTTTGTTTATCCCCAGCAATTGAGTCCGGATCGCGATCACTTTGATTTTGGCTCTGAAATGGGACGGATCGCGCGCTCGATTGTCACCGGCCAAGGCTTCAGCAATCCTTATCCCGAACCGACCGGACCCACGGCGCTGGTGGCGCCAGTGTATCCATTTTTGCTCGCTGGAGTCTTCAAGGTTTTCGGAATTTACACGACGGCATCCGCGTTCGCGATCCTGACTCTGAATGATCTCTTCTCCGCTTTCACATGTTTGCCGGTCTTCCTGATCGCCCGCAGGATTTTCGGGCTTCGCGTGGCCGTGTGGTCGGGATGGGTGTGGGTGTTTTTTCCATGGTCCGTCGCGCTCGGAAACCTGTGGGTTTGGGATATTACTTTGGTGACGCTCCTGCTGACCTTGCTGCTGTTGGCGACGCTGCGTCTGGAGAGCCCGGCAAGCTATGGCGCTTGGGTGGGATATGGATTGCTGTGGGCGCTCGCCGGTCTTACGAATCCCGCGGCTCTTTCGACACTGCCATTTCTGGGAGCGTGGATCTGGTGGCGTCACAAGAAACGAGGCGGCAACTGTACGGGCCAAGCCGCTGTTGCCTCACTCGTTTTTCTGGTCCTCATGGCTCCGTGGCTGGTGCGCAACTATCGCGTCTTCGGGGAGTTCATTCCCGTGCGCGATGGGTTCGGCATGGAATTTCTGGTGGGGAATAACGATGACTCGAGCGTGCCGGCTGCTGAAAAAATGTTGCCCGCGGATAACCACATCGAATTGGAAAAAGTGCAGCAGGTGGGAGAGGCGGCGTACATGGCTGAAAAAAATGAGGCCGCGAAAGCATTTGTGGCCCGCCATCCGCTGCGTTTCATGGGCCTGACTTTGCGGCGAATCGTTTTCACATGGACGAACATGTGGGATTTCCACGTGACTTGGGCGCCGGATGAATTCGGTCTGCCGAATATTCTGACGACCAGTTTGTTTTCGCTTCTGGCTTTCTTCGGACTCTTCCGCGCGATTCGTGAAGACCGGATCGGAGCGATTCCTCTGGCAATCATGCTGCTTTGTTTTCCGGCCGTGTATTACCTGACGCACCCGCATTTGCGATATCGCCATCCGATTGATCCCGAGGTGGTCATCTGCGCGGTTTATGGCGTTATGTTTTTCCGCGGGCGGGAAACTGATTCTCCTGTTAAACTCTGAGCGGATGATTTCACCGGGCGCAGTTGACCTGAGTGTCCAAATCGGCGCGTTGCGCCTCGCTAATCCCGTCCTCGCCGCCAGCGGCACCTTCGGTTACGGAATTGAGTTCGCCCACCTTGTGGATTTGAATCTCCTTGGCGGCATTGTCGTCAAAGGACTCTCGCTCGAACCCATGGAAGGCGCTCCCGCGCCGCGGCTTTGCGAAACGACCGGCGGCATGCTGAATGCCGTCGGACTGCAGAACATAGGCGTGCGCGCGTTTGTGCGTGACAAGCTGCCGGCGCTGCGCGGCTATCGCACGGCCATCGTCGCCAACGTGTTCGGCCACACGGTCGCGGAGTACGTTGAGGTGATCCGCATCCTGGACGACGCCGAAGGACTTGCGGCTTACGAGCTGAACATTTCCTGTCCAAATACAGATGCCGGAGGCGCGTTCTTCGGGACCGATCCTGGCCTCACGGCCGAGGTTGTAGGGGCTACGCGCAAGGCGACCCGGCGCCCTCTCTGGGCCAAACTTTCCCCCAATGTTACGGATATCCGCGTGATCGCCCGAGCCGCCGAAACAGCGGGAGCCGACGCCCTAACTATCGCCAATACTTACCCGGCAATGAGCGTGGATTTCCGAACTGGACGGTCTCGGCTCGGCAGGACGTCCGGGGGGCTCTCCGGTCCGGCCATAAAACCCATTACGCTCCGGCTGGTTTATGAGGCTGCGGGGTCAGTAAAAGTGCCACTTATTGGTCTGGGAGGCATCGAAACTGCAGAAGATGTGTTGGAGTATATGGCGGTTGGAGCATCAGCGGTTCAAGTAGGCACAGCCCACTTTGCCGACCCAAGGGCCTCGGAGGACCTTTTGAAGGGCTTGGAAAGACTGTGCAAAACTAATAAAATACATGTAATCAGTAGTTTACAAGGATCCTTTGCTGACGATAGTCCTTGATGAATCAGGACGGCCGTACTATAGTCATAGAGGCTTTTGTTGCTAAAATAACACACTATGCGAAAGAAACTCGTAGTATTGGTCGGTTTTCTAGCATGCTTCCTGCTGATGATGGCGCTTACGCCTTCTCTGGAGGCACCGTTGGTTGCAAAGGCTAGCCAACCCATCAAACCTCTAAAGGTGTGGTATGGCGACACCAGTTGGTATGGCCCCAAATTTCAGGGACGGACCACGGCTAGCGGTGAGTCCTACGATATGACGGCGGCAACGGCTGCGCACGCTACTTTGCCATTCGGCTCCCTCGTGAGGCTCATAAATACCCGCACCGGGCGCAGCTCTGTGGTGCGAATTAATGACAGAGGTCCTTTCGTGGATGGCAGGGAGCTTGACGTTTCCTATCAAGTTGCTGAAAAGCTTGGAATTATCGAACGCGGAGTGGTTCGGCTCCGAATGGAGCTGCTCCAAGTACCGCATGGAGTTGGACAACGCCCCTAGCCCACCCAGCCTCCCGGCGGCTAATCGTAGCCCTGGATTTTGACGGGCTTGACGCCGCCTTTTCCTTCGCTGAACGCCTCGTTGGCCTGGTTGGACTCTTCAAGATTGGCAAACAGCTATTCACCGCGGCTGGCCCGGAGGCAATCCGGCGGATCTTTTCGCTTGGCACCGGAATCTTTCTCGACCTCAAATACCACGATATTCCCAACACCGTTGCATGTGCCGTCAGAGCAGCCGCCTCGCATCCCGGTCTTGAATTGCTGAACATACACACCCTGGGAGGCATAGAAATGATGCGGGCTGCGGCGGAGGCCCTGGCGCCATTTCCGAATCGACCCAAGCTACTGGGAGTGACGATTTTGACCAGCATGGACGCTAAAGCGATGGCGAGCGTCGGCATTTCTGGCAGTCCAGCAACACGAGCGCTGGCTCTAGCAAAGCTGGCTAAACGAGCTGGGCTGGATGGCGTTGTGGCATCGGCTCATGAAGTAAAGGCGCTGCGGCGGGCTTGCGGCAAGGAATTCGTGCTTGCCATTGGTGGAATTCGGCCCGAGGCTGGCGCGGGGAAAACGATGGCGCGGGGAAAAATCCAGAGTGCGACGAGGAGTAAACGCGACGACCAATCTCGCATCGCTACTCCGGGCGCCGCCATAAGGGCTGGCGCGGATTATGTGATCGTGGGCCGGCCGATTAATGCCGCGCCCGATCCCGTGGCAGCCGCGCGAGCGATCGTTGAAGAAATCGCCCAGGCCGAAGCGGATCTAAAGAAATAGTTCACTTCAATTAGTGGGGTGCGTTTGACGCACCCACCTTCCTTCGCTAGCATCCCTGATTCATTACTTAGTTTGCAGAAACTTTATGCGAAGCGGCATCCAAACCGTCCCGCAAACCGCCGATACGACAATTAAGAACGTAATTGTCGGGACAGCCGGACACATAGACCACGGCAAGTCGGCGCTGGTCGAAGCGTTAACCGGCACGCATCCTGACAGATTGGAAGAGGAGCGGCGGCGAGGCATCACGATTGATCTGGGCTTTGCGTTTCTTGAACTCGCCGGCGTGCGCCTGGGTTTTGTGGATGTGCCGGGGCATGAACGGTTCGTCAGAAACATGCTTGCCGGGGCCGGGGGGATTGACGTTGTGCTGCTCGTCATCGCCGCGAATGAAGGCATTAAACCGCAGACCCGCGAACACTTTGAAATCTGCCGGCTACTGGGAATTCCGCGCGGAATTATCGTGCTGACGAAAGCAGATACAGTTGAGCCGGGCATGGCTGATCTCGTACGGCTCGAGGTGGAAGAATTTCTGCACGGATCGTTTCTGGAAGGCGCTCCCATTGTAAGCGTGAGCTCCCGCACCGGCACGGGCCTTGATGAGTTGCGTCAGGCGCTTGCCCGCGTCGCCGCTGAAGTTCCGCGGAAAGATGCAGGGCGCTATTTCCGTCTGCCGATTGACCGCGCATTTGCGATGAAGGGATTTGGCACGGTGGTGACGGGCACGCTTGTTTCCGGTCAGGTAGCCATTGGAGATGAAGTAGAGGTGCATCCCGCACGGCGGCGCGTCCGCATTCGAGGCGTACAATCCGGTGGAAAGGCGATTGAGCGCGCCTTCGCGGGGCAGCGCACGGCGTTGAATTTGGCGGGAGTGGAACTGGAGGAAGTGCGCCGTGGAATGGTGCTCACAGCGCCTGGCCGATTTACGTCGACGCGGCACATTGACGCGCGGATCACGCTGCTTGATTCGGCGCAGCCGCTGAAGAATCGCACGCGTGTCCATCTACATCAAGGCGCGGCTCACACCACCGCTGAAATCACATTGCTGGAAAGGGGGCCGCTTGTTCCAGTTTTGCCGGGTGCATCGGTGCTGGCGCATCTATCGTTGAAAGAAGAGGTGTTTCTTCTGGCTGGAGATCGCTTTATTTTGCGCCGGATTTCTCCGGCAATTACCATTGGCGGCGGGACGGTGCTGCAAACAATCCGGCGCAAGCGGAGGCGCAGCCCTGAAATATTGCGTTTACTTGCAACGATTGAGCGCGGCAACAAGGAAGAGATACTTCTCGCGCTTGTTGAAGCGGCACCGCAAGGTATCACGAACGATGAATTGATTTCGCGCACGGCGTGGCTCGATGACGAAATACAGGAGACGGCGCGCGCATTGGCCGGGAAAGATCTAGTATGTGTTTTGAACAGCGGCCCATTGTTACTGGCATCGAGAGCAAATGTGAATGCATGCGGCGCGCGGATCCGCGAATGTATTTCCCGATTCCACCGCGAAAACCCATTGGAAGAAGGGATGGCGAAAGAGGAGTTGCGCGCCCGGGCCACTGGAAATGCGGGAATGGATATTTTTCGGGCCGCGCTTGAAGAGCTGGTCGCGGAAAGCGAGTTGGCCGTTGACGCGGACAGCGTCAAACTTGCCGGCTATGCTGTTACGCTGAGCGCGGAAGAAATCCGAGCACAGCAGGAAATAGAATCCGTGTTTGAGCGGTCTGGGCTTGCGACACCTTCGGTGGCAGACGTGTTTACGCAACTTGGCGCCGAGCAAGCGAAGGCGCAGAGGCTGTTGCAACTTCTTCTGCGCAAAGGGGTTCTAATCAAGATAGCCGACGGAGCGATCGTTCACAGGAGTGCGCTCGCTCATTTGCGTGTGGCCTTGGATCATCACAAACGCGCAAGCGGTTCCAGGTTAAGTGTATCTGCCTTCAAGGACTTGGCCGGGGTGAGCCGGAAGTACGCGATCCCGTTACTCGAATATTTGGATCGGGCGGGTGTGACACGCCGGGAAGGTGACGAGCGTGTTATAATGTAAGGTACGTTCTTGATGGCGCTTGGGAACACGAGCGCCCTGAGACTTAGAAAGCAGGTGGGTTATGGGAGAGTTCAGCCCAATTCATTGGCTTATCGTACTGGGCATTATTGTCCTGTTTTTTGGCGGGAAAAAGATTCCGGAAGTAATGCGCGGACTTGGTGAAGGCATTCGCAGCTTTAAGGAAGGGATGCACGGGAACGCGACTACCGCGCCCCCACCAACACAGGCGACCCCGGCGGCGCCCATCGTCACGCCTGTGGAAGAGAAAAAGTAAGCGCCGCTGGTACGAGTTTCGCAACAGGATTCACGGATTTGAACGAGCGGCCACGATGGCCGCTCGTTTTGTTTTTTGGCGGGTGTAGCACCGGCCTCTTGGCGGCGCTTTTGATTTGACTCCAAAGAAAACAGCCGGCGGACACCGGCGCTACCAAAGTCGTCTCTTCAAATTAGCGGCTGGGCCAACCAAGTTCCTTTAGCGCTTGCCAAATGCGGGCGAGCGGCAGTCCCACCACATTGAAATAGCAGCCGTCAACGCGCGGAATGTAACGGCCGGCAAGCCCTTGAATGGCATAAGAGCCCGCTTTATCGAGCGGTTCACCACTGGATACGTAGGCATCCACTTCAGCGTCAGAAATTGGAGCGAACCAAACGCGCGTCGTCTCGCTTCCCGAGCGAATCGCGCGGTCCGAAAGGCGCAGAGCCGCGAAGCCGGTAACTACGTCATGTTCGCGTCCCCGAAGTTTCCTCAACATTTCGCGAGCATCGCCGGAGTTTGCGGGCTTGCCGAATATTTCGGCGTCCACGACCACCACGGTATCGGCGCTGAGAATGATCGTTGGTTCCAAGGGTTGAACCTCACGAGCAACCGTCCCGGCCTTTGCGCGCGCAAGCCGCTCAACCATTTCCTCGGGGGATTCATCCGGCATCCGTAACTCTTCGATGTTCGCCGGCCGGACTTCAAACTCCATGCCAGCCCCGGCAAGAATTTCCGCGCGGCGCGGCGAAGCGGAAGCAAGAATGAGTTTCATCGTGATCGTGAGGAGGTTAAACCCGGCAAGAAAAATCCTGCGCGCCCGGCAAAACAGCGCTTGCAAAAAACTTCCGGAAGACTAGTGGTTCCCCGGCTCCGCTGCCGGATGCATGCCGTGCTGCGGCACTTCATGGATACCGCGAAGCACCGGCTCAAGATGCGAACGGTAGAAATGATCCAGCGGGCCGGCGCCTTTGCCGATGGCGTAGCTACGCTCGATGGCCTTCTGAACGTAAGTCTTCGCCAGCAGCACAGCCTCTCGCAAAACGCGGCCGGAAGCGAGTTCAGCAGCGATAGCCGAAGCAAAGGTGCAGCCCGAGCCGTGCGTGTTCAGCGTTTTCACTTGATCGCCGCCGAACGTGAGCATTTCCGTGCCGTCGAAAAGAACGTCCACCGGCTTATCCATGTGACCGCCCTTCACGACGACAGCGCGGGCGCCGCGCTCGACGAGCTTGCGCGCCGCTGCTTCCATTCCCGCCAGATCCTTGATTTCGACGCCGCTGAGCAAAGCGGCCTCGACAATGTTCGGCGTGACCACGTCCGCGCGCTTCAATAATTCTTCCAAGACATATTTCACGCCCGAATGATCAAGCAATTCCACGCCGCCCGACGACGGCATGATGACCGGATCGAGCACGACATTCGTAAATTTGTGGCGATCGAGAAATTCCGCGACCACAACAGCATTGCCACGGTTGGCAAGCATGCCGATCTTGATGGCGGCGGGATGAACATCCTCGGCCAGCGCATCGAGTTGCGCGCGCAACACCGCCGCGGGTGTCGGATGCACGCTCTGCACTCCCTTTGTAGATTGCACGGTGAGGGCCGTCATGGCGGCGACGCCGTAGCCATTGTGCGCGGAGATCGTTTTCAAATCGGCGGCAATGCCCGCGCCGCACGAGGGATCAAATCCGGAGATGACAAGCACAATGGGCGGTACGGATGCTGAATGATTGTTCAATTCGTTTTTTCCCTTTATTCTTCCCTCATGTTTGTGCATGAGAGGCAAAAATTGCCGGCTGCGTCCGGATTGCGTGGACGAGGCCGGCAAATTGAAATGTACGCGCGGTAATCGCCGCACGCAAGTACTTATTTAAGAATTGTGTGAGTCTTGAGGCGAGTTGCGCTAAGAATGAAGACTGGCTCCGCGAGTTAGAGCCGCTCCCTCAGGGAAACAGCCCGCGGACGGTGGTGGCTTCAGCGACGCGGCCTACGGCGAGGATGTAGGCGGCATTGCGCATATGCGTCCGGTATTTGCGGCTGGTTTCGAAAACGCCCAGGAAAGCCTTCCGCATAATCTGTTCAAGGCGGGCGTTCACTTCATCCACCGTCCAGAAATATCCTTGCAGGTCCTGCGCCCATTCAAAATAACTGACCGTGACGCCGCCCGCGTTGGCAAGAATATCAGGCAGAACAAATATTCCGCGGCGCGCAAGGGCTTCGTCGGCGTGCGGAGTGGTGGGGCCATTGGCGGCTTCAGCGATGATTTTGGCTTTGATTTGTTCGGCGTTGTGCAGCGTGATGACGTTCTCCAAAGCCGCGGGTACAAGGATATCGCACTTGAGCGTCAGCAGATCGTCATTCGAGATGCGCGAAGCGCCGGGCATGCCGACGACCGTGCCCGACCGCTCCTTGTAGCGCATCGCCTTCACAGGATCAATACCGCGGGAATTAAAGACGCCGCCGCGAGAATCGCTGATGGCAACGATCTTGGCCTTTTTTTCGGAGAGCAGCCGCGCCGCGATACCACCGGCGTTGCCAAATCCCTGGACGGCGACGGTCGCGCCGCGCAAAGAAATCTTTTTCGCCTTGCAGGCTTCCTCGATTACAAACATGCAGCCGCGCGCGGTAGCTTCCCCGCGCCCTTCCGAGCCGCCGAGGGAAACGGGCTTGCCGGTAACGACGCCGAGCGCAGTATGCCCGACCGTCATCGAGTACGTATCCATGATCCAGGCCATGGTTTGCGAATCGGTGTACACATCCGGCGCGGGGATGTCGCGTTCCGGGCCGATGACAGGGAAAATTTCCGAAGCGTAGCGGCGCGTCATCCGTTCCAGCTCGCCTTTGGACATGCGCTTCGGATCGCAAATGACTCCGCCCTTGCCGCCGCCGTAGGGAATGTTGACCGTGGCGGTCTTCCAAGTCATCCACGCGGCCAGCGCCTTCACTTCGTCCAGCGTGACAGCAGGATGATAACGGATGCCGCCTTTCGCAGGACCGCGCGCGATATTGTGCTGCACGCGGAAACCGGTGAAGACTTTCACCTGGCCGTTGTCCATCTTCACAGGCACGGAAACTTCCAGGACTCGTTTCGGCGTGCGCAGGACTTGGCGCAAACCTTGATCGAGTTTCAGAAATTCCGCGGCCATATCGAATTGAAGCTGCGCGATGCGAAATGGATTCAGATCCTCGCGAGGCGCCATGCGCGGAGCAACGGGCTGCGGAGCCGCCTTCGATAGCGTGGACATGCGTTGTCTCTCCTTGAACTTTCCCGCAGCGGCCTTCCGCGCAAGTTCTTGAGGCCGCAACCCCCTGCGGGCATATAGGGTTACGTGTGGCGCAGTTTAGTCAAGGTAGTACGGACAGTCAATGAGAAGAGGAATAAGACTTTAGGGGCGTGGAAACGCGGCGGGAGGTACTCATGTGAGATTCGACGCCCGAAACGCTGCTATACCGCTGATTATACACAGGTTAGCAAGGACGAACTCCTTGTTTGCGCGAGTAAATCAGCGGGAGGGTTCCATCCGTGCGATACCCATAAAAGGACGCAAAACCTCTGGAATCACGACGGCGCCATCGGCTTGTTGAAAGTTTTCGAGGATCGCCAGCCAGGTGCGGCCGATTGGCAGACCGGAACCGTTTAGCGTGTGCGCGAAATCGCTCTTACCTCCCTTGGGCTTGTAGCGGATGCCGGCGCGGCGAGCCTGAAATGCTTCGCAATTCGAGCACGACGATATTTCCATGAACTCGCCCGTAGAAGGGAGCCACACTTCAATGTCGTAAGTCTTGGCGGAGGCGAAACCCATGTCCCCGGTGCAGAGCAGCATCACGCGATAATGCAAACCAAGCCTCTGCAGAATTTCTTCGGCGTCCTGCACGAGTTTTTCAAGTTCGTCGTAGCTTTGTTCCGGGCGCGTGAATTTGAACAGCTCGACCTTCTGGAATTGATGCTGGCGCTTGATGCCGCGCGTATCTTTGCCGGCGGCGCCCGCTTCGGAGCGAAAGCAGGACGTCCAGGCACAGAGCTTGATGGGAAGCGAATCAGCATCAACCGTTTCATCGCGGTACAGATTCGTCAGTTCGGTTTCCGCCGTCGTCGTCAGCCAAAGATCCGTGCCTTCGAGGTGAAACATGTCTTCCGCGAACTTCGGGAGTTTGCCATCCGCCACCAGCGACGCGGTGTTCACGATGAATGGGGGCAGAATCTCCGTATAGGCATGTTCGCGCGTGTGAAGATCGAGAAAGTAATTGGCGAGAGCGCGCTCAAGGCGAGCGCCCGCGCCGCGATAAACAGCAAAGCGCGCGCCGGACATTTTTGCCGCGGCAGGAAAATCGAGGATGCCGAGTTGTTCACCGAGTTCCCAGTGCGGCTTTGGCGGGAAATCGAATTTCGGCGGCGCACCCCAGCTGCGGACTTCAACATTACCCGCGGCGCCATGACCGACCGGGACGGAGCTGTGCGGCATGTTGGGCACAGCGAGCATGAAATCACGCAGGCGGGCATCAAGTTCGGTGACGCGTATATCGTGATTAGCAATTTCGGCGGACACGCGCCTCATTTCCGCGAGCAACGGGACGGCGTCCTCTCCGGCACGCTTGCGGCGCGCGATTTCGTCGCTGGCCTTGTTGCGCTCCGCCTTCAGCCGTTCGACGGCCGTGATGGATTCGCGGCGATCGTGATCCAACGCGTTGAATCCCGACAAATCGAGCTGGATGCCACGGTTGCGCGCCATCTGCTCGAACTGGCCGAGGTGCTCCCGAAAATAGCCGAGGTCATGCATGTGTGATGGAAGAATACCGTAAAGCAGGGGAGAGACAAAGCCGGAGAAAAAGACTAAAACATGGACGCGCCGTCTTTTCGTACAACGACGCGCGCAACATCATTGACGGACGCAACGCCATTCGTGAGGAGACACGCGATGCCGCATGTACAGATAACGTGGGTCGAAGGAAGAACCGCAGAGCAGAAACGGAAAGTCGCCGAGCAGATTACGCAGACGCTGGAGCACGAAGGCCGCGCCAAGAGGGAAAACATCCACGTGGCGTTTCTGGATGTGCCTGCCACGAATTACGCGGAAGCGGGAGTGACAGTAGCGGATCAGAAACGGACGCCGTAAGCCGCGCCCCGATTCACTGGAGCTGGTGAACCTCGTAAGTCTGGTCTACGGTGAAAGTCGGGTAGTGGAGTGCTTGTTGCTGGGCCGTTGAAGGGCTCCATTTGGCGGTGGCGGTGAAGCCTGAGCTTGAGACATCCACTGTGTAGGTGTAGCCATCGCGGCCGGTGCGCGTCATAGTGAGATCGCCGCTGGTGGTCATCTGCTCGAGCGTGCCATAAGAACCATTTTGTGCGAAATAGCTGCGTTCGGCATGCCCGATAGTGGTGAGGTCCATCTCTACACCCGTGGTGCTAATGATTTGCGTCACGACCGTGGCGGGGCCCGCGGGCGTGGCCTGCTTCATGTACATGTAATAGACGCCGAGACCAATCGCGAGCGACACAACCATACTGAGTAATCCAACGATAGCGCGCATAGTAGAATTATTGTCCCGCCGCGGGTTGGGGGCATCAATAGTACGTGTCAAAATGGGTGCTTATTCGTGTACGGAACACATTTGCCCGCTGCGGCTCGCACCGGGTATTCATTGACATGAACAGATTCGCTCAATACTACCGTTGCGTTCGCGGCGCGCATCATAAGCTCTTGATACTGAACATTCTAAACACGGCTTCATTGACGATAGAGCCGCAGGCATCTAGCATGCTTTGTGGCCAATAAGCGTAGTGAACTTGACTCGGCCGGGGGTGCAGGGTTGAAGAAGATCCTTATCGTATTTCTATTTTTGTCCGCAGCGTGGGTGATGGCCCCGGCGGCATGGGGCCAGACGGGCCGTGGACAGACTACTCCTCCGCCGCAAACGCCGGCCAAACAAACTCCACCGGCACAGAAGCCGCCCGAGGCCGCGCCGCCATCTGTGCGGCCACCCGAGCAGCATTTCGTGGTTCACGAACTGCCGAACGGTTTGCGCATGGTGATGCTGGAGGATCACGCCGCGCCTGTGATCAATCTGCAGATGTGGTATCACGTCGGGTCCAAGAACGAAAAACCGGGCCACACAGGATTTGCGCACCTGTTCGAGCACTTGATGTTCAAAGGCTCGGCGCATGTTCCGCCCGAAGAACACTCGCGCATCATTGAAGCGGTCGGAGGATTCGATAACGCATACACAGCCGACGACATGACGGTGTTCTGGGAATCGTTTCCGCAAGATTACCTGGAGCGAGTGATGTGGCTTGAGGCGGACCGGCTTGGCAGCTTGAATGTAGACCAGGCCAACTTTGAATCCGAGCGCGACGTGGTGAAAGAAGAGCGGCGGATGCGCGTGGATAATGTTCCCTACGGCCGCGTGATTGAAGACCTGTATGCCGCCGCGTTCACGGTGCATCCGTATCACCACACGACCATCGGGAGCATGGACGACCTGGACAAGGCCACGATTTCCGAGGTCCGCGATTTCTTCCACACGTACTACAGGCCAGACAATGCGACGATGGTGATCGCCGGCGATTTCAGCGCGGATCAGGCAATCGCCTGGGCGCAAAAATATTTTGGCGGCATTCCAAAACCCGCGCAACCCATTCCGCGCAACATTCCGCAGGAACCCGCGCAAACAGCGGAGCGGCGGCTCACGATGTCGTATCCGAATTCGCCGCTTCCCGCGGTTGTAATCGGCTTCAAGATTCCGGCGGAATTCGCTCCGGATGCCTATCCGCTCGATCTGGCTTCCAACATTTTGAGCGGTGGCGAGAGCGGCCGGCTTTATCGCAAGCTTGTTTATCAAGACCGGGTGGCCGTGAATGTGAACGGCGCGGGGAATTTCACGGAAGACCCGAATCTCTTCTTCGCTATCGCGGTGATGAACGAAGGGAAGACGGCGGCGGAAGGCGAGAAGGAAATCGATGGCGTGCTCGACGGGATGAAGAACGCGCCCGTTTCTCCGCAAGAGCTTGAGAAAGCATGGAATCAAGAAATCGCGGGATTCATTCTGAGCCTGGGGACCGACAAGGGAAGAGCCGATGCGATGGGGCGTTACGCGGTGATCGGAAAGGATCCAAATCTAATCAACACCGACCTAGGCAATTATTTGAAAGTGACAGCCGCGGATATTGAGCGAGTTGCGAGTAAATACTTCGCTCCCACGCGCGCCACTGTGCTGACTGTGGAACCACCCAAAGCTCCCGCGGCAGGACCGGGCAGCGGACAGCAACAAGACCAGGAGAACAAACAGTGAGCGCGAATCGGAGAGAACAGGGAATGAGAGAGCGCGCCATACGGATTGTTGGCTGCATGGCGCTCGCGCTGGCGGTTGCGGGAGCGCCGAAGCCAGCGGCGGGGCAATCCTCACAAACCTCTCAAAATTCGCAGACAAAACAAAATCCGCCCGCCGCTCATACCGCGCAGGCGCCTCCAGCAGCGCAGGCGGCTCCGGAAACGGCGCCGGCACAGCTCGTTGCGCAGATGCCTGGAGCAGCGCCGTCAAAGGAATATCACTTCCCGCCGGTGGCAACGAAGACGCTGGCGAACGGTCTGCGCGTGTTCGTTGTGAGTTCACCGGAAATACCCGCGGTAGGGGTACAGCTTGTGCTGACTTCGGCGGGCTCGGTAAACGATCCGGCGGGCAAGCCGGGCGTGGCGGCAATGGCGGCCACTTTGCTCACGCAAGGCACGGAAAAGCGCACGGCGGAGCAGATCGCCGAGGCGGTTGATTTCGTCGGCGCCACACTTTCGGCGAACACCTACGATGACCGGACAGAGATTGACGCGGAGGCCGTCAAGAAAGACTTCGATCTAGAGATGGATATGCTGTCCGATGTAACGCTGCACGCGAAGTTCGATCCTCAGGAGATCGAGCGGCAGCAGCAGCAATTACTCTCGGGGCTGCGTGTCAACTATGGTGACGCCGATTATCTGGCGTCAGCGGTTTTCCAGCGCCTCGTTTTCGGCGCGCATCCTTACGGATTGCCGGGCGAAGGCACGCCAGCTTCCGTGCAGGCGATGAAGCGCGAGGATCTGGTCCAGTTCCGCGATACATACTATTCACCCAGCACCACGCTGCTTGCTTTTTCGGGTGACATTGCACCCGAAGCCGCTTTCGCGGCCGCGGAGAAATACTTCGGCGCCTGGCCTGCCAAGCAAGTGACGGCGCCCACGCATGCCGCGCCGGAAAATCAGGCCGGCGTACGCATCGTCGTGGTGAACCAGCCTGACGCGGTGCAAACGCAAATCCGCATTGGCAAGTCCGGCATCCGGCGCAACGATCCCGACTACATTCCGTTGGCGGTTGCCAACCGTATTTTCGGTGGGAGCTACAACAGCCGGCTCAACACGGAAGTTCGCGTGAAGAAAGGACTCACGTACGACGCGAGTTCCGCGTTTGAAAGCAACGCCGAAGCAGGCGCCTTTCTGGCTTCCACATTCACGCGCACGGAAACAACCGTGGACGCGGTGAAGCTGGTGACGGACCAAATTACCGGTATGGCGAGCGGCAACATCAAGCCCGAGGAACTCAATTTGGCGCGGGATTATATGGTGGGTGTCTATCCCATTCAGACGGAAACGCCGGATCAGGTCGCGGGCCGGGTTCTGACCGTGACGGCATACGGCCTGCCCTCTGATTACAACGAGACCTACCAGAGCCGCATTGCCGCAGTGACGCTCGCCCAGGCAAACGCGATGGCCGCCAAATATTTTCAGCCAACGTCCCTCGATATCGTATTGGTGGGCAACGCCGCGCAGTTCCGTGACGCGCTTAAGAAGGAATTTCCCGGCGCGAAGTACGACGAGTTTTCCGCGGCGGATCTTGATTTGCTCTTACCGGATTTGCACCACAAGCCGGAGCCTGTGCCTCCCTCGACGCCGGAAACACTCGCGCAGGGCAATGCCCTGCTGCTGGCGGCCGGGAAGGCGGCGGGCGGAAGCGCTGCTTTGAGCAAAGTCCAGAGTCTGGAATTTTCGGGCAGCGGCACTTCGGCAACGCCTCAAGGCGAGATTCAAACCCAGTTGAAACTTTACATTGCTTATCCGGATCACTACCGCATGGACACCTCGGTGGCGCTCCCAGGATCAGCCACGCCGTTTGTGCTGGTGCTTGCTTATGACGGCAAGGCGGCTTGGGCCAGCAACCCACAAGGTTCCGGGCCCCTTCCTTCCGAACAAAACGCGGAATTCATTCGGCGCATCCTACTAATGGGAGGCTGGGGCGTGTATCGCGCCGCAGAGGCACAAACCATCCAGGCGCAGGCGCTGGGCCAGCGGGATTTTCAGGGTCAGAAGGACGACGCCGTCGCGGTGAGCGCGGACAACATCCAAGTGATTCTTTATTTTGATCCCACGACACACCTTGCCGCCGGGGCGCGCTTTCCACAGGAGACGCAGGAGGGGCCCGTGGAAACGACGGAGGTGTGGAGCGACTTCCGCGATGTGGATGGATTGAAATTCCCCTGCCATACCGTGTCTTACAGAAACGGCCAGAAATTCGCCGAAAATACAGTGCATGAAATAAAGACCAACACAAATCCAAATCCGAATCTGTTCGTCAAACCTCAGTGAGCCTATAGGCCGGCAAGCGGGGCGTTTTGTCCCATCGCGCTGAATGGCATACACTGGAATGGCCGCAGGCTCGTTGTCTATTCAGGCAGAAAGAGACATTCGTGATTAAAATCCATCAGCAATTATCACGTCACCATTCTTTTTTGCTCTCGATCGTACTGGGAGTTGCGCTGGCTGCTTCCGCTCAGGCGATGCCGCGCAAGTCCGCGCCGGGCCAAACGGTTCAAGCGCCGCAGGCGGCGCCGTCGCCGCTTATAGCAGCGATGAGCGCGGAGCTTGACCGGAGTATGCCCGTATTGAGCAAGGCCACGCCGCCAGCTTATTTCATGAACTATACACTGACGCAAACGCGGCGAGCTGAGGTGATGGGTTCAAACGGCGCGCTGTTGAATAGCTCGGAAAATCTCGACCGGTGGCTCGAAGTGCAAGTCCGCGTGGGAAGCTACGACTTGGACGATACGCACAAGGTCGGCGGAGCCCAGCCGGCGGACAACCCAGGCGCGGTACCCGCGCCAATCGAGGACGACGCCGCGGTGCTGCGGCGCGCGATCTGGCTTGAGACGGACCGGCAATACCGGGCGGCCGCCGAAGCTTTGGTCAGAATCCAGACCAACAAGGAAGTCCAGGTGCAGTCGGCAGAAGAAGGCGCACCGGATTTTTCCCGCGAGAAACCGCACACTTACTATGGTCCCGAAGCGACTTTCCAGCTTGACCGCCGGCCGTGGGAACAAAAAGTCCGGGACTATACCGCTTACTTTCGCCAGTCGGCCGCCGTTCTCAATTCCATCATTACGTTCACGGCCCAGGCCCAAAACCAGTATCAAGTGAACACGGAAGGCACGAAGCTTCAGTTCGGGCAGGTGCGCTACCGTCTGGAAATTTTCATCGAGGGCAAAGCGCCCGATGGGATGGACCTGAACCGGTATTACAACTTCGATTGGACGGATGCAAAGGAACAGCCAACGGACGAAGCCGTTATTGCCGCGGAAAAAACGATGCGCGCCGAATTGGAAGCGCTCGTGAAGTCGCCTCTGGTTGAGCCTTTTGCGGGGCCGACCATGTTGACCGGGCGCGCGGCGGCCGTTTTCTTCCATGAAGTGTTCGGCCACCGCGATGAGGGTTTCCGCCAAAAGGACATTACCGAAGGCCAGACGTTTGCCCGCAAGGTGGGCGAGCAGATCATGCCGGATTTCATAACCATCGTGGATGATCCGACGATGGAGCGGCTGAATAAGGAAACGCTGCTCGGATTTTATCCCTTCGATGACGAAGGCGTGCCATCGCAGCGGGTAACGCTGGTGGATCACGGCATACTGAAAAATTTTGAGATGTCGCGCCAGTCGCTGAAGGAATTCCCACAATCGAATGGACATGGGCGGCGGCAGATCGGCGCGCAGCCGGTTTCCCGGCAAGGAAACCTGATCGTCGAGAGCAGCCACAAGGTGCCCAACGCGGAGCTGCGCCGGATGTTCATTGAAGAAATCAAGAAGCAGGGAAAACCATTCGGGCTCCTGATTGACGACATTGCGGGAGGCTTCACGTTCACCGGACGTGGACAACCGCAGGCATTCCAGGTGGAACCGTTGGTGGTTTATAAGGTGTACGCCGACGGGAAGCCAGACGAGTTGGTGCGCGGAGTGAATATCGTGGGCACTCCGTTGCTCTCCCTGACGAAGATCGTCGCAACGGGCGACACAACCGAGGTCTTCAACGGATATTGCGGAGCGGAATCTGGCTCCGTACCGGTGGCCGCGGCTGCCCCGCCGATGCTCATCAGTGAAATGGAAGTGCAGAAGAAGGAAGCCGCAACGGACAAGCCGCCCATCCTGCCGCCACCAGCACATGATCCGCTAGGAGTGAAACAATGACACTTGCAGCCCACTATCGCGCTCCATCCCACCGGTTAATGCCGGCCTGGACACCGACCCTGATTCTGTGCGCAGCGTTGCTTTGCGCGGCCTTGCCGGCTCCCATACAGGCGCAACAATGGCCCTCCGCTGATGCCGACCAAACGATGAAGGCCATGCACGACGAACTGGAGCGTTCCCGCACGCGGTTGCAGATGCCCAATCTGGATAAGCCATATTTCATCCAGTATCGTCTGGTTGATCTCGACGTCCGAACTATTACAGCATCGTTCGGCGCGCTGGTTTCCAGCACGACGGAGCACAACCGTTTAATGGAGATAGACGTGCGAGTGGGCAACTACCAACTCGACAGCTCGAACTTTATTTCCGGCGACAATTTTCAAGGCTTCTCGAGCTCGAGCGGCCAGGTAGGAGTGGACGGAGACTACGATTCACTTCGGCAGGATTTGTGGCAGTCCACCGACCACGCGTATAAGGAAGCGCTCGACAACATGGCGCACAAGGAAGGTTTTCTGCGCAGCCTTTCAAAGCCGCCGGAAATCGCCGATTTCTCTGAGGAAAAACCGGTGGTGATGGTGAACCCGCGCGTGTTGCCGGACTGGACAAACCGCAACTGGGAACAAGAAGCCAAACAGGCTACGGCCGTGCTCCGCGACTACCCCGAGCTTTACGCCAACCGGATCACCTACACGCTGATTTACGAAACATATTATGTGATGAATACGGAAGGCACGAATGTACGCAAGAGCCGCAGCCTTGCGGCGATTGAAGCAAGTATTGAGACGCAGGCGCCGGATGGCGTTCCCATGCACCATTTTTATGCGACTTATGTGGCACGGCCCGCTGACCTTCCGGCAGCGGCTGAAGTAACTCAGCAACTTGATGCGCGCGGCAAAGAACTCGTGGCGCTTCGCATGGCGGATCCCATGCCCGCTTATTCAGGCCCGGTGCTGGTTGAGCCGCCCGCCGCCGGCGCGCTGCTTGCGCAAATGCTCACGCCTTCGGTGACGGGCGCGCGCCCCGCGCTTTCGATGCAGCCCGCAATGGACCAATTGATGGAGCGCCTGGGTGGGCGCAGCGAATGGAGCGGCCGAGTCGGCTCGCGCGTTCTGCCCCTGGATGTTTCCTTGACCGACGATCCCGCGGCAACGGACGCGCAAGGCCGGGCGCTTGCGGGCTCCTATACCGTGGACGATGAAGGAGTGCCGGCGCAGCGCGTTTCTCTGGTCGAAGGCGGGATGCTGCGAGACTTATTGATGTCGCGGCGCCCCGGCCCGGATTTTGGGCAGTCGAACGGCCACGGCCGTGCCGTGCTTCTGGGTGACCCACATGCGGCAAGCAGTAATCTGGTTTTTCGTTCCGCCAAAGGCCTTTCGCCGGCCGACCTCAAGAAGAAATTCCTGGACGATTGCAAACAGGAAGGGCGCCAGTGGTGCCTGATGGTTCGGGAGATGGATAATCCCGCCATCGGCATCAGCCATGAGGATGAAGAGGCGGAAGAAATTCAGGGAATTGCGGCGGGCGCCGCAAGCGGCGAGCGCGTTCCCCTGGTTCTTTATCGCGTGAACGTTGCCGATGGAAGCGAAGAGCTAATGCGGCCTGGCCACTTGCTCGGGATGGACCTGCGCGCGGTGCGGGAGGCTTCAGGCATTGGCAATGACGCGGCTCTTTTCACGTATACGCAAGACCAGGAATTAGGTATCGCTGGAACTGCTTTGGCCGCATTCGGCGACGCCGCGAACGGCGTGGCCAGCACTTTGACGGCGCCTTCGCTGCTATTTCCAGATGTGGAAGGTCGTGAGGCCCGGGGTGAAATGCGGCGATTGCCGCTGGTGCCTCCGCCACCGATTCGGTAATTGAAGTTGAAAGAAGCGCACCGCGAATCCGGCGAACCCTGCAGCTATTTATTCAGCCGGCTCGCCGCCCGTGATTCCCTGCGCGATGATGAGGCGCTCCGCTTCAATGCGCATCCCCGGAAGCCGCGCATAAAAAATTCCCGCCGCTGCCAGACACGCAGCGCCGCCAATCGCCACAGCCCAGGGAGCGCCAATCCAATCAGCCACGGCGCCGCCGGAAAGGGCTCCGAGCGGCGACATTCCCATGAACATCATCGAGTAAAACGACATCATGCGACCGCGCAGCCTGTCTGGAACCATGGATTGGATGAGCGTATTGGCGCAGGCCATTTGCGTCATCAGCGCAAAACCCACCGGCATGAGAACGATGATAGAGAATATGAAATTCCGCGAGAACGCGAAAACGATCAGCGAAGCGCCAAAGCCCGCGGCCGCAAAAGCCGCAAAACGCCCCAGGCCCTTGACACCCGTACGCGAGGCCAGCGTCAGGGCGCCCACAACGGCTCCGACTCCCGTGGCTCCCAACAGAATGCCGAGTTCCCTCGCTCCGCCATGAAAAATACGGGCGGCGAAAATGGGCATCAGCACGGTGTAAGGAACGCCCGCAAGGCTGATGATTCCAACCAGAAGCAACAGGTTGCGGACAGGCGCGGTGCGGCGAGCGTATTGAAAACCTTCCGCGATGTGCTCGATCATTCTGGCGTACCGCTCTTTTTTGCGCGGGGTGATTTTCATCATCAAGAGACCCGCAATAACTGCGATGAAACTTACGGCATTGGCGAAAAAGCACCAGCCTTCGCCGATGCTTGCGACCAGAATTCCCGCAATGGCGGGACCGACGACGCGCGCGCCATTGAATAAGGAAGAATT
This sequence comes from uncultured Acidobacteriota bacterium, assembly GCA_963847505.1. Taxonomy (GTDB): domain Bacteria; phylum Acidobacteriota; class Terriglobia; order Acidiferrales; family UBA7541; genus DASTCZ01. Next base: position 1,245,105 of record CAWJZY010000002.1, read on the forward strand.
CAGCGCGATCGCGTTCATTAAGTCTTCCTTGCCAACCATTTCAACCAGGAATGCTTGCCGTGCGGGAATGTCGAAGGCATTCACAACACCCAGCAGGGACGCCAGCGTGATGATCTCCCACACGGTCAGCCAGTGAGCCAGCGTGAGGGCGGCCAGGATGGAAGCCAAGACCATCGAAGTTGCCTGTGTGCCAATCACCACGCGATGGCGGTTGTAACGATCCGCGACGGTGCCGCCCAATGGGGAAAGCAGGAAGATCGGGATCTGCGAGGCGAATCCCACCACACCCAGCAGCAGGGATGATCCTGTCAAACGATAAACGAGCCACGCCTGGGCCACGCTTTGCATCCACGTCCCGACAAGCGAGATTAGCTGGCCGCCGAAGAAAAGCTGAAAGTTGCGGTGACGCAGCGCGCGCAGCGTTAGCGGCAGATGCCCGGAGCGCGCAGGCATTCCTCCAATAGGAGGGGATGTTTCCGCAGCTTCGAGTGCCGCGGCCTCAATGATCTCGGATGAGCTTTTCTTCGCCATAGCAAACAACGAAAGAACATTCTAGCTTGCCGGGCGAGCGGATGCGAAACATGGAGCGGAATGGACAACAGGAGGCGAAGCGACCCGTCCGTGTTACGCGCGCAAGCTACTCGTAACGCAAGGCGACGAGTGGGTCAACGCGCGTAGCGCGGCGCGGCTTCAATCAGCACCTGACGCATCGCGCGCGCGTCGATCCGCTTGAAATGGAGCCGGGAAGTGGCCGCAAAGCGGGGAGAAGCCGCGAGCTTCAGTCAGGCTTCATTCACAAGAGCTGTGGGACTGAGCGTGGCACTGGGGTCGCCGCGGCGCACGGTTGACGCCAGCCGGCGCAACTCCTCATACGTAACACTGAAAAGGTCATCCAGTTCCCGCCGCTTCTCTGGAACCTTTTCCATCGCTCCACTTTTAAGTTCGAGGGCCACGCACCAAAAAGGGCTGCCCATTTGAAGAGTCTTGACGGTTTTCTGTGCTAGTTTACGCATTGCGTAGTGAAGGCAAATACACAAAAGACCTTCCTACGAAAGAAGGAGGGCATGTGGTCAATCTTGAAACCGGAACTCCATCACTCAACAATGCGCCGCGCCAACGGCTGAAGCAGTCCTGGATCGCGGCGGCAACTCAGCGAAGTCTTGTTTTGGTGCTTACTTTTGCATTTTTTGTGGCGCTCGCCGGGTGCGGGGGCGTGCGAGGCAAATATGCGGATGCGAATAACGCCGTGACGCTGGAACTCAGATCCGGCGGAGGCGCCACCTTCAGTTTCGCGGGCCAGACCGCGGAGTGCACATACGTGACAAAGGACGATCAGGTCACCTTGGACTGCATGGCCGATGGCGGGAAGATGACATTCAACGTGCAAAAGGACGGCACGCTGGTCGGACCGCCGGGATCGCTCTTTCCGCCGCTGAAGAAAAAATAGCCGGTCATCCTTTCAGCTGTCCTCGGCGCGGGAGCATTGAGAAAATCAGCGGCGTGACAGTGCGGAAGCCGCCTTCCCCGGTGCGGCTTCCACATCTGACTGTTCGCCGCGCCTCACCTGCGTGTAAACGCAGGATGAATTTTTGTTCAACGTTGGATGAATTCTTAAAATAAGTCCCCACTGAAAAATTCCTACTTCTGATTCTTTCTATTGTTTTCACATTGGCATCGCTGTTAAACGGGACTAGACTTCCAGCCGAATGAAGCGCTGGTCGCAAGGTGAATTGGCAGACGCGACCTTCTTGCATCCGACGGCATCATGTTGATTGGGGACGTCCGATGGCTCTCAGAGTAACGATTGACGGATCGGTTCACGAAGCAAGAGCCGGTGAATTCCTGATTGATGTGATCAATCGCGCTGGCGCCAAATTGCCGCAGGTTTGTTATCACCCGCAGATGGGCCCCATTCAAACATGTGACACTTGCATGGTGGAAATCGAAGGAAAGCTCGTCAGGGCTTGTGGAACAGCTGCATCCGCTGAAATGAAGGTTTCCACGAAATCGGCCCGCGCAGCCGCCGCGCAGCGGGAAGCGTTTGACGTAATCCTCAGCAATCATCTGCTGTATTGCACGGTTTGCGACAATAATAATGAGAATTGCACGGTTCACAACACGACGAAGCTTCTGGCCGTCGAACACCAGAATATTCCATACAAGAGCAAGCCGTTTGAGGTGGATAACACAAATCCATTCTATCGCTACGATCCCCAACAATGCATTCTTTGCGGCCGCTGCGTGGAGGCATGCCAGAACGTCCAGGTGAATGAAACGCTCTCGATTCGGTGGGAAGACGAGCATCCGCGCGTGCTGTGGGACGGCGGCTCGACGATTGGCGAATCGAGTTGCGTTTCCTGTGGACACTGCGTCACGGTGTGCCCCTGCAACGCGCTGATGGAAAAATCCATGATCGGGCAAGCAGGATTCTTGACCTTCCTCTCCAAGCCCGTGCTGGACGGAATGATTGACGTTGTAAAAGGGATTGAGCCGGAGACCGGCTACGGAAGCATCATGAAGGTTTCCGAGGCTGAAGCCCTGATGCGGGAATCGCGGATTCGCAGGACCAAGACCGTTTGCACCTACTGCGGAGTGGGTTGCAGCTTTGAAATGTGGACCAAGGATCGCCAAATCCTAAAGGTTGAGCCGCTCGACGGCCCGACAAATGGGATTTCCACCTGCGTGAAAGGAAAATTCAGCTGGGATTACGTCAACAGCGGGGATCGCCTGACGAGTCCGCTGATTCGTGAAAACGGGAAATTCCGGGAAGCGAGCTGGGATGAGGCGCTTGATTTGGTGGCCCGAAAGTTTGCCGAAATCAAAGCGAAGAATGGGCCCGACTCGCTGGCATTTATTTCCTCGTCGAAATGCACGAACGAAGAAAGTTATTTGATGCAGAAGCTGTCGCGCGCGGTGATCGGCACGAACAATATTGATAACTGTTCGCGGTACTGCCAGGCGCCGGCCACGACCGGGTTGTTCCGCACCGTCGGTTACGGGGGAGATTCGGGAACGATCGCGGACATCGCGCAGGCGGCCCTGGTGGTGATCGTCGGCAGCAACACGGCGGAAAGCCATCCCGTGCTGGCGACGCGTGTGAAGCGGGCGCACAAGCTGCACGGCCAGAAGCTGATTGTTTCCGATCTGCGCGAAAACGAAATGGCGCGGCGCGCCGACATTTTCCTGCATCCGCGGCCGGGCACCGACCTCATCTGGCTTTCGGCTGTGAGCCGCTATCTGCTCGATAACGGCCTGGCGAAAAGGGCGTTTCTGGATCAGTGGGTGGATGGACTCGCGGAGTACCGAAAGAGCCTCGATCCGTTCACGATGGAGTTCGCGGTGCAGAATTGCGGCATTCCGGTGGAGACGCTGAAAAGAGTTGCGCACATGATCGCCGAAGCCGGCAGCATGTGCATCCTGTGGGCCATGGGTGTTACGCAGCACAGCATGGGTTCGGACACGTCCACGGCCATCTCAAACCTTTTGCTTGTTTCCGGAAATTACATGCGGCCGGGAACGGGTGCTTATCCATTGCGCGGCCACAACAATGTGCAAGGCGCGAGCGATCACGGGTCCATGCCGAACATGGTGAGCGGCTACCAAAAGGTGGACGACCCGGAAGTGCGTGCGCGATTTGAAGCCGGATGGAAAGTTCCGCTGCCGTCCACCAAGGGTTTGGACAACCATCAGATGGTGGACGCGATTAACGAAGGCAAGCTCAAGTCCATGTACCTGATCGGCGAGGAAATGGCGCTGGTGGATTCAAACTTGAACTACGTGGACGCCGCCTTCGGCAAACTCGATTTCTTCGTTGTGCAGGAGATTTTTTTCAGCAAGACGTGCCAATTCGCCGACGTGGTGTTGCCGGCGGGGCCAAGTTTGGAAAAGGAAGGAACGTTTACAAGCACGGAGCGGCGGATTCAGAGACTCTATCAAGTGCTCGAGCCGCTGAAAGGCACGCGGCCGGACTGGCGAATCATCATTGATATTGCAAACCGCATGGGAGCGGGCTGGGATTACACGCATCCTTCCGACGTTTATCGCGAGATCGCGGCCCTCACGCCGATGTTCGCCGGCGTGACGTACGAACGGCTCGCGGGATACAAATCCTTGTTCTGGCCCGTTGCGAAGGATGGAACGGATCAGCCGCTTCTATATACAAAACAATTCAACACGCCAACCGGCAAAGCAAAACTTTTTCCGCTGGCTTGGGCTGAATGGTCTGAGCAGCCCAACGTGGAATTTGATCTGCACTTGAATAATGGCCGCTTGCTCGAACATTTTCACGAAGGAACGCTGACTTACCGCACTCCGGGAATTCAGCAGAAAACGCCCGACACATTCGTAGAAGTATCCCCTGAACTGGCGACGGAACGCGGCATTGAGAGTGGAGCGTGGGTGCAGCTTGTGTCGCGTTATGGACAGGTGCGAGTGCGCGCGGTGGTGACGGATCGCGTTCGCGGCCACGAGCTTTACATGCCCATGAATTCCAGCGAGCAGCCTGTGAACCTCCTTACGAGCAGCATTACCGACGTTGTGACACATACTCCGGCGTACAAGGAAACTTCCGTCCAGATGCGTGTTCTCGGCGAAAAAGGCGAAAACCCTCTGCCCAAGACGAACTCGCGCTGGGGACATCCGACTGCGCAGGGAGGCGTCGAGGTGGAACGAAAATGGAAGCGGGCGGATTATCACGTTCCGGGCTCGGGAAACGGCCTGGTGCAGATCCAATCGAAAGAAGGCCGGCAAGTAAGCGGGGGAAAATCCCATGGCTAAACCGATTGCTTTCGAAATGCCGCCTCGCGATCCGCGGAAGGAACTGATTTCCCGGCTGGAAAACGCGCCGGTTGAACACGCGGAAGCAATTCTCGCCGCGTATGAAGTGCTTCAGGGCCTGCACGACCAACACGTACTGGAGCTGCTGCGAGGTCTCCTCGGGTCGGAAGGTAAGGTTCTCGAAATCATTACGGACGCGGCGAAGCAACCAGAAGCGATCCGCGGAATGCGAAATCTGGTGATCCTGGCGAAGGCGCTTGGAACAATTGATCCGGATGTGCTGAAAAATATTGCTGAAGCGGTCCCCGAGGCTCTGCAATGCGCAAAGGCGGAAGCGCCAAATCCGCCGGGACTGTGGGCGCTGTTCAAGCAGTTCCGGCGCAAGGATAGCCGTCGCGGCCTTACCTTGGTGAATAGTTTGCTCGAGGGCTGGGGAAGAAATCTGGCTGCTGGAGAACGACGCAATCCAAAATAAGCATTCCGGCCATTTGTAGCAGGTATCCACTGTCAGCAAGAGCTTTTGACGTTCGCAAGATTCGCTTGGAGGAACTATGCGTGTGGCAAATCGCTGGGGAATCGCACTTGCCGGTGTGTTCATGCAGATTGCGCTGGGCGCCGTTTATGCATGGAGCGTATTCCGCATTCCGCTCACAAAAAAATTCGGCTGGACGAGTCCTCAAGTTACGCTGACTTTCACGATCTGCATTTTTGTACTTGGCTTTGCGGCGTTTTTTGGAGGCCTGTGGCTCAATCGCAAGGGCCCGCGAATCGTCGCTTTGACGGGCGGCTTCTTGTATGGATTGGGCGTATTCCTGGCAAGCTTTTCAGACAACAAACTCTGGTGGCTCTATTTGAGCTATGGAGTGATCGGCGGCATTGGTCTGGGCTTCGGCTACATCGTCCCGGTGGCTGTGCTGTTGAAATGGTTTCCCGATCGCCGCGGGCTCATCACAGGAATCGCCGTGGGCGGATTCGGCGCAGGCGCGCTCGTGACGGCGCCTGTTGCCGCGCGGCTGATTCAAAGTGTGGGAGTCCTTCAGACATTTGCTTATCTTGGCATCGGATATCTGATTGTGACTCTGGCGGGCGGAGCCTTCATGCAAAATCCGCCCGACGGCTGGAAGCCGGAAGGCTGGACCCCAACACCGTCACAGATCTCCCGCCAGGGAGCGCGCGACTACAAGCTAGGCGAGGCCGTAGCCACTTGGCAGTATTGGGCGCTCTGGCTGCTTTTATTTCTGAACGTGTCGGCGGGGATTTCGCTGATTTCACAAGAGTCGCCGATTTTTCAAGAGCTGGGAAAATTAACGGGAGTAACCGCCCTTATCGCGGCGGGAATGGTAGGAGTGGTCGCCATCGGAAACGCGGTTGGCCGGGTGTTCTGGGCATCCGTCTCCGATGTGATTACTAGAAAAGTGACCTTCTTTGTGATGTTCCTCATCCAGTTGGCGCTCTTCTGGGTTCTGCCCAACCTGACATCCGCTACGTCGCTCACCGTCGTTTCCTTCATCATCTTAATGTGTTATGGAGGCGGCTTCGGCACAATGCCCGCATTCGCGGCGGATTATTTCGGGGCGAAGAACGTCGGCCCCATCTACGGGCTCATGCTGACAGCGTGGGGATTCGCCAGCGCGTTCGGCCCGCTGCTGATTGCGAAGATGCGTGAGACGAGCGGCACGTATCGCGGCGCGCTGCACTACATCGCGATTGGCATAGGTTTGTCCGCGCTGCTTCCATTGCTGGTGCGCCCGCCACGAAGGGCGTAGACCGCTCCGCGAAGTTCTTGAGCATGTAATACAGTTCACTCTTGAGCTAGAATTGCTCATTCACATCGTCTGGCGGAAGACCGGCCCGGCCGCTGAGACCGAAAGGAAACATCATGTCATTTGCGCTTTACGCAGCTGGATACGTCATTATGCTGGCCGGACTGATTTATGGCGCTCACTTGATGCATATACCACCACGTTGGATCACGGTGGGCGCGATTGTGATGCTCGGCATCGGAATTCTGTCCGCTGTGAAAGCTACGCGTCCAAAAGATCCGGCGTGAACCGCCCGCGCTTTTAAGGTGCTGATGCCCGCTTGGGGCAACTCTTGCAACTTTCCTGCTTCAATGGAATCTAATTCGTGCAAGCCTTATTGACCGGCGAGCCCGAAAAATATTGCAATCCATTTAAGGGCCGCACGCGTATAGTTTATAGAGGCATCTTTCTCTTACCATGGAACCTTTCATGCTGAAACCGGATCTGGCAAACGAAGATTCACCCCGCCTTTTTGGCCGCAGAATGTTTTTCACGATGTCCGCCGCAGCGATTGGCGGCCTGTTGGTTTGGCGTTACGCATGGCGCCAGCCTGTGCAAGCTGAACCGTTGCTGGCGGGCCCTCCAGAAATGGTTACGATCGTGGACTTTTCCGGTGCCGGAAAACAGCGGCACACAGAATCCGTCGCTAAGATTGTGAAGACCGATGCGGAATGGCGCAAGCAATTGAGCGCCGGCGCCTATGAAATCACGCGCAGAGCCGGTACGGAGATTCCCTATTCCGGTGAATACTGGAACCTGCACGATGCCGGATTGTTCCGCTGCATCTGCTGTGACACAGCTTTGTTTAGTTCGGAAGTGAAATTCGATTCCGGCACTGGCTGGCCCAGCTTTTGGGCGCCGATTGGGAAAGAAAACGTCGTGGAAATCACGGACAACAGTCTTGGAATGGCGCGCACAGCCGTTTCGTGCCGCCGTTGTGATGCGCACCTGGGACATGTTTTTGACGATGGTCCCGAGCCGACCGGTCTGCGTTACTGCATGAATTCACTCGCTCTGCGATTCGTAAAGGCAACCTAAAATGATTCCGCGCACTTTGGAAGAGAATCACTCAAGAAAGGAAACGCCCATGGTTCGCCAGCTCTTTATTGGCTTGCTCGTTTTGGTGATTTTGGTCGCTATGGGCTCGTTCCTGCTCAGAAATTCGGCAAGTGCGGCCGTCAAAGTTCCGAATCCTACTCTGGATGATCCCCTTGCTTCCGCGAAGAGCCAACAAACTATCGTTCTCTCTGGAGGGTGTTTCTGGGGCATACAGGCGGTGTTCGAGCACGTCAAAGGCGTCACGAAAGCAACCGCGGGGTATTCAGGCGGGGCCGCCAGCACGGCGAATTATGAAACCGTCAGCGAAGGCAGGTCCGGGCACGCCGAATCCGTGCAAGTTATTTACGATCCATCGCAGATTTCCGTGGGCCAGCTTCTGAAAGTATTTTTCTCCGTCGCGCACGATCCCACGGAGTTGAATCGTCAGGGCCCTGACGAGGGAACTCAATATCGTTCCATAGTTTTTTACGCGAATGAGAACCAGCAGAAAATCACGCACGCGTACATCGATCAGATTAATCAGGCGAAAGTTTTTCGCCGCCCGATCGTGACGCAAGTCGTGCCGCTCAACGCTTTTTATCCCGCCGAGGAGTATCACCAGGATTATGCCGTCAAGAACCCGGACGATCCTTATATCGTGGTCAACGATTTGCCGAAGGTAGATCATTTGAAGCATGAGTGCCCTGATCTATATCGAAATAAATAGATTTTTCGTCAGGGCGCGTCACACATCCAGGCCAATCATGCGCATCAGCGCTATGGCATTACTTTTTGCCACCACGCCTTCCTGCAACTTGTAATCGAAACGCATTTTGCCGTCCTCGACGTGATCCTGAAAGTGTTTGTTGTGGATGAAATCACCCAGTGATTTTGTTATTTCCGTCAGGGCCAGATCATGCGTTGTCACGATGCCGATGCCGCCGTGGCCCAACAGTGCGCGGAGTAAACCTTCCGCTCCAATCCGGCGGTCGTTTGAATTGGTTCCTTCAAGCAGTTCATCGAATAGAAACAGCAGTGGAGTGCCTTCCTTAACCAACTCGAAGACTTTTCGTATCTGCAGGATTTCCGTGTAGAAACTCGAGCGGCCTTCTTGCAATGAATCCACGCTTCGGATGCGCGTTCCGATGGCGAGCGGCGTAAGTTGAAGTGATTTCGCCCTGACCGGCGCGCCTGCCATCGCCAGTACCGTATTAATTCCAATCGTGCGCAACAATGTGCTTTTTCCGGACATGTTTGACCCGCTGATGAGGAGCGCACGGATGCTCCCATCCAGTCGAACGGAATTGCGCACGCACTTCGCGGAGGGGATCAGCGGATGGCCCAACTCTTGGCCATCGAAAAAGGCGCTCGAATTTTCCGGCTGCACAAATTCCGGGAACGGGTCGTTCGGATGCTCGGACGAATAAGTTGCCAGCGAAAGTAGCGCTTCCATTTCGCCGGTAAGGTCAACCCAGGCGCGCATGCGGCCGCCCCAACGGCTGCGCCAAGACTGCGCGGCGTAGCCAAGCTGCACTGTATAGAGCAGCGGCAGTTCGACGATGTGACCGAGCAAACTGTGACGGCCATCAACCCAACTGACGATGTGAGCCAGCTTCAGGATCGCCTGCGATGCGCGCTCACCGCTCCGATGAAGCTCTGCGGCGAATTCTTGCAATCGCGGCGAGGAAAATGGCTCGTCTTCCAGCTTCTTCAGAATTTTCGAGAAAAGAATCAGCCCCTCCGCGTTGGTAGACAGGCCGTCAACCGTAATGTCGGCCTTCGGATGCAACAGGCGCCGCACGAACGCTTCAATCAACAAGATGATTAAGATCGGTAGGTACCGCGAAGTAGCAAGGCCATACACGAGCGTGCCTGTCGCGCAAATCGCCAGCACCAGAGATGCGATTCGCCACAGGCCAGAAGGAAGAACCGGCGCACCTTCGGACCAACCAATCAGAGATTCCGGATTCAACTGCACGCGCAAGTCTTCACCTGTGACGGCCAAATCCTCGCGCAGGTCCAGTTTCTCGCGCAGGCCGCCGACCATGCCCTGGCGTTCGATCACTTTGTCTTTCGGAGACGGGGAACACAGCCACTGGGCAAGCCTGATTTCACCCATGGGCAATCGCGCGGTGGAGAGCAACTCAAAAAGGCTTCCACGCCCGAAAAGGTCCAGGTCGTCCGCGTAAATGTGTTTCGGATCGCGGAAGCGTTCGCCCTGCTCACCCGTGCCGGCCCAGCGGTCTTCCATGCGCGCGATTCCGCGGCGATAAAATGCCGCGGCGGTTTCCGCGTGAGTTCGAGCGCGAATAATCAGCTCATGAAAAGTTGTGAGGATTGCGTAGAGCCCGGCGGGAAGAATCAGCCAGTAAGGCGATAAATAATGTTCCGCGGCCAGCCAGAGAGTCGCGAGGCCCGCGACGATGACCGCCAATTTCCAATATCCAATTTGGAGGTGGGCGCGCTCTTTTTCCGCCGCGATTTTCAGGCGAGCTTCCAGCCGCTTGGAATATTCGGCAGATGGATCAGGCACGCGCGCGCCTCAAGCCACAGCCGGCCGCGGCGTGGCCGCTTCACATTGAATTGCAAGCGAGCTGCTCTCCAGGCCGGGTGACGTTGCCGCAACGGTGATCTCTCCGGCCTGCTGCAGCGCCTGCACAAACGCCATGCACAATCCATTGAACGCGCTGCGTTCGCTGCCCTTGTCTGATTCGTGGCAACTTGGATCGCCGTTGCCCACGCCAATGAGTCTGCCACCGCCGGTAATCGCGAACGTCACGAGATTCGACGCAATGGGCATCATGCGGCCCTTCGCGTCCTGCACTTCCACCGTAATCACGGAAAGGTCTTCGCCATCGGCTGAAATTTTCGCGCGGTCCGCGCTGAGCACAAGTTTTGCCGGAGCGCCCGTCGTTTCGCGCTTTTCTGTGAGCACGACTTTGCCGTCTTTTGTTCCGCGCGCCTCAATCACCCCCGGCGCGTATTTCACTTTCCATTCCACGTGAGAGTTGCGCGTGACTGATTTCGATCCCAAACTCGCGCCATTCAAAAATAGTTCCACGCTATCCAGATTGCTGTGGCACCACACACTGATTTCCTGCCCCTCTTTGCCGGCCCAATTCCAGTGCGGAAAAAGATGCAGCACGGGCTTTTCACCCCACCACGCCTGATAATAAAAATAGTTGTCCTTCGGAAAGCCGCAGGTATCCATAATTCCGAAGTGCGAGCTGATGCACGGCCAGTTGTACGGCGTAGGCTCGCCGCGATAGTCGAAGCCCGTCCACGCAAATCCGCCGGCAAGAAATGGACGCGAGTCATAATCCGTCCACCATTTCTCTGCTGTCACGGCCCACGGAGGGGCGTTCAGGTCGTACGCGCTCACATATCCGCGCTCGGGATCATTCGCATAAATTCCCCGTGTGGAAACCGTGCTTGCCGTTTCCGTGCCGATCATCGGTTGCTTCGGAAATTGTTTGTGGAAGTCGTCTATTTTCCCGTCGGAATAGTTGCAGCCCTGTACATCCAAAACTGCGGAGGCTCCCTGGCCCCAGCTTCCATTCATGGCAATCGTTACTGAGCGGCTCGGGTCCAATTCCTTCGCCAATCTTTTCATGCTGGTAACAATCCTGGCGCCGCGCGCCGTGCCTTGCTCGCGCTCTTCATTCCCCAGCGACCAGATGATGATGCTCGGGTGATTCCGGTATTTGCGTATCATCCGCGAAAGCTGGCTCAACCCCTCGGGACTTGACGACATCATGCGCGTCTCGCACATCACCATCATGCCCAGCTTGTCGCAGGCATCCAGCAACTCCGGCGTCGGCGGATTGTGCGATGTTCGCAAACCGTTCGAGCCCATGCTCTTCAACCGCTCGATGCGGTACGACTGCAAACGATCTGGCAGCGCGGAACCAACGCCCGCGTGATCCTGATGATTGCAAGTGCCCTTGATTTTGACCGGCTTTTCATTCAGGAAGAATCCTTTGTCCGCATCGAAGCGCACGCTGCGAATGCCGAAGGTGGTTACATTAAAATCAAGCATCAAATTGTCGCTTTCCACTGCAATCATCGCACTGTAGAGATGAGGTTCTTCGACAGACCAGAGTTGGGGGCGGTTCAGTGAAACTTGCGACTCGAACGAGTAGATCCCCCAGGCAGGAATAAGTGCCGTCTTTTTGGAGACGGTTGTAACTCCTTTAAGAGTATCTTCCTTCGGTATCACGCCTTCGCCCAAATGCACTTGCGAACTCACATCGCACGTTCTTGGTGTGTCGCTCTCGTTTTGGACTTCCGTCCGAATGAATACGGTCGCCGATTCGCCGCGCATTTCTGACCTCACATAGACCCCATCCAGCGCGATATGAACTGGATTCGTTTTCGTTAGCCAGACGTGCCGATAAATTCCCGCGCCCTCGTAAAACCATCCTTCGGCCAGCGTGGCGTCCACGCGCAGCGTCAGTACGTTCTTTTCGCCGTAATTCACAAAATCCGTGACATCAAACCGAAATGGAGCGTAGCCACTGAATTCTTCACCGATGTAATGCCCATTCAACATCACCATTGCGTGGCGAAAAACGCCGTCAAATTCCAATGCGATGCGTTTCCCCTGATCTGTCGAAGGAATATCAAACACGCGGCGATACCAGCCAATACTTGTTTCAGGATAATTGCGGCCGATAGGTTTTGCGCCGTGGTCGGGAAGATCGTAGCGCGCGGGAATGACCGGTTTTCCGTCTCGATCAAGAACGGGATTGCCCTTCTCAAACGGAAGTTCGACGGCCCAATCGTGAGGCAGGTCAACGCTTTGCCACGCGTTATCATCAAAATTGGCCCGAGTGACTGGAGGAAACGCGCCTGATTTGGCGAACGTGGCCTCACGGTTCTGCGCGCCAAATCCAAAATCCTTTGCGGGGTCATCGGCGTTTCCAAAATGGAAGCGCCAATCAAAATCGAGGAGTAATCGTTCTCGAATAGTAAGTGTCTCAAGACCTGATAACTGAAAAACGGGGCTGCCAGACAAGAAGCCGTTTGCGGCTTCACCAAACGCATCACTCCCGGCTACACGCGTGGCCAGCCCGCCCTTCGCCGCAACCGCTCCTGCCGACGCAGCCAAACTTGTCTTCAGAAATTTCCGGCGTGTCCAGCGTGACATGAAGTCCTCCTCCGGCCGCGATGAGTATATCGCGCCCGGAGCAAATTGGAATTAAGATGGCCTGCGCGAAAACGTGAGGCCCCGAGGCGCTAAACCGAGGTAACAAAGACTGATGCGAATCTCGAACATGATAACAGCAGTAGACCTGCACGCATGCGGCGAGCCGGGCCGCGTAATCATTGGCGGCGTGCTGGACGTGCCCGGCAAAACGATGTTCGACAAAAAAGTGTATCTCGAAACAAAAGCCGACGGCCTGCGCAAACGCATGCTGCGCGAGCCGCGCGGCTACCCGGCGGCAAATTGCAACTTGATCCTGCCGCCCACGCACCCGGAAGCCGACGCCGGAATGATCATCATGGAGCAGGTCGAATATCCGCCCATGTCCGGCACGAACACGATCTGCGTGGTAACGGCGCTCCTCGGAACCGGCATCGTGCCAGCCCACGAGCCCATCACAAAGTTGGTGCTGGATACGCCCGCAGGCCTCGTCCACGTGGAAGCCGAGGTGCGCGACTCGCAGGTCGTCCGCGTAACATTTGAAAATGTGCCCTCATTCGCCGTGCATCTGGACAAGTCCGTCGAAGTGCCTCAGCTCGGCACCGTGCGCGTGGACGTCGCTTACGGCGGAATGTTTTACGTCATTGCCGACGCGGCCGCGTTCGGCCTGCGCCTCACTCCCGACGAAGGCCGGGACATCGCGCGCATCGGTGAAATGGTGAAGGCCGCCACGCGCGAGCAACTGCCCGTAGTGCATCCGGAAAATCCCGGCATCGCAGGCGTCACCATTGCGCAACTTTCCGGCGCGCCAACGCGTCCCGGCGCGCACGCCAAGAACGCCGTCGTCGTCAGCACGGGCAAGCTCGATTGGGCGCGCCCGTCATCCTGGACCGGCGCGATTGACCGTTCGCCCTGCGGCACCGGCACGTCAGCAAAGATGGCCACGCTCCACGCGAAGGGCAAGCTCGCACTCAACGAAGATTTCGTCCACGAAGGCATTCTGGGCACCACATTCACCGGACGCCTGATCCGCGAGACACAAGTCGGCCCCTACCGCGCCGTAGTGCCAACCATCAGCGGCCGCGCGTGGATCACAGGTTTCGCCCAATACGTCCTGGATGCGGACGATCCTTTCCCTGAAGGATTCACTCTTGGCGACATTTGGGGTGGAATTTAGCCTTTCTTATCTGTTTCCGCGTTCGCTTTGGCTCGCACGGCCATCACGCGTGAAATTGTTTCACGTGAAACAATTTCGCGCACATTGCTGAAAACATTTCACTTATTCTGTTCGAACACCATTTTTGCTGAAAATTCCAGCAGGAGGCCACGCCGCCAAACTATGTTCCCGTAAGGCTTCCGCTACAGAGTGAATGCGATGTTCCTCCGGCACCCCGGTCCTGCGCTATTCTGGAGACAGCATGAGCGCCGCATTCCTTGCCGAGACCAATGCCTTCATCTGGAGCTACGTCTTCGGCCCCTTCCTCGCCTTCCTTCCGGCGCGATGGCGCGCCATGTGGTTCGGAAACCGCGAAATCAACTGGCGCGGCGCGACAATTCTCTCGGGAATAATGCAATTTGCCGCGGGGCCATTTGTCCTTCTGCTTGCCATTGCCTTCGTAAGCAATTCTCTTAACCAGGCCCTCGGTGAGCTTCTGCGCACGGGTCCAGGGGCATTTGCTTCGCCGGGGGCATTTCAGATGTTTTCCCTGACGATTGCGGCGGTGCATCCGGTGACCTGGATCGGGTTCTACATGTTTTTTGAAGGCGCAGGCCGCGCGATCGCGGCGGGCATCACCGGCGAAACAAATGGAACGCTGCCCCTGGTTCTTCTCGACTGGGCATATCTTTTCGGCCAGCGGAAAATCTGGAAGACGGAACCTCCGCTGGTGCCCGACCAGGTAACGAACAATATTTCCCGGGCCGGATGGTTTTTAAAGATTGAATCGTGCCGCTTGCAGCGCGGTTGGGACGTGGGCCGCCTGTTACTTTATAAGGATCAGTATTACCGCATTGACTCCTTCTCTCACGAATCCGGCCCCCGGCCATATGTCTTTCTGCTGCGCAGCGTGTCCGCGGGCGTGCGCAGCCGCAGCGTAATTCTCTATTCGCCTGAAAGAGCCGTGCCGGAACCCATCGTTTCGCCGCAGGGGCGCTGAAAGCCTGCGTGTCCGGGCGGCATAGGCGTGCCTGCCTGGACGAAGTTTTTGCTTGACCAAGGTTTTTCCTCTTCGCAACGCTGCACCGCGCACAACTCCCCTTATAATGTCCGTGGAGGAAGTACATGTCCGCACCTAAGCCTTCGCACCCGACCCGCACTGAAACCGACAGCATGGGCAGTATCGCCGTGGCCACCAACGTTTACTGGGGCGCCCAGACGGAGCGCTCGCTGCTCCATTTCAACATTGGCCGGGACACGATGCCGCCGGAACTGATCCGCGCGTTCGGCATCCTGAAAAAAGCCGCGGCCCTGGTGAATCAGGAACTCGGCAAACTTGCCGCGGAAAAAGCGAAATTGATTTGCGCGGCGGCGGACGAAGTGATCTCTGGAAAACTAGATGCTCATTTCCCCCTGCGTATCTGGCAAACGGGCAGCGGCACGCAGACGAACATGAACGTCAATGAGGTCATCTCCAACCGCGCCATTGAGATGGCCGGCGGCGAAATGGGCTCGAAGAAACCCATTCATCCCAATGATGACGTCAACATGTCGCAGTCATCGAATGACACTTTTCCCACCGCCATGCACATCGCCGCCGCCTCGCGCGTACATAGCGATCTGATTCCAGCAATCGAGCACGTCCGCGACGCCATTTCCGCAAAAGCGAAAGAGTTTGCGGACGTTGTCAAAATCGGCCGCACGCACCTGCAGGACGCGGTTCCGCTCACCGTCGGGCAGGAGATGGGCGCGTGGGCCAGTCTGCTCGCGCGGGACGTTACACGGCTGCGCCAATCGCTCGACGGCCTCTACGATCTTGCCATTGGCGGCTCAGCCGTCGGCACGGGCCTGAACACGCACCCGGAATTTGCCGCGCGCGCCTCCAAGAAAATCGCGGAATTGACGGGACTGCCGTTCCGGTCGCACGGCGACAAATTCGCCGCGCTTTCCGCGCATGATGAGTTCGTATACGCCCACGGCGCCATTCACACGCTGGCATGTTCGCTGATGAAAATATCGAATGACATTCGTTGGCTGGCCTCCGGCCCGCGCTGCGGCCTGGGCGAGTTGCGCCTTCCCGAAAATGAGCCCGGCTCAAGCATCATGCCCGGCAAGGTCAATCCCACGCAGTGCGAAGCCATGACCATGGTCGCCGTCCAAGTTCACGGTAATAATGCGGCCGTGGCCTTCGCGGACTCACAGGGGAACTTTGAGCTGAACGTTTTCAAGCCCGTGCTGATTTACAACTTCCTGCATTCAGTCACGCTCATCCACGACGCCTGCCACGGCTTTGTCGATTACATGGTCAACGGTATAGAACTCGACCGCGCCAAAATCGCGTTTTACGTGAAGAATTCGCTGATGCTTGTGACCGCGCTGAATCCAAAAATCGGCTATGACAAAGCCGCGAAGGTCGCGCACACAGCGCTGGAAGAAGGTATCAGCCTCCGCGAAGCATGCGTAAAGCTCGCTTATCTTACAGGCGAAGAATTTGATGCAATCATCCGCCCAGAAAACATGACCCATCCTTAGCACTCCAGCGAAAAATCGTGCGCGCTTTGTAGGTCGCGGCTTCAGCCGCGACGTAACCAGCGTTCTCATTAGGGGTTTTAACCCCTGAAGGTCTCTCTGGAGAGTTTTGCCGCCCGCAAACTTGCCACAAGCAAAAACAGCCCCGCCTGTATTACACTCTCCCTCTCTGAAATCAATGGCTTAAAAATAACCGGAGGTGCTGCGGTGTGGAATCGGCGACATTTTATTGCTGTGTGTTCTGGCGTCGGGCTCTCAGGAACCCTCCTGCCAGGCGTGCTCCTGACTCTCGCGCAAGGCAGTTCCGCGATCACCAAGGAGATGATTGACACCGCCGCAAAAATCGCCGACGTCACGATTCCCGACGAATACAAGAACGCGATGGTCGCCGGCCTGAACAGTGCCGCTCAGGGATATGAGGCTATCTACAAGTTGCACATGCCGAACAGCGTTCAGCCGGCTCTGGTGTTTGACCCGCTGCCGATGGGCGCAAAAGTTTCAACGGCAACAGCGCCTATGAGGATATCCGCGGCTGTCCTGACGAAGGCGCCCAAGAACATTGAAGATGCGGCTTTCATGACCGTGCGGCAACTGGCGGAGCTCATTCACACAAAGAAGGTTTCCTCCACCGCCCTCACTGAAATGTATCTCGAACGCCTGAAGCGTTACGACCCCAAGCTGCATTTTATAATCACACTCACGGAGGATCGCGCCAAGGCGCAGGCGGCCGAAGCCGATAAAGCCATCGCAGCCGGTAAGTACCGCGGTCCGCTTCATGGCATTCCCTGGGGCGGCAAGGATCTGCTTGCCGTGAAGGGTTACCCCACCACCTGGGGCGCAGGCGGATTTGAAACGCAGATGATTGACGAAGACGCGGAAGTCGTGCAGCGGCTCGATAAAGCTGGCGCGGTGCTGGTGGCGAAGCTCACTCTCGGCGCGCTGGCGCAGGGCGATCACTGGTTCGGCGGCATCACGCGCAATCCATGGAATCCCGCACAAGGTTCGAGCGGCTCTTCAGCCGGCCCGGCTTCGGCTACATCGGCGGGCTGTGTGGGGTTCAGCATCGGCACGGAAACGCTCGGCTCGATTTCCTCTCCTTCCACGCGTTGCGGAGTCACGGGCCTGCGGCCTACCTTTGGCTTTGTGCCGCGCACCGGCGCGATGGCGCTTTCCTGGAGCATGGATAAGATCGGCCCCATCTGCCGCGCCGTGGAAGATTGCGCGATTGTCATGTCCACCATCCATGGCCAGGATGGCAAAGATCGCTGCGTGCAACCCGCGGCGTTCAATTGGGATGCTCAGCTCAACTGGCGCGCGCTCAGGGTCGGTGTCCTTCAAAAAGATTTTGATCTGGCGCCACTCGCCGAAATGACTCCGCCGAAGCCGGTTGCGGAAATGACACCCGAAGAAAAGACACGATGGGATACGCAGCAGCAACGCCGCCAGGCCGGTTACGCCTCGCGCGCGTACGACCACAAATTCGAAGTGGCGGCTTTGGACAAGTTGAAATCAATGGGCGTGAAGATGACGCCGGTCGAGCTTCCTGACTTCCCGTACGGAGCGATGCGCCAAATCCTTGAAGCGGAAGCCGCCGCCGCATTTGACGAGTTGACGCGCTCGGGCCGCGACAAACTCCTCACCGAGCAGGGTCCGAGTGACTGGCCCAACCTTTTTCGCGCCTCGCGCTTCATACCCGCTGTGGAATACGTTCAGGCCAATCGCGCGCGGATGCTGGCGATTGAAGCCATGGCGGAAATCTTCAAGAATTTCGACGTGATCGTGGCTCCCACAAACGGCACGCAGCTCACCGTTACCAATCTCACCGGCCACCCATCCGTGATTCTGCCCAACGGCATTCGTGGCGATGACGCGCCTGGAAATGCGAACACAAACAGCACCAACGGCAACGGCGGACCCAACACGCCGGTTAGCCTGACGTTCCTCGGCAATCTTTATGGCGACGCGAAACTTCTGGCCTTCGCCCGCGCCTACCAGGATGCCACGACGTTCCACCTGCGCCATCCAAACCTGGACGCGTAACAAAAAAGGAGCGTCACTTGGTCAAACGGTTCTTCGCCTACGGTGTCGCCGTAACGCTGGCAATTCTGCTCACGCTCGTCGCGTCCACGCCTGCCCGGCAAACTTCACAAACCACCAAACCGCCCGCCCAGCAGCCAGTGCGGAAGCCCGCGGCGCAAGCCGTCAAGCCAGAAATCCACGGCCTCGACATGGCCGACTTCGACCGCACTTGTAAGCCCTGCGATGATTTCTACAAATTTGTGAACGGCGGCTGGCTTGCCCGCAACCCCATTCCCCCCGCATACCCAAGCTGGGGCCGCTTCAATGAGCTTGCCGAGCATAATCGCGATGTTCTGCATTCGATTTTGGATGAAGCCGCCGCGAATAAGTCCGCTACGCTCGGCTCGATTGAACAGAAGATAGGCGACTTCTATTCGAGCTGCATGGATACCGCGAAAATTGACGCCGCGGGAATTCATCCTCTTGACGATGAACTCGCTCGAGTCGCCAAGGTCTCCGACCTTGCGTCATTGGAAGCCGAAGTGGCTCACCTGCAAAGTTTGGGCGTCGGCGCCATGTTTGAATTCGGCTCGGAACAAGACTTTCGAGATAGCTCCGAGCAGACCGGTGGTGCGCAGCAAGGCGGCCTCGGTCTGCCTGACCGCGACTATTACACCAAAACCGACGATGCTTCCGTCAAGTTGCGCGACGCCTACCTCGCGCACGTTTCGAAAATGTTTGGATTGATGGGCGACCCGATCGAGCGGGCTACATCCGAAGCCGCAACAGTCATGGCCATTGAAACGAAGCTTGCCGGTGCGTCCATGACCAGAGTCGAGGAGCGCGACCCGGAAGCTATTTACCACCGCATGAGCATCGAACAGCTCGCCGCCATGACGCCGCATTTCGATTGGCCTGCGTATTTTCGGAACATCGGCTTCCCGGGAATTCGCGTCGTGAACGCGGGGCAGCCGGAATTCTTCAAGCAGCTCGACGCCCAGCTCATCGCCGTTTCCCTTGACGACTGGAAGATTTACTTGCGCTGGCACCTGATCCATTCGGCGGCGCCCTATCTTTCCGCTCCCGTCGTGGATGAGAACTTTAGTTTCTTCGGCCACACGCTGGCGGGAACCACGGAGCAGCTTCCCCGATGGAAGCGCTGTGTTTCCGCTACCGACCGCGATCTGGGCGAAGCGCTCGGACAAAAATATGTCGAGAAGGCTTTCCCTCCCGCCGCCAAAGAGCGTGCGCTCGAAATGGTGCACAACCTGATTGACGCGTTGCGCGCCGATCTGCAAACTCTGCCCTGGATGAGCCCGGCCACGCGCCTCCAGGCGCTGACCAAGCTCAACGCCATTACGCTCAAAATCGGCTACCCGGATAAGTGGCGGGATTATTCCGCTCTGACCGTGAATCGCGGCCCTTACGTTTTGAATAATTTCAGGAGCCAGGAATTTGATTTTCGCTTCGATCTCAACAAGATCGGCAAGCCCGTGGACCGCGGCGAATGGGAAATGACTCCGCCGACCGTCAACGCCTATTACAATCCTCAACTGAATGAGATCGTCTTTCCGGCGGGAATCCTGCAGTTCCCGTACTTTGACGCCGAGGCCGACGACGCTCTGAATTACGGCGGGATGGGCGCTGTGATCGGCCATGAAATGACCCACGGTTTCGACGATGAGGGCAGGCAGTTCGACGCGAAGGGCAATCTTCGTGACTGGTGGACGCCAGAGGATGCCGCGAACTTCAAGGAACGCGCCGATTGCGTCGAGAAACAGTTTGATGCGTTTGTCGTAGCGGGCGATCTGCACGAAAATGGTAAGCTCGTGCTCGGTGAAAGCATCGCCGACCTGGGCGGCCTTGTTATCGCCCATGCCGCCTTTGAAAAGACCCACACCGGCAAGCCGGATACGCTGGTGGATGGCTTTACACCGGAGCAGCGATTCTTTATTGCCTATGCGCGCAACTGGGGAGAAAACGCACGCCCCGAATTCGAACGGATGCTGACCACTACCGACCCGCACCCGTTGTCGCGCTTTCGCGCCGTGGCGCCGATTGAGAACCTGCCGGAATTCGCCGCGGCCTTTGATTGCAAGGCCGGCGATCCAATGACGCGGCCGGAAGATCAGCGCTGCCAGATTTGGTGAGCGGTGCGAATTTCACAGTTTTTCTATTTGGCTTATTCAAATGACGTTCGGGAATGAATTGTGAATCTTAGGGGGACATCAATATGAAACGTACTTTTTGGATTGTTGTGCTCTCCGCCGTGGGAATTGCAATGCCGCTGATGATCGCGGTACCCGCCGGACACGCGCGTCAAGGCTCGGCAGCTGAAGGCCACGGCCTGAACCTCGCCGATTTGGATCGTACTTGTAAGCCTTGTGATGATTTTTATCGGTTCGTGAATGGCGGCTGGCTGGCGACCCACCCGATTCCCGCCGCCTACGCAAGCTACGGCCACTTTACCGAGTTGCAGGAAAAGAACCAGGAAGTCCTGCACCGGATTCTCGAAGAGACCGCGGCACAAACATCAGCCAAGCCAGGTTCAGTCGAGCAGAAGATTGGTGATTTTTATTCCAGTTGCATGAACTCCGCCCAAAGCGATAGCGCTGGTCTCCATCCGCTGGAACCGGAGTTTACGCGCATCGCGGCCGTTTCCGATTCCAAATCGCTCCAAACGGAAGTCGCGCACCTGCACGCCGAAGGTATCAGTGTGATGTTCCGCTTCGGCTCCACGTCGGACTTCAAGAACAGTTCGGAGCAAACCGGCTCCGCGTCACAGGGCGGGCTGAGCCTGCCCAACCGTGACTACTACACGAAAACAGACGATCGCTCCCAGCAACTGCGCGACGCTTACCGGAAAAACGTTGAAAAAACCTTCACCCTCGCGGGTGACTCCGCTGACCGCGCGGCCGCCGAGGCCGGCACCGTCCTGGAAATTGAAACGAAGCTTGCCGGCGCTTCACTCGCGCCCGTGGATATGCGCAATCCGGAAACGCAATATCACCGCATGGGTGTCGCGGATCTCGCCGCCCTTACTCCTCATTTTGATTGGCGCGCCTATTTCCGCAACGTCGGCTTCCCAAATATCGCCGTCGTGAATGTGGGCCAGCCCGATTTCTTCAAGCAGCTCGATGCACGTCTCGGAGATATTTCGCTGGATGATTGGAAGACGTATATGCGCTGGCACGTTATCCATGCTTCTGCTCCGAATCTTTCCGCGCCTTTCGTGGACGAGAATTTCGATTTCTTCGGCCGCACACTGACGGGCGCCAAGGAAAATCAGCCGCTCTGGAAGCGCTGCGTTGCCGCCACCGACCGCGCGCTGGGCGATGATCTGGGACAGAAATATGTCGAAAAGGAATTTCCGCCGGAGGCCAAGGCCCGCGCGCTCGAGATGGTCCACAACCTGATCGCCGCGCTTCACGACGATTTGCAGACGCTTGCGTGGATGAGCCCCGAAACGCGCAAGCAAGCCCTCATCAAGCTTGACTCGATGACCATCAAGATCGGTTATCCGGATAAGTGGCGGGATTACTCCGCGCTTCACGTGGATCGCGGACCTTTCGTGGTGAATATGATGCATAACTCTGAATTTACTTTTCACCGCTCGCTGGACCGCATCGGCAAGCCCGTCGACCGCGCGGAGTGGGGCATGACTCCGCCAACCGTCAATGCTTCGTATAATCCTTCGCGCAATGACATCACTTTTCCAGCCGGCATTCTTCAGGCGCCTTTTTTCGATGCGAAAGCCGATGACGCTTTGAATTACGGCGGCATGGGCGCCGTGATCGGCCACGAGATGACGCACGGCTTCGACGACGAGGGACGCAAGTTTGACGGCCAGGGAAACCTGCGTGACTGGTGGACTGCCGAAGATGCCAAGAATTTCGAGGAACGCGCCGAATGCGTCTCGAAGCAATTCGATGGCTACGTCGTCGAAGGCGACTTGCACGAAAATGGCAAGCTCATCCTCGGTGAAAGCATCGCCGACCTCGGTGGGTTGACGATCGCTTACAACGCGCTCGAAAAAGCCATCGCGAAAAAACCGCATCCCGCGATTGACGGCTTCACGCCAGAGCAGCGCTTCTTTATTTCCTGGGGACGCGTGTGGGGCACGAATGATACGCCGCAATTCGATCGCTTACAGGTAAATACCAATCCGCATCCGCTCGGAAAATTCCGCGCGATCGCCGCGCCGTCAAACCTTCAG
The DNA here is from genome assembly GCA_963847505.1 of uncultured Acidobacteriota bacterium. Taxonomy (GTDB): domain Bacteria; phylum Acidobacteriota; class Terriglobia; order Acidiferrales; family UBA7541; genus DASTCZ01. The sequence continues at coordinate 1,267,787 of CAWJZY010000002.1, forward strand.
CCATTTGCGCAGGCGTTTGATTGCAAGAACGGCGACCCGATGGTGCGGCAACAGCCCTGCCGGATCTGGTAATTTCGGCGGGCATCAGATATTTACGAAATGGACGGAGGCATCGAATGAGTCAGTATCTCGTATCGCGCATTGCATTTCTCGTGGTTATCGGCTTGGTGGCCGTGGGCGCGGCGCCCGCATTCGGCCAAACCGCGCAGGAACGAACCGCGCAACCGCAGGCCCGTACAGGCGCCCAAGCGTGCGAGGGTCCTGTTAGGCTGCCGCCAAATTCACAGAATGCTCCGTGGGCCGCGTCGCTGAAACAGGCTGATTTTACCGTTCGCGATTTTCATTTCCGCTCCGGCGAAACAATCCCCCAACTCAGGCTTCACTACTACACGCTGGGCTCGCCGCACAAAGATACCAGCGGCCGCGTAGACAATGCCGTGCTCGTCATGCACGGCACTGGCGGCACCGGCAGGCAATTCACTACCGCAACATTCGCCGGAGTGCTTTTTGGTCCCGGTGAAATGCTCGACGCCGCGCGCTATTTCATCATCCTTCCCGATGACATCGGCCACGGTTGTTCCAGCAAGCCGAGCAACGGCCTGCACGCGCATTTCCCGCACTACGATTACGACGATATGGTCGCCGCCGAGCACGCCGTCGTCGCCGACGGTCTCGGCGTCAATCATCTTTTCATCGTCATGGGTACTTCAATGGGCTGCATGCATTCCTGGATGTGGGGCGAAACGTATCCGGATTTTATGGATGCGCTCGTGCCACTTGCTTGCCAGACCGTCGAAATTGCGGGCCGAAACCGGATGAATCGGAAGATGATCATGGATGCGATTACATCCGACCCGGACTACAAGAACGGCGAGTACACGACGCCTCTCCATGGCATGGTGGAAGCCGAGGACATTCTATTATTGATGGGCAGCAGCCCGCTTCAGTATCAGAAAAATTATCCGACGCTCGAAAAAGCGGACGCCTTCCTCGATCAGCGCCGCAAATCCGGCATCGCCTCTACCGACCCGAACGACATGCTTTATTACTTCAATGCTTCACGCACGTACAATCCGGATCCTGGTCTCGAGAAAATTAAAGCGAGGGTGCTCTTCATCAATTCCGCGGACGACCAAGTCAATCCTCCGGAACTGGGCACCGCCGAGCGGTCGATCAAGCGCGTAAAAGATGGAAAGTTCGTCCTGCTGCCCATTACAGACCAAACGCGCGGGCACGGCACGCACAGTCTGCCCGCAATCTGGGGAAGCTATCTCGAGGAACTAATACACTCGCTCGGCCGTTGATGGATTCCGGCGGCGTTCGATCACGATCGCGCGCGGAATGCGATCGCCAATACCTTGCCTCCCGCTTTTTGATCCGCGGGCGTCTTTTTGTCCGCCGCTCTATTTTCCATGCTCAGCGATTGCCCATGTGGCAGCGCGAGCTGAAACGCGTCGTCCTGCCCCAGGTACACGCGATAGCCCTTTGAAGGCGGCCCGGGCGATGGTGGTCGAACTGCGTCCTGATGAACGATTACCGGTGCACTTGATCCCTTAATCTGATCAATTTCGCGCACAAGACTTGCGATACTTTCTTGGTCCTGTGGATTCACGCCTGTTTGCAAGAAACTCTTCGTGATGTCCCGCGCGAAAATCCCCTCGCTCGAACTTTCCACAAACATTCGCTGAAGCACGAGTTCGGCCGCCACGATGCGCCCCTGCCCGTCAACCGTCACATTGACGCGCGCCAAATCGTGAAATCGTTCCCCCGTTGGCTGGAATGAAACTTGCTTGCCGCCCTTTTCCGGTGATTCCCCTGTCTGTTCTAGCGTGAACCACTTGAAGAATCCCGTCTGTTTTGCTTGTTCGAGCGTCTCGCCAAATCCGCTGGAAAACGCTTGCGGTTTGCCAGCCACAAGCCCGGCCGGCACAAGGAACAACGCCAAAAACTTTGCGATCCTCTTTTTCCACATATTCACTTCCGCCTTCCAGCGCAAAGTGGAAATGTCCATATTTCTGCCACACGGAAATGTTCGCCGCGGACGAATTGGAGGAATACTCTTGGCGGCTATATTGCCGCCAGCGGCGATGGCGGAAGAAATGGAGTTGTTACCGGCCGGCGCGTGCGATTCCCACTGAAACGCCGCAGCCGTATTACTTAGTGCCCAGGGCCAGTCTGTCCGGCCGTTGCAGGAAGGCTGGGAACGTAGCGCTTGCGCAGCTCCGCCACCGTCATGATTCCCTTCCGGACGTAAGTAGCAACCATCGTGCCGCCAGGACCCGCGCTGTAAGTGACAAAAATCGTGTCTCCGGCGCGCAGATCCGATACTTTGATTGCCTTGCCCTGTTGGTCAACGACCTTCGTCTTGTCATTAACTACGATGATTGCTGAGGTCTCCGTGGGACGCAGCAACACGAGCAACTTGGGCTGAACCGAAGAAACCACGAAAAACTGATCGGACCCGGACGTAGCCTGCGCCTGCGCGTGGACCCCGCTTGCAAAACTGACGAGCACGGCGGCAAATATACAAAGAAGGAAAAACTGCCTGAGTTTATTCATAGCGTAACGCCTCAATGGGATCCAACGACGCGGCTTTGCGCGCCGGGTAATATCCAAAGAAAATTCCGACCAACCCCGAGAAAATTACGGAGACAAGAATCGCTGAAGGCGGGATCTGCGTCGGCCACTTCAGCATCGCCGAAACTGCATTCGACGCAAAAAATCCAAAAACCACACCGATGCCTCCGCCGAACATGCTGAGCACCACAGCCTCGCTGAGGAACTGGCGTTGCACGTCGCTCTCCGTCGCCCCTACGGCCATACGCACGCCGATTTCCCGCGTCCGTTCCGTCACGGAAACCAGCATGATGTTCATGATTCCGATGCCGCCCACGATCAGGGATACCGAAGCGATGCAGGATAGCAGCAATTCCATCACACCCAGAGTCTGTGCGCGCGCCTGCGCGATGTCCGTCGGGCTGCGAATAATAAAGTCGTCGGGTTCATCTGGGCGAAGATGATGGCGCTGGCGCAGCAGCGATGCTATTTGCTCCTGTGCGGCATCCATCTCATCCTGTGTAGTGGCGGAAACGGTAATGCTTTGCAGCCACGAGATTCCCGAAAGCTTCTTCATTACCGTGGTATAGGGCGCGATCAAAGTGTCATCTTGATCCTGCCCGTAAGGATTCAGCCCCTTAGCCACCAATTCACCGATCACACGGAAAGGCAGGCTGGACACGCGTATGGTGTTGCCCACCGGATTGCGGTCGCCAAACAAGTTCTGGGCGACGGTATGGCCGATGATGCAAACGTCAGCGGCATTTTGAACGTCCTGGTCGCTGAACGCGGCCCCGCGTTCAATCGGCCAGTGACGAATCTGGAGAAAATCCGGTGACGCGCCGGTGATGCGCGTGGACCAGTTTTGATTGCCAAAAACAACCTGTACACCGGTACTCACACCGGGTGACACGCGGCTGACGGTAGTGATTTGCTCCCGAATGGCCGTAGCGTCGCCGGGGACCAGCGTTTTCGTTGCCTGGCTTCCAAGGTGGACGCCGCCCTGATTGACGCTCCCGGCGTTAATCGTAATCAGGTTCTCGCCCAGGCTATTGATCTGCTCCTGCACCTGCTGCGAGGCGCCTTCGCCGATTGCTACTGTGCAGATGACGGCGCCCACGCCGATGATGATGCCGAGCATCGTCAGCAGCGTACGCATTTTGTTTCGGGCAAGAGCCCGAAATGCGACACGTAAAATTTCGCTATATCTCAACGTCCACCTCCACGCCCGCCGCCGGGACCGCCGCGGCCGTTATTCTGTTGGAAGGGATTCGCGCCGCCCGCCCCCGAAGTTTTGCCGCCTTCCTGAAAAGTAATTAATTGATCGCCTTCTTTCAGGGGCCCGTCCTTCATCTGGGTATTCACGTAATCCGTGATGCCGACCGTGACGGCAATAGGTTGGAGTTTCCCTTCAGCAGTTTTTGTCCAAACCACTTGCAAACCACCCAAGTGCGATGTGTAAGCGGCACGCTTGATGTTATTTGCCCGGTACAATGCTACGAGGTCTGAGTACGGCATGTCCGGAACAAAGGAGAGCGCCGCGTTCGGGATCATGATGACGTTCTCCACCTGGCCTGTCGGAATGTTCACGTAGGCCGTCTCGCCGGGCAGCAGCTTCTCATCCGGATTTTCAAAATCAATAATCGTGTTGTAGGTAACAACGTTCTGCACGGTCGTAGCGTTCAAGCGCACTGCGCTCACAGTCCCATGAAACAGCTCGGTCGGGAACGCGTCCACTTGGAACGTGACCGCTGTTCCCACGTTGATGTGGCCCGTGTCGGATTCATCCGTGGCAGCCCACAGTTGCATGCGAGTTAGATCCTGCGCGATCGTGAATACGTTCGGCGCGCTCAATGATGCGGCCACCGACTGGCCAACCGTGATACTTCGCGCCACAACCGTGCCATCAATTGGCGATGTAATCGTGGAATAGTTCAGGGTCGTGATCGCCTGGTCCAAAGCTCCCTTCGAGGATTCTATCTGTGCCTTGGCTTGATCCACCTGCGCCTTGGCTTGATCCAGTTGAGCCTTTGCCTGGTTGACCTGCGCCTGAGCTGAAACAACAGCGGCGTCTGCTTGCCCGATGGTGGAAAGCTGCAAATCATCCTGGTCTTTAGTGTCGATGCCTGCCGCGGTAAGGTCATGCACGCGCTTGCCGTCAGCTCGCGCGTAATCCGCGGCAGCCTTCAGCTTATTAACGTTGGCCACATCCACCGCAATGTTGGCCTGGAGCGACAGTACGTTTGCTTCCAGGTTCTTCTCATTGGCCTTCGAACTATCCAAGTTGCCTTTGGCTGAGACGTATTGCGCCACGTAAACGGAAGGATCAAGCTGTGCGAGCACCTGATTGGCTTTTACGCGCGTGTTGTAATCCGCAAACACGTATTGCACCGTGCCCGAAATGAACGAGCCCACCGGCACTGTGGTGAGCGGATTGATGGTTCCGGTCGCTTGAACCACGGCGGTGATCGACCCGCGCCTGACGGCTGCCATTGTGTACTTCACCTCGGCCGGGCGGCTCTTAATCACATACGCAGCCGTTCCGCCGCCTATAAGCACGACGCAAAGGGCGGTAGCTAAACGATGATTGACAATAATCCTTGGTAATTTCATGTAGGGTCTACCTTATCCTGTGTATTCCGAATCCTGGGTATCCGACGCATCCGCGCTTCCCCCGGTTTCCAGTTTGGAAGGCAAGCTCCGACACGGGCGGCGTCACGGCGGTCGCGTGCAGTTTCCCGCTGCCATTATGACGTATCCGGGCCGTAGCCGGTTACCTTTCATCTGGACCGGCTGGACCAGGCGATTTCCGAGGCATTCTTTCAAGATATCCGTGTTTTTGCAATAAGATGTGCGGACTTGGGGGAATCTATGAAAAGGGCATGCCCATAGTTGGCAAATTGTATCCTGGCGGGACTTCTGTTACTCGCCGCAACCAGCGCGCAAGCTCAGCAGAAGGCAGTCCCTGCCTCCGCTGCAACGTCTGCCGTATACCCGGTGCAAGAAGGCTTCGTGGACGCGCATGGCGTCCTCATCTATTACACAACGATTGGCCGCGGCGCGCCGCTCATGATCGTTCACGGCGGACCGGGGGCTTCGCATGACTATTTCCTGCCCTACCTGCTGCCGCTCGCGCGGCATAACAAGCTCATTTTTATTGATGAGCGCGGCTCGGGCAGGTCGCAAAAGCTCGAAGATCCTGCAGGCTACACCGTCGAAAACATGGTCGAGGACGTCGAAGCGGTGCGGCAGGGGCTTGGCCTCGGCAAAATTGCTCTTCTGGGACATTCTTATGGAGGAGTTCTGGCGCAGGCGTATGCGCTCAAGTATCAAAAGAATCTGACGCAACTCATCCTGTGCAGCACATTCTCGAGCACCAAGGCCATCAACGACGTTTTCGTCCGCATGAAGCAAAACATGTCGCCCGAGTTGCGCGGCAGCATAGACAAAATGGAAGCGGAAGGCCTGTACGGCCATGGAAAGGATTACGAGAAAAATCGCTATACGAACGACTACATGGTCGCCGCCTGGGGTGAAGGCTACTTTCCGTATCTCTACCAGAACCACCCCGATCCAAATTTCGATCCTATCGGCATGGGAAACACGGCGTGGGACCTGTACCGCGAAATGTGGGGCTCGCATGGCGAGTTTGTGATTGACGGCAACCTTTCTTCCGTCGAATACACCGACCGTCTTTCCACAATTCATGTGCCCACTCTGATTACCGCGGGAGATCACGATGAGGCCGACCCCTCCATGTCAAAGGTCATGCACGAAAAAATTCCCGGCTCAACGCTGGTAATCCTGCCGAAGAGCGGCCACATGACGTTCGTGGATCAGCCAGGAATGTTTCTGGGCGCCGTCGAGACTTTCCTGCACCCACCCGCAGCGAACGAAAAAGACGTGAAGAAGTGGGATACGAAGTTAGCCAAGAAGGGTGAATGGTAGGCTCGTGGGGACTCGAACCCCAGACCTCCACCGTGTCAAGGTGGCGCTCTAACCAACTGAGCTACGAGCCTACAATCCACGCAATTCTAGCATAGGGCTGTTTGCTGAACCGAACGCGCGTCAGTTCAACGGCAGAGGACGGGCCCTTTATCGCCGGCGTCTCGCTGGCTCTTTGCCTTGAAGCCCGTCCCTGGTTCGTAGGCGCGGGACCACCCGCTGCCCACACATGCTTTCCAATTGCCAACCGACGGTGTTACGAACCCTCACCGATAACAGCTCTTCTCTTTAACGCCGCCCACCCCCAATTCTGATTCTTTTGTTGTAAACCTTTTCTGTCTGGCATAGTCTAGCTATGTCAGCGAGGTGCTTTATGCAGAAAGGTGAAATTCCGCCCGGAACACTTTATATGCTCATCCTGCGCACACTCGATCGCGGCGGCAAATTACACGGCTTTGAGATCGCCAAGTCCATCGAAACTCTTTCGGAAGATGTGCTGGCCGTGGAGGAGGGCTCACTCTACCCCGCACTCCAGAGAATGCTGATCAAGGGCTGGGTCGAAGCCGAATGGGGCAAGACGGCGGAAAATCGCCGCGCGCGCTACTACCACCTGACCCGCGCAGGACGAAAACAACTGGAAGTGGAAGTGTCCGAGTTCGGGCGAATCATGTACGCGGTCAATCGCGTGATTCAGACAGCGTGAAGTGTGAGGATTCCATGAACTGGCTACGCGAGATTTGGCGGCGATTCCAAATGTTGGCGCGGCGCCAGCGTTTTAACCGCGACCTGGAAGACGAAATGCGTCTGCATCGGGAATTGAGAGCACGCGAACTCCAAAACGCGGGTGCGTCGCCGAAGGACTCGCGCTACGCAGCCCAGCGGCGTTTCGGCAACACATTGCAACTCAGAGAGCGGAGCCGGGAAATGTGGGGATGGAAGTGGCTTGAGGACTTATTTCAAGACGCTCGCTTCGGATTGCGCATGTTCGCCAAGCGCCCAGGCTACGCCGCCGCTCTGATTCTTGTACTGGCTCTCGGCATCGGCGGCACGAGCACCATCTTCACCGTCGTGGATGGCGTGCTTCTCGAACCCCTTCCTTACAAAGACTCTTCCCGAATTGTAGCCATCTACGGAGCGGCGGAAACTCCGCATGAGGATTTGTTGAAATGGTGGGGAAAAGGAAAAGCCTTTTCAAATATTGCATCGTGTTTGAGCGGCGGGGTGAATTTTTCTGACGCAGGACGCTCCGAGCGCGTTTTCACCTCGATTGTTTCCGCAAGTTATTTTCCTCTTCTTGGAGTTGATCCGCAGTTGGGCCGCGGTTTCACCGCCGAAGATGAAACTCCGCAGGGCGATCACATCGTTGTTCTGAGTCATCGGTTCTGGCTGCAGGAATACGACGGTGCGCGAGATGTGCTCGGCAAGACGTTCGCTCTCAACGGAGAGTCTTACACCGTCGTCGGCGTGATGCCGGCCGGATTCAGTTACCCCGGACACACGGATCTCTGGGTACCTCGCATTGTAAATGCCAGCGACGACCAGCGCTGGGGCAAGGCCTTGTCTCTTGGCTCCGATAAACAGCCTGATCTACCCATTGGCATGCAGCGCCAAATCCTGGCACGCCTTCGCGATAACGTCACAATCGCGGCCGCCAACAGTGAAATGCAAACGCTGATGCAGCTCTATAACCCTACCTTCTATCCCGGACGGACAAATATGGGACGCGGCCTCATCGGTGTCCGTTTACTTCAAGACAGGTTGGTCCTTGAATCTAAAATCGGCCTTTGGGTACTCCTCGTCGCCGTTGGATTTTTCCTGTTAATCGCATGCGTAAACGTCACGCAGATGCTCCTCGCACGCGCCGCCGCTCGCCAAAAAGAGATTGCTGTCCGCTTGTGCATGGGTGCCGGCCGCGGCCGCATCCTCCGGCAAATGCTCGTGGAAAGCACGCTGGTCGCTCTGATTGGGGGAGCCGCAGGCACGTTGATTGCCTTCTTGGGCCTGCGCGCGATTCAGGCTTTCGGCCCGAAGGATATTCCGCGTTTGGCCGAAGTCCGTCTCGATTTGCGCGCACTGGGTTTCGCGCTGGCTATTTCGCTGGCGGTTGGACTAGCCGTTGGTATTGTGCCCGCCTTGCAGGCGATGGCGCAGGATCTTACACGTGCGCTGAAAACCGAGTCTTCCCGTTCCACCGGCGCCCTGCGAAAGCGCCTGCGCGGCGCAATGGTCGTCGCCGAGGTTGCGCTGACTCTCATGCTCCTGATGAGTGCCGGTTTGATGATCAAGAGTCTCGATAATATGTTGCGGATCTCGCCCGGTTTCGAGACGCAGAACATCATCAGCATGGAATTCGCGCTGTCCCCGGCAATATACGCAACGGCACGCGCGGCATCCGCCGGAAAACCAGCGCTCGCGCAAGTAAGCACGCAAACTCCCGGCGACGCGCGAGCTGCCTTATTCAACAAACAAGTCATGAATGCCATCCGCAGCCTTCCGGGCGCCATCGCGGTCGGCGAAGTAAGTAATCTGCCATTGGGCGGAAAGGGTGGCGGCGGTTTGTTCGTCAAACTTGGCGACTCCGGGAAATTTGCCCTCGGACAGGACGTCAGCGGCGATTATTTTCATGCCTTAGGAATTCCTGTCGTCGAAGGCCGGGCTTTCACTAAAGAAGAAATGAGCAGCCCTGCAGGCGTAATTGTCGTCAGCCAGACGATGGCACGAACTTTCTGGCCTGGCAAGAATGTCTTGGGTCTGCCGGTGGAACTCGAGCAATCCGGCCCTGAAAAGCCGCCCAGAACAATCGTGGGAGTAGTCGGCGACGTTAAATTCGCGGGAATGGGAGAAGATACGTTGCCGGCTTACTATCTCCCGGCGCTGCGTCCAGCCAATATAACTCTTGTCGTTCGCGCGGCATCCGATCCCCGCGCTCTCGTGAAGTCCATCCGCGACTCTGTCGCCAGGATTAATCCGGACGTTCCTCTGTTCAATGTCCGCACCATGAGCGAAGTTGTTGCTGACTCCACCTCCGCGCCGCGTTTTCGCGGAGTGGTCGTCGGAATTTTCGCCGCTCTCGCCCTGATCCTCGCCGTCTTCGGACTTTACAGCGTGGTCGCCTACTCCGTCTCCTGCCGCACGCACGAAATGGGCGTGCGAATGGCGCTCGGCGCGCAGCCGCGTGACATTTTGCTCATGGTCACACGCGAGGGCATGTGGCTCGCCCTCGCGGGCATCACACTCGGCGCGCTCGGTTCCCTCTGGATTAATAAATTGATCGCCGTCCTGCTCTACGGCGTCAAACCAACAGACCCCGGGACGCTCATCGCCGCGGCCTCCATACTGGCCGCGGGCACCATTACCGCGTGCGTGTTACCCGCGCGCCGCGCAAGCCGCACCGATCCTTCTTCCGCCCTGCGTTACGAGTAACCAGCGCAAGCGCGGGTCTCGTGCCACCGGCATCTCGCCGGCTCTTACCCTGTAGCCCGTCCCCGGTTCGTAGGGGCGGGGCCTCTCGCTCCCCACGCTGACCGCTACGTTGCCAACTCGCAATGTGAGCAAACCTGCCTTGCGCCCCGCGAAAAAATGTGCGACATTCCCATAAGACGCTTATGGGTGACGCACGAACCAAACAAGGCGACCTGGTCCAGGGCACGCTGGACATGCTGGTGCTGAAATCCCTCGCGCTCGGCTCAAAGCACGGTTATGCCGTAGCCGAATGGATTGCCCAAACGTCGGATGACGACTTGCGCGTGGAAGAAGGCGCGCTCTACCCGGCGCTGCACAGGCTCGAGCTGCGCGGACTCCTGAAATCCGAATGGGGCGCTTCGGAAAATAATCGCCGCGCGAAGTATTACTCGCTCACCGCCGCCGGTCGCAAGCATCTGGCGGCGGAATCTGAATACTGGCGCCGCATGGCCGGAGCCATCGCGCGCGTGATGCAGACAGTATGAGGAGCCGCACCCTTTCCACGGGTATGGCAGTCGTCGCGGCCGCGTTGGTCGTCATGTTCGCTGGCGCGCTGTGCTTTTCGCAATCTCCAGTCCAACAATCTTCCTCAAACCAAAGCGGATCGCAGTCCGCGGTGCTGCGCGTCTCCACACGAATGGTGCAGGTAAACGTCATCGTCCAGGATAAAAACGGCCAGCCGGTCACGGGACTTACGAAGGACGATTTCACCGTGTTCGATAAGGGCCAGCCGCAGAAAATTTCATTTTTCGCCGAGCAGAATTCTCAGCCATCTCCGGTTTCTACTTCCACGGCGGAAGCTTCCGCTCTCGTCAATTTATTCTCCAATCGCCTTCCGGAAGGTTCCCGCTCCGCCACAAAGGTTACCGTCATCCTTTTGGACGCGGTAAACACAGGATTTTCCGACATGTCGTATGCGCGTTCTCAAGTCCTCAAATTCATCCGCCAGGTCCGGCCCGATGATCAGGTCGCGATTTACCTTCTGACTTCCACGAAGCTTTACATGCTTCACGATCTAACGAATAGCTCCGCCACGCTCGTCCGTGTGATGGGCGGCGTGAAACGGGATAAGACCTCTTCGGACCCTGAGACGGTTGCCGCGGATGCGGAAAACAAGCGCCTAAACAACGCTCTTACCGATGTGGCCGCTGAATCAAATCGGTTCTACAAGGGCACGATCATCGACAGGGTGGGCGTTACTTCCTGGAGCCTTGGAAACATCGCGGTCCGATTGGCGAAGTTTCCCGGGCGCAAGAACCTGGTCTGGGTTTCCAGCGCTTTCCCAATCCAGACCGGTTTCGGAACCGCGGAAACCGCGAGCATTGGAGGCAGAGGAGAGCGGCACAGCTATGGTGGCGCCATTTCAAGCATTGCTCAGGCGCTCAGCAATGCTGACGTCGCCGTCTATCCCGTGGATGCGCGCGGGCTGATCCCCCCCGATACTCTGACAGTCTTGCAGGGCGCTTGCTCTGGCTGCCCGGCGCCCGTTCAGAGTTCCGCTCCCCCCGATGACAGGCCATTTGAAACTATGAATTCGCTCGCCGCGGGCACAGGCGGCCGCGCTTTTTACAATGGAAATGACCTCGCCGCCGAAATCCGCAGCGCGATTGACGACTCCCGCGTGACCTACGTGCTCGGGTATTATCCCGGCCATAACGATTGGGACGGAAGTTTCCGTGAGATCAAAGTGAAAGTGAATCGCTCCGGAGTTCAGCTCCGTTATCGCGACGGATACTTTGCAACCGCGGAGAGTTCCGAGACTGCGGACATTCAGAAGCACGCGCTCACGACCGCGCTGCGCAGCCCGGTTCAAATCCTCGATCTTGGTTTGGAAGTGCAAATCAATCCGATAGACGCTCCCGGCGCGCGTCAGATTCGAGCGCAGATTCACGTGCTCCCGGGCCAGATGCATTTTGAACAAAGCGGCGATCGGTGGACCGATGGCGTGGAAATCGCTTGGTCGGAACTGAGCGCCGACGGCCGCGTGGTGGGAAGCGGCGCCCACGGTCTTGGCATCAAGCCCGCGAAAAAGGGCTACGACGAAATCGGCCAGATGGGTTTCACATTTTCAGAGCGAGTGACCGTGAAGAACGACGCCGTGGAGATGCGGCTGGTCGTGCGCGACACAGGAAGCGGCGCCATCGGCTCGGTGAATATTCCGCTGGCGGGGCTATTCGCGCCACCACCTGCGAAGAAATAATGCGCGCCCCATTAGTTTATTCATGGATTTGAGTATTATTGAACAACGCAAGAAGCAGCCGGAGAGGCAGCTTTAGCGAGGAGGAATGTTATGTCTAAGAAAATGATGAGCCTGGTGGCGGCAGGACTGTTGGTGGCCGCTTCCGCGTACGCAAGTGATGCGTGGAAGGACAAGGATTTTCAGAATTGGGATCAGAAAGACGTTCAGAAAATCCTCAGCGACTCCCCCTGGGCGAAAAAGTTTGAATTTGAATCTGGAGGCGGAGGCGGAGGTGGAAGAGGCAGAGGAATGAATGCGCCGGGCGGCTCCATGGGCGATGTGGGAGGCCCCGGTGGTGGCGGAGGGGCAGCGGATACGCCGGGCCATTCCGCGTCCGGCCCGTCCGGCCCGCAGGGATCGGGCCAGCAAACGAACTTGACGGTCACTTGGTTTTCCGCGCGCACAATTCGTGAAGCGATGGCACGGCAAAAGGAACTGGCGGGAACGCCTCCTGATGATGCGCGGAAGGGGCTTTCAGAGGAGCCTACGGTCTATGAAGTGGAAGTATCGGGTTCCAACCTGATGGCTTTCGGCAGAAGCCGGGAAGACGACCTAAAGGAACATTCCTATCTGATGTCCAAAACAACGAAGGAAAAATTGGCGCCGGCGAAAGTAATTATTCAGAGAGGACAGGACGGCGGACGGCCCGTCGCGATCATTTTCGAGTTTGCCAAGACAACGGATTCCGGAGCACCCACGATTGCCAAGAACGAGAAGGGTGTTGAGTTCTTTACACAAGCCGGGAGCAGTCCGGTAAAGGTCCAATTCGATCTGTCCAAGATGGCGGACAAACAGGGAGCGGACTTCTAGCGCTGACTCGTCTCGCGTTTCGAGTCCTGCGGCCAGCAAGTATGCACGCACGCCGCGCCGATCCCTCTTCTGCCCCGCGGTACGAATAGCCGCCGGATGCTTGCAAACCCCATGGAAATGTGCGACATTCCCCTAAGGCGTTTATGGGTGACGCACGAACCAAACAAGGCGACCTGGTCCAGGGCACCCTGGACATGCTGGTCCTAAAATCCCTCGCGCGCGGCTCGAAGCACGGCTATGCCGTAGCCGAATGGATTGCCCGAACATCGGACGATGACTTGCGCGTGGAAGAAGGCGCGCTCTATCAGGCTCTGCATAGACTCGAACTGCGCGGGCCCCTGAAATCCGAATGGGGCGCCTCGGAAAATAATCGCCGCGCAAAGTTTTATTCGCTCACCGCCGCAGGCCGCAAGCATCTCGCGGCGGAATCAGAACACTGGCGCCGTATGTCTGGCGCCATTGCGCGCGTAATGCAGACCACTTAGGAGAACCGCGTGAGGCGCCGCACTCTATCCGCAAGCTTGGCTTTCAGCGCGTGCGCGCTCATCGTCATATCTGCTGGCTCTCTGGGCTTTTCACAATCTCCCACTCAAACGCCGAAACAAAATGAACCTCAATCAAACACACTTCGCATTTCATCCCGGCTGGTACAGGTCAGTGTGATCGTCCATGACAAGGATGGCCATCCTGTCACAGGCCTCACGAAAGACGATTTCACCGTGTTTGATCAAGGGCAGCGCCAACAGATCGCGACATTTTCGGAGCAAAAAAGCCTTCTCGCCGCCAACAGCGCCGCTGCGTCCCCAAATCTCTTCACAAACCGTTTCGCGCAGGGTGCCAATGCCCAACCGCCTCTCACGGTAATCGTTCTGGATGTCTTCAACACTCGGCATTGGGATCTTTATTGGTGCCCGCCCCCGTTTGGCTTAGCCCGATGCGCAACGGCGCCCATATTCCACGAGGTCGAAAAATTCATCAACCACATGCAACCGCAAGATCGCGTGGCGCTTTACGAACTTACTGACAACCTTTACCTCTTGCAGGACTTCACCAACGATCCGAGCGCCCTTCAGCGTGGGCTCGATCGCGGAAAGGAGTTTTCTGCCAGTCTCCACTTTGCCGGCACTCAAATGGACTCCATTGATATGAGCTCTTACACGATGGCCGCCATGCGCGAGATTGCGAATCGCCTTGCGAACGTGCCGGGCCGCAAGAATCTGGTCTGGCTTTCCAATGGCTTCCCGCCTGCCGGAATCATCTCGGACGAAAAGATGGACATAACCTCAAAAGCGCTCGCCAATGCCGATTTCCCGCTCTCTGCGATTGATGCATTGGGTCTCCAGGGTGATGGTGGCGGCGGGGGAGCTTGTGCTGGGTGTCCCGTGCCAGGTGGCGGAGGGGGTGGAAGAGGGGGTGGAGGAGGGCACGCCGAGCTCGCTCCACCACCTGGGTCCGTCAGTGCCAGAGCAGCATTGGCGGGTCGCGCACCCCGTGCAAATGACTTTGATTTCACCAAGGAACTCGCGGAACTATCCGGTGGACGCGCGTTCTACAACACAAACGACCTGGCCGGCTCGATCCGGCGCGCGATTGACAATTCTTCCACTACTTATCTCTTGGGCTACTATCCCGACCACAATAAGTGGAAAGGCGAATTCCGCAGACTCAAGGTGAAAGTGGACCGGCCCGGTCTCAAGGTCCGCTCGCGCCAGGGCTACTACGCCGTTGCGGACACTGCGTCTGCTCCTGAAAAAGATATGGAAAGAATGGCCGACGCGCTCCACAGCCCGATCGAAGCAACCGATCTTGTTTTTGATATTCAGGCCGATGCCGTTGACGTGCCCGGCGCGCGACAACTAAATGTAGAAGTCACTCTGAACCCAGCACAGTTGCGGTTCGAGCAGCAGGGAGACCGCTGGACTGACAGCGTTTCTGAGCTTTGGGTCGAATTTGACGGGCAAGGCCGCCGCGTCGTTACACGTTCACGGACAATCAACCTGAAGCCCTCGCTGGACTACTACAAGGAATTTCTTCAGAAAGATTTAGTCTTTTCGGAGACCCTGGCTGTACCGGACAATGCCCAGGAAGTTCGCCTGGTTCTGCATGACCGGGGAAACGGAGCCATCGGTTCAGTGATTATTCCACTGACGAAACTTTTCACGCCGAATAACGCGCCAACACCGGCGAAGAAATGATGCGCCCTCTGGTGGAACCATCTCATAAATACTGAGGTGGTGCGGCATGCTTGTACCGGCATATTCCTGAGGTATCATGCGGTGGCTCTTAGGAGATTCCATGCTTCGGGAATGGCGAATCCGAACCTGGCTGCGGCTGAAGGCGCTCGTGAATCGTCGCCGGCTCGAACGCGATCTCGACGATGAACTTGCGTTTCACGTCGCCATGCGCGAAGAAAAAATTGCCAGTGGCGGGACAAGCTCTGAAGACGCTCACTACGCCGCACGCCAACGCTTTGGCAATACCACTTCACTGAAAGAGTCCACACGCGAAATGTGGACTTTCACCTGGCTGGAAACTCTCTGGCAAGACGTTCGTTACGGCGCGCGAGTGTTGCGCAAGAGTCCCGGCTTTACCGCTGCCGCCATCCTAACCCTCGCTCTCGGCATCGGCGCGAATACCGCCATTTTCACGGTCGTCAACTCCGTGCTTCTGCAACCGCTGCCTTACAAAGATTCCGCGCACCTGTATTGGGTCTCGGATTATCTTCCGCGCTTTCATGGCTCTCTGGTCGGAAGCTCGGATTTTCTCACCTGGCGGGAGCAGAACACTGTATTTGAAGAGATGGCTGCCTACACGAACGCCTCAGCGAATCTCACCTCCGACGGTGAGCCCGAACGGTTGGAGGCCGTGGGCGTTACCGCAAATTTTTTCCCGATGCTCGGCATCGAGCCCGCCATCGGCCGCGGGTTTGTGGACGCCGAAAATCGCGCCGGGGCTGCGCCGGTTGTAATTCTGGGCTATCACCTCTGGCAGGAGCGTTACGGAGGAGATCCCCACGTCCTCGGCCGCTCCATACATTTGGATGACCGGAGCCGTGAAGTTGTGGGCGTCATGCCGGCGGACCTCCGCTTCCCAGACAACAATTACAGTCCCGACCTGTTCATACCCATCCTCTTGCCGCTCAAGCCGGATTGGAATCCGCAAACCCCTCAACTGATCGTGAGCGTTCTCGCGCGTCTGAAACCCAGTGTCCAGCCGGAACGCGCTATTTCAGATCTCTCCACGATGAATCGCTGGATCGTAGCGCAGTATCCCGCACGTTTTGCAGGCGTAACAAGTGGCATGGAGGTCCGCATCGTAAACCTACATGAAAGGCTGTTGGGCAATACGCGGCCCAGCCTCCTCATCCTGCTTGGAGCGGTCTCATTCTTGCTGCTCATCAGCTGCGCAAACGTGGCGAATCTACAGCTCGCGCGCTCTTCGGCACGACAAAGGGAAATCGCCGTGCGCCTGGCCATCGGTGCCGGACGATGGCGCGTCGTCAGACAGTTGCTCACGGAAAACGTGCTCCTCGCCATCATTGCCGCGGGCTTTGGCTTGTTCATCGCACGCGAAGGCATCCGAGTTTTTCGCGCGCTGGCCCCAACTGGAATCCCTCATCCTGAAACCATCGCGATGGATGGCTGGGTCCTCGGCTTCACGATGCTGATTGCCGTTGTCACTGGAATTCTTTTCGGTCTGGCGCCTGCTTCCATTTCCCTTCACACCGATTTGAATCAGACGCTGAAGGAAGGCAACGCCAGTTCCGGCATGGCGCCCGCGCGTACTCATTTGCGGGAAGCGTTGGTCGTAGCGGAGCTTGCCATGGCGCTGGTCGTGATGGCCTGCGCGGGGTTGCTCATCAATAGCTTCGTGAAGCTGCTGGCAGTATCACCAGGGTTCGAGCCGCACAACCTTGTCGTTGCTCAGCTACAAATGTTTTCTGCCGCGTATAGAAACCCGCAGCAGCAGGCCGCTTTTGCCGGGCGTCTCCTCGAGGCGGTCAATGGTCTGCCGGGCGTGCAATCAGCGGCTCTGGGCAGCAGCATGCCGATGATGCCATACGACCGCGAATATGGCTTTCTCGTAAAGGGTCAGCCGGATGTACCCACTGAAGCGTTGCCACTTGTTCATGCGATCGAGGTGAGTCCTGAATATTTTCGGGTTCTTGGCATACCCTTGTTGAGTGGGCGTCCTTTCGGAGTTGAGGATCGGGCCGACGCACCCCCCGTCATTATCGTCAATCGCGAATTTGCAAAGCAGTATCTGCACAACGCAAATCCATTGGAGCAGTCCATCCGGTTCGGCGCGAACCAGTCCTGGATGCCTGTCGTGGGAATCGTAGAGGACGAAAGGCATCAGGGTCTTGCTGTAAGTGTCTCGCCGCAAGCTTATGTTCCGCTCGGCCAAAGAGGGCTGCCATACATTCAAATCGCACTTCGCACTCAGTCCAATCCCGCCACTGTAGCCTTCGAGCTCAAGCAAGCCGTGCAACAATTGGATCCTAACCTCCCGGTCTTCGACCTCTCAACCATGGACCAGCGCCTCTCCAAATCAGTGGGCACTCGAAGATTTAACATGCTGTTGCTTGGAATTTTCGCCGGCGTTGCCCTGCTCGTCGCCGCCATCGGCGTCTACGGCGTCGTCTCTTACGCCGTATCGCAGCGCGTGCACGAGTTCGGCATTCGCATCGCGCTTGGCGCCACTCGTGGAGATGTTCTGCGTCTTGTAATCGGCCAGGGTATTCGTCTGGCACTAATGGGCGTGATTGCGGGAGTCCTCGGCGCGCTGGCCCTTACGCGATTGCTCGCGGGCATGCTCTTTGAAATCAAACCGTACGATCCGATAACGCTGGCGGCTGTAGCAGCACTCCTATCCGCCGTGGCGCTGCTCGCCTGTTACCTCCCTGCGCGCCGCGCGATGCGCGTGGACCCCATGGTTGCCCTCCGCCACGAATAAAACCACCGGGTGGTTCGATCGTTTCAGAAGTGCATCGACCCGTAGGCGAGCAATAGACCCCGGTCAACGTATATCAACGGGCTCTTGCCCTCGCCACAAATCGGTTGGAAAGGAACTATCTGATGTGCCGGTTGCGCGAAGTAAAACAGCAATAATCCAACGCGGCCTCGCGCTACTTCTTTGAAAGCTCGCCCTTGAAACGGCTTTCCACATCTTCACGGCTAAGCGGATTTCTTGCTTTGATCAGTACAACTGAATAAACGACCTCATTCCCTGCAATCTGCGCGGTGATAAATGCCCCGTCTTCCGGTAGTTCTTGGTAGATGAACTTCACTCTTCGGCCGTCTTCAAGTGTCTTGATCCACTCTTCGTCTGGCATTCTCGTACCTCTTCGCCGGGATCAGTGTCTTCTGGCAGTCTCCCCTATGTTTCAAAACGGCCGCTCAATGCTGCGCCGCTGGAGGCTGCATTGCGCGGCCCGCCTTTCACGCCGCTGAAAAGGACGGAGCGATTGCACCTTGTTGTTTCAGACCTTATCGGGAGCGATTCGCGCAGCGGCTAGGACTAATTCTTCTCTCCGTACGGATTGTGCCATGCGCGGCTTCGCCATTTCCTTCTTGACGCTGGCGCGTGTCGCTTCATCGGATTCTTTCTTGGTTTTCTTCTTCATCGAACATCTCCGGCGTCCGATCCGCAACATTGCGGACCGGACGCACTTCTCGTTACCTCTGTTTCCTCGCCCGGTGGAATGACTTTGCTACCTCTTATCTGGATTGTTGTGGCGCCAATTCCAGTATTCCGATTGTTCTTTCCTGTTTGATTTCGCGTACTCGTGATAACTCCTGTGGTTATTCGTGAGGAAAATCCCCCACTGTGTGTTTTCGTTCGCGTCCCAGTTATGGTAGTCCTTGTGATCCCGGTCGTAGACTCGGACCGTAACAGCTTGCGGTACGGGAGAAGCCATAATTGCCACCGGCGCCAGAAGGGCAGCGGTGAGAATTAGCGAAGCAAGGTAACGATGTGCACGGTGCATTTTGTAGTCCTCCAAATTTCAAATTTCCGCTCTCAGAATCACGGCAGACATCACTATGCATCCAGCGCCGTTTGATGTATGTCCCTTACAGCACACTCGTACCACATAGGGCATAAACGCGCGTTACACGTAGAACCATGGTTCGCACCCGCCGCCCTACGCCTTCCGAGCCACGCACAGACTCCCGCCCCTCGGCTCTCGCCGGGGGGCGGAATCACCCCTGAACTCGTGATCCTTGTTTGAGTAAACGCGAAGGCAAAAACAAAAAGCAAAAACTCAAGGCGAGAACTGTGCCGGAGCTCTAATACAGGAACGAAACGAAGATGAGTTGCGCGTTGCGCTCGACCAGCAACGCTACAGCGTCGCCCGTCTTCAGCTTCGCCAATCCTTCACGCAATCCGGCCATGCTGGTGATCGTTGTTCCGTTCAATGAGTGGATTACGTCTCCGGTTACGAGTGGAACCTCGCCGTCTGTCGCGCCCAAAGTCTTCGCAGCGATGATTACGCCCGTGGGAATCCGCAGGTCCGGCAAATCCTTGGCCAGATCGGGGTTCAGTTCGATCCCCAATATGCCCAGGTGCCGGACAAGATTGTTTACAGGGTCGGCCATCCCCGCGAGGCTATCCACTTGGTGCGGCCGCTCCACGAGGGGAACGTCCAATTGCACGCGGTCCGAACCGCGCAGCACCTCGATCTTCGCGCGTTCACCGCCGCCATGCAGGTAGAGGCTGTGGGCGAACAGTGGAATACTCCCTGTATCCGTGCCATCCACGCTGAGGATAATGTCTTGAATTTTTAGACCCGCGGTATCCGCGGGACCGCCAGGCTCGACATCCGACACAATGATGCCGAAATCTCTTTGCAAGTGTAACCCGGCGGCCAATTCTGGCGTGATGCTTTGAAGGAGGGCTCCTATTTCTGGTTGGTGGACGTGGCCATACTTCACAAGCTGTGGATACGCGTATGCGACTACGCCTGCCGGAATCGCGAAGCCCAAACCCTGATTTCCTCCCGATGTAGAAAAAATAAAAGTATTAATCCCCACCAGTCCGCCATCGGCGTCCACCAACGGACCGCCGCTATTGCCCGGATTGATCGGCGTGTCCGTTTGAACGTAAACGAGCGGACTATCCGGATCGGGCTGTCGCGCGACGGAACTGACCACTCCCATCGTCACGGTGTTTCGCAGGCCCTCGGGGCTTCCGAAAGCAAAGACCATTTCCCCTTGCCTGGGCACGATCGAGGCGCGAATCGAAAGCGCCGGCAATCCATGTGCGTCAATCTTCAGTACGGCAAGGTCAATTTCCCGCGTGACCCCCACAACTCGCGCCTGATAGCTTTGTCCGCGGGCGTCTCCATCGGGAGGAGCTCCCGCCGTGCCCGCGGATGGCACGATCACCTCGATTTGTTGCGCACCGTTCAGCACGTGCGCATTGGTGACGATATAGCCTTCGGGATCTACGATCACGCCTGAACCGATGGCTCGCTCTCTCCCAATAATCACGTCTGCTTGTCCCCGATTGCTTTCCTCAGTGGATCGGTAACCCGTGACCACGATTTGAACGACGCTTGGGGAGATACGCCGAACCAGCGTCTCAATCGAATCGTTCAGTTGATGCAACGCATCAGGCGTCCCCGCCCGCTGAGACGTTTGACCCGCCACGCTCCCTGCGGGTAGCAGGACCACCGCGCCCAGAAGAGCAACAAAACAACGAGCCACGACATGGCGAATCAAAGCAGGCGCAAGCCCGGCTCCACGGAGCTTTCGAGGCGCGGTACCTTGCAGTTTCCTCTTGGTCATAATGCGATTCCGCCCGATCTTCATATCTCAACTGTTTTAGATGCGCGGCAAACCAATTATGTGCATCCAGTTTAAGCTCTGGGAAGGATGGCGTCGTAGGGGCGGCTCTGGGAGTCGCCCGTCGCGCGCTTTCGTCTGTACCTGGTCTTGCCCATGTAGCTCAGGTCCCCGGCGTTCTAAGCCGGGACCTGAGGCTCTTCGCACCTGTGCCCGGGTTCTCCGAACCCGGGGCCGTTGCTCATGATTGGGCTCTCATACCGCCGCAACCTCAATCCTCCCGAGCGCCACTTTCCGAGTTCCAAGCCGCGCCAACAAAGACGAGCGTCGCGGAGATCTCCATCCACGTCATCAAGCCGATCGCCGCGGCCAACCCGCCATACAGAGGCCCATACTGCATCTCCCGAACGTAAATTCCAAACAGCCAATTCACTCCCCACCACAGAATTGTTGCCACAACCGCACCGGGCACCACGGCCCTCCAGCTCGTTGTGACTTGCCGCGCAACGCGATAAATCAGTGCCAGCACAAACATCGCCAGGATCATCACCAGGATCCGAACCATAAAGAGCAGCAACTTAAAAACCACGGAAAAATTGCCAAACTCCACCGTGATCCACTGCTCCAAGGGTCCGCCAAAAACACTCAGCGCGATGGCCGCGACCCACGCCACGCTTGCCAGCGAAAACAAAAGCAAACCTCGAACCTGCCGCCCAAGAAAAGAATGCGTGTCACGGTCGCCATAAATTTGCTCGATGCCTTTGATGATCAATTTTATCATCTGCGAACCCACGAGCAACGTTCCGCCCCACCCGATAATCGTCAGGTACCAGGCATTCACTTCATGGCTTAACACGTAAACGGATATGAGCTGCCAGCTGCCGGGAGGAAGAATCGCCGAAATCCGAGTGGCCATCACCGCGCCGTTTGTCCCTTCGAGCGAACTCTTCATCAGGCCCGCCGCAGCCAGCAGAACCGCGAAGAACGCCAGGAACATATTGAACGCCACCGCCTGCGAAGCCATTCCGCATTGCGAAATGACTCTGACCACCTTCCGAATTAGTTTCTTGGTAAAAGCAATCACGGTCATTCCGGAATTATACTGTTTGCTTCCCAACCCTGCGCGCGAAACTCACCGTTTATCCGCAACGCGCCCTAGCTATACTGGCCCTCCCTGTAGCCCGGCGCCGGTTCGCAGGGGCGGGGATTCTCGCCGCCTACACCGCCCATCTTATTGCCAACCTGCGACCCGAACACGGTAATTCACGCCATCATCCCGAGATGCGATTCTTACCTCCCGCGCCGAAGCACCGCCGCATCTCATGTTGCAATCCTATGAAGTACTCAATGCTATGATCACCAAATCTCGAACAAGAATCGCTCCGTCCCAACGGATATCATCCTCCCCCACATCGTCTATCAAAACGTCGCCGACGCAATCACCTGGCTAACCACAACCTTCGGCTTCATCGAACACTACCGCTATGGCGAACGCCAGTACGGAGCCGTGGACCTCGACGGCCATCGCTGGCTCTTCTCCCACACGCCCGCGACCTAAACTCCGAAGAATGGGGAGCGAAGTTAGCCCAGCGCTAAACCGAAGGCTTCTGCGCCACAATTCAGACTTCGCCTTAGCCGTCTACGCTTCTTACTTACACGCAAGGAATCCCGCAAAATTGGCAACGCCGGCCATATCTCCAAATGGCCGCACTTAATCTATAATAGGCCCGCCTCAGGAGGGCAGCTCATGTTGCGCCTAAACGACGAAGCTCCAAATTTCACCGCCGAAACTTCGCAGGGCACGATCAATTTCCACGAATGGATCGGCAACGGCTGGGCCATTTTGTTTTCACATCCCAAGGACTTTACTCCGGTATGCACCACGGAACTGGGTTATATGGCCGGACTACAGCCCGAATTCGAGAAACGCAATTGCAAGATCATCGGGTTGAGCGTGGACCCGGTAAGCAGTCACAGCAAGTGGGCCGCGGACATCGAAGAGACTCAGGGCCACAAGGTGAAATACCCAATGATCGGTGACCCGGAACTCAAGGTGGCCAAGCTTTATGACATGCTACCAGCAAACGCCGGGGATACTTCCGAAGGCCGCACTGCGGCCACGAACGCCACCGTGCGCACCGTATTCGTGGTGGGGCCGGACAAGAAGATCAAGCTGATGCTCGCCTATCCCATGAGCACCGGCCGCAATTTCGATGAAGTTCTGCGCGTGATCGATTCAATGCAACTCACGGCCAAACACAAAGTGGCTACGCCGGTAAACTGGAAACAAGGTGAAGACGTAATCATTCTGCCTTCGGTATCGGAGGAAGAGGCCAAGCAGAAATATCCTGGCGGCTGGAAGTCACCCCGGCCTTATATGCGGATCGTTCCGCAGCCTAAATAGCAATCTCCAAACAAGGGTGGTGCGCGTGATCCTCAAGCAGTTCTATCTGCCGTGTCTGGCACACGCTTCCTACATCATTGGAGACGAGGAGACAGGCACGGCCGCCGTTGTTGACCCGCAACGGGACACCGACCAATACATTGCGTTTGCCGCCGAGCACGCGCTCAACATCAAGCACGTATTCCTAACGCATCTCCATGCCGACTTTGTCGCTGGACATTTGGAATTGCGCGATCGCGTGGGCGCGACAATCTATCTCGGCGCTGCGGCCAAAGCGGGATACGCATTCACTCCGCTGCGCGATGGTGACATTGTCGAATTCGGACGGGTACGCCTGAAAATCCTTGAAACGCCGGGCCACACGCCGGAATCCATCTCCATCGTCGTTTTCGATCTGAACAAAAGTGACGCGCAGCCCCAGGCCGTACTGACCGGAGACACTTTGTTTATCGGTGACGTAGGGCGCCCGGATCTGCGCGTCGCCCTCGGATGGTCTGCCACTGATCTCGGCGGGATGCTCTTCGATTCCCTGCACACAAAACTGCTCGGGCTGCCGGACGAAAGCCTGGTCTATCCAGCGCACGGCGCGGGCTCGCTCTGCGGGAAAGCGATTAGCAAGGAAACGGTCTCCACCCTCGGCGAACAGCGCCGCACGAACTACGCACTCCAACCCATGAGCAAGGAAGCATTCATCTCCGTGGTGACCGCCGACCAACCCGACGCTCCTGCCTACTTCACCTATGACGCGGTGTTGAACAGCGAAGAACGGCCGACGCTGGACGAAACGCTGGCGCGCGTGAACGCGATGACGCTCGACGGCGTACTTGCGTTGCAAGCCGTTGGCGCACAGATCCTCGATACCCGCGACGCATCCGAATTCGCGGCGGCCCATCTGGCGGGCAGCATCAACATCGGTCTTGGCGGCCAGTACGCAACATGGGCCGGAACCGTGCTCGATCGGGATCATCCGATCGTAATCATCGCGGATGTCGGCCGGGAAAGCGAAGCTGCAACCCGGCTCGGGCGCATCGGGTTCGATCACATCGTGGGATATTTGAAGGATGGATTGCTCAGCCTGAAATCGCGTCCGGAACTGACTGCCACTACGGAGCGCCTCAGCGCGCCATTCGCCGCTGAACTTTTGTCATCGCCACAACCGCCGCTGGCCATTGATGTTCGCACGCCGCGCGAGCGCGAACAGAAGCGCATCGCCGGAAGTTTGGGCATGTCGCTCAATCACCTGATGGAAAATCTGGAAAAGCTGCCGAAGGACCGTCCCCTGCTGGTTTATTGTGCCGGCGGCTACCGGTCGTCCATCGCCGCGAGCTTGTTGAAACGCAGCGGATTTGATTCCGTCGGTGAAATTGCCGGTGGCATTGCAGGCTGGGAAGCCGCAAACCTGCCGGTTCAAACCGCCCAGGCGTAGCCATAGAAACCAGGTTTGAGCATCGGATTCTTTCAAACTGTGTCACCAGGAACGCGCCTCCTTTGTAGGGCCACACCTTCAGGTAGGCCGCGCCTTTCCCTGTAGCCCGTCCCCGGTTCGCAGGGGCGGGGCCTCTCGTTGCCCACACCGCTCATCTTATTGCCAACCCACGCCCCGAACGAGGTAACTCACGCCGTCATCCTAAGGCTTGCGATTTGCGTCCCGTCGCACTGACGTGGCGAAAAACGCAATTCTTGTGAAACGTTTTTCATGGTCGAGCGTCTACTATCAAGAGAGAAGAAGGGTAGAATACCTACTATCATGGCAAGAACCAGCCCGGACCGCGCGGACATCCTTCAGGGAACCCTCGATATGCTTATCCTGCGCACCCTGCTCACTGGCCCGACCCATGGCCACGCCATCGCCAAACATATCCAGCGCACCAGTGACGATCTGTTACAGGTAGAGCATGGTTCGCTCTACCCGGCGCTCCACCGTCTTGTAAAGAAGGGCTGGATTTCCGCGAAGTGGGAACTCTCGAAAGAACGCAATCGCGAGTTCAAGTATTACCGCCTTACTCCGCTCGGGCGCAAACAACTTGTTCGCGAGCATTCCAAGTGGACGCAAATGGCGGCCGCCATTCACCGTGTGATGAGCAACGCATAGGAGCCGGCCATGGATTCACACGAACGCAGGGACGATTTCGATAAAGAGCTTCGCTCTCACCTGGAACTTGAAGCCGAAGAGCAATCCGCAGCGGGAATTTCAGCGCGTGAAGCCGGCGATCGTGCTCGCCGTGCATTCGGCAACGCCACCCTCATCGCCGAAGATGTCCGCGCCGTCTGGCACGTGCGATGGCTCGAGGATGCCTGGCGGGACATCCGCTATGGTTTGCGCATGCTCCGCAAGAGCCCCGGTTTCACCACGGTAGCGATCCTCACCCTCGCCCTCGGCATCGGTGCAAACACGGCCATGTTCAGCATTGCCGACGCCGTCTTGTGGCGCGCTCTGCCCTATCCGCATCCGGAACAACTCGTCGTGGCGAATGAGGTGCCGCTGCAAAGCCCCGATACCCGCTGGGGCACCACTTATCTCACGTTCCGCGACTGGCAATCACGTTCGACCGCATTCGAGAATCTCGCTGCAATTCTTTTCGACCAGCGCATCCTGCGCGAAGGCTCGGAACCGGTCCGCATCAACGGCGCCGCGGTCACCCACGACTATTTTGACGTGATGGGCGTCTCGCCCATCATGGGCCGCGTAATTTCCGCGTCCGACGATGCCGCCTCCGCCGCTCCCGTCGTCGTGCTCAGCCACCGCATGTGGACCGAGCGCCTCGGCAGCGATCCCAACGTGATTGGCCGCACGATTCGCATTGGCCGAACCCTCTCCTTCACCGCCATCGGCGTCATGCCTGCGGGCTTCGACGATGGCCGCACGGAATATTGGATCCCCCTCATGCTTGTGATCCCTCCTAATTTCGCCACGCGCCACGTGTGGACTTTCCGCGCGGTCGGCCGTTTGCGTCCGGGCCGCACAGCTGCGCAGGCGCAATCCGAGCTGGAATCCATGCTTACGCAAATCCAGCATGATTTTCCCGAAGCCAATCGCGGCCTCACCGTCCGCGTGGAATCCCTGCAAGCCAGCACAAGCACCGACCTCCGCCCCGCGCTTCTCGTGCTTCTCGGCGCGGTTGGACTCGTTTTGCTGATCGCGTGCGGAAATCTCGCCGCGTTAATTTCGGTGCGCGCCGCCGGACGAGGAAGGGAACTGGCCGTTCGCGCCGCGCTTGGCGCAGGCCGGGGACGTCTCATCGCGCAATTGCTCACCGAAAGCGCGCTGCTCTCTTTCCTCGGCGGGGGCGTCGGAGTCGCTCTGGCCTTCTGGGCCACGCGCTCTCTCGCGTTGCTCAGCAAAGACCCGCGCTTGCTCCACACCACGATTAATTTGCCCGTTTTGCTCTTTGCGCTCGCCGCCACTCTCTTGACGAGCGTCCTCTCCGGCATCGTTCCCGCCTTTCACGGCGCGCGTGAAACGCTCAACACTCGCACCGGCGGGCATCGCCGCCGCGCACGATTGCAGCAGACTCTCGTCATCGGTGAAGTGGCCATGTGTCTCGTGCTTCTCGCTGGCGCCGGCCTGCTCTTCCGCAGCCTTCGCAAAATTCTTGACGTTGACCCCGGTTTCCGCACCGGCCATCTCGTCACCATGCGGATGAATCTCCCTCCCATCTATTCTTCCGATTCGCAGATGCTTCAGTTTTATCGCAACCTGCCCGGCCAATTGGAATCGCTGCCCGGAATTTCCGCCGCCAGCGTCGTCAGTTCTCTCCCAGTCGCTCCCGGCGAAGGTAATGGAGACATCAGTCTCGAGGGCCGCCCGGCCGCCCCCGGCGCTAACGGAGCCGCCAGTTTTCGCCGTGCCCTGCCCAATTATTTTCAGATAATGGGAATTCCGCTTCTGCGCGGCCGCGAATTTGACCCTCGCGACGATGGCGCGAACGCCACGCGTGTTGTCATTATCAATGACCGCATGGCGCGCATGTTTTGGCCCAACGAAGATCCCATAGGGAAGCGCATCAAGGTTGGCCCGCCCGATTCGAATTCGTGGCTCACCATTGTTGGCGTCGTGAAAGACATCCACAACACGAGGCTCAACGATCCCGTCGGCTACGCTGTTTACGGGCCGCTCGCTCAGGGCGTCGCGACTGGCGAGGAAGTTGCCGTGCGCACCGCGGGCGATCCCGCCGCGGCAATCTCTGAAGTGCGCGCCGAACTGCATCGTCTCGAGCCGGCATTGCTCGTGGACGAGCTCGAGACGATGGACGCGCGCATCGAAGATTCCGTCAGCCCGAACAAATTGAATCTAGTCCTGTTTGGACTTTTCTCCGGCCTTGCGCTCATCCTCGCATCCATCGGGTTGTACGGCGTGGTCGCGTTCTCCGTCGGCCAGCGCACGCAGGAGTTCGGAATCCGCATGGCGCTCGGCGCCCAGCGGCGCGATGTTTTCAGACTGGTCGTCGGGCAGGGGATGGTGTTGGCAGGCGTTGGGCTGGCGCTGGGCTTGATCGCGGCCTTGGGCTTGACGCGATTTCTCGCCTCCTTGCTGTTTCATGTGCAAACTTTTGACCCGATAACGTACGTGTGCGTCTCCTTGTTATTGGCCTTCGCGGCTTTGCTCGCGTGCTACATCCCCGCTCGCCGCGCCACCCGCGTTGACCCCATGACGGCATTGCGAATCGAATAGGACGCACAAATCTCGTTTGCAGGGGCGGGTCCGCGACCCGCCCGCCTTTCCCTCACCCTGTAGCGCAGAGCTTCAGCTCTGCGGCCTTTGAATTCGCTTCTCCTCTGATATCTCAAATTTCAGATCTGCGATTCTTAGTCCATGCTTCCTAGGGGGTCGGAGCTTCCGCGCATTTTGCGTCTCCAGCCTCTTGACGCCGATCAACTCCACAAGAACCCCGAAGCACCGCGCCCGACTTTCCCTCACCCTGTAGCGCAGAGCTTCAGCTCTGCGGTCCTTGAATTCCCCTCTCCTCTGATATCTCAAATTTCAGATCTACGATTCTTTTCCTCGTTTCGGCACCCCCTCGTAGGGGCGCTGCTTGCTGCGCCCCTCAAACCCTCGTAACATCTGGAAGCCCCCGAAGCGTCATCGTCCACGGCGAACGCCAGTACGGAGCCGAAGACCTCGAAGGCCACAAATGGCTCTTCTCCCAACACGCCCGCGACCTAAGCCCCGAAGAATGGGGAGCAAAGATCGCCCGGCGTTAAGAGCCCCGCGACGTACGTCTCTCGCTCGCAATCGAACCCGTTCCCACCGCGCCTAAAATGTCCTAATCTGAATCTTTCTTTGCGTGGACCGGATCGCTAGCTTGAAAAGGAAGATTCCCAAAATGGTAGTATTGGTTAGGAATTTGTCCTACATTAGGCTCTTAGAAAATGGATGTATTCGATCCGGACCAACGTAGCGAGATAATGCGGCGGGTACATTCGCGTGGCACTCGGCCAGAGATGGTTGTGCGTAGCGTTCTAAGACGAATGCGCATTAAGTATCGTAGCTGCGCCCGTAATTTGCCGGGAAAACCAGACTTGGTACTTCTTGGGCAACGAAAGGTCATTCTCGTGCATGGGTGTTTTTGGCATGGTCACTACTGCGAAGGCGGAAAGCTCCCTAAGTCAAATCGCCTCTACTGGAGAAGTAAGCAGGAAAAGAACACTCTTCGGGACTCGAAAAACGCCCGCGCTTTGCGAACAAGAGGCTGGAAATTGATGGTCATCTGGGAGTGCGAAATTCACACCAAGCGCTTTGAAACGCGTCTGTCTCGTTTCTTGGGAGCGCAATCATGAGTAAGGCGCACCGAAATTGGTATGAATTCTTTGCGGGCGGCGGCATGGCTCGCCTAGGTCTTGGTTCGACTTGGACGTGTACCTTCGCAAATGACATTTGCGAGAAGAAAGCTAATGCCTACCGCGCCTTCTTTGGCCCCTCGCCCGAATTGAAAGTAGCGGATGTCAGACAGCTTACAAACAAGGATTTGCCTGGGGCCCCGGATTTGGTCTGGGGGTCATTTCCTTGCCAAGACCTTTCTCTGGCTGGGAACGGCGCAGGCCTGGCCGGAGAGCGGAGCGGTACCTTTCGCCCATTCTGGAAACTCGTTAGAGGCATGGTCAACGAGAATCGCGCACCCAGGTTGGTCGTGATTGAGAACGTAACTGGCGCTTTGACATCGCACTCGGGTAAGGATTTCACGTCGATTGTGCGCGAGTTTACGGAGAGTGGCTATCGCGTCGGAGCCCTTATTATGAACGCCGCTCGCTTTCTACCGCAATCGAGACCGCGGTTATTTGTTGTAGGTCTTTACGGCGACATCCCTATACCATCAAAATTGACATCTGCTGCGCCGACGGAACCCTGGCATACAATGCCCCTGATCAAAGCTTATGGAAACATGCCGCAGCGTTTGACGCAAAGCTGGGTCTGGTGGACATTGCCAATACCCAAGCAATCCGTTCCGCCTCTTACTTCTCTGATCGAAGATCGTCCAAATGGAACTGCCTGGAACTCAGACTCCGAAACTCATCACCTTCTTCGCCTCATGGCGCCAAATCATCGCAAGAAGGTTGCCAACGCGTTGCGAACAGGCAAACGCCACATCGGTACGATCTATAAGCGGACAAGACCCAATAAGAGCGGCGTTATGACGCAGCGCGCCGAGGTTAGGTTCGATGGAATTTCGGGTTGTCTGAGAACCCCTGTCGGGGGATCTAGTCGCCAGACGGTAATAATTGTAGAGAAAGGGCGAGTACGTACGAGGCTCCTATCACCCCGAGAGGCTGCGCGACTAATGGGCGTACCCGACAGTTATCCTTTGCCAATTGGTTACAATGACGCATATCATCTATTCGGAGATGGAGTCGCTGTGCCTGTCGTTAGCTGGCTAGAAAGCCACTTATTGTGGCCCTTAGTCACGTGTGCAGACATCGAGCAAGTCGCATAAACATTTGGGGTCATCTTGCGCAACAAGGAAAGGTACGGGATCGGCGGCCCTCCCACCGATCTAGATCTTGAGAAGGCGTTGATGTTTTTCCACGCCTACATGTATGGCCCACTTCAAGGCAAGCTTCGGCTCTACAGCTCCCGGGAAGTACGCTCCTCAGGCGCCGCCATGTCCTCTGACTGGGAGGTCTTTGCTTCCATCCTTGTGCGGGACGTAGGTAAGAAGCTAGCAAAGGGAATTGACTTAACCCAACATGAAGTAAAGTCAGCGCAGGCAGGGGGAAGTTACGAGTACCAATATCATAAGAACACAGGCAAAGAAAAACTGAAGAGAGACATAGAGGTTGGCCACCTGTTTTTCGATCACCGAGATAATCTTCGCCATGTTGATTTGCGCTATGCCCATGGAAGTTCAATGAAGGAATTCTTCCGCAAGTGGCTTCAGGAATATCCCGATCCCTATCCGCAGCGGTACCGCAAGAGCATCCCTTTTGCTTGGGTTAAGAACAACGCGACATTGCTTATGACCCTTGATAACGGCGAGGTTACCTTTCCCAAGACAGCAGTAACCGCGGCAGGAAACAAGTAGACCCCGCTCCGCCAATTATTGGAGTGAGTGGGGCCCTCGGAATTCACAATTACGCCGTTTCCGCCACCCAAGTCCTCTTGACACCCCCTCCACTTTTTCGTATCGTTAGTTCGTAAAACTCATCCCGCAAGGGCCTGAGTTTTCATGCAGAGTGGCCGAGGGAACGGGCCCGACGACGCCACGGCAACCGGTGGAGTTTTTCTCCGCACACGCGGAAAAATCCTCTTCATCCGGTGCCAATTCCCGCCCCGAGTCGCGGGGGGACATGGGAATTTAGGCGCTCTGTTCCTAATACTCTCACCCCAGACTTGAAGAAATCACAGCGCGGTGCGCTGGTGTATTTGCCAGTGCGTTGGTGTTTTCGCGTATTCGATAAGCGATCGCCCATCCGCATTCCGCCGCTGCGTTTTCTTCATCCCGCAATTCGAGGCGCAGTCCCGCACATGGAGTGCGGGCGGCCCGACGCCGTGCGAGCTTTCGTCTTTGCCGACAGGGTGCGATTCGCGCACATCGAGTGCGCGCTGCCTGACAGGGCGCGGTTTGCTGCGGCCCTGCAGGCCAAAGATTGTCGCAGCCCTGCGGCGACTTAAAGACGCTGCAGCCCCGCGGGCCTAGAAAGATTCGCGCACATGGAGTGCGCGCAGCCCGACGCCGTGCGAGCTTTCGTCTTTGCCGACAGGGTGCGATTCGCGCACATCGAGTGCGCGCTGCCTGATAGGGCGCGGTTTGCTGCGGCCCTGCAGGCCAAAGATTGTCGCAGCCCTGCGGCGACTTAAAGACGCTGCAGCGGCGCGGGCCTGAAAAGGAGATCGCCATGAGCGAGTTGTATCAGTTGCGCTGCCGCGAATGCGGCAAGTTGTGCGGCAACGTCCCGCGCTCCTACTGCGAAGAATGTCTGGCTCCGCTCGAAATCACCTATGACTACGCCGCGCTCCGCGACCGCGTGACGCGCGAAAATATCGAAGCCCGTCCCGGAAATCTCTGGCGCTACGCAGAACTGTTGCCTCTCCCTGAAAATTTCCATTCCGAGCTGCCCGCGGGTTTCACGCCGCTCGTGCGCGCTCACCGCCTCGGCAAACATCTCGGCGTCGGCGCGCTCTACGTAAAAAATGACGCCGTATGTTTCCCCTCTCTTTCTTTCAAGGACCGCGTCGTCGCGGTCGCGCTCACGGCCGCGCGCCGTTTCAATTTCAAGTGGTCAGCTGCTCTTCCACTGGCAATCTCGCAAACGCCGTAGCGGCGCAGGCTGCCCGTGAAGGTTTCCAAGCCTGCATCTTCGTCCCCGCGGATCTGGAAGCGGCGAAAATTCTGAACACGCAGGTGTATGGCGCGCGCCTCATTCGCATCTCCGGCAATTACGACCAGGTCAATCGCCTCTGCTCGCAGATCGCGGACGCGTATCCCTGGGGCTTCGTCAACGTCAATCTCCGCCCCTACTACGCGGAAGGATCGAAAACAGTTGGCTTTGAGATTGCCGAGCAGCTCGGCTGGCGCCTGCCCGATAACGTCGTCGTACCGATGGCCGGCGGCGCGCTCATCGGAAAAATCATAAAAGCTTTCCGCGAGCTTGTGGAACTTGGACTCGTCGCACCCAATCCCGTGAAATTTTTCGGCGCGCAAGCCACGGGCTGCTCGCCAATTTCGGACGCTGTAAAAAACGGCAAGGAACAATTCGACCCGCAAAAACCAAACACCATAGCGCGTTCGCTCGCCATCGGAAATCCCGCCGATGGCAACTACGCCAGCGCCGCAATTCTCAAAAGCGGCGGCTGGGCTGAAGACGTGAGCGATCCTGAAATCGTTGCGGCCATCCAGTTGCTCGCCGAAACCGAAGGCATCTTCGGCGAAACCGCGGGCGGCGTAACGCTCGGCGTCACCCAAAAACTCCTCGCACAACACCGCATCGCACCCGGTGAGTGCACCGTAATCTGCAACACCGGAAACGGATTGAAAACCACCGACGCGCTCGCGGGCAAATTCGATCTGAGCGAGCCAATTCCTCCGCGCCTCGCGGATTTCGAGCGCGCAATGGGCGACGCGTTCACCGCAGCCACCGCCGGCCTGCCCGCCGCGGCGGAGAGGTAAAACCGATGCCTTCTCCCATGAACAGCGGCGCGCCTTCCGAAGCAACGTGGGTCGCAGCTTCCGCGCCGGCAAGTTCCGCAAATCTCGGCTGCGCGTTTGATTGCGCCGCAATCGGGCTCAATCTTCGCCAGCGCGCGCGAGCTTCCCTCCGCAACGCGCCTGGCTTTCTAGTGAAATACAGCGGCCCGGATTCCGGTCGCGTGCCCTGTGATGCCTCGAATCTCGTCGTGCAAGGCATCCTGCAATTCGCTGCGGCGCACAGCGCGCAAATCACCGGCGCAACAGTAGAAATCGAAAACGAAATTCCCGTCGGCGTAGGACTCGGCTCCAGCGCCGCGGCAACAATCTGCGGATTGCTCCTCGGCGCCGCTCTGCTCGGCGTCGAACCGGACCGCGAAGAAATCCTAACGCTCGCCGCGAAAATCGAAGGCCATCCCGATAACGCCGCCGCAGCTGTCCACGGCGGCTTGGTTTTCGCCGCCGTAGAAGAAGCAAGCGGCCGCGTAATTTGCGCGCGAACTCTGCTGCCGCCGGAACTGCGCCTGCTGGCCATCGTGCCGTCCACTCCAACTTCCACACGCGCCGCGCGCGCCGTGCTGCCGCAAACATATTCGCGCGCCGATGTCGTGCACAACCTCCAACGCGCGAGCCTTCTCGCCGCGTTGTGCTTCTCCGGCTCGGCAACGCCTGAAATGACAACAACACTCGAGCCGGAATTATTCCGCGATCGCCTGCATCAGCCGTATCGCGTGCCGTCCGTTCCGGGTCTCGTCGAATGTCTTGCGATCCGCCATCCCGATCTCCTCGGCGTGTGCCTGAGCGGCTCGGGCTCCGCCGCGCTGGCTTTCGTTCGTGCAAACGAAAACGAAATCGGCAAGCTCCTCGCCGAACCATTCGCGCGGCGCGGCTCCGCGCCAACTGTATATGTCCTGCGCCCCGAATCGCGCGGCGCGCAAATCGAAACCGCTCACAATGCGCGGACGCAGCCCACGCGCGCCAATGTCGCGACGGCGACCGCAGCCAGCGCCGCCTCGGAGAAGCTCCCGTGCAAATCCTGAAATTCGGCGGCAGCTCTCTGGCGAACGCCGCGGCGATCCAGCACGTCGCGCGCCTCGTCCGCGAGCACGCAAGCCAAAACGAAACCGTTCTCGTGTGCTCCGCCTGCGCGGGGATTACCGATCACCTTGCGCGCGCAGCCATGCTCGCTAGCGCTGGAAGCGCCGAGCAGGCGCTAACCGAAGTCGGCGCGACTTGCTCTCAACATGACGCGCTTTTCGCATCCCTCGCTCTGGAATCCACTGCGGCCAAATCAGCTGACGGTCCTCGCGTACGCGCCGGCCTCGAAGCCTTGGACTTCGATCTGCTCTCGCGTGTTTTCGGCGTACAACCCGCCAAAATCACTCCAGCTTGGATTGACGCCGTTCTTTCTTACGGCGAACGCGCCAGCGTCAGGCTCGTCGCGGCCGCGCTGCGCGGAACAGGCGTGCAAGCCGAAGCCGTGGACTCCACTCGCTTCGTCGTCACCACCGCCGAATTCGGAAACGCCGCGCCTCTCCGCGAAGAAACGCGCCGCCGCGCCCACCATATATTGTTGCCGCTGCTGGCAAAGGGAATCATTCCCGTCGTCACCGGATTCATCGGCGCGACGCTCGCGGGCGAAATCACAACGCTCGGCAGAAACAGCTCCGATTTTTCCGCCGCCATTGTGGCCGACGCGCTGGACGCCGAAGAAGTTTGGATCTGGACCGACGTGGACGGCGTCTACGACCGCGATCCGGCAGCCTCTGCCGTCGGCGAACAGGATTTCACCTTGCTCGCGGAAATGAGCTACGATGAAGCGTTGCACCTCGCGCAAAATGGCGCGAAGGTGCTGCATCCCAAGACCATCGCACCGCTCAGGGAGAAAAATATCGCTTTGCGAATTCGCAATACATTTCGTCCGGAACATTCCGGCACGCGCATCGGCCCAATCGCGCCAGGTGCCGCACCAGAGATTGAATGGGACGCGGCGCGATGAAAGCTCCCGCCAAAACTCTCCGAGTCGGCGTCCTCGGCGCAACGGGCACCGTCGGCCAGCAAATCATCCACCGCTTGCGCCATCATCCGTGGTTCAAAGTAACCGCGCTCGCCGCGTCCGAACGCTCCGCCGGAAAGCGCTACGCCGATATCGCGCGCTGGCGAATCGCGGAACAAATCCCTCCGGAAGTCGCCGCGCTAACCGTGCAGCCGCTCGAAACAAATCTCGATTGCGACTTCTGCCTTTCCGCGCTCGATTCCTCCGTCGCAGGACCGGCGGAGCTTGCCTTCGCTCAAGCGGGCTATCCCGTAATCAGCAATAGCCGCAACCATCGCATGGAACCCGACGTGCCTCTGCTCGTTCCCGAAGTGAATCCCGAACATTGCGCGCTCGTTGACGTCCAGCGCAAGCGCCGCGGCTACACATCGGGCTTCATCGCCACAAATCCAAATTGCTCCGCCGCGGGCCTCGTCGTCGCCCTCAAACCAGTGGATGACGCGTTCGGCATCGAAGCGCTCTCCGTCGTCACCATGCAGGCGCTTTCCGGCGCGGGCTTCCCGGGCGTCGCGTCACTGGACGCGATGGATAACGTCATCCCTTACATTTCCGGCGAAGAAGAAAAATTGGAAACCGAGCCGCGAAAAATCCTGGGCCACTTGATTGACGGCTCCATCGAGCCTTCCTCCATGCGCATCAGCGCGCAGTGCCATCGCGTGCCGGTGATTGACGGGCACATGGAAGCGGTTTCGCTGAAGCTGCGCAGCCACGCTTCGCCGCGCGATGTCGCCGCCGCGCTCCGCGAATTCCGCGGCGAGCCGCAACGCCGCAAGCTCCCTTCCGCGCCCGCGCACCCCATTGAAGTGCGCGAAGAACCCGACCGTCCTCAAACGCGCCTGGATCGCGACGCCGGCGGCGGCATGGCGGTCGTCGTTGGCCGCGTGCGCGCGTGCAACGTCCTGGATATCCGCATGGTGCTGCTCTCGCACAACCTGGGACGCGGCGCCGCCGGAGCCGCCATCCTAAACGCGGAACTCCTCGCCGAATCCGGCTACATCACCCCGCGCTCTTAGTATTTTTCTGTGGCGTCATCCCCGCGCCCACCCTCAGCATCCCGAAATCTTGGCCTTGTGGGTCGCGGCTTCAGCCGCGACATAACCGTAACCCCGGTCCGGGGCTTTCGCGCTCTTTGCGTCCCGGTGATTTATACCGGGAAGCCCCTGAAGCCCCTCCCCGCTTGACACCCATAACCATTCGATCAACGATCCGATCCCTATTCATGTCTGATCAATCCAACGGAAACCACGCAGTCCGAAAATCGCCCCGCTCGCCGAAGCAATCCGCGCGCCTCGTCCCCATGTCTCCGTTCTTCGAGGATCGCGCGCACCACATCGAGCTTTACCAGGGCGACTGCCGCGAAATTCTCGCCGTCATGCCCGCCGATTCCGTGGACCTCATCTTCGCCGACCCGCCCTATTTCCTTTCCAACGGAGGCATCACCTGCCACGCGGGCCGCATGGTCAGCGTCAATAAAGGCGCATGGGACCGCTCGCAGGGCGCCGAAGCCAATCACGCCTTCAATCGCGAATGGCTCGCCGCCGCGCAGCGCGTCCTCAAGCCCAACGGCAGCATTTGGGTCAGCGGCACCGCGCACGTCATTCACAGCGTCGGCTTCGCCATGCAGCAGCTCGATTTCAAGCTGCTGAATGACGTGAGCTGGGTCAAGCCCAATCCGCCGCCCAATCTTTCCTGCCGATACTTCACCCACGCCACCGAAACAATTATCTGGGCCGCCAAAAACAAAAAGTCGCG
This sequence comes from uncultured Acidobacteriota bacterium, assembly GCA_963847505.1. Taxonomy (GTDB): domain Bacteria; phylum Acidobacteriota; class Terriglobia; order Acidiferrales; family UBA7541; genus DASTCZ01. Next base: position 1,304,418 of record CAWJZY010000002.1, read on the forward strand.
CCACACCTTCAACTACAAATTGATGCGCGAAACCAACGCCGGCAAGCAAATGAAATCCGTCTGGGCCATTCCTCCACCCGCGCCATGGGAGAAGCGGGTCGGAAAACATCCGGCGCAAAAGCCCGTAGCCCTCATCGAGCGCATTCTGCTGGCGTCCTCCAACGAAGGCGACCTCGTCCTCGACCCCTTCATGGGCAGCGGCACGACCGCTAGTCGCCGCCTTGCAAACGAAACGGCATTTCATCGGCCTCGAGACAGAAACTCAATGGCTTTCCGTGACGCGAAGAAGACTCGAGGAAGCCGCTGAGGGACACATTCCGGTTATTTCCGGCCAATTCCACACATCTCGAGTCCAGATGTCCGCTGAGGAGGTTCAACATGCCAGGAGGTAAGAAGGCAGTTGAGTCTGGAGCGGAATTAGAAAGAATCGTAGCCGAGCTAGGTAAAGCTCTGGGACTTGAAACCTATCGACAGTATAAGGTGGCGCGCAGAATCTGGGGAGCCGAACGAAAGATTGACGTAGTAATGAAACACCCAACGACGGGGAAGACGCTTGGAATTGAATGTAAGGTGCAAGAAACGCGTGGCACCGCTGAGGAAAAATATCCTTCGACGATCCAGGACATTAGTGCGTGGCCGATAGGCGGGATCTTAGTTTTCAGCGGTGAAGGCTTTACGGAGAATATGAAGAACTTTATGGTTTCCACCGGCAAAGCAGTCGAGCTCGAAGACCTCGAACCATGGCTCCGCCTTTACTTTGGCCTACCGCTTGATGAGCATATTTCATAGCCAACCGCGCTGCACGAAATCGCTCTCTTGATTTCAAAGAATCCGAATTGAAAACTCATCAAGTGGGCAATTCAAAGTCCATGGCATCTGCATTGACATAAGGATTAGAGTATATTATTGATCATTCAGGAGTGCATCCTTGACCCGACCTCTCAAGTGCATCGGATGGGGCATTTTCGCGATTTTTCTGCTCGGTTCCCCCATCATTTTGGCTTGGATTGCATTCAAGCTTCTTGTGGTCTTCGTTTCCAGTGTTTCATTGAGGGGCCAAATCGCGATGCTCGTCGGGTATATTTGGCTCTTGTTTTGGCCTCTATATGTTTTGGGGTCCTCACTTCAAAGATCGAGAGAAGCGCCTGAACCATGGCCCCATAATCCTGCTGCAGCGAACGGATTGACGCACCCGGAAATCATCGACGTCTGGAAAACCTGCGTCGATGTTCAAACCACTTCAATGACATAGAACTTCAAATCAGAAACTATGCCGTAACTCTTATGGTTGCTGTCATTGGTGCCGCTGCCTATGCGCTTAAGGAAAACCTGACGATCACTTGTTGGGAATTCAAATACTCGCTTGCAATTGCCGTCCTGCCAGCTGGCATGCTTGGCTGGCTAGCCTTTTACTTCATGGATCGACATTGGTACCACAGATTACTGATGGGCTCGGTCCGCCACACCGTGCGCGTGGAAGCAATGTTGCACCCGGAGCTAGGGCTAAGCGGCGCCATCGGTAAAGAGAGCGCAATACCTCTCAAATGGCCTCGGATGGACATTCATAGTTCGGAGAAAATAGACATTTTTTACTTCGCGGGACTCATGCTATTTATATTAATGACGGGCATGGCTCTCATGGGTGGGACACAAGTTCAAACCGCAACTGGCCCGAAACCAAAGGTTGTGCAAACGGACGCTGGTGCCAGCGCAAACCCTGCAAAGACGGCTGCGGAACCCCAAAAGTAAGCTGTGCTTACCGTCGTGAAAATCCATTGACTGGAATCCCAGAAAGTCTTAGATACACAGCAAGGGATATATGCAGACGGTCCCGGAGCCACAGTGAAACAACGAATCTCTCTCGTCATCACGGACCTCGATAACACACTTTTTGACTGGGTGGATATTTGGTCCAAGTCTTTTAACGCGATGCTCTCTTCTCTCGTGGCGATCAGCGGAGTCCCGGCTGATGTGCTGATTCCAGAAATCAAGAGAGTCCATGAGAAGCACGGCACGGCGGAATATGCTTTCCTAGTCGAAGAACTGCCGTCATTGTCGCGGAAACATCCCGACGAAAATCCAAGGCTGATCTACGCAGACGCCATCGAGGCATATCGAAGCGCGCGATCATCCTCGCTCCATTTATACTCTACTGTTGGAGAGACCCTGGATTTCCTACGATCAAAAGGCTGCCTTATAGTTGGCTACACGGAATCCATGGAGTATTACTCCGCTTATCGAGTAAGCCGTCTCCAGTTGGATAGCCGCCTGGATTACCTTTACACGCCGCCGGATCACGACCTACCCGACGAGCGATTGAAAGACACGCCGTTATTGAGTCACACTAAGCTCTGCCACACACCCAAAGGGGAACTAAAACCCAACCCGCACGTGCTCCGGGCCATAATTTCAGACGTTAACGGCTCCGAGGCAATGGCGGCGTACGTGGGAGACAGCCTGATGAAAGACATTACGATGGCTCAACAGGCTCATGTTACAGATGTGTGGGCCAAATACGGCGAGGCCTCGAACCGCGACCAATACAAACTCCTACGACAGGTCACCCATTGGACTGACGCGATGGTGCAAAAAGAACTTGAAACGACACCAATAAAAGTCGCACCAACATACACGCTTGAGAAGGATTTCGGAGAAATTCTGGGCCTTTTCGAGTTTGTACCATTTGAATCAAGGAAGGCGAGCGCTCACTAGCAATAAGTCGGCCCGGGTGTCCCATTTTTGGCGTAGCCAAAAGTGAGGACTCTGCGGCCACCCTCACATCGCCTCAATGTGAGACGCCCGCCCCTCCCCCCTCCCCCCTCCATCTCCCCTCATTCACCCCCATCACCAGCAGCCACAGCATCAGCGCCATTTCCGCAACAAATCCAAGCACCTGAAGATAAGTCGTCAGATGTTTCGCGGCCGGCAACACAAATATCAGCCAACCCACTCCGGCCAACATCATCAGCGCTCCCAGAATTCGCGGCAGGAAAGTAGACCTCAAAATCAGGTAGCCGATCAGCAGGCAATACGGCCCGAAAAATACCACCGCGTTGATTTTGTAGGGAGCCACATGAAACAGGTCCAGAACATCATTCGCGCATCCAGCCAGCCCAACCACCGCCGCGAGCAACGAAACACTCTTGTTCACCGGCTTGAACAGGAAATAGAAGAGCAGCACCACCGCGACATACAACGCGTGCGAGATGAGGAAGACCGCGTCATACAAAACCGGCCGCCCCCGCCCAACGAACACTTCGCCGGATACCGCCGTCAGAAAATAAAGCAAATAAACAACGCCGGTAATCCTGGCCCTGGGTCGCGGCGAAGCTTCTGCCATCCGTTCCACCATTTCAACACCTCTTCCCCAAGGCCGCCGGACTCCATCCTACTCCTCTCCCATCTCGCGCACCCCACTTCTTGCCGGGTGGCCCTCGTCGCAGATCGAATCCACTTTCAAGACCTTCGCGTGCACCTGAGACACAAATCCATCGCCTGCGTCAAAAGTAAGGAATGTTGTGTTAGAGTAAGGAATAGGAGGGTTCGATGGAAAAACTAGCGAAATTAACGAGCAAGGGTCAGGTCACTGTGCCCCGAGAATTCCGCCGGATTCTTGGGGTGGGTCCTGGCGATAAGCTACGGTTCAAAAAAGTGGGAACTACCGTACGCGTAAGCTCTGTTAAAAAGGCAAGCCCCTTTGAGAAATACCGTGGTATCGGAAACCCGGGAATTCCCTCCGGGCGTAAAGGAATCCTACGCTACTTCCGGGAAATGCGCGGGCGATGATCACCGCGATCGACTCCAATGTCCTGGTCGCGCTCTGGGACACCAATAATTCACTCAATTTGATGGCGGAACCTGCCATGGAGTCAGCGCGCTCTGCGGGAAGTCTTATCGTTGCCGCTCCCGTCTTTGCTGAACTTCTTGCTGGTCCCGGACGGACGGAGGAATTCCTCGACTCGTTTTTCGCCGAAACAGGAATTGCGATCGATTGGGACATGAGCGAATCCATCTGGCGATCGACGGGACTCGCGTATCAATCCTACGCCGCGCGCCGAAGAAAGCAACAGAACTCAGAACCTCGGCGAATTCAGGCCGACTTTCTAATCGGCGCTCATGCCTATGAAAACGGATACCGCCTTCTCACCCTCGACGGCCGTTTCTACCGCTCCACCTTTCCTCGCCTTGCCATCACCGCAATTTGAATTTTCCCAGTTTCTATTCGAATAAGCCCTTCTCAGAAGTTTCCACAATCTTCAAAATATATTTCCCCAATGTTTCCTTCTTACTAATTGACCACCATTTCCTCCCACGCTAACATGGCCTGCAAGCTCAACGCTGCGTGCTTGCCAAAGGGAGATCGAACGAAGCCACAGATGAGCCGCCCTCAACTCTTAGCTTCCAACTGTTGACCGCCGACTGTCTCACGTAACTCCTTTAGAATGCGCACTTACGCGAAGATGCGCCTGTAAGTTCTTTAGAATGTGCACTTACGAAAAAGGCCGGGGGGTACCCCCCCAGAAAGACAAGGAAGGACAAGACAAAATGTCACCCAAGCCAGATGCAATAACCACAGACAACACCCGCTGCCAGCACATGACCGCCGATGGACGCCGCTGCAGAGCCGCCCGCCTCTCCGGAAAGTCCGTTTTCTGCACCTCCCATTCCCAGCAAGAGCAGCAATACATTAACTCCAAATCCGTCGCCGCTGAACTCATCGGCGACCTCGACGACTTCCGCACCTACCACGCCGCAAATGCTGTCCTCGGCAAACTCCTAATTCTCGTTGCCCAGAATCGCATCCCGCTTCGCAACGCCACGGCCCTCGCCTACATCTGCCAGCTCCTTCTCACCAGCAACCTCGGAGTGCGCAATGAGACCGCGCTGCGCAGCGGCAAAGCTGGAGAGCTCTTCATTGTCGAGCGTGCGTTGGACCAGATCTATGGCCCGGACGAGGACGACGAACCCGAAGAAAAGGAAACGGAGGCCAAACCAGTATCCACCCAACCCCCGCAACAGAAAGCTTCCTAGCGGCGGCTCAAGTAACGCTTGTGCCCGCCCGTGCGCCGGATTATTCTCCGCAGCAGAAATAATTCTGTCACGGAGGGAACATATCCATGCGCCGATTGCTTCGCGGCTTGGCGGTAACAGTTCTGGTTGTAAGCGCAGTTTTACTTGTAGCCATAGTCGCGTTGCCGCTGCACGCGCAGGGGCGCGGCAACCCGTTGCAGCAATTCATCAGGACGAATGCGCCGGTAATCGCGCTGACGCATGTGAAAGTGATTGACGGCACGGGCGCGGAGGCGCGCGCCGACCAGACCATCGTGCTGAAGGACGGCAAGATTTCCTGGATGGGCGCGGCCGCAGGAGCCAGCATTCCCGCAGGCGCGCAGGTGATGGACCTGACCGGCTACACGGTGATGCCCGGCATGGTGGGCATGCACGAGCACATGTTTTACCCCGCGCCGGGGCAATACAACGAACTGGCGACCACGGCTCCGCGGCTTTATTTGGCGTGCGGCGTGACGACCGCCCGCACGGCGGGAAGTCTGGAGCCGTACACGGACCTGAACATAAAAAAGATGATTGACGACGGCCGCATGATCGGCCCGAAATTGAATGTCACCGGGCCGTATCTGGAAGGCCCTCCGGGAACCGGCGTGCAGATGCACCAGCTTTCCGGTCCGGACGAAGCGCGCGACATGGTGAATTATTGGGCGGGGCTTGGAGCGGGCTCCTTCAAGGCGTACATGCACATTACGCGCGCGGAGCTTTCCGCCGCGATTGCCGCGGCGCATTCGCACGGAGTGAAAATTACGGGGCACCTGTGCTCGATCGGTTTTCGCGAAGCGGCGGCGCTGGGAATTGATAATTTGGAGCACGGGCTTGTGGTGGATACCGAGTTTGATCCCGGCAAGCAGCCGGATGTTTGTCCGGCGCAGAATGACACGTTTGCCGCGCTTGCGAAGATGGACGTGGAAGGCCCGGAAATCCAGCAGACCATTCGCGAGTTGGTGGCGAAGCACGTCGCGGTAACTTCAACGCTGCCGGTGTTCGAGGGATTTGTGCCGAATCGTCCGCCGATACAGTGGATGGGGCGCGCGCTCAATGCGCTGTTGCCGGAAGAGCGCATCGCGTATTTGGAAGGCCGCGCGGCGCGCGCGGCGGCGCGGCCCGATGCGCCGTGGAACACTTTGCTGAAAACCGAAATGCAATTTGAGCGCGATTTCGTGAAGGCCGGCGGAGTTTTAATGGCGGGAGTGGATCCAACGGGAGGCGGCGGCGATTTGCCGGGATTTGGCGACCAGCGTGAGGTCGAGCTGCTCGTCGAAGCGGGATTCACTCCGGCTGAAGCGATTCACATCGCCACGGCCAACGGCGCGGAATTTCTGGGGCTGGCTGATAAAATCGGCACGCTTGCGCAGGGGAAGGCCGCGGATTTGATCGTGATTCACGGCGACCCTTCCGCGGCGAGCGGCATCAACGACATTGAAAAAGTGGAAATCGTTTTTAAGGATGGCGTGGGCTACGATTCCGTGAAGCTGATTGATTCGGTGAGAGGAACCGTGGGATTGCACTGAAGCAGTGCAGCACGACACCTACAATTGCAGGCCGGTTTCGACGGGCGCGTCGTAATCCACGCCTTCGACTTCAAAACCGAAGAGCGAGCGGAACTCGCGCTGGAATTCCGTGTACGCCGTGATTTCGCGCAGATTTTCCGTGGTGATTTGCGGCCAAATGCGCATGATGTCCGCTTGAACGTCGGCGCGCAGCTCGCGGTCATCCAGGCGAATGCGGCCTGCTTCGTCGAGCGGAATTTTCGCGGCGTCCGGAAGAAAATCGAAAAACAAGCGGCGCATTTGTTCGATGGGGCCTTCGTCAAGTCCGCGCGCGCGCAGCGCCGGCGGAAGCAAGCTGAGATAAAGCGGCACAACGGGAATCGCCGCCGAGGCTTGAGTGACCACCGCTTTATTTACGGAGACGCGGGCGCTGCCGCCGAGCTTCGCCGACAATTTTGAATGGATGCGTTGCGCCGCGGTGTCCACATCTTTTTTCGCCTGCCCGATGGTGCCGTCGCGGTAAATCGGCCAGGTGATTTCCGGGCCGATGTAAGAATAAGCGATAGTGCGCGCGCCGGGAGCGAGCAATCCTTCGGCGAGAAGGGAATCAATCCACATTTCCCAATCCTCGCCGCCCATCACGGCAATTGTTTCTGCGATTTCCTGGCTGCTCGCGGGCTCGAGCGTGACCTGCGTGACTTTGCCCGCGTCGAGATCAATTGTTTTGTTCGTGAAAGCTTGGCCGACCGGCTTTAGCGCGGAGTTAAAAACTTGTCCCGTGCGCGGATGAACGCGGCGCGGCGATGCGAGGCTGTAAATCACGAGGTCGAGCGGCGCCATTTCCGCGCGGATTATTTCCGCGGCTTGGGCCTTCGCGGCGTCGGAGAACGCGTCAACATTCAAACTTGCGGCAAAAAGAGAATCGCGCCGCGCGTTTTCGTGGAATGCAACGGAGTTGTAATAGCCGGCCGAGGCCGTCTTCACGCCGTCCGGCGGCCGCTCAAAAAAAACACCGAGCGTGCGCGCGCCGAATCCCCAGGCTGCGGCGATGCGCGAAGCCAGCCCGTATCCGGTGGAAGCGCCGATGACGAGCGCGTTGCGTATTCCCGCGCGAGGGCCGGGCGAGCCGGAGGTGATCGCGGCGATTTGCCGCTCGACGTTGCGGCGGCAGCCTTCCGGGTGCGCGTTGATGCAAATAAATCCGCGCGATTTGCGTTTGATAACTTGCTCAGGCATAGCGCTGGAGAAGCTCCTTCAATTGTTTGGAGAAACTTTCTGGCTGGCGCGATATTTTTCCAGCAATTGCTCGCGATTATTGCTCAGGTCCACGCCGGTGGTGTGCGACGGAAAGCGCACGCCGGGGCCGACGAGTCCGAGCCACAGCGCATGATTGAAGCGCGGCGTATCGAGATCATCTTCCACGCTGAAATCCTGGCCGCGCATGTGTTTTTCCCACCACGCGGCGTTGTTGCGCGGGTGGGAATATTTCGCGTCGAATTCCGAAAGCGGCGCGGTGGGCGCGGCTGCCGCCGGCAGCGGCAGCTTCGTGGTGCGGAGCACATTTGGCACGCGAGCCGTGTAATTCCAGTTCGCGTAATCGCTGCTGAATGCGTCGGCCATTGGGGCGGCGGCGGCATCATTCAATCCCATCGGCTTCATGCCCAGCAATTCTTCAATCGTGCGCAGCATGTTCACGGTAGTGTACCGGCTCGATACCAGCGCGCCCTGGCGCACGTATGCGCCCGCAATCAAGCCAACCGTACGATGCGCGTCCATGTGGTCCGGGCCGTTCTGCGCGTCGTCTTCGATTGTAAAAATAACGGTGTCTTTCGCGAACGGGCTGGCGGCGATTTTTGCGACGATCAATCCGATGGCGTAGTCGTTATCGGCCATTTCCGTTTCGACGGTGTTCACGCCGTCGATCGCGTCACCAAAGCTGCCAAAGTGATCGTGCGGCATACGGACGAATTCCAGCGTGGGAAGTTTTCCGCTCGCGGCGTAAGCGTCAAACTCGCGCTCCCATTCCTTGAAACGCCAGTAGTCCGGCAGAGTCAGATCAAAAGGCGGGAAATACTGATCGGTGACGGGGGCAAGCGCAACTTTATCCGGAAAAGCCACAACAATTTTTTGCGCGTATGCGTCGCGGACCGCTTTGATGTGCGCCGGAGCCGACGGGCTACTATCAAATCTGGCTGAATCCAGAAAGAACCCGTAGTTTCGGATGCTCAATCCCGCGCGCAACGCCGAGTCCCACAGATAACCCGCGCCGGCATTTTCGCCGGGAGCGCCGGGGCCGTCGGGCGCGGCAACATCCGCGTTGCCGGGCAGGAGATCCGGATCCGCCGGCGTTACCGGATCGGCATCGCGCCGAGCCGCCATGTCCGTAATCCCCACATTAATGTCGCGGTTCGCGCCCTCGAAATCGTAGCTCAGTTGGCGCCCGGTGTCGTAATGGACCGGAACATTTTTTTCCGTCGTATCAGTAGCGCGCGCCGCGGTGCTCCAATTCCAGCCGTCGCCGCTCACTTCGCCGCTGGCCATCAGATTATCGAACGTGATGAACTGCCGGGCGAGCTGATGATGATTGGGCGAAATCGGCTCCGGCAGAATTGCCAGCTTCGGATCTCCATTTCCTTTTTCCAGATCGCCGAGCACTTGATCGTAGGAACGGTTTTCCTTGACGATGTAAATCACGTGATGGATTTTTCCGCGCAGCGCAGCCATCTGGGCGGAAGCAGCGGTGCTTGCCGCGATCTCCGGCCAGCGATTGTTTTCGGAAACGCGCGTAGTTAGATCCGCAAGATTGGCGGAGTTAGGAACGGGCGCGGTGAGCAAACCGCCGTGGATAAGCTGAAGAATGTATTGGTTTGTGGCGCGGCACTTCGCGGCGTCGTCGCGGTCCTGGGAAGCTGTGTTGCGGCAGGCATTGGGATTCGGCCCGGTGGCGCTTTTGCCGTTGGCGATGTAAAGCATCGTGCCCGCGCGATTCAGGCTTACCGCGTTCGGATACCAGGCCGTCGGAATTAGCCCCGCGACTTCCGAAGGCAGGCCGCTTGCCGTCAAACGCACGACTGCTACCGCGTTGACTCCGCCCAGCGTGACGTACGCGGTTTTTTCATCCGGCGCGAGCGTGACGCTATTTGGATTGCTGCCCTTGAATCCGCCAAGCTTCGCAAGCATTGTGCGCGGCGCCGTCACGCCAAGCTCCGCGAGGACTTTGTTGCTGGCCGCGTCCACCACGGCCAGCGTGTCGCTATTGTCTTCTGCTACGTAGAGGCGCGTTTGGGCGCGATTGAACGCCATTTTGTTTGGTTGGCCGTGAAGCGGGATGCGCGACACGACGCGCGGCGCGGCGGCGAGGTCAACTACAACCAACTCGCGATCGCGCACACTTGAAATGTAGGCGCGGCCGTTGCCGCGCATGGCGACGCCGTATGGAAATTCTCCGCCGGGTGTACCTGCATGCGCGGCGTCTGATTTTCCAGGGCGCAGATCGAGTTCCGCGAAAACTTTGCGCGAAGCGAGATCCACGATGGTCGCAGAATCATTTTCATAATTGGCGATGATCAGCTTTGTTCCATCGGCGGTGATGCCGATTCCGGCGGCCATGGGCTTGATATTTATCCCCAGTCCCGCCGCGTGGCCCAGCGGGATCGGGCCGCCGGATTCCGCCCAAGTTTTCGCGGTCTTCGCAAAAACGTGCACCGCGTCGTCCACGCCGCCCGCGACGTAGAATTCCGCGCCACTGGGATTCCAGACGATTCCACCGAAAGCGCGCGGCACGGCGAGCGCCTGAAGCTGGCGGGGCGCGCCATTGGAAATATCAAACACGAAAACGAATTCGCTGGAAGCGGCGGGATCGCGAACACCCCTGGAATCGTAAACCTGATTGTATCCACTGGTCAGAACGAGCAGCGTGTTTCCGTCGGGACTGACAGCGTTGGAAACCGCATAGCCCACTTCGCGATCCTTGTATCCGGCCACGCCGGGCTTGAGGGTCTGAAATTGCGCGCCTGGCACGGCCATGGGAGTGATGGCCTGGCCAGTAGGAAGTGATTCGGATGCGGGTGATTTCTGCTGCGCCGCTGTGCGCGATGGCCACGCGAGGATCGCCGCCGCCAGTAACCCGAATGTAAGAATCGGCAGCCTGCTTGGATTTCGGCGCATGTTTTTCCTCTGCATCAGATTCCAATTGCTCGAAGGCGTGCAGTTTAACACACGAAGATGAATGGATTGTTTCATGGCGGCAAAAGGCGATATTTCGGAGGTCTGACGGAGCGTTGAAAAAATCGGCTCGTCGGAGGAATTTGTGGATCTCTGAAATGCTTTCGAATGGCGGCCGGAAGCTCAGCTCACGCAGTTGGCGAACCTGATACCGGATGGTGCAGCGTTAGCTTGTTGCTGTTCGTAGCACGCTGCCTGTCGGCTTCGGGGTTGCTTTCAATTTGCCGATGGCCTCTCCACCTTGTCGACAACCAAGATCGGCAGCGAGGCTCTGGCTGGGTCCAATTTAAGACCAAGCTGTTCGCGCAGAGCTTCGATAGGCGTCGGGCCGGCTGGTGCGGGTGGCACAGGCGAATCGGAAGCCGGAGATCCAATCGGCTCGGGCGCCCATTCGAGCGTGAAATCAAAGCTTCCCTTGAGACCGGTCTTGTCGATCAAGGGGCGACCCAGTCCCAGCGGCACGGCAGAAAGCGCGCTTGTTATCACTTCCATAGTCACGTCGCGGGAGCCGACCATCGAGTTGCCGGACGGCAGCATTCCGATCGCCGAGAAGCTGCCGCAAACGGTAAACCCGGCAACGCCCTCACCTGGCGAAGCGGGAGGTTTGTCGCAAGGCGGACCGGCAGCATGGGGAATCAGCTTCGGCCCCAGCTGGCCAGCCTTTGCAAGCCTGAGCTCAATCACGGGAACCTCCCTGGCTTCAAAATGGGCCACCAACTGGAAGCGGTCGGCAAGCAAAGACTGCATCATGAGACGCATCTGGTCCTTGGTCGGATTATCTATTGGTGCTTGCGCTTCAATGATATAGCGATCGTCAGTGACCCATTTCGGCAAACGGGAAAACTCGCGATTCAGCTCCTCGCTCGGCCAAAGCTTGTAGGCGAACTTGATATAGGTCGTGAGCGGGAATCCCGCCCGAAGGCGTCCGCCGGTCGGGTGATAGTCGTCCGAGGCGCTCAGCGACCAATCGTTGCGTACAATCTCTCCCTTGCTCAGTTTTACGGAAGCCACCTCAAACGCCATCTTGCCTCCAGCTTTGGTCTGCCAGTCCGTCGCGTCCTGAGCGCGAATAGCGGGTGCATTCAGGATGCTGACAATCACCGGTGCGGCGATGCAGAGAACAGGAATCGCGTGCTTCATTTTCATGGCGCAACTCACGTAAAACTATTCGGGCAACCGAGCTTCCGGATTGTACATCCATAGGTAGAATTGGATTGCCTGTCTTGGAGTTTCTATCCCATGGGCTATGCCTTGCGACATTTCTTCTTTAGCGTAACGCTCTTACTTTTAGGATCAGGCCTTTGTGCTGCGTTCATTTCCATTCCGGCGCAGCAGGGGCCGACAGCCGCTCAAAAAGCCACATGGTTTGTCTACGAGGCTGACCTTAAAATAGAGCTTCCGCAAACCTCGGAAGACAAAGGTCCGTTCAAGATTCAAATTTCAAGATCGTTTGGCGATTCAAAGGAAGAAGCGATGCTCAGGAAAGCCGAGGCTGTTTATCCAGGATCTCCGAATGGGGCGGCGCCGATCTGGGGAGCGCTCGACAATGACAATATTCTATCGACGCGCATTGTTACCGCGAGCGCTGTTCGCTACTACTATGACCTCACGCTCGCCGCAAGGAAGAACCCTCATCTGCCGTCAGGATTTACCGCTGTAGCCACCAGCCTGAAATACGATGGTGTAATTAAACATTTCGATCAGTATTCCCACAAAAAAGATTCCTTCGGGAACGTTTATGTCGCCGACCTTACCCTTGATTGGAGTTTTACCTGCGGCGGGCTGTGCGGAATAGCATTCACAAGAAACAAGCTCGTTGTGCTGGATTCCAATGGCAACGTCATAGCCATGTATTTGGATTCGCCGAAAAACTCACAGATCATGGTTAGCTGAAAATCGCCGATTGAATAAATGGATTATTCTCTGGGCGGGACCTGTTGCTGCGTGCGCTGGACAAATTGAGAATCGTTCTGGGGTGCCTTCAGGAGTGAAACCCCTGACGATCCGCATTCAGCGTCGCGGCTAAAGCCGCGAACTACAAACCGCAAAGTTACACGCCAGTGGTGAATGCCAACGTGATGAGCGTTTTCTGCTCCAACTCATGCGCTTTAGCGGAGCCGGTTGCGGGGCTGGCGCTTGGGGAGCGCTTTACGGAACGCACGGGGCGGCTTTCTCCCGCGAGGCGGCGCAGCTTCGGCACAACATTTGCGAGCGCGCCCATATTTCCCGGCTCTTCCTGCACCCAGACAATTTCGCCGGTGTGGCGCGCGAGTTCGGCGGCCATTTCTTCTTCGGGAAACGGATAAAGCTGGTCGAGGAAAACAATTGCGGTGGAAATATCTTTTCTCCGGGCGCGCTCTTCGCGAAGTTCGTGGCCGATTTTGCCGCTGCAGACGAGCACCTGTTTGCCGCTCTGGACTTCGGCGTCAGGCACGACGGGCAGGAAGCGGGGCCGCGCGGGAGTGAAATCCGCGATGGGCGAGGCGGCATCCGGATTTCGCAGCATGCTCTTCGGAGTGAAAACAACGAGCGGCTTGCGCCAGGGACGCATGGCCTGGCGGCGCAAGAGATGAAAATATTGCGCGGCGGAGCCCGGCTGGCAGATTTGGATGTTGTGTTCCGCAGCGAGTTGCAGAAAACGCTCGAGACGCGCGCTGGAATGTTCGGGGCCCTGCCCCTCGTAGCCGTGCGGGAGCAAGAGCACGACGCCGGAAGGCAAATCCCATTTGTCTTCGCCCGCGCTGATGAACTGGTCCACGATGACCTGCGCGCCATTCACGAAATCCCCGAATTGCGCTTCCCACAAAACCAGCGCTTCCGGAAAATCGCGGCTGAAACCATATTCAAAACCCAGGACTCCGGCTTCGCTCAGCGTTGAGTTATAAACTTCAAAGCGCGGCTGGTCCGGCGCCAGATGTTCGAGCGCCGTGTACACCGCTTCATTTTCATTATCAATCAAGGCGGCTTGCCGCTGATTGAATGTGCCGCGGCGCGTATCCTGTCCCGAAAGGCGCACGGGCGTGCCTTCGCGAAGCAACATTCCGAAAGCCAGCAATTCGGCGAAGCCGTAGTCCACGGGACGTTTGCCGTGACCCATTTCCGCGCGCTGTTCGAGCAATTTCTTGATTTTCGGATGGACGTGGAATCCAGCGGGCGCGGTCGTCAGAATATCGGAAAGCTCTGCCAGGGATTCCGCCGCGACGCCGGTATCCACTTCATACGAGCGATCGTAACGACCGCGCTTGTAAGGCGCCCAATACGCCGGCAATTCGCGCAGGATCGGATTTTTCTTGAGCTTGCCGGCGCTCTGCTGGGCCTCTTCATATTCCGCACGCACTTGCGCCGCGATGGGCGCCGCGTCCGTGCCGATGCGCTGCGCGTAAATTTGCCAGAGTTGCGGGTGAACCTTTATTTTTTTATACATCAGAGGCTGAGTGATCGTCGGATCGTCCACTTCGCTGTGCCCATGGCGGCGAAAGCCGATCAGATCCACGACCACGTCGCTTCCAAACGCGTAGCGATATTCCAGCGCCAGACGCCCCACGCGCACCACGGCATCGGGATCTTCCGCGTTCACGTGAAAAATCGGAATGGGCAGGCGTTTGGCAATATCGGAAGCGTAGCGCGTAGATTGCAATTCGGCTGGAACGGTCGTGAAGCCGATCAAATTATTTACAACGATTTGCACCGTGCCGCCCACGGTGTAGCCTTCCACGGCGGCGAGGTTCAGCACTTCCGCCAGCACGCCCTGTCCGGCGAATGCGCCATCTCCATGCATGGTGATGGGAAGCACCTTCGCACGGCCATTTTCGGCGTGCCGCGATTGCTTCGCGCGCGCGCGGCCCATCGCCACGGGATCCACGGCCTCGAGGTGGCTGGGATTGGAGACGAGATGAATGCCGAGCGTAGCGCCACCCGTGGTTCTGTAAGAGCCGGTCGCACCGATATGATATTTCACGTCGCTGCTGCCGAGCACACTGCGCGGATCAACATCCTCGAATCCGGCAAAAATATCCCGCGAAGGCTTGCATACGATGTGGTTCATCACGTTCAGGCGTCCTCGGTGGCTCATACCGATCACGGCTTCCACCGCTCCCAGCGGCGCGGCAGCTGAAAGAATTTCATCGAGCAGCGGAATCAGCGCTGAGATGCCTTCCAGGGAAAAGCGCTTGGTGCCGAGGTATCGCGTCTGCAACACCTGCTCAAACAAATTGGCGCGCACCAGCCGCTCGAGGATTTTCGCGCGGTCGGGTTCGGCCGGCGGCGTTTCAAACCGTTCGATAATCCACTGTCTGCGCTCCGGGTCGGGGATGTGCATGAATTCAACGCCGATGGTGCCGCAGTAGATGTGACGCGCGCGGTCAGCTTCTTCGCCGGTGATTTGTAGTTCCGGATGCTCGAGCGGAAGGAAAAAACCAAGCGGATCAAGATTTGTCTCAAAGTATCCCCAGCGGCGAAAAGCATCCCACACAGGACTTTCACCGGGCTTACTTGCGACTTTTGCATTCGATGGAGTGACTGTGCGTTTGTTTGTGCTTTTGGGCATGAAGGCGGCTCTTCTGTGTGAATCCGGTAAGGCTGTTCATTTTACCAGAGCCGGGGACCCGTCGCTGGCCGGCGGCGCTGGCGCGCGCCTGCCTCGGCCAAATTGGACTTTGCGGCATGCCCGTATTTCCGTCGCCGTACCTTCCAATGAATTTGCGGGCGTGGAAGAATGTCTTCAGGAAAATGCCACGCATCACTCAGGCTTTATCGGCTGGCGAAGTCAATTTGGCACGGGGATTATTCCGCGAGTACGCCGATTCGCTCGGTGTAGACTTACACTTTCAGAATTTCGATCGTGAACTTAGCGAGTTGCCCGGCGGGTACGCGCCTCCGCGCGGGCGGCTGTTTCTCGCTCGCCATTTTATTACAAATAATGACGAGCAGCTTGCGGGCGGCGGCGCGTTGCGCCCGCTATCCGCGGAAACTTGTGAAATGAAGCGCCTTTACGTTCGCCCACAATTTCGCGGGCTTGGCATCGGCCGCGCGCTTGCCGACACTTTGATCGCCGCGGCTCGACAAATCGGGTACCACGCCATGCGTCTGGATACATTGCCGGCCATGCACGAAGCGCATGCACTGTACCTCGCGATGGGATTTCAAGAGATCGCCCCTTACACGAATAATCCGATTCACGGCACGCGCTTTCTCGAACTCGACCTTACGCGCGCGCGGGCGAACGAGCCGACGCCGGAAAGCCAGCTTCGAAAACATTTTGACCTGAAGAAGGAAATCAAATAAGGAGACTTCGCGATGCCCAAACGCGCCGCAAAAACTGCAAGAAAATCCACGAACAAAATAAAAACGCGCAATCGCTATGTCAGGCGGCCCGGCCGCACTGGAGATTTGCCATTTAGCGACGGGGTGTGGGCCGGTTCCACGCTTTATCTTTCCGGCCATCTGGGGCTTGATCCCGAGACCGGACTTCCTCCGGCGCAGGTTGACCGCGAAATCCATCTGATGCTTGACGTCTTTAAGGCCACGCTTGCCGCCGCGGGGCTTGGAATGCAGGATCTTGTTTTCGTGCAGGTGTTTTGCTCCGACGTGTCATTGTTCGCGCCATTCAACATTATTTACCGCACGTACTTTGATGGAAAGTTTCCGGCGAGGGCGTTTCTGGGATCGGGCGCTCTTTTGTTCGGCGCAAAATTTGAGATACAGGGAATCGCGGCGCGGAATTAACTTGCGCGGCTGGGGGACAAGGCTTCAGGGGTTGAAACTCCCCGAGGAACGCCGGTTACGTCGCGGCTGAAGCCGCGACCTACAAGGCGTGCGCGATTCTTCAGCCTTGTTAAGTCGGACTGACATATCCAATTCAGATTTGTCAGACGAGCTTCTGCATTTTTTCCGCCAGCTCGAAATCCAGATTGCTCAAGCCACCGATGCTGTGGGTGGAAAGGTTGACGACTACTTTATTCCACACGTTGCTCCAGTCAGGATGATGCCCCATGGATTCCGACACAAGCGCCGCGCGGCACATGAATCCGAACGCTTCGCTGAAATCGCCGAACTCGAAGGTGTGGTGCAGATTGCCATTCTTGATTGACCATCCGGGCAGTTTTTCGAGCTGCTCGGTGATTTGCTGCTTCGTCATTTTCTTGGTCTTCATTTTCCCTCCGCGATTGCGTTTCACTGTTGCCAGCGATGCTGTCATTATCCGGCCATACGCCGCCACCGGCAAGGCGCGTGAACCCGAGGCGAGGAACGTAGGCGGAGAACATGCATTGAACACTGTTGTTGAAGACGGCCTCTGAATCCTTTATGTTAGCGGCTCGAGAATAATCGGCTGAAGACGGGTGAATAAATCTTGAGCAAAAAGAAAATACGCGCGATCCAGTACGGAGTTGGCCCGATTGGAGCGGCCATCGTGCGCCTGCTGCGCGAAAAGCAGGCCATTGAAGTGATCGGCGCGATTGACACCGATCCCGCCAAGGCCGGGCGCGACCTCGGCGAAGTGGTCGGCGCGCCGGATGCGCCCTGGGGCGTATTGGTCGCCGCCAAAGCCAGCGCGATGCTCGGCAAGTCCGCTGACGTGGTTGTGCACTCGACTTCTTCTTCGCTGCCCGCGGTGATGGACCAATTGATGGAATGCCTGGCGGCGGAATCGTGCGTGGTTTCCACATGCGAGGAACTTGCGTATCCGTTCCGCAAATACCCGGAGCTTTCGGCGCGCCTGGACGAAGAAGCAAAAACCTGGGGCGTGGCCCTGGCAGGCACGGGCGTCAACCCCGGATTTGTAATGGATAAGCTGGCCATCACGCTTTCTTCGGTTTCGCAACGCATCGAGCACGTTCGGTGCGTCCGTGTTGTAGATGCAGGCAAGCGGCGCTTGCCGCTGCAGAAAAAAATCGGCGCGGGGATGACGGTTGAAGAATTCCGCATGCAAGTGGACGCCGGAACCATCAAGCACCACGGGCTGCCCGAATCCATTGCGATGGTTGCGGACGCGCTGGGATTTGCCGTGGACGAAATCACGGAGACGATCGAGCCGATGATCGCGCGCGCGCTTGTAAAAACAGAGTATCTGGAAGTTGCCGCAGGCCAGGCCGCGGGCGTGCACCAAATCGCGCGAGGATTCGTTGGCGGCGAGGAAAAGATTCACATGGAGTTGCAAATGTACGTAGGCGCGCCCGACCCGCACGACACCATCGAGCTAACAGGAACGCCGGGGCTGAAGCTTACGATTCCCGGCGGCACGCACGGCGACCTCGCTACGGCGGCGGTCGTCGTCAACACAATTCCGAGTATTCTCGCGGCACCGGCGGGACTGCGCACTTCGCGCGATCTTCCGATGAGTTTTTTTCCGCCGGTCGCGCGGCCCTAGCAGCCGTTTATTTTTCCGCTATCGAGCTGCGTTCTGCCAGAAGCGCGCGACCGCGGAATAATCCACATCCTCCTTCGCGGCGCCTTTTACGGCGCTGTACACTTCACGCGCGGCGGCGCACGCCGGAAGCGGCATGCCGATTTGGTTCGCCAGATCGAGCGCAAGCCCGAGATCTTTGTGCATCAGCCGCAGCGGAAAGCTCGGCGCGTAATCCTGTTTCAGAATCAGCGGCGCCTTCACGTCCAACACGGCTGCGCGAGCCATGCTCGCCTGCATCACGCCAATTAAATTTTCGCCGGGGATGCCCGCGCCAATTACCAGCGCCAGCGCTTCCGAGAGCGCCTGAACTTCCAAAGCCAGCAGCAGATTCATCGCGAGCTTCACGATTTGCCCCGCGCCGTGCGGCCCCAGGTGAAACCACTTTTTGCCCATGGCGCCGAGCAGTGGCTCTACGCGCGCGAGCGTGGCGGCTTCTCCGCCCACCATAAAAACAAGCTCGCCCTTTTCCGCGCCCCACGTGCCGCCTGTGACGGGCGCATCCAGGCATTCGACGCCGCGCTTCGCGCACGAATCGGCGATGCGCCGCTCGAGCGCCGGAGAAACTGTGCTGGAATCCACCAGCACGCTTCCGCTTCGCAACGCTTCCAGCGCGCCTTCGCCCCACAAGACGGATTCAAGCGCCGGTGGATCGCTTACGATAACGAAAAGCACATCCGCCGCGGCCGCTGCTTCGCGGGCGCTAGACGCCACGCGCGCTCCTTCCGCAGCAAGTTCATCGCTCTTACTTCGCGTTCGATTCCACACCACCACCGAGTGCCCTGCCTTCAAAAGATTCCGCACCATCGGCCGGCCCATTAGCCCGAGCCCGATAAATCCAACGATTGGTTTCACAACGTCCCCCTTTTATGGATGAAGCTTGATTAAGAATTGGACGTTAGGAATATAGCGCGGCTGGCCGCCGGGCGCGAGGCCGGGCGAAGTTACGGGACAAAACAGCAAGTAGGCAGGAGAACTATGGCGGCTTTCCGGTCAGGCTTCGTGGGCGCGCCCGCGCAATGGCGCAAAAGCGCCCTTTGCGGCAGCGCGTTCCGCGCGATCCTGTGATGCTTGTTCCTTCGGCGCGGCTGGAGGAGGCGCAAAATTTTCATCCACGCTCAAAATGCAGGCGTAGGGAACTTCCCAGCGAAAGGACTTGGCCTGCCCTCGCTGAATGAGCTTCTCCTCCAGGAAAATGGACCGGCCGGAATCGGCAGCCAAGGTGCCCGTGGCAGACATAACGACCTCGCCCGCCCGGTATTGGACATCGACTCGCCTTCCGAGGAGCGCATGGTAGCGTGACATTATGGCGAGTTTGCGGGGTACTAAGAGGAGGGGCAATGGTACAAAAGTACAAAACTCAGCTAGTACGAAAGCGCCATTACGAGGGTCCGGCAGCAACGCGCGCCATCCCTAGGAATCCGGCCAAGATGCGCGAAAATCTGCGCGCCAACGCCGCCGCGCGTTTTGATCCTAATGATGAGGTTCGCTATGCGCGCCACCGTGCACGTGCGGAGCGGTTGTAATAGGAACAGGTTCGGCATCCACGGGACGCCGCACAAGATCCGCTGTGGCCATTATATAAAGCGCGTATGTAGCGCTGTACGCGAGAAACGTATAGACGGTTGGCAAAATCCAGCCCGCTTCGCCGCTCATGGGCCGCGAAAAAATCCACACGAGCCAACCCACACCGAGGGCCACGAATCCGCCAATCACGCGGCTTGGAAGAGCTACGGTTAGCGGCGTTTCGCAGTGCGGACATTCGAGCGTGTCCGTGTAGGCCACGACGTCGCCCGCAGGAACTTTCCTCGAGCAATGGGGACAAAGACGAATCGCCACAGTTTTACCTCCGCGCAAGCGCACAACATAATCTTGAGACAATAAAGATAGCGCACCTGCGCTCGCGTGGGAAGCGGCGCCGCCTGAGAAGTGCGTCCGGGCGAAATCGCCCGTGACCGATAAATGCGCGCAGCCTGAGTGACTACCCATCCCCCAAGCACGTCTAAGAGAGTGGCATGAAGCGGAATTGTGCTGGACCGCGGCCGACGCTCACAGGAATTCACTTGCTCTGGAACTCTCGGCGACCCAACTTCGTAAAGGATGAATAGGTCCGTAATGAAAAATCTCTGGGGCAATGTTCGATACGCGTTGCGACAGTTCAAATTGTCGCCTGTTTTTACCGTTACGGCGGTGCTTACGCTGGCACTGGGAATCGGCGGGACGACGGCGATCTTCACGTTGATTCATGCCGTGATGCTGCGTTCGCTGCCGGTTGGCGACCCGTCATCTTTATATAGGATTGGCGATGGCGACGATTGCTGCGTCGAAGGGGGCGCTCAGGACATCTGGGGAATGTTTTCATTCCCTTTGTACGAGCGGCTGAAAGCGGAAGCGCCGGAATTCGAGGAGGTGGCAGCTTTCCAGGCCGGCGTCGGGCGCGTCAGCGTGCGGCGTCAAGGCGTTGATTCGGCCGCCAGACCTTTGCGCTCCGAGTATGTTACCGGGAATTATTTTTCAACTCTCGGTGTGGGCTCCTTCGGCGGACGCGTGTTTACACCGGATGACGATACACCTGCATCTCCGCCAGCGGCTGTGCTTAGCCACCGAGTTTGGGAAACTACTTACGCAGGAGATGCATCCATTGTCGGTTCAATATTTGATGTGGAGGGGCATCCCTTCACTGTGATCGGCGTCGCGCCTCCCGGATTTTTCGGCGATACCCTGCGCGGCGATCCTCCCGATATCTGGATTCCGGTGCAACAGGAGCCATTGATTGCCGGCGAAAGCACATTGCTGCGTCAGCCTGTCTCCGCGTGGTTGCGGATTATCGGGCGATTGCGTCCGGGAGCTTCGGTTGTTGGAATGGCTCCACGGCTCACCGGAGTGCTGCGGAATTGGATGCAATATGATTCCGGATATCCTTCCAACTGGATGCCCGGCATCATCCGGATGCTTCCGAAGCAATCGGTCAGCGTCGTGCCCGCCGGCGCCGGCGTCGGGGTGATGAAAGAAGAGTATGGGCGAAGCCTGCGGATTTTGCTGTCCGTTTGCGGTTTGGTGCTGTTGATCGCATGTGCCAACGTCGCGAACCTGCTGTTGGCGCGGGCAGTATCGCGCCGCGCACAAACCGCGGTGCGGCTCGCGATTGGCGCGACGCAGCGGCAGATCATCGTGCAAGCTCTGACGGAAAGCATTCTGCTCGCCATTGGAGGCGGCATTGCCGGACTTCTGGTCGCAATGGCAGCTGCGCGGTTGCTGCTTGATCTTGCCTTTCAGAACGCGCATTTCCTTCCGATCCAAACAACGCCCTCGCTCATCGTGCTGGCTTTTGCCTTCGGGTTAGCCTTGTTGACGGGAATGATTTTCGGCGCGGCGCCTGCCTGGTTTGCGACGCGCACGGATCCGGCGGAAGCGTTGCGTGGCTCCGGCCGCGGCAACAGCGATCGTTCTTCCTTCGCCCGCAAAGCTTTGCTGATCGTGCAGGCCACCGTGTCGGTTGTGCTGGTCGCCGGCGCCATGATGCTGGCGCGAAGCCTGAACAAACTCGAGCATCAGGATTTCGGATATCAAGTGCAAGGGCGCGTGGAGGTGTCTCTGCACAATCCTTTGGCCGGTTACCCGCTGCCCAAGTTAGAGGCGCTCTACCGCCAATTGGAAGAAAAGCTGAATCGCCTGCCTGGAGTGCATGGGTCCGGCCTGGCGCTTTACAATCCGCTCACGGACAACTGGGGCGAGGAGGTTTTAGTGCAAGGGCATCCCGCTCCTCAAATGGGCGAGGAGTCTGGCGCGTCGTGGGATCGGGTGAGCGCAAACTATCTTCAGAATCTTGGCGTGGTTACTTTGCGCGGACGCGCCTTTACCGCGGCGGATAACGAAACCAGCGCGCCGGTGGCAGTTGTAAACCAGGCCTTCGTGAAGCGGTTTTTCAAGAACGGCGAAGACCCGCTCGATCAGCATTTCGGGCTCGACATGCCGCAGAATGCCGGCACAATCCGCATCGTTGGCGTGGTGCGCGATGCGAAATTCGCGGGCTGGGGCTTGAACCGTCCGGCGCAACCGATGTTTTACGTGCCGCTCGCTCAGAATGTTGATTACAAACCCGGTGACGTGATGAAGAGAGTCGAAGTGCAATCGCACTTCATCAGCGGAATTATGTTGGTGACCAATGTCTCACCCGGCGTGCTTGAGCCCGCGCTCACCAAGATGCTGGCGGAATTGGATCCCAACCTGACCATCACCAGCGTCCGCACAATGCAGCAGGAGATTGATCTTTCCTTCGATCAGGAACGCGCAGTAGCCAGTCTCGCCGGTCTGTTCGGAATCGTAGCCCTGATACTGGCCGCCATCGGACTCTACGGCGTCACGGCCTACACGGTTGCGCAGCGAACCAACGAAATTGGCATTCGCATGGCGCTCGGCGCGAACCGCGTGAAAGTGGTTCACCTGATCCTGCAAGGAGCATTTACGCGAGTCGCAATTGGACTGATCCTCGGGCTGCCGCTGGCCATCGGCGCCGGGCAATTAATTTCATCGGAGCTCTACGGCGTTTCCAGTTGGGACCCGCTCGCACTGATTGTGGCCGCGGGTGCGCTCGCCATCTGCGCATTTTTCGCGGCCATCATTCCGGCCATCCGCGCAGCGTCTATTTCACCTATGAGCGCGCTTAGAAGTGAGTAGCGCAACCTCGGGGGTTCCGCCAGTCAATCCTCGACGAACTTGCGCAGCCGGCTGAGAGCGGCGTCCCATTGCTTTGAAATTAGGTCGAGGTAGTGGCGCGCGTCTTGAAGGCGCCGCTCGTCCAATTCCCAAATGCGTGCGCGTCCCTGACGCGTGCTGCGCGCGAGTCCGGCTTGTTCCATCACCCGCAGGTGCTTGGTGATTGCTTGCCGGGTGACGCGAGTGCCCGCTGTGAGCCGGGTGATGGACATCGGCCCGTCATTACATAGGCGGGAGACGAGGCGCAGGCGCGTCTTGTCTCCCAGTGCTGCGAAAATGGGCGCGGAAATGCGCGGCTCGCCCACGGTCCATGAGCTACTAACCACGGCGCTGCTCAGGCTGTTGCTGTTGCGCAAGATATTCCCCGATCAGCTTTACGACCACGCCCCATCCTTGCTCGTTTGCGGTGAACGCGTTCACGCGGCGCGCGAGGGGGATTTGATCGAAGCCGGATTCGGTGACGGTTAGCATCACTCCGTCGGCCACCTCGGCAAGCTGAAAAACAATCAGCGTCGTCGGCTCGGCGGAATAGTCCATGCCCGGCTCAACCGCGTGGGGATGCCAGCGGAATGAGAACAGCCGCTCGGGCTCCATTTTTTCGATCGTGATCTCGAATGCCTTGCCTTCATATGCTTTCTGGGCTTTGGCCACGCCGGCATTGACCGTCGTGGGGACGATCACTGCGCGCATCGTGGTTCCCGGCACGAACGGGCCATCGAGCTTCATACCGAACCAAGCGCCAAACTCTTTGGAATCAGACAGCGCGCGCCAAGCTCGTTTCAGCGGCGCGTGAAGGAGAATTTGTTTCTCGATGCGATCCGTGGACATGCGCAACCTCCGGGTTGCATATTAACAGCACTAAGGATAAAATGCAACCATTCGGTTGCGAGAATGGACACAGAGATTGAAGCCAACTCCCGCATGTGCCATCGCATAGCCAAAATTAACTCGTTTCCCCTGTTGCGCCATACGCTGAAGCCCCGCGCCCCGTATGTTATAATGCATTGTTATCGTCTCCCCAGACCACATTATGGCTATAGAATCAGTGCCTTCTTCAGAGCGGAGGAGCGCATGAAATTCGGCGTCGTTGTTTTTCCCGGGTCGAATTGTGACGACGATGCTTTCCACGTCGTCGGCAAGGTGCTGCGTCAACCGGTGGAGTTTATCTGGCACCAGTCCGAGGATCTGGCGGGTGTTGACGCCGTGATTCTTCCCGGAGGTTTTTCTTACGGTGACTATCTCCGCACCGGAGCTATCGCGCGATTTTCTCCCGTGATGCGGGCCGTCGAAAACTTTGCGCACGCGGGCGGCTTGGTCCTCGGCGTCTGCAATGGATTCCAGATTTTGCTGGAAGCGGGGCTGCTCCCCGGCGCGATGCTGCGCAATGCCGGCCTGCGCTTCCGCTGCCTGCCGGTTCACATCCGCGTGGAAACCACGGACACGCCATTTACCTGCGCCGCGCATCGCGGACAAGTGCTGGAAGCGCCTATAGCGCACAGCGAGGGCAATTATTTCTGTGATGCGCCAACTCTCGCCGCACTGAATGATAATGATCAGATTGTTTTCCGCTACACGAACACCGAAGGGCGCGAAGATGCAGCCGCGAATCCCAACGGTTCGCTCGCCAACATCGCGGGCATCTGCAATCGCGAGCGCAACGTGATGGGCCTGATGCCGCATCCCGAGCGGGCTTCGGAAATAGAACTCGGCTCGGTGGATGGCTTCGTGGTTTTTCGCTCGCTGGCGCAGTGGCTCGCGGGTCACCACGAGACTTCCCAGAAGACTGGAGAATCAATCGCTGCATCGCACGCTTAATTTGTGAACTAAGACCTTGGACACGACACTTAAATTGGATCTCAATGGCATATTCGAGAGCCAAGAGAAAGCCGCGACTGAAAATTTCAAGAGGTCAAGAACGCTCCGAGAGGTTTTTTCGTTCATCTCCAAAGCGTTAGATCAGAGCACCTCATTCTTGGCAACAGCGCCATTTAGCTCCCCAGAAAAGGCTACGTCTATCCGCATGCTTGCGGCGGACTGCATCTCCCATGTGGCTATCGCGATGAGGCTCGCACTTTGGGGGGCCGTGCCTCAAAGCGTCGCCATTCTTAGGGGCGCGTTAGAAGGATGCTCAGTTCTTGAACTGATGGTCTCGCAGCAGCAATATAGGACTTTCGTATATGAGTGTAACCACAGCTTCAGGCAGTTGGACTTTAAGAGTGCCACCAATTCCCTAGGATCACTCGGCAAAAACATTGAGAAACTTTGGGGAGGCATGTCCGAACTAGGCCCCCACGCATCTGCTGGGAGAATTCGTGAATCGGTCTACCATTTCGAGGGTCAAAGTTACGACAGGCTGGGTGGCGCTATGGATGCTGGTGGTGCCGAGACTTGCGCCTATTATGTGATGCACCCAACCAGGGTCATTATCGAATCACTTCATAAGGCAGCCGAACAGGACGGCATAGCCTTTCCAGAGGCGGCCATACATTCTGAAATGCTGAATGAATTCAGCGCATTATGTAAGAAATTTGAGGAGAATCTGAGTTCGTCTGCAAGTGAGGATGATTGTGGCAACAGCAATTCCTGAAATTAAAATCACGCCACAGTTGGCCGCCGAGCACGGCCTTACCGCTGAAGAATATGCGCGCGTCCTGAAAATTCTTGGGCGCGAACCGAGCATCACCGAGCTTGGCATTTTCAGCGTGATGTGGAGCGAGCACTGCTCCTACAAATCCAGCCGCGTGCATCTGCGCCGACTGCCGACCAAAGGCCCACAGGTGATCCAGGGGCCGGGCGAAAACGCGGGCGTCGTGGATATCGGCGACGGACTTTGCGCAGCGTTCAAAATCGAATCGCACAACCATCCGAGTTACGTTGAGCCGTTTCAGGGCGCGGCCACGGGAGTGGGCGGAATTTTGCGCGATGTTTTTACTATGGGGGCGCGGCCGATTGCCGTGCTGGATGGACTCCGGTTTGGGCCGATCGTAGATGCTCGCGCCGCGGCGGGCGCTCCCGCGGATGTAACCGCCAAGAACAAACATATTCTCGACGGCGTGGTCGGCGGCATCGCCTTTTACGGAAATTGTTTTGGCGTGCCGACCGTTGGCGGTGACGTTTCTTTCGCGCCCTGCTATTCCGGCAACCCGCTTGTGAACGCTCTGGCGCTGGGCATCGCGCGCCGCGAAGAATTATTCTTTGCACGTGCGCGCGGCGCGGGAAATCCAGTGCTTTATGTCGGCGCCAAAACCGGACGCGACGGCATTCATGGCGCTTCGTTGCTCGCTTCGGCGGAATTCACGGAAGAATCCCAGCAAAAGCGTCCCAACGTGCAGGTGGGCGATCCATTTTTGGAAAAGCTGCTGCTCGAGGCATGCCTGGAGGCCATGCGGACCGGAACCATCGTCGCCATTCAGGATATGGGCGCCGCCGGGCTTACCAGCACGAGCTGCGAAATGGCTTCGCGAGGCGGCGTGGGCATCGAACTGAATCTCGACCGCGTGCCCCAGCGCGAAACCGGCATGACTCCCTACGAAATGATGCTGAGCGAATCGCAGGAGCGCATGCTGCTCGTGGCCGAGCGCGGCCGCGAGCACGAAGTGATCGAAGTGTTCGCCAAGTGGGGGCTCGACGCCGTCGAAATCGGCCGCGTTACACCGGACGGTCTGCTGCGCATCGTGTGGGAAGGCCGCGTCGCCGCGGAAATCCCCGCGAAGGCGCTCGCCGATGAAGCGCCTGTGTATCAGCGTCCGCTTGCCGCGCCTACTTCTCCGCGCGACGCCGGCCCGCTTGTGGAATTTTCCTCAGCGGGAACAGATTTGACCGCCAATTTCCTGAAGCTGCTCGCGTGGCCTGCGATTGCCTCGAAGCGCTGGATCTTCGAGCAGTACGATCACATGGTCCGCACGAACACGCTGACCGGACCCGGCGCTGGCGATGCCGCCGTGCTCCGAGTGAAAGGAACTTCGCGCGCCCTCGCGCTCACCGTGGATGGCAACGGACGCTGGTGCTGGCTCGCTCCGCGCGAAGGAGCAAAGGCCGCCGTCGCGGAAGCCGCGCGCAACGTCGCGTGTTCCGGCGCGCGCCCCTGGGCCGCCACGAATTGTTTGAATTTCGGCAATCCGGAAAAGCCGGAAGTGATGTGGGAATTCAGCGAATGCGTGGACGGCATCGCCGAAGCGTGTACGGCGCTTGGCATTCCGATCACCGGAGGCAACGTCAGTTTTTATAATGACACGCTCGGCCAGTCTATTTATCCCACGCCCGTTCTCGGAGTTCTTGGCCTGCTCGAAAATGCGTCGCACGCTCTCGGTATGGGATTCCGCGCGGAAGGCGACGTCATCGTGCTTCTGGATGGCCGGCACAATGTCGCGCAACATAATTCCAGCGCGCTCTCACCTATAGATGTTCAGCGCGAGTTCTCCTCCTCCGAATACGCATTCGCTCTTCATGGCATCGCCGCCGGAGCGCCGCCTGCCGTCGATCTCACCGCTGAAAAGCGGCTGATCGAGACGCTCGTTGCGCTCGCCGCGGAAAATCTGATTCGCTCGGCGCATGACGCCAGCGACGGCGGCCTCGCCGTGACACTCGCGGAAAGCTGCTTCGCATCAAACGATCTCTCGGCGGAAATCTCTTTCACCAGCGACGAGCCGCCGGAAGCCGCGCTTTTCGGTGAACGCGGCGCGCGCGCTATTGTTTCCGTGGCTCCGGAAGCCCTTGCCCGTTTCCGTGAGGTTGCGAGACAATATGAGTTGGGCGTTCACGACGTGGGACGTGTAACTCGCGGCGATTTCCGCATCACGTTAAATGGCCGCAACGCCATCGCCGCTCCACGCAACCGCTTGCGCGATGCCTGGGCCGGCTCGCTTCAGGCCTTAATGGCTGGCTGAGTACATGGCTGCATCTAATGGTGTAGGCTTCCAGGGACGGCAACTTTTTTCAAGAAATATGAACATCGCAGAAAAATTCGGCCGCTGGTTTGTCGTCGGAGTGTGGATTCTTGCCGGCGCATACTGCCTGCTGAACGTGTGCTTCGACGTGGCGATGGAGCGCAGCTTCCACACCCTCAAAGTGTTCGATTCGCAAGACGCCATCTACACAGTCGCGGGGTTCGCATTCCTGGTGGCCGCGTTCGGCATTACCCGCCACCACGGCTGGGCGCGCACGCTTTCGCTCGGACTTTGGGCGCTATTCGGCTATTGGGATTTCGGAGCGATGGGCACATTCGCCGACGAGCGCTGGTTTCCATTCATCGCTTTGGGACTTTTTGCCGCGGCGCTTCTTTGGCTGCTTTCGTCCGCGGCGCACGAAGATTCCCGTGGAGCGTTTCGACTCACGTGAAACCGCAATTCCAACTCGACGACGATCATTTCCACGATCACTGTGGAGTGTTCGGCCTGTTCGGCCACGCCGAAGCCGCCAAGCTCGCTTATTTGGGGCTTTACGCATTGCAACATCGCGGACAGGAGGCTGCCGGAATCTGCGCGTCGGACGGCATGGAGTTGCGCGTCGCCAAGGGCATGGGCCTGGTGCAGGACATTTTCAACCCCAAGGTTCTTACCTCGCTTCCCGGCGACGCCGCCATCGGGCACACGCGTTATTCAACCGCCGGAGACACGACGCTCACCAACGCGCAGCCGATTTTGATTGATTGCAGCAAAGGCAAGCTCGCCGTCGGCCACAACGGCAATTTAACGAACGCCGCCGAATGGCGCCGCAAGCTCGAGCACCGCGGCTCGATTTTCCAAACCACCAGCGATACGGAAGTGATCGTGCATCTGATCGCGCGCAGCACGGGCCGCAATCTTTCTTCTTCCATCGCCGAAGCGCTCAATCAGGTCGAAGGCGCCTATTCGCTGCTCCTGCTCACTCGCGATGAGCTTTATGCCATCCGCGATCCGCGCGGTTTCCGCCCGCTCTGCCTTGGGCGCCTGGGCGATACCTATATGGTCGCTTCCGAAACTTGCGCGTTTGATTTGCTGGATGCGACTTACATCCGCGAAATCGAACCCGGAGAAATGTTGCGCATCTCCCGCGCGGGCCTTGAATCCATTCGCTTCGCGCCGCCCAAGCCGCATCAATACTGCATCTTCGAGCATGTCTATTTCGCGCGCCCCGATAGCCTGGTCTTCGGCCGCAGCGTGCATCACAGCCGCGAGACGCTTGGCAAGTTGCTGGCTCGGGAGCATCCCGTGCCCGCGGACGTCGTCGTCCCCGTTCCGGATTCCGGGGTGCCAGCGGCCATCGGATTCTCGCTCGAATCCGGCGTGCCGTTTCGCATGGGCTTGATCCGCAACCACTACATTGGCCGCACGTTCATTCAGCCCGTGCAGGCCATCCGCGACTTCGGCGTGAAACTGAAACTCAATCCCGTGCGAGGCCTTCTCGATGGCAAGCGCGTCGTGCTGGTGGATGACAGCATTGTGCGCGGCACCACCAGCCGAAAAATTGTCCGTCTCGTGCGCGACGCCGGCGCCAGCGAAGTCCACGTGCGCATCAGCTCGCCGCCGACAATTTCTCCCTGCTACTACGGCATTGATACGCCCACGCATCAGGAGCTTATCGCCAGCGCCGAATCTACTTTTCGTCCGCGCCTGGCGGCAGATCTGCCCGATCCGGCATCCACAATTCCCGCGGAGCCGGGAGATCCCACGACCGGCGTAGCTCCTTCTCCGCGGACCATCGAAGAAATCCGCCGTTTCCTTGAGGCTGATTCCCTCGGCTATCTTTCGCTCGAAAACCTTCGCGCCAGCGTGCACGATACTGAAAACCGCTTCTGCGCGTCCTGTTTCACGGGAGTTTATCCAACTCCTCCGGTGCAGCTCGAAGTCCAGCACAATTCCAGACAAGGCGCGGAGCCCGAATCCCATGTGCCCCAGCCAACGGTGACTCGTGAAACCTAATGACTCTGTAACAAGCGACGGAACAACTCATGCGCACGTGCCTTTTGGCGAACGCGCCAAGCGCGAAGCCATCGCCTGGTTCTGGATCCTTCTCGCTTTCCTGATTATTTATTCCTGCATCGGCCAGGCGCGCGTGATTCCTTCCGAATCCATGGAAAATACTTTGCTCGTCGGCGATCACCTGATCATGAGCCGCTTTGGATATGACGCCGGGCTCCCCTTCATGCAGTACCATATTCCGCTTTGGCGCAATCCGAAGCGCCAGCAAATCGTCATCATCCGCACGCACCTGGATGGCGATCCCGATTTAATCAAGCGCGTCATCGGTATGCCCGGCGACACACTCGAAATTCATGACGGCTCCGTTTGGATCAACGGCCAGCGGCTCGTCGAGCCCTACATTAAGGAACCCATGGATCCTTACGAGCGCTTCGGCCCAACGAAGATTCCGGATGGAGAATATTTTGCGATGGGCGATAACCGCGCGGATTCTTATGACAGCCGGTTCTGGGGCCCCTTTCCGCGCGCGGCCCTAATCGGCGTGCCCGTGATGATTTATCTTTCCATTGACGCGCCGAAGGCTCCGGACGAAGCGCGCACGGAAGCCTGGGAGCCCGGCCATCTCGCGGAGCGTTTTGAGGCATACGCTTATGCCGTCATCCATCCCAGCCACATTCGCTGGAAGCGGCTCTTTCATTTTTTCTAGCCGTCATTGTCATTCGGCGGAAAGAGGTTCCTGAATGCGCTACGCCGACGCCGGCGTGAACATCGCTCTTGCCGATCAAGCCAAGCAGAAAATTGCCCGCCTGGCCGCACGCACGTTCACTCGCGGAGTTGTCGGCGGCATCGGCGCATTCGGCGCGTTATTTGCTCTCGATCTGAAAAAGTGGCGCGAACCGTTGCTGGTCTCGAGCGCCGATGGCGTCGGCACAAAACTCAAAATCGCTTTTGCCATGGGAGTCCACTCGACCGTTGGCGGCGACCTGGTGCACCACTGCATCAATGACATTCTCACCCTCGGGGCAGAGCCGCTGTTTTTTCTTGATTACCTCGCGCTCGGCCGCATGGATCCCGGCGTCGTTGAAAAAGTTCTGGAAGGCATCAGCCGCGCCTGCCGCGCCACCGGCTGCGCGCTGATTGGCGGAGAAACCGCGCAGATGCCCGGCTTTTATAATGATGGGGAATACGATCTCGCGGGCTTTATCGTCGGCGCCGTCGAGCGCACGTCCCTGCTGGGTCCTCACCGCGTGAAAGCCGGTGACGCGCTCATCGCGCTGCCCAGCACGGGACTGCACACCAATGGCTAC
The DNA here is from genome assembly GCA_963847505.1 of uncultured Acidobacteriota bacterium. Classification (GTDB taxonomy): domain Bacteria; phylum Acidobacteriota; class Terriglobia; order Acidiferrales; family UBA7541; genus DASTCZ01. The sequence goes on from CAWJZY010000002.1 coordinate 1,335,526, forward strand.
TCGCTCGCCCGGAAACTCGTATTCGATCAGAAGAAACTCAGTCCGGAAACTTACGTCGCGGAAATCGGGAATAAAATCGGCGCTGAACTTTTGCGACCCCACCAGTGCTACCTGGCCGCAGTGAAAAACGGCGTTGCCAAGGGATGGTTTTCCGCCATGGCCCACATCACCGGAGGCGGCATTCCCGGCAATCTGCCGCGCGTGCTGCCCCGCGGCGTGCGCGCGGAAATTGAGCTTGGTTCCTGGCCGGTGACGCCCATCTTCAGCTATCTCGCTTCGCTGGGTAAGCTCGACCGCGAAGAGTTGCTCGCCACGTTCAATCTCGGCGTGGGAATGATCCTGATCGTGCCGCAAAAACATTTGCGCACGCTGGAAACCGACCTCAGGCACCGCCGCGAAAAATTCTACCGCATCGGCCAAATTGTTTCCGGCAACGGCCCGCGCATCACCTATTCCGGCCAACTGGCGCTATAGTCCTTGCGTAAGGGCCGATAGAGTTTTCAGAAACCAACGCTTGCTTCCTGTCCTGCATCTGAATTTATGATGGTATCCACTATGTTCAAGCACACAGTCTTCTCGAAACTTTCACGCCGGGCCATTTTACTTGCCGCGCTTGTTGCTCCATTCCTTCTCGCGCATCTCGCTGACAATTTGTCGGCATCGTCCAAATTAGTTGCCGCCCAGACGCAACACCAAGTCTGGCGGATCGCATTTGACCGCCTTGTAACACCCGGCGGACGAGTCCTCGACGGACCCTCTCCGGCAGACATTTTTGCGGTGGATACGGAAGGCGGCGCCGAACTCAAATTGACGAAGGACGACCGCAGTTCACACCCTGTCTGGTCACCGGACGGCCGAAAGATTGCTTATATCCATCAGGGAACTCAGGCCGGGCTGTATGTGATGGACGCGAATGGTTCAAACCAGCAATGGCTGGCGCTTGTCCCCGGAATTCTGAACACGCTTGCATGGTCTCCCGACGGGAAGAAATTGGCATTTGATGTTATTACCCCCGCGATGCAACAGGGTGGCGGGAATCATCTCGGAGGTATCTACGTTTTCGATCTCGCTCACGATGCCACTCCTCAACTCTTCGTTAAGGAAGGCGCTGCTCCATCGTGGTCACCGGATGGGACGCGGATCGCTTATACGTGTGCTTCCGGAGCGGCGCCCGCGGATTTCAAGCTCGCGGCCTGCATTCTCGCGGTGGACAATAATAAATCCACACCGGTTGTTGTCGCTAAAGACGCAGGAGGTCCTGTCTGGTCGCCGGATGGAAGGCAATTTCTTTATGTCTCTTTCTCTAAAGAAGAGTTTGCACTCTCTGTCTCAAATGCGGATGGTTCTGGTGCGCACCAACTCACGCATGGGCACACCGCTGTGCTATCCGCTCAATGGTCGCCGGATGGGCGGCGCATTGCATTCACATCCACTCCCTTCGAGGAGAAGCGTGCCATTGAGCCTCGGGCGTCCGTGATCAATGCCGACGGAGGATCGGGTGCAGTTCCGCTCGGCCATGAACAAGACCTCCGATGCGATCAGCTCTCCTGGTCGCCCGACGGAGCATTTCTCGCTGGGATTTGTGTGAGTGGCCTCGGCAATTCCGGCAGGGACGGACAGCAACCCGCGAACTCCCTGTATCTGCTAAATGCCAACGATCCTAAGTCCGAACCCCGCGTGCTCGTTCATAATGTATTCCACCACGCGGAATTTTCGCCGAAACAAGCCACGAACTAAAATTGGAAGGAACGGCGCGCGACGCTAATCGCCGCGCGCCTCATTGCGCAGCAGTCGCGTTACTTCGCGCCGGTTGGAGCCTTCGCGGGCGCAGCCGTCACTTTCGTAGACGTCATTTCCACAAAGGTTGTCCACGCATTGCCATCCGGGGATGTCTCCATCTTGAATGTAAATTGCGTCTTGGACACTTCCTTAATCGTCACACGAACCTTTATGGTCGTGGATCCCATCACCATATCGTCCATCGTCCATGACCATGTGTCGCCGCTCACCGTGCCCTTCGCCGCGACCGATTCGCCGGAGCTATTGAAGGAATGGTAGGTGTACGCCTTTTCTTTCGGATCGTATCCCTCTATCTCAAGCTCTTTGTCGGCTCCCATCGAGCTCATGCCGTCAGAATGCGTGACGATGAAAAATCCGCCCGGCAGCCATTCGGTTTTGTCGGTTGACGTGATTTTTCCGTCCGCCCCGCCCATGGAGCTCATCTTCGCTTCGCCTTCCGTCTTCCACGTTCCCACGAAATACGCGAGTCTCTTCACTTCGGGCCCCGGCTTGGGCGGCGCTTCGGGAGTCTGCGCCTGAATCGAAACTCCAAGTAGCAGAATGCAAATCGCGGCAAGTCCGATGGATCGCTTCACGTGAGTTCTCCTTGTCGTTCTGGGACCCGCAGCCACGGCGCTCCAACTGGCATTTGCTCTGGCGGCTCCGCGCTGGGACGTTTGCCGAGATGATACATCCCCACGCGCCACAAACAAAACCACACACGGCATCAGGTCAGCGGGGCGTCTCACGCGCCGTTTTTACGTGTGCGGCCTTTGATTCAATGGAAAGATTTCAGGAAATGAGAAGCAAAGGCGCGCAACGCCAATCATCGTGCGCCTCAATGCGCAGCAGTCGCGTTACTTCGGGCTGGCCGCAGGCTTCACTAGCGTAGCCATCACTTTTGTGGACGTGGATTCCTCGGCGGTCGTCCACGTATTGCCATCCGTGGACGTCTCCAGTTTGAATGTGTACTGCGTGTTGGAAACTTGCTTGATGGTTACACGAGTCTTCGTGGACGCGTCTCCCATCATGTCATCCACCGTCCACGTCCAGGTGTCGCCAGTCACGGTGCCTTTGGCCGTGATGGCGTCGCCCGAGTTATCGAAGGCGTGATAGGTATATACCTTTTCTTTCGTATCGTATCCCATCACCGAAAGTTCCTTGTCGGGTCCGTCGGGAGTCATGCCGTCCGAATGTGTCACAAGGAAAAATGCACCGGGCAGCCATTCGGCTTTATCGGTTGACGTGAATTTTCCCGCGGGCCCGTCCATGGCTCCCGCCTTCACAACGCCCTCTTGCTTCCACGTTCCCACGAAATACGCGAGTCTTTTCACTTCTGGCCCCGGCTTCGGCGGCGCTGCGGGAGCTTGCGCCCGGTTCGAAATCGCAAACATAAGTATGAACACGGCAATAAATCCGATCGTTCGTCTCACGTGAATTCTCCTTCGCGTTCAGCGCTCCCAGCCGCGGCGCTCCAACGCGTATTTCCTTACGCAGCTACGCGCTGGGGTATTTGACGAGATGATACATCCCCTCGCGCTTTCTTCAAGCGCAAATCATTTCCGTCGCCGCGCAACGCTGCATGTATCGACCGGCCTTTGTAGCCCGGGAATCGTGCCTTGTAGGTCGCGGCTTCAGCTGCGACGTTACCAGCGTACTCTCCCTGAGGGTTTTAACTCCTCAAGCCTTCTCTCGAAGCTTTTCAGCGTACTCCCAAAGAACCGGGCGCGTAGTATCCGGGCCGGGAAAGAATCTGCGCGCCTTCGTTACCCTCCAATATCACGGAGACATTGCGGAAGGCGCCGTCCGGGGTATCGTTTGAGGAGTAGTAAGCCAGTACATAATAGTCCTGCGAATCTTGTTGTACCTGTCTGAATATCGGCGAGAAATCCTTCACGTCGGCAAATAATTTCCCACCCGCATCCTTTGCCAGACTTGCAAGGGCTTTGCGCGAATCTTGCTGGTTCACAAACTGGTCCGCACCTGTAGCGCCCTGATCTTCGGTATCGGCCTGGTCCGGCTCACCGCTCTGGCTGGAGGATGCCGGCTCAAACAAGTCCACGATATAAAGAGAAACTGCATTTGTATTGGCAGCGTTGATCGCGCCTCGCAACGCGCTCTGGCTTTCCTCTCCGATTGGCGATCTGCTGCCCGTGAACTCGATCACGGATTTCCGTCCCGGTATTCCACCCAGAATGCCCGCAAGCGCCTGGACCGCATACAGTTTGTTGTCCGTATTGAATATGTTGAAGTCACACGTGTCCGCATCGAACAAACTGCCGTCGTCGTCCACCTGTTTGCCCGTGATAGCTGCCAGTCTTTGCAACTCCGAATCTTTGCCTCGAACAAGCAATGCCAGTGTGTGATCCAGTGTCTCGCGGTTATTTGTGAAACCGGAAATAATCTTGAATTGGGTGCCGAACGAGACCACGGCAACCAGATCGGCGGGAGTCATCTGCTCCTTTACAAATTTCTGAGATGCAGCAACTGACCGCTCCACATCCTCATCCGCGATCGAAGTTAAATCAAAAAACAGCACAATCATCCGGTGATTGCGCGCGATTGGCATCAGTTTCTCAATGTCATTTGGAGTTTGCAGGTCAATCATAATTGGTGATTCATCCGATTCGGCCCATGTATCTGAATTCACAACAGCAAAATGCTCCACGGACACGAGCGACTGGTACACACCGTCCTCTTGAAGGCTAAAACTTTGCGGCCACGCATCCTCGATAGGCTTTCCGTCCTTCCCCGTCACCACAGCATCAATCCTGATCAGTTGCGCCTCGGATTCCGTTGCAGTTTCCTGACCCTGCTGCGCATGCGCCATCGGCGCCACACACAATAGCAGCGGCGCGATCACGCCAATCTCCAAAGCACATGCCACCAACAAATGGAGCCGTGTCTTCACAACCGCACCTCCTTCACCGCAATCACTCCATTGCCATAGACGTAAATTCACCCTATTGCGATCCAAGATTCGAGAGGAGGCTTTCGTAGCGCCGGCATCCTGCCGGCTCTTTTCCTCCGGCGCATTCACGACAGAATTTTTACTTCGTCATGTCCTTCCTATCTCTATGAAAATAAGCGAGAAACACCTCTCAAGTCCCCCTCCCCCACCTTTCGGTAAGTATCCCTTGACATCAAGTAAGCTATTTGTTAGGCTTGGTTAGTCGAGAGGCCGCCATGAAAGTAAAACAGCACATCAAGAAAGAACTCCGATTCACCATCCGGGATTTTAACACCATGTTCCCGAATGATGAAGCGTGCCTAGAACACTTGAAAGAACAACGCTTTCCGGGCGGCGTAACTAATTGCGACAAGTGCGAGCAAGAGCGAAAGTTTTACCGCGTTGCTGGACGGCCAGCATATGCGTGCGCTCATTGCGGCAAAATGATTTCGCCGATGGAAGGGACTATCTTCCACAAGTCCAGCACTCCGCTTAAGACTTGGTTCTACGCGATGTATTTGATGTCCTCGACCCGTTGCGGAATTTCAGCCAAACAGATTCAGCGCGAAACCGGAGTGACCTACAAGACCGCATGGCGCATGTTCAAGCAGATTCGTTCCTTGCTTTCGGATGGCGATCTGCAATTGGAGGGGCCAACGGTGGAGATAGACGAAAGTTTCTTCGGCGGCGTACAAAAGTGGGGCCGTGGTCGTCCAATGGCTCCGAAGATTCCCGTTATCGGCATCGTGCAACGCGGCGGAAAAGTATTGGCGCGTGTCATTCCCGCAGTGAACAAAAAGGAATTGCTTGGAGCCATCCGCAAGCACGTTAAACCGGGCAGCGTGATTTACACCGATGAACTGAATATCTATAAAGGCATTCCGAAACTGCATACTCGCAACGGACGGCCAGCACGGTACAAGCACTTCGCCGTCAAACACAAGACTCACTACGTCAAGAACGGACACATTCACACCCAAGCGGTAGAGGGACTGTGGAGCTTAATCAAGCGCGGGATTGGGGGCGTCTATCACAGCGTTTCGCCGGAATACTTGCAGACTTATTTGAACGAATACACTTTCCGATACAATCGGCGGCACAACGGAAACCTACAGTTCAAGAGTGTTTTGGAGAGAGCTTGTGAGCGGGTGGCGTAGCAGCGCGTTTAAGTAAATCCAAGAATGCGCCTTTCGTTATCGGGCGCATTTTCTTTTTCGTTTCAGGTCGCGGTTTTACTTTCTGCGTTCGCGTCATGCTAGCAATTTACCACGATCTGCGTCCGTCCGTGGCAAGAAAAACTGGCACTCTGACTGGAACATTAGTCCACCCTTTATCGAATAGACCAAACTAGCAAGGTCTTCTGGCCGCATAACACAGTTAACGCCAAATATTTTCGCTATAGATTCTAAGTATTCCCCCGGAGGTATCCCTTTCTTTTGTTCCTCGTTTAGATGTCTTCTGACATGCCACGCCGACATATCCGCTGCTTTTAGTGGCAGCACGGTATTGTCATCGCGGAAAATGGGAGTGCTTCCGAGTCTCTTCTTAACACTCAAGGGAACTTGTGGGTGTTCTTTAACCCAGTGATACCAGCGAACACATTCCGACTCGATTGTAGCTCCCTGATTATCAAAAATAAAATCTACGGTTCCATCCAGTTTTTCCATGTCCATTAGTCGAGCAGTCGCCATAATTACAGTGAAAAATAGAACGAAGTATATGCTGTCAATTTCTTTCGGTATCTCTCCCCTAACAAGTCGCTCATAGTTTGGACGCGCAGTAATAGCAGTCACGCGGTACATAGCCTTTCTCATGGTCAGTGCAGTAAGTTCCCGAATGCGTGAGTTGAGTTGGGCGTCCGAATAGCGAGAACCGATTCCTTGCCGCGCCCTAGTCATCTTAAAGTCCGGCATCTTTGGCTCACGGTCGCAAATATCCTGCCATTCGTCTGAGAATTGCTCCCAACGCTCCGCTGTCGAGAGAAACCCCGACAGCGTAAATATATTGCCGTCCGTTGAACCACTGTCATCAACGAATCCCTGTAGAACCACCATGCACCTACTCTTACGCAGCTTGTCTGGAAACCCACAGACAAGAGCGCGAATATTCTCACTAGATAGGCCTCGCATTATACCCCCTTCCCTCTACTTGATGTCAAGGGATACTTACCCACCTTTCTCGTATGTATTGCAAATACAGGATTTACAGCGCGAAGTGGCGTATATACTGCAAATAAAAGACTTACGCGTGGCTCCGCTCGCCATCCATCGATCTGCCGTCATCGGAAAATTTGAAAGCTAATCGCAATTTCGCTAGTCACTAGCCACCACTCACTTGTCATAACCTTCCCGTTTTGCCCCCGGCGCGGCGTATGCTAACTTGCAATGGTCATGACCAAAAAGATTGCCGTGCTCTTGAGCGGGCGCGGATCGAATTTTGAGGCGCTGGCCGAAAGCGTCGCCGCTGGACGCATTCCCGGCGCGGAAATCGCCATCGTCATCAGCAATCGTGAAGGCGCTCCGGGAATCGCGCGCGCCATTGAACGCGGAATTCCCGCGAAGGTTATCCCGAGCAAGGGACTCGAGCGCGAGGCGTACGACCGCCAGGTGGCCGCCGTCCTCGCGGAATATAAAGTGGATTTGGTTTGTCTGGCGGGCTATATGCGATTGCTTTCGCCGTTTTTTGTCACGGCGTATCGCGGACGTATTCTGAATATTCATCCGTCGCTGCTGCCTTCTTTTCCCGGACTGGAAACCCAGCGGCAGGCATTGGAATACGGCGTGCGCTTTTCCGGCTGCACCGTGCATTTCGTGGATGAGAATCTCGATGCGGGCCCCGTGATTCTGCAAGCCGCCGTGCCCGTGCTGGATGACGACACGCCGGAAACACTTGCCGCGCGCATCTTGAAGGAAGAGCATCGCATCTACACCGAAGCCGTGCGGCTCGTCCTGGAAGGACGCTACCGCATGGAGGGCCGCCGCGTAATTCATTTGCCGGCCGCCGAAGCTATCGCCGCGAAATCAGGAAATAAACAATGACCGTGCCGCCCGACAACGCAAAAACAAAATTCCCACCGGTGGAAGAGCAGCTTGCCTACCTGAAGAAGGGCGTTGCGGAGATTATTCCCGAAGCCGATCTGAAGGCGAAACTCGAACATTCCTTCAAGACGGGCACGCCGTTGCGCGCCTACCTGGGAGTTGATCCCACGGCGCCCGATATTCATCTGGGACACACTGTGGTGCTTCGCAAGCTCAAACACTTTCAGGATCTTGGGCACACGGCAATTTTTCTGATTGGCGATTTTTCGGCGATGATCGGTGATCCCACGGGACAATCGGAAACGCGTCCGCCGCTGACCCGCGAGCAGGTGGACGCGAACGCCAAGACCTACCTTGCGCAGGTCTTCAAGCTTCTCGATCCGCAAAAAACCGAAGTCCGCTACAACAGCGAGTGGCTCGACAAGCTTTCCAGCTACGACGTGGTACGTCTCTGCGGACACTATCGCCTGGCGCGCATGCTGGAACGCGAAGATTTCCGCTCGCGCCTTGCGAACAGCCAGCCGATTTCCGTCCACGAGCTGCTCTATCCGCTGCTCACCGCCTACGACGCCATCGCGCTGAAATCGGATGTTGAAATCGGCGCCACAGAGCAGAAATTCAACCTTCTCGTGCACCGCGACATTCAGCGCGAGTACGGCGTGCCCTCCGAAGTGGCGCTGACCATGCCGATCCTCGTCGGGCTCGACGGCGAACGCAAAATGTCGAAGAGCCTCGGCAACTACGTCGGCATCACGGAAGCGCCGCAGGAAATGTTCGGCAAACTGATGAGTATTTCCGACGAGCAAATGTGGCTTCACATGGACCTGCTCACGGACCGCGCGCCCGCGGAAATCGCGCAACTCCGGCAGCGCGTCGCCGATAGCCAGTCTCATCCCATGGAAGTGAAAATCGCGTTGGCGCAGGAAATTATCGCCGGCTTCCATGGCAAAGCCGCCGCAGGCGAAGCTGCTGCCGAATTCGATCGCATCTTCAGAAAACGGCAGCTTCCATCTGACATGAAGCCTTACCCCTTCAACGAAAAAGGCGACATGCGCTTGTCTAGGTTAATCATCAGGTGCGATTTAGCTAATTCGCGGACCGAAGCTGAGCGTCTGATTGAACAGAGCGCTGTGGAGTGGGATGGAGTCAAGATCACAGATCCCGCGCACTTCATCAATATGGATGAGCAGGGCGAACATACTTTGAAAGTTGGGAAGAAACCGGCTGTGCTAATCCGCATAAACAAAACCTGACCGGCTGCTGATAAAGATGTGAACGCTATCGCCGCTCGGCGTATTTTCGGAGGCGCGCGAGGTAATCGCGGTTGCGGCGAGCGACCGCGTGGCGCGTGATGAGCCAATCGGCCGCGCGCCCAAGTGCGCCGGGCATTTCGTATTTGCTGCGCATCGTGACGCGCGTGCCTGTGGATATCGGCGTCAGTTCCCAGCGCTCGAGGCCGCGCACGCCGTAGTCGTCCTCAAAGCGCCATTCGAGCACGCGATTCCATTCGTAACGTGTGATGACGGCGGTGTGCGCAACTTCTTTTTTACCGAGCTTCCCGCTGATGTGCACTTTCTGGGAAACGGCAAAATCCGCCGCGCCGCCCGAAACCTCGAACTCGGCGGCCATTTCAGCGCCATACCAATAGGGCATGCGCTGCGGAACGAAAAAGAGAAATACTTCAACGGGTGTCGTGGCGATTTCGATGCTTTGTTCGATCGCGGCCATTGGAGCGTGCCGGAGTTTAACACTGACTGCGCGAGCGTTCTCCACGCGCGCGGAAAGAGATAATTTGTAATAGCCGATTAGAAAGGAATGGCGGCAGAGCCGAAGACTTGGCGGGTGCGCGGGTCTTGCACGAAGACTACGGCGCGAAGATTTTCGCGCTTCCATTCTTTGGCCAACTTTACGGCGGTCTGACTTTCAAATGACGATTCCGCGCCCGGAGCGGCCTGGCCGAGTCGGACGAATTGCCGAACAACGCCGTCGTGTTCCAGGCCGCGGCCGGCATTTTCGCCTCGGCGCACGTCGGAATGCAGATGGCTTTCTGTAATCACGAGAAAGACATCGGCATACTTATTCGTTGAGGTCTTCGATCCACTCGCCGCTTTCGATGCGGCAGTCGGCGCGGCTCCGGGTAAATTTCCCGCGTGGATTTGCAGCATGCGGGAATCGCCGGCGGCATCGCCCGACCAGGCGATATGAATTTCCGCTTTCGGGGATTTCTCCGCTGCTTGGATCATGTATCGCGCTCTCGGTTCGTCGCTGCCCAGAATCACCGTGCGGCCATCAATGATCATCTGCGGCGTATAAACGTCGGCACCGAGCCTGAAGGCGTACTCCTTCTGCCTGTCGGTCGCTGCTTTGGAGGCAAATGGATCTCGCCAACCTTGATCGTCCCAGTAGTCTACATGCTGCTCAAGTACGATCACTTCGGCGCCGGCGATTGGCTGTTGCAGATCAAGCCGCGCAAGCAGCGCGTCGGCCGGTGGGCAGCTCGAGCATCCCTCCGAGGTGAACAGCTCGACCAGAACCGGGGTCCGTTGAGCCGCGAGCGTGCTGGCTGCCGGGCCAACCGCAGCAGCGCCAGCGGCCAATGGCTTCGCGCTCTGCGCGAATGTGCAGTAGCGCGGGATCGGCACCGCCGCTAGCGCGAGTATGAGCATCAACGGGAAGAACATAATGCGCTTCGTGTGCCGGGTGGCAGGGGTCATGAGAAGACAGTCTGACAGCAGGTCATCCACAATGCAATTGGATGCTTTGCTAACCTATATATTATAAAATATAGGTTAGTCTATCTAATTATAAATGGCTTATTATCAGCATTATGGGAAAACGCAATATGGCTACTCCCAAATCCAGCGTACCAATGTCTATGCTGATCGGTGGCCGATTGGCGGTGGACTTTGGTAACGCGGCGCAGTTCGCAACGAGTGCGGATAAAGGTCACGACGGTTGGGATGAGCTTGTGGCATTTCTTCTTGCGGCTGGAACGATCTCAACGGCAAGAGGAGACGCGCTCCGCAAATTACCGCTTGTCGCGCCGGAAGAGGCGGGAAAGCTGGTTCGATTGGCGATTGCTTTGCGAAGCGCGGTGCGGCAGATCCTAGATGCCAGGGTAAGGGGCGTGCAGCTTACGCCGGAGTGGATCGCACAGATTAATGATGTGTTGGCGTACACGGAAGGGTACGAGCGGCTTGAGTCCGCGCGCGATCCGAGCAAGCGGGAATCCGACTGGCGGCTACAACTCGCGACGCGGTCGGACCAGCTGGAATGGCTGCTGGCCGCGATTGCGCGCTCAGCGGCAGAGCTCGTCGCCGAAGGGCCTGCCGCTCCGCTGCGGAAGTGCGCAAATCCGAAGTGCGGGCTTTTCTTTTACGACGATTCGCGCACGGGAGGCCGGCGGTGGTGCTCGATGGCAACATGCGGAAATCGCGCAAAGGTGGCCGCGCATTTTCAGAGGCGGAAGAAAACATAGAGCGCAAACGAGCAGCCGTCCCCAGGCCGGAGCCTGGGGGCTCGAGGCGACTGTTGGGGGAGCTCACCACTGCAGAGTGCATCCAGAAAACCGAAGGGGTGCTAATGGATGAATTGAGGGGAACCGCCGGTGGACCAGGGGTCGTAGGAAAGAGCGAAGCCGATTCTGTCTGCGATGGGAGGGTGGGTGTAGAACCAGAAAACGACGGCGGGAGAGGGGTCTGGCTCCTCGAGATTTGCTTCGCCTAGGATTTGGAATGCTTCCGCGGCGACTTGCGGTGAATCTGTCACAATGCCGTGAATTACTTCCAGACCGAAAACATCGGCCTGGTGTTCGATGTAGCGGCTTACAGCGTTGTCCACCGGCGTCGTGGCGAACTGAAAAACTAAAATCAGGAGGAGCAGCACGGCGAGCGACGTCCAATCCTGCGGAGCGCGCACATACCAAAGACTTTCCCATTTGCGGAGCACGGCGGCAAACAACCACGCGAGGATGGGCAGAGAAATTCCCAGGCCGATGGCGCTGAGCACAATTCCCTTCCAAGCGTGGCCGAGGACGTAATGACCGAGCTCGTGGCCGAAGACGGAGAGCGTTTGGGGCTCATCCGTCCTGGCGAGCAGCGTATCCCAGAAGACGATTCTTTTCGTGCTGCCGATGCCGCTGACGTAGGCGTTCAGCTCGTTCACTTTACTACTGGCGATCATTTCCAGAATGCGGTCTTCCGGAATTACGACGCCCACGCGCGCGATGGTCTGTTCCACATCACGGACGAGCTGGGGATGCGACTCGGCCAGTGGGCGGAAATCATAGAATAGCGGCTCGATGACGAGCGGCTCGACGTAGAAACCCGCGATGATCAGGAGGACCGCGGCGGCCCAGGCGCCCATCCACCAGCGGCGCGGGCTGTGGCGGATCAACTTATACAGTAGCCACCCTGCAAGCGTCGCGATCACCAGAGTGATAGCTTCTTCTTTCATCCAATCCAGCAGCCAGGAAATCCAGCCTTGCACGGAAAGGCCATACCCGCGCAGGACCGCATGTCCCCAAATGTGAAAAGGAAGGCGGGCGAGATCGAGCGTAAGCACGAGCAGCGGACAAAAAATGGCGGCCTGTAAGAAGGTTCGCCGGGTTGCGCGCGTGGCCCAGTCCCGCAGTTTTGCCGCCCATCCGACGCGCAAGATAATCAATAGGGCCAGCAACCCGGTGAAAAACTCCGCGAAGTAAAGACGGCGACCGGTTCGCGCCAGCGCGACCGCCTGCCGGAGTTTTTCCGGAGGCAAGGTGTAATGTGTGACGGGCGCGGACACGGCCTGCGTTTGCGCGGTTTGAGGCACATTTATTGGAGAAGCTTGGGCAGTACCAGAGAAGAGTCCGCTGCAATACAGCGCGGGGCCCAGAGCAAGCGCGCACGTGAGTTTGAGTTTGGAGCGCAAATGACGCCGGCTGCACGATCGCGTGTATTGCGAAATGGAAGACGAGTTCAAGGGTAGACAGTATTCCCTAGAGATAAAAAGCGTGCAAGTCGAACAAGGCCATCAAGCAACCTTGCGATCCGGATGCAAGCTGAGCATCACAGAGCGGGGGCAAACACAATCCAGGGGAGGCATTCAGAGCTTGGAACACTGGCCTTAAGGCCAGTTGCGCGCGGAGGGATTGCGGGGCTAGCATATTGGTAAGTCTGGCCCGAGGGAGGCATCATGCGAAGTAACGGCCAATTCGCCACAGCACCATCCTCCACGTTGTGTGGGGCATTCGTTGTTGCGGCGATCTTTGCGGGGGCATTAACGATGATCGTTCCCGCGACGGCCGCACGGCCGTCCACGCAGGACCAGCAGCCACCGTCACTTGGTGAGATTGCACGGCGGCTGCGCACCGAAAAACAACAGCCTCAAGCCAGCGCGAAGGTCTGGACGAACGACAATCTTCCAAAAAATCCATTTGGCGTCAGCGTCGTTGGCCCGCCACCACCTCCTCCTGACGAAAAACCAGCCACGGACGATACTAAGGCCGGGGAAAAACCAGACTCCACTGCAAAACCCAACTCCGACGGAAACAAAGCGAAGACACTGCCGGAACTAGAGGATGAGTTGGCGCAGGCGCAGAAGGATCTGGATCTACAGGCAAAGCAGGTCGACCTCGCAAAACGCGACTTCACGCTTCAGCAGCAGGCGTTCTACACCAACCCCATGGCAAATCAGGATGAGGCTGGGCAAGCTCAGCTTGCGGAAGCGCAAAAGCAGATTGACGCGCTGCAGGTGGAACTGGACAAGGCAACGGCTCACGTCGCCGAGCTGCAAGCCAAAGTGGACGAAATGAAGAAGAGTTCGCCCGCATCCGAGCCGGCACCCAAGCCGGATGGTTCTACATCCGGAAACTGAAGGTCCCGGGCGGCGCGCGAGCCCGGTTCGATAATCCTCACCCTGAAATTGAGCCCCGAGCCAGACTGACAATGTACCTGTTTTGTCGCGCCTGCCGGTTGCTGCAATGTACCCACTACTAATTGTGGTTTTTTTCTTGACACAACAACTCCGTTGCCGCAGAATCCGGCCAACTTTTCCAGGGGATGTGCGGAAAAGTTCTGGGGGTACAAGTGCAGTATCTTCCCGGCTGGACCGTTCAATGCATCAACACGGAATGTCTGGCGCGCGGGCAATGGCTGCGCGCGGATCAGGTGCATTCGGAATTCTGCAGCAACTGCGGCGCACCACTACACCGCGTGCCGCCACCGCTGGGCCCGCGGATGCGCATGCGGCCGCGCACGCTCAGTTCTTACCGACCTTTCCGGCCGCGGTAGCAGTCTGCTTTACGATGGATGGCCCTGCAAGAACGCGGGGCCATCCACGGACTGCAAAAACCGCTTGCCGCGCGTTCGCCCCCGCGGCGCGCACTTTTTCTGACAACAGGGCATCTTGAATGGAAGAGAAAGCCTTCGGTTCGCCGAAGGCTTTTCGCGTTTATGAAATAAAGAGCGCGCAAGAGATGAGTTTGAAAAAGAGAGAGCGGCCGGTGGGGGGGCCGGCCGCTCGGGGGCAACTAATCGGAGGGTATAGCAGTCCGAAGAAGACGGCCGCAAAGACTGCTGATTGGGCTCAGGGCCAACCAGGAGTGGGGGAGCGGCGCATCAACTCCATGACATCTACGAGTATCTGCGTGGCGCGGTGCGCGGGCTATGGGCCGCAAGGCTCATTTTAGGGGGTACGAAAGTACCTGCGCGGCGGCGCGAAGCGGTTGCGGTCCGAAGGTCAGGCGTAGTCAGTGTCAATTTTCATGTGGTATTGCTCGAGGACGGTGCGTACCTGTTCAAATGCGTCCTCGACAGTATCGGCGAAGCGCAGCAAGGAATATTCGCGCTGGCTGATGGTGCCTCCGCGGAGCATGGCTTTCCAGTTGAGCACCTTATCCCAATAGCGCCTGCCGTAGATGAGCACCAGATTGTGCTCCGGTAGTTTGCCGGTCTGCATGAGCGTGAGCATTTCCCAGAGTTCGTCCATGGTGCCGAAGCCGCCGGGAAAAACGATGAGGGCCTTGGCGATTTGAGCGAACCAGAGTTTGCGCATGAAGAAATAATGGAAATTGAAGCTGAGTTCGCGGCTGATGTAGGGGTTGGACGACTGCTCGTGCGGCAGCTCAATGCTGAGGCCGACGGACTTGCCGCCGGCGTCAGACGCGCCGCGATTGGCGGCTTCCATAATGCCGGGGCCTCCGCCCGAGCAGATGACGAAACGGCGCGGGTGGTCACCGAAGCCCATGGACCAAGATGTGATAAGGCGCGCCAGCTCGCGCGCTTCTTCATAATAGTGAGACATATCGAGGGCGTATCGCGAGAGGCGCACGCGATCAAGCGTCGCGGGCGTGCGGCGTTTTGCGACGGCTTTCCTGGCGAGTTTCAAACGCTGTTCGGCCTTGTCTTTCGGGAGGATGCGGGCCGAGCCGAACATCACGATGGTATCAGCGACACCTTCGCGGCGCAGACGGACCATGGGATCCAGATACTCGGTCAGGATGCGGACGGGCCGGGCCCCCGGGCTATCCATGAATTTCGGATCCTGATAGGCAAGTTTGATCTTCTGACCGTGCTTCACGCTCATGGACTCTCCCTAGGGCGCAGTAAGCAGCGTCCCTATGACATTCCGACTTGGCGGCGACGTGACATTCTACAACTTCCCCGAGGAGCGGAAGTCGTGTGTCTGGGATTCGTGTCCGGCCAGCCAACGTTAACTGTTGCGCGTGCTTCCAATCCGATAGACTGAGCAAACGAGGTGAGGGTCTCGAAATGAGGAGTCGCGGCTGGAATCCGGCGCTGATGTGGTTGGCGTTTGCCGCCTTGATGGCCCTGTCGCCCGCGCGGGCCGCGGCACAGGCGCCGCCCGGAGCGCTTCCGCCCCGGCCGGGCGCGGTGATTCAAAAGGCGCCGGAGCAAAACACAATTCACGTCAAGGTTGAAATTGTGAACGCGCCAGTGGTTGTGCTGGACGCGAAGGGTGAGATGGTTGTGGATTTGAATCAGAAGGATTTCAAGATTTTCGACAATGGAGTGGAGCAGAAGATAGATCACTTCGATATGGGCGGCGATCCGCTTTCGATTGTCTTGCTGGTGGAGAACAGCGCGCGCGTAGTGGCTTTGCTTCCCGCCATTCGCAAGGCGGGAGTTGTTTTCTCGCAGGCGGTGCTGGGCGAGTCAGGCAGGGGCGCCGTGATCGCGTTTGGCGGAGACGTGACGGTGGCGCAGGAGTTCACGAAAAATCACGATCAGATTGAAAAAGTAATTGGCAAGCTGGAAGACGACGGCGACCCGGACACGAAATTGTACGATGCGATTGCGGGAGCCGAGACTCTGCTGCACGACGAGCCGGCCGGCCGCCGGCGAGTGATCGTCGCGATGACCGAATCGCTGGACCGGGGCAGCACGAACAAGCTGGGGATGCTCTTGCGCACGGCGCAGCTCGATAACATCACAATTTATACAGTGGGGCTTTCGTCCACCGCCGCGGCGCTGCGGGCTCCCGCAGATAATGGCGGGGCGCCTTCGAATGGGCAGATCGGCGTGCCGGTGACTCCGGGAGATCCAAATTCTCCGATCGTTCCGGGGGTGGGGCCGGGGATGCAGGCGCCGGGCATAGATTTTATTGCACTTGGCATTTGGGCGATTCAGAAGGGCGTGGATGTGGCGCATGCTCATGCGCTGGAAGTGGCCACGCTGGCGACGGGCGGAGAGCATCTGGCGGCGTCCCGCGACCGCGGCATCGAGCAGGGGCTGGACCGCATTGGCGGCGAACTGCACGCGGAGTACACGCTGGGATACCATCCGGCCGACGTGCCGGCCTCGGGCTACCACGAGATCAAGGTTGTGGTGGACCGGCCGAAGACGACCGTGAGGACGCGGCCGGGGTATTATTTGCCGCCTGAAGATAATTAATTATTGAAGCGTTGCCGCCGGAAGGCTCGCGACGAAAGACTGCCCTCACAACCTCCGCGCCGCTTGACTAAACTTTTCCATTTTCCTTGCCGGCTTCTTCTTCCTCTTCCAGAATGGCGGCGGCCGCGGCAATTTTGTCGCCTTCGTCGGCGCGCAGCAGGCGGACGCCCTGCGTGGAGCGCCCGGCCTCGCGGATTTCGTTGGAATGCACGCGGATGACCTTGCCCTGACTGGTGATGATCATCACGTCGGATTCTTCGCTGACTTGCAGGGCGGCAACGACGCGGCCGTTGCGCTCCGTAGTTTTCAGATTGATGACGCCCTTGCCGCCGCGCGAGGTGATGCGGTATTCAGCGAGCGGTGTGCGCTTGCCGTAACCTTTTTCCGAAACGGTCAGCATGAGCGTGGTGAGGGAATCCTTGATGACTTCCCCGTCGAGCTCTTCCAGATTGTCCGTGGTTTTCTTGTGTTCCTTCTTGATGATCTCGAAGTCGGGCTGCACGGCATCCATGCTGACAACGTAATCGCCCTTGGCGAGATCCATTCCATTCACGCCGCCAGCGCCGCGGCCCATCGGACGGACTTCTGTTTCGCGGAACAGGATGGCCTGGCCGACGTGACTGGCGAGGAAAATCATCTGCTTGCCGTCGGTAAGCTTCGCGCCGATCAGTTCGTCGTCCTTATCCAGATTGATGGCGATGATGCCCGAGGAGCGCGGGTTTGAGAATTCCGTAATGGCTGTTTTCTTCACTGTCCCATTGCGCGTGGCGAGAAAAACGAAGCGGCCTTCTTCCTCAAGATTCTGCGAGGAAACCAGCGCGGTAAGTTTTTCGCCTTCCTGGAATTTGACGAGCGCGGTGATAGCGCGACCGCGCGTGGCCGCCGCGGCTTCGGGAATTTCGTAGACCTTCAACCAATAGACGCGGCCCTTCGAGGTGAACAGCAGGATATAGCTATGCGCGGAGGCGATGAAGAGATGCTCGACGAAATCCTCGTCGCGCGTTTTGGCGCCGATGCGGCCCTTGCCGCCGCGCGTTTGGTGGCGATAGACGTCCACCGAGGTGCGCTTCATGTATCCGGCGTGGCTGACGGTGATGGCCATATCGGTATCGGCGATGAGGTCTTCGAGTTTGATTTCCTCGACTTTGTCCACGATCTGCGTGCGGCGTTCGTCACCGAAAAGCTTCTGCACTTCGCGCAGCTCGGTGATGATGACGGTTTTGAGTTTCTTTTCGCTGGCGAGGATGGAGCGGAGTTCGGCAATCAACTCCTGGATTTCCTTCAACTCGGCAAGAATCTTTTCGCGCTCCATCTGCGTAAGGCGATGGAGTTGGAGATCGAGAATGGCCTGCGCCTGGCGGTCGGAGAATTTCCAGGTCTCAATCAGGCCGGCCTTGGCTTCGGCGGGCGATTTCGATTTGCGAATGACCTTGATGATGTCATCGAGGTGCTCGAGGGCTTTCTTGAAGCCGAGCAAGATGTGCTCGCGGTCTTCGGCTTTGCGCAACTCGAATTGCGTGCGGCGGCGGACAACTTCGATGCGGTGCTCGATGAACAACCGCAGCATATCCATGACGGGCAATTCGCGCGGCTGGCCCTTGACGATGCTGAGCAGGATGACGCCGAAGGATTCCTGCATTTGCGTGAGCTTAAAAAGATGATTGAGGATGAGCTGGCTTTCTTCGCCGCGCTTAATTTCGACGACGATGCGCATGCCCTGGCGGTCGGATTCGTCGCGGACGTCCGAGATGCCTTCGATCTTCTTGGTTTGCACGAGCTCGGCGATGCGCTCGATAAGCCTCGCTTTGTTTACCTGGAATGGAATTTCGGTGATGACGATGCTCTCGCGGTCCTTGCCCATCTGCTCGATGGCGGCCTTCGCGCGCATGGTGAATGTGCCGCGGCCGGTCTTGTAGGCGGCCAGGATGCCTTCCTTGCCGGCAATGTAGCCGCCGGTGGGGAAGTCCGGGCCGGGCATGACCTTCATGATGTCTTTCAGGGTGACGTCGGGCTTTTCGATCAGCATGACCGTGGCTTCAATCACCTCGCGCATGTTGTGCGGAGGGATGTTGGTGGCCATGCCGACAGCGATGCCCGATGCTCCGTTGACGAGAAGGTTCGGAGTTTTCGCGGGAAGGATGGAAGGCTCCTCGCGCGTCTGGTCAAAATTTGGAACGAAATCTACGGTTTCTTTTTCGAGGTCGGCGAGAAGTTCTTCGGCGACACGGGAAAGCCGCGCTTCTGTGTAACGCATGGCAGCCGGAGGATCGCCATCGACGGAGCCGAAATTTCCCTGGCCGTCCACGAGCATGTAGCGCATGTTGAAATTTTGCGCCATGCGAACCATCGTGGGATAAATCACGGCTTCGCCGTGTGGATGGTAATTGCCGGAAGTATCTCCGCAGATTTTGGCGCACTTGCGGAAGCCGCGATTGGAGGCGAGGCCGAGATCGTTCATGGCGATCAGAATGCGGCGCTGCACGGGCTTCAGGCCGTCGCGCACGTCAGGAATGGCGCGGGCCACGATTACGCTCATGGCGTAATCGAGATAGGAGCGCTTCATTTCAGCTTCAATGTCTATAGGTACGGTTTGCGCTTGTATGATTTCGTCGGCCATTTCTTCTCCCGTAATTTGTCTACCGCTGCGCTATACGCTCCGCTATGAAGGCCTTTACCGTGTCGAATGCGTCCGCGGCGTTGGTGAAGCGGCGCGCGGCGAACTGCGCTTCGAGTTGCTGCATGAACGTATCGCGCGCGGTCTCGTTTGCGAATTCAACGGCGACGCCGCGCTCGTTGTCCGGAGACGCTGTGGGCGTCGCGCGAAATTCGCTGCAACTTAATCCGCGCAGGCCCGGCAATGTTTTCCAGCTCACTTGGTAGTACACGGTTACGCGCTTAGATATCCAGATTCACAACGTCGAGGGCGTTGTCCTCGATGAACTTGCGGCGCTCGGCTACGCTTTCGCCCATGAGCGTGGTGAAAATGTTTTCGGCTTCGACTACGTCTTCCATTCTTACCTGGAGGAGCGTGCGGGTTTCACCGTTCATGGTGGTTTGCCAGAGCTGCTCGGGATTCATTTCGCCCAGGCCTTTGAACCGCGTGATGGTGAATTCCTTTTGGGCATCCGCCAGTACGTACGCGAGAACATCGGCTGCTTTTTCCTTGACGATCTTGTCGCCGTTGCGGGTGACCTGGAATGGCGGGCGGTCCAGCGGCTCGACCAGCCGGTAGAGCGCGCGCACGCGTTTATATTCCGCAGTGGAAGCCAACGCCCAGCTTATTTTTCCCACGACTGGGCGTTCTTTCGTGCCGCCCTTTAAATCCATCTCGTACAGGCTGTGTTCTTCGTCGTAAGCGATCTTCATCTCAACTTCGATTTTGGCTTTCTCGATGGCCCGTTCCAGCTTTTCGAGTTTCTTCTTGTCCTCGAAGTCGGGTTTCTTTTCGATTTCGCTTTCGGCGAGCAGTTCGGCAACGCCGGCGATGCGCAGGCGTCGCGACAATCGCTTGAGCACCTGCTCATATTCCTGGACGTTCAGCAGGAACGTCGTGAGTCCCTGGCCTTCGAGCGCGGCGCCTTCCTTTGGCTTGACGCGATGCTCCTCTGTGGCGCGGCGCATCATTTCGCCCATGAAATCGTGGTCGTCGCGGATGTAGCGATCCATTTTTCCGCGGCGGAGCCTGTAGAGCGGCGGCTGCGCGATGTAGATGTGTCCGCGCTCGATGAGCTCGCGCATGTGGCGGAAGAAAAACGTCAGCAGCAGCGTGCGGATGTGGCTGCCGTCCACGTCTGCGTCCGTCATCAGAATGACTTTGTGGTAGCGGAGCTTGGCGGGATCGAAATCGTCCTTGCCGATGCCGGTACCAAGCGCGGTGATGATGGTGCGGATTTCCTCGTGGCCGAGCATCTTGTCATAGCGCGCTTTTTCCACGTTGAGGATTTTTCCCTTGAGCGGCAGGATGGCTTGGTTCTTGCGGTCGCGGCCCTGCTTCGCCGAGCCGCCGGCCGATTCACCTTCGACAATGAAAAGCTCGCAGCGCGCGGGGTCACGCTCCTGGCAATCGGCGAGCTTGCCGGGCAGTCCGCTGGAATCGAGCGCGGATTTGCGGCGCGTAAGCTCGCGCGCCTTGCGGGCGGCTTCGCGGGCGCGCGCGGCGTCAATGCATTTGCCGATGATGCGGCGGGCGACGGTGGTGTGCTTGTCAAAATATTCGCCGAGGCGTTCGTTGACGAGCTGCTCGACCTGGCCCTTGATGTCGCTATTGAGTTTGCCCTTGGTCTGGCCTTCAAATTGAGGCTGCGGCAGCTTCACGGAAACCACCGCAACGAGGCCTTCGCGCACATCGTCACCGGTGATCGTGACTTCGTCCTTCTGCTCCTTGAGCATGCCGCTTTGATTGGCGAAGGAATTGATGGTGCGGGTAAGCGCCGAGCGAAAGCCGGAAAGATGCGTGCCGCCGTCCACGGTGTTAATGGTGTTGGCAAAGGCAAAGATATTTTCGGCGTAGCCATCGTTGTATTGCACGGCGATTTCCATGTCCACCTGATCGCGCTTGCCTTCCATGTAGATGGGCGAATCGTGGAGTACTTCCTTGCCTTTGTTCAGGTACTTCACAAATTCAGCGATGCCGCCGGTGAAACGGAACTCGGCGGACTTGTCATTACGCTCGTCGGTGAGCGTGATTTTCAGGCCCTTGTTCAGGAATGCGAGTTCGCGCAGGCGCTGCGCCAAAAGGTCGTAGCTAAAAACGGTCTGCGTGAAAATATCCGGATCGGGATGAAAGGTGATCTTCGTGCCCGTCTTGCGAGTCTTGCCCGTTTGCTTGAGTTTGTTGACAGGCTTGCCGCGCTCGTATTTCTGTTCCCATACGGCGCCGTCGCGCGCGATTTCCAATTCGAGCCAGTCGGCGAGCGCGTTGACCACGGAAACGCCGACGCCATGGAGACCGCCGGAAACTTTGTAGGTGTCCGAATCAAATTTTCCGCCGGCGTGAAGAACGGTCAATACGACTTCGGCGGCGGGGCGTTTTTCCGTGGCGTGCATATCCACGGGAATGCCGCGGCCATTATCGGTGACGGTGACGCTGTTATCTTCGTGGACGACGACGTTTATTTCATCGCAGAAGCCGGCCATGGCTTCGTCCACGGAATTATCCACAACTTCCCAGACGAGGTGATGGAGTCCCATTTCGCCCGTGGAGCCGATGTACATCGCGGGGCGAAGGCGCACTGCTTCCAAACCGCCAAGAACTTTGATGGATGTGGCGTCA
The DNA here is from genome assembly GCA_963847505.1 of uncultured Acidobacteriota bacterium. Lineage (GTDB taxonomy): Bacteria > Acidobacteriota > Terriglobia > Acidiferrales > UBA7541 > DASTCZ01. The sequence goes on from CAWJZY010000002.1 coordinate 1,357,459, forward strand.
TACTTATGCCCAGCAGCGCCCGTGGCGGCTGGTTCTTTTTCTGCCATGTGATCTCCCGGTTGCTAAGAAGGGAAGGGGCTCAACGAAGAGCCGACCGTCGCCTTACCCTGTGATCCCTGCCGCGTGCGGCTGAGACTCGTAGGGCTTTTGCTTCATCCCATCTCGCGCAGCGAGACGTGGCGAAGTCTTTCTTTCTTCCAGGCTTTGCGAGTCCTCCCGGCGCTGTGGGAACCCCGGACTCTATTTAAAATGCCTGGCCGACGTGCCGAACTGGAGGAGAAAAAGGCGTCCGACAACAAGGGAATTATACTGGAAAATGGAGGTTTTCTCAAGGCAGAAAAAGTGGCCTATTCTACGTTATTCCTAGTGATTTCAGGGGGTTGCGGAGAGTTGATTTCCTGCCAATGCGCTCAGATTCGCATGGGCATAATTACGTAGCGATAGCGGAAACCTTCATCGCCTTCGGGGCGGATTTGGCCGGCGGATTGTTCGTCCTTCAGCTCGAAGCGGACGGGGCCATCGGGAATAGCGGCGAGGAAATCCAGAAGATATTGCGCGTTGAATCCGATGGTGATGGGATCGCCTTTGTAGGGCTTCTCAATGGTTTCCGTGGCTTCGCCGTATTCCGGGCTTTGCGCGGAAAGCTCGACGCCTTCAGTGGAAACGGAAAATTTCACGGCGCGCGAGCGTTGGTCTGCCAGTTGGGAGACTCGGCGAATGGCGTCGTTCAGTTCATTGCGTTCCATCACCACAAACTTATTGTTTTCGCGCGGGAGCACGGCTTCGTAATTGGGGAATTGTCCGGTAAGAATGCGCGAGACCAGCCGGCGCGAGCCAACCTGGAAAAATAGATAGCTATCGTCGCGTGCGAATTCGATTGTGCCATCCTCGCCCGCTTCGGCGGCCAGGCGCTGAATTTCCGCCAGCGCTTTCTTGGGAACCAGGACGCGCACTTCGTTGTTGAGCCCGGCAAACTTATGATCGGTTTCAGCAAGGGCGAGCCGGTGGCCGTCGGTTGCGACCATGGCCGCCATTTCGGGCTTGATGATGAGCAGTCCGCCATTGAGCGTGTAGCGGGATTCCTCGACAGAGATGGCAAACACGGTGCGCGCAATCAGGCCTGAAAGCAGGCGCGCTGGAATCTTGGCGAGCGCGTGCGGCGGTTCGGGGACGGCGGGAAAATTATCTTTCGACATGCCGACCATCTTGTAGGTTCGGCGGCCGGATTGGATCTGCACCCAGTGGTTTTCCAGAAACTTGAACTTGATTTCCTCGTCGGGCAGCAGGCGCACGAGCTCAAGAAGTTTCTTGGCAGGTATGGTGCCGCTGCCTTCCTTTTTGATTTTGGCTTCGCAGGACGTGCAGATGCTCAACTCAAGGTCAGTGGCCGTGAGCAGGAGTTTGGAGCCCTGGCCCTCGAAGAGAAGATTCGAGAGGATCGGTATGGTCGTCTTGCGCTCGACGACGCCTTGCGTCATTTCGAGTTCTTCCAACAGGTCGTACTTCTTGACGCTGAATTCCATCGTCTCGGTTCCTTCGCGTAGCTTCGGAGTGGCGCCGCTCATGAAGTTACAATCTACTCTAAATCAGTAAAAGGATAAAGATAGTCGTAGCCGTAGTGCCTGTGGAAAGGTGGGAAAGCGAACCAGCTCACGCGCAACAGGGAGGTTAGGCGGTGGAAGGATCCGCGCTGGCGCGGTGGAAACCGAGGAAAAGCGGTGCCAGCCGCAGGCGGGGCGATATTTTTGCGAAAATTTACACAGAAGCGCACTGATATTCAACAAGAGGAGAACAGCTTGTGCAATGGATTTGCACAGGAGAAAAGAGGATAAGAACGAAGGCGTTTTATTACAGAGACGCAGAGAAAGACGAGACACCCCAAGGACAAGCGTCAGTTGAAGGAATCGAGAAGGCGGTTGATGGTGCGGTTCAGGTCTTTATCCGTGCGGCGCAGCGCGTCAATTTTATTGATCGAGTGAAGCACGGTGGTGTGGTGCTTCCCGCCGAACTGCCGGCCGATTTCCGGCAGAGAGGCTGATGTGAGCTGCTTGACGAGATACATGGCAACCTGGCGCGGGAAAGCGATCGCTTTTGTATTGCTGCGGATTTTAAGATCGGCGTCGCGCATGCCGTATTGTTCGCCCACGCGCTTCTGGATGAGCTCGATGGTGACTTTCTTTTCCTGCGTGGCAATAATGTTTTTCAAAACCTGCTGCGCGGTGGAAAGATTGAGCGCCGCGCTGGTGAGCGACGCATAGGCCAACAGGCGCGTCAGGGCGCCTTCCAGCTCGCGGACATTTGACTTGATGCTGCGCGCGATAAACTCGGCGACGTCATCGGGTACCTGGACGCGTTCGGAATCCGCTTTCTTCTGGAGGATGGCGATCTTGGTTTCCAGGTCGGGCGGCTGGATATCGGCGATCAGGCCCCATTCAAAACGCGAGCGCAGGCGCTCTTCAATGGCCGAGATTTCCTTCGGCGGGCAGTCGGAGGAAAGCACGATCTGCTTGCGAACTTCGTAGAGCGCGTTGAAGGTGTGGAAGAATTCCTCGACGGTGCGCTCCTTGCCGGCAATAAACTGAATATCGTCCACGAGCAGCACGTCCACGTTTCGGTAGCGATCGCGGAAGCTGATCATGCGGTCAAAGCGAAGCGAGGTGATGACTTCGTTTGTGAATTTTTCCGCGCTGACGTATGTGAGGCGGAGCGCTGGGTTCCGCTTCTTGATAGTGTGGCCGATAGCATGCATCAAGTGCGTCTTCCCCATGCCCACGCCGCCGTACAAATAAAGCGGGTTGTAGGCTTTGGAGGGCTGCTCCGCTACGGCGAGCGAAGCGGCATGCGCGAACTGGTTGGAGTTGCCAACGACAAAAGTATCGAACGTGTAGCGCGGGTTGAGCTGGTGATCCACGGCGTCAAAATCCAGGCGCGCCTGGCGGACCAGCGGACTTGGGGCGGGCGGAGCATCCGGCTCATCGCACAGAAACTCAACGCGAGTGTCCGCCATGCCGACTTCCGTGAGCACGGCTTCCAGCAGCGCGCCGTAGGTTTCCGAGAGTTTCTTGCGAAACATGCGGTTCGGCACGCGGACCAGCAGCTTGCCGCTTTCCGCGCCTTGCTGGCGCGTAGGCCTGAACCACGTGGTGAAGCTGTGCGGGTTCACCCGCCGCTCCATGTGCTGGAGGATCTTGTCCCAAGAAGTCGCAAGAGTTGCCGCAGTGCCCACTAAGCCGCCTTAACCCATTCCGAAAAAAGAAAATCCCGCCACGGGCTAATCCACCCCTGTGGAAAACCTGTGGAAGCTACGAAATCATGTGCCTGAACTGATTCCCACTTGAAAAGAACGCTACCACAAAGCCGCCCCTTCGTCTGCCCCTTGCCGGAAGCCACGCCAGAAAGCCGGGAGCCCTGGAAACTCCAGCGCGCGTTCCAGAACGCCGGAGGCTCGCATCCCGCTCGTTGCACCATCAACCTTGCGCATATCGCATCCGGCAAAGAGCGCCCCGTTGAGGAAAAGCGTGGGGCGATTCTCACGCAATGACGCCGGGACAGCAAGAGAAAACTACGCGAAAGCCCGAGAGGGCTCCCACAGGCTTTGCACAGTATTTCCACAGCGGAATTTTCAGGCGGAAAGCCGCTTAAAACTGCTTTTTTGCCGGAGCGGGAGTGGGCAAGTCCTTGTCGGGACGCGGAAATTCATAAACGCCAAGTGGATCCGAAGTAAGAATAAGGTGATCTGGTTCAACGAGAATGGAATTGGGAGAGAGCCGTGCGCCATCTGGCGTATAAACGCGGTATTCAAAAAGCAGGCGGCCGTCGGTATCCAGCAGCAAAAGTTCGTCTCCGAGAGCCATCCAGATTCTCTGCGTTACGGGATCCACGGCGAAGCACGAGACGCGCTGCTGGAGTTCCGGCACCGTGCCGCGATCAACTTCACGCTTGAGCTCCCGGCGAATGGACTGCGAGGCAGGCGCGAATTCAATCGAGTCGAGAGAAATGTCAAGCGAAGCGTAACCCTCGCGATCGTATTTGCGGAAGGTGGGCTCGGGCAGATAGTCAAAGGAGTAGTAAATATTATTGGCATTGTCCTTCGCCAGGTGGCCAAGACTCATGAAGCGATTGAAGGACGCCTGCTCCGCGACAACTTCAACAGGATCACCGAAGGACCGCAGCTCATTTCCCTGAGCGTCGAAGACCGTTATCAAATGTTTGGTCGATGCGCTTGTGGCGGCGATTTCGCCACCGGAAAGCGCAATGATCCCAGTGGGAGAAGCGAATGGAATGCTCAAAAGCACCGCGCCATCGGGCGAAAATACACGCAGTGCATTTGCGCCACGGTCGGCAACATATATGCGCCCGGCGGAGTCCAGATCGAAAGCCACGCCATAGACGAGCGTGGGCGCGCTGGAGCCGCCCCTCGCCGCTGCAGGAGGGATCTGGGCGACTTTTGTGCCGGCGGCGTCAAAAATCAATATCGCGCGGGAAACCAGCACGTAATAGCGGTCAGAGGATCCACGCTTGACGGCCCAGACGCCGACGCCAACTTCCGGAAAGAGCCGCTTGCTGGCGTCGAGCTCCCGGTCCGGATCGCTCTGCGCGCACACCGCTGCCGCTGCGAAGGTGCACAGCAGCACCACGGCGAACCAACGATAGATGGAGAGGCGCATTTGCATAGGCCGAAAGATCATACACAGCATGAAGATGTGGAAACCGGCTCCGGGGATGCCAGGAAGGGATTGGCAAACCGTGGCGCCTGCTCGAAGCCAGCGTTCATGCAGGAACTCGCACACGCGCGATCGAACGCGCGCGGCCGGTGGAATCATCCACGTCGGCCAGAATGGCGTTCAGACGCGCATCCCCAATGGCGACTTCAAATTTTACGGGCATGGCGTCCAGAAAACGTTTCACCATAGCGGCGCGGTCCATGCCAATGACGGATTCGTGCGGACCGGTCATGCCCACATCAGTGATGAACGCCGTGCCATTCGGCAGCACGCGTTCATCAGCCGTGGCGACGTGCGTGTGCGTTCCCACGACAACGGAGACGCGGCCATCGAGATACCAGCCCATGGCCTGTTTTTCGCTGGTGGCTTCGGCGTGCATGTCCACGAAGATGACTTTCACGTCCGGCGGAATGCGCGCGAGTTCTGAATCGGCGGTGCGGAACGGGCAGTCGAGGGCCGTCATGAACACGCGGCCTTGCAGGTTGAGCACGGCGTAACGCACGCCACCGCGCGACGTACCGAGATAGAGTCCGCGGCCCGGGCTGGCAGGAAAATTTGCCGGGCGAATTAAACGCGGTTCATGAGGGATGTAATCGAGAATTTCCTTACGGTCCCAGCTGTGATTGCCGCCGGTGATGACTTCCACGCCCGCGGCAAAAAGATCGTCGGCCAGTCGCGGTGTGATGCCGAAACCGGAAGCGGAATTTTCGCCATTCGCGATTACGAGATCTACTTGATGCTGCGCGACGATTTCGGCGAGATGCTTAGAGAGCACCTCGCGGCCGGGCGAGCCGACAATATCTCCGATAAAAAGAATGCGCATGAGCGGACTTTTCTATTTTCCGTGCGGACGTCGCTACCCAACGAACAGCCCAACGATTGCTTAGAGAAAAAAATGGAGCGGTCCACGTAGGCCGTGTAGCGCTAGGCCATGAACCTCGATCCAAAGACGGGTTCTCCGCACCCGCTTCAGGCTTCCCCGGACCCCGTGAAGGGCGCGAGGCATGCACACCGCGGGCTAAAGGGAGCTCCCTTGAGATTCACATTGGTTCAAACGGCTTTCACGCCATCACGCGCCCGGCAGGCCGGCTCCGGAATCATTGTAGCCCGGCGCGACGAACGCGAGCAAACAACACGGCCGAGTTCCGGGCCAGGCGAAAGGGGACTTGGTTCAAGTAAGATTAATCCACAAAGGTAATGCCGAATGGACTTTGCGCTTGACTCTGGAACCGGTTCCAGGGGTGAGGATGGAAGCGTCATGGGAACGGCGGGAGAAACCGGGCGGCCAATGCGGTCCGCGGAACTGGCGCGGCGCGCGGGAGTTGGCACCGACGCGCTCCGTCACTACGAGCGCGTGGGCGTGTTACCGGCTCCTGAGCGAACGGCGGGGAATTACCGCGTTTATCCGGCGAGCGCCCTGGAGCGGGTGCGGATGGTGCGCCGGGCTCTTGCGTTCGGGTTTTCACTGGCGGAGCTGGCCAGCATTTTCCGGGTACGCGAGCGCGGCGGAATTCCTTGCCGCGCGGCACAAGAGTTGGGCAAGGCAAAGCTTGTGGAAGTTGAGCGCAGACTTGCCGAGCTTTCCGAGTTGCGCGCGCAACTGAAGAAGTTGCTTCGCGATTGGGATAAGCGTCTCGCTCGAGTTTCCGGCACGCAGCGGGCGAAGCTGCTCGAATCACTGCCCGATACGGCGGTTTCCATGACCTCAGGAAAAAATCCACTCAAGCGAGGTCACAGAAGGCCATGAAAACAGTATTCGTTCCAATCTTATTTTTTCTCGGGACCACAGTTGGAATTCAACAGGCAGCGCCTCCTCCGGCGTCACAAGACGCGCATCATCAGGGCGTAAACGATCGCGGCGATCAAATGATGGGCTTTTCACATGATAAGGCTACGCATCATTTCAGTCTTTACACCGATGGCGGAGCGATTGAAGTGAAAGCGAATGACGCCGCGGATACTGCGACGCGCGACCAGATTCGCATGCACTTCACGCACATCGCGAAGATGTTCACGAACGGCGATTTCAATATTCCGATGCTGGTCCATCAGCAGAATCCTCCCGGAGCGGACGTGATGAAGCGATTGAAGGATCAGATCACGTACAGGTTCGAGGAGACTCCGCAGGGAGGACGCATACGGATTACGGCGACGAACGCGGAGGCGGTGAGCGCGATTCACAAGTTCCTCGTGTTTCAGATTAAGGATCACGAGACAGGGGATTCGACCGCGGTGACGAAGGGGCAGTAGCGGCATGGATTACGGCTGACATCGCTCCGCCACCCGGTCTTCAGTCTTGGTTCAGATGGCTCTGCGCGGACCGTCCCAAAATCTGGCTAGGAACGGAAAAGGGAGAATGGAGTAGAATATTGCGATGATGCGGGGCCTGATTATTTTGCTGGCTATTGTGTTTGCCCTTGCGAGCGCGGGAAGCGTCTTGTGCGAGATTGACTGCGCCAGTGGAGGGTCTTTGCAAGGCAAGATTTCCATGGAGGGCAACGCGAACGGCGCAACCTCCATGCGCTGCCACAACCACGAGGGCAGCAAGTTGTCTCACGACAGGCCGGCCCCGGATAGAAATTCCGGTGGAAACACAAAGAAGTGCGGAGTACACGGGCATACTAGAATCGTGGCGAAGGCAAATGCCGGTACACGGGCCATTCCTGCCGGAGCAAGCCGAACTCCTGCATTAGTTAGCGGCAGCCGGGCGGGTTCCGCGTTCAACGAAAACAATTTGCGGAGCAGTGACTTTTCACCGCCAATAAGTCCCCCTTCTGTTTTTACCATAGGCGTACTGCGTATCTAAAGAATCTCCCCAGAGAATCGCAATTTCATTTGCTCTGCGAGGCGCGGAGCATTTGGTCCCACCCACAACGAAGACAGAAATATCAAGAGGAGCTGACATGCGAATCTGGAAGATCCTTGGGGCGGCGGGAATCTTGATGCTTAGCGGATACAGCGCCAGGGCGCAGACATCCACGCAATCCCCGCCACAAGCGCCGCCGCAGAGTTCCATGCCTGGAATGGGCATGCCTATGCCAGCGATGCCGGAGATGAACGACGCAGGAATGTATCTGATGCAGCGGGCATCGGGAACGGACGCGAATCCCTCGTCCGCACCAATGAAGATGCTTTCTTTCCAAACGCACGGCTGGGACATGATGTTTCATGGAGAAGGATTCATCAGTGATGTGCAAGAAACCGGGCCGCGCGGCGCGGACAAGTTTTTTTCCACGAATTGGTTCATGGGAATGGCCGAACACAACGTAGGAAAAGGAGCGTTAATTTTTCGCGCGATGGTGAGCCTGGAACCGGCGACAGTGACCAGCCGCTATTATCCGGAGCTATTCCAAACCGGCGAAACAGCGTTTGGCAAACTGCTTGTGGATGGACAGCATCCGCACAACTTTTTCATGGAGATGAGCGTGGCGTATGCGCGGAGCTTCGGTGAAAAGACGGCGCTCGAGATCTATTTCGCGCCGGTGGGCGACCCGGCACTGGGACCGGTGGCGTTTCCGCATCGCGTGTCGGCCGCCGAATTGCCACAGGCGCCGCTGGGTCACCATTTGCAGGACTCAACGCACATTGCCGACGATGTGATCACGGCGGCGCTGCACAGGCCGCACTGGGGCGCGGAAGCCTCAGGCTTTCATGGCGCGGAGCCTGGCGAGAACCGGTGGATTATCCAGCAAGGGCAGCCGGACTCCTGGTCAGGACGGCTGGATTGGACGCCGACGTCGAATTGGAGCGCGCAAGTTTCCGCAGGGCGGCTACACCATCCAGAAGCGCTTGAGCCGGGCGACGAGATTCGCACGACAGCGTCGGCAACTTACAACCGGCCATTCACGCGGGGAGATTGGGCGACGAGCGCCGTCTGGGGACGCAATCACGAGACAGCGACACAGCGAAACATAAATTCATATTTGCTGGAGTCTGTCGCTCGATTCCGCGAGAAAAATTACGTAACGGGCCGCGCCGAACTGGTTGACCGCGATGAGTTGTTCGCAAATCAGCCGCTGATCGAGCAGCAGTTGGCGGCAACCGTGGGAACAGTTTTCCGCATTGGCGCGTTCACAACGGGCTACACACGGGACTTTCATCTCGTGCCGCACCTGGTGACGGGGATCGGCGGAAATGTTTCCTTCTATAGAGTGCCGGAAGCGATTCAACCCTATTACGGCGAGCATCCTCTAGGGTTCTATCTGTTCCTTCGGTTCCGCTTGGAAGGTAAGGACGGCGGAACGATGCAGCACGTTTACAGTGGACAATCTTTGAATTAGTTAGGAAACACTTTGCCGCAGACCACACCGAAACTCACCGGGAAAACACACCCTTTCCGCGCTATTCATGCTTCAGCCCGGATTTCTGCTTCCGCGGCCTCGGCACAGCATTCCGGAGCGCTTCGCGAGGGCTCTGCTTTAATGATCGTAGAGTTGTCTTGATCCCGGCGTTGTGGTTGCTAAGATGTGCGAATCGGCGGATTTGGGTCTCGATCCCCGTACCAACGAGAAGACGTCTTCGCTGAGATCTTTTGTTGACCGCAGGTCTCTTGGCATCATTCGGCTCGTTCGTCGGAGTAATCGTCCATTTACTTCTCCTGCGCATACTTGCGCACTTTGCGCACCAGGAACCTCGTTTCACTTTTCCGGGCGTCGCGTCCCAGCGATGCCCGGCCGCGCAGTACCAGGAAAGAGGCGTTCTCTCGTTTACGTACGCCTGTGAGAGACAATTTCCACCCCTGCTTGCCGCAATGCCCTGCAACACGGCTAACGACAGGCGCTGGTTGTGAGCGCAAACCGGACACCAGGTTCCCTGCACGACGGTCACCGGCGAAGCTTCCCAGCGATGGTCGTGTGCGCATTGCCAGATGAGTTTTGTCTTGCTCCCGATGTATTCCGTGGAAAGGCACCTTCCTTCGCGAGCGGCAGCCAGCGTTCTCATCGTCTGTATGCTCTCCTTTGGGCGAAAAACTCGCCGTGAGTTGTAACACGCTGGACACCAGGATCCTTTCCTTCGCGCTCCACTCTTGATGCTGGCGGGGCGTGCTTTCCAATGGTGCCGCCGCTTGCATTCCCACAGAAGAGGGATACGGCCATTCTTGTAGGCCTTGGAAAGACACCTTCCGCCCCGCCCTAGAGCGATTTCGCGCATTTCCTCCAGTTCTAATTTTCGATTGCGCGCGCAAAACGGACACCAGTTGCCTGATTTGATCGATGCGGGCCGCGCCTCCCATTCGTGGCCGCCAGCACATCTCCACTTTAAGGGCCTCGATGAGCCAACATATTCCGTCGATAGGCACTGACCAAACCTCCCGGCGGCGATGCGCTGCATTTCTTGCAGCGTGAGCCGGGCCACGCGAGCACACAGCGGGCACCAATGACCTCTCTTGATATGAAGCGGAGCCGCACTCCATTCATGACCCGCGGAGCAACGCCAGGAAAGTTTCTCTGTCGTATTCACGTACTTTTCGGACAGACAACTTCCACCGTGAAATTCAGCAAGTTCTCGCATGTCGCAAATGGTTCGACGTTTCACGCCCGCACATGCGGGACACCAACTGCCTTTTCGGATGCTTGCTGGAACCGCTCTCCACTGGTGGCCAGCGGCGCATTGCCACAGCAAAGGCGACGTGGAATTGACGTAAAGCGAGGAAATACAACGCCCGCCTCTCCCGTGGGCGAGCGAAACCATGGCGTGAATGGTCAGCTTCTTCATGACAGAACGCGAAGACGGAGGGGGCCGCATGAGCATGGACATGTTTCTCTCCAGGTTCACGCGGCCTCTCTTAACGTTTTGTTAGAAGTGGAAGCCGAGTTCTCCGGTCAACGTGCGCGGCGTGACGTAATGCGTGCCGCTGAACGTGGACAGGAAATTGTAGAGGGCTTCCTTGTTGGCTATGTTGATTACCGTGAAGCGCAGACTCCACTTGTAGCGGTCGCCGTGGAAAAGGTTGTCGTCTCCAACGGCGGCGTCAAACAAGCTCCGCGGGTCAATGCGTGGCGGGTTGTGGTCATCATTCTCCGTCCCGGGCGCGGGTATTTTTACCAGCGTCGAGCCGAACTGCGACGCGAGGCACGTAAAAGGCAGACCTACGGTGGGCGAGGAATGAACGGATCCACAGTAGAGCCCGGCCTCAAACTCCTGATCGGCGGTGAGTGGATTTCCGAAGGCATCCGTCATATTGATGGCTGGCTGCCCACCTAAACTGGTTGACTGCGGGCAATCGTTCTGAGGACCTACCCCGTAACAGGGCACGGCCCCGGCGACGAGTCCGCTGTCATACCGCCAGTTGAAGCCAAACCACGGACCGCGTTTCCACGGCTGATATTGCGCATGCGCCGTCAGATTGAAATGTTCGTCGTGGTCAATCCTGAACGGAATATCTGTGCCACCCGTCGCCACAGTGGTGCCCAGGCCGCCAATCTGCGGAGTGAAAAACCGGGCGGCGACGCTCGACATAACCACCAGCGCCGATAAGCCATGGTAATTCGGCATGCTCGCGCGCAGCGCCCAGCCGGGGATCTTGGAATTGTTCCACTCGATGGGGAATGTGATCGGCGTATTGCCGAGCACGCTGAAATCGTAGCCGTTGTGCGTGTACTTCCAGATGTATTCGCCGCCGACCACGAAATATTTCGAGAATGCCTGTTCAAAGCCGGCATGAAATTCATTTCGATAGCCGGGAGAAAGAGTGGCGGGGACGCACGAGATCAGCGCCGCGATCACGGGGTAATTGCATCCCGTGCTCGAAAGCACCAGGTTCTCGTTAAAGGGAGTCTCCAGAGTACGCGCGTAGGAAAGGCGCAGGACCGTGCTGGTGGGCTTAATGTTGTAGGCAATCCCAACGCGTGGTTCCGCTTGGCGCGCGACGGCAAGGCCGTTGTAAAGATCCCCACGAATTCCCAGGTTGAATGTCCAATTGCCCTTGGAGATTGTATCCATGGCGTAGAGCGCCATTTCCTTGATGTCGGTGTGCCCATTGAACGTGTAATCGCCGCCGCCGCGAGTCAGGTCGTATGGCAACAGGGTTGGATTGAAAAGAGGGTACAGAATGGAATTCGGGGCGTTTGGATTTGTGACCGCGTTCTGTTGCAATCCGGCGCCCGCGCACTGGGATGGATTGGTGAACCCGGCGACGGGTACCTCCAGCGAATTCAAGCAGGGCGCATTGAGCGTCGAATCAACGATCCCGAGCTTGTCAATTTCCGTGAGGAATGTCTGTTCGTACATGGCCCCAATTCTTATATTGTTGACGCCTTTCACATAGGACCAGTCCGAATGAGCGCCCGCGTTGGTCAGCGAGCGATTTTGACCGATGCTCTCCCTTTGAAGACTCGGCGGCCCGAGGTCCGCAAAAGGGTCGTTACTTGGATAATAGTTGTACTGGTCTCGCCGCGTGAAAACTCCGAGCGTGAACACCGAATCCGGGCTCAGAATATGCGTCCAGACCGGCGCGATGTTGAAGGTCCCAATTTGTGAACGCTGATCTGTTGGTCCGACGGAATCGCCCGCGAAGGAACTGCCTGCTGGAACCACAACGCCGATGTTGAGGTTATCAAACGTGTTTGGCGTCTGAAACCACGAGCGTGTGTACCCGAAGTTCAGGTGGAGCGAATCAGCTTTCGACAATTGATAGTCCACGCGATCGAATAAATTTTCCTCATTCCCCTTATCGTGCATAACGGAGAATTCCGGCCCGTCGAGGAAACGGCCGCTGTCCAATCCACCCACGGAAATAAAGTTCCCCCAGTTCGTGCCGCCATAGGAAAGGTTGAATCCCGCGGTGGAAGAGCCGAAGGAACCATAGGAAGTTGTTACCGTGCCATGGGGAGTAGTGACGCCCATGCCCGAGCGCGTCGTCACGTCTATGACCAGACTCGTTTTATCTCCAAAATTGGCGGGCGGCGCCCCGGAGATCACTTCCATGGATTGGATCGCGTCCACGGGAATCTGGTTCGAGAAAACTTTGCTTTGCTGGTCGGTGATCGGCTGTCCATCCACGGAAAAAGAATTTTCCGCGTGGTCACCCAATCCGTGGAACAGGCCGTTGGAATCCGCGGCGACTCCCGGAGTGGATAGGGTGACAAGAGAGCTCAGCGAAGATGACTGGCTTTCCAGTGGAAGTTTGTCGAACAGGCTGCGATCCACGTCCGTGTGAAAGGTGGGGTCGTTTTCGACCAGGTCTCCGCCCTTACTTTCCACGGTTACATTGACGGTGGTTCCCGCCACCTTCAGGCCGATTTTCAGGTTCACGGGCACCGACGAGCGGACGTCCACGTCCTGGCTATACACATCAAAGCCCTTCGCCGTGACGGACATGTGATAAGGATTGAAAGGAACGTTGGCAAATGTAAAGCCGCCGTTTGTGTCTGTTATCGCCGTCCGGTCGAGCCCGCTGACTGGATTGTGGATTTCTACCGTCGCGTTTGCGACTGCGCCATTTGAGGCATCCAGGACTGTTCCGTTGATTGTGGACGAATTCCCCGTTTGAGCCTGAGACGCAGGAACAAAAAGCAAAGCTGAAACCATTCCTATAAATGCCAAAACACCCCAATGAATTTTCTTCCCCAACATGGTCTCCTCCTAGGAGCGGCCGCGAAGGCCTGAATGTCGTTAGGTAATCAAATGCCATCGCACCCCCGGCAAAATGGGGGGCGGCGAGAGACACTTCGGCTGTGTTCAGATTTCGCTTAAGAATTTAGGAGGCGAGAGGGGGTGCGCGCGGGGACTTCGAACTGAATGTAGGCGCGGAATGTCCGGAAAATGCGGGAAGAACGACTAGACCTTCGACCGTTAACACTGGTGGTGCGAGAGAGATCGAAGCAGGTTGTGGTTGCGCGGGCGTTGTGCCCACATGGCAGACAGTGCAAGCCGCTGCTTCTGCTGCACTGCTGTGCGTATGCCAGAGGCCCGTAGCCGCCGCAGCTAACAACACCGCCAAAAAAGCGGTGAGGAACAGCAGCGAGGCGCGACGAGTTCTGGAAGGACTACGTTTGTTCATGGCTGTCGCGTTTCAACCTCCAATCAGCACAGGATTCTACACTGGAAGCATCGGTCCGTCACGCGATGAATCTGCTAGAGTACCTGATTGACAATTCGGTTTGGAGAAGGGAGCAGGATCGTTGAAGTTTGTCTTGAGTTGCCTGCCATTGTTGGTCAGCGTCGTTCTCGCTAGTCCTTGCTGTGCGCAGACGCAAACCGACGACGGCCCGGAGGCAAATCCCGGTCGCCCGACGGTGTCGACTCCCGCGACGCTTACGCCGATTGGTTTTCTTCAATTTGAAACGGGCATCCTTGGAGCAAGCACGTCGCCCGAATTCTCATCACGATTTGGGCCGAATGAAGTTGTCAAGCTAACAGTTGCTCCGCGTCTGGAACTGCTGGTTGCGGGCGAGCCTGTTGCGTGGTCGAAAGTAAACGGACTGGTTTCCACGAGCGTTGCCGACATTTTTCTGGGCGCGCAGGCGGTCGTGAAGCGCGGAGAAGGCTCGAAGCCTACAGTGGCTGTCAGTTATTTCCACCGAGTTTATGACGGTGGAGCGCCGGAACTCGATTTTGGAAGCCCAACCAACTCCGCCCTGGTTCTCGTCAGCGCGGATGTAAAAGGATTTCATTACGACGCAAACGCACTTTTCAACGAGCTGAGCGAGGGTCCTGTGCGCCGCGCGCAGTTTGGACAGACGCTTTCCATTTCACATTCCATCGGCGGGAAGTTCACGCTTTCCGGTGAGATATGGCACTTCACGCAGCCATTTCTGCGCGGCCACGCGGTTGGAAATCTGTGGGCCGTCAGTTATGCAGTACGAAAAACACTTGTTCTGGATGCTGGTTTCAATCGAGGATTAACCACTACATCCACGCACTGGGAAGTCTTCGGTGGTTTTACATATCTACTACCACACCGGCTTTGGTAGGAAGAGAGAGACGGTCTCCGCTTGACTGCAACACAGATATTGGTTTCCTGGATAAATACCCAGAAGGGTTCAAGGTAGTCGAAATATTTGAAAGATAGGGCAAAAAAGAAATAGACGAATAGCAAACAGAACAATACGAAGAGTGCGATAAACAGCGCCGCGTCGCTATTCAACCAACGATATAGGTTGGATCTAAGTCGCCCGCCCCGACCTTCCATTTCGGCACCGAGCACTCCGCCACAATCTCGTCTACTGATGGATCAAGGGTCATATTCCTTTGAACTGAAATATACTATACTGTAGTATATTATAAATCGTCAAAGGAGAACTCATGGCCCACACAACGAAGGACAAAGACAGGCTTTTGATTCGCGTTCGGCGAATTCGCGGGCAAGTGGAAGCCATTGAGAGAGCCATTGATGGAGAGCAGGAATGCACTGGCGTACTGCAACTCTTGGCTGCCTGCCGTGGAGCGCTGAACGGCTTGATGGCGGAAGTGATGGAAGGTCATATTCGCTTTCACGTCCTGGCTCCCGGAGAGGCCAAAGACTCTCCGCAAGTGGAGGCAGCTGAAGAATTGATCGGCGTGGTGCGAACCTACCTCAAGTAGAAGCCGGCGTGCCCAGAAGTAATCGAAAAGAGCGAGGCGATCATGCACGAAACGAATGCTGAAATTCCCGTTCGCGAAAAGGTCCTTGAAATGGATCAATCGAACAGATCGTCCGATGTTGCGCCCGACGACGATCATCACGCTGCACACGCGCTCAATTGGCTTGAGGTCTGCCGTGTTTTATTCGTGGCTGCCACCGCCGCAGTCGTCTGGTTTGCCGTGCGACCGCCGGGCCTCTACATCATCGCTGCCGGTGTGGTTTGCACACTTGTTGGAGGTTTTCCGATATTTCACGAAGCATATGAAAACATTACCGAACGGCGCATGACGATGGAACTTTCGATGGCGATTGCCATTGTGGCCGCGCTGGCGATCCGAGAAATATTTACCGCACTTGTGATCACGCTGTTTGTTCTCGTCGCCGAAATTCTGGAAGGCCTAACAGTTGGCCGGGCGCCGGGCAATTCAACATCTGGTTGATCTTCTACCGAACACCGCTACCGTCCGGCGAGATGGTACTTGGCAAGAAATAGGCATTCAGGACGTGTCTCTGGCGGACGAAGTTCTCGTGCGACCGGGAAGCCGCATTCCTGTTGACGGGAAAGTCGTACGCGGCCAGTCATTTGTTGATCAAGCGCCAATCACTGGGGAGTCGATGGCGGTTGAAAAGAGCCCAGGAGCCCTGGTCTATGCGGGCACAATCAACCAATCGGGCGCACTCGAAATACGCATCGAGCGCCTCGGCCGCGATACGACTTTTGGGAAGATTATTGAAGCGGTGGAACGGGCGGAAAAGTCTCGCGCTCCAATTCAAGGAATCGCGGACCGCCTCGCGGGGTATCTCGTCTATTTTGCATTGGGCGCAGCTGTGATTACGTTTCTTATGACCCACAACATCCGATCCACCATCTCCGTCGTAATTGTCGCGGGCGCGTGTGGAATCGCTGCTGGAACTCCGCTCGCGATACTTGGCTCGATTGGGCGGGCTGCTCAAGGCGGCGCAATTATCAAGGGCGGTCTCTATCTTGAAAAACTAGCTGAAGTTGACACGATCCTACTCGACAAGACGGGAACCCTCACTTACGGAACTCCCGAGGTCATGGATATTCGGCCAGCAAATGGAGTGACGGACGAGTGTTTGATTGAAGCAGCGGCCATCGCGGAATCACAATCCGAACATCCGGTTGCAAAGGCCATTCTTAATAAGGCATCGCAGATGGGAATTCGCCTTCGTCAGCCGGATCGATTTGATTACACGCCAGGGCGCGGAATCGTTGCCTCTATCGACAACGAAGAGATCGTGGTTGGCAATTTCCTTCACCTTCAGCACGAAGGAATGAAGGGTTCGGTATTGCCACAAGAGAGTTCGGACGGGGCTGTGTTAGTTACACGGGGAGGGCACTTGCTCGGCTCACTTCGAGTGGCCGATCTCTTGAGGCCCGAAGCCAAGCGGGCAATTCAGGACCTAAAATCAATGGGGCTAAAAACCATCCTTCTGACCGGCGATTCAAGAGGAGTCGCAGAGACAGTGGGCAAAGGTTTGGGAGTGGATGAAATCTCCGCTGAACTTTTGCCTGAGCAAAAACTTCAGCGCGTGGAGGACCTGCTCTCCAAGGGGAGGAAAGTCGTAATGGTGGGAGATGGTATCAATGATGCGCCCGCGCTCGCACGCGCGACGGTTGGAGTGGCGATGGGATCAGGAACCGACGTTGCTCGCGAGAGTTCTGACGTTGTGTTGATCGGTTCGGATCTTGGCAAGCTAGTGGAGACCATTCGTATCGCCCGCCGCTGCCATCGCACGATCATGCAAAATTTTGCCGGAACTCTTATCGTTGACAGTATCGGCGTTGGACTGGCTGCGTTCGGATTTCTGAATCCTCTCTTGGCTGCGTTCATCCACGTCTCGTCTGAAATGACATTCATCCTGAATTCGGCCACGCTGCTTCCGCCAGTTTCCTCAGCCAAGAAGCTGGTTCGCGGATTTTTCTTGCAAGCGCCCGCGGCCACGAACTAGGTTGAACTTGGTTCGCTACACCTGAAGCACGTCACCGTCACGCGCGACCAGTTGATAGAGTACCGGACTGACAATCCGGCCCAGGAAGAGGCGTGAGAGCAATCCCGCAACAATGACAATCGCAAAAGGCTTTTGCGAATCCGAGCCGACTCCCGTTGAGAGCGCCGCGGGGAGCAGGCCCAGACAGGCGACGAGGGCCGTCATCATGATCGGCCGTAGCCGCACAATCGATCCTTCCAATGTGGCTTGTCGAATGTTCTGGCCTTCCAGACGGAGCTTGTTGATGTAAGAAGTGTCAAGGATCGCCGTCTCGGCGGAAACACCCATGAGCACCAGCAAACCGAGCAAGGAGGAAACGCTGAAGGGCGTGTGCGTCAGCTTGAGGGCAATCAGCGCGCCCACCGGTTCGGTCATAACAACGCTCAGCACGACGATGAGAGGGAACTTGAAATTGCCGTATAGCGCGAACAGGATCATAAAAATCAGTAGAACGGTGAGCGGGCCAACCACGTAAAGCTGCGATTTCGCCTCGAGCAATTCGGTATACTCGCCGCCCCAATCCAGGCGGTAGCCTTCGGGAAGCCGCACGGCCTTCGCCACGGCGGCCTGCCCCGCGCGCACAATGCCTTCCAGGTTGCGGCCCACGATCGAAAACTGAATCCCGATGTAGCGCGAATTGTTCTCCCGGTAAATGAACGAAGCGCCGCTGCTCTCTTTGATGGTTGCCAGTTCGGAAAGAGGGATTTGTTGTCCCGCAGCCGTGGGCACCAACAAGTTCGAAATTTCTTGCGCGCCGGAACGGAATTGCGGCTCCATGCGCACGACCAGGTCGAAGAGTTTTTCACCCTGGATGACCTGCGTTGCCACCTGGCCGCCGACGGCGGCCTGCACAACGTTCTCGACGTCCGCTACGTTCACCCCATACCGCGCCAACTCCGGCCGGTTCACCTCCACGATTAAGCTTGGCTGTCCGAGCTCACGCACTACCGTCAGATCGCTGAAACCGGGCGTTTTATCGAACACGCGCTTGATTTCAACCGCTTTTTGTTCGAGGACGTTGAGGTCGGGTCCGAAGACCTTCACCGCGAGCGAGCTCTTTAATCCCGTAAGCGCCTCGTCCACGGCGTCTTCAGCCGGCTGGGTGAAGTTGAAGATGACGCCAGGGTAAGCGCTCAGCCTCTTCTCAAGGGCCTCCGTCAGCTCTTTTTTGTTGTGAATTGAGCCCTGTTTCCACGTCGCGTCGTTGTATGGGAGCAGTCCCACGTAAAACTCGCAATTGAAAAATCCCGTCGGGTCGGTGCCATCGTCGGGCCGGGCGAGCTCGGAAGCCACGATGGTCACCTGCGGATATTCTTTCAGGAGGTCGCGAATCTTGGGAGCAAGAGCGGCGGCCTCTTCAAATGAAATCGTGTACGGCATGGTCGCGCGGACCCAAAGAGCGCCTTCGTCAAGGTGCGGCATGAATTCGCCACCGATCGTAGGGACGAGGAACAGCGTGGCGGCGAAAATGGCGGTCGCCAGCAGGAGCGTGAGCAGGGGCCGATCCATGCACCACCTGAGCTCGGAGGCGTATTCATTCTTGATCCATTGATAAACCGGATTAATTTTCTGCCGGACTCCGCCCTTGAAAAAGTAGGAAACAAGCACGGGCACAAGCGTGAGCGTGAGCAGCAGGGCTCCGGCGAGCGCAAAACCCATCGTATTGGCCATGGGATGGAAAAGCCTTCCGGCTGGGCCGGAGAGCGCGTAGATGGGGATGTAACCGGCAATGATGACCGCGACGGAATAGAAAATGGGGCGATCCACATCGCGGGCCGCGGACAAGATGACTTCGTGAAGGGAATAAGACTCGTCCTTGCGCGCATCAAGCTCGCGATAAATGTTCTCGACCATCACGATCGTGCCGTCAATGATGATTCCGAAATCAATCGCGCCAATGCTGAGCAGGTTCGCGGCTTCGCCGGTCGCGTGCAAGAAGATGAAGGCGAACAACAGCGCCAGAGGAATGGTCAGGGCTGTTACGATGGCGGCGCGCGCGCTCACCAGAAAAAAGATGAGTACGATCAGAACAAGGACCATGCCGCGCAGAAGATTCCCTTCAACCGTATCGGTGGTCACCCGGACGAGGTCGCTGCGGTCGTAGTAGGGCCGGACTTTTACATCGGATGGCAGAATGCCATTGTTGAGTTCGATAGTCTTCTGCTCAACCCCTTTCAGTACATTCTGCGTCTGTTCTCCAGTGCGCATCAGGATGACGCCTTCAACGGCATCGTCCGTTTTCATGAAACCAAATTCGCCGAGGCGCGGCGCATGGCCGATCACAACGTCGCCGATGTCCTTAATGCGCACGGGAGCGCCATTGGCGCTTCCTACCACGACTTCGCCAATATCCTCAACTGAAGTCAGCAGGCCCAGGACGCGGACGTAATAGAATTGTCCGCCTTGGGAATAAAACCCGCCGCCGGTGTTGGCGTTGTTCGCGGCTAGAGCATTGATCACTTGCACGACGGGAATGTGGTAGTTGTAAAGCCGCGCGGGATCGAGCAGCACCTGGTACTGCATGGTGGTGCCGCCGAAGCCGGAGTCATCCGCCACGCCGGGCACGGACCGGTACTGGCGTTCCACGATCCAGTCCTCAATGGTATGCAGTTCCTGCGCCGAGCGGTCCGGACTTTCCAGAACGTAGCGGTAAACGAGGCCGCTCGGACTGAACAGTGGCGCCATGCTGGGCGAGACGCCCGTGGGCAGATTCGCGTCGGAGATTCGCTGGAAGACGGCGTTTCGCGCGAAATACGGATCGGTTCCATCATTAAAAGTGAGGATGACGTCGCTCAATCCGTAGAGCGAGATTGAGCGCATGACGGCGAGTTTCGCGGTGCCGTTCATCGCCAGCTCGAGTGGCTGTGTGGTCAACCGCTCGACTTCCTCGGCCGCGTGGCCGGGCCACTGTGTGATGAGCTCTACGATCGGCGGAGAAAGATCCGGGTAAGCGTCCACCGGCATTTTCTGGAACGAAATTGCGCCGGCGACAACGATCAGCACCGTGATCATCAGCACCAGAAAGCGCTGGCGCAGCGCGAATTGAACGATCCGATGAATCATTGCAATATCCCCCGAGCCTGCGTCCGTGTTAGTGCTGCAGCGAGTTCTTAAATTGGAGAAAGAGGGCGCCGTCTCCCACGATGTTTTCGCCTTCCTTCAGTCCGCTTGTGACCTGCGTGCGCCCGCCGCTACTTTCCCCGATGCTCACCAGGCGGCGGCCGAACTCGTTGCTCTTTCCGCTGGTCTGGACGTAAACGAAAGTCTGGTTTTCCGTGTCGCGCAAAATCGCCGCATCAGGCACCACCAGCGCGCCGGGAATCGCTCCCGCTTGCACACTCGCCGTCACGTACATGTTGTTCTTCAGCTTATCGCCGGGATTATCGGTAACGATGCGAGCCTGCAAGGTACGCGTCGTTGGGTCCAACGCCGCCGCGATGTAGGAGACGCGGCCATGAAAAACATCTGGGTAAGAGTCCGTGGTGATGTCCACGCTATCGCCTACATGCACGTAAGCCATATCGCTCTGATAGATGTTCAGCAGCACCCAGACCGAACTCATATCGGAAATTGTGAAGCACTGCGTCGTGCCACCTACCAGCAGTTGGCCGGGCCCGACGAGGCGGTCCGTGATTTCGCCGGACACGGGCGCCAGCACTGGTATCTCGAATGACGCGGGACCTTTTGCCAGCGCCTCGGGATCGGGAATGCCGAGCACCCGGAGGCCGGCCTCACTCGATTCCAAATCCGCTTGCGCTTGCGCGTGATCGGATTCAGCCTGCTCTAAATCGCTTTCGGAGATGGCGTGATGGGCGTAAAGATCCTGGTCGCGTTTGAAGAATTTATCGGTGAGCTGGAACGCATCGCGAGCCTTGATGTAGGCCGCGCGCAGAATTGAATAATCCGGGCTATTCACCGTGAGCAACGGCTGCCCTGCTTTCACATTTTGGCCCGGCGCGACCAGAATTTCGTGTACCGGGCCGCCAATAGCCGTGAAGACCGGCGTGGTTTTGAACAAGTTATACGTCACCGCTCCGGTCAGACGGAGGGTGCGCGGCAGGTTTACTTTCTGCACCGGGACGACCTGCACGTGCGCCATCTGGTCTTGCGGCACGGTGAAAAGAGACGCCGTTTCGCTCGCTGTCTCATTGCTCGTATAGGACGTCATTTGCGAGGCGGATTCACCGGTGGATCCGCAGCCGGCGCAAAGCGCGGCTGCCAGACAAGCTCCGGCGAGGGCCCCGGCTAAAGAAAAGTTTCGCATGCGGGGCGTTATGGAAGGCGTTGCGACGGCAAATAGATATTTCATTTTCATGGCAAGGTCCTTGTTCCGACGGCTTCGCGTAATTGTTCGAGCGCCGTCATGTAGCTGGCCAGCGCCTGGCGATAGGCGAGTTGAGTAGCGCGGTAAGTTCGTTCGGCATCGAGAAAATCTATCAGGCTCGCGGCGCCGCGCTTGTAGGCGTACTCGCTGATGTCACGAGAGGACTTGGAATCGTCAAGATAGCCGGACTGGTAAAGCTGAACGATCTGGGCGTTTGTATGCAGGCCTTCGTAAGCGGCCACCACGTCCGACATCACCTGCTCGGAAGCCGCGGTGGAAAGCGCCTGGGATTGCGTGATGACGGCTTTGGTGCGGGCAATTTCGCCCTGGTTCTTGTTGAAAATTGGGATCGGCACGCTCACGAATGCGGAAAGGGAATTCACGTCGCCCACGTGCGTATAATTCAAGGTGCCGGTAACGTCTACCTTGCCATTGGCTTCCGCCAATTTTTCACCGCTGATTGCCGCCGTGATTCCGCGTTGCGCCGCGATCAGGTCGGTGCGCGTGCGAAGCGCCAGGGCTTTCAGGTCATCCATGCCCCCATGCACGGGCTGATAGACGAGGTCCCCTTCCACGTCATAATTATCCGGCACCGCCGTAAAGCCAATCAGTTGGCGCAGAGCGGATAGCGCCTGCACTTTGGCGAGCTTCGCTATCGAAACGTCGCTTTGGAACTGCAGCAATTGCAGCTTGATCTTTAGGAAATCCCCTTCGCTGATGGCGCCGGCCTTGTACTGCGCCTGGCCGATGTCCACGGTTTGCTGGAAACTCTGAACGTCCTGATCGGCGAGATCGAGCGTGGATTGGGCAAGCAGGGCTGCCACGAACTGCTGGCCAACATTAAAGGTCAGCGTTCGCTCGTAATCCAACACCTGCGCTTGCGTGACGGATGTTTGATCTACCGCGGCCTGCAGACGGTGCTGCCTTTTTTTGCCGCGTTCAAACAGGTAGCCGATCCCCACGTCGAACTGCGCGTCGTCATCGAAATAGGTGGATGTAAAGTTACTCGGATTGAAAAACGGCAGGAACTGCGCGTCTCCGGAAAGCGTCGGATTCGGCCGCAGGTTCGCCGTGATTTCCTGCGCCTGGTTTTGCAGAATCAGCGTGCGTTGTGCCAGCAATGCCGGGTTGTGCTGCAACGAAAGCTCGATTGCCTGATCCAGCGTGACGCGCGTTGGCACGCTCTGCGCGTGCAGCGGCATCGAGGCCGCCATGGCCAGCGCCGCGCCAAAGCAGGTGGCAAATATCGCCCGCGCCGCCCCAAAGCGGAATACTCGCGGCAAAATCATTCCGGGACGCTGCAAATGAGCGAGCTTGCCCGGCCGCGGAAGATCGGTTTCCGAAAGATGTCTAACAAACCCAACGACGTGACTCATGGCAGGTCACTGCCTCCGTGAAGAAATTCGTTTAAGAGAACTGGCGGGCGCTCAGCGGGAAGCAAAAATTTGTGAACGGCGAAACGACACGCGGCGCATAAATATGTTTCCGGCCTTGGCCCAGGGAACGCGCGGAAATCCGCCGTGGCGGATGCCCGCGTGAGAAGAATTATGCCGTGGGTGGCGCGCGAGAAATGCTGAGAGGAAGAGAAGGGCCTGCTATGCGAACTGAATCAGCCGGCAGAGAAGTTCTGCCGGTGGATATTGGTGACGAGACGCGGCTGACTGCCAGTTGCGGAGCCGCGGTCTGATGGCTCAAATGGCACGTCGGGCAGTTCGCGCTCGACTCACCGTGATGGTTGTGCCAAACACTGCCGCCGACCAATGCCAGCACAAGCAGCAAAGCAGCGAGCAGCACTGGTATTGTCGAAAGCCGGAATGAGCGGCGTTGCGTCATTGGCGTCTGCCGGATAAGCCTGGGCAGAACCCTGTCAGTGTACCCCAGACGTGCCCGAACCGGAAAGGGTTACATCTGAAACGTCAACATAAGGCTCAGGCCGTCTGTTTGAGCGCCCGCTCGACAAGGTTCAAGCAGCGCTCGGTGCGGTCGCGCAGCGCCCCGCGCATATCCTGCTGGCTCCTCCGCAGGGCATGAAGCTCGTCGGCAATTGCAAGCGCGGCCAGCACGGCCACGCGCATGGAATCCACCGTGCGCGTTCCATCAGCCACGGCATTCATTTTTGCGTCCACGTAACGCGCCAGATCCTCCACGTAGGCTTGGTCCAGATCGCCCTGCATGTAATAGGTCTGGCCGTAAATCTCGATCTTCATGCGCTCTGCCATGCTGCTGTTCCTCCTGCGGGGTGAGGCCATTTTGCGGCGGCTGTCGCTTCAAAGCAAGCGGTTGTAGCGTGAGGCCGCGCGACGAACGCGGGACGGGAGGCGATTTGGCGTGCCCCTGGCCATACTACTTCGCGGTGAAGTACAGGAATGGTATCCTCTAGCGATATGTTGCTGTCAATGCGGAAGAATCGGAAAGACCGCAGGCCACCCGGTAGACGAAATATCAGGAATTTCACGGCTCTGGCGTTCGTTGCCCTGGCCGCGGCATTCTCCGTTTCCAGTCAGATGGATATCAAACACAAGCCTTGGGTCGAAAAGGATTGGACAAAGTGGAGCGATTGGGATTGCGTGAATGTTGAAGAGCAATCACCTTGGATAAATTACTATCCGCCAGGAGACAGCGACAGCGCTTCCGCTCAGGTGACGGCGCGCATCGTGTCAGCTCTGCCCGTGAGGCAAGCGACCTACAGGCGGCTCCAGTTGTATAAACACTATGAAAAGATGAATAGCCAGAAAAAGCAGGCATTCGATCAAACAAATCCTCCGCCGGACCTAGCAAAGCCCGATGATGTACCGGTCAAAATTATCATTGAGCATGCGTCGGAGGACCCGTGCCAGCCGAAAGCACGCCCTACGAAGTAGAACATGACGGCGCACTCCCGGCGCGTCAAGCTGCTCTAAGGCTTTCCGATGGCACGCTTGTCATGCCAATCCAAACTAGCGCCACTTTAGTCGCGGGGAACCCGGATAACTCGAATGTAACTGAGTACACTTTTCCTCGCCTTGTGAATGAGAAACCTTTGTTCTCGGCGACTGACAAGATTTTTTTGATCGTATATGGCGAAAGACTGCAATTCAACAAGAAGCACATGCAACTGGGCCCTTTAAGCCCGGCGGATTTTCATATCTATCCGTATGCAGTTCAGACGAGCTTTCCGATCACATCGCTGATGTACAAAGGCAAGCTGGAGTATTGATCGTCTACCCGCCGGCAAGTAGCTCCGGAAAAAATAAAGGCCGGCCCAATTCAACGGGGCCGGCCTTTCCATGTTTTATCTATGATGAAATTAAGTTGTAGTCGCTTCGAGCTCGGTGGCGAACACGGCTTCAAAGCGCTTCTTTTCGTCTTGATCGTGCAGCATCACGATGGGAACCACGCGCGTGGAGCGCTTGCACGCCCGGCAGACGGTCACTTCGCCCTGCAAGTCCTGCAGAAAGCCGTCTGTGAAGCGATACAACGAACGCTCGCGGCGGGCGTTTTTCGTCCCTTCGGTGCCGCAGTGTGGACAGGTAAAATCCACCAGATCTTCCTGGGGATCACGGTTCAGCGCCGCCCATCCGGTCACTCGGACGCCGACCGTTTCAGTAGATTGACGATTCATAGCGGGTACACCTAACCCTTTCGCGACTCAGGGAATTTCCCCAACTGTTCTGATGCGCCACATGGCCGGTTGGATGCAATTCGAGGCGGGAAACGAACCTCAGACCAGACCTAACTTCTTTGCGGGCATATATTTATCATGCCGCGGTTTAATTTGTCCACAGGATTTTTTGCTGCCAAATTGGCCTGGTGAAGCCTCGTGAGATGTTTGATTGGCTAATGGGAACATCCGCGGCCGCCCGGTGTCCAAATTCAAGAGGGCGCGCCTTTCTAAGTAAATGAATAAAAACGAGTTCCGGCGATTTTTTGACGGCAGCCGGGACGCTGAGGAGAGGTGTCTATGCGCTCCGAATCTTCCAATTCAGGGGAACCCATACAAAGGATAGCAAATCAGTCCAGCCGCCCGGTGCAAGAGGAAGTGGGATCGGCATCACTCAATCGCTGCCTCATTGGAGTTGATCTGGCTGACAAAGGCCGCGCGGGACGGAGGCGAGGTGAGGCGCTGGCTGTATCGGCGCTCGTGCAAGTCTGCATTGTGACCCTCCTGGTGATTGCGCCGTTGTTTGCAACAAGTACGCGGTTTGTGACCAGCCGTGTCGACGTGATTCCCCCGTATGGAGGAATCGCGCAATCGGATCATCCGTCCACGCCGCCGCAGCCGCGACAAGGCAAACATCACGGCGACCTTCTCTTAAGTCGCATCCAAATTTCCGCGCCAACCAAGATTCCGCCTCGCGTAATGGAAATTGATGGAGAAAAACTTGCGGCAGAGGCATTTTCTCCAGCAAATTCCTCCGGAGCCTCCGATTTTTCTCTCGGGACCGGCATTGGATTGATTCCGATCCCCGGCGGACGCGGCGGTCCGATTCCTCCGCAACCAGTGGCGCCCCGGCGTCCATCCCACGAACGCCAGTTTCGATTAGCCAGGGAGTTCAGTTGGCCCTGCTGACGCACCGCGTCGAACCTATCTATCCTCTTATTGCCAGGCAGGCGCGCGTCGAGGGTACGGTGCAGCTGCGCGCAATCATCGCGCGTGACGGCTCGGTGGAACACCTGGAGGTCCTAAGCGGGCATCCGTTGCTCGTGCATGCGGCAAGCGAAGCTGTGCGGCAGTGGCGCTTTCGTCCTACGTTGTTGAATGGCGAGGCTGTTGAAGTGGATACATACATCACGGTTGTGTTCCACCTGAGTCAATGAAAGAGACGCGCGGAGGGAGATGAGGATTAATCTGCCGCCGTGAAGGCAGCGGAATCCCGCAGAGTCATAGCGGGATGCGCTTGAAGGGGGCTGGCATCGGGGGACGTAGTTTCGGTCCACAAAGAAGAGTTGGCCAGCAGCCGCGAAACGAGTTGCGTATGGAGCGAGTGTCCCGCCTTGTGCGCTTCGACGCGGCCAAGCAATGGCCGCCCCAACAGCGCCAGATCGCCGATCAGGTCGAGGGCTTTGTGCCGGACAAATTCGTCAGGCGAGCGCAACGGCCCGTTCATCACTCCGTCGCGTGTGAGCACAATGGCATTTTCAAGCGAGCCGCCGCGCGCGAGCCCCGCTGCGCGCAGCCGGTCCACGTCATCCAGAAAGCAAAACGTCCGCGCCGTGGAAAGCAATTTTGTAAAACTTTCGCGATTGACCGCGAGTTCGACATGCTGCTGGCCAACCATGGGATGCGCGAATTCCACGAAGGCGCGGATTCGGAATTCGCTGGATGGATAAATTCCGATGCGGCGATCCCCATCTTTCACTTCCACGGGAGCCAGAACTTTCAGGTAGCGCCTGCGGCGGCGCAGTTTGCGGATGCCTGCTTCGTCAATCATTTCCAAAAACGGTTTGGCGGAACCGTCAAGAATAGGGAGCTCAAGCGCATCCACATCTATATATATATTGTCGATCCCGCAGGAATACACGGCGGCAAGCACGTGCTCGGTGGTTGAAAGCCAAACACCCTTTTTCATCAAACTCGTCGCGTAACTTACTCGCGCAACGTTTCGCCCATGGGCTTCAATCTGGAAATTATCGAGATCCGTGCGGCGGAAAACGATGCCGGTATCGGCCGGCGCGGGATTGAATCGCATCCGGC
The DNA here is from genome assembly GCA_963847505.1 of uncultured Acidobacteriota bacterium. GTDB lineage: Bacteria > Acidobacteriota > Terriglobia > Acidiferrales > UBA7541 > DASTCZ01. Next base: position 1,384,758 of record CAWJZY010000002.1, read on the forward strand.
AATGCACGCCGGTGTGAAGGCCTACGCCTTGCGTTTCAACCGAGCGCTCAACGGTAGTCTGATTCGGCATCGAAAGATAAATTGTAGCAGTTCAAAGCCCGTCTCGTAAGGCTAAGATGCTATTTATTATCAGTGGGTTACAAAATAATTGCCAAGCCCAGATTCGTTGGTGTGGTAATTACGCAACATTGTGCCCTATATCATGCGTCGTTTCGGCCCAATCGGGATTCTGGGTTTGAGGCGATTTATGTAGGCCACGCTCCCTCTGCCGGAGGCCTGTCCGGCTCGGGCGCTTCTCGCTTCACTTGTCACGCGGCCAGACGCAGCGTAAGATAAATTTCTCGAGATTTTTCACATGGCTGCGCCGTTCAACATTCTGCCCGGTAGTTCTGTCCCCGGCATTCCCGTTCCACCGCCGGATGCGCACCCGCGCCCGGAATGGCTGAAGGTGCGTTTTTCGGGCGGGCAGAATTATCAGGATTTGAAGGGCATCATGCGTACGCTGGGGTTGCACACCGTGTGTGAAAGCGCACGCTGCCCGAACATGGGTGAATGCTGGGACCATCGCACAGCTACTTTCATGATTCTCGGAAACATCTGCACCCGCGCGTGCGGTTTTTGCTCCGTGCCTTCGGGCAAACCGGTGGGACCTCCGGAAGAAGACGAGCCAGAGCGAGTCGGAGAAGCCGTGGCGAAAATGGGTCTGCGCTACGCCGTGGTGACGTCCGTGAATCGTGATGACCAGCCCGATGGCGGTGCGGCGATTTTCGCGCGCACGATTTCAGAAATTCGCCGGCGCGTGCCCGGCTGCCGCGTCGAAGTGCTGATCCCCGATTTTCGCGGCGAATGGCCGGCGCTGGAAACTGTGCTCGCCGCCCGGCCGGACGTGCTGAATCACAACATGGAAACCGTGCCGCGATTGTATCGCCAGGTGCGCAAGGGCGCCATTTACGAGCGCTCGCTTGAGTTATTGCGGCGCGCAAAAGAATTCTCGGCGGAAATTCCCACCAAGACGGGAATGATGCTCGGCCTGGGTGAAACGCGAGAAGAGGTAATCGCGGCGATGGCGGATCTGGCTGCTCAGAAGACGGACATCCTCACGCTGGGGCAATACATGCAGCCGACCCGCGAGCACCTGCCAATCGTCCGCTACGTCCACCCCCATGAATTCGCCGAATACAAAAAAATCGGCGAGCACATGGGATTCAAGCACGTTGAATCCGGCCCGCTTGTGCGCTCTTCTTACCACGCATTTGAGCAGTCCGAATCCGCCCGCGGCTAAATTATCTTGGAATGATATTGGAGTGTGGCCCTGCCGCGGCAGTTTGATTGAGCGTGGTCTGTGGCAACGGGGCGCTGACCTGGCGCGCAACCTGGTTGTTGCGGCGCATGGACCGAATCGCCATCCGGCTCAGATCAACGGCTTCGTACACGGCATTCTCGCGCCACATGTCCCGCAAGGTGAGAACCTGCGTGCGAAAATACCTCGTGAGCTTCGATGCGGGCCGGGCGATTAATGTGGGAAGCGTAGAATCGTTCTCGGCGTTGTCGTAAACTGGTGCGTCGCAATTCTTAAGCTGAATCACGGAAACAGCGCCATCGGTGCGCAGTTGGTCGCCCGTCGCGTTTTGCAGGGAATTCGGCATTGCCGGGCGCGTGGCATTATGTACGGTATCCACACAGCCCGCCAAGGTGAGATCGCGCACGATTTTATCGCGCTCCGCGTCAATATAAGGATCCACGCGGTGAGTGATTTTTCCTTTACGAAACATCAGGTGCACTCCAATATCTTTCGTGGACGCGCTGAGCCAGATAGGTTGGCCGTTCCAGGTATCGGGATCGCTCCAGATTCGCAAGTGGTCGCGTTTGGCAATGCTGTCCAGGCCCTTTTGCCAGGAAAAGTCATAACGCCGGTCTTTCAGTAGTTGTTCCGACATAGGTCCGCGAGGATAGTTGCGCAACAAAAGGATGTCACCGAGTTGGCGAAATGTAGTCCGCCTGGACGCCGCATCACTGCTCAACCACCCGGCAGCCTTAAAGGCGTTCTCGAGCTGTTCCTGTGAGCCGATGAACGCAAGGTTCACAACATCGGCATCGACGCCATTCGGCGTGGAAGTCCGCTCAGGAAGTGCGAGCACTTTCTGGTCAAGGGCTTCCTTCTCCGATGGGTCAAATTCCCGATTCTCAGAGGCGAGACTCTCACCGGCCGCCAGCGGCAAGGGCGAAACCAATCCCAGAAGCAAATCGGTTCCAGAGGGGAAATAGATCTCCGGCTCGGGAAAAACGGGGAAGGCTGCCCTGTAAGCAGGCAAAATCCAATACGTGGCGGGATGCCACATCGCAAGATACGGCACCATACCGCTCAGGTGGTCTTGTGGCGCGTTTGTACCGCGTACGCCCTCAATCACACCGTTCTTTACTTTCTCGCGCGCATTGTCCACTTCCAGCACTTGGGCGCGCATCTCTACCTGCTCACCATTTTGGAGTATCCGGTTAAATTCAATTTCAAGCGACGCGACTTCGTGTCGGAACCCCATTCCCACTTTGTGTACGGACATAATGGTGCCCGCGACCATAGTGCCCGTTGGAAAGGCGAGCAGACCGTCGCATTGAGGGGATTCGATAAGAAAACCGCGCACAGCAGTTCCAGGTTTGGAACTGTAAGATGAGACTGGCTGCAGGAGCCGGATTCGGAATGTTTGGCCGGCGGGAAGTTGTTCGCACGCCTGGGAAGCTTGGGGGAAGCTGCCGCAAAAAAATAAAACCAGGAATGCAAAAATGAAAAGCTTAAGATTCAGACACGAATCGGGCCGAGCGAATCCATGTTCGGTTGGGTGCAAGGCCGTAGCATGCCTTTCCTCTGGCGCGAACCAGCATTTCTATCTTGCTTGGATACGAGTTGGACGCACTCTACACTAAAACTAGATTTAGTAGGAGATGAGCGGACACCCAGAACTCTGATAGTGCGGATTGTAGTCTAAGTTGCTTTGGGTTTCACCTATATTCTGATGCCTGTGTGTCTAATGCTGGTTGCAAGGAACCCGCAGGCCTCATGCGGTTCCGGGCGATTCCACCTAAACTTTACCCCGCGCCCCTACAACTCGTGGCATGCAACCGATGGCGCTGGGAATGCGCGCGAACTCGTATAATTCTGCAACGAGCTGGTCAATTTCCGGCTTGGACGCGAAGCCTTCGGCTATCACTGCGTCAGCAATATTTTCCATCATGATCGGAGAGATGAGCTTTACTTCGCCTTCGGTCCCCGCGAGTTGAACCGCGATCATTTGAACATTCTGGAAACCTGCATCCGCAAGCATGGCGGGGAAACGTGGGCGCATACAGGCACAACTGACTTCCAGCGCGCTCTCTTCCTTCAATTCCACCGTGGACGAAGTAGTATGTGTTTTCCATGACTCGCCCTCCAGTGTGAGGCGTGAGAGATCGCGTTGCGGGCGCCCTCCTAGCCGACCCAATGTGGGATTGGTCAGGGTTTGGCCCGCGCTTCAGAAGTGCGGTTTGGCGAAACGCGCATGGCCAGAAATGGCTGTGGTACTAAAACCGTCCGGATGTAAGTAAACACTTACATTGTAAAAAGATTTATGAAACACAATAAGTATGAGACACGTCATATCAGCGGGCCCCTAATTCCAGCCGGAGGGCGACGATGAAAACCTCTACAAACAGGTTTAGTACGCTGAACTCATTTCTTGGGCTCGCGTTGTTCGGGTTATTTCTTTCTGCGGCCGCGACCGCTCGGGCCGCTGATAAAACCACTCAAGTTAAGGTTGATCCGGAGATTGTGCGGCTGAGCTACGTGCAAGGCGACGTGCGATTTTCCCGTGGCGACTCCAAAGGCCCGGATCTGAACAAACAATGGGAGGTGGCGATAGCGAACCTTCCGATTCTGCAAAATTACAGCGTGGCGACCGGCGACGGGCGCGCCGAAATTGAATTTGAGTACGGCTCGACCGTGTACCTGGCGGAAAACTCCGTGCTCATTTTCCAGACGCTTACCGTGAGGAACGGCTTGCCGTCCACGGTACTGGACCTCGGGACGGGAACGGCGACCGTCAAAGTCCTCCCCATCCCGAATGAGCTCTTCGACATCACCACGCCGACGGACAGATTACGTTTTCCTTCCGCTTCCTTTATTAGAGTGGATAGTTATCTCGATGCTATGGCGCTTACACCTCAGGAAAACGGCAGCATGAACATTAATCAAATGGCCGGGGGAACGGTACGGATGGTGAAAGGGCGAACGATCGCCTACCGGAACGGCATTCCCATTCAACTCGGAGGAGTGGACCATTCGGGCACGCCCGCCGATTGGGATGGATGGGTGGCCGCGAGGGTCGCGCAAAGAGAGACAGATACGGCCGCGGCGCTGAAGGCTTCGGGGCTTACTTCTTTCGTTCCAGGACTGACCGATCTATACAACGGAGGAACATTTTTCGCCTGCGCGCCATTCGGAACATGCTGGGAGCCGAAAGGGCGGTCTGACGCGGCGCCATCATCCGGCACAGCGAAGCCGTCCACGCCAACAGGCAACGCGGATACAGCAGCCGGATCGTTCCAGCTTGTGGCGATGCACGTTACGCCTCAACAAGTTGGCGCTCAGCAGAGCGGGGCTGCGGGATCGCAGACACAGCAGCAAGGGACGCCGCCGATTCCTAGACAGACGACGCCCCCTGGAACGGCCCCGGCTGGTAAGAATCAAGTGCAAAAGCCACAGCCACAGGCAATACCAAATTATTCTGCGTTCTACTATCCGCTGGGTACGTGCCCTTACGACGTTCACCTCATGACCGTGACAGATCCCGTCACAGGAAGACAAATCTTGGTGCAAGACCCTAATTTCATTGACTATTACCCATGGACCTGGGGGCTGTGCCATTCGGGCGCCTGGGTTCATTTGGGCGGACGGGGAACTCAATATACGTTCGTTGTTGGAAAGAGGAGGCACCACCCGCCTGTCCACTGGATGCACACAAGTAAAGGAGATGTGTATGTTCCCACGCATCCGAGCGACGTAAAGGGCAAGCCACCTCTGAATCTCAGGTATGGAGTCTTTCAGGCAAAGAACGGGCCGACCGGACCTATCGAGCTTGTGAACTTCAAGCCAACTGAGAAATACACGGTGCTGAGCGAACCTCCCAAGGAATTTCGCGCCGTGAATTATCCGCTACTCGCAAGCGTTGAACGGCCTGAAATTCAAGGGCGCCTTATGGCGGGCGCAAAGCCTGTTCCAGGACAGATTGGGAAGAGCGGCGCGTCCAGTATTACTTATAACTACAAGACCCGAAGTTTTGTCCAAGCTGGAACGAATGTCGCCGGGCGGACGGGCAAGCCGGTAGTGGTTGGCGGCTACAGCGCGCGAAGCGGATATTCAAGCGGCTCCACTCGAAGCTCGGGCGGAGGGAGCGGAAGAACCGGAGGAGGAGGCTCATCCGCAGGCCGAACTTCTGGTGGCGGAGGTGGCGGCGGTGGCGGACATGCAAGTAGCGGGGGCGGCGGCGGCTCGCACGGCGGCGGAGGCGGAGGCGGTGGTGGAGGCGGAGGGGGAGGCGGACACACTGGCCGCGGCCTTTAGACGATTGCATTCGAGCGTGATAGTTTCTTGCAGGACACGAACGGCCCCGGTTATGCCGGGGCCGTTCGACGAATTCAATCAACTAACACACGAAAGGAAAAGCTCAACTTGAAAGTGTTTATTCAAAATGAGGCGGGCGCATTCGTTAAGCACTTCCACAATGAAAAAACACTTGAGCTGACGGGAACGGCTCGAGTGTCGCGCGCCTACCCATTGCCATACGGATTCATCCTCAATACGACAGCGGCCGACGGACTTAATGTGGACTGTTTTGTTGTTACGCGCACGCCTCTGACGACGGGGCAAATCGTGGAATGCGATGCGATCGGCCTGATGGAGCAAATAGAGGATGGCAAAGAGGATCACAATGTACTCGCCGTAATTCGGGGTGAAAACGAGACCCTGGATGGCGAAGCCAGACAAGCGTTAATCGATTTTGTGAGCCATGTATTCGATCACATGGAAGGCAAAGCGATCAGGGCTGGTGATTTTCTTGGCGCAGAAGCCGCGGTTGAATACATCAGGGTGCACAGCGATTCTGTGGTGATCGGCAACAAGTAGTATCTCCGTCTTCGGGTCTTAGCGTAAATAGGCGGCCTAATTGAATTCAGATGGCTGGCTTAGCGGTAAGCTTCCTTGCGATGGCGCACGGAGTGAATGCTCAGAGTATTTCCATCCGCTTCGGTGAAGCGGACGCGCCAGTCACCTACTCGAAGACGAAGTTCTCCTGATCCTCCTGCAAGTTTCCTGATGTCACCGGCGCCTGTTTCGGCAAACCGATGAAGCGCTGCAAAAATCCGCATGGCGATTTCCCGATCCAAATTGCGAACATCACCGCGAGCCTGGTCAGACCAGACAATCTTTCTCACCTTTGATCTTTGGAGCGCTTCGCAGCGTCCGGCTTACAGTCAAATTCGGCAAGGACTTCTTCGTGGGAGATGCCTTGACCGGAGCGTTGTTGGAACCATGACTTAGATTCTGCCACGGCATGGCGTTCGGGCTCCGTTTCTGGTTCATCGTCCAGGGGAGCATTTGCAATGGCGCGCGAAACGGGATCCAGCATCGCCTCAAGCAAGCCAACGACGGCATTTACCTGAGTCAGCGCGAGACGATCGATGAGTTCATGAGCCTGGTGTTTTGGGTCGCTTGAATTACGGGCCATAAGAACCATGCCTCCCATCAAGATCTTTCTTACGCTGGTAACGGAGGACTAAGGGTTTTCCAATGATAGCACGGAGAGAGGACTGTCCCGAAGTCACCTCCCTGATGGTTGTGCCCAATGGAATGCGGAAACCGCGGGACAGCGCGGCGCGTCTGGGATAATATCAGGTGCTCCGACGGGCGGTAGTAGTGTGCGGGGTTCGGAGAATGCGTGAACGAAGAACAGCCCACCTGAACGCGGCCCATACGATTTCGGGTATTTAGAAGCGCGCAACTGGGAATGGCTGTGCTACTAAGATCCGCGCGGGAATTGTAGGCGCGATGGTTGGGGATTTCGAGTTTCAATTCAATCTATCGAGAGGTGAAGAACGTGAAGAAGCTTGAACGTTTCCTGATGTGCGCAATTTTATCGGCGGCGATGGCCGCCTTGGTGGTTGCACCGCGTGCGATTGCTCAGCGCGGCGGAGGACAGGGCGGGGGTCGCGGAGGCCGTGGCGGCCCGGGTGGCGGAGCAGGCGGCGGAGGCGGCACGTACGGCGCGTTGCGTCTGCGCAATATCGGGCCGGCGCTGGTCTCCGGCCGCATTGTGACCATTGCTGTGGACCCCACGAACAAGCGCCACTACTTTATCGGCGCGGCTTCAGGAGGGGTTTGGCGCACGACGAATGGCGGCATCACCTTCACTCCGGTTTTTGATAATGAAGATTCCTACTCCATCGGGTTTGTGACGCTTGATCCGAAGAACCCCGCGGTTGTCTGGGTGGGCACGGGAGAAAATAACAGCCAGCGCAGCGTGAGCTGGGGCGACGGCGTGTACAAGTCGGACGATGATGGCCGCACCTGGCACAACATGGGGCTGAAGAAATCCGAACACATCGCGCGCATCCTGATTGATCCGCGCAATTCCGATGTAATTTATGTGGCATCGCAGGGCCCGCTCTGGGGACCCGGCGGCGACCGCGGACTTTTCAAATCCACGGACGGCGGTAAGACCTGGAAGAATATTCTTTCCATCAGCGAATGGACCGGCGTGACGGACGTGATCATGGAGCCGGGAAATCCGGACGTGATGTATGCGGCGAGCTACCAACGGGAGCGGCGCGTTTGGACGCTGATTGACGGCGGGCCGGAATCCGCGATTTATAAATCCACGGATGCCGGCGCGACCTGGAACAAATTGCGCGGCGGCCTGCCCGGAGGAGACCTTGGCCGCATCGGCCTGGGAATTTCACCCGCGAAACCGAATCTGGTGTACGCGGAAATTGAGGCGGCGAACCGCGCCGGCGGAGTTTTTGCGTCGGAAGATCGCGGAGAGACGTGGGAAAAGCGCGACGACTTCGATAGTTCCAGCCCGCAGTATTACAGCACCATCTTTGTGGATCCGAAGGACGCCGAACGGATTTACGTGATGGATACGAACATCATGACGTCCGACGACGGCGGGCGGACGACGCGTTCACTCGGCACGCGAAGCAAACACGTGGATAACCACGTCGTGTGGATTGACCCGGACGAGACGGATCATCTTATGATCGGCTGCGATGGCGGACTTTACGAGAGCTATAACCGCGGTGAAGACTGGACCTTCAAGGAAAATCTTCCACTCGGCCAATTCTATGACGTGACGGCCGACACATCCGCGCCGTTCTACTACGTTTACGGAGGCACGCAGGATAATTCCAGTTACGGCGGACCTTCGCGCACACGCAGCGTCGCGGGCATTCTGAATATGGATTGGTTCAACACGCAGGGCGGCGACGGATTTACTTCCGCCGTGGATCCGGAAGATCCAAACACGGTCTATGCCGAGTTGCAGAACGGCGCGGTCGTCCGTTACGACCGGAAAACGGGCGAGCGCGTGGATATCGTCCCGAGCGAAGGGCCGGGAGAGCCTGCGCTGCGCTGGAATTGGGATTCACCGATCATCGTGAGTTCGCACGTGCACACCCGGATTTACTTCGCGGCGAATAAAGTCTTCCGCAGCGATGACAGGGGCGATTCCTGGAAAGCCATCAGCGGAGACATCACGCGCCAAATTGACCGCAACACGCTGCCGATGATGGGCAGGGTCTGGCCGCCGGAAGCGGTGGCAAAAAATACTTCAACGTCGTTCTACGGCAATGCGACGGCGCTCGCGGAATCACCGAAGAAAGACGGCATGGTTTACGTGGGCACGGACGACGGATTGATCAGCGTAACCGAGGATGGCGGCGCGCACTGGCGGAAAATCGAAACGTTCACGGGCGTGCCGGAAATGACCTACGTCACGCGCATCGTGCCGTCATCACATGATGTGAATACGGTTTATGCTTCGTTCGACGGCCACAAGAATGAGGATTTCAAACCGTACATCCTGAAGAGCACCGACGCGGGCAAAACCTGGGCATCCATTGCCGGAGATTTGCCTGACAACGGCCCCGTGCTGGCGATCGCGGAAGATCCCGTGGATCCGAACCTGCTTTTTGTGGGCACGGAATACGGACTGTTTTTCACCCAGAACGGCGGCACAAAGTGGACGCGCCTGCGCAACGGACTCCCGACGATTGCCGTGCGCGATCTGCACATCCAGAAAGCCATGGGCGATCTGGTGGTGGGCACGTTTGGCCGCAGCATCTGGATATTGGACGATTACACGCCGCTCCGAACCGCCGCACCAGAAAAACTGGCGGATACGAACGCGGAAATTTTCCCCATTCGCACTGCGTGGCAATACTTCCAAACCAATCAATTCGGCGGTGGAGGCAAGGCGCATCTGGGCGAGCAACTGTACGAAGGAGAAAATCCGCCGGTCGGCGCGATGATCACCTATTACGAGAAGGCAGCGCCGCAAACCTTGCGCGCCAAGCGCCAGGCAGACGAACGCGACGCCGAACGCAACAACGCGAAAATACATTATCCGACGATTGACGAGTTGCGCGCGGAGGCAGAAGAGCAGCCCGCGGAGCTCGTATTTACGATCGCTGACGCGAGCGGGAACTTCGTCCGCCAATTGACCGCGCCTGCCGCGCCGGGCATGCGCCGAATCACATGGGACATGCACGCGGCGCCGTTCTCAGTGCCGGCTGCGCCGGTGGCTGGCGCCGCTGGTGGGCGCGGCGGACGTGGAGGCGGGGGTGGTGGCGGCGGAGGATTCTTCGGTGGCGGCGCTGGGCCGCTTGTAGCCCCGGGAACCTACAAGGTTTCAATGGCGCAGACGTTCCACGGAGCAACAACACAGCTCGCGGGCCCGGTGCAATTCACCGTCGAGGCGATAGATACGGAACCGCTTTCTCCCGCGGAGCGCGCCGCGAAGGAAGCTTTCCAGAAGAAGGCCGCGAAGCTGCAGTCAGCCGTTACAGCGGCGCTGGAAATCGCAACCAATAACGAAACGGAGCTCGCCACAATTAAGCGCGCTCTAACGGCCATGCCGTATCCGGATGGCGCTGCGCTGATCAAGACGACCGATGAACTGGAGAAGCGCAACAACGAGATCCTGATGGATCTGCGCGGGGACACTGTTGCTCGTGAACACGAGGAACCGGTGCCGCCGTCCATTTCGCAACGCGCCGGCAGAGTGGTGCAAGGAACGGGCTCAAATACCGCCAAGCCGACGAAGACGATGGAAGACGATTACAAGATCGCCGGACAGCTCTTCGTGCCAGTGCTGGCAAAGCTTCGCCTGTTGGTTGAAGTAGACATGGTGAAGTTGGACAAAGCGCTCGATGCTGATGGCGTGCCGCATACGCCGGGGCGCGTGCCGAACTGGAAAGATCAGTAGAGAACTTCAAGTAAGGAGTATTTCAACAAAAAGAGCCTCGAGGCTATGCCTGGAGGCTCTTTTTGTTTAGAAAATGTCCATTTAAAAGGTTTGGATTTTCAGGTTATTTTTTGGCCGATGGATTTTGCCTGGGTGAAAAGATAGAGATAATCCGCGCCGCCGGCTTTGGAATCCGTGCCGGACATATTAAATCCGCCAAACGGATGCGCGCCAACCATAGCGCCGGTGCACTTGCGGTTGATATAGAGGTTGCCGACGTGGAATTCTTTCTTCGCGCGTTCGATTTTTTCCGGTGATTTTGTGTAGACGGCGCCGGTCAGGCCGTACTCGGTATTATTGGCGATGGCGAGCGCGTCGTCATAATTTTTTGATTTGATGACGGCGAGCACGGGGCCAAAGATTTCCTCCTGCGCGATGCGGCCCGTCGGAGGAATATCGGCGATGACGGTTGGCTGAATAAAATAACCGTCGCCGGCCTTCGTATCACGTCCGCCGCCATTGAGCAGGCGGCCTTCCTTCTTGCCGATTTCGATGTAGTTCAGAATGGATTTCATCGCCGCTTCGTTGATGACGGCGCAGACGGGAGCGTTTTCCGTGGGATCACCCACGGCAATTTTTGCCACTCGGTTACGAAGTTTTTCGACAAACTGGTCGTAAACTTTTTCATCCACGATGGCGCGCGAACAGGCCGAGCATTTTTGCCCTTGAAAACCGAAAGCAGAAGTGGCCACGCCTTCGACGGCCGCATCCACATCGGCTTCGGCATCCACGATGATGGCATCCTTGCCACCCATCTCGAGGATGGTGCGCTTGATCCAGATTTGCCCTTTTTGCGGCGCGGCGGCGCGATGATGAATATCGAGGCCGACGTCGCGCGAGCCGGTGAAGGCGATGAAACGCGTCTTCGGATGCATAACCACGGCGTTGCCGAATGTCGCGCCAGCGCCCGGACAGAAATTTACGACCCCCGCCGGCATGCCGGCTCCTTCCAGAACCTCGAAGAATTTCGCGGCGATCGTCGGGGAATCACTGGAAGGTTTGAGGATCACGGTGTTGCCGCAGACAGCCGCGGCGGCCGTCATGCCCGCCATAATCGCAGCGGGAAAATTCCACGGCGGAATGACGGCGCCCACGCCGAGAGGAATATATTGAAGAGTGTCACGCTCGCCGGGCAATTGAACGGCGGGCTCGGCGGTGGAAAGGCGCAGGGCCTCGCGCGCGTAAAATTCCAGAAAATCAATCGTTTCGCAAATATCGGCGTCGGCTTCGGCGAAGTTTTTGGCTACTTCAAAAACGAGCCAGGCGTCAAATTCAAAGCGCCGCTGCCGGATAATTTCAGCGGTGCGGAACAGCAACGCGGCGCGCGTCTCCCAGGGCGTGACGCTCCAGGTTTCAAAGGCGCGCAGCGCCGCCTGCATGGCAGGCTCGACGTGCGCAGCGCCGGCTTTCTGGTGAATGCCGACAACTTCGGAAGGTTTCGCGGGATTCACCGAACGGATTTTTTCTTCGGTCTTGACGCGCTGGCCGCCGATAACGAGCGGATACTCGCGGCCAAGCTCATCACGCACGCGTGCGATTGCCTCGCGCATCCGCCGGGCGTTTTCTTCCTTGCTGAAATCAAGAACCACTTCATTGCGGAACGGACCGTAGGCGGCGCCGGCCGAATGCATTGTTGTCGCAGTCACCTTCAAAATCCTCCCCAAAGATTATATCCCATCGGAACAAAGAGAGATTCCCCGGCACGCAGCGCGCCTTGGAATGACGAATAAGGAACGCTCATTTCCCCTTCAACTCGACAACCGTGTTATCGAGGCGAGTTTCGTGGCCATTGATCGTGGCCTGGCTGCCGCCGAGACTCCACTGGATTGTCCCGGCCGTGCTGTTGCGCGCCTCCGGATTGCCTCCGGGCTTCGCGACCTGCGCGTGAGTATCCGTCAGAACAATGATGACGCGCGGACGCTTATCCACCACCGGGCCTTGCTCGCCCAAACCAAAGTGAACTTGCACCACGCGGAAGTGGGCATCTTCATCCAAAAGAATATTGTGGCCCGGATCGAGTTTCACGGCGTCTTTTTCAAATGCGGGCGCGGGCGGGTCTTTTTTTAATTCGATCCGGACTTCCCGAAATGCGTTTCCATTCGCGGGCTCTGCGTGAGACATCATTTCCCCGTCGTCCATGAACAATACGCGATCCAACTGGAGAGAAGTGTCAGATTTTTCGTCTCCCCCGGGCTTCGCTGGCTTGGGTAAGCGCAGACGAATGACCACCGCTGAAATCCCATCCGGAACGGTGTAAGTGGATTTCGAGCCGGGAAGAAAGTCAGCCTGCGAGACGTGGACATATTCGTTATCGATCACGACTTTCGGAGCAGGCCCGGAATCGCCGGCCTGTTCGCGGCCCAACATGCCCGTGGGAGCAAGTAGAACAAAAGCAAGAACGGTGCAAAACAAACGGCTCATCTGTAATACCTCACAATATGGATAAAGCTAGAGAAGTATACTCCGCCTTCGCCAAGGCTTCGGCGGACGTGTCCGTCTTTTGGAAATTATTGTTAGCAGTGTGCGGCCGGGAGCATCCCTGACACTTTAGACCGGGCACATCCCTGACACTTTTTGATCCTCTCGGGTGAGGGGATGGGGTGCAGGGGAAGGGTCGCCTTCCCCTGCACCCACCTTGAAGAAGCCCCCCGTTTTTTGCAAAGGCGTGACGCGCAACTTCTGGCTGTCAAATCGCGCGACTGGAACTTGCGCGAAATAGATCGTGAACCAACGATCGTCCTCGGGCAACAAGCCCACCCGCTCGCCCCAAAAAACTTCGCTCAAAAACACATCGTACTTCTTCCAACGAAAATGACCGTGCGGTCTCACACTACGTACCAGCATGGTCTGCGGATAATCCGGTTCCGGCAACCGCGCCGGAAATGTTCGCTCCGACCGATGATAGACCGCCGCCGGCGTTTGCATCTCGAGCGCTTCGTGCGGTCGCACCTGATTATATTCCTCGCGAAACCGGTCCATCTCCCGTTGCTGCTCGCGACGGTTGGCCGCCGGTGGCTGCGCCGTCTCCTGCTTCAAAGTGCGATGCATCCGTTCATGCCTTCCGTTTTGCTCCGGATGGCCCGCTTCAATGCGCTCCGGCACAATCCCCAACTTGATCCACCACAACGCTAATCGCGACAGCCCGCTGATCGCGTGCGAGGCAAACGGCGGCCCGTTGTCGGTACGAATCGCTTCCGGCATTCCATACTCGCGAAAAGCGGCTTCAAATATCGCCTGCACGCGGGCCGTGTTGGTCTTCTCCACCGCCTGGCACCGCAGCAGATACCGGCTATGCGCATCCGAGACGGTCAGCGGATCGATTCGCTGGCCATCCGCGGTGCGAAACCATCCCTTGAAATCAGCGCACCACACGCGGTTGGCTTCGTCGGCATGCGCCAAGGGCTTGGTGTAGGGCGCTACGCGTAATCTCTTCTTGCGCGCCACCACCAAACCTTCCCGCTTCAAAAGCGCCCCGATGGTGCTCGACGCCGGCCAGCTTCGCCCCGGCTCATTTCGCTCGAGGATGCGCTTGAGCTTTCTCGGTCCCCAGCGCATGTGCGCCTGCCGGAGTTCCAAGACCATCTGCTCGATCTCTTCCGGCGTCTGGTTCGCGTGCCGATGCGTGGCACGGCTGAGTTCCATCAACCCGGCCACTCCGGTCTGCCGGTACCGCCGCAACCAGACATAGCCGGTCTCGCGGGAGATCCCAAACCGATGGCAAAGTTCGGTCATCGACTCGCCCGCATCGTGTTTAAATATAAATCGTAGCTTCTCTTCCATTACACTGCTCGCTTTCCATGGCATGCGCTCCTTTTTACACGCGCGCGCCACTAGCCAACAGTGTCAGCAATGCTCCCGGTCTGTTCTGTCAGGCATCTGCCCGGTCTGTACCCCAGCGCCCCCCCCCCCTCCCCCCTTTTTTGGGGACTTATACGCTTAACTACCTAAACCGTCATTTTGCCTAAATTCGGGGTAGTATGAATACGAAAGTGCGGGACACTTCCCGTTTGGAGGTTCACATGAAAAAGCTATTAGCTTATCTTGTGAGAACGTCCCCGATGTTGGCATGGCAGACGATAGCGGGGCGAACCTAACGCACGACGCTACGTAAACCTATCGTTTGACCGTAATCCCTAGGAATTACGCGCCCTTTTACAAAGGCGGTTAATCCGCCGATGTAATTGGAGAAGGCACACTTAAAAACCGTGCTGACTTGCCGACTAACGTCGTCCGACGGGTCTCAAACACCCGAAGGTCAGGGGCGGGTGATAATAACACTCGCCCTACTCTCCAAAAACGGTTAGGTAGTTAAGAGTATAAGTCCCCTTTTTTGTATGTATGGGAAATACAGGACTTAGGAGGTACCCCTCGCGTATGTATGGGAAATACAGGACTTAGCCAGGTACTCATTTTATAGCCTCTCACTGAAAATAAGGGACTTACGAGGATCGCTTGAGGGCGCCTCGTATGTATTCCCCGCAGAAACATCTGTGTTTAGAAAGCCAGTAGAGTCAATGGTGGTACGGAGAGGCTCTTATCCAATGGATTTCGAGTATCCGGCGGATTGGCGAGTCCCTTCCGAAGGTTCGGGATCTGGATGCCGATTCGAGGGCCCAGTCAAGTCTGCAAGCTAGCATACCATTGAGTTATATGACGTCAATAGGAAAGTTATTTCCGTTGGTGGATTTCCTGTGGAAAGGAATTCGAAGGGGAATTCGAAAGGCCCCACGTTCACCCGCGCGGGACGAGCATGTGGCACACGGCGACAACTTAACTACTTTGTTGCGGGGGTTGGTGCAGCGGGCCTTGGCTTCTGTCGTGTATGCCGCATAGCGAGTTAGTGCTTGACGACGATTCCCCCCGCAGTGTAACAACACTCCCGAGTAGCGGTAGTCGGTGTTGCGGTGCGCCAAGAATGAAAGAATCGATTCGCGAATATCTGCCTGTTAGCCCCATCACCATTCACTGTTCGCTCTGCAATGCCAATTCAAGATCAACTTTGTTCTTCTTGGAGGGTGCCAATGAAAACGCTGCGTATTCTTGTTGCCGATGATCACGACTTAATGCGTCGAGGAATCAAGAAACTAATTCAAACACATTCGGGTTGGGAAGTCTGTGGGGAGGCCCAAACTGGGCGGGAAGCAGTATCCATGACAAAGGAGCTACAACCAGACATTGCTATCCTCGACATTGGTATGCCTGATCTAAATGGACTGGATGCGGCCAAGAAAATACGCAAGCTATCACCGGATACGGAAATTCTGATCTTATCGCTACATTTTTCGGATCAGTTAGTTAATGAAATCGTAGAGGCCGATGTGCGTGGATATATCACAAAATCCGATTCCGATCGTGACTTGATCGCTGCTATCGAAGCGATTTCGAGGCATAAGCCCTTCTTTACGACCTGCGCCACTGAAGTTATCTTAAGTGAGGTGAACGTGCCCGGGGACAAACTCCAGGTTCCCGAGACAATCCCTGATAGGCTCACTTCGCGTGAAAGGGAAATCGTCCAATTGGTCGCGGAAGGCAAAAGCAGCAAGGAAGTTGCCACGGCATTAAACATTAGCGTGAAAACCGCCGAAACGCACCGCGCCAATCTTATGCGGAAATTGCAATTACACAGGATTAGTGACGTGGTTCGGTATGCCTTGCGGAACATGATTGTCGAGCCATAGGCAATAATTGGCGCTTGTGCGCCCCAAACCAAATAAGGCTTGGGAACGTCGTCGGGCGGCTAGGATTAAGGCCGCCACGAAGATGGATGCTGTGGCTCGCAAGGCCAGAAAGAAGTGAGCTAATCCAATGAAGGGCAAGCAAAGAGAACGTTGGATCGAACTCTGCGAGCAAGCCGCGAACGAGACGGATTCTGCTAAATTGTTGAAACTGATCACTGAAATTAATCGACTGCTGGATGAGAAGTCACGGCAGATCGAACACAAAGAATCTGCCGAAGCCTAGCCCTTTGTGAGAGCCCGCCGAAGCGAACTGTGAACCTCAATAATTCCGTGGTAAGAAATGAAGCCGCTTCTCCTAAATTGATTCATAAACACACTGACTCTCGACCGTGTGGTGCCAATCATGTTCGCAAGAGCACCCTGGCTTATCTGGGGGATGCTTGCCCTTCGGGACGCCCGGTAGAACTCATATTTGCCAGACGCAAAAGTGCACGCGCGAGGCGGTGCCTGGCTGAGTTAATCAAAACATCCAGCAGGTCTTCTCGGAATCGCATATTGGCGACCAACATATGTTGCCGGAAGAAGTCTGCAAATTCGATTTGCTTAGAAAGCAAACGAACCATTTCATTTTTTCTTACGCGAATGATAGAGCTGGGAGTGAGCGTGGTCGCCGTGGACAGATAGTTCGTATGCTTGGACAGACATGCCTCGTTGAAGAAACTTCCGGCAGGAAGCACTGAAAGGACGGCTGGGCGCACCCTCTTCGATCTGACAGTCAGCATCACCATACCGCTTTGTATGTAGAAAATAGCGCTGCTTGCAGCCCCCTGCGTATATATCGTTTCCCTTTTGCCGTAATGCAACGCCGTTCCGGTCTTCGCCAAAAGGACATCCATTGGTGGGTGTAGCCTTCGGTCTTTCGTCATTGGGTGCTCTTGTTCGAGCGGGAACGGTTCTCTCTAACTGATTTCGTAAGCTGCGGCTTTGCAAGTTCCCTTTTCAGCCGGGCTACTAGAGCCAAGAATGCAGCTTTTGATTTTTTCTTTTTTTTAGCACGCTTCACTGGAGCCACCTGCCGGGTCTACTTTTTCTTGACGGACATCGGGCGATTTTCTAGGAACGCGATGACCATTGGACCATTTATTTGCAAGCCCCCGTTATAGCTGACCAAGCCCTTCTTCTTAAACTCGTTCATGAATTTACTTACTCTTGGGCGCGTGGTACCAACCATCTCCGCCAGGGTTGATTGGCTCACTCTTAGGGGAGAGTGCGACTTCGATTCCTTGGTTATTTCCCCAAACAATAACAGAACCCGGGCCAGCCGCCTTTCGCTGAAATTGAAGAATTGATCTATAAGGTCTTCCTCGATTCGGACAACCCGTGAAAGTAAGTATCCAACGAACATCGCCGCAAACTGCGCGTCTCTCTTGAGCATGTGAGCCGTGGTCTTCTTTTGCAGTCGAATGATGTTGGATTGTCCGATTGATCTCGCCGTGCAAATCCGAAGAGGTTGCCCTGCTAGACAGCCTTCGCCAAAGAAGCTACGTCGCTGTAGGATGGCAATTATAGCTTTCTTGCGCGTCGTGACCGCCGTGAGCTTCACCGTCCCGCTATCGACATAGAAAACAGAATCAGCTAGATCGCCTTGCGAAAAGACCACCTCTTTGTCTTGGTAGCTCCGAAAAGTCATCCCAGTGCGGAACTTTTTGCGGAGAAGTACGTGGCCGACACTGAGACTACGTTTACTCGTCATTCAGGTCTGCTCCTTCAATCAACTCAGAAAATTGGCCCAACCGCAGCCAATCGTAGACTCATGGGGCCAACCCGTCTAGATGAGCAAAATTGACCACATCCATGGTGTCCACAATTGGACATGCAAAAGTGAGTAACGGCGCAATTGCGAGGGTCTTGCAGAAGCAGCTACGGCACAGTGACCCGCAGGTAACTTAATGGCTACGCCTGTGGCGATTTCCCGCCCAGGGATATAGGGACGCCCCGCGAGGGAGTGAGGAAAGAACAGCGAAGTTTCACGGATACTGAGGCGGGGAAAATCCTTTCAGCGGCGCAAGAACCATTCGGCACCAAGATCAGGGATTCAATTGAACTTTCACGGATATGTTTGACGCAGATGAAGAGAGAATTCCGATAGACCTGTCGCGCATCATCACGTAGTAGGAACCTGCTTTCAATCGGGCTGTTCGGTTGTAGCTTGCCGTCTTCGTCGC
This sequence comes from uncultured Acidobacteriota bacterium, assembly GCA_963847505.1. Lineage (GTDB taxonomy): Bacteria > Acidobacteriota > Terriglobia > Acidiferrales > UBA7541 > DASTCZ01. The sequence goes on from CAWJZY010000002.1 coordinate 1,403,208, forward strand.
ATTGAACGATTGGTGCCCGGGGTGGGAGTCGAACCCACACGCCCCGTTAAGGGCAAAGGATTTTAAGTCCTCCGCGTATGCCATTCCGCCACCCGGGCAGGGGTTTTGCGAGTTTACGCATGCGCGGGGATTCGCGCAATTGGGAATGAGACCATGTCACATAAGTTTGCATCGCGCCATTGCACGTACGCCGCAGTACATATAATTCCCACCGACCCTCAGGAGTATCAGAGTTCGGCGCGATGTGGCGAGCGCAACGCTGCTCCGCCACACAGATCCTTCAGACATCCTAGCCGGATGTCTTCAGGATGACATCACGCTGCTTTAAGGTGATCGGTTACTTTACAGGTTTGAGGAACCTGTTTCGCCGGTACCAGCGTTATCGTCCGGAGCGGCATCTTCGGTGGCACTGGGCGCCGCCGCAGCGCCGGCTGGCTCAGGAGCAGGTTCCGCAACCGCAACCTCCGCCGCGGGCTTATCGGCTTCGGCGGCGAGTTCGGCGGGAGTTTCGAGCGCGGCCAGACGCACCGTCAGCACGCCTGCGAGCAACTCGATCAAGATTTTTGCGGCGCTGCCATCGGGATCCAGCGCGGGATTGTACGTGGACACTTCGAGCGCGACCATGTTCGGGCGGCTCGCGAAAATGGCCATTGCTTGTTGCACCTCGGCAAGGCTCAACCCGCCGGGCCCGGCGTAATTTGTCGCGTGGAATTCGTCACCGGAAATCGCATCCACGTCCAAGTGCAATACAAACTCGTGTTGCCCGCCCTGCATGCGTCCCGCGGCATCTTCGGCAGAGGTAACAATGCCTTTATGCCTTATATCTTCGGTGAAGTAGCGCCGAATGGGCGAACGATCGAGCGCTTGCTTTTCCATTGCGCTAATCCGGTCCACCCCGAACAAAACAATATCGGGCTCGCGAACCAGCGGCGGCTCTCCCCAAAAACGCACCAGCTCCGGCGCGCCGCGGCCCATCAAATGCGAAACAACCATGCCGTCCACGCAGCCGGAAGGAGTCGTGGCGGGCACATTCATATCCGCGTCGCGATCCACATGGATCAAACCCACATGGCGATAATAGCGCCGCGCACCGGCGATCGTCGCCAGAACGATGCTGCAGTCTCCGCCAATAATCAGTGGAAGCGCGCCGCTCTTGACGGCTATTTCCACACGCGGGCGCAAATCATTCAGCAAAGCCAAAAGCGGAGGAATATTTCTTGCGCGAGGGTGTTCGTCATCGGGCCGGAAGACTTGCGTCTGGCAATCGCCCATGTCCGTGACTTCAAAGCCCGCCGCTTGCAAGCGCGGCACAAGACCGGCGGCGCGCAAAGCTTCCGGCGCGCGTTCATGGCCCGCCGAAAGAGCCGCAGCGCTGGTCGGCGCGCCAATCAGGGCAATCTTCTTCGCCTGCCGGACAATCTTTACCGCCAACGGATTCTCCTTCCCGATAAGAATAATCGGGCCCGCACGGAGCATCTTGACGTAACGAAGATTTCGCGGCCCAATCCCCCGGTCGCGGCGGTGTGAGCTGTTAACTTCGCCTGCCCCCAGGAGCAACAGCCGCAAGTTCCGGAGGTAATGTGAACCGAACGTCCTCGCGAATCAGGTCAAAATCGCGCTGATCGGTGAAGCCGAGTCCCGCGAGCCTTTCGCTCACGTGCTCGACGAGCACTTCGGGCGCGGAGGCTCCAGCAGTCAATCCGACGCGCTTGATGTCCACCAGCCATTCCGGCTGGATCATGCTGGCGTCGTCAATCAACCGCGCGGGAACACCCGCTCGCGCCGCAACTTCCACCAGGCGGTTGGAGTTCGAGCTGTTCGGAGATCCCACCACCAGGATAAGTTGCACATCGCGCGCCATCTGCTCGACAGCCTCCTGGCGATTCTGTGTGGCATAACAAATGTCATCCGAGGCCGGGCCTTGAATTCCGGGGAATCGTTCGCGCAGCCGCGCGACAATTTCCTGCGTGTCGTAAAGACTCAGCGTTGTTTGCGTCAGGAATGCCAGCCGAGTGGGATCCTCAACCTGGAGCCTATCCACGGCTTCCACGCTATCCACGACAACCGTCTGGTCAGGCGCTTCACCGGAAGTGCCGACAATTTCCTGGTGATCCCGGTGGCCGATCAGGATGATCTGGCGGCCTTCACGCGCAAAGCGCAGCGCTTCGAGATGAACTTTCGTTACCAGCGGGCAGGTAGCGTCAATCACTCGCAGCTCACTGTTCTTAGCTTCGTCACGCACCGTGGGCGGAACTCCATGCGCGCTGAAAATCAGCACCGCGCCGTGCGGCACTTCCGTGACAGTTTCGACGAAGATCGCGCCGCGCTGCCGGAGCTGCTCCACGACGTACCGGTTATGCACAATTTCATGGTGGACGTACACCGGCGGCCCATACACTTCCAGCGCCAATTCAACAATATCCACCGCGCGCACCACGCCCGCGCAAAAACCTCGCGGACGAACACGCAGCAGCATTTTGCCATTTCCAGCCGTGTTGCCTCCCCGGCTGGAAAGATGTACCAGCGATTCACTCATTTGCTATTCGCTCCCAAAAGTAAACTATGATACCCCATCTTCGACGCCGGCGTCATGCCCGTTTTGGGCATAAGGCGCGCGGGTAGAACTGGGGCACAAATGCTTCCTTATCAAGGGAGTAGCGCAAGCCCCGGCAGGTCCTTGCGGACAGGATGGCTCACAAGCTGGCCTCCCTGTCGCTCTAAATTGAGTATTGCCCTGTGACGCTCGCATCATCGCATGTTTGGGCGCGTTTGGCTCACGTGGCGGCCAGTGCTATTCTGCCCTCGCTCAAGAAATCAACCGTATCTTTGAAAGGCATGACCTTATGCAACTTAAAGGAAAAGTAGCCATTGTGACTGGCGGCGGGCGAGGCATTGGACGAGCCATCGCCCAACGTTTCACGGCCGAAGGCGCCGCCGTGCTGCTTGCGGCCCGGACAGCGGCTCAGCTTGAGCAAACGGTGAAGGAAATCGAAAGCGCAGGTGGACGCGCGGCATCGGTTACGGCTGACGTCACGCTCGAAGAAGATGCGGCGCGAATTGTTCACGCGGCACGCGAGCAATTCGGCCGCGTGGACATTCTCGTGAACAATGCCGGGATCTATGGCCCTGTCGCGCCCATTGAAGATATTACTCCCGCGGAGTGGGACAGCGTGCTCGCCGTCCACCTGCGCGGAGCGTTTTTGATGACGAGGCTGGCGCTGCCGGAAATGTATGCGCGTGAAGGCGGGGCGATATTGAACATATCGAGCGTCGCCGCCCGCGCGGCCTATCCGTGGGGAGCAGCGTATGCCACGGCTAAAGCAGGGCTGCTGGGCCTTACCCGCACAACAGCAGCCGAGGGAGCGCGGCGCGGAGTGCGCGCCAATGCCATTCTTCCCGGGCCCGTTCCTGAAACAGAAATGTCGCAGGAATTGGGCCGCGGACTTGCCGCGCGCACGGGACGAGACTCCGGCGAAATGTTCAAAGAATTCTTAAATGGGATTTTGCAAGGACGCCCACAGACAACTGCCGAGATTGCAGCGGCCGCGTTGTTCCTGGTTTCCGATCAGGCTAGCGCCATCACGGGACAGGCGCTGAGCGTGGACGGTGGAATGTCTTTCTGCTGAGCTCTTCCGCAAACTCAAATCCGCGCCGCGCGGCCGGCTCCGCAAAAGCGAACCCCGCCTCGCCGGCCCGGCTAATCATGTAAATTACGGCGATGATCACGGCGATAATCGAAAATACAACTGTGAATAGAAGCAGCGCCGCGAGCAGCTCGCGGACGAAATAAACCTGCACAAACAAGAGCGCGGCGAAAATACCCGCGGCCCATTTGTGCCACGGCTTCCAGCGCGCGTTCCCGCTACTGTTAACTTTCTCCATATGATATGCCCCAAGCATTCCCACCGGGTTCTCCACGCCTCTCAATATTTAAGATGCACGTAACTAGCCAATAGATTCTCGTCATTCGCTGATTGGCTAAACGTCTTTACCGTCTTCCGCATACAGGGCATAGGAGTACTGGAACTCATTGGGTCAATTTCTAATTCTCATTTTGGGAATCGCAAAACGGAACTATGGATCAGCGTCCCTCGAAGGGATAGCGGTCGGCTGACTGGACCGCGGCGGCCACGCGGCGGCGCAAACCGATGGTGTCCACCGGAACGCGCTTGGAAAACCTTTTCAGGACGGCCATCTGCGTGGTGAGCATGTCGCCCTCGTGGACAGCGCCCAGCGCTCGCCGCGCTTCTTCTTCCACGCGGCCGGCGGCATCGTGGATCAGCACGCGCGCGGCGTCCATCATGGCGCCAGAGGCCTGTTCACCGCGAGCCGCACCGGATTTTTGCGCGCGCAATAGCGAAGATTCCATCGCATAAATTTCCATCACCATGTTGGCAAGCGCACCGATCAATTCCTGTTCTTCGGCCAGTCTGTCGCGGAATTTCTGCACTGCGCCGCCTGCCGTTTGGAGGAAAATTTTCTTGCAGTTCGCAACCGTCCGCATTTCTTCCGCCAGCGCGCCCTGAGTCAATTCCTGAAAGGAGGGCCCCGCAAGAACTTCATCCGCGAGCTTCATCGCCGCGGGAATCAGCGGCAGAGCGCCCGAAAGGGCGCGCTTCATCAGCATCTGGATGATGAGCATGCGGTTGATTTCGTTCGTGCCTTCGAAGATCCGGTTGATGCGGCTATCCCGGTACGCGCGGCAAACGGGATAATCTTCGTGGAATCCGTAGCCGCCGAAAATCTGCACACCTTCATCCACCACGTATCCAAGCATTTCGCTGCCGTAAACTTTTGCAATCGAGCTTTCGATGGCGTACTCCTCAAGCACCTTCATGGTGTGCTGCGTCTTGTCGTCCGCGCTCGCGACCGCGGCCATCGCCGCTTCGATTGCGCCCGCCGAGCGGTACACCATGGATTCCACCGCGAAGATCCGGATCGCCATTTCGGCGAGTTTTTCCTTCATCAAGCCGAAATCACCAATCGGCTTGCCGAACGCCTTGCGCTCCTTCGCATATTTCGACGCGGTCGCAAGAATCTGCTTGGAGCCGCCCACGCACGAGGCGCCCAGCGTGAAGCGGCCCGAGTTCAGAATGTTGAACGCGACAATGTGTCCGCGGCCGATTTCGTGCAGGAGATTTTCCTTCGGCACTTTGCAATTTTCCATGAAGATCGGGGTCGTCGAACTGCCGTGGATGCCCATCTTGTGTTCTTCATTTCCCGCTGTAAATCCAGGGTAGCTGCGCTCCACGATGAATGCGGAAAACTTCTCACCGTCCACTTTGGCGAACACGATATAAACATCCGCGAAGCCGCCATTGGTAATCCACATTTTCTGGCCGTTCAGAATCCAACTTTTTCCGTCGGGCGAAAGTTCCGCGCGGGTGAGCGCATTCTGCGCGTCAGAGCCCGCCTGCGGCTCGGAAAGGCAATACGCCGCGATCCATTCGCCGGTAGCCAGCTTGGGCAAATACTTTTTTTTCTGCTCTTCCGTGCCGAAATAAACAATGGGAAGCGCGCCGATGCCGGACTGAGCGCCGTGCGTCACGGCAAATCCCGCATAGACCGAAATTTTTTCCGTTAGGACTGTAGTGGAAATCTTGTCGAGTCCTGCTCCACCGTACTGTTCCGGCACGCCGGCGCCTAGCAATCCTAGCTCGCCAGCCTTTTTTAGGAGTTCCACCATTAGCCCGGGCTTTTTTTCTTCCAGCTCTTTTACGCGCGGCAGCACTTCCTTGGTCACAAACTCTTCCGCGGTCTGGCCAATCAAACGCTGGTCATCGGTAATATCGGCGGGAGTGAAAACCTGGTCGGGACGCGGCTGCTCCAGAAGAAAGCTGCCGCCCTTCGTAACGCTGATCGGAATAGTAGGAGTAGCCATGATGCCTCCGTTTTTCTTGCTCGCCGCAGGCCGCGTTCAGAAGCGCAATGCCGGCGGCGCGGTTCAGCGTGCGCCGGCCTCGGCGCGGACAGCCTGCACATACTCGGCGGGCATGCCGTGTTCCGCCGCGCCATCCAGAATGGTCTGAAGATAATGTGGCGCCGGCCGCAGTCCCTTTTCCACCTTCGTGGCAATGAAAACCTGAGCATTTATTTCGCGGTTATCCGAAGCCGTGACGCGCACCTCGATCCGGCGGTAGTGCATCGGCACGCCTTCATAACGATCCAGATTCCGATAGGCAGATTCAGGAATGCGGTAAAGAACGCCGTAGACGCTCTTGCCGGCGGCTTGCTGAACGTTCGCTGTGGCCGTGCCGCCCCGCACCTTCTTATTGAAGCGCAGCTCGTAGTTCTTCAGTTGGCCGGTAATTTCCTCGAGGATCTGGCCGGCGCGCGAACGGAATTGCTCGCGGCTTAGATTACTGCCGTATGCGAAATACCAAGATGAGTTTTGCGCCATTGATAGTTTTTCCAGCCCAAAAACTTGTGAGTATCAGGAGAGAGCCGCCGCGCGCGGACAAACAATTCGATTGATCCATCCCGTCAAAATCAGCTTACTCGCACAACTATCTTACTCGCAAGCGATAGCGGGAGCAATTCCGCACGGCAACGCATAGTCACTGTACTGAAGACGTTGAGTACGTTTTGAGCTGGAATGCCCGGCGCTCGTAAGGCGAAGAAAAAACCGGCCTGGAGGAATCATGGGAAATCCGGTCATGCATTTTGAAATCGGATGTCTCGACCGGGAGCGTACCAGCGAGTTCTACGCCGCTCTTTTTGATTGGAAGATGGCCGCGATGGGTCCAGCAACAATGAACTTGAGAATCTTGGTCGAGGCTCAGCACTAGCTGAAGCGCTCAAAAATTCCCGCGGCGCCCATACCACCGCCGATGCACATTGTGACCATTCCGTATTTGCCGCCCGTGCGCGCTAGTTGCCGCAATATCGCAGCGGTCAGTTTCGCTCCCGTGCAGCCCAGCGGATGCCCCAGCGCAACCGCGCCGCCATTTGGGTTTACGCGCGCCGGATCAAGTCCGGCAAGTTTAATAACCGTGAGCGCTTGCGCGGCAAATGCCTCATTCAACTCGATGACGTCAATCTGCTCCAGCTTCAAGCCCGCCAGCTTCAACGCTTTGGGAATCGCGGAAACGGGCCCAATTCCCATCTCTTCCGGGGGACACCCTGCCACCGCGAAGGCGATGAACCTCGCCAAAGGCTGCACGCCAAGGTCGCGGGCGTGTTCGGCGCTCATCACGATAGCCGCGGCCGCACCGTCGCTCATTTGCGAGCTGTTGCCCGCGGTCACCGTTCCGTGCGCGTGAAACGCAGGCTTCAATTTCGCCAGCGCTTCCAGCGAAGTATCCGCGCGCGGCCCTTCATCTATATCGAAAACAACCGTTGAAGCCGTAACCCTTGGCTGAGCGGCTCCGCCGGTCGCGCTGGCCGCATCCGCATAGGCGGTCGTGTGCACATCCACGGGCACAATTTCATCGCGAAATTTGCCCGCCGCGATTGCCGCGACCGCCTTTTTGTGACTCGTAAATGAAAATTCATCGGCTTGCTCGCGAGTGACGCCGTATTTCCGCGCGAGATTTTCAGCCGTGAGGCCCATGTTCAGGTATACGTCCGGGTAGTGGTCCATCAACCACGGGTTGGGCGAGATTTTATTTCCGCCCATGGGCACCATGCTCATGGATTCCGTGCCGCCGGCAACGATCACATCGGCGTGGCCCAGCATGATGCGCTCCGCCGCCACTGCGATGGATTGGAGCCCTGAAGCGCAGAAGCGGTTGATCGTCATCGCCGGAACTTCCACGGGAATTCCCGCGCGCAATGACGCAATGCGCGCCACGTTCATTCCCTGTTCCGCTTCCGGCATCGCGCAGCCCATGATGACGTCTTGCACTTCGCGGCTTCCCAGGCCGGGCACGCGCGCCAGCGCCTCGCGAATCACGATAGCCGCCAGCTCGTCCGGCCGCGTGGCGCGCAGCGTTCCCTTGAACGCCTTGCCCACCGCGGTTCTCACCGAACTCACAATTACAGCTTCGCGCATACCGCACCTCGTTTGCCAGTGGCCCTCCGCGCCAACAGCCAGGGCCGCAGACACAAATCCTCTCATGAATAAGATGATCGGAGGGCGCCGCGAGATACTTGAAAAATGAAAGCGGCGGAAATTCCCCTTAAAGGGAACTTCCGCCACTAAATACAATCAGCTCGGCTCTTCAACAAACACAAAGCGCGCTTAAGGCCGCTTGCGAAATTCCTCGTACAACTGTTTGTGCTTGTTATCCGTGCTGGTGAGCTGCCCATTGATGAACAGATACTTCACTTCCGTATTGAGTTCGAGCAGATCGCCGGTGGTGACGATGATGTTTGCCATTTTGCCCGGCTCGATTGTGCCAAGTTCTTTGCCGACGCCGAACATTTCCGCCGGATTGATCGTGAGAGCCTTCAGCGCGTCGTCATGCGACATGCCAAACGCCACGGCCACACCCGCCCACTGCGAAAGCCTGCGCGCGAATTCATTGCCATAACTGCCGAAGGCAACCTTCACGCCGGCGGCTGAAAGCTGGCCCGGCAGAGTCAGGTTTTCGTCGTAGGGCGAATCCTCCCCGCGCACGAGCGTCAGAGTCGGCCGCAAAATCACGGGAATATTTTTTTCTTTCAATAGGTCTTTGACTTCGCCCGCGGCGGTGCCCGTTGCGAGAATCATCTTGATTTTCTGTTTATCGCAGAATGCTACCGCTTCGCGAATCTGGTTTGCCTGATTGGCCACTACAAACAACGGCATGTCACCCTTAACGACTGGCACAAGCGCTTCGAGTTTCAAATCGCGCTCGCCCACTTTATTCTGCATAGCCAATTCGTAGTGCCTGGCAGCATCAAGCCAGTTCGTCAGCTCGGCGATCCGCCTGTCATATTCTTCACGGCCCGCCGCGCCGCCTGCCGCCGCCGCTCCGCGGCCGCCGCCAGCTCCGCCGCGGCCACCACCCGCAGTGTTCGGCAAATTCGGCCAGTTCACGACCATCGCCGCGGAGCGCTTGATTTGCATTTGATCCATCGTCCAGCCCGCTAGATTAAACAACGATGCCTGACCGGGGATGACCGCGCCCGCTCCGCCGAAGCCGCCTCCCCCGCCACCCAGCCCGGGCGCCGCGATTACATGCGTAATTCCGTCGGATCGCGTAACCGGAATATGCTCGCTGGCGGGATTCACCGCTGTAGCCGCAACGAGCTGTGGATTGTAGTCACCCAATTCGTGCGTATCCACGGAGCCGGGCACGCCTTCGCCAATTTCATTCATGCCCATTTCCGTCACAGCGTTGAACATGCCGGGATAAACTTCCAGGCCCTTGGCGTCAATGATTTTGGCGCCCGCTGGAGCTTTGATTCCCTTGCCTACCGCCGCGATTTTCCCGTCGCGTATCACAACGACAGCGTCATCCATGGGCGGACCGGAAATCGGAAACACTTTTGCGCCGATGATGGCGTAAACCGCTTGCTGTTGCGCATGGGTTGCCGGCACGGCGAGGAATCCCGCCGCCACAACGAGCGCAAAGAGCGCGAATAAGAATAGATTGCGTGTCGTTTTCATGGCGGCTAGTTCTCCTGATCCTGAATTGTGCTGCCGGGCCCGCGTCCTCCGCCCCGCCCGCCGCGGCCGGGTGTGGCCGGACGTTCCTTATTCATGAGCGCTTCTTTTTCCTTGGCAAGCTCGGCGCGTCCCGCGATGTCCTTGTCACGATCGAAATAAACTTTGCCGTCAATGATGGACTTCTGCACGACGGCGTAAACGCTGAGCGGGTCATGATTGTAAATGGCGAAATCCGCGTCTTTGCCGACTTCAATCGAGCCCACGCGCTTATCAATGCCCAGCTGAATCGCGGGATTGATCGTGACGAGCTTCAGAGCTTCCTCGGGGGAAAGGCCGCCGTACTTCATCGTCTTGGCGGCTTCCTGATTCAAATGTTGCGCCTCTTCCGCGTCATCGGAGTTGACGGAAACAATCACTCCCTTGCGCGTCATGATTGCAGCGTTGTAGGGAATCGCGTCCCACGCTTCCAGTTTGTACGACCACCAGTCCGAGAAGGTCGAAGCCCCGGTACCGGCCGCGGCGATTTCGTCCGCGACTTTGTATCCTTCGAGAGCGTGCTGAAGCGTCTGTATGTGGAAGTGGAATTCCTTGCCCACGCGCAGCAGCATCAGAATTTCATCCGCGCGGTAGCAATGTGCATGGACGTAGCGCTTGCCTTCGAGCACCTCAACGAGTGGATCGAGCCGCAGGTCGCGCCGGGGAGGAATCAGATTCGTACCGCCCGCCGCTTTCTGAGCGTTGTAATCGTCCCACTTTTTTTTGTAGGCCAGGGCTTCGATAAAGGATTGCCGGATGACATCTTCCACGCCCATGCGTGTTGCGGGGTAACGGCGCACCTGGCCGGGAAGAACGGGGCTGTTTGAGCGCTTCGGATTTTCACCGAGCGCGAATTTGATTCCGGGCAACGCTCCCTCAAATACGAGTTTGTCCGCGGGCTGCCCCCATCGGAGCTTGATTACCACAGTTTGCCCGCCGATGGCGTTCGCGCTGCCGTGGAGAACGTTGGCAACCGTCACGCCGCCCGCAAGATCCCTGTATATGTCAGGATCTTCCGGATTCAGCACGTCCAGAATGTTGGCCATCGAGGAATCTGAAACGCTGCCTTCATTCACGCCGCCTTCAATGGCGATGTGCGAGTGGCAGTCAATGATGCCCGGCATGACATACAAACCGGCGGCATCAATTACCGCGGCTCCGGCAGGCGCGGCCACGTTTGTTCCGACGGCGGCGATCTTGCCATCACGGACCAGAATCGAGCCGTGCTGGATGATGCCCTTCGTCACCGTATAGACTGTGGCATCCTTAATCAGCATTACATTGGAATCGCCCTGCGCCCGTGAAGGCATCGAGCATACGGCAATCGCCGCGACGGCCAGTGCCGCCATGGCCGCGCTGAGTATCAGTTTGTTCATTCCGTATTTCATTGCCCCACCTCTTCCGCGCTAGCTCCAGGCCGTCTGCCAGTAAATTCCAACGAGTTGCCTTGAATGGTCATTGTGCCGCTCATTTGATTGCCGGTCATTGTGCCGTTCATATCTATATCCGTCGCAGCCCCGTTCAGCGGTATGGAAATGGTGATCAGGAACTGATTGCCGGTCAGCCGGCCCCGGGTAACAGGCACAGTCCCCATCTCTGAACTCACCGAGCCAGTGATGGTCCCATCAGTCGCCATTTGAAGATTCGCTGTGGACTGCTGCGAACCTTGACCGATGGTGTAAGTGAGTATCCATGAGCCGCTAATATCAGCACCGCTCGGCGCGCCCCCGCCGCCGCCCCGCCCCGCTGGCACTTCAGGAGCCGGAGGAGGTTCGTAGAGATTTCCATCCACGAAGACCCATTTCACATTTGTGCGGTCGGCAAGGATGTCTCCGTCCGTCACCACCAAATTGGCAATTTTTCCCGGCTCGATGCTGCCCAACCGGTCGGAAACTCCCAAAATCTCCGCGGCGCCAAGCGTCAGGGCGCGCAGAGCAACATCCGCGGGAAGGCCCGCAGCAACGGACTTGGCGACATTCCGCAGAATGTCCTTTGGATTGGCGATGCCTTCCGACGCAAACGCAAACTTCACGCCTGCGCTGTTCAGCTTTGCCGGAGTGGAAGGCGCGCGGTCGCGGAATTGCAAAGTCCGCAATGTGTCTCCCGTATCGCCTCCGCCAAAACCCCCGCCTCCTCCGCGTCCACCACCGCCGCCACCTTGTCCGGCAGCCGGCCAGTTCACATTAATGAACACGGGCACTTTGGCGGCTGCGATTGCTTCCGGCACCATATAACCTTGCTGCGCGCCGGTAAGCGCCCAGCGTGCGCCAAGCGTCGGCGCCATCCGCAGCGCGCGAAGAATATCCACGTCGGTGTTTCCCGGCCAGAGCACGAGTTCTTTATTTGCGAGCACGTGGCTGATCACCACGTCGGTGTGGTCATATTCGGGCCGCGCAACTCCCTGTGGGTGTGCGTCGTACGCTTTTTGCGCGTCCGCATACCACTGCGCATCAATAAAAACCTGCCGCACGTATGAAAGCTGCCCCATCAGCGCGCTCGGAAAGCCCTGGTATTCGCCGCGCCCGCCCGCCAAATTGATGGGCAGGGCCGCTGGAGTCTTTACTACGAGATCTTCAGGGCGGTCGCCGTCGCCAAAATCAACGATTGCGCCTTGCCCCGGAAAGAATCCATTCCGCGGCATCACGAGCCCGGTCGTGAAGCCCGCGCCGCGCCATGTTGCCACTCGCGCGTCGTCCGACTTCAGCGAATCGGCTGCGTTCTCCCACGGAGTTGTTGCAGGACGATCTTCGGGACCACGCGATAGCGGCAAATTGGCAGCCGCCGCGCCGCGTCCGCCACCTCCGCGTCCTCCCGCGCCACCGGCTGGCGCTGCGGCGGCGCCCAGGCCGACGTCGGTGCCCGCGTCAATCAATCCGGGATAAACAGTGAGCCCAGTGCCGTCAATCACCCGCGCCCCCGGCGGAACCGTGACGTTCGCACCAACGGCCTGAATCACGCCCTTCACAATAACGACAGTACCGCTCGCGACGGGCGGCCCAGAAACAGGCACGATGCGCGCGTTACGGATGGCGTAATAGGGTGGCTCATCGGCGCGGGCGCGTTGCGTGGAATAGACGCTCCACGCCACGAGCGCGCAAGTGGCCACTACGAGCGCAGGCAGTATTCTGCGGACTCCTCGAGATCGCATGACGAATTCCTCCGAAAAATATTTTGCTGTTTTCAGGCTCCAAACCCCGGTATTTCTCAGCTAGCAGACGCGCGATGCTACCGGGCCGTTCCACCAGAGTCAAGCGCCACGCGGTGCAAATCTTTTCGCGTACCTCCTACCGCAACTAGTGGATATGCCCGCCTCATTTTTCAGCCGCGCCGCGATCCCAAACGATGAAATGCCACAGCGTTGTAAACGTATACTCGGAAAGCGATACAATGAAGTTATCCGGTATTTCGGCCGCGGCAACACTGACAGGTCAAAAAGATGAAAACTATTTGCTTGATTCTAGGACTCGCTGCTCTTTTCACCGCTGCGCCGGCTCGCGCGCAGAATGTGGAAGGCGACTGGCAGGGCACTCTCCAAATTTATGGCTCGAACATGCGCCTCAATCTTCACGTTTCGCAGGACGACAAAGGCAGCCTGACGGGGACGCTGGATAGTCCTGACATGGGCGCGAGCGGCATCGCGGTTTCGTCCATGAAACTCAAGAAATCCAGCTTCAAATTTGAGCTGCCTTCCTTCAACGGAATTTTCGACGGCCGCCTGTCATCTGACGAACTGACTATCAATGGCACCTGGTACCAGGGCGATGTGGCTCTCCCCATCACTTTTAAGCGCCTGGGAGATCCGCCAGCCGCCAAGCCCGCCGCAATCAAGGCTGCTGCTCCGGCGCCCGTCGCAGTCGCCAAATCTGTGCCCCCGCAGAATCCACCGTCAGCTGCCGCACCCGCACAGGCTGCTGCCCCTGTTGCGTCGCCCGCACCAGGCATCGAAGGAATCTGGCTCGGTGCGCTTCAAGCAGGCGGAGGCATTACAATTCGGATTCAACTGCACGTTGAACGTGATTCAACAGGGGCGCTTTCCGTCAAAATGGATAGTCTTGATCAGGGAGCTACAGGTATTGCGACTTCAAATGCTTTCCTGCATGGTTCCGCATTTCATTTCGAAATTCCGGCCGCTGGAATCATCTACGACGGCACGCTAAATTCCGCAAAGGGCGAAATCACTGGTACGTTTACGCAAGCTGGCAACGCTCAGCCATTGACGTTCAAACATGCCGCTGAGCCCGCCGCCGAACCACGCCGCCCCCAGGATCCCGTGAAGCCGTATCCCTACGTAGAAGAAGACGTCACTTACGTGAATCCGAAGGCGCCTGGAGTTACATTGGCCGGTACGCTGACTCTTCCTCGCGGCCCCGGACCATTTCCGGCAGCGATCCTCATCTGCGGCTCTGGCGCGCATGACCGTGACGAGTCGTTGGCCGGTCATAAACCCTTTCTGGTAATTTCAGATTACCTCACGCGCCATGGCATCGCGGTGCTGCGCTACGACAAGCGCGGCGTCGCGAAATCCACTGGCAACTACGCGCTTGCCACCAGTGAAGATTTTGCGAGCGACGCCGAAGCAGGCATCGCCTATTTGAAAACGCGCAAGGAAATTGATCCCCATCGCATCGGTCTGATCGGCCACAGTGAAGGCGGCTTGATCGCCCCGCTGATCGCCAGCCGCAGCAACGATGTCGCCTGGATCGTACTGCTTGCTGGACCGGCACTGCGCGGCGATGAAATATTATTTCTGCAGCAGGCGCTCATTGCGAAGGCCGCCGGCGCTCACGATGACGTCATCGCGGCAAGCCACGCGCTGAACAGCAAGCTATTCGCCGCCGTTGAAGCCGAACAAAACCCCGCGAACTTGAAAGCCGATCTGGAAGCCGCTATGGACGCGGACGAACTCGGCCGAGTGATGACCACTGGACAACGAGCGCTTGCTGTCCAACAACTCAGCAGCCCATGGATGCGCGAGTTTCTGACCTACGATCCGGTTCCCGCGCTCGAGAAAACTAAATGTCCACTCCTGGCCCTGAACGGAGAGCACGACCTTCAAGTTCCTCCGGAACAGGACATCGCTGCCATCCGAAAGGCGCTGGAAGCAGGGGGCAACAAGGATTTTCAAGTCACCGAAATGCCCGGCCTCAATCATTTGTTCCAGCACAGCGCCACAGGTTCTCCCGCGGACTATCAAAAAATTGAGGAAACTTTTTCCCCGGAAGCGCTGGATATAATGACCGTGTGGATTCAGAAGCATTCTTCAATGTAAGTGTCCGCCGCACAATGCGCCACGTATGACAACACAATTTTCACCAGTGCAACGCTCCGAACCTTATTTCCTGAAAACTCCGCGCCTGGGATTCAGCCACTGGTCGAAAGACGATCTTCCGCTTGCTCTCGCCGTTTGGGGTGACCCCGCCGTCACTCGTCTTGTGGGCGGCCCCTTTTCTCACGAACAAGTCGCACAGCGGCTCGACCGTGAAATTGCTTCGCAGAACGAATATCACTTTCAGTACTGGCCCATCTTCCTGCCCGCAACTGGTGAGCATGTGGGATGCGCGGGAATGCGCATTCATAAACCCGAAGAACAGATCCATGCAATGGGGTTCTATCTCCGGTCGCAATTTTGGGGTCAGGGGCTGTCCACCGAAGCTGAGCTAGCAGTCATCACCTATGCATTTGACTCGCTCGGCGCAAAAGCTTTATTCGCCGGCCATCATCCGGAAAACGCCGCATCCCGAAAAGTTCTCGCCAAACTCGGCTTCCAATTCACACACAAACAGTTCTACCCGCCAACCGGCCTCGAGCATGATTCCTATCTGCTCAAGCGCCCGAACTTGAGCTTCAAACAGAGCAGCCGGAGTAGTGTATTGCGCGGCAAAAACGGAAACCTTCATCAGTGTCCCGAACACTCGTCGATTCCAATGATTTTCCCGTCATTTTTTGTAATGCGACCATTGCGAAGGGGTATATATCTGTGGTATATATTATGAGAAGGAGGCACGGATATCTCATGCCCACAAAAAACATCGCCAAACTTTTCCGCAATGGACGCAGCCAGGCCGTCCGTCTTCCCCGCGAATTTCGTTTTAATGGCACTCAAGTCCGCGTAACCCGCGTCGCGAGTGGTGTTCTGTTGGAAACGCTCCACTCCGATCCTCGCGCCTGGTTCGCCGAACTAGACCGGCTCAATACCGAACCCTTCATGAAGAACGGCCGCAAGCAACCAACGGCGGCGCGCCGCAAGATTTTCAAGTGACGTATCTGCTGGACACAAACGCCTGCATCGCCCTCATCAACGATAGCCCGTCCGCCGTTCGCCGCCGATTCCAAAAAGCGCTCGCCTCACACGCTGAAATGCTTGTCCCAACGATTGTTGCCTTTGAACTTTGGTATGGAGTCGCGAAGAGCGTTCGCCGCGAAGCAAACAGCCGCCGCGTCGAAACTTTCTTCGCCGGTCCGGTTCACCTGTTGTCATTTGAGGAAGAGGACGCCAGAACATCGGGCAACGTCCGCGCGGAAATGGAAGCGCGAGGAAAATCCGCCGGCGCTTACGACTTATTGATCGCAGGCCAGGCGTTGCGCCACCACCTCACACTAGTTACCGCCAATGTGCGCGAGTTCCGCCGCATCAAAGGACTTCTCTGGGAAGATTGGGCCAAAACTTAGGTTAGCCAAAGTGTATCGCAGGGGCTTTGCTCGTTGCGCCCTATTCTAATTTGGTCACAGCCTTCGTCTTTCTCCGCGCCTTCTGCGTCTCTGTCGTAAAATCGCTTCTCATCTTCACTAAAACATAAGATCGCGGCCCCATCACGCTCCGAATCCTAGTGAATTTCTACCGGCCGGCTGACAGCCGCGATGCGGCCGCTTACGGATTCCTGCACAACCTGCCGGACGCGATACGAACCGGCGGGCGCTTGCAACGAGAGTTTCGCATCGAGCCCTTGCGCGGAAAGCTGCTTTAGCGTTGCTTCTTTCAATCGCAGATCCATCACGCCTTGAACGCCGGTGAGGAAGTGATTCTGCGCGTCGAAGAGCGCCGTGATGAAGATGAGTCTTTCGACTTGCCGCTGGCCGATCCCGCTCCACGTCATTTGCTGGAACGGCAGCTTGCGAACATCCACGTGAACCACGACCTTCAGGGAGGTCCCGCCCGTTGTCAGCGTTTCCGGAACGACGGTGAATTCGATTGGAATTTCCGCGCGGTTGTCGGCGGCCGTCACGCTTTGCTCCAATTTGCGGAATCTTTTCTCCGCGGGCGAAAGTTCGGGGCTGGGAGCATAGTAGGCGGGCCGCGCTTCGACGGTCAGGTGGGCCGGCTCGGTCAATTTCACTTTCAGATTGTGCATCTTTCCGTCAACTTTCAGATTTTCGGGCGAAAAACCAAGAACGTAAGAGACGCTTGGCACGGAAGACAAGCTGCGCATCCCGCCTCCCATGTCATTACTGTTATGAATAAATTTTCCTCCGGTCCCTAGGGCCATGTCGGACATCGGCAAGCTCATATTGAAATGCGATCCGAAGCGATCCCGGTTGGGGTTCAGCCCCTCGCTATCCAATGAGTTGATGACCACGCCCGCGCGGAGCGCGTCTTCAATGACTCTCTGCGTTTCTTGACGGAATGACAAAGTAAGGAAGCCGGACGAAGTCAGCACAAGAATACGCCGGCCGGGCATTTGACCGAGGCGACGGATGACGTAGCTCATGGAATGAAGCGTGCCCAGAGAACTTTCTTCGGCAACGGATACGCGGTCTTCCGCGGCGGACTGCACGCAAGATATGGGGTGCGGGCCGCAACACTGCCCCGCTGCGGCGGCCGCGGCCAAAAGTTCGTCGGTGTTTCCGCCCACGTGCACAATCACCCAGGCTTGATATGTGGTCATCGGCGGACATGCCAGCACGCCCTGATCCGGCATCCTCTGGAGGAGACTTAGCTTCGGAAGCGCATCGAGCAGCTTCTGAACGTTATCTGTGAAATCGAGGTTCAAAATCCCAGAGGCGGTGAAAATGCCCACACGCTCGCTGGGGTCGAGCCCTTTTTTAATGAACTTGATCGCTCCCTCACGTGCAAAGTACAGGTTTGGGATGGACGTATTCACGTCGTCAAAAAATAAAGCGACGTAACGTGATTGTACGGGCGCCGCGGAGGTCACGGTGGCAGGTTCCGCGCCGGGTGCTGCGTTAGCTGTTGCAGTCGCGGAATTTTGCGGCCCCGTCTGTACGGAAAAAGTGGAAATGGTTTGAGGCCTGCCGTTGTCAAATAAGAGGAAATCGCTTTTCTGCAAATTGCCGACCGGGTTTTCGTGACTGTCACGGACGACGGTCGCCACTTCAACCAAATCCGATTGCAAACGGATAATGGGAGTGGCTGCAATTTCCGGAACATAGGGCCTGCTGACCCAGTAGAGTTCATCGGGAGGAATATCCTGCGCGACCAGCACAATTGTGGCCAGCAAGAAACTACACGACAGAATCAAGATTAGTTTTGCGCGCATGTTTGTCCTTCTGAGAAGAGTAACTTGAAATCAGCATCAGTATTTATTTCATTCATGACGCAGCGCGCGATGATTGAGCCCACGCGCATTATTTCTTCGCCGGTGGTGGCGCGCTATTCGGCGTGAATAGCCTCGTCACGGGGATATTCACCGTTCCGTAAAATCGTCTTTGGTGAGCCCCGTAACCGGCTGCCCATTCTTATCCTGGACGATCACATTTACCTGGACCAGCCGCGAAGTAACTCGCAACGGCTGCGTTTGCGCGGCTGCGTTGCCAGCGGGTGCTTTCTGAACTGGAGATTGGGACCCAACTGGCACGCCAATCAGCAGAAAGAGAAAGGTGCGAGCAAGAAAAGCGATCACCAAGGATCGCTTGGATTGGCCCCCGTTGGGTTGTTCCGCCATACGTTCCCCCAATACTTCTACAGGGAGTTTATACAGTTTCTCTTGTCGAAGAGCAAGAGGAAAAATCTTGCCCCCGCCGCAAGCGCAATCGAATGGCACTGTTGCCGAAACAGTAGGGATGGGTGGGGCACTCTTTTTGCTTCCCTGCCCCCATGCTTCCCGGCACTGACAGCGTCGTGAGAAAGGAGCGAGGTCAGTTCCGCAGCGGCTTGCCGGTTTTTAATGTGTGCGCGATGCGCTCCTGCGTTTTGCGCTCGCCGCACAAACTGACGAACGCTTCGCGCTCGAGGTCCAGCAGATATTGCTCGCTCACCATTTGAGGTGAAGTGAGCGCGCCGCCGGAAAGAACGTGCGCGAGTTTGCGCGCCACGTGAGCATCGTATTCGCTGACATATTCACCGCGCAGCATCATGTGAATGGCGAGCTTGGCGGCGGCAAGAAAACTTTCGCCCAGCACGCGGATTTCGGCCCGCGCCGCGCCTTCTTTCGGGCTTGCGGCGGCGGGACGCCAGTTGGCGCGCACCAACGCGAGCGCGGTTTGCTTAGCGTCGGCAACCAGCTGGTCGCCGTTCATGGAAATTGTATCCGCGCGTCGCATGTAGCTGAGCTCGCGCGCTTCTTCGGCGCTCGTGCTCACTTTCGCCAGCGCGATGTTGTAGAAAAGCGGCTTGAGCGCGTTGAACAAATCGAGATCTTCTCCTCCGGCAGCGTGTTCGTTCGCGCGGATGAGCGTTTCCTTGCAGCCACCGCCCGCGGGGATTACGCCCACGCCGGTTTCCACCAGTCCTATATAGGATTCGGCGGCGGCGTGAATGCGCGCGGCATGCAGTGGAATTTCGCAGCCGCCGCCAATCGCCAGTCCGTGCGGCGCGACGACGACCGGGCGCGGCGCGTATTTGATCGCCATCGTGGCTGCCTGGAACTGGCGCACGGCGAGATCAATTTCGTCCCATTCCTGTTCCTGCGCGGCGACGAGCACGAGCATAAGATTTGCGCCCGCGGAAAAATGCACGCCCTGATTCGCCACGACCATGGCGTCAAAATCCGTGTGCAAGCGCCGCACACCCGAGGTGAGCATGGACATGATGTCCGCGCCCAGCGAATTCATTTTGGAATGGAATTCGCAGCACAAAACTCCGTCGCCGAGATCAATCAGACTCGCACCAGGATTTTTTTCGACGACCGCGCCGGCTTCCGTGAGCGATTTCAAGATGACGATGCCGGAAGGTTCCGCGACGGGCTTGTAGCTGGTGGCGGAAAGGTCGAAGCAGGAAACTTTGCCGCGCTCGCTGGTGTAAAAAGTCTTCTGGCCGGAGGAAAGCAAACGAGTGACTAATGGCGGCAGCGATTCGCCTTCCTTTTCAAGCTGCTTCGCCACGGATTCAACGCCGAGCGCGTCCCAGATTTCAAATGGGCCAAGCTCCCAGCCGAATCCCCAGCGCATCGCGCGGTCAATATCCGATGGCGAGTCGGCGATTTCCGGCACGCGGCGCGCGGCATAAAGACACGTCCGCGAGAGCGCGCCCCAAATGAATTTGGACGCCTTGTCGGCCGACTGTCCTGCCAGCACGGGAGCAACGAGGGCGCGTAATCGCTCGCGCGTGTCCTCGATTAGGCGGCCCATGTCAATGGAAGCGAATCGCGCTTTCTGCCGTGGACGGTAGTCCATCGTTTGCGGATCAAGCGTGAGGATTTCGCTTTCGCCGTCTTTCTTTACGCGTTTGTAGAAACCTTGGCCGGATTTTTCTCCGAGCCAGCCGCGCCGCGCCATTTCTTCAACGAGCGCCGGAACGCGGTAGAGTTCACGCGATTCGTCATTGACGGCGTTTTCGTAAATGTTGGTGATCACATGGGAGAGAACATCGAGGCCGACAATATCCGCCGTGCGGAATGTGGCCGACTTCGGCCAGCCCACTGCCGGGCCGGTGCAGGCGTCCACTTCTTCGATGGTCATGCCCAGCTCAGACATCAGCCGCAGCGCGTTGAGCATGGAAAATGTACCCACACGATTGGCGATGAAGTTCGGCGTGTCTTTCGCGACCACAACGCCTTTGCCGAGCTGACGGTCGCAGAAATCGGAAAGCGCTTCGACAACTTCCGGAAGCGTATCCGGCCCCGGAATAATTTCCACCAGCTTCATGTAGCGTGGTGGATTGAAAAAGTGCGCGCCTGCCCAGTGCCGGCGAAAATCCAGACTGCGCGGCTTCGCGATTTCGCTGATGCAGAGTCCGGAAGTATTCGTGGTCGCGAGCGTGCCCGGCCGGCGATGTGTTTCCACGCGCTCGAACAACGCACGCTTGATTTCAAGATTTTCGGAAACGGCTTCGATGATCCAATCGGCCTGCGCGCACCAATCGAGGTTATCGTCGAAGTTGCCGGTCTGGATTTGGCGCGCATCCTCGGCTGTAAAAAAAGACGCTGGGCGCGATTTCACCGCGGCTTCGATTCCCGCGCGCGCAAAGCGGTTGCGCACTTCCGGATTTTGCAACGTGAGCCCGCGAGCTTTTTCCGCGGCATTTAATTCCGGCGGCACGATATCGAGCAGGAAAACCGGCACGCCTGCATTTGCGAAATGCGCGGCGATTCGCGCGCCCATGGTTCCGGCGCCCAGTACCGCTACGCGTTCTATGCGTGTGTTCATTGCGTGACCCGCTGCGAAGCAGGTTACCGAACGGGCAAGATGAGGTCAACCAGACGCCGTGTTATCCTCGGCGGCGGAGTTGTCGCTTTACTGGAGTTTGTTGTTCTTATGCAGACAGGCAGAATGTTCGGCTGGCTGACGGGCGGTGTGGGGCGCCTTCGAGATTTCGCCTATGCCGGTTCGCCGCCTATTCCGCGGCGACCGCGCGTGGGCATCGCGCTTTCCGGTGGATTCGCGCGCGGCATCGCGCACATTGGCGTGCTGCGCGTGCTGGAACATCATCACATTCCTATCGATTGCCTGGCGGGCACCAGCGTTGGCGCGCTCATCGCCGCCGCGTATGCTTCCGGCACTTCGCTGGACGAAATGGAACGCCAGGCCAATTTTACGCGCTTCACGGATTTCGGCAGATGGAAACTTTCGCGGCTGGGCCTGGCGACGAATGAAAAACTGGATGCATTTCTGGCGCGGTTTACGACGTGCACCACGTTTGAAGAATTAAAAATTCCGCTGGCGGTTTCGTCGACGGACCTGGGAGCGGGCAAGACAAATTATTTTACGCATGGAGATTTGAGGGTGGCGATCCGCGCCTCGTGCGCTTATCCGGGACTTTTTCTGCCGGTCGAAGTGGAGGGCCACATGTTGGTGGATGGCTTTGTGACCGATCCGCTTCCGGTGGAAGGCGTGAAGCTCCTTGGCGCCGACGTCGTGATTGGTGTGTATCTTTCCGCGGGGACGGAATCGAGCAAACCGAAGAGCGTTTTTGAAGTGATTGGGCGCGCATTCAATATCGTGCAACAGGCAAATGAGCCGAAGTGGCGGCGGATGGCGAACGTAGTGATCGAACCCGCCGTATCCGGAATACATTGGGATGAGTTCAGCAAAACGCCGGAGATGGTTGCAGCGGGAGAATCTGCCACAAGATATGCGCTGCCTGCGATTCGCGCCGCGCTTTCTTCTTATGAAGGTCCGGCAGGTTTCGCTTCGAGCGATTAGCGGCTAGAGCCTACAATCAATGCGGCGAAATGTTCAGGGCGCTTTGTTATTTTTTTCGCGTGAATCATTTTCCCCGGGTGCGATTCAGGCTTTGCGAATATCAACTGTTACGGGCTGGCCGTTCCCTTTTCCGCGCTGCGTCAGCCACGCGGCAAAGGCTTCCGCGAATCGCGCAGGAACCACTCGGAAACTTGCTTCGAGCCGGCCTTCGCCGGTGGGCAGAGTTTCATCGAACTCGGCCGAATTGGTGAAGTTGCGCATGCAAAAGCTATCCAGCCATTCCATGGGACAAGGCTTGCGCTCGTTCCCGACGACAACCTCTACGATGAGCTTCTGCGCGTACATTGTGCTGAGTATAGCGCGAGGAGGCATTTCCGAGGGAACCAGCGACAATGCACCTTGGGCAATAAATCTACGCAACATCCCTCGCAGGCTTCCTTGCAAAGTGCGGCGGCGCTGCCATACACTTTTGTTCTGGACTAGCAAAGAATCGCTGATAGTTGAATAGTTGGTCGGCGCGCACGATAGATTTCCCAGGAGGCTTGGTGTCAACTCCGTTGGAGCAGTGGGTGGAGCAGGTTGCGCGGCAAACGCGCCCGGACAAAATTGTTTGGTGCGATGGATCGGACGCGCAGCAGCAGGAATTCTTCAATGTGATGCTGCAGGACGGGCACAACGTCGCCTTGAATCCGAAGACTCATCCGAATTGCTATTTACACCGCAGCGATCCCAACGATGTGGCCCGCACGGAAAAAGTCACTTTTATTTGCACTTCTAAAAAGGAAGATGCCGGGCCGACCAATAACTGGATGGCTCCCGCGGACGCCAAGGAAAAGATCGGCAAGCTTTTCGAGGGCTGCATGGCTGGGCGGACGATGTATGTGATTCCGTACGTGATGGGGCCGCTCGATTCGCCGATCAGCAAAATCGGCGCGGAAGTCACCGACAGCCCGTACGTCGCCGCGAGCATGCGAATCATGACGCGCATGGGACGCGCCGCGCTTGACCGGCTGGGCAGCTCGAATGATTTCGTTCCGGGGTTGCACTCGACGGGCGACCTGAACCCGGAGCGGCGATTCATCGCGCATTTTCCCGAAGAAAAACTGATTTGGAGCATTGGCTCGGGCTACGGCGGCAACGCGCTGCTCGGAAAGAAATGTTTCGCGCTGCGCATTGCAAGCTACATGGCGGCTAAAGAAGGATGGATGGCCGAGCACATGCTCGTGCTGGGATTGGAAGATCCAACCGGCAAGGTAACTTACATGGGCGCCGCGTTTCCAAGCGCGTGCGGCAAGACGAACATGGCCATGATGGTTTCCGCGCTCGAAGGCATGGGCTATCGCGTGTGGACTGTGGGCGACGACATCGCCTGGATGAAGGTTGGGCCGGATGGATACTTGCACGCGATTAATCCGGAAGCGGGATTCTTCGGCGTCGCGCCGGGCACCGCCGTGAAGACGAATCCAAATGTGATGCGCGCCATTTGCAAGAATTCTATTTTCACAAACGTGGCGATGACGCCGGCAGGCGAGCCGTGGTGGGAAGGTAGCGAGATTCCTCCTCCCCCCGGCCTGATTGATTGGCAAGGAAGGAAGTGGGATGCAGCGAGCGGTCCGGCGGCGCATCCCAATGCGCGCTATACAGTTCCGGCGCAGCAATCACCCAGCATTTCGCCGCGCTGGCAAGATCCGGGCGGCGTGCCCATTTCCGCGTTCCTGTTTGGCGGAAGGCGCGCGCGTCTGGCGCCTCTTGTTTACGAATCATTTGACTGGCAGCACGGCGTATTCGTAGGCGCGGGAATGGCATCTGAGACAACGGCCGCGGCCACCGGCAAGGTGGGTGTAACGCGCCGAGATCCAATGGCGATGCTGCCTTTCTGCGGGTACAACATGGCGGATTATTTCCGTCACTGGCTGGAGATGGGCAAGCGCGTTCCGCACCCGCCCAAAATTTTCCACGTGAATTGGTTCCGCAAAGGCACTGACGGGAAATTTCTGTGGCCGGGCTTCGGCGAAAATGTACGCGTGCTGAAGTGGATTCTTGAACGCGTGGAGGGCCGCGCGGAAGCGCAGGAAACTCCGATTGGTTTTGTGCCCACGCCAAAGTCGCTCACGCTCGATGGGATGAACATTTCACGCGAGGCCCTAAACGAGTTGCTGAAAGTGAATCCGGCCGACTGGGGCCCTGAACTCGACGGTATAAATGAATTCCTCGCGAAATTCGGCGACGACCTACCTGCAGAATTGCGCGCGGAGCAAGCTGGCCTGGCCAAGCGGCTCGGGGATGTGGTTGCGCCTGCCGTCTAACAGAATTGAAATGCAACGCTAGAGGATCTCGGAGATGGCGGCGTCAATCGTGACGTGCGTGTAGGGGAAGCCGTTGATGGAATAGACGGCGCCGCTGCCGGCGTTTGTGAAATGGAAAAAGCGGCTGATGTGATAGTCCTCGTCAAAAACGTCAAATAAACGCACGGTTTCTTCATGTGAAAGCCCGAAGCGCTCCAGCTCGATGGGGCGGCCAAATTCCCCGGCGAGGCCCTTGTACATTTCGACGATGTCGCGTAGCTGCATGAAATTTCCCGGGGCGGCGTAACCAAACCTGGACACCCGCATCTCCGCGGAGAATATTGACGCAAAGAGACTCTGTACGCCAATGCTTTCCTTCGCAACTGGCGGCCTTCAGGCGGCCGGAAGCCCTCGGGAAGTAAAGTGCTCGCTTCGGGAGCTAGACAGTGCATCGACTACTGTAGTGCTCTCGATTCACATCGCGACACACTCCGCGAAAATCCCCAGGTCTGACGAAACGACGTGGGCTACAAAACCATCGTGGCCTGGTACGAATTGAAATGCCAGAGCTAAAGCTCCGACCCCCCAAGAAGCGCTAATTACTTTTGTTGTTTTCAAGCCGGCGCGCCACATTTACCGAAGCTGACGGGAAACATTATCCGGGAATGCTATGATATTCCTATCGCGTTGACACAGCGGCCCGGCATTTTCGCCGCGAATGGAAATCATCCACAAGGGAGATTAAATCATGGCAATTTCAGTGGGACAGCCTGCTCCGGAGTTCAGTTTGAAGGATCAGAGCCAACAGGAAGTGAAGATCGCGGATTTCCGCGGGAAGAAGAATGTGGTGCTGATGTTTTATCCGCTCGATTGGAGCCCGGTGTGCACGAACGAGCACGCGTGCATGGTGAATGAATGGAAAAAATTTGAAAAGCTGGACGCGCAGGTACTGGGCTTGAGCGTGGATAGCGCCTGGTCACACAAGGCTTTCGCCGAAAAAATGCAGATCAACTACCCGCTGCTGGCAGATTTCAATCCGCGAGGCGCGGTGGCCGATAAGTTCGGAGTTTATCTGGCGGATAAGGGGATCACGGGCCGGGCCATCGCCATTATTGATAAGGCCGGCAAAGTGGCGTGGTTCAAGCAGTATGACATTCCGACGGTGCCGGATATTAATGAGGTTGCGCAGGCGCTTGGGCAGGTGAAGTAGCGCGAGGCGCGCGTGACTGTAGATGTTGCCTCGCTCTACTGACTTCCTTGTTCTCGGAAAACTCCCTGCGGTTCGCTTCAGACGCCCCGAGGCGGGAGCCTCGGGGCTCGGCGGAGTTTGTTGAATTGCAGAGTCTATTGAATTGCGTGGTTAGGACTGGGCGAAATTCGCGGCCTTCCTAGTTGTGGCCGCCGCCGGGTTTTGGCATTGCCGCCGGCTTCGGCGCGGGCTTGACCGCGAGGGTGCGCGCAAAATTCACCATCTCCCAGCGCTCCTCATCCGTGAGCTGTTTTTTGAATGACGGCATGGGTTTGCGGCCTTCGGTTATCTTGTAGAAAATTTCGCCGTCGGTCATTTCGCTCATCATGTGCGCGTCATTCAGCGCCGCGGGCGAGGGAGTGTACATATCCGCTTCGGGACCGTCGCCCGCTCCCTTGTCACCGTGACAGTTGGCGCACTTATCCATCCAGATTGCTTTTGCGGCCGAGAGATTATCCGGCGTGGGCGCGACGGGATTCTTCACCTTGGCTGCCTCCGGCGGCACAGGCCAATCCTTATCGCGAGCGGCGGTCCAGCCCGCCAGGAGCAGGGCGGCGGCCGCCGCCGCGGCCACCAACGTGATTCGCTTGTCCATCCACCAGTTCCCACGCGCCATGATTCCTCACTTTGCCCTTGAAAGTTTTCGCGATTCGCAGCCAGTGCGGCTGAGTTCGAAACCCCCCAGTATCATCGCATAAGAAGCGCCAATGTATAAAATGCTCAGCGGAAAATCAGCACAAGCAGATAGAGATTGAGCGCGATAACGGCTGCCGCGACGATCCAGGCGAGCACCGTGACCCAGCGGCTGTTGGCGAACTCACCCATTTTTGCGCGATCGGCGGTGAACTGCACGAGCGGAACGATCGCGAACGGCAGTTGGAAGCTCAGAATAACCTGACTGAAAATCAGCAGGCGGGTGACGGCTCCTTCGCCCATTATGCCGATAACGATCACGGCCGGGATAATCGCCAAGCTGCGAGTGATCAAGCGGCGTAGCCAGGGCTTCAGCCGGAGATGAATGAATCCTTCCATGACAATTTGTCCGGCGAGTGTGCCCGTGAGCGTGGAATTCTGTCCCGAACAGAGCAGCGCAGCGGCAAAGAGCACGCTGGCCAGGCTTGCGCCCAGCACGGGCGTCAGCAGCTTGTAGGCTTCGCTGATGTCGGCGATGGTTGTAAGTCCGTGGCTGTGGAAAGCCGCGGCGCCCAGAATCAGAATAGCGGCATTGATGAAAAATGAAAAACCGAGAGCCAGAGAGGAATCCAGCATAGCGAAACGAATCGCTTCACGTTTCGATTCCAGCCCGAAGCCATACGCGCGTGTCTGCACGATACTCGAGTGGAGATAGAGGTTGTGCGGCATGACGGTGGCGCCGAGGATGCCAATGGCGAGGTAAAGCATTTCCCGGTTGCGCAGTATTTCGGCGCGTGGCAGGAATCCCGTAGCTGCTTCGAGCCACAGCGGCTGGGCAAAGAAAATTTCGTACGCAAAACAGCCGGCAATCGTGAGAATCAACGTAACCACAAGGGCTTCGATCCACCGGAAGCCGCGGCCTTGCAGCGCCAGAACGATGAGCACATCCCCGCCTGTAAGAATGACGCCGTACAACAGTGGAATATGGAACAGAAGCTGCAACGCCACCGCCGAGCCCAGCACCTCAGCGAGATCGCACGCGGCAATGGCCACTTCGCAAAGGATCCACAAAATAAAAGATGTTCGGCGTGAGTAATGCTCGCGGCAAGCTTGCGCGAGATCGCGCCCACTGGCAATGCCGAGTTTGGCGGAAATCGCCTGCAGAAACATGGCGATCAGGCTGCTGAGCAGCACGACGCTGAGCAAAGTGTAGCCGAACTTAGAGCCGCCGCCGAGATCCGTGGCCCAATTCCCGGGATCCATATACCCGACGGCAACGAGATAGCCGGGGCCGGCAAACGCGAGCAGCTTGCGCCAGAACGACGCACCCGCGACGATGGGAACCGTGCGGTAGATTTCCGGAAGCGAGGGAAGTCCGGCGGGAAACTTGATCCCGTCCTGTGAGGATTCAGTGGTTATGGAGGGCTTTTCGCCGGAGGATGCGCCAGGAACGTTCATGGACCCGCTGTTCGATAGATTAACTGCAATAAACTAAGATTGTAAACTAGCATTAATATGGGTGCGGGTCAACGGTTCGCATCGCGGACAGCGCCAGATGGTCACGGCGTTTTTGGGGAGTCTGGTATACTTCTAAAGAACGCGGGAGGACGCGATGGACGAAGCCGCCAAACAGCAGCAGCAAGTGCAGATCAAAGCCGATGAGAAGGAAATGCTCGGCCAGTACAGCAACCTGGTCATGATTCACCACAATCCGGAAGAATTCACGCTGAACTTCATTTACATCTTTCCAAACTCGACTCAGGGATCTCCGCAAGGCAAGCTCGTCTCGAGTTTGATCGTGAGTCCCGGGCACGCGAAGCGGCTGTGGCAGGCGCTGGGGGAAAACGTCGCGCGCTATGAAACTCAATACGGCGCGATTAAAGAGCCGGCCGCCCAGATGCCGCCGCCCAAGGTCGGGCTCGTACAATAATCAATTGCACGGCATAAAAAAACGGGCGCCGGCGTGCCACGCGGGGTGGCGTCCGGCGCCCTGAAGATTACTTGCGCCAGTTTTTGTCTTCGCGAGTTCCTCCTCCTTTAGCCTTTTGGCGTTCTTTCCGGAACGGCAGATGAGTCAATCACCCAATGTCCGCTGGGCTCCAGGAATTCCAAACCGATGGCAAAGTTCGCGTCAGGCGCCCGCTCGCAATATGCGACGCGAGCCCGCGCGTGGAAATCACCCGGCAGCGAAACGATCAACACGCTGTCATCGGGCCGCCAGCGGCGCGAAGTCATGATTCGGGCGCCGCGCTCACTGACGTTTTCGGTGAATACAGTTTCGATATCGGGCACGCGTTCATTGCCTGATATCCGGACTGCCACCGCCATCGGAATTCGTTTTTCCATTCGAGGGGCTTTATCTTCCCTGTTCATTTTTCCCCCAGGCCTGAGCTACAGGCACGCCGCGATGCGCGCGAGGCTCAGCAGGCTGCCATCGCGTCCCTTCATGCGGTAGAGGGCGTCGTCGGCGGCGCCCAATAATTTTTCGAGTGAGTCTCCATCCCTTGGATAGACGGCCACGCCCGCGCTCACAGTAATGCGGGGAAGCTCGAGATCCGCGGCAAGCTTTTCGCGGACGCGGCGTGCGACCTGCTCGGCGGCTCCAGCGCTTGCCTCCGGCAGAACCAGGGCAAATTCATCGCCGCCATAGCGTGCGGCCGTATCGGTGGAACGGCAATGCGAGCGGAGCACATTTGCCAGGCGGCAGATTGCCCGGGTGCCCACAAGATGGCCGTAACTGTCGTTGACCGATTTCAATTCATCCAGATCAAAAAGCGCGATGGCGAAAGGACGGCCGGTGCGCCGTGACCTTTCCAGCTCATTTTGCAGCGAGTTCACCAGCGTGCGGTAATTTGCCAGGCCCGTCAGCGGATCGGTGACCGCCAGGCGCCGCACCTGATCGA
This sequence comes from uncultured Acidobacteriota bacterium, assembly GCA_963847505.1. GTDB lineage: Bacteria > Acidobacteriota > Terriglobia > Acidiferrales > UBA7541 > DASTCZ01. The sequence goes on from CAWJZY010000002.1 coordinate 1,432,386, forward strand.
ACAGGCGGGCGTTATCCACCAACGCGCCGCCCAGCAGGATGCCGTAGCTCGAGACCTTCAACAATTGGGCGAGCATGCCGGGGCCGTCCAGCATTCGTTCGGATTGCGAAGCGACCAGGTGACAAGCAACGTTGAACCACGCAGTCCAGTAGAGAGATTTATCGAACGCGGAAGCAGTGCGCCGCAGTCGTTTACGGAAACCCAGTGCCGCCGCCGCGAACAACACGGCCGGAAGCAGCTCCCACGGGCGTGAAAGGAGCCACGTGGGATGAATCGAAATTCGCCATGGCAAACCCAGGAATACCGCGCTCGTCAGATATGCCACGCCGCCGACAACGAAGCACGCTACCGCGATTTCCCGCCCAGGATCAGAGGAACTGGGAAGGTGGCGTTCCACGACGAGCGCCAAGAGCAAGAGCGCGCCGAGCAATGTGCAGCTCAACATCCAGGGCAGAGGCACGCGCAAGGGAAGCTCCGCGCCGGATACCATTACGCTGTAAAGGTCGAGGTTGCCGGTGGCTTCGATCAATGCGGCCAAACCAAAGCCCAAGGCAATGATCAATGAAATGCGATCGCGCGTTCCGCGAAACCGCACCAGCGCGTTTGCACCGAAGTTGAGGATTAAAAGGCTGCCGAAAAGGGAAAGACAAATGTACTGGAGCGGCTCGAAAGAAAGATGCGCAGATCGCAGCCAGCTAAGCAGGAACAGAGAAGACCCTGCTCCCACCAATGCGAAAGCCCAGCCAAATTGCCTGAGCACGTTTTGGATCTTCCTGAGCGCTTTCACAACTGCCCCCACTGGCTAACGGCACCGCTAGTGCCATATAGGTGCAACTTCAGTTCCGAATGGAGGGGGATTTCCCAAACTTGTAGGCTATTGAAACAGGACATCTTAGCGGATCAGGCACAAAAGCATTGCAGGTTCCACTTTGGGAGTAAACCTCACAGGTGTGTCAAAACGTTACGAGTTAAGAGGCTGGCTACCTAGAGGCAAAACGGAACGCAGGACAGCACTTAGCGTTGGGCGACACGCATACCAATGCAGAAAGGCCGCGGGGTGACGGCGTTTAGACGGCGGAGATTCAGAGGTTCGGTTTTGGAACGGGTGGAGGAAGCTCCCGGGCTTGCACTTCATGGACAAAATTACATGCCTTGTGCGAGCCGTCGCAGAACGGCTTATTGGCGGAATGGCCGCAACGGCATAGTCCGATAGTTGTCCGGCCTCCCAGGCCGAACTTATTGCCCGCCGGGTCGTAGATTTCAAAATCGCCTTCGATAAGGATGGGGCCGTTGTGTTTGAAAGTAACCTTCGTTGGAGACATTCGTTCTCCCTTGATACCTGAGGATGTGACTTTTGAAGTTCTTCCAGCGTGAACCCGGCAAAAATTGGAGCTACTCTGCTCAGTACTTCGGCATGGACGGATCTACTTCGTCGGCCCAGGCCAGAATGCCGCCCTTTAGGTTCCATATCTTGCGGAACCCAGCCTTGCGCAGGAAATCCACGGCATCGGCTGACCGTTTGCCGCTCCGGCAGTGTGCCACGATCTCACGAGAGCTGTCGAGTTCATGGACGCGGCGCGGCAAATCACCCAGAGGCAGCAAGTATCCATTCAAATTGCAGATCTGATACTCGTGAGGTTCCCGAACGTCGAGGACAAACAGATCGTCGCCGCGATCCAGGCGCTGCTTCAGCTCGCGCGGAGTGATTTCCGGCATCTGCGTGGTGGGCGCAGGCGTTTCTTCGCCTCGAATTCCGCAGAATTCCTCGTAATCAATTAACTTCGTAATGGTGGGATGGGTGCCGCACAGCGGGCAATCCGGATTTTTCTTGAGTTTCAATTCGCGAAAGCGCATTGCGAGAGCATCGAACAGCAGAAGGCGGCCAACGAGAGGGTCGCCTGCGCCCAGAATCAGCTTGATGGTTTCAATCGCCTGGAGGGCACCAACGATGCCGGGCAGTACGCCCAGCACGCCGCCTTCAGCGCAAGACGGCACCAGCCCCGGTGGAGGCGGTTCGGGATACAGGCATCGGTAGCAAGGACCGTCCGGCGCGCCGAAAATGCTTACCTGCCCCTCAAAGCGGAAAATGGAGCCGTAAACGTTGCGCTTGCCGGTCAAAACGCAGGCGTCATTGACAAGATAGCGCGTGGGGAAATTGTCCGTGCCGTCCACAACGAAGTCATAGCCGCGGAAAAGCTCGAGCGCGTTCGCACTGGTGAGCCGGGTTTCATAGGTCGCGATATCAATCATGGGGTTCAGCCCGCCGAGGCGATCCTTCGTGGCATCGAGCTTCGTCCGGCCCACGTCGCTGGTGGAAAAAGTCACCTGGCGCTGCAAATTGGTGAAGTCCACAACGTCGAAATCCACGATGCCGAGGTGCCCTACGCCAGCGGCGGCCAGATAAAGCCCCAGTGGCGCGCCCAGACCGCCCGCGCCGATCATCAGGACGCGCGCCTTCTTGAGCTTCATCTGCCCGTCCATGCCAACCTCGGGCATGATCAAATGGCGGCTATAGCGGAGCACCTCCTCTTTTGAGAGTTGGGGTGCTTCGGCGACTTTTGTCTGGGTGGCCATACTCCAATTCCTTTCCGTGCCCGATCGAACTTTCCCTATCGCTTAAGCGTCACGCCCTCCGGCGATGGAAGGGACGATGCTGATTGTGTCGCCGTCTTTGAGTGGCGTGCTTTCCTTCTCCAAATAGCGAATGTCTTCATCGTTCAGATAAACGTTGACGAAGCTTCGGATGCGGCCGTCGTCCGTGTAAAGATGCTTGCGCAGATCAGTGAACTGGTCGGTCAGCGAGCGCAGGGCTTCGCCGACCGTGGTCGCGCTGAGTTCGATAGTATTCCGCTTGCCAACAAAGGGCCTGAGCGGGGTAGGGATCAGAACATTAACGGGCATTCCTTAGTTTCCTCCGGGTTCGTTTTCTTCAGGCCATTTCACTATGCAGCAGGGAAGGGGCGCTCCGCAACGGCTGCCGCGATTTTCTCCGGAGCGAAGCGCATGCGGTCATCCGCCAGCCGCCAGGAAGCCATTGCCTGGGACTCGCCACCCACGACGCTCACGATCACGTAGCTGTACCACGGCCAGGCGTGCTCGCGGTCAAATTCGCTGGGCAACGCGGGGTGATCGGGATGCGAATGATACCAGCCCACGACTTCCAGTCCTGCCAACTGCGCGGCGCGCTCCGCATCGCGAACATCGTCTGAGGTGACGGAGAAACGGTTGTGCGGCGAATCCGCGCGGCGATTGACGAGCTTGTATAGACCGCGCACTTCACGCACTGATTCGCCATCGGCGCCAAGCAAGGCTCCGCAGCACTCGTGCGGATATGTTTCCGCGCCGTGCGCCCGGATACCACGTGCATGAATTTCATCCATCAGAAGCGTCTGCATAAATTTGATTCGTCAGCGGATGCAGAAAGCCTGTTTACTTGGACTCTTCCCAAAAACGCTCGCTTAGATATTTTTCCGCCGAGTCCGGGAAAATCGTCACCATCAAGGCGTATTCGCTGGGGGACAGCGTCTGCGCAACCGCAAAACATCCCACAAGCGCCGCGCCGGAACTGGGGCTTACCAGCAATCCTTCTTCACGGGCCAAGCGCTTCACCATTTGATAGGCGTCTTCCGTGCGCACAGCCAAATTTTCATCCGCAAGATCCGCGTCGTAAATTTTCGGCACGATGGCAGTGGCCATGTGCTTCCAGCCTTCCAACCCGTGGAATCCCGAGTCCGGCTGCAAACTGATGCAGCGAATCCGCGGATTGAATTGCTTCAGCCGGCGCGCCACTCCCGTGAATGTACCGGCCGTGCCTAGCCCCGCGCAGAAATAAGAGATATGCCCGCGGGTTTGGTCCCAGATTTCCGGGCCGGTCGTATCATAGTGAGCCCGCCAATTCGCCGGATTGCTGTACTGGTCCACATAAAAATATTGATCTGGATCGGCCCCAACAAGATCTTGCGCCCGGCGGATGGCGCCATCCGATCCTTCGTCGGCGGGAGTAAAAATTAATTCGGCGCCGTAGGCATGAAGGATTCGCTTGCGCTCGATGGAAGCGCTTTCCGGCAGGCAGAGCGTGACAGGATAACCGAGCGAAGCGCCGATCATGGCATACGCAATTCCCGTGTTGCCGCTGGTGGCGTCCAAAATTCGTTTGCCGGGACGCAGGGCGCCGCGGCGCTCACCATCGCGAATCATCGCCAGCGCGGCGCGATCCTTCACGGATCCGCCGGGATTAAACCATTCCGCCTTGGCATAAAATTCGATATTGGGGAACTCGCGACCTACATGCTTTAGCCGCAAGAGCGGCGTATTGCCGATGCAGTCGAGCAGAGAACTCGACATCGAGGCGTCAGAAACGCGGCGCGTCCGGTCTTCAATTCGAGGATGTCCTAATGCGCTCATTCCTACTCAACATTCTAAGCCATTCGAGGGTTACATGTGGCTTTTCGGAATTGGATGCAGGAAAACGCCGAGGGTATTCTTTTTAGCGACGATGGGCGACACGCCAGCACACACTCTATTGCCAGAAAATACGAGACCGCGGAGCGCGTTCAGATTTCTACCCGCTTGACGCATTGGCGGCAGGCTGCAACACTTCAGGTGGATACGCAACGGGGATGGTAACCCCTCAGGAAATTCGTACAAGCGGCAGGACATGCCAAGAGGCGACAATGAGCGACATGAGGCATGGCAGCGGCCTATGATGCAGCCTCGAAACGACGAGACCGGTACTCGGCGGCTCAATTCGTGGAAGGAAATCGCCGAATTTCTGAGCCGGGATGTGCGATCGGTGCAACGCTGGGAACATGAGAGGGGTCTGCCCGTTCATCGCATTCCCGGGCAAAAGGGAGGGACTGTTTTCGCGTACGAGGCGGAACTGGAGACATGGCTTCGGTCCGGGCAAGGGAAAGAGCTTTCAAATGAGGCTCTTTCGAGCGATGCAGCATCCGGGCAAGGCTCCATTCTTCCGCTGGAGCCGGCTGCCAAGACATTTGGTGATGCGCAACACAAGCCAAGCAGTGAGGGACACACCGGCAAGATAGTTTTGGCTACCGGGCTATTGATCGTGATCGTCGTGGGTTTGGTACTTGTCGTTCGGGAGAAGAGGTCAACGGCTAAGACCATTTCGGCGCCGAACATTCATTCCATCGCGGTTCTTCCTCTTCGAAATCTATCCGGAGATCCAGCACAAGAGTATTTTGCGGATGGGTTCACCGAAGAGCTGGTGACGGATCTCGCACAGATTCATTCACTGAAGGTAATTTCCCGCACTTCTATCATGGCCTATAAGGGCAGCAACAAGCCGCTGCCGCAAATCGCGCGCGAATTAAATGTGGACGCGATTCTGGAAGGCGCGGTGACACGCTCCGGGAACCGAGTGCGTGTGACGGCCCAGCTGATTGACGCCGCAACGGATACGCACATTTGGGCGCAAACGTACGACGCGGATCTGAAGGATATACTCGATATTCAAAATCAAGTTTCACGAGCGATCGTCGAAGATGTGCGCGCGCAGATCTCACCGGAAGAAAAAGCCCGGTTGGCAAGCGCTCGCACGGTGGATCCCGAAGCTCAGGATTTGTACCTGCGCGCGCGATACGAATATGCGAAACAGACGCCGGAATCTCTAAGGGCCAGCCTCGATCTATTTCACCAGGCCGCAAATAAAGATCCTTCTTACTCGCTGGCCTATCTGGGGATCGGGCAGGCGGAATTTGCCTTAATTCAACTGACGGCTGAGGCGCCAGAGGAAGGACGCCGGCGCGCCCAAGCCGCCCTTCAAAAGGCATTGGAACTGGACCCGCATTCCGGAGAAGCGCATGGCACACTGGCATTTATCGCGTACTCGAAAGACTGGGACTGGCCCCGTGCGGATCGCGAGTTTCAACTCGCACTGAAAGAAGGCGCGGAGGCGCTCACCCAATCTCGATACGGCTGGAGTTTGGCGACGCGAGGGCGATTCGACGAGGCGCGCGTACATTTGCAGGCGGGCCAGGATCTGGATCCACTTAGCCCGGGGCCGCGCATCAGTCAAATGCTCGCGTTGTATTTGGAACACAGGTATCCCGAAGCGAAGGAAGCGCTGCGCGGAGCCCTGGATTTGAACCCCAATTCATTACCTGCGCATATACTTCTGGGAGTTATCGCGACCGTTCAGCATGACTGCGCGGAGGCGACCGCGCAGGCTGAATGGACCGCCAGGAAATATCCAGCGCCCGTTTCAAAAGCTTTGCTTGCATATGCCAGCGCATGTCGCGGCGAGCGGAATAAGTCTCTTCAATACCTGAAAGAAGAAGCCGCGTTCCGTGGGGCCGATTTCGTTTCTCCTTACCAACTCGCTCTGGGGTACGCGCTATTGCATGAGAAGGATGCGGCAATCTCCTATCTGCAGAAATCCGCGGATGCTCGTGAAGGCCAAATCCTCTATCTCAAGTACGAGCCAATTTTTGACGAGATACGGTCGGATCCAAGATATATCGCGCTGGAAAAAAGAATTGGTCTGGAACCGTGAACTCTCTGAACGGCGCTTTTGATTTTGCGGCTACGCATCGGAATTTCCCACGACTGGTTGGCCGTGAGATGATGAGCCGGGGCGCGCATTTCCGGCATCTGACAGGAATTTACCGGCTACCAGGCCACCAGCGGCTGGAACGCGAGATGAAGAGGTCATTGTGGCCGGTGAATTTCGTCCCGCGGCGGTACGGGGGCGTGCGGTTCTGGGTTTTCTGGAATACGGATTGTTCCGGGCATTAATGAGGAAACGATGAAGCTTTCCAAATTTTTCTTCTTTCTCTTTGCGCTGCTTATCATCGCGGGGGTGGTCTATTACTTCACTACGCCTTCCAGCAAGCAAATCAAGCTCACCGGTATTGTGACTGGCAACGAAGTGATCGCCAGCCCACAAGTGACCGGGCGGCTCGTGAAGTTGTTGGTGGATGAAGGCAGTGCGGTGAAGGCCGGGCAGCTCATCGGAGAACTTGACCCTACCGAGCTCGAAGCCGCGCGGGACGCCGCGGCCGATAACACGCGCACGCTCGAGGCGCGGCTCAACCAGTCAACCAATACGCGGTCTCTGGATGACGCCCAAACAGCCGCGGCTCTCCGTCAAGCAGAGGCGAATGTAACCGTCACCCGCGCGCAGCTTGCCCAGGCGCAATCCACCCTATCGCTGGATGAAATAACCTATAAGCGCGAACAGGGATTATTTGACAAGGGCGACGTTGCCGCGCAAGACCGCGACAATGCTTTTTCCGCATATCAAGTTGCGCAGGACAATGTGAAAGCCCTGGAAGATCAGGTGCATGCCGCGGAAGCGCAGGTAAGCGTCGCGCAGGCCAACCGCCAGCAGGTGTCCGTGCAGGAATCCGACATGGCCGCCGCGCGCGCGCAGATTGAGCAAGCGTCCGCGCTGAAAAATCAGGCGCAAACGCAACTCGGTTACACAAAGATATTCGCGCCCCTGAGCGGAATCGTTTCCGTACGCATCGCGCGGCAGGGCGAAGTCGTGCAGGCCGGCGCTCCCATCGTCACCATCTTGGACGTGGATCATCTGTGGGTGCAGGCCGCCGTCGAGGAAAGCTACGTGGATCAGATCACCTTTGGGCAAAAACTGACGGTGCAGTTTCAATCGGGTGACGAAGTGGAGGGCACCGTTTTTTTCAAGGGCGTGGAGAATGATTTTGCCACGCAGCGCGACGTCAGCCGCACGAAGCGGGACATCAAGACATTCGAGATCAAAATTTCCATACCGAACCCGGACCGCAAACTATTTGCGGGCATGACGGCCTACGTCCTGCTGCCAACGCCGCCAAGCGAGCATCACGGACTTCACTTGTAACGAACGCGTAGCCTCACAAATGCCCGCCACAGAAAATACGAAGACGGATGCCATTGAAGTGAATGGACTGACGAAGCGTTTCGGCGATTTCGTCGCCGTGGATAACATCAGCTTCAAGGTGCAAGCGGGAGAAGTGTTTGGATTATTGGGCCCGAATGGCGCAGGCAAGACGACGCTGATCCGTATGCTCACCACGCTCACGCCGCCGAGCGCAGGCACAGCGCGCGTCGGTGGATATGACATCATTCAGGACGCCACGGCCGTACGCAATACCATCGGCGTAATCCCGCAGGCTCTTACTTCAGACCCCGAGCTGACTGCCCGGGAAAACATGATGTTCCACGCCAAAATTTATGGCGTGGAGGCATACGAACGGAATAATCTGATTAATCGCCTGCTGGCATCCGTGGATCTTGAAAAATTCGCCGACGTACTGGTGCGCAACTTCTCAGGAGGCATGCGGCGCAGGCTGGAAATTGCCCGCGGTCTGGTGCATTCACCGAAGATTTTGTTCTTGGATGAGCCCACGACGGGCCTTGATCCGGTTTCGCGCACGAATGTTTGGGAAATGATTCGCCGCTTGCAGGGGGAAAACCGTCTCACGATCCTGCTGACGACACATTATATGGACGAAGCGGATCGTCTGTGCGAACGCATTGCGATTGTGGATCACGGAAAGCTCGCCGCGCTCGATTCACCTGCGCGGTTAAAAGATTCCGTGCCGGGCACCGACGTTGTCGAGGCCGAATTCTCGAACCCGCCGGAGGGCTGGCTCGAAGAACTCCGCCAGCTGCCCGCCGTGATTGATGTGAAGGAACAGAACGGCCTCGTGCACATCAGCTCGCACGACGGGCCCGGCCTGGTCGGCGCGCTCATGGATCTGGCGCGCGGCCGGAAAGTCACCGTCCGCCGCGTGACCGTGCAAGGCACAACGCTTGATGATGTTTTCTTGCATTACACCGGCCGGCAGCTTCGCGATGAAGTTGCGAGCGGCGCGAAACTGGACATCAGCCATCTTTACAAATGAGGCTCGCACGGCGTTTTATGGATTGGACGGCGGAAACTAGCTTGACTCAACCGAGGCAGCGCACATGAGGCCTTACAGGATTTACGCCATCATTGAACGCGACATGAAGAAGTTTTTCCGCAGCCCCGCGCTCATGGTGGCTTCCATGGTCCTCCCGCTGGTGCAGCTCATCGTGCTTGGTTACGCCTTTGGCGGAGAAATCAAGAACGTCAGCATCGCTCTCGTTGACAACGACCACGGCGGCGAGGCCCGCCTGGTTCGTGCGGACTTGAATGCCGTTGCCACGGGCCCCAAGACTTTTCACCTCACCGAGTACACTCACCTTTCCGACGCCATGACCGACCTGCGCGCCGGATTCATCAAGGCCATCGTTTATATTCCGCCCGATTTTTCCGCGCGCACACTGCGCGCCGACCGGCCGCGCATCGCATTCATCGAAGACAACACCGACCGTTTCGTGGCGAGCGGCGTGATCGACCGCATACAAGGGATTCAGACCGACCTCAATGGTCCCACCATCGCGCCGCTACAGCCCGGACAGACCATGCCGAAGGGTTTGGCTACCGGCGAGCGCTTGCCGTCATACATCACCATCGAACCCGTGGAGGTTTATCCCTACATCGATTACATCAAGTACCTTCTGGCGGGTTCGGTTTCGCTTTCCATTTTTGTCGTGGCGATGATCGGCGGTGGCATCGTCTTCATTGACGATAAAGCGCGCGGACTCCACGAAGGCTATCTGGCGACGCCCATCGGCAAGTCGGACTTAATCCTCGGCCTCATCAGCGCGGGGGCGCTCAAAGGCGTGATGGCTGGATTGACAATCACGATGATTGGCGGATTGATCGCGGGAATCGAGCGCCTATGGGATCCTGTCCGGATTGTGTACCTGATCATCGTGCTGACTTGCACCGCTTTCGCCATGATCAGCATGATGTTCCTGCTGATGGTGCGCGTGAACGATCCACTGGTGCCGCGCGCCATCTTCGGCGTGCTCAATACGCTGCTGTATTTCCCTTCCGGCGCGATCTATCCGACCGAGGGTTTCCCACCGTGGCTACGGGCTATTTCCATTGTTGATCCTTTCACGTATGCCGTGCATGCGCTGAAAAATCTGTTGTTGAAGAATACCGGCTTCAACGGCATTTACAGCGACGTTGGAATTCTGTTACTTTTCTCGCTGGTATTCACGAGCCTTTGCATCGCGCTTTTCCAGAGGCAGCTCTGAAGGAGAGGAATTGAGGGAGTATATGGGTGGACTCCTCGACGGCACGAGCGAAGATCCGCGTTCGCGGATGCGGCGTTACGTCCTGATGGCCGTGGCGGCCGTTATCATCCTTGTTGGAGGCGGATGGTATCTGTGGTTTGGCTATCTCCACGTTCCTGAGCGGAACGTTGCCAGGCACTTTTTCTCGACCCTCACCGCGGGCAATCCTCAGGCCGCGTATCAACTTTGGAAGGCAGACCCGGCACACTACGACATGAAGGATTTCATGGAAGATTGGGGTCCTACCGGTTACTACGGTCCCATAAAGAGCTACCGCATTGAAAGCGCCAGTTCACCGCCAAAAGCCGGCAGCGGCGTCATCGTTGTTGTCGAGCTGAGCCCCTATCAACCTTTCCCCGACAGTAATGACGTTGAGAAGAGCGGCCAGACTAAAGAAGTTCGCCTCTGGGTTGAGACGAAGGACAAATCGCTCAGCTTCGCGCCAAATTTTTAGTTTTGCGGAGCTTTCGTAGCAGGCGTGGCTTCCTCAGGCAACATTACCGGAAAACCGTCACGGATAGGATAGACGCGTCCACATTTGGAGCATTCCAGGCCCTGCTCATCCGCCAGTGCGCGGACAGGCGTGAGGCAAACAGGGCAAGCTAGAATCCGCAGCAGTTCTTCGTTCAGCGGCATGATTCTGTCCACACTCCGGTGTTCGATTTCCACTCTGAAGTTCGATTTGCACAGATATCCGACACGAGCAACCATCAAGAATGCGCCTTGCTTACGTTCAGCGTCAACTCAGCTGCCCATTCCGCGCCAGGTCTTAGTTCCACGGGCCATACGGCGAGGATCTGCGAACCCTGATAAACACGCTCGAATCCTTCTTCCGATTCGGATACCGTTTCGATGGGAGCGATCCAAAAGCCGGGCACCCCGGGCGCGTCGATGCCGACAGCCACATTCTGCCATTCGTCCACGGCCTGCAGCGCTGGTCCCGTGGCTTCGCCACCCCATCCCAGTGGGCGCCGCTGGCGGTTAGGCTTGCCGCTCATTTCAAAATAGCGATCCGGCTCATTCGGAGCAAGAAGATTGAGCACGATTTCCAAACCAGCTTGAAATTTCAAGACAGAAGCTGCCGAAGTTTCTTGCATACGCGCACGCACGCCGCAACGGAGTTGGCAGCCATTTTCGGTGGATATGATTTGAAGCTCCTTCACCACGCTTAAACTCGACGAAGGCGCGGCTCCTCTTATATCCAGCGGAGCATCCAGATCAAAAACAATTCTCCCGCCCGCGGACTCTTTTACGCGATAGGCGCCGCCGGCAAACGTGGCGCTCTCTTCCAGCCGCACGGCATCGTAATCAATTCTGGTTTTGCCACACGGAAACAGCAGCAGCCGGAACGCGTGGCGCGCCCAGCGGTCGTAACGCAAACGCTGATCGAGGCCCGGCTCCTTCACGCGCACCTGGTCATGGATTGAAGCAATGCCGCGGCTTTTGCTGTCCGCGGCTTCAGCTAAACGCGCGTGGTATGGTTCCGGGCGGCGCTGCAGGGAATTGATGAGCGCGACAGCCGTTGGGCGGAAATCGAGCGCGGCAACTGTCGCGCCATCGCCTGGCTTGATCAAGGCGGCAAATTTTGGCGCGGTGAGATAGACCTCCTCCGCACCGTCCGCGTCGAAATCAAAGCGCTCGCTGCGCACTTTCACGCCACGGCGCGGGACCAGCGATTCCAGCAGAGATTCAGCGCGGATCAACTCCCGCCACAATTCCGTGCGCAGGTGTGGCGCATACAATCCGCCAAAGACGCCATGCCAATATGCGTCATTGCACTGCGCGCGCAACAGATGCGTTCGCGCCTCGGCAATCTTCCGCGCCGGCGCCGGGCCTGCATCGCGCAGCCGCACTCCGCTGAGCTTCCTTGAGATGCGCAGCATTTTTTTATGCAGCAGATTCACTTCCGGATATTTGCAAAGGAATCCGCGCCAGATTCCGCCGCGAAGAAATCGCAGCACATCCGGGCGGCCGGCAAATTCCTGCTCGATCGCCGCAAGCTGCCGCCGCGCGGGCATTGGCAACACCCATTCCATCAGCTCCGTGTAGGAAGCCGCGGGAAGCGCGGCGCGTCCGAGCGGCGCATGTTCGGCCAGATACTCGCCCGGCGGTGTGGTGATGAGCCACTCTCGACTGGCTTCCAGCGCCGTAAAAAATCGCTCGAGCCATCCATTGCGATAGCAATGGTCGTGAGTTCCCGGCCACGCGCCGAACTTCTCGCAGTCGTCTCCCATGGCGGCCATCCCGCCGGGATGGCGCTCGGCGATGCCGCGTAACAATTCAATAATTTCTTGCACTTCGCGAAATGGCACCAGGTAGCGCAGTGACTTTAATCCTGGTATGACTTTTACCGTTGCACCGCGGTCTTCGGCGATGTAGTAACCGAACATATCCTCGAGCTCAATTCCCGCGGCCTGGAAGTGCGCGTCGTCGAGCAGTGTGTATTCAACTTTTGCAGCCCCCAGCACGCTTGGCAGATTCGGTTCCCACACACGCTCGGCGAGCCATGCGCCGGCTGGCGCGCGCCCGAATTTCCGCAGCAGATGTTCGCGCATCAGCCGAAGTTGAGCCATCTGATCGCGCTGCGGAATCGAAACCAAGATCGGCTCGTAGAAGCCGCCGCCGACCATTTCCGCCTGCCCGCGTGCTACGAGTCCGGCCAATTGCGAAAGAAATTCCGGATGCCGCGCTTCAAGCCATTCCAATAGCGGGCCGGTATAGTGCAACCCAATCCTCACCGAAGGATGCCTCGCCAGATGCTCGAGAAACGGTAAATAGGATTGCTGGTAGATTTTTTCCAGCACAACGTCGAAATTGCCTACCGGCTGGTGGGCGTGGATGAGAAGTACGAGGTGGACTTTTTTCACGCTGGGACTCCACAAGCGGGAGACGTTGCCGTGGACCGCAATCTAAGCTCTAGCAGGTTCTCCAGACATGCCCGAGTGCTGGACCGGAACTCTGCTCGGCCCGGGGCGCCGGGCTTTGTTATTATGCTGGTCTTGCGCGCGAAAACCAAATCAACGCGTTCGGGAACCAATCGCAAAGCGAAACACCTTGCGATATCCCCCGTGACATCCCCCACAATATCCGAGGGCGCGCCAGCGCATGCTCATGCGGACCTTTTTGCGCACGGCGTCACTCTCTTTAACACCCGCTATTTTTTCGAAGCTCACGAAGCATGGGAGGAAATCTGGCTTCATACGCCGCCACCCGAGAAAACTTTCCTCCAAGGACTCATCCAGGTAACGGCCGCGTTCCACCATCATTCGAGGGAAAATTTTCGGGGGACCAAATCACTCTTGCGTGCGGGCCTCGAAAAGCTTGATGCCTTTCCCGCAAAGCACCGTGGCTTGCAGATCGATCAATTGCGCGCCGCCGTGCGCCGATGGCTCACGGTGCTCGACCAAGAAAACATAACTCACTGGCCTGCCCTGCCACGAATTGCCCCGACGGCGCGCTCTCGCTAGGAATTGAAGACACAACGTCAAGAAACTGGCCGCTGAAAATATGCCTCTTCAGGATGCCGGCAACGCTCCCCACAATCGCCGGGTGCCACCCGAAACACTGATCAGGTGGGAGAAAAGCTGCGGCACAACGCGCAAGGCTTGAAACGCGCCTGCGGCAATACGCGGATGGCGCGTCAACCACAATGACGCGGAAGTTAGAATTTCGTTGTCGCGCATTATTGCGCGGCGCTCGCGCTCGAACTCCCACATCCATGCGTCCTGCGGAATACGTTCCTGCGCGACATATTTGCTCAACAATTCCGCGGTCACGAGCGCATGCGCCATTCCTGATGCGGTGATCGGATCCATGAATCCCGCGGCGTCTCCCAGCAGAATGGCGCCGGGAATCACTCCACTGCGCGCCCGCGCTTCCAGCGGCGAACGTCCCGCAAGAGCGGAAATCTGTTCGGCGCCTTCCAGTCGGTCCGAAAGCTCCGGCTCCGCTTTCAGCCAACATGTAAATTCACGCTCGGCGGGACCATTCAAAGCTCCAGGTTCCACAAGCGCGGCGACCAAAACCTCACGTTCCGGCAATGGCGTCACATAAAGCTCGTAGCCGCGGCGTGGAAAAACATCCACCCATGGCGGTTGTTCGCAACCGTGATTCACGCGGAAATGCATCCGCAAGCCGAAACGGCGGCGGCGCGGCGGCAAATCCAGCCCAAGAGCTTTGCGCATCGGCGATTGCAGCCCATCGGCGGCAACCACCAAATCGCCGCGATGCACAGTCCCGTCCACGATCAGCCCGGTGACGCGCCCATGCTCAATGAGTGGCGCATCCACCATGGCGCTCGTGTGCGCCGAAACACCGGGCGTAGCGGCCGCGGCGGCGAACAGCGTGCCATCCAGCATTAGGCGGCGCTGACCACGCCCCTCCATGCGCCGGCCATTTTGCGAGGGAAAACGACCTTCGATCCTAAAAGTGGGAAAGCTATACCTCACGCCATAAAAAGGCGCGCCTCCGACCGTTGATGCCAATCCCATGCGTTCGAGCGTAGCCACGCCGGCGGGCATCAGTCCTTCGCCACATGCTTTTTCACGGGGGAATGTACCGCGCTCAAAAAGCTCGACTTCAACCCCAAGCCGGCCAAGTAGAATGGCAAGGGATGCCCCGCCTACACCGCCACCGACGATCAACACGCGTGACATCAAACCCCGCTTCCTGGATTTTCCCGCCACTGAAGACTGAACGCTTAATAACAGAATGATTTGCCCATATGATGTCGCATCAGATTGCTTGGTTGTGTGTTGCGGTTCACAAGTGGGTTGGAAGGCGGAAATTCGGGCTAATAGAACTTCGGTACGAATCTCGGTTTTCCGCCCATTGCCGCTCGATAATCTGGGTTGGCGAGCAGCACGCGGTCCTCGACGGCCAGGCGGTTATGTAACACCCAGGCATTCCCCGCGGCCGCAAAAAGCGCGGTGATCCACGCACTGTAAATTAATGGAAGGGAGATTAGCTCAACAAAAACTGCCACGTAATTAGGATGCCGGACCCAACGATAAGGTCCGCTGCTCACCACTCCCAGCCGGGCCGAATCCATTACTTGAACATTCCAGTGCGATTTCAGCGTGCGAATCACCCACCAACGCAGCGCATTTGAAAGCAAGAACAAAGCGGCCATCGGGATCGCCAGCGCGGGAATCAGCGGCCGGTGCAGCAAAATTACTTCCGCGCCCGCCGCGGCAAGGACACCAACATGCAATATCACCATCCAAGGGAAACGCGGCTCGGTGACGCGGGACGCGCCCTGCGCCTGAAGCGCGCGTTGATTCCTGCGCGAAAGCGCCAATTCCGCGAGGCGGCCCACGGCGAACATGGCGAGCAAAACAAGGTATGCGATGCGGCTTACGTCCACTGGAGCAACATCATCTCCGCGCTGAAGCCGGGCCCGAAGGCCGCAAGCAAGCCATAGTCTCCGGCAGACATCTCGGCCTTCGTCATCCACTCCTGCAAGACGAAGAGCACGGAGGCGCTGGAAAGATTTCCGTAATCGCGCAAAACGTCCCACGAAAACTGCGTCATGGCGCGCGGCAAACCCAACTCCTCTTCAATGAAATGCAGCAATTTCTGCCCGCCAGGGTGAAGAACGAACGCGGCCATATCGTCCTGGCGCAAACCGTAGCTGGAAAGAAAACCTTCCACCAGCGCGCCAATCCTGTCGCGTATGAGTTGCGGCACGTCTTTGGACAGTACGATATGAAGGCCGCCCTCTTTCAAATCGAAACCCATAGCGTCAATCGTGTTCGGAAAAAGGTGGCTGCGTGTCCCCAAGATGATTGGGCGGCTCGCACGGCCGCTCTTCGATCCGGAGTGGGCTTCATTCCCATTAGCTGCCACCGATGTGCCGCTGGAATTCCCCCGCGATATCACGGCTGCTGCCGCGCCGTCGCCAAACAGAACGCTGGAAATCAGATTTGCCGGAGACATGTCGCGGCGCTGAAACGTGAGGCTGGGCAGCTCAACCGATACGATGAGAACGTTTCCTTCCGATACGCCCTTCAGGAAATCCCACGCCCTTCCGAGAGCAGCAGCGCCGCCCGCGCATCCCAATTCCGTGATGGGAAGCCTGCGCACGTCAGATCTAAATCCCATATCATTTATCAAGAACGCGTCGAGCGAAGGAATAATCACGCCCGTGCAGGATACGGTTATCAGCAGATCTACTTCCGCCGCCGCGAGCCCCGCATTCTTCAAACATTGCTCGGCGACGCGCCGGCCAAGAATGACAGAATGCTCCTGATATTCTTTGCTGGTTTGTTCAAGTGGCCGCGGTTCGATCGCATACTCCGGCGGAAAAATAAAGTATCGGCGGTCTACTTTCGCATTCTGGATCACTTCCAGCATCATCGAAATACGCGATTCGCTGAGCGGGAAAACCTTATAGAGGTATGACTTCACATCCTCTAGCGTAACAATGTACTCAGGTAGCGCCGTAGCCGTCGCGGTGATGGAGATCGGTGTCCCCGCGGGAACCGTGTCCCAAGAGGTCTGGGCTCTCTTTGATGAGGATGCTTCTGTAGGATTACTGATAACTTTCGAGGACATTCCTGCGCCTCCCGACTGCCCGAGGGGAGGCGGCGGCCTGCGGCTCACTGCCCGGCGAGCACAACGTCATATTCGATCTGAACCTCGTCTTTAACTTTGATGGTACCGCCGGCGACTCGTATGGGCGTGATCCCAAAGTTGGTCTGTTGAATAGTAGCGGTACCTCGATAGTGCCCTTTTTCCAGAGTTGTTTCAAGTACGATTGGGTGTGTCTGTCCGTGAAGCGTCAGGCGGCCATGAATTCGCCAATGAGCATCACCAATCACCTCGACACTGTCGGAAGCGAAATGTATTTGTGGATATTTTGCAACGTCCAGCACGCCAGGTCCCAGCATTGCTTCCTGCACTTTGGATTTGGTGTCGTCTGATTCGCCGGGATCAACCACTCTCATGTCGCGGGCGTTGACGTCAAACCATACCGAGGAAGGTTTCGAGGTTTCTACTTCTCCCCGCACAATTGACGCGGATACTTCATGCGCATGACCAAAACCTGAGAAAGCTCCCGATTTTTCAACATGTACCGTCAATCGCGATTGCCCATCATCCATTGGCTTTTTTTCGCCACCAACCGCGATCGAAAGAATCACCGCCAGTATGGTGACAATGCCCAGCCGGCTCAACCTCAAACTTTAGCTCCTTTTATCTGTATTCGCTTCTGGTTCGATTCCTCAGCATAGACCAAGGTTGCGTTGTGAATTCACCTTCCGGCTTCTCCCTTTTCCTCTCCCGATGTACACTGGTTCTCCGAACCGCCTGGCCGGAAGGGGCTTTTCGCTATGGACACAGAATTGCCGGACGATTTGACGGAGAAGGTCATCACCACGCTGGCCTCCGTGAAACATATTCCCCGGGAACAAATTAAACCGGAGAGTTCGCTCGCCGAGCTGGGGTTCGATTCGCTCGACACCATTTCCATGCTATTTGAACTCGAAACCGCTTTTCAGATTTCAATTCCGGATGAAAGCGCCCGTTCCATTCGTTATGTTCACGAGATCATCGAAGGTGTCCGCACTCTCCAGGCCGCGGGGTCGTCCAAGCCCACAGAGCCGGCCACCCCTGCCGCGCCGGTGACTCCTGCCGGACCGGCATCCGCCAACTGAGTAATGTCGCAACGCCGAATCGCCATTACGGGCCTGGGAACCATCTGCGCGTTGGGCTTAAACGCGGCGGAAACCTGGGAATCACTCCGCGCAGGCCGCCCTGCGATTGGCCCGTTCGAGGATGCCGAACTCGCGCCATTGCGCTTTCACAATGGCGCCGCGGTTCGCAATTACGATCCCTCAGCCCATTTTACTCCCACCTCTCTCGACCACATGGATCGCTTCGCGCAGTTCGCAGTGATTGCCGCGCGAGAGGCTGCGCGCGACTCAGGAATCACCTGGACGGATGAGCTGCGCCAGCGCACAGCCATCGTCACAGGCTCCGGTACGGGTGGCCAATCCACCGAAGACAAAGGATTCGCCGACGTTTACCTGCGCGGGCGGGATCGCGTGCATCCGCTTACGATTCCGCGCACCATGGCCAATGCCGGCGCCAGCCACATCTCGATGGAGTTTGGCTTCACTGGCCCGGCGTTCACCGTTTCAACCGCATGCTCGTCTTCCAATCACGCGATCGGACTCGCCCTGCAACTTCTGCGCAGCGGCGCGGCGGATATCGCATTCGCCGGCGGAAGTGAAGCGCCGCTCAGCTACGGAATACTGAAGGCTTGGGAAGCAATGCGCGTTGTAGCGCCGGACACCTGCCGGCCGTTTTGCAAGGATCGCCGCGGAATCATCCTGGGCGAAGGCGCCGGAATGCTCGTGCTCGAGCCGCTCGAGGCGGCCCGCGCGCGCGGCGCCCACATTTACGCCGAGCTTGCGGGCGCGGGAATGTCCGCCGACGCGAAACACATCACGCAGCCGACCGTGGAAGGTCCTGTCCGGGCAATTCGCGCCGCGCTCGCCGACGCGGGCTTGCAGCCCGAGCAGATCGGCTACATCAACGCTCACGGCACAGGCACGCCGGGAAACGATCCCGCCGAAACGCGCGCCATCCGTGAAGTCTTTGGCGCATGGGCGGACCGGCTCGCCGTCAGTTCAACCAAGTCGATGCACGGCCACGCGCTTGGCGCTGCCGGAGCCATTGAAGCAGTAGCTACACTGCTCGCGATGCGCGAAGGAATTCTGCCGCCGACCGCCAATTTTACCGAAGCCGATCCGCTCTGCGACCTCGATTACATTCCCAACGTCGCTCGCCCCGCGCGCGTCGAAGCCGCTCTCTCCAATTCGTTCGCCTTCGGCGGACTCAACGCCGTTATCGCCTTCCGCGCGGTTTAGTTGGTGTTGGTTTCTGTAGCGCAGAGCTTAAGCTCTGCGGTTTTTGAATTGGATTTTGAATCCTGTGTTTCCTGCCCCAAAAAACAAAAGCGGCGAAGGAAAGATTCCCTCGCCGCGTCAGTCTTCGTCTTTGCAAAAAACGTCAATAAATGCGTTTCGTTCGCTCTTACGCCTTATTGGCGTACCAATCCGAGTTGGTCGCGGTGAAGCTCGCCCACTTCTCCGGCAAATCCTCAAGCGCGAAGATAGCTGTCACCGGGCAAACCGGCACGCAGGCGCCGCAATCAATGCATTCGGTTGGATGAATATAAAGCATGGTTTCCGTGGCGTAAGCGGGCTCGTCCTTGCGCGGGTGAATGCAATCCACCGGGCAGACGTCCACGCAGGCGGTATCTTTGGTTCCCACACACGGTTCAGCGATTACGTAGGCCATTCGATCTCTCCCCTTGGGTCTACTGGAGCCCCGGTCCGCGAAACGCAGCGCATGATAGCGTGCAGCGCTCCGTAGTGCCGCTCCAGCGTAAAAACAAGATATATCACCAAAATTGATGCGAGACAAGGTGCCCTTGTAGCGCCGCCCCTCGGGGCGGCATTCTTGGCTCTTGATTTTTGCAATAGCGCCCCTCGGGGCGGCATTCTTGGCTCTTGATTTTTGCAATAGCGCCCCTCGGGGCGGCATTCTTGGCTCTGGATTTTGCAATACCGCCCCTCGGGGCGGCATCTTTCTTGTTCCGGCACTCCCCCTGCCGCCCTCAAGGGTCGGCTCTACACAAACCACCCCTGCTCTTGCATCGCGGACGGGCCACTGCTATACCGGGTTTAAGCCCGGCGCGACACATACAAATGCCAACCAACTTCAAACGAAAAAATATCCGCCTCCACGCGCCCAACTACATCGGAAAGCGCGATTATTTCGTAACGATCTGCTGCCACAAACGCGCCACACTTCTTGCTGAAAAAGAAAATGCCGCCCTGATCCTGAGCCACCTTCAATCATCAGCTGCCGAGTACGCATTCATTGTCCACGCTTCCTGCGCCATGCCTGATCATCTTCATATTCTTGCCGGAGGCGCATCCGACATCAGCAACCTTTTGCACTTTGTAAATTCTTTCAAACAACATACCGCCTACGAATTCCACGAGCGGACTGGAAAACAACTCTGGCAATACAAGTTTTACGATCACATTTTGCGCAGTGCCGGCGCCGTCGAAGATATCGCCCTTTACATCTGGATGAATCCCGTGCGCAAAGGCTTATGCGCGAATCCAGGCGACTATCCATACTCAACTTCATTCCTAAACGTGAAACATCTCCACAATCCCGCCGCCAAACCCTGGATTCCACCCTGGAAAAAGAAACTCTTGTAGAGACTTTGTAGTTGGCAGTCTTTGGTTCGGTTTTGGTAGAGCCGCCCTTCAGGGCGGCAGCTCTTGATTTAGTTTCGCATTGGATTGTGCTCTTGCAGAGGTTTTGTAGCAGCGTTTGGTTTGGCCTTGTAGAGGTTTTGTAGCAGCTCTCTTGTAGAGATTTTGCAGCGGCAGCCTTTGGTTTTGGTTTGGCTCCCGACCCTTCAGCGCCCGGGCACCCTCCCCTCCCCAAAACGAAATTCCCAATTTCGTCCACCGAATGCGCTAAACTCCCTTCTCTTCGGAGACAAGTTCTCTTGCCCAACCAGCCAGAAGCCTTTTCACGGGTTCTGATTGATCGCGCTCGTAGAGATTTTGTAGAGCCGCCCTTCAGGGCGGCAGTTTGTAGAGGTTTTGTAGGGCGGCAGCCTTTGGTTTGGCTTCCCCAAAATGAATTTCCCATCCTTCTGTCCCGAATGCGTTAAACTCCGCTTTCTTCGGAGACAAGTTCTCTTGCCTAACCAGCCTGCAGCCTTTTCGCGGGTTCTAATTGATCGCGCCCTGACCGAAGAGCGGCTGAGACCTGCTCGATCCTCAAACCGTCCGCTTCGCATTGGACCTTGTAGAGCCGCCCTTCAAGGGCGGCAGCTCTTGATTTAGTTTCGCATTGGATTGTGCTCTTGTAGAGGTTTTGTAGGCGGCAGTCGTTGGTTCTTCAGGGCCCGGTCTGGGACCTGCTCGACCCCCAAACCGTGCGCTTCCGGCAGCCTCCAGCGAAATGCCTTCTGTGCTAAAAACGGTTGGGTGGAAGATCTGAAAGTTGCCCGGTCTGCAAGAGCTTCTCGTAGTCTGTCGCCTGACACACGACTAGCCTGAGTGTGTTGGCACTGTCCTTACAAAGAATCTCAAACCGGAGCTTGTGCGCATCGCAAAACTGGAGAAGCTCTCGGAATTGCTTGTCGTAGGCGTAGCGTATGTAGAACACTCCGATGTCCCCACAGCGCCAACCGTCGTCAAGCAGACATTTGACGGTAAACATTGGAGTGCCCAGCGCATCATCCACTAGCTTTGCGAGCCATCCGGGTGAGCCGGGCTCGATTGACTCTTCTTTCACGCACCAACCTCTTTCTGTGGTCTATTTGTTCCCGCGAATCGACGGCTCTTGTGCCAGTTTCATGCGCAAAAGTTCAAGTGGGCCGCCGGATTGAGTGATTGATTCGCTCAAGCCCAAGACTTCGCGAGCGAAGCGTTCGTCCAATTCTTTGCGCGTCGGGTCTATGTCGATTTCGTGGATAGGCAAAAGCTGCTTCCGGCATACTTCATCAAAAACCTTCGCAGCTTTCTTAAGCTGATCCGGCTTCAGTGCCGTCACATCCCAGATCGGAAGATGCTCCAGGACGTTCGGAGTGACGTTGCCTCTGCCTGCCTGTTGCTTGTTTGCGATCCACCAATGCACCAACAGCCCCAACGAAGTGTTACCCCACAACACGAGAGCCTTTTCCTGATCTTCCGTAGCAAGCTGAATAGAAGTCCATGCACGACCGCCAATTGTCCTGCGGGGCGTGAACTGCATCGCAGTCGGCTGGCTGTTGAATCGAAAATTCTGATTGAAGTGGCAATGTGAAGCCGAGGCCCAAACGGCAGCAGCCTTCAGATCGACAGCTTCTCGCTCGTCCTCATCCACAGTCGACTTAGTCTGAGCTTGCATGTCGCCATCAAAACAGAGCGTTCCTTCTCTTTCAGCGTCGTGAGACCAGAGAACAGGATATGTCGACACTGTGTTCGGTGGAATAGGGCCTGTATTGAATGGGCCTCTTATCGACGTCGTTCCGTCCGACTTGGTGTTGTCGCCGTTGATGTCCGCGTGGTACGGCCCAATTGTTCCGATTGCACCGACTGTAGTCAGCGGAATCTTGATGGCCTCTGTCTTGTTCATCGAAGGAAGCCAGATGTTTCCGTTTGCGACCTGATGTGCAGCTTGTGCTAACGATAGATCGGCGATTCGTGCCAAATTCAGGCCACCGGATGGCGGCAACGGAGCATCCATCGCCTGACCGACCACTTCTTCGCCAAACGTAAGAGGCGTGCCTCCTACTGGGCCGTCTTCAAGCTTTCGCAGTCCCCCCTGCTTAATCAGCCATCGTATCTGCCTTGCAATGGAAGCTCCTAGCAGGGTGGACGAGGGGCGTTCTTTGAGGACGACGAATCCCGCCCTCGTACTTCCCGCTTTGTCTTTTCGTCCGATGACAAGGCATTCCCCCATGCCCGTGTCGGCGGAGAACGACATCTCTTCGTCGTTGCGCCCGGCAATCGATACAAAAATCAATCCGCCGTAGTGTTTCCCAAGAAGCTGACGGCAGGCCTCCCATGCATCGCCCGGCATCAGGCTGAGCGGCATGACCAATGCCAACACGCCGCCTTCTTTCAGCTTGCGATTGGCTATCACTAAGAATGCCGATGCTTCGCCCGCGTTTCCGTGATATGCCGTGCCGGCCGTCAAGCGCTTCATCGCCTTCGACATCAATCGCTGCTCTTCCTCGGTTGAATTAAATGCAGCGAACATCGGGACGGGAATGCCAATCTTTTGCCCCTCGTGTCCAGTTGGTCGCACAAATGGCGGGTTCATCACAATAAGATCGAACGACGCATGCGGCAAAGACGACCACGTTTCCATCTCTTTCTCACCCATACCGCTGACAGCTTTTGCTGTGATCGCAAGAACTTCGATGTTCTTCTGGTCGTCGAGCAGATCGATCGACCCGAGTGCAATGTTACCGTGAGGCATCTTCCCGTACGCGACGGTCAAAATATTGCTGCGGTCATAGGTGATGCTGGGATGGGCTCCAGAAAGCATCGAAGCAGTCAGGTGCGTAGCGGCCGGAAGCACATCGCAGCCAATGATCGCCTTCGCCATCATCTCGGCATGAATAGTTTCGGAATCCCCCCCTGCAAGTTCGTGCAGTTGACCGATTCGCTGGTAGGCTGTGGTAAGTAGCGTGCCAGTGCCACATGCGAAGTCGGCGACCCGTAGAGCCATTACGTTGTCACAGTTAGCCCAAGATGAGTTCGCCGGCGTCCTCGCAGGCTCGAGGGCCAGGCCGATCAACAGCGCGGCGGAAGCAGGGGTGGTGTAGTAAGCAGCCAAGAACTTACGATCGACAATCATTCTCTGGAAAACGGCTCCCGTCAGATCGTGCGACCGCATCAGTTGGTTCTCGAGGAGTCTGTCCGCGGTTTCGGCGAGGCGCTCGATGAGCAACTTACTCTCAGCGATCGGAATGTGCTCAAGGATGCGGCGGGCAATGTCGAAAATCGGCCAGTAGTTAATCTTGAGAATCTTTCCCCACTCATCGAGCACAGACGTCTTGTTGAATTTCTTCTTGCCCCGAAGCTCGTCTATCGAGCTTACCTGCGGAAGCCTTCCAGCCAAGTTCTCGTGGAACACGAATGCGTTGGCCAAGATCGTTGCCGCCATCCGGCGAGTTTGTTCGCCGTCTTCCTGGAACAGTTCCTTGGCGATCTGTTGAACGGCTTCGGGGTTTCCCTTGTCGATCTCTGTCAATATCCCCGCTGCCTCGCCGACGCCTCCTACCAAATTCCTCACAGCTTCGTCGATGACATCTGGAGGAACTGATGCCGCTTGCGTGAGCGCCGAGAGATCGGCGACTGTGCCGATCATCCAGCCCGAGGTTGGCCATCTGGTTGCGCCTGATGGGCTGCTCCCCGTGTAGAGCGCCATTTCCAGATCGAAAGCCGATGCCAAATCCTTTTGGAGGGCACCGCCATACTTCTTTCGCAGCCGTTCCGGTAACCTCACCGCTATGGCAGACAATATTTTCCGACCCGTGGTCCGCATTTGGACGCCGAGCCGCGACAACGCCTCAGCTTCTACAGTCACTGCCGGGAATACTTCCGTCTCGATCACTACGGGACAGACATTGGGCTCAACGACAAGTATGTCCGGACGTCCACTGGTGTCTTTTAGCTGACCTGTTTCCTCTGACGTGACCACTTGAGCGTCACGCCAAGCGCGGCGGGTGCTGCGCAGAAGATCGGCAAGCGCATCGTTGATCGTATGCTCGGTTCTGGGCATATCTGTTGTGCTTCCAGTTGAACATAAACAGCCATAACACGTAAATCTCGATATAGAACTCTGTTGGGCGTCGGAAGTGATACCCCTAATTCTAGTTGGCAGAAGTCTAATACCTCACTCCGTACGGCCCGTGTAGGCCACCTTTCGCGACACGCAAAGGGTGTGACGACCTCAATCCTCAATTCGAATCACTCTCCACGGGAAATCCACCGCAGGAAGTTCAATTTCCCATTGACAGATATTTAACTCTTTGGTACACTGTATTGCAGACTTGGCCGAAGTTTTTCGAATCACGTTCCGAAATGGAACTCGCCAACCCTGCCGGAACCTCGAAATCCTTTGATTTAGAGCCTTTCCGTAACAGCATCAAAGTACGGACTTTTAGGTCTTGCAGTTGCCATACATGTGAGGGGTTTTTTCGATGATTCAGTTAAGTCGTTTGTTTTCAGTGAACGATTATAAAGTGAGTATACAGTTAAGTCCTTTGTTTCCCATACATACGCGAGGGGTACCTCCTAACCCCTGTATTTCCCATACATACGAAAAAGGGGGGAGTGGGGGGTAGCGGTTAACAATAATTTTCCGGCGAATCGTTTCCGGGGTGAAGTCGTAGGGGCAAACGCCAGTGCGCGGCCCACCTGAAGGCGGCCCCTACGAAGGCCCATCGGCGGCCGCCACCTGTCCGAAATTGGGCGCGTCGGCCTTTTATTGTACACATCGCCAAAAGGGGTGTTTGGCGCTATACTGGTGATCTTGAGGAGGTGTTTCCGCGTGCTGTCAATTCGCCTGGCGAGATTTGGCAAGAAGAAGAAGCCGTTCTACCGCGTGGTGGTAATCGAGAAGAGCCGCCCGCGCAATGGTCGTACCGTTGAGATAGTGGGTACGTACGATCCGCTGAAGAAGCCCGCGCTCATTCAGCTGAATGGCGAACGCATCAAGTATTGGCTCGGTTGCGGCGCGCAACCCAGCGACACTGTTCGGAGTTTTTTCCGCGGCCAAAAGATCGCCTAGGCGCCCAGCCACCCGGAGCGTGACGATGCCACCGGGACATTTCGGCACGCAGACGCGACAATTCCAGTTCTAGTAGACGTGCGCAGCAGGAGGCTCGTCATGAAAGAGCTCGTAGAAGCGATTGCGAAAGCGCTTGTGGATAAGCCGGAAGACGTGCAAGTACACGCTGTGGAAGGCGAGCAGGTTACCGTGCTTGAGCTGAAAGTACATCCGACGGATTTGGGCAAGGTGATAGGCCGGCAGGGGCGAACGGCCAAATCCATCCGCACCATCCTCGGCGCGGCCGGCATGAAGATGAAGAAGCGCCTGACGCTGGAAATTCTTGAGTAGTGCCCTCCGATTCGGATGAGCGGCTGACACTGGCGCGTTTGCTGCGCCCGCGCGGCATCCGCGGCGAAATCGCCGCAGAAATCCTTACCGATTTTCCGGACCGCCTGACGAAACTCCGCGAAGTTTGGCTGTGGGATGGACACTCGCCGAATCGTAAAGCCGAAGTTCTCTCCTGCTGGATCAGCACGAGCCGTGGCGGCCAGGCGATATTTCATTTTGCCGGCGTGCAAACCATCGAGGATGCGGAGAAGCTGCGAGGACTTGAAGTGCAAGTCCCGCTTTCAGAGCGCACGAAGCTCGCGGCGGGAACTTACTACATTTCGGATCTGACCGGCTGCGAAGTGTGGGAGACAGCGTCCGGAGAAAGGCTGGGCATCGTCCGCGGAGTGCAGGGAGCGGGCACCTCCGTACTTGAGGTGGAAACGACGGAAGGCGAAGTGCTCATTCCCCTGGCGATGGAAATTTGCACCAAGATTGACATCGCGGCGCGGCGGATTGAGGTGGCGCTGCCCGAAGGGCTTCGCGACCTGAATCGCAAGTAGCCCCGTAACACAGACCAGAAAACACTTCATGCGATTCGACATTGTTACGATATTCCCGGAGTTCTTTGACGGGCCGCTCGACTACGGCATCCTGCGGCGCGCGCGCGCGAACGGGCTGGTCGAGGTTCGCGTGGAGGATCTGCGCGAATTCACGCACGACCGCCATCGCACAGTGGACGACCGTCCATTTGGCGGTGGCGAAGGAATGGTGCTGAAGCCCGAGCCGCTGTTTGAGGCTGTGGAAGCGATTGCCGGCGCGGGTCCCGTGCTGGATTTGGGCGCGACGCCCGGCACGGTGGCCAGCACCATCGCCAACACGGCGATTGTGCTGCTCTCGGCTTCGGGGCGGCTATTCAGCGAACAGGTTGCGCGGCGGCTCAGCCGGCTCGATCGCGTCGTATTGATCTGCGGACGGTACGAGGGTGTTGACGAGCGCGTGGCCGAGCATCTGGCGACCGAAGAAATTTCCATTGGCGATTTTGTTTTGAGCGGCGGCGAGCTGCCCGCGGCGGTAATTGTGGATGCGGTCACGCGTTTATTGCCGGGCGCTTTGGGGAACGAGGCGTCCGCGGTTCACGAATCATTCAGTACGGAAGTCGCCGGCGCGCCGGAGAGCGCGAGCGCAGCCGCAAAGAAAAAAATGGAAGGTGAAGACATCTCGTCACCGGATTGGCTCGCATCCATCGCGCGAAATGGAGACGCCGCGCGCGGAGGAATTCTGGATTGCCCCCACTTTACCAGGCCGGCGGATTTCCGTGACTGGCCGATTCCCGAAGTGCTGATTGGCGGCAATCATGAAGAGATTCGCAGGTGGCGCCGGCGAGCCGCGCTCGCAAAGACGCTGCGCAACCGGCCGGAATTGCTCGCATATGCCGCGCTATCGCGCGAAGAACTTCTGTGGCTGGAAGAATTACACGCGCAGTCCCTCGCATAAAATCACGCCGCGAAGTTTGGCGGCGAAAAGCCTCAGCGTCACCGCGAAAGAATTCCACAGCGCTACAAAATGTGATTCTCCGGTAATGTTTTCACACAGGATGACGTGTGGTGCGGTGGCGTTTTCTATGAAGTGAGTAATAGATGGCCGCGGAAATTTTATTTTGCGACGGCGGGCAGAATGACTACCTGGCGCTCCTCGCCGATGCCTTCGCTCGAGGTGCGGATGCCGGGCAAATCCTTGAGCGCGAGATGCACGATGCGGCGCTCGCGCGCGGCCATGGGATTCAAGCGAAACGGCTGCTTTGTTTCGCGCACGCGATCGGCGGCGACGCGCGCGGACATCATCAGCTCTGTAATACGCATTGCGCGGTAATCGCCGGAGTCAAAACGAATGCGGTCAAAAAATGGCGGATCGAGCCGCAATGACCGCACAGCCAGATATTCCAACGCCAACAAAACTTCCGCGCCGCGCTCAAGCAACACGCTCTGATCAGGGCCGTCAAAAACCACGACGACCTCCGGCTTTTCAAATCCATCGGCGGTGGCGGGCGCGGCGGCGGATGCCGTTCCGGAAACTGGCGCGGAGCTTGCAGTGGCTGCCGAGGGAACCGGTTCGGTAAGGATTCTGTAGTGGAGGTTCAAACCGGTCTTCGGCAGAACTCCGTCGAGCCATTCCTGGAGCGAGCGGAGCACAGCGGACCGGTCGAGACTCCCTTCACGAACGTAGGACTTAGAATGCTGGGGCATGTTCGGCAGAATCCTTGTGGCGCCGTCTAACCCCGGCGCATCGATTTCAGTTCAATTTCTTCTTAGCCCCCTGAGGAACGGGTACCGGTGTAGACCGGTTCAGGAAATATTGTTGGGCCATATTCACCAGATTGCTTGCGAAAATATACAACACCAGGCCGCTGGCCACCGGAAAAATGATGAACATTCCGCCAAACATCACCGGCATGAGGGCGACCATGCGTTGCTGAGCGGGATCGGCGGCCGGCGTGGGCGTCATTTTCTGCATGATGTACATGCTGACGGCCATAAGGACCGGCAGAATGAAATAAGGGTCGCGGGCTGAAAGGTCATGGATCCAGCCAATCCAGGGCGCGTGGCGCAGCTCGATCGTAACGTACAGCATGCGGTAGAGCCCATACCAAATGGGCATCTGAAGCAGCTGCGGCAAGCAGCCGCCGAGCGGATTAATCCCCTCGCGGCTGTAGACGGCCATGACTTCTTCGTTCATCTTCGCCTTGCGCGGATCCTTCATTGAATATTTCTTGTAGCGCTCCTGAATGGCTTTTACTTCCGGCCCCACCTTCTGCATTTTCTGCATCGAGCGCGTGCTCTTGATGCGCAGCGGCAGAAGCACCATGTTCAGTCCGACCGTGAGGGCGATGATGGCCCAACCGTAATTCGGAATGTAATCGTGGATCCAGTGCAGCAGGTAGAACAGCGGCTCGGCAATGATGGCCAGCCAGCCGAATTGCACCAATTCATTGAGCGGCGGCCGAATCAGCTTCATTTCATCGAGGTTTTTTGGGCCGACGAACAGCCGCAAATCGAGCGGCTCACCCTTCGCGGATCCGGCAGCCATTTCGGGAACCACTTCCTTGCTGGTGGTAGAGCCTTCCACAACTTCACGGCTCTGCGACCAATCGATGAGCGTCATCGAGGCGCCCAGAGTGTCCGATTGGCCTTCTTGCGCGCCGGATGTTTCCAGCGGCGGCAAAAATGCCGTGGCGAAGAAATTGTCCTCCACGCCGGTAAACGCGAGCGGACCTTCCAGAATTTTTCTCTGCGCGGGATTGTCCGGCTGGCCAAGTTTGGCGGGAGACAGCAGCTCGAGTTTTTCGTTCAGATTGTAAAAAACTTGTGTTTGCGCCGCGGCGTGAAAGGCGCTGGCGTCACCGAATCCGCCGCGCCAGGCAAGCCCGGCAGGATAGGTGCGCCCATCCAGTTGTACGTGCACTTCGACGCTGGCGATATAGCTCGCGTCGAATTTCAGTTTCTTGGTGACGGCAAGATGGCCGTCGCTCCACGTAAAATCCACTTCCGCGGGGGCCTGCAGCGGAGCCGATGAAGAATTGGGCGTAGTGGAAACTTCATAGAGCGCCGAATTGGCGAGCGATTCAAGTTTTTTGTCCTCCATCACCACCGAAAGTGGCCAGCCGCCAAGCTGCTTCGCTGTGTCGGCGTGTACGACGTCAAGCGGCTTTGGAGGCGTACTTTCGTCCGTGTATTTTCGCAGCACCCAGCTGTGTGCGACAGCGCCTACATTGGATAACTCGACGTGATAGAAGGCGCTTTCAACAATGACGGTGCGCTGTGCGGTGGCCGCGCGCGCGGGCGTGGCCACCGGCGGAGTGGAACTGATACCGGTGATTTGTGACCCGATGGATTCTGAACCAGGGGCTTGCGAAGCCGGGGCCTGCGGTTCACCCGCAGGTGGACTGCTTTCAGAAGTTGTGCCGCTGTTTGTCGTCTGGGCCGGCTGAAGTTCCGGCGCCTTCGGCTTGAACAGGACAGAAGACGCCAGGATTACCGCAAGACAAAGCACCGCGGCAAGCAGCGTGCGGGTCTCCTGCGACATCTCCTTTTTCGGCTCGCTCACTTCGCAAACTCCTGACCGTGCGTCCCGCTTTCGTCATTCTGTGGCTGTGAATGAGGAACGCGTGCGGAAGCTGCGTGCGAATGAGGAGCGGCGTCGGGAACAGGATCAAAGCCTCCGTGCGAAAACGGACGGCAGCGCAGAAGGCGGCGGAAGGCGAGCCACGCGCCGTGGCGCGCGCCGAAACGTTCCACGGCTTCATACGCGTAGCGCGAGCAGGAGGGATAAAATTTGCAGCCCGAAAAATTCAGGGGCGAAAGAAATGTCTGATAAGCGCGAAGCATCAGCAATAATGCGCGGGCTGGAATGCCGCGGCGATTTTCCGCGTGTTGAGATTTCAAGTGAGCGCGCTCCGCAGCAGGCTGAGGAGTTCCTCCGTCAGCCGGGAAAATTCGATCCGCGCCACAGTAGCGCGCGGGTGAATCACGATGTCCCATCCTATTGGTATCTCCGGCATGTGGACCCGCAGGATTTCGCGGATGCGCCTGCGAATCCTGTTGCGCACGACAGCGCCGCCCTGAGCCTTTTTTACACTGGAGCCGAAACGGCTGTATTTCGTTCCATTACGGCGGACGAAAATAACGAATTGCGGGCTCGAGCGGCGCTTGCCTCCGCGATACACCGCTTCGTATTCGATGCGGCGCAGAAGACGCGCGGTACGCGGGTAGCGCCGGTCAGATCCGGCAGCGGTGTTTTCAGACGGGCGTGAGGCGATGACGGCCCTTCTTTCGCCGCGCGGCCAGCACGCGGCGTCCTCCAACGGTTTTCATTCGCGCGCGGAAGCCGTGTGTCTTGTGGCGCCGCCGGACTCTAGGCTGAAAAGTGCGCTTGGGCACAGATACTCTCCCCTTGTCTACATTAATGGATGTAAGTCAAACGTCATAGTCTATGCGGAGCGGGGGATGGGGTCAAGGAAGGGGGCTGGTAGTAATGACTCACTTTGGTCTGTTGAGAGTGCTTTGGTAGAACCGCTGCACCTTTTGAGGCGTGAGTTCGGAGGCTAGGATGCCTGCTCTGACATTTCCCAATGTCTTCGCAGGACAAGGGGCATGCGTTTTTATCTGACCCATTTTCGCCTTGTTATCGAGGTCGCTAGCGTCCACCAGCCGCGCGTCCGTATAACAAACACTAGAGTCCCGATCAATGAAGGGATGCTCTCCTGCTCTGAGTACCATTGTCTGTTCTGCCCGATGCCGTAACGTCGTAATACTCACGATTACGACCACCTGACTCTCGGTGCCCGGATCAGTGATGACTATCCAAAGATGCGGCGTATGGCTGGAGATTCCCGGCGCAGGCATAAGGAACGTGTCGCCGGATTTCATGGGCGGGCAGTCTAGGAAACCTTCAGGACCGACTCAACTAGGCGCAGACTATCTAATTCCGATTCGATTTCCTCTATATCCTCCGGAGTAACACCGCCGGCCTTGAAGATTTCCCTATATTCAAGTGGAACGCGACCGTCTTTGATCTCCTTCCATTCGGGAAGGGTTTTATGCAGCAGGTCTACCAAGTCGAAAGGTTTGTAGCCACCATAAGTTCCATAGATCTCATCAATCAGTTTTTCCTCCGCCTTGGACAGCTCGTCATTTCCAGGGTCTGCCTTCAATTCAACCTCAAAATTAGAGGGAGCAGAGATATGTTGCGACCAAATGGACTGCTCATCTGGGCACGCCTCTTCTGTGATGAGATCGTGCACTTTGCTAAGCATCGGCCCTAATTTCATGGAAAAATATCTGTCCCCGGATACAGGACGTCCCCAACTCAGGAATGCCCCTCGGTCTGTCAAATAAAGGAGCTTTATTAACTTCATGTAATTCATTCGTCCGCCGCCGAGCCTGAGAAAGCGCGAAGCAGCTTGGGTTGTTTTTCTTTGGTTAAATGATAACTGCATGCTTCTATCTTACTCATAATCCAGTTCTAGACAAGTATAGTTGTCTCTTGCATACCTAAACGCTTGAGATGCTCACCCACAACTGTATTAGTTTCATCATTTTCCGCCCTGCCCTGACCCGCGCGCCTGTACTTGGCGGTTTGCGGATGGGCGCATAGCGGGCGCGTCATGAACTAATGGGCGTTCGGAATCTTGCCGGGCGGCGCAGTTGCGGGGCTCTTGTCCGGAGTGCCGGTTTGCGTTTGCAGGTCGCGGAACTGCGCCATGTGGCCCGTGGCCATGTACGCGGCGAGTAGACGCGTTCGCAGATCCGAATTATCGGGATCGAGTTGCAGAGCGGTTTCCATTTCGTGAAGTCCATCATCGGTTGAGCCCAAACGGATTTCCGCTTGTCCGAGCACGGCGTGTGCTTCGGAATCTTTTGGCATCACGGCGAGAACCTTGCGCGCTTCGTCTGCGGCTTCCTGATCCTGATGTTTGCCGAGTAGAGCGCCGGCGAGGGCGAGGTGGGTGCCCGCGTTATTTGGATTATCGGCCAACGCCTGCCGAAGTTTTGTGATGGCGAGGTCAAAATCTTCCTGCAACAGATAAGCGACGCCCAGCTCGTGTTCCGTGGCGGCGTTGCCGGGCGCAAGAGTATCTGCGCGGTACAGTTCAAGCACGGCGGCCGCGGATTGATTCGTCCGCAGATAGGCGGCGCCGAGCGCGAAGTGAGCCGTCGCGGAATCCGGCTGATTTTTTACCATTTGCTCAAGCTTCGGAATAACAGCAGCGGATTGGCCTGCGTCAATCTGCCGGAGTGAGTCAAGCACAAAAAGCGAGTCACCCTGCAGGCGGCGGACCGCGAAGAATGCGATCACGATGGCCATTGCGCAGGCGATGCCTACTTCGGCAATCCGTTTATTGACGGGCGAATTTTCCTGGAAGGGCTGCGGAATTGTTTGTGCGCCGGGCGTTTCCAGAAAACGCGGAAGCGCGGCGGCAACCACGAGACCGGAAGCGAGCCCGCCCACATGAGCCATCATGTCCACGCCCGGCTGCAGGCTGTAAAGAAAATTGTAGGCGACGAAAATCCCCAGGCTGCTGAGTTGCTTTTTGGCCCGTCCCAAATCCAAGGGAGCTTTTTTAAGCCACAAATAAGTGATGAGGCCGCCCGCGACACCGAAGACGGCGCCGCTGGCTCCAGCGCCGACGACCTGCGGATGAACGGCGACGCTTAGGAGGCCTCCCGCTAATCCCGTGGCGACATAGAGCAAGAGAAACGCGGCGCGGCCCATGAGCCGTTCCGCGAGCCCGCCCAGCGCCCACAGGCACCACATGTTCATGAGCAGATGAAAAAATCCGAAATGGAGAAACATCGAGGTGAACAGGCGCCACCACTGCCCGGTAAGAGTTAAGGGGCCGTAATCGGCGCCGAGGCGAATCGCGACGTCGACAGGCATGGTATCGAAGCTCGCGCCCTTAAGGAGTTCGACGCCAAACACCGCGGTGCATGCGGCGATAAGCGCCCACGTCACCACCGGGCGCGCGGGAGCGATCCGGTTCAGTTCCAGCGCGAATTGCGCTGCCGCCTGGCGGCGTTCGTCACGTGGACTTGGAGTGGATTCCAAACTTTTCGCGGCGCATTCAGGACACTTGAATGCCGCGCCGCCTTCGGATAGGTTGCCGCCGCCGAAGTTGCGCTCAAATGTTTTGCCGCAGATTTCACAATTGGGCACGCGTTACTCCCATAAGACTCAAAAATTGCGGGATACACTCATACAAATGTTGAATAGAGCCGGATGCTCAAAGATTGTGGCATTGATCATGGCGGAGACGGCGGCCTTCGCATCTACGAGTTCCTCAAATCTGCTTTCCGGCCCTCCGCTCCAAACATGCTTCACGTCCGCGGCGGCTTGCTTTTCCATATCCCCCGGGTGCATCTGCATAAGCTCGTGTTTCAGATAGGTTGTAATGGCCTCAAACTCTCCCCGATCGAGCCACATTCCGTGACATTGGGGACACCAGTCAATGAGGATTGAGGATTTTCCGAAGATCACGGAAACCATTTTGACGGTTTTACATTTGACGCAGGGGCGCTGAGTGGCGATCACGCTGGTTTTGTCGATGTTCTCAATCTCATCGTTCAGCCAGCGCAGCGAACCATCTTCAACTTTGTTTTTGAGTTTGCGCAATTCGTCTTTCACCAGCCAGACACCTTTGCACTTTGGACAGCCTTCAAATTTCATCGAAAAAACTTCGTACAGATTCAGAATGTTTCCACATGCGGGGCACTGATCCGTCGTGGACTTTTCCTCCTTGGCGCCCGGGATG
Organism: uncultured Acidobacteriota bacterium; assembly: GCA_963847505.1. Classification (GTDB taxonomy): domain Bacteria; phylum Acidobacteriota; class Terriglobia; order Acidiferrales; family UBA7541; genus DASTCZ01. Next base: position 1,466,461 of record CAWJZY010000002.1, read on the forward strand.
GGAAGAACTTCCATCTGAAAATCCGTCTCACTACTTCGTTTCTTTACGCGCTTATACCAGTAGGGAACATGGACATTATTTACGAAATCGGAAAATCCTTTGCCGCTTACAGGCATGATTTTCGCGAGTTCTTTATCAATCAGGTCAAGCTCTCCACCATCGAGCCAGAAGCCGCCACAGTTTCTGCAATAGTGCAGGAAGATATCGTCGGATTCCAAAAACTTCACCTTGCTCAGGCCGGAATTATCGCAGCGAGGACACTTTTTAACTTGTTTCTCGGGTTCGTCGTCCTTTTCCATTTCGCAGTATTCGATACTGCCCTGAACTTTAAAGGCCATTTTGTCCAATTCGCCGGCGTCAAGCCAAAGGCTCCCGCATTTTTCACAAGCGTCATACGAAATGTTGTCCTTCTTCGTGACCACCTGATTGTTTGTCATCTCTGTACCGCAATTCAGGCAATTCATGTGTGAGGTCTCCGGTTACGCAAGTCATTTAGTAGATAAATTCAGTTTTAGCTCGTGGAAAGAACATACGTCGGTCGCACTCCCGGGTCAAGTTTAGATCGGCGAAACACGAAAGCAACGAAGACAAACCTCAGTGGGCTCCGATAGCGCAAATGAAACTGGCGGCCGAATCCGTATCACCGGTGCCGTTGTATTTTGCGGCTTGCGGATAGGCGCAAAGCGGACGAGTTATTGCGGGGGTGCGAGTTCCGGGCGCGTATTTGGTGGCGATGATGGTGGAGGGCGCGATTCCTTTTTCTACCCACTGCTCAAGAGAAAGCTCAAGGCTGTGCTGCGAATCCGTAGGCGCAGGGGAAACGCCCGAGCCGAAGGAATCGGCGCCTGGACCGCCCGCGCAGTGCTGCATGCCCGGTATCATAAAAACACGGACGAACGAATCGGCATTTTGCTGGCCCATTTTGCCGATCACGCTGTTGTAGTAGTTGATCGTGTTGACCGCGGGAATCGCCGGATCATTCCAACCGTGATAGATAATGAGCTTTCCGCCGCGAGATTTGAATGCAGTGAGGTCCGCATCCACGGCGTTCATGACGCCCGCCATCTTCTGGTCGGCGGCCGCGACCGCCTGATCAATATCGGCGCGCGTGATGTCCCAGTCTGCATTTCCGTAAACCATATCGGCGAAGAATCCTGTGGTGAAGGAAAGTCCAAGGCTGCTGCGCGGCGTCGTGCCGGTAATCCAATTTGCCCAGCCATTGCCACCGGTTTCAGCGCCCGGCAGGAAGCCCGGAAAAATTTCGCGCCCGTGCGAATCGTGCGCACCTTCATACAGTTTTTTCAGCGCGGTGATTTGAGGAGCTGTGAGGCAACTATCCGAATCGCTTGCCTTGCAAAGCAGAACGGTGGGATCGAAATGGCATTGCCGCGGGTCATTCAGGATGCCGTCGGCTACGCCGTCGAGTTTGTCGCAGGCGTCGTTGACCGCGCCGGCGATGGCGGGCAATTTGCCCGCGGGGATGTAACTTGCCGGATCCAAAATCATGGCTTGCGTGTTCCAAATGCCGGCGGTCAAAAGGTGAGTCCAGAAATTCGCGGGAGCGCCGGCGATGATGCCGTCATAATCTTCCGGGTAACGCTGAGCTTCCATCAGGGCCTGGCGGCCACCATTTGAACAAGCGGAAAAGTAGGAGTGCTGCGGATTGCCGCCATAAAAAGCGCTTACTAAAGTCTTGGCGATTTGCGTCATAACGTGGATTGCGCGATAACCAAAATCAATTATTTTTTCCGGATGGCCGAGCGCCCACGCGGCGTCTGGGCCGCCGGCTGCCGCGGAGTGGCCGGTATCGGTGCTGGCGGTTGCATAACCTGCGCCAATGGCGATTCCCATGGAGCGGTAATCAATCGTCCCGGCGAAACCGCCATTGCCCTGTCCCTGGAATTTGCCGTTCCAGCCGCTGGCAGGGAGCCAGACTTCAATTTTGATGTCTGAATCGGTGGTGGGAGTGGCGTCGATCGCGATCCGGCAAAACGAGGGAAGCGATTTCGAGAAAGAAGCCACAGCCGGCGACATCGGAGCGCCCGTTGGAGATGGATTGAACGCTCCCGCGACGACTGATTGCGCGGAAGTGATTTTCGCTTGTGGAAGAGAAACATGGGCCAGGTCTTCGCACGATTTGCCAGTGGACGGAGAATTCTGGGCGAAAACCCCGCTCGAGAAAAAAGCGGCGATAATCACCACGGCGAACATCCTATTCATTGCGAGATTCCCTCCCTAATTCCTGGCTGATTGATCAGAAGGGCAGATACTAGCAGAAACGGCGGTCGCGCTCTAAAGGATTGGTCTCAGCGATGAAAAGAGGCTTCAGCGGTGATGAGCGAATACGTTGCCGTTCCCGATGACGTGCTGCAGAACACCAGCGAACTGAAGAAATATCTGGCGATCAGCTACGATTACGCCAGCGCGCTCAAGCCGAAGCCAACAAAGGGAAAGAAGAAGTCGTAGGCGGCCTGGCGGTAGGACTGTTTACAACACTTCGAGAATGTCCATGCGTTTTTGGATTCCAAAGATTTCATAATCGGACGAAGTTATGGCATTATGCGGTGCATGGGAAGCAAAGACGCACCAAAACGCGAAAAGAAAAAGCCGAAGAAGGAAGTTCCGAAAGTGCCCGCGACCCGGAACATTGGCCGGACTTAAGCCGTACCGTCAAGCCAGTTCAGTCTACGCCGAAGCCCGCGGCGGCACTTCAACCGAGGACTGCATCCTTCCAGAATAGGCGTGAGCCTGCCTGATTGAGCGGCGCCATATGAGGAATATCCCACGTCGAGAATATATCTCGGGGTGCTCTGCGGATTAATTTTTGGCGCCGTGGATGTGACGCTGATGATTCCGCTGAGTTTTCCGGACAAGCGCGCTGCAATGCTCGGCGCGTTTATCGCGGCGGCGTCGCGGGACTATTCCCAAGCGCTGTGAGAACTATTTTCTGCGACGTGTGCGGAGCGTGGCCCGGGAAAGTGGTTAGCTCCGCGTGCTCTTCACCACGAACCCAGTGCGGCACCATCACTTTTTCCAGCGTGACTTCAAGCCCGAGGCGGCGCAGTTCGCCCGCGACATATTCCACGGCTTGCTGGGCTTGCTGGGCTTGCGGAGAACCGGAAATTCGCGGTCCAATATTTTCGGTGAGGTGCGCGACCTGGCGATATGCATAATCACTTGAAAGCGCGGCATCGCGAATCCTCGCGAGCGTACTCATCAATTCTGGCGAATAAGTGACCGGCGCCACGGTGGGCGCCTGTTGCGAAAAAACACTGGGAGCTGCGAGCGCGAGTGAACCGATAAAGACGAGGAGCGGATGAACAGCTAATCGCGTACGCATTCTATGCGCCGCCTTTGAGTTTCCCCGCCAAACCCTTCAAACGGCCGGACTGTGCCATCGCTCCATACTGCTTCACCATTTTGCGCATTTGCAGATATTGCTTTAGCACCTGATTCACTTCCTGCACCGAAGTGCCGCTGCCCGCGGCAATGCGTTTGCGGCGGCGGCCGTCGAGCAGATCGTGATCGTCGCGCTCGGCATTCGTCATGGAACAGATGATGGCCTCGATGCGCTTCAGGCGGCTTTCATCCACTTTTGTATCCTTCGGAATATTTGCCAGCGGGCCGACTTTCGGAAGCATGCCCAGCACCGATTCGAGCGGGCCCATTTTCTTGATCTGGCGAAGCTGGTCGCGAAAATCGCCGAGCGTGAATTCGCTGCGGCGCATTTTGCGCTCCATCTCCGCGGCTTGTTTGTGATCAACGGCCTGCTCGACGCGCTCGATGAGCGAGAGCACGTCTCCCATGCCGAGCACGCGCGAAACGATCCGGTCGGGATAGAACGCTTCGAGCGCGTCATATTTTTCACCCGTGCCGATGAACTTCACCGGTGCGCCGGTTACTTTTCCGATGCTGAGCGCCGCACCGCCGCGCGCATCGCCGTCCAGTTTGGTGAGGATCACACCCGTGAGTCCCAGCCGGCGATGAAATTCACCCGCCGAGCGCACCGCGTCCTGGCCGATCATGGCGTCCGCCACAAAAAGAATTTCCGAAGGCTGCAGTTCCTTTTTGAGCTGCGAAAGCTCTTCCATCAGCGTGTCGTCAATGTGCAAGCGGCCCGCGGTGTCCACTAGAATCACATCCGACGCGGAAAGTTTCGCTTCGCGAATCGCGCCGCGCACGATTTCGAGCGGCTTATCTGTTCCCGTGCCCGGCCACAGAGAAAGGCCGACGGCCTTGGCGACTTGCGCGAGCTGTTCGCGCGCCGCCGGACGATATACGTCGGTGGAAGCCGCGATGGGCCGGTGGCCATTGTTTCCGAGCCAGCGCCCGAGTTTGCCCGTCGTGGTCGTTTTGCCCGAGCCTTGCAGCCCGACGATCATCCACACCGATGGCGGACGCGAAGAAAAAAGCGGTTTGGCATGCTTGCCGAGCAGCGTGAGCAATTCGTCACGTACAATCTTCACGATTTGCTGGTCCGGCGAAAGTTGCAGCAGGACTTCCGAGCCCAGCGCTTTTTCGCGGATGTGCGCAAGCAATTCGTCGGCGACGCTGACGGCCACGTCGCCTTCCAGCAGCGCGTCGCGGATTTGGGCCAGCGCGGCGTCCAGATGCTCTTCGGTCAGTTTTCCCTGGCCGCGAAGATTTTTGAACGCGCGCTGCAGTTTATCGGTTAGGTTTTCAAACATTTGTGAGTCTCAAATCCTGAATTTGAATTGACTCGCGGCGCTCGTCCATCTGTCGCACACGCGGTAGCTTACCATTGTAACGTAGCGCGCCTTGTTGAGTAAGCGCGCAACAAGCGAACGGCACAGCGGGAAATTCTGGATCGACGGATGACATGAACCCGGTTGTCGCGCGGGACGATTGTGCTGTACCTTGTTTTTCGATGGAACACTCTTTCCTGTGCCCATACTGCGGCGAAGATATTTCAATGGTACTGGACGCGTCTGTGCGCCGCCAAGTCTACGTGGAAGATTGCGAAGTTTGCTGCCACCCGATTGAGATTACCTACGTGATTGAAGATGACGCCGTAACGGAATTTCACGCGAAAACGCTGGAGTAGAGAATCCCGGCGTGCGGAGGGCGGCCGATCCGCAGTATCGCAGGCCGTTCAGTGCGGCGCCGTGGGGCGGTAGATAAGGCCGATCACAATTCCAGTAACGAACCATTCTAAGAAGTAAGCCGCCGACTGCTGAAGCGTGAGCTTCAAGCCAATATTCAGGATGAGGTAGTTGTGCACCACGAATGCGCAGATTGAAAAAAGTCCGATCAACGCACCAAAGCGGGCACCTTCGGCGAGACCCGAGCCGCCCTGGTAAAGCATCGAGTAAATCACCGCGAGTACAATCATCGCCACGAGCATGGCGGCCATCCCGAACGGCATGATGCTTTTGATTCCGTCCTGTGACCTGTACACGGCGGGATATTTGAGGGACTCGCTCTTCATCGTTGGAAATGCGACAAAAAGAAGACCGCCGAGAACAAGGTACGCCACGAAGCCGCCCAGTGCCGTGAGACCGATGCGTGTGAAGTCCATGAGTGTTCCCCGTTTGAGTTCAATGGCGGCGAGATTGTACCCCAAATTTCGCCGAAAGAATTAGCGCGGGTCTTTCACGATTCCTTTTTGGATGACGTTGCCCGCGGAATCGAACGTGACGCGGAATGTGAATCCCGGCGCGCGGCGATTATTCATCACAAAACGCATATCCATAATTTCAATCGCCTGATTTCCATCAATGTGCTGGATGCGAAACACCGGGAAGCGCGCGAACCATAGATAGGTCTGTGTTTCAGGAAGTCTAAGCGCGGCTTCCAGAAGTTTTCCGGGCGGCGAGTCAGGATAAAAATCGTATTCAATGGCTTTCGACGACAGCAGATCTTGGTGGAGGCGATAGACTCCGTTGTCCGTGCGAATCAATCCATCCCAATGCAATGCGGATGGAGCAAGTGGCAGAGAGCCCAGCACTTGAGCGGCGATTTTTTGATTGACGGCAAATTGGCGCAGACGGTTCAGCGCGACGTAATGCGCGCCGGCGCAAAAAAGAAGATAGGCGCCCGCAGCCAACAATCCCGCGCGCGCCCACGTTGACCGCCGGATGCGCAATCCCCGGCCGCCGCGCAGCGGAAGGAAAAATACCAGCGCAAAAATTGCGCTCGCGGCGGGCACAACCCACAATGAAAATGGGAATCCTGCGGCGTTTTCAATTCCCGAGGCCGCCAGCGCCAGCAACGTAAACAATGCCCACATCCGCGAAGCCCAGCGCACGTTTTGCTTTGGGTTGCGGTGCACCCAGGACGCAACCTGCGGCACCAGCAGCAGCGCCGTCATCGTGAGGTCAATGATAAAAATAATGTCCCAGGCCACGCGCGCGCGGCTGATCGGGCTCCAAATCATCGTTCCGAACGAAGTGGCCACGTCGAGCAGCAAGTGGCTCGCAATTCCCACGGCGGTAGCGAGATACGTCCAGCCGAAGGAAGGACATTCAATTCCAAACCGGCGCGCCCCCCAGCGCACCAGCCATGCAATTCCCAGCGCCCAAAGCGGCAGCAGGACCAGCGAGTGCGTGATGTAGCGGTGATATTTCAGCATCGCTAGACTGTCGCGCGACACAATGTCGTACAAAACGTCCACGTCCGGAAATACCGAGCCGAGGGTCGCCGCAAAAATTGCCACGCGCGCTTGAGGTGAAAATTCCGTCGGCGTTTCCGAACGGCGCGTGCTGAAAAGCCCTTTGCCAAGCAGTGCTCCGGCAAAGGCGTGTGTGATTGTGTCCATGAAGTGTGGTTACCCGGCGATCCGGCTACGGAATCAGGCGGCCTTTCAGATTGAGCTCACAAAACATTTTGTTCAGCATCGGATTCCACGCAAATATTTAGACCACCAAAATTAGCGACGGCTGTTTTTCCTTCACGCATCCAATTTGCCGCGCAGAAATTCCGCGTTGCTCCATCATTTCGAGCGCTGCCTGAGCCGCATCCGGTGCAACGGCCGCAAGAAGACCGCCCGAAGTTTGCGGGTCAAACAGCAGCAACCTATATTCTTCCAGCACAGCGCCGGCGAAACTCACACAGTCGCCGATAAACTCGCGATTGTTGTGAAGACCGCCGGACGAGTTGCCCTCACGCGCGCAATCCAACGCGCCCGGCAAGTATTCGATGCGCGTGTGGTCAATTTCGATAGAGACAGGAGGAATGCCGGCTGCCGCGTGGCCGATTGCCATTTCTCGTGCGTGGCCGAGCAGGCCGAAACCGGTAATATCCGTGACGGCATGAACGTCGCGCCGGTCCGGATCCATTTGCGCCAGCACTTCGGCCGCCGCGCGGTTGAGTCGCGCCATGCATGCCGTTGCCGCGGCTACGCTCTCCGCTGAAGCGCGGCCTTTCTTCAACGCGGTGGTGATCACGCCCGTACCCAAAGGCTTCGTCAAAATCAGCGAATCGCCCGGCCGGGCGCCGACGTTCCGCCAGATGTTTCTTGGATGGATCAGACCCGTCACCGCGTAGCCGAATTTCAGCTCGTCGTCGCGTATCGAATGCCCGCCAATTACATAGCAACCGGCCTCATCCATTTTTGCGAGGCCTCCACTCATAATTTCGCCGAGAATTGCCGGGTCGCCGTGCTCAGGAAAACACACGAGCGAAAGCGCTGAAACCGGCCGGCCGCCCATCGCGTAAACGTCGCTGAGCGCGTTTGCGGCGGCAATCTGGCCGAAGAGGCCGGGATCATCAACAATAGGCGTAAAGAAATCCGCGGTTTGAACGAACGCCAGCTCAGGCGTCAGACGATACACGCCCGCGTCGTCGCTGGTTTCAAAACCAACGAGCACGTTTGCGTCTGCCTGGCGCGGCAGGGCGCGAAGAACAGAGTCCAAAATGCTGGGACTCAATTTGGCGGCACAACCCGCGGCCTTCGCCATGGCTGTCAACTTTACGGATTCCGGCAATACGATCACTCTCCCGATATGAATGCGGAAGGATTATAGCGCGAGTGTCGCTGAAGTCGCGGGTGAGCTAAAGGTTGGTTAGCCTTGGCTGGCGCTGCGGAAAGGAATCGTGACAGGCTTGGCAGCCTGTGAAGATGCCGTCATATGGCACCGGCCATCGAAAATGCCGCCGGGTTCAATGACGAGACACGGAGTGTGAATTTCTCCGGAAACGACTCCCTTGGCCTGAATTTCCACGCGGCCTTTTGCAAAGATCACGCCGTCAAAGCGGCCGGCGATAATCACCTGATTGCCTTCAATTTGGCCTTCGACCTTTGCGCCTTCGCCAAGCACTAATGTCTGGTTGCTGAGGATGTTACCTTTGATCTGTGCTTCCAGGCGCAGCGTGCCGGAAAATTCAAGGGTTCCTTCAAAGCGCACGGTTCGATCGAGAAACCCGGACCACTCTCCCTGGGATTCAGGCGCACGCCGATGTTCTGAAAATGGCCAGGCCACGCATTACCTCAATTCACCAAGATTACCGCATGTCTTGCGGGAAGAAATAGAAAAAATTATGAACAAGCACAGTATTATTAATACTACATACGTAGTTTAATGCATGAGCTTATCGTAGATTCCGGCAAGTTGCGCATCATCGTAAAACTCGATCAGCAATTGGCCAGGTCGCTTCCTGCCTTTCGGCCGCATCGTAACCCGGGTGCCCAAATGCCGCTCCAATTCTTCAAGCGCCGCGCGCGTATTCGCGTCGAGCTCCACCGCTGGTTTTTCTTCCACCGTCCCGGCGCGCGCCTTCCGGACAATAAAGCGCTCGAGCTGCCGGACCGTCAAGCCGCCGCGTGATATGCGATGGGCCAGCCTCTGACGTTCGCCAGAATCTGCGACTGTCAGCAGCGCGCGCGCGTGTCCGGCGGTGAGCTTGCCATCTTCCATCAAGTCAAGAATTGGCTTTTCCAATCGCAGCACGCGAACGGCGTTCGCAATGGTCGCGCGGTCTTTTCCCGTGCGCGTTGCAACTTCTTCCTGGATCATGTGGAATTCATTCAGCAGGCGGTCAAACGCGCGCGCTTCTTCTACGGGATTCAGATCTTCGCGCTGAAGGTTTTCGACGAGGGTCAGCTCAAGCACTTGCTCTTCAGGAATTTCGCGCAACACAGCAGGCACGCGCTGCAACCCCGCTCGCTGCGCCGCGCGCCAACGGCGCTCGCCGGCAATGAGCTGGTAGCGCGGTCCCATCTTTCGCAGCACCAGCGGCTGAATGATGCCGCTCGCCTGTATCGAGCGTGACAATTCTTCGAGGGCTTCTTCGCGGAAGCGCGTCCGCGGCTGATACGGGTTCGGATCAATCAGATCTATGTCCACCTGGTACGAGCCCGTCGGTATCGCCTGACTTGGTTGTGTCGCCACCCCCTGCGCCTGCTGCGGCAGCGGCAGCGGCTGGCTCGCGTGTTGGAGCTGCGGCTCCGGTTCCCTGATCAGTGCTCCCAGTCCCCGGCCCAGCGCGTTTCTGGTCATTGGCAATGACCTCCTTGGCAAGTTGCATGTAGGACTCTGCGCCTCTACTACTTATGTCGTAAAACATGATTGGCTTGCCGTGGCTAGGTGCCTCGGCCAGCCTTACATTCCGAGGGATCACAGATGCGAAGACCTGCGATCCGAAGAAGCTTCGCAAGTCCGCCGCCACCTGGCGGGAAAGCGTAGTCCGCTCATCGTACATCGTCAGCAATATGCCTTCAATCGCAAGCGTGGGGTTCAATGACCGGCGTATGCGCATGAGCGTATCGAGAAGCTCAGACACACCTTCCAAAGCGTAGTACTCGCATTGGATCGGAACTAATACGGAGTCGCTCGCGACGAGCGCATTGAGCGTCAGGAGATCGAGAGCTGGAGGGCAATCCATGACGATGAACTGATAGCGGTCTTTGACCTCCGCCAAGAGTTTTCTGAGCTGAAATTCGCGCTCCGGAAAGTTGACGAGTTCCACCGAAGCGCCGACAAGATTCTTATCAGCCGGCAGGAGATCCAGGCCTTCAACTTGCGTCTTTTGAATGATCCTATCAAGTGGCTCATGCAGGATTAGGGCGTTGTACAGACTGCGTCGAGCAGGGTCCTTTGGGAAACCGATGCCCCCAGTAGTGTTGCTTTGAGGGTCGCAATCAACAAGAAGGGTCCGTTGCTCCGATACACCCAAAGAGGCAGATAGATTGATGGCCGTAGTCGTCTTCCCTACGCCACCCTTTTGATTAGCAATCGCGATAACGCGTGCCAAACGTAGCCCCCGGACCACATGAATCTACCAGATATTGGCAAATATGTGCAAGATGTTTCACGTGAAACAATTTGATCGGTGGAAAATTAAGAAATGCGATGAATTGTTTCACGTGAAACAATTTATTCGTATTGGCGATTACGAACGAAATAATGCGCAATGAGACGCATCCACGTTTGTTTCACGTGAAACAATCCATTCATTCTAGCAGGCAAGATCGAGTGAAATGGGCCAATTGTCGCGTTTATGAGAGAAATCAGCGGTTATGATCGAAATTGTTTCACGTGAAACAATTTCAGGTTAAGTCCTTATATTACAGGCACTCCCATCACTAAAACCCTTCGTTTTGAGTTCGGAAGTGGTTGAACTGGCGCCCAGCGCCATCCTTTAATCTGAGTTACGCGCGTCGCATCCTCGGATCCGAGCCACAGCGCGACCTGGCCTGAAGCATTCAAACGCGTTCGGGCCCAGTTGAGCAGGCTCTTTTGATTTCCGACGGCCTTAGCCACAATGTAATCGAAATTGCTAATTTCCGGCGCTAATCCTTCGAAAGGGGTCCTGCACACCTTCGCCGACTCAATTCCAAGAAGGCGAATGACCTCATGCAGAAACGTTGATTTTCTTGTATCTTGTTCAATCAAAACAACTTGTATATCTTCGCGAATCAATTTGAGTGCCAATCCAGGAAATCCGGCTCCAGTACCGACGTCGGCGAGCCGACTATTTCCAGGGGGGACAAAACGCGAAAAAAAGAAACTTTCGCCGAAATGCCGGGCCACAATATCCTCTGGTTCATCAATGGAAGTTATGTTAACTCGTTGATTCCAAAAGACTAACATGCCGATATAGCTTTGCACTTGTTGGATCTGCGCGGCCGTAAGTTCGACTCCATAAGGCGCGAGCCATGTTTCAATCGCATCCCTGGAAGGGACGCGGACCTGTTGATTCGCAATGTTTATATAGTAGTTAATATCTTCATTCAAAGCAAGGCCTCATTCTTGGGTCTCCCCGGATCCCGCCGATGCCTCAACGGAAGCACTCGCAATCTGCCGGCTGAGATAATGAGGAGCGATGTACCCGGCCATCAAATCCACCACAAGATGCGCGGCGATCGCAGGAATCAAATTGCCGGCCCACAGACGGCTTGCCGCAAAAACAAGTCCGAGCACGAACGTTGTGACCAGGCCGCGCGGCCCCTGATAAAAATGCGCAAGCCCGAACAGCAACGAAGATCCCACAACGGCGAGCGCCAACGAACCGCTCGCCAAGTAAAGAACCGCGAAAACAAATCCGCGATACAGAAATTCCTCACAAAGCGAAGCAGTTATTGCAAGAGATGAAAACGCAAGCGCCTCAACAAGCGAGTGAGGCATCAATCGCAACGAAATTTCGCGCAGCCGCGAATCGCTGGTGGCGGGCAGGGAAGCAGTCCGGCGAATTCCCGCGTATTGCAGCGTACCCAGGACCAAAACAAAACCTGTGGCCACAACCGCGGTGCGGCCGGGCGAATGAATGACGAGCCCAAGGTCATCGGCAGAAATGTTATGGACATAGGCGCGCCACGCAACGATTCCCGTCAGAAGCCATTGAAACGCGACCGTCGAAGCATAAATCGTTAATCGCTCCGCGGATGTAATCTGGGGCCGCGCAAGCAAGCGGCGGATGCGCACCGCGCCGCGCCACGGAATGAGCGCGCCGAGCGTCACAAAAATGAGAATGAAATCCCAGGAGAATTTCATTTCTGCCGCCGGGAACTATCGAATTTCAGATAGAAACTCCAGATGAGAACTCTAGATAACAACACGACTCACACCGAGTAGCAAGCGTCATGCGCTCCGCGGCCGCATCTTGATGAAAGAAATCCGACGCGCCCCTTGCAATTCGCGGCAGATGCGAGCGTGGTTGACAATTTCCGCGCCGAACGACTATCGTTGCCGGACCATGAAAATTCTGGTAATCGGCGGTGGCGGCCGCGAACACGCTCTGGTGTGGAAGCTGCGCCAGAGCGCACAAGTCGAAAAAATCTGGTGCGCGCCCGGCAACGGCGGAATCTCGGACGAAGCAGAATGTTTGGCGCAGAGCGATCAGAAAGATGTAGCCGCAATGGCTGCAATGGCCGCGCAGCTCGGCGCGGATTTGACGGTGGTGGGCCCAGAGCTGCCGCTCGTTTCCGGTGTGGCGGATGAATTCGCGCGGCGCGGCCTGGCGCTATTCGGCCCAAGCAAAGCGGCTGCCCAACTTGAGGGAAGCAAGATCTTCGCAAAGGAGTTTTTGCAGCGCCACAATATTCCGACGGCGCCCGTGTATGGCATTTTTGATTCGGCCAGTGATGCCTGGGCGGCCCTTTATAAGGTGGATTGGCCCGTGGTGATCAAGGCCGACGGCCTTTGCGCAGGGAAAGGAGTGCTCGTCGCCCCCGACCTGCATTCGGCGACGGCGTTTATCAGGCGAGCGATGGACCAGCGCGAATTCGGCGATGGCGGCTCGAAAATCATGATGGAAAAAGCGCTCGAGGGCGACGAACTTTCGCTGATTGTGTTGACGGATGGCGAACGCACCGCATTCATGGCCCCAGCACGGGATCACAAACGCGCATTCGACGGCGATCAGGGCCCCAATACCGGTGGCATGGGTGCTTACTCCTCCGACGAACTGCTCCCTCCAACCCTGGCGGTGCAAATTGATAAGGAGATCGTTCAACCGGCGATTCGTGGCATGGCGTCGGAGGGCCGCCCCTACCGCGGATTCCTTTACTTTGGCCTGATGCTTACTCCGGATGGGCCGAGCGTCTTGGAATTCAACTGCCGGATGGGGGATCCGGAGGCGCAGGCCATCATATTCCGGATGGAGTTTGACCTCGCACGCGCCCTGGCGGACTGCGCGGCAGGTCATCTTGACCCTACCACATTGCGCTGGACGCCAAATCCGAGCGTCTGCGTGGTAATGGCGTCGCAAGGATATCCTGGCCACGCGGAAACAGGGCAGCTTATCGAGGGGCTGCAGGATGTCGAACCAGAAGTAAAGGTATTTCATGCCGGAACGCGCAAGAGAGGCTCCAAATACTACACAAGTAGCGGAAGGGTTCTTGGCGTAACCGCTCAAGGCCCAAGTTTGGTTTCCGCGGTTGAGAATTGCTACGACACTATTCGTAAAATTCGGTTTGACGGCGCACACTATCGCACAGATATTGCTGGGCGCGCTTTGAAGCAGCGTTTGACTGCGGGAAAGTAATCGAAGACGATAATCCAGGTGGAGGAAACGTGAGCGAGCAAAAGACACAGAAAGCGCTAGTAGGCATCGTGATGGGGTCGGACACCGATCTGCCGGTAATGTCGGAAGCGGCGAGGATGCTGGAGAAATTCGGAATACCGTATGAAATTGAAGTGACGTCTGCGCACCGTTCGCCCGCCCGCACGCATGAATACGCCACCACCGCGATATCGCGGGGCCTGAAAGTTATCATTGTAGCGGCGGGAGGCGCGGCGCATCTGGCGGGCGTGATCGCGGCCGTCACAACACTGCCCATCGTCGCCGTGCCTATGGCGACGACGGTGCTGAGCGGAATGGACTCGCTGCTTTCCAGCGTGCAAATGCCCGCGGGCGTTCCCGTGGCGGCAATGGCGATTGATAAGCCGGGCGCCATTAACGCCGGCATTTTTGCCGCTGAAATCATCGCCACGTTTGATGGCGAAATTGCGCGGCGGCTGGTTACTTACAAAGAAGAACTGGCGAAATCAGTGGCGGAAAAGAACGCGCGCGTTCAGCAGCAGTATCCGAAAAAGTGATTTTAATGATGAGGGGCGCGCAAAGTAGGAGCGCTCGAATCGCGCTTCTCATCAGGTTTGGCGGGAACTTCCTCCGGCGGAATGATCCACTCGAAGCGGTCGCCTTCGTGCAGAATTGCCAGCGTCAGGTTTGAGCCGGGTGCCGCCGTGGCCGCCATGGCTCCGCGCAGAAACGCCGTAGCCCCTTCTGAGTTGGATTTCTGGCTTGCGCCGTCCAAAATTTCCTGCGCGGCCTCGCCAGCCTTCGGATCCGAATGGCGGACGGAAACCAGGCGCTGATCGTTTTCTTCCAGCAGTTGCTGCAGAGTCGGCCCCTTGGTTTCGGGCGGATAACGGAATTCGACGAGCGTGCGCGGATCGTGTTTTTCCGGCGGATAAAGCTGAAGATAACTAGGCCGCAGGGCAAGCGTATCCCAGTAGTCATCACGAAGCTGGCGCTGCTGCAGCCGGTAGGTGAGCACCCACGCTTCCGGTCCATAGCCTTTTTGATAACCGGCGATCACGAGCTGAATGACGGGCTCGTCGGGTTTCAAGCCAAGGTCGTGATGCAATTCCCCGGTGACAGGGCGCAGGCGCTCAAGAAACGCCATGCCGAGGCCTTCGAGATCCCCTGCCTCATTGGGATCTATGTTCGCGACAGTGTGCGTCGAGACGCTGCTGACGGAGGCAAGCGCCTTATCCAGTCGCACAGGCGGCTTGCCCGAATTCAGCTCAATCCATTCCACGGCGCCCAGCATCACGGCCACATGGCCGCCAACCAGGGGAACAAAGAGGGGATCGTGCGAACCGGGCTCTGACTTTTCACTTATTGCGCCGACCAACATAGAATCCCGAGTGACGCAAATCACAACGCGCCCGGTAGCCAGGTTGGCGACGATTTCCTGTCCGCTATTCTGCTTTTGAGCGCGGGGGCTGGCCGGCATGAGCAACAACGCTCCGGCCAGAACTATGGCGAACAAAATGGCGAAAGGCGGATTTGCAGCACGGCGCATGGCAGGTCTCCGGCCGGAATCACCGGTCACTCATGCTAACGTTACCATATCCGGAGCGCCCCGGCGCAGGCCGCGGCATTAACCTCTACCAACCCGCCGCCACGACCGCGCGCATGGATGTAATCTGCACACAGACGCCAATTTCAGTAGAATAGGGCATTCACCTGGAGCAGAGAGGACGAACGATGGGTTTGTTTGACAGTTTATTTGGAGACGGCAAAGGGCTGCGCTCGCCCGCAAAACTGCGGCACGGCGGCAAGCGCGTGAGCGAAATTCTGGAATCGCACGCCAAATTCTACGCGGGCGATCCAGGCGGCGTGCAGGCGAACCTTGAGGGCGCCGATCTTTCTCACGCGGATTTTCGCGGCGTGAATCTTTCCAACGCGATTTTGACGGGTGCAAAGCTTGACGGCGCGAATTTTCGCAAGGCCAAACTCGTGCGCATAAATTTGGAACGCGCGAATCTTCGTGGAGCGGATCTGCGCAGTACGGACATGACCGAAGCCAAACTCACCGGCGCGGATCTGGCCGGCGCGCAAGCAAGCGGCATCGAATTTTTCCGCTGCGAAATGGCCGGGGTAAATTTTGAAAAGGCCAATCTGCGTAACGTAAATTTCCGTCTCGCAAATATCCGCGACGCAAAATTCAACGGCGCGGATATGGGCGTCACGATCCTGCGTGAGACGGATCTGGAAGGCGTGGATTTGAGCGGCGTGGATTTGAGCACGGCGCTGATGCCCAAGGGATGGGCCGCCGCGAAGGCCGCCCTACAGAAGGAATAGCGATCGGGGTTTCGATGGGAAAGGGAAATTACTTTCCAGCGCCCGAATCCGCGCCCGCCGCGCGGCCCATACCGCGCCGCCGCACTTCAATTCCAAGCCGCTTGATTTTCTGATTGAGCGTCGAAAGCGGAATCTGAAATCGTTCGGCAGCTTCCGTTTGATTCCAACCCGTGCGATCGAGCATCTCCAGCACGAACTGGCGCTCGACTTCTTCCAGCATTTGGAATAACGAAAGATGCTGATCGCCGCCGCCTTGCGCGCCCGGCGCCGCCGGGAAATACTCGGAAAGCTGAAAACGCATGCCATGCATGCTTTCCTTGCTGCGAAGACTTTCCGGAAGCAAATCGGCATCCAGTTGGTCGCCGGTAGCGAGCACCACAGATCGCTCGACCACATTTTCCAGCTCGCGAACATTACCGGGCCAGTCATAATCCATCATCAGCTTCATGGCCGGATTCGTGAAGCGCAGCGGCTGTTTGGCATTTTCCTCGCAGTAGCGGCGCAGGAAATGTTCAACCAGCAGCGGAACATCCTCCTTGCGGTCGCGCAGCGGCGGAAGCCTCAGGGAAATCACGTTCAGCCGGTGATAGAGATCTTCACGGAAGCGGCCGTCGCGCACCAGAGTAAGCAGATCCTGATTGCAAGCGGCCACGATGCGCACATCCACCTTGATGGTATCCGTGCCGCCCAGCCGCATGAATTCGCGTTCCTGGATCACGCGAAGCAGTTTGGCCTGCGTTTCCGCGCTGACCGTCGAAATCTCGTCGAAGAAAATCGTGCCCTGGTCGGCAACCTCGAACAATCCCTTCTTCGAGCTGACGGCGCTCGTGAAAGCGCCTTTTACGTGTCCGAATAATTGCGATTCCAGCAAGTCCACCGGGATCGAGCCGGTATTCACGGGTACGAAACTCTTATCGGCGCGCGTCGAAGCTGAATGGATGGCTTTCGCGATCAGTTCCTTACCCGTGCCGCTTTCGCCCATGATGAGTATGGTCGAGCGCGACGGGGCCACCTGCGAAACCAGGTCGAACACCGCCAGCATTTTTTCGCTTTTCCCGATTATGTTTGGAAAGTTGTATCGCTGTTTCAGCGCGCGCTTGAGCTGCAGGTTTTCTTCCCGCAGACGGCGCCCTTCCACGGCCTGCTGCACCTGCGCGAGCAACTCGTCGTTGGACCACGGCTTGGTGATGTAGTCCTGCGCGCCGCTCTTGAAAGCCTGGCGCGCCATGTCCACGGAACCGTAGGCGGTAATCAGAACAATCGAAAGTTCGGGATCGCGGCGGTGCACTTCTCGCAGGATGTCCAGACCGTTGCGGTCCGGCAAACTTACATCGAGCAGCAGCAAATCGTAGGGTTTTTCTTCCAGCCGCGCCAGGCCTTCCGTGCCGGTTCCCGCGCTGGTAACGCCGTAACCTTCCGAGCCAAGCAACAGCGCAAGTCCTTCGCGGATTTCCGCCTCGTCGTCCACGACGAGGATGGAACCTTTAGACATGCGCCGCCTTCCGGGACACGGGGAACTCCATGCGGAATGATGTGCCGTGCCCGGGGGTCGAGCGCACGTCGATCTTTCCCGCGTGCTCCTTGATGATGCCGTAGCTCACGGAAAGTCCCAGCCCCGTGCCGCGGCCGGAAATTTTCGTGGTGAAGAATGGATCGAAAATCCGGTTCAAATGGTCGCTCGAAATGCCCACTCCGGAATCAGCCACTTCCACTTCCACCGTGCCATTTGAGCAGGCGGTCCGCACCTCGAGCTTTCCGCCGGAGGGCATGGCGTCCCTTGCATTCATAAACAAGTTCAGAAAAACCTGTTGGAGCCTGTTCATCGACCCGAGCACCGGCGGCAGATCGCGCTGCAACTGGCGGACGACTTCGATTTGCGCCGTCTTTAAGGGGTGCGTCACCAGCGAAAGCGTCTCTTCCACCACCGCGTTCAGGCTTACCTCGCTGAATTGCGCGGAGCCCACGCGCGAGAAATTCAGCAGGTTATTGACGATCTCGCTCGCGCGGAACGTTTGCTTCACGATCTTCTCAATCAATACAGCGCGCGGATCGTCGCCGGGAAATTGCTTCGCGAGCATCTGGATGTAGTTGGAAATCACGGCGAGCGGCGTGTTCACTTCATGCGCTACTCCAGCCGCCAACAAACCGAGCGATGTGAGTTTTTCGGTTTGCATCAGCTGGTCTTCCATGCGCGCGCGCTGCGAAACATCGTCCACCAGAATCAGCCGCCCCAGCCGCTGGCCGTCCTTGCCCAGCAGTGGCGTGATCGAGACGTTCACCACCAGCAGGCTACCCGCGCGATTCCGCAGGTGGAACTTGTAGACGCTCGAAACGTGTTCTTCCTCCGCGCGCGCTTCGATTTCCGCCACCATGTCCGCGGGCAGAATCGCGTCCAGGTTGCGCCCAATGGCTTCCGCGCGCGGCACTCCAACCAGATGCTCAACCTGCGAATTCCATGATTCGATGCGCCCTTCCAGATCCACGGCGAACACGCCCACATTCAGCGATTCCACGATGTTTTCGCTGAAATCCTTCAGCCGCTCGATTTGCGCCGCCTTTTGTTCGAGCGAGCTGTAAAGCTGCGCATTATCAAGCGCGATGGCCACATAGCCGGCGATGGTGAATAACAGCTCAACGTCATCCGAGGAAAGGAAGTCGCCGTCCACGGTTTTGCCCAATCCCAGCACGGCGACGGTGTGCTCGCGGATGCGGCAGGGAATGTAATAGTTCAAGTCCAGGCGTTCGAGCGTCCGGCGGACGGAGGGGTCGGTTTCGGCGGCGTTGCGCGGCGATTCATAAAACAGATAGCCGCGCCCGAATTCAGGCCGCGCGGGATCCAGGAAGCGCAGGTCGAGAGGCTCGGGCATCTCCATTCCTCGCACGCGTGTCAGCCGCACATGCCCCGCGGTCTCGTCCATCACAAAGATTGCCAGCCGGTCCACCAATAGCGTTTGCGAAATGCGGTCCATCACCGAACCAAGCATCGGCTCGAGATGAACTTCATTGGTGAGCGTGCGGCCAAATTCAATCAGCGTCCGGCGGTAGTCCAGCCGGTCGCGATAGAAGAAGCGGTCCAGCCGCCTCTGCGTCCAATCGCGGAACGGCTGCAACAAAAACGCCGCCAGCACGATGGCCAGCGTCGCTCCGGCAGCCCCCCCGCCGCCGGCCACGCCCGAATGGGAAAGCTCCCCGACCAATCCAATAACCAAAAAATAGACCGCGACCACGCCCGCCGTAGCCGCCGTGTACGCTAGGCCGCGCTTGAAAATAATGTCCACGTCCATCAAGCGGTAACGAATGATGGCGTATGCGAAACACAGCGGAATCAATCCCAGAGAGAGAGTGGATAGCTTTCCCCAGTACGACGGCACCAATGCGCCGAAAAATACATACGGAAGGATGTACAGCAGCACGAAGGGTACGACCGCCAGCGTGCCTCCAAACACCCATTTCAATTGCTGTTTCAGGATTCCGCTCGGAGCGTGCAGATAGCTGCGCAGGAAAATCGTCGCGGCCAGGAGGAAATACACTCCCGTGTAGCTCATAAGAATCTGATCGAGTTCAATTCGCGCGCCGATCCACGGCACAAATCCCAGCCAGTTTTCCGCGACCAGCAAGTACACCGTCCCGATCACGGCAGGCACGGAATAGACCAGCACCAGTTGCGCCCAGCGGCTCCGTCGCGCGCCGCCCCGGTCTGGAAACACAAGCGCAAAATGCAGCAGCAATGCCGCCTGCAACAGGCATGCAACAATATTTGCCCAATAGATGATCTGATCGAACGAGTTCAGTTTGCCCGTGAAATGGAATGTATAAAGAATGAAGGAAACCAGGCAAAAGATGTAGAAATGCAGCGCCCTGGCGGCGCTCCACCGGCGCAGGAAAATGAAAACTCCGATGAAAAGATAAACGACGCCCGCCACCCGCAAATAATTGAACACGGAAGATTCTTGGGCCGGCTCTGTTACCAGCGGCGGCGCGTTGAACTGCACGCCGTTGCGAATCAGGTCGTACCGTACTTCAGTCCACACGCCCGCGCGCCACAATTCTCGCGCCACCTGTGTCGCGCTGGAGATCTTCGTATCGTCTATCGCCACCAGCAGGTCGCCCCGCTTGATTCCGGCGCGATCCGCTGGCGAGTCCGGCACGATATACCTGGCTTCGACGCCGGTCCCGGAAGCTGTGTCCAGCCAGGTCACGCCATCGTCGGGAACTTCAACTACCATTCCCTGCCGGAAATTTAAGAAGGCGAAAACAATAGCAGCGAAGGTCACCAGTACAAGGGCAACCGCACCAACCCGGACTCGAAGGCTCTCAGACATGCCCATTAGGCGTACCTATACCGTCCCAAATGAGGCCACTCGCGAGGTAGTCCTCACTTAGTCTTTCTGCACGCTGCCTTCCAATAGTGGAAGGCATGTTTGTGGGCCAAACCACAGAAAAATAAGCAGTTAAATTGTCGTTAGGAAGGGGGATAGAATGCCATTCCGGTTTTAGTATATTACGTCCCATTTGTGGTAGATTGGCAGCCCGTGCCTAAAACTGGAAACTTAGGCCGCCGCGGAACGACCGGGTGGCGGACATTAGCACCAGCTGCCCGTCTTGACTGCTGACCGGCACGTAGCCCTGCCCGAGTAAATTGCGGAAATCTGCAAGCGCCTCCCAGCGACAGCTCCCAATGGTGCCGGGTAGCGCCTGGCGCAAGCTGACGCTGAGGTATGGATCGAGGTCATACATGGCCTCACCATAGGGATCCTGCCGGGTGATCGCCTGCCCGCTCAACCACTTATAACCGACTGAAAACTGAGTACCGGTCCGGTGAGTCCTTCCGGAAAGGCGCGCTCCTACGCTATGGCGATAGTGCATCCCCAGCGCATCGCGGAGTTCTCCGGCCGCTGCCGCATCACCGTCTTCCGGATCCGCGGCCATTGCGCCTGCATACGAATAAACAGCAGCCACATCCAAATTGGCGCTGAGCTGATGCCGGTAAGCGACGCGAGCGCCCCAGGAACCCATCGCGCCTGCATCGTACACAAAAGCATTCGAGAACGGGTCCTGCAAAAAGTCTGAATTTGCGACGGCGCCGCGGCCAAATACCGCCGTATCTCCGGATTCGTCGTGGAACGCCGCGGCCTCCACCGAAGCGCGCCGGGAAACCATATAACGCACGCCCATCTCCTCATGCCAACCGCCTGCCAGCACGGGGCGGCTGTCTCGCACCATCAATACAGGGAAGCTATTGAGTTCGTCCATGGCGCTCATCAAAGGCGCGGGCGAAGGCATGGCGTCTGAAGCGGTCCCTGAAACAACCATAATGTTCGCTTGCAAGGATGGCGAAATCAGGACATGTAAATCGGCGGTGGGCCGCAGGGACTTTGTTTCGCCCCCGAGTTGAGCCGCGACCACGTCTGCGCCATAGTGCAACATCACGCGGTCTCCGAGCTCCATCGTATTGCGTTGTGAAAGCCGTTCGCCACGGAAAGTCAAATCGCCGGCGCCGAGCCAGGCCTGGCGAACCACCATTACCGTCACGGGTCCGTCGGCCTCTTCACCTGCCGGCATCCATGCGGTCGCCAATCCAGCGGCCGGCAATCCTTGGCCATAGCTCATCTGGCCCGCGAACAGCAAGTGCCCTACCGTTCCAGTGGGCTGATCGTAGCCGAACGCGGTTGCGGGAGTTTCCGGTAGATTTGAAATGGAACCGGGTTGCTCCGAGCCGCTGGTAAGTTCCAATTGCGCGCGCGGTTGGCGCGAGTTCGAGTCGGCCGACGAACTGGAATTCGTCGCTTGCGGATCATTCCATTCAAGAATTGGCCGCGTGCCGGCCGCCGTGCGCAGCACCCATTTCCAATCGTCCGTCGAGGTGGGTTGTCCTGGCCCGCGTCGCAGACGATCCAGCGACGCAAAAACCGTTGTCAGCTCAACCTTGACCAGGGTGGTCACGTTTGGCACAACGCGGATGTGGCGTTGCACGGACGGCAAAAATCCTGCGAGGCTCACTTGCACTTCGTAAATGCCGGCGGGAACGCGCACGTCGCTGAATGCCCCGCGCTGATTCGTGAACAATTGCGCCGGCAGAGCCGCCAGAGCGGAACCGGCATTCTCAGCAATGAGTTTTACGGTGGCGCCCATCTGCGGCGTGCCGTCTGGATTCACGACTACGCCCTGCAACGTCCCGAAGTTTGTTGCCGCCGTACACGTCCCGGCCAGAACCGCCGCCAGAACACACGTCATCAGCAAGGCAGGAGCGATTGACCAATTTCTCCTGGTGCGTTGTGTATGAGCCATCGCGCGTACCTCCTTATTGCGCGTCAATTGGCGGCGCGTTGCGGCGCGGGAGGAGCCTTTACACTGAACTCCTGCGAGCGCGTCAGCTTTTGATTGGCGACTTTGTCGTCGATCGTGATTCCAACCTTGTACTTTCCCGGAGCAACTCCGGCGAGTGGGAACAGGCTTTCGATCGTGAGTTCATCCCCCAATTGAGGCGGTTTGAATTCGTCGGAGGTCTCGTTCAAATCAAAAATTACCTCGTCGCCCTTGTCGGCTTTCGTGATGTGGTAATTAACAACGTAGTTGGACTTGTGCGTGGTCGGGTCCACCTTGAGGTTGTACACCTGGAGATAGATGCCCATTTTTTTGTCCGAATCGAATTCCAGCTTCAAATCCGGGCGCACTTTAACGTCGCCCAGCACGAATTGGCCGATGCCCACTTGTTTGGGAGGGACTTTTTCAATGACATCCGCGAGAATCAGCGTGCTCGAATCAAGTTTTTCTTGATCGAAACGGGGCACCGCCAGCCGCGTGCTCACCACTCCCACATTGCCGCTTTGCTCGTCCTTGATCACCATATCCAGCTTGTACAGGCCCGGGCTCAGCGGCACCGTCTTCCCATAAGCTGATTTCTTGGTCATGTACTGCTGGAAGAGCGAGTCCGGAAACTCGTCAATAAGCGGGTCTTCGAATGAATTCACGATTCGGCCGCTGGGTGTGCTGATTTGTATGAAAACGTTCATCTTGCCCATATGAACGCCATCTTTTTCCTGAAAGGTCATTGAGCGATTATTCAGCTCGATGGTGATGGGCACCATTACGCTGCCTGACGTAACTCGCAGGAAGGAGAAGCCATAATCGAACGGAATCTGGTTCCTTATGATCCTCTCGGTTATGAGCGCCACCATGTCCTTGTTCTTTACAGGCGGAGGCGCTATGAAAATCTTGGCAGCTTGCTCGTACCGGCTGAATTCGTCGTTTTCAGCGGGCGAGCAATAATAGTTCACCGGCAGGTGCGTTCCATCCGACCGCGTAAAGCGTTGCGTCTTGTCCGCCAGACCTTCGTCTTCCAGTTCGCTCAGTCCCGCGCCGGGAACATACAGCAAAGCGTCCTTTTCTTCCGGGTCAGTCGTCAGGTGATACTCGTTCGATCCCGAGGGATCCACGAATTCCAGGTCAATGTTGTTTCCCATGCCTTCGATGTAGTTGTAATGCCAGATCTCGAATGGGAAAGTCTCTGTTTCGCCGCCGCCTTCCTTGTCCGTGCGGTTGTATTGCCCGCCGGAGGGGTGCGCCTCAACGTCATCCGCCTTTCCATGGATGATGTAAATGTGGCCGCGGTCTGTTTTCCAGCCCGGCATGCCCGAGGCAAAATGTTCGTTGGCGTATGCGATCCGGCGGTAGTGTTCTTCCTTGAATTCATTTTCGGGTGTGTCGGGGGTGGGGTCGCGCCGCAGCCAGAATTGTTCGATGAAACTCTCGCGATCCTCGTTCGTTTGAAGGCTTAAGAAGGTGTCTCGCTCCGCATCCGTAATGATGTACGGCACCTCTTCGTTCAGCCATACCTTGTAGGCGTTACCCAGTTCATTCTGTAGTTTCTTTCGTTGCTCTTTGGTCAAAGGCTTGGTCAGGGCGGGCGGATTTTGACCCTGGCCGGACTGGCCCGAAGCAGGCGGAGGCGTTTGCGCGCGCAGGCTCGGCACAAATAATGCGGCCGAAATAATAGACATTCCTATGCAGCGGCATAGTGTCTTCATACAGACACCTCTCCTCTTGATTGAATGCAGATTCTAGTCCCTGCGCGGCGGTGCGTCAACAGTGGATTCCCCCGGTTCCTACCTAGATACAGGCCTTAGATTCGAGGGTTTATGGGAGGGTTGCCCCATTCGTCTAGATCGGCGGCGGACGCCAGGCTTTGTCGCTCGTCCCGGCTGATTTGAGCCCTATTTCAACTGATCTGCGGAACATTCGAATTTGACGAGTGCCTTGTTCTTGGCGTCATCGGCAAGACCTTGCTCCCGGTCTTGAAGGAGAATTTTTATCAGGTTGGCGGAGGCTTTGCAGATGTCGTTGTGAACGACTTCGCATGAATTATTGAGCAGTGGGCCGTTGGCAGTCTGCATGAATGAGCAACCCTTCGGATCAATGCCACTCTTGTACGCATTCTGGAGGAGTGGCAAGAGACTTGGATCTCCCGTGGCCAAAGAGCCTTCTATCAACGAGACAGCCGCGTCTTCCTTGCGATTTTCGGCGAACAGAGCTTCCGCCATCACCGCGTAAGCATCTGCGTACTGCGGAGACAACAATCGGGCATAGGCGGCGGCATTGTATGCTTCCTGGTCGTCTCCTAGCCGTAGGTAAGTCACAGCAAGCCCGTGGGACAACGACGGCAGACTGGTGGGAGTGATTTCGGATTCAAGTATTCCACGTCTAAGTTCTTCTGTTCGGTGGCTTTCATCGGACGCCCGATCAATTGCGGCGCCGCGCAGAAAAATCTCAAGCGACCTTTGATACGCGTGGAGGCCTTCTGGCGTGACAGTTATCTGCCCACTCGGCTCCCGGCGTAGCAGGAGATCCCCTTTCGTCCTGTAATACTCGCCCGCATTCGCATACACAAACCTAGTATTTAAGGAATCTGGAAGATGGTCGAGAATGGCGAGACTCTTTTCTTGTACTTCAATGACTTGGTCAATATTCAAATGCGTTGGATCAGATTCGTACAGTGCGAAGGCCAGATTGTCGTAAACCTTAAAGCTATTTGGCGAGACACGGGTCGCCGCAGTCCACAGCGCCAGATCGTCGCGCCAATCGAAATTACGTTCCCATGTTCGGAAGCCAAGCGCGGCGATTGCCAAACACAGCGCGATTGGCGCAAACGGCCGCCAGCGGATTCGCCGGCCGATCCAGTAGGTAACCAGCACGAGGCAGCCCGCAAATCCAATGGCTGGCAAGTAAAGAAAACGCTCCGCCATGATCGTTCCGAGTAAGAAGAGCAAGTTTGAAACGGGAATGAAACATACAAATGCAAATCCCGCGAAGAAAAAAGCCGCGGGACTTCGCTTGTACATACTGGCCGCGGCAATGATAACGGCAAGCACTGCTATCCACGCGATCCAATCGTGCGGAGCGCCGCTCGCAATCGGGATTTGGTTGTAGGAATAATCGCTGGAAAGCTTCAGAGGCCATACGAGAAGCCATAGGTACTTGGCCATGACCACGACGGCCGTTAACCGCCCACGGATGAAGGAAGCGTTGATAAGCGGGTTGTCTGGAAAAGAAAGTGACCGTGGTCCTGTTGCTGCCAGAACCATCGATCGCTGATACCACATCACCAGTAGTGGAGGCGCGACGGCTGCGCACCCGAACAGAAGCCCGCGAGGCTGTTTCCTTCCTTCCTTCCTTCCTTCCTTCCTTCCCACCAAGTGAGTTCATAAAGTAGGATCACGCCCAAGATGGCGACCGCGCTTTCCTTGGAAAACACGCCCATCGTTGTAACCGCCATGAGGCCAACAAGCCACGCCACCCTGCGCCAGCCCGTCGATTCCGTGCTTCTTAGATACATCAAAAGGCCGCTCAGCAATGCCAGACCCGCGAGCAAGTCCGCCCTACCGATGATGTTCGTCACAGATTCCGTTAGCACCGGGTGTACCGCCCACACTGCCGCGATAAACACAGCTGGCCACAGCTTCCCCAACAAACGGAGAGCGAGCAAATAGACGAGGAAGACATTCAGGGCATGTAGAAGTATGTTAATCCAGTGGTATCCCGCAGGGTGGTCGCCGTTGCCAAGTATCGCGTAATTGAAAAGGTAGGAGAGCGTCGTAAGTGGGCGATAGAGGCCGCTGTCGTTTACGCTCCACCAGTATGAGTGGTTTAGAATCAGGGCGACGTTCGCGCTCGTCGCCTCGTGAACACGCTGGTCGTGCAGAATCAGAACGCTGTTATCGAACACGAATCCGCCGCCGAATGAGTTTGAATATGCCAGCAGGGCGAGCACGCAAAGCCCCGCGGCTACAGCGGCGTGCTTGAGCAGCGGCTTAATATTGCGGGCTGGTTTGCTTTCGAAAGACAGTGACCGTGCAACAGGTCGCGGTGCGAATTCGGAGGTTTTCTTGCGTCCCATAACTTCCAGGTTTTCCCTCGCGCTATTGTAACCCGCTTGGGAGACACGCGCGTTATCACGCGCTGTGGAACGCTAGCGATAGATTTCCTTGCGGTGTCCAACGCGGAGAACTAGCACGACGAGGCGGTCGTCTTCGATCTTGCTGATGAGCCTGTAATCACCCGCGCGGTATTTCCAGAACTCTCCGAGTTGCGAACCGTGCAATGCCCGCCCGATGCTGCGTGGATCCTCCAGCTTGGACACCCACTGGTGAAGGAATTTCAGAATGCGCTTGGCATGTTGTGCGTCGAGTTTGCCCAGTTCCCGGCTGGCTTCCGCGGACAATTCAACGTTCCAGGCCATGACGTTTCATTACGTTTTTTAGCGGAATGGTGCGCTCCTCGCCATTGCGTATCCGTTCGAGCGCGCGTTCGGCCAGATACATGTCTTCCATGTCTTCCAGGTGCTCCAAGATGGCTTCGCGGACATAATACGTCTTAGTGCGGCCAGTCCGCCGGGCCAGCTTATCAAGTCTCTTTTCAATGGCATGTGGGAGTCGAATCGCTAGCATGTTTGCCTCGCTATACAAGTATAGCACGCAGCCGCTCGCCTAACGCGAAAAGACGCGCCGCTCGCGTCATCACTGGCAGGAATCAATGCCCCGGCAACTGTTCCAGCGCCAGCTCCCGATTCTTCCGTGCTGCTTGCTGTTTGGGGTCAATCGCCAGCGCCTTATCAAATTGCTCGAGAGCTTCGGCAGGCTTATCCATACGCAAGAGCAGCTCCCCGAGATCGTTGCGCACCTGTGCGTCCTCGGGAAATGCGGCCACCACCTTGGAAAAATTGTCGAGCGCCTCGGCAAGTTGGCCCGACCTGGCCTGCGCCTTTGCCAGGTTGTAACGGGCGTTCGTGTAGTCGGGCTGGATCGCGAGCGCCATTCGGTATTGTTCCATCGCCTCATTCGAGCGGCCCACCGCGCCCAGCGCCGCGCCCAGCCAATTGTGCCCGTCCGCCTGCTTTGGTTCCAGGCGCACGGCGTCTTCCAGAACCGTCGCGGCGCCGTTTGGATCGAATCGTGAAAGCATCAGGGCGCCGAGCCAGAGGTGCGCCTGAAAATCATCCGGATATTTTTCCAGTTGGTGCCGCATCACCGCTTCCTCAAGCTCGCGGCGATGGTCGCCGCTCCCGCGCGGCAAAACTTGAAATGACAAATGAGCCATTTCATCCGTGGACTGGTTCCCATTTCTCACCCTTTGCGGTGGATGGTGCGGATTCCGCGGATTCGCAGCCGAATTGTCGTAGTGCCAGCGCATGGACAAAATCGTCCCTTTGGGAAGAAAAACCGGCTCCCGATAGTGATACACGGCCTGCCACTTTGGATTCCAGTGCGGAATCCGGATGAGCTGTTTGCGCTCGCCGTTGGGAAGTGTCGCGTAACCTTCCACAATGTGTCCCAAATAGTGCGCGTGTGGATACACGGCAAGCACATCCACGTCGAGCGGAAGCTTGAAATCATCGGCCACCACGAAGTCGCGATCCCCGGGGGGAATGTTGAGCGCGCCATCGTGGTCCAGCTGGATCAGCATAGGAAAGTGGGTCGGTGGTTTATCGGTGAAATAGAGCCCGACCGAAGGTTTTACCTCCTCGGGCTTGCCCCTCGTCATCATGTGCGTGTTCAGCACCAGGTCGTTGCCCGGATCAAGCCGCCACGCCAGTCCATCTGGCTCGATCCACGGCGTGTTTCCGGGCTTCCAGAACAGGAAGTGAGTATCGAAATCAAACGCGCTGTGTGTGATCTTCACGTCCATTCCAGGGAAGCCCGCGCCCGGCTCGGATTCCTGCCGGCGCGCGGATCGCGCACGGTCCACAATCATGTTTGCGTGATGGATTGCATTCGTGTCCCCGGGCCGGATTTCGATGGCCCGGACGTAACGCGTGGCCGTGACGGGAGGCGAGAAAATGAAATTGTAAAAAACGTCGGGGCCGGAAGCCGGCAGCGTAAACGCGCGCTGCGCTTCCAGAATCATATCCGGAGGACCGAGTTGCCATCCTTCCGTAAAACTTGGCGGCGATGGAATTTCAGACGCCGGACCTTCGGGCGCGCCATTCTTCACCCAGTCGCCAATCAGGCGAATCTGCTCTTCACTCAGCCGCGTGTTATTTGCGAAATTCCCATAGCCCGGCTCGGGAAGCCACGGAGGCATCGCGCGGCTGCCGGTGGCGGTGGCGATCTGTGTCGCGTGTTTCTTCGCGTCTTCGTAGCTCAGCAGCGAAAACGGACCGGATTCGCCCGGACGGTGGCAGGAAGCGCAGCTCTTATAGAGGATCGGAGCGACGTCATGAGCAAATGTCGGAGGCGATGCAGAATGGAGCCCAGGAGGAGGCTGAGCAGGCCGCGAATTTTGTGCCGCCGCTGCCGCTACAAGGGCAATGGTGATGCAAACAAGAATCCCTAAACCGCGCATGGACCGCTCGCCGCGGATCATCTATCGCCCGTCTCTGTAGCCCAGGTTCCCCTGAATCCGGGGCTTTTTGCGCATGATCCGCATGACCGTTCTTGACCCTCGACTTCATCCCCCAGCCGCGCTTTGCAGACCGCAACCACTTTTGAATCATATTGTGGCAGACGCGGTTGCCTTCCAGTCTACACCTGCCCTTCACGCTTTGGCTGCGGAGCTCCTAACATCCACTATCTATTATAGGAATCAGTTGATTAGCCCGCCGTCCGCTTCCCCGTTCGCCAATGCGCAATCCGCCCGCGTGCGCCCCTTCCTAATCCCTTCCGAATCAATTACAATAAGAACTTAATTTGCGTTCCTAGCGTCTAATCCGCACAGAGACCTGAACCGCAATTCGCGCCGGGCTCGTCGTGTGTTCCGGGCTGGCTTTAGCCCATCCGTTCACCGGCCAAAGGAAACTTTTAGCTCCATTCGAGCGTATCAACAAGAGAGAGGGGCGGTCGGAGTGGCGAGCCCCAGTTAAACTAGAGAGAATCCCATATGAAAGTTTGGCAGAAAGCCGGAATTGGTGTGGTAGCCGCAGCCCTGGCGGGCGGCATCGTCTGGTATAGCGTTAATCAGGCCAATAAAGATGTGGTCACCGTGCAGACGGCGAAAGTGGGGCCGGAGCACCTGACGACCATCGTCACGTCCTCCGGCCAGGTCACTCCCAAAACCTACTCGAACATACTGGCCTTGGGTATTGGACAGATCACCGAAATTCGAGTCAAGGAAGGCGACCAGGTCAAACGCGGTGATATCCTGCTGCAGATTGATAGCATCCAGCCGAAAGCGGACGCGGAAGCGCAGAAGGACAGCATGAATTCCGCCCAGGCAGGGCTTGAATCCGCCCAGCTTGCTTGCGTCTCGGCAACGGCTGATGTGAAGACGGCGCAGGCCCTTCTGGCCAACGATCTAATTAGTTGGGACCTCGGTCAAAAACTCTTCAAAGACGGCTTGATCACCAAAATGGATTTCGACACCCGGAAAACGGTCTATGACGGCCAGGTTTCTGCCGTTGCTTCGGCTCAGGCAAAAGTTCCTCAGTGCAAAGCCCAGATCGAGCAAGCGCGCCACACCATGGAACAGAGCAAAGCCACGCTCGTTCATATGACCGATGTCCTCAACAAGACCACCTATCGCGCGCCGATTGACGGTATTGTGACCTACATTGGCGTCCGCAAGGGTGAAAACGTCTTCCCCGGCGTGCAGAACTCCGCCGGTAGCTACTTGATGACGATCTCGGACATGTCCGTTGTCACTTCCGAGGTCATGGTGGATGAGACCGACATCATCAACGTGCGGAACAACCAGTTGGCTACGGTCACGATTGACGCTGTGCCCGGACAAACTTTTACCGGCCGGGTCACCGAAGTGGGCGATCAGGCCATACTTCGCAGTTCGGGTCTGGCCTCTACGCAATCCACCACCGGCTCGCAAGAAGCCAAGGATTTCAAAGTTGTTGTGACGCTGGATCATCCGCCATCGGGTTTGCGCCCCGGCCTTTCCGCGACGGCGAAGATCGTCACTGCGGAAAAACAAAATGTTCTGGCCATCCCCATTCAAGCTCTCGCTGTGCGTTCGCGCAAGCAGCTCGAGGACGCCGCGAAACTGGCCGCCAGCAAGGACAGCTCCGGCGGCAGCAGTGTAAGCCTCGCTGCGCCCAAGCCTGACGCGGTCGTAAATGGCTCGGACGCTAGGAAAGACGACGTGCAGGGCGTATTCGTCATCCGTAACGGGAAGGCGATTTTTGTCCAGGTGCAGACAGGGATATCCGGCATCACCGATATCGAAGTGACCAGCGGATTGCAAAAGGGCGACGAAATTGTTACCGGCAGCTACAAAGCCCTCCGCACGCTTCGGCCTGACACGCCCGTGAAAATAGACAACACTGTGCCGGCGCAAACTACCTGAGCCGAGTCCGGGCGTTTATTGGTAAAGTATTCTTGATTTCCCGGAAGCGTCTCTGCTTTTCGATGAGCTGTTGTGCGTGAGGAGATCGCAGGAATGCCTGTGGAAGCAACTGTCTCGGATAGCTTTCGCCAGGATCTGGTGGATTCCGGTCTGGCCATCAAGACCGAAGCCCTGGCCAAGGTTTATGTGATGGGCTCCGAAGAAGTTCACGCGCTGCGGGGCGTGGACCTTGAAATCCGCTGCGGCGAATACGTCGCCATCATGGGCCCATCGGGCTCTGGAAAATCCACGCTGATGAATTTGATTGGCTGCCTGGATTCGCCTTCCTCCGGGAAATACTGGCTTGCGGGACGGCTGGTGAGCGAGCTGGACGATGATGAGCTGGCCTACATCCGCAATAAGGAAATCGGTTTCGTCTTCCAGACTTTCAATCTCCTTCCGCGCGCCACGGCCCTTCATAACGTTGAGCTTCCGCTGATTTACAACGGCACGCCTTCCGAAGATCGTCTTGCGCGTGCGAAGCACTCGCTTCAACTCGTGGACCTCGCCGACCGCATGTATCACAAGCCGAATGAGCTTTCCGGCGGCCAGCGCCAGCGCGTAGCCATTGCACGCGCTCTGGTCAACAGTCCTTCGATCCTCCTGGCCGACGAACCCACCGGCAACCTCGATTCAAAGACCGGTGAGGAAATCATGGGGGTCTTCGCGCAACTGCACCAGCAGGGCAACACCATCATCCTCGTCACGCACGAACCGGACGTCGCGGAGCACGCCTGGCGCGTCATCCACATCCGCGACGGCAAAGTCGAATCCGACAAGAAGATCAAGTAGCCGCGGCGTCTCGCCGGTTCTTTTCTGCAATTCAATTCATCCACTGGTGCTGCGTATTCACATTCCTGCCGCCGGTATTGGATTTTTCCGGAAAATGTGAACTTACCGGCCCCACGGCCGCAGCACAACATATTCCGGCACGGCCGTGCGCGACGCATGATGCGCGCGAATCAATTGCCGCCGCAGAAGTATGCGCAGCGCGGCTTGCACCGCGCTTTTGGAAAGCCCGGTGCGCTCGGCCAGGTGCTTTAAGCTTAGCCGCGCGCTGCGCCGCCCCGCGGCATACGTCAGCGCATAAAGCGAGAGATACACGAGGAACGCAGCGGGACTGCGGTCATGCCCCACCAGATCGCGGAGCAGAACCTCAACAACATACCCTTCCAGCTTAAGAGGCAGCGAAAGCTTTATCACTGTTATACCTCTAAACACTATAGCGGAATTGACTATAGCATATGAAATGGGATTGTCAACACTCGCCGGAGCCGTTAGGATTCGCCTGGTTCGCTGTCTAAATCCTCGGTAGCACAAATGAAGGAGGCAACATGATCAAGGCAATTAAGTTCGGCAGCATTCCGGTACGCGATCAGGATCGCGCGCTCAAGTTCTACACGGAAAAACTCGGCTTCAACATTCAGACCGACCAGCCCATGGGCGATCAGCGCTGGATCGAACTCGGCATTCCGGGCGCCGAATCCGGCGTGGTTCTTTTTACTCCGAAGGAACACGAGTCGCACATTGGCACGTTCTCTCATCTTTCGTTCTGGTGCGACAACGTGGAAAAGACCTACCAGGAACTTCTGGGGCGCGGCGTGGAATTTGATGGCCCTCCGCAGAAAATGCCGTGGGGCACCTTCGTTAAATTCAAGGATCCGGACGGCAACCAGTTCGTCCTTTCCTCAAAGTAAGATAGGCGAACTTCAGGACGGGGGTCATTGCGCCGATTTTGTGGTATAGAGTGCCGCAAGTTGCAATTCGGGTTGCCGCGAGATGATTTGCAGCGAAGACGCCACGAAGAGGGTCCACGTTCCACCGTCTCGAAAGGAGACACACCATGTTCGCCAGGAAACTCCTGCTTGCCACGCTGCTTGGAGGATTGATTTCGTACGCCTGGGGATTCGTTTCATGGGATTTGCTGAACTGGCATCCGATTCTCTCGTTTACGAATGACGATGCCGTGGCTGCGGCCATTCGCGCCAATGCGCCAAAGCCCGGGATATATCTCATGCCCGGCGAGCAATCAGCCGCGAATGGCGCGGACAAGAACGCCCAGCAAGCGGCCGCGGCGGAGCGGCTCAAGACGGGCCCCGTTATCTTTGCCGCGATAAGACCGCAGGGAATGACCACGAGTATGACGATGTTCTTCGTGAACGGCGCGCTCATCAGTCTTGCGGGAGCGTTTTTCATTTCCTTGCTTATCCTGATGATTCCCGGCACGACGTACGCGAAGCGGCTGTGGCTCATCATCGCCGTCGCGTTTGTCGCCGGAATTCTGGTGGGACTGCCGGAGTGGGGCTGGTGGGGATTTTCCGGCGGCTATACCGTATCGGTCTTTGTTGATCTGGTCGCTGGGTGGGGCCTGGCCGGTCTCGCAATGGCAAAATTCACGGGCTGACGCGATCCGCAAACTGAAGTTGCATTTAACGCCATCGCTCGATAATTCTACGGGAGAGAGCATCTGAATCAGCGAGCGCACTAAAACCGCGGATGCAAACACCGTACGCCACCGTGATATAACTTTCTCTCCATGTTCGCCGCGCGCACAAACTGGAATCTACAGCCCAACCGCTTTGCGCGCGCGCTGGAAAATCATCGCCAGAGCGGCAAAGAGCTGCTCGACCTGACGGTTTCTAATCCCACAGTTTGCGGCTTTGAATATCCCGAGGAGGAAATTCTGAGCGCCCTCGCCGATTCAAGCACGCTCGAATACGCTCCCGAAAGTAAGGGACTTCGCAGCGCGCGCGAAGCCGTCGCCGCTTATTATGCCGGGCGCCCGGGCTTCGGCATCTGCGCGGGAAGCGTGGATCCGGAGCGCATCATCCTTACGGCCGGAACGAGCGAAGCCTACAGCTATATTCTTCGCTTGCTCTGCGAACAGGGTGACGAAATTCTTTGCCCCGCGCCGAGTTACCCTCTGCTCGAATATGTCGCCGGATTGAATGACGTTCACCTGGTCCCGTATCCGCTGCTCTACGACCATGGCTGGCAGATGGATTTGTCGGCCTTGCGCGCCGCGCTCACTCCGCGCTCCCGCGCCGTGCTTCTTGTGCATCCGAATAATCCCACCGGTTCATTCGTCAAGCCGAAGGAAGCCGTGGAGCTGCGCGAAATCTGCGCGCAACGCGAAATGGCCATTGTCGCCGACGAAGTTTTTCTCGACTACGCGGAGGATTCCAAGCCGCATTCGACGTTTGCCTTTGATGGACCCGCGCTCACGTTCACCCTCAGCGGCCTTTCCAAAATTTCCGCGCTGCCGCAAATGAAACTGGCCTGGCTCGTTGCGAGCGGTCCCGCGCCGCTCGCGCGCTCCGCGATGGAACGCTTGGAAGTTATCGCCGACACTTATCTTTCTCCCGGCACGCCCGTACAACTGGCAACGCCGCGCCTCCTCGGCATCCGCGAACAAATGCAGGGCCAGTTGCGCGCGCGAATTTCCGCCAATCTCGCGCATCTGGATGCCGCGCTCGCCGCGAACAATCTTGTTTCGCGCCTCGCGCGGCAGGGAGGCTGGTACGCGGTCCTGCGCGTTCCCGCCACCGGCTCGGACGAAGACCTCGCGGTTGCACTGCTCGATCAGCGCTCTGTCCTCGTTCATCCCGGACGCTTCTTCGATTTCCGCCAGGATGGATTTCTCATCCTCAGCCTGATTACGCCTGAAGTGGAATTCCGCGAAGGCGTCACTCGCATGCTTGAGTTGATTGGCGGCGCGCAATAATAATTCTGTCGGGAGGGAAAGTGGCCAAACAAGCAGGCGCGAAAAAAATATTCAACGCCAAAATGAAATCCATCGGTCCCAGCGGCGCGTGGACCATGCTGCGCATCCCATTCGATGTGCAAAAAGAATGGGGTAGCCGCGCGCGCGTTTCTGTCCGCGGCGCGATCAACGGTTTTGCCTTTCGCACTTCCATTTTTCCGGACGGCAAGGGTGGCCACACCATGATGGTCAACAAAGCCATGAAGGGAGGAGGGGGCGCAATTCCTGGGAAAACGGTACGCGTCGAATTGGGACAGGATACGGCGCCTCGCACGGTTACAGTTCCGAAGGATTTCACGGCCGCGCTCGCGGGCAATGTGAAGGCGCGCGCCACGTTTGAAGGTTTTTCACCTTCTCACCGGCGGGCTTATGTGGATTGGATCACGCAGGCCAAGCGCGAAGAAACGCGCGTCGCGCGCATTGCCAAAGCAGTTGAGATGATCGCTGCCGGCAAGAAGCGGATGTAGCGGGACGAAACGTGTACACTGCTCCGGAAGGGCGCGTAATTTCTGAACCTTGAGGCGCGTATGAAATCCAAACACCCCACAACGCATGATGCTTTTCTTCGCGGGAAGGATCCAGAGCTGCGCGAGACAGCGCGGCATCTGCGCGCGTTCGTCAAGAAAGCGGTGCCCAGAGTAAAGGAAGGCATCAATGCTTGGCGCCAACCCACATTTGAATCCAATGGCCCCTTTTGCCTGTACATGGTCGGCAAAAACCACATCACATTCATATTTATCCGCGGCACTTCTCTGCCCGATCCCAAAGGTCTGCTCGAAGGAACGGGAAAAAACATTCGCCACGTGAAAATTAAATCCCCAGAAGATCTAAGCCGCCCCGGTTTGCGCGAACTCCTAAAATCCGCCGCCCGCCTGAACGCCAAAGACCCACAAAAGGGAATGCGCCCGTATCGAAAATAAAGTACGGAAAATCCGCTCCATCTACGCGCTTTTGCGCAACTCGCCCAGCACCAGTTTCGCCACTTCCTTCAGCGTCTCAAACACTCCCACACCGTTGATGGCCACCGCTTCCATGACCGGCTCGCCCTTGCGTTGCAGACTTTGCTTCAACTGTTCGACGGAAAGAGTTCCCGGCATGTCCCGCTTGTTCAGCTGCAGCACGTAGGGAATCGTATCGAACGAAAGCTTGTGCTCCGCCAAATGCTCCTGCAAATTGTCCAGCGTTTCCAGGTTGGCGTCCAAGCGTTCTTCCTGCGAATCGGCGACGAACACGACGCCATCGGCGCCTTTCAGAATCAACTTCCGGCTGGCTTCGTAAAAAACCTGGCCGGGCACGGTGTAAAGGTGCAGCCGCGTTTTGAATCCGCGCACGGTGCCAAGATCCAGCGGCAGAAAATCAAAAAACAAAGTGCGGTCGGTCTCCGTGGCCAGGGAAATCATTTTTCCCTTTTGATTGGCGTTGGTGTTGTCGTAGACCCACTGCAGGTTGGCGGTTTTTCCGCCAAGGCCGGGGCCGTAATAAACCAGCTTGCAGTTGATCTCCCTAGCAGGGAAATTGATAAATGGCACAGAGTCTCCGGACGTACTCTTTCGTTTATAGCACACGGCTCCAGCCCGGCCAATGCGGAAGCGGACAGCCGTTGCGGGAAGCGAACATTTGCTGTGCCGCCCACCGCGCCCTCCAGGACCAAATTCCAAGCCGGGCGCAGCAAGCAGCGCCCCTACGACATCACTACCCAGGCCGTCGTCCCTATGCCCCTACCCCCTGTTTTTGCATCAGTATCATTCTATGGGGTTTACGGACGCGACCCCCCTCCCCCACCCCTTTTTCGTATGTATGGGAAATACAGGGGTTAGGAGGTACCCCTCGCGTATGTATGGGAAACAAAGGACTTAGATGTATACTCACTTTGTAACCATTCACTGAAAATAAACGACTTAAGCGAGCCATCTAAAGACCCCTCACATGTATGGCAACTGCAAGACCTAGAAGTCCGTACTTTGATGCTGTTGCGGAAAGGCTCTAATCCAATGGACTTCGAGTATCCGGCAGGGTTGGCGAGTTCCGTTTCGGAACGCTCTTCGAAGAACTCGGCCTGGTCTGCAATGCAGATTACCATAGAGTTATACTAATGTCAATGGAAAAGTACGCGTAAAAATGTGATGGGAGAAGAAATTTACGAACGATGAGTGTTCGAAATGGCGGTCAGAGGACTATTTTTATTTGTGGAAATAGCAGGCGCAACGGGCTCAGGTTGGCAGCAAGAACGCCTAATACTTAAATTTTACTTGCCTGTGCATCGGGGTACGGGCCGAGAAATCGCTCGCCATTAAAATGAATCAAGTGGTCTGGATCGTCCGCGACCCAGACCTCAGATTCCCAGGAGATTTGAGTTAGGAATGCGCGCATTATGTCGCGACTTAGGAACGCAGTAACGAACACTAAGCCCGAGATACAGCCCCTGAACAGATCTTTGAGTTCCTTGCGCCGTTTACCATCAACAGGACCAGCACTGGCCACCGCTTCGATTAGCAGTAGCCAATTCCTCTTTGGATCATGGATAACCACATCCGGCATTTTCGAAGGGGTGGGTATCTCAACGCTCAAACCCTTTAGATACTTGGCGTCCAAACGGAGAAACTTGTCCTCGGCATCTCCCACATAAACCACAATTCCACCATGAATAAATCTTGGGCAGAATTCTTCAATGATCTTTCTTATCAATGGATTCTGTCCACCCGGAGATAGAGTAACGGTTTCTCCCGATGGCAACTTTACCGGAACCCTTGTAAGTATTCGTCGCCGTTCAAGTTCGTGAAGAATAGTTGCCTGGCTATTTACGTAACCGGGCAAAAAGGTGTTCCAGTCAGCCGTCTCAAAACGTCGAATTAGCCCAAGTGCCTGAGATTCGATTTGATAAACAGTCTTGCCGCTATTGGTGGGCCTCGTCGGATCATCGGGATTGCGAACAATCAAACCGAGCTCGGCAAAGTGCTTGACCGCTTCGTCTCGAATAGTCTCGCGAGTATTAGGCGCATAGCGGACGCCGTATTCTTTATAGATGAACTCTATAATCGGAGCGATTCCTCTCAGCGGGCTTCCAGATTCGTTCCATGTTTGGCCGGGCCTTAAATCCAGAAGTGCGAGGAGTGCGTAGCCAGCGGCATTGTTTCTCTGTCTGGAACCAAACCCTAACAAGCGCAATATCTCAATTGCAGACGCGAGTTTTTCTGCGCGAGCCTTAGCTAAACTCTTGTCCTTACCCTTCGGCATCAGACTAACTTCCTTTCAACAAACCGATCTAGCTCTGCTTGAGGCAATTCGACGCAGTCTATGCTGTTCCCAATGTTCTCTAAAACGTCGCGCGCTGGATATGGCAGCTTTCGTAAGTCGGTCGCGTTGACTTGCGTGTGTCCACTGAATTGGCGGAAATGATCATCAACAAAAGTAGAGTTAAGAAAAGCAGCGAGACCTTTCGCAAGATGCATCTGCATTCCCGATCCAGACAAGTGGAAATAGTTGAGATGATTTTCGAAACCGACCAGCGATGCATTGACCCTATCCGGGTCGTAAACACATGCTACAATTCGCCTTCGTTCCTCCTTCGCGGTAAACCTCTTGACCACGACATAAATACCAGCGGGAATCAGAAGGTCTCGCGTCTCTTCACTTATTAGAATGGCGTTAGGCTTGCGTGTCTTAACATTCGGCCAGTGAATGAATCCCCCATTAAAGTGACACGCATAGATGAGTGGGGCTGTGTCGCCAGTCGGTTTATGACGAAGGTATGGCCTCGCGCGAAAGTCGACAACCCTGCCAGTAGAGACTTGCAATTCCAGATCGCGGAGAGAATGCTTGAGGCCTCCCATAGAGACTCTGGCCGAATTGTGGACGCCTTCTATAGGGAGATGAATGAACTGTGCGCTATCGCCGGGCAAAACAACTTGATCATAATGAACTGTCCGTTCCTTTAGAACGTCCCCCGATTTACCGCTGCTAGTCGAGATCAATACCTGAGCCGGTTCTGAACCTTCTCGAACCGCATGCACGATTACATTTTCTTGCAGAACTTTGTCATCTCGAAAAGCTGCTGATCGGGACTCGAACACGTGGAGTCGACGCAGCGACATCGCCTCAAGAAAACCTGATCGGAATGGTCTGAAGTAAGGGCCGTTACAGTAACTTCGCGGCGTAATCGCGACCAGTTCGCCCCCTTTTACTAGAAGTTTGGTTGTTAGGGCGATGAATGCAGCATATAAATTAGTGGTTTCTATGCCAGCGCTCCTCAGCAAATGACGCGTTGACGAGTCGCTGCGAATTTTTTTGTATGGAGGATTGAGAATTGCAGCAGTGAATTTCGGGGTACGTGGCGCGTATAAGCTTCCCCGTACCATATCCGTGGCAACAGATATAAAGTCTGCGTTTATTGCGGTGAATGAGAGCGGAATGCCAGCCGCACCAGAATCCTGCGCGCACTCAATCAGATTGGCGCGAAGCTTGGCCATTAGAGCCAAATCAATCTCGTAGGCTGTGACTATTATTTGTTTAGGCTTCCGGCCCTTATTAATTAGCGAGCGCACCAACGCGATCGTGAGTGCACCTTCGCCCGAACCAGCATCGAGAATCTCTACCACTTCATCGCTTGCTTCAAAAAATGAAGCCATCAAGTCAGCTACGGATCTTGATGTGAGAAATTGTCCTAGCGCTGCTCTTCTCTCTCGTTCTGGCAGCGTTTGTGTTGATGTGGAATGCTGCATACTTTACCAGCGGATTCGAATCTCGCTCAAGCTTGTTGTTCGAAAAGCCAGACAGAAATCATTCCTACGAACATTATAGTACAGCGGCGTGCTTCAATAACGCGCACTCTATCTGCACTATTCACCGGGTGCCAGGTAATACACGGCTTCTAGCGGCAGAAGGCGCTTGTCTAATTCTTCAATTCTTGGATAATTCTTTATCCATAAGTCCACGAGCTTCTTCAGGTCGAGGAGGGTCAGTTTCCTCGTTTCTTTAGTGCGGGCTTCAGATTCGGCCTCGGATGTGAAACCTCCTGTGG
Organism: uncultured Acidobacteriota bacterium; assembly: GCA_963847505.1. Lineage (GTDB taxonomy): Bacteria > Acidobacteriota > Terriglobia > Acidiferrales > UBA7541 > DASTCZ01. Next base: position 1,505,835 of record CAWJZY010000002.1, read on the forward strand.
ACACGAAAATCCCGACATCTTGTTCGCTCAAAACAGCCATAAACGTACGAAGTCCATCGACGCTTATTTTGTCTGCGCGGCGCTTAACCTGGACCTTTATGCGCGGGATGGTAGTTCCCAAGGCATCGTTGTGAGCGACAATGTCGATGCCTTTGTCGGGTCCCGGCGGCGCGATCCAAGAAACGAAGTAGCCCATCGCTCGTAGTAACGCCGCCACGAGTTTCTGCAAGTCATAGGGATTCATGGCTTGCACGTGTTGCTCGATTTCGCTCCAGGCCGTCTCTTCTGCTTCTTCGTAAGTGCTCGTAACATTCGCGGCCTTTTCTATGAGTTCAGGAACTTCAGGAAATTCATCCTTGGATTCCAATTCATCTTTGGGTCGGTTGTCGGCCCATTGATGGTACAGGCGGCCACCTTCGCGTCTAAACTCAAGAGGGTCTCGGTATTTTTGATACGCTTGCCTGCCTTCTTCAGTTAGATACCATTTGCCCTTGTCTTTAATCAGCCATCCAGCTTTCACGGGGGCAATCGTCGCGAACCTCAACATCTTCGCAAAGCGCTCGACACCGGGCCTATTGGGATAATCGCTTTTCTCAAAGTCATTAGGTGGAACGACTGTTCTCACACGTTCAATAACTTCTCTTGCGGGCAAGCCGTCCGGGTAGTCTAAAAGGACTTTGAAAACACCTCGTTGCAGTTCACCTACACGGATTTTCGTGACGTCGGGCATTGATTAAGACCTCCGGATCAAATCGCGCTATACGCGTGAGCGGCCATGATACCACTGCAATAGTTCACTGCGGGGTTACGTTTGACTGCCACGGACAGGGCACCTGGAGCCACGTCTCCTTCGGCGAACGCTGGTCGGTTCGTCCTGAGGATGACGGATAAAAGATAGCGACGGCGGGCCCGCGGTTTATCGAGGTGCGTGGTCGCGAAGGATCGGGATCGGGGTCGCCGTACCGTTCAGTCGCCAATCGGGAGATTGGCGTTCCCGGGATTGTTCTTAGAATTGGTCACTGGCGCGCCGAGGAGAGTGGAGTTTAACGCATTCGGGGCGGGAGAATAGGAATTTCACAAACATAGCTGAACAGACGAAGCTGGGGGCGTTGTTGTGAGAGCCAAGAAGCGAGGCGTGGGAAATCCGTATGATGAGATTCGCGGTATCCGGTTAAAGGAAATGCGTCAGACGCGGGTCGTGTCCGGCGTGACGGGAATCAGGCGGCCATCGCGGATGATGAATTCGACGCCGCGCCACTGGATGCGGTCGGTGAGGAAGCTCGCGAGCCACACGGGAAACGCGAGAAGGTCGCGCACGGGGAGCAGCCAGAATCTGCGCCGCACGACAGGGTCCTGAAGTCCCCAGATAGCGACCGTCCACGCCGCGAGAAAGCGCAGCAACAAATAAGCGGCGGGGTAAGCAGCGGCCACCGGCCACGAGGGAGCAACCGCCGCGGCGAGCAATGCCAGCGGCAAGCCCTGAGTGAAAAACAATCCGGCGTGGCCGCCGGGACGGATGTTCCGCAGGCCGATCGCCCAGCGCAATTCGTGACGGAGATATTCGCCGAGCGTTTCCGGGCCGAAGATCATCCAGACCGGCTTGCGCGCGATTTCCACGCGGTAGCCGAGGCGGGCGATGCGGTTCCCGAACTCGAAATCATCCGAGTGCCGGTCCACCATGGCTTCAAAGCCGCCAATTTCGCGAAGCGTTTTTCGCGTGGTGGCCATCGTGGCGCCGTGAGCGAAATGCGTGCCCTCAAATTCATTGGAGACCAAAGCGCCGCCGCAGAATTCGACGGATGCGCCGAGACAATCGAGCTGCGAGGGGATGTTGCCGTCATCTATTCCGCGAAACAGGAAGGTGACGGCGCCCACGGCGGGATCGCGAAAATGTTCGACGACGGCGAGCAAGTAATCGGGTTCGACTCGCACGTCACTATCGCTGATGGCGAAAAGATCGTAGCGGGCTTCGCGCACCAAGCGCACCAGCTTGCATACTTTATTGCTCGGGCCGAGATTTTCCGCGCCGACCAGGAGACGGATTTGGCAGTCCGGAAAGTCGGCCATCACGCGCCGGATGATGGGAATGGCCGTGTCCTGATCGTCCTCGACGGCAAAAACGATTTCGTATTCCGGATAATCAAGCCGGCAAAAACTCGCGTAGTTTTCGTATGCGCCGCGATCCACTCCGCGCACGGGCTTCAGGATGCTGACGGGCGGAGTGAAATCCGTTGCAAAAGGATTCTGTCGGCGCTGGAGGAGAAAAAATTTCCGGGCCGAGTAAATACAAACGGCGTAATAACCGAGCGGCGCGCAGGCGATCAGCAGAATAAGCCATCGAAGATCCACGAACAGCGAATGCGGAGACAGTTGGCCGCCGATGTTGCTGAGCGACATCACCGCGACGCCCACGCAGACGAACAGCACGCCGGTCCATCGCGCGGGGTCTATGCGTTCATGCAGAACGAATCTCGCCGCGAAGGTGCCAACGGCGTAGCCGAGCGCCATGACGGGAACCACGAAGCTGACGGGCGCCCAACTGAGCAGGGAGAGAAATCCAAAAAAAGAAATCGTGAGCGTGAATATGCCGAACCAGAACAAAGGGCTCCGCATGACGCTGAGGCCGACGCGAAAAAGCGCGCGGGGCGAGAAATGCTTTACTTCGCCAATGTTCTTCATGGTGCGCGAAACGAGGATATCGCCAGTGGTACCCGCGAGAATCACCACAGCGAGAATGAACGCGGTGCGCACGGCTCAGCTCGCCTCTCGCGCAACAGGATGAGTCCAGCCCACCAGGATTACGCCCACCGAAATAATGGCTATGCCGACCCAGCGGGTGAAGTTCACCGTTTCTCCCAACACGAACAAGCCAAGCAGCGGCACGACAACATAATTTGCCGCGGTCGTCGGCATGACGTAGCTGTAATCGGCCCACGAAAAAAGCAGGAGGTGGCAGGAAAAAAAGGCGAGCATGAACGCGATGCCGAGCCAGATGGTGCCGCTGGAAACGATGTGGATGTACGCCTGCCAGAGTTCCGGACGCGAAGAAAGGCTGACGGGACCGATCTGTTTCATGCCGCGGCTAAGAGTGATATCGCCAACAGCATTGAACAAGACTCTCGCCATCAGGAGGACATACGTCTTGCGGCGAAGGCTCATGTCGGGAACCGTCAGCAGGAAGCTAATTTTGCTCCAGAGGCGTTGTGCCGCTGTCGGAGGCGGGTACATTCACAACGATTCTCTTTTCGGGAGCGCGAAGCGTCCACTTCTTGCGCTCGGAGCGCACGCGAAGGAACTCGACAGCTTCGTGGTAGAGGCGCTTGCGTTCGTGTGAGTCCCACAGCGACTTACGCAGGATGCGCCACGCGACCTTGGGGCGGAAATAATACTCATCGTAAAAGCGATTGACGCCGGCCATCATTTCCTGCTGAGAAAGATGCGGATATTCGATGTGCGGAAGCTGGTGGCCGCCGATATCGGTCAGGGCCTCTGCCGAAAGAAAATTGTTGGTTGAAAGATAGGTGTGAAGCTCGGTGCCCGGAAAAGCGTGCGCGAGCGACATCTGAACGGTTTCACAGTCCAGTTCCTTGGCGAAATCGATGGTGGTCTGAATGGTTTCCTTTGTTTCACCGGGCAGGCCGATGATGAAATCACCGTGGATGGTGATGCCAACTTTTTTGCAATTCTTGGCGAAGGTGCGCGCCATTTCGACGGTCGCGCCCTTTTTGATGTTCTTCAGAATCTCAGGATCGCCGGACTCGAAACCCACAATGAAAAGACGGGCGCCGGCATCGGCCATGGCTTTGAGCGTCTCGTAGTCGCTGTGCACGCGCGCGTTGCAGGACCAGCGGAATTTGAGCGGCTTGAATTTCGCGCTGAGTTCGAGGACGCGGTCCTTGCGGATATTGAATGTGTCATCATCGAAGAAGAATTCTTTCATCTGCGGAAAAAGTTCCAGGCCACGCTGAATTTCCCTGGTAACATTTTCGGTGGAGCGCACGCGCCAGGCGTGGCCGGAAATTGTCTGCGGCCACTGGCAGAAGGTGCACAGGGCGGGACAGCCTCGCGTGGTGTAGAGCGAGATATAAGGGTTCAGCAGGAACGGCACATTATAGTTTTCAATTTTTAAATTTTGCTTGTAGACGTCCACGGCAAACGGCAGCGCGTCAAGCTCTTCGGTGTGGAGCTGCGGCCGCTGCCCGGTGTGCACCACGCGTCCATTCTTGCGGTAGCTGATTCCCAGAATCTGGTCGAGCGGCTTGCCCTGGGCGAATTCCACCACGGCATGATCGAATTCGCCGCGCACGACAAAGTCAATATCCGCGCTGATCTTCAGGCTTTCGTCCGGCCGGTTCTGCACGTGGGGGCCGACGAAGGCGATTTTCAGGCCGGGGTTCTTTTCCTTCATTTGACGGATGAGCTGCACATCGCTCTGAAAGCCGACGGTGGAAGTGAACAAGACGAGGAATTCGTAGTCCCGGGCGATCTCGACGGTCTGCGCCTTGGTGATTTTCGCGGGTGAGGCGTCCAGCAGACGCGCTCCCGGAAGCATGCCGGTGGGGAAGGTCAGCCAGACAGGATACCAGTAGGATTCTATCTCGCGCGTGACGGGCCAGCGCGAGCTTGCTCCGCCGTCAAATTTCTCAAAGCTCGGCGGATTAAGCAGTAACGTTTTCATTACGCCAGACATGTTCCCCCAGGCAGACCATTACCATTCAATTTGAGTGGCTTACAACCAAAAAGGCTGCTTACCGTCAGAATTACTTGTCATTGTACCCTTAAATCGTACTCGTGACGAAGACAAAAGAAAGATGCTGTGCGATTTATTGGAAACTCTATTGCAAAATTTTTGACACCTGGCCTGTGGCCTGGAGCAAAGTCAACTCAGCCTGCTGGCGTTGGAAATCAGCATCCAGAAAGGCCATCCATTTGTCACTTTCCAGCAGATGCGCTTGTTCGAGGTCGCGCAGGGTCGCGCGGCCCTGGCCAGACTGCGCCTGTATGACGTCCAAATTCTCCTGCGCCAGTTTGAGATCGAGACGCGCCACTTTGCTGTTTAGCTCGAGTTCGTGTGCCAGATGGGCCTGGCTGCGGACCTGGAGTTCGACTTGGCTGCGCTTGTTCTTCATTTGGACTTCCGCGACGCTAACGTCAGCATGCGCCTGTGAGATGGTGGCCGAGGCGCGCGCGGCGTACACAGGAACGGTCACCTCTACGCCTACGTTCACATTGTTGCGTTCAAATTTATTGAAGAACTCGGTGTAGTGATTCGTATTGCTCAAGACGGCGTAGTCGCCGACAAGATCAATGGTAGGCCAACGGCTTGAGCGCGTACCTTTCAGGATGTCTGATTTCGCGCGTTCTTCCGCATCCGCTTGCCTTACCTCGGCGCTGTTGGCGATAGCCTGCGCCACCAGGTCGCTCACCGGCAGTTCCGCGGAAGGCGGCAAATCCTCGACGGCCAGCTGCAGCGGCTGGTCCGGCACCAGCCCCAACATGTCTCGAAGCTGATCCTCGAGAGCGTCTTCGCGGCCCTCATCGTGCGCGATGCGCTGCTCGACCTGCGCCGCCTTCAAGTCGGCCCTGGTCTGCTCAATCGGCAGCTCATAACCCGCGGTTATACGCTCCCGAATCAAGTCGCTAATTTTCTGCGTGTTTGCGCGCTCATTGTGAAGAAGATCCAGCTCATGCCTGACTTTGGTCAACTCGAGGTAAGCAGTGGCAGCGCGGACCATGACGGAGTCACGCACGGAATCCAAACTAGCGGTTTGCGCCCGGGCACGCTCTTCGTCGGCGCGCTGACGTCCCTTTGCGAGAGGGTTATAGATGGACTCGTTGTAAGACAACTCGAAAACCGCGGGCACGCCGGCGGCGCCAGGGGCCAGCGGAAAACCGCTGGAATATGCATAGCCCGAGCCTGTGTAAAGATTGGGTCGAAATTGCGCGCGGTCCACGTCAGCCGTTTTTCCGGCCAATTCGGCCTGGAGCTTAGCCAGCTGCAGGTCACGACTGTTCCGCACAGCTAGCTCGACGGCACTCTTCAGCGTCAGTCTCGCCACAGGAATATCCTGCTGAGCGGCGGCCGTCGCAGCGAGCAGCAATAGCCCAGCAAATACCGTGAAGCCGCGTTTCATTGTGGTCATGTGTGTTCGCTGCTCCTTAGTAAAATAGCCACGCCAAGATCGCCGGATGAAATATGAGGATTCAGTTCCGCAATCTGAAACTAAGAATCTAAGAGGTAAGATGCAATTAGGCGGTCACCCGTCACATGAAAAATCCCCGTGGGCGCCCGCGAATGTAAAGCGAATATCCGATTCTAACCGAGAATGCCGCTCATACTTACTTGAATTTCAAGCAGGGAGCGCCCTCGCGTGCTCCGTCCCGCCTCCCGATCGTTTCTATCATTCGTATCGCAGGGAATCAGTGGGTTGCAAAGCGGAAGCCTTGCTGGCCGGGAGGTAGCCGAAAAACGTGCCCGTGAGGCAAGACACAGTCAGCGCGGCGACAACGGCGATCCAGGGCACGGGAACGCGCAGGTTGCGGGGCAACAAGAGCTGAACAATCACCGCAATGCTCACGCCGGCGAAAACGCCCAAAATTGCACCCACTCCGCTGATCAAGGATGCTTCCAACAAGAACTGCTGCAGGATTTCCGCTCGCCGGGCGCCGATGGCGCGCCGGATACCGATTTCGCGGGTTCGCTCCGTTACCGTTACAAGCATAATATTCATGATGCCGATGCCACTGATTACCAGGGCGATCACGGCGATGATCACCAGCACCGCGGTGAGCGCAAACGAAATCTTCTTGGCCACGGTGAGAATGCCGTTCAAATTCTGCACCTGGAAGGCGGAGCCGGGCGGATGCCTGCCAAGCAGGAGTTGTTCCACGCGCGCGGTCGAAGGCGCGACCTCATCCACCGTGGCCATCTGGATGTAAACGGTGCTCGCGAACTGATCTCCTGTGTAATACGACATCAATGAAAATGGAATTATCACCGTGTTGTCTTGGATCTCCGATAGCCCGAATGTGTCCACGGGCTCGCGGAAAATGCCAATGACGGTGAATGACAGGTCGTTGAGTCGAATGAGTTGACCGACCGGATTCTGATTTCCGAAAACGCGAGTGGCAAGTTCCTGCGTGATCAGACAAACTTTATTTCGCATCGCCATTTCGTCGGGATCAAAATACCTTCCGCTGGGAATGATGAGATGCCGGATCTCTTCGTAACCCTCGGTGACACCTACGAGAGAGACGAAGTGCTCGATGCCATTGACGACGACCGTGGCGTCCATGCTTCGCGTCCCGGCGACTTCAACAACGCCTGGAACGGTGGTTTGTATCGCAGTCAAATCGGCAAGTGAGATCTCATAACTTAGGGCGGTGGATTTGCCAGGAGGATGCACCGCATTCGCATAGATAAGATTCGATCCGACGCTTTCAATTTGTCCGAGGATGAACTTGCGGCCCGTGAGAGAAATGGTTACGACCAGTACGATGCTGGCGCTGCCAATGACGACGCCCAGCATCGTCAGGAAAGCGCGAAGTTTATTGGCGCGCAGGGCGTCAAGAGCAACGATGAATGTCTCTCGCCTAAGCATGCTTCCCCATCAACCAGACTACTATAAACCCGGCTGACTTCCCGCCAGTATTCCACACTTCCCGAGACTGTTTCCTTGGCCGTATTTCGCGGCTAACTACAACGACTCGGGCTTACGAACCTACTCGCTTAAGGCCTTCATGCGCAGCCTTGTCATGTGGATCCAATTTGACCGCGATACGATATTCGGCGGCGGCAGCCTGGCGGCGGCCGGTCTTTTCATAAAGACGCCCCAACCAGGTGTGCGCAGTAGAAAGCGGCGTGCGGTCTTCCCGGCGCGGCTGCGGTTCTTTGGCCAGATAGGTCTTAATTAACGTTTCGGCTTCTTCCGGATGATCCCCGGCGATTACACCGGCGACACCGCGATAGAAGTTGACGTGCGGATCAGACGCCAAACTGCGCGGGATGGCCGCAAGCGCCCCGCGCATTTGGGCGACTTCTTCTCGATCCTCATAGTATTCGACAACTTCCAGATAAGGTTCTACGTCCACGGGCTTGGCGGCCAGAGCGGCATTCGCTTCGTCACTCGCCTGGCCCCACTTTTTCTTGTCCTCGTACAGTTCCATAAGGGCCAGGTGCGCCTGCAGAGGGTTAATCTCATTTAACTTTGTAATCTGCTCTTCAGCCTTTTCTTCTCCGCCACCGGCGATGCTGGGAGCCTGAATGCAGTAGGAGATAAGGTCACGCTGCGCGAGCATGTTGCCGGAGTCAAGCTCGACGGCTTTCACAAATTCGTGTTCGGTCTTTCGGGCCAGCGAGAGACCGGAAAACAAGTTGGCAAACTCCGCCTTCCGGCCATAAGTGGTACCCAGAAAATAATGATAGCCGGAATTGCCTGGATCGAGTTGCACGGCGCGCTCGGCGTCGGTGATCGCCGCATCGTTATTAAACAGCTCGAATTCGCAACGTCCGAGCCAGTAGTAAATGTCCGGATCGTTGGGAGATTTGGGGATTTGCGCCCGAAGAAGATCCCGGGCCTCTGTGTAATGGCCTTGATCAAACAGGGTTTTCGCGGATTCTATGCTGGATTGCTGCCGCCGGTTCGCGGCGGAGTTGACGGCCGTCAGAAGAAGAACGCCGATGATGATTCCCGATCTTTTCATTCAGGCTGCACAACGTTAACTTTCATGCCGTCCTTCAGCTCGAGGTTACTTGGGAGCGCAATGACGTCACCAACGTTCAATCCACCGAGCACTTCGTACGTGGTGGAATCAGAGATACCGAGGTGGACTTCCCGCTTGTGGAGCACGCTGTATGGCGTGCCTCGTTCGACGACAAAGACAAAGCGCCGGGCACCATCGAAGAGAATGGCGCCGCGAGGCACCCCAATCACATTATCCCGTATCTGGAGTTCAATCCGCACATTGACGTTGGTGTTAGGAATCAAGCGTTGGTCATCATTGTCTATCGGGCAAAGGAGCTCGCCAACGGTTCGTGTGCCATGCTGCACAACTTGTCGCGGGATTTGCCCGGTTCTGCCGGTCCATATGCGGTTCGGCATTGCGTCCCAGGTAACAATCACTGTCTGACCTGGCGCCAACTGGCCCAGCTCCGGCTCATCAATAAAAGCGCGTACGCGGATATGACGCAGATCCGCAACTGCTGCCAACAGATCGCCCACCTTAACAGGATCATTCATCTGAACGGGCAGTGCATAGAGTGTTCCATCCACGGGAGCGGTGACGTGCGTCGAGGCGAGTTTTTGTTCCAAATCGCGGAGATTCTCTTGGGACTGCTGAACGAGCAGCGCCAATCTGTCCACATCCAGCTTGGCCTGCCCGACAAAGTCAGCTCGAGAAGCTTCCAGGCGCCGCTGGTCTGCCTCGGTGCGAGCCAGTTCGGCACGCTTATTCGTAAGTTCCTGGGGCGTGGCTGCTTGCTGCGCGACCAGCTTTTCAAGCGCCGTTACGTCGCCTTGCAAGCGGGCGTGATCCAGTTCATCCTTTCGGATGTCACTATCCAGTAGCGCAAGCTGGGTAGCTTGCCCTCCGGCGCGCGCAATGCGCAGACTTTCCTGGTTTGCGACCATGGCCTCCCGTGCATGTGCAACATCGGCTTGCAATTGGACATTGTCCAGTTCCAGCAGCAACTGTCCTTTTTTTACGAGCTGGCCTTCGGTAGCGGCAACGGCGGTGACGTGGCTCGGAACAAGCGCCCGCATCTCATAGGGTGTGACAGGCTCGATCTTTCCGTTTGTGATAATGGCAGCGCTCAAGTTGCCGCGCGCCACCACCTGCACGGAGACATCCGGCACGGACTTGCGCCCGCTCCAAAACACCAGCGCGGCAATGGCCCCTAAGACCAGCGCTACGGAGAACCAAACAAGCTTCAAGCGCTTCGCTCTCATTCACTCCTCATGCTGTCTGCATTCTTCGCAGGTGAGACGATTGGGCCGCATTTTAGCAAACAGTTGGGCGAGAGGCCATGCTCGCTTGCAGCCTATTTCGCGCTTTCCTTATCCTTCCACGGACAAACCTACAATATCCACTGAATTATGGATGCCAGATCCTTATGGAAAGATATAAGCAGCATGCGTCATATCGCGGCTGGCATTCCTTGCCGGGCATGATAAAATCTGCCCATGACCGCCGAAACTCATACGCCTACGCCGCCAGCGCATCCGAACCCGGCGGACTCGAAGTCCAGCGAACATCCGCAACCCCTGCTCCATCGGGTCTGCATCCAGTGTAACAACATGTTCTGTGTCACGCCGGACCGGTACGACGCCAAGCAGTGTCCCAATTGCCATAAGGGCTGATTTCCCCTTAAGAGCCGCTGAAGCTTTCCGGCAGGAGGATGAAATCCTTGGCATGGCAGGTGCGTAGTACACAGCAATGCCCCCTTGAAGATTCGGATAGGTGGAGTGCGGAGGAATTCGCGGCATGATTGAAGCCGAACGTCTGTGCAAGGTCTTCCAGGATAAGAAGCGCGGCGCCGTGCGGGCCGTGGACGAAGTCAGTTTCGTTTGCCGGCCAGGCCAGATCTACGGTCTGTTGGGCGCTAATGGGGCGGGGAAAACCACCACGCTCCGCATGCTTTCCACAATTCTTGAGCCAACCAACGGCACGGCGCGCGTCGCGGGGTTTGACATTATGAAAGACGCGCAAAAGGTGCGCGCCAACATCGGATTCCTTTCCACGGCGACGGCGCTCTACGGCAGACTATCCGCTTACGAGATGGTTCAATACTTTGGGCGGCTCCACGGGCTGGACGACACGACCATCGATCAGCGCATCGACAAACTATTTATCCGTCTGGAGATGAACGAGTTCCGCGACCGGCGCTGCGACAAACTCTCCACGGGGATGAAGCAAAAGGTCTCCATTGCCCGCACACTCGTCCACGATCCTCCCGTGATGATTTTTGACGAACCCACAGTGGGGCTGGACGTAATGGCCGCGCGAACCATCGTTCAATTCATTCGCGAATGCCGCGACCACGGAAAGACGGTGATTTTTTCCACGCACGTGATGAGCGAAGTAGAAAAGCTGTGCGACCACATTGGGATCATTCAAGGGGGCCGTCTTTTGGCCGAAGGAACGCTCACCGACTTGCGCCAGCGCACTGGACTGCACGACCTGGAAGATATTTTCGTTCAGATCGTGGAACCGCACATGCCGAAAGAGGCGGTGGCCTAATGAGCATGCGAAACATTCTGGTCGTATACCGCAAGGAACTAACGGATTCGCTGCGCGACCGGCGCACGCTGATTTCGATGGTGGTGGTGCCGATCCTTATCTTCCCGATCATGACCGTCGGCATGGGCACGTTCGTGGCGAAAATGATCGGCAATGCGATGGAAGAAGTACCCAAGGTGATGATTCTCAATGGCCAGGATTCTCCGCGGTTGGTCAATGATCTGAAGACGCTTAAAGGGATCGCGTTCGTGCCGGGCGATTCCGATTATGCTCAACAAATCTCCGACAAGAAAATCCGCGCGGCGGTTGATATCCCCCGGGATTTTGACGCCTCTGTGGATCACGGCGACCGGACCACGGTGAAGATTTACGATTATGAGGGAGACCTCAAGTCAGGCATCGCCGCCAGCAAAATAGAAAAATACTTCACAGATTTGCAAATCCAGACGGTGCGAAAACGTCTGGAAGCGCGCAATTTGCCCGACTCACTCGTGGACCCATTCCAGGTAAAAAAGCAAAACGTCGCGCCGCCGGAAAAGGTCAGCGGGGCCGCGATTGGCGGATTTCTTCCCTACTTCGTGATCATCCTTTGCCTGACGGGCGCCACGTACCCCGCCATCGATCTGACGGCCGGAGAAAAAGAACGCGGAACGATTGAGACGATTCTGTGCAGTCCGGTGCCCCGCACGCAAATCGTGCTTGGGAAATTCCTGATGGTTTTGACGGCGGCGCTTTGCACGGCGATGCTTGCGATTATTTCCATGGGTGTGTCGTTCCACGTTGCGAAAAAGATGCTGGCCGGGGTGGGCGGAGCAGAAAACCCGCTGAATTTTACGATCGGGTTGAAGGCTATCGCCGCCGTTTTTTTGATGGTGCTGCCACTGGCGGTGCTTTTTGCCGCCGGGTTGATTGCCATCGCCCTGATGGCCAAAAGTTATAAGGAAGCGCAGAGCTACATCGCGCCCCTGATGATCGTGGCTATTCTACCCGCGGTGGCCGGCGTGCTGCCGGGGGTTGAGTTCAACGCGCGCATGGCGCTGATACCCGTGCTCAGCACCAGTTTGGTATGCAAGGAAATTGTCGCCGGCACCTATCACTGGAATTATATCGGAATAATTTTTCTTTCAACGTGCGTTTACGCGACTGCCGCGTTGTATGTCGCCGTCAGCCTGTTCAAGCGCGAGGACGTGCTTTTCCGCACTTAATCGGCTCCCCAACCTTCGCGGGCGCTAATATTTCCGTGCAGCGCCCGGCGCGCAGTCAGTCCGTCCGCGCCATGTTAGAATCCTTCTCCCGATGTCCGAACAACCGCTGATTTCAGTTCACGATCTCTGCAAACACTTCCGGGTATTTCACCGCCGCGAAGGCCTGTGGGGCGGCATCCAAAATCTTTTCGTCCGCGAATACCAGACCGTGGCGGCGGTGGATCGCATCACGTTTGAGATCGAGCCGGGCGAAATGGTCGGCTACATCGGCCCGAATGGCGCCGGAAAATCAACGACCATCAAGATGCTCACGGGGATTCTGGTGCCAAGTTCGGGAGAACTAATCTCAAACGGCTTCGTGCCCTGGCGGCAGCGTTCCGAGTACGTCAAGGCCATCGGCGTGGTGTTCGGCCAGCGGACGCAGCTCTGGTGGGATATCGCCGTCGTGGAATCATTTAAATTGTTACGCCGGATCTACGGCGTCTCGCAGCGCGATTTCGACGAGCGCATGGAGCTCTTCCACCAGGTGCTGGGCATCAGCGATTACCTGAACACTCCGGTGCGCAAACTTTCGCTGGGAGAACGCATGCGCTGCGATTTGGCCGCGGCGCTGCTTCACAACCCTCCCATTCTATTCCTTGACGAACCCACCATCGGACTGGACGTTGTTGCGAAGGATCACATTCGCAAATTTCTCCGGGCCATCAACGAGCGCTACCGCACCACCGTCCTGCTGACTACGCACGATCTGGACGACATTGAGGAGCTCTGCCGCCGCATCATGATCATTGACCACGGGCGATTGCTCTACGATGGTCCGCTCGCGGAACTCAAACACAAGCTGCTGCGCACCAAGCAGATTAAATTCGCGTTGCGTGAAAGCGAGGCCGCGGCCGCGCTCGGCCGGGCGCTGGCCGCCGAAGGGCTGGAAGCCGAAGCGGTCGATGAAATGACCTATCGCGTGCTCTTCGATCGCACACGCGTTTCCACGGCTGAACTCATTCGGAAAATTCTCGCTGCCGGCGACGTCCGCGATTTGCTGATTGAAGATGAACCCATCGAAGAAATCATCAAGCGAATTTACGCGGGGGAAGACGTGATGGAAATCCCCGCTGGAAACGCACGCACGCCGTGAAAAACGCCGACCCATCATGAGCAGCCGCGTCCAATCCCTCGCGCCCTATGCGGAATTCACGCGCGTCGGCTTCGTGAATATTCTGGCGTTCCGCCTGCGCTATTACACCGGCATTCTCACCTACCTGATCAACGTCACGGTTTATTACTTCATCTGGAAGGCGGTTTACGCGCCGGCGGCTGGACACGCAGCGGGCGCCAGCATCGGCGGCTTCGATCTTCCGCAGATGCTTACCTACGTGGCCATCGGCTGGATCATCCGTTCTTTGTACTGGAACACGATTGACCAGGAAATGGCGTACGAAGTGATCGACGGCAAGATCGCCATGGACTTCATCAAGCCGGTCTCCATCCAGTGGATGTGGATTTGCCGCGCGCTGGGTGAAACGGCTTTCCGGCTGATTCTGCTGACCGCTCCGGCGACGGTGGCCATCGCGCTGATCTTTCCCGTGCGCCCGCCTGCGTCGTTGGTAAATTTCGCGATGTTCTTAATCGCCGTCACCGGCAGCATACTGCTGATGGCCGCCATCAATTTCATGATTGGCGCGTGCGCCATTCCCCTGACCTCCATTCTCGCGCTGATTCGCGCGAAGTACTGGCTCATCGAGGTGCTGAGCGGTCTGCTGATTCCGATGACGTACTTCCCCGCGCCCTTGCAAAAGATTGCCGCGTGGCTGCCATTCGAGCACATCGCGTTTACTCCGCTCCAAATTTATCTTGGCAAATTAAACGGTCCCGCGGCGGTGCGGGCGCTCGCCGTGCAGTGGCTGTGGGTTGCTGTGCTGCTGTGGCTCGGCAATCTCTGGTGGGATCGCGCGGCGCGGAAAATCACCATCCATGGCGGCTAACGGAATGAACCGGGTACTCACAAGCGGACGCCTGCACCTGGGACTATTCTGGGAGTACTTCATCCAGTATCTGAAAGTCCGCGTGAACTACCGCGGCGATTTTCTTGTCAGTTTGGCTACCAGCATCGCCGCGACAGGTTTCGCGTTTGCTGTTCCCGTCATTATCTTCCGTAAAGCGATTCTTCCGAACTGGACTTTTGAGGAAGTGGTTTTTCTGTACGGTTTTTCGCTGATTCCGTTCGGGCTTTTCAACGTCCTGAGCATGAACCTCTACGAGTTCGGCAGCACGCAAATCATGGAAGGCAAGTTTGACCGCGTGCTGCTACGGCCCGTAAATAGCCTATTTCAGGTGTTGTTTGAAACTTTCCGCATCGAATCCTTCTTCGAGGCTTTTACGGGGCTCGGCATCGTGGTGTGGATGCGGTGGCGCATGCAGTATCACTGGACGATCGAGGACGCGCTGCTGCTCGTCTTTTTCAGCCTGTGCGGAGCCATCATTTACATTTCAATTTTCCTTCTGCTCAGCACATTTTCTTTTTGGTTTGAAGACCGCGTCGGCGTCCATCCGCCATTTTGGAATCTGCTGGCGTTCGGCCGCTATCCGATGTCTATTTATTCGGGTTCCATCCAGTTTTTCTTGAGCTGGATCGTGCCGGTCGGTTTCGCCACTTTCTATCCCGGCGCCAGATTGCTTGCCCACGGCGATTTTCACCAACTAGCCAGGTGGATACCGCTCGTGACCGCGGCGTGCGCCGCCATAGCGTGTTTTGCCTGGAGCCGCGGCGTACGGCATTATTCGTCCACCGGCTCTTGAAGAATTTCCCGGATTTGCCGCCGCGCACTTTGCACAGCGCGTCCACGAAACATCTTTCCCTGGAAACTCGTATTTATTAGCAGAGGCTCACGTGAAGCGACGAATCCCATGGGTTGCGGCGGTCGTTGTCTTTATGGTGTGCCTCTCCGCGTTTGCTGGATACTGGGCGGCGTCTCTCGCATTGCATCCCAATCGGCGAGCCCTCACTCCAGAACTTATCGCTCAAGCTGACGAGCTATTTCAGCGTGACGGTGCCGCGCGCTCCCCGTTGGACGTCCGCGCTCCAGACGGAGTTCTCCTGCGCGGGTGGCTTGTGCAGCCCGTAGGACAATCGGCTTCCGATTTACCATCTCGCGCGGCGAACGAAACCAATGTCCGAGATTGGGTGCTTTTATTTCATGGCGTTGCGGATAATCGAGCCGGCGATCTGAGAGTTGCTGATTTTCTTCTTCGCGCCGGCTATGGCGTCGTGATGATGGATTCGCGCGCCCACGGCGAAAGCCAGGGCGATCTCGCCACCTATGGATGGAAAGAACGCGATGACGTGCGGGTTGTCGTAGCGACTCTCGAAAGCAGAGTTCACGTGAACTGCATCTTTGCGTTCGGGGTTTCGATGGGGGGTGGAATCGCTTTACAGGCGGCTGCAGTTGAGCCCCTCATCACGGCAGTAGCGGCCGAAGCTCCTTTCAGCAGTTTTCGCGAAGCCAGTTATGACTATGCGGGCTTTCACTGGAATCCCTGGATCGGCCGCATCTTGTTTCGGCCAGTCGTGGAAGCAGGCTTGCTGGCCACGCAATACATCGCGGGATTCCACGCAGCTGATGTTTCGCCTGATCGCTCCGTAGCCCAGCGCCCGTTCCCGATTCTTTTAATTGGTGATGCCAGCGATGTAGTGCTTCCACTGCGGCACCAACAACTCATCTTTGCGGCCGCCGCCGGGCCAAAGGAACTTTGGATTGTCCCTGGAGCAACACATGCAGCAGCATTTGGTGTCGCGCGAGAGGAATACGAGCGCCGGGTTCTGTCGTTTTTTGCGGCCGCGCACACGGCATGTAACTCCCCAAGGTGATCGATGGCGTTGATTGAGACCACTCGCGCGCGACTATTCCATCCGCGCGGAATCGTGGCTTGATTCCCAGCAATCACTCAGGCGGCGGATCGTTTCGCGCAACCGTACGGCGAGCTCGGCGATGGTTTCCAGGCGCGCGATTGCCTGCGGCGGCAATCCTTCGCGGCGATTCAGCAGGAGTTCGGCATTTCCCAGGATGCCGGTAAGAGGGTTGTTCACTTCGTGGCGCAACAGTTCGCCGAAATTCCTGTTGGGCTCAAGCGGATTCCGGTTCGCGGCCGGCGCGGATTCGCCAAGCCGCGCGCGGCGCGCGACCAGGCCGGCCGTCACGGGCACGAAGTTTTCTTTGCGTGCAACCAGATCCACGGCGCCGGCGCGAATGAGGAATGCCAGCGATTCCTGATGCTCCGTGGCGGCGACAACCACGACGGGCGCATGCTCGGTTAACGCGGACACTGCCGCTTCGAGTCCTCCAGTACCGCCGGAACCCGTTTCGATGGCTGATTCATCCAGCAGGATGACGTTCGGGCTGAAATTTGCGAGCATTCTGCGCGCTTGAGCCAGGGTGGTTGCAAGCGGCGTCTGATGCGGCCCCCCGGCCGATACAAGCTCTGAAATGTACCGGCGCGTCAAGAAAGAATCGGCGCAAATCAAGAGAACAGCAGGATCGTGCGATGTCGTTCGCGCGTGCCATGCACTCGATATTGGTTTGATTCTTTCGATCGGCATGAATTAATTCTCCGCTAGAATCCGCTCATCTGAATTTTTCCTGTGGAACATTCTTCCCAGAACGGCGAGTGTTTCCGTTCCCATCCGAAGAATGTTCCGCCGCTGTAAGCGCCTGGACTACGACGGCCTTCAACTCTTCGACGAGAAATGGTTTTGCCAAAAATGGCACGCCGCATGCCTCCAGAAACTCCATCGTGCGCGGGGATAGCGTGTCACCGGTCACGAAAACCAGGCGGTCCAGCATGGGGCTTCTTTTCGCCACCAGTTCCCGGTAAATTGCCCGGCCATCCATATTCGGCATCCGCAAATCACAGATCACCAGATCGTGTTCTCCGGCGGCGGCCCTGTTGAGACCCTCGCGTCCTTCCAGGACAATCTCCACCGGATGACCTTCTTCGGCCAGGACGTCGGCGATCAGATGCGCGACGCTCGGCTCATCCTCGATGACCAGCACACGCGCGCTTCGCGTGATACAGCGCGCATCCACGGTGCTGTGGCGTTTTGCAACCGGCGCGCGCGCCGCCGGACTTTCGCCCCTTGCCACGGCGAGATCAATCGTAAATTTCGCGCCGTGGCCCGGCTTGCTATCCACGGAAATTTCCCCGCCATACTCCTGGATGATGCTGTAGGCAATGGAAAGCCCCAGCCCAGTGCCGGCGCCGGGCGGCTTGGTGGAAAAAAACGGATCGAAAATTCTCGGAATAATTTCCTCCGGGATTCCCGGACCTGTGTCGGCAATTTCAAAGGAAACGCGGCCGCGCGGCGTCACCCGCGTGCTGATGGCAATTCTTCCACCCTTCATTCCCTGGCGAATCGCCTGTTCCGAGTTGACGAGCAAATTCAAGAGCACCTGCTGCAACTGAGCCGCGTCGCCGATAACGGGCGGGAGCTGCGGGTCGAAGTCCTCCGCCAGTTCAATATTTTCAAGCCGCAACTCGTAATTCCTGAGCGCCAGTGTTCGCTGCGCCACATCGTTCAAATTAACGGCGCGGCGCTCCGGCCGCGAATCTCTGGCGAACAGCAGCAGATTTTTCACGATTCGCGCAGCCCGTTCGGCTTCCTGATAAATCAGACGTCCATCCGCGGCTTGCGAGGGAGTGAGCCTGCGGCCAAGCAGAAGCTGCGAGTAGCCCATGATGCTCGTGAGGGGGTTGTTCAACTCATGGGCGATGCCGGAAACAAGCTGCCCGAGCCCGGCCATTTTTTCAGTTTGCAGCAGCTTGCTCTGCGCGGCTTCCTGACCCGTCACGTCGCGATACACTTCCAGGCGTCCGAGGAATCCGCCTTCCCCGCCCAAGACCGGGCGCGCAAACCGTTCGAGCCTGCGGGACGATGGTGGCGGGAATTTCAGCTCATCGCAGCTCGCGTCGGCGGGATGCTCCGCGAGCTCCCTCCACTGCTCCAGAAACGCGGCTGGCTCGCTGAATTGTCCGGATACCACCTGCGCCAGACTGGTCCAAGTCCCGGCTCCTGCCAATACCTGACGGGTGATTCCCAGGAGTTGAACAAAACGGTCATTCATGAGGCGCACATTTTCGTTGGCATCGAACAGCAAAATTCCCACGTCCGTGGCTTCGGCCACGCTCGCCAATTGCGCTTCCGCTTCGAGCGCGCGGGCGCGCATACGCCCCCATGCGCCGGGAACCTCTTGGTGGCCGGAATCGCTCCCGCGAAAACGCCATTCTCCTGCCGCCAGCGCCATTGCATCCGCGAGCGCGCGAAGCGGCGAAGTTTCTATCGGCGAAGCTTCGTCGCGCCAAGCCGCCAGAGCCAGCCCGAAGGGTTTATTCCCAACACGCAGAGGGAGCCAGAGGGCTTTCGCTGTTCCGGTGAGCTGACTCAGATACACCGATGCGGAGCGCGTGTCCCTGAGCAAAACTTCATCGGCATTGCCTTCCAATAGCTCCAGAAGTTCCGGGAGGCTGGGATCCAGACTCATCCAGTGCTCCGGAACAAAACTGCCGCCGCTTTCCATCATTACTCCCTCAAGGGTTCGTGAAGGGCCGCCATCGCTTTCTTTCAAAAACCAGATTCCCGCGCGATCGGCGTTCCCGGCCTTCAACAATTCTCGCGCCGCAAGGGGCGCCAACCGTTCGAGCGAATCTCCGCGCGCTGCCGCACGCAGGAGCGACGCCACACTCGACAGTGGATCGCGTTGCCCCCGCCCTGGTTCTATCCAACCCTGAGCAGCCATGGGGATTTACCAGCGGCCCCCGAGAATCAGATAGCCGGCAAGGAGCGCGATTTCAATCGTCACAACGTACTCCGCCACAACTCGGAAGATGCGCCACCATGACTTGGGTGATTTCGGACCCATTTCATTTCCTCCATGAAGTTCCATGCACCGGACTAGCCAACCGGGTGGATGAAAATCTTCATGGAATCAATGAGTTAGAGGATGTGGACCTGGGCCAAACGGCGCGGATTTTCCCACTCCGAGATTAGAGGCCCTTTTGCAATCCGGAGTGGGACTTTCCTGAAGAATCGCCACTGGATGGTTTCGAGGGCGAATGTTCCTGAGTAATTCAATTCGCAGATTGGGACTCGTACTGCTTCAGCTTGCGGTAAAGAGTGGTCTTGCCAATTCCCAGCAGTCGAGCGGCGGCCAGCTTGTCGCCGCCGGTCTCCGTGAGCGCCCTGAAAATCGCGCGGCGTTCCATCAGATCGAGAGGAACCAGTTCGCCCGTTTCTGCAAGCCGCTCGCGGGAAGCGTGTTGAAGATTCGTGGGCAAGTCGATTAATTGAATGATGGAACCCGCACCCAGCGCCACAGCTCGTTCGATCGTGTTTTCGAGTTCGCGCACATTGCCGGGCCAATCGTAGGAGGTGAGCCGCCGCATGGCTTCCTCCGTCAGTGTTCGCGGCGGCCGGTCCACCTCGCAAAATTTCTCGAGGAAAGCGTTTACCAGCAGCGGTATGTCCGTCTTGCGGTCGCGAAGAGGGGGCAGCTTGATTTGCACAACGTTGAGCCGAAAGAAAAGATCCTGCCGGAAAGTGCCGTTGCGGATGGCGGCATCAAGGTCGCGATTTGTCGCCGCGATCATGCGGGCGCGGAGCGGCACACGCTCCGTGGCACCCACCGGTTTTACTTCGTGCTCTTGAAGGGCGCGAAGAAGTTTTGCCTGCATGTCCACTGGAAGGTCGCCGATCTCGTCGAGAAAAAGCGTCCCGTCGCCAGCCGCTTCGAGCAGGCCTTGTCTGTTGTTCTGCGCGCCGGTGAAGGCCCCTTTCACATAGCCGAAAAGTTCCGATTCAATCAAGGTTGGCGTCAGTGCGGAGCAATCCACGGGCACGAAAGGGCTCTTCTTGCGCGAGCCCAGGAAGTGAATCGAACGCGCCACCAGTTCCTTGCCGGTTCCGCTTTCTCCCAAAATCAGAACGGGGTAATTGTGCTGGCTGACTTTCTCAATCAACCGGTACACGCGCTGCATTCTGGCGGAAACTCCGATCAAGCCGCCGAAACCCGGCCGGCTGCGCAACTGCTCCCGGAGGACGCGATTTTCCTGGTCTAGCGCCATGGAGTGCAACACGCGCTCCAGCTTCGCGCGCAGATCCTCGATATGAAACGGTTTCATCACGTAGTCCGCCGCGCCAAGCCGCGTTGCTTCAACGGCTGTCTCAATCGTCCCAAATTGCGTAAGCACGATCACGGCGATTTGCGGTGAATGCTGGCGCAGCCGCCGCAGTAATTCGAGCCCGCCGATCTGCGGCACTTTCAGGTCGGTAATGACGATGTCCACCGGCGACTCTTCGAGCATAGCCAGAGCTTCCTCTGTTGTGGATGCGGCGCGGGCGCGAAGGCCGACTTCCTCCACAACTTCGGTGCAAAGCTCTCTGGCCTGCGATTCGTCGTCGACGATCAGCGCCGTCACGGGCAAACTCAATTTTTCCGGCGCAATCTGGACCGTCTCGGTATTCACAGTTTTCTCCTTGTCCCAAATCAGGTAGCAAGGTTCGTGCCACATCAGAACAATTTGTTTGTAAGTGAAACGTAAGCTCTTAGGTCGATTGTGATTGCCAGAAGGGTAGTACCATATCAGGAAATATGTCAAGGTAAATCAACGATCTCTCCTTGTAAATAATTGATTATATGTGGCATGCAGAATCGGGAAGTCCGCAAGTGCCAAAACGGAACAACTTGCGCCCGCAACTCGTCTTGTCCTTCCATTTCTTATATCTGGGTGGAATTCACAGAGGTTTCACGGGTGATGTTCTTGCTAGTTCCCCGGTCCTGCAAACAGAACGGCGTAAAGACCTTCTGTTGCGGAGGCGGCGAATAGCGTTGTGGCCTGCTCCTCGGTAGTCACGACGGGAAAGAAACCCTCCGCCAACGTGCCGGCCACGCGCGTCCAGGTCCGGCCGCGGTCGCGTGAGAGATAGAGTCCTCCAGCGCGCATGGAGGCCAGAAATGTTTCTCCCGCAATGGCAAGATCCTGTATAGGCGCTTGTGGCAACCCTGCTCCCACGCGACTCCACATTTGCCCGCCATCGCGAGAGATGTAAAGACCGTTCTCGGCTCCCGCGACGAGCGTCTCTTCCCCCGTGCCGGGCGCATCATCCAGCCACAGCGCTCCGCCAGCCGTTTCCGGAAGGTCATGCCAGCTCCATGTCTTCCCGGCGTCGTGCGAAAAAACCATTCCCCGCAGCGAGACCACCCACAGATTTTCTCCGTTGGAGGAAACTCGAACGCTGCGTACGGGCAGCGTGGGCAAAGGCCCGAGAGGAAGAAGCACCCAGGTAGCGCCCTGGTCCGCTGAACGCAACAGTCCATGTTCCGTGGCGGCGAACCATGCATCGCTCGCGAAAGCCATGTCATTCACTTGCTCGGAAAGCAAGAGTCCCGCCGTTCGCCGCGCCGCGCTACCGCGGCTCTTGCCCCGCTCCGGCTTACTCTCGTCAGTTGCAGCGAGGGTCGCCGCTGATTCCGGAGACAATCGCCCGGCCCGCATCCACGCGGATTTGCCTGAATCGTAGCGCATCAGCCCGCCATGATCGAGAGCGGCCCACCATCCGCCCGGGGAAGCATACACGCGCCGCAGAGACTGGGTCGCAAGTCCGGGTCCGAGTGGTGACCAGCTCTTGCCCCCATTCTCGGTGGCCAGCAATGGCTCTGGCGCGTTTGCCAGAACCGCCAGCACGCGGCCTGGCCGCTCACGATCGAGCGCGAGCGCGATAATTTCACGATGATAGAAACCGTCATTAGCGGCGTGGAAATGCGCGCCGCCATCGTCACTTGCCAAAATGCCCAGTTTTTCCGTGCCGATCACAATGCGGCCCGGCAATGCGACAATGGCGTTGACAACCCAATCGCCCGGCGTCAACCGCCGCCAACTCGAACCTGCATTCGGCGTGACCCACAGGCCTTCCGTCGTAGCCGCATAAACAGTTGAAGCGCGGACCGGATCCTGCAAGATCACTTGCGTGCGCCGCGCCGCGTAGGGTATGCCCTGAATCTTTCGCCACAATGCGGCGCCGTCTTCGCTCAGATAAATCCCCGAGCAGGCGCTGGCATATACGCGGCGCGCGCGCGTCCGGTCCACCAGAAGGCTCATTACATCGGAATCGTCAATCATCCCTTCGTGAACGGGCGCCCAATGCACTCCTCCATCCGTGGTTTTCCACGGCAGGTGATATGTTCCCGCGTAAATGATTTGTGGGTTGCCGGGGTCCAGCGCCACGGAATCGAAATTGCGAAGTTCTTCATGCCCTTCCGGTGTCAGCCGCTGCCACGTATATCCACCGTTGTCAGTGCGAAAAACTCCGTCCACGGCTCCCGCGATGAGTAGCTGGTCCTGTCCCGCTGCCGCGGCAAGCGCTCGCACCGCATGTCCCGCAAGACCCGCGGATTGCCACGTCTCGCCTCCGTTCTCGCTGCGATATATGCCGCCGCCCGCCGTGGGATCTTGAGTCCATGTGGCGGCCCACAGCACGCGAGGGTCATGCGCGTCCACGACGATGGAAGTTACAACGCTATCCAACCGCGCGCCCGCGCGGCCCAAAAGCGTCCAGTGCTCACCCGCGTCCGTCGAGCCGAAAATGTGGCCGTCGGAAGTTCCAAGAAACAGATGACTGCGATTTGCGGGATCGCTCGCGAGGGTGCGCACATCGCCGCCGGGCGGCCCCATGGGTTGCCACACTTGCGCGCAGGCAACAGGGGCTAACAGCAGCGCTAATATGGCAGCAAATTTTTTTGGCCAAGGCATCGTTCGAAGAAAAATCCCGTTCTGATTCTAGCCGCGCAACGCCCTGCGCGGCAATGCGGCGCGCTCCCGGTGCACAAGAAAATACACAGGCCCGGCGCGCAAGCATTTGCGCCGGGCCTGTGAGTTTTGAGTTTGAGGTTTTGGCTTAGTACGTAGCTCCCTCCGGAACCCACACGATGTCGATCCGATGATTCGCCGCGCCAGCACCTTCCTGGCCGCTGCCCGATCGCACCGTAATCCGGCTCTTATCTATGCCTTTACCCGCCAGGTACGCTGCCGCGTTTTGAGCGCGGTCCGTGCCCAGTTTCTCAGCGCGTTTGTTCTTGGGATCCGCATAACCAACAATCACAAGCGTTCCCTTTGGCTCGTTCTGCAACCGCAGTGCCACGTCATCCAGCACGCGCTTGCAGACGTTGTCCACGCGCGCGCTTATGGCCGGCTTGAACGCGCACTCGTTGATCTTGCTCGCTTGCGGCGGCGGTGGCGGCTGTTGCACGGCCACGTCGACTGTACAATCCGCCGCTTGACCGTGAGCATCGTCCGCCCGCCCCGTGATTGTGTACGACCCGGGGCTCAGACCCGTCGTATCGAACTGCACCGACGAACCCGTGCCGACAACCTGCCCCGCATTTGCGCGCCAGGTGTAATTCAGATTGTAGTTCTGCGGGCTGCTCGCCGTTGCGGTCACGCTTACTCGCTCACCAGCCATTACGGTGCCTCGATCCACCGAGCAGCTCATGGTCGGCGGTTTCGGCGCTGGCGGCGGCGCGGTAACGCCGATACCCACGGAAGCCGATGCGGTGCCGCCGTGACCATCATCCACATGGCAGGTGATTGTATTGTTTCCCGGTCCAGCGCCACCTGCGTTCCACCGAGCATCTGGTCCGGTGCCATCCACACGGCCACCTGTGGCCGTGTATGAGTAAGTCAGTGAATCTCCGTCTGGATCGCTCGCGATACAGTGCAACCCAACGTTTTCTGGGGAACCTTGAACCACGGAGTTCTTATCGGCGGTCAGAGTAGCCGTTGGGGGACGGTTTACCATCTCCGGGTGCGCACCCCAACGGAACACCAGGCCAGAGGAAACACGAATGTTGTTTTGCGGATTCGATCCACCGGGATTATCAAAATGGCTCAGGAAATATTCCGTCTGCACCATGCGCCATGAAACACGCTTGGTCAGCGCCAAATCCAATCCCAGGCCGGCGGTTATACCGAACGCGTTCCCGTATCTAGCCGATTCGATGCAAGGTGAATCACCCCTGCACGTGACATCCCCAAAGAGCATCTGCGCGTAAGGCGTCAACCGGCTATTGCTGCGATAAGAAAATCGTGGGCCCCCGAGAAAGGTGAAATTATTGATATCCCGATAAGTACCGTATTCGCTTCCCGTATGATATCCGCCGAAGTCCGCTACCAATCCTGCCCAGCGATTAAAGTTGTAGGCTAACGACGCGCTGCCACCGCTTGCATTTGGGGTGGGGGGCTTGAGACCTGGCTCATAGCCGACGAAAGTGTAGCCCATAAATAGTTCCCAGTGAGAGTAATCCGTTCCGGGCTTGATGTGGGCATCGCTCATCGAGCTGCTCGAGGATTTCGCCTTGGACGAAGACGTGGATTGTTGTGATTCGCCGCTCGACGTTCCAGTTGTGTCATTCTGCTGCTGTGCAAATCCTGCCGGAGCCAACATGAGCCCCAGCGCAAATATAGCTAAGGCACTCGCACGACTTCTCATCTCAATCCTCCTGAACTTGAACTGCGAAGCAAATTCGCCGCTCCGCTTCGATGCGTAATTGGAATTTACTAAAATCAATGTGGGGCATCAGAAAATTGCGACCAAAGAAGGCAAACGGCGAGTGTATGCATTCCACGGCGCCGAATACCGCGAAAATGAACACGGAGCTACGTCCCCCAAATTATTATGTCCCCCCACAACCCGGGCCCATTATATTGATTCCGTAAGCCCAAGGAAAGTTTCTTTCTATTTGATGCGGAAATGGTCATCAATCCCCATGTCCTGTTCCGGTCTAACTGACTCCGGAAACGCCGGCGCTTTCGCCGGAGCATCCAGAGCCCTTGTCCACGCTTCCATGGCATTTCGATTGAGGCGTCGTTCGGTTGGCTTTCCGGCCCCGCTGCTGGTAGATTTCTCGACAGGCTTTCTTTGTGCCTTGAGGCTGCTCTGAAATGGCGGAAGAAACCGGCGCAAACAAGCGCATCTTGATTGTCGAAGACGAGCAAAACGCCCGGGCAGGCTATGAAGCCCTTTTGCGTAAGTGGGGATACACGGTACTGGGCGTCGCCAGCGGCGAAGAAGCCCTTGAACAATTCGCGGAATTCCAGCCGCAACTAATCCTCAGCGACGTCAACCTTCCCGGAATGGATGGCCTTGAATTATTGCGCCAGCTTGCCGAGGAACACCATGACGTTCTTTCCATTGTGATCACAGGCGACCCCAGCGATGACCGGGCGGTCAAGGCCATCGAGGCCGGCGCATACTGGTTTATCGTGAAGCCTCACAGCAATCCTGTTCTTCGCGCCCTCATCAGCCGCGCATTCCGCCAGATCTTTTCTGATCACCAGGTAGTTTCCCTCACGCGCGAGTTGCGTGATACCGGCCGGCTCGGCAGCCTCATTGGCGGGTCCAAGACCATGCGGGATCTTCTCCATCTCGTCGAGCTGGCCGCACCCTCTTCCGCTTCGGTCTTGATCACCGGGGAAACCGGCTCCGGCAAGGAAATTGTCGCGCGGACGCTCCATCGTCTGTCTCCGCGGGCGGAGTTTCCCTTTGTTGCCATCAACTGTTCAGCGATTCCCGAGTCATTGATGGAAAGCGAAATCTTCGGCCACGAAAGAGGCGCTTTCACGGGTGCGTCCGACCGCAGGCTGGGCTGTTTTGAACTGGCCGATCGCGGCACACTTCTGCTCGATGAAATCGGAGAGATGCCGGCGCCCACTCAAGCCAAACTCCTGCGCGTCCTGGAAGACGGCAAGATTCGCCGGATCGGCAGCAAAACAGAAACGCCCGTGAACGTGCGCGTCCTGGCGGCGACGAACCGCGACCCCGAGGAAGCCGTAAACAAAGGCGATTTGCGCCAGGATCTTTTTTTCCGGCTAAACGTTTTCCGCATCCATCTGCCGCCCTTGCGCGACCACAAAGAAGATCTTCCCATGCTGGTCGAACAGTTGCTGGCTGACTTGGCCGTAAAACACGGCAAGACCGTGCGCGGCGTGGGCCCCGAAGCGATGGAAGCGTTTCAGAGTTACACGTGGCCGGGCAATGTGCGAGAGCTTCGCAACGTCCTCGAGCGCGCTCTCATCGTCTGCGACCGCGAAGTGATTGGCCGCGCCCATTTGCCGCCCGGCTTTGGACACGCCCCGGCGAACGTGGCCTCCGGCCTTTCTTCGCTGCGTTTCCCCATGGGCACAACGGTGGAAGCCGCCGAACGCGAATTGATTCTCCAGACGCTTGCGGCCACCAGCAACAAGACGCGCGCGGCAGAGATCCTCGGCATTAGCTTGAAGACGCTGCACAACAAGCTTAAGGAGTACGAATCGGCGCAGCCCGGCCGCTGATGGCGCGGTACGCGTCCGCTCGCGCAGTCTTTCGTCTCCGCATTAAAGCAACAACATGACGCCCCTTCGCCTCAGAACAAAATTCACGCTGACCTCGGCGTTGCTATTCCTGGCCACCGCAGGGGTAATCTCCGCCATCTATGTCACACGGCTGACGCGCTTGGCCATTGAAAGCGCGGCGACCGATGCGACGCACGCCGCGCGCCAGATTCTCGGCCAGGCTCAACGCGCGCTCGGAGATGCAGCGGCTGCCGGCCGTGCGCCCCTATCCTCGAGCGCGCAAGATGTGCGCGATTATCTGCAGATCGTCCTCGATCAAAGCCAGGGAATCTCTTCCGAAATGGATACCGTGCTGGCGCAGTATCCCGCCATCTACGAAGTCACAATTGCCGACGGTGGAGGCACGGCCCTGGTTTCGAGCGATCCGGGTTTGGTCAATCGCGCGCTCGCGCCCCGTCTGCCCTTCTACGCCCTGACCCGAGAGAACGTTTTTGCCCAGTTGCGCGTCATTTTCGGCAAGTCTCAGTTCTACCAAGTGCAGGTGCCGTTTGTGCTGCGCTCTTCAGCCGGGCAGGCCCCTTATGGCGAAGTCCGCGTGACGATGGAAATCGGATTGTTGCGCGCGCAGATTACTCCCGGGCTTCGCTCCGCGGTTCTGCTGGCTCTGGGCGCCGTGCTGCTTTCCACTCTACTCGTCGGATTCATCAGCAGGCTCATGCTGGCCCCACTCGACGCGATTAATCTGCAGCTTGATAGCTACTCCGCCGGAAAATTTGACATCGCTCTCGCCCGCGCCGCGCCCACCACCGAGGGCGACGAGCTCACGCAAGTCCGCACAAAGATCACCCGGCTAGGCGAGCAACTTCGCGGAGTACGAGAAATCTTCAGCACTTTGCGGGAAAATCTCCACCAGGTAATGGCCGGGCTCGAGGACGGACTCATCTTGTTCACACACGAAGGGCGCGCGGTGCTGGTTAGTCCGGCTGTCGAAAAATTCCTGGGCGCGCCCGCGGATCAGGTTCTGGGACGCCAAGCTGCCGACATTTTCCCGCCCAGCCATCCCCTGCGCCGCGTTTTGCTCTTTGCGCGTGACCGGCTCCAGCCCATCGAGGGAGCGGAAGTGGAGCTTGCTGGAACAACAGATGCGGCTGGCCCCCGGCATGTGGGCGTAACCGTTCACGCCGTTCCGGATTCCGTATCGGCTTCGCCGGAAACCTGGGGCGCGTTGGTCACCCTCCGCGATCTGGAATCGCGCGAGCGTATCGGCACCGAACTTGAAACATCAGAACGGCTATCGGCGCTTACCCGCATCACAGCGGGAGTCGCGCACGAGGTAAAAAATCCGCTGAACTCAATGCGCTTGTGGCTTGAAAATCTCAAGGAGAGCCTGCCCCCGGACAACGATGCATCCACGCAAGCAGTGCGCGTGCTCGACAATGAAATTGACCGGCTTGACCGGGTCGTCAAGCGTTTCCTTGATTTCACGCGGCCGGTCGCGATGCATGTGGACAACGTTCCGCTCGCCCCGATGCTTTCGCAGGTCGCCGAAGTGGCTGGTCCACAAATCGAGCGTGCAAATGTGAAGTTGGACTTACGGCTGGAGAGCGGCGTCCCTCCGCTGCGCGGAGACGCCGAGTTGCTGCGCCAGGCCGTGCTCAATCTGGTGCTCAATGCTGTGGAGGCCATGCCGCAAGGCGGCCGTCTGACAATCAGTCTCGAACGGCGCGGTGACATGGCCCTGATTTTTGTCGCCGATACAGGCAAGGGAATTCCGCCGGAGCAGCGCAACCGCGTTTTTCAGCTATTCTTCACCACACGGAAGGGCGGGAGCGGACTCGGATTGGCAACTACATTCCGCATTGTGCAGCTTCACAACGGTTCGATAGATTTTGTTTCGGAAGCCGGGAAGGGCACAGCGTTCCGTATTGAACTGCCCTTAAAACACGGTCAGGCGGGCGCAGCAGAATCCGAGCGTGCCTCACAACCAGCGCAGGCGCCACATTCATGATGCGCACAAGAATCCACGAATCGTTAGGGATCGCGCTGCGCGCTGCCGGACGAATCGCACGACAGGGTAAAACCTGTTTCGGCCGGCCAGGAATACTCGGCTTATGTTTGCCGATGTTCGCCGCGCTGATGTTCGGAGGATGTCCGCAGAAGCCCGTTCAGCCGAAGTTCGCGCGTACTGGAGTGATTCAGCCTCCACGAGTTACTCATAACAACGTGGACATCACGCCGCCTACTATTGATTCCGCCTACGATGTCGTGGGACCAGTCATCGTGCTGTCCATTCCAGCTCCCAAGGCTCCGCCTGCCCGCCGCGCGCCGAATACGCTGGAACCGGAACCCGAGGTGAAGCCCGAGGCGCCCCGAATCTCTCCTCAACTTTCCCCGGAAGAAAAAAACCTCGCGCAAGGCAGCGCCGAAGCCGACATTCGCGCTGCGCAGCAGAGTCTTGATTCCACGGCTGGCCGAAAACTCAACGCGAACCAGCAAGACCTTGCCGAAAAAATCAACGGCTTCATCAAACAGGCGCGCGAAGCCATCGCAGCCGAAGACTGGCTGCGCGCCCAAAGCTTGGCCCAAAAAGCCAAAGTGCTCGGCGACGAACTCACCCATTCTTTTTAGAAGACGCGCGAAGAAAATGAAGACCTATGAAGTCATTATCGCCGGTGGAGGAATCATCGGCGGAGCCATCGCCTTCGAGCTTGCCCAACGCAAGCTCAGCGTTCTCGTGCTCGATCGCCAGCCGCCCGGTCAGGAAGCGTCATGGGCCGCCGCCGGAATGCTTTCTCCAGCGCCGGATAACCCTGAGGCTATTCCGCTGGTGCCACTCGCTCGCGCGAGTCTGCAACTCTATCCCGAGTTCGTCGCCGCTGTCGAAGAGATAAGCGGCGAAAAGGTTGGCTTTCGACCGCATGGCGCGTTGGAAATGCTTTTCGGTCAGGAGGCCGAACGGGAACTCAACACGCTCATTGCGTTGCATCATGGACTCGGGCTCGACACGGAAGTCCTGCGCGCCGAAGAAGCTTTTGAGCTGGAACCGCATCTCAGCCGTGATCTGCGTGCCGCCGCGTTTCTCCGCTTTGAGGCCTCAGTAGACAACCGCGCGCTGACGCGTGCGGTGTTGCGCGCAATCGATGCACACGGTGTGGAAATTCGCGCTGGTTGCGCCGTGGAATCTTTACTGCGCGCGGCGAATCGCTGCACAGGCGTAATCGTGGCGGGTGAGCGGGTTGCTGCCGAAGCCGTCATCATTGCTGCGGGATGCTTTTCCAGCAGCATCGAAGGGGTCGCCCAATATGCGCCGACGCGCCCGGTACGCGGACAAATGGTCGGGCTCCGCTCCGGTCACGTTGACTTAGGCCGCGTGCTGCGTTCCGAGCGCGGCTACATCGTGCCTCGCGGAGGCGGTTTGTGCGTTGCGGGCAGCACACTTGAAAATGCTGGATTCGAAAAACAGATTACTCCTCAGGGTATTGGGAAAATTCTTGCCGCCGCGGTCGAAATGGTTCCAGCGCTCGCCGGCGCGGCCATTCAGGAAACCTGGAGCGGCCTTCGTCCGGATACTTCCGATCATCTGCCGTCCCTCGGTCCCACTGATATCGAAGGCCTATTGATTGCCACGGGTCATTTCCGCAACGGCATATTGCTCGCGCCGATTACGGCTAAACTCCTGGCGGATTGGGTCACCGACCGGCGAACATCCATTTCCTGGGAAGCCTTTAGCCCCATGCGCTTCGCCGAATCTACGCGCGCGTCCTCATAAATAAGGAAATTATCCTGGTATCCCCTAGAGCCCCCAGGCTCCGGCCTGGGGGACGGAGTAAATTATTTGCCAACCGCCCCGAGGCAGGAGCCTCGGGGCTCGATAGAGCTTGTTAGATTTAGAAATTAGCTATGCACGCGAGGCAAAATGTTTTGAAGAGCCGGATTCTTTCAACGC
Organism: uncultured Acidobacteriota bacterium; assembly: GCA_963847505.1. Taxonomy (GTDB): domain Bacteria; phylum Acidobacteriota; class Terriglobia; order Acidiferrales; family UBA7541; genus DASTCZ01. Next base: position 1,536,597 of record CAWJZY010000002.1, read on the forward strand.
AGTTTCAAAACGGGGAACGCGAGCGCGTAGGTTCGCGATTCGGCGGTCCCGGCAGCGTGGAAGAGTGTCCCGGGTCCGTGAATGTAATGAAAGAGGCGTCGAGATAAACCGGCCGGTCAATTACAACGTCCAGCGTCGTCCCGCGCGGCAGCTCAAGTTCCGGTCCGCGTGTGAGCAACACGGCCGCCAATCCCGCCGCGGCACCAATGCCGGCGCCAATACCCGCTCCAGCGGCTGAGCGCGTTGCAATACCACCGATCCCCGCGCCGACCGCCGTGCCTTTCACAATCGTTCCAGCGTCAGTGGTCTTATCCGAATCGCCGTGGACAGTGCCTTCTTTATCAACGGATTCTCCGCCGCCCGTCCCGGCATTTTGGGGGATCGCATTAAAGTTCACCGTGTAACCGTTCGGCAGAATCATGGTGTTCAACCGGAGTTGCAGCTCGCCGGTACCCTTAACTTTCCCGGGCCGCTTGGCCGAAACGATCTCGCCCTGCACGTAGGAACCAGCGGGCACAAGAATTTTGTTGTTGATGACGATGGGAAACAGCGTCTCCAAATAAACTGGATCGCCCGGCTGCGCATTGCGGGTCGTAACGGCGTTGTGAAGCACGAGCGGCAGCTTGGTTCCAGAAGGGATGAGAATCGTGGCGGTCTGAGGTTTCGGCGCAGATTGGGCGCTATCCGCCGCCGCGCCGTTCGGTGGAGTCGCAGGCGCGGCCGATGTAGTTGGCGCCGCGTGGCCCGGTTGGGCCGGAGGCGTCTGTTGTGCCGGCGGCGGTTGCTTTGTGGGCGGCAGCGGCCCGGCCTGCTGCGCGAACGCCGGAAGCCCTATCAGCAACGCAGCTATGCCGGCAATCAGGAACATTCCCTTTGGAAGGCAGCGGCAAAAACGCATCAGACCACCCCTACTCACAACACCCCGTGCACGGTAACCACCGGGTTAGATGCCCACATTCTACTCCCTTTTACGCCTACGGTAACCAGTTTCGCTTTCATCGCTGCATCAGCGGTTTGACTCCCCCACCCCAGCGCGCATACGCTCATTGCGTTGCGAAAGAATCACGCTGTGGCAATGCAAAAAGGAACGCAATTCTCCGAAGGAAGGATTCCTGCCAATGGCCAAGCTAGCCCTGATTTATGGAATGCGGCTTTTTCCCGCCGAAGAGTTGGGTGAGGTAAGTGAGGCAACCGTAACATTAAAGAACGGCCGTACAGCGCGCGTTTCTATGCACTTGATTGACGGAAGCAAGGAACAAATAGAAGAAACACTGCGGCAGTCCGTCGCGGCCTTTTTCGAAATGTACCCGGAGATCTAGTCCCACCGGCGAGCACTCAAAAATATTTCAGGCGCCGCCTTCTTCTTCCTCGACATCGCGCGGCAGGCCGGCCATCTGTTCCACAAAAACAACGCTCTGCCCCGTCAGTTCAAAACGCTTGCGGCACTTCCGGCAAGCCACAATCTCGTCCATGCGGACCATGTAAGACCGCGCATTGGCGAAATGTTTTTTGTCTTCTTCGCCCGCGCCTCGGGGCAGTTCTTTTTTCTTCGTGCGCACCATCCACCGGATTGGATAACTATCTTCCTTCCGGCAGCTCGGGCACATCAGCTTGATCGGCTTGGTTTCTTGCTGTTCGGTATAAAAATTTCGCTCGTCCATGATGATCTCACTTCCCGCGCGGCGCGTCTTGCGCGCCCCGCGCCGCCTCAGCCGCTTGGATGGTAACAAATTCCAGGCCTGTATCGCGCCACCGCGGCAACCAGTGTTCCAACGCGATAAGGTTGTGGCCGCGGTCGCCGCCGAGCGCGCGGTAATCCCCGTCATGCATCAGCACGATATCTCCCGCGCCCACCCGGGCAAGCCGCCGGATCACTCGTTCCGCAGGTTGCGGCTTCCAATCGAAGCACAGCTTCGACCACATCGCCACGCGTTCAACACCTGTCTCGCGCATCGCGCCCCACAACTGCGGCCCTCGAAAACCGAACGGCGGACGCATCCATCTCATCTTTACAGCTCCGATTTCCGCCCTCGCGTTTGTTGAAGCACCCGCTGCCAGCGCCTCACCGACGGATCCCTCACAGCGGCGCAGTTCGGTGGCATTTCTGGCGCCGGAATGCCATGCCAAATGCGGATGTGTGTCCGTGTGGTTCGCCAGCAAATGGCCGCGCGCGTTGATTTCCCGTATGAGTTCCGGGCAAGCTCGAGCGAAACGTCCCACCACGAAAAATGTCGCCCGCGCTTCAAATCGTTCCAGCAAATCCAGCAAACGCGGCGTGATGGCCGGATTCGGCCCATCATCAAATGTCAGCGCGAGCCTCGGTCCCGGCCCGTCCGCAGGCAATCGCCGCAGCGTGGGTCCGAATAATTGAGAGGATGGCGAAACAGCCGCCCAAAGACCCACTCCCACGCCTGCGGCCGCTGCCGCCGGCAATCCGATGGCCCAGGGATTCACAATCGCCTCTCAGTTATAGAACAACTCATACTGTGCGATTCCGAACAGCATCTGACAGTGTCATCATTCTATTCTCTCACGCCTGAGTAATTGACTGAACAAGGCCCGGAAACCAGATTTCATAGCAATGCGTCTAAGTTCCAGGCCGAAGAAAGCACCACGAATTTCCGGCTAAGACGCACGAGACGGTCTTGACGCTCACGGGCCGGCAAACCCGGTTAAAGGGTGGGAATTAAAATGCTGCTGAAGCAATTCTCTAGACTAGTCATTTTACTCGCGCTCATCTGCCTTCCGCTGGCTGCCCGGCAAGCGCAAGAACCGCCAGCTCACGTCACCCTGCAAGGTGTTGTGCGCACCGCCGGAGGAGTACCCATCCCCGGCGCTTCGGTCCACATCGTGGAAGAAAATTCAGGCAAGTCCTGGGTTACATGGACCGACGATCAAGGCAAGTTCCGTCTGCCGGAGCTTCCCGGCGGCAAGTACCGCGTTGAAGCGAGCCAGATTGGCTTTGGCACCGGCACGCAGGAATTGACACCCACCTCGGAAACAAGTCCCGATATCATTTTGAGCTTGAACGTCGCAACAGCAAGCGAAATCGCCTCTGCGAATGCGGCTACGGCGACTGCGGCTGCCGCAAACGGCACAATCACCAATGCCACTCCTAAACCCCCAACCAATCCCGGCGCAGCGTCTACCAATCCGCCCGCAGCAGCAAATCAAACCCCTTCGCCTGCGAAGCCGGGCACAACTTCCACGGCAACAGCTAGGGGAGGAAGATCCAATCAGCAGGGTCAACAGAATGGCCGCGGCGGACGTGGATTTACATCAGTTGACGTTGGCGGCAATGGAGCTGGAAATGGGGACACCGGAGACAACACCGGAGCCGGCGTTCAGGGCGGCGCCCTCGGTGCTGGGGCAGATAGCGCCGACGCGCTCTTGGCTCTAGGCACTACAGCCCAGGGCGCGCAGAACATGGGCGGATTCCAGATGGGCGGCAATTTTGACCCGAACAACCCGGGTGGGCTGGGCGCCAATGGTCTGCCTGGCGGCGAGCTCTCTGGCATCCCCGGAGGCATCCCGGGAGGTGGTGGTGGACCCGGCGGCGGCGGTGGCAGGGGTGGAGGAGGAGGCCCAGGCGGGGGTGGCGGCAGAGGAGGAGGCGGCGGAGGCGGTGGCCGCGGTGGTCGCGGCGGCCAGGGACAGAATGGACCACCCTGGGGATTAAATAACGTCATTCGAAGGCGCATCAACCAGATGCACTACACACTGAATGAGACTCTCTACGACTCCGCGTTCGACGCGCGGAACTGGTCGGCAACAGGAGACGTGGAGCCAAAGGTTCCATTCAACAGGAATAACTTCGGCGGCAGCATCGGCGGTCCGCTCCGCATCCCGAAGCTCTACGACGGCCGTGACAAGACCTATTTCTTTATTAACAGCAATTTCGTGCACGGCACGAACCCTGTATACAACACCTCCAACGTGCCCACCGCGGAAGAGCGCGTGGGGAACTTTTGCAATTCAAATTCGACTGGCGGCCCACTGCTCCTTTACGATTACACCTCGAATTTCAGTGGTCCCCGCACGGCGCTGAACGTGCCCGGGAACTGCGATCTTCAAAATCAGACCAACCCAATCACTGAACAGCCCTACGTCACTCCCATCGCGACGGCACTGCTGGGGTTCGTTCCGATGCCGAATCAAACTCCCACTACGAATTCGCCTTACAACTACGTCCTCGAGGACAGCACGCCGACCAATTCTCAGGTGATCAACACGCGTGTGAATCAGACACTTACGCCCAAACTGAACTTTGGGGTCGTTTACAACCTCTCCCAGACCCAGTCAGACGGCGTAGGCTCCTTTCCGATGGAAACGAGTACCACCTCAAACCGCAGCCAGGCTGTGAACATCACTCTGAACGAGAACATCTCGACACGGCTCATCAATAGCATTTTGTTGAATTTCACCAGGTCGCGCACCGATCTCCTCAATGGTTTTGCCAACGTCAACAACATCGAAAACACCTTGGGCATCGGGGGAGGGGTTTCCACTGCACCGTTGGATTGGGGCCTTCCAGCGGTGAACTACAGCAGCATCACAGGTGGAACCGCCTATACAGGGTTTAACGACACCGACCCGTCACTTCACAAGAATGAAACTTGGAATTTGCAAGACACGATTTCCTACACGCACGCCCCACACGTCTTCCACTTTGGCTTTACCTTCCGCCGGGTTCAGCTCAACAGCCTTAACGATCCCACACCGCGCGGACAATACAACTTTACCGGCTTGATGACGCAAAATTATCAGCTCGTGAATGGTGAAGAGCAGCCAATTTCCGGCACCGGCTCACCCCTTGCTGATTTTCTGATGGACCTGCCCGCCGGCACGGCGTTGAAGTTCAGCGATTCGACCTACTACTTGAGGACCCACGGTTTCATTGGCTATTTTACCGATGACTGGCATATATTCCCGCGGTTCACCGTGTCCTATGGCCTGCGTTACGAACTCATGTTTGCACCGTATGAGCTCAATAACCGTCTTGCCGATCTGGATGTGAACCCCACATTCTCCGCGGCGTCCGTGGTGACGGCGGGCTCAACGGGGCCTTACAGCGGCCCCCTGCCAAACTCTCTGGTTCGCACGAATTACAATAATTTTGCTCCCCGAATGGCCATTGCCTGGCGCGTGCCGGGTAAGTGGTTCGACGCAAATAATGGCAGGCACGCGCTAAATATTCGCGCCGGTTACAGCGTGTTTGACATAACTTCGACGTACAATGCTCTGGCCCAGAGTGACCTGATCAACCAGCCGCCGTTTGCTACCGGATTTTCCGCGAACACTCTTCCGACGGCGCTACTGACGCTGCAAAATGGTTTCTTGGGGGAATCCAGCACCGGCATCAATAGCATTGCGGTGAGTCCCAATTTTCACAACCCGTACCTTCAGATCTGGAACCTTTCACTGGAAAGCCAGATTGTGGATGGTCTGGTCTGGAGCGTTGCTTATATCGGAGAAAAGGCCACGGATTTGGACCAGTTAATCGCTCCCAACGTCCTTTCCACCACCTCACTCGCGCTTCAAGGCAAATCCATCCCCCAAAATCTTGCCTTTACTTACGATACGTCCGGCGCATCTTCAAATTATAATGCCCTGCAGGGCCGCCTGCTAAAGCGAATGCGGAATGGCTTCACGTGGCAAGCGATATATACATTCAGTAAGGCGCTCGACAACTCCAGCTCGATCGGAGGCACCAGTGGGACCGTCGTGCAGGAATACCCCCTGTTCAACCTCGAGCGCGGACTTTCCACCTTTAACCAAAAACACAGTATTACGGGAAATTCCACTTACGAATTGCCTTTCGGCGAGCGCAAGCGCTGGGCGCACAAGGGTGCTGAAGCCCGTATCCTCGGCAACTGGCGGGTGAGCGGCAGCACCACTTTTCATACCGGCACGCCTTTGACGCCGACGGATCAAACAGCTTTGACCCAATACACTAGCTCGAACTTTGTGACGCGGCCGGATATCTTGCCGGGCTGCAATCTGTCCCTCCCGTCGGGCCAGCGCTCCGTTACGGAATTCTTTAACACGTCTTGCTTCGGCGTACCCGGAGCCGACTTCCCGGGCACGGGCGTCGTTGCTCCCGGCAACCTGTTCGGCGACGCGGGACGGGACATCATCACGGGCCCAACCATGTTCGTGGTAAACACGGCGCTGCAGCGGACCATTACGCTCGACCGTGACGCCCAGAGGCATTTGGATATCCGTTGGGAAGTAACCAATCTTGCGAATCACCCGTACTACTCGGGCATTGCGCTTAACTCTACCAGTAGAAACTTTGGTGACGTCACGAGCGCCTCGGGCCTACGCACCATGGATCTCGTAGTTCGGCTAAATTTTTAATGAGGACTCTTATGAATACTCCATGCACTTCACGCATCGCACGATTCCTGGCGCTGGCCGCTATCGCCTCCTTGCTGCTGCCGGCGGTGCCCGCTCAGCAGCAGGGTTCCGCGCAACAGGGTTCCGCGCAGCAACAGACTACTCCGCCTGCGCAGAATAATGGCAATGTGATTGATATTCACCGAACCCTGCCTCCTCCTCCCCCGCCCGAAACAAAGAAAGCTGCAAAGGGCGCTATCAATATGAATGTTGACCTCGTGCAGATTGATGCCTCCGTATCCGACAAAAACGGGAATGCAATCAAGGGCCTGAAGCTGGATAATTTTCAACTCTCCGAAGAAGGCAAAGCGCAGAAACTGACCGCCCTTGATTACTTCGACGTCGAGAAAATTGAAACTGCGGAAAAAGATACTTCCGAACCGATTACCATTGATTTGAAAACCGCCAACGATCCGGAAAAGCTCAGGCCCATTGTGCGCGAGCACCGGATGATGGTGCTTTTCTTTGACCTCACCTCCATGGCGCCTGAAGATCTGCTGCGCTGCACGGATGGAGCCATGAAATACCTCAAGGAACAAATGACGCCGGCCGACTTGGTCGCCATCGTTTCCTTCGGCACTCAGTTCAAGATCAATGTGGATTTCACGAACAATAAGGAACAACTCGAACACGCCGTGTATGTGATCGCGAATCCGGGCAAGGAATCCATGCTCGCCGCCCAGGCGGCCTCGGCGAGTGACACTGTCTCGGCCGACGATATGTCAGCCTTTACCGCCGACGACACTGAGTTCAATATCTTCAATACCGACAATAAACTCTATGCCTTGGAAGCCCTATCGGGCCTTCTGGGTGGCATTCCAGGGAAGAAGGCCGTCATCGAATTCACAGGCGGCATTACCCAAACCGGAGAGGAAAACCGGTCGGCGGTGCAAGCGGCTACGGATGCCGCGAACAAGAACGACGTCACAGTTTACCAGTACGATGCGCGCGGCCTAATGACGGATGTTCCCGGTGGCGATGCCAGCACGGGCGCTTCGACGGGCACCTCATCGTTTAGCGGCGCCACCGTGTTGTCGCAAGTCAATTCACGCGAGACTTCGCGCGATACGCTTTCCACGCTCGCTCAGGATACCGGCGGCAAAATGTTTTCTGACGTCAATGACTTCAGCGCGGCATTTAAGACGGTGCAGGACGATACCACGGGCTACTACTTGCTGAGCTACTACAGCAGCAACACCAAGCGGGACGGCCGCTATCGCCCCGTGACTGTGAAGCTTGTGAACGTCCCCGGCGCTCGCATCAAGCACCGGGAAGGCTACTACGCGCCCAAGGACTTTGGAATTTACAACACACAGGATCGCGAGAAACAACTTGATGACGCGATGGCCTCGGAAGTGGCTGTCACAGAGTTGCCCATCGCCCTGGACACCGGCGAATTCCATATGGGGAACAACCAAATCTTCGTTCCGATTTCGGTGAAGCTGGCTTCCAGCGCCTTACAATTCGCCAAGAAAAACGGCAAGCATGAGGCAAAGTTTGATTTCCTCTACGAATTGCGCGACGTCGCTACCAAACGTATCGCCGGCTCTCAGCGCGATACGATGACCGTTTCTCTGGATTCAGGCTTGCAGGCCATCGTCTATCAGGGCGGCATCCTGGTCGGCCCCGGCCACTACAAGCTCAAGTTCCTCGCCCGGGACAATGATAGCGGCCGCATGGGCACTTTCGAGCAGGATCTCACACTTCAGCCGGCGCAGAGTAATGTTCTCCAATTAAGCAGCGTCATGCTCTCGAGCCAAATCGCGAACGTTCCCAGCAAGTCCGCCGTGCACAAGCAATCTTTCGGTGACGACGCCAAGATGAAGGACTCACCGCTTGATGTGAACGGCCAGCGCATCGTTCCCAGCGTGACTCGCGTCTTCACGTCGGATCAGATGCTTTATGTATTTTTCCAGGCCTATGCGCCGGCCAAGACCGATCTCAGCAATCTCCGCGCGGGTCTGGTTTTCTTCCGCAACGGGCAGCGGTCCGACGATACTCCTGTGGTCGAGCCGGCCGAAGTGGATGCGAAGACGCACACGGTTTCGTTCCGCATCAGCCTGCCGCTCGATAAGCTCCCGACTGGCCGGTACACCGTCCAGACCGTCGTAGTTGAAGCAGGCGGAACGCAAGCAGCCTTTGGGCGCAACTTCTTCGCGTTGCGTAAGCCAACCACTACAACCCCGACCCCGGTCACTGCGGCGAGCCCGTCCAGCCCTGGAAACCGCTAGAACGCGCCTTTCCAGGCAACGATTTGCGTAACCCGCGCCTCTGACTGAATCAGTGGCGCGGAAAGCCAAGCGTGGAGCAATAGCTTCGCGCAACAAAATTTGTGGATTTCGGTTTGTCCAAGGATGAGTGCGGCCATGGATAGCCAGCGTTCTTCGCATATCTCCCGGTTACTCTCCATCATTGCTGTTGCTTCCCTGTTTCTGGCGGCGGCGCATGCTCGCCGGCAAGCCGCGGGCGCGCAGCAGGCTTCTTCCCAACAACAGAGCGCCACGCCGCCGCAAAAGAGCGGCAATCAGACGACCCCTCAACAGCCGCCGGTGCCGCCACACCCCGCATCCGAGAAGCCCGGGGAACACAAAATCGGCGTCCGTGTGGACTTGGTGCAGATTGATGCCACGGTCACGGGCAAGGACGGGAAGCTGATCAAGGGCCTGAAGCCGGAAAACTTCCAGCTTTTTGAAGAAGGCAAACTTCAGAAACTGGATGCCCTGGATTACTTCGACGTGGAAAAAATTGAGACCGCTGAAAAAGATGACGCCGGACCCATCGTCATTGACCTGAATACGGCAACGGATCCCGAGAAACTCCGGCCAATCGTCAGGGATCACCGCCTGATCGTGCTCTTCTTTGACATGTCTTCCCTTCAGCCCGAGGATTTGCTGCGCGCGACGGACGCGGCAAAAAAATATCTGAAAGAACAGATGGCGCCGGCCGATCTGGTGGCCGTGATTTCCTTCGGCACCCAGTTCAAGGTCAACGCTAATTTCACCAACGACCGCAAAGTGCTCGAAACGGCCGTTGCTTCGCTGGTTCCTGGCAAGGATGCGATGCTGCAAGGCCTGGGAACTGCGTCCACGGACGCCACGACGGAAGACAACATGGCGGCCTTCACACCGGACGAAACAGAGTTCAACATCTTCAACACGGATAACAAACTTTATGCCGTACAGGTATTAGCCGAACTCTTGGGCGGCGTTCCCGGCAAGAAGTCGGTTTTGGAATTCACCAGTGGTATCACCCAGACCGGAGAGGAAAACCGTTCCTCGCTGCAAGCCGCTACCGATGCCGCGAATAAGAACAACGTTTCGCTTTATCAGGTTGATTCACGCGGGCTGATGACGGACGTTCCCGGCGGCGACGCGAGCCACGGCGCGGCCACAGGTAACTCGTCATTTAATGGGGCTACCGTCCTCGCACAGGTGAACGCGCGGCACGCTTCCCGCGACACGCTTTACACACTGGCCGCGGACACCGGAGGCAGAACCTTCTTCGACCTCAACGACTTTTCCGGAATATTCAAGCAGGTTCAAGACGATACGACCGGCTACTACCTGCTGAGCTATTACAGCTCGAACACCGCGCGAGACGGCCGCTACCGCCAAGTGAAGGTCAAACTCATCAACGTCCCCGCGGGCGCGCAAATCAAACATCGTCCGGGTTATTACGCTCCCAAGGAATTCGGCATCTTCAACACGGAAGATCGCGAGAAGCAGCTGGATAGCGCGATGTCCTCGGAAGCGGCATTGGTGGAACTGCCCATCGCGGTGGATACAGCTCAATTCCGCCTTGCGAACGGCGAATTCTACGTGCCTGTTTCCGCCAAACTTGCCTCCAGCTCCTTGCAATGGGCCAAGAAGAGCGGGCAGCACGAGGCGCACTTTGATTTTCTATATGAAGTACGCGAGGTGAAGAGCAAGCGCATCGCCGGCACGCAACGGAACACGATGACCGTGCAACTCGATGACGCCAATTTCGACTCTCAGAAAGCAATCGTCTATCAGGGCGGCATCCTGCTTGGCCCGGGCCATTACCGTCTGAAATTTCTCGCGCGCGAAAACCAGACCGGCCACATCGGCACATTTGAAGAGGATCTGAACTTGGCGCCGCCGCAGACCAACCGCCTCGAACTCAGCAGCGTATTGCTCTCGAGCCAAATTGCGCAGCAGGCTGCCAGACGAAGAACTCAAGGGCAACAGGTGCGAAGCAGGACCCTGGGGAATGACGCCCGGTTCAGAACGTCGCCGCTCGATCTCGGCGGGGAGCGCATTGTGCCGAGCGTCACTCGTGTCTTCACTTCCCAGCAAACGCTCTACGTTTTCTTCCAGGCGTATGCGCCGTCAAAAACCGATCCCAGCAAGCTCCGCGCTGGCCTGGTTTTTTTCCATAACGGCCAGCGGTCCAATGACACTGCCGTCGTCGAACCTTCCGAAGTAAATGCCTTGGCCCATTCGGCGTCATTCCGCATCAGCCTGCCGCTCGATAAGCTGGCGACCGGCAGTTACACCGTGCAGGCCGTCGTAGTTGAAGCGGGCGGCTCGCAAGCGGCTTTCGCGCGCAACTATTTCAATTTACGCAAAGCGCCCGCGGCAGCCGCGCCGGTCACGCCAACCGCGCCCGGCGTACCCAATCTGCGTTAACGGCAATTAAGAACAAACGCGGAGGTGAGAGATAAAGTCTCTTACCTCCGCGTTTGCTTTTCGATTGCCGCCTAATCCGTCTTACGCAATTCCCGCAGATCAATTCCCAATTGCTGGCATTTCTTATACAAATGGCTCCGCTCCAGCCCCAGCGCGCGCGCGGCGTTCGTCATGTGATATCCCTGCCGCGCAAGCTCTCCAACCAGTGTTTCTTTTTCAAATTTCTCGACGCGTTCAGCGAGCGTGCCGGTGAAAGCCGCCCCGCCCGCATGCTCCGCGGCGCCCGCGGTTCCAGCTTGAGGCAGCGCCAGCCGGACATCCTCCGCTGTGACGCTTTCCCCCGCGGCAATCAGCAGCAAACGCTCGACGACATTCCGCAACTCCCGCACGTTCCCCGGCCACTCGTAGCGTTCCAGCTCCTGAATCGCGCCCGCCTCGATTGGTTTTTCCTTCCACCCGTTTTGCGCCGCCACTTGCCGCGCGAAATGCTCCGCGAGCACGGGGATATCCTCTCGCCGCTCGCGAAGCGGCGGGAGCGCCAGCGGAAAAACATAGATTCTATGGAATAAATCCTGGCGGAAAGCATTTTGCTTTACGAGCAATTCCAGGTTGCGGTGCGTAGCCACGACCACGCGCGCATCCACGCGCGCGGGTTTGTCGCCGCCTACGCGTTCTACTTCTCCTTCTTCCAGCACACGCAGGAGCTTTGCTTGCATCGTGAGCGGCATGTCTCCGATTTCATCCAGGAAAAGTGTGCCGCCGTGCGCCTGCTCGAATTTCCCCGTGTGCCGCGCCGAAGCTCCCGTAAACGCGCCTTTCTCGTGTCCGAAAAGCTCCGATTCAATCAACTCCGCCGGCACAGCCGCGCAGTTCAGCGTGATGAATGGCCCCGCATGCCGCGGACTGTTCTCGTGCAGCGTCCGCGCAATCAGTTCTTTGCCCGTGCCCGTTTCTCCCAGAATGCAAACGCGCGTTTCGCTCGCCGCTACGCGCCGGATCTGCGCCATCAGGCGCTCCATCACCGGGCTCCGCCACACAATCTCATGCTTGCCGAGCCGGTGCCGCAGTTCGCGGTTTTCCTGCTCGAGTCGCGACAGTTTCAAAACGTTTTCGACCGTCACCATCAGCTTCTCGGTCGAAAGCGGCTTTTCCAGAAAATCCACGGCGCCCAGCCGCGTCGCCCGCACCGCCATTTCAATGCTCGCCTGCCCGGAAACCATTACCACGGGAGTCGCAACGCCCGCGTTTTTCAGGTCTTCCAGCAGCGAGAGGCCGTCGCGCACGGGCATGACCACATCGGAGAGAATCAAATCAAAACGCTCGGACTTCGCAAGATCGAGCGCGCGCGCGGCCGAATCGCACACCGTGGCTTCATAGCCAGCCAGGCGAAACGCGCGCGATAGCGATGCCAGTGTGTTCGGATCGTCGTCCACCACCAGCAGATTGGCTGTTTTCGGAGTCATCGTGGAATGGCTGCGGGATTGTTTTTCAAAAGCTCCAGTCGTGTTTTCTTAATCGTTCAAACCCAGCGTGCTCTTCGTACTCACCAAATCCCGCCGGTGCTTTTCCTTCTCTTTCTCCGCTCCAGTTTCTCCATTTGCTTCCGATCCATTTGTTTCGGAAGCCTTCGTTCCAGAGCTACTCGACCCAGAGCCGTCCGTTCTGGAAATATTTGTTCCGGTACTACGGCCGGAACCTTGCCCAGCATCATGCTCGCCCTCGCTCTCCGGCGGGCGAACCGGAAGTTCGATCCTGAAAGTCGTCCCGCTGCCTGGCGCGCTTTCCACAGAGATTCTGCCGTGATGATCGCTCACCACGGACTGCACGATCGCGAGGCCCAGTCCCGTGCCGTGCCGCTTGGTCGTGTAGTACGGCGTGAAAAGGCGTTCACATTCTTCGGGCGTCAGTCCCGTGCCCGTATCGGACACTTCCACGCGCGCCATTCCATTCTGCTGGCTCGTGCGGATCGTAAGCGTGCCGCCCGTGGACATGGCGTCCAGCGAATTCAATACCAGATTGCTCAGCGCGCGATGCAATAGGTCCGGATCGGCCTGAATCAGCGGCACGCCTTCATCCAGATACAGCTCGGGAGTAATCGGTGGCCGGCCAATCACGTTGAACTGTGCGTCGTAAAGCCGCACGGCGTTTCGCACCGCGTCATTCAGGTTCGTGGACTGAAGTTGCGGCGCCGGCATCTTCGAAAAATCGCTGAAGCGCCCGACGATAGTCTTCAAGTTGTCGAGTTCAGCCCGCAGCGTCGCGGTGGACTCGGCGAAAATCTCATCAAACTCATCCGGTGTCTGTTCCCGTGCCCGCTGCAAATTTTCCAGCGTGAGTTGCAAGGGGAACAGCGGGTTTTTCAACTCGTGCGCCAGCCGCCGCGCGATCTCACGCCACGCGGCCACACGCTCGGCCTGAATCAGCCGGTCGCGCTGCTCGGCAAGCTGCCGCGTCATCTCGTTAAAATCGCGCGCAAGCTGCCCGATTTCATCACGCGAGCGTGCGTCCACGCGCACAGCCCAATCGCCGGCGGCGACTCTTTTGGCGCCCGCCGCGAGCCGCTCAATGGGCCGCGTCACGCGCGCCGAAACCCATACACTCAGCAGCAAGCCCAGCAGAATTCCCCCTCCGCCAACGAGCGCGCCCAGTGTGCGGATAAAATTCACAAGCGAAACCAAATCCTTTCGCGAGTTCCCCACCAGCAGCACGCCGAGCACTTGGTGGTCCCGGCCCATGCGCGGATCGGCGTGAAAATTTTCGGCGCTTGCCGGGTCTGAGTTCCATTGGATGGTTTCTTCGGCCGGTGTGCCCTGCTTGCGCACTTTATCAATCAGCCCGGCGAGCCGGTCAGCCTGTGGCGCCGGTCCCTTCACATCGCTCAGCGAAGCGGCGTCAAAATCCGTCTGCAGGTTCCGGTAAAACAGCGCGCGCATTCCCTCGGGCAGTGCCAGTGTCGCCAGAAAATCCTTGCCCAGATTAATGCCGCCGATGACGTAAAGCTTCTTGTCTCCCACGCCCACCACGTGCACGGCCGTCAGTGTAAGTTCCGCGCCGTTTGGCATCTCCGTGCGGTGAAGGAATGCTCCCTCATGATCCCAGTCAATTCCGGGCGCAACCAGCCAATCCATTTTGTGGCCGAACTGTTCCGGCCATTCCTTTGAGGAAATTATTGACCCGTCATCACCCGCGAGGTCCAGAAAATCCAGATGGTGTGTATCCCCCAGACCCTTCGCGTCATAAACATACCGCGAGGCATCGCCTCCAGGCCGGCTCAGGTCAATCGCCATCCGAACAGTTCCTTCTGTTTCGGCAATGTCTGTTACGCGGTTCACAACCTCTTCGCCGCGCTGCTGAAATTCCTGCTCGAATTGCGCGATCACCGCATCGGTGTGCTTCTGATCCGCCGATTCAAACGCGCGCTGCGTGTACGTGGAAACGCTCCACGCCACGAGCGTCACGGCGATGATCACCGTGAGCGTAAATACCAGCACGAGTTTGAAACGAAAGCTCATGGCTTGTTGTTTCCTACCGGTTCAGCGTGTGGCCCAACATCAAGCCAAACATCCGCCAGCCGCCATCCGCCCCACCGCGGCGGCATCCAATCGCGCACCGAGGGTCCAAGCGCGTAAAGCTCCGGCAAAAAAACCAAAGGAATGATGCTGCCGCTATCCACGGCCTCTTTTTCCTCCGCATATCGTTGTTGGGGCGCATACCATTGTTGCGGTGCATCGCCAGCACCGCCAGTCACATTTGATTGTAGCGCGCTTGCCTGGTTCGCCGTCGCGGACGTGGCACCCGCGGAAATCGTGCTCGCCAGATTCAGCAAAGCGTCTAGTGCTTGCTGCGCATTCGGCGCCGCCATCCGCCACCGCACCAGCCGCAAGTCCGCATTGGCCGAAGCCGCGCCGCCATTTTCCGCCACACTATTCATGGAAATCCCCGCGTCTCGCGCATTCACTGTCACGCGCCTGGCCACCGTTTCCGCTACAGCGTCAGTGCCATCATAAACCAGTGTGATTGGCGGCACGGTGGAAAGTTGTCTGCGGAGTTGCTTAGCTTGCTCCATATCCGGCGCTGTGGAAAACAAGAACGCGTAACCCGAAATCCATTGGGGCAGCAAACTCCCTGCGGGTTCGCCCTGTCTCTGGAGCAGCCCGTTGATAATGGCCGTGCGGTCAATCGCAAGTGAAAGCGCCTGGCTCAGTCGCGGATCATGAAACGTAGCTCGATTCCCGTTGACCACGAGCGCAAGCAACTCTATGGGCGAAGAACTCCACACGCGCGTACTGGATGTTTGTTCCGCGCGCCGCGTTAGATTCGGGGGTAATTCGGCGACATCTGCCTTCCCCAGTTCTAAATCAACCAATTGCTGCTGCGGAGCCACGCCCAGCGCAATCTCGACGCGATCCACAAATGGCCGCCCGGCCCAATTATCTTCGCTCGCAATCAACTCAAGCCGCTTCTGCGGCTGCCACTCCGCGATGCGAAATGCTCCCGTGCCGAAAACCGTGTCCTGCGCAGCATGAAAAATAAAACTGTGCCCGGTGGATAATTCACCCAGCAGATTCGGTCGCGGATTCTTAAAGTCAAACACAACCGCCCCGCCGGAAACTGTCGCGGGCCATCGCTCCGCATCTTCCGATTGCAACGCCGTGGCAACCTCCGCGGGGCTCAACAACGTACCATCGTGGAATTTCACTCCAACGCGAAGCTGAAACTCCCAGTGAGTGAAATTCGCGTTGTGCTGCCAGGAAGCGGCAAGAGCAGTCACGGGCTGTCCCGCATCACCCAGCCGAACCAGCCTTTCAAATGCCAGGTTCAGCAGTCTTTCCGATGCAACCCCGTCCGCCGCATCAGGATTCCACCCGCGCGGGTCCATCGAGTTGATGCGCTCGCGCATCTCCACGCGCAGCACGCCTCCATATCGGGGCCGCTCTGCCGCTCCAGCCGCCAAGCACAGCGCTCCCGTAGCAATACATGCCGCAACGCTACTGCGAACAGCCCACTTTAAGAAGGTACGCTTCATAGTCTCCAGTTTTAAGATTCCGCACCACGGCCCGCGCCGGCCCACCGCTTTGATCAGACCACATGGCGACAATGGGTCCGTTCATTTCAATTGGACCGCTATCCGCCCTCAATTCGTTGCCAGCCCATTCATACACGGTGATCGAATCGTTTTCGGTGTAATCTCGCGCCTTCGTAGCCAGAATCTGCCAACCCGTGCCGCATTCCGATTTAACCGTTGCGATCTCTGACCCCCATCCCGGAATCGAACCAATCGGATCTCCGCTCTTTTCAGTGAACACTCGCGCATTGCCATCCACACCCGTTGCTATCCAAGCTGACTGGCCGTTCACTTCAAAACCCGCCATGGAGTAAAACGGCGGTCTTTTTGGCTGTGCGGGATTCGGTCCCACAGCTCCCGTCCACTCGAACCAATTCTGTTCACTTGCGATTTGCGCCGATGATTGCCCGCCCAGTGGTCCAGAAAAAATCCATTGGCGGTTTCTCTGCGGGCCGCACTTCATTGCCTCAGCGATATGACTGATCTCTCCCTGGCATGTGACGTCTCCGATATTCACCTCGAAGACTGGCCCGTTCCGCGTCAACCTGCCACGCAGGTCGCGCGGCCACGGTTTTTCGTGAAGGATGTTTGCAGAGGGAAAATTTAATTCGGTGGACATCAAGACCACGCTGTCCGCGTTCAATATCAATTTGTCGCCGCAATCCTTTGCTGCCGCGGAGCTATCGCAACCGAAATCAAGCATTGGCGAATTCTGTGAAAATACAAGTTCGCGATCGAGGTGCATTCCCGTGGCCCACGATCTCAAATCTGGAGTGATCAGCTCGAACGGAACCATCAGCGCTGACTGTTTGCCCTCGCGCGTGAAATCAGCGACCCAGAGCCGTTCGACTGAATCCTGGGAAAGCGTGATGCGAATTTTGATCTCAAAGGAAGCGTCATTCACAATTTGAAAACCGTGTGCGTGCAGTTCGGTTTCGATCAGGCGCTGTGTGGCGTCCATATCCGCGCGGCGCATTTCTCCTGTGAGATCGGTGACCTCAAGAGCGACCTTTTGATTGCGATCGAGCTGCGACGCGAGTTTCTGCGCCAATTCGCCCGCGGCTTTTGTGGCCGCGTCATCCGCGCGGCACGGAATCACGGCAAGGAATGCAAATAGGAAAAGCAGCAAAACCGCGGACGGTTTGCGCCTCGTGCGAGCATGATTCAGTATGAAAGTCCGGAGATTCACAACGCCACAATCATAACCCTCCAAGACGATGGTTCGGTGCCGCTCGATGCCGCCGCGAGGCATTTTCGTCACTATCACCCCCAACCGGGCGGAAACAAATAACCCCCTCCCTGCGTATAACTCTTAGCCCTCCGCGGAAAATGGTAGAATTTCGCCGTTTCCCGGACGCAGTCTTCTTCCAGGGCGGTCACGAAAAGGAGAATCATGAATCGCGTATCTATAACTCGCGCGGTATTGTCTCGCGCCACGAAATGGATGTTTCTGTCCCTGCTTGTCTTGGCATCCGCCGCGGGCGCCACCGCGCAAGAAACGCGCCCCATCGCGCAGGAAACGCGCCTCATACGTTATCCCGACGTTTCCAAGGATCATATCGTATTCACCTATGCCGGTGACTTGTGGACCGTGCCCCGCGCCGGAGGCCAGGCGCACCGGCTCACAGCCCATCCGGGGGAGGAAATCTTCCCTAAGTTTTCTCCTGACGGAAAATCCATTGCCTTTACCGGCGATTACGACGGCAACACCGACGTCTACGTGATGCCCTCCGCCGGCGGCGAGCCGCGCCGGCTCACTTACCATCCCGCCGCGGATAACGTCCTCGGCTGGACGCCCGACGGCAAGAAAGTATTGTTCCGCTCGAACCGCTTCAGCCAGCCACCGGATATCACCCGGCTCTTCGTCGTCTCGCCGGAAGGCGGCAATCCGGAAATGCTCCCTGTCCCCCGCGCCAGCCTCACTAGTTTTTCACCGGACGGAAATCGCATCGCCTACCTGCCAACTTCCCAGGATTTCCGCACCTGGAAGCGTTATCGCGGCGGATGGAAGCCGCCCATCGGCATCTATGACCTGAAGAAGAACACTTACGAAGAACTTCCGAACACGGCCGGCATGGATCTTTTTCCCATGTGGCATGGCGACACCATCTATTACATCAACGATGGCGATGGCGTGATGAACCTCTATCGCTATGACCTTTCCACTAAAAAGTCGCGCAAGCTCACAAATTTCACGGAATATGACATCAAGTGGCCGAGCCTGGGCCCGGACGCCATTGTCTTTGAAAACGGTGGCCTCATCTACACGTATGACCTCGCCACGGAAAAACAAACTCAGGTCCACATCACCGTCGCCGGCGATGACGTCGAATCGCGCGCGGAAGTCCGCAGCGTTGGCGACCAGATCCGCGGCGCATCCATTTCTCCCAGCGGTTCGCGCGCTGTCTTCGAGGCTCGCGGCGACATCATTACTGTTCCCGCCGAACACGGGAGCCCGCGCAATCTCACCATGTCACCGGGTGTGCATGAGCAGGATCCGGCATGGTCTCCCGATGGAAAGTGGGTCGCCTATCTTTCGGATAAATCAGGAGAATTTGAACTTTACCTTCGCCCGCAAATGGGTGGCGATGAAATCCGCGTTACTATGGACGGCGCGGTTTACCGCTACGGTCCAACATTTTCGCCGGACAGCAAGAAACTCCTCTTCTGGGATAAATCGCTCCGCCTCTGGTATGTGGATATTGACCAAAAGAAACCCGTACAGGTCGATCAGGATAACTTCAGCCAGATCGCCGATGGTTCCTGGTCACCCGACAGCCGCTGGATCGCCTACTCAAAGACAGGCACTAACACGGCCAACTCGCTCTACCTCTACTCCATTGATCAGAAGAAGGCGTTTCAAATTACGAGCGGCTTTTACAGTGATGTAAATCCGGTTTTTGATCCGGAAGGCAAGTATCTGTTTTTCATTTCCGCGCGATTCTACTATCCCAGCTCCGGAGTCTTCGAGCAGCGCTTCAATTACTATGACTCGACCGGGATTTTCGCGCTCACGTTGAAGGCTGACGAGCCGTCTCCTTTCGCTCCTCAAAGCGATGAGGAAAAAGCCGCGGACGCGGCGAAGCCCGCGGACAAACCGGCCGAAAAGCCCGCTGACAAGACCGATGACAAGTCTGCCTCGGCTCAAACAGCTGATAAATCCAAAGATGCAAAAGCGGACGACAAGACTCCCAAGCCGATTCAAATTGATATCGAAGGCCTGGGCAATCGAATCGCTCAAGTTCCCGTGCCCGCCGGACTGTATCAAGACCTTTCCGTGCGCAAGGGCAAAGTGTTTTACACATCCGTTCCTCAGGAAGCGCTCGAGGCGGGCAATCCGGCGCCGCCGCGTCCACGCCAAACCCTTCACGTCTATGATTTGAAAGCGCGTGAGGACAAAGTCCTTCTCGACGGAATCAACGGATATGAACTCGATCTCGACGGCGGAAAAGTGCTCTACCATGCCGGCCCAGTTTGGGGCATCACCGATGCAATTCCCGGCAAGGCAAAGGTCGGCGATGGCAGGCTGAACACCGCAGCGATGCAGGCCACGGTTGATCCCAAAGCCGAATGGGCGGAAATTCTCCATGAGGCGTGGCGCATCGAGCGTGACTTCTACTGGGACCCGAACATGGAGGGTCTGGACTGGCCAAAGATTGAAAAGCGTTATGCCGCGCTTCTTCCCTTCGTCAAGCATCGCAGTGACTTGAGCTATCTGCTCGGCGAAATGATCGGCGAGCTCGGCACCTCGCACACCTATGTCGTCGGCGGGGAAACCGTGCCGGTTACGCGTATCGGTGTCGGATTGCTCGGCGCCGATTTCTCCGTGGACCAGGGCTATTACCGGTTCCAGAAAATATTCGCGGGTGAAAACTGGAACCCGCAGACTCGCTCGCCGCTCATGGAACCGGGCCTCAAGGTGAAGGAAGGCAATTACCTGATTGCCGTGAACGGTGTTCCCGCGCCCGCCACGAGCAATGTCTATTCCTATTTCCAGGGCCTCGCCGCGCAAACCGTTACGCTGAAAGTGAATGACAAGCCTTCCGCAGTCGGCGCGTGGGAAATTGTCGTTCGGCCAATCCCGAATGAAGGCCAGCTTCGCTACCTGGATTGGGTTGAATCGCGGCGCAAGATCGTCGAGCAAGCCACCGGCGGCCGTATTGGTTACATGCACGTGCCGGATACCAGCATTGCCGGCGTCATCATGTTCGATAAATATTTGAACGCGCAGATCGGCAAAGAGGGCTTGATCGTGGACGAGCGTTACAATCACGGCGGCTCGATCCCCGACTTTTACACTGAAAAACTTCAGCGCCAGCTACTCGCCATGCTGTCCCCACGCAACGGCTCGGATCAACCCTTCCCCCCCCAGGCCATTTACGGCCCGAAGGTGATGATCGTGAATGAGCTGGCCGGCTCCGGCGGCGATTGTTTCCCGTGGTTTTTCCAGCGCGAAAAAATCGGCCCGATTGTCGGCACACGCACCTGGGGTGGCCTGATCGGCTACTCGCGCGAAATTCCCATGATGGACGGCGGCTCGGTGACGGCGCCCGAATTTGCTTTCTGGGCCACCGACAATGGCGGCCACTGGATCGTCGAAAATCATGGAGTTGATCCCGATTACACAGTGGAACAGCGGCCCGATCTGGTTGTGAGCGGCCACGATCCACAACTTGAAAAGGCAATCGAATTGGCTTTGGAGGCCTTGAAGAAAATGCCGCCGATGCCAAAACGTCCGCCGTACCCGACAAAAAATTCCTCGGTTGGGAAAGGCAACTAACTGAAAATTAGCCAAAAAACACTTGCGCCCCGCAGCCGCATGCAGACGGCTACGGGGCGTTTTGTGTTCTTGCCGAACCACCGGCTGGGCGTCTCGCCCTGCCGATTTTCCGCCCCAGCGGCGGCGGTCGCTGGGTGCGGTTCGGCGGGTCGGCTGCGAGAAACCCGCAAGGGTCTTAGCCGGCAGAACTCGTCCATATTCCTAATTCGGGCGGCGGCCCGCAACTGCCGGTGCCGCTTTCGGCGCGCCGGGTTCACCCGATTGCGTTCCCACTCCGTTAAACGCCGACCGCAGCACATCGCCAGCGAAGAAATCCTTTCCGTCTGTCGGCACCATGATGATTTGCAACTTGTCTGAAAGCCTCTCGGCGATCATCTTCTGAATCAGCAGCGGATTCGCCTTCAGCGCCGCAGCCTCCAGATTCATCCGCTCGGAATCCGCTGCAGCCGTCACGCGTATTGTGTTCGCATCCGCGTCAGCCAGAAGCCTTCTCTGGTCGGAATCCGCTGCGGCATGTACGCGTGTTGTATTCGCATCCGCGTCCGCCTCGAGCTTTCGCCGTTCCACTTCGGCTTTGCCGTCAATAATCTTTGATTCCGCCGCGGCTTGCGCATTCTGAATCGTCGCTTCCTTTCGCGCTTCGGCCTCCAGCTTCGATTGTTCGATCTGCTTCTGTTTCAGCGGCAGCGTGTATTGCATCGCGTCCGATTCCGCCTTCGCTTGCAACACGCGCACCTGCGCCGCGCCTTCCGCTTGCCGGATGTCCCGCGCTTTTTGCCCTTCGGCTTCCAGATCCGCGATCTTCACTTCTTTTTCCTTAATCTCCGTTTCAAATCCCATCCGCTCGCTCTCCTGCTCTTTCAGCAGCAGGCTTTCCAGTCCCTTTGCGTATTCGGCGGGCAATTGCACATCCCGTAGCGTCACTTCCTTCACCACGATGCCGTCCTGTGCGAGCCGCTCGGTGATCGCCTTTGAAGCTCGCGATTCGAATTCCGCACGGTGCACCGTGAAAACATCACGCACCACGTAATCCGCCGCGATGTCCCGCAAAATGCTGGAAACGACCGGCGCGATCACTTCCTGATCCACCGGCTGCGGCACATTGGCATGGATGTATCCCAGTTTCTGTGGGTCCAGCCTGTACCTCACCGCGACACCCAGCCCCATCGAAAGCCCTTCCCGCGCCTGGACCGTCAGCAGCTCACCGTGTTGCTTCGGCGTCCCCGCCGCCGTAATCCCAGCTAAAGGCTTCTCAACCGCTGACGTTTCGTACACGCGTTCGCGCAGGTCATAGGCCTCGACGTGCTCGAACATCGGAACCACCATATGCACACCGGGATAGAGCGTGCCCGGCTGCACTCCCGAAATCTGGCTGACCCGCACTCCACCGCTGCCGTCCGGCACCAGCGCGAAGCTCGCTCCCACCAGCAGCGGGACGCAAGCCAGCCCCGCCAACTGTGCCGCGAGTTTCCAACGAACGGGGTGCTCCGAACCCGCATTTTCGGGTGCCGCGGCCTTCAGAAAAGGGAATGGGACGGTGCCTCCTGGTTCCGTTCCCCGGCCCAGCAATCGCCGGAGTTGAAACGCGATCCAAACGTCATGACCCACCAACCCGGCGGCCGAGCCAAACAATACAAAGCTAACCACCCACAGCAGATATTTCAGTAACAGCATGATCGTTCCCCCTCATCGTTCTTCTCCGATTAGCCTGCCCGGAGCGGCAAATGTCGTTCTATGCGTACGTGAGCCATTGCGAGTGAGCCTGTGGCAACCCGGGGTCGCGCGGCGGCTTGCCGGGGAGCGTGCGTCCCGGCGTCCTGCATCAGCCAGAAAACGCACAGCAGCGCCAGTCGCCCCAACACCATGGCGATTCCAACCGACGCCAGGAAAATTTCTATAGTTGCGGCGCCTGCCATCAGAGTTTCCATTTGCGTCTCCCGCGAACTTCGGCAAACGAAATGGCACGCCAAAGCCCATTTCAAAATGTGCTGATGGCAAAGGAATTATGGATTTGAATCAGGGCATCGAACGTGGCGCGCTCAACACGCTGTGGGAGAGTTTAGTCAAAACTCGGCATGCGCCGAACACTCTGTTCAAGATTTGCCTGCAACTATCTCCGGTCGTATACTGACGGTTAGACTGAAAGCCAACATGAAAACTTCGAATTACGTGACTCAGACGAGGGCATTCATTCTCATTGCATCGGCTGTTCTCAGTATGGCTTCATTGGCGGTATTTGCTCAGGCCACCCCAAATCCTGGGAGCCTTGAGGGCGTCTGGCAGGGCGCGCTGGGTTCAGGCGCCGGGAAGCTGCCGGTTGTCCTGACCATCTCCAAAAGCAGCGATGGCAAATATGCGGGTATCTTCGAAAGTGTTGCTCAGGGCGCGAAGCTTTCCATGGACAACATTACGCTCGAAGGAACCTCTGTCCGCTTTGAGCTGAAGGATTTTGGCGGTGTTTATCAGGGAACCCTGAACAAGGAAGGTAGCGTCATGACGGGCACTTGGACGCAAACGGCCGCCCCCGCTCCTCAGCCGCTCACTTTTATATGGCAGTCAGCCGCGCCTGCAAAGCCGCCAGCTCCTACGCTCACCCCCGCCGGCCCTCCGGTAGCGCTTGCCGATCTGAAACCAATCCTGGATCGTGAATTCGCCCCCGTGCTCGACCACGGCGTATTGGCGAAATCCACCGGCGGAGGAATCGTCATTGGCGTGTACGATCACGGCCAGACGCGTGTCTTCAGCTACGGTACGGCGCAGCCGGATTCTATTTTTGAGATTGGCTCCATCACCAAGACCTTTACCGGACTCATCCTTGCCCAGATGGTCGAGCAGAAAAAAGTCGCCCTCGATGATCCAGTGCGAACGCTTCTGCCAGCTGGCACAGTTGCCAAGCCCGACGGCCCGGAGATCACACTTGTAGACATTGCGACGCAACACTCGGGCCTGCCTCGGTTACCGGACAATTTCCATCCCACGAACGCGTCAAACCCTTATGCCGATTACCACGCGGCGCAACTATATGAATTCCTAGAAAAGCATGGAGTCGCGCGTCCTCAAGACCCTGGATTCCTCTACAGCAATCTCGGTTTCGGCTTGTTGGGGCACGCACTCTCTCTCCGCGCCGGTGTTCCTTACGATCAGCTGCTTAAAACCGAAATCACGGGTCCTCTGCATATGAATGACACCGTCGTCACGCTTTCTCCATCCCAGCAACAGCGCCTGATCCAAGGCCACGATGCGGCCAACCATCCAGTGGGCCGATGGGATCTTGCCGATGCTTTCGCAGGCGCAGGCGCGCTGACATCCACCGCCGCGGACATGCTCAAATATCTCGAGGCAAATCTTCATCCGGAAAAACTGGGAGCAGGTGCCCCTGCAGGCTCGCCTTCGGCCACCCTGCCCGCCGCGCTTGAGCTAGATCACCAAACGCGTGCCAGCGGAATCGGAGAGTTGAAGATTGCTTTGGCCTGGCTTTGCAATGACGCGAATCACGGTTGCTTCCATGATGGAGGCACTGGCGGCTATGCTTCGTTCGTCTCGTTCATGCCGAATGACGACCGTGCGATCGTCATCCTATATAACCGGCAGGATGCGAACGGTGGCAATCCATTTACCGAACGCGTCTTCGCGAACATTGGCGCCCTAATGTCAGGCCACCCGTCTCTTCCATTGGAGCAATAATTCCATGTTGTGAATTGGAGCGGAAGCGTTTCCGACAGGGGCTTTCACGCCTTTTGCGTCGCTGCTTTAGTCGCGACATTTACCGTTTGTCTCTTCAGACGTTTTGGCGCCTCAAGCCTTTCCCGCCGTTCTTGCCGCTTCCAACAAGAAGCACGCGCTCATCCAACGCGTTATAATGGACACATGGAAAGAACCGCCCGATGAATCGAAGCTCAGGCCTCAAAATCGGCCGGATACTTGGCATTCCGATCTTCCTGCATCCGAGCTGGTTCATCGTTTTTCTCATTATTACTCCCTTCGTGGCATCGCAGTTTGGGAATGATCATCCCGATTGGACAGCGCCTCAGTATTGGGCTGTCGGCATTCTGACCAGCTTGTTTTTCTTTGCCTCGGTCATCATCCATGAGCTGGGCCACAGTGTTGTCGCCCTCCACTACAAACTCTCCGTGGTCAGCATCACCCTGTTTTTCTTTGGCGGATTGGCAAGGATATCGCGTGATCCCGATAAGCCCCTGCAGGAATTCAACATCGCCATCGCGGGACCGGCCACCAGTTTCCTGCTTGCCGCTGGTTTTTGGTCACTGTCCCGGCTTGTTCCCGCCAATCATATGGTTGTCGCGCTGGGTGTATGGCTTGGCTGGACAAATTTAATCCTGGGACTGTTCAACCTCGTGCCCGGCTTCCCAATGGATGGAGGACGAGTACTTCGAGCCGCGGCGTGGGCTTATACCGGGGACTTTGCGCGCGCCACGCGAATCGCTTCGCGAGGCGGACAAATCGTGGCCTGCGCCATGATTTTGAGCGGTGCATGGTTTGTTTCGAAAAACGATTACACCGACGCCGTGTGGTTCGCGCTTCTTGGATGGTTCCTGCTGAGCGCGGCGAAGGACAGCTCGTCGCAACTTGCGATTCGTGAAGCGCTCGCCGGCCTGCGAGCGGTTGACGTCATGAGCCACGATCTAACCTCTGTCGCGCGCGATATTTCGCTCGAAGAGTACGGGCATGAAGTCCTCCGTACGGGCCGCCGTTGCCACCTCGTTGCTGACGGAGGAAATCTTCGCGGCTTGATGACGGTAACCGCGCTCAACCACGTTCCCCGCGGCGAATGGAATATGACGAGCGTCCAAGCCGCCATGCTTCCTCTTGATCGCGTGCGCTGGGCCGCGCCCGAAGAACCCGTGCTCAACGTGCTCGATCGCATGCAGACCGAAAACATCAACCAGATGCCCGTGCTGCAAGCCGAGCCCGCGCCTCACGTCGTAGGCATGGTCAGCCGCGAATCAATCCTACGGGTAATCCAGGCCCGCGCCGAAATCGGCAAAATTCACGCCACGTAATCTCTTGTAGCCTGCCCCGTTTTGCAGGGGCCGGGATTCTCGCCGCCCGCGCTTACATTGTAATTGCCAACCGCACCGTATTTGACGCAAGTCAGCTTCATGTAGCCCGCGTTCACCGAACGCGGGGATTCTACCTGCCTGCTTGATTCCCTTCACTCCTTCCCGCACCATGGACGCACATGACGCGTTTCCCTGACATCGAAGCTTTTGTTCTCGTCGGCGGAAGAAGCTCGCGCATGGGGCGCGACAAGGCGCTCCTCGAATTGGCGGGAAAGCCGGTTCTTCAGCGCACGGCCGATTTACTTACTCCGCTCGTTGCCGGTATTACGCTCGTCACTTCAGTGGCTTCCGCAAGCTCGGCCGATTCTGGCAATCCGCCAAATCCGATGGATGGTCTGAAACGTTACGCGCGCTTTGGCTGGCCCACTTGCGCCGATCGCTGGGCAGATGCGGGTCCGCTGGGAGGAATTGCTACCGCGCTCACTTGTGCGACCACAACTTGGTGCCTGTTTCTCGCGTGCGATTTGCCGTATCTCACTGAAGATTGGCTCATCTTTCTTCTGGCCAAGACTGGTGAGTCGGCAGCGGACCTCATCATTCCCGAAAATGTCCGCGGATTGGAACCGCTCTGCGCCGTCTATCGCTCGGCGAACGCGGCGGTTCTAGCGGCTGCGCTCGAAAGCGGCGTACGGAAAGTGACGGATGCATTCGAGAAACTTCGCGTCGAGCGCGTTCCGGAAAATGAATGGCGAAAGTTTTCTCCGGATGGATCGCTGTTTCACAACATGAATACCTGGCAGGATTATCTCGACGCCCGGCAATACTTAAAATCCTAATTCCCAAATAATTTGATCATCGTGGCGCTATTTTCTACGGGACAATCACAGCGGATCCATCCACTGTTTCATCCTTGATGGCTTGAAGAGCTTCGTTTGCCTGGTCAAGAGAAAATACTTTGACGTTTGGCCGAATCTTGATCTCGGCGGCGATCTTCAGAAAATCGCGGGCATCATCTCTGGTCATGTTTGCCACGCTGCGTATCTGACGCTCGCCCCAAAGCAGTTTGTCGTAGTCGAAGGAGGGCATTCGATCCAGATGAATTGCATTGATCGCCAGCACACCGCCTTTGTGTAAGCTCGCCAATGCGCTTACAACCACGTCTCCACTGGGAGCAAAGGTGACCGCCCGATCGAGCTGAACCGGAAGTTTTTCATTCTCACTACCAACCCATGTTGCGCCGAGCGAGGCCGCCAACTTGCGATGTGCCTCGCCTCTGGTCGAGACATAAACTTCGCAGCCCCAGGATTGCAGAACTGTGATCGCCAGACTCGCCGATGCCCCGAAGCCAAAAAGCCCTACGCGCTCTCCGTGTTCGATGCCCGCAACGCGCAAACTCCGAAACCCGATGATCCCGGCGCAAAGCAGCGGAGCAACATGCACGTCATCCAAAGCGCCGGGTAAAGGGAATGCGAAGTCCGTGCGCGCCGAAACGTACTCGGCATAGCCACCATCCACTGTGTAGCCTGTAAACGTGGGATGATCGCAGAGATTTTCCCACCCGCGCCGGCAATAAGGGCAATCCCCGTCTACACCACCCATCCAGGAAACACCGGCGCGCGAGCCGAGCGGCAATGCGGTGCTTGCGCCTTCAACTACTTCCCCGACGATTTGATGCCCGGGAATGAGTTCCTGTCGGAGCGCCGGAAGGTCTCCTTCAGCGATATGCAAGTCAGTGCGGCAAACACCGCAGGCCAGCACACGGAGGATCACATACCCTTCTATAAGTTTGGGACGTGGGACGTCCTTGATAAGAAAGGGGGACTTAGACTTCATTTGGGTTGAGCTTAGGACGGCTGCCTTCATATGGCACCTTCTCTCGCGCTTGCAAGGATTCTTTCTTCTGCGGAGTAAATCACAAATCGGCGGCCTCGCAAGAAACCTACGAGCGTCAGGCGCATCCGGCGCGCCAGTTCGACGGCAAGACTCGATGGCGCCGAAACACTGGCCACGACCGGAATTCCGGCGACAATTGCTTTCTGCACAATTTCAAATCCGCCGCGGCCGCTTGCCAGCAGCACGCAATCATTCAGCGGCACGCGTCCGCCAAGCAAAGCCCAGCCGATTACTTTGTCTACCGCGTTATGCCGCCCAATATCTTCATGCAGGACAATTAGATTTCCTGCTGCGTCAAAAAGCGCGGCGGCATGCAATCCGCCCGTGCGGCCAAAAGTTTCCTGCGACGCGCGCGCGACATCCGGCAAACGGCAAAGCACATCCGCGCCAACGCGGAAGTCAGCCTTCAGCGGACGGATGTTACGAGCGCGAATGGAATCAATCGAAGCCTTGCCACAAACTCCACAACTGGAATTCGCGGCAAAGTACCGGCGCGCAAGCGCGACGGGCATCCGAACGCCGCTCGCCAGCTTCACGCGAACTAGATTACGTCCGCGCGCGGGAATTGTTATCTCGGCAAGCTGCGCGCGCTGCTCGATGATTCCTTCCGTCAGCAGAAATCCGGCGGCAAGTTCTTCATCGTGGCCTGGCGTGCGCATCGTAACCACGAGCGGTCTGCGGCCGATCTGTATTTCCAATGGCTCTTCGGCGGCGAGATAATCTTGCACTCGGCGTGTAGTTCCTTCGCGCCATTCAACCACTTGCGTAATTTCGACGCTGCGCGCGGATTTCGCTGCCGGAGGATTCCGCGTTGAATTTGTGGCGGAAGATTGTTTCTTGGTTGAAGTTTTAACCGGAGAGGCCAAGGGCTAGCCTCCGCGCGTGTGCATCTCGAGGTGAGTATCCTGGCGCAGCATTTCAACCGGCACAAAAACTCCGCGTTTAGGCTGCGCAATGCGAAGTTCCGCACCGCGATCCGTGCGGCCAGTCCACGCATAGGTGATGGCGGCGGCAATTTCGGACCGAGATGCGCCGCCGCGCAAAAGCTTCCGCAAGTCCTCGCCATGCTTCGCGTAAAGGCACAGATACCAAAGGCCGTCTGCGGTGAGACGGCTGCGGTCGCAACCCCGGCAGAACGGCGCCGTCGTGGAGGCGATAATTCCGAATACTGTACCGTCGGCTAAACGGAATCTTCCCGCGGGCGCGCTGGAATTTTCCGCTACGGGCGCGATTCGACCATAACGCTTCTCCAGGACGGCAAGAATTTCAGCGCGTGAGAAAACTTTGTCCGGCGACCAATCCGTAGCGCCGCCCACGTCCATGTATTCGATGAATCGCACTTCGGCGTCGTTGTCGCGTCCAAACTCGATTAGGCCCGCCAATTCATCGTCGTTAAATCCGCGCAGCACAACTGCGTCAATCTTCGTTCCGCGGAAACCCACCGCGCGCGCCGCGGAAATTCCCGACAGCACTTCCGCATGGGAATCCCGGCGCACCAGCGCTTGAAATCGTTCCGGCCGCAGCGTATCGAGACTTATCGTCAGCCGTCCGAGCCCCGCCGCGCGCAATGCGCCAGCATGTTCGGCCAACAGAACTCCGTTCGTCGTAAGTGCAAGATCCTTGATACCGGAATTCGCAGCAAGCATGCGCACCAGCACCGGCAAATCACGCCGCAGCAACGGTTCGCCGCCCGTCAGCCGGATGCGCGAGACACCCAGATCCGTGAACACGCTCACAAGTTCGCTGATCTCTTCAAACGTCAGCAACTCTTCGCGCGGCAGCCAGGTGTAATCCTCCAGCGGCATGCAGTATTGGCAGCGCAGGTTGCAGCGGTCGGTAACAGAGAGCCGCAAATTGACGAGCGGCCGCCCGAGCGCGTCGAACAGCGTCTTTACCGAGGATTCCGATGAATTCATTTGCGACATTGAAAGTATCTTAGGTTGGCTGCGCGGAGTGCGTCAACCGGCTGTCTGCGCTAGCCTTCATCCTCATATTGCGTTTTGAGTTTGGCGATGACGTTGGGATCGGCGAGCGTTGTAACATCGCCGAGGACGCGGCCTTCGGCGATATCTCGCAGCAGGCGGCGCATGATTTTTGCGCTGCGAGTTTTGGGCAGCTCGCCAACGAAGAAAATTTCTTCCGGTTTGGCGATGGCGCCAATTTTTGTGGCAACGTGCTGGCGGAGTTCTTCTTTCAATTCATCGCTTGGCTTCGCGGAATCCTTCAGCGTGACGAATGCAGAAATTGCCTGTCCTTTCAAATCATGCGTGCGCCCGATGACGGCCGCTTCAGCCACGGAGGTGTGATCCACGAGCGCGCTTTCCACTTCATACGTGGAGATGCGGTGGCCGGCGACGTTCATCACGTCATCCACGCGGCCGAGCAGCCAGAAGTATCCATCGGCGTCAATTTTGCAGCCGTCACCCGTGAAATATTTTCCGGGATATTGCGACCAATAATTCTGCACGTAGCGTTCGGGATCGCCATACACGGTGCGGAGCATGGAAGGCCACGGCTTCGTAATCAGCAAATAGCCGCCGCCTCCGGGACCAACTTTATTTCCCTTTTCATCCACGACTTCGGCTTCGATGCCTGGGAACGGGCGCGTCGCGGAGCCGGGTTTGGTGGCCACAATTCCTGGCAGCGGCGTGATCAGGATCATTCCGTTTTCGGTTTGCCACCATGTGTCCACAATCGGACACCTCTCGTGGCCAACATTGACGTGATACCACATCCATGCTTCGGGATTGATGGGTTCGCCGACGGTGCCAATTAGCCGCAAAGTTTTCAGACTGTACTTGGCGGGCCATTCCGCGCCCCAGCGCATGAAGGTGCGAATGGCGGTGGGCGCGGTATAAAAAATATTTACGCCGTATTTGTCAATGATGCTCCAGAAGCGGCCGCGGTCCGGCACGTCAGGCGTGCCTTCGTAAAGAACTGTTGTGCAGCCGTTCGCGAGCGGGCCGTAAACAATGTACGAGTGGCCGGTGATCCAGCCGATGTCCGCGGTACACCAGTAAACATCATTTTCCTTGATGTCGAAAATATAGCGGTGCGAGGTACTGGCTCCCACAAGGTAGCCCGCCGTGGTGTGCACCACTCCCTTGGGCTTGCCGGTTGTGCCGCTGGTGTAAAGGATGAAAGACATGTCCTCGGCGTCCATCGGCTCGGCAACGCACTCGTCGGAAGCGTTTGCAATGGCTTCATGCCACCAAATATCGCGGCCCGGCTTCATGTTCGCTTTCGCGGCGGCATCGATTTTCGCCACCCGCTCGACAACGATTACTTTTTCAATGCTGGGCGTGTCCACCAGAGCTTGATCGGCGGTAGCTTTGAGAGGAATAACGGTTCCGCGGCGCCAGGCTCCGTCGGCGGTGACGAGCACTTTGGCTGTCGCATCATTGATGCGCTCGCGCAACGCCTCCGCGGAAAATCCACCGAAGACTACGTTGTGCGGTGCGCCGATTTTCGCGCAAGCCAGCATGGTGATGGGCAGCTCGGGAATCATGCCCATATAAATGGCGACGCGGTCTCCCTTGCGCACGCCCGCGGACTTCAGCACGTTTGCGAAGCGATTCACTTCGCGCTCGAGCATGCCAAATGTAAGAACGCGGGAATCGCCCGGTTCGCCTTCCCAGATGATGGCGGCCTTATTGCGGCGCGCGGACGCGGCGTGACGGTCCACGCAGTTATAGGCAATGTTCAGCTTGGCGCCGAGAAACCATTTCGCCCAGGGGGCTTTCCATTCCAATATTGTGTGCCAGGGCGCGAACCAGTCCAACCGCTCGGCTTCTGTTGCCCAGAATTTTTCAGGGTCGCGGAGCGCGCGCTCGTAGATTTCCGGGTCGTTGGCGTTGGCCTGCTTCCGGAATTCGTCCGATGGAGGAAATAGGCGGTTTTCCTGGAGCAGGGCGTCCAGATTCTCTTGTTTAGGATCAGGCATCGTTCGGCTCCATGAATTGGAGAGTACCTATTCTACGTTGCGATGGCATGAACGCCCAATAGGGATGAGGGTCCGGACCAGCAATCTAAGAAGCCTGGCCGCCTGAAGGCGAGCCCTCCGAAACCCTGCCCCCCTGTTTTTTGCATCAGTGTCATTCTATGGCACTTACAGACACCATCGGTCGCATCAGTGTGATCCTAAAGGACTTATTTGTTTACTCTCATAATAACATTATCATTGAAACGAAAAGACTTACAGAAGCTCCTTGTATCAGTATGATTCGGCGAGGTTTAAAACAGGATTATTCCCTTCACAAAAGGAGGCGAATAATCTATGCTGAGGCCGGGGCCGCCTATTCCCCACAAATCATTGCGGCTTCCACGTTGGAGGCGTATGACAATCTGTATTGGGATGCGTTGTAGTAATGGTGTGATTGTTGCAGCGGATACACAAGAGAGCTACGGCAGCGAAATCAGCTATGTCACCAAGATTTATCAGCTCGCTATAGCGCAAAATAAAGCTATCGTTGCTGGAGCCGGACGCAGTCACTTCATTGACTATGCGAAGGACAAGATTCAAACGGAAGTTTTGGCCGTCTGCAAAAATCACACGCAGTTTCATGCACAGCTCAGTGTTCTGATGAGGAGACTCTACGGCGATGATTTTAGGAAGTTCCCGACAGACACGATGAGTGAAAAAGATATACAGCTCCTCGTAGCCGCGCAGTTCGGTAAGGGTATCCCGTATCTCTATTCCGTTGACTCCACTCTTGTACGTCACATAACCACCAGCCGAGTAATTGGCATCGAGACGTTATCGCCAATGGCTCAATCGTTTCAAGAGATGAGTCTGAATATGGGTCAAGCGGCTTGGGCCGCTATATATGTCATAAAGATTGCTAAAGAGCGGTATCAGGCTGTCGGCGGGACGACTCATGTTTTTGGAATATCCTCGACGGGAGATTTTCAGGTCGAGAGGACTAACGACATGCCGCAGAGAGAGGCGGCTATTGGTAGGTTGGATAGGTTAACGCGCCTGTTACTCATTGGCATTGTTCCACCTACTGGCAGGCCAGCATTTGATGCTCAAATAAAAATCACGGCTGATTTTTTGAAGACGACGCGCGAAGACTTAGAGAAAATAGATACTGATTTTGTGAGGGACTTTAAGCGGTACACAGAACTGAACAAAAGGGCTAATCGAGTGATGGAAGCCGCCAACAAGAAAATTGCACGCCAAGAGCGTAAATTGGAGAAGCCCGGCAAGCGACCAAAAAGCAAACGAGATTAGGCCGTGAGTTTTTTCAAAGTAAGAACTGGCGCTGTAATCATGTGGCGAAGCGTATCCATGAAAATGTTGCTGTTTTCGCGGCGATTGAAACGGAAGGTCATTTCTTGTAGGTAGGACGCCAGATGCTTTGCGCTGATATTGTGCCAAGTCCCCATGATGCCGCGCTTCAAAAGCGAGAACGAGGATTCAACGGTGTTCGTATGAACGAGGCCGGAAACGTATTGGCGGCGGTGATTGATGGTCTTGTGCGCGGCCTTTTGCTTTTTGTTGAAGCCGAATGGATAGATGGGCGATTCGTCAGTCATAATCACTTCCACGTCTTCGCTCAGATTTTCGCTGACGATCTGGCGCACAGTTTTTGCGGTCGCATCTTTCGCGTGAATGAATCGCAACTCGCCGTTGCGCTTACGGATACCGAATACGACATCCTTCTTGCGGCGCGGCATGTGCTTACGGGGCCTGCCGCCGACATAGGTTTCGTCAATTTCGACTGTGCCGTCCATCATCGGTTTGGCTTCTTGCATTGCGGCGCGGATTCTGTGGCAGAGATACCATGCGGTTTTGTAGGAGCCGATTCCGAGCGTGCGCTGAATCTGGCAAGCGGACATCCCCTTCTTTGCCTCACAGAGAAGCAGCGTTGCGGTAAACCACTTTTCGAGCGGCAGATGCGAGTCGTTGAAAATCGTGCCAGCGGTAACAGTGAATTGATAGTCGCAATCCTTGCAGTAGAACAACTGCTTTTCAGTTTCCAGTTCGACGACATTGGCATTGCAGCGTGGGCATCGCGGGCCTTCGGGCCAGCGAAGGCGGGTGAGCAATTCGCGGCACTTGGCATCGGTAGAGAACATGGTGTTTACGTCAATTAAATTCATCGGAGACCTCGCGTGGAAAAAGACAATAGAAACAAGCTGCTAAGGAAAGTGCCAACGAGGAAGCTATTGGCGAGCATCAAGGCGGATATTCGGCGGCAGATAAAGGCCGCTCCCGGCCCGAAACTCAAGAAGAAGTGATGCTTGCTTTCCATGAGCCAAATACTACAAGACGGCTCTACTTTTGTCAAGGGAATAATCCTGTTTAAAAGCCCGTAGAATCATACTGATGCGAGATTGACATGACAACCGCTCTAGTCCAATGGATTTCGAGTGTCCGGCAGGGTGGGCGAGCTCCGTTTCGGGAAGACAATTCGAAGCGCTCGTCCAAGTCTGCAAAAAAGGTTACCATAGGGTTATATGAGAGTCAATGGTGGGTTCTGTGGAAAAGTCAAGAGCCACAGTGGTTTCACCGCAGAGGCGCAGAGGGCGCGGAGAAATAAAGCGAGGCAACATGCGCAGCCACAAACTATGGCGCGGAGCTACTTCCGGCGCGTGCGCCGAGGAAGCTTTAGGCTTTTGCTTCGGATGGAGGCGAGCTTCGGCGCGCGGCGCTTTCTAGCGCGGGCGGGGCGGATCTTCCGAGTAGCGGCGTGGCCCGCACGTTCAAAGGCGCGCCACATATACCAGCTCGCGACCGTGCGATAGGGACGCCAGCGCTCTCCAAATGCGTGGAGTTCTTTCGGCTTCGGCATATGTTTCTTCCCATAGGTGATGGCCCAGCCTTTTTTCACTCCGAGATCGTGAATGGGAAGGACGTCCGGGCGGCCGAGGCGGAAGATCAGAAACATCTCGACGGTCCAGGCGCCAATTCCACGGACGGCCGTCAACCGTTCGATTAATTCCTCGTCCGGCATCATCATTGTTTGCTCAAGGGAGGGGACGACGCCGTCGAGCGTCTTACGCGCCAAATCCTTCATCGCGGCGATCTTTGCGCCTGACAATCCCGCTTTGCGCAGGACGGACTTCCGCAAGCGAAGCATTTCGTTGGGCGTGGGCGCCTGTCCGCCGGAGCCGAGAGCTTTTACGCGGGCAAAAATCGTGGCTGCGGCTTTTCCGGAGATGGATTGATAGGCGATGGATCTCATCAGGACTTCATAGGGGCTTTCTCCACGGTCTCCTCTGATTTCAAATCCAGCAACCGCCTGGATAAGTTCGGCGAGTTTTTCATCTTTCTCCGAGAGGTGCGCCATGGCAGCGCGAAGATCGAAGGGAAGCAGACTGGCTGGCACGTTCACGCGGTTCCTCTCAAAAGCTAACAGGCAAGTAGTGTGTGATGCGAGGATACCATCACCGCAATTCACTGTCGCATGATGCGACAGGAGGGAGGCAATCGGGAGATTTTGGTAGAATTGGACGGCGGGAGGGAAAATGGAGATTCATACGGAATATGTAACGCTTACGGTGAGTGATGGAACTTCGATGCAGGCTTACGTCGCATGGCCCGTGGGAACCGCGGCGCATGCCGGATTGCTGGTGGGGCAGGAAGCGTTTGGCGTGAATGGGCACATCCGCGACGTCACGGAACGATTTGCGCGCGAGGGATATTTGGCGATTGCTCCCGAGTTGTTTCACCGGACGGGGCCGGGGTTTGAGGGGCGGTACGACGATTTCCAAGCGGTGATGCCGCATATGTCGGCATTGAAGCATCCGCAGATCGAAGCAGATTTACGTGCGGCGCACAATTGGCTCCGTGGGAACGGCGGGAAGGAATTGCCTGTGGCGGCCGTGGGATTCTGCATGGGGGGCATGGTAGCTTTTCTTGCGGGGATTGCGCTGCCGGTCGCGGCGGCGGTGTCTTTTTACGGAGGAGGGATCGCGCCGAGTCCGCAGAGGCCGGGATTGCTCGACCGCGTGAATGATTTACGCGCGCCGGTGCTGCTGTTCTGGGGAGGGCTCGACAAGCACCTTGGGCAGGATCAAGTGCGCGCCGTGACGGATGCGTTGCGCGCGGCGCAGAAGAATTTCGTGAATGTGGAAATTTCGGACGCGGATCATGGATTCTTTTGCGATGCGCGGGCGAGTTATAACCCTGTGGCCGCGGCGCAGGCTTGGGCGCTGACGCTGGCGTTCTTGAAGAGGCACATTGAGGGTCGAGAGAAAAGTGTTCCGGCAGATTGAAGGCACAGAGCGATCGCGCGAAGACCGTCCCACCGGCAAGAACAATCGGACTATAATTTGCTTTGATGGCTGAAGCAAAGAAAGCAGAAAAGGCAGTTGTGCTGGTCAGCGGGGGGATGGATTCCTGCGTGACGGCGGCGATTGCGCGGACGACGCACGAGCTGGCGGTGCTGCATGCCAGTTACGGACAGCGGACTGAGCGCAGGGAGCGGCGGGCCTTCGACGCGATCGCGGATTTCTATGGCGTGCGTGAGCGGCTGGTGGTGCGGCTGGAGCATTTTTCGCAGATTGGCGGGTCGGCGCTGACGGATTCACGGATTGCCGTGCCGGAGGGAAAATCTCAAAGGGGCGTTGCGCGGGAGGGTGAAATCCCAGTAACCTACGTACCCTTTCGCAACGCGCACTTCCTTTCAGTGGCAGTGAGCTGGGCGGAGGTGATCGGCGCGAGCGCGATATTTATCGGCGCGGTTGCGGAGGATAGTTCCGGGTACCCGGATTGCCGGCCGGAATACTACCGCATGTTTCAGGAACTGATTCGCGCGGGCACGCGTCCCGAGACGCGAATTGAAATTGTGACGCCGGTGATCGGAATGCGGAAGAGCGAGATCATTCTGAGGGGAATGGAATTGGGAGCGCCCCTGGAACTTACGTGGTCGTGCTACCAGGCTGAGGACAAGGCTTGCGGAGTTTGCGACAGTTGCCTGCTGCGCTTGCGGGCATTTGCCGGAGCGGGGCAAGCCGACCCCATCGCGTATCGAGTCGCGTAAGGGGGCGGTATTGAGAGATAATAAGAACAG
Source organism: uncultured Acidobacteriota bacterium (assembly GCA_963847505.1). GTDB lineage: Bacteria > Acidobacteriota > Terriglobia > Acidiferrales > UBA7541 > DASTCZ01. The sequence continues at coordinate 1,573,424 of CAWJZY010000002.1, forward strand.
GATTCGCCGGGCAAACGGAAGTCGCCGCGCAAAGCGCGCAACCGCAAACCCGGATCGGAGGACTGAACGTGAAGAATGATTTTTTGAGAGTCGCGAAAATTTTGCTGGCCGCAGTGATATGCATTGGACTTGCTCCGGCATTGTCCGGCAGCCGGGTGGCCGCCCAGGGAAAGGGCCTAGTCAAAGGGGTCGTTAAAGACGATAAAGGCAAGCCAATGCCCGACGTAAGCGTTACATTGCAAATGGGAACAGCCGCTGAAATTCCACTCACGACCGACAAGGACGGCAAATTTTCGAAACCAGGGCTGGCGCCTGGGACCTATACAATCACGTATAAGTTACCAAAAGATCCTTCGGTGGTAAGACCGCTCCACATTGTAGATGGAAAGGAAACCGACGCCGATCTCAGCTTGGCCGATCCTCAAATCATCGCCTACTTGAAAAATAGAAAAGATGAGGCGGAGAACGAGGCGAAATTCGGCAAATTGAAGACGCACTTCGACGCAGGAACCGCGGCGCTCACCAAGGAACAGGGGTTGAGCGATCAGATCAACAAGGCCCCCAAGGAACAGCGCCAAGCTTTGCAGGACCAACTGGATCCGATAGCCAACACGGCGATTGACGAGTTCAAGCAGGCGCTAGCCACACTGGCGCCGACAGAAGTGAACAACACTGTGGCTGTGCTGAATAGTCTGGGCGCTGCCTGTGACGCCGCAGCGAGGTATCAAGACGCGGTGCAATACTATCAGCAGAGCGTAGCGGCAAAACCGGATGCCGGAGCCTACAACAACATGGGCACCGACATGGCAAAGCTTGGGAAGTTTGACGACGCCAAGGTTGCTTTTGAGAAGAGCGCGCAACTTGATCCTGCCGGCGCCGCCAAGGCATATCGGAATTTTGGCGCGGTAGCATACAACGCCGGCCAGCTGCAGAATCCCACGGCGCTCGATCTGCTTCGCAAAGCCACGGAACTGGACCCTAAGAGCCCGCAAGGATGGTTTTTGTACGCGGCAACTTTGGTGGCAAACATACAAGTAAAACAAGAAGGCGACAAAATGACTTTCATTGTTCTGCCCGGAACCATTGAGGCCTACCAGAAATGCATTGATTTGGACCCGAGCGGGCCGTTTGCCGCGCAGGCGAAAGCGGGGCTTGAAGAGTTGAAGGGCATGGGAGTTCCGGTGGATACGAAGGTCACCGCTCCGAAAGTGAAACACTGAACGGGACAGAACTCCGTTGAATGTTTCAGAAATGCGTAAGGGTTCCGGTGATTTTCGTGCGGCGCAGCGCCCACGAGAAAACATAGAACGAAAGCGGCAGAAGAATCACTGCAAAGACGGCCAGCGCGCGGATGGTGGGCCACAGTTCGCTGAACCCGGCGCCATTCAACAGAGCAGCGCGCAACCCTTCCAAAGAATATGTCAGCGGCACGACGCGCGCTACATTCCGCAACCAAAGCGGCAGCGCGGATACGGGATACATCAGGCCGCCGACTACTCCAGAAACGCCAAGCAATATCCATTTGGCCGGATTGCCGCGCTTGAACACCAGTAAGTAGCTGGCGGAAAGAATTCCAAGCCCGGCGAAGGCCAAGATGGAAATCGCCAGGACCACCGCCGCTCCCCCCCAGTTGGCCGCTCCAGCGGAGAATCCGAAGAGCGCCGCGCCCCAGGCCAGATAGACAATCGTGCGCAAAGACATCAACACAAATGGATAGACGGCAGCGCCGGCCAGAATTACCGGCAGGGATGTGTCCGTGACGAGCAGAGCTTCGAGCGTGCCATTCTGCCGGGCTTGCAGGATGCTTTCGTCGAACGCGCTCAACGAGATATTCATGTAGTCAAAAAACGCGATGCCCACCAGCACAAAAGAAAAATATGTGTGGCCAACAGGAAGAGAGCGGTCGAGTTGAGGGCTTTCGACGAAACGCGCGAGAAAATAGAAGGTCGCCACGGCAAACAACGTCTCAGCCAACTGGAGGATGAACGCGGAACTGTAGCTGCTCTGAATGGCGAAATCACGGCGGAAGAAAGCGAAGAGTCTGCGGAGAAGAATCACAGTGGCGATGCTCCGGTTTCCCCGGTGGCCCGGCGAGTGAGGCGAATCATGGCTTCTTCGAGCGTCGCCGCGGAAGCGGCTGCGCGCATTTCCGCGGGAGTACCGCAGAAGAGAAGGCGGCCCGAATCGAGCAGAGCGGCGCGGTCAGCCAATTCTTCCACTTCAGCGAGGGTGTGCGAGGCAAAGAGCAAGGTTGCGCCGTGGCGGCGAACGAGATCCTCGCGCAAGAAGCGGCGGAATTCCGCTGCCGCGAGGGGATCCAGGCTGCGAGTCGGCTCATCAAGTAAGAGAACGCGGGGGCGATGAAGCACCGCGCGCGCCAGACTCAATCGTTGCACCATTCCGGATGAAAGCAAGCGCACCTGGCGGTCAAGAGAAGGAGAAAGACCGAGCCCATCGGAGACTTCGGCGATTCGGAGCTTCGCTTCTCGAGGAGAAATATCTCGAAGCTGGGCGAAGAATTGCAGGTTCTGGAGCGCGGTAAGCCGCGCGTAAAAACCCGGCTCAGCGCCGCTGTGGAAGCCAAGTGCGTGGCGGGCGCTTTCTGGATGACGGACAACATCCCAGCCCGTCACTTCCGCGCGGCCGCCGGTAGGCAGCAAGAGTGTGGTCAGGATTCGCAATAAAGTAGATTTGCCCGCGCCGTTGGCTCCCACGATGGCGAGGGATTCGCCGGGCGCGACTTGAAACGAAATTGGCGTGAGAGCCCGGTGGGTTGGGCGCGCAAAGGGAGAAAGAAATGCCCGCCAGCCAGTTTGGGCTGGAGGGAAGAGTTTTTCGATCAACTCGACACGGATTGCGCCGGAAACCACGATGCGCTGTTATACAGGAAGTCGGCCAGAGGAATCTAGCGGAGTGCTGGTCACTTAGAAGGAAACCGCCATGGAGCGCCATTCCTCGGACAAACCGTAAACTGCGTGTAACATCTCGATGCGAATATTATTCAGGTGCTTTATCGCGCATCGCAAGCGGGCGCGCAGATTGAATTGATCATTCGGGGGCATGCGCGTTGCGGCCGGGCGTGAGAGGAATCAGCAGTCGAATTCGAGTGCGTAGTATAGTGGGGCGGTTCCGGGAGCACATCTGGGTCTTCGTGTTCGGGAACGGCGGCGAATCAGAAGCTTACTTTGGGAGCGCGGATTGGATGCCCGGGAATCTTTACGAACGCGTGGAAGTGAAGTTCAGGCTCAAGGATGAAGCGCTGCGCCGCCAGGTTTGCAGTGCGATTCTGAAGCCTTAGTTGGCCGATACAATGAAAACCAGAATTCTTCCGGCTGATGGCGCTTATGCGCGGGCATTCGAGATGCACGGACGGGCGCATGGCCGCAACGGAACGCGATTCAGCGTTCAAGATCATTTCATCCTACTGGCGGAGGGCCGGGGAAATTTCGGCATGCCTTCTCTTCAATCGCATCCGCAAGACAAGAAATCCTCACAGGCTATTGAATTCCCTTTCAAAGAACCTGCCGAGCCCGGCGGCCCTTCACAAGATTCCCGTGCAGACGAAAGCACGCAATGAACATACATCCGTACGATCTTGTCGTAATCGGCAGCGGTCCCGCAGGACAAAAAGGGGCCATCGCGGCCTCGAAGCTTGGCAAACGCGTCGCCGTGATCGACCGGATAGACATGCTCGGTGGAGTTTGCATACACGGCGGCACGGTTCCCAGCAAGACGCTGCGCGAAGCGATTCTGCACCTGACCGGTTTTCGTCACCGGTCCTTTTACGGAAGCGACTATGTGGTCCGGAACCGCATTTCCATCCGGGATCTGGCGGCGCGCGTGGCTCAGGTGACCGATCGCGAAATCAGCGTCGTCAAGGACCACCTCCGCCGGAACGACATAGACTTTTTCAGCGGGACAGCGCGCTTCGCCGACCCACACACAATGGAAGTGGAAGGGCTCGATCAGACCCACGTGGTGCGTGGACAGAATATTTTGATTGCGTGCGGAACGCGCCCGGCGCGGCATCCTGATATTCCGTTTGACGGAAAACAAGTGCTCGCCAGCGACCAGTTTTTTCAAATGGACGAGATTCCTAAGGAATTGATCATCGTCGGTGGCGGAGTGATCGGCCTGGAATTCGCGTCCATGCTCGCGGCGCTCAATGTGGTGATTACACTGATCGAGCAACGGGGAGCGGTCCTGGATTTCGTTGACACCGAAATTTCAGAAGCCCTCTGCTATCACATGCGCCGGCAGGGCGCGATTTTTCGCCTTGGCGAGAAAGTCGCGAACGTGGAGCGCGACGCGAAGGGCCGGGTGATGGCCAATCTCGAGAGCGGCAAACGCATTCATGGCGACGCATTGCTCTACGCGGTGGGACGCCAGGCGAATACGGACTTGCTTAACCTGGAAGCCGCCGGCCTCACGACCGGGACACGAGGCAAGCTCGTGGTGGATGAGAATTTTCGGACTTCGGTGCCGCACATTTATGCAGCGGGAGATGTGATTGGTTTTCCGTCGCTCGCGTCCACATCCATGGAGCAAGGACGGCTGGCCAGTTGCCACATCTTCGGCGCTCCGGCGAAAGCGGCGCAGGCAATGCTGCCTTACGGGATTTACACAATTCCTGAAATTTCCATGGTCGGCCAAACCGAATTGTCGCTCACGCAATCCAAGATACCGTTCGAGGTGGGGATCGCGAAATACGAAGAACTCGCGAAAGCGCAGATTGTCGGGGATCAAACTGGAATGCTGAAAGTGTTATTCCACCCGGATGACAAGAAGATTCTGGGTGTTCACGCGATAGGAGAAAGTGCGACCGAAATTATCCACATCGGCCAAGCGGTGATGACGCTCGGCGGGACGATGGAATATTTTCGAGATACGGTCTTCAACTATCCGACCTTCGCTGAGGCTTACAAGGTAGCTGGACTGAACGGGCTGAATAAACTTTAGCGAGTGCGCCGCCGGCGACATTGGGAGCGCTCAAGTTTGACGTGCTGCGGCTACTGATTCCGGGCCGACACGCGGGCTTCCGCCAACCTACCTTCGGAGGCATTGCTGGCACTTGGGGAAGCCGCTAGAATGGAGCGAGTTTCTCTCCCGGCGGGCGCAGCTTTCCTTCCAGCGCTAATGGCTGCATTTTCCGGGAGAGAGAATGATTCAGAAGGGGAAGTCCATGCCTGAAGGGATTTCACTGAAAACGATTGTGGTGGCTTCCAAGGAAAATGTTTCGTGCGCCCTGGGGGAAGAAGCGGCGATTCTGCACATGCGCAGCGGAGTGTATTACGGATTGGATCCCGTGGGAGCGCGCATATGGAAATTGCTGGATCAGCCCAGATCCGTGGAAGATTTGCGGACGGTCATCCTGGATGAATACGATGTGGAGCCGGGGAAGTGTGAAAGTGACCTGCTGGTGCTGCTGGAAAAATTGCGGACCGAGGGGTTGATCGAGGTTCGCAGTGCGTAAATGGCAAAGATTCCGGCGGCTTGCAGGGCCGGAACGAGCTTCACTGCTGTGGGCGTTTGTTCTTGTCCCCGCAACCGCGGCGGCTTTGCGGACGATTGGTTTGCGGCGGTGGAAAGCGTTGCTGGCGAAGACGACGCCGCGCAAAAATTTCTCTCCTATTGTTTCCTCTGAAACACTGAAATCCGCCGCGATTGAATCCGCACGGCGCACCGCGCGCATGGTGGCGGCAGCCGCGCGGGAGGGCGTGTACCACGGGCGGTGCCTGGAGCAATCCTTGACGCTTTGGTGGTTGCTCGCGAGGCGCGCGCTGCCCGCCGAGCTGCACATCGGCGTGCGGAAGGCAGCCGCCGGATTTGAGGCGCACGCGTGGGTGGAACTTTTCGGGATGGTAGTGAACGATAGCAACGGCGTCCGCCAGGACTACGTGCCATTTGGCCGGGATATTGCCTCACTGGGAATTGAACCGCAGTGAGCGGTATTGCTGGAATTCTGAACATTGACGGGGCTCCGGCAGACGGCAAGCTGCTCTCGGGAATGACACATTTTCTGGCCTTCCGCGGGCCGGATGCGCAGCGCACGCAGTGCGCAGGTCCGATTGGCCTGGGTCACGCCCTTCTCCGAACAACTAACGATTCCGCCAGCGATGAACAACCAACAAGTCTGGATGGAAATGTCTGGATTACGGCAGATGCGCGAATTGATGCGCGCCTCAATCTGATTGAAAAGCTTCGAACTCATGGCCGCGAAGTTTCGATTAGCACTCCGGACGCTCAACTCATTCTTCACGCCTATCACACATGGGGATCCGCGTGCGTGGACCACTTACTGGGCGATTTTGTTTTTGCTATTTGGGATGGGCCAGCGCAAAAACTTTTTTGCGCGCGGGACCAATTTGGCATCAAGTGCTTTTACTACGCGCATGCCGGGAATTTTTTAGTTTTCAGCAATACGCTCGATTGCGTGCGCTTGCACCCCGGTGTATCCGACCGGTTGAACGACCTTTCCATTGCCGACTTCCTGCTCTTTGAATCCAGCCAGGAACCGGGAGCCACCGCATTTTCTGATATCGCGCGCCTGGAGCCCGCACACACACTTGAGCTGAAGGACGGCAAGATTTCCGTTCGCCGCTACTGGACGCTGCCCGTTAGCGCGCCTTTTCCGTACAAACGCCCGATCGAATGCGTCGAACGATTTCGGGAACTTATGGGCACGGCCGTCGCCGACCGTGTGCGAACAGGCCCAGCGGGCGTACTGATGAGCGGGGGACTGGACTCGTCAATTGTCGCGGCGACCGCGCACCGGGTTCTGAAGCCAACAGAACGGGGAACGAATCTCCAAGCTTATACGGAGGTTTATGATCATCTGATTCCACATAACGAGCGCCATTACGCACGATTGGTTGCGGAGGCGCTTCAAATCCCAATCGATATTCTGGTTGCTGACAATTACCGCGTTTTTCAGGAAGCAGACCCGGCGCAGCGCCAATGGCCGGAACCTGGGCACTGGGCGTGGGAAGCGCCCAGAATGGATATGCTTCGCCGACTGGCCTCGAACAACCGCGTTGCATTGACAGGTTACGGTGGCGACCCAGTGCTCGCCTGCCGGCTTTCCGTATATTTCCGCCAGTTACTAAAGAAAGGCGAGCTACGGCGCGGACTCACTGACGCATACCGATACCTTACAACCGAGAAGAGGTTGTCGCGCCTCTACTTGCGCAGCCGCTGGCGCATTTTGTTTGGCAGGAAAGGAATTGAGTCGCAGTTTCCCAATTGGGTGAATCCGGAACTGGAACAACGCTACCGGCTTCGCCAACGATGGGATGAATTGAACGATATCATGCCCCCCGGGCAAGGAGTGCGGCCGGTCGCATACAGCAGCATAACCTCCACCATGTGGCCGTGGATCTTTGAGTCGCTGGACGCGGGAATTACCCGCATTCCGGTCGAGGTTTCTCATCCCTTTTTTGATCTGCGGCTCGTCAACTATCTTCTCTCTTTGCCGGCCTTACCGTGGTGTTCCGACAAGGAATTGCTGCGAGAAGCAATCCGCGGAGTTCTGCCAGATGCAGTGCGATTGCGCCGCAAAACGACGTTGCCGGTGGACCCGCTTGTGGCGTGTCTACGGAGGCCGGAGTCTGCCTGGGTGGATAAGTTCGAGCCTGCGCCCGGTCTGGAACGATATGTGGTCAGAGATCGAATCCAACCCGTTTTCAATGAGACAGATTCCTGGGCGGCATGGATAAACCTCAGGCCACTCAGTTTGAACTTTTGGCTGCAAAGGACGGCTCCAACGTATAAACAGTTCTAGGCGTTTTTTTGTATGTAATGAGTGCCAGCAACCGAGGGAATTTCCGCAGATTTGCACCGCTTTCAAGGTTTTCCACAGCCCTTCCAACAAGATAGAGCAGAAGTAACATATTGGAATAGGGCAATAGTTCGCCACTTGTGCGCAAAGTAGTTCCGCGCAAAATGGGCTCGGGGTCAAGTTAAGGTGGAAGAACCTTTGTTTTTGCCCTGTTTTCCCCCTTCCAGGGGAGGGCAAGATCGGACAACTCGGGACAATAGAGGACAATGGGCCCGGGAATCCGGTTCAATCGCAATCCTGTCGTACTTTGGGCCAATTAATTGCTGAGATAAGTTCTTGACCCAGAAATATGAATAAATTGGTGTGCCTTGAGGGCCCTGTGGACAGGATCTTGAGGAATTCCGCCCTATGAGCTCCTAGGCGATGCCTGCGGTTTGATGGAGGAGTTTGGGTTTGTGATGAAAAAGAAATTTCCCAAGAGGAAGAAGATCTATCGAGAGCCTGTTCTCCGCGTGTATGGGGAAATTCGATTGTTGACCGGAACTACCAACCATCCCAAGCACTCCACTGACGGTGGCAGCAGTGGTACTATGACAAAGACGAGTTAACATTCTTTACAATCTATTTATAGTATTTCTAATAAGATATTACAAATTTCGCCAGAAAATAAAGAAATTTTAATGACGCAGTTCACGGAATCTTATATAGTGCCGCAACAGCAACCAATAACAACCCCCAAAATCAATGGGCAGAAGGACCGAGCTCTCGGGCAAACGGGATGCTCAAACCGGGAATTCATCAAGAGCAACAAACCAGAAGTTTAAATTCGAGGCGATCCATGAAATTCAAATTTCCAAGTCGCATGGGTTGGGCGCTGCGTTTGCTCGGTGCCCTGGTGCTTTTCATTTTGCCGACGGCTCGTACGGTACCACAGGAGCCCCAGCAGAGATCTAGGAGCTCTGCTTTTAAGTCACCATTCACTCCCTGAAATTTTCGAACCCCACAAACCCTGTGCAAGCCTGGAAGCTTCAGCAGGAGCCACGGTACTTGCAACAAAAGCTTCGAATGAATCCGCCTTACCGGATGGCGGAGAACACTCTCAGCGGCAGCAGCGAACTGCCTCGACTAATCAAACTGGCAGAGTCAAGTCGGTTCCGCAATCCAAACGACTCTGGCGGCAGTGGGTCGGGATGGAACCTGCTGTGGGAACACCGATCCTTGTTGGTCTTTTATATTTTTGCCATTCTGATTCTGCTGGCTTTATGGGTGGCAAAACGAAACCGCCCCGCTGTGTTCCGGCGTCGGATTGTGGCATGGTGGGCCGCGGCCCTATTGGCGGCCTTGCTCGTTACGTCGGCGGGTCTTCTGACAAGTTGTAATAATGGCGTAACGACGTCGGAAGATCCAGGTGGTACGAGTCTGGTCCCGAACAAGGGCAGCTCGTCAATCACGCCTAGCGAAGAACTGCATAAGGATTGGGCGTTTTCCATGAGCTCCCTCACGGCCGGTACGGCCACGACGGGAAGCTCGACTACCTTTCCAGCGAAATTCTCATTTAATGTCAATGCCGCTCCAGACTGTGTGAATGACTATGTAACTTTTAATAACTCTCTTCCTGGCGTTTCGGGAGGGGGCGGATCGGGAACGCCCAATATTATTGCTCTGAATGAACTCTATTCCTCACAGGCCGGTGGCAGCCCCGCCGGGTATTGCGGGACCAATGGACCGTCGGTGATGTGGTCCTATTTCTCGGGCACCGGTAGCGCGGAAACATCCGTGGTCTTATCCGAGCTCGGCGATAAGGTTGCGTTCATCGAGACCTCCGCGTCCAACGGTGCTATCCTCCGGATTTTGAAGGGAGTGGCAGGTGAAGGGACCACCATCACATCGCCGATGACACCCACGAATGCGTACGTCAATACGACCGTAGGCGCAGGGGGTAACACGGCCTGGAACACAACCAATTGCCCAAATGGGCAGTGATGCATGAATTAGCCTATCCTTCCAAACGGGTGATTCATGAACGGACTCTCTATGCTTTATAAACACGCATGACCATACTTTTTATCTGGGACAGTAACGGCGTACTTCACAAGATGTCGAGAGTATTCCTGGTAACACCTGCATAAGTAGAACAGGCGTTCGCTACCAAGAGCAAGAAGATCTCGAAAGCCGGTTTTCGCGAGTACGGGAATATCAATCGTTGACGATTCGTCTGGAACAATCTGGTACGTCCTAGAAGTAGGGAGTTCGTCGGGCTCGTGCGCTTCGGGAACCCCACCCTGCCTGGGTTCAACAGACATAGCCCTGACTGGGTCCATAGTTGACGGGCCCTTGGTTGATAGCACGACTGGCCATGTCTTCTGGTTTAATGGTGAAGACACTATAAATAACGGTGAAGTAGTACAGACCGATACGGCGTTGGGCAGTCAGGTGACGCTTCCGGGAGTGGGTGGAACCTCCGCCGGCTCGCCGATGGTGGCAGGTAAGTTTGATAGACTGCTATAACATCTCATTCCAAAGTTACGGTTTTCCCAATTTTCGCAATTTTCCCACGCAAGTCGATGCTCCTGCTCTTTGGCGCGTTGGGTTTAGCAATACGGGTGTGATGAATTCGACGCCAAACGGTGGTTCAGGGGCCATACGCCACCTTGGAGGCCAGTCGGGGACGTATTGCTCTCCAGTTCCCGAGCATGATCGATAACACCTAACTACTCGACGGCTAAACTTTTTGAGCGTCGCGAATTACAACTACCCATGCAATGGTCAAACCGGTTGCGTAATTGTCTTTAGACCTCTCCACTATAATACAGGCTGCTATATTTGGAATAGTGTTTGTCCATAAGTGGTCTGATGGAACAGGCGGGACTATCGGAATCCCATGATAAGCGCTTAGACGACGTCAGGAAATTTTCCAAGAATAAGAGGATCTACTCTCATGGCTGGGTGCAGCAGGGCCTAGTGTAATCGATAACGCCGGGTTCTTCTTTCAATGTAATTCGGAAACCACGGGAGGATGCTTTCAAAAGCTAACCCAAAATGGCCTACAGTAATTGTTACCAAATCGTTCGAAACCGCGATTTCCGAGATGAACTCTTTTCAAAGAGCCTTCGATCGTGCGCGGCAATCTGTGTTTATGCGGGTTTGAATGCGGTGAGGACCCCCTGGAGGTACGCACCTAATGGATGAGAAACAAGATCAGCCATTTCAGTTCTCTATCAATGCGCGGCCCAACAAAACCGCGGCTGGCCCACCCGGCGGGAAAAAGCCATACCGGAAGCCGGCTTGCCGTTTTGACCGCGTGTTCGAGACCATGGCCCTGTCTTGCGGCAAGGTCCAGAACACGCAAGCAGGTTGTCATTTCAACAGGAAGGTTTCGTAGCGTTTGGATGGGCGGGACTGCCCTTCTGGGGCGTCCTTTTTCCGCGCGTGAGTGGGGGATGAGTTGGAGCCGAAAACACAGGAAACCGAGCAAGTCGCGAAGTGCAAACTCGCAGAAACGGTTCTTCGCACATTCGGGACATTGCGCCTGAAAGTTACAGGCTGCAGTATGCTTCCTTCCATCTGGCCCGGCGATATTCTCTTGGTTCAACGGCACGATGTCCGCCAGACGGCCCCGGGAACGATCGTCCTTTTCGCACGCGACGGCAGACTGACCGCCCACCGCGTGGTGTCCAGGGTGGGCAACCCTGAAAACCTGTTCATCGCGTGTACGGGGTGATATCGCTGGAATCGCCTGACTGCCGAACCCACGTCGGAACTGCTCGCAGGGAGCGTTCACCGGTGACGGAAAAGAATGGATCGAGCCCCGCGCACGGCTGAATTTCAGCGTCCGTTTGATGGCCACGTTGCTTTCTCTTTCCAGTTTGGGCGCCAGAATCCTCGTGCGTTTGCGCGCGATTCGGCGGTCCCAAAGGAAAGAAGGAGCTTCCGGACAGAGTTGACGGCCGTGATTGAGCAACATGACGTCGTGATCGAGATTGGCAGCATTCCAGTGCGCATTCGAACGGCCGATCCGGTATTCAGGCAATTTTGCAGGATCTTATGGCCGGATTTCTCGGTCATTCAGGCCAAGCAGAGTACGAATTCTGATATCGATTTGCCGCCTCCCGATGCGGTCGGAGCTGAAGAAGACGTGCGGTTGCACTAGCAAAAGGGCCGATGGTCGCTCGAGCGTGGGGATTTCCACGCACAGTGGGATCCGGCTTTGAAGACCCAGAAGATTTTCGTCAGTCCGCGAATCCCTATGCGATCGATGCGGTACTGCGCATCGTGCACACACTTGTGCTCTCCGAGCAGGAAGGGTTCCTCGTGCATGCGGCTAGCGCCGTACGCAACGGAAGGGCGTTCGTGTTCGCAGGTGTATCCGGTGCAGGCAAGACCACCATCGCCGGGCTGGCGCCGCGGGACGCCATGTTGTTGACGGATGAGATCTCATACATCAAGAAGATGGGAGATACCTACTACGCCTTCGGCACACCCTTCGCCGGAGAGTTGGCCAAATTGGGTGAAAATGTCAGTGCTCCCCTAAAGGCGTTGTACCTGTTGGCGAAGGGTCCGGAAAACCACATCGAGCCGCTCGGCCATGCGGAAGCCGGCCGGGAGCTCCTCGCGAACATCCTTTTTTTTGCCCAGGAAGAACACTCGGTCCGATTGGTGTTCGATGCAGCTTGCGAATTCGTTCGCCGGGTGCCGGTTTCCCGCCTGACTTTCATGCCGGATCCAAATGTGTGGGAGATGATCGGATGAACGAAAAATGCTACGTGGCGCGGAGTTCCCATATCGCGGCACGTCTGCTTGGAGAAGAGATGATGATCATGTCCGGCCGCGATTCAACCTTATTCACGTTGAACGAAGTGGCAACCATCATCTGGGAGGCGGCCGACGGATCCACAGCGCTGGACGAGATCGTGGAGAACAGGATCTGCCTGGAGTTTGAAGTCGAGCCAGCAGAAGCCTTGCGGGACGCAAACGCGCTGGTCGAAGAACTTGCGGGACACGGCATCCTCTTGCTCTCCGACAAGCCGTTCCAGTCTTCACCGTCCGGCCCGGAGCAGAAATGAGCGCTCTGATGCAGGAAATGAGCGCCAAGGCGCTCAAGTTAGGGATTCCACTCAGCGTGCAACTGGATCTGACGTATCGCTGCAATGAAAGATGCATCCATTGTTATCTCGACCACGAGGACCATGGCGAGATGACGACAACAGAAATCAAGAGTCTCCTCGACCAGTTTGCGGAGGCCGGAGTCTTTTTTCTCACGTTGAGTGGCGGCGAGATCTTGCTGCGAAAAGACTTCTTCGAGATCCTGGAATACGCTCGCGCGATTGCGCTTCTGCGTCAAACTCAAGACGAATGCGGTCCTGATTCGCGAGCGGCAGGCAGACCGTATCCGATCTCTCAACGTGAACTCAGTGCAGATCAGCATTTACTCGCACCGCGCGGGAAGTTCACGCGGCTATCACCAAAGTGCCGGGATCGCCAAAGCGGTCTGTGGAAGCCATTCGATTCCTCAAGGCCAATGGGTTGAAGGTCATTATTGCGAATGTCTTGATGCTTCAAAATATCCAGGATTATCCGGGTGTCAGGGCACTGGCTGTGGACCTGGGCGTTGAATTCACCATTGACCCAACGATCACCCCGAAGATGGATGGAGACCGGTCCATTCTGAATCTGAACGTCGATGAGGCCGCCCTGCAAGAGGTGTTCCGCGACGAGAACCTGGTCGGTAGCGTAGAGGAATTCTGCGCGCCCCCGAAGCAGGCGAATGACGATGATCTGGAGAGTCTGCCTGCATGGCGGGCCACACTGTTGCTACGTTTCGCCTTACGGTGACGTCTATCCCTGTGATGGAGTTTCCGCTTCAAGTGGAAACGTGAGACGCACGCGATGCTTTGATATCTGGCGGCATTCCGATCAGTTGAATGAATTCGCTCGAGGACGGCATGCGACCTACAAGCTGCTCAGTGGGTGCATCTGTGAGCTGTACGATTTGTCCGGGGCTGGCGTACATGGAAGGGAATATGCGCGGGCCTTCAGTTCAGGATTGCGAGAAGTCCTATGCTAGGACGGGAATTCAATCCACCAATTTGTCGCGTCGAAAATCTTCAGCTCCATCCCTAGTACAGATACAGAACGTGCCGCCAATTGCGCCAGGACTGCCGGGTGCGCCCGCGGGCGCCATCTAAATGAGAGCCTGAGCCCGGCTCAGGGGTGCATTGCCGCTCCACGCCAGCGCCGTCGCCATCGAAGGTTATGCGATTGCGCTAGTGGGCGGACCGGGGGCGGGAAAATCCACCACGGCGGCATCTTTTGCCAAACTCGGATACGCTGTGCTATCCGACGACCTGGCAGTATTGCGCGAGGAAAGCGCCAGGTTTATGGTGCAGCCCGGGTATCCACGTGTAAACCTGTGGCCGGATTCCGTGCGCACACTTTTTGGTTCGGAAGAATCCTTATCGCGAATCAGTCCTACCTGGGATAAGCGGTTCATGGCGCTGGCGCCCGGCCGGGAAGGATTGCTATTCGAACGGAGGCGGTTGCCGCTGGGCGCGATTTACATACTGGGCGAACGCCAGACGGAATTGTCCATTCCGGTCATAGAAAAGATGGAAGGTTCGGAAGCACTGTTGAATTTAGTTGCCAACACGTACGTGAATTATGTAATCGACAGCGAAATGCGCCAGCAGGAATTCAGCGCGCTCAGCCGTTTATTGACTAACGTTCCAGTTCGATTGGTACAACCTCCCGCGGACCCTTCGTGCCTTCGCAATTTGTGCGAAGCGATTGGGACCGATGCGAAGAAATTGCTTGCCGCCTCGTCCATCTCCGCCCGCAGGGGACGCTCCTGATATGTATAGCCTCCATGGGTACGGCGACATGATCGCGGACAAGATCCGCATGGAAGCGTACGCGCGCGCGATCCGCCAATTGGTGAAACCCGGGTCGGTGGTTCTCGAAATCGGGACAGGACCTGGGATCTTCGCCATCCTTGCGAGCCAAATGGGCGCGGGCCGCGTTTTCGCAATTGAGCCGAATGAGGTTATTCAAGTCGCGCGGGAGAATGCCACCGCCAACCATTGCGCCGGCCGCATCGAATTTATTGAGGGTTTTTCGACACACGTCACGATGCCCGCGCGGGCGGACCTAATTTTCTCCGATCTGCGTGGCGTTCTTCCGTTGTCTGGGAGCCATATACCCTCCATCGTAGATGCCCGGAACCGCTTTCTTGCGCCAGGCGGCACGTTGTGCCCCAGGAAAGATACGCTTTGGGCGGCAGTGGTAGAAATGCCGAAGGTTTATTCGGAAATCGTCGAACCCTGGGAGAGTAACGGTCTTAACCAGGATTTGAGCGCCGCGCGGCGGCGCATCGTGGATACCTACATGAAGACCCGGGCAACTCCGGATCAGCTTTTGACCGAGCCACAACTTCTGGCAACACTTGATTATTCGACCATCGAAAGTCCGGATGTGCGCGGCAAGCTTCAATGGATCACCAGGCGCGCTGGCACCGGCCGTGGAATCCTGGTCTGGTTCGACGCGGACTTGGCCGACGGTGTGGCATTTTCCAATTCTCCTTTGGAGCCCCTCACCGTCTATGGCTCGATGTTTTTCCCATGGACGCAACCAGTGGCTTTGCCACAAGGACAATCGGTTTGTGTTGAAATGGAAGCTAAGCTGGCGGGAAGTGATTATATCTGGCGGTGGGCGGCGCGAATGAAATCCGCCAACTCGCCGGGTGAAATCCATTTCGATCAATCTTCCCTAAGTTCCTCGATTGTATCTTCCTCATTGCTTCGCAAGGCGGCATCCGACCACATTCCCAAGCTTTCCGATGAAGGCGTCATGGCTCGCAGGGTTCTGGAACTTGTGGACGGACGCGCGACGCTGGAGGAGATTGCGCGCGCTCTGGCGGCTGAATACCCCGGGCGGTTTGCCGGCTGGCACGACGCGTTGAAGTTCGCCAGTGCTTTATCACAGAAATACAGCCTCTAAATCCAGCGGGGCTTGCGCCGCGAGCGTCAGTCACGGCAAAGTGTAAGCCGCTGTGGCTCATTCAAACGCATCGTTGACTCGCACGAATAACCCAGAAAAACAGGTGTTGCTGGCTTGCGCCCGCACGCGTACGTCAGCGGGGACAGCCGGCCGGGTCCGCGCGCTGGTTGCCGGTGGATTGGATTGGAAGACGCTGATAGAAATTGGTGAAGAACACGGCGTCACACAACTGGTTAGCCGTGAACTTCTTGCGCATTGTGCGGAAGTTGTGCCCGAGGAATGGCGTACGCAGTTACGCGCAGCCTTTGAGGGCGTCGCGCAGCGAAATCTTTTTCTGGCTGCGGAGATGCTCCGCCTTTCGAGCCGGTTCCATGCCGAAGGATTGCTGGCCGTTCCGTACAAAGGCCCTCTTCTGGCGGCGCAGGCTTATGGAGACTTTGCACTGCGGCAATTCGCGGATCTGGATTTCGCAATCCGGCAGCGCGATCTTCCGCGGGCGCAGGCTCTGCTTTCGGCGGATGGTTATCAGGCGGTGTTCGGCGCGACTTTGGCCGATGAAGGCGCGAAACCGAGCCATAGTGAATACCAGTTCATTCGCCCCGCGGGGCGCGTGATTGTGGAACTGCAAACGGAAATGACGCTGCGCTATTTCCCCCGCCCTCTGGATTTCGATGTCCTGGCCAGCCGGCTTAAACGATTGGTGATGGGGGGCGGCGAATTATTTTCATTTTCCACGGAAGACACACTGATCTTGCTTGCCGTTCACGGCACAAAGCACTTCTGGGAGCGATTAATGTGGATCGCGGACATCGCGGAACTTGCGCAAGTGAAGGGCGGTGTGGCATGGCCAGTGGCATTCGAGCGCGCCGCCGAAATGGGAGTGGAACGCATGCTCCGATTGGCGCTGTATACCGCCCATCACATGCTGGATGCTCCACTGCCGGACGACGTACTCGAAAAAGTGCAGAGCGACCCCGTTACGAAGAAGCTTGGTGATGGTATTCAGGCGCGTTTTTTTCGGGGCGAGCAAACACCGTTGCCGGTTTTCAGCCGTTTCCGTTTCCGAGTGGCTACGCGCGACCGTTTCTGGCAGGGCGTGCGGTATGCACTTCGGCTTGCAACTTCGCCGACGGAACCGGACCGCGCGGCCGTACCGTTGCCCGCGCGTTTCTCTGGCGCCCATGCATGGCTGCGGCCCTTGCTGCTGATGCGGCGATACGGCGTCCGGCGCCCCAAGTCCGGCGGATCTCCTCCGGAGACATAGAGACGGAAGCGGCAGTCGCAGGCCGTGCTCGCTGCTTCGCAGATAAAAGTGTCAGTTGCGCAAACCGATAGAGTTGTAGCATTGTGCAGTTGAAACCATGAGCATGAGTCTCGCTAAACCAGGCTGGCGGTGGGCGATCTTCGCTTTCACTCTGATTGTTTTTCTT
Source organism: uncultured Acidobacteriota bacterium (assembly GCA_963847505.1). Taxonomy (GTDB): domain Bacteria; phylum Acidobacteriota; class Terriglobia; order Acidiferrales; family UBA7541; genus DASTCZ01. The sequence goes on from CAWJZY010000002.1 coordinate 1,590,623, forward strand.
GCCGTGGGCATTTCCAGCGGCCGGGTTTTGTTTGCCGATCAGATGGAGAGTTCGTCCCAGCCGGCAGAATGGTTGCGTGCGGCCCAACTCGAGCCGGGCAATGGCGACTATTGGTTCAAACTTGGATTGAATCGCCAGTGGGATCTGGATAACACCGATTCGACCCAAACCATCAATTATTTTCTCCGCGCCGTGGCGATTGATCCCCGCTCGGCAACCTATTGGACGGAGCTTGCGGGAGCATACGAGACAGCAAATCAAGTGGCCGCGGCCCGGCAGGCCTACCAGAAGGCGCTGGACAATTATCCCGCGTCATCGGAAGTGCACTGGCGCTATGGAAGTTTTCTCATTCGCCAGGGGGAGATAGGCCAGGGCTACGCGGAGATTCATCTTGCTTTGCGAATTGACCCCAAGCTGATTCCGCTGGCCATTTCGCGTGTCTGGCCGGCGACACAAGATGTGGGTGCGTTGCTGAGCGCCGTGCTGCCAGACACCGAAGATGCGCAGAGCCAAGCGCTCGACTGGTTCTGCTCGGAGAAACTCACCGACCCCGCGCTGGCGGTGTGGAAGCATATGGTCGCGGCGAGCCGGCCGATTCCAATCCAGGCTGCGTTTCCCCTGGAGGACGTTTTGCTCGAGACGTTTCTCGGAGATGAGGCGCGACAAGTATGGCGTGAGGCGGTGATCGCCAGCGGAAATCCGGCGGAGGTGGAGGCCGGTAATTCGCTTGTCTTCAACGGCGGCTTTGAATATGACGCGACCGATGGCGGGCTCGGTTGGCATATTGAACGCATGCTCGGAGTGAAGTACGACTACGACACGTCGGATCCGCATGAAGGAAAGCGCGCGCTCCGGATGAGTTTTGACGGGGCTCAGAACCTTAGTTTTCAGGGCGTGTGGCAACTCATTCCCGTGGAGCCGAACACGCGCTATCATTTTGAGGGATACCTTCGTACTTCGGGTATCACAACGGATAGCGGCATCCGCTTCCTGATTTATTTCCTCGGACCAACGCAATCGCAGCAGCCGTCCATTATTCTGGACAACTTCACCGGAGACCATCCCTGGGAAGCGCAGCGGGCGGACTTTACGACGGGGGCAGACGTCCACGTGTTGCGCGTGACGATGTACCGCCCCCCGAGTCAAAGATTCAGTAACAAGCTGGCCGGTATTGCGTGGGTGGATGACGTCTCGCTCACGGCCGCCGGCCCTTCCCATCCAATCCCATGACCACCATCCGCGCGGGCATCTGCATATTGTTGACCTTCGCCGTGCTTGCGCATGGCGCGGTGGAAACCTGGTCGGAATCCATTCTCGAAATAGGGGCAGCTGTGCTGTTCCTGTGGTGGGGATATCTGCTGGCCAGAGGGAAGACCGAGGAGATCCGGTGGAGTCCGGTGCTATGGCCGCTTTTGGCGCTGGGTTTGCTTTCATTCATACAGATTGTGGCGCGGCTTTCGGTGTATCCGTATCTCACGAAGCTCGAACTTCTGCGTTTCACGAGCTACCTTCTGCTGTTGTTTCTGTCGGGCCACGCATTCCGTACGCCGCGTCAATGGCGGAATTTCGCGTGGTTTCTGGTTTTGTTTGGATTTGCCGTCGCGGTGTTCGGAATTTTGCAGGACCTCACATTCAACGGAAAACTGTACTGGTTCCGGGTGATGCGTTATGGGGGATACCCGTACGGCCCGTATGTAAACCGCAACCATTTCGCTGGTTTGATGGAGCTGATCATCCCTGTGGGACTGGCCATGCTCGCCGTGCCGGGGGTGCGGCGGCAGCAGCTTCCGCTCGTTGCGCTATTGGCGACATTGCCCGTCGGGGCATTATTTCTTTCAGCGTCCCGTGGAGGGATTGTGGCATTTGGTTGCGAGGTGGTGATCCTAATCCTCCTGCTGTGGATGCGGCGCGGCGAAAAGCGCCACCTGTTTACTTTCGTTATTGCGCTTCTGCTCGCCGGCGGCCTGGTGACCTGGCTCGGCGTGGGGAAGGTCATCACGCGGTTCTCACAGATCCAGAATGCAGAGGTGACCGAATCACGCCGGATTTCAATGGCGCGCGGCGCCTGGCACATTTTCCAGGATCATCCATGGGTGGGCATCGGCCTGGGAACGATTGTTTCGGTCTATCCTTCATACGAGACGCTATACGACGGCAAGATTGTGGACCACGTCCACAACGATCACGCCGAGCTCCTGGCAGAAACGGGGATTGTCGGCGGACTTTGCTGGCTGGCGTTTATCGGACTGCTCGTGCTACTCGGACTGAAGAATCTTACGACCCATCAAGATCCCATCGTCCGTGCCGTCCAAATGGGGGCGCTTGTGGGATGCGCGGGACTGCTGATTCATAGTTTCATGGATTTCAACCTGCACATTCCCGCGAATGCTTTACTGTTCTATCTGCTCGCCGGATTTGCTTCTTCCAGCCCCGTCTTCGGGCCTACTAACTAATTGGGAAAACATCATGTTAGCAATATTTCGCTGTATCAATCTCCTAGGCGTTCGGTATAATTGCTACCGCGTGGGGGAAGCTTTCAAATGCGAGTTAAAAGTAGGGGTGTTTTTAACGTCCTGATAAGGGTATTCCTACCTGTTTTTTTGACTGGATTGGCGACCGTCACTCCATCCTTTTCTCAACAACGTCTGGAGACAACTGAAGAAACCAACACTCGCATCTTGGAACGCGCCAAAGACTCCGCGGCAGGCGGCGGGGAATACAAACTTGGAGGCGGCGACCTCCTGAACGTGGATGTTTTCGATGTGCCTCAGCTTTCCCGCGACGTGCGGGTCAGCGCGAGCGGGTATATTGCTCTGCCGCTTCTTCCGGTGAGGGTGCTCGCTAAAGGGCTGACCGGCATGCAATTGGAAGAAAAGATCAGTGAACTGCTGCAAGCGAACGGTCTGGTGTCCCATCCGCAAGTTACAGTGACATTGAAGGAGCAGCACAGCCAGCCAATTACCGTGATTGGCGCCGTAAAACTGCCCCAGGTGATTCAGACGATACGTCCCATGAGCTTGCTTGAGGTTTTATCTGCCTGCGGCGGTATAACCGATGAAGCGGGAAGCACGTTGATGGTCACCCGTGATCCCTTGGCGGCATCGAACCAGACGAATACCAATGGGGCGAAAGACGATCTAGCCATGCCTCAGACATTCACGATTAGCCTGTGGGATCTGCTGAATAGCGCCGCGCCCAAGGACAATATCATATTGAATGGCGGTGACGTGGTGACCATCCCCCATGCGGGGATAGTCTATGTTGTGGGTGCGGTTACTCACCCCGGCGGATTCGTTCTATCGAATGACGCCGACAGCATGACGGCGCTGAAGGCTTTGGCACTGGCGCAGGGCGCTGTTTCGACGGCAAAGCCGAACGAGGCGGTGATTCTACGGAGAGATGCAGTTACCGGGAAGAACCAGGAGATCCCGGTGGATTTGCGGAAGATTATGCAGCACAAGGGAGATGACGCCAAATTGGAAGCAAATGACATCCTCTTCGTACCAGACAGCGCAGGTAAACACGCAATGCACCGCGCTGCGGACTTGATCATAAGCCTTACCTCAGGAATCGCGATCGTACGGGCGGGCGCGATGTAATCATGGATGATGTTTGAGCCATTTAGCAGGTGAAAACCCAGCAGAATGAAAATCTGACGATCGGAATTGGGTGGGAAGATGGACGAAAACAACATCATACCGCGAGACCGCAAGGGAAGCGGTCCCATTGAAATCATAGCCGCGCCGTCGATGCTCAACTGGGAGCAGTCGCCGCGAGAACCGCACCTGCTTGATTACATACGGATTCTGCGCAAGCACGAATGGCTGATTCTGACGTTCCTGCTGACGGTGGTGACGCTGGTTTCCATTGGGACGTTCAAGATGAAACCCGTTTACCAGGCCACCGCGCGGATTGAAATTGACAGGGATACTCCCGCCATTACGCCGTTCCAAGCCGCTGATTCCGATGGCTTATATGAAGACCTGGAAAACTACATCGAAACGCAGTCCAAGATTATTCAGAGTGACACACTCGCCATGGACACCATCCGAAAGACGGACCTGGCGGATAACCCCGCATTTGGAGGAACTCCCGGTACGGGCGTGCAGTTTCCCGCGCTTTCGGCAAACCAAGCGCCAATCCTGAGGCCCGCGATTCTTGGCGACTTTGAAAGTGCCCTGAGCGTCAAAAGAGTTCCCAATAGCCGTTTACTGGATGTGACGTTTGAATCCACCGACCCTCAACTGGCTGCGCTGGTGCTCAACGCTCACCTAAGGAATTACATCGAAGAGAACTTTGCCAGCCATCTTGAGTCCACTACGGAAGCTTCGACCTTTCTGAACAGTCAACTCGACGATCTGAAGACAAGCGTACAGAACTCAGAGGAAAAGGTCGTGGCCTACGAGCGTGAAAACCAGATCTGGACCATCGACGAAAAACAGAACATTACGACGGAGAAGCTTTCCGAAATTGACAAAGAGCTGACCGATGCGCAAGCCGACCGAATCAAGAAGGAAGCGGACTACACGCTGGCGAAGGGCGGCGATATTGATTCCGTTCCCGCAATTCGCGACAGCGTCTTGATTCAAACTCTTACGGGAAAACAATCCGAACTCCGGCAAGAGCTCAGCGACGCGCTTAACCGCACAGGTCCCAACTTTCCACAAGTTCAGCGGCTGCAGGAACAAGTCAAGAACCTGGATACGCTGGTAGCCAACGAAAAGAAGAGTATCGTTGGGCGAATCGAAGAGGATTACCGAACTGCTCAGCAGCGTGAGCGGCTCCTGACGGATGCGATGAACGATCAGAAGAAAGAAACCAGCGAGATGGCCAAGAAGTTGGTGGAATACAATATCCTGACCCGCGACGCCGACGCTAACAAGCAACTCTATGAAGGGCTGCAGCAGAAGCTCAAGGAAGCGGGCATTTCCGCAGGACTTAAATCGTCGAATATCCGCATTGTGGATCCGGCGATGGTGCCGTCCGGCCCCGCGCGTCCGAACAAGTCGCGCAATATCCTGATGGCGATTTTAGTGGGGCTGATTGGTGGTATCGGACTAGCGTTCCTTCGGGAATATATGGACAACACGGTGAAGACACCCGACGACATCGAATTGCTGTCGAATCTGCCCTCGCTGGCGGTTGTGCCGTCGTTTACCAGTCTTGAGGGTGGCAAACAGGGCCGGATGTCCCGGCTGCTCAACAGTGCGTCGTCCGGTGATAAGGACATGAACGTTGAGCTGGTGTCCTATTCCATGCCGCAGTCGCAACTGTCGGAAGCGTTCCGCTCGCTGCGCACTTCTCTGCTACTTTCGCAGGCCGGGCACCCGCCACAAGTGATTCTAGTGACCAGCGCGTTGCCGCGAGAGGGCAAGACTACGTCTGCTGTAAATCTAGCGGTGACGTTGGCGCAATTGGGTGATCGCACGCTACTGGTTGATTGTGACCTGCGGAAGCCGAGTGTTACGCGGGCGCTGAACATGCCGGAAGGGAAATATGCGGGACTCAGTTCCTATCTGGCCGGCGTATCTTCGCTGGATCTGGTCACAGTGCTGCATCCTGTGATTGCAAATCTTTCTGTCATTCCGACGGGGCCGATTCCTCCAAACCCCGCGGATCTACTTTCCGCGGAGCGTATGCGCCAGGCAATCCAAGCACTTCGCCAGGAATATAAGTTTATTGTGATAGATTCACCGCCCGTGATGGCCGCCACGGACGCGGTAATCCTTTCCGTGCTGGTGGATGGCGTGCTGCTGGTTGTGCGCAGTGGAGAAACCCCAAAGGAGGCTTTCAAACGCATGAGGGATCTTCTGGGTGGCGTGAAATGCCGCCTGCTGGGCGTTCTGCTGAATGCCGTGGACGCAACCGCGCCCGACTATTACTATTCGTACCGCTATTACCCGTACGCCTACGGCGAGGATTCAAAATCAAAAAAGAAGGCTGTATCTGCCTGAAACCAAAGGCGAAGACCAAGAAAGTGAGGAGGGGTTGTGCGCTTTTTAATCACCGGCGGCGCCGGTTTTATTGGCTCCCATCTGGCCGAGAGGCTGCTAGCTCGCGGCGATGAAGTCTTGTTGTTCGATAATCTCTCAACCGGCAGCATGGAAAATATCAGGCACCTGAAGCCCAACGACCGGATGAACTATTTCCTGGATTCGATCGAAAACCGGCAGTTACTGGCGGAATTGGTGGACGAATCGGATGCAATTTTTCACCTGGCCGCCGCTGTAGGCGTGCGTTTGATCGTAGAAAGCCCCGTCCGGACGATTGAGACCAACGTAAACGGCACGCAGCTCGTGCTGGAGGCCGCTTACAAAAAGCGCAAACGCGTATTCATTGCTTCAACCTCTGAAGTTTACGGGAAGAGCACGCAGGTGCCGTTCCACGAAGAGGCGGACCTGGTTCTCGGCGCAACGACGATGGGCCGCTGGAGCTACGCTGCGTCGAAGGCGCTCGACGAGTTCCTGGCTCTGGCCTACTGGAAAGAGAAAAAACAACCCGTCGTGGTAGCGCGTTTCTTCAATACTGTCGGACCACGGCAGACAGGCCGTTATGGCATGGTGCTGCCAAATTTTGTTTCTCAAGCGCTGGAGGCGGAGCCGATGACCGTTTTTGGCAGCGGTAAACAGTCGCGGTGCCTTTGTGACGTGAAAGACACAGTAGAAGCCATGATCCGCTTGATGGAGACTGACAAGGCGGTCGGTGAGGTCGTCAATATCGGAACCGATCGCGAGATCACCATCGAAGGCCTGGCGCAGATGGTTAAGCAGCGCACGGGCAGTATTTCTCCAATTACTTATACGCCCTACGATCAGGCGTATGAGCCTGGATTCGAGGATATGATGCGGCGCGTCCCTTGCGTTGACAAACTGGAGCGCTTGACTGGATTCCGCCCGGCGACAACGCTCGAGGAAATCATAGACCGCGTCGCGAAGTATTTTGAAAAAAAAGGGATGATGTGGGTAAAGCGCGGAGCGTTAGCAGCGCAAATTGATTTTGCTTCTTACCCGCCTGCGCGCGGGAGAAAAGCCTCCTGGCGGACAATCCGACTTAGGGCAGACCGGGCTGCGGAGACGCTTGTCCGCAACGTGTGTTGGTATGCCCGGGGAATCTGCAATCTAAACACGGCTTCGCGGCTGGCCGGGAGAGCGAATGAGGGGAAATGAATTCCAATTCGCAGCGGCCCCGGGTATCCGTCGTGATCCCCGTCTACAACGAAAGAAAAACGATTGAGGAAATTCTCGTTCGGGTGCAAGCGGTCGAGCTGGAAAAAGAGATTGTCGTCATAGACGACGCGTCAACCGACGGCACCCGCGACTTGCTCGACCAGATCTCGCAATCCACCCAACAGAGCCCCGCGGTATTCGTTCTCCCCACAACCGGCAGACAACTTCGGACGGACAATATTCGCGTTTTGACGCAGACGCCGAATCAGGGAAAAGGCGCTGCGTTGCGCCGCGGCATGAAAGAGGCACGCGGAGAAATGATCCTGATCCAGGACGCTGACCTCGAATACGATCCACAGGACTATCACGCGCTGCTCGATCCGATTTCCCGGGGACTGGCCGACGTGGTTTATGGCTCGCGGTTTCTCGGCGGGCCCCACCGCGTGCTCTATTACTGGCATTCCAATGTGAACTGGCTGCTGACAACCGTGTCGAATATGCTGACGGACCTGAACCTCACGGATGTGTGGACATGCTACAAAGTTTTCCGGCGAGAGGTCATCGAGAGCCTCGATCTGAAGGAAGACCGCTTCGGATTCGAGCCGGAAGTCACAGCCAGGGTGGCTCGAAACAAGAATTGGCGCGTCTACGAAGTCCCAATCTCCTATTACGGCCGGACGTATGCGGAAGGAAAAAAAATCACTTGGCGTGACGCCTTGCCTGGTTTGTGGAGCACAATCCGTTACAGCCTGTTTAAATGATGGCCGGGAAAAGTGAGACCGTGCATCATAAACTCCCGACACAGGATGCCCAGCCCGCGATCCGCCAGCGGTCTTTTCTGTCTTTCTCCTATTCAAAGGCGCTTCTTGTTCTACTGATTGTTTCCCTGCCGCTCGTCAACCCGTGGGTGCATGGAGATGGGGTGGGCTATTACGCCTACGCTCATGCCCTGTTGATTCAGCACAATCTTCAATTTGAGGATGACTGGAAGACCAGCAACACTTCCTTTGCGATGGGGCGCGTGGAATCCACCGGCGTGATTTCTCCTGAACAATATACCGTGACACATCACCTGGACAATCACTTTACAGTTGGGCCGGCAATCTTGTGGGCGCCGTTCTTGATCATCGTGCATCTGGCAATCATCACGCTCAACCATCTGGGGGCGCATTTCGTTGCGAATGGATTCTCGCGGCCTTACTTGATTACGATGGCGCTGGCGACGGTGGGATATGGTTTCCTCGGCTTGTTGCTGAGTTTCGAGCTCGCTCGCCGGTATGTTGCCGAACGCTGGGCATTTCTGGCGACAGCGGGATATTGGTTCGCCAGCTCGCTGCCGGTTTACATGTATCTGAACCCGTCGTGGTCGCACGCCCACTCACTTTTCACGGTGGCGCTCTTTCTTTGGTACTGGCATCGAACGCGCGAGCGCCGAAGCTGGGGCCAGTGGTGCGGGCTGGGATTGCTAGCCGCGCTGATGGTCAACGTTTACTATCTCAACGCAATACTGCTGCTCGTACCGGCGCTGGAAGCATTGGCGGAATATGGCGCGACTTTGAGAAATCCGCGTGGCGCCCGCGTCTCACTGAGCTACTTACTTTGTGCTCACTTCCTTTTCATGATCTTATTTCTGCTCGGCATGTTGCCGACGTTCATCACCCGGAAAATTATCTATGGAGGTTTTCTGGCCACGGGGTATCCCGGCGCTCGGGAGTGGAGATGGGGGCATCCGGCGTTTTGGAGCGTGCTGTTTTCTTCGGACCACGGACTGCTCTCCTGGACTCCCATTCTCGTGTTCGGCATCGTGGGGATCATATTGTTCCGCCGGTATGACCGCGTCTTCGCTATGTATCTTTGGGCGGTTTGCATCTGTTTTTATTACGTGATTAGTTGCTATGTGAATTGGGATGGCCTCTCGTCATTCGGAAACCGTTTCTTCCTGTCACTCGGACCCATTTTTGTTCTTGGACTGGCAGTGTTTTTCGATCGCGTTCGCAATTGGTGGACGAGCGAGAGAACGGCACTCCTGAGTATTGCAACAGTACTCGTTCTGTTCGCCGTCTGGAACGTAGGATTCATTTTTCAGTGGGGCGACCACCTGATTCCCGTCCGTGGGACGATTTCCTGGCGCGCAATGGCCTACAATCAATTCCGCGTCGTTCCAGAGAAAATTTGGGAGACGGGCGAGGCGTTCTTATTTGCGCGAAAGAGGCTTCTGCATCAGATTGAGCAGAAGGACATGCAGGAATTGCGCGAGGAAAGACCCAGTAATCCATAGCCATGAGCGACGCGACCGAAGACATGACCGCGGCTGGCACTGTAAATGAGCCCTCTGTGACGACTGCGCCCGTCGCGAGTCATGGTGTGCGTGTGATGCAGAACACGGCGGTCGTATTCATTGGCCGTTGCATCGGGTTGCTGCTGGCGGCATCTGCGAATTTCATTTTGGTGCGCTATCTTGGACCGGAACGGTTGGGCCAATACGGTGTGATTTATGCGTATTTAACGCTGTTCACCTGGATTGCTTCGTTCGGGCTCGTCCAAATGGTAGCCAAGGAAGCCGCACAGAATCGCGAACAGGCTGGGAGTATCGTATTCACCGGGGTCTGGATCAGTGCCGGGTTCACACTGACTTCCATTATTGTTGCACTTGCTCTTTCCCCACTCTTCCATCTGCGCGGAAAGCTATTCCCACTCCTATTGATTGCCTCCGTGGAGATACTTCTCCTGACGCCATTCAGTTTGCCGGGTGTGATTTTTCAAGTTGATTTCCGGCAATGGTTCGGCTCTGGTTTCGGCGTGGTGCGTCAGGGGTTATGGTTCGCACTCGTGGTGGCGCTCTATTTGGCTGGAGCACCGCTGCTCTATGTTGTGGCGGGGAGGCTGGCTGTGGCGGCGGTTGAAACCGGCCTGAATTGGTACGTAGGGCACAAGTTCCTGGCCTCGCCACGAAGTTTCATTTGGCCGTTGGCGGTTCGGATGGTCCGAGGTGGAAGCGTCCTGGCGGTTTCCTTTGCGGCTACCGCCGTCTATCTGCGTATCGACCAAGTCATGTTGCATTCGATGGCGAGCGACAAGGTTTTGGGGCACTACGTCGCGGCGGTGCGGGTCAGTGAACTTTTTGAGCTTCTGCCGTCCGCGTTCGTCTCATCGTTGTTTCCGCTTCTGTGTATATCGGTGTCGGATCCGGCCCGTTTTCGACGGCATCTGGATCTCGGTTACCGGTACATGGTGCTCGCCGCGGCGGCACTTGCAGTATTTTTTTGTGTTGGAGCGCGGCCCCTGGTGCACCTGGGCTATGGCGCGCAATACTCCGCCAGCGCGCCGTTATTGGCGGTACTGATTTGGTCTGAAATACCCATTTTCTTCGGGACGATGCTTGGCAATTCATTGATTGCCGCGAATTTGCAAAGATTTTTTTTGTGGCCAACGGCCTTGGGCGCGGCCGTCAATGTCGCGTTGAACATCTACCTGATTCCGCGCTGGGGCGCGATGGGCGCGGCATGGGCAACCGTGGCCGCATACTGGACATGCTGGATTCTCGCTCTTACTCCGTTTCGGGCCACACGTGAGATTCTTTGGGTCGGGCTTCGCCTGGTCGCGCCCGTCACGGCGCTTGCTTTGATGGTGACCGGCGCTGCGTTTCTCTTGCCTGTAAACGATTGGGTTCGCTTGGGGCTTGCTGTTCCGGGGTTCGTAGCGATTGTCTGTTTGCTGGGGTTCGCCCGCAAACAAGACCTGGATTTTCTTCGCGTGGCTTGGAGAACTCGTCTTGGAATGCGCGGAGCGTAGGCGCAACTATGGTGGGTGAGTTTTGATGCGTGATTTGATTGCACGGACCGCGGCCAAGCATTCCGCCAAACTCGCGGCCATGTCGCGAATTCCTGTTCTGGGTTTTTGTGTGCGTGGACTGGGCCGCCTTGTGGTTCCTCCGCAATCACTCGCGTGGATGCAGGTCCAGGCGGCAGCGGGGAAGGGTTTGTGGATGGAGCTGAACCCGCGAACGGCGGAGCTATTTCTTCAGGGAGCGTGTGAACCTTCCGTGCAGAAGTTCTTAGTCGAACGCCTCAGGCCGGGGATGGTCTTCTATGATTTAGGTACAAACCTCGGTTTCTATTCCTTGATCGCGGCGCGTCAGGTCGGTCCCGCCGGGCACGTCTACGGATTTGAGCCGGATCCTGAAATCGCTCAGCGTGTACGCTCGAATTTGAACCATAACGGTTTCAAGAATTTCACTCACATCGAGGCCGCTGTATGGAGGGAAACCGGCACGGTCGCATTTGCCAGGAGCGATGAGTCGTCTTCGCCGGATCGCGGCACGGGACAGATCGCAATGATGCCGCGGCCTGGCCAGACAGTTGAAGTTCCTGCTATCGCCCTGGACGATTTTGTAAAATCTGCGCGGCCTCCTGATTTGATCAAGTGTGACGTCGAAGGCGCTGAAGCCGAAGTGTTTCGGGGCGCTGCTTCCTTACTGGCCGAACGGCATCCTGAGATCGTTTGCGAAATTCACTCGCCCGAAAACGGAATCACGGTTCGGGATCAGCTTCTTCGATTCGGGTATCGAGTTTTCGATCTGGACGCCAATCACATCGGCGCGGAAGCCCGCCGCACATGATCTCGCTCCTCGGTGCGCGGGACTCGCCTGTGGATGCTATTGAAGACTATTGCATCTGGGTGAGTCGCGCATTGGAGCGACAGGGCCAGCCCATGCAGATCCTTCATGTACCCTGGGCGGAGCGAGGATGGATTTCCGCGCTCGCATGGTTGTGGCGTGAGGCAAGCAACTGGCGCGGCCAGTGGGTGATTCTTCACTACACCGCGCTGATGTGGTCGCGCAGGGGATTTCCGCTGGGGGCGCTGGCCACATTCTGGGTTTTGCGGATGCGCGGTGCGCGGCGCGCAGTGGTATTTCATGATGCGGAGCCCTATTCAGGCACAAGATTCGTGGACCGCGTGCGCCGCGCTTGCCAGGTCAGCGTGATGCGATCCATTTTTCGCGGCGCGGATCGTGTGATCACAACCATTGCTCCCGCCTGCATGACGTGGATTCCAGACCGATCGGAAAAGGCGACCTGTGTTCCGGTCGGTGGAAGCGTGCCGCAGGAAGAAGTCCCCGTGGACCCCAGCGTCAACTCCGGAGGCAAAAGGACAGTAGCGATTTTCAGTGTGACCGGCGGCGCGCAATTGGAACCTGAGTCAGCTGAAATTGCTTATGTGGTTTCGCGTGCAGCCGAGCGGGTGCCTAATGTCCGGCTGATGGTGCTGGGACGCAACTCCAAGGAGGCCGGCGAACCGCTGGGCCGGTTACTGAATGGCGCCGGGGTCGAGCTATCTATTCTCGGGCTGCTCCCACCCGAAGAGATAGCTCGTGCTTTCGCAACGGCTGATGTGCTCTTGTTCGTGCGCGGGCATCTTTCCAGCCGGCGCAGCAGCGCTTCGGCGGCCATTGTCTGCGGGTTACCGGTAGTGGCATGCAAAGGCCGGGAGACGGCGCCGCCGGTGACAGAGGCAGGCGTGGTGCTAGTGCCCGAAGGGGACCGCGACGCTCTTGCGGACGCGCTCGAACGGGTGCTCGCCGACGACGCATTGCGCGCCGAACTGCGCCAACGCAGCATCGCGGCGCGCGACAAATATTTTTCGTGGGAACGCATCGCCCAAGGCTATCTGCAGGTGTTGAATCGTGGATGACCGCCGCTACCGTTTACTACTCATCTCAACTCACCCGGTGCAATATGCGTCGCCGATTTTTCGTGAGATGGCGCAGGATCCCCGGTTGGAGATTCAAGTTGCCTACTGCAGCTTGCAGAGCGCGGAAGGCGGCATGGATAAAGATTTCGGCCGCGAAGTGAAATGGGATGTGCCTCTTCTGGATGGCTATCCCTGGGTGCGGGTGCCGAATCGTTCGCTGCGCCCGGGCTTGGGCCGCTTTTTCGGCCTTGTGAATCCAGGCCTGTGGAGCATGATTCGGAGGGGGCATTACAACGCCATTCTGATTTACACGGGATATCGGTGTCTGAGTTTCTGGATTACGCTGGCGGCGGCGAAGCTCACGCGCACGCCGATTCTTTTTGGCACGGACGCGGCAACCTTGGATCCACGCAGCGGAGGAGGCTGGAAAGTGCGCGTCAAGCGGCGATTCTGGCCCCTGCTTTTCGGCATGGCCGATCGGGTGATCGTGCCTTCCACGCCCACGCGCGAGATGATTTGTTCCCTCGGGATTCCTCGTGAGCGGATCACTCTCACTCCCTACGTCGTAGATAACGATAGGTGGCGAGAACAGGCGGCGCGGGTCGATCGCGGCAACGTGCGGGACGAGTGGCATGTGCCGCGAGGCGCCACCGTGGTGCTTTTTTGCGCCAAACTTCAACCGTGGAAGCGCCCGCTGGATTTGCTGCAAGCATTTGCGAAAATGAACTCTCCGGATTGCTTCCTGATTTATGCGGGCGATGGGCTATTGCGTGACGAATTGAAGAGCGAAGCGGTGAAGCTTGCAGTGGCTGACCGCGTCCGGTTTCTCGGCTTCATGAACCAATCGCAGTTACCTTCGGTATATCGCGCATCGGACCTTTTTGTTTTGCCGTCGGAGTATGAACCGTTCGGCGTGGTGGTAAATGAGGCTATGCTATGCGGTTGCGCGGTCGCGGTGAGCGATCGCGTCGGCGCCGGCCCAGACTTGGTTCGCCCTGAAAACGGATTTGTGTTTCCGTGCGGGGACGTGGCTGCGTTGGCCGCGCTGCTGCGATCCGCAATGGGAAATAAAGAACTCCTCCAGCGCATGGGAGAAGCATCCCAGAGCCGGATGAAGACCTGGTCGCCGCGCGAGAATATACAAGCTGTGATCGATGCCGTGGGCCGGGCCATCGTGGTTAAAGGTAGAGACAAGCAAGGTAACTCATGAAGAGGCTCTTCGTAAATTTTTCGCAGCGGATGGCCTTCGCTCTGCGGAATCCCGGCTACGCCGCAAGGTCTCTTGTGCGCGAAATCCTCGCCACCGACGAAAGGTTTCTTGCGGCCGCTTCGGGATCCAGCGTGACGGAAATACGCGGGTATCTTGAGGAGCCATTCCAAAACGCCCTGTTTCATGAGCATCTCCGGCAATCCGAGAAGGCTTTTCGTGAAGCCCGGGTGGTCAGCGCGGACTTTTACGCGAAAAAGGTCGTGCTTCAGTATGCGTTGGCCCGCGCTGTTAAGCCTGAAGTCATTTTGGAGACGGGGGTTGCGAACGGCGTTTCCACGTCCTATCTATTGCTTGCTCTGAAAGAAAACGGACGGGGAAAAGTGTATTCCATCGGACTGGGTGACACGGCGTATCTTCCTCCAGGACGCGCGCCGGGTTGGGTGGCGCCCGATTGGCTTCGGGATCGCTGGAAGCTGCACATCGGAGATTCACGCACTCTGCTTGCACCGCTCGCTCGAGAACTCGCTCCGCTCGACATTTTTATTCACGATAGTCTGCACACCTACGATCACATGATGTTTGAGTTCGAGCAGGCATTCCCGCATCTGCGGCCGGGCGGAATCCTTATTGCTGACGATGCCCTTTGGAACCCCGCGTTCAACGAGTTTTCCACTCGCGTCCACGCCCCCGAGGCGCGCATCATTCGCGGCGTGGGAGTGCTGCGCAAAGGTGATAAGTGAAGCTGTTAATTTACTCCCACTCCTTCGCACCGAACATCGGCGGAGTGGAGACTATCGTAATGTCGCTCGCCGGCGGACTGGCGCGCCTTCGGAATGGCGCCGAATTTCAGGTCACGGTCGCCACGCCGGCGCCGCGCGGAAATCACGATGACGCTGCGCTGCCGTTCGTTGTAATCCGGCAACCTGGGTTCATGAGGCTGCTACGGCTCATTCGCGAAGCGGATGTGATTCATATTGCCGGCCCCGCTCTGCTTCCCATGTTTCTTGCACGGCTTCTTGGAAAGCCGTGGGTTGTGGAACACCACGGATTTCAAACCATCTGCCCGAACGGACAATTGGTTCAGAATCCGGAAAGCGCCGCGTGCCCCGGACACTTCATGGCCGGCAGGCACGGCAAATGCGTCCGCTGCAATGCGTCCGAAGGGCGGCTGGTCAGCTTGCGAATGTGGTTGCTCACTTTTGTGCGGCGTTGGCTGGCGCGAAAAGCGCGGATCAACATCACTCCGACAATGTGGCTCGGAACACAACTGGGACTGCCGCGGATGCAGACGATTCTTCACGGCTTGGCGGCGGCCTCTGAGCCGCGGGACGGACTAGAGCGAACGCCGCCCGTCTTTTTCTTCTTGGGGCGTCTCGTCCCTACGAAAGGCGTGCAAATACTAATCGAAGCTGTGAGTCACCTGCGTAACGATAGGATTCCTTTCCAACTTCGCATCGCGGGTGATGGTCCTGAACGCGCCGCGCTCACCGCGCGCGTGGAATCCGCGGGCCTTGCGGATTGCACGGAGTTTTTGGGAAAAGTGACGGACGCGCGGACATCTCAGGAAATGGAGCGCGCGACCGCTACAGTTATGCCGTCCATTGGTGGAGAAGTCTTCGGACTGGTCGCATTGGAAAGCATGTTTCGCGGTTGCCCGGTGGTGGCCTCCGACATCGGAGCGCTGCGCGAAGTGATTGGCGACGCGGGAATGGTGTTTCCCATCGGAGACGGCCGCGAACTGGCCGCACGGCTTGCCACCCTAGCGCGTTCAACGCAAAGCGCGGCAGGATTGCGGCGGAAGGCGCGCGAAAGGGCTCTGAAATGTTTTGGAGAAGACCGCATGGTGGAAGAGCATTCTCGGGTCTTCCGAAGCCTCACTCGCAAGACAGATGCCGAGAAGGCGGAGAGATGATGCGTGGTGCGGTGCGATGACTGCCTCGATGCGATGTTTGAACGCTTTCCAGAGAATTCTGGAATTCTTGCCGATTCGGGGAAAGGGCCGGCTGGCCGATATAATTCTCCAAAGCCATAGACCTGACGAGCTGGAATGTCATCCCCTTCGTGACGTAACAGTCTTTCTTAATCCAGGCCAAAGAATTGAGCGTTGGATGTGGGCTGGGGCCTATGAGCGCGATCTCGTTGCTTTGTTCAAGAGTGCTCTCAAGCCGGGCATGACCGTTCTCGATGTAGGCGCGAACATTGGGTATTTCTCCGCAATCGCCGCGGGACTCGTGGGAAGCGAAGGAAGTGTTCATGCCTTCGAGCCCACTCCAGAGTGTTTTGCCCGGCTTCAGCGAAATCTTTCCAGTTTTCCTTGGTCTCATGCATATCCGTGTGCGGTTGGAGACACCACGGGCGCGGCGACGATCCACTTCAACGAGCGTGAGCTGGGCTGGGGATCATTGTTAAGTGATAACGATCTCACTCATGCGGTGGATGTTCCATTAATCAGCTTAGACGATTCGATGCTGCGCGAGGGTATTTCCTCCGCACACTTTATAAAAATGGACGTCGAAGGCGGGGAATACAGGGCTTTGCAAGGGGCCGCGCGCATACTGCATGATCTTCGTCCGATCATTGCCGCCGAGTTAAATTCTGTTTGCCTCAGCCGTGATCATCATACGCCCCAAGATGTCGTACAACTTTTGCAGTCCGCGGAATATCAAACGTTCTCGTTCAACGACGGCGTCCTTGCCATTCCAAGGGAAAATGTTCATGCCTTACTTGATCTGCGCGCGTGCACAAAGAACCCATTCGTCCGATAGAACGGGTCAAAAAGCATCAATGAAAAGGGCTGCGGCATTATTTCCGCAGGAACGCATGGCCAAAAGATGCCACAAGATGTTCGAAGGGTTGGTCAGCGGAGGGACGTCGGAAGGAGCCCGCGAATGAATACAGACACCCTGAAGGCGGTGATTCGCGCGACCGTGCCGAGGTCAATGAGGAATTGGCTGCGCTCGCCGTCAAGATCGTTAGAGTGGCTTTGGGATTCGAGTAGCTTTGCTCTGGGTACAACGAAAACGCTGCGGCTTCAATCTGACTGGCCCATGATTTGTCATCCCAGGGCGTATAAAACGGGATATCAGGCCCAGGTCCTAGATCCGGACCAAGCCGCGGAATTTCAAAGTTTCCTCTCACACTGCAAACCGGGAATGATTCTTTTCGATCTCGGCGCGCACTTTGGCTTTTTCAGCCTTGCTGCAGCGCACTATGATGGAAGAGCTGTTGCCGTGGATCCTTCCCCAGCAGCCATTCACATGATTGAGACACAGGCAAAACTGAACCATTGCGCGAGTTCCATAAAGACTATTCGTGCGGCGGCCAGCGACACCGCTGGCGAAATTGACATGCTGGCAACAGGAGTACTTTCGGATGGCTATTTCATAATTTCTCGAGGCCGGCGCAGCAGCGAGTTAACTCGTTTGCAGGCCATAACGATAGACCAACTGACCCAGGAATATGGCATGCCGACTCATATCAAGATTGATGTTGAGGGATACGAAGCTGCGGTCTTGCGTGGCGCCAGAGCCACGCTAAGCGGTTCTTCGCCCATGCTCTTCGTGGAATTGCACAATGAGATTGTGGCCTTGGGCGGTGGCGACCGTAACGAAGCCCTTGATGAACTTGCCCGGATGGGCTATGCCGTTTTCGGCGTGGACGGACAGCCGATATCGAGAGAAGCGATCTTCAAGAAAACTGTAACCAGAATCGTGGCGAGAAGAAGCAGCGAGCATATCGCAATAGAACTTTAGAAACGAAGTGCCGGCGCGCTCGCGCAGTTTAGACGGCGTAACCTTCAATACTTGAATGCATGTCCGCGACGCAGTAGTGGATGCTCAAAGAATTTCCAGGACAGAGTTGCCAGGCCGTATGCCAGCAGCGCCGCGAGCGCCGCGACTCCAACCGTTCTCCAGCTATTGGCTTGTGGGAGAGCATGCAGCAGAATTTCGTGACACGCCAGGTTAACCACCTGATGGATCACGTAAAGACAATACGAAATGCGTCCCACGTTAGCAAGGAACGACCATCGGCAAACCGCGGCCCAGGTTCCCCCGGAGACCATGAGCGCGGTCGCCAGGAGTCCGGCAAAGAACGCATCCACAGCTGAAAAACCCCATGCGGCCATCGTCAGGGAATATTGCGACGGTTGCCAGATCGACAAATAAAGAAAGGCGCCCAGCAGGAGGAGAACGACTCCGCTGATCGAACTCTGGTAGCGGTAAAACCTCGCCCTCCACAGTTCATTTCTCCAGCCGACCGCCAGCAATACGCCCATGGCGAGCGCGTCCGCGCGGCAAATGGTCAGCATGTTCTGTGCCGCCGGGTGCCCACGTAAATGGAGGTGCAAGAGAACGCGGGAGACAGGCGCTGTAACGATGGCGAGACACAGGACCGATACGAGCCTGCGCCGATCCAGAAAACGAATCGCGAGAGGAATGACCAGGTAGAACTGCTCCTCAACAGCCAGCGACCAAAGAGGGCTGAGCCACGCCGTTCCTAAGTCCCCATGGTTAATCTTCGTGGAATTCTGCAGAAATAGTATGTAGATGGGGACCGAACACCAGGTCTCCGGATTTCCGAGGAATGCCGCAATCGCGAAATAGATGCCGATCCAGACGTAATACAAGGGCATGATTCTGAACACCCTTCGCCCATAGAAGGTCTTGAAATAATTCGGCGATTCCCTGGCGTCTAGTAAAATACCGCCAATCAGGAAGCCTGAGAGTACAAAGAACAAATCCACGCCGGACCAACTCATCGCAAAAGTGCCTTGCAGCCATGGTATATGTTTCCCGGGTACTAGACTGAAGTAGTTATAAAGCAGAACCGACACGATGGCCATTCCGCGAAGGCCGTCAAGTTCGGGAATATGAGATTTTTTCGCCTGAACAGTCGAGTGAACAGTAGAAACGGTGGAACCGATACCAATTGCCGTGACCATGGTGTAAGTAAACCGCCGGGTACTTCAACTTTTGCGATGCTATCGCAATTATCCGTTCATTGGCACTCTGTTCGTGCGAAAATGTGTCCCTGCGGGGGGCCGTCGCGATCTGATCGGTACGGGCATTCGGGCTGTAATTTGAAGAGACTGCCTTCCTGGCGACGCTGCTCTTGCTTCGACGCCCGTTCCACGAGAGAAGAACTTCGAAGCGCGTAACCCAATGCTAAACGCCCAGTCTGAAATCTTCGAGTCCAAAACACTGCGCGCTGTAGCGCTTATGGCCGGCCTGTTTTTGCTAACGTGGACGCTCTCCGGTTGGATCATTTCTGAAAATTCCCTGTATATGATCTTGTTCGCCGTTGCTTGTGTGAGCGTTGGAATTGCGATGGTTATTTTGAGGGACTGGCGCAACGGGGTTTTTATTTTCCTCGTCTGGCTGGTTTTTGAGGATCTGATCCGCAAGTACGCCGGCAATAGCTTGTTCATGTTTTTTGGGAAGGACATCATCATCGGCATGGCCTATGTTTCCATGCTGATTGCCAGACGCCGTGGCCAATTTTTGACTTTTCGGCCGCCGTTCCTTTTCTGGCTGGCTATTTTCTTCTGGGTGAGCGTTGCTCAGATATTCAATCCGAATTCCCCCAGCATTTTTTACGGGCTTTTGGGCATTAAGACCTATTTTTACTACGTTCCCCTGATGTTTGCGGGCTATGCGATTCTCCGCTCTGAAGCGGATCTGCATAAACTTTTAATGTTGAATATGTGGATCGCAATATTCGTGGCTGGATTAGGAGTGATACAAACCTTTGGCGGAGCGGATTTTTTGACCCCCAAGGATATAGCCCCTGAGCTATACATGCTGTCGCATGACGTTAAGGAGTCGCCTCTAACACACCTCCGGAGTTTGCGTCCGTCATCCGTGTTCGTCAGCGACGGCCGATTCGAACTTTTTCTTGTGTTGATGTTTATTCTTGCGTTTGGCACGGCGGGTTATCTGATGATGCGCTCCAAGCGGGGACGTACGGTTGCCTTTTGCGCGGTAGGAGTCATCGTGCTTGCCACGGTTATGGGCGGCTTTCGCGGAACCTTCGTTCAGATGATTGTGAGCGCGATTGCGTTGAGTTTGGCTCTTTTGTGGGGAGGACCGTGGCGCCAGCGGCAAGTTTCCCGGCTGGGCAAAGCGATCGCCGTGATTGCAGTTGTAGCAGCGATTGGAATCTTTGCCGCTGCCACGTTTTTTCCGGATGAGGTCAAGGCCCGCTGGGCGCTTTATACGGAAACACTGTCACCTACGAGTTCGGCATCCGAGTTGGGCTATCGCGCGTGGGAATACCCCGAAAAAAACATTGAATCCGTATTTGAGCAGCCGAATTGGCAATGGGGCAACGGCATAGGCATATCGTCTCTCGGCGCTCAATATGTGTATAAGTTGACGGGAGCGCCCATGCTCCCGGTAGGCGCGGAGACCGGTTACGGAACGCTCATTTTGGAATTCGGCATCATCGGACCGTTTTTATGGACGGCTTGGACGGTCAGCCTGTTGATCGCCGCGTGGAAGGTAGTTCGAAAGCTGAAGCGAACGCCCTTATTCCCCATTGGCTTCGCGATATTCTGGTTCGCATTCATGCTGCTGGGTCCTTTCACGTTTTACGGGTTGAACGGCTACCAGAACTATATGACGTGCGCCTATCTCTGGCTCACGATTGGAATGCTTTTCCGTTTGCCGGGCCTATTGGCGGAACAACAGGCCGCCGCCGCTGCCGTCAGCCATGCCCAAGCCAGTCCATAAGCCGAGGGTGGCGGTTCTGTCGCCATTCGTGGATAAGCGCCATGGAACCGAGCGATGTCTGGCGGAACAGATCGAGCGCCTCGCAGGCGACTACGAAATCCATCTTTATAGCTCCCGCGTCGAGGATATTGACCTGGGTAAAATCACGTGGCACCGGGTGCCAATGCCACGCGGTCCGCATCTGTTTCGGTATGTCTGGTGGCTGTTCGCGAATTGGTTCTGCCGTTGGCGGGACAGGAGGTTCAGAGGACTCGCGCCCGACGTGGTTTATTCAGCCGGCGTGAATTGCCTGGACGCGGATCTGGTGAGCGTCCATGTTTTATTCAGCAAGGTGCGCGCGCAATTAGGCGATGGGCTCAGCTTGAAGCGTAATCCGTTAAAGGCGTGGCCACTGATGCTTCACCGGCGAATTTACTATCGCCTTATTGAATCGCTGGAAGACAGGTTGTATAACCAAGAGGATATTACGCTTGTCGCCGTCTCTCAAACAGGAGCCCAGGACATCCAGGACCGATTCGGGCGGCACGATCGTCTGAGCGTAGCGTATCATGGCGTGGATTCGGTCAAGTTCGCCCCGGGCCGGCGGCAGGGGCTCCGCAAAGGCGCGCGGGCGGCGTTGGGGCTTTCTGATGAAAACTTTGCTGTTCTCTTGATCGGCAACGATTGGAGGATAAAAGGCCTGCGTTGCCTTTTAGAAGCGGTGGCTACGCTTCGAAACCCATTGCTTCGAGTTCTTGTTGTTGGGCAGGATTCTTCCGTGGTCTACCAGGAACAGCTCATCCGTCTCGGCCTGGCAGCCCAGGTTCAGTTTCTGCCACCGCGGCCGGATGTGGAATTCTACTATGCCGCGGCCGATGCATACGCGGGGCCATCTCTGGAAGACACGTTCTCGATGCCGCCGGCCGAAGCGATGTCTTGCGGTATTGCCGTGATTGTCAGCCGCGCCGCGGGCGTGAGCGAGATCATTCATCACGGCGAAGACGGTTTAATTCTGGAAGATCCAGCTGACTTCCAGAAGCTCGCTGAATGGCTGCAACGGCTTTCACAAGACGCGGAGTGGCGCCGATTGTTGGGTGAGAACGCCAGCCGAACGGCGGGAAAATATACCTGGGAACGGAACGCGCAGCAGTTGAGAGTGGTACTGGATTCCATCATAGAGGGCGGGAGCGGTCAGTGAACGAGGAAGCCAAGACAGGCGTGCGGCGCGCGGGTTATATTCCGCAGTTCGATGGGCTGCGCGGCTTGGCCATTCTTGCCGTGCTTCTGGCGCATCTGACGTACATGCCGGAAGTAAGATTTTCGGCGGTTTTCACATATGGCCGTATGGGGGTGGATCTTTTCTTTGTTCTTTCCGGGTTCCTGATTACGGGGATCCTGCTGGATTCCAGGGAATTGGCCGGGTACTTCAAAAACTTCTATGCCCGGCGGGCTCTTCGGATTTGGCCCCTCTATTACGCTGTGCTCGCCGTTTTTTTCGGATTGTTGCCATTATTCTTTTCACCGCAAGCATTCGGCACGGACGTGAAAACTTGGGCGTACTACGTTACTTATACCCAGAACCTCTTCTTCCATTTTCCGCACTCCACTCCCTTGCAACCGACATGGTCGCTGGCGGTTGAGGAGCAGTACTACATGATCTGGGCGCTGTTTGTTTTTTTCCTTGGCCGCAAGGCGTTACGAAATTGGCTGATGGGCATGATTCTGTTTTCTTTTTGTCTGCGCGTCGGCGGCTATTTCCATGGCGCTTCGCTTGAATTCATGCACACCTTCACGCTGTGCCGCCTGGAACCACTGGCTGCCGGCGGTCTCGCGGCATTGTGGCTGCGCTCACGAAGGTGCAATCTGCAGCGGTGGAGCAGAGGAGCATGGATCGCCTTACTGATCGGCTCCGGAGGTGTCTTGCTGGCGCTTGTTGACTGGGGGGTGCAGAGTTTGATCCTCAGTTATCCGTTCGTCGCATCCGCGTTTGCCGGGTTGCTTGCCCTCGCGCTGACGGCAAATCCAGTATCCTCGTCCTTGGGGAAGGCCCTGGATCAGAGTTGGCTCAGGTACACGGGAAAGATCAGTTATGGCATTTACCTGATTCACGTGCCGATTTTCATGGTTATCAGTTACGCCGCCCGGCGTATTTTGGGAGCTTCGTCCCCTTCCTTCGGCCTTCAATTGCTGATGGTCTTGACTGGATTTGGCGCCGTCTATCTTGTTGCGTCGCTTTCCTGGCGTTTCTTTGAGCGTCCGATTTTACGGTGGAAGGAAAAATTCCGGTCTTTACGACCGGCCTTGCAGGACGCCGTGGCCGGATGAAGGTACTTGTTCTGGCGCCGCCAATGGGAGCTACGGGCGGCATCCAACGCTACACGGCGACGCTTGTCCTCGCGCTTGGGGATATCCTGGGTGACAAAGGTGTTCGAATGCTTGCCGTTTCCGGCGAGCCGGAATCTCGACGGGACGCACCTGCCGCGCTTCGCCCCAGCGTGAAGCTGCGTTTTCTTTTAGCCGCAGTGACGATGGCCGTTCGCTGGCGTCCGCAGCTTGTACTGTGTATGCATATAGGAGTTGCGCCGGCAGCCAGAATCATCCAGCGCCTTACGGGGACGCCCTATTGGGTAACGCTGCACGGCATTGAAGTATGGGGCGAATTATCACCGTCAAAGCTTCGTGCGCTTCGTGGAACTCAACGGCTTTTGGCCAACAGCCGCTTCACGCTCGAAGCGGCTAGATCGCGTCATGCCTTAGGTGAACCCAGCACTTCGTTGCTGGCGCCGGCATTTTCCGGCATTCAGCCCTCGAAAGAAACGCCGCTGGCGCAAGGTCATGTCGATTCACAACAAGCTGTGGTCTTGACTGTGGGGCGGCTCGCGGCATCAGAAAGATATAAGGGCCATGACGTAATGCTGGATGCGTGGCCCATCGTGCTCCGCCAAATTCCCAACGCGCAGTACATTATCGTTGGGGACGGGAATGACCGGCCAAGACTCGAGGCGCGAACGAGAGATATGGGGCTGACCGGTTCTGTGTTTTTTAAGGGCGTAGTTTCTGGCAATGAATTGCAAGCCTGTTATGATAGCTGCCGCGTCTTTGCTCTTCCCGCGCGCACGGTACTCGATGCGCACTCGCCACAAGGTGAAGGGTTTGGCATTGTCTTTCTGGAAGCCATGGCTCACGGCAAACCAGTGGTGGGACCGAACGCAGGCGCCCCTGCCGAATTCATTCGCTCTGGCGAGCACGGCCTGCTGGTGGATCCGGTGAAGCCCGAAGAAGTTGCTGGAGCATTGATTGAACTGCTTCAGCATCCGGATCGTGCGCGGCAAATGGGCCACGCCGCCCGTGAATGGGTGCAGGAGCAATTCAGTTATGAGATGTTTTGCCGGCGTTTGCGCGAAATACTGCGCGAGCAATCCTTAATCCACGGAACGGGGGCTTGAAAGCATGCGAATTCTAGTCACGGGAGCCACGGGATTTATCGGTGGCCGTTTGCTTGAACGGCTGGTGGAACAGGGAGGCCATGATCTTTACTCACTCCAGCGATACGTCACGGGACGCTACGTGCTGGGCGCGGATCATGGAGTGAAGGCTGTTTTCTGCGACCTGCGCGACCACTTCGCTGTGCGGGCGGCGATCCGCGAAGTGCAACCTGAAACTGTTTTTCATCTTGCCGCCATCAGCCCCGTTTCCTACAGCTACGATCATCCGAACGAAGTCCTGGAAACGAATATGATCGGCACGATGAATCTCGCGGAATCCTGTTTGCGCGAAGTGCCTCATTTTAGGCAATTCCTGTTCGCTTCCACCTCGGAAACCTACGGAAACGGCCCCGTGCCGAAGTTTGAAGACACTCCTCAGTCGCCGAACAGTCCCTATTCAGTGAGCAAGCACGCCGCTGAAAAATATGTTCTCTACATGTTTGATGCTTATAAGTTCCCGGCCACGATTTTGCGGCCGTTCAACACCTATGGTAGGAGGGACAATACGCATTTCCTGGTGGAGCGCATGCTCGTGCAGATGCTTCGCGGCGATACTGTAAAGCTTGGCGATCCGACCCCCGAGCGCGACCTGCTCTACGTGGACGATCATGTGAACGCTTATTTGACCTGCTTCAACCATCCCAAGGCTATCGGGCAAGCATTCAATTTCGCGACCGGCGACAAGATCACGGTCCGGGATCTTGCTGAAAAAATGCGCGCGATGACCGGCTTCCGTGAGCAAATCCTTTGGGACACGATTCCGCGCCGCCCACTCGATATTCAGGTGCTCTACGGAGATGCGAGCAAGGCAAACTCGGTCTTGGGCTGGAAGCCGAAAGTCAGCCTGGACGAAGGTCTGCGCCTCACCATGGAATTCTGGAGAAAGAAGCTCGCGAGCGCAGACGCCAATCGTGCCGCGCATGCCGCGAAGCCGTAACCGGTGAAATAAAAAAGAGATAGATACTTATCTTAATATATTACTTGTATATTACAATCTGGATAGGATGTGTAGAATCCAGATTGCGCCAAACAACAAAGCCCGCCCGGCTCCGCCCCCTGCACTGGGTTCTTATTCTTTGGATCATTGCAATCAATTCGCTTTACTACTTCCAATTCTGGGCACAGCTTGAACCCAAGGTCCGGGCCCTGCTTCGTCTATGGCCCTTTTGACCACCTTCGGTTGTCTGGCCGCGGTATTGCTGCTTTGTCTTCTAGCTATTGCCTTTGGCGCCCGAGTGCTCCAACTGCTGGGATTGCGCGCTGCAAATCCTCTGGAACAGGCCTTATTCGCCGCCGGTATTTCATTCGTAGCCTTGCAAGTGATGGTTCTTGCCCTGGCTGCGATTGGGTTACTGCAGCGCGACATTTTCGTGATTCTGCTTCTGGCCATGGCTGTTGCCGGGGGGCGACGTTGGGCGCTCATCGGCGAACTTGGAAATTCCGCCCTTGTTTTTGCCGCGCGGGTCAGGAAGTCGCGGCGAACGTCCGCTTGTGTTTTGGCTATTCTAGTCTTGCTGCTTCTGGATGGGCTGATTGCAATGGCCCCGCTGACCGGTTCCGACGCCTTGCATTATCATTTCGCCGTCCCCTCTTTCTGGCTGCACCACGGCTTCGCGCCTCTATATGGCACCACGCTCTCCTTCGCGGTTGGCCAGGCGCACATGTTGATTCTTCTCGGTCTAACGCTTGGCTCGGAACACATCGCAATGGGGCTAATCTTTTTGGGAGGGGTGCTCGCCACAAGCACTCTCTACGTTCTTGCCCGGGAATGGATGTCCTTCGAATGGAGCCTTGTTGTAACTCTCTCGTTTCTGCTCTCGCCGATCGTTTTCTGGCAAATGACGGTAGCCGGCGCACCGGACATATGGATGGTATTTTATACAACGCTGGCAACTCTCGCCGCGGCCCGCTGCATCCCGATACGATCCAGGGGCCTGGCAGTATTGGCGGGATTCTTTGCTGGCGCGGCTGCGGGCTCAAAGTTCACCGCCTGGGCGATCCCCGCAGCCCTCACACTTGTGCTGCTTGTGGAGACTCGATCTCTCCTTATGAGCGTCGCGAGCGCCTTTGCCGCGCTTCTGGCTGGGGCTGGATCTTTACTCCGCAATTTCTGGTGGACCGGCGATCCGTTTTTCCCTTTTTTGACCCGCTCGCTGACTCCGCATAATGTCAACCCTTACGCGCTCGCCGCAGTCTTGGCAGATACGCGTCCTATTGCTAGTCACGGTAGTGTCATATCGTGGGCGGCATATCCGGTACTTCTTGTTCTTCAGGGACAAAAATATGGCGCTGGACATTATTTCGGTCCGCTCGTATTGGCTTTTGCGCCGCTGCTCATTCTGGCCTACCGGCCAACACCGCTTTTCCGCATAGCAGCGTGCGTTTGGGCGGGAATGTTCCTTTCCAGCATTGACCCGCCTCAAATGGCCAGGTTCCTGCTGCCTGTTTTTGCCATCGCGCTGGCGATGGCATTTGCAGGAGCGGAATCCGCTTCAAGAGTAGGCCCACGGTTACTACGAACCGCGTGCTGGGCTTCCATCTCAGTTTTCCTATTGTTTGGCGCGGTTTCTTACGGTGTTTACGCCAGAACTTTTCTACCCGTTAGCATCGGGCTGGAATCCCGCGAGCATTTTCTGGCGCGGGTCTCACCGAACTACCAAGAAGTTTCGTTTATTAATCACTCTCTGGCGGGCCAGCCCGGCACCGCCTTAGTTTTCTTGCGATACGTCTACTATCTCCGCGTAAACTACTTGCAGGGGGATCCCCAATATAGCTGGCAAGTAGATCCCGGAAAGCTTCAGACGGCCGGCGCGGTTCTCGATTGGCTGCGTCAATCAGGCGTGCGTTGGATTGTGAAAACGGGCGAGTATCCTCTTCCTTTGAGACGTTCTTTGGAGGAATTGCAAACTCAGGGTATGTTTCAACTGGTTGCTTCTGCGCAGACTGAAGATTTCGAAGGATTTCGAATCGAGGGTAACAAGACGCAGGTAATGGTACAGATTCTGGAGGTGCGGCCGGCGAAGCCGTGAATTTGATGCGAATCCTGCATGTCACGCAGACGTACTATCCGTTTCTTGAGCGGGGCGGACCGACCGTGAAGGTGCGCTCGATTGCGGAAGGATTGGCGCAACGCGGCCATCAAGTAACGGTCTTGACGTCGTGGTATGGCCGGCCTTTTGCCGCCCGGAAAGTGAATCTTGGCGGTGTTGAAGTAACGTACCTGCGGCCGTTCGCTACTCATCGCGCCATGACTTTCAATTCCGGGTTGTTCGATTTTTGTAAGAAACGTTTGCGCGAATTCGACATCGTCCACATTTATGGGCTATATGACCTTCTGGGGCCGGTCGTCGCTCATCACTGCTTTCGAAGCGGCATCCCCTATGTGATCGAACCGTTGGGAATGACTCGGCCCATTGACCGCAGTCTCCGCCTTAAGCGCATCTGGCATGTGATTTTCGGCAAGAAATTGCTCAAGCATGCTTCTTTATTGATTGCCACTTCGCGGCAGGAGGAAGGAGAGTTAATCGCTGACGGCTTTCCGCGCGACCGCATCTCCCTGCGCTACAACGGCGTGGATTTGAAAGAATTTGTCACGCTTCCTGCTCCTGGAGCCTTCCGGAGCGAATGGGCGTTGCCTCCTGACGAGCCGATTGTGCTCTTCCTGGGGCGCATCATTCCACGAAAGGGCGCGGATTTGCTGATTGAAGCATTTGCCCAGGCTTGTCCGGAACGTGGCCGCTTGGTGATCGCGGGACCGGAAGGCGAATCCGGCTACGTGGCCAAATTGCGCGAGTCGGCGCGTGAAAAACGCATCGAGGGCCGGACGATATTCACCGGGCCTCTTTACGGCGATCAAAAAAAATCGGCGCTGGTGGATGGACACATCTTCGTGCTGCCTTCCCGCTACGAAAATTTCGCGAACAGCGTGGCAGAAGCGATTGCGTGCGGTATGCCCGTGATCATCAGCGACCGCTGCGGCATTCAAGAGTTTGTGGCGGGGCAGGCAGGATTGGTGGTTCTCCGGGAAGGCCCGGCGCTCGCCGATGCGCTGCGGCAACTCTTGAGTGATACTGCGCTCTACGATCGCTTCCGGGCTGCTTGTCCTCGCGTTGCTGCACAGCTAAGCTGGGCTGAACTTCTGGGCACGCAGGAAAAAATGTATGAGCGCGTCCTTCAAAATTCTAATAAGTCGCGCTGAAGAAACATTATTCTACTAGGATACTCGCGCTAACGAATGTGCGGCATCTGCGGCATCATCGGAATGGAAAACGCGGAGGAATCCGCGCACGCCGTCAGGCGGATGACGGCTTCGATTTTTCATCGTGGTCCCGATGAAGATGGTTTCCTGATTGCTCCTCCCGCCGCTCCGCGCGTGGCATTTGGCATGCGCAGGCTGAGCATTATTGACCTGCCAGGCGGCCACCAGCCTGTTTTCAATGAGAGTAGCGATGTCGCGATCGTCTTCAACGGCGAAATCTACAATTTCCCGCAACTTCGTGCCGAACTCGAATCCGCGGGCCACAGATTCCGAACTCATTCCGATACGGAAGTCATCGTTCACGGGTACGAGCAGTGGGGCGCCGCATGCGTCGAGCACCTGCGCGGCATGTTTGCATTTGCTTTATTGGACATGCGCGGCGGTCCAATCGTCACACCAAGAGTGTTGTTGGCCCGGGACAGGCTGGGCATCAAGCCGCTTTATTACACTGTGATTGGCGGAGCGCTAATTTTTGCTTCCGAAGTACGCGCCCTGCTCGCCAGCGGATACGCGCCTCGCAAAATTTCCCCCGGCGCTCTCGATTCGTATTTGCTTTTCGGCTCCGTATGCGAACCGATGACGCTGGTGGACAACGTGTTTTCTATGCCGCCGGGCCACCGGCTAAGCGTTGCCGCTAAAGGGCCCGTACATCGAGCTGCACCTGAAGCTTACTGGTCGTTTGGCGAGGCTGCGGCGTATAAACCGCAGGACATGCCTGTAACGTTGGAAGCAGCGGCGCAACGGCTGCGGCCGCTGCTGGAAGAAACTGTGAGCGGCCATTTGATCGCGGACGTGCCGCTCGGCGTTTTCTTGAGTAGCGGGCTCGATTCCACGGCGATTGTCGCGCTCGCGAGCGCTGTAAAACCCGGCTTGCTCACGTTCACGGTGATTTTCCCCGAACAGGAATTCAGCGAAGCGGGGCCGGCGCGTGCCACAGCCCGTCGCTTTGGCACGCAGCACGAAGAACTGATGCTGGACGGCGCTGAAATGCTGCAGCATCTCGACGAAGCCGTGGCATCGCTCGATCAGCCAAGCATGGATGGCATCAATACTTTTTTCGTGTCGTGGTCGGCGCGACGGGCAGGGTTGAAGGTTGCGCTTTCCGGTCTTGGTGGCGACGAAATCTTTGGTGGCTATGCGACGTTTTCGTCTGGCCCGCGAGTGGCGCGTCTCGCCGCATTCGGACGCAAGCTCCCGCGCGCCGTCCGTGGAGCGACAGCACGGGCTATCGGCCGAGCGGGTGGACGCGGCGATGCAGGCAGGAAGCTGGCCGCGCTTTGGCGCAATGCGGACGCATTGCCACACCCTTATTTTTTCACACGCGCGCTTTATACACCGGATCATGTATCAGCATTGCGCGGCGCGGCCCTTTCCGCCGGAGAGAATGTCCCATGGCGAAATTGGCTGGCGGAAACGGCCCGTCAGGCCGCGGGTCTGGATTCTTTCGGCGCAATCTCCTGCCTGGAAGCGCGTTCGTATATGGGGAATACGCTGCTGCGCGACACGGATTCGGTCAGCATGGCGAATTCTCTCGAAGTGCGTGTGCCCCTGCTGGATCACGTCCTGGTGGAATTTGTCACGCGCCTCCCCGCGGCAGCAAAGCAACGGCGCGGCGTCAACAAAGCTTTGCTGGTGGAAGCGCTTCGGGGGCTTCTGCCGGAGGAAATTGTCAGCCACCGCAAACGCACGTTCACGTTTCCGTGGGAACACTGGCTGCGCGGTTCGCTCGGCGCACGCGTACGCGCAGGACTCGGCCAGCCGGCGCCCGCGCTTGCCCCACACCTCGATGCCAGCGCCGTTCAAGCAGTGTGGCTCGCGTTTGAGGCTTGCAAGACGAACTGGTCGCGCCCCTGGAGCCTCTATGTGTTGAACCAATGGTGCCGCCAGCATCTGGAAGCGCAACCCGAGGAAGATTTTCTGGCCGCCGCCGGCACGTAACGCACGCTTCGCGCCCCACGTGAAAAAAACAAAAGTCAGTATAGAATCGAAACGATGAATATCCTGGGAATCAACGCGTTCCATGGAAACGCTTCCGCCGCCATCGTTTGTGACGGCCAGTTGGTTGCCGCCGTGGAAGAGGAGCGATTCAACCGCGTGAAATATGCCGCGGGCTTTCCCGTGGCGGCCATCCGCTATTGCCTGGAAACAGCAGGACTGAAGCTAAGCGAAGTGGACCACGTCGCTATCCCTCGCAATCCGTGGGCGCGTCTCGGCACAAAGCTCCTCTACGCGATGAGGATGCCAAGCTTTGCCCGCGAGCGCGCGAAAGTGCTCAAACAGTTTGTGGGCATCCCTGAATCCCTGGGGCAAGCTTTTGATTTGGATCCCAAGAGCCTGCGCGCGAAATTTCACAGAGTCGAGCATCATCAAGCCCACCTGGCGAGCACGTTTTTTGTTTCGCCTTTTGAGAACGCGGCCGCGCTTTCCGCTGACGGGCTTGGCGATTTCGCCAGCACCATGTGGGCGACCGGTGAAGGCTCCCGGTTGCGTGTGCACGGCTCGATCGCGTTTCCGCATTCGTTGGGCATGTACTACACGGCGCTCACGCAATACATGGGTTTCTGGAAATTTGGCGACGAATACAAAGTGATGGGCTTGGCTGCATATGGACAGCCGGAGTTCCTTCAAGAGTTCCGCAAGATCGTGCAGACCAACAACGGTGATGGTTTCCGCCTGGGCCTGGATTACTTCACACACCATCGCACCGGACCGGAAATGAGCTGGCGCGAGGCGGATAAGACGCCGGTACTCGGGCGCATGTTTTCGGAATATCTCGAACAGCGGCTGGGACCAACGCGCCCGGCCGCCGAGCCACTTTCGGCCCGCCACTACAATCTCGCCTCCACAATGCAGACGCGGCTGGAAGAGGTCTATCTCGAAATGCTGCGCAAGCTCCACAAACAAACCGGGCAGAGCGATCTATGCCTGGCGGGCGGAGTAGCTTTCAATTGCGTTGCCAATGGGAAGATATTCGAGGAAACGCCCTTCAAACGTGTTTACGTCCAGCCCGCGGCCGGTGATGCGGGGCTTTCTGTTGGCGCTGCCTTCTATGTGCATCACCAAATTCTTGGCCAGCCGCGCAAATTTGCCATGGACCATGCCTACTGGGGCCCCGGCTTTTCGGATTCACAAATCCATGCTGCCATCGAGAACAGCTCATTGGCGGGCTCGGATTATCACGTTCGCACGCTGCCTGAAGAACAGGTGGCGAAGGAAACGGCGCGGCACATCTCTGAAGGAAAAATTGTAGGATGGTTTCAAGGACGCGCCGAATGGGGCCCGCGCGCCCTGGGCAATCGCAGCATCGTGGTGGATCCGCGCCGCGCTGAAATGAAAAATATTTTGAATGAGCGCATCAAACACCGCGAGATGTTTCGCCCGTTTGCGCCTTCCATTCTGGAGGAAGCCACCGGCGAGTATTTCGTTCGGAGCGACCCTTCGCCGTTTATGACCTTCGCCTACGCCGTGCGGCCGGAAAAGTGCGCACAGATCCCAGCGCCCACGCATGTGGATGGCACGGGCCGCCTGCAGACCGTCAGCCGCGCGGTCAATCCGAGTTACTGGCGTCTCATCCGGGAATTCGGCAACCTGACCGGTGTGCCGGTGGTCCTGAACACTTCGTTCAACGACAACGAACCCATCGTCTGCAAGCCGGAAGAAGCGATTAACTGTTTTCAGCGCACGCGCATGGATGTGCTCGTTCTCGGCGACAACATTATTTCGAAACGAGAGCCGGGAACGCCTCCATCCACGCCGGCCGCTGTGTCGTCTTAGGGAAGACCGCAAGAAGGAAAATCCTATGCGTCGCCAAGCCGCTGGCGCAATTCCTGTTTGCGCGCCAGCAATTCGTTCAGGCGCGGGGCCGTGGCGCCCGGCTGCCCGGACAATGTTTCAATTTCTTTTTGCACCATGGCCATTTCTTGTTCGGCGCGGCGGCGGCGCAACGCACCGAGGCTGCTCTCGGTTTCCTCCCACACGGGAGGCACGCCGGGATCAAAAGCAATCTTGAAGAGCAGCCGACGGTCGGGTTCGTCAAGTGAGTTGGCAAGCTGTGATACATCCGGGCGATTGCCCTCCCTGCATAAGGGCAGCAGTGCCGAGATAACACGTTCCGTTTCGAGCCCCTCGTAAAGTCCTTCGGTGGCCAGTTCCTGCGCGAGACGTGCGCGGAATTCATCGGCTTCGATTAGCATCCGAACCAAGTGCACCTCAGCGTCCCGTGCGCTACGCGAGAGCAGCTCCGGCTTGGTTTTCACTTCTCCCTTGCGCTCGGCGGCCGCTTTGCGCAGCGCTTCGCGGAGCACAGGCTCTTCCACGCGCAACTGCTGCGAAATGCGCGTGGCCCACTCCGACCGCAGAAGTGGGTTCGCGATGCGCTGCAAGTGCGGCATCAGAAAATTCACGGCGCGCAATTTGCCCTGCGCGGTAGTCAAGTCCATCAGCCGCGCGCGGCCGATGAGGTAATCCAAAAATGGCGGCGCCTTCGCGAGTAAATCGCGATACGCGTCAGCGCCTTTCTTCTGGATGTAGCTATCCGGGTCGGCGGGCTTGCCGTCTACGGACGGCAGCGCCAGCACTCGCGTATCAAAATCCTGCTCGAGCAGCAGCGCGAGCGAGCGCTCCGTGGCCGCCTGGCCTGCGTTATCCGGATCGTAATTCACCACGATTTGCTTGGTGAAGCGCGACAAAAGTTTCACCTGCGCCTCGGTGAGGCTTGTGCCGCAGCTTGCAACCACGTTGCCCGCGCCCGCGAGCGCCACGGCGATGGTGTCCATATAACCTTCGACGAGCACGGCAAATCCGGCGCGGCGTATCGGTTCTTTGGCGCGATCCAGGTGATAGAGCAGGGCGCTCTTGGAATAAATTGGTGTCTCGGACGAGTTCAGATATTTCGGCATGTCATCGCCGAGCGAGCGCCCGCCAAACGCCACGATTTTGCCGGACTCATTTGCGATGGGGAACATGATGCGCCGCCGGAAGCGGTCGAAAGGCCGTCCGTTTGCATCGCGTGAGACGAGTCCCGAAGACTCGATGAGCTTTTCCGGATATTTTTGTTTGAGCTGGCGCACTAGCGCGTCGCCGCCCGAAGGCGCGTAGCCGAGCCCGAAGCGTGCGATAGCTTCATCATTCAGGCCGCGGTCGGCCAAATACGCGCGCGCGACTTTTCCTTCGGGGGTCGAGGTCAGATGACGCGCGAAAAACGCCGCGGCCTTGGCGTGCATTTCGACTAGAGCCGTGCGCTGCTGATTGGCCTGGCGCTCTTCGGGACTTCGCTCGCGCGCCTGCGGCACAGCGATGCCGCATTTTTCGGCTACAGCGCGGACGGCATCCGGAAACGCGAGCTTGTCCACTTCCATGACGAATTTGAAGACGTCGCCACCGACCCCGCACCCAAAGCAATGGTAGATCTGTTTCACCGGATGCACGGCAAACGACGGCGACTTTTCCGAATGGAATGGGCACAGACCTACAAAATTCTGGCCGCTCTTGCGCAGAGACACATATTCGCCGATGACGCGGACGATGTCCGCCTGCTGCTTCACCTTATCCGCGAATGATCCGGCTTCCGCCATGAGAGAGAAATGTTACAACGGCTAGGGTGCGATCTCTTCAAACACAAATTTTCCGTCGCGATAAACAACGACCGATTTTCCGCCCGGCGACCACTGGGCAATCCCATAGGGAAAGCTCTTCACAATTTTTCCGCTTGGCATGCCCAGTACATCCAGACGCTTGGCAGTTGTATTGCCTTTGTCGTCTATTTCAAAATGCTGAACGAGAAGCAACGTGTCGTCCTTGGGATTCCATCGCGGTTCCGCGACTTCCTCCGTGCCGTCATTGGGAAAAGAAACAACCGGCCGGTTGGTGTTTCCGTCACGGACTCTGAATGCCAGTCCGGCCTCAAAAATAAACGGCAAGTAGTATCTGCCCGTGGGGGAAAATACAATTCCGTAGAGATCCGTGCGGGTCTCCAGGTGTTTTCCTTTCACGTCGTAGACATCGACCATCAGTGGCTTGTCGCTGTCCATGCTGTTGTCGGTGACGAAGATCTTGTCATTCGATTGGAGCACATGAAAATGGTATGCGGGAAGCTTGACGGAAATTGGCCGCACTTTCTGTGTGGCCACATCCAGAATTCCGATGGCGGTGAAGCCTGATTCGTTGTAAGCGTCAGAATCCTTGTTCACCTTGGGACGATCCATCTCAAATACAAAATTATTTCCGTCGTGAGTCCATCCAAGTGTGTCACCGATATTAGGAATCTGTATCAGTGCCGTAACCGAGCCATCGTCCTGGACGAAGTAAAGACTCGTATCCGTCAACGCCGCGAGGGAATGCGGCCCCGGAACAGAAAATACAGCGGGGTTGGCGGCCGTCGCAATTTTCTTGACCACGCCACTCTTGAAGTTGAATAAGTACACGCCGCGGTTGCCATCGTCCTTGTTGGGCGCGGACACGAAGAGAATTGCCTCTCCGCTTGCGGAGACGGCGAATTGTTCAACCTCGTAGTCTCCGTGCGGGAACGCGTACGACCGGCTTGCTTGCTGTGCCGGTGTCGCGAGGCAAAGCGCCGTGAAAATGATCGCCGCTAAAACCAAGGCTTCGGCCATTCGAGCAGTAAAAGAGAAATGACGCATCGGAATCTCCGTGTTATTACGCACGTGTTGGTTATGAACCCAGGCTCTTACACACTTCAATCCTTCAGCTCCACCAAAGTGATGGCCTCCCCGCCGTGCTCTGGAGATTCGGCGGCGATGCGGCCCACAAGCGGATGCGCGGAAAGGAAATCGGCCAGGCCGCGGCGCAGTGCGCCCGTCCCATGTCCGTGAATGATGCGCACACTGGGTCTGCCGGTGACGGCAGCCTGGTCAATAAACTTGTCCACGCGTCGCGTGGCTTCTTCGACCGTGCATCCGATGACGTTGATTTCCGCGGCGGAAGGCTCATCGGTCGGCTGAGATTGGACGGTGATGCCGCGACCAGCGGGTACGGCATGCTGCGCTGCTGTATTTGCGACAAGGCTCATGATGTCATCCCGCGCGATTTTCATGCGCAGCGGACCAGCCTCCACTTCTGCGCCACGTTCGTCAATGCGACGGAGCACGACCGGCGAGGGAAATCCGCGCACGCGCACTTTCACGCCTGGTACGAGGCTCTCGGGTTGCAGGGGTTTCTCAACAGGAATGATGGCAGCGCCCAAATCCTGCTGTGATGCGGAAAGATGCTGCACTACCGCGTCATTGGCCTCTTCGCGAGCTTCAGCGCGCGCTTTTGTAGCGGAGCGCTGCGCCTGTTTTGTGAGTTGCGATTGCAGCTCGCGATTCTTGATGGTTTCAAGCGCTTGCGTAAGGGCTGCTTCATGCTGCCTGAGTGCTTCGGCGAATTTCTGCTCGAGCTCTGCAATGCGTTTGCGCTGGCGTTCGGCCCATCCTGTTTGCAGCAGCTTGCGCTCGCGTGCAATCTCCTCGGATTGTTCACGCACCGCGGCGCGGAGGCTGTCTACTTCATCGCGCGCGCTGTGCAGATAAGCAATCAGGTCCGCGGCTTCGTGCGCGGCGGGAGACATTTCGGCGCGCGCACGCTGGAGAACGCACTCGGGCAGACCAAGCCGCTCGGCGATGGCGATGCCGCTCGAACCCCCGGGGACACCGACGAGCAAACGGTAGGTGGGCCGGAGATTCACTGTGTCAAATTCCACCGCGGCGTTCAAAACCCCCGGCGTTGTGGAAGCGTAAGCCTTCAGGCGATCGTGATGTGTGGTGGCAAGTGTAAGGCACCGCCGCGCATGAAATTCCTCCAGCAGCGCGACGGCGAGCGCGGCGCCTTCTTCGGGCGCGGTGCCCGTGCCGAGTTCGTCCACCAACACGAGCGAATGTTCTGTCGCGGCGGCCAACATGCCGCGCAGGTTCAGCATGTGCGCGGAGAAAGTGGAAAGATTCGCGGCGATGGATTGTTCGTCTCCGATATCAGCCAGCACGTTATCGAACAAAGGCAACTCGGCTGCTTGCGCCATGACGGGAATGCCGGATTGCGCGGCAAGCGCCGCGAGACCGACCGTTTTCAGCGCGACAGTTTTTCCTCCGGTGTTCGGGCCGCTGATAACGAGAACGGTTTCGCCCGTCCCCATCGCAAGCGACATCGGAACTACGCCCCCGCCTTCGCGCCGCAATGCGGCTTCGAGCACAGGGTGGCGCGCGGCATCCAGCTTCATTTGAACGCCGTTTTCCCGCGAAGAATCGCGGAACACGGGCAGGGCGCAATCGAACTGTCGGGCGTAGCGCGCGCGGGCGAAAAGTGAATCGAGCTTTGAAATCGTATCGGCGGCGTGCCTAAGGGCCGGGGCATTGCCGCGCAGTAATTCGGTTAGCGCCGCGAGGATGCGCGCGATCTCCACGGATTCGTCCTCGGCGAGCTGCACGAGCTTGTTATTCAACTCGATGGCGGCAAGCGGCTCGACGAACATGGTCTGGCCTGTTGCGCTCGATCCGTGGACGATGCCGTCGCGGACGGTCGAGTGGTGGCGATCGGCGGCGCGCACTGGGATGACGTAACGATCGTTGCGGAGCGTGACGTAGTCTTCGGCGGAATCCGCTCCGCGAGCTCGAAGGATTTCGCGCAGCGATTTCTGGATGGAATCGCGCGTGCGCACGAGCGTTCCGCGAATACGGCGCAGCTCGGGAGAAGCGTCGTCGCTGATCGTGCCATCCGGCAGAACAGCGCGGCGAATGGCGGTCGCAAGGTGGCGGAAGTCCGCGAGCGATTCCGCGAGCGAGGCAAGTCCGGCGGACGTCTTCCGTTCGTCGCGGAAATATTCGCGTAGCCAGTGCGTGGTATCGAGCAGAGAAGCGGCGTCCAGCAGTTCGATGGGAGTGAGGACGGAAGATGACGCCGCAACTTCAGCGCCGTCCGGTCCGAGCCGCGCGAGCCACGGTTCGGGATCGGCAAGCGCGCCGAAGCCGAGATCGCTGCCTCCGCGCAGCCATTCCATCGCTTCACGAATGAGCGCGAACGCGGCATCAAGGTTCGAGCGCTCTTGCGAGAAGGCCAGAGCTTCCACGGCGCGGCGGCCGGGCGCACAAGTGCTGAAGCCGCGGACGATTTCACGCAGTTGTGAAAATTCCAGAATGTCGGCAGCGGAACGCGGCATGATCGTTTCTTTCGCTGAAGCCCAAAGTAATGATGTTAGCGCACTGCGGCGGTATATTTCGCCATATGTTCGATGGTTCCGGGGGCCAAAAGAGCCGGCTGGAATCCGGCGCTACAAAAACCTCACGCCGATTTCTATTTGCGAACATTGGGCCGGCGAGAGCCCAATTCCTGGACCATTGCCACCGTGAGCGCGTCCATGACGTCTGTTGCAGCTTTGTCCTTTAGATTGTGGTTATTGCCGATAAACGAAAAGACCAAATGTTCACCGCGCGAGGACGTGGCGTAACCCGCGAGCGAATTTACATGAGTGAGCGAGCCCGATTTTGCCCAGACATGCCCGGCGGCAGGCGTGTTTTGCATCCTGTCCATCAGTGTGCCGTCCTCGCCCGCGACGGGAAGCAGCGAGCGGAATGTTTCAGCCCAGGGCTGCTCCGTGACCCAGCGCAGAAGAGTTACCTCGGACTGCGGAGTCACCAGGTCGCGGCGTGAAAGGCCGGAGGCATCGGTCATTACGACATCGTTTTCCTGCAGGCCTACGCCGGTGCGGAAGTCCTGCTCGAACTGCAGCGCCGCATCCACGGAAGCGTCACCCGTTTTATCCACGGCGGCCACGCGAAGTAGCATTTCGGCGTGCAGGTTCTGGCTGATCTTGGCCATGACGCGCAGAGCGTCCGAGAGGGGTGGGGAAACATGTTCGGCCAGGACGGTGGGCTCTGCCGCGGATCCGCCCACAACAATCTGAGAGACGATGTCGTGTCTATCCGGCGTCTGCGAAAGCTCGTACTCCGCTCCGGGATCTCCGGTGTGTCGGGCGCGTGCACGGCCATTGATGCTGACGCCGCGAGCTTCCAGCAAATTCTTCAGCAATGCCGCGGCATATTCGGCGGGCCGGTCAATGGCCACGCCCAATGAATGCGGCGGCACGCCCACAGGCATGGAACCACTCAGAATAATTTCTGTCGAGCCGGGTTCGCGCGAAACGGAAAGTTTTTGCGGCTCGCCCTTGGGGCCGGTGGTAACCAGATTCTGGATTTGGTAGATCCCCGCCCAGGGTGCCGCGGTGAACGTCGTTGGAGAGTCCGGCGTATCGCCTGGCGTCAATTCAATGAAGAGAGTGCCGTCATTAATTTCCAGCGCGGAAACCGGAACGCCATAGTTCCAAAGCATGTCGTCAATGGCCCAGCCGGATGGATAAGCGCCCCCGGCAAAATAACTGTCATCACCAATAATATCGCCCGTGATTTTCTTCACGCCGCGTGCGACCACGACATCGGCGAGGGTGGCCAGGATTTTTTCCGGCGGGCCGTCGCGCTCGGTTTTCTTACCGAACGGGAAAATACGATTGGAAAGATTTGGGTCGCCGCGGCCGACGAGAACCAGATCTCCTTGAAGCAGGCCATCTGCATTCACCGCCGAGCGGGTTTCAATAGTCGTGTGAAAAGTATAATCCGGGCCGAGTGTGGCCAAAGCCAGCGCGGTTGTAAACAGCTTGGCGTTGGAAGCAGGAACAAAATAGCGATCCGCGTTGAGAGAGTAAAGCACCTCGCCCGTGTCCGCGTCTTCCACGAGGATGCCCCAGTACCCGCGATTTGTTTCCGGCGCAGCAAGTATCTTCTCTGCTTTTGTGCGGAAGGACGCCGCGCCATATGTATCCGGCGCGGCCGGCGCACGGCGCACAGGGGATTGCCCAGCGACCGTTGAAACCAGAACCGCGGCACAGAAAACGGGCGCGAGGAAAGCGAGCGGCCTCATCCAAACGAAAATAGCGTTTTCCCGCGGGCGCGTCAAACCCCGCGAGCCGCGGGGACATCCAAGTAAAGACGGGGACGCGGCGTGTTGTACCGGCGGAACCGAAGGTCTATGATGAAGGCCCATCCACTGGAGGATGACAAATGCGCAAATTAGTTGCGTTTCTTGCGGTGGCGGCTCTGGCCGCGCTTCCGCTGACGGCCGATAAATTCAAAGATGAAGACAGGCTAAAGAGCTGCGGCACTGTGATGCATGAAATCCTAAACGTGCCCGACGACATTCCACAAGCCTTGCTGGATAAGGCCGAATGCGTGATCGTGATGCCCTCCGTGCTGAAGGCGGCGTTCCTGGTGGGCGGCAGCTATGGCCGCGGCGCTATGACTTGCCGCAGCGGCGACCACTTCGACGGGCCGTGGGGCGCGCCAACAATGATGGCCCTTGAGGGTGGCAGCGTCGGCTTCCAGGCCGGGGGCCAGGCGACGGATTTTGTGATGCTCGTAATGAATGATCGCGGCGCATCATCCATTCTGACTAACAGAGTGAAACTGGGCGCCGATGCCTCTGCCGCCGCCGGCCCGATAGGCCGGGATGCGCAGGCTGGTACCGACGCGACAATGCGCGCGGAAGTGCTGACCTATTCGCGTTCGCGCGGGCTGTTTGCTGGAGTCTCGCTGGACGGCGCGTCCTTGCGCCCGGATGATGACGCCAATGCGGAACTGTACGGAAAATTCATGGACGCCAGAGAGATCGTGCTGCATGGAATAGCGCCACCCCCGCCTTCCGCCAAGGATTTGCTTGGTGTGTTGGACCAACATTCACCCGTAAACACCTCTCGCAAACCCAAGTAATGAATACCTAGCAGGATGCGCATTCCCCCGGCTATGAAGCCGGGGTGTGCCCGGAATTAGTCCACGAACGCAGTTGTACGGCCGGTTGCGCGCGGAGCGCGCTTCACATAATCTGGATTGTTAATTTTGGCGCGACGGACGCCGCTGAGAATGCTCTGTCCCATTTGCAATAAGCGAAAAGCGGAACGATTTTGCCCCGCGAAGAACGAAAAGATCTGCGCCGTTTGCTGCGGCACGGAGCGCGAGGTGACGATTGATTGCCCGGCCGATTGCGCGTACCTGATCGCCGCTCACAGGTACGAGTTGAAGCAGAACAAACCGCTTCCGGTTTCGGAAGTCCCGTTTCCGGACGTGGAAATTTCACCGAACGTGATCCACGAATATCGCGGCGTGATCTCCAGGTTGGCGTTTGCAATTCTGAAATGCGCGGCCGAGCAGCCTTCCATCGTGGATGCGGATGTACTCGCGGCGCTGCAATCGCTGGCGGAGAAATTCCGGACGCTCGGCTCAGGAATTTACTTTGAGAGGCCGCCGGCCGATGTGTATTCACGGGCCGTTTACGCCGCGCTCGACCAGTCCCTCGAAGATCTCAAGCGTCAACTGGCCGAACAGGGCGTCGCTGCCCGTTTGAAGGACGGTGACGTTTTCTACTTCCTGGTTTTTTTGCTGCGCATTGGACGGCAACAAACGAATGGGCGTCCCCGGGCGCGAACGTATCTGGAATTCTTGCGCGGACAATTTCCGAAGGTAGCCGCCGCGCAAGAAGAAGCGCCGCGCATCGTCATTCCTTAGATCGTTCCCTAAATCGGAGTTCGAGCATCTCTCCTGCAGCAAGAAGGTGTTGTAGCGCTGGCCTCCGGCTGGCGGTTTCGCTTCTCCACACAATTAGAAAAGGGCCGGCGGGGACGCCGACGATAAGAAAGTCGCTCGTTGTGGGATACGGACGGAGCACGTCCATTTCAAGTTTGCGGGGCGAGTGAGAAAGAAAGCTGCGCCTGAGGAATTTCGCGAAATGGCGCCTCCGGTCGAGCGCCCAGGCCATATTTGCCGCGGATGCGCGCGACGCGCTCGTAGATTTCGCGGCGATAGGTCTCTGGTGGATAGGCCGCCCGCGCATACCATTCATTATATTGCTTCGCGAGGCGCGGGAATTTTTCCCGAATAAAAGGCAGAAAGTGTTTGGCCGAGGAAGGCATCAGGAACAGCGCGCCACCAAGGAACCACTGCGCGCCCGCTTCGCTTGCGGCGCGAGCCATGGCGTCCAGATGCTGTTCGCTATCCGTGAGACCGGGCAAAACCGGCATCATGAAAACGCCGGCGGCGAGACCTGCGTCACGCAAACGCCTAACGGCCGCAAAGCGCAGATCTGGTCGCGGAGCCCGGGGTTCGAGCAGCCGCGCCAGGCGAGTCCGCACGGTGACGATAGTGACGTTGATTGTGAGCGAAGACCTCTCTGCAATTCGCTTGAGGAGATCAATGTCACGCACGACCTGGTCTGATTTTGTGGTGATGCTCAGACTCAACCCCGTGCGTTCGGCCAGGCGCTCCAGAATTTCACGTGTCACACCAAACTCTCGCTCGGCCGGCTGGTAAGGGTCCGTAGCCGAGCCGATGGCGATGTGCCCGGCGCCAACGCTCTTTTCGGCCAGGTCGCGCGAAACGATGGGGCCGGCGTTGGCTTTGGCGTAGATTTTCTTCTCGAAGTCGGCGCTATCGAGCTCCATGTATTCGTGCGTGTAGCGCGCATAGCAATACAGGCAGCCGAATTCGCAGCCTCGATAGGGATTGATGGTCCAGGGAAAAGGCACGCGCTGTGAATCGCAGTGATTCAGGATTGAGCGTACAGGCAGAAGAAAGTATTCCGTGCCGCGTTTGGCGTCGGCGAGAGGTGAATCAGCGGCGAAACGGGCGATGCCGGCAAGGCCGGCGGCAGGCTTCGGTGGTAGCGAAGCCGGGGGCCTGGTGTCCCGGTGGTGCGGGACGATGGGGAATAAGGTGGGAATTGGGAAAGTGGCCATCGTCCGTCTCGGCGCTGAATTTGGTTCCTCAATGGAAGGACTATATTCGCCTTTTGTTCGCTATGTCAAGAACTATTTTCGCTTTGTATTCGCCTACGTCCGGTTTGTCCACGGCTCAACCCAATAATCAATAGCGAGCCACAGGCCGCGGGAAAGCGGCACAAGACAAAGAGAAATGACGATAGAGGCTGCAATCCAAACGAAGATCTT
Source organism: uncultured Acidobacteriota bacterium (assembly GCA_963847505.1). Taxonomy (GTDB): domain Bacteria; phylum Acidobacteriota; class Terriglobia; order Acidiferrales; family UBA7541; genus DASTCZ01. The sequence continues at coordinate 1,633,118 of CAWJZY010000002.1, forward strand.
CCTGTCGGGAGAGGCGTGCCATATCTCCGGCATTAGGTTTGAAAGCATATACGCACTGAGGATGAGCACGACTGTAATGCCGTAATTGATGATCATCGCGCCGACGTAGTAGCCGGGCTCGCGGAAATAATCCAGGCCGCAAACCGAACATTCGCGGCGCATGCCGAAACGCCGCTGAAGGAGCCGGCCCTGGCCACAGCGTGGACACCGCAGCCGAAAGCCGCGACGCACCGATTCAAAAAGACTCGTACGGCCAGCAGGTGGAAGGCTTCGATCCATGGATGAAATTCTATGCGGTTGCATGCCCCCAGGTACAGTGCTCGATTTGCGCCCTGGCGCAAGACGGATTCCGATGGTGGATGGTCCGAGGGCTATACTGGATCACATAGAGTGGACAGAGGAGCGTCGCGTGGACCCCATCGGGATTCTTATCCTGGACGATGATTTGGTGAGCCAGGCCGCGCTGTGGCAAGTGCTGGATTCGGAAGGCTGGCAGATTCGTATGGTTACGCACGCGAATCTGGCCATGGCGGAATTGGCTCATGGGCAAGCACGTCTGGTGATCGCAAATGTCGCCATGACGGGGCTGACCGGGCCGCTGTTTGAAACGCTGGAGGCTCTGGCGCTATCACCTTCCATTGCAGGGACGCGGGCGCCTGCGCGCGTGCTCTATCTGGTGCCGGCCATTGCCGCGACGGAAGCTCAGCCGGTGCTCGAGCGCGCGGGATTGCCGTATCTGCTAAAGCCCTACCACCTGCACGATTTGCTGCAAAGAGTAAGCGACCTGCTGCTTGAGGCGCGAGCCATCAGCGCGCCGATACGCAATGTGCATATTGAGTTTCAGCCTCCCGCGCGGCCCCTGGTAAGGACCGGCACTCGGCTGGACACGCGGCGCACGAACATGTTTGCCAGCCGCGAGGAATACTCCATGACGGAGGAAGAGATGCTGGAATACGAGCGCCAGGAAGAGGAAGTCCGCAAGAAAAAGAACCGCAAACCAGGCGAAGGCCAGCTCGAATAACACTCATCCTTTTCCCTTTCAATCAGAACATTTCTCGGGAGCACCGCGCTACTTAGGCCAAGGTTGAACCTGACTCCGGTCAGACGTGGCTTCAAGCAATTGGGCCATCGTGAGATGCAACGCAGGGTGCCGTAGCGAAGGTGCAATTTCGGCCATCGGCACCAGCACGAATCTCCGTTGAGCCATGCGTGGATGTGGAATCTCCAATTCCTTGCCGTACGTTAAAGTTTCGCCGTAAATCAGAATGTCTATGTCGAGCGTGCGCGGACCCGAACGTATCACTCGTTTGCGCCCCAGTTCCTTTTCGATATTGCGCACTACACGCAGAAGCTGCTTCGGCGTGAGTTCCGTTTCCGCCTCCACGGCGCAATTCAGAAACCAACCCTGCTTGTGAAATTCAACCGGCTCGGTTTCGTACATGGATGAGCGCTTGGTGATTCGGACGCCTTCCTCTTCTAATTGCTTGAGCGCCTTCTTGATATGCAACGCCCGGTCGCCGAGGTTTGAGCCGAGTGAGAAATAAACTTTGTGGATGGCCATGGCGGCAGCCGCTAGAACAGAGGCTGCTGGCGGCGCGGGACTTCCAATCCAAAGTGTTTGTAGGCCAGCGGAGTCGCCACGCGGCCGCGCTGTGTGCGATCCAGCAACCCGAGCTGCATTAAGTAGGGTTCGTAGATTTCTTCGATCGCATCTTCTTCTTCGCTAAGCGACGCGGCGATAGTATTCAGCCCCACAGGCCCACCCGCATATTTCTGCAAAATGGTCATCATGAGGTTGCGGTCGGTTTCGTCCAGACCGTGCTCGTCCACACCCAGCATTTGCAACGCTTCTTTGGCGACTGCGCACGTCACGTGTCCCTTGGCGCGAACCTCCGCGAAGTCGCGGGCGCGGCGCAGCAGGCGATTGGCGACGCGCGGTGTGCCGCGCGCACGGCGTGCAATTTCCACGGCGCCTTCATCGTCAATCGAAATCTTCAGGATTTTCGCGGAGCGATGCACGATCACGGCAAGATCTTCCGGCGTGTAAAAATCCAATCGGTGAACGATGCCGAATCGCGAGCGCAGCGGCGCGGTGATGAGCCCCGCGCGGGTCGTCGCGCCAACAAGCGTGAATTTGCTCAGCGGAAAAGGATGGATGCGCGCGCCCGGACCCTGGCCGATGATCAGGTCAATGCGATAGTCCTCCATCGCCGGATAGAGGACTTCCTCGACGGCGGGCATCAAGCGGTGAATTTCATCCAGAAAAAAAACCTCGCGCGGCTCGAGCGCCGTCAGTACGGCGGTGAGATCGCCTTTGCGTTCCAGCATCGGACCGGAACTCGTCTTGATGGCCACGCCCATCTCGCTGGCGATAATCTGCGCGAGCGTTGTTTTGCCCAGGCCCGGCGGGCCATAGAGCAGCACATGATCCAGCGCTTCGCCGCGCGACCGCGCCGCCTCAATGAAAATGGAAAGATTCTCCTTCACACGGGATTGTCCGATGAAATCAGACAAGCGCTTCGGCCGAACGCTCGACTCAATGCGCGTGTCTTCATCAGACGCCTTGCCGGATATGATTCGCCGGCCGTGTTTGTCACTTTCTGGATCCGGCGGTCCGGCTGATTTCGTGGCATTCATCGTTTTATCCGTTCACTATCTTGCCGCGCTCGCTCTGCGATCCATGGGCTGGGCAAGTCTTTGAAGCGCGGTCTTCAGCAGCATCTCAAAATTTTGCGCGCCTGTTTGCTTGCTGGCTTCCACGGCGGATTCCGCCGCGTGCCGCTCGTACCCCAAATTAATCAGCGCGGAAATAACGTCCTCCACCGGACCGGCTGGGGAAGCCGGACGCGGCGGCTGGTGCGCTTCCATCGTTGCGAGCTTGTCCCGCAACTCCAGCACGATGCGCTCGGCGGTTTTCTTTCCCACGCCGGGAATCTGCGTAAGCGCGGCGATGTCGCCGCGCCGAATTGCGGGCACCAAATCCTCCACGCTCATGCCGGAAAGAATTTTCATCGCCAGAACAGGACCCACGCCGGAGGCCGCAATCAGCAACTCAAAGCAGTGCCTCTCGCGCGAACTGAGGAAGCCGTAAAGCGAAATGCCGTCATCCCGCATGTGCGTGTGGATAAGAAGCGTGGCTTCATCGTGCAAATCGCCCAGCGCGGCGTAAGTCGAAAGCGGAATGTGCACGAGATAACCGACGCCGCCCACATCAACCAAAACCTGGTTGGGGCGTTTATCCAGAAGCGTTCCGCGGAGCTGTGCGATCATCGCATGGTGCGGGGCGAAAGCCCGGCGAAAGGATTATTCAGCACGGAGAGAGAAGTGTCAACGATGTAGCTGCGCCGCAAGCGGCTAGGTTTTATGCTCCGGTCCGAAAATCGAGAGGCGATGCCCGTCGGGATCGGTAAAATTGGCGGCGAACATTGGTCCAGCCACGGCACGCGGTTCATTGATGAATGTCACGCCGTCCGATCGCAGGGCGTCGTAAGCCGCGGTTACATCCTCCACTCCGAAAACGAGTTCCGTTGCGCCCACTTGAGTCTCGCTCGCTTTCGCAAGCCCTTCGCTCAGCGCGAGCGTAAAGCCGCCCGCATCCAGAAAGGCAAAGCCCGGATGTTCGCCCTGTATCGCAAGGCCCAAAATGTCATGGTAAAACGATAGAGCGCGGGCTGTGCTTTCGACGCCCAGCATCACATGGCTGATTTTCAGGTTCTCCAAAATTGCCTCCTCACGAAACTCGCGCGCCAAACGAAAGCAAAATTCGGGCCTGGGATCTGCCGCTGCTTCCACCTTCGGCGATCGGCCCGCATTCTAACGCCAACGCCTCAGCCGCAAAAGAGCCAGTGAGACGCCGGCGGTACGGCAACCCATTCCGTGAGCGAGATATTAGCACTGGAGGCTCGTAGATTCTTACAAAAGAGGGACCATGAGCTTCTTGAGAATTGCGAATCAAGAGAAGGATCGAAGAGGACGCTGGCGCGCTATTTCGCGCCATCAACTAAATCTACCGTATCAATCACGCCGATCACGGCCATATCAATGGGAGAGTTTGGGCGGCCAACAGCAGTCATGGCGGCGAAGCCTTCCGTGACCAGCAGGACCCGGTCGCCAACTCCGGCGTCCACGGAGTCGAGTGCGAGGACTGCTTCGCCCCGGTCGCTGCCGTCCAGATTGAGCGGCTGCACGAGCAGAATTTTGCGCCCAACGTGGGACTTGGTTTTCTGCGTGGCGACTATATCGCCGACTACTTTGCCAATCAACATTTCAGCTTCCCGCGCGGTTTGGCGCCGCGGGCAAATTAATTTCATCCACGATGCCGACGATGGTGGCTTCGGTGGGCACTTCGTCCGGCAGGAATGGAAAGCTCGCCTCTTTGCCGCGGCACCAGTAAATCGTCTCGCCCACGCCCGCGCCAACGGAATCCAGCGCCACGAGCGCGCGGCCTTTTTCGCGGCCATGGCGGTCAATGGGCTGAACGACGAGAAGCTTCTGTCCGATAAGGCCGGGATTTTTTATCGTGCAGACGACGTTTCCGATGACGAGTCCAAGCTGCATGAAGCCCCTTCCCTTGCTATGCTTTTCTCTTTGCCGTTGGTAGTCCCGGCTTGCTCAGGAAACTCTCCTGCATTCGCTTCAGATCGTCAAGAAATTGTTTTTGCCCGCGTTTGGCTTCTTCGGTGCGGCGGACTTTCTGCGTTAGGTAACGCGGACCCTGAATGGGAGTTTCTTGCATCGAACTGGCCCAGCCGGCAAGTTGGCGCGAAATGTTTTCGGCGAGAGATTTCAAATTTGAAATTTCAGATTTGAGATTGAAAAACGCCGGCAAATGCTCGAGCAAACAAAGCATGGAACGCACTTCACCCGCGGATCCCCGGGCAATATATAGAAACGTCAATAATTCTTGTGTAGTGCCTCGCTCAAAGCCTTCGGCAATATTGTTTGAGACCGAAACTGAAGCGCGCTGAATCTGGTCGCGTAAGCTGCCCTGATGAGCCCACGCGTTTTCCGCGGTTAATTTGTATATTTTCACGGCAAGATCAATCGCGGTGTTCCACGCAGGCAGCTCTTCAAAACGGGAGTACTTCATTTTATTTTCTACGGGAACTTGCGAGCTCGCCCTCGTGAGCCGCGTCAAGCTGCACGGTATCCACGACGCCGACGATGGCGGCGTCCACGGGGCGGTCCTTGCAATCAGCGGCCATGCGCGCCGAGCTCCCGGAGACAAGGAGAACTGTTTCGCGGTACCCGGAATCCACTGTATCCACCGCGATCACGTAGCCGGACTCGTCCGCACCTTCTGGTGTGATGGGTTTTACGATCAGGAGTTTCATGCCTTCCAGGCGCGGATCTTTTCGCGAGGAAACAACAGTGCCGACGATGCGACCAAGAATCATCCAGTATTTCTTGCCAGAGATAAAAATAATACCTGCGAAGCGGCAGCGCGCCGCTAATCGCCTACTGAAGCGCCAGCTGACGCGCTTGACGAAGTCTTGCCGATGGGCAGCACTTCTTCAAGCGACTGGTGCGGCCGCGGTATCACATGAACCGCGACAAGCTCTCCAACTCGGCGCGCCGCGGCGGCTCCCGCATCCGTGGCCGCTTTTACGGCGGCAACATCACCTCGCACCATTGTTGTGACGTAGCCCGCGCCGATTTTCTCCCAGCCAACCAGCGTGACCTTGGCCGCCTTCACCATCGCGTCGGCGGCTTCGATCATCGCCACCAAACCTTTCGTCTCAACCATGCCGAGTGCATCGCTCATTCTTCATCCTCCGCGACCGGCCTGTAATGCGATTCAACAGGAAATGCCGCGTCACCGCTTAAATATCGTGACGGGGGCGCGCGGCGAGCAATTTTTCCACAACGCAGCCAGAAAGCAAGCTCTGTTTGCCGAGTAACTCGGTCACCAGCGAAACCCGGGCGTAGTGCTCGACGACGTCCATGCGATGAAATGCGGAGAGCAAATCGGCGCCGTACGTCACCACTCCGTGGTTGGCCATCAAGATAGCGTCGTGAGCGGCAATCAGAGGCTCGAGCGAGGCGGGCAAATCAGTTGTGCCAGGCAAAGCAAAAGGCGCCAGCGGGATCTCGCCAAACGTTACCACCATCTCGGCAAGCAGAGGTTTATCGAGCGCAACACCGGCGGCGGCGTAGCCGGTTGCTATGGGAGGATGCGCGTGACAAACGGCATTTGCGTCTGGCCGCTGCCGATATACAAACAAGTGCATGGCCAGTTCGGAAGATGGTTCGTGATGGCCCTCCAGCTTTCGTCCTTCGAGGTCGGTCACAACCAGATCCTCTGGAGTAAGCCTGCCTTTGCACATTCCGGAGGGAGTGGTGAGAATCCGGTTGTCATCCAGCCGGATGGAAAGGTTGCCGTCCGTGGCAGGGGTGTAGCCGCGCCGATAGAGCCATTTGCCCGCCGTGCAGATTTCGCGGCGGTGATCTTCGACGGTCTTTTGATGACCGGGCGCGATTTCGTCAACGCACATGCTAAATACAGGCTGCATTTTTAATATTCTATTTCTTAAAGGAACCTGAACGATCTGTGAGAACACCCTGCACTATACGCTATGACGGAACAACTTAGCGACGCGTTTCAACCGGTAATTCCGGCAGCGCCGCGGGCCTAAGCATAGATTCCCCGGAGCTTCAATGCAATAGCTACCCGGTCAATGGCCAGCATGTAGGCGGCGATGCGGTTGTTGACGCCATGAGTTTCCGCATACCGCACGACTTCATCGAACGCGTGTTCCATGATGTCCTTCAACCGCTCGTTCACTTCGCTTTCACGCCAGAAAAAACCCTGCCGGTCCTGCACCCACTCAAAATAGCTGACGCTCACGCCTCCAGCATTGGCCAGAATATCGGGAATTACAAATATGCCCTTGCCATCAATGATTTCATCCGCCGCCGAGGTTGTGGGGCCGTTGGCGCCTTCGCAAAGGATTTTCGCCTGCACTCGGCTGGCGTTCTGCGTCGTGATCTGATTTTCAACCGCGGCGGGCAGCAGGATGTCGCAGGGTTGAAAGAGAACTTCCTGTGAAGAAAATTTCGTGCCGCCGGCGGGGAATTCAGGCAGCGGTTTGTGCTGGCCGTACACCCATTCCATCATCTTCGGAATGTCAAATCCCTTCTCGTTATACAAGGCGCCGTGAATATCCGCCGCGCCGATAATTTTATAGCCGGCCTCGTGCATCAGCATCGCGGCCATCGAGCCGACGTTGCCGAACCCCTGAACGATTACGCGCGTTTCTTCGCGCTTCAATCCCAGGCGTGCGATCGCGCGATCGCAAACGATCAAGCAGCCGCGTCCGGTGGCTTCTTTCCGTCCGCGTGAACCACCCAGTGCGATCGGCTTGCCGGTGACAACCGCCGTCGTGGTGTGCCGGACATGCATCGAATATGTGTCCATCACCCAGGCCATGGTTTGCTCGTTGGTGCCGATGTCCGGCGCGGGAACATCGCGCTCCGGCCCAATCCATTCGCTCAGCTCGGCGGTGTAGCGCCGCGTGATGCGCTCCACTTCCCCCAGCGAAAGCTTGGTGGGATCGCAGATCACCCCGCCCTTGGCTCCGCCAAATGGAATGTTGACGACCGCGCACTTCCACGTCATCCATGCAGCCAGCGCGCGCACTTCGTCAAGTGACACATTCTTGTCGAAGCGTATGCCTCCCTTGCACGGGCCGCGCACAATCGAGTGGTGCACGCGATAGCCGGTAAATACTTCGAGCTTGCCGTTATCCAGCGTCACTGGAATATAAACCGTGATCTCTTTATTGGGATACTTCATGTACCGGTAGAGGCCGTCTTCCAGACCCAATCGCCGCGCCGCCTCCTCAAATCGCGCTTCGGCGGATTCGTAGACGTTGAATTCGTTCTTTACTGCGATGGCCATAACTTGCTCTCCTCAAATTCCCGGAAAGATCACTGATTGTGAGAGGTCTGACTCGCGGACCCGTTGAGTTTTACATCCGAAGGCCGGGTGGCGGCAGGGCCAAGTATACGAGGCCCATCTCCGGTGCGCAAGAAAAGTAACAGCGCATGATTCCCGCGCGAAACCCGCCCGCAGCGGCTTAGCGCGCGGGCCGTCGCGAAACAAATTCTTCAACCAGCAACCGCGCCAGCCGCGCCGAGTTGTGCCGTACCACGCTGTTTTCGTCGAGTAAATTTTCGAACGCGCAGCGCAGCCCCAACCGCTGCAGCTCGCTCAGGTCGGTGCGCACCGGCTCGGCGTCGCTCGCGCGATACCGCCGCGCAATATCCGGTGAAATTTCTTGATTATTAATGACCACCCAATCGAGCAGTTTGCGCCCGGTGTGCCGGTAAATCGCGCGCACGTGTCCGGCCACCGTCATGCCATCGGTTTCTCCCGGCTGCGTCATCAGGTTCGGAATATAAACGCGCGTGGCTTGCGACCGCGCAATTGCATCCGCCACGCCGGTGACCAGCAAATTCGGAATCACGCTCGTATAAAGAGAACCGGGCCCGAGCAAAATAAGCCCCGCCTGCTCGATCGCTTGCATCACATCGGGCAGCGGCTTCACTAGGCGCGGCGCCAGATTTACGCGGCGAATCCGCCCGCGCGCCCGCGCGATTCGCGTTTCTCCCTTAACCGTGCGGCCATCTTCCATCGAAGCTTCCAGCGAAACATTCTGTATCGTCGCGGGATAAATCCGTCCGCGGATCGCCAGCACCTGGCTGCTCACGCGCACCGCTTCCGCGAAATCACCCGTAACATTGCTCAGTGCCGTAAGAAATAAATTCCCAAAACTGTGCCCGCGCAAACCGCGCCCCGCATGAAATCTAAATTGGAACAGACGGCTCAGCAGCGTCTCATCATCCGAAAGCGCCACCATACAATTGCGAATATCGCCCGGAGGAAGAATGCTGTACTCGCGCCGCAGACGCCCGGAGCTGCCGCCATCATCCGTCACCGTCACAACCGCCGCCAAATCCGTGATCGGATAACGCTTCGCATCCGGCCCGCCCGAGCGCGGTGAGCTAGCCATATATTCTTTCAGCCCGCGCAACACCGCGGAAAGTCCGGTGCCGCCGCCAATGGCAACGATCCTCCCGGAATGTTGGACGCGAGGCTGCTCGGGTGGTGGAGTTTTGCCCTTCACTTCAATTTATTTTGATTGCCGCGTGGAACTACCCGCCGCCATCGCGTTCCGGATAGAGTAATTCGGTGAAGCGGGGATCTTCCTGCAAAAACGCAAAATCTTCGTCGTTGCGCGCGTGGTAGCGGTTCTCCGGTTTCAGCTCGATCGCCAGTTTTAGATTCTGCATGGCCGATTCCGCTTCGCCCGTCAAACAATCCAGCGCCGCCATCGCGTAAACAATGTAGTCCGCTTTCGGCGCGGCCTTTCGCGCGCGCTGAAGATTTTCGCGCGCTTCGTCCCAGCGCCCGTGGTTCATCATCGCCACGCCATGTTGGTAATAATCGTCGGCGGATTTCGGCGCCGAAGCAGGCGCGCGGGCGATGCGCTGCTCGCAAACGCGTAAATGAACCAGCGCGCGGTCGGCAAGTTCCTTGCTCGGAGCCTCGATAACTTTTTCCAGCAGCTCCTTCGCTTTTTGGAACTTCTGCTGCTGGAAGCTGCGCAGCGCCTCTTCGTACATCTTAAGTTGCGCCTGGATGCGCGGATCCACTAGGTCAATGTTGGGCGCGCGCGGTGCCGTCTTCTTCTTAACCACCTGCTTCTTCAATAACTTGGCGCGTCCCGAGGCGCTTGCCCGGATACGCGCGACACGCCGCTTCACAGGCTTTTTTGAGCGAGACATAATTCGCATGCTAGCAGAGCCGATGTTCCCGGTCAAACCGCCAGGTTTGACGGCTGTTCAGCCTGCTTTCATAGTGGCTGCTGAAGATGGCCTGCACGAAAGCGAGCGCACGCGCGCGGGATTTTTCCCACAATTTTCGGAACATGGCCACGGTCACTGAGCCGTGTCCGGCGTAGTGATTGTTGGCGTGGGCAGCGCCAAAGGCGTAACATTTAATTAGCAGGCCGAAAGGAAATGTCATGACAAACGATTCACATCAGAGAGCCGCCGAGTTCCACGAGCAAGCCGCACACGCTCATCGCGCAGCGATGGTGCATCACGGGAAAGAAGATCACCTGACCGGGCACGAGCACTCGAAACAAGCGCTGGAGTATTCCTCGAGGGCTCATCAGTTTTCGCAACAAGCTCATCAGGAGTCCGCAGCCAAGGCGGGGAAACACTAAGACGAGACAACAGGTTCGGTGGCGAGGACGACCACTGGCCGGTACGTGCGCGGAACGACGGCTTCGGCGATGGCGATGAGTTTATCTTCCGGACTGAAGACGCGCAGACGCGCGGGCTTCCATTCGCCCGAATCGAGTTCCGCGGGCGCTCCTTGCGCAATGGCCACGCGGCCGGGCTGGACTTGCGCGGGAACGACATTGAATTTTCCGCCGTGGCGCACGGCGCGCTCGACGAGTGGCAGTACAGTGATGCGTGGAAGTTCCGGCAGAAGGTGCTCGAGCGGCAAGATCCAATCCCCGAGCTTGCCCTCTTTTTCCGCCTGGGCGAGATCTTCGAGTTTCACGGCCTGGTCCAGAGTAAATTCGCCCACGGCGGTTCGGCTGATTTCCGCGAGGTGCGCTCCGCAGCCCAATTTTTGACCCATGTCGTGAGCGAGTGAGCGGACGTAAGTGCCGGCGGCGCACTCGATGGCTACACGCGCGAGCGAGCCTTCAATTTCTTCGACGCGAAATTCGTAGATTTCGATCTCGACGGCTTTCAGCTCGACAGGTTTATTTTTTCGCGCCAGTTCGTATGCGGCCTTGCCCTGGATTTTTTTGGCGGAATAAGAGGGCGGCATTTGCGGGAAGCGGCCCGTAAGTTGCGCTGCCATGCTTTCAATTTGCGCGCGATCCAAAACAGGAGCAGCATCGGGACCGCTGGCCGCGCCGTCGGCGTCGTACGTATCCGTGGCAAAGCCGAAGCGGATGGCGGCCTGATAACGCTTGCGGCGGCCGGCATAAAATTGTGCGAGGCGCGTGGCCCTTCCGAGCAGCAGAACAAGGACGCCGGTGGCCAGCGGATCGAGCGTGCCGAGGTGGCCGACTTGGCGAAAGCCAACAATTCGCCGGACCGCCTCCACCACGTCGTGAGAAGTTTTTCCGCGCGGCTTATCCATCACCAGTGCGCCATCCAGCGGCGCAGGATGAGACTTGCGCGGCATGCGCTACGATTTCTCCGTGGGTTTTGAGGGAGGTTTCATTTGCCGCAGCAGTTCGTCAATGCGCTGCGCCTGCTTGATGGAGGTATCGAGATGGAATCGCAGCTCCGGGCTGCGGCGAATTTGAAGCCGCTCGCACAACTCGTGCCGGATGTAGCCGCCGGCGGCTTCCAGGCCCGCGAGGGCTTCCGCCTGCTCTTCGGGCGTTCCATCAATGTCCACGAAGACGTGCGCCGCTTTCAGGTCGGGCGAAACGCGCACTTCGGTGACCGTCATGCTTGCTTCGAGCCGTGGATCGCGCAATTCCCCGGCGAGCATGATGTCCACTTCGTGATGAATTTCTTCGGCGATTCGTTCGTGGCGATGTCCGGCGAGTGTCATGGCCCAAGTGCTCCGCTGCCCATTTACCGCGGTGAAGGCTCAATGTAATTCATTTCGTGAATGAAATCGAACTGTTCACGGAACTTTCAGTTGCTTACAGCATTTCGATTTGGTGATCCACAAGATCGCGGCCCAGGTGCCGCTCGGAATCTTCCAGCACCGCTTGCAACGCGTGCTGGACGAAACCGGGCTGATCGGCAAGCGTTACGATTCCCACGGTGGCCCGCTGCCAGAGATCCTGATGCTCCAATTCCGCGACCGCGACGTTGAACCTTCCGCGCAACCGGTCTTTCAGGCTGCGCAGCACCTGGCGCTTGTCCTTGAGCGAGTGTGCTTCGGGAAGGTGAATCTCAAGCGTCAGCAGGCCGATGGACATGAGCGCCTCCGAGTTGCGGAAATAGCGCCGCGGAAAAAGCGGGCGCCTCCGCGAATTACCCCAGGGTTTCGCTGAGCGAGACCTTCTGCACCGCGAAGCACTCGAACACGTCGCCGACCTTCACGTCACTGAAATTCTGGACGCCGGCGCCGCACTCAAATCCGGTGCGCACTTCGCCGGCATCTTCCTTGAAGCGCTTCAGCGAGTTTAGTTTCCCGGTGTAAACCACGACGCCATCGCGCACGACCCGCACTTCGGCATTGCGCTTCAAGCTGCCATCAACCACGTAACAGCCGGCGACCGTGCCGGTTCCCTTGATGCGGAACACATTGCGAACTTCCGCGTGGCCCAGCACCGTTTCCTTGAAGACCGGCGCGAGCAGCCCCGCCATGGCTTTCTTAATTTCGTCGCTCACTTCATAAATGATGGAATGCGCGCGGATTTCCACGTGCTCCTGCTGCGCCATGTCCGCCGCTTTGCGTTCCGGGCGGACGTTGAACGCGATGATGATGGCGTTTGACGCCGAAGCCAGCAGTACGTCGGTCTCGCGCACGGCTCCCACGCCCGCGCCGATAATCTTGAGCTTTACCTGATCGGTGGAAAGTTTCGGAAGCATTTCCGAAAGCACTTCGACGGAACCTTGCACGTCCGCCTTAATCACGAGCGCCAATTCCTTTACATCTCCGGCCTTGAGCTGTTCGTGCAACTGGTCAAGTGTGAGACGCGCACCGGCGCTGCGGGCCAGCGTAGCTTCGCGTATTTTTGCTTGGCGATACTCGACGAGGTGGCGCGCCTTGGCTTCGTCCGTTACGTGGAACTGGTCGCCCGCTTGCGGCACGCCCTCCAGCCCCAAAACTTCTACCGGAGTCGAAGGCCCGGCGCTCTTTACGGAGTGACCCTTGTCGTCATACATTGCGCGGACCTTGCCGAATACAGCGCCGCAGAGGAAGAAGTCGCCGTTGCTGAGCGTGCCATTTTGCACGATGACTGTGGCCACGGGGCCGCGCCCTCGATCCACGCGGGATTCCAGCACTGTGCCGCTCGCCGGAGCTTTCGGATTGGCTTTCAGCTCGCGCATATCCGCGACGAGCAAAAGCATTTCGAGCAATTTTTCGAGGCCTTTTTTCAGCTTGGCGGAAACTTCCACCATCACTGTTTCGCCGCCCCATTCTTCGGATATGAGGCCGCGGTCGGAGAGCTGGCGCTTTACGCGCTCGGTTTCCGCGCCGGGGGCGTCTATTTTGTTGATGGCCACGACGATAGGCACGCCCGCTGCTTTCGCGTGGTCGATCGCTTCGATCGTTTGTGGCATCACGCCATCGTCCGCCGCCACAACCAGCACGACGATATCGGTCACTTTCGCGCCGCGCGCGCGCATACGCGTGAAGGCTTCATGGCCCGGCGTGTCGATGAATACGACTTTGCGGCCGTGCACCGTCACCTGGTACGCGCCGATGTGCTGCGTAATTCCGCCTGCTTCACCACCGGCCACATCGGTTTCGCGGATGGCGTCGAGTAAACTTGTTTTGCCGTGATCCACGTGGCCCATCACCGTGACGACCGGCGGCCGCGGAACGAGGTTTTCAGCCTTTTCAGCCTCTGCGACTTCCTGTACGGCCTCTTCCTCGAACGAAACAACTTTGACGATTCCATTGAACGCTTCGGCCAGAGTCGTCGCCGTCGGAGCATCCAGCGCCTGATTAATGCTGGCGAAAACGCCGCGGTCGAGCAGAACCTTCAAAAGATCCTTCGCGCGTACGTCGAGTTTTTCCGCCAACTCGCGGACCGTGACGCCTTCCGTCATGGTGATCTCTCGCGGAGGGCGCTCAACCGGCGGCGGCGCTTCGGGCCGGACCGCGCGGCTGCCGCCGATTCCGGGCCGTGCGCGTACCGGATGCAGCTTGCGCTCACCTTCCTCGAAGCGGCGGTCCATTGTGGGCCGCGCGCGCGATGGCGGCTTGCGTTCGTAAATTGGTTTGCCTGGCTCCGCTTTACCAGCAGGGGATGGCGCTCCTCCTGCACCCATTGGCCGCTGACCAGGCCGCATGGGAGGTCTGCCACCAGGCCCGCTTGGTCCGCCCGGGCGTTGCGGATAGCGTCCCGGAGGTCCACTCGGTTGACCAGGGCGTTGGCCAATGGGCCTGCCCGGCATGGGCCGGCTTACATTTCCTTGTTGTTGTCCCGCTGGTCGCATGCTCGGTTGCGCGCCCGGCCGGCCGCCTTGCTGCGGAGGTCTTTGTTGATGCAGGGGCACGCCGCGCGCCGGGCCGGAAGGAGGCGCGGATGAAGGCCTGCTTGCGGGAGCGCCTGGAGTGGAAGGTCTCGCGGCAGCAGAGGCTGGCGCGCCCGTTGCCGGAACACCGGGCTTCGGAAGCGGCGAAATTGTTCCAGGAATTGCGGAAGGAACAGTCCCCTGAGTTGCAGGCCTTGCGCCGGGAACAGCAGGTGTCGGAGGACGCTGAACGGGAGCGCCAGGAGCCGGAGCAGCCGCGGGTTTTGCAGCCGTTGCGGTAACGGAGGCCGGGGCGGCGGGAGCGCCGGCCGCGGGCGGCGCGGCAACTGGAGTTGCAGCCGCGGGCTTCGCAGCGGTCGGCCGCATACGCGCGGCTTTGGCGGCTGCGTCCTTCGCTACTTTATCCGCAACGGCAGCGGCTTCAACCGCGGCCTCGGCTTGCGCCATTTGCTGGAAGTGCTTGCGCACCCTCTCAGCGGCTTCAACGTCTATGGAACTCGAGTGCGTCTTTTTTTCTGTGACGCCGGCTTCAGGCAAATAATCGAGGATTGCCTTGGCCTTGACCTCGAGGTCGCGGGCCAGTTCGTTGATGCGGATCTGATTGGCGTCTGGCATAGACCTCGGGGATCATTCCTCGTCTGGCCGTGGTTCGGCCGGTTCAACTGTTTCCGCCGGGGCGCTTGTTGCGGGCTCGGTCTCGGCGGTCACTGCTTCACTTGTATCTGCTGGCGCTGCTTCTTGGGCCGGTTCGGGTGATGCATCTGTTTCTGTTTCAGGCGCCGTTTCCGCCGCGCCTGCTTCCGTCTCCACTGGAGCAGCTTCGCCTTCGCCGGTCGGATTGGCGGCGGCAGCTTCGGCGGCTTCCGCGGCTTGCCGCGTCTCGAGCGCTTCGAAATAAGCCCTCACAGAGAGATGAATTTTTTCGATCATCTTCTCGCCGATGCCGGGAATTTCCATCAACTGTTCCGGCGTCATGTCGGCGAGTTTTTCGATGGACGTAATGCCTGCGGCCTCGATTTTTTCAACTGTCTTGGGCCCCACGCCTTCCAGATCCGAAAGCGGCGTGCCAGGAGCGGAAAGAGCGGCCATTTGCGCTTCCAGTTCTTGGCGCTTTTCTTCTTCGCTCTTGATATCAATATTCCAGCCAATCAGCTTGCTGGCCAGGCGAACGTTCTGCCCCTTCTTGCCGATGGCCAAAGAAAGCTGCGTGTCTTCGACAATCACCTCAAGACTCTTTGTCTCCGGGTCCACGATTTGCACGCGCGTGACCTTCGCGGGGCTCAGTGCTTTCTGCGCAAAGGCGATCGTCTCTTCCGAATATGGGATAATGTCAATTTTTTCTCCGCGCAGTTCGCGGATGATGGATTGCACGCGCATGCCTTTCATTCCGACGCACGCGCCGACCGGATCCACTTCCTTATCGCGGCTTTGCACGGCGATCTTGGTGCGTTCGCCCGCTTCGCGCGCTGTGGCGCGGATTTGCACGGTGCCGTCGTAAATTTCAGGCACTTCCATTTCAAACAGCCGCTGCACCAGCACGGGATCGGCGCGGGAAACAATCACCTGCGGCCCTTTGGCGGCGCGATCCACGGCGCGGATTACCACGCGCAGCCGCTCGCCCAGGTTGTACGTTTCCAGCCTGGATTGCTCGCGCTTCGGCATGCGCGCTTCCGTGCGTCCCAAATCTACGATGATGTCCAAACCCTCGGTGCGCTTGACGATGCAATTCACCATCTCGCCCACGCGCCCGATATATTCGTTATAAACCGTGTCGCGCTCGGCCTCACGCACCTTCTGCATGATGACCTGCTTGGCCGTTTGCGCGGCGATGCGGCCCAGCACGTCCGTAGGACGCGACATCAAGATGTCCGTGCCGATGGCCGCGTTCGGATCTTGCTTCTTGGCTTCGGCCAGCGTCCATTCGCGGTTTGAGTCGGTTACTTCTTCGACGACCGCGCGGACGGCGAACACGCTGATCTGCCCCGTCTCTGCGTCGAATTTCGCGCGCAGATCTTCCTCCGTCTTGTAATACTTACGGGCGGCGACCACCATCGCGTCTTCGATTGCCGCGACGATGATCTCCGGCTCGATATGTTTTTCTCGGCTGATCTGCTCGATCGTCTGGAATAGCAGACTTGCCATGGGCCCTCACCTTTAGAACTCGACTACCAAATTTGCTTTGCGTATGTTTTCGAACGCGAACTCAACCGGAATCGCGCCCGAAGACCTCTCCACTTCGATGCGCACGCGGCCATCCGCGCATCCAGCCAGACGCCCTTCCCAATAATTCAGCGGCTTGGCGCCTTCGCCCAGCGTCACCGGCTCGTGCAGCCAGATTTTGGCCAGCCGCCCCGTGAAACGCTCGTAATGCTCGGGTTTAAAGAGCTTACGGTCCAGTCCCGGCGAACTGACTTCCAGCACGTATCGCGGTCCGGGCACCAGATCCTCCACATCGAGGATCACGCTTAACTGCTCGCTGACGGCCTGGCAATCGGCGTGGCTTACGCCTTCGGGCTTGTCAATGTAGACGCGGAGGAATCGGTCTCTGCCGATCTTCCATTCCACGTCCCAGACTTCTAGCCCTTCCGTGCGCGCAACGCGCCCGGCCGCCTCGCGAATGCGCTCAAGATCCATATTCTTGCCGATTGGGGAAAACCGTGCCTGTCCGCGGATTCGTCCCGCTCTATCCGCCCCGTGAAACTCCGCGGCAGCCAAAAAGCGCGCGGACGGTAGAACGACTCGCGGCCAACAAAAAAGTGGGCTCGCGCCCACTCGGCACTTCAACCCCTCTTCAGAGCGAAACTAAGTATAAGCCCCCGCGGGCACTTCGCGCAAGGCGCGCCAAAACTTGTGGCGATCGCCCTGCATCCAGCCTTCGTAGAGCCGCCCTTCAGGGCGGCATATCCTTCGTTCTGCGTTTCGCCGGGTGCGACCCGCCCGCCGCCCCCAAATGAATCCGTCATTCCCAGGCGCCGCAGCGCCGAGGAATCTGCTTCTCGTTCCACATCTTGATTTTTGATGGGAAGTTGCCTCTGGGCGACTCATCCCTTTGATGTCCAAGGGCGCCGCGCCCATACCCAACCCCGCGCAAGTCACTACTGGGTGATCTACCGCAGTGGTATGATGCCCCAGTTCGTCTGGAGTCAGGATTGAAAAAATGAAACTGCGCATAAGGCTGCGACACCCGCCTTTCAAAATGCGATTGCTGAGCGCACTGGGGCTCGTGACCATTGCCGCCTCGATCGCATTTGGCCTAATACGCGCCACGCCGTGCAGTGCTCAGTCGCAAACCCAAGACCAGTCCGAGCAGCGACCCGCTCTGGAATACGAGGTCGCGTCCATCAAACTGTTCGTTATCGAGCGCGGCGCGAATCCGTCCGGGAGGATTGGGTATTCGGAGACACCCGACGGGCTCGTCGCGGAAAGAGCAACGGTGAGACAGCTTATTCAACGAGCTTACGGAGTCGAAGACTATCAAATATCAGGAGCGGCGGATTGGGTTAACTCGGAACATTACGATGTCGAAGCGAGATTGGGAAGCCCTGCGGTTGATGAGTTGCAAAAGCTCAGCCCCAATGATCGCATTCAAGCGCGCCAGCATATGCTTCAAACGCTTCTCGCGGACCGTTTCAACCTGACAATCCACCGCGAAAACAAGGAAGTCCAAGTCTATATGCTCATCGTCGCGAAGAACGGCCCTAAACTTCAGCAAGCTAAACCCGTCGTCGCCGAATCGGATAAGCCCAAAAACAGCGCCGCTGCCGGAAACGGCTACATGACGGTGGGAGGAGACGGAGGCGTAATGAGTGGTCAGGGAGTTCTTCTCGCGACTTTGGCGCGAATGCTGACCGCGTACCTGCACCGGCCTGTCCTGGATAAGACTGGCCTCATCGATAAATATGATTTCACCTTGCGCTGGACTCCCGATCAGATTCAACCACAGCGTTCTTCCGGCTCCCAAGGCCCTCCAGGCGATTCGTCGAACACCCTGCCTGCGACTGATCCGAATGGCGGCCCATCTCTGTTTACTGCAATTCAGGAACAACTTGGCCTGAAGCTGGAATCGGCCAAGGGCCCCGTTGAATTCATCGCGATCGACCGCATCGAAAGACCTTCAGGAAATTAGTAAGGGTGCGTCGGCGGGTGGAGCATCCTTAGCTTGGTTTTTGATGGGAAGTTGCCGGGATTTTTGCGGAGCACAGCCGATGATTCGATAGTATTATCTTCGGAGGCACGGGAATATGCTTCATTTCTTTGTCAGCGCGATTTCGTGGCTTCTTGCGATGTCTTTCGCGGCCGCATGGGGCGCGCACCTCTACCAGGTCACGGTCCTCTTTCCGGTCTGGGCCTCCGACCCTCCGAAGTCCGTGGTTGAATGGCTCGCGACTCCCTACGCGATGAGGGTTCCCGGATTTTTCCGAACGGTGGTATCCCTGCTTTATACCTTTGCGACTATCGCGCTGGTTGTCGCGGTCGTGACGGCTCTGCGGATGCGGCTGGCCTTGGCGGTTGCTGGCGTTTGCGCGCTTATGCACTTGGCCCTGAACCTGCTGATCTTCCTGCCTACGAACCGGAAGCTCGGCTTTGACCCGGGGGGACCCGGCGCATCAAGTCTCGATCCGCGGATCGTCAAGATGCTGATCCGGCGGTGGGGTCGGTGGAACTACGTGCGTCTCAGCATCGAGACGGCCGGATTGATCGCGGCGCTTTTCGCGCTCAAAACTTCATAGAGAAACATCATGTGCTCCGCAAAAAGTTCGTACAGCGAGCGACCTGTCCTCAACGACGACGCTGAGAACGCAAACCAATGAGTTAGCTCATTCTCTTTTCTTCCTTAGTGCTGGCTCGGCGGGTGGAGCATCCTTAGCTTGGTTTTTGATTGGAAGTTGTCTCTGGTTGCCGCATCCCTTTGATGTCCAAGGGTGCGGTTCCTGACTTAGCTTTCGTTTCCCTTTTTTCGTTGGACGTTGACCCG
Organism: uncultured Acidobacteriota bacterium; assembly: GCA_963847505.1. Classification (GTDB taxonomy): domain Bacteria; phylum Acidobacteriota; class Terriglobia; order Acidiferrales; family UBA7541; genus DASTCZ01. Next base: position 1,652,295 of record CAWJZY010000002.1, read on the forward strand.
CGCAAGTCACTACTCGGTGATCTACCGCAGTGGTATCATGCTCCAGTTCATCTCAAGTCAGGATACGAAAGATGAAACTGCGGATAAGGCTGCGCTACCCGCCCAGGCATGGTAGCTTACCCGGGTTCAACTCCTCGAAGGGGCTGGTTCGTGCTGTGAGGACCATCAGGCTCCACTATTGCGGGAGGGACGAGCGATGAGAAAGATCAGACTAGGATTGATGTCTCTTGTCGTAGCCATCGCGATGTGCGAGCTTTTGATCGCCTTGCCAAGTCCGGCTCAACAAACCGCGGCGCCGCCGGCAGATAGTTTTGACGCGCTTTCGATTAGACAGGTTTTTTCTCACAGCGAGAGCGCGGGAGGGTCTACATTCACAACCGGACCAAAACCCATTCCATGCCAGTATCAGCCGGATCGAATACGTTGCCAGTTATCCATACGGGAGCTGATAGAGGAGGCGTATCAAATTAGCGATAACGAGGTGGATGCTCCGAAATGGACGAGCGGTTGGGATCATTACTTCTCAATTGAAGGTACGATGCCACCCGGCACAACGAAGGAAGCCGCGCGGCTGATGTTGCGCCAGGGGCTGGCTGAGCGATTCGGCCTTCAGGTCCACTGGGAGAAGCGCGATACTCCCGTATACGCTCTCCTACCAGGCAAACATGGCGCCACACTCCAGCCAGTCGCCGATCCCGAGCATGCAAAACTGAGAACAATTACAAGCCCCACAGGAAAGACCGTGGGGTACGCTATCTACAGCGAGCCGGGAAAGTTTTTCGCCGCGGCAATCACAATGGATGATTTTGCGGAACAATTGTGGTCCCATGCCGGCCTGGACAGGCCAGTTGTCAACATGACTGGTTTGACGGGCGCGTACGCCATCAATCTGCAGTGGTTGCCGCCCGATCCGCCGAGCATCGTGGATCCGAGCTTCTTAACTGTAGTGGAAACGAAACTGGGCCTGCGGTTGGAGAAGCGTACTCTCCCCTTTAATGTGCTCGTGGTGGATCACATCAAAGAAGCCCCAACACCCAACTAAGAATCTCCGATCAAGTTCTTTTTTGACGCGTACTTTTACGCGGAGTTTGATTAGATGACGGCGTCGGCTCCTTTCTTCCGAGCCTTGGTCGTTCAACAGCTGGGACATCAGCCTACCCTGCGTGGGGGTCTTTCCTTCGCCTACGACCGCTACGGCAACCGCCCGACGCAGAGTATTCTGTCGGGCTGCACGGGACTTACTTGCCCCAACCCCTCGCTTACCATCAGCACCAGCACAAACCAAGTCACCGGCACTGGCTTTAGCTATGATGCCAACGGGAACATGCAGTATGACGGCTACAACACGCTGCTCTACGACGCCGCGAGCAGCTTGATCCACTTGAGCAATGGCTCTGCCGACGTCGCTTACTTAAATGACGGCAATGGACGGCGCGTGGAGAAATGCTTGATCAGTTGTTCGAGTTCCAGCTCACGGACGATCTATATCTTCTCCGGCTCCAAAGTCATCGCGGAATATGCCGGAGGCGCAAGCGCAAGTTCACCGAGCGAGGAATATCTTTATGCCGGAGGCCAACTAATCTCCACCGTTGATTCCAGCATGAGATACCACCACCAGGATCATCTCTCGGTTCGCCTGACCACGGACACCAGCGGCAACCTCTTGGGCCAGCAAGGTCATTTCCCCTTCGGCGAATCCTGGTATCTCACCAGCACAACCACGAAGTGGGAATTCACCACTTACGAACGCGATGTGGAATCGGGCAACGATTACGCCATGGCTCGCTACCACGTGAACCGCTTGGGAAGATTCGGGGCAGGTGAGCGATTTTGCTACGGGCGGTCTCCAGTTGGGCTGGAATGGCGCTGCATCAGGCTCTGTCTCCGCAGGGTTCACATTTGGCAATCTAGGGGATTCGAACTCAAACTTCAGCGGTAAGTTCATTGGGGGACAGGGAGGTTCGAGTGAGGGCCCTGGAGGCATGGTATCCATGTCTCCTAATGCGAGTGTGGTAGTGGCTGCCTCCAGCATGAATGTGAGCCTTATCCCCGGCCCGACAGGTGGAGGGTTACTGACCGTAACCACCGCACCGGTGCCCGCTGGAAACGTCTTCCGAAATGCCGGTAACAACGTTGCAACCGACATATTGGACTTAGCCATGTTTGCGATACGACAGATGGTGTGCCACTAGAGGTCTGAGATGCTTGTATTTGCCACGCCGAGTCTTGTGTTCCTTTTCCTTTCAATGAGTTGCTTCATCCTCAGCGCATTGCTAACGAATCAGGAAATTGGACAAGTTAACCGAAAGCTGCCCGATAAACAGCAAGTTTCCTACCTCGGCATGTATCCAACAAAGATGGCAAAGATCAAGAGAGAATACAAACGCTTATACCCCGCCGGGCGGGTCGAATTCTGGCGTTTTGCGTTTCAAATTGCAGGATTTGTCTTCATAGGCCTCATGGTTATCACCGAGATCGTGGTGCGTAAGAGTGGGTGACCGCTTCTCTGACTCGATGAAGGCGGGCGGCGAGGCGGCTGGCAGCAGCTTTATGGCGAAGTTGAATTAGGCTTTAGTCGGGATGCCCAATGTTCGTCCTACGTGCGCGCGAACGTGGCGGGTGGCGCAGCCTTTGACGTGAGGGTGGGCGGGTGGCGCAGCCTTTGACGTGAGGGTGGGCGGGTGGCGCAGCCTTTGACGTGAGGGTGGCCCATCCTTTCCGCAGGAAAGGGTGGGGCTTCTGACTTTGCCTGCTCCTAACTTTGCCTGCTTCTGGCTTTGCTCTTCCCAACATTCGATTATGCAACCTCGTCAATCCGTACCAGGCCTTCTTGTCGCATCTCATAGTGTGAGTAGCTGCTCCACGGCCAGTCCTTTGGATCGCGCACCAGCTTGCGCATCACCGGATTGAAGTGCATGTATCTGAGTTTTTCAATCTTCTTCCTGTGACTCCATACATTAAAGTCATGAAACCTTCGCTGCCAGAATTGTGGCAGCGAATTGCGGCCTTCCTTGAAAGGAAGCCCGAGCTGTGCTCTGGACCGTCGTCGTTTCTTTGCGCGCAGACGGCGTGAAACGCGCTGCTTCAATACCTGCATCACCGTCGAGGGCGTTCCTTTTCTACATTCGCTGATGAGCAAGTGAACATGATTGGGCATAACCACGTATCCGACGAGCTGAAATCCGTAGCGGTCTCGCACTTCTCCGAGGATCTTGGCAAACATACTTCGTGAGCGTGCTGAGCGAAATAAGGGGAGTCGCCTGTAGCACGTGCAAGTAATGAAATGCAGATCGCCTTTTCCGGAATAGCGTTTGAGGTTTTTGGGCATGAACACAAGGTCAAGAGCAAATTCAAGGGCAAAATCAACTGCCCCACCCTTTGTCCGCCGCAGCGGGCAAAGGATGGGCCACCCCGGGCTGCACTCAGAAGCGCAGCCCACACAACTCACGCTATGTTACTCCGAGGTGAAGACCCTCGATGGTATTATAGTAGCGTGCGAGTTAGAGCTAGCAGAATCGTCGGAAAGGGTGGGCCACCCGCCACCTACGAACGCGATGTGGAATCGGGCAACGATTACGCCATGGCTCGCTACCACGTGAACCGCTTGGGAAGGTTCTCTTCGACCGATCCACTTTCGGGAAACGTCGGCGATCCGCAATCACTAAATCACTACGCTTACGTTCAAAACGATCCGATTAATTACGCGGACCCCACCGGCATGAGCGGTGAGCAGGCGACCGGAATTGGCGAGACGGGGCAAACATGCTCATTGGACGGGATCGAAGTGGATTGCGGGTCCATCAATACCGGGGCCGGAGGCACCACAGGCGCAGCTTTTCTGCAATGCCAAACGGGCACATGTGGTGGGTTTCTAGGAGTAGGCGGGAATTCTTATATATTCTACGAGAATGCTGAAGAAACCGGAAACGGAGCCACCGATATACTCAGTTATGCCAATGAGGGATGGGATACTGCCGTTTTCGAACTTGGCTTGCCGGGTTTTGCAGGCAATTCCTTTGGACTTGGATTTCTTTCTCCACCACCCGGTGGAGGTGGTGGAGGCGCAAATAACTTCACGAAGCCTTATGGGCTGACTACTCCATGTGGCTCTAGTGCAAGTGGGGTCATGGGAGCCGTCGAAAGCAACTTCGCACGATTCGGAAACTACTCACGATATGGTGGTGCTGAAAGCGTGTCCTTTGCGCCGCCAGCAGGGATGGGCGTAGGCTCTACAATTCCGATCACCGTGGGCATCATGGGCATCAATCAAAGCCTGTCTGTAAATGTCGCTGCGATGAATTCGCAGAGCATGACGTTTACAACAAACCCTGGTCATTTGATCTATCCCGGATACATAACGTTTGCAGCTTCGGCTGCTTCAGCGGGAGCCATCAACTTCAACATCAACCTTGGTGGGACTATAGCCAACTCTGCGGAGTTCAACTTTGGCGGCAGTGCATTTGAAGATGCTCAGTGGAACCGCTTCCTTGGGCAGGTTAGCGGCTTCTGCAAGGTAGGTCACTGATGATCGGTACAACGGGCGCTACCGTGCTGTTCTCACTCAACGTTCTCTTCGCCGGTGTTCTAGGAATCGGTGCGGGTGGTCTTATGTCCTTGGCGCTGCGGCGATCTTGGGGCCTTAAAGAGGCCCTCATAGACGCCGTGCTTGCGGCGGTCGTCGCAGTTGTCGCTGCATACGTGGTTGCTGCGATAGAGAGTGCTCGTGGCGTATGGGAATCCCGTATCGTTCTGATACTCACCATCGCGGTTGCCAGTGTTGTAGTGCGGCATCTCATCCGCCTTAGACTTCGCTCCGCGAACTAGCGGCACGACCTACAACGCAGCGTGTCAGCCGTGCGTGGGAGCAATTACGGGAAAGAAAATGTCTATATTCCAAGTACCGAGACCAACTTGCTTGGCCGTTTTTGTCAATGCCGGGGCACATTCGCTGGATTTTCTTCCAACGGTTCCCGCAGGATTCGATATCGGCGATGTCGCAAAGACTTCGGCAAGCGCTATTGCATTTCAGTACATAATCTCCAAGGCGCTAGTAGTTCCTCTTAGATCGTCTATAGTTCGCGGTATTCTACAAGGCGGAGAGGTAATAGCAGAAGGAGCCGCACTTCTTCCATTAGCATACGCTTCGGCTCGTGGGCTTGGTGCTGAATACAAATCTCGAAGTGCTGGAACATGCCGCACCGTTGGGGATAGCCGCTAATGGCTTGTTCTCCAAGAGGCACTATTAGAAAATGAGGCACTTTGTGGTCAAGCATCCCATTGCGTTCGGAGTATTGCTGGCTGTGCCCTTCGCCATTGTGATTATTGAATTTGGCACATGGTTTCCCGTTGCGGGGGAAATGTTTGAAAGGAACCGAAGGCTCTCGGAGGCGATACTGTTCACCACGTTTGAGTTTTTGATGTGGATTTGTGGTTTTCGAAATGAGCTGCGGAAAACTCGTTTCCTCATTGTTTCGATTTGTTTCCTTACGATTCACGTGGCCGGTGTTTTTCTGTATAGCAAGTTTGCGGGGCCGATTTTAGTTTGGCAATGGAGTATTCTGATGCCGGCTGAAATCATGTTTTTTGCTTACCTCTACGCGCTGGTGGTGGAACGCACTGCGGGTTCCAAGCAACATGGGCACTCTTAAACACAAATACTAAGACCTCGGCGGGCAGCGGCGTGCCATCAAATTCACTGGCGGTTGGAGCGGGCACGAATCAGGTGACGGGCTCGGGATTCAGTTACGACGCGAATGGAAATATGACTGGAGACGGATCGAACACGCTGACGTACGACGCTGCGAACCGCTTGATTGCGAGCTCCAACGGGACGACGAGCGGGGGGTACGTTTATGACGGCAACGGAATACGCGTGGAAAAATGCGTGCCGAACTGCACGACAGGCATGAGCGATGAGCAGGCGACTGGAATTGGTGAGACGGGGCAAACTTGCTCATTGGACGGGATTGAGGTGGATTGCGGTGAGTTCGACACCGGGGGCAATGGTGTTGGTGGCGATGGCTTTGTTCAATGTCAAACTGCGACATGTGGTGGCTTCGGGCAGGGTCGTAACGGTAGCAGTTATATATTTTACGAAGACTATGTGGAAGGAGAAGGCTACGCCGACCATACTGCATTCGAATATGTTGGCCTCACTGACGCACAGGTTGAAGCGCTCGGTCTCTGTGATTCATGCCAATGGTCCGGGCTCGGTTTCTCCTTTTCACCGCAAGGAAGCGGAGGGGCAGGCGCAAACAACGGGCCTACTAATTCGGCCACTCCCCCGCCGTGCCAAGCGAAGATTCTAAACGCGACCAACAATCAGTTTGGGACGAACTACACAGATAACAATGTCAACAGTACCTTCAATTACTCGACAGGAGCGCCTGCGGGACAAGGCACGTTGAACTTGAACATCTATGGCTCAACGGCAGGAGTGTCTCCCGGCTATTATCCGGTTCATTGGTGGACCTACGCCATCGGCTATGGGCCAACCCTCCATGCTGTAAGCGGTCCCGGAGGGAATGGAGGACTGGATAGCACGCAAACCTTGCAGTTCGGGCCTAATCAAGCTACGTTCCACATCGATTCAGGCTTTCCGTACAACCCAATCGGCGCCTTTTTCCATTGGTTGTTGAACATGACGAAGGCGGGAGGATACCCCCAATGCTAATCGGGCATCGTCAAGTATCCTTCTGCTCTGGCTTTTTCAACTTTCTGGCCACAGTTTTGCTAATCTTGTCTGCGATGTCACTTTCTGCCCAAACGATAGAAATTAAATTGGTGGACGGTCGAAATGGACACCCTATGGTTGGTGCCTCCTCCTACGTGAATGTCTGGGTGGGTGGAGAGCGCAAGGAAGCAATCGCAATACCGACGGATGAGAAAGGCGTTGCTCGACTACAGCTAACGCTCAATCCGAGCGAAGTAAACATCCCCAACTCGAAGAACAACGGTTCTATAGTCGTAGACCATCCTGTTGTGAAATACGATGAGTCCTTCCGAATCAATGCTCCCTATGTGTTGTGTGGGCCAAGAGGGGGAAGCTATTCGTGGCTGGAACTGAAGAACTTCAGCACGAAAGAAATCCTTGACCACGGATATGCTTCGGCAAACACATGCGGTAAAGTCACGGTCTCGCCACAGCCCGGACAAGTAGTCCTGTTCGTCAGGCCACTCACGTTCTGGGAGAAAATGAAGCAGTAGCCGTCCTTGGCGTTTCCTGGGCGGCTAGGGCTGCGATCCGGGAGCTGGTGAGGTTCCAGCTCTCTGGTTCCATTCCTGCTGAGGTGAGGAGTTTTTTTCCTTAGCCGCCGATCTGCGCCGTGATCTCGACCTGTGGGTGTGGCGATCCGGCCACGGGCCAGGGGTGATGTTCTGGTAGTTCGGGGCGTCGGATTCGTGGTTACTGTGCGGTATAGGGGAAGATCAAAAGCGCGCTGCCTTCGGCATCGGGTTTATGCATGACACGTCACCCCGGAACGGGAGCTGCGCGCACGGCTTCGATCTCCGGGTCTGGAATGACACTGACGGCGAAGGCGGTTGGGACTTCTTCCGATTTCTCACTGTCAACTAACTCCTGGACCACAGACACAACAGGCTATTTTTCGAGCGAGTCGTTTGATCTTTCCTCTGGGTCAGCGCTGACCGACGGGTCGGGAAGCAGCACAGGCGGCAGCTTGGCATCACCGATAGCGACATATTACATTTATGATGCGTTGGGAAACCTGGAATCAGTTACAGAGGGCGCGCAAACGCGCACCTACACGTATGATGGCCTAAGTCGCGTGACTTCGGCTTCAATTCCAGAGACGACTCCCACCGGAGGAAGTCAGCAGACTACGTACTACAGCTATTCCGTCTCGGGAAGTCCCTGCAGCGGCAACCCCAGTGCGCCCTGCACGATGACGGATGCGCGAGGCGTGACCACGACCTACACCTATGATGCGCTGAATCGGGTGACGCAGGTGAGTTACAATGTGGGCAGCACGCTCGTGACGAGCACCTCGACGGTGAGCTACACGTATGATTACGGTGGTTCGTCGGCCTACGCACTTGGAAGACTGACCTCGATGAGCGATGGGCTGGGCACCGGGTCCGAGACCTATACCTACGACCAAATCGGCCGCGTCACCCAGTTGCAGAAGGGCGCCAGCGGCGTCGCCTACATAACCAACTATTTATACAATGTCGCGAGCGAACCAATAAAGATCACCTATCCATCAGGTCGAATCGTGGAATCAGCCTACAACACCATCGGGCAATTATGTGGCGTCGGCCAGAGTGTTAGCGGCTGCACAGTGACGACTCCTTACGCTTCAAGTTTCAGCTATGATGCTCCCGGTCATGTGACCGGCTTCACCTATGGCAACGGTGTCACAGCGAGCCTCGCATATTCTACGAACCGCCTCCAGCTTTCTTCGCTCGCATACGCCAACGGCTCAACCACACTCTTCAGTTTGAATTATTATTATACTTATAATTCATCCTATTGCCCGACCGGAACCGCTGGCAACAATGGCCAAATCCAATGCATTGCGGACAACACACCTGCCACGGGCAGTAACGGCCGCAATGCAGTCTATAGCTATGACCCGCTGGGCCGTCTTTCAACCGCTTCAACAGCTGGGACATCAGCCTACCCTGCGTGGGGTCTTTCCTTCGCCTACGACCGCTACGGCAACCGCCCGACGCAGAGTATTCTGTCGGGTTGCACGGGACTCACATGCCCGACCGCTCACTCACTATCAGCACCAGCACAAACCAAGTCACCGGCACGGGCTTCAGCTATGATGCCAACGGGAACATGCAGTATGACGGCTACAACACGCTGCTCTACGACGCCGCGAGCAGCTTGATCCACGTGAGCAATGGCTCTGCCGACGTCGCTTACTTAAATGACGGCAATGGACGACGCGTGGAGAAATGCTTGATCAGTTGTTCGAGTTCCAGCTCACGGACGATCTATATCTTCTCCGGCTCCAAAGTCATCGCGGAATATGCCGGAGGCGCAAGCGCAAGCTCACCGAGCGAGGAATATCTTTATGCCGGAGGCCAACTAATCGCCACCGTTGATTCCAGCATGAGATACCACCATCAGGATCATCTCTCGGTTCGCCTGACCACGGACACCAGCGGCAACCTCTTGGGCCAGCAAGGGCATTTCCCCTTCGGCGAATCCTGGTATCTCACCAGCACAACCACGAAGTGGGAATTCACCACTTACGAACGCGATGTTGAATCCGGCAACGATTACGCCAGGCACGTTACCACGTCAACCGCTTGGGAAGGTTCTCTTCCCCCGATCCACTCTCAGGAAGCACTGGCGACCCTCAGTCTCTGAACCACTACGCGTATGTGTAAGAATGACCCGATAGAGCCGTGGATCCGACCGAATGAGGGCCGGGCGGCGATCTCTGTGCCCTGGAGTGACGGGACAGCCATGCAGCTTGGATGGCAGTGACGTGATTGCGGTGAGATCGACAGCGGGGGCGAAAACGGTATTGGTGGCGATCGCTTGATGTTCAATGTCAAAGTGCGATATGTGGTGGCTTCGGGCAGGGTCGTAACGGTAGCAGTTATACATTTTACGCTGACTATGTGGCAGGGGAAGGCCTGACGCCGACCAACTGCATTACGAATATGTTGGCCTCACTGACGCACAGGTTGAAGCGCTCGGTCTCTGTGATTCATGCCAATGGTCCGGGCTCGGTTTCTCCTTTTCACCGCAAGGAAGCGGAGGGGCAGCCCCAAGTAAAACGTGTAGCGTATCTGCCTCATCTCTCAATAATCATCTGACCACTAAGAATTCGCCGCTAGTCGGTCAGGGCGCGAACTTAATGAGTTCGGGAGCACAGTACAACATTGATCCGCGGCTTTTCGTGTCGCTGGCGGGGGCAGAAACAAGTTTTGGCAACAACATTACTGCCGGCCAATTCAACGCTTTCAATGTGCTTTACAACGGACTCAACTCTCCATTCGCCAGCTTCCAATCGGCAATCAACTCCGTCGGACACAGCCTCACTAATCCACGAAATGGATATGACCTTACGAACACGGCAACGATGTATGGTCATTATTGTTGTGGGCAGGTGTTCAACCGGTGTCCAGAATCTAAACACGTTTATGAGACAGCAGGGACTAATAAAAGTCGCTGCATTATCCATGCCCTAAGGGGAGAGCGATGATTGGCCTGGAGAAAGTGGGGGCGTTCAGATCACGCTCGGGGACGCTGCGTTAAATTCCAGATGGATGGCAACTGTAATAGTTCGACCGGTTTTTCTGTCTCGGATACTGGAAGTTGGTTCAAGGCAGGAATTCCAAGGATCGCCTTCAACTAACGCAGTTCGAAAGGCGGAGCTGAGGGCAACGGTATCAAGAAGGGGTAAGCGTGAAATCACCGTAAGGCGAGGCCCCTGGGCCTAAGAAGCAATCGCTCGTCCATGTGATCGCCTACTACTCAGGACACGATGGTTCCCTCGCGCAAGGATCTTACCGGGATGAAGCCATTCCGCTGCGGCTGTACCGATTTCAAAGAAATCATTTCAAAAGAACCGGCTGTACTTGCGCTGGAGACTCCCCGATCAGTGTGCCCACGATCATCAATACGATTTCTTCCTGTGAGGTTAAAGGGCGCAAGATCGTAACTCTTCTCAGGAGACTGGGAAGGCGATAAGAAACTACAGGAGTCCAGCAGGTCGTACTTAAATAAGCAAAAGATATCGAGTGATTTCGTAATGAAGATGGCCGCTAGGACTAGATCGACAGCATCGTTTGCCGGGTGCCCCGCTTTTGGCGCAGCCAAAAGTGGGGGTTTTGACTCTAAGAAATTCGAACTCCCAGGCCGGTTGACGTCCCTTCAGAACAACGGCTCAACCATAATTTCCACGATGTATTACAACAACCGCTTGCAACCCTGCCGCATCTCAATCAAAACAAGTGGAACCGCGCCAACAGCGTGTTCGGATTCGACCGACGTGGGCAACGTGCTGGATTACACTTACGGCTTCAATCTCGGTTCAGCAAACAACGGCAACGTAGCCTCGATTGCGAACAACATCAATACCGCGCGCAGCCAGAGCTATACCTACGATGCGTTAAACCGCGTCAGCACCGCGCAAACAGTAGCAACCTCGGGAACATACGCCTGGGGGCTTTCGTTCGGTTATGACGCTTGGGCCAACTTGCTGACAGCCACGGTGACGCAGGGTTCTGCGTATACGCTCAGCGTTTCAGCTACTGGGAAAAACCAATTGTCCGGCTATTCGTATGACGCAGCGGGCAACATGCTGAACGACGGCGTGAACACGTACACCTACAACGCCGAAAACCAGATAACCACCGTGGCTGGCGTCACATATACCTACGACGGCGATGGCGACCGTGTCGAGAAATCGAATGGCAAACTGTATTGGTACGGAGACGGCGCGAATGCGCTGGACGAAACCGATCTGTCAGGTAATCTCACCGACGAATACATCTTCTTCGGCGGCAAGCGTATTGCCCGTCGCGATTCATCAAGCAACGTGGACTATTACTTCGCCGATCACCTGGGCTCAGCCCACGTCGTAACCAACGCCTCAGGCACGATTCAAGATGACTCGGACTTCTATCCCTACGGCGGCGAACGCTCCTACACATCTTCCAGCGGCAACACCCGCAAGTTTACCGGCAAGGAGCGCGATTCCGAGTCGGGATTAGACAATCTCACCGCGCGCTTCTACGCCTCCACCATGGGCCGATTCATGTCCGCGGATGACTCGAAGTACGTCGTTGCCGCCGACCCGCAAACATGGAATCTCTACGGCTACGTGGCCAACAACCCCGTCAACGCTGTGGACCCAACCGGCCATTGTCAGTCGTGCAATATGCAGGCGCTAGATGAGAACTCCGGGCCGGCAGACGATGATCTGGCCTCGAGCGAAGCCGATCACGACACAGATATCAACTACACAAGGGGTTGCATCCAGACCGCCGATGACTGTAAGGGTGAGGAATCTGGAACGAACTCGGGTGACGGCTCCGGGGATCAAGCCGCCACGAACGCGCAGCAAAAGGCCCAACAACAGACTACGAGCGCAGCCGGAGTGGCTTTCATCGAAGGCTGGGAAGGCTGGAATGGAACCGTCGACAAAAAAACTGGACTAACCTTCGCGAAGGATGATGGCTTCGGTAACGGGACCATCGGCTGGGGACATAATTGCGGCAAGTGCGATGACTTCAAGGGCGGCATTACGAAGGAGCAGGGCGAGACCCTTTTGAAAAGCGATCTCGCTGGATTCGAGAAATCCGTAAATGGTCTTGGCGCTTCTCTTAGCCAGCAGCAGTTCGATGGACTCGTATCGTTTGCTTTCAATGTACGCAACTACGGGAGCTCGACCCTCTTCGGGAATGCGGCATCTGGAACAGCGGTCACGGAAGCAAATTTCACAGCATATGGCCATGCACACGTTGGTGGGAAGCTAGTAGAAGTGCCAAGCTTAATGGCGCGTCGGCGAAGCGAATATAACATCTACGCCAATGGTGTTTACGACAGCAGCCATTGAGGAGGGAATGCATGATTAAACTTCTGGGACTCGGGATTATTGCATTTGCGTTGTTGGCTGAAGGCCAACTTCCCTCCAGTGCCGTTGGGAAATGGACTGTGGGGAAGCCTTACGATGTCGGCCAGCCAGTCGGACTCGATGCGAAACAAGAGGGAGCAATAGTGGGACTAGTCATTAAGGTGTCGCCAAGCCAACTCGCCGTTTGCGGAAGAGACGTTCCGATCACATCGGTCAAGGTGGACCATCTCACGAGCAGTGAGTTCCTTGCAAAATACAACTTCACTCCAAACCTAATTGGACTCGGCGATGCCAATATCCTCGACATCAGCCTCAACAAGCTGCACTCAACCAAGGCGTGCGGCGAATTTGCTGACCCTGGGACGCATCTCCTTATCAGCAAAGGCCATGCTGTAGTCGAAGTCGGAAACGACTATTTTCACTTGACGAAATGATCTGATGCCCGTGTCTCTTTGCAGAATGTTGGTGGTACTTTTCCTCGCCGTCTTCAGCGGATCGGTATTTGCTCAGAGCAATGTCGATCATAACGGCTTGAATGACCTCCTAGTGAACTGGAAGACCGATTGCGCACCACGCGGGTGCCTGATGCAGACGGAAGTGTTGCGCGGGGACTCCGGTAGCCCTGCGAACCCGAAGGACTTCCGAGAATATGTCGGTGTGAATGTTGCGCTGGCGCGAAAGACTCGGCAGCCAGAATACATCGCATTTTACGTAGACCCACGAGCGACACAGGGGCAAGGAATCTTCGTTGCGTTTGCAAAGGCGAGAAGGGACGGAGTCTCGTGGAAAATGGCGCTCGACGATGACGGCGCGATCAGAGTCCCTTTTACGAGTTGCGGGAGGCTGGGTTGCATGGCTGTGCTCCGCAAAAATCCCGTACGGCAAGGAATTCAGCCTCGCATCGCAATGAAAAATTAAGGATTTGCGCTTTTCAGGCGACGCGTGGCATCCTGCGGCACCATGCGAATCCTTCCAGTCATTCTGCGTTTCGTTTTTATGTTCTTCGAACTCGTCCGGGGTGTTGTTCGCTGCATTATATTAGGGACGCGCTCGAGTGCTTCGCTAAAGGGCGGGTGGCCGAGCCTTAACTCGAGGGTGGGGCTTTTGGCGTCCTGATTCAATTCGAACTCATCTCTCATCCATTCTCACGAGCCTGTATTCGTCCGAAGCATGAAATTGAAAGCTCCTCTCGACCGTAACTCAAAATATCTATTGCAATTGAGTTAACCTTGTGCTAGCATTCTTCATGCTCTCCTCCGACACACTCCGCGCCATCGCCGACCCCACCGCGCCGATCATTCCGTCCTCCACTCACTCTCAATTTCAAAACATCCAAAATATCCCAAACGCCTAAAAACGCAAAATCGCCTTTTTCGGAAAATTTCGTTTTTCCCTTATTGAGTGAGTCAACTCACTCAATAAGGATTCCGCAATTTGGATCGTTCAACATGATGAAATGGAAGGAGTTACGGGGGCACGGTCACATGCCCCCTCAGTCTGAAGGAATGCCTGCTTGATTACAGCTGATGGCCGGGGCCGCCGCCTGGTTTCTTCGCTGGCGCTTGAGCCGGAGGAGATGCTGGCTTCTGCGCGGGAGCCGCGGCGCCCGCCTTCACAGGATACTGCTGGTCGTAGAGCTTCACGATTTCCTGAGTAATGTCCAATTGCTGCGCCCGGTACAGCACAGGCGAAGTTTGCCCAGAGGTATCAAACATAATACCGATGCCGTTTTCCTGCGCATAGCGGTTCGCCAAAGCTACGACTCTGGTCCCGATGCTCTCGAAAATCTCTTGCGACGCGGCGCTATATTCATCGTTCGCTTCTTCTTTCTGGAGCGACAACTTTTTCAGGAGCATATCGTGCTCGCGCCCCATTCTTGACTTCTCCTCGTCGCTGAGGGCGTTGACCTGCGTCGCGGCTTTCTTCTCGATAGCCTCTATATCCTTTTGGGTTTTGTCGATCTCCGCCTGTCTCGGAGCGAATTGCGATTGCAGCTCGGCGAACCTTGTTTTGCCTTCGGCCGTGTCCATAACCACAGTTTGGCTCTCCATCACGGCAATCTTATTGGGTGCGCCGGCGCTGGTGGGCGCGGAAGAGGTGCCTGTCTGTGCCAACGCTGCGGGGGCGAGACAGAATCCTAAAACTGCCACCCATGAAAACATAGATCGAATCTTCACTCTGCTTCTCCTTGTGGGAACATTCCCAAGAACGCAAAACGCGCATTATAGCATAGCTACCGCGTTTTCGACCCTCAATCCCGACATTGAATCTGAACCTGGAGCGGCGGGTGCTCGTTTTGCCGGAGGATACTACCCCCTGCCATTCTAGATGCTCGGAGCCTCAGGTGGGGTTGGCCGGGGTGATGTCCTAAGGTTGGCCGGGGCCAGTGCGCGCGCCAGTAACGATTCCCCCGCCACCGCCGGGCCCTGCATAAATCGTGCGACCAGAATGTGGACCCTGGCGCAACAGGCGCGGAGTGATAACGAACAACAATTCGGTATCGGTGCCGGTTGTGTTTTGGTTGCCGGCCAAGTCGCCTGCCACGGGGATCTCCGCGAGGCCCGGCCAGCCGACGATGTTGCTAAGTTGTTGCTTGTCTATGAGGCCCGTAAGCAAGGTGGTTTGATTCTCCCGGACCCGCACAATTTGGTTCAGGCTTTCGTTGGTGATGATGGGTATGCCGTTGATGTTGCTTCCGGAAAGACTGCTGATATCGAAAGAGAGGTCGAGAGTGACCTCGCCATCGGCATGGATGTGCGGCAATGCCTTTACCTTAAGGCCGATGTCTTCATATTGCGCGCCGGGATAAGGGGTTTGTGCGATCTGGGCGGCAGCGTTTAGGTTGGCTGAATTTAGAATCGTAGTAATTACGTTCCCAGTCTGAGCGGCGACGGCGAGATCAAGGAGAGAATCGCCGTTAAAATCCGCGGCGGCGAGCGACACCGGTCCAGCCCCTACGTTCAAGGTCAACTGCGAACTGAAAGTTGCCTGCCCGGTGCCAAGAAAAATGGTGACTGTATTGTCCGTTTTATTGGCGGTAATCAAGTCGGGAATGCCATCGCCATTAAAATCTCCGCTCAGAATGGCAGTGGGCCCGTTGCCCGTATTGAAATCGGTTCTTGCGCCGAATGTGCCATCGCCGTTGCCGAGGAAAATCGAAAACGTGGCTGCTCCCTGATTGGCAATGGCGAGATCCGGCCGTCCATCGTCGTTGAAATCCGCCACGGCGATACTTGTGGGCGTTGTGCCCGTCGCATATCCGGCTTTGGCGGTAAACGTCCCGTCACCGTTGCCCAGAAAAATGGAAACCGTGCTGTCTGTTGAATTCGCGACGGCAAGATCGGCGCGGCTATCGGCATTGAAATCCGCGGTGGCGAGTGCTACGGGCCCCACCCCTGTTGGAATCGTTGCGGCAGAGGTGAATCCTCCGGTTCCGTTGCCCAGGAAAATGGAGACTGTGTTGTCATCCTGATTGGCAACCGCCAAATCGAGGAATCCGTCTCCATTGAAGTCGGCGGCAAGAATAGCCGCTGGAGTCTTCCCAGTGGTAAGCGTGGCGCCCGGCGTAAAGGTGCCATCCCCATTGCCGAGCAGAATCAGAACGGTGTTGTCCGTCTGGTTTACGACGGCGATATCCGGCTTGCCGTCTCCATTGAAATCAGCGGTGACGAGGGCCACGGGAGCCTTACCCACGTTAGTGTTCACGCGAGAAGCAAATGTGCCGTCGCCGTTTCCCAGGAAAACGGAAATTGTATTGTCGGTTTGGTTTGCGGCGACCAGGTCCTCGATTCCATTTCCGCGCAGAGAAACGGCAATTACCGAACTCGGCGCATTGCCCGCCGGTAAGTTCGTCTGCTGCAAAGCGCCCTCGGCAAGCGCGGTGGTTGCGAGATTCGAGGAAAGCAAAGACAGCGTTATCGGATAGTGGGTGCCAATAAAGAAACTGGCGGACTGGCCGTCCTGCGCGCGCAGCAGCATACGTTCAGCGCTGTGCACGAAACTGTACGTCTGCGAAGTATTGGCCTGCGTGTTTGCCAGAGTGGAGAAAAATATGGAACTCCCGCCTCCAAAAGCCACGAGCGGCGGCAGCAATCCGCCAAGCGCTCCGCCGCCCGACGTGGTGCCGAATATGCTCTGAATCACGGAGAGCAATGCCTGCGGCGTGGAGGCCTGCTCGGCCGCGGTGATTTCCGCCGGTGTAAGCGGGGACAAACTCGCTGTCGTGGGAGTTACGATGCCAAGCTGCCGGGCGGAGTTACGGTCCACCTCGAGCAGTTCGATCTCGAGCACTAACTCGCCGCGTCCCTGTTCCATTTGCTGCAAGAGCTGATCGGCGATGGCGACGTTTTGGGTGGTGTCGCGCACGGTAATTTCATGCGTTGTCGCATTCATCGACGCCCGTTGAACCCCGGCAATCTCGCGGATAACCCTTACCTCCTCCGTCATTTCCGCGTCAGTATCACTGGACGGCAGAATGAACGTGCGAACGGCGAGCGGCTCAAACTCCTTGCGTTTGACCGCCGTGTCATCCGCAGCCAAGAACCCTTTTTCGCCAGCTGGAACCCAGAAGGTGTGGGTTTCATGCGCCACAACCGTCATCGCAGTCTCGAAATCCACATCCGACACGCGCAAGTGGATCGGACGTCCGGGGCGCAGGTCGGGATCGAACTGGGCGGTTACTCCAAATTGGCGAGCCACTTCTTGATAAACCGTCTGGGCATCGCCGCGGAAATCGAAGTTGCGCGTGCCCGTTTGCGCGTGAATTTTTATGGGAGCCGGAAGGGGCGCTTCCCGAACGGACTGCTGAGGGGAATCGAGCGCCTTGATCTCCTCGAGGCGCTCGCTTGCGACCTTGTACGACGGGTCAAGCGCGATGGCCAGATGCAACTCGGCTTCAGCATCGGTTTGCCGGCCCGCCAGAATATCGCGTTCGGCCGCGTCCATGTGCTGCTGCACGAGGTGGAATCGCGAACTATCCAACAAAAATGCGGCTTCCTTATTCCGGGGAGCGAGGGCCAAAGCTTGTGAATAAGCGTTGTAGGCTGCAAGCCAATCTCCGGCTTTTTCCGCTTTCTTTCCTGTTTGCAAAGTTTTCAGCGCTTGTCCGGAGATCGCCTCGGAGTCTTGCTGCTTGGAGGCCTGAGATTGCGGCGCCGATGGCGCGGCGGCCATGCAGAGCACACCCGCAAGCGCCAGGAATCTCCGGAAATAATGGTACGCAGTCATAGTATTGCGGGCCGGTCGCCGGCGGACAAAACCTCCGCGCACAATTCTTCGCGCATAAGTGGCCTGTGTATTCTACGAGATGTAAGCGCGAGATAGCGGGTTTCCTTGACGCTAGACGCCGAAGAAGTTAAACTGGTTTAGCAGTTGCAAATCAGTTGCAACTGAGGTTGCAACTGGATTTTCAGGGTTTCAGACGCCGTCACCGAATCTCGATGCTATCTGCTTTACTCATTGCTCTCAGGGAAGGTGTTGAAGCGGCGCTGGTTGTCGGCATCGTGCTGGTCTATTTGAACCGCACGGGGCGCGCCGCGCTGGCGCGTTACGTTTGGGCAGGCGTGGGGTTGGCGGTGCTTTTGAGCGCGGGTGTGGCCGCCGCGCTAGCGCACTGGCAAATCAACGAAGACGGTTTTGAAGGCGTGATGCTGCTGGTGGCTGCGTTTTTTGTGGTCACCATGGTTGTTTGGATGAACCGCATCGCGCGGCGGCTGAAGAGCGAAATCGAGCAGCGCGTGGAGCGTCTGGCGGGAAAATCCACGAAGGCGGCTGGCTGGGGACTATTCCTTTTTGTTTTTCTGATGGTTGTGCGCGAAGGCGCTGAGCTGGCGCTGATCCTCCGCGCGGTGGAATTTTCCGCCGCGGGCGTGGACGTATGGATCGGCACTATTCTGGGATTGGCCATCGCGGTTGCCGTGGGCGTGTTCTTCTTTCAGGGGACGTTGCGCGTTCCTATTGGCAGGTTTTTTGCCGTCACAAGCATCATCCTGATGATCGTGGCGTTCCAGCTTGCGCTTACCGGCATCCACGAACTGAGCGAGGCGCAGTGGATTGCGTCTAGCCAGCGGGAAATGGCGATTGTGGGGCCGGTCGTCCGCAATGACGTTTTCTTTTTTGTGGTGATTTTGGGCGCGGTTGTGATTCTCGTATTGCGTGAATGGCTGAAGCTGGCGCACGCGACTTCTCTATCGGAACCCAAAACCGCATCTGTATCCGCGTCCGCATCCGTACCCACGGCCGCGAAGCCCGCGCACCAGGAAATCACGGATGCCGACCGGAGGCGCATCGAATGGGACCGGCGTCGCCAGCGGCGATGGGCGTTCGCCGCCGCATCATTGAGTGTGCTCGTGATCCTCGCGCTCACCACCGAGTTTGTTTACACGCGCGCGTCGGCGGCGCCTCCGGGCGCGCAACTTCTTTTCACGCAGGATGGCGCGGTGCGCATTCCGATTTCGCAGGTGAGTGACGGGAACCTGCATTTCTTTCAGGCGCGCGATGGCGGCGCTTCGGTGCGCTTCCTCGTGATACGCAAGCCGGACGGCTGGGGCGTGGCGCTGGACGCTTGCCGCATTTGCGGGTGGGCGGGCTACCGGCAAGAGGGGCAGAACGTCATCTGCCGCAATTGTTCTTCCGCGATTTATATTCCTACGATTGGGGAAGCAGGCGGATGCAATCCGGTGGGAGTTGAGTCGCGCGTGGATGGCGACTCGATTGTGGTAGATGTGGCATCGCTGCAGCATGCCGCAACGGAAGTACCCGCGCACTGAGGCACCGATTCACACACGCTTATGTTCCTACGCATCGTTACCGAATCCTTCGCGCGCACGCCTCGGCGCAAATTGCTGACCGGCGCGGCGCTGGCGATGGGCATGGCCGTCGCAACGGCAACGCTGACGATTGCGCTGAATGTGGGCGACCGGCTCGCCGCGGAATTCAGGAGTTTGGGAGCGAATCTGCTGGTTACTCCGAAGGGAGACACGCTGCCGCTGGAGGTTGGAGGTGTGGACTATAGGCCTGTGAACGCGGGGGCTTATTTGCCTGTGGATGAGCTGCCGAAGCTGAAGCAAATTTTCTGGCGGAATAATATTAAGGGGTTTGCGCCATTTCTAGATGTGCCGGTAGACACAGGAAGTTTGTCCGGAATATTTGTCGTTTCGGGACTCGATTCATACACTACGTTCATTGGTACCTGGGCTCGCCAAAGGGTGGATATTGGGAATGGCGAGACGTTCGACACCGGCGTTGCGATTACGAATCCGTGGTGGCACATAGAAAATGGAGGCCGGTGGTTCAGCGATACAGCCAGAGAATGCGTCGTTGGCGCATCGCTGGCGAGCCGCGAAAGAATTCGTGTGGGCGACTTGCTGGGAGTTTCCAACAACGGCCATATCATCGGTCTTCACGTAACCGGAATCCTTTCCACCGGAGGTCCGGAAGATAATGCAATTGTCGGCCCGCTCGCCGTCGCGCAAGAAATGGCCAGCCAGCCTGGCAAATTTCGCAGCTTGGCGGTGAGCGCGGTTGTGAAGCCAGATGATGCGTTTGGGCGAAGTGATCCGAGGAAGTTGTCTGGAGCAGATTTCGATCGCTGGTATTGCAGCGCATATATCGGATCCATAGCACTCCAGATTGAAGAAGCGTTGCCGGGAGTTGAGGCCCGGCCGATTCGCCAGGTAGCGGAAGGTGAAGGGAAGATTCTTGGACGGATCAGTTTGTTGCTTTGGATTGTAACCCTCGCAGCATTGATCGCCGCCGGGCTCGCTGTCGGCGCGACTGCCGCAACTTCGGTGTTGGAGCGGCAAAAGGAAGTTGGGTTGATGAAGGCGCTCGGCGCGAGCAATAGCCTAGTCGGCGCATTTTTTATCGGGGAGCAAGTCTTGCTTGCTCTCGTCGGCGGTGGACTTGGCTACGCTGTAGGAATTTTGCTGGCGCGTTGGCTTTCGCTCAGCGTGTTTGGAGTGGCGGCGCCCGCGCGAATCATCCTTCTGCCAGTGACGCTGGGAATCGCAATTCTTGTCGTGCTTGCAGGCAGCGTATTTCCGTTGCGCCGCGCATCGCGGTTTGATCCCGCGCCGATTTTGAGGGGCGAATAATGTTCTGGCGCATCCTCGGTGAATTATTTGGAGCAAGCCGAGGACGGCTTGCCGTTGCGCTCATCGCGCTCGCCAGCGGCGCGGCTGTGACAACTGCGCTGCTCAATTTGAATTGGGACGCGGAGCGAAAAGTGAGCGCGGAATTTCGCACGCTGGGCGCCAACGTTGTTGTCGAGCCAAGTACAAACAAGGCGTTTAAGAGCACGGACGTGGCCGATTCCAATCCGAAATTGGAAGATGCGCGCGCTCCGAACGACGACTCGCTGGCTTCGCCGTTGTTGAGTGAATCTGTTATGAAACGTTTGATGCCCGCATTAAACTCCGCTCACGGAATCGCAGCGCCGTACGTCTACGTGGTTGCGGCGGTTCATGCTGGCTCCGCAGCGGCTAACACGGACACGCGGGTTATCGTGGCAGGGACATGGCTCGACCAAATGTCGCAACTTTCTCCCTGGTGGAAAATTACGGGTCAGCCCGTCACGGACCGCGATGATCTCGACCAGTGTCTTGTGGGTAGCAAGGTCGCGCGGCAATTGAGGCTGACGCAGGGATCGCGCATCGAGCTGCGCTATGCGGATTCCCTCGGTGATCGCACCGTATCACTCACCGTCGCGGGCGTGATCGATTCCGGCGGGCAAGAAGATAGCCAGGTCATCGCCAATCTCCCAGTGGTGCAGAAGCTAGCCGCACTACAAGACCGCATCGGATTGGTGCAGATAGGCATTCCCGGTACACCAGGCGAAATTGAAGCCGCGATTGCGCAACTGAACGCGGCTTTGCCGGAACTTGACGTCCGGCCCGTACCGCAACTCGCGCAGGCCGAAGCGCGACTATTGCCCCGTATTCGCGGACTGATTTTTTTCATGGTCGCGCTGATTCTCGTGCTCACCACACTTTGCGTTTTTGCCAGCATGGCCGCGCTGGCGATGGAGCGGCGGCGGGATGTTGGATTGATGAAGGCGATCGGCGGTTCGATGTCGCGCATCGTATCTATTTTTCTGACGGAAGCTGGAGCGCTTGGTCTGGTGGGCGCGCTGATCGGTTATGTTGCGGGAATTTTTCTTTCGCGCTGGATCGGCGAGCGCGCGTTTCACGTGGCCATCAGCGCGCGCCCTGAGGTTTTGCCGCTCGTGGTAGCGTTGATGGTGGGCGTGGCGCTGGCGGGCGCGTTGCCTTTGCGACTGCTGGGACGCATTCGCCCGGCGGAAATTTTGAGAGGGGAATAATGTCGGCGCTGGTTGAAGTGAGCCATCTCGGAAAGCGATTCGGAGACGTCCACGCGCTTGAAGACGTGAGCCTCGAGGTTGCGGCGGGCGAATGGATCGCGATTATGGGCCCGAGTGGTTCGGGGAAAACCACGCTCATCAATATTCTTGGCGGGCTTGACCGGCCTACATCCGGCAGCGCGATTGTGGACGGGCTGGACGTCAGTCATCTTGCCGAACATGAGCTCACGCGTTATCGCGCGGACAAGATCGGCTTCGTATTTCAGCAGTATCACCTGGTGCCGTACCTCACGGCTGTCGAAAATGTGATGCTCGCGCAGTATTTTCACAGCATCACCAATGAAAAACAGGCTGCAGCTTCGCTCGAACGCGTGGGGCTTGGCGACCGGCTGCGCCATCTGCCCTCGGAGCTTTCCGGCGGCGAGCAGCAGCGCGTGGCGATTGCCCGCGCGCTGATCAATCAGCCGAAACTGATTCTTGCCGACGAGCCCACGGGCAACGTGGACGAAGCCAACGAGCAAATTATTCTAAATATTTTTCGCGAGCTGCACGCGGCGGGACATACCATTCTTATCGTCACGCATGATCCCACCATCGGCCGTCTCGCCGACCGTCGAATTGAATTGGCGCACGGCCGCCTCGCGCAAATCACTGTTTTTTCGCAGGAAGATCAGGTGCGCTTCGATCATCTGCTCGAACAGATTTGGGTTTGCGCGGAAGAAGGCACTTCAGCCGACATCAAAAGCGTGCGCGCGCCGGAAGAAGCTGACCCGATTCGTATGCTGCGCCGCATGGCTGATTTGAAACTCGTCGAGCTGAGCGCCGGGCAAGTTCATTTCACGCAAAGCGGACAGCAGCGCGCGCGCGATGTGATTCGCCGCCACCGGCTGGCCGAGCGGCTTTTCACGGACACATTTTCCGTGGCCGATCCCGAAGCGCACTCGGACGCCTGCAAGTTCGAGCACATCATCAGCCCGCAGCTTGATCACCGGATCTGCACGTTTTTGAATCATCCGAAGACGTGCCCGCACGGCAATCCGATTCCGCCGGGGGATTGTTGTCCGAAGTGAGGACTCTTGCCGGTTGCGGCGAAAGGCCTCGCGTTCGGAGAACGCGAGCTACACGGGCGTGTGATTATCCGCTGCCTGATTCAATTTGAACTCTGAAAATAAAATGCCAGCGCCAATCGACCCTCGCAAAAAGCCCGCCAGCGTAAAAATTTACGTTTCCACCGGCAAAGGTGTGGATATTACATGGGGCGATGGACATGCGAGCCACTACGACTTTGTGTATTTGCGGGAAAAATGTCCGTGCGCGACGTGTGATGACGAGCGCAACAAGAAAGCCGCCGAGCCACCCGCGCCTCCGGGCGCAACGTCGCCAGTCGCTTCGGGTGTGCTGCCGATGTATAAGCCCAAGCCCGGCGCGCGGTCGGCGCAAGCTGTTGGCCACTATGCCATCAAGATTGATTTCACCGACGGCCATTCCACCGGCATCTTCGCCTTCGACTACCTGCGGACCATCTGCCCTTGCGACGATTGCGCGCGGAATTTCCGCGCAGAATAGTTTGATGGCCGCGTGGATGCCTGATACCGCTATTCGAAATGTATCCGCCGTGTTTTCCCTACATGCTCCATCGCACGTCAAAATGAGCCTTCGAATTCCATAACTAACTCCATCCATTCCACATAAGTTCAAATTGTTTCACGTGAAACAATTTCATCATCGCGCAGTTCCTGCCTGGACATTACGATTCGCACTCTTACTGGACACGGATAGACTGATATGCGAGCATAACTTCCCGCTGCTCCTACCGCCCCGTCGGAATGGATAACAAGCCCATCCTCCCGGTCTCAGAAGGCGCGCGCTCGGCCAACTTGCCGCGCGTGCTGGTGGCCACTACGGCCATGCTCACCTTCATTTCGTTCTGGCGCGCCGCGGCCATCGTTCTGAATGACCTTGCTTCCTCGGCTTATTACGCTGGCGGTGAAGCGGAGCGGTACATCGGCAAGACCGCGCCGTGGTTCATCCTGGCGATCATGCTGTTTTCTTACGCCGTGCGCGCGATTTACGTGGAAAGCTGCAGCATGTTCGTGCGCGGCGGCGTGTATCGCGTGGTGAAAGAGGCGCTGGGCGGCTCGCTCGCAAAGTTTTCCGTTTCCGCGCTGATGTTCGACTACATTTTGACCGGCCCGATCAGCGGCGTGGCCGCCGGGCAGTACCTCGCCGGTTTGCTGAACGATCTGGCTGATTATTTTCACTTGCAAGCGCACGTGCCCGTGGATATGACCGCCGCGATATTTGCCATCGCGGTCACGCTTTATTTCTGGTGGCAGAACGTCAAGGGAATTCCCGAATCGAGCGACAAAGCGCTGAAGATCATGAAGGTGACGACCGTGATGGTCGTCCTGCTGATCGGCTGGTGCATTTACACGGTGATCGTGCGCGGCTCGCATTTGCCGCCGATGCCCAGGCCATCCAACATCCACGCCGGCCCGAACGCGCTGGGTTGGCTTTACAACACGTGGTTCTCGCAGCTCAGCATCATTATTGTGTTCGTCGGATTGGGGCATTCCGTGCTGGCCATGAGCGGCGAAGAATCACTCGCGCAAGTCTACCGCGAAATTGAAAGTCCGAAGCTGCCCAATCTGAAAAAAGCCGGGCTGGTGATTTTTCTTTACAGCCTTCTGTTCACGTCGCTGGTTTCCATCTTCGCGGTAATGATTATTCCGGATGGCCAGCGGCACATTTATTTTGAGAACTTAATCGGCGGGCTGGCGATGAATCTCGAGGGGCCTTTCGGCCTCCGCCTCTTGTTCCACGGGTTCGTCGTCGTGGTCGGCGTGCTGATTCTGGCGGGCGCGGTCAACACGGCCATTGTCGGCTCGAACGGCGTGCTGAACCGTGTTTCCGAAGACGGCGTTCTCTCCGACTGGTTCCGGCAGCCGCACCCGCACTTCGGCACTTCATACCGCATCATCAACGGCGTGGTTTTCTTCCAGATTCTCACGATCATTATCAGCCGCGGCCAGGTTTACTTCCTGGCGAACCTTTACGCCTTCGGAGTCATTTGGAGCTTCGCGATGAAGGGCCTCGCGGTGCTCGTCTTGCGTTACACGCATCCGGGCGCGCGCGAGTATCGCGTGCCGTTCAACGTGAAGATCGGCAAAATCGAGGTGCCAATCGGCCTTGGACTCATTACGCTTGTCCTGCTGGGCATCGCCATCGTCAACCTTTTTACCAAGCCCGACGCCACCATTGCTGGCGTCACTTTTTCCGTGGCGTTGTTCACGATGTTCACGCTTTCCGAGCGGCACCTTACGCACAAGCGTCAGGGCGCGCACGTGGAGATGGACCAGTTCAATCTCGAGCAGGAAAGCAGCCTGACGCCTGAAGCCGTCGGCGCGCGCCCCGGAAACGTGCTCGTTCCGATCAGCAATTATCACACGCTCTATCATCTGGCCGCGGTGCTGGATCGCGTGAAGCCTTCGCGGCGCGACGTGGTTGTGTTGCACGTTCGCCTGTTGCGGCGTTCCGCGGCGGGGGAAAGCGCGCTGGAGCCGGATCAACTTTTCGGCGGGGTCGAGCAGTACTTGTTTTCGCAAGCTTTGGCGCTCTCGGAAAAGCGAGGCAAGTCAATCAAGCTTGCCGTTGTGGGGGCGAACGATCTTTGGGATGCTACCGTGCGCGCGGCGGTAAGTCTTCAGTCCTCAACGATCGTGCTCGGACATTCCGCCAAGCTTTCCGTGCCGGAGCAAGCGCGCGAGATCGGACTGGCTTGGGAGAAACTTCCCGATCCACGGCCGCCGTTCAACCTGGAAATATTCCTGCCTGGAGGACAGAGGGAATTTTATCTACTGGGCCCGCACGCTCCCCATCTGACGTCCAATGAGGTAAATCTGATTCACCAGCTCTGGCTGCGTTACAGCGATCTGGTTTCGCCGGAAGAGCTGCACCACCACGATGTGGTTCATTTTGCGCTGAACGAGCTGGAGCGCCAAAACACGGAAGGCAAAGATCAAGAACTCATCACCCGCTTGCGCACGCATCTTCAGGATAATCAAGCCAAACGTCACGGTCCGCCGTAAACGCCAACCAATTCTCCGTTCAGGCGGTTCGTAAATCGGATGTGCATTGCGAGCAGCGCGTCGCCTTCAAAGGAATCTGCGAAATGCAGTAAGGGCACTCGCGCGTTGTGGGTGCCGTCGCGGGCTTTTGGCGCCAACGATTCACTTGCCGCACCAGCAAGAACACCGCGAATCCCACGATGAGGAGACTAATCACCGCATTTATAAAAAGGCCGTAGTTAATCGTTGGCGCTCCCGCCGCTTTCGCGGCCGCCAGCGTTGCGTAAGACTGGCCATTCAGCGGGATGAACAAATTGGCAAAGTCCACATGATGGAGCAGCAATCCAAAGGGCGGCATGATGATGTCCTGCACCAACGAACTGACGACCAGGCCAAAGGCCGCCCCAATGATGATGCCTATGGCCATATCGAGGGCGTTTCCCTTGATGGCAAATTCCTTGAATTCCTTGAACATTTGCATTCTCCTTTTTCAACAGGGACGGGACTGATGTGGCCGATAGTAGGGGAAGCCAACGGCGGTTGGCAACTCTTACGGGTGAAATCTGGACGGATTCCCAGAGTGACCCTTAGCCTGCGTAGGTAAATCCAGCCTCGCGGATCGTCAGGGGTTCTTCATCGCTTCGAACGCCGGCCTCGACGACCTCGGCGACGAAAATTGTATGATCGCCGCGGCGAATCGCATCCACCACGCGGCATTCGATCCACGCCGGCGGATCCGCCAGCACTGGCGAGCCGGTAACGCCCGGCGCAAAATCGTAGCCGTTGATCTTGCCGCTTTCCTCGACGCCGCCGCGAAAAAAACTGGTTGCCAAATTCTTCTGAGTTTTGCCGACCACATGGACCGCGAATGCTTTCGAGTTTTCAATCGCCTGGTGAAGTCTGCTGTCGCGCTTGATGCCCGCCATAATGAGGGGTGGTTCAAAAGAAGTCTGCGAGACCCAGTTGATCGTACCGCCCGCCGTCGCTTCGGCATCGCGCGAAGTAGCAACGTAAAGTCCGTAGGTGAACTTTCGCAGCGCGTTTTTCTTTTGGTTGGCGTCCATGAATGTTTCGCCGCGCCTCGTTTTCTAGTTCTTTGGCGCGGCCCGCAACACGAGAGCGGCGACGATCACGCCGCGGGCAACAAGAGCCGCGCCCGCGACAATCAGCAAGGGCGTCACCCACTCCATCGTGGCGCGCGAAAGGCCGAGCATCGCCAGCCCGACTACCATCAGTGAACCGCCGCGCACCAATGCAACCGAGCGTTCCGCGCCGCGCCAGCGAATCGTCACCAATCCATAGACTACAAGCAGCCCCGCAAGCAGCAACCACCCGATGCTTCTCGGATCAACGTTTAAGAAGTGCCCGCTGAAGGCCACCCAGATTAGAAGCGCTCCAAGCAATACGAAAATTAGTTCAATCAGCAAGCGCAGCAATTGGTTAGGGCTGGTCACGGCCTGTCAAACTCGTTCGATGCGCACGTGCTCTGTCACCACCGGTTTCCGCGGCCGGTCGCTTGAATCGCGGCTGAGCTCGGAGATCTTTGTCGCCACGTCCTGCCCTTCCACGATCTCGCCAAAAATAGTGTGCTTGTCATCCAGCCAGGGTGTCGCCGCAACGGTGATGAAGAACTGGCTGCCGTTGCTATTGGGGCCGGAGTTGGCCATGGAAAGCCGCCCGGCTTTGTTGTGACGCAGCGACGGGTGGAATTCGTCCTCGAATTTGTAACCGGGATGCCCCGTGCCGGTGCCGAGCGGACAGCCGCCCTGAATCATGAATTTGGGAATCACGCGATGGAAAGTCAGTCCATCGTAAAACGGACGCTTCGCCTTGGCCGCGATGCGGATATCCGTGAACTCTTTGGAACCTTCCGCGAGCCCCACAAAATTTTCAACTGTCTTCGGCGCTTCCTTCTCGAAAAGGCGGAAAACGATTGTGCCTTCTGACGTTTCAAAAGTGGCGTATAGACCCGGTGTGCGTTTCGCTGGCTGTTCGGACATTCAGGAGTCTCCCTTTCGTCTTCGGCGGCTTCCCGGCGGCGAGCCCGAATTATCCCGCAGAGGGAGAAGGGAAGCAAACGCGCTCGAGGTCTACCAACCCATGCGCTGCCGCAGCCCCGTGATGTGCGCCTCGTGATGCCGGCCGTGCCACTCGTACAAGGCCAGTTGGTCATCCAGCGTCATCGTACCGCGCTCCGGATGCTTCATCGCGCGGTTGTAATCAATCTCTCTTACTGAGTGCAGCAGAATCACCCAGCGATGATGCATGCCGTCAATCACCTGTAATGAAAATTCTACCGGCGCCGTGCGCGCATCCGCCAGCTCCGACCAGATCTTTTCGTCGTACGGTTTGATGGTCGGTTCAGCTTCCGTCACAGCAAGCCGGAAACGTATGTACGCATTCATGTGGCTGTCCGCAATATGGTGGATCACCTGCCGGACCGTCCAGCCGCCGTTGCGGTAGGGCGTGTCGAGTTGCTTGTCATTCAGTCCGGCGACAGCGGCGCGAAACCTTGCCGGCATGGCGCCGATGCTTTCAATCATGTGTTTTCGTTCTTCACCTGTAAGAGGTCCTTTTTTATCCGCCTTGCCAACGGGATAACGCAGGTCCACGTCCATAGGTTTTCTCCAATTCAAAAAATTGCGTGCGGGCTGAGTATAACGGCCCTCCTGAATCATCGTCAAACACCACCCACGCGCTTCAGAGGCTGGCGTAGAATCAAGAGTCTTGCAACCAATTTACGACGTGCAGCGTCTGTGCGCGGAGGGAGAGAGCTTCATGGAGCGGCGGCAAACTTTTCGCAGGTCTTGGGCGTCATACGCCGCGAAGCTAGGCCTCATTCTTCTGAGCTTTGCCTTCGCCACCATCTTTTGTTTTTCCGCCCAAGTCCAGCTGACTCCGATGCAATCTCGCGACGCTCTTGCGGATGCAAGCCGGGACGCCGCAAATACGCTCTCTCTTAAGGACCGGACGAAAATTCTCGAAGATGTATGGAAAGACGTTCGCGACCGCTACTACGATCCCGAGTTTCACGGCGTCAACTGGGAAGAAACCGGCCGGCGTTACCGTCCTTTGGTGGCTGGCGCCGGGAACGACCAGGACTTCTATGCTTTGGTGAATCGCATGACGGGCGAGCTGCACGACGCGCATACGCGTTTCAATTCGCCGGGGCAATGGGAAAACCGTAAGAGAGAGCAGGGATTCTACATCGGTTTCTTCATGACGGAAAAAGACGGGAAAATCGTAGTGAACGACGTTCATCCGGATTCCAACGCAGCACGCTCCGGAATCCAACCGGGAATGATTGTACTCACCGTGAATGGCCAGCCGGTCGCGGACAGAATCGCGGAGTCAGCAAAGACAACCCTTCCTTCCTCCACCGAGCGCATCACGCAGGTACGAATTTACAGCAATGTTTTTCGCGGCCCGGCGGATGCACCCTTTCAAATCGGCTTGCAGCGCGCTGATCGGTCGGAGTTCACAGTCACCCTCACCAAACAGGTTTTGCCGCATCCGGCGGACGTGCGATCCAACCTATTGCCATCCGGAGACGCCTATATTCGATTCGATGGATTTCAAATCCCTGTCGCGAAAGAATTCAAGGAAGCGCTTGAGAAAATCAGGAGCGCACCGGGTTTAATTGTGGATCTCCGCCAGAACGGAGGCGGCAGGTCCGACGTGATGGCCGCTATCGCGAGCTATTTCTTCAATGCGAAAACCGTGCTCGCCGAATTCCAGACACGGAAAGATGTTTCGTCGGAGGAGTCTTCCGGTTCCAGCTCGATTTACCGGAAACTGGTCGTAGGAAACGACGGCGGAAGGCTATATGCCGGGCCGGTCGTGATTCTCACAGATGAATATACTGGAAGCTCTTCCGAGATTTTTGCAGGAGGCCTGCAAGAGGCGGGCCGCGTAAGAGTAGTTGGCACTCAATCCTGCGGCTGCGTGATCGGCATCGCGAACAATCAAAAGATGAAAGGCGGCGGCGTGCTCGAGATCAGTGAAGTCCTTTTTTTCACACCAAAGGGCCGCAAACTTGAGGGTGAAGGCGTCATTCCGGATGCGAGCGTTGCGCCAACGATCACGGACCTTCAGCAGAAGCGTGATGCCGTCTTGGACAAAGCGGAACAGTTGTTAAGAACAATGTCCGTCGCCGAGCCTGTGAAATTTGGCAGGTAAACCTTGGCTTTTCACGATTTAAATGGGAATGTGCAGGATTAATTTACCCTAGCTACCCGCTTTGCTGTATGGCGAATTGCCTCCCGGTCTGCCACAGTCTGCGTTAGACCCAGTCCCGCTTCCACGGTCGGGGACGTATCCGTGCCGAAATGCATCCTCATTGTTGACGATAATGCCGCCATCCGGAAGGCTCTCCGCTCCTTCTTCGAATCTCAATCGGGCTTTGAGGTGTGCGGCGAGGCCGGTGACGGCGCCGAAGCGGTACAAAAAGCCAAAGAACTTAAACCTGATTTGGTTATTCTCGATCTTTCGATGCCCGTGATGAATGGCCTGGACGCGGCGCGGGCGCTCCGGCGAATTTTGCCGGGCGTGCCGTTGATTTTATTTACGGCGCACAAAGGAGTTATCCCAGAGTCTGAAGCTTATGCCGCCGGCATCACCGCAGTTGTAGGGAAAGGAGATAATCTGAACTCGCTGGTGGAGCAAGTGCAAAATTCGTTCGAGCATGCGTAACCTATCCGCTGTTCCAATCTGGATACCCCAACCTATCCTTTTTCAGCGCACGCAGGCTCGATAGCGCGTCTTCGATCGCCATCAACTCTTCGTGGGTTGCAGGGCTACGCCCCAATCTTTGAAGACGCAGAAAGATTGCTTCTTCGGCCGCAGCCACTTGGGCAGCTAACCTGGCCGGATTGAGCTCCAACAGCGCATCCCTATAGAGCGCCTGCCATTCCGGAAATTTCAACTCCTCCATAACCCTTGGCCCCTGGTACCGCAATCATCCAAAGCCTTCAGTCACGCTCGCCGTTGTACCGCTGGATCACGCCGTAACATTCACATGCGTATCGTTCGAGCGCGCCGCGATCTAAGATAGTCACCGTGCCGCGGCTGTACTTGATGATGTTCATCCTCTGAAAAAGGCCGGCCGCCACGGAGACAGTGGTACGGTCCGTGCCGAGCATGGTGGCGAGGAAGTCCTGCGTGATGTGCAGCGAGCTGGAATTCACCCGGTCTTGAGCCATCAAGAGCCATCGCGCCAGGCGGTGGTCAATATCGTGCAACCGATTGCACGCCGCGGTTTGAGCGACCTGCAATCCCAGGATCAATGTGTATTTCTTGAGAGTTCGTTGAAGCTCCGGGGTCGCATTCAATATCCTTTGCAATGTGCGAATCTTGATCCTGAATCCATCGCCCGGAATTTGCACTATCTCAAGCAGCGGACTTCGCCCCAGCCCCGCCACCGCCGGCACTCCGGCGATTCCTTCCTTTCCTATGACTCCCGCCTCCACGGTTTTTCCGTCGGCCATCACAACTACGATCGAAATCAGGCCCGCATTTGGAAAATACGCAAATGTGAATCGCCCGTGCGGCGGATGAAGTGTGCGATGCGACGGCAGCGTCACATACTCAAGATGACGGCGGATCGCGCGAAACTCCGGCTCCGTCATGGAAAGCAGGATCTTGTTGCATACCGGCTTCCCGGTGCTATTTGTTCGTTCCCCGTCATGGGACGGCCCCAACGCTTTGCGTTTCACAATCATCCTTTTTGAATAGGTCTTGAGCAGTCACGTAACCCCGGCTTCCAGCCGCCGGGGCAAAACCCGAATCCACCGCATCATTTTGTCTGGGAGGTATCTTCTATACGCTCCCGATTTGAATCACAAGTGCAATTCACATATGTCGGGCATCCCACAGACGGTAAAAGGGTTGTGTCGGGTATCCAACAGATGGCGAAGAGTCGCATCTCGATTGTGACTGAGCGAAAAGCGCCGCTGTTCGTAAAGACCATCCTCGAGTTCGGGCAGGATGATATGGGGAAAATTTCACCGGGTTAGAACATCAGCGCCCTGTTCCTTGACGCTTTCTTAACCCCCCCGCTATACTTCGCTCGATTCGTGTCGCGGCGCGCGCCACGACCTCTGGAAAGGATTCCCCGTTGCCGTTTGAGCCGCTCGAACAATACCTTCAGCGCCAGAAGAAACTTGAACAGATTGTCGCGCTCGGATACGCGCCCTATCCTCATAAATTCGATTGGACGCTGACTCCGGCGGGCGTCGTCGCCCGCTTTGGAGGAACCACCGCGGCGCAACTGGAAGCGGAGCGTGCGGATGTTCGTACCGCGGGACGCATCCTGACCCTGCGCCTTCATGGCAAAGCTGGCTTCGCTCACATTCAAGGCGAAGGCGCCCGCTTGCAGATTTACGTCCGGCTGGATGTGGTGGGCGAGCGCGGATTCCAACTTTTTCAACTGCTGGACATGGGCGACACGATCGGCGTTTCCGGCCATGTTTTTCGCACCAAGACAGATGAGCTAACTATCCGCGTAACGGAGCTAACGCTGTTAGCCAAGTCTCTGCTGCCGCTGCCGGAGAAATGGCACGGATTAACGGACACGGAACTGCGCTACCGGCAGCGCTACGTGGATATGATCGTCACGCCGAAGACGCGGGAGATTTTTCTAAAGCACGCGCTCCTCGTGCGCGAGTTGCGGCGATTCTTTGACGCGCGCGGTTACGTGGAAGTGGAAACCCCCATGATGCAGTCCATCGCCGGAGGCGCGACGGCCCGGCCGTTCATTACGCATCACAACACGCTGGATCTGGATCTTTATCTCCGCATCGCGCCGGAACTTTATTTGAAGCGGCTGCTGGTGGGAGGCTTGGACCGCGTATACGAGATCAATCGCAATTTCCGCAATGAAGGTATTTCGACGCAGCACAATCCCGAATTCACGATGCTCGAATTTTACGAAGCCTACAGCGACTATCGTGCCTTCATGGCGCTCACGGAAGAGTTATTCGCCGCGCTGGCCAAAGCCGTAACGGGCGGCACCGTCGTGAAATATGGCGAACACGAAATTGATTTTGCGAAGTGGCAGCGGCTGACGATGCGCGAAGCGATCGCGAAATACTGGCCGGCGGCTGCCGGCGCCGCGCCCTCAGTGGATCATCTTCGCAGTGCGGACGGGCCGCGCGAGGCCGCCCGCCAATACAATTCCTGGGCAACGCAAGGCCGCGCGGCGCCCATTGGAGAAGTAGAAAAACTTTCCGGTGGCGAACTCGTCGGCGCGCTATTCGAGGCCGTGGCCGAAACTCATCTGATTCAGCCGACGATCCTCTATGATTTTCCCGTCGAGATTTCGCCGCTTTCAAAGTGCCGCGATGACGATCCTTCCACGGCCGAACGATTTGAAGTTTTCTGCGGCGGATTTGAACTCGGCAACGCCTTTTCCGAGCTGAACGATCCCATCGAGCAGGAGAAGCGTTTTCGCCATCAGGTCGAGCAGGGTGGTGAGGAAGCTCCCAAGGAAGTGGACCTCGATTATGTGCGTGCGCTAAGCCAGGGGATGCCGCCCGCCGCCGGCATGGGAATCGGCATTGACCGGTTGACGATGCTCCTCACGGATTCACATTCCATCCGCGATGTAATTTTGTTTCCTCTTATGCGTCCGGAAACACGCCACGACGGCGATTCCGCGTCAGAAGATAATTCACCATCAACTGATGCGCCCTCCGGTGGGAATGCAGGCTCCGGAAAGCCGGGCGCTCCACGCGCCAAACCATGAGATTTGAATGGCTGGTCGCGCGGCGGTATCTACGTTCCCCGCACAGGCCCGCCGTGCTGCGGCTGGTGACGCTGCTTTCCGTGATTGGCGTGGCGGCGGGCGTGGCCACACTGGTCATTGCGCTGGCGATGAACACCGGGTTCCGGGAAACGCTTCAGGACCGCCTGCTCGGCGTCACGGCGCACATCACCCTTACGGGGCCTGGAGGCCTGCGCGACTACCGGAAACTTTCGGATGTTCTCGCACGCACTCCGGGCGTGCTCTCGGCTTCGCCCGTCATTTATGAACCGGTGCTGCTTGCTGCCGGCGGCCATCCCCAGGGAATCGTAGTGAAGGGCGTTGAGCCCGAACTTGAAAAGAAATCGGATGAGGCGCTCACAAAAATCGTGGATGGTCGCGCCGACTTCTCTCCGGACTCGGACGGCGTCGGAGCCATTATCTTGGGACGTACGCTGGCCGAAAACACGGAGCTTCACGTCGGGGATTATGTAACGCTGGTCAGCCCCGACGGACCGCTGACTCCCTTTGGAATGGTGCCGCGGACCCGAAGATTCCATGTCACAGGGATTTTCTATTCCGGATTCTATGATTTCGATGCGAACTGGGGATTTGTGACCCTGGCGTCGGCTCAGAATCTGGAAGGCGTCGGTGATGAAGTCAGCGCCATAGAATTCCGCGTCACGCAAGTGGATCGCGCGCGGGAGATTGCAAACGCCATCAAAATCGCCGCCGGGCCGCGCTACAAAGTCACGACCTGGATGGAAGAAAATAGCGCGTTGTTCAAAGCGTTGCGTCTTGAAAAACTGGTGACCGCCATTTTTATCGGGCTCATCACGTTCGTCGCCGGACTCAATATCATCGTCGTCTTGAGCATGACCGTCACGGATCGCGCTCGCGACATTGCTGTCTTAATGGCTATGGGAGCACGCCGCGAGCAGATCCGCGGCGTATTCTTCCTGCAGGGGCTCACGATTGGCGGTGTCGGAACCGTGGCCGGCCTCGTGATTGGCTACGCTGCCGCCTGGTTTGCCGGAACCTACCGCCTGATTCCTCTCGATTCCCAGGTTTACTCGGTTCCTTACGTGCCTTTTCATCCGAACGCGCTGGATGCGTCTTGGATTTCCGCCGCCGCTCTTGTGATCTGCGCCGCCGCCACGTTCATACCGGCACGCGCTGCTTCTCGAATCCTTCCTGTTGATATTTTGCGATATGAATAGAGCGCATTCCGAAAAACTTGCGAATTGAAGCGTGATTTTGCCGTCTCCGCGCGACCATGTCATTTTGAGGTTGGTTTGGCGCACGGCTTGCACCATATACCGTGTCCAGTGGGAAGGCTGGCAGGAGCCATGAATTTACCCATTTTGGAACATTTGAGGCGTGTTACAATTCCCTGTTTTTCAATGAGTTGCAGAAGGTTCCAGTTATTTTCCAACCCTGGGCGATTGGCAGGGATAGTGAATGGTTCGGAATAGGAAAGTTTTTGGCTGTGCGAAGGTGAAGTGAAGGCTGACTCACAGACAGTAAGTTGCATCTAACTATACGATTGTAGTGGGGCAGCGTATGCGGCATTGTTGAGAGCGCTTTTGCATCCCGGGCGCCGGACAGGGTTGAATTCACTGCCGAATTCGAGAAGGTAGGCATGACTCTAGTGACCGCGCATCGCGAAACGAGTGGCGCCTCCCGGCAGGACGCGAATGATCCCGCCGCGAAACCCGCGGTTGCGTCCACAGAGCCATCCATCGTGATTGAAACACGGGAATTGCGCAAAGTTTTCGGCACTGGAGCCGCGCAACAAGTCGTTCTCGGGTCCGTCCAACTCTCCGTGGCCGAAGGTGAAATGATCGCCATCGTGGGGCCGTCCGGAAGCGGGAAAAGCACTCTTTTGCACTTGCTGGCCGCGCTGGACATGCCAACGAGCGGTGCAGTATACTTTCGCTCGCGTGCAGTGCAATCGCTTTCAGAGATCCCTCTCTCGGACTATCGCAATCAGGCAGTGGGATTTGTGTGGCAGCGCCATCATCTTCTGCCGGATTTTACGGCCGCGGAAAACGTTGCAATGCCACTCTTGATGCGGGGTGCAAGCCGTGCCGTCGCGCTCGGTGTCGCGGCTGGCCAGCTAGACCAGGTTGGACTATCGGCCAAGAGCGATCAGAGGACAGGCGAACTTTCAGGCGGCGAGCAGCAGCGCGTGGCGATTGCGCGGGCTCTGGTGAATCGGCCTGCGTTATTGCTGGCGGATGAGCCTACAGGGGACCTGGACGAAGGTAACGCGAACTCGGTTTTTGAATTGATGCAGCGTTTGCACCGGACGCACCGGCTCACTTCTATAATGGCGACACATAACCGCGCTTTAGCCGAGCGTTGCGACCGGGTCTTGAAGTTGGAGCATGGCGAGCTGAAGCCGCTCGAAACGCGAGCAGCGGCACAGCCCGTGTACTGAGGGAGAAACGGCCAAAACCGTGCTGGAACGTTTTACAGAAAAGGCGCGACGGGTCATCTTTTTCGCGCGTTATGAGGCTAGCCAGTACGGAAGCCCGTGCATCGAAACCGAGCACCTTCTGCTCGGTCTTGTGCGCGAGGATAAAGGCCTTGCCAACCGTTACCTGCGGACACAGGGTTCTATCGAATCGATCCGCAAGGAGATCGAATCCCGCATCACAATCCGCGAACGCATCTCGACCTCGGTTGAGGTGCCTCTCAGCGCGGAATCCAAACGAATCCTGGGCTATGCCGCCGAAGAGGCTGACCGCCTCGGGCACAAGCACGTCGGCACCGAACATCTTCTTCTCGGCATCCTGCGCGAAGAGAAGTGCTTCGGTACGGAAATCCTTACGGAGCGCGGGCTGCGCCTTCCAGTATTGCGTGAAGAACTCGCCCGAACCTCCGGCGAAAAGGTGCCTGTGAATCGACCAAAGGAAACCTCGCTGCTTGCTGAATTCAGCCGCGACCTCACGCAGGCCGCCACGGACGGGCAACTGGATCCGCTGGTCGGCCGCGAACGCGAGCTGGAACGAGTGGTTCAGATTCTGTGCCGCCGCACGAAGAATAATCCCGTGCTGATCGGCGAGCCGGGCGTCGGAAAAACAGCCATCGTGGAAGGCCTTGCCCAGCGCATTGCGGATGGCGATGTGCCTCTTTTTCTGGCTGATAAGCGCATTCTTTCACTCGACCTTTCGCTCATCGTCGCGGGAACGAAATATCGCGGCCAGTTCGAGGAACGGCTCAAGACCATCATGAAAGAACTGATGGAGAGCCAGAACTCCATTGTGTTCATAGATGAATTGCACACGCTGGTTGGAGCGGGTTCGGCTGAAGGTTCGTTGGACGCGGCGAACATCCTGAAGCCGGCGCTAAGCCGCGGAGAAATCCAGTGTATTGGCGCAACCACGCCGGGCGAATATCGCAAGTCGGTCGAGAAGGACCGGTCGCTCGAGCGGCGGTTCCAGTCCGTGAAGGTCACCGCGCCGGACGAAGAAAACGCCATCAAAGTGCTTCAGGGCGTGCGCGAGCGATATGAAAAATTCCACGCCGTTAGTTACACGGATGAAGCCATTCAATACGCCGTCTATCTTTCCAACCGCTATATTCCGGACCGTTTTTTGCCCGACAAAGCGATTGACTTGATTGATGAAGCGGGCGCCCGCGTAAAGCTCCGCCAGGCGATGCTGCCCGAAGAAGTTTCCGAAGTGCAGAAGCGTGTGAAGTACAACACGCACCGGATGGAAACGGCCATTGCCAACCACGAATTTGAAAAGGCGCGTTTCTACTCCGAAGAGGAGCGTAAGGAAAAAGAAGGGTTGCGGCAGTTGCGGGAGCGCCTGAAGCTGGATGAATCCTCGACGGGTGTCGTCACGCGCGAGGATATCGAAGAGGTCGTTTCACGCTGGACGGGCGTCGCTGTCACTTCGATCAAGGAAGACGAGCAGCAGAAATTACTGCGCATCGAGGTGGAACTTCACAAGCGCGTCATCAGCCAGGATAAAGCCATCACGGCGCTGTCACGCGCTATCCGCCGCAGCCGCGCCGGCTTAAAAGCGCCCGGCCGGCCGGTGGGTTGTTTCCTATTTTTGGGACCGACGGGCGTTGGCAAGACGGAAGTTGCGCGACGGCTGGCGGAATTTTTGTTTGGCAGCGAAAAATCATTGGTGCGCTTCGATATGTCCGAATACATGGAAAAGCATTCAGTTTCCAAGTTGATCGGCGCGCCTCCGGGTTATGTCGGTTACGAAGAGGGTGGACAATTAACCGAGCGCGTCCGAAGGACGCCGTACTCGGTGATCCTGCTCGACGAAATCGAAAAGTCGCATCCGGATGTCTACAACATCCTGTTGCAGGTTTTCGAGGATGGGCAACTTACCGACGGCCTTGGCAACACGGTGGATTTCCGCAACACGATCATCATCATGACCTCGAATCTCGGCGCCCGGTATTTGCAGAAGCGTTCGACTCTGGGCTTTCAGTCCAGTTCCGACGAAGCGGGCAATAAGTCGCTGGAAGAATTGGTGAACACCGAAGTCAAGCGCGCTTTCAACCCCGAATTCCTGAACCGGCTCGACGAAATCATCCTGTTCACGTCGCTCATGGACGAAGATCTGCTGCGGATCATTGACCTGCTTGTCGGGCAGATTAATGACACGCTAATTCACCGCCAGGTGCAAATTGTTCTCACGCCGGAAGCGCGGCAGTGGATCCTGGAAAAAACCTGCGGCGATCGCAGTTACGGAGCACGGCCGTTGCGCCGGGCTTTGCAGAAGTACGTTGAAGACCCGCTGTCCGAAGCGCTGATCCAAGGGGGATTGCAGCGGCCGGCGACGCTCGAGATCAACGTTTCGAGCGAAGGTCTTGTATTCCGGCCGGTGGTTGAGGCAACCCCGGTCGTCCACTGACGAATCCTACGCGCACATGCTGGTACGCTCTTGTACCAGCAGGGGGAGTATTCCGATTGCTTTGGGGAAAGCGGTCGTGAGGCAACTCACGACTGCGTGCGGAAAATCCCGCCTTGTTTGTCTGCGACGCTGCTTCGAAGTTTGGCTGGTCGCGCTGCTGATTTCCGCGGCGGGCTTGCTGGCTCTTCCCGCGGCGGCGCGGCAAAATGAGGCTGCCAGCCGGCAGCCGGGGCAGAATGCTGCCGTAATTGAGAGAATTGATTTCGCGGGCAATCGCCGCA
Source organism: uncultured Acidobacteriota bacterium (assembly GCA_963847505.1). GTDB lineage: Bacteria > Acidobacteriota > Terriglobia > Acidiferrales > UBA7541 > DASTCZ01. Next base: position 1,691,155 of record CAWJZY010000002.1, read on the forward strand.
TTCGCACAGATGTCCTGAGGGTCCGCATCTTCAGCCGGCCGGGTGATGTCTACAGTCCATCAGCGATCGACCGCGACTATCACTCACTCTGGAACACCGGATACTTCGACGATGTTTATGTGACCGTGGAAGACAGCACCGATAATCCCAACGGCAAGATAGTCACCTTTCACTTAAAGGAGCGCCCAACCATCCGGCGCATCGAATACAAGGGCAACAAGTCCATAACGGAGTCGGATATATTGGACGCCTTCAAGGACCGCAAGGTCGGTCTGACCCAGGATAGCCAGTTCGATCCCACGAAGGTCAAGAAGGCTGAAGTGGTGATCCGCGACCTATTGGCCGATCACGGACGCCAGTTCGCGACCGTGAAAGCGACCTACCAGCCTATTCCAGCGACGAACTCGGTGATTTTGACCTTTAACATCGAAGAAGGCGTGAAGGTGAAGGTGGGCAAGATTACCATCGTCGGGAACCACGCGTTTTCCTCGCGGCGAATCATCCGGGCGATGAAACACTCGCGGCCTTACGGATTTGACGCCAAGTATTTCGCCGTGAACGTAATGGCAAAGACCTTTGACCAGGCCAAACTCGACGAGGATATGGGGGCGGGAATCCAACAGGACCTTTATCAGAAGAACGGCTATTTCGAGGTGAACGTCAAGGACCCGGCACTGGTGAAGACCGTGGATGTTGACCATCATGGCCTGATTAAGGCCGATATTCCAGTGATTGGAACCACGCACGGCAAGTCCGCGAACATCACCATAGAGATTGTGGAAGGCGATCAGTTCCGCATGGGCAAGCTCTTTATCGTGAACGCCGACCCGGAGAAAGGCCTTCAACTGAAACACGACTTCCTGGTGAGCGTGTTCCCGCTGAAGCAAGGGGAAATCCTTGACACGGACAAGATTCGCAAAGCTGTTACGAACTATACCAAGCTATACGGACAATTCGGCTTTATGGATTTTACGGCCGTCCCGGAATTCGACATCGATCATAAAAATAAGGTTGTGAATGTCACCCTCAGATTCAGCGAGCTGAAGCCCTATTACATTCACCGCATCAATATATCGGGCAACACGACCACCCGCGACAAGGTCATCCGCCGCGAACTGCTTCTGGATGAAGGCGATCTTTATAACGACCGGCTGTGGGAATACAGCATCCTGCGCTTGAACCAGCTGGGGTTCTTCGACCAGCTCAAACCTGAAACGGCGGCCGCCGTCGAACGGAACGTCAAAGCCGGCACGGTGGACCTGAATTTGAAAGTGAAGGAGAAGCAAAAGCAATCCATTAGTCTCACTGGCGGCATTAGCGGAATCGCCGGCACTTCACTGGGGCTGAGCTACGCGACGCATAATTTCCTGGGTCTCGGCGAGACGCTGAGTCTCTCCGCGCAATTCGGCACCGTTTTGAGGAGCTATCAGCTTGGCTTTACCGAGCCCTATATATTTGACAGGCCCATTGCGACGGGATTCACAATCTTCTCCAGCAAATACGACTTTGACCAGGCCCGCCAGACAGGAATCCTGCTCGGCGAAAAAATCACGCTCTCCCCGGACGTTGCGGAAAACTACAATCAAAACAGCAAGGGCGCCACGACGTTCGCGAGCATCCCAATCAAGCGCTTTTCCAAGAGGGGTGTGACGCGCCTTGCCCTTAGCTACGGCTTTACGGACACCAATATCGAGCCGTTCACGCCTGCCGCTACGTTGCTGTTCACTACTCTGAACTACCAAAGCGTCGCCGGGCCCTCCGCGCTGGATGGCATTCACCAGAGCCGTGTTACGAGTACCTTGAGTTACAACTCGGTGGACAACCCGATAAATCCCCACACCGGAAGGAGTCTCACTTACTCATTGTCAGTTGAAGGCGGGCCGTTCGGGGGCAACACCAAGGCAATTAATAATGTGTTTTCGGCGACCTATTTCCACCCGACCTACCATAAGCGGAATGTCATCGGGATTCATTTTCTGGGACAATATGCCACCAGCTTCAGCGGATCGGAATTGCCGCCTTTTGAGCGTTTTTATGCGGGAGGCGAGACCGATCTCCGGGGATTTGACATCCAAACAGTTTCGCCAATCGCGTTTATTCCTGTGGCCAGTTCCGAGACGCTCTATTATGCAAGCCCGATCCACCTTGGTTCTTCCGGGACCCCTACACTCATCCCCGTTACTATTCCTACGCTGGGTTACACGATCTCTTTCCCCGGTGGAGACACGAAGGGCATATTGAATGCCGAATACCGTATCCCTCTTTACGGTGACAAATTCGGCATGAGCTTTTTCTTGGATGCCGGCTCAGTCGGCGCTTTGAGGAGGGACGAGTTGAATCTGAACCCGGCCGGGGTGACTTCCTTGCAGCAGGCTTTCCCGACCTCGCAGATCAACCCGGAATTGGAGCTCGCGCAGCGCTCGAATTTCAGGCCGCGAAGCTCGGCCGGTATCGAATTCGTCGTACAGTTGCCGATCATACAAGCGCCGTTCCGTATTTATTGGGCATATAATTACCTAAGATATAATCAGTTCATTGTTGCCCCGCCAGGCGATTTTTACATTAGCGATGAGCTCAGAAACTCTTTGCCGCCGGGCGTGCTTCAAGACCAGATTTTGCCGCAAATCACGAAGGCGGTCGCTAACCCGTCTCAGTTCAGCTATATAGATCCCCTGACGACACTCCGCTTCACAGTCAGCCGGACATTCTAATGGGCGTCTCAGACAGGGCGAGGCAGAAATATAAAGGCCGCGAACAAGACTTTTTGGATGGAGGCAAGGAAATGAAGCGCCGGACACAGGGGATTGAATGGCTCGTTGTGCTATGTCTTTTCGTGGGGGGCTGCGGGGGCGCCGCCTCAACCACGCCCACAACGGTCACGTTGAGCTTGACATCTGCCACGGTTGCCATCGGCTCAACTATCACGCTCACCGCCTCGGTCGCTACTACCAACAGCAACACCGCCGTAAACTGGGAAGTGAATAGTATTATCGGTGGCAATGCGACGGTGGGCACCATTGATGCAAGTGGTGACTACACCGCGCCTACTTCGGTGCCGATTCCCAACATCGTCACGGTAACAGCCGTTTCCCAGGCGGATACGACCGCCACGGCCAGCGCAAGTATTACCATTGATTCCGGCATTCGCGCCACCGTGGCCCCACTTACGGTCGCAATGGGCACGAGTGAGACATTTGTTTTCACCGCGACGGTTACGGGAACATTGCTCTCTACATCTCAAGTCACCTGGAGCGTCTGCCAGGCTTCGTCGGTTTCCACCACGACTGCCGCAACTACTCCATGTCCGGCCGACACGACGGGGACGCAGGGTTCCTTCATAGCCACCAGCTTCAATGCAACGAATGGGACCAGCACAGGAACTTATCAGGCGCCGGTTGGTGTGCCCAGCGTGAGCCCAATCGTTATTCAGGCTGCAACCGTTGCGGATCCGAATCAATTCGCCACCTCTTCGATCACTCTTTCCGCTGCGACTGATCCCACGGTGACTTCGATTTATCCAACCGATGTCGCCCAGGGTTCCCTCTTCATAGACGTTTACATACAGGGCGCGAATTTCTTGAACACCTCTGTGGTTCAAGTGACAAGCTCGAACGGCAGTGCCACTCTGACGCCCACTGCTGCTGAGGCAGACACGTTGCGCGCCCAGATTCCTGCGTCTATTTTCACCGCTGCACCTACAAACGTTCAGATACAGGTCAGCCGGCAAGGCGGTTCTTTGATCAGTTGTACCGTCCCGTCTCTGTGTCAGATGGAAGTGGATGCGGTGCGCCCGGCGATTGTGGCCGCCGCACCCAACAGCCTTCCTCAACAAACAACAAACGGCGCCCCTCAGTCCTTCAACATTGATGGCGGCTATTTCGGAACCAATGCGGTGGCTCAGACGCCCGCCGCAATTCAGGCCGAATTTGACGGCGTCGTGGCTTCGGGGACGAGCATCCTTCCCCGGAAAGTTACGGTCTCATTGACTGGTAGTAGTAACTGCTCTTCGAGTTGCACAGGAGACCTCTCGACGCCCGGCCTGCACCAAGTATCTTTGCTGAATCCGTCCGTGACCACCCCGGCCGCCGCGCCCCAGAATGTCGCCGTAACGAATTTTTCAGTACAGTCCTCGGCTGCCGCCGTGGCCTCGGCCACCGCGATGCCTACCCTCTCGAGCCTTGCGGTCGGAACCGCTCCTTCATCCATCGCCATAAACACAGCGACGGGCCACGCTGTGATCGCCAATTTTGGTTCAAACAGTCTTACGGTGGTTGACATGACAGCCAACCCGCCAGCCGTTATTTCCACAATCCCGTTGGGCTCTGGAGCCGGGCCCACGGGGGTCGCTGTGGACAATGTCCGCAATTTCGCCGTGGTCGCGAATAACACCGCGAAAACGATCTCAGTCGTCAACTTGGCTACAAGCACGGTCACGACGGTGAGCACTCAGATTCCAGCGGCTCCGTATTCCGTGGGTGTCAATCCAATTACCGGAATCGCCTTAGTCGCGTATCAGTCCACAAACATTGGCGCTCTCGTGGACCTGACACAAACGCCGCCGGCATTCATCGGAGCAGTTACGCTGGGAACAGGAACAAAGCCTCAGGTGGGGATAATACCCAACCTGAATTGGGGGTTTGTTACGCCCGGTGGCGCAGGCACTTTTTCCATCGTGAATCTTGCCCAGAACAACTCGTCCCTCATAGGCGCGGGCGGCGCTGTGCGTGTTTCCTCGACCAGCACTACTACGATAACCACTGAGACTCCCGTGACGCTTCTCGTTGGCGATGCGGTTCTGATTACGGGAGTGACAGACACATCTTTCAACGGAATTTTCACCGTGGTCACTGTTCCTACTTCCAATTCATTCACATTCACGCAGGCCGGCGCGGATAGCACAAGCAGCGGAGGCTCAATCTCTTATTCGGATCCGCTTGCAACGGTCGCTTTCGGGCAGAACGTCACCGGCATCGCCGTCAACCAGGAAGCCAAGCAGGCTCTTCTGACGGATTCGACCAGCCAGAGCTCCGTTATTTTCATGAGTGTGTTGGATCAGGCCGTTACCCCTTTGGCTCTCGAAGCCGGCGCGAACGCAATTGCCGTGAATCCCTACACGGACGTGGCCGTCTCAATTAACGCCGCCACCGGCACAGGTTCCGTTCTGGATCCCCGCACTCCCTTGCGCCTCGCCACTTTTGCGCTTCCTGGCACCAATCCCGTGGCGGTTGCCATTGATCCTGGCACGAACCAGGCGGTGGTGGTGAACTCTGGGAGCAACGACATATCGATTTTTTCTCTCGGCGCGATTAAATCTCTCGAACTCGAACAGATTGTCCTGCCGATCAACCGGCAATTGGGAACCGATTTGACGTTAACCTCGGCGACCCCGTTGACGATGACCCTGATTGGCAAGGGTTTTGTAACGGCGGGCCCGGTTGTAGCGCGCTTGGACGGTTTCGTGGTGAATCCAGTCCCCGGTTCGGTTACCGATCGCCAGATGACTGTCATCGTGCCTCCTTCACTCCTGAATGCACCGCGCCGCTTCGCCGTGGATGTAATGAATTCCAGCTCGCCCGGAACTGTTTCAAACGTGGAAGGTTTGTCGGTTGTGCAGCCCGTGGACCTCACCGGCACTGCATGTCCATCTCCCACCCCGAGCGCCGTCGCAATTGACGATGTGCTGAACCTTGCCCTGGTGACCGAGACATCTTGCGATTCTGTCGCGATTGTGAATCTTGCGACGGGCACGGTGACCGCTACCGTGGCCGTCGGCGCGGCTCCACAAGGCATTGCGACTATGCCGGGAGAGGGTCTGGCCGTGGTCGCCAACAGTGGCGACAATACCGTAACGATTTTGAGTACCGCTGACCCCTCTCAATCCTCGACGGTACTCGACGTCGGTGTCCAGCCGATCGGCGTTGCTATTGACCCGCTTACCGGAACCACGCTCGTTACCAATTCCAACGCAAATTCCGACAGCGTGAGCAGTTTCACTGTCACCGATTTAGCAAATGCCACGGTTAGCAGCACGAATGTTGGCGGTGGTCCTGTCGCCGTGGGGATTGATACGTATGACCAGTTGGCCCTGGTTGCAAATGCTTCGACGAGTACTTTAACTTTGCTGGATATATCACAGTCGCCGCCCCTGGCTACAGCTTCGCTTTCGGGCCCGAATCAGCCGACAAGTGTCGCGTGGGACCCCGTCACCAAGGATTTCATCGTTACTGCCAGTCTTGGAAACGCCGTGTTCTTCGTCAATCCCATAAACCAGCTACTTTCGTCTGATGCCGGAGGCATTAACCCCACATCTGTTGCTTACAATTACCTCTCGAGCACCATCGTGACCGCCAATTCGGCGAGCAGCACCCTTTCCGTCATGGATATAGCCGATGGGACCATCAAGGCAAACATCGCCCTGAAGTCATCGCAACTTGGCGCCATCGCCATCCATCCAAAGACGAATCTCGCTCTTCTGGTTGATCAGGCCAACAATCGTTTGCTCTTGGTCCCGCTGCCGCAGTAAGTCGCACGGCGCTATGCATCGCAAGAGCAGACCGCGCGCCCGGCCATTGAGTTTTGAGGATTGAGCCTTTGCAAGTTCTTGAATCAGCTTGCTAACGATTCTTCGGTTTCTGCGGGTCAGCTGGTTTCAGTTGCAGGTCAATGGTTAATTCATCGCTTGCGCGCACGTTGACGTTGCGGTGCAGATTTGACCAGAGACCGCTGGCCTGGGCGCGCACGTCATAAAGCCCCACACGAATATTCTCAAATTTAAAGTGTCCGCTGGCATCGGTCTTCATCGTGTGCGCCGGATGTCCATCACTCGGCTGCAAGTAGACTCTCGCGCCGGCCTGCGGCGTTCCGTCCGCCTTTTTTACGACACCTGAAAGCGTCCCCGTGGGCGGGGCTTTCTGGGCGCACACAGGCGCTGCAACCAGCAAAGCCAGAAAAATCGCGGCGAGAAACGCGCGGTGTTGCATGGTGAAATGCCTCCACTGACTTCTTCAATTTTAGTTGAACCCCAGGCGTTTCACCCCAGCGAGATAGGCCGCGTCGCGTGGAAGTCAACGTTCCCCGCCGGCTCAAAGGTCTCCCACCAATTCCTCGTCCCGCGTCATCTTTTTATCCTACGCGCGCCCCGTCCTTGTCTTGCGCTTTGCGCGTCACAGCAAGGAATGGCAATTGACGCGCCCGGAAGCGGTGTCTACCATTTTATGCGCGGGTTCATGCATCTCAGGTATTCGCGAGGCGACGCATCCCGCTTCTCACGTCGCTACTCATGCGCCACCCAACGGGACAACGTTGAGCCAAGCCACCGCACAAATTCGATTCTGGGGCGTCCGCGGATCCACGCCCACGGTGGATCAGGCGACCTGGCGCTATGGCGGTAATACGCCCTGCCTGGAGCTGACGACTCCCCGCGGCGCTCGCTTCATTCTGGATTGCGGCACAGGCCTGCGTATGTTGGGAAGCCATCTGGCCTCCGGGAACATTCCTGCAACCCACGATGGCGCGGCAAGCCGCACTCCAGGAATCACCGGCCCTTCAGCCGGGAACGTGGAAAATTCAGCTCAAACCACTGGCAACGCATCCCCCATCCATGCGCATATTTTCGTTACGCATTACCACTGGGATCACATCCAGGGCATTCCGTTTTTCGCGCCGCTCTATTCGCCGCAAAACAAATTTCATTTCTACAGTTTTCGCTCGAAGTTTTTGGGACGTGACAGCTTGAAGCAGGTCTTTGAAACGCAAATGGCTTATCCCTATTTCCCGGTCAACGTCAGCGCAATGTCCGCCGGGCGGGAGTTCACGGAAATCTCCGGCGGCGAAACCGTGCAGATTGACGACGCGAAGATCACCGTCTGCTGGCTGAATCATCCGCAAGGCTGTCTCGGCTTCCGGTTTGAAACGCCCGCCGGAATCATCGCTTACGCCACTGATAACGAGCCCGGCGATGCCGAACTCGACCGCAATCTGCTGAAGCTCGCGGATCGCGCTGACATATTTATCAACGACGCGCAGTACACGCCCGAGCAGCTTGCAGGTCCGCGCCGCGGTTGGGGACATTCTTCCTGGCTTGCCGGCGCGCAAGTGGCGAAAGAAGCGCGCGCGCGAAACCTTGTGCTGTTCCATCATGATCCGGATAGTTCTGACCGTGACGTGGACGCGCTGCTCCGCCAGGCGCGCCAGCATTTTGATAACGTCTGGGGCGCCGCCGAAGGCATGGCCATGAGTTTGGGCGCGGACCAGATGGCGGTGCATCTGCCCACCACGCGCAGCGGCCAGCGCCGCGAAGGAAATCTGCGCGCGCGCGTGACAGGCTACACCACCGAAGGCCGCGCGTTTGAGGAAGAAACCGTAATCCGCGATCTTACGCTGCAGGGCGCCATGCTTTACCTGAGCCACAGCCCGCGGCTGCAATCTGAATTGCAAGTCGAGATGGGAGATCCGGGGAAGGAATCGCCGGCGGAGCATCCTCTGCGTTTGCGCGGCTACGTCGTAAAACTCGAGCCCGGCCCGCACACTGACCAAACCGCCGTCGGTGTCGTTTTCACGGAATAATTTCTCGTGTGCCGCCGGCCTTCAGGCCGGCACGCTGGGCTTTCCTTACGGTTTCAGCTGCGGAATTTCCCGCATGCGCGCAAACGCGCGCCGCACGTGCGGAATTACAATCGAGCCGCCGACAATCAGCGCGACATTCAGCCCGTCAATCACTTCCGCCCTCGTCCAGCCTTCTTCCCCGCAGCGCACCAGGTGATAGGTGATGCAGTCATCGCAGCGCAGCACCATCGAAGCAACAAGGCCGAGCATCTCCTTCGTCTTCGTGTTCAGCGCGCCCGGCTCATAGGCCTGATGATCCAGCGCAAAAAACCGCTTCATCGCCAGATGTCCGCAGCCCAGAATCTCTTCGTTCAATTCCGAGCGAAATTTGTTGAAGTCCGCCAGATTCTCCGCCACGTTTCCTCCTCATCGGATTTCCCGCCGCCCATCTTCGCCGCACCTGCAAATCAAGTCAACGCCGCGCGCTTATCACATCTCCACAAATCTTGACGCGCGGAAAGACAAACAGTATTCTCCGCACACCGAAGGCTCATCCTGAAAATGTGCGTCGAGTGAGGCAATTCTTGCCAGCCAATCCGTTTGCCGGTACTCGAGCAGAATTCAAGTACCGCGTCTGGTTCTTCACCGCGCTATTCCTCCTGGCCTATTCATGCTACTGGATTGATAACGCCAACGCCGGTCAATCGGTGGCGAACTGGCTCGCGCGTGAATTTCCCCGGCTTACCGGCGTCACCTGGTTGCGCATCGTCTTCAGCGCCGGTGCTGCGCTCGTATTCTCCGCCGCAGCGATTCGTACCTGGGGCACGTCGTTTCTGCACGCCGCGGTGATGCACGATTCCAAGCTGCACACGGACCGCCTGCTGGCCGACGGGCCATTTCGCTATGTCCGGAATCCTCTGTACTTCGGAAATATTCTCATGTCATTCGGCATGGGGACGACGACGAGCCGCCTGGGGTTTGTTGTCCTTGTGATTGGAATGACGATCTTCTCGTATCGTCTTATCTTGCGCGAAGAATCGGAACTTAGCGAATCGCAGGGTGAAGGTTATCGCGCGTATTGTGCCGTGGTTCCGCGCCTGCTTCCTTCTCTTTCGCCGCGCGTGCCTTCGGCCGGCAACTTGCCGAACTGGCTGGATGGATTTCTTGGCGAACTGATGTTTTGGGGCATGGGTGCGAGCGTCGCAGTCCTCGCGGTGACGCTGCGCGGGCTGCCATTTGAATGTGTGCTGTGGACTTCGTTCATGTTGCCCTGGCTAATGTCCATTGTGCGGCGCAAGCCCACTACATCCGCGGCGAATCCTCCTCGATAAAGCCTGCGGCGGAAGATATTTATTTCTCCGCGCTGGAATTGATCGAAGTCCAAGCTCGTAACACTTCCGCGACGCTCCATGCCTGCGCCGGACAGCCGCGCGGACTGAATGGCGGCTCCGCATCGAAAACTTCGCCAATGCTTCCGAGTCCCGCATCCTTCAAATGTCCGCCCATTGCGTCGAACAATCGTAGCGCGGCGGCGCTGTCCCGATGCACGCGGAAATGCGCCAGCGCGAATGGTCCCAGCAGCCACGGCCACACCGTGCCTTGATGATAGGCGGCGGCTCGTTGGTCCTGCGATCCGGTGTAGTGTGGACAGTAACTGCGATCTTCCGGAGAAAGCGTCCGCAAACCAAATGGCGTGAGCAAATGCTGCGAACACATTTCAACTATGGCGAATCGCTGCGAGGCGCTTAATACGCTGATCGGCAGAGAAACAGCGAAGATTTGATTTGGCCGCAGCGCGGCGTCATTTCCTTGTGGGCCATCCACAACATCGAAGCAGCAGCCATGCTCCGCATTCCAGAAACGCGCAAAACTGTTGCGCGCCCGCGTGGCCGGTGCGGTGAATTCGGCATCGGATTTCCCCAGTTTGCGCGCGATCACCCCGAGTGTCTCAAGAGCGTTGAGCCACAGCGCGTTTATTTCAATCGCCTTGCCTGCACGTGGCGTCACGGGACGATCCGCGACTCTCGCGTCCATCCAGGTGAGATTCGTGCCGGGCTCGCCCGCATAAAGCAGTCCATCGGCGGGATCGGCATGGATGCCGTAACGCGTGCCGCGCCCGTACGCGTCCGTGATTTCTGTCAGCGCGGGAAAAAGCTCGCGCACAAGATCAAGGTCGCTCGTCGCGTCAAAGTATTGGCGCACAGCTTCGATATACCAGAGCGCGGCATCTACGCTGTTGTATTCAGGAGCTTCCCCGCGCTCCGGAAAAAAATTCGGGAGCATGCCCCCATTCACGAGCGCGCCAAAGCGATGCAATACCTTGCGCGCAAATTCCGGACGGCCCGTCGCGAGCGCGAGTCCGGGAAGAGCGATCATCGTGTCGCGGCTCCAGACGCCGAACCACGGATATCCCGCGATGACACCGGGCGATTCGGCGCCGGACGATGGAGCCTCGAGCAGAAATTGATTGGCGGCTAGCACAAGCTGCGAGATCCAATCCGGCGTGGAAATAATATTGACTGCGGCGGGAGATTTCGCCGTGGAAATTGCCCGCGGCTTCCTGGCATGAAAAGTAGAAAGCAAGTCGCGGGCGCGGGATTGCTCCGCGGTTTGTGCCGCACCTGCATCGAGATTTGCGGCTGCGTCCGTGCTGAGCACGAGGCTTGCCGATTTGCCGGGAAGAAGAGTTACGCGGAATGTCGCGGCGTGCAGATGATCTTCGCAATCGTCCAGCCCTCTTTCGCGTTCCGCGGCGAGTTCAAAATTGTAATACCACTCATTCGCAACTTCGGCGCCGGCAGTCGCACTGAGCAGGTAAAAGGGAACAGCGCCGTCAAACGCTACAACGCGAATGCCGTGCGGCGCCGGCTCGACGCGCATGCGCCAGTCTCCAGCGTGCGTGGCGGAATGAAAACCCCGGTAGTTTACGAGGACCTTAATCGCCAGTTCGACAGGGCCTGCCGATTTTGCGCAACGATATTCGACATACGTTGTATTCGCACCGCGCCGCATCCAAACTCGTTTTTCGAGCGACGCGCCTCCAAGGGCGTAGGTCCACACAGGCGTCGTGCCTTCGAGCGCAAACGACTCGATATTCTGAAAACCCTGCGGATCAATCGCGCCGCTTGTCCAGCGATTCGCACCCAGCGGATACGTCTGCCCGGCAATCGTTGCGACCTCATCGAATTTTGTGACGAGAAGCGTCCGCTGAAGTGGCGGATCAAGCGCGGCAAGCAGCAAACCGTGATAGCGCCGCGTGAGCAGTCCCGCAACGGTGCCGGAGGCAAAGCTGCCGAGCCCATTTGTGACCAGCCATTCGCGGGATTCGGCGGCGGCCAGATCGGCGCAAGCTCCATGGTCGAGTTGAATGAAGTTGGCGCGGTTGGAGGATGACGGCGGCATATCGGGCCCAGGATATATTTTGCCACAAGCACGGAATCCGCGCGGTGAACGCCGCGTGAAAACTGGCATGGCGTGTTTGCGGGGCCACACGTTGCACGCATGTACACGCGAAGAAGTCCTGTGTTATCAATCGGGAAGAGAATGGCTGGCAACATGCACGAAAGCGCTCGGGGATGGAACGCGAGAAAACCAGGCAACTAAGTTTCTAGTCGTGATAATCATACGGTAGCGATGGAGATTGAGATGAAAGGTCGGCGAAGCATTTGTGGCGCGCTGGGGATCTATCTGCCGCTCTTTCTCACAATTCTACTTGTCGGTTGTGGCGGCGCCGGCTCCGCGCCAATCGTGACGCCCCCTTCCGCCCCAATCATCAGCAGCTTTTCCGCGAACCCGGCGGGTATTACCTCCGGACAAAGCACGACGCTCACATGGCAGGTGAGCGGCGAAACTACGCTCGCACTTAGCGGCGAAACGGTCACGCCAGCCACGTCCTCCATCGTCGTCATGCCGGCTGTGACGACCACCTACACCCTTACAGCCACCAACTCAACCGGCACAACGCAACAGACCGTCACAGTTACCGTGACCGCCGCATCCGCCATTGCCACCGTGCAAATCAATCCGGCGGCTTCAACCCAGGTGATTCCTCCCAGCTTTCTGGGCATAGCACACGATCTAGGGCAAGTGCCCGCCGTTGTGGGAACGTCATCGAGCAACATGAATCCGATTTACGAGCAACTTTGGAAGAACATTCTTCAATACGGTAATGGCCCTCTGCTGATTCGCTTATTGGCCGACGATAATAGTTCGACCTTCTTCGGTTCGAGTCCCCTCTCTGCGCTTTTTCAACTGAATACGGATATCGGAGCGCAGTTTTTCATTGGCGTGGACCTCAAGGATGACAATTTATCAACCGCCGCAAACGAAGCGAGTTTGTTAGCCGCCGCGCTGCCCGGTAACAAACTGCAAGCTCTGGAACTCGGAAACGAACCTGACGAGTACGAAAGCTCTTACAGCGCATACCTGGCGCAGTATCAGCAATTTGCGCCAGCCTTGATTGCGGCCTCTGGCGGCGTCAAGCTGGCTGCCCCCGTTTTGACGGGCGGGATTACCAGCTTCATGAACAACTTAAATTCTTTCGTTTCCACGCAAGCGTCAACCCTTTCAATCGTAGACGTCCATCACTATCCGGGATCAGCTTGCAATGGCGCAACCGAGCCTGCCGATTACCTACTCAAGGAGGACGCCGTCGATGGAGACGACGAGCCGCTGAGCGGCCCGGTTGGAATAGTGGCGTATGTGCCCACGGCGCAGCAGGCCGGCATCCCATTCCGGATTGGGGAGCTGAATTCGATCGACTGCCAAGGTCAGGCGGGCGTGAGCAACAGCTTCAGTTCCGCGTTGTGGGCCATGGACATCGCATTTTCGTATGCGAATGCGGGAGTGAGCGGGCTGAACTTTTTTGCGCCGGGCAGCACGGACGTCACGCATCCTTACACGCCGTTCGATTTCACAAATACAATTAATCCCGACGGAACCATAACCTATGGCGTGCGCGACATTAATCCTCTCTATTACGGAATGCTGATGTTCGCGCAAGCGGTTCAGAACGGCGCGCAGCTTTTGCCCGTCACCCTCTCCACCAGCGCCAACATTAAGGCCTGGGCAACCATTGACGCCAATCACACAATTCGTCTTCTACTGCTGAACAAGGATCTTACCGCCAGCGGCCCGATTGCCATCTCACTCGCTGGATACGGACAAGCCACCGTCACACGCCTGATGGCTCCTTCCTATACTTCCATCACAGGCGTAGCACTTGGCGGACAAACATTCGATGGCAGCGCGGACGGCACTCCGCAAGGAACGGCGACCTCGGAGTTCGCGCAGCCCTCCGCCGGTATTTACACAATTTCCGTTCCGTCCGTCAGCGCGGCGCTTGTAACCATTCAGCAATAGATGCAAAAATTTACTGACGAGCATCTGGGACCCAGGCCCACGGAAAGCTACTGAGATTTAAAGGAGTCTGGCGATGAACAACTGGCGATTCAGGGTCATTCTAATTGCAGTCACGGCGTTGTTGATGGGCCTCTGGTGGCGAACACCCGCCGTGCCGAAGGAGGGCTGGACCAACCTGCGCGTCGTGCAAGGCGTCACGCCCTACAAGCAAAACTCCATCGTGCTGGACGATCAAATCTGGATGCACGCTCGCCGCGACCTCGGCGATTTGCGCCTGTTTGCGAGCGGTTCGGGTGCGGCCGGGACCCGCGAAAGCGAAGTTCCGTATGCGCTGGCGATCGGGCGCGGCAGCACTTCCGGCCAGCGCGCCGAAACGAAACTGCTGGACCTGGGACGCGTGGACGGCGAAACGCAATTCGTCATTGATATGGCGGGCGTTCCCGAGTACGACCAGGTTGAATTGCATCTGGATGGAGTCGCGAATTTCGCCGTGGCAGCGCATGTCGAAGGACTGGACAGCGAAACGCAGCCCGCTGGAGAAGACCTGGGCAGTTCGGTCCTCTTCGATTTCACCCACGAAGGCCTCGGCTCCGATTCCACGCTCAAGTTCCACTCTTCCACTCATCGCTTCCTTCGCGTCCGCCTGCCGAAGATCGCGCCCGAACAGGTCACACGCGCCATCGCCATCAACACTCACAAAGATATTTCCGTCTGGACTCCCGATAACGAAGACCTTCCCATCAAGCAGGATGGCTCCGAGACGATCGTTTACTGGGAGGCCCTGGGGAGAGCGCCGGTCGCCCGCGTGGTGTTTGATATTGACCCATCGCAAGTCAATTTCTGGCGCGACATCCAGATACTCACTCCCACTGGCGGGACGATCACCAACAGCAGCATTCGCCGCATCCACATCGTGCGCGACGGAATCCTCGCCGAAAGCGAATCCGTCGCCGTGGATCTGCCCAACGAAGCCTGGAGCTCGTTCCACTTGACGCTCGAAAATGGAAACGATCCGCCGCTAAAGATTCGGTCCGCAAAAGCGTACGCGTTCGAGCGGCGAATTTATTTCGATCCCATCAGTAGCACCGCGCTGAACCTCTATTACGGGAATTCCTATCTCACCCCACCCGTGTACGGATACGCCGACAATTTTCGCGCCGACCCGAACGCCGCAATCGCCACGCTCGGCCCGGACATGCGCAACCCCGATCGCTCTATGGACGGCGCTATGGGTGCGCGCCTTCCGGGAGTTCGTCAGTAGCCAGCTAACAGTGTCCGGCATGCTCCCGGTGTGTTCCGCCAGGGATGTGCACGGTCTGTACCGGTCAAAATTATTGTTAACCATTCCCCTCCCCCTCCCCCTCCCCCCTTTTTCGTATGTATGGGAAATAAAGGGGTTAGGAGGTACCCCTCGCGTATGTATGGGAAACAAAGAACTTAGCTGTATACTCATTTTATAATCTCTCACTGAAAATAAACGACTTATGAGGGTCACTTGAAAACTCCTCGTATGTATTGCAAATGCACGGTTTAAAACCCCGTAGAATCATATCGATACGGAAAGGCTCTAAATCAATGGATTCCGAGTATCCGGCAGGGTGGCGAGTTCCGCTTCGGGAAGCTATTCGAAGAACTCGGCCAAGTCTGCAATGCAGATTAGCATATGAGTATGTGGCCGTCAATCATAAACTGGAAAATTTCCTGTGGAAAGTGATTCGAATTGGAGCTCAAGTCCCGAACCTTTCCTTCGGAAAGGATGGGCCACGCGCCCAAAGGGTTATATTGCTGTCGATAGAAGGATACGGACAAAAGTGTTGCCGAACAGCTATTCCTGCTTGATGTTCGCCCACATATCCTGAATCGTCTCGAGAGCTGCATCAACGTCCTTCTTTAGCCTCTTGTTCAATTTCGCGCCGGTGTGGTGTGTTTGTCTCAAGACATCCAGATAGACAACGTCTCTAGGCTTGACGCCCAGTTGGTGGTTAGATGCAGCCTCGTACATAACTTTCAGAATGATTTCGATAGCCCCTTCTTTGGATTTCTGGTGATTGAAATCTAGCTTGATCAGCTTCTTGATGCCAGTCTCTTCGACGTACAGGTCTGGCGTTGCCGAGACCTCGATTTGTCCGAACCGGTATACGGGCCTTGGGGTGGTGAGGACGGCCAATTCGCTTTTCGAGAAATGTCCCATGTAGGCCTTTATCGCGCGTATATTGTCGTCAATCCTGGAAATGTTTTTTTCAGGATGCTCGGCCTTCTTTCTCGTGAGTTTCTCAATCTGCGTAATCAAGACGCGGATATCATTCCCTGACTCGTGATAGTCACGAATCGCCGACCGGGCTTCGCTGTATCGCACTATCTGCGGCTTTGGTTTGCCATTCTTCAGTTTGGGGAATTTCGAATCCCGAATAATTGATCGCCGGCGCGCGTCGCTGGCGAGCATGAAATCCGCTAGCACTTTTACGCTAATTCTCATTCCCACACCTCAAACTCAATGCCTCCCGCTCTCCTCGCAGGCTATCTGTTCATGCGTGGGCGGCCGAGGTCTTATTTGAGCGTTCGGCAATTATTTTCTTAACTGACGTTTTCCATTTCAGGACATGTGGAATCCGAATGAATGTCTTGCCTTCTTGACCACTAGCAAGCAGTTCTTGTCTCGATCGTTTACTTTGCTCAGCCCAGTCTCCGAACATCACATAGATTGCATTTCCATACTCCATGTTCTCAAATACCACCAAGGAATCAGAGAATTTGGCGCCAAAATATCGCTTAAATGCACCATGTCCTTGGATCAAGGCCATAGGCCTTAGTTTCTCAAGGAAGTCATATCTATCTCGGATTTTCTCTCTGATTTCAGGTGAGTCGGACAGATTGGTCAGGATGCGATTGATATTTCCTTCCTTATCGCCGGGCGGTAGAAGTTCCCAGGTTACATACAAGGTTTTGAGGTATTCAGAGATTGTGGCTGTTGAAGCGAACACGTCAGCCGCGCCGACATTTTCAAGCAGCAGGTTGAGATTAAACAGCAATCGGTCTTTGAAAGCCTTCGAGGTGGTGTCCATAACTTCTGAGATGGCAAAGCGGAACACGTAGAGTTCTTCAGGCCCTTCTTTGGCGACTAATTCGATCGAGATCTCATTCTCGCTCGGCGGGATGTGGTCACGTTGGTAGACTTTACGGTCCATATTTACCGTATGCGAACCGTTTGACCAATCGCCATAATTTGGAGTGTCAAACGAGTACGTCTTTGTAATCATGGGAAGATCTTTACGGATGATCTCCTCACCTTCGGAATTGATTTGCGAGGTGCGGCCGACGTCATAGTGAGGAACGATGAATTTCGAATATTGAATCTCACCTTCACTCAATCGGATTCCGAGATGCGAGAAGCGCCCGGTCTCAATTGCGGTTCTTGGAATCTTGTGAACGCAAGCCGCCACAATGAATTCTGAGGTTATCGTTCCCAGTTTTGAAGTGATCCGGTCGGGGATCTTACGAAAATTCTTCGGGTTAGGCATTATTTGTGTCCTTTGAGTTCAGTATGGAGCAGATCAATCATCTTCCTCTTCCGCACAGCCAATACAATTGCGTCCACCATTGCATTGCATGCCGACAGTCGGCCCGGCCCCAGCTGTCGAGCCGAGCCAAAATCACTTCCGATGAGCCTTCAAATATTCGCTGAGCGAAGCTACGCCTGCTCTTTCCAGCACGGTTCCCAAGGTGGTGTCGGTGCGCGTGCCCTGGGCAAAATTCTCGCCGTACTCCTGCCGAAGGGTGCCAACTAGCGTGTCGCGGCGCTTTTTCCTGATCTCGCCGTTTTCGTCTCGGCACCGCTGATCGAGTCCGGTGTTGCATGTGTCGTGTCTCATGTGTCCGCCTTTCTATACAAACGCGTCTAGTTCGTGTGACAGTAAGTGTTGCAAAATAGTCTTGCAGCCGAGTCCACACTGAGGGCGTGACATCAAATAAAGGGTCGCCCCCATCGCGAGTAATACGAGTAGGATTGCGCTCTGTTGCTTTTTCATTTGAATTCCTCTCTCAGCACTTCTAGACCCACGGATTTCCGAGGCCTTGAGAAGGCATCGCATTCATTTTCCACAAAAAAACGCATAATGCAACTCTAAAATGGCATTGAGTTGGCGACACAAACATTTGCACACTTACCTTGACATCGTGTGTATAATCCGTTTGGTGGCGATTCGAAGTTTGCTGTACAAAGAGTTCGGGTTTCTTCTTGCGCAGGAGCGCAAGCGGAAACATCTGACGCAGGCCAACCTTGGGGCTCAAGCTGGATTGTCGCGTACTTCGATTACCAATATCGAATGCGGGCGGCAGCCGATCCAGTTGCATCAGCTCTATGCGTTCGCAAAGATACTTCGGGTAGACGCGCAGACCCTCCTACCCAAGGAGTCCATCTTGACTCCAAATAATTCATCAAGCCGCTCGGAGCAGGAGGAACTGGTCCGGTCTCGTTTTCTCGATGAGGTCAAGAAACTACTGATTAAACCTCGAAAATCTCGAGTGGGGGGCGATCATGGAAAATAAGATTACGGATAAGGTCCGAGAACTCTTGACGCAGTTCAATGTTCGTCGCCCGCCCGTTCCCGTAAGACGCATTGCGAAAAGGCTTGGCATAATGCTTATTCCATTGCCAGCCAATGACGATATATCTGGGGTATTAATCCGGGAGAATGGAAGCAATACTATTGCAGTGAACTCTTCACACCACATAAATCGGCAACGATTTACGCTTGCTCATGAACTGGGGCACTTCTTCCTCCATGAGGATATGGAAGAGCACGTTGATCAGAATCTCAGAGTCGCGTGGCGAAATTCCGATTCTTCCAAGGCGGTAAATTGGCCTGAGATCGAGGCCAATCGATTTGCGGCCGAACTATTGATGCCAAGGGAGTTCCTCATGCGCGACTTGGATTCCCTTGAGAAAATAGAAAAGCGAACAGTCGCACTACTCGCGAGCAGCTACGGTGTCAGCCCAGAAGCGATGAAGATTCGGCTGACAAATCTGGGAATAATCGGCCCATTCTGATTTGCACTGAGTTTAAGGCTTGATGTGCGCGGTAGCTTCGTGTGGCTCATCCTTGCGCAAGGGCGGACCTTTTTGTTTTGTTGATTGACGCCTTAGGGCTATTGGATCGCTCAATCGAGCGAACGGCCATCCTCTTTAATGATTAGAGCTGTCTCTGACTGCAAATCGAATCCGGAACGTTCTTGCTGCAAACAAACCAGAAGAAAGGGGCCCAGAGGGGGCATCCTTCGCCGAACGTGGCCGATTGGTCTCGCAGATGGCGGATAAAAAGCGGTGACGGCGGGCTCGCGGTTTTGGAAGCTGCGCGCCCCGGAGGGGCACGCAAGACGTCCCGCAGGAACGCTCGGGACTCAAAATGCGAGTCCCGCAGGAGCGCTCGGGACGCAAAACCGCGCTTCGACATTGTTTTGTGGAATTCGGTTTGTGGAATGGGGCGCAGGGGGATGCGGGGTTGCGGATTTCAGATTTGAGATTTCAGAGGAGGGGCGAGGTCAAAGACTCTGCGCGCAAGAACGGCGTGATGGGGAACCCGCACGGCAATTTAAGATCTCAGATTTGAAATTTCAGAGAGGCAATCGCATCACGAACGCCGCCCTCGAAGACCGAGGACGGGGCACGCGTGCGAGGGAAAGGGGGACAAGCGCGAATGGCCAGGTGAGCGGATCACGCGACGTCGGACGGCTTGAGTTTGCGTCTTGCGGCGTGGCGAATGTGGAGCACTACGACCTGCTTCTGTTTTTCGAGGACGCGGAAGATCACGCGATAGATGTGGGGCTTCCGGCCGTATAGGAGTTGTCTGAGTTGGTTTTTCTTGCGCGCCACGGGGCACCGGTTCGGATTTGTTTCGAGGCTGAGGATGGATCTCTTGAGGCCTCGATACCATTTCAGGGCACTTCTGGAGTATTCAGCGTTGATGTCCGCGTAGAGGTGGGCGAGGTCGCGCTCGGCGCGGTGAGTGATGCTAACGAGATATGCCATGCCGGGCTTCAAACTCGCCGAAGAACTTTCTCGCTGGGCGAGTTTTCCCTTTTTTCGCGTCTTGCAGACCCTGGCGGATGCCTTCGTCCGCGTCGGAGCGGGCGGCAATGTCGAGAAGGTCCTGATAGGCTTCGGCATCCTGCACGATGGCGGCTGCTTTTCCCTTCACGGTAAGCACCACGGGGCGCTTGCTCTTTTTCAGATGTTTCATGAAGTCGCCGGAGCGGCGGCGGAAGGTCGTCAGCGATTGGATGTCTTTGGTGATGTCGAGCACGGGATTGCTCCTGTGAAGCACCTTTTTAGGTGCTGTTAGGATACTACTATAGCGTTGCGGAACGGGAAAGAACGATAAAGATGGGGTGCGGCGGGCGGGTCACGGACCCGCCCCTACGAAAGAAGGGCGTGAAGAGGCACGCGCACAGTAATTCAAGATTTCAAATTTGAGATTTCAGAGAGGCAATTGCATCACGAACTCCGCCCTCGAAAACCGAGGGCGGGGCATCCGCACGCCCGATGAAACAAAGGCGGGCGCAGCAAGCAGCGCCCCTACGGGCGGACAATGCGGCGCAGGCCGACGGGCGGGTCACGGACCCGCCCCTACGAGAGAAGGACGTGAAGAGGCACGCGCATAGTAATTCAAGATTTCAAATTTGAGATTTCAGAGAGGCAATTGCATCACGAACCCCGCCCTCGAAAACCGAGGGCGGGGCATCCGCACGCCCGATGAAACAAAGGCGGGCGCAGCAAGCAGCGCCCCTACGAAAGAAGGGCGGTCTAGTTCTTCAGGTGAGCAAGCGCCGCGTCGCGAGCGGCGCGGGGAACGTCGAGGCCGTCAATCGTTTTGAGGATGTCGGGCCAGGCGCGATCGAGCTTGCGCAGTTCGTCGAGCGCGGATTTGGGCTCGATGGTCATGCGGCGGCCGGTTTGGGCGGCGTCGAGCAGATTATCGGGAGCCCATCCTTGCGGCCAGGTATTTTCGAGCATGTGCATGGCGCCGTGGAGACGGGCGAATCTGCCGGGGGCGCCGTCGAGGAGATGGTCATCCGCCGAAGTGTGGTCGAGAAATGTGACGCGCACATCAATGGTGGAGGAAACGAAAAATTCAGGAAGATTGATGATTGTTGTGGTGGTCTCTCCATCGTAGCGCCAGCCAACGACGGGCTTTCCCTGCTTTGGCGGTTCGGGCCCGACGAAGGATATGGACTGGCCATTTACAGTGATGCCCGCCGGCGGCCACGAATTGGCGAGATGCAGTTCATACGAGCGCGCGGCGGGCATGCCGGCAAAGCCTCCGGTGGCGGGCAGAATTTGGATTTGGAGAGCGCCATCGGGAAGACGCTGCTGGCGGAAATGAGTCCAGGCGAATTCGGTGGACTTGTAGCCGAGCGTATCGCCCGAGTCCTCGTAAAGATTTCCTTCGCCGCTAGCGCCGGGGAAGATTTGCAGGATGAGCGGATCGGGCGGCGGCTGGCCCTGTGTTTGTGTTTCCAGAGCGTCCGGTGCAATGGACGCAAAGGGTTCGCGCTGTTGCGTGGGAACGATCGCGCCGGCGCGTGCGTAGACGGGAATTTCGTCCAGACGAAAAGTTCGATCCATCAACGCCGGGCCGTGAAGATGAGCGCCCGTGGGCCACTCGATCCAATCGCCTTCGGGGATCCAGATGGAGCGCTTGGCGAGTTGGGATGCTGAATCGAGCGGCGTGGTGACCGGAGCGACGATAAATTCATCGCCGAATGCATATTCGCCGGCGGCATTCGCGTTATAGGCTTCGGGCGCTTCGGGATAATCGTAATAAAGAGGATGGCAAATCGAGATGCCGGAATCGTAGGTGTCCCGCCCGGCGGTGTAGATATAAGGAACGAGCGAATGGCGCAGCAGCACGGCGTCGCGCATGATTTCCGCGTACTCCTCGGGGAAAGCCCAGACGCGGCGCTCGGCGAGAGGACTTTTTGACATGTGCGTGCGTAGGATGGGACTGAAGGCTCCCCACTGCAGCCAGCGCGTGTAAAGCTCCGGTCCGACGACGCCCGGAATGTGGCCGCCGATATCGTGGCTCCAGTAGCCGTAGCCGACGTTGGCGGCGGTGGCGGTGAACTCGGGCTGGAAGGCGAGCGAAGACCAATCGGAAAGGACGTCGCCGGAAAAACCAATTTCGTAGCGGTGATTTCCGAGGCCGCCCCAGCGATGATAAATGAGCGGGCGCTTGCCTTCGCGTTCCATGTCCGTGAAGTGAACGTAATTCAGCCACCAGGTGGGATTCAGGCCGAAGATGCTGGTCCTGTTTTCCTGCTGCCAATCGAGCCAGAAAAAATCCACGCCCTCCTTCTCGAGAGGGTGGTGAAGGATGTCCATATAATTTGTGGCGAATTTCTTATCGGCGATGTCAAAGGGAATATATTTTTTCGCGGCGGGATCCACGCCCATCGCGCGCGCCATGGCTGGATACGCCTGTTCAAATGGCTGCACGCCCGAAGCGGGATGCATATTCAGCGTAACTTTTAGGCCCTGGGAGTGCAGCCACCCGAGAAATTCCGGCGGGTTGGGAAAATAAAGATTATTCCACGTGTAGCCGGTCCAGCCGAGAGTTTGGCCCGCGTCATCCTTTTTATTTTCCCACCAGCGAACGCCGAAAGTCGGGTGCCAGTCCATATCAATCACGAGAACATCGAGCGGAACATTGTGATCGTGAAATTGCATGACGAGCTGCTGAAGTTCCTCGTCGGTGTAAGCCCAATACCGCGACCACCAAATGCCAAAGGCAAAACGCGGAGGCAGAGGAATGCGTCCCGCGACGCGAATGTAATCGGCGAGCGCGGTGCGATAGTCGTGGCCGTACGCGAAGAGATACCAATCCTGCCGCTGGCCCGCAGGGCGTTCGATTGCCCATGGCCAGTCACTGTTGTCGAAGAGCGGGCCCGCGGAATCGTCCACCATCACCCAGCCATCGCGGGAAAGCAGGCCGGGGTCAAGTTGCGTGGCGCCTTTGACGCCGTCCAAAGTGCGAGTGGTGCCGCCAAGATTGCCGGTATTGGGGAGATAGGCATGCCAGGTAACCGGGGCGCCATTCAACGTGAAACTGACTTGGAGATTTTCGGCGGTGAAGGCGCCACTCTTGCGCTTGTAGCGCAGGGTGAGCTTGCCGGTGTCAATCACGAGCCAGCCATTTTGCACGGATTGCTTGAACGGCGGAACGGGCATGAGCCTGTTGATGAATATGAGAGAGGCGTGATCTTCAAATTTGCCGTCAGCGTCCCATTCCATGCGGATGAGCTGGGGCGTGAGCACGGTGAAGCGAGCCTGATCGGAGATGACGACGGCGCGCGGATCGGCGACGGGATTGGCGAGGGCGTCCGTGACGGAAGAGGCACGCGCGGGGCGAGCCAGGAAAATTATGGCCAGAAGAAAGGTTGCTGTCAGGGTGCGGCGAATTGGCATGGTGAAGCGTTGGATGCGCATTTCCGGGTGGCACGTTACAAGAATGAGCGCGCATTGGCAATTTACAATAATGTGGCGGGGAATTCAGTAACGGAGGATTTGCGTGTGACTAATAAGGTGCGAAGGTGCGCCAGTATGAGAAGAGAGGGAAATTTGGGTGGATTGGCCGCGCGGGGGAGTTATACTCCCGGCCAAAGAGAATGCTCAATCTTGCCACGGAATCGCACCGGCGCTATAACCCGCTGAAGCGGGAATGGGTGCTTGTTTCGCCGCAGCGCACGGCGCGGCCGTGGCAGGGGCGCGTTGAAACGGTGGCGGCGTCTGACGTGCGGCCATATGAACCGGATTGCTACATGTGTCCGGGGAATGTGCGCGCGAACGGGAAGAGGAATCCGAAATACAGCTCGACGTTTGTTTTCGAGAATGATTTTCCGGCGCTTAGCGCGGGCGTCTCGCAGGAAATAATTGAGGTGAAGGAGCTACTGATCGCGCAAGGCGAGCCGGGAATTTGCCCTGTGGTGTGTTTTTCTCCGCGCCACGATTTACGCTTGCCGCGCATGGGGAAGGCGGCGGTGCGCGGCGTGGTGGATGTTCTGGCGGAGCAGCATGCGGAGCTCGGGGCGCTGCCGTGGGTCAATTACGTACTTCCATTTGAGAATCACGGCGCTGCAATGGGAGCGAGCAATCCGCATCCACATTGCCAGATATGGGCGAATGCGCATTTGCCGAATGAGCCGGCGCAGGAATTGCTGGCGACCAGTGAATATCACCGCACGCACGGCTCATGCCTGTTGTGCGACTACGCCAAGCTGGAAGCAGAACGACGCGAGAGGATCGTTTGCGAGAACGAATGGTTCGCGGCGGTTGTTCCCTTCTGGGCGGTTTGGCCATTTGAAACACTGGTGATGAGCAAGCGGCATCTGGGCGGCTTTGATGAATTGAGCAGTGAAGAGCGCCACGCGCTTGCCGACATACAGATCCGCGTGACGACGCGTTACGACAATTTGTTTAAAGCGCCGTTCGCTTATTCCATGGGATTCCATTGCAAGCCTACGGACGGCATTGCGCATCCCGGCTGGCATTTTCACGCGCATTACTATCCGCCGCTATTGCGGTCTGCGACGGTGCGCAAGTTTCAAGTCGGCTACGAAATGCTGGGGACGCCGCAGCGGGACATTACTCCAGAGGAAGCGGCCGAGCGGCTGCGGAGCGTGCCGGAGAAACATTACATGGATGGCGTGGAGGCCCTGAAATGAAGCGCACTAAAAGCAATTGGAGGGCGCGGGCATGAGCCTGAGGCCGATTGACTGGATCGTGATGCTGGTTTACGTGGGCTTCGTGGTGGCCATCGGCATTGTGCTGAAGCGCTACATGAAAACCAGCACGGATTTCTTTTTGTCCGGACGCGCGCTGCCAGCGTGGGTCTGCGGGCTGGCGTTTCTATCGGCCAACCTTGGCGCGGTGGAAGTAATCGGAATGGGGGCTTCGGGAGCGAAATATGGAATCGCCACAAGCCATTTTTACTGGATCGGCGCGATTCCGGCGATGGTGTTCGTCGGCGTATTCATGATGCCGTTTTATTACGGATCGCGCGCGCGGTCGGTGCCCGAATACCTGCGATTGCGGTTTGATGAAAAGACGCGGACGCTGAATGCCGTTTCTTTCGCGATCATGACGATTTTCTCATCGGGCATATCCATGTACGCGATGGCGCGGCTGATTCAGGTGCTGCACCTGTTTGATGCGCCGCTGGCGGCGCTCCGCATTGCTCCGGGCTGGGGATTTCATATTGCGATCATTATTTCGGCGCTCATCGTCCTCGTGTACGTCTTTTTCGGCGGATTGAGCGGAGCGATTTACAACGAAGTGCTGCAATTCTTCATGATCGTCGCGGGCTTTTTGCCGCTGGTCTGGCTCGGACTGAAGAGTGTGGGCGGCTGGGAAGGATTGAAAACGCGCCTGCCCGCCGATATGACGCATGCATGGATGGGTATGGGCAATGCGCATACGAATCCAATGGGAGTGGAGTGGTTCGGATTGGCGATGGGGCTTGGGTTCGTTCTCTCGTTCGGGTACTGGTGCACGGATTTTCTTGTGATCCAACGCGCAATGGCGGCGCATTCGATGAGCGCGGCGCGGCGCGTCCCGCTGATCGCGGCGCTGCCGAAAATGCTCTTTCCGATACTAGTGATTCTGCCCGGGCTGATCGCGGTCTCGCTCCCGACTGGTTACTTACGAGTCGAGGGGTATCCGAAGGGGACAACGTTCGCGGAGATTCAGGCCGGCACGGTGAAACCTGTTTCCACGTCGGAAGGGGTGCCGGGCCGCGGATTGATTCCGCCGAAAATGGACGCCGCCGGAAATGCTGTACGCGACAGCAACGGCAACGTCGTGCTGGATTACGATTTGGCGATACCCAAAATGCTGCTGCGCTATTTTCCAGCCGGATTATTGGGGCTGGGGCTGACGGCGCTGCTGGCGAGTTTCATGTCCGGCATGGCGGGGAACGTAACGGCGTTCAATACCGTGTGGACGTATGACATTTATCAGGCGCACATCCGGCCGGGAGCAAGCGACGCGCACTATTTGAGGATAGGGCGTATTACCACGGTGGCGGGGATCGCGCTTTCGGTGCTGGCGGCGTACATGGCCACGCGCTTCAACAATATTATGGATATGCTGCAGCTTATCTTCGCGTTCGTGAATGCGCCGCTGTTCGCCACTTTCCTGCTGGGAATGTTCTGGAAGCGGACGACGGGCCACGGCGCGTTCTATGGGCTGCTCAGCGGAACGCTGGCCGCCGCATTGCATCACGGGATGACATTGCCCGTGGGCGACACAGTCGGAATCAAGGGCGGCTGGCTTGGACTGCAGCTCCACCAGTATCAGAGCGACATGGCGCAGAATTTCTGGACGGCAATTTTTGCGTGGACGACGTGCTTTGTGGTGACAATTCTTATCAGCCTGATGACGCGCCCGCGCGAGGAAAAAGAACTGGCCGGGCTTGTCTATTCGCTGACGCCGCGTCCGAACGAAGAACACCTGGCGTGGTATGCGCGGCCCGCGGCGCTGGGAATTGGCGTGCTTATTTTAGTGGCGGCGCTGAATATTATTTTTAGATAGAGATTTAAGGATGAATGGGCGGGTCACAGACCCGCCCCTACGAAGTGGAGGGGCATATGGGGCTTGATATTCGCTGGCCGATCGGGCTGATGTTTCTTTTGCTTGGAGTGGTGCTCTCGGGTTACGGGCTGCTGGGCAATCAGGCTATTTATGCGCGGTCGCTTGGGATTAATGTGAACCTGATTTGGGGCGGAGTGCTGGCGGTCTTCGGGCTGCTGATGATCGTGCTGGCGCGGCGGGGAAAAGGGCTCCAGCCGAATATTCCGAACGTCCAAACCACTCAAAACATTCAAAATGACGGCGACACCAAAACTCCCTGACATTCAGCAGGCGTTTAAGCACCTATTCGATGCAGGGGAGACACAGGCACGCGTCTTCCGGGCGCCGGGACGCACGAACCTCATCGGAGAGCACACGGATTACAACGACGGATTCGTGCTGCCCGCGGCGATTGACCGCGCCACGTGGGCGGCGATTGCGCCGCGCGGCGATGGAATTCTGCGGGTTTACTCGGAGCACTTCAACGAATTGGCGGAGTTCGATCTGCGCGAGGCTTCGCCCGCGCCGCGGCGCCACTGGAGCGACTACGTGCGCGGCGTGGCGCTGATGCTGGAACGCGACGGTATTTCCACCGGCGGGGCCGACATGCTGATCCGCAGCGATGTGCCGCTGGGCGCGGGCGTGAGTTCCTCGGCATCGCTTGAAGTAGCTTCGGCGATGGCGCTGTTGGCGATTGCGGGCCGCGAATTGCCCAAGCTGGAAATTGCGCGGCTGTGCCAGCGGGCCGAGAACGAATTCGTTGGCGCTCACTGCGGCATCATGGATCAATTTGTGGCGTGCTTCGGGCGCGCGGGCCACGCCGTGTTTTTGGATTGCCGCACGCTGGAGCACGCCGAAGTGCCGCTGCCGGACGGCATACGGCTGGTCCTATGCAACACGATGGTAAAGCATGAAATTGCCGCGGGAGATTACAACACCCGGCGGCGCGAATGCGAAGAGGCGGTCGCGCGGCTCGCAAAGGTGATGCCGGGAATCCGCGCGCTGCGGGATGTTACACCCGCTCAAATTGAGGAGCACCGAGCGCTGCTTCCGGGCGCGCTTTACCGGCGGGCGCGGCACGTAACGACTGAAAATGCGCGCGTGCTGGAGGCGCGCACGGCTCAGGAGCGCGGCGACCTGCCGAAGCTGGGCCAGCTGATGGCGGAGTCGCACGCCAGTCTTCGGGATGATTATGAGGTGAGTTGCCGCGAACTGGATTTGATGGTGGAGCTGGCGAATGAATTTGACGGATGCACCGGCGCGCGGATGACCGGCGGCGGATTTGGCGGGTGCACGATTAATTTGGTTCGCGCCGCGCAGGTGGAAGAATTCGAGGAGCGCATTCGTGAAGGTTATTTTCGCGCGATGAGTATTACTCCGGAACTTTACGCATGCTCAGCAGCGGACGGCGCGCAGGAAATCAGCTAGCTTGCATGCTCCACCATTCACAATAGTAGTAGAGGGCAACGAAAAACGCGGCGCATTTTTCTGCGGGTCATTTTCATTGTAGGATGATGCATCAGTGGGGGCCTGTAGCTCAGTTGGTTAGAGCAGCGGACTCATAATCCGTCGGTCCCAGGTTCGAGTCCTGGCGGGCCCACCAATTTTTTAAGTCCTGAAAATACAATTAGTTGAGCCTTCCATTTTTACCCCGGCGTCCAAGTAGAAGACATCTGAGAGCGAAACTCCGGCGATGATCGCCCGGCGGCAAATGGCCCACAGGTACGCGCATATTCCGAGAATCGGAGTTCTCAAATAGACTTGCGACGTTAGTACCCTAGTACCAACGTTCCATTACTCCTATGCCATTGGCGCACACCTTTCCCGGAGCTACCCTTGGGGCTTGAGTCCAGAGGGAAGCTCAATCATGACTGTGCCTGTTGTAGAAGCTGATCCCACAATTCGGGCTGGGACGGACAAACAGCGCCATACCAAAAGCTTGGTGATCCTCTACGCCGAATCAACCGGCCGGCCGGCGACAGGCGAGGGTGATAACGAGGGCGCCGCGGGAGATGCGAACGGTCAGCACAACGGCCTGGCCACCGACGTCATTCGAAAGCACCACGGACAAGTCATTAAGACGGTTGGGGCCTCCGTTATAGCGGAATTTGGCGATCCCGCGGCTGCGGTCCGCGCCGCTGTGGATATGGAACGCGTCCTGGCGATATCGTCCCAGGAGTTCTCGCAGAGTGACCAGCGCGAGCTGCGGATCGGTATTCACGGGCTTATCGGTCATTGCCAGCGGATTGACTTGTTCGGCAGCGTGGTCCATGTGGCGGCGAGCATCGCCAAGAATGCCGCCCCCGGGCAAATTCTGACTTCCCGCGAGGTTTGCGACGCGCTCTCGAAGGAAACGGATCTATGTTTCCAATGGTTCCGGAAAGTCACCATCGGCGGCCAGATGGAGAGCGAGGATATTTTCGAAGTCCACTGGGCTACAACGCAGGCGGGAATCCCCTCGCGATACGAAGCCGCGTTCCAGGTGGGCACGGGCGGCATGGGCATAGTCTACAAGGCTCGCGACCGGGAGACCGGCGAGACCGTAGCCCTGAAGGTCCTTAGATCCGACATTGCCGCCGATCCCGCAATGCAGGAAAATCTAAGGAGAGAAGTATGCTTGGCCAGGAAAGTCACACACAAAAACGTATGCCGCATTCATGAATTCAACCGTTCGGACGGAATCGCATACATTTCCATGGAGTTTGTGGAGGGCGCAAGTTTATTCGCCACGCTCCACAGCAACGGACCGCTGCCCTGGAACGAAGCGCTGGAGATTGCGCGGCAGATCTGCGCGGGTCTGGGGGAAGCGCACGCTCAGGGAATTGTGCACCGGGATTTGAAGCCGGCGAACATCATGATGGACCGCAATGGTGTCGCAAAGATCATGGATTTCGGAATCGCGCGTCCATTTCAAGGTGCCAGTCAGATGACGGAGACCGTGGTAGGCACTCCTGCTTACATGGCTCCCGAACAAGTGGAACTCAAGGGCGTGGACGCGCGCACCGACGTCTATGCCCTGGGTTTGTTGCTCTATGAAATGGTTACCGGCTCCAAGGCGTTTGAAGGCGACTCTCCCATCGCCGTGGCCGTAAAGCAGTTGCGAGAAATCCCCACGCCTCCGCGCGAAATTGTTCCAAGCCTTCCGGCTTATGCCGAAGCTGTAATTCTGAAGTGCGTGCAAAAGGATCCCAGGGAACGCTTTCAAAGCATGGATGAACTGGCCGCGGCATTGAGAAGCAATGCACCGGCCAGACCCGCAGCGTCCTTGTGGAGTTCATTCATCGCGGATATGCGGCGCTCCGGGCGCGATTTGCATAGAGATTTACAACCTCGGATCGAGGCAGTTCGTCAATTCTTCCGGCGGCAAGATTGGAAATTCTTGACGGATAAGCGCACGCAAAGAGCCCTGGCAGCGGGATTGGGCGCCGCGTGCATCCTGAGCGCGTTAGTTTTCTTTACGCTGAGGCACACGCGAAAAAATCAAGCGATTGATTCGGCGTCTATTGGAACCTCGGCTGTAATGGACGACCAGAGCTCGCAGGCTCCTCTTCCGAAAACGACAGCCGCGGAGGACACCGTTACGCCTGCTACCCAAGAACCAGATCCGTCTCTCGAAAGTCCTTCTGCGGCCGACGCAGCACAACCCGTAACGACAGACAAGGTTGCCGCCGGTTCCGAGGCCGGAGCACGAGAGAAGTCTCCATCGGATCCAGGATCATCAACCCAAGAGCCGCCAAGCTCTAAAGACACCAGAATCAGCCGGAATAAGAAGACGCAACACGATGCGCAACACTTGTCAGCGATCTCGGCGCCATCGCCAGTTGTGGGAAGCGTAGCGACTCCGCCAGTCGCAATACAAACGAAAACGCCGCTGCCGCCCGCGGCAGTTACAAAGACCCGCTTATCGAGCACGCAGAAAACCGAGAACGCCCCTCCCCCTTTGTCTGCGTCGTTCGCTCCGATCACGGCGCCTGCCACGCCCGATAAAGCAGTGGCGGAAGCGAAACCAACAGATAAGAGCCCAGTTCTGCCTGACAGCTATTTCGAGGTGGGATCGTTCAAAGATTCGACCTGGGCCGATGACGCGGTGGAAAAGCTCACTCAGCTCGGGTTTCACGCCATTTCCGTCCACAAGACTGTCTTGTGGATGCAATCCTATCAAGTTCGAGTGGGCCCCTATACGGATTCGAAGACCTTGGAGATAGCTCGGAAGGACCTGGTCTCACAAGGTTTTAAGCCGCACCTTGTCAAGTAAGGGAAGGCGTTCCTACTTTTCACGCGCCCACTGCTCAAGCAGCCGAATCGCTTCTTCAGACACCGCGGGGGCGGCCTCCGCTGGGCGCGCAAGAAAGTAACCTTGCACAAAATCCGCGCCGATAGCGATACAGTGTTTCAAATCCTCCGCGGTCTCAACGCCTTCCGCAATAACGGGAATCCTTAGCTCGTGCGCCGCCTCTGAAATCGCTTTCATAAAAACAGCCTGCCCTTGATCCGAATGGGCTCCTCGAACCAGTCCCTGATCAATTTTGACGAAGTCCGGCCTAATCATCGCCAGACGCAGCAAGGATGAGTGACCACTGCCAAGATCATCGAGCGCGAACTTGGCCCCAGCCGCGCGGTATTCCAGCATCATCATTTGCAGATGCTCCGTATCGTAATCCTTGTCGGCCTCCGTCACCTCGAGGACAATTTGCTTCAGGTCTACGTTATGCCGTGCACAAATCTGTTGGGTTTGTCCTACGGCGAATGCCGGATCAGATGCCGCAGTCGGTGAGAAGTTTAGAAACAGGAAGTAGCCGAGCCTGGCTAAATCCTGCCCCCGCTCGATGGCTTTTTGCCATGCTAAGTGCTCCAAATGGCGGGCGATCCCCAGCGATTGGGCCGCAGCGAACATTTGCGAGGCGCCAATCTCGGTCCCGTTGTGCCGCCCTCTCAGCAAGCATTCGTAAGCAACAACTTGCCGGCTGGCCAGCGAAACCACCGGCTGGAACATGACAAAATGAGACTCGGATGCGAGCAACTGCACGAACCAACGCGTGTCCATCAGCGAAATGGCTACGTCCAGGTCCAACAGCCGCAGTGGCGCGCTGGCAAGATCCTTCGGCGAAGGCATTCTTGACTCAAAGAGCGCCGCGCGAACCTCAAGTAATTCCGCGGCACTTAATACGTCGCGCCAGCGCTGTATGGCTTGCGTCAATAAACCCGATTCAGCCGAGGCTAAAATCGAGTTGATATCCGGTTCCCCGAAGCCTACGGCTTGTGTCTGCAGGATCGACCGCAGCTTCGTAAGCGCCGTCGAAGCTGTGCTAAATATCAGCACAGACTGCGCTTTCGCAGCCACTCCGTGCTCCTGTCTCCATTGAATGGTCGGGGATTGTTCCCTGGGCGCCATAAGTGATTCACACTCCGGATGACATTTCGGTTCCCCGCGCGTTCACGCGCGAAAACTTCCTCACTACAATCTTATAGCGGAAGATTGTATGACGCTCCAAAAAATTACGCCGCGTGACGCGAACATCATCCGTCACATTAGGCGAAATCCTTTCGAATGGAGCCGTAATCGGCTGCTCGTGCGCGCTGATTCCGAGAATTTGGCGGCGTGCGAACAAACGAGACCCTGGATAGATTTGCAAAGTTGAATGATCGCAAGGATGCCGCCGCGACGACCGACGCGTCTGAGCGCGGAATCTAAAGTTTCTTTGCGAGAACTAGAATGATAAGAATCACGAGCAGCAAACCCAGGCCGCCGCTCGGGTAATACCCCCAGCCAGTGCTATAAGGCCAAGTGGGTAAGGCGCCCAAAAGGAGCAGAATCAGGAGGATAATTAGAACAGTTCTTAGCATTGTTTTCTCCTTACGATGCCAGTTTATATCACCAGCCATCTCGAATCCCAACGATAATCTATTAGGAATGGTTTGCTCGCAGTTATGAAGTTGTTCCCAGTCTTGCGCCCTTGTCCTTCGCACGCCTTTTTCGTCCAGCTAGCCCGCATTCTTACCTCGGGGTTTAAGCTTCGAGGTTTCAAAACCGAATGGGGTCAAGGCATCTTTCAATTGCTTGTGCACCGTGGCCAGATCAGAGGGCTTTTTCTTCTTGTCAGCGGGATTCGCCGTCGCTGTGTGCGGTTCACCCGAGGGCGCCTCACCTTGCATCGAGGACATTACCTCGTGGTATCCCAGTTCCCTGTAGCTTTCGAATTGGGATTCGGAAAACCACTGGTCAACCGTGGATTCGTGGGGAAACGTTCCGTGTATCTTGCTGTAATTCTTAATATCGGCGGATTCGTCGCTCGTCAGCGACGCCTTGAAGTAAATGATTGTTCCGGTGGGCGCATGCATGTCCACAGTTTCGTAATGAATCGTGCCCACCGCGCAGTGCACCTTACTCGGCTTGCCCGCCTTCTTGGGAGCGATGCCGGTCACGTCCAGATCAATGTCAATTCCAAGATCAATCCGGCATTTCCGGACCGCGCCTCCCAGCCCGCTGAATCCATAGCAGTCATCCGCTTCCGCGTCGCATAGGATGATCAATCCGCACCTGCGCTTCACCAGTTCGTACAACGCCATGTTCTCAAAATGTCCGCCGTCCGAAAGGTACACGTACGCGGCTTCGTCGTCCGTTCCGCCGAGTAGTTCGTTCAGCAGATAGGACAGTCCCATCCGCGGCGACGATCGCATCCAGGTTCTCCGATTACGCGTATTTCCCGACCACTGCCCCAGCCTCACGTTGAACACGGTCATCAAGAACGCAGTCGGCATTGAAGTGTAAAATCCCATGTTCGGGCTTGCAGCCGCTCCTGAAATTCCCATCGCGGTTCCCAGGAAATAACCTTGTCCCTCCGGCGGAGGAAAAGCGTAATCAGCTGTCGGGCGGTAACCGTAGCGCTCGAGACGCGGCTCGAGCTTGTGCTTCTTCCCCTGTGCATGAGCCTCCTCAAGTGGGCGCGTCCCTGCCACCATCGGGCTGTCTTGTTCTTCCAGCCATACATCGTAGCCGCAGAACTTCGGAGTCATTACAAACGACTCCGCCTTTCGCTCCTGCCACGCGAGGTCTTTACCTTTCACAAGGTTCAGCGACGCGTTCAACACGGGATACGGCCCGTCGTAGGGTTTGCCGTTCTCCGGCTTCGTTGTTAGATCCTTCAGAGGAATATCGTCGGAAGCATCGAACCCCGTGAATCGGTTCGGCGAGCGATCCTTGTTGGACGCGCCCAGGTAGCACTTCACCAGGCGATTCCGGTAGAAGCAATGCATCGAAAACTGGTTGATGTCCACTCGCCACGCCATTATCGCGGCCAGCGCCACGCACGCGGCGAATGACAACTGTGGCCGGTGCGTGCTAATGCACACCAGCAGCCAGTGCACTATCCCCGGATGGCCGATCGGCGGAGAACTCACCCACCTTGCGTGAATCGAGTCCCAGACGCCGCTCGGGCTTTGCTCGTATTCGCTCCAGATCTTCAGTCTTTGCACCACCCAAATTCCGTATGAAACCCAGCACAGGAGTCCCGCTACGAAAACGTAAGGGGCTATTTTCGCCAGCACATCTTTCCAACTCTGGGCTCCTTGTTTGCCTGACGCTGTCGACTTTCCCGCCAGCACGCCCGCCGCAGTCGTCGCGATCCATGTGGGCGTCAGATACTTCGCCACCAGCGTTTTTATCCAAGGGATTTGGTGATGCATGAAGTCCGGAAAACTCAGGGCCACCCAGAAAACCACCATCCACGCCAAGCCCCATAAAAGCAGGCATCCTCCCAATCGCCCCCACCACTCGCGCCTCCGGTCAGAAAATACGATTCCCATCAGTCCGATGTGCAGCGTTCCCGCCAGAAGAAATATTCCCAACACCAGCGGAGCGCCCACCGTCAGGAGAGTGTCCACTTTCCAGCGAAACGCGTGCTCCCAAAGCAATGCGTAGAGCAAGCCCGCGAGCGCTCCAGAGACAATTGCGCTCACCAGCGTGATTCCGTACTCGAATGGCGAGGTCTTCCGTGGTTCCGGCTCAGGGGTCTTTGCCACATCTTTGTTCGGTGCGATTTTCTTGGCTGGCGCTTTTACAACGGGACCGAGCCATTTTTCATAGATCCGCGTCCGCGCTACTCCCCAAGCCGTGGCGACTTTCTCGGTCCCCTGTTTCACTTTGGGTCCCAGCCAATTTTCATAGATCCATGCCAGCACGGACGCCAAAACCCAGATGACGCCGTAACCGATTGCACCGACCGCGACCGCGCACCACTTCGAGGGGCTCGCGTGAAAATTCAGAAACAGCGCTCCCAACACCGCGTCAAAAAACAGCGGCACGGCCACCAGCGCCAGAATCCAGCCCGGCTTCGTCAGCTCGCGCTCCGCCGACCGGTCCCGGTGATCCAGATATTCCATATTGTTCGTGATCATTACGAAAGCCAGCAGCATCAAAAATCCCGCCAAGCCGATTCCTTCCCATTTCAGGTAGCGCGCCCAATCTCCCAATCGCACGGCCAGCCGTGGCGCCAACAACGCGGCTGCGACCATCGCAAACACCACAACCTGATTCAGGAGCATATTGCGCAGATAAATCGCGACCATTGCCCACGTGTCGCCGCTAAAGATTCCCACCTTGGGCGTCAGGTAATTGCTGAACACGCGCAGGAATCGGATCGGAGTCGGTTCCTTATCGTCTTCCTGATTCACACGGTTGGTCGCGAGGCACTCCTGCACTTTCAAAAAACTACCCAACCGTTTCGACCACGCTGCCAGCCATCCGCCTATGTATCCGCCACCGGAAACGGTTGAGAGATAGTCAACGCGCTGGAGTAAATTCAATTCCGCCAGTGCTTGGAGGACTCCCAGGTTGAACGTCGCGCTCCGTATGCCTCCGCCTGAAAACGCCAGCCCAACGAGGTTTGCGTTGTGCGCCTCTTTGACGGCCTCCACCCAATCCTTATTTTCATCATCGGTCTGCCATGCCGGTTTGGCCGCGGATCCCGCTCCGGCGATCGTGTCGGGCGCGTGAGCCGTATGCCGGCGGACGCCATGTTTGTCTTTGTCATACGTGCCGCGATTCTTGCGGATTTCCTCGATTTCCTCCCTTTCTTGTTTCAACACAGTCTCCAGGGGAACTGGCGGGATCTGTTGTTTGGGCGGCGTATCGGGCGGGATATGGTTTTTCGGCACTGTTATTCACCCCTTCCGGGAGGTGTTCATCGCGATGGATTCGATTGTCTGCACAGAGAAAAGACTGGCGCGGACGCTATTACTCGCACGAGTTAACTGTCAAGTATAAATTTTCTGGTCAGTCGCGGAGTTTCTGCGGGCCCGAGGAATTCGCAATCCCATATGACTAAATCAAACGAGGGTCATCATCCGCGTGCGAACGGCGGCCGGAACAACTTCCTCGTGGTTCACAGGGTAGCCACAGGTGGCCCATATTGTGCCCACTGTTACGCGACGCCGAGGATCACGGCGGTGTTGGAGTCGAGGCGTTGGGATTGATCGTGATGCCGCGCTGCTTGAGCTGAGCGATGACGATTTGGGCGCTGGCATTGCCGCCCTCGGCTAGTTTCTCGGTCTTCGACGCCAATGAATCGGTGGCGGCGCGGATCTTCTGGGCCTGGGCGAGGGGCGCGGCCTGCTGCACACGCGTCGCATTCAGAGCAAAGTGCTCGCGGAACAGTTCGGTTGTCTGCAAGATCGTCCAGCCGAGAAACGCAATCACGAGGAGCAGCAGCGGCAAGAAAGGACTGCGGACGCTTGGGCTCGATGGTTCTTCGGGAGTCAGCGGCGTGATGGGAGAAGTGCTCACTGTTTGCCTCTCGGAGCAGGAGTCGCTGATTTCTCAGGCGTCGCCGGCAGATTGATCGTAAATCCTTCCTGAGCCAGCATTGCACGCACGGCCTCGTCATGATTCTTAACTGCAAGTTCGGCGAGGGCTTTGGCCACTTGCTGGTACAGATCGCGAATGGGCCCGCTTTGTTGAATGTACTGCGCGCGGGCGGTGACCTCGGTCTGGGCCGACCGGTTGCTGACGTAGAGCCAAACGCTCACGCCCACAAGGATGATCGAAAGTGCCCCCAGGCCGCACAAGAGCTTATATTCAAGCGTTTTGAGCAAAGTAAGCCCTCCGCGGGGGAGTGTACCACAGCTGCAAATGATTGCATGCGCAGATAAAAGGCGGGATCCGCTTTCACAGCGCTTCCGAGGAATCGCTTCAGTCCGGTAAGGACTGGCCGCGCGTTTCAACTCCGAGGGGCAAGAGGAGCAGGCCGGGGATGAACGCGAGCGCGGTAAGCGCCACGGGAAAACCGATGCTGCCGTAGCGCGCGACTCCCGCGCCCACCAGAAATGTGATGCCTGCTCCCGCAAAACGAGCAAAGGAAGTGGCGAACGCGAACGCGCTGGCGCGGCATTCCGTCGGATACTGTTCCGGCAGCCATATTGTGTACACGGCGAAATTGGCGCCGCCTAAACCGAGAACGGCCAAACCGCAGAGAAACAAACTTACGGCCGCAGTCGAGCGATAAAAAGCGTAGCCGAACGTGAACCAGATGGAAATGAGCATCAAGAAAAAATAAATGGCGAGCGCGCCGCGGCGGCCCAGACGATTCACCAGCCAGGGCGCCGCCAGGCAGCCGACGATTGTTGAAGCAGATAGCAGAACGGTTGCGGCGGATACGAGAGTGCCGACCGCAATCGCCTGAAAGTGGCGCAACTCAGCGAGCGCCATCATCGCGGCGGGAACGTAAACTGAGCCTGCCCACAATCCAGCAATCGAAATCAACATGTAAAAGCTGTTGAGCAGCGTTCGGCGGCGGTAGTCGCGCGTGAACAGAGCCGCGAAGGGCTGCCACAGACTCCAGCGCCGGATGGTCTGAGCTTTTTCGCGCCAGCGCGCAGGCTCCGCGACTCCGTAGCGCACGAGAGCAATGAGCAACGCGGGCGCTCCTCCCACAATGAACATTGCGCGCCAGCCGTAGCGGCTGCCGACCACGGAATTCGCCACTCCGGCGAGCAGAATGCCGAAGTAATAGCCGGTGTGCATCCATGCTCCGCCTGAAATGCGACGGTCTTCCGGCCACGCTTCGGCGATGTAGGTGCCGCCCATCGCCCATTCGCCGCCTATGCCGATCCCCGCGAGCAAACGGAAAAGTCCCAATTGCCAGACGTGCGTTGCCGCCGCGCCCGCCAGCGTGAAAATTGAATACCAAATGATTGTGAGCATCAGCGTGAAAACACGGCCGTATTTGTCCGCGATGGGCCCCCACAGGAAAGCCAATCCCCAGCCAATTAGAAACAGTGCGAAGAGCAGCCCTCCGTAAAAGCCAACCGTGCCGGTGGTCGCTTGCAGGCCCGAGCGCGGGAGCAACTCGCGCAGAGCGGGCACCATTACAAGTGCGTAGATGAACGAGTCCATGCCATCGAGCGCCCAGCCACCCCATGACGCCAGAAAGCCGCGGATCTGTCCTCCAGTGAGGGGCGTGTGCGGTTGCTGGGGGCCGGGAACAGATATTGAAGGCGGGTTTGGCATGGGCATAGTATGGTTGCGGCGACACTGTATCAGTTTGAGCTGATGGGAATACAGGGCAGTTCAGGCGCGCCGAGAGAATGAATCGCGTGCCAATTCAATGCTGAAGTCGCCCGCATGTGGGAGAATTTGCTATTCGAAGCGCCTTCGAATTCCGATTTCGGGCTTTTCGCGGGGCAATATGAGTTTCGAAGTCGCAATTTGTTGCGGGCGGACGTCGCCGCGATCAAATTGTTTCACGTGAAACAATTTGGTTATTTCGGGGCAGATCGGCATGAGAACCTCAGGTCCCGGCGGAAGACGCCAGGGACCTGAGCGACACACCGGTGGCCAATGACTCCATCCGGCGCGGACCGGGGGGGGCCGGCGGACTTGCCCGTGGGGCCGGACAATGCTAATTTCTTCACTTCTCCATAGCTTGAGGCCTTGGTGCGCCCGCACGTCTGAGAACAGGCTGTTTGCTGGATACTTCGAGTACTGCGATTGAGCACACCATCTTGAACGCGCCGACACTCAAACCCGAACCTTGCGGCCTAACTGCGCCCTCCGTGCAGCCCTCGGCAGGCCCCGTCGTGTTCTGGCGGGTGGAGGGAAGCCTTGCCGACCTGGCCGCGGTGCGCTCGGTGGCATACTTCACTTGGAACGCGCAAAGCTTCGCGGAGCGCTGGACGCGCCGCGGAGGACTGGCGGCACTGGCACTGGCGCGGCCGGTGCTGTACCTGAGCAACAAACGATTTGCCACGCGCATGCTGCATACCTTGCTGCGCGGGATCACGCGGGACCGCCTGGATCTGCTGGGCGAGGAATATTTCCACTACGTGCTGAAACCGGCGCTTAAGGCCGAGGGCGTGGCGAAGCTGAATGAACGCCTGGTGGCGGGCGACCGCGTGATTTTGGTAAGCCAGGGACTCGATCACGTGATGCGGCCGCTGGCGCAACACCTGGGCGTTGGACGCGTGCTGGCAAACCGGCTGGAGTTCCGCGATGGCGTCGCCACCGGGCGGCTGCTCGATCCGGTCGTTCCACCGCGCGGGTCTTTGGCGCTGGTGTTTGGCGGAGCGGCGGACGGCCGAATCGCACCGGAAAAACTTGACCGGGAGTTAAAGCTCGAAGGAGGGATCAAGCAATTGGAAGCGGCCGCGCAGCCCGCCGAACGATCGCATCCCACAGGGCAGCGCCCGCTGGTGCTGACGGACGGCGAGACCCGGATCGCGCCACTTTCCGTGCGTGAAACGTTGCGCGGCAAACACGTAATGCTGATCGGCGTTACGGGATTCATCGGGAAAGTATGGCTGGCGCAGATACTCACCGATGTGCCCGACATCGGCCGTGTTTACCTGCTGATTCGGCGGCAGCGCTCAACAACTTCCGAGCGCCGCTTTGAAAAAATCGCGCAGGAATCGCCTGTTTTCGAGCCGCTGAATATCCGGCATGGCGGAGCGTTCGGACGTTTTCTAGCGGACCGCGTCGAAGTGGTTGAAGGGGATTTGAGCCGGCCCGACCTGGGGATGGACGAAGCCGTGCGTCGCCGACTTGCCGAAGTGCTCGATCTGGTCGTCAATAGTTCCGGGCTTACGGATTTCAATCCCGACCTTCGTGAAGCGCTTGCGGGCAACGTGGCCGCGCCCATGAACTTGCTGGAATTCATTCGTTCGAGCAATCATGCCGCGCTGCTGCATCTTTCAACCTGTTACGTAGTGGGAAAACGAGACGGCCGGGTGAGCGAGGAATTGCACGCAAACTACACACCGGCGGGCGTGGCTGATTTTGACGCCGAGCGCGAATGGAAATCACTGGAAGAAACGATTCAGAATGTGGAGGCGCGCTCGGAGGGTTCCGAGATGACGGCGGCGCTGCGACGGCAGGCGCTTGGACGCCGCAGCGATCCTTCCAAATTTCCCGCGGATGAAGTGGACAATGTACTGCGGCGCAACCGCCAACGTTGGGTGCGGAATCGCGTGACTCGCATCGGCATGAAGCGCGCGCAGAGGCTTGGGTGGCCGAACACCTACACGTTGACGAAGAGCATTGCGGAATCGCTGCTGGTTTCGCGCGGGAAGGGACTTCCCATCGCTATCGTGCGGCCATCGATTGTAGAAACTTCCACGGATTTCCCATTCACCGGATGGAACGAAGGAATCAACACTTCCGCGCCGCTTTCTTATTTGCTGGGGACGTATTTCCGGCAGTTGCCGACAAACGAACGCAAATGTCTGGACGTAATTCCCGTGGATATGGTGTGCCGCGGCATGACGCTCATCGCCGCGGCGCTCATCAGCCGGAGGCACAAAAGCGTCTATCAACTGGCGACTTCGGCGAGCAATCCATGCGACATGGGCCGCTCGATCGAACTCACCGGTTTGGCGCACAGAAAACACTACCGCGCGCAGCAAGGTCTGGAGCATTGGTTGAAGCTGCGATTCGATACGATTCCCGTGTCGAAGAGCCGTTACCAGAAAATCAGCGTTCCGGCGCAGAAGGCGGTCGTTTCCCGCATCAACCGCGTAGCCGCTCTGCTGCAATTCAAAAAACCCTTTGCGCGCCAGGAGCGCGACCTGGGCCGCATTGAGAAACTTATCGAGCTCTACGAGCCGTTCATTCTGTACAACGAACAGGTGTTCGAGGCGCAACACGTGCAACTGCTTTCCGAAATCCTGCCAGAGGATGAACGCGCGGCGTTTGGATTCGACGCCAACGTGGTGGACTGGTGGGAATACTGGATCAACATCCATGTGCCCGCCCTGCGGAAATGGTGTTATCCGCTGATCGAGGGCCGCGCGCTTGAGGCGCAGCCGAAGCGTTCCGTGCAATTCAACGCCATCGCGCAGCAAGGTGATTCGGACGAAGCTTCGGCGGGATCGGCGCCACTGAACTGACCATGGCTATTTTCCTGACCGGTTCGACCGGATACATCGGCGCGCACATTTTGGCCGAGCTGCTTACGGGCCACGCCGATCGCATCAACGTGCTGGTGCGCGCGAAGGATGCGCGCGAGGGAGACGACCGTCTCTGGCACGCCCTGCAACTCCACATGGATTTTCCGCGCTTCCGTGAATACCTCGGCGCGCGCATCACGGTTTTCCGCGGTGACCTGACCGACGCGCATTTCGGGCTAGATGCGTCGGACTATGCCCGCGTGGTGACCACAACGGATTCCATGATTCACTGCGCGGCGTCGCTCAATCGCAAGTCAGAAAAAAGCTGTATGAATGTAAACTTGCGCGGGACACTCGAAATGATTCAACTTGCGCGGCGCGCTCAAAGCGCAGGCGGGCTGCGCCGATTCAGCTTCGTCAGTACGGTGGCCGTGGCGGGCAAGCGCGAAAATGAAGTTGTCACGGAAGACACTTCGATTGACTGGAACCGCTCCGACTACGATCCCTACGCGCGCACAAAGAAATTCTGCGAGCACATGGTGCGCGAGCTTTTGCCGGACGTGCCGAAAACTATTTTCCGGCCGAGTATCGTGCTTGGTGACACGCGCTACGGCGATACAACGCAATTCGATATGGTGCGCGCGTTCGTTTTTCTCGCCGGGCTGCCGGTGCTGCCGCTGCGGTCCGCCGACCGCATTGATATTGTGCCCGTGGATTACGTGGCGAAAGCCATCGCGACGCTCCACCAAAAAGAAAAGCCGCTGTACGACACGTATCACCTTTCTTCGGGCACCGGCTCTGAGACCTGCCGGCAGATTACGGATGCTCTGGCAGGGGCCGCGGGCAAGAGTAAGCCGCTGTACGCGCCTTCGCTGGCGCGGCCGTTCAGCGCAACGGTGAATTCGCTCGCGAACCGCAAAGGGAATCTGGGCCGCAGCGCCTCTTTGCTGAAAGTTTTTCTGCCTTACATATACTGGAACACAGTGTTTGACAATTCCCGCGTTGTGAACGAAATGGGCGGCGTGCCCGCTCCGTTTTCAAAGTATTGTTTTCCGCTGCTGAAGTTCAGCCGCGAAAATCATTTCCACTATCCCTATCGGGAATGGCCCGGCGGGGAGCCCCCGGAAGCGCAAGCGCAGGCGGTGGCTCGATGATGGATTTGTTGATCGAGGCGTGGGTCAGCGCCTCCATTGAGCGGACAAAATTCAACTGGATGCTGGGCGGAGGCACGCGCTGGAAGCCGGGCGAGCCACTGAAACTGCTTTTTGCGGGATACATGGGCGGCGGAAATATGGGTTCGGACGTCCGCGTGGATGAAATGTTGCGGCAAGTGCGGCGAGTGCTGGGAGAAGACCGCGTCCGCCTGACGGTCATGTCTCTCACGCCCGAGCGCACGCGAAATTGTTTTGGCGATGCAACGCAAATCCGCCTTCCGGATATGTTTCCGCCATTTCTTTACCGCGAGGTGCGAAAACACCACGGCGTGGTGGCTTGCGAAGGCTCGATGTTCAAGAGCAAATTTGCCAACGCGCTTACGGCAATGATGATCGGTTCCCTGGGAATTGCGGCGGCGGAAAATAAACTTTCCATTGGATACGGTGGAGACGCGGACAAGATGGACGCGGCTTTGCAGAAAATGACGCGGCGATATTGCAGATCTTCGCTGGTCATTACACGCAATACGGAATCACAAGCGACGCTAAGCGGATTGGACGTTCCCACCGAACTGGGCACGGATACGGCGTGGACGTTCACGCCTCAACCGCCGGAAGTCGGCCGTAAGTTTCTGACGGATGCGGGATGGGACGGTAAGACTCCCGTGCTGATTGTTTGCCCGATCAATCCTTTTTTCTGGCCGGTGAAGGCGTCTGTGATGAAGCTGATGGCGAGGAAAACATTCGGAGCGTTCAAGGAGAGCCACTATCGCGGGCCTTATTTCCATAATGCCGGGCCGGAAGTGGATGCGCGCTACGCGCGATACATCAAAGCGTTTGCAGATGCCATCACTGCATTCCAAAAGCGGCGCCGGGTCTTCCCCGTCCTTGTCGGCACGGAGCGTTTGGACGCGGATGCGTGCCATAAAATTGCGGAGAAAATTGGCGGCGCGCCGGTATTCACCAGCGCTGAGCTCGACATCTATCAAATCGTGAGCTTGCTGCGTTGCGCGGATTTGATGGTTTCTTCGCGTTACCACGGCATTGTAACTTCCATGCCTGCTTTGGTGCCTTCGGCTGGAGTTTCCATGGACGAGCGCATCCGCAACAACATGATCGAGCGCGGCCAAACTCATTTGC
Source organism: uncultured Acidobacteriota bacterium (assembly GCA_963847505.1). Taxonomy (GTDB): domain Bacteria; phylum Acidobacteriota; class Terriglobia; order Acidiferrales; family UBA7541; genus DASTCZ01. The sequence goes on from CAWJZY010000002.1 coordinate 1,734,352, forward strand.
TGTTTACGGTGGATGATCCCCAGCTCGGTGAAAAACTTGTCACGGCGATGGAAACGCTTTTGCGCGACGCCGACGCGATTCGCGCGGGTATTGGACGCACCGTGGTGCGAAACCTTAAGGTGATGGCGCGCATGGGCGTTTATTTCGAGCAACAGACGCACTTGATCTATCCGGAATTTCCCGTGCGCTCGGGCCTGCATTCGTGGGAGGAGTATCTGCCGCAGCTCAACCCCGCGTTGCAGGCGCTGGTAGAAAAGTATGGCGAAGCGGAAGAGTCCGCGGCAAGCGGGGCGAAGGCTTGAAATTCGACATGAACTTCGCAACAGGTGAGCGCATGAGCCGCGCGACGCTTTGCGGACGATCCAAGACTTAATCTCCGACGATGAACTTCCTCGAACATATCTTCAGCAATCTGGAACGTGGTGGCGCTCGCGCCGTCTTGCAGGAAGCACGCGAGAGCGGACAGGTGTCAGCAACCGGCGGCGAACTTCGCGCGCAGATTGAAACCGCGCGGGTGTTTTTGCGCGGCGCGGGATTGCAGAAGGGCGACCGTTGCGTGCTGCTTGCGCCCAACAGTATTCGCTGGGTCGCGCTGGATTTGGCGCTGATGGCGGAGGGCGTCGTCGTTGTGCCGCTCTACGCGCGACAGGCGGCAAAGGAATTGGCCGGGATGATGCGCGACGCCATGCCGCGGCTGATTTGTGCGGGCGATGCGGTGTTGGCCGACGCCGTACGTGCCGAGTGGTCCGAAGCGCCTCGCATCGCGCTCTTCGACGAAATTTTTGGCGAAAGTGCGAACAAGGCTGCCACCGTGTCATCACTGGCGTCTCCAGTGTTAATTGCTGACGCAGATCCGGTGACCATCATTTATACCTCCGGCACTTCGGGAGAGCCTAAGGGCGTCGTGCTCACCGCGGGCAATGTGAACCACATGCTCGGTTGCACGGGGGCGCGGCTGAATCAATTGATGTGCGGCCATACCGGCGTTGAACGCGTGTTTCATTACTTGCCGTACTGCTTTGCGGGCTCATGGATCCTGCTGCTCTCATGCCTTTCCCGCCAAAGTGTGCTGACGCTTCCGATGGATTTGTCCAGGCTCCAGGCGGAAATGCAGATTGCAGCGTCACACTATTTCCTGAATGTGCCAACGCTCCTCGAACGCGTGCGGCGCGGCGTCGAAGAAAATATCGAGAAGCGCGGCGGGACAATCGCGAAGATTTTCAACCGCGCGCAGGCCGCATGGTTCGCGCGGAATGACGCCGCGCAAAATAGCAAGCGCGGGGGTGGCTTCTGGTTGATGATTGGGCGCGCAGCGATTTTTCCTTCCATACGCAAGCGACTTTTCGGCCCAAATCTAAAGGCGCTCATTTGCGGCTCCGCGCCGCTTTCGCGGGAAACTCAGTTCTTTTTCATGATGCTGGGCATACAAGTTCTGCAGGTTTACGGGCTGACGGAAACGACCGCCATATGCACGCTGGACGATCCGGAGCACGTCGAGCCCGGCTGGGTGGGTCCCCCTGTGCCTCAAATTGAAATGATGCTCGGCGCGGACCAGGAAATTCTCGTGCGCGGGCCGAATATTTTTCCGGGCTACTGGAATCGCCCCGAAGAAACCGCGAAGGTATTGCGTGATGGGTGGTTTCACAGCGGCGATCAAGGCGAAGTAAATTCTCATGGCAACTGGCGCATCATCGGGCGGATTAAGAATCTGCTGATTCTGAGCTCCGGGCATAACGTGGCGCCTGAGCCGATCGAGGATAAATTACTTGCTGCTCTAACAGGCGCGCAGCAAGTTGTGCTGGTCGGCCATGGCCGCAGCTATTTAACGGCAATTGTAGCGGGCGACATCAAGCATGAGCGCGTGGCCGCGGAAATTGAATCGCTAAACGCGGGGCTACCACACTACAAGCGCATTCACGGCTTCCATGTGGAACCGCAGGCGCTTACTATTGAAAGCGGCCTGCTGACTGCAAATGGCAAGCTGCGGCGCAATGCGATTACAGAGCATTTCGCGCAACAGATCGAGATGCTGTACCGGGAAAAGAGCGCATGAATTCCTTGATTGGGAAAACGCTTTCGTGGTCGCTGCGCGATTCAGCCGTCGAGCTCGAATTGCACAAGCTGCCGTGCAACGAAATCGGCTCGGAAACACTTGCAGAGTTGGAACAATTCACCGCGGCGCTCGATGGGCTTGCACAACACGCGAGTTCTGTGATTGTGCATAGCTCGCTGGCCGCTGGTTTTTCCGCAGGGGCGGATTTGCGTGAGTTATACAACAGCTCACTTCCGCTTGATGCCGCCGCGCGCCTGACCGGCGTGCGCGAATTTCTGCATCGCATTCACGCGGTAATGAACGCGCTTGACGATACGCCGCTGACGACCATCGCCGCAGTGCATGGAGTGTGCTTCGGCGGCGGATTCGAGCTGGCACTGGCTTGCGACCTCATCATCGCGGATAAAATGGCGCGCTTCTGCTTTCCTGAGTTACGCCTGGGGCTGATCCCCGGCTTCGGCGGTATTCCACGTTTGCGCCGCGACCTCGGCAATGCCGTCGTGCGGGATTTGCTCCTCACCGGCCGCAGCATCAACGCGCAGAAAGCCGCTGCGATCAGTCTGGTAAGCCAGATTGCCGGCGAAGGCGAAGCGTTGCACTTGGCGCGCGCCACAGCCGCGCAGGTTGCGAAATTCGATCGCGCTACGAGCGCCGCCGCCAAACGCTTCTTGAAGCCCATTCCCCATGAGGAACTGCGCCGCGAAATTGATCTTTTTTGCGAATTGTTTACGCGGCCCGCGGTGATGGAAGGCCTGCGCAAATTCGCGGTGAGCAGTGACGCGCTGCCGTATTTGCCGTGACTCATAACGGTAGCCGAAATCACGGATTACCATTAGAATTTTAAGTGAGGTTTGCACGAGGTGAGGACAATGCGTAAGTTGCGCTCAAAAACTCCAAGCTGGAGAATTCATCCCGGTGAGATTCTACGAGAAGAATTCTTGGTACCGCTGGGATATTCCGCATACGAGCTTGCAAAACAGCTTCATGTGCCTCCTCCGCGGGTGAACGATATTGTGCTCGAAAAACGCGGTATCACAGCGGATACAGCCGTCCGATTGGCAAAATTTTTTGGGACCAGCGAGCGGTTTTGGATGAACCTGCAATCTGCGTACGAGGTTCGCTCTGCGCGGAGAAGGCTATCTAGCACGCTCAAACGGATTCAGCCGAGGCGCGCAACTCAAGCGGCGTGAAGAATGAGAACCATCGAGCAAACCACCGATGAAATCCTGGGGCTGGCAGCGCGGCAATTTAAAGTGCCGCGAGAAACACTCGCGCCCGGAGACGATTTCTACAAGAAACTTGGCCTCGACAGCCTGCAGGCGCTCGAAATGCTCACGCGTCTCGAACAGCATTTCGGCATCGAGCTGCCGGATTACGAAATGCAGGGCGTGAGCGATTTTCACACGCTCGCGAGCCGAATTCAGGCAAGGCTCTAGCCGGCCCATAAAGGCAGCATCCGGAGATTCATCCCCTGAAATCCTGATATTCTTGTGCCCCTATGCGCCACGGCGTAACGGTGACCTGCTAAATGCTGGACCTGAGCAAATACGATTCTCTGGGCGCGGCGCTGCGCGATTCGCTGGATCGCTGGCCAGACGAAGTCTGCCTGATCGAAGCCGACCGAGAGCGCGAAAAAGAGCGGCTCACCTATCGGCAGTTCAAGGAAGCCGCGCTTCCGCTGGCTGCGGCGTTGCAAGCGCGCGGATTCCACGCCGGCGACGGTGCCGCGATCATCATGACGAATCAGTCGAAATGGCTGATTTCGGCTTACGCGATATTTCACACTGGCGGCGTGCTCGTTCCCCTCGATTATAAATTAACGCCACAGGAGCAACTCGCGCTGCTGGCGCATTCTCATGCGAGCGTGCTGGTTGTCGAATATCCCATCTGGCGAGCCATTATGCAGGTGGAAAGATTCGACCAGCATCGCGTTGGAATCGTGCTTGTCACGGAAGCGCCGGTGGCCGCGGAACTTGGCGGCGCGATTCGTTGGGAGGAGTTCCGTTCGGAGAACAACCCCGAATTCGTTCCGCGAAAAAGCAGCGACTGGGCGTGCATCGTATATTCCTCCGGCACCGGCGGCCGGCCAAAAGGTTGCGTCTTGACGCATGAGAATTATCTCGAACAGTGCCAGGCGCTGACCGCGCTTTACCCTTTTTGGCCGGGCGTGCGCTACTTGAGTATTCTGCCGACAAATCACGCTATTGATTTTATGGTGGGCTTCTTCGGACCGTTCACTTGCGGCGCGACCGTGGTGCATTTGCGCACGCTGCGGCCGGAATACGTTCGCGAAGCGTTCACGCGATACAAAATCACCTACATGTCTTTGGTCCCACTCGTGCTGAAAAACCTTCAGAAGGGGTTGCAGGCGCGATTCGATGGTCTGCCTAAAACGAAGCGAAACATTTTCAACGCGCTGCTGGCGGCCAACCGCGCCTTTACGCGCCGCAAGCCGCGGTTGTGGCTCAGCCGCCGGTTGCTGGGGCAGGTACATGCGGCATTTGGCGGCGAACTCCGCGCGCTTTTTGTTGGCGGAGCGTTCACCGAACCTGCCACGCTGCAATTTTTCTACGATCTCGGAATCCCCGTGGCAAATGGCTATGGGATGACGGAAGCTGGAACCGCCGTGACACTGAACGATTTTTGTCCCTTTCGCGCGGATACTGTCGGGCGGCCATTGCCCGGCATGGAAATACGCATTGTGAATCCCGGAGCGGATGGCATCGGCGAAATCGCAGTGCGCAGCAAAACGCTAATGTCGCAATACCTTGACGATCCTGAACTGACGGCTGAAACCATCGTTGATGGCTGGCTGCAAACTGGAGATCTTGGCCAAATTGACGGCACAGGGCATTTACGGCTATTTGGCCGGAAAAAAAACATGATTGTCACCGCCGAAGGAAAGAACATCTATCCCGAAGATATCGAAAATGCATTCGAGGGATTGCCCGTTAAAGAATTTTGTGTATTCGCAGCGAATTACATTTGGCCGGAGCGGACGATGGTGGGTGAGGAACTGATCATCGTGCTGCATCCCGAACAGGACCAGCGCGTGGATGACGCGTTGCGCGCGGAGCTTTCCGTGCGTAATCAAAAGTTGCTGAATTACAAGCGCATCAGCGGCTATGCCGTCTGGGACCAGGATTTTCCGCGCACCGCTTCTATGAAGGTGAAACGCATCGAGCTCGCACAACAGATACGAGACTCGCTTGACCGTTCAGCGGTGACGCCGCTATGAAAAAGGAAATGCTGGCGGTGGTGAACCGTGCCGCGGGTGGCGGGCGTTCCGGAAAGCTTGCCGGCGCGGCGATTGAGAAATTGCGTCAGACCGGCGTGAAAATTGAAACCGTGCATACGTCGGGGCCGGGCGACGCAACGCGCCTTGCGCGTGAAGGCTATGCGCAGGGCTATCGCGAGTTCATTTCGGTCGGTGGCGATGGCACTGGATATGAAATCGTAAACGGTCTTTTTCCGGAAGCGGCCCGCGGCGAACGCGCTTCGTTGGGTTTTCTTCCTCTGGGGACTGGGAATTCATTCCTGCGTGATTTCAGCGAGAATGGATTGAAGCATGCAACAGACGCGATCCTTGCCGGCCGCCGCCGGGCGTGCGATGTCTTACGGCTCACGTATGCGGGCGGAGTGCTCTATTACATCAACCTGCTGAGCGTGGGTTTCACCGCGGACGTCACGGCGCTCGCCAACCGGCGATTCAAGCGGCTCGGTGAGGTAGGCTACGTTTTGGGTGTACTGGGTTGCCTTTTGCCGCTACGCCGCCGCGCTTTTCCTCTGCGCGTGAATGATGCAACGGATTTCGAAGAGGAGCGCTGTCTGTTCCTCACATTCAACAACAGCAAGTTCACCGGCGGAAAAATGATGATCGCGCCGAAAGCCGATTCCGGCGATGGCCTGATCGAATATGTTCGCTGGGGACCCATTGGCCGCCTGGCACTGCTGCGAAATTTTCCCACTTTGTTTGACGGCACGCACTTGAACCATCCCCTCGCCTCGCGCGCCAGCGCCACGCGCATCGAATTCCGTCTGGAAGGTCCCGTGGACGTTATGGTGGACGGCGAAGTCCTTACCCTGCAACCGCTGATGCTGGAAGTGTTGCCGGGAGCGTTGGACGTCATGGCATGAGGAAGGCGTGGCTGGCGGTGCGGAGCGCGGTCCTTTGGCTCATCAGCGGAATTCACTTCCTGTTCGCGGTCTTGTTTATCGTTCTGATTTCAATTTTCTTCGGCCAGCGAAGAATTGATCCTGTAGTCCGCGTGTTCGCCCGGAACATGGTGCGGCTGGCGGGGCCGCGGCTTGAGATGCGGCGCGGGGCGGGGTTCAATCCCCAGCAGCCTAGTTTTTTTATTGTCAACCACGTAAACCTGTTTGATCCCTTCGTTCTTTACAGCGCCATTCCGCAATTCATCCGCGGACTCGAGCTTGAATCGCATTTCAAAATTCCCGTCTACGGAATGCTGATGAAGCGATTCGGAAACGTGCCGGTGCCAGACGTGCGGCGTCCCTCGGACTTGAAGCGTATGTGGAGGCTGACCAAACAGGCGCTTGAGAGCGGCGTAAGCCTGATCGTTTTTCCCGAAGGCAAGCGCACATTAACCGGACGCATGGGGCCATTCGAGGATGGCGGCTTCCGTATGGCGCAGCAGCTGGGCTATCCCATCGTGCCGGTGAGCATTGTTGGCTCATTCGAGTTCAACCGCAAAGACCGCTGGTGGGTGCATCCGTCAAACATCGTCGTGTACATCCACGACACCATCGAGACAACGGGATTGAAAAAGGAAGATGTTCCGGCGCTGAGTGATCGCGTCCACGCAATCATAGCTGCGCCCGTGGATGCGTACTACGCGGAGCGCGAAGCGGCAACCCACGACCAAACTGAATAATCAAAACGGCGGAATGGTTTTGCTGGAAGAGCCGACTAAAGGCTGAGCCGGATGCCGGGCAACGTTCGCCCGGCGCGCATTTCTTGCCACGTATAGACGATGCGGTGTATTACAGTCAGCGTGGAAACCACGGCGATCACCCACAGCACCGGCGCCATCCGGTCAAACAGCCCGCCGATAATCAATAGAACCAAACGCTCGGGCCGCTCCATGAAACCAACTTTGCAGAGTGGGATCAACGATTCGGCGCGAGCTCGCGTGTAGCTGACCATCACCGAACCCGCGGTCGCTACCGCGCCGAGTATCACATACGATGATCTCCCGACGACGGCGTAGTAGACCAACAGGCCCATATAAAGCGCCATATCGGAGTAGCGATCGAGGGTGGAATCGTAGAACGCGCCGAACGCCGTAACGCGGTTCTGGCGCCGCGCCACCTGCCCATCCAGCATGTCCAGAAAACCGGCGAAGAAAATAATGATGGCCGCCATCTTGAAGAGGCCGGTGGCAAACATCACTGCGGCCCAAAAATTCACCACCAAGCCGATGAATGTAAGGAAATTTGGATTGATTCCCGTAGCCGCGAGCGCGCCCACGATCTTATCGAGCAGCCAGCGGCTGCCGGTTCCAATAAGGCGTGTAATCATCCGTGTTTCAAACCCAAGAAAGCCCTCTGCCCGCGAAGAGAAATCCCCGGAATCATACACTACCGCGCGCGCCGCGCGCGACGGCACAATAGGCCGCTGCAAGTTCAACGCGGCGTTTGACGTGGTTTTGCTCCGCCGCTAAACTCCCATGCATTCGCTGGAATAACTTGCAGGAGGCCGCACACAACCTATGACATCCGAACCTGATCGTGGTGTTTTGCTGCTTCGGCATACCGTAGCCACCGTCGCCTATCGCGGCGCCAAGGTATTACGCGGCGCTCCCGCCGAATTTGCCAATTTCAAATTGACGCCGACGGCGCGCACGCCAGCTGAAATCGCCGCTCACATGGGAGACCTGTTTGACTGGGCGCTTGCCCTCGCGCAGGGGCGGCACGAATGGCATGATTCATCACCATTGCCCTGGGAAGAAGAGGTCGCGCGTTTCTTCCGGACGCTCGCCGCGTTTGATGGCTGCCTGGCCTCGGGCTTGCCTCTGGGATGCCCGGCTGAAAAACTTTTTCAGGGCCCGGTGGCGGACGCGCTCACGCACATTGGCCAGATTGCGATCATTCGCCGGGCTGCAGGCGCTCCCATCCGCGGTGAAAACTATCTGAAAGCGGATATCGCTGCGGGAAGGGTCGGCGCCGCCCAGCCGCCTCCGCGCCAAGAGTTCGGGTAGCACATTAAGCGCGCGCCGTTAGGCAGTTTCCGCGGTGAGATGTTAAAATCTCACTCGTTTGGAAGTTCCTACAATCGCGTGGGCCTGTAGCTCAGGTGGCTAGAGCGCGCCCCTGATAAGGGCGAGGTCGGTAGTTCAAGTCTACCCAGGCCCACCATACATAATTCTCTCTGCTGCATCTTTTTGCGCATACATCCTTCGCAGCATCTCCACAGGACGGTCTTATGTGTTTCGTACGACGTATCTATCCCGGTCTCCCCGTAATCCATAAGCCATCAACGAATCCCGTTTTAGCTGCAATGTCCCGGGATTTGCTTCACACTGATAACTCAATCTATTGCGCTAAAACTGCTCCAAAACAACCTGAAGGGAAATCATGGAGACCGGCCAGACCGCGGAAACACCGGCACCGACCGTCGCTACGACGGTTATCATCACCGCCATGCTGCGCGCGGCGAAGCATGTAAGCGATTTGATTTTTTCGCCGGGCCGCCCTCCTCAGGTGGAATCCAGCGGACAGCTGGTCGAAGTGGTCATACCCGGGGTTGGCAGGCTTACTCCTGAAGACACCGCGCGTGTTGCCGCGGACATCATCGGGAACAACAAGCTGGCGGTGGAAAAGCTGCGCGAACAGGGTTCTTGCGATATCTCTTACAGTCTGGCGAGACTGGCGCGTTTCCGCGTGAACATATTCACTCAGCGGGGAAGCTGCGCGATTGTCATGCGCGTGATCCCGACTCGAGTACCCACGTTTGCCTCCTTAAACTTACCGATCCAGCTGAAAGAGATTATGGCCGTCCGGAACGGCGTAGTGCTGGTGACGGGCCCCACAGGTTCGGGAAAATCCTCGACACTGGCGGCCATCGTGGATCTGATTAACGAGGACAGGGCGTACCACATCATCACGATTGAAGACCCGATCGAATTTCTGCACGCGCATAAAAAATCCACGATCCACCAAAGAGAGATTCACAGCGACACTCCCTCGTTTGCCCTAGCCTTGCGCGCGGCGCTCCGCCAGGCCCCCAAAGTGATCCTGGTTGGTGAAATGCGCGACAAAGAAACCATTGAGATCGCGTTGGAAGCCGCGGAAACAGGCCATCTTGTTCTTTCCACTCTTCACACCATTGACGCCTCAAAAACCGTCGAGCGCATTATCGGCGCATTTCCGCTGGGTGATCAGCAGGTTATCCGCATGCGCCTGGGCAAGGCTTTCCGGTACATCGTTTCCCAGAGGTTGGCGCCCCGGAAAGATGGTGAAGGGCGCGTGGCCGTCATCGAAATTTTGAAATCCACCATGAGAACCAGGGAATACGTTGAACGCGGAGAAAGCGAGGGCAAGTCGCTGCTCGACGCGATGCGCGATGGCAGCACCGAAGGCATGCAGGACTTTGATAGTGAGATCGAACGAATGGTTCGCGACGGCACGCTTGGAATGGAAACCGGACTGGGCTATGCCACAAATCCCGGCAACCTGCGTCTGCAGCTCGCTGACTATTCAGAACCATCCGTGCCACACACTTCCGCCGGGCAGGCTGCTTCGTACAGCTTAAAATCCTAGGCCGTCGAGATTGAAACCTGCCGCGGGCTCCAAAGTGTGCCCAAGTTCTAGCCCGCGATTTCTCAGTTCGTTTTGACTGGCTGCAAGGCAGCGGAAATCAGAGCTTTGCGGTCTCCCCGGTTGCAATCAGCCTGAATCTCCTCTTCTGATACTCCTCCAATGCGCCCCAAAAGGAAAAGCGCCGGCTGCGCATGCGCCATCGCCTTCCATCGCGCCATATCAACCAGCGCGGGAAGAGCGTGTTCCCGGATGGCTGAGAGAATGGCGGGGTCGCGCTTGTCCGTGAGATCGGAAAGTGCGAGCGAAGCTTTGTTGCGGTCCGCCCAGACGATGGAGTTCAGCAAGTCCACGAAAGGCTGGAACGGAACTTCAATTCCCAGTTCCGGCGATCGTTGCGCAAGCAAGGCAATCAGCCATAGCGCGCGCGTCGAATTATTCCGCACCTCTTCGTCGGGATCCCCCATTCCGTAAGCCAGATCGCTCACCACATCCCGCTTGTCGGCAGCGTAACCCAGCACTTGAGCGGCCAGGGCGCGCTGCTCCGCGTTGGCTGAATTCCGTAATACGTCGCGCAGCTGGCTTTGATGAAGCGCGGCCAGCTTGACGAATTGCTTTTGGACAGTCCGGGCTGGCGGGTACCGCATCATGGAGTCCCCTTCGAGTTCGTCCTCGGCAAGCTCGCCCAACTGAGCCGCATCTGAATAAGCCTTCTCGAAGGCTGCTCCGGCCTCCAGCACATCGTTATAGAGACGAATTGAGCCGGAGGGGGCAGGGCGGAACACCAATGCTGGAGTGCCCTTTTCTTGGATACCAACGTACAAGGTCGTTTTGCCCGCATCGCAGCACACAAAAATAAGGCGGGCTTCAACGATACCCGGCAGGGCCTGTAGCCTGAGCCGGGCCACAAGAGGGGAGTCTGGTGGCAGATCACCTTCCTTAATTCGAAGCGCCTCTCGCGCCTGGCTTTCCGAAATGGTCCGTAAACCATAGAAATCAATGACCGAAATCGGAGGGAGTCCCGAGCCGGATTGCCCGGAAAACAGTCCGGAAAACAGGAGCGCCAGAAGGGCAAGACAAGTCATTACCGAATCTTACAACGATGATTGGCGCTTGCGCTATGCATTCGCCGCCCACCGATTTGCCGGCCCCGCGCGGCCCTGAAGGAACTCATGCCTCCACCTCCCGGCGAACGGACTATCCCCCACACCCCCCAAAAGCGGATATATCGTGCGCCGACGACTCTGCTAAACTTGCGCTCTTGACAAAGACGTTAGACTCCGTTAAGTAAATTCGCGAGGGATATATACCGCCGCGCTTCGCAACCCGAAACGCTCCTAAGGGATGGAGGACATCATGAACTTTCGCATGGACGATGACACTGAAGATACCGAACTGCCGCGCTTCGAGGAAGAAGACGAAGATGCGGGAGGTGGCGAGGACATTGTAGAAGAAGAGACGGAGGAGTTGATCGTCGAAGAGCGGCCTGGCTCCGTTGCGGCGCCCCCCGCTCCTCCAAAGCCTGCGACGCGCGCAAAGCCGGCGAGTAAGGCGAAAAAATCCACCCGAAAGCCGAAGCGCGCGAAAAAGGCAGCTCCTAAGCGAAAAGCGAAGAAAGCTGCGAAAAAAGGAAAGAAGCCGTCGCGTAAGGCATCAAAGCGCCGGCGCCGTTAACTCGATTTCTTGGACGATTGATCGTTCACGGATGCCTGGGAGCGTTCCCGGGCATCTTGTTTTTTTGGGCAATTTGTTCGAGTCTGCAATTGGGTGTATCAAAATGGTTCAGGTTCCGCTCTGGTTTTTATCGTGACCCGCTTTGGGCGAGCGGTTGGACCAAACCACCTACAGTAAATATTCTTTACTTGCCGGTTTAGCTAACCACCGATAGCATGGCCCAATAATGCTCCGAGCCGTGGAACATATCCGGCGTATGCGAGGAGGCGCGCAAGCCCACCTGATGCGGTGTTCGGACGATCACTATTACGTCGTAAAATTTCAAAATAATCCGCAGCATCCGCGAATTCTGGCGAATGAAGTGCTGGGTACTATCTTGGCGGGCTGGCTCGGACTGCCCACGGCGCCGTTTGCCGTGGTGGAAGTGGAGCAGGAGTTGATCCGTTTGACCGAGGAGCTTGTGATGCAAGTGGGCGTGTCGCGCACGCCCTGCCACGCGGGGTTACAGTTCGGTTCGCTCTACCCGGGTGATCCCGCCGAAACGGCGGTCTTCGACTTTCTGCCTGACGAGGCTCTGGGTCTGGTGGAAAACCGGGAGGATTTTCTGGGGATGCTCGTGTTCGACAAATGGACCTGCAACACGAATGGCCGGCAGGCCGTTTTCTTTCGCGAGCCGGGGCGCTCCGGTTACCAGGCCAAAATGATTGATCAGGGCTTTTGTTTCAACGCCGGTGAATGGAATTTCCCGGACGCTCCGCTGCGCGGCCTTTACGCGCGGCAGCGCGTCTATCATTCCGTGCAGGGGATGAGTTCCTTTGAGCCGTGGCTTGCGCGGTTGGAAAAAAGGATTTCACTCAATGAACTGGACACGGCGGGGAAACAGATTCCTCCGGAGTGGTACAATTTTGAAATTGACGCGCTGTATGGCGTGCTCGAACGGCTTGACCGGCGCCGCGTGCAGGTGCGCGAGCAGCTTGAGCAGGCCAGAAAATCTTCCCGGCAACCTTTTCCAAACTGGAAGTGACCTATGCCTGAAACGAACGAACATTCTTTTGCTTACCACGTCATACGGTACACGCCGAACCTCATTCGCGATGAATGGGTGAATATCGGCGTGGTGGTGCATGACGCCGCCACGCACCGCTTCCGGGTGCGGCTGCTTGAGGAAGAGGCAGAATTCGCGCGAGTGCGGCGCTTGCATCCTTCGGCCGATGAAGGTACTTTGCGCGGTTTTGCGCCGATGCTGGAAGATACGCTCGGCGAGCATCGCGGGGAGCTTTCCGCCTGGGTCGCGAAGCTCGGCCAGACGCTCTCGAACACAGTGCAGTTTGGCCCGCAGACGGGGTTGCTTGCCGAGGATCTCGACGCCGAGGTCGACCGCCTCTATTCCAACCACGTTGCCCCGCCACGGGCGCGGCCGGCTGGTTCGGAAGCCGCGGGAAGCCGCAGCGGAATCCGCGCGGGCGCGAACCAGGTTTTCCGCACCACAGGGCTGTGGCCGAAACTCGCTCGCAGCGTGCACGTGGATGAATTCACGTATAAAGGTGACCCACTGCGGCTGGATTATTCGTATCGCCGCAACGGCACGCGGGGGTTTATCCATTCACTGGCGCTTGCACGCGACCCCGCGCAGGCAAAAGTGCTGGCTTATACGGCAGATGCCATCCGGGCGAAAATCGAAAAAACGGAATTTGTGGCCATCACGGAGGTCGAGCCGCGTCCCGAAGGAAATGACCGCCACCAGTTTGTGGCCGGGTTGCTCGCCGAAAAGAACATACCGCTGGTGCCGCTCTCGCGCCTGCCCGCGTGGGCTTACCAGTTGCGCCCGCTGCTTCAATAGTCCCTTGATTGGCCAACAGGGCGCGGCGGGGCAAAGCAACGCGCGGAAATAAAAACAAATGGCCGGCCCGTTGCGAGGGGCCAGCCATTTGTTTTTTCGCCTGATATTTCTTACACGCGCCGCATTACCGCGGCTAAACCAGCGGCTCGTTCCAATCTTCCAGCACGGACTTCAGTTTGCCCATGAACTGGTGGGCTGTGGCGCCGTCAACGACGCGGTGATCGTAGGAAAGCGTGAGATACACCATCGGCCGGATAGCGATAGCGTCATCAATCACCACCACCCGCTTCTGAATGGCGCCAATGCCCAGGATGGCCACGTTCGGCTGGCTAATCACGGGCAACCCCATCAGCCCGCCGTAGATTCCAGGGTTGGTGATCGCGAAAGTGCCTTCTTGCACCTCTTCGGGCTTGAGCTTCTTGGTCCGGGCGCGCTCGGCTAAATCATTCACGGCGCGTTGCAGGCCAAGAAAGTTTTTCTCTTCCGCGTTTCGAACCACCGGCACGATCAACCCGTTATCCAGTGAAACAGCGATGCCCAGATTGATCTCTTTGTGCAGGACGATATTCGTGCCATCCACCGACGAGTTCACCGTGGGGAAAGCGCGCAACGCTTCCACGGCGGCACGCATGAAGAAGGGCATGAACGTGAGCTTTGCTCCGTAGCGCGTTTCGAATTCACCCTTGGATTTGGCGCGCGAGGCCGAAACGCTGCTCATGTCGGCTTCGTCAATCGAATAAACGTGCGGAGAGACGCGCTTAGAGACCACCATGTGCTCGGCAATCTTCTGGCGCATCACCGACATTGGCTGCACATCATACTTTCCGAAATATATCCGGTCGCGGGGCACTGCTGACTCGATGGCCCCCTGCGCCGTCGCGCCACCACTTGCCGGAGGTCTTGATGCTGTGGAAGCAGGGCTTCCGGCCGCGGGCCGCGTCCCACCCGAGGCTATGGCTTCCTGAATATCCTTTTTGCTGATGCGCCCCCCGGCGCCAGTGCCGGAAAGCGAATTCAAATCAATATTGCTCTCACGCGCCAGCCGCCGTACAAGCGGCGAGCTGTGTATATGACGGCCATTTTCAGGTTCAGTAGCCGCCGGTACTGGGGCAGGCGCAGGAGGGGCGCTTGGTTTCACGGGCGTGCTGCTTTGCGTCTGGGCGGCGACCGCGGACCCGCTCTTTGCCGGAGCCGGAGGCGCGGATGGAGCTTCTTTCGGGGGAGCGGCCGGTTTTGCAGCTGCAGCGGGTGCTGGAGCGGGCGCTTCCGCCTTGGCCGGCGCCGCCGGTTTCGCGGGAACCGGAGCCGCAGCTGCGTCAGCCCCGTCAATCACGGCCACAACAGTCTGGATCGGCACGGTTTGGCCTTCATTAATCTTGATCTCTTTGAGCACGCCGGCCGCGGGCGCGGGAATCTCCGCATCCACTTTATCGGTGGAGATTTCAAATAGCGGCTCATCGCGCTCGACCTTGTCACCGGGCTTCTTCAGCCACTTCGTGATGGTGCCTTCGAAAATACTTTCGCCCATCTGGGGCATGATGACGTCAACGGCCATGTGTATCTCCTTCTTTTCTAGATATCAAAAACTACCCGCTTGCGCTCCGAGTCGCGTCATCTTGGCCATGCAGCGTACTTTCAGCCGTCAGAGCGTCACTAATTCTCTCGCGGACCGCCCGGATTCGATTCCATCCCAATCTTCGCGAATACCAGCATCCATAGTGCGAAACTAACTGTAGTTCATATCCCCTGTCTTGTGGTCGAATATAACCTATCTCCGGTCGGTAGCCATGCACGCAATAAACGACGAATTCTTCATGCTCGACGGATTCGGGGCAAAAGCAATAGTGGTAAGGTTGAAGTTGGGGCCGGAACTGAATCGGAGCGATGCATTCCTCATGCCATTCACCCATCACCTCGTTCTCTGACCATAAGGTCGGTGTGATATACGGTGAGTAGTAGGTGCCCTTAGCGAGTTGAAACATTCCCCGCCCTACATCAATGATTTCAGCGCACTCTGAACATACGCCAATCATATTAGCCTCAGTATTTCGCCAGTTCGCGCGCCGCGGCAACCACTTTTTCCGCGTTCGGCAGAAAACGTTCCTCAAGCGGCGGCGAATACGGCACCGGCGTATCCAGAGAGGTTACACGCATTACCGGCCCGTCCAGATCTTCAAAGGCACCCTCGCAAACCACCGCGGCAATTTCACCTGCTATCCCGCCCGTACGCGTGTCTTCATGCACGATGAGCAGCTTGTTGGTCTTCGCCACACTGGCAAGGATGGTTTCCTTATCCAGCGGCAGGAGCGTTCGCAGATCCACCACCTCGCATTCAATCCCTTCGCGCGCCAGAGTTTCCGCGGCTTCGAGCGAGGTATGCAGCATAGCGGCGTAGCTGATAATCGTCAGGTCGCGGCCTTCGCGCTTCACCGCTGCTTTCCCGATCGGCACGGTGTATTCGCCTTCCGGCAACTCTTCTTTGATGCGCCGGTAAAGGAATTTGTGTTCGAAGAAAAGCACCGGGTTGTTGTCCCGAATCGCGGACTTCATCAGACCCTTCGCATCGTAGGCCGTCGCGGGGTAAATCACCTTCAGACCCGGCGTGTGCGCGTAATACATTTCCGGGTTTTGCGAATGGAAAGGCCCGCCGTGCACCCCGCCGCCGGATGGTCCGCGCACGACGATGGGCACGGGCGCGCCCCAGCGGTAGTGCGATTTAGCCGCAAAATTCGTGATCTGGTTGAAGCAGCAGGCGATGAAATCAATAAACTGCATTTCGGCCACCGGCCGCAAGCCCTGGTAACTCATGCCGATGGCCGCGCCGATGATTGCTGTCTCGCTGATGGGCGTATCAATAATGCGCTCCCAGCCAAAGCGCTCGAGCAGTCCAGCCGTCACTTTGAACGCGCCGCCGTAAACTCCGATGTCTTCCCCAATCATCACCACGGCGGGATCGCGTTCCATTTCTTCGAAAAGAGCCTGACGGATTGCTTCGAGGAACGTAACCTGAGCCATTGTTAATTCCTCGCCTTCCGCGTTGCGCTCTTTCTCGCGGCGGTCTTTACGAGATTGGCTTTCGGCGCAGTCTTGACAGACGCTTTTGGCGCAGAAGGCGGCCGCGCGCCTGGCGCACTTGCAGCTCCTCGCGCTTCGCCTTGTTCGATCCCGCCTGGATTGGCGACCTTCCACACTGCCTCCACGCTTGATTTTGGAGGCATCACTTCGTCTTTCGGGCGCTTCCATTCGGCTTCAATCGTGTGGCACCCGTCGCAGTAAACTCCCTGTTCGGCAAGTTCCGCGGGAGGGAAGGGAGCGCCTTCGGCCACCGCCAGATCTTCCGTCAGCTCACGGTCAATGCGCGTTTCGATTTCTTTGCGTGTCTTCGCGTCCCACAGTTTGTTCGCAGTAAGATATTTCTCGTAGCGCTCCAGAGGGTCGAGCTTCTTCCAGTACTCAAACATTTCCTTGGGGACGTATTCCGCGGGGTCGTGTTGCGCGTGGCCGCGCATGCGCATGGTCTTCGATTCGATGATCACCGGCCCATCGCCCGCGCGGCACTGCTCGACGGCCTTGCGCGAGGTTTCGTAAACGGCGACAACATCATTTCCGTCCACGATGTAACTCGCAATTCCGTAGGCCTTCGCGCGGTCGGCAAGATCGCGCAGGGGAACCTGGCGGCTGACGGGCGTGGAATAGGCCCAGCCGTTGTTTTCGATTACGAGGACGAACGGCGCCTTCTGCTGCGCCGCGAGGTTCATACCTTCGTGAAACGCGCCGGTGGACGTGCCTCCGTCGCCGATCCACGTCATGGCGACAATCTTTTGGCCAAGATAACGGCCGGCCATGGCTACTCCCGTCATTACGGGAATCAGATCGCCCAGCATGGAAATGGGAGAAACGACGTGGCGCACCTTCAGATCGCCGAAATGGCTCGTGCCGTCCTTGCCGAGCGTGGGCGACGTGTACCGGGCCATGTATTGCGTGAAAATGTCGCGGGGCTTATATCCGCGCACCAGCAGCGCGCCTACGTTGCGGATCATAGGCGCAATCCAGTCACCGGGCCCGAGGGCGTAGGCTGTGCCTACGGACGTGGCTTCTTGTCCAAGGCTTCCGTATAGCCCGCCGACAACCTTGTTTTGCTTGAAAAGATTTACCAGACGGTCTTCCAGCGACCTGTTGAGCTTCATGTAGTAATAGAGCTCAAGTTTCTGTTTTTTTGTGAGCGAAACGTCCATGCCGCTCCCTGCGGCCGGTTCGCCGGCCGAAACATTGAAATGCAACTCTTGCAGTCTAACTCAGAACGGGGCTGCTGACCCGAGTTGCTCAGGCCGCCGTTACAGGTGTTTCCGCCGAAACCAGCGCTTCTTCTAGGTCCGCAATCGTAACCGCACGCATCGCGCGCCCGAAACAATCTGCCAGATGTCGCACCAAACGAGTAGACGCCTCATCCATTTCAACTTCCCGGCCGAGGAGCTTCGAAAGCGAAGTGGCGCGCTTATCCGCGATTCCGCAGGGGACAATCAAATCGAAATAGCGCAAATCGGTGGTGACGTTGTATGCCAATCCATGAGAAGTGACCCAGCGGCTGATGTGCACGCCGATGGCGCCCAGTTTTTCTTCCGTTTGCCGCGCATCTTGTCCGGCCAAGTTCACCCATACACCTGTGCGCCCCTCGACGCGGCCCGCGGTGACGCCGTATTCCGCCGTCGTGCGAATCATCGCTTCTTCAAGCTGGCGGACATACCAGCCGACATCGCTGCGAATCCCGGCGAGATTCAGAATTGGATATGCGACGATCTGCCCCGGCCCGTGATACGTGATATCCCCGCCACGATTCGTCGTGTGAAATTCGACTCCCATTTGCCGAAGCAGGGCTTCCGGCGCCAACAAATGCTCGACGCGGCCGTTGCGCCCCTGCGTTATGACATGAGGATGCTCGCACAGAAGGACCACATCTGGGACGAGCGAGGCCTTGCGCGCGGCCACAACTCGCTGCTGCAAACCATACGCGCGATCGTAGCCGATCAGGCCCAGGTCGACTAGCCAACATTCACTTACCGGGCATTCATGCGATTCGTTCATGAAGAAATCACGCCAGAGGGTGCTCGCTATGCATTTATGGACCAGCCGCGCACCGCGGCAAACGCGTCGCCCATTGCTTCCCAAACCGTGGGGTGCGCGTGGACCATCGCCATCATGTCATCCACCGTGGCCTCGAGCTGCAACGCCGTGACTGCTTCGGCCAGAATCTCCGTCGCCAGCGGCCCGATGATGTGCACGCCCAACACTTCGCCATAGGTTTCTTCGGCGACCACTTTGATGAACCCATCGTGCTGCCCGAGGATGGTGGCCTTGCTGTTTCCCAGAAAAGGGAATTTGCCGATCTTCACTTTGTGACCCGCGTCGCGCGCGGCTTTTTCCGTCAGCCCCACGGAGCCGATCTGTGGCTCGCAGTAGGTGGCGGCGGGAATGCGCGTGCGATCCAGCGGAGGCATTTGATGACCGGACATTTTCCCAACGGCCGTGATTCCCTCCATGGATGCAGCGTGCGCGAGCTGCGGCATGCCCGCGACGATGTCTCCGATGGCATACAGTCCCGGCTCGTCCGTTTCCATATACGGCCCGGTGTGAATGAATCCGCGCTCGAGCTTGGCCTTCGTTTTCTCGAGTCCCAGATTTTCAGTTTTTGGAGCGCGGCCCACGGCGATCAGAATCTTTTCCGCCGTAACTTTCTGCGTTTTGCCGGCCGAGTCGGTGAAGGTCACAGTTGCGCCCTTTGCGTCGGACACAACGCTCTGAACCTTGGCGCCCGTCTGAATCTGAATGCCCCTCTTCCGGAATGCCTTATCGAGCACAGGTGAAATATCCTCGTCTTCCAAAGGCACGATGCGCGGCAACATCTCCAGGATCGTCACTTCGGAGCCGAACGAGTTGAACAGCGATGCGAATTCCACTCCCACGGCGCCCGCTCCGACAACGACCAACGACTTCGGAACCTTCGCCACTTGCAGCATTTCGATGTTGCTCAAAATATTCTTGCCGTCAATGGTGACACCCGGCAACGAGCGCGCGCCCGAGCCTGTGGCCAGCATGATGTTGTTCGCCGTGATTTCCGTGGTCTTGCCGTCTTTTTCCACGGATACGCGGCCCGGCCCGGCGATGCGTCCCCATCCGGTGATCGTTTCAATTTTCCACTTCTTGAAAAGAAACTCGATGCCCTTGGCGTGCTTGTTGACGATTTTGTCTTTGCGCGCCAGCACCGCGGTCCAGTTCAGCTTGAAGTCTTTCACATCAATGCCGAATTCGCTGGAGTGTTGAATTTCGTCAAGAACGTCAGCCGTGTGCAGCAGAACCTTTGTGGGGATGCAGCCGACATGCAGGCACGTACCGCCGAGGAAGCCGTCCTTTTCAACGACGGCAGTCTTTAATCCCCACTGTGCCGCGCGAATGGCCGTGACGTATCCGCCCGGCCCGCTTCCAATGATCACTAAATCGTAGTTAGGCAAGCTTCCTCCCCGCAAAACTCAGCCGGACGACTCCTCTGATTCAAATTACTCAGGCAACGTCTCTTCCATTAGATGGTCTTAGGGCTGGAAAGAATCACAATTCTAGCAGCCGCTTCCGAGTGCCGCAACCGAAGGGGTAGCGCAGGAGAAGCATGAAACGCGTACTTGGTGAATGATGCCGGGAGCTACTCGTAGCGCAGCGAAGACGCAGGTTCCACGCGCGCCGCGCGCCAGGCGGGAATCAGACAGGCCGCGACAGCCACCACAATCAAGACTCCGCTCGCAGCCAGATAGCTCGTGAAATTCGTTGGGCGCACTTCAAAAAGGAGACTTCGCAAAAAACGCGAAAGGCCCAGGGCTGCGACGACGCCAATAGCCGAACCGAGCAAAACGAACTTCATGCCTTGCCAGACGACCAGCTTGAGAATGTCCTGGGGCAGCGCTCCGAGCGCCATGCGGATGCCGATCTCGGCGGTTCGCTGCCGCACCAGAAACGCCAGCACGCCGTAAATCCCCACCGCAGCCAGCGTTAATGCCAATGCGCCGAAAAATGTAAACATGCTTGCTCC
Organism: uncultured Acidobacteriota bacterium; assembly: GCA_963847505.1. GTDB lineage: Bacteria > Acidobacteriota > Terriglobia > Acidiferrales > UBA7541 > DASTCZ01. The sequence goes on from CAWJZY010000002.1 coordinate 1,754,773, forward strand.
AAGGCGGAATGGACGTATCTGCGTATCCACCAGCTCAGATAGCGGGCGCACGGAAACGAGCCGGCCACCGGGGGCGAGTCCGGCCAAAGCCTCTGAAATGTCGTGAACCGTGGCGGATGCGTTGCCCAATGTCCGAATCAGAAGCCCATCTGCCGGAGTAATCGAGTCCTTCGTGGCGCTCGGGTTCATCGAAACACCTTGGTCCAACGGCACATAGGCGTCCGCTGTATTCATTGAAGGGCTGGCCATCGTGCGTGACATAGTGCGGCCGGCGGCCAATGATTTTATTTGGTCGGGAACCACTCCCACCACCGTGTCGCACACTTTCCCCTTGGCGTTGAATGAGAAGACCAGGCACTTGCCGAGTGGATTTTCGCGGCCCCACAAATCTCGGGCGAGCGTCTCGTTCACGATAGACACGGCCGGCGCTCCAGTTGTGTCGGTTGCCTGAAAAGAGCGCCCTTGTAATATTTTGATTCCCAATGTCGCGAAATATTCAGGCGTCACCTGGTCAATGGAAGTAAATGCCGAGTTCTTTGAAGAGGGATCCTCAACACCGGAATAGGAACCGCCAATATACGGTATGGTCGCGGCCATCGCGGTGCGCTCGACCTGGGGAAGACCTTTCGCCCGTTCCGCTAAACGTTCGTACGCCGCATTGATTTCCGCGGGTTTGTAGCCAGCCGTATGGAGGTTCATCGAGGCAACCAGAACCCGATTGGGTTCGAAGCCCTGATCGAACATATGCGCGTGCCGCAAACTCTCAATAAATAATCCTGCGCCAACGCTCAGCACCAGGGTTAGTGCCACCTGTGTAACCAACAGCACGGCACGCACCGCCGATGGCGCGTTCGAGCGTCCCTGCCGGTCCGATTTCAAATCGGAGGTCAGACTCGGCCGGCTCGCTCGCAACGCGGGAACCAGCCCACTCGAAAGCCCGGCAAGCGCGGTGAAGAATGCCGTCATGGCGACCAAACGCCAACTCAGAAAACCGCCCGCATAGAATGTTGGGGAAAATAGGACTGCCCGCGCCAGCGGGCGAACCCAGTAAGAAACCAGAAGCGCTGCGCCGCCTCCCATTATGCTCAAGAGCAAGCTTTCCGCGAGCATCTGGCCGATGAGTCTCCCGCGACTCGCGCCCAATTGCAGGCGGATCGCCATTTCCTGTTTGCGCTGCACCATTCGGACGAGGAAAAGATTCGCCACATTGGCGCATGCAATCAGCAAAACGATAAACGCGACCCCCGCCAACCAGAGCGATACCCTGGCGCTTTGCGAAAACCTATTCGTGCGGGCTTCGAAATAAGGGGCGAGACGGATGCTCCCCCCTGTCTTGCCGCCACTGTGAAGATAAGCAATGGTTGCTTCTGCTTTCGCACCCTCTTTCGTCACGCCTTCTTTAGGCCGTCCAATCGTATCCAGAAACGCAGAGCCTTTCGACGTCAAAAGGCTCTGCCCCGGAACCGAAAAGGGAATATCTGCCATCGGCATCCACGCATCCACACGTGAAGAATCGAGGCCGGTAAATCCCCTGGGCGCAATTCCAATGACGGTGAATTGCCGGTCACCAATCCAGACCTCACGGTTCAGAATGCGCGAATCTCCTCCAAGTTCCCGCCAGAAATCGTATCCCAGGATTGCGACGGGAATTCCGCCGGCCGGATTATCTTCATCGGCCGTAAAGGACCGCCCCAAAACCAGATCCACACCAATCAGCCGAAAATATGAGGACGTTACGTATGTCGCGTAAATCTCGCGGGCATCGGATCCACGCCCAAAATCAATTGGCCGCGCGTTCGTTTGAGCGGCTAAGTCCAACAGGTGGGTGTTTGCACTTAGTTGTGCATAGCCAACGAAGTTATGGAGCGCAATATCCGATCTTCCGTCCTTACCGAAAAGTTCGACATTTAGAATTTGTTCCGGCGCGCGCACGTGCTCCGGCATGCGGAACAGCAGCGCGTCCACCACGCTGAACATCGTCACATTCGCGCCGATCCCGAGCGCCAGCGTCAGCACGACCGCCGCCGCGAAGCCGGGGTTTCTGCGCAGCATCCGCAGACCGTACCGCAAGTCCTGCAGCAGGGCGTCAAGCACAGGCACGCTCCGCCGCTCGCGGTAGCTTTCCTTGGTGGATTCAACACCGCCCAGCTTGATAATTGCGCGCCGCCGCGCTTCTTCAGGAGTCATCCCGGCGCGAAGATTATCTTCGATGTGCATCTGGAGATGGCTTTCCAACTCCGCTGCCAGCTCCCGGTCGCGCCGCGCCTTGCCAAACATTCCCGCCAGCCGCACAAACCACGCGCGTATTTGTCTCATGATGTTCTTCCTTGCGGCGAAAGGAACCGCGCGACGATCGCCGTCATCTGTTTCCAATCGCGCGTCTCGCGCTCCACCTGCTTCCGCCCGGCCCGCGTGAGCCGGTAATATTTTGCTTTGCGATTGTTGTCCGACACGCCCCACTCGGATGCGACGTATCCCTCCTGCTCCAATTTGAGCAGCGCGGGATACAGCGTTCCGTAGTTCACTGACAGCAAATCGCCGCTGGTCTGCTCGATGCGCCTCGCAATGCCATATCCGTGCAGCGGGCCCATCGCTTCAATCGTCTTGAGTACCATCAGTGCCAAGGTTCCTTGCCAAACATCAGGTTTCTCGCTCATGTCTCTCCTATGTGCGTGTTATTTTTTCGGCGGTGTTTGCGTAACGGTTTGCGCAAATAGCCCCGCCAGCGGGATATCCACCGAGCCGATGGCTCCGTTTTCCCCATCGCGCACCACCAAACGGACTACATCTGCTCCGTCGGCGACAGTCACAGTCTCCGAAAAACTGAACTCTTTCTCGAGAAATGCTTTGTAGTTGTCCTGCGAAGGTCTTAGGTTGAATGTCTGCGAATGCATACCGACCTGGCGGCCCTCCGCGTCAAACTCGGCCCAATACTCAGCTAGGTTGTCAGTCCATCGGGCGCCTTGCTGTTGAAAGTGCAACTGACTTGGATCGATAGATATCTTTACCTTCAATCGCCGCGCGCCGGGAATGTCAATCGCATCCGCGCGTACATCCATTCCAAGGTCCGTTGATTCGAGTGGGCTGCGGATTGCCTGAGCCAATTGCTGGGCATACCTCTTCGGAGCGGAAGCGGTGTCCGCGACAGCGTAATAGCCAGCTGCGCGAGCGGATTTCGACGCCGGGCCGATTCACTTTCACTTTGATTTCGCGGAATTCGCCATTCCATTTGTTGTGGTCCGGATAGTAGCCCAGCAGATAAGTAGTCGAGGAATCGTCAATCACGCGCCGAATCGAGCCGGCAAGGCCATTCGTATTGTAGAACGCGCGGCCGCCGGACGCTTCAGCGAGGTTCCTGAGGTAATCGAAACCTCCGGTCCGCCCACCCCCAGTTCCAGCATCGCCATTGACTTGCGCGGGTGTTGGAGGACCACCGGGTGACGGCCGCTTCCCGCCTCCGTCACCACCATTACCGCCGCCGGGAAGAGGGCCCCCGGGGGCGCCAGTCGCAGCGGCGGACGCGTTGGGGGCCTCAAGACCCCGCGCGCTGATCGCGGAGAGTGGGAGATCGGAATTGCCAAGCATTTTCGCCGCTTTGTCCATCTTCTCGTCGGTGATAGCTCTTTGACGCGGAAAGCCGGTCGAAAGCCAAATCAAATTCTTGCGGCCCGGCACATTCGCAAGGCGATCCGCAATCTCTTGCATGGCACCCATCGTGCGGGCGCTCATCTCCGCGGAGTCTGTTTGAGAAACGGAATAATGAAGGTTCGAGACGTAGTCCCTTCCGCGATTGAGCCCGCGCTCGACGCTGCCGGGGTCGCTGGTGAAATCCTGCAGGAGGTAGAGCCTGTCGGCGAACTCATAAAGCGCCACGCGATCTCGCGCCTGCATCTGGCTGATAAACTTTTCGACTTCGTTGAATATGATCCCCAGCCTGCCTGGGCAAAAGGGTGGACAACCGCGCACATCGAAATAGCGCGTGTTGAAGGAGTCGATGACGATTACCGTGAGGGGCGACTGTCCGCCGTCGTGCTGCACGAAACGGTTTGAAAAATGATTCGGTGGCGCAGCAGCGCTGGTGGTGGAGAGACGGTTTATCTGTTCCGAAAATGACGCGATCTGCTGGCGCTGCCCTTGATCAAGAACAGTGAAGTCGTCTTTCGTGAGTCCCGTGACCGCGTGCCCATCCTTGTCTTGAACAATCACGCTGACCTGCACGAGACGAGATGCAACGCGCAGTCTGCTTGGATTTGGACTGTCTTGCTTCAGTGGAAGCTGTTGTGGGCCTGGCGGTGATTGCTGGCCGCGGGATTGGGAAAATCCCAATGCGCACGCGAACATGACAAGCAGCGCGCACGCGACAACGGCCATACTTGCGGGATTGGCGCGGCGCCTCATCTGCGATATCTCACCGGTTCTGCATCGTCCTGGTGGCGTTCTGCGAACTCCAAAATGTCACATGTTCTATTGGAATACAATAGAGAATATTATAGAATGTAAAAAATCCTCAGAGGGCGGTTATACTCATGATGTACTAGACAACCCTTTGCATGGGCCTGGATTCATAAGTTGCAAGTGAATGGGAAATTCCCGAGGGAATGGATGTAATATGGCCGCGTCATTCCCCGTCGGCGGCCGCTCTGGATTTCGAGGATAACTGGATAATCGAGTCACGGAGAACTTTAATGCGCGTAAAAAAAGCCCTGACGCTCGCGTTCCTTTGTTTCGTGGCTGCGCCCCTGCTTCAGGGACAGATTGCTCCCGACGACGAAATCAAGTTTGCGAGCCAGCCGTACATTCCGCAGGATCCCCACGCCATTCGAGTGCAAAGCACACTGGTGGATATGACTGTAGTAGTCCGCGACGCGCATGGGCAGCCTGTCGGAGGGTTGAAGAAAGACGATTTCGAGCTATACGACAACGGAAGGAAGCAAGACATTTCGTACTTTAACGTTGAATACGAGCATCCGCCTGCCGTGCGGGCTCCCCAGGGTACCGCTGAGGCCCCAGCGGCTCCTCCGCCTCCCGCGCCTCCGCGCTACATCGGAATGTATTTCGATGATGTAAATATGTCCACGCCTGACATTTTGTACGCCAGGAAGGCGGCGGAAGCGTTCGTTCGCGATCATCTGGAAGAGACCGACCGCGCCGGAATTTTCACATCCTCGACAACCGTCACGCAGCAATTTACCAGCAATAAAAAACAACTTCTAGATACGCTCGCCAACCTTCTATCCCATCAGAAAACCGCAATAATTAAGGATTGCATGAACATTACCCCTTACCAGGCCTATACGATCGAGCATTTTCTCGGGGAGCACAGCGATGCATTTGACCTTGCCTTCGCCGCCGCGGGCGCATGCCAAGAGTGCGATCCAGTTAAAGACCCTCAGGGATGTACGCTGGTCGTGGATACCGAGGCCGCAATTGTATTGTCACTTTCAGAGAATTTCGCGCAGGATTCGCTGAACGTCCTTGGCGACGTGATTCGCTATATGGGGAAGATGCCGGGACGCCGCACTTTGATCATGGCCTCGTCGGGCTTCTTTTCCGAATCCGCCAAGATTCAGCACAACGTGGATAGGATGATTGACCAGGCAATCCGCGCGAGGATCATCGTCAATACGCTCGATGCGAAAGGTCTGTATGCCCCCAATGACATGTCGGATCCCTTGTCGCCAGTTCTAGGCGGCGCCCTTGGGGCTTACGCCGATTCTCTGCGCATCTTTGACCGGGATATTTCCGGCGATTCAATGGCTGCTCTGGCGGATGGCACCGGGGGGAAATTCTTTCACAACAGCAATGATCTGGACGGCGGACTCCGCCAAATCGCCGCGCTGCCTGAAGTCTCTTATGTACTGGGTTTTTCTCCCGAGGGGGTGAAAGACACCGGCGCCTTCCGCACCTTAAAAGTGAAAGTTCCCGGTCAGGATGGCATCACCGTTAACACGCGGCCCGGCTATTTTTTGCCCACGAAGGCAGAGATTGCCCCCGCCACCAAGTTTCAGAAATTGAATAAAGAAGTGATGGCTTCGGACACCGTGACCGAAATGGCGGCACACGTAACCACAGAATCCGGCACGCTCGCCACAGGAGAAGCGGCATTGCGGGTGATTGCTCACGTGGATGGGCGCAGCCTATATTTCAAAAAAGAGAACAAGTCTCACAATGAGCGCGTCATCTTCATCACTTCTCTATTCGACCTGCAAGGGCACTTCCTCGCAGGCACTGAGGCCGTCATGGATATGACGCTCAAGGACGCAACGCACGCGCAGATCGCCCGCGACGGCGTAAACGCCAAAGCTACGCTGCAAGCGCCTCCTGGAACTTACCGCCTGCGCGAAGTAATGCAGGAAGTGGTGGGCGGCCGAATCACGGCATCTAGCAAGACAGTTGAAATTCGGTAAGAATTTCCGATTCAGCAAGCGTCTGGGGTACGAGTCTCCGCTTCCCAATTTTTCACCCCAACATTTCCGCGCCAAAACCGAGCCTTCCTTGACTCTTGCTGCCACCACGCCTACAATCAGCGATTTATTGTTGACCTATCTAACTGCCTGTGGGGATCTCGCTATGGATAAGAAACGACTGGAAAATTACCGGAAGAAACTTCAGGCCAAGCGCGACGATCTAGTCCGCAATATCGCGCGCGTCGAAGAAGAAGGCCGCACCGCGGACGAAGACACCACCGTGGATCTGGCCGATAAAGCCGCCAACTCTTACACCAAGGAATTCCTTTTCGGCCAGACCAATGCCGAACGATCCTTTCTGAATCTTATTGAGGGAGCGTTGAAGCGCATGACGGCGGGCACATTTGGTGTTTGCGCGAACTGCGAAAAGGAAGTGCAACAGAAGCGTCTGGATGCGGTGCCCTGGGCGAAGTATTGCATCGAGTGCCAGGAAAAGCAGGAGCGCGGCCAGCTCTAGATAATTCCTTTCCGGATAATTTCCTGTTTAATTACTAGGCGTATGGCGCTACACTCGGCGCCGTCATGTCGCTGGCCCGCGTTTCCAGGGAGACAGTTCGGGCGGCGCTGCGGATGGCTGCGGACGCACTCGTGTCAGTGGTCTTTCCTGCGCCCTGCCGGATTTGCGCGGCAACGCTGGATAACGCCAGCCGCGTTCCGGTTTGCGCTCAATGCGTGGCCTCTTTCGTGCGGATTTCTGCGCCCTACTGCGCTTGTTGCGGGCGGCCCATCATTTCTCCGGTCGTCGCGGACTCCATTCAAGTCCTCTGCCGCCTATGTCGCCTTGAAACGTATGGGTTTGACGTCGCACGCAGTTATGCGCTGTACAACACACTCATGGTCCGCGCCATCCTACTAATTAAGCACGAAGCCGTCGTGCCGCTCGGTGTGTGGTTTGCCAGCCGACTCGCGGAAGTTATGGCGCGCGAAACGAAACCCATTTGTGCTGACGTGGTCGTGCCCGTGCCGCTGCATCCGGCGCGCCTCCGTGAGCGCGGATACAACCAGGCGGAGCTGATCGCCCGGCCACTTGCACGCCAGCTTGGGCTGCAATTCAAGGCTTTTCTGCTTGTACGCACGCGCCCGCGTCCCGATAAACTGCGGCTCAGCCGGCGCGAGCGCTGGACGACGGTTCGTGGCGCGTACGAAGCGCGCGCGGGAGTCCGAGTTGACAACCTCCACGTCCTGCTGGTAGATGATGTAATGGCCACCGGCGCGACGCTGGATGCTTGTTCCAGGGCGTTGCGCAAGGCCGGTGCCGCTCGTGTGACTGCGTTGACCGTCGCCCGCTCCGTTCCCAATTGGAGCGCGGCGGACGGCATCCGCGAGCAGCCGGGAGTGCCGACATTTTGAGTATCGAAGGCCAACACAGCCATCGTCCCTGGCGGCCTGCCAGAGTCGGTGCGGTTGCGCCCGAAAAACTTTCATTTGCCGCGTCACGCCAGCGGCGTCCAGCCGTCATGCAGGAACCAGTGCTCGTTCTGAACGCCACGTTTGAGCCCATCAATGTCACCGCCGTTCGCCGCGCGCTGGTGCTGCTGCTCAAAGGTGTTGCGCAGGCTGAAGAGCTGAACACCTCGCAGGTTCATACCACCTCAAGAACGGTGCAGGTGCCTTCGGTGATTCGTCTGCTGGCATACCGGCATATTCCACAGCAGACGCGTGCGCTTTCGCGCAAAAATATCCTGTTGCGCGATCACAATACTTGCCAGTTCTGCGGGCGGACTTTTCCGGCTTCGGAGCTTACGCTCGATCACGTGATGCCACGGTCGCGCGGCGGCAGGTCGTCGTGGGAAAATTTGGTCGCGTGCTGTTACACCTGCAACAACCGAAAAGGTGACCGCACGCCGGAGGAAGCGGGGATCGAACTTTCCCGCCGCCCGCGGCCTTTCACTCTGCACACATCGCGCCAACTGATGCGCCTGATCGGTCACAAGGACGAGAAGTGGCGCAAGTATCTTTTCTACTGAGGCCGTTTCCTGCATAGGATGGCGTGCAACTTTTCGCGACTTTCTGCATCTAAGTTTGTAACACCACTTCTAGGACACACCCCGGGAAGCGGCCTTGGCAACCCCAAGGCTGCTTCTCTTTTTTTACGTCCTCCGCAAGCGCGATTCAAACCTCTTGGGCCTTATTGCCGCAACGCCACACGCAATCCCCTTCGCCAGTTCTCGGCCAGTCCCACACGCGCAACTTCAATTTCATGCGAGAGGTGATCCAGCAGCACACTCGTTGCGGGATGGAAGCGAATCGCAGGAGCCACCAGAAATAGCAGCGGCGGTTCCGGCCGCAACTCCACTCCGGGGAAATAGCCATAGCGCCGTATATCATCCTGTTGCTGATGCCAGCGCACGCGCAGCCAGTAATCCGCGGCCTGCATCACCAGGTGGATATCCTCGTCCGCTTTCAATTCCAAAATTGCCAGCCGCCCGTCGCGAGTCACCCCGAGCAGGTCAACCACGCCCCGGTCACCGGCGGAAAACGCCGGCACCTGCGCGTAAAGAAATCGCGGGTCGAGGCGTGCGTCCACGCGTGAAGGATCGGCGGACACCTGCGCCTCAAGCCACCGCTCCGCCTGCATGCGGTAAAGGGGATGCGCCCTGTTTTCCGCCGCCGGATGCCTGTGTGCCGCAAGTTTGCGGATAAGTTGTCTTAGAGCCGGTTGCGTCTCGCGGGTCAGCAATCGCCGTTGGTCTCCGAGTCCAAAGAAAACAGCGCCATTGTGCCAACGCGCGAATTCGGCCCCGCGGAAACGCAGTGCGACTTCCCGTATTCCTGGCACGATATTTGAGGTAATCGCATCCGGAGTCATCCGCCGGACGGGTTCGATTTCCGGCGCAGCTTCGGCAAGGATGCCTTCCACTTCTCGCCGCGCCGTCAGCCAGGTCACCACGTTTCCCAATTCTTTTGCGTCAACGCGCCTTGCCCGGCCCATCGCGGTGTTCAACTCGTAAAATTCCACCCGGGTTGGTGTGGCAAGCGCCTCCGCGCGATGGGCCACGAGTTTTCCGCTGTTTTCAGGCAGAAATAATCGCAGCCCGGCGATTCGTCCAACCTTCGCCATGCCTTGGGCGTGGTTGAGCCAGATGAGTCCGAACGTCAGCATGTCATCAATCGCTGCCGCGCTTTCGCCGGGCGCGGCGGCCAGCACAGCCCAGTGCGCGCCATGTGAGCGCTGCAAGCCGCGCGTGTAACGCGTCGAAAGCGAATGCTCCAGATCGGCGGATGTGCTCAGCGATACGGTTTCTTCATCGGGGAATTGTTCGCGCAAGAGTTCGGCAAATCGCTCGCGGAATTTTTCGCGGGTGAGCTGGACAGCGGGCCGCGCGGCGGCGAATGCGAATTCCAGGCGATCCGGTTTGCTGCGGCCGAAGCGCTCCACTTCAAGCAGCAGCAGGGAAGACGACTTTTCCGCGATGCGAAGCACCCGCCGCGCCAGCGTTCGGCCGTTGCTCCACAGATGAAGCAGTGTGCCGCGGCCCTGTGCGCGAACCTCGTACTGAAAACCCTCGAGCGAGGCAAGCCGCACGCCGTTCTCCCGCACCTCGACGGGACCACCCGCCACCATCGCGGCCAGCGACTGCTCGATTTCACTGGGGTCTATCACGCGCTGAAGTATAAATGAGTTACTGGCAGTATGAGGAATCTTCTTTTCGGATTACTGAAGCTGTAGGCCGGTGATAAGAAAAGCCGGCGGCCGGCGATCCCACTCATCCGGGATGGTTTCAAATGATAGCTCGAACTGTCGCTTTGCTCCGGCAGCCAATGGGGTTCCTTCCAAGCTGATCATCCGCTGTTTCTCACGCAGGATGGTTTTCTGTGAAATGTCGTGAAATTCCAGCGTCACTTCCATCCCCGCGATTTTGCGCGGGCCATTATTGGAGATGGTGCCCGCGATGTACGTCACCTGCTGGTGCAGAAAATTCTCCGCGCGGCTCATTTCGATGTCCGTGAAGCTCACTTGCGGCGCATAGGCTTGTTCCGCGGCGCCCATCGGCAGAGGAGCCACGTGAGTGGCGGAGTTTAAGTCCGCGCGGGCCCACAGATAGATAATGCTCGCCAGGACCACAACCACCACGAGGCCCGCGAGGAGCGCCATCCCGAACTGGCGGCCGCCTTCTTGGGGAACTTGCCCTGTCCCTGCGGGTTCGTTCATGGATTTGTCCTCCGCGCCGGACCGCGCCTTCACCGGCCAATCGCAAGTCGCTGGACCAGCGCGTCAGGCAGCTTGGCTTGTTTCATGCGTTCTTGCACAGCCGCGACGTCGTATGGCACGCGCCAGAATTCGGTGACGTTGTGATCCAGGTCGGCGATCGCAAACGCGGCGCGCGGGTCGCCATCGCGCGGTTGGCCAATCGAGCCGGGGTTCAACAAATAGCGCGTACCTTTTTCAAGCTGCAGCGCCGCGAAATTTGCGCCCGCCCGAGGTTTCAATTGAATCATCTCAAGCCGCCCATCCCGGTAAGAAAAACCGCCTTGAAAGTGAGTGTGGCCGAAGAACGTAACTGCGGAAGGCGATTCCAGCAAACTATCGAGCGCTTGCGCCGGTGCAAAAATGTATTCGTCTTCGTCTGCAACAGCGCCGTGGACGAACGTCAGAGTGTCCATCTGAGCGGGTCCGGCAGGCAGCGCGCGCAGAAATTCCAGATTCTCAGGCCGGAGTTGCTTGGTTGTCCATTCCGCCGCAACCCGTGCTACGGGATTGAAATCCGAGGCGTCGGTTTCTCCGCACGCGGCTTTGTCATGATTGCCGCGGATTATCGTGGGGTTCAGTGTCCGTACCAGATCCAGCGCCTCATTCGGATCTGGACCGTAGCCCACAATATCTCCCAGGCAGATAGCGCGGTCCCAGCGCCCTTCCGCTGCCGCCAGTGCCGCCTGGAGCGCGGTTACGTTCGCGTGAATGTCGCTAAGAATTAAGAATCGCACAGGGTGCCCGCGCCAGCCGACGTTCGATTATAGACGAACCATCGTGTGTGCCAAAGCGGTTCCTCCCAAAATGGCATAGAAAACCGCGAATAAATAAATGAAATGTAACGAAACAAATTCTTTCTCCCTGCCGTCTAATTACAAGAGCCGGTTTGCGGCGAAGCAGCGGTATTCGTTCCGGTTCTTATGTACTTGGCAGCGCGAAATGACTTCCGGTGAAGAAAAAGGCCCCGCGGCGGCGACCGCGAGGCCCGGACACTTCGACTTCACCGGCTGTGCGCTCAGGGAGGTCTGTGTGTCACGGGGAGCCTACTCGGCGTTCCTGTTGCATGTCAACTCCTCTTTCGCCCGCCTTACAGATTGAAAGGCACGTTCCCAAATTTCAAAAGGAGAGTAAACACATGCGCAGCAATTCATTAAAATCTTTGGTCGCAGTATTGGCGATGGCCGTCATGGTTATGCCGGCATTTGCCAAGCCCGAGACGAAAATCATCACCCTCTCAAGCACGGAAAAGATTGCGGGGAAAGAACTCCGGGAAGGTGATTATATGTTCAAGATAGGCGACAACAAGGTCACCATCGAAATGAAGCATAAGGTCGTCGCGGAGGTTTCAGGAAACTGGGTGCCGCGCGACCAGAAGTGGGAACACGATGCTTTCGTTACGGGGACCGACGGTCAAGTCTCCGAAATCCGCCTCTCGGGTGAGAAGCGCTCTTTCATGGTTGGCGGACAGTAATTCTTTTGCGGATCAGGCCACATGAATCGAGGTTGTTTGCGGCGGAGGCGGATCGCATCCATTGATCCGCCCCGCACGCAACAATCTCAAAAGACGCTCCTCTTTTATCGGATCAGCATGCAATCCCCATAACTGTAGAACCTGTAATCTGCGGAAATGGCGTAACGATACGCGTCGAGCAATAATTCCCGGCCTGCGAACGCCGCCACCATCACCAGCAGGCTCGAACGCGGCAAATGAAAGTTCGTAAGCATTTGGTCCACCACCCGGAATTCGTGCCCGTGGTAGATGAAGATTCTTGCCTCACCGGGCCCGCTGCTGAACAGTCGTTGCGCGGGCTTGATGCTGGCTTTCTGCGCCGCATCCTCGAGCGCGCGCACCACCGTTGTTCCAACAGCAAGGATAGGCCGCCCCGCGGTTTTCGCCCGGATAATTAGATCCGCGGTCTCCTCGGGGATTTCGTAGTTTTCCGCGTGGATTCCGTGCCCTTCGATCTCTTCTTCGTGAATTGGCTGGAAAGTTCCCAACCCCACCTCCAGCGTCAATTCGCAAATTTCCACTCCGCGCATGCGTAGCCGCGCAACCATATCGGGAGTGAAATGCAGCCCAGCCGTCGGCGCCGCCACGGCGTTGCCGCGTCGCGCAAAAACGGTTTGATACCGGGTGCCGTCCTCCTCCTCGTCCGCGCGCCGGATGTACGGAGGCAAGGGAATATGCCCCAGCCGCTCGATCGCCGCCCGCGTGTCGCCGCCACTTGAAACAAGGCGCACTTGCCTTACGCCAAACTCGCCTCTTCCAATTACTTCAGCCTCCAATTCACCCTCGCCGAAAACTATAATTTCTCCTACGCGAACCTTGCGGCCCGGCCGCACCAGTGCGTCCCAAGTGTCATTTCCAAGGCTTCGAGTAAGAAGTACTTCGATCGTCGCACTCAAATGCTCAGCCTGCTTCGGGCTTCGCTTGCCAGGAGGCTCGCTGTGCATCTCTCTTCGATGTCCGAAAAGACGCGCTGGAATCACTCGCGCGTTATTGACGACTACAATCTCGTCTCCGCGCAACACCTCCGGCAATTCCTGGAATTGATGGTCCTCCCAGCGTTGCGCTGCCCTGGAAAGCAGCAGCAGGCGGGAGCCGTCCCGCTCAGCAAGGGGCCGCTGGGCGATTCGATCCTCCGGAAGTTCGTAACTAAATTCTGAGAGTTTCATTGAATTCTTGGAATTGCAGAGTGATTCTACACGAACTCAACTCAGGCGGAGACATACCATTCTTAGCCGATGACAATCACCCCAAGACCTACAGCAGCGATGAGACCACGGCAAGTGGTTGAGCGTCGTAATTAAACTCTTTTTTATCAGTATGATAGAGGACATTGTATCACGGTAGAATTTGACAATAACACGCTAAGGTTATATAATGCGTTCGGAGTGACATGTAATCCGTTTTGCTGGAGTCAATATGCTCCGTCTAGACAAACTTACGATCAAGGCTCAGGAAGTTTTCCAGGAAGCCCAGGAAGTGGCGGCGCGGCATGACCAGCAACTAATCGAGCCGCTCCATGTCCTCGCTGCCCTGGTAGGGCAAACCGACGGCGTGGTGCGCCCTCTATTAAATCGCCTGGGGACCTCTCCGGAAGGCTTGGCGAAGGATATCGAACAAGCGCTGGGACGCCTTCCGAAAGTTACCGGTGTAGCCCAGCAACATCTCAGTCCCGCGGTGAATGAGCTTTTTGACAAAGCATTCGCCGAAGCGGGTAAGTTCCACGATGAGTATGTTTCCAATGAGCATCTACTGCTTGCTATGTCCGATCTAGGGCGCGATCCCGCCGCCGAATTGTTGCGGAGCCATGGCGTAAGTCACGAGCCAATTCTGCAAGCGTTGGCCGGTGTGCGCGGAAGCCAGCGCGTCACGTCGCCCAATCCTGAATCCACCTACCGCGCTCTGGAGCAGTACGGTCGCGACCTGACCGAACTCGCTCGCCGCGGCAAGCTTGATCCGGTAATCGGACGCGATTCGGAAATCCGCCGCGTGATGCAGATCCTCGCTCGCCGGACGAAAAACAATCCGGTGTTGATCGGCGAACCCGGCGTGGGGAAAACGGCCATTGTGGAAGGTTTGGCCCAACGAATCGTAGCGGGAGACGTTCCCGAAGTTCTCAAGCCCAAGCGCCTTGTGGCGCTGGATTTGTCCGCCATGGTCGCGGGCGCAAAGTATCGCGGAGAATTTGAGGATCGCCTGAAAGCCGTCCTCAAGGAAGTCACGGACGCCGAAGGCCAGGTGATTCTCTTCATTGACGAGCTGCATACCGTGGTTGGCGCTGGCGCTGCCGAAGGCGCCATGGATGCCTCCAATATGCTAAAGCCCGCGCTTGCGCGCGGAGAACTTCGCGCTGTCGGCGCCACCACTCTCAATGAGTATCGCAAGTACATCGAAAAAGATCCCGCGCTCGAGCGCCGCTTCCAACCCGTGCTTGTCGTCGAGCCTTCCGTCGAAGATACGATCGCCATTCTGCGCGGCCTCAAGGAACGCTACGAAGTGCACCATGGCGTCCGCATCAAGGACTCCGCCATCATTGCCGCGGCCACGCTTTCGCACCGCTATATTTCGGATAGATTCCTACCGGACAAGGCGATTGACCTGATTGACGAAGCCGCCGCCAGTCTTCGCATGCAGATCGATTCTCTACCGGTTGAAATTGACGAGATCGAGCGCCGTATCATGCAGCTCGAAATTGAGCGCCAGGCGCTCCTGAAAGAATCAGACGCGCACTCGAAGGCTCGATTGAAGCAAATTGTCGAGCAACTTGCCTCCCTTCGCGAGCAATCTTCCACCAGCAAAGCGCGGTGGCAGGTGGAAAAGGCCGCCATCGCTGGAATCCGCAAGCTCAAGGAACAGATCGAGCAGCTCAAAGCCGAAGAACAGCGATATGAACGCGCCGGCGAACTGGCTCGTGTGGCCGAAATCCGCTATGGAAAACTTTCGGCAGCGGAACGCGACCTCACCACGGCCCAGGAAAAACTCGCGGAACTCCAAAAAGATGGCGGCATGCTCAAGGAAGAAGTTGACGAAGAGGACATCGCGGCATTGGTCAGCAAATGGACCGGCATTCCTGTCGGCAGACTGCTTGAAGGCGAAGCCCAGAAGCTCGTGGATATGGAGCAGCGTCTTCGGCTGCGCGTTGTCGGGCAGGATGAGGCGCTCGCCCGCGTCTCAGGCGCCATCCGCCGCAGCCGCGCGGGCCTCAGCGATCCAAAGCGCCCGATTGGCTCGTTCATTTTTCTTGGCCCCACCGGCGTCGGCAAGACCGAGCTTGCTCGAGCTCTGGCCGAATTTCTTTTCGACGATGAAAAATCCATGGTGCGGATTGATATGTCCGAATACATGGAAAAGCATTCCGTCGCCCGTATGATTGGCGCGCCGCCAGGCTATGTGGGATTCGAGGAGGGCGGCCAGTTGACCGAACAGGTCCGCCGGCACCCTTACAGCGTTGTGCTTTTTGACGAAATTGAAAAGGCCCATCCTGATGTTTTCAATATCTTGCTTCAGATTCTCGAAGACGGACGCCTCACCGACGGCAAAGGCCGAACTGTAGATTTTCGTAACACGGTTCTCGTGATGACCAGCAATGTCGGCTCGGCGGCCATTTCCGAGCTTGCGGGTCACGACCCGGAAACCGCGCGCCGTGAAGCCATGGAAGCGCTCCGCGCGACTTTTCGTCCCGAATTTCTGAATCGCGTGGACGAAATTGTGATGTTCAACCCGCTTGGCAAAGAACAGCTTGCAAAGATCGTGGACTTGCAACTGGCCGATGTAGCCAAGCTCCTCGCCGATCGCAACGTCACGCTGGAACTTACTCCCGCGGCTCGTCAGCTTGTGCTCGACGATGGCTACGACCCTGCGTATGGCGCTCGGCCCTTGCGACGCACTCTCCAGCGCTTGGTGCAGGATCCCCTCGCCATGCAGATTCTTGCGGGCACCGTGTTGCCGGGTGATCACGTCATCGTGGATGCCGATCACGTTACGCACGGCATGAAGTTTCAGAGGCAGCCTCGCCCGGCGCAGAGTGCGGGTGAGGCTGCTGGAACGGCGGCGTCGGCCGGTGCCGCATCCGGCTCGCGTGCCGGTAAACGTTGAAGCGGAAGCGGCTTGCAGTTGACGCGGCAGTCACAGCTTTCTAGACTATAAGTGTACCCAAGGGAGATCATTCTTTATGCGTGGACTCAAGACCGGCCTTTTGCTCATTGCGCTAACGTTGCTTTTGGTTCTAGGCGGACAGGCCCTCTTCGGCCCGCATGGCTTGGAAATTGGATTCGCCATCGCATTCGTGATGAACATCTCCGCGTATTTTTTCTCCGATAAGATCGCGCTTCGCTCCAGCCACGCGCAGCCCGTCACTCGTGAACAAGCGCCGCGTCTCTACGCCGTCATGGAGCGCCTCTGCGGCAAGAGCAATCTGCCCATGCCGAAGCTGTACGTCATTCCGGAAGAAGCTCCGAATGCGTTCGCAACTGGCCGCAATCCAAACCATGCTTCGGTCGCTGCCACTGCGGGGCTGCTGAAGCTCATGGACGACGATGAGCTGGAAGGCGTAATCGCGCACGAGCTTTCCCACGTCCGCAACTATGACATTCTGATCTCTTCGATTGCCGCGATGCTTGCAGGCGCGCTCACGATGCTGGCGAGCTTCGCGCGTTGGGGAATGATTTTGGGCGGTTACGGCGGCCGCGATAGCCGCAGCCGCGGAAATCCCATCACCATGCTGCTCATGATTATCGTCGCGCCAATCGCGGCATTGCTGCTCCAATTGGGCATTTCCCGCCAGCGCGAATTTGCCGCCGATGCCGCGGGCGTCAAGCTGGTAGGCCATCCCTATGGCTTGATCTCTGCGTTGAAGAAGTTGGGTGAATATAACAAGCGCATTCCAATGAACGTGTCCCCCTCAACTGCCGCTTTGTTTATCGTGGCTCCGCTCAGCGTGCGCTCGATGATGTCCGGCTTGTTCAGCACACATCCCCCGCTTAGCGAGCGAATTGCTGTGCTCCAAAACATGACCGTTACACGCTGACGAATTGCTTCTTACCGGCGCCGCTTTCACCATAGAGGTGCTCGTATCAATCCCGGAAAATATAGGCCGTGGTGTAATAATGGCTTCGTCCTAGTACCAACATTGGGGAACAGCCCCGTCTTCCGCAGTAATAACCCGAATCATTGCATGCGCTTAGACGAGTCATCAACGCTCTCCGATCTGGTCTACGAACTGCTCTATGTTTTATGTAAGTCCATCAGGGGGATGTCATGACGTGCCAGGCCACTATTCGGTTGATTTGCGACTACCTCGAAGGGCGATTATCACCGGCCGTAGAGGGCGAGATTGCCGCGCATTTGAACAATTGCACTGACTGCTTCCAGGTTCTCGAAGCGGCCGAGCAGACTCTTGAAATTTACTTCGATGCTGATCCGCTCAGCTTTCCTCATCCTCATGCCGCCTAGGCGTTACCGGCTTTTCCGCAGCCTTAAGCGCCGTTCACGTCTTCCCGCGCTTGTTTGAATTCTATTTTCCATCTTTTCTTTGACGGATTTCCCAAATCATTTGAAGAAACAATTACTCCGATCAGCGTGTGCGAAGCCTCGAACCTTAGTACCAGGTTTGCCCAAAGAATTAACGGCGAGAAAAAACACGGTCCGCGTAAAGATTGCCACGCCACCATAGCCCTCAAACACGACCAGGAATAACCGCCCTCCTTTAACCCCTTGAAAACAAACAGCTTATGACAGAGATGAGACACCCCAGTTTTTTGGAGTGGCGCGTGCTCTTATCCAATGCGCAAGGGATTCGCACCAAGGAGAATACGAAAATGTTTACAGACGAAGAACGTGAAGAGATAACGCAAGTAAATGACGCGACGCCGCGTTGGATCGGCGTGGCTGTTGTTGCCCTCGCAGTGATTTCATTTGTGGCTTTGGGCGTTGGCTGGAGCGCAGCAGCACATGTGCGCGAAGCGCAGCAAGCCGCGAATAATGACAGCAAGATGCTCCGGCAAAATCTTGATGTTGTGAGCCAGCGTTTGGCGCAAGCAGAATCCGTCAATGCTCAGATGCAGGGTGATCTGAGCGTGGTGACGGATCATCTGCAGCTGACGCAGGGCGAACTTGATAAGGCGCGCCGTCAGGCTGCCCAGATCCGCACGGACTATTCCAAGCAATTGAGTGCGGTGCAGGACAAAGTGCAGAGCACGCAGGACGAACTGGCGACGAAGGCCAGCGCGGATGACGTAAAAGCGGTTTCCACCGACGTCAATGGCGTCAAGACCGGTCTCGACACGACCAATCAGGATCTGCTGACCGCGAAAAATGAGCTGGGTACGGCCATCGCCAATAACCATAACGAAGTTGAGGAACTTCGCAGGCTCGGCCAGCGCGATTATTACGAGTTCACGCTTTCCGGCAAGGAAGTCAAACAGAAGGTTGGCAACGTTTCCGTCCAATTGCACGGGACCAACCCCAAGCACAACCTGTACACGGTTGAGCTCTACGTGGATGACTTGCGTCTCGAAAAGAAGAATCGTGCTGTGAATGAACCCATCTTCTTCTTTGAGCGCGGCAACCGTGCATCCATGGAGCTCGTCGTGAGTTCCGTGGGCAAGGATAGAATCGTTGGCTACCTGAGCGTTCCTAAGGCGCAGTCGGCCCAGGCAATTTCTACTAGCCCCGTTGGCAGCAACTAAGCCGGGCTCTGGCGTATTCAACAAAGCGGAATCCTCAACGATTCCACTGACGCAAGACGGGAGGATCGATTCAAGGATCCTCCCGTTGCTTTTTATCGCCTTCAGGACACCGCCCAGACATTGCGCAAAGCAGAGTAGCGCTGGCGCCCTCCACGGATTTCCTCGACATTGTCCGGCAATCGGTTAGCATATTCCCGCGATGAGTGCATGGACTGGACGCTCTGCTAAAGCTCCACGAAGCAACCCTTCGATGGAGTTCCTATGAACACTTTCGCGCTGTTCACCGGCCGCGCGCTCACTCCGGCGCGCGAAATTCGCGACGCCGTAGTTGTCATCGAAGACGCGTTGATCACCGCGGTAGGGCCGCGCGCGGAAATCACCGTGCCGCCTGCTGCAAAGCGCGTGGAGATGCCCGGCGCGACCCTCGTTCCGGGTTTTGTGGATGTGCATATTCACGGCGCAGGCGGGCACGACGTGATGGAAGCCACGCATAAATCACTGGATGCCGTGGCCGTGGCGCTGGCGCGCGGTGGAACAACTTCCTTTCTCGCCACGACCCTTAGTTCGGCACCCGACGCCCTCTGCCAAAGCGCCGAAGGCATTGCGCGCCATATCCAAACTCAAACTCGTCAGACTTCGCCTTTAGGCCCGCGCGCGGAAATTCTCGGTATTCATTTTGAAGGACCATTCATCAGTATTGAACGCCGCGGTGTTCACCCTGAACAATGGATCGCCGCGCCGTCGCTGGCTCTGTTTGATCGTATGTGCAGCGCAGCCGGCGGCACAACACGCATTCTGACGTTGGCGCCGGAATTGCCCGGTGCGCTCGAGTTGATTGACGCTGCATGCAAGGCAGGAATCGTCGTCTCGCTCGGCCATACAAACGCCACCTATGAACAGGCCATGGAGGCCATTCGTCACGGCGCGCGTCACGCCGCACACGTGTTCAACGCCATGCGGCCCTTTTCTCACCGTGATAGCGGAGTCATCGGCGCCGTGCTTACCTCTTCGGAAATTACCGCGGAGCTCATCGCCGATGGCGTGCACGTGGACGCGGTCGCCATGACCCTCTTGCTCAAGGCGAAAAATGGGGGTGGGGTCATGCTGGTGAGTGACGGCACCTCCGCAACGGGCATGCCTGACGGCCGGTATCGCCTCGGAAATTTCGATGTTCACCTTGCCGGTGGCGTGGTTCGCAACGCGGATGGCAAGCTCGCCGGCAGCGCGCTTACTCTTGATCGCGCGTTGCGAAACGTCGTTGCCCTCGGCGTGCCGCTGGATGAAGCGATCCGCATGCTGACGCTTTACCCCGCGCGCCTGTTGGGCGTCGAACATCGTAAGGGCGTTCTCGCTCCCGGTGCGGATGCCGACTTAGTCCTGCTCGATGAGCAACTTCAAATCATGCGCGTAATCACACGCGGTGTAGGGCTGGACTAGATTTCGCTTTGTTGATTTCTTCACCGATTTGGCTTTGTTGAATTCCTCGCTCATGATGCACTCGTTCCTCCACTCTCCTTCACAACCTCGAGAGCCTCCAGGCTCCGGCCTGGGGGCGGAGTGAATCGTACCTCATGAGAATTTATTGACTGCGGAGATTAACGGGGAAACTGCTTCACTAACTCAAGGGTTCAGAGGCACGCCAAATTTTTCCGCCAGGAGGTAAGGATTAAAAGGACTGCACGAGAAGAACTCCCCATTCAATTCAAAAGTAGGAACCTTGCGCCGCCCGTCATTCACGCGCAAAACCAGATCTTCTGCGTCGGGCGATTCGTCCACGTCAATCTCTTCAACCGTAATCCCGCGTTCCCTCAGGAATTTCTTCGCGCGCCGGCAATCCGAGCACCATCCCGAGGTGTACATCTTCACGTTTGGCATAGCATCACTCGGCGAACATCTGCCTTATTAGATGACCACTGTTTTTCGCGGGATGCATTGTGGTTCATGAGGCGTTACGCCGAATGCACAGCTTCAGCGGCGCTATGTGCAATCCCGGATGCGCGGCCTGCGACCTTCAAACGTAACTCGGCACGCGTCAGCGCCTCGCGCGCAGGACCGGCTTCTTCTTCGGGTGTGTTTGGCATGGCAAGAATTGCTTCCGCGTTGCGCTTGGCCGCGCTTGCGCGCTCCGCGCTGATTTCTTCCGCGCGCTCGGCGGCTTCGGCAAGCACGATCACGCGCCCGCCCAGCACCTCGATATATCCGCCAAAAACAGCCGCGTAATGCGTCTGTTGGCCGTCGCGGTAACTCAGTTCACCGTTACCCATCGCTCCCAGCAGCGGCGCGTGCCCCGGCAAAATGCCCAGATAGCCATCGCGCGCGGGAACCTGCACCTCGACCGCCGTCGCGCGGATCACCCGCCGCTCCGGAGTGACGACTTCGAGTTGGAAATTTTCAGGCAGCATGGTTTTGTCTTTCGATAACGATGTCTATCCGTTCACCGCGGCGCGCCTTACGCCTTCGCCGTCATCTTCTCGTTCTTCTCGATCACTTCCTCAATCGTCCCGACCATGTAGAACGCCTGCTCTGGAATATCGTCATGCTTGCCCTCGACAATTTCCTTGAACCCGCGTACGGTGTCTGCGATCTTCACGTATTTGCCCGCCAGGCCCGTGAACTGTTCGGCCACGTACATCGGCTGCGAAAGGAATTTTTCAATTTTCCGCGCGCGCGCCACGATTTGCTTGTCTTCTTCCGGTAATTCCTCGATTCCCAGAATCGCGATGATGTCTTGCAGGTCCTTGTAACGCTGCAAAACACCCTTCACCGATCGCGCCACGTTGTAATGCTCGTGGCCCACGATGTTCGCATCCAGAATGCGCGAAAAACTCGCCAGCGGATCCACGGCGGGATAAATGCCCCGCTCGACGATGGCGCGGCTCAGGTTCGTCGTAGCGTCCAAATGCGCGAATGTCGCCGCCGGAGCCGGATCGGTGTAATCGTCGGCGGGCACGTAAATCGCTTGCACCGAAGTGATGGATCCCTTCTTTGTCGAAGTGATGCGCTCCTGTAGTTCCCCGATTTCCGTGTTCAGATTCGGCTGGTAGCCCACCGCCGAAGGCATGCGGCCAAGCAGCGCCGATACTTCCGAGCCCGCCTGCACGAACCGGAAAATATTGTCAATAAAGAGCAGCACGTCCAGGCCTTCTTCATCGCGGAAATATTCCGCCACGGTCAGTCCCGTTAATCCCACGCGCAGACGCGCGCCGGGCGGCTCCGTCATCTGTCCGTAAATCAGCGCGCAACGCGATTTTTCCGTGTTGCCCGGCACAACCACGCCGGACTCCTGCATTTCCAGCCACAGGTCATTTCCTTCGCGCGTCCTTTCGCCCACGCCCGCGAAAACGGAAACGCCGCCGTGCTGCATCGCGACGTTGTGGATCAGTTCCTGAATCAGCACGGTTTTTCCCACGCCCGCGCCGCCGAACAGGCCAATCTTTCCGCCCTTCAGGTACGGCTCCATCAAGTCCACAACCTTGATTCCCGTCTCGAACATCTCCAGCGTGGTGGATTGATCCTCCAGCGACGGCGCCGGCCGGTGAATCGGATATTGATGCTCGGTGCTGATGGGCCCCAATTTGTCCACCGGCTGTCCGAGCACATTCATCACTCGTCCAAGGGTCGCGCGTCCAACAGGAACCGTCACACCTTCTCCGAGATCATAGGCCTTCATTCCGCGCACCAGGCCTTCTGTGGGTTGCAGCGCCACTGCGCGCACTCGGTTTTCGCCCAGGTGCTGTTGCACCTCGCAAATAATGTCGATCGGGTCCGAAATGTCGTAGCCTTCGCTCGTAATGCGCAACGCGTTAAAAATCTGCGGCAGCGCTTTTTCGTTATCAAACTTGACGTCCACGACGGGGCCGATGACCTGAACCACGTGGCCGATTGCGGCGTATTTCTCTGCCATTCCGGTCTCCTAACTTTTCAGGCGCTCCAGGATGCTCCGCTCACCACTTCAATAATTTCCTTGGTGATGGCGGCCTGGCGGATTTTGTTCATTTGTAATGTCAGTGATTCAATTAAGTCTCCGGCGTTGTTTGTCGCCGCGTCCATGGCCGTCATGCGCGCGGCGTGCTCCGCCGCGGAAGAATCGGCAAGCATGCGGTAAATCCGGGCTTCCACGTACCGCGGCATCAGCCCCTTCAGAAGTTCCTCCGCCGGCTGCTCGTAAATGTAATCCACCTGCGACCCCGAAGCGTCGGGCTCGGCTGGGTCAATCGGCAGCAATTTTTCAAATACCATCTTCTGCGTGATCACACTCTTGAATTCGTTGAAGAGCAGATACACCGCGTCGGTTTTGTCTTCTGCGTAGTGCGCGATGACGTTCGCCGCAATTTCCTGCGCCTTCGCGAATTCCGCGCGCGCCGTAATCCCCACGTATTCGCCCGCTACCGCCCACTTCTGCCGGCGAAAGGCCGCGAGGCCTTTCCGTCCCACGGGCAGGACTTCCAGCTTCTTATCCGATTGCGAGCGAAGGAATTCGATTCCGCGTCTTACGGCATTGGAATTGAATGCCCCGGCCAGTCCGCGGTCACCCGTGGCAATCACCAGCAGCGCGCGCTGTTCGGGACGCCGCACCAGCAGCGGATGCAGCGGCTGCTCCATCCGCGCCGCCACGGACCGCACAATTTCCGTGATCGCGTTCGCGTACGGACGCGCTTCCATCGCCTTTTCCTGCGCCCGTCGCAGCCGCGCCGCTGAAACAAATTTCATCGCGCGCGTAACCTGCTGCGTGCTCTTCACAGAGCGGATGCGCCGCCGGTAATCAAGAAGTGTGGGCATGGATCGTTAAAGTCGAACTCAGATTAACTGTTCAGCTTACCTTCGCCGTCGCCGCAAACCGTTTCTTGAACTCCTGGATCGCCGCGATCATGTCCGCTTTCAATGTGTCATCAATCGCTTTCTTGTCCGCCAGTCTTGCAAGCACTCCGCTCTGGCTCGAATCCATGTATTGATAGAGTTCCTGCTCGAATCGCTTGCAGTCGCCCACTTGAATGTCGTCCATATATCCGTTCGTGCCGGCAAAAATTATCAGCACCTGCTTTTCGACTGGCAGCGGCGCATATTGATTCTGCTTCAGAATTTCCGTCAACCGCTGTCCGCGCCCAAGCTGTGATTGCGTCGCCTTGTCGAGTTCGGAACCGAACTGCGCGAATGCCGCCAGGTCGCGGTACTGCGCCATGTCCAATCGCAGCGCGCCGGCCACCTGCCTCACGGCCTTAATCTGCGCGTTGCTTCCTACGCGGCTCACTGAAATGCCCGCGTTGATGGCGGGCCGTATGCCGCCGTTGAACAAATCCGCTTCCAGATAGATCTGCCCGTCCGTAATCGAAATCACGTTCGTCGGAATGTACGCGGAAACGTCGCCCGCTTGCGTTTCGATTACCGGCAGCGCCGTCAGCGAGCCTCCGCCCTTTTCCTTGCTCAGTTTCGCCGCGCGCTCCAGCAACCGTGAGTGCAGATAGAAAACGTCGCCCGGAAAAGCCTCGCGTCCCGGAGGGCGCCTTAGCAACAGCGAAATTTCACGGTAGGACTGCGCGTGCTTTGAGAGATCGTCGTAAAAACAAACCGCATGCCGCTTCGTATCGCGGAAATATTCTCCCATCGAGCATGCCGCGTACGGCGCGATGTATTGAATCGTCGCCGGTTCGGTCGCGGACGCCGCCACGATAATCGTGTAATCCATCGCGCCCGCGTCCGTCAGCACCTTGATGATCTGCGCAATCGTTGAGCGTTTTTGCCCGATCGCGCAGTAGATGCAAATCATGTCCTGGCCCTTCTGGTTGATGATCGTGTCCAGAATGATGGCCGTCTTTCCCGTTTGCCGGTCGCCGATGATCAGCTCGCGCTGCCCGCGCCCGATTGGAATCATCGAGTCAATTGCCTTGATGCCCGTTTGCAAAGGCTCGCGCACCGGCTGGCGATCCACCACGCCCGGTGCCAGCCTTTCCAGCGGAATTCGTTCTTGTGTATTGACGGGGCCCTTGCCGTCCAGTGGCTGCCCCAGCGGATTCACCACGCGCCCGATCAGCGCGTCCCCCACCGGCACGGACATAATCGTCTTCGTGCGCTTCACCGTGTCGCCTTCACGAACCAGCGTGTAGTCGCCCAGCAATACCACGCCGACCTGATCCTCTTCCAGGTTCAGCGCTATACCGAAAACGTCGTGCGGAAATTCCAGCATTTCGCCGGACATGCAGCGCTCCAGCCCGTGCACGCGTGCGATACCATCTCCGACTGAGATCACCGCGCCGACCTCTTCCACCGAAACCGCTTGCTGGTAATTTTCAATCTGCTCGCGCAGTATCTTTGTGATCTCGTCTGCCTTAATCGTCGCCATCCATTGCTCCTATCGTTGAAACTCTTTCGCCAGTGGCGAAACACCGTCTCGCCGTCGTAGGGGTGGGTCGGTGACCCGCCTTCTTGTCTTACTCCGCCGCCATCTCTGTTTCCAACCGTCTCAATTGCTCGCGCACCGACCCATCGTAAATCACCGACCCAATTCGCACTGCCGCGCCGCCCAGCAGCGCTGGGTCCACCGCATATCGCGCCAAAATCTTCAATCCCGTCGCGCGCTCCAATCCCTGCACCAATCCCGTTTTTTCCTGCGTGTTCAATTCCGCCGCGGACGTAACCGCGGCTTCCGCGATGCCGAGTCTTGTGTTCAGCTTCGCGGTGTACGCCTCTGAAATTTCCGGCAACAATCCACCCCGCCGGTGGTCCACCACAACATTCAGAAAATTCTGCATCGTCGGTGTAGTCCCCAGCCGGTTCAGCAACTCTCTCAACACAATTCGCTTGGATTCCCGCGGCACCGCCGGGTTCGCCAGAAAATGCTGCAGATCGGTGGACTCCGCCACCACGGCGGCAAACGCCGCAAGATTCGTCTTCACCGCCTCGGCGTCGCCGTGCCCCCAGGCAACGTCCAGCAGCGCCGAAGCGTAACGGTCTGCGATGGCCTTCAATTCACACCTCGCCCGTCGGCCGTGGCGGGCAGCTCGTCCACGAATCTCTTCATCAGCGCGGCCCTTTGGGTTGGCGTGATCTGTTCCGGCACAAGCTCAGCCGCGCGCTGGGCGGCAAGCCGTGCCGCCATCCCTCGCAATTCAATCCGCGCCGCGCGCTGGGCCGCGCTAATCTCCGCGACGGCGGCATGTTCGATCCGATCCACTTCCTGCTCGCCGCCTGCGCGCAGCCGGTCGGATTCCATCACAAATTCCTTCTTCGCCTCTTCGCGCATCCCGGCGGAATCCTGGTCAAGTCGCGCCAGCCCCGCTTCGGCTTTGCGAAGTTGCGCGTCCGCTTCCGCCTTTGCCGCCGCCGCGGATGTTATCCCCGCTGAAATTTCATTGGCATGTGCGCGAAAAGCTGGCACACCCTTTTTGACGGTGAAGTAGACGATCGCTCCCAGAAGAATAAGAAAGTTCACCCATCGAAGCGCTTTTCCTGCCGTGGTGTGTAACGGATCGGGCTGTTCTTCCGTTTTCGCTTCCTCGGAACGTATCGTTGTCTCACGGGGTGCTTGCACGGACGGCGAACTTTGCGCGGATGGTGTGGCCTCCGCGGAAGGCGTTGTCTGCGCGGATGGGGCTGCGAATACAAATGAAATCGCGCGCGCGGGCGGCGAAATAAGCGCGCCCGCAAAAATAAGCCCATAAATAGCCGATCGCATTCGCAGCCGCGCGTTCTTCATCGAGCCTCGCTCGCGGGAACCGGCGCAGGGCCTTTGCCCGGCCGGCCCTCGATCAGCGTACGCGCCATTTCAGCGGCCAGCACCGGCACGGTGGTTTCCAATTGGACGCGCGCCGCCGCCACTTCCTGCGCGATTGTTTCCTTCTCCGCTTGCACCCGCTCCATCGCATGTGTCCGCGCATGTCGCGTATGCGCCGCACGCTCATCCAGAATCGCGCGCCGCGCCGCATCCTGCTCCGCATGAACGGCCGCTCGCGCCTTTCTCAAAGCCTCTTCGTACGCCAGCACTTTTTCTCGCGCCGCCGCCTGGCTCGCTTCGGCTTCGCGCCGCGCGCCTTCCGTTCGCGCGCTCCGCTCGGCCATCACTTGCAGAAGCGGCTTGAAGAACAAATAGTTCAGGACCGCGTAAAAAAGGATGACCATGACGACGGTCGGAATCGCCTGAACAAACAGATCCTCAAGTTGTTGCAGCATTACCATGTCTAATTTGTTTGTTGCCCCAGTTTGCGGTCAAGTTTGCGACTTATTATGTGACCCAGCTCAAAAATTTGCGCCCAAAATTATTTGCGCCCCGGACGCACACCCCCGGCGTCTGAACGCACTACGGAAATTACTTCCGGCCCCGGACCAGGGCAAAAATTTATAGCATTGGTGAGTGGTTCCGTCAATGTGCCCGCCCATTATGACGGAGATTCCTCAAATTGCCCAGCACTCGAATTGCCACGCTAACCGCCTCAAAAGCCGCCACTTAAAATAGTTTTACGTGAGGCAGTCTCATCCGTTTCCGGCAATGCGCATGTAAAACATGGAAAATGCTCCAATCGTCATGCAGATTCGCAGCCCTCGTATGAATCTACCTTTCAGGGGACTCGCCGTGAAAACCATCATTTGCACTCTTCTTGTCGTCATTACATGCGCGGGCGCCGCGCCTTTACTGGCATACCAAGGAAAATAATTATAGTGCCCGTGGACTCTACGAAAAATACACACCCCACAGTGGCTTCTTACGGTACGTCATCACGAATCCCCAAGTCCCCAAATAATCCCGCCATGCTCCTGAACGATTTGGCCTTGTAGCGCCGGGCCTTCAGCCCGGCATGGTTCGCGGTTTCCTGCGTTGTCTTTCGTAGGGGCCACCTTCAGGTGGGCCGCCGCATGAGTCCGTCATTCCGAGCGAAGCGAGGAATCTCTCTTTAGCCGGCTGCCCATGCGTGTAATTTATAAGTTACAATGAATAAATGCATTAGTCACACATCGCAAGAGCGTCGGCCTGCTTCAAACGCCGCAACGAAAAGGACCGCAGCCAATGAAACGCAAACCCAGCATCCGTCACGACGAAATCTTGGTTCGGCGCCTTCGCAACAACCCCGCCTTTGCCGCCGAATACCTCAAAGCCGCGCTGGAAGATGACGGCGACCCTCGCGTCCTCCTGATCGCCTTGCGTCACGTCGCCCAGGCGCGCGGCATCGCCAAAGTCGCCAAGGCCGCCGGCATTAAGCGCGAAAGCCTCTATCGAGCCTTATCAGTCCACGGCAATCCGCGCCTCTCCACGCTGGTCGCCGTAACCAAAGCCATCGGCCTAAGACTCACCGTCGAAGCCGCCTAGAGGCCCGTCTCGTCATTCGGCTCCTGCCGCCAATTTCAACCGCCGGAGGAACTCGTAGCTGCGCTGTTGCCCGATCCGTATCAAGATTTGTGTCGATCCGGAGGCCCGTCGTGTCTTCAAAGGAAAATGAATCCATCTTTCACACGCGCTGGCGAACATTGGACTCTTAGAATTCTCATTCGAATCACTTTCCACAGGAATTCCACTGCTTAATTTCAGGCCGCCGCATTTTGCCATTGACTTGATATACTTATATGCTAACATAGCTTGCAGACTCGGCTGAGTTCTTCGAACAACGTCCCGAAACGGAACTCGCCAACCCTGCCGGATACTCGAAATCCATTGATCTAGAGCCATTCCGTAACAACATCATTCTACGGGGTTTTAAACCCCGCAGAATCAATACATACGAGGAGCCATTCAGTAATCCGCGTAAGCCGTTTATTTTCAGTGAGAGATTATAAAATGAGTATACAGCTAAGTTCTTTGTTTCCCATACATACGCGAGGGGTGCCACCTAACCCCTGTGTTTCCCATACATACAAAAAAGGGTGGGGTGGGGGGATGCAGGTTAACAATAATTCTTGGGAGGATCGGTAAACAGACTGCGCTGGCCGAGTGCGCAACACAACTAAGAGCGACAGCGCGACGTTCCTTGCTGGCTGCAAAGCCAGACTGCTAAGATACGCCGTCACATACTTGATTCGCACTTGCCCGCCGAAGCCTCGGCGAAGGCGGGTTCACGGAGACAGCCGATGCCCGGGTTTCCCGGAGTGGATTTCTTGGATTTTGATTCGCTGCTGAACGAAGAGGAAAAACTCGTCCGGCAAACGGCGCGCCAATTCGTTGACGAGCAGATTCTGCCCATCATCGAAAAACACAATCGCGAAGCCACCTTCCCGATGAATTTGGTGCCGCAGATCGGCGAGCTTGGCTTCTTCGGCGCGAATCTCACTGGATACGGCTGCGTCGGCATGTCCAACGTCGCCTACGGACTCGTGATGCAGGAACTCGAGCGCGGCGATTCCGGCTTGCGCAGCTTCGTCAGCGTGCAAGGCGCTCTGGTGATGTATCCGATTCACGCATACGGATCGCCGGCGCAAAAGGATAAGTGGCTGCCGAAATTGCAAAGCGGCAAAGCCATCGGCTGCTTCGGGCTTACCGAGCCGCAATTCGGCTCAAATCCCGGCGGCATGTTGACGCGCGCCGTGCGCCGCGGTGATCGCTACGTTTTGAACGGCGAAAAAATGTGGATCACGAATGGCTCCATCGCCGATGTCGCGCTCATCTGGGCGAAATGCGAAGACGAAAAGATTCGGGGCTTCCTGGTGGAAAAGGGGGCGAAGGGTTTGAAGGCCTGGGACGTTCACGGAAAATTGTCTCTCCGCGCCTCGATCACTTCGGGGCTCGCCATGACGGATTGCGAAATCCCCGAGGAAAATGTGCTTCCCGGAGTGGACGGATTGCGCGGTCCGCTGAGTTGCCTTACTTCAGCGCGCTACGGCATCGGCTGGGGAGCCATCGGCGCGGCCATGGCCTGCTATGACACTGCGCTGCAATACAGCAAGACGCGAAAACAATTCGCGAATAAGCCCATCGCGTCGCATCAACTCGTGCAGGATAAATTGGTTTTCATGATCACCGAAATCAGTAAAGCGCAGCTTCTGGCGCTGCACATTGGACGCAGAAAAGATTCCGGCAAGGTGGACTTCACGCACGTCTCCATGCTGAAAATGAATAACGTGTGGATGGCGCTGGAAACTGCTCGTTTAGCTCGAGGAATTCTGGGAGCCAACGGCATCGTGGACGATTACTGCATCATGCGCCACATGAACAACCTCGAATCGGTTTACACCTACGAGGGCACGCATGACATTCATCGCCTCATCATCGGCGAGCGCATCACCGGCATCCCGGCGTACGAGTAAATGCAATGACAAAAATCTCCAGGTTCAACTTTCCCGGCTTCAGGTTGTCCGGAGCGGGACGCTGTTTGATGGCTCTCTGTCTCGCTCTGGTTGCAGCTGTCACCTGCGCCCACGCTCCCGCAGCGCCCGCGCGAACGTCGCAATTCAGACGGACTAGTCCTCCGGAAAAGCCGGTGATTCGCGCGATTACGGCGTTTGCGAATATATCTCCGGAGGACCTGGATTCGACCCTTCACGACGCAGTTGAGACGCTCAGGACTGCGAAAGCATCGTTTGAGCAAGCTGGCTACACGGTTCAAACGATTCGCATCAGCACGCCGTTGTTTCAAACGCTAGTCCGCGGCATGACGCATGAGCAAGCCATCGAATTTTTCAATAAGTATGCCGCTGCAATTGAAAAGGAAAAGATCATCTCGGCGATTGGCCCGGCATTTTGGCATGATGCGGATCACAAATGGGTCGAAACATTCGCTGAAATTCTTGCGGCGCATTCATCGCTCGACGGATGCATCATCGTCACCGATGAAAATGGAATCCGCTCGCAAGCGATTGGCGAAGCTGCATTCGTCATCAAATATTTGGAAATGCACACCAAGAATGGACAGGGCAATTTCGGCTTTGCCGCTGCCGCGATGGTTCCCGAACATTCTCCGTTTTTCCCCGCGAGTTATAGCGTCACCCCGAACAAGCAATTCGCAATCGCCCTGCAAGGCGCGGGCTTCGTTGACGAAGCATTTTCAGGTGCGAACGGAAACTTCACTTTCGCGCGCGCTCGGTTGACCGCAATTTTGCGTAGGGATTTGCCCGGCGTTGAACAGTTAGCATTGCAAGTTGCGCACAAAACTGGCTGGGAATATCTCGGTCTTGACGCTTCCACCGCTCCTTTGCAGGACGTCTCCATCGGCGCTGCCATCGAAAAACTCACCGGAGCGCCGATGGGCGCTCCGGGCACGATGACGGCCGCCGCGCTCATTACTGGCGCATTGAAAAGCGATCAGGATTCGTCCGTGAAGCGCGTCGGCTACAACGGCCTCATGCTACCCGTGCTGGAAGATAAGGGACTCGCGAAGCGCTGGAGCGAGGGCAATCTCACACTGGATTCGCTGCTCGCGTATTCCGCCGTTTGCGGCACGGGCATTGATACCGCACCTCTGCCCGGCGACACCACCGAAGAACAATTAGAGCGAATCATCGGCGATGTCGCCTCGCTCGCAGTGAAGTGGCACAAGCCGCTCACCGCTCGATTGTTTCCCGTGCCGGGCAAGAAGGCCGGTGATCGCACGGAATTCGATAGCCCGTATCTTGTAAACGCGACGATTCAGAAATTGCCGTAGCAATTTAGGAAAGTCGCAGGTGCGCGAAACGAGGCCCCAGCAGCCGTTGAGCTATGATAGGCGGCACTGAAAGTCGGAGGCAGCTCATGGGAAATGGCACGCCGGGAGAATCAATGGAAATGCAACTCAGCCTCGAGTTTTTGCGTGTAGTCGAGCAGGCCGCCATTGCCTCCGCTCACACGATGGGTTTGGGCGACCGTCACAAAGCCGACGATGAGGCCGTGAAGGCCATGCGCGCCACCATGGATACCGTCGGCATGGACGGAACGATCGTAATCGGTGAAGGGGAACGCGATGAGGCGCCGATGCTCTACATTGGCGAGAAAGTAGGCGCGGCGGTGCGCGATAAATCGCGAACCTATCCCGCCGTGGATATTGCCGTGGATCCGCTCGAAGGCACGAACCTCTGCGCCACGGGCGAGCCGAATTCCATCGCGACCTTAGCCGCCAGCGAGGCTGGTGGGTTGCTCCACGCGCCCGATCTGTACATGGAAAAAATTGTGGTCGGCCCTTCGTGCAAGGGAGCGGTGGAACTTGACGCGCCCGTCGCCGATAATTTGTATGCCATCGCGCGCCGGCTGGACCGCGAAGTGGAAGACCTCGTCGTCATCGTGCTTGACCGCCCGCGCCACGAAAAGCTCATCAGCGATATTCGCGCCACCGGCGCGCGCATCCGGCTGATTGGCGATGGCGACCTTTCCGCGGGAATTTCCGCCGCGGTTGTCGGCACGGGCGTCCACGCCGTCATGGGAACCGGCGGCGCGCCCGAAGGCGTATTGACGGCCGCGGCGTTGCGCTGCCTGAACGGGCAGATTCTGGCGCGGCTTGTAGTCACGAAGCCCGAGCACGAAGAGCGGCTGGCGCAAATGGGCGTGAAAGATCCGAAGCGAATTTACGATCAGGGAGATCTCGCGCCCGGCCGCAAGATTATTTTCGCCGCAACAGGAGTGACCGACGGAAACCTGCTGCGCGGCGTCCGCTTTTTCGGAGAAGGCATCCGCACTCATTCGCTGATTCTCACATATGAATCCCGGCAAGTGCGCTTCATAGACACGGTTCACCTGGAGAAGCGCCGCGATGTGAAGGTGCGCTTCTTCTAGTCGAATCGCGGTATTTTTTTGCCTATCGTTAGATCGGAAGGAGTTGCAGGATATCATCATGGCCGCCACTCAGACACCGCCCCCGAGCATCTCTCCCGAAACGCCGGTGAATCCTCCGCCGAAAGAGAAAAGCGTCTGGCTTTGGATTTTTGGTGGCTGCGGCACGCTACTGCTCCTGTTGGTCATCGCTGGATTCCTCGTCATGCGGACGTTCGTAAAGTCCCACGTCCATGTCGGCCCCAACGGCGACGTTGATATTCAGATGCCCGGCGGCGCTTCCATGCATACCGGAGATGCGAAGGATATCGGCCTTCCTATTTATCCCGGCGTGGATACAAAGAATGCCAAAAGCGTCGAGATGACCATGCCAAACGGGCAGCAGGCCTTGTCTATGGCTGTTTACACTTCAAGAGATCCCGTCGAAAAAGTGGACGCCTGGTATCAACAGAATGTTGATCCCGATTTCACGCGCCAGGGGCCTGGCAAGAAACAGATCATGCTCGGCGACAAGACTTTTCCTTATCCCATACAGGAAAGAGATATCGCCTACACTTGCGCGCGCGGCAACACGATGTTTGTGATCACACTGGACGCGTTTGCCGGAATCACGCGAATCACTCTGATGCGCTCCAGCACGCCGGTTCGCCAAACGCAATAAACCATCGTTGAACCGAAGAACGCATCAACAATTAGGAAGCCGGACATGTGGCCTCAGCTTCTCGCTAACCTAGTTGCTTGCGGCGGTTTCCAGCGAAGCGGGCTGGAGGCCGATTGCGGCAAGCTGCGCGTTGAACGCGGGCAAATCCGCCGTGAGCGCGGCATTCAGCTTGCCGAGTTGGACGTCTAATTCCGCGGATAGCTCCTTGAACGCCGCGCGCGTTTGGTCCGTAGGCTTGGCGTCCTGGCCGCCTTCGATCACTTCCAGCAGGTGGCCGATTTTGTTATTGAGTTTGATGGGGAAATTAAGCGGGTCCTGCCCGCTCCGGTTGCGCACCTGATAGATGGCCTCTTCCACTTCCGTGAGTTTCGCTTCGAGTGCGCTACCGGCGGAATGAATCGGCGCGGCATCGCTTTTCTTCAGCCTGTCGGTTATTTGATCGCGCAGCTTGCGGACGTCAATCACAGCCTGATTCGCCTGACTCACTTTGTCGAGCACCTGCTTCGCGAGATCGAAGCTCGCTTGCAGGTCGGCTTGACTCGCGCCCACTCGCGGGTCTTCCATGATGTTAAATGATTGCGTTTGCGTTTCGCCGTTGGCCGTCACACGCGCCTGGTACGCGCCGGGCACAGCGAGAGGCCCTTCATTCACGTTCGCGCTCCACAGAACCATGCCCGGAAATACCGTAGCGCCGGGGTAGCGCAGATTCCACGTGAAGCGATTCAGCCCGGCATCGGCGCCGATCCTCGCCGGAGGAGGACGGAATCCTTCATCGTCGCTGGATTCGGCGGCAGCGCCACGGCCCTGCCCCACCGGCTGGCTGCTATAGGCGCGAATCACGGCGCCATGCGCGTCGAGAATTTGGATCGTGACCTTATCCGCTTTGTTTTTCAGATAGTAGTCAATCACAAGGGGCTGCACGCGCCGCACTGCGTTTTCAGGCGCGTAGAGATGCAGCGCCGCTGTATTCACCACCTCCGATGTGAGCTGTCGCAACGGAGAAATATTATCCAAAATATAGAACGACCGGCCGTGCGTGGCGATGACCAGATCGTGATTCTCGACCACCATGTCCGAGACCTGCGTATCCGGCAGATTGAGCGAAAGAGATTGCCAGTTTTCGCCGTCGTCGAATGAAACGTAGATGCCATGTTCGGTTCCGGCGTAAAGCAGACCGGAACGCTTCGGGTCCTCGCGCACGGCATGAACGTAGTCGCCGTTCTGGATGCCGTTTATAATTTTCTTCCAGGTTGTTCCGTAGTTGTTCGTTTTGTAAATGTACGGCGCGCGGTCATCCTGCAAGTAATTCTTGGCCGCGACGTAAGCGGTACCCGCTTTATTCGGCGAGGCTTCAATCAGGCTCACGCGGATGAGGTCCGGCATTCCGGGAGGCGTAATGTTGGTCCACGTTTTTCCGGCGTCGCGCGTAATGTACACGAGGCCATCGTCCGAGCCGGTCCATATAGTATTCGGCTCCTTGCGGGAAGGCGCGATCGTAAAAATCGTGCCGAAGATTTCGGGGCCGTTTTGGTCGTGCGTGATGAGCCCGCCGGAATCGCCCAGCGTTTTGGGGTCGGCTTTGGTCAGATCTTTACTGATGCGCTGCCAGCTTTGTCCGTCATTCGTTGTCTTGTAGAGATATTGAGAGGACGTATAGAGGGTGTTCGGATCGAACGGTGAAAAGACGATTGGGAAGGTCCATTGCCAACGATCCGGCAGAGTGGCCGCGGCTTCACCGGAGAAGAACCGGGGATATACCTCGATGTCGCGTTCCATGCCTGTGCGGCGGTCGTAGCGTGAGAGCAGCGCGCCCTGGCTTCCAGCATAAAAAATGTTTGGGTTCACGGGACTGGGGGCAATGTAGCCGCTTTCGCCGCCACCGACGGCATAGAGCGCCGCAAAAGATCCGCCGCCTCCGCCCCGGCCGCTGGTGCTCTGCACGCAGACGGTACTGTTGTCCTGCTGAGCGCCACAGACCTGGTAGGGAAATTCGTGCGTTGTGGCCACATGGTAGAGCTGAGCGGTGGGAAACTCTTCCCGCGTCCAGGTTTGTCCTCCATTCATCGAAACGCTTCCGCCGCCGTCATTGCTTTCGATCAAACGGCGCGGGTTTGCAGGGTCCAGCCACAAATCGTGATTGTCGCCGTGCGGCGGGCGCAAGGTAATGTTGAATGTTTTTCCGCCATCCAAGGATTTGTAAACGCCCGTGTTGAGCGCATAGACGGTGTCCGCGTTCTGCGGGTCAGCGAAAATGTGAGTGTAATAAAACGCGCGCTGCCGGAGCTTGCGGTCATCATTGGTCTTCGCCCACGTCTTTCCGCCATCTTCGGAGCGGTACACGCCGCCCTCTTCCGCTTCGACGAGCGCGTAAACGCGGCTGGAATCTGTGCCTGCCACAGCAACGCCGATGCGCCCAATGATGCCCTTGGGCATTCCGGGATTCCTGGTCAACTCGGTCCAATTCTCGCCCCCATCGGTGGACTTGAAAAGGCCGCTGCCGGGGCCGCCGCTGGATGCTTGCCAAGATACGCGGTAGGCTTCCCACATCGCGGCGTAGAGCACATTGGAATTATTGCGATCCATGGCGAGGTCAATGGCGCCCGTTCTGCCGTCGCGGAACAATATTTTCTTCCACGTCTTTCCGCCGTCCGTTGATTTGTAAACGCCACGGTCGCTGTTGGCCGCCGCGGGATGTCCAAATGCCGCGACATACACAATGTCCGGATTGGAGGGGCTGATGCGAATTCGAGAGATGATCTGCGTATTTTCAAGGCCCATGTGCTGCCAGGTCTTCCCAGCATCGGTTGATTTGTAAACGCCATCCCCTTGCATGATGTTGCCGCGCAAACAAGCTTCGCCCATGCCGATGTAGACCACGTCGGGATTTGATTCGGAGACCGCGACGGCGCCAACCGACGAGCTGTGAAGCTGACCGTCAGTTACGGGGGCCCACGTGTCTCCACCATCCGTCGTTTTCCAGAGTCCACCGCCGGTTGCGCCAAAATAGTATTCATTCGGACGGCCGACTACTCCCGCCGATGCGATGGAACGTCCGCCACGATTCGGCCCAATGTTGCGCCAGCGGAGCCCCTTGAAGAATTGCGCGTCATATCCATTCGCCGGAGGTTGCGCCTGCGCGCCAGCGGAGCCCTGTTTTCCAGGAAAAACTAGAATGGTGAGAATCAGGGCCAGGAGCAACAATTGCACAATAGATGAGCGACGCAGCATACTCGGTTCCTCCAAGGATCGGTTAGGCGGAAGCGGGGGTAGAATATTCCAGGGACCGGCCGGAGGCAATGGAAGATCTACGCCGGTGGAGGAACTTCGGCGGGGCTTCTTGCGTATCTACCAGCAGACAGATTCTCTGGAGGAACTATGTCCACATCACCCAATCCGATTCCTGGTCCTGGGCCACAGCAAGCGCCACCGCCGCGACAGAACATTCTTCTTTGGGTCCTCGCTGGATTGGGCATCGTATTCTTCTGCCTGGTTTTCGCCGGCATGATGATTCTGCACGCGCTGCGGGGTACACACATCGACGTGGGCCGTGGCGGCAATGTGGAAATCCACGCGCCGGGCGGGGTGACCATTCGGGCGGGAAATGCAGTGGACGTGGGCGTGCCTGTCTATCCGGGCGCGTCGTCGCTGGGCAAGGGCGGGAGCGTGCAAATCACGACGGCAAATGAGGATCAGACAGGCGTGAGCGGAGCAAACTACACAACGCCGGATCCCATCGAGAAGGTGGATGCGTGGTACGGCGAGCGGCTTGGCAAGGATTTTGTGCGCGAAGGCCCGGGTCCTAAGCAGATGCTTGTGAAGGGCCTTTCGGTCCGCGTTGAAACCGGCGAAATCGCGTACACATCCGATCTCGGCCCATCGGCGACGATTGTGTCGCTCAAACGAACGCTTGGCGGCGGGACATCCATCAGCCTGGCGCGCATGGGGAGCCGCGAGACGCAGTAGCCTTCGGCGTGACATTCCATTTCAAAAAAATAAAGGCGGCGCGCCGCGCCACCCGGGTTCACCGGGCAGCGAGGCGTGCCGCCTTTGCATCACGCTAATTTGTGCTGTAGCGTCGGCCCGGCTTAGCGCTGACCTACGGCGACGCTATGCGTGGGGCGGCGCTGCATGGGTGGCGCCATCATCCGCGCGGGTTGTGGCTGCGGCATGGTCCTAATGACGCCGGCGTTTGGGCTTATGATCGCCGAACCCACGTGATCGCTAATGGCCGCCAGACGCTTCAAAATGGATTGCCACTGTTCCCAGTCAAGCTGACGAAGGAACGGCCGCAGACCCTGGATGAAAGGATCTTCGAGCAACGCTTCGCCATTCGATTCCGGAACGAAGAAGCGATTCAGCCCGACTCCCAACGCCTCGGAGATTTTTTCGAGCGTTCCGAGGCTCGGTGTCATCTGTCCACTTTCGATGCGCGATAGATAGGAGCGTGAGACGCGCGAGCGAGCTTGCAACTGGCTCTGCGTCATGCCCCGCGATTCGCGAAGCTGCCGGATACGCTGTCCGATGTTTTCCACCGTTTCGCGGTTTGGCCACT
Source organism: uncultured Acidobacteriota bacterium (assembly GCA_963847505.1). Lineage (GTDB taxonomy): Bacteria > Acidobacteriota > Terriglobia > Acidiferrales > UBA7541 > DASTCZ01. Next base: position 1,792,492 of record CAWJZY010000002.1, read on the forward strand.
TCTCGAAAAGCTGCCGGTCATCGCCTGGCAACTCCTGCGGCACGGGGGGAGGAATAAGAAATTCCACCTTGGGCGGCAGCATGTGCAGACAGCGCCTGCAGACGTCATTCTTGGTGCGGTACTGAACCAAGCCACACGCCTTACAGCGTATTACATCTCGATCGAGCTCATTAGAGCCCTTGGTGCCGTTGTTTTCGGACACTGGTGGATCCTCGCAGATTCTTCTGGCTTGCGGAAGGGGGAACTACCCTTTAGGGGAGGAAGACAGAAACAGGCGCAAAGGCATTGTCGCGGCATGGCCCTTCCGTGTCAAGGACTTTTTTGAGAAATTTGAAGATTTCAACAGATTCCCATTTCTGGAATGCCTGAAAAACCACAAGAACCCCCCAATAGACCCAAAGAATGCGGTAAGCTATTGAATCTATGGAGCAAAGCCCAATTCGGGAAGGAAGCGAATGAACACCAGCCGAGACGCCGCATGGAGTTTGCTGTGTGAGTACACCCAGAATGAAAGCTTGCGCAAGCACGCTCTGGCAGTGGAAGCCTGCGTTCGCGCCTATGCCCGCAAAGCCGGCGCGGATGAAGAGCTTTGGGGCACGACGGCGCTGCTGCACGACTTTGACTACGAACGGTGGCCGAACAATGAACATCGCCCCGATGCCGAGCATCCCTACGAAGGGTCGAAAATCCTGCGCGAGCGCGGGTATCCCGAGGAAATGATTCACGCAATTCTGGCGCACGCGGATTACACGGGCGTGGTGCGGGAAACCCCATTGGACCGCACGCTTTTTGCCTGTGACGAACTGGCGGGATTTCTTACGGCGTGCTCGCTGGTGAAACCGGGAAAGACTATCTTTGAAGTGGAGACTGATTCCGTGACGCGGAAAATGAAGGACAAGGCGTTTGCGCGAGGCGTGAGTCGCGAGGACGTGCGCAAGGGCGCCGAAGAACTCGGCGTTCCGCTGGCGGAGCATATTTCGTTCTGTATTGAGGCGATGCGGGGCGTTGCGGATCAGCTTGGGCTGGAGCGCAAGGCAGCGGAACACTGAATCTAGTCTGCCGGTTGCGCAGCCGGTTCCGAGTTTTTTGGGGAAACGTACGGACGGAAGGGTAACCATAATCATTTGATTTCCGCCGCCAGCGAGTTACCATGAGTGTATGAAGAAAATCATTCAAGTACACGTCTATAGGGGTGATTCGCATTTCGTCGCGGAGTGCCTTGATTTGCCTGTGGTTACTCAGGGCAAAACTCTGGACGAACTCGCCAGCAATCTTCAGGAAGCTATTGCGCTTCAGCTTGAAGGCGAAGACCCCGCCAACTTTGGATTAGCCGAGAACCCGTCTATTCTTACAAGCATCGAAATCGAAGCGCCGTCTCATGCCCAAGCTTAAGGTTCTTTCGGGCAAGGATGTAATTGCCATTTTTACTTCGTTCGGATTCATCGAGGAAGCTCGCCGGGGGAAGCCACGTCAAATTACGGCGGATGGGGCCAGGCGGTGAAAGACAAACCCTTACCATCCCTGACCACTCTGAGCTTGATAAGGGAACACTACGGGCGATCTATCGCCAGGCTCTCAGGTACATCCAGGAGGAACGGCTAAGTCCCTGTTTCTATTCTTCTTGAATGATAGCTAGAACTCAGTGGGCTTCGCTACGCAGGTCGGAGCCAGCTCTGTTGTCGCGAGAATTGACCGCCATCTCTCTGAAGAATACATTTGTGCCGCACTGGAGGTGAGAAATGAGGTTTCATCGGTTGCTCATTGTTTTAGTAGTTTCGTTATTGGCGGCAGCCGTCAACACTTTGCCCGTCCAACCTATTCCTGATTCCACGGGCAAAGTATTGAGATTTGTGGATGCAGGAGCGGCGCCGATTACCGTCCCAAACAATGTTGCCAAGGTAAGCCAGGATTGGGCGCGGGACTGGAATGCAAAACAGCTCGATCAGACCGTGGCCCTGTATGCGCCAGATGCGGTGTTCCTTCCGGCAACAGGTGAGCGCGTAACCGGCCAGGCGGCAATTCGCATTCTGTTCAAGAATACGATGGACGCACACACGGCGAATATCACATTGCATAGCTTCTCAACTGGAATTTCCGGCACTCTGGCTTATGACAGTGGAAATTATACGGAGACGCTTACAAATTCCGCAGGAGCGAGGACGAATGTGCGCGGGAATTATCTTATTGTCTTGCGAGGACAGTCTGGTGGTGGATGGTTGATCGTCCAGCACGCTTGGACCGGAGTGCCGCCAGTCTCGAAGTGAAGGGATTCCGCCCGCCATCTGAGGGAAACGTCCACAGTAACTTTTAATCATTTTCAGGGTTAAATCTTTCGTGCGAGTATTTTGTATAACCGTAAAATATGGGCTGTATCGGCCAATCACAAAAGAGGAGAAACCATGAAAAGACGCTGGTTCTTGACCGCCCTTACCGCGGCGCTTCTGATTTGCGTGACCGGAGCAGCATATGCGCAAGAACGACATGAACATCATTGGGACGAACATCATCCTATGTTTGACGATCACGAGCACGTGGTCGTGAATGGATGGTGGGCAGCTCATCGCGACCATCCGGCGATCGGATTCCGGGTAGAAGACCGGCTTCCCGCGGGCTGGGAACCGCGGTTGCAAGTAGGATTCGTGCTGGATGCCGGCTGGCGTCACCGGCTGTATCCGGTGCCACACGATCTTCTTGTCGATTTGCCGCCGCCTCCACCGCATTTCACCTACTACGTGGTTGGCGGGCACGTAATACTGGTGGACAGACGCGACTGGCACGTGGCGGATGTGATCCACATCGAGATTTAATTGGCGAATCGCAGGATTCATGCGTCATTTCCGGACCCGGCACGTTCAGCGCTGGGTCCGGTTTTGTTTTTGGGCATTGTTTTTACAATTGATAGATTGTTTCACCGGCATTGCTGATGAACGATCCAGCCTCGCCGCGCGCGGAAGGGAATCCGCCCGACGCCTGGCCCTGAATATCTACAGCAAATATTATCGATTTCTACGGTTAAACTCTTAATGGCGTGCTTTCCGTTTGCCGCTAAAATGTGGCAGTGGTACGGCGGTCAAAAAAACGAGGAGAAACTATGAAGACACGCTTTTTTCTGGCTGTATTTGCTGCTGCGGCGCTTCTGATGTGCGCTGGCGGTCCCGCATTCGCACAGGATCATCACGAACATCATTGGGATGCAAAGCATCCAGCGTTTGATGATCACGAACACACGGTCGTGAACGGGTGGTGGGGAAATCACCACGACCATCCGGTAATCGGATTCCGGGCTGAAGACCGGCTTCCTGAGGGCTGGGCGCCGCGTCTGCGGGTAGGATTCGTGCTGGACGCAGGCTGGCGCCATCGCATGCATCCATTACCGGCTGATTTGTATGCTGAATTGCCCCCTCCTCCGCCACACTTTGCCTATTATGTGATCGGCGGCAACGTAATTTTGGTGGATAGGCGGGACTGGCATGTGGCGGACGTAATCAGCATCAATCTGTGACCGCAACTACTCTCCAGCGACGTATTTTCCGGGCCCAGCGCGCGAACGGCTGGGCCCGGTTTGCGTTTGGGAGCAAATGTGCTTTGTTTGCCGCCTTGGCGAGCGGGCGCCGCCTTTCCGCGATATAATGGAGATTCCCGTTGGCAGGCTCATTGGCAAGAATGATGAATCCCGAAATACCACTCGTGCGCATATCGGAGAAAGGCGCTGCCGCAGGCAACGGCACGCCGCGGTTTGCCGCAGGCGTTGCGGCGCATATTTCGAGCATTCCGCGAAAGAAAACCTACGGCGTAAAAGTTGGGCATATTTTGGTTGGCGGAGGCGCGCCCGTTGTCGTGCAATCCATGACGAACACGGACACAGCGGATGTGGCGTCAACTTTTCAGCAGTGCCTGGAGCTGGCGCAGGCGGGATCGGAGCTGGTGCGCATCACGGTGAACGTGCCAGAAGCGGCCGCGGCGGTGCCTGAAATTAAGCAGAGGCTGCTGGACGCCGGGTGCAATGCGCCAATTATCGGGGACTTCCACTACAACGGGCACGTCCTGCTGCGGCAATATCCGAAATGCGCGGACGCGCTGGACAAGTACCGCATCAATCCCGGCAATGTTGGCGCGGGGAAGCGCCGCGACGAGCAATTTTCCACGATATGCAATATCGCGCGAGATCACGGCAAGCCGGTGCGCATCGGCGTGAATGGCGGCTCGCTGAATCAAGAGCTGGTGATGCGCAAGATGCAGGAAAACACCGACGGCGATTTCGGCTTCACTTCGGAAGAAATCATCAACGAATGCATGGTGATTTCGGCGGTGGAATCAACCGAGCTGGCGCTGCAATGCGGCCTGCGCAACGATCAGATTATTATTTCGTGCAAGACTTCGCGGCCGCTGGACTTGATTACGATTTATCGCGATCTTTCCGCGAAGACGCAGCAGCCGCTGCATCTTGGGCTGACGGAAGCAGGGATGGGGCTGAAGGGATCGGTGTGGTCTTCCGCGGCGATGGGGATTTTGCTGCACGAGGGAATTGGCGACACGATTCGGATTTCGTTGACGCCGAAGCCCGGCGGCGACCGGCGCGAGGAAGTTTACGCGGCGTGCGAATTGTTGCAGGCGCTGGGACTGCGCAGCTTCGCTCCGAGTGTTACGGCGTGCCCCGGTTGCGGGCGCACGACAAGCGAAACTTTTCAGGAGTTAGCAGAGAGCATTCAAGGGTACATCCGCGATCAAATGCCGGTGTGGAAGAAGCAATATGAAGGCGTCGAGGAAATGAAGCTGGCCGTGATGGGCTGCATCGTGAACGGTCCCGGCGAATCGAAGGCCGCCAACATCGGGATCAGTCTGCCGGGAACCGGTGAAGAGCCGCGCTGCCCGGTTTATATAGATGGACAGCATTTCACCACGCTGCAGGGCGACTACGATGAGCTTTCGCGCGCGTTTCAGGCGCTGGTGGATGATTATATTTCTACGAAGTTTGCGCGCCGCACGAATGCTACGCAGTAAAATTGGTCATGACGCAGGGCGTTCCCAGTTTTTGTCTTCTACGAACGATTGCTCCATGAGGCTGTTATCGCCCGAATAGCGACGCTCCATAACGAAGGACTGGTTGCATGTCGTCCGCAAGTACGTCGGGTTCGTAGATTTCCAGATAATTTACAGCCTTACCGGCGGCGTTCGGGACCATCCCTTTGTCAATTGATTTTCTCAATGCGAGCGGGGGATCTCCTTCAGCGCCCATGTCTCCGCTGTTGCGTTCGCAAGAGGTGCGCAATTGAAAACCGGTAATAATACGTCCGTTATAACTGATCACAAGATCGACGCCCTGTGGACCGCGGCCCCCGCCTGGATTTCCATCTAGATTGCTAAACTGAAGCACAAATCGGCGCCCGAGGACACTCATTGCCTCGTCAATGATCGCTTGTCTGGTGATCAAATGTTCTCGAGGATCCCTTCTGCCCTGGTCATTAATATTGAGTCCGAATCCCATGGAAAGAGAAATGTATTGGTTGGGAAAGTCGGCGGCATAAACTTGGAAGACGTCATGCCATGCGGCAATATATTTGCGCGGCGTGTAAGAGTCCCGGAGCCACAAATTGGTATCCTCTTGCGTACTTGGCAGTGTGAATTCCGCGGAGACCGATGTTGGTCCGTCAGCCGCGATCACTCTAAAAGTGGGAGACTTTCCGTATCTGTCGCTCAGTTGCTTCAGAAATGCGAACCAACGGTTAAGGTAAACCTTGTCCCACGGCATCGGAAGCGTTTCAAATACGCCTTTGCCGGGTCCGTATTGAATTGCGAACTGCTCGGTCTTTACGCCTTCCAGCGCCCACGTGGGAGAAAAGAAGCCGGGAAAGATGAGGAGTTGCACCCATTTCTTGGATGATTCCGCACCAGCGAAAAGTTGATCCAGCCTTGACCAATCCGGTTTTCCTTGGAGCGGCTCGATATCGCGCCAACGGATCTGAAACGCGACGCCACTCATGTAGGAATTATTCAGCGCGCGTAGATCCAATCCTCGAGCCTCTTGCGGCTTGTTCTCTATAACTACAACGAGTCCGGTCGGTAGAGAGCTATCAGGTGATGCAAACGACAGCGCGGGTTCCGTCATGGCGCCAGCCGGATTTAGGAGCAAGACGCCGGCCAAAACGAGAGCAATGCGAACAGCGAGCCTCGCGGATCGTGGCGTACGGTGCATCAACATGTCTCGCTCCTTACAATAATCGCTGAAGTTATTTGATGGCGGAGGTTGAACGGTCGGGCTGACTTCTGTCAATAAAAATCTTCACTTACGACGGTCCGCGCGTCTTCGGTTTAAGAAACGGTCCGAAGTGCCGCGTTTGATGACCTGCCCTGGCGCCGGTCTTCGTATTTTGTTATTTAATTCCTAAGCCCGCGCCGCAAGGCTCGACGGATCCCTGTGCTATTCTTGGTGCTTATCTTTACTTAGTTCGTGGAGTAGCGAATGAAAATCAGCCGTGAAGAAGTGTTGCGTGTGGCGGAGCTGGCGCATCTGGAGCTGAGCGATGCGGAGGTCGCCAAGTATCAGCAGCAACTTGATTCCATTCTTGATTACATTGCCAAGCTGAACGCGTTGGATACGTCAAATGTCGAGCCAATGGCGCAGGTGCTCGCGGGAGATGCTTCCGGAGCGGCAAGCGATCCGAACGCGATGCTGCGGGAGGATTTGGTGGTTCCGTGCGATGTAGCCGGCAAAGTGCTTGAGCAGGCGCCGGACGCGGCTGCGCCTTATTTTCGCGTGCCGAAGGTCATCGAACGTTGAGCGGGGTTTCGCACAATTCGTCAGATGGCGAGCGCTGGACGATCGGCACGATCCGCGCTGCGCTTGCGGCAAAACGTATTTCGGCGCGCGAGCTCGCGCAGGATTATCTTGCGCGGATCGCAAAGGAGAATCCGCGTTTGAATGCATTTCTGGCGCTTTCGCCCGATAGAGCCTATGCCCAGGCGGACCGGGTAGATAGCTTGATTGCGCGCGGCGAAAGTCTGCCGCCGCTGGCGGGCGTTCCCATGGCGATTAAGGATGTGATCAGCACGCGCGGTGTAACGACTACGTGCGGGTCGCGCATTTTGGAGAATTACGTTCCACCCTATGATGCGACAGCCGTCGAACGGCTGGAATCCGCGGGGGCCGTGCTGCTCGGCAAAACAAATTGCGACGAATTCGCGATGGGCAGCTCGAATGAGAATTCCGCGTACGGGCCCGTGCGCAATCCGGTGGCGCTGGATCGCGTGCCGGGCGGCTCGAGCGGCGGATCGGCCGCAGCCGTGGCGGCAGGGCTGGCCGTGGCGGCGCTAGGCACGGACACCGGCGGCTCGATTCGGCAGCCGGGCGCGTTTTGCGGGATTCCGGCGATGATGCCAACGTATGGGCGCGTTTCGCGCTATGGTCTCATCGCGTTCGCGTCATCACTTGACCGGATTGGGCCATTTGCAACAAATGTCCGAGATACGGCCACGGTGATGGAAGTCATCGCGGGGCGTGATGCACACGATTCCACCTCCGCCGCTGTTCCGGTGGCCGACTATGGAGCGACGTTGGAGAAGCCAATCGCAGGCATTCGGATCGGCATCCCGCGGGAGTATTTTGGCCCTGGAATGGATCCGTCAGTGCGCCAAAATGTGGAAGCGGCGATCGGCACGTTGGAAAAACAAGGATGCAAATTGGTTGAGCTACAGATGCCGCACACAGCGTACGCGATTGCGGTGTACTACATCATCGCCACGGCGGAGGCGAGTTCGAATTTGGCGCGGTATGACGGCGTGAGATACGGATTGCGCGTGCCGGCTGGGACGCTTATGGAGATGTACCGCAAGACACGTGGCACTGGGTTCGGGCCTGAAGTGAAGCGGCGCATCATGCTGGGAACGTACGTCCTTTCCGCGGGTTATTACGATGCCTACTACCGCAAGGGACAGCAGGTGCGCGCGCTGATTGCGCAGGATTTCAGGGAGGCGTTTGAGAAGGTGGATGCGATTGTTACGCCGACTTCGCCCGTGCCTGCGTTTCCATTGGGAGAGAGAACCGAGGATCCGCTGGCGATGTATCTAGCTGATATATATACAGTTACAGGATCTTTGGCCGGGGTTCCGGGGATCTCGGTTCCGTGCGGGAACACGCCTGAAGGGCTTCCAGTGGGATTGCAGATTTTCGGAAGGCACTACGACGAGGCGCGGGTACTGCAACTTGCTTATGCGTTCGAGCAAACGTTCGCGCAGAGCTGATTTCAGATGTGCCTTGAAGAAAACAAGGACGTTCTTCATTTAGTGTAAGGATAAAATTGTAACTTTGTCCAGAAATCTGTAGATTTTTCCCTCTTCCAGACACCACCCGCCGGAGTTCTTGTGAGCGCATGCGACCTCATCTTTTGCTAATTGCTTTCCATGGAATGAATTAGCGACTTCTAGTCCTTTTGACTCATTGGCTACTAGAACGGAAGAACTATTGCAGGGAATTCGTGCTGCCTTTATTATTCCAGCAGCATCAAAGTATTTTAGCGAGACGGAGAAAACGCAGTGGTTAAGGTCAGGTCAAGTCAAAAGCTCTTTACGGACGAAGAGGTTTCCCTCTTAACGGGAATCGGCTTGTCCGATTTGCGCGATTTGGCGCGCAGCCGGCATTTGGGTTTTCTGGAACGCGCCGCCGAAGCAGCCGGCCAGCAGGCCGAGCGGTTGCTGTTTACACTGTCTGACCTGATGGTGCTCACGGTTCTTTATCCGAGATTTGATCACTAAGAATCTGACTCCCCTGCCGCGGTTGAATCAATCGGCGTTCTGGATTTCTTCGGAACGCCATTTTTCTTTTTGGTGGAAGCGAAAAAAATCCCGCCGTCTATTCCATTGGCTTGCCTGTCAGTTCAGTCCACGTGCGCTCGATTGCCAGTGGGTTCGACGCGTCGAAATTAGGGAAGCTCGCGCGGTACTTTGTTAAGTCAATGGCCGACTGCGTCTGGTCAAGCGTCAAACCTTTCGCGACGGCGGCCCGGACTCCCGCCACCACGTCTTTCCAATAGGCCAGCAGGGTTTCGAGCTGCGTTTTGCCTTGCTGCACGTCGCCGTGGCCAGGGATGGCGGTGGTCCAATCGAGCTTGTCCATCCCTTCCAGCGTTGTGATCCATTCCACAGGATAGGAAGTGCGCGTGTTGGGAATGCCGTTAGTGAGCAAATCGCCGGTGATAATCACTTTTTCCTTGGGCAGGTAGACCACCGTGTCGCCGCGCGTATGAGCATAGGAAAAGTGATAGAGGCGAATTTCCTTATCGGGTGCATGGATGGACATTTCGTTTTCATATGTGATGGTGGAGGGCACGATATGAACTTGGGGCAGTTCGGCAAGGTAGGCTTGCTGCAAACTGAGTTGGAATTCGAGGGCGGTGCGGGCGTCAGCGGTGAGCGCGTTGCCGCGCGCATCCTTGCCGTCGGCGAGCTGCTTTTGGAGCCGGGCAATGTTGTCCGGAACGGCCTGATTGAGCTGCACCTGGAGATTGGGAACGCCTTTGGCGACCAGATCCTCGCGCGTGTTGCTCTGGCCGATGAATTCCACAGTGGGGCCATATGCGGCGACGTAGGCCTGATTTCCGAGCGTATGGTCGCTGTGCCAGTGCGTGTTGATGACGTAGCGCACGGGCTTGTCGGTAACTTTTTTGATTTCGGAGATCATGTCACGCGCCCAGGTGGGGCGCAACTGGGTATCCACCACGACGACGTAGTCCTGCGTCACAATGAAAGAGCCGTTGCCGAAGACGCCGTTTTGCCCGATGGCCGCATAGACGTCATTCGCCACCTTGACGATGTTGAATGATTGTGACTGCGCGGGTGTGGATGCGGCCATGGCGGCTACGGCCACAAGCAAGATGATCAGGGCCGCCGTTCGCGACACTGGTATACGAATCGAGCGTTCCATTCAGCCTCCCAAGTGAACATTTCCGGTGTGAGATCGTGAGCGCAATCTACCACAGCGTAGGCCAGCGGCCAACGTACCCATCGAAGGTATCGAACCAATCGGACCTATAGAACGGCTGTGCCGCGTGGTTGCCCATAAACCTCCACGGGATCTAATCTCAAAGAGTATTATGGGAAGCACGAGGATGCTCGGGCGAAGCTGCCCGGGTCTGGCATACGGCAAAACCTGCGGCACGAACATGGCATCCTATTTCGAAGACGGTATTGCGGGTGCCGGGTTACGAGCATTTTGTTAACGGCGTCAGACAAGTGAAAACCAGAGCACACCATCGAATTTTGCGCATCTCCGGCTGGCTGGTATTGGCCATGGCGCCGGCCGGAATGCTTTTGGCGCAGCAGCAAGCGCCTCCTTCTCAGCAGCAAGCTCCGCCGGCGCAACAGAAGGATAATTCATCGGCTGATAAGGACGCGCAGGCGGGCGGATCATTTCTTCCGCGCGGCAAAAAACTTTGTTTGAAGGACGGCACGTTCCAACTCGTGCGCAGCTACGAACGTCAGGGAGAGACCGTGCGCTACTACAGCGTTGAGCGCTCCCTCTGGGAGGAGATTCCAGCTTCCCTTGTGGACTGGGACGCCACGGCAAAAGCCGAAGCCGATGAGGCGCGCCAGCAACAGGACTTTGCGGCAAAGGTTCGCACGCGCGAGACCAACCAGAATGCCATAGAAGTGCTCGATGTTGACGCCAGCCTGGAGATCGGGCCCGGCGTGATACTGCCCGAGGACCGGGGGATGTTTGTGCTCGACGGGAAAACGGTCACAGTCCTGAAAGAAAATAAGACGGAGATCAAGATTGATAAAGGCCGGGTAGCGGAAAAAATCGTTTCGGGCGTGCCGGCGTTGATTCCCACACGCCACTACATGGAAGTGAAGGGAAAACATGCGGCGATCCGATTGCCCGCGGGAGAACTGGAGTTTTATTTCCGCATTCCGCCCGGCGATGATGAGCCGGAAATCGCAATGATTCGCGCGACGGAAAAGGGCGAAGTGCGAGTGGTGGAAACAATCAGCACAAATATCGTGGGCGAGAACAACGAGAATCGGAAGGACATCAAGCTTCTCCGGTGGGAGGTCGCCAAAGACGTCTATCGCTTTACGATTGCGCAGCCTGTCGACCCAGGGGAATACGTGCTAACCCTCGTCATCCCGGATGTTCTGAATCCTTTTGTGTGGGATTTTGGCGTGGACCGCGCCGCCAGAAGTGCGACAAAGCCAAAGTAGGGCACAGATTTCCTGGTCGTAATGCGAGACCGGCGTTCTTCAGTGAATCTAGATCCAAAAATGAAAACGGCCCGGATGCCATTGGCAGCCGGGCCGTTTGCTTGTGATGAGGTTAGGTCGAGTTTGCCGCCTTAGCCTTCGGCTATTGCGCCGCCATTCGCGTCCTTGCGCAGGAAGTCGAGCGCCGCGGCTTCTTCCGGCGAAAGATCCGGCGTGGCCGTGATTTCCTGCGGAAGAGGCTCGGGCACTTCCGTGAGCAACTGGATGTTGCGGTACCATTCGAGCCCCGTGCCGGCGGGAATCAGGCGGCCCATGATGACGTTTTCCTTGAGGCCCCTGAGGTAATCCACTTTTCCGGCCACGGCAGCTTCCGTGAGCACGCGCGTGGTTTCCTGAAAACTCGCCGCCGAAATGAACGAATCGGTGGAAAGCGACGCCTTGGTGATGCCGAGCAGCAGCGGACGGCCCGTCGCGGGGCGTTCGCCATTGGCGAGCACGCGGTCATTTTCCTCGCGGAAGCGGAACTTATCCACCTGCTCCTCGAGCAGAAGCGTTGTATCGCCGACATCTTCCACCTTCACCCAGCGCATCATCTGCCGGACGATGGTTTCGATATGTTTGTCATTGATGTTGACGCCCTGCAGGCGGTAGACCTCCTGAATGGCGTTCACCAGGTAGGCCTGTGTGAATCGTTCGCCGAGCACGGCAAGAATGTCATGCGGGTTTAGCGGGCCGTCAATCAGCGGCTCGCCTGCCTTGACTCGTTCGCCTTCCTGCACCTGGATATGCACGCCGCGCGGGACGGAATATTCTTTTTGCGTTTTGCCGTCTTCGCTTTCGACGTAAATTTTGCGCAGGCCCTTGCTGATTTCTCCGTATTTCACGACGCCATCAATTTCACTGATGACGGCGGGATCCTTCGGCTTGCGCGTTTCGAACAGCTCGACGACGCGCGGCAAACCGCCGGTGATGTCCTTTGTCTTGGTCGATTCCCGGGGGATCTTCGCGAGCACGTCACCCGGCATCACGTCAAAGCCGTCGGTAACCATCAAGTGCGCGCGCGAAGGCATCAGGTACTTCTTCCTTACGCGTCCCGCTGAATCGCGGATCAGGACCGTCGGCTGGTGTTTTTCGTCTTCCGGCGGAAGCATAACGACGTTCTGCGCCAGGCCCGTAACCTCGTCCACCTGTTCTTCAATGGTGATGCCGGGTTGCAGATCCTTGAATTGAACGGAGCCGCCGACCTCGGTGAGGATGGAGAAAGTGTAGGGATCCCATTCCGCCATCTTCTGGCCGAGATGAACGGCCTGTCCTTCTTCGACCAGCAAACGAGCGCCGTACGGCACTTCGTGGCGTTCTTTCTCGCGGCCCTTTTCGTCCAAGACGAGGACATGTCCACCGCGGTTCATCACGATGGTCGTGCCGCCGCGCCCTCCGACGTGTTTGAGGTCCGCATACTTTGCAAAGCCGGGGCTGCGCGCCTCGAGTTCGGATTGCTCGGCCACTCGGCTCGCCGTGCCGCCGATATGGAAGGTGCGCATGGTGAGCTGTGTGCCCGGCTCGCCGATGGACTGCGCTCCGATGACGCCCACCGCTTCGCCCATTTCCACGGTGCGGCCGCTGGCCAGATTTCGGCCGTAGCAGCGCGCGCAAACTCCGCGGCGGGATTCGCAGGTGAGCACCGAGCGGATTTTCACCCGCATAACGCCGGCCGCCTGAATGGAGTTGGCCAGCTCTTCGCTGATTTCCTGGTTGATTTCGACGATCACGTTGCCCTCGAAATCCTTGATCCGATCGAGAGAAACGCGGCCCACCACGCGATCGCGCAGAGGCTCAACTTCCTTCTTGCCCTGTTCGAGGATTGGTTCGACGTAGATGCCGTCGGTTGTGCCGCAATCCATCTCCGTGATGATCACGTCCTGTGCCACGTCCACCAACCGTCGGGTCAGGTAGCCGGAATCGGCCGTCTTCAGCGCGGTATCCGCCAAGCCCTTACGAGCGCCGTGCGTGGAGATGAAGTACTGCAACACGTCCAGGCCTTCGCGGAAGTTCGAAGTGATGGGTGTTTCGATAACCTCGCCCGAAGGCTTGGCCATCAATCCGCGCATGCCGGAAAGCTGCCGGATCTGCTGCTTCGATCCGCGGGAGCCCGAGTCCGCCATGACGTAAATGGGGTTGATGATGCCTTCTTTATCCTGCTGTTCGAGCGCTTTGAACATTTCGTCGGCCACGCGTTCGGTCACTTTGCCCCAAATGTCTATGACTTTGTTGTAACGCTCGCCGTTGGTGATCGCGCCGTCGTGATATTGCTCCTGCACCTTCACGACTTCACGCTCGGCGGCTTCCACGAGTTTGGATTTATCGCCGGGGATGACCATATCGTCGATGCCGATGGAAATGCCGGACTTGGTGGCATACAGGAAGCCGAGTTCCTTCAACTCATCGAGCATCACCACGGTGCGCTCGATTCCATAACGCAGGTAGACGTAGTGGACGAGTTGCTGGACGCCTTTCTTCTTGAGCAAACCATTTACGAAAGGAGTGCCCTTGGGCAAGCTATCGTTGAAGATCGCGCGGCCCACCGTAGTGTTCAGGAACTGCTTTTCCAACTTGATCACATCGGTATGCACGACGTCCTGGTCGTCGTAGGCAGTTGTGAGATCAATGACTTCGCCGGTGTAACGCAACCGCACCGGGGTCAGCAGTTCGACCTCGGTGGCTTCCAGCGCCAAAACGATTTCCTCGACGGAACTGAACGCGCGGCCTTCGCCCTTCGCGCCGGGCTTGGACTTGGTCAGATAGTAGATGCCCAGAATCATGTCCTGCGTCGGCACAACGAGAGGCAGGCCGTTGGCCGGCGAAAGAACGTTGCGCGAAGCGAGCATCAGCACGGAGGCTTCAATCTGCGCCTCGGGCGAAAGCGGAATATGCACGGCCATCTGATCGCCGTCGAAGTCCGCATTGAACGCCGTGCAGACAAGCGGATGAATGCGAATCGCTTTGCCTTCGACCAGAACGGGTTCGAACGCCTGAATGCCCAACCGGTGAAGCGTGGGTGCGCGGTTTAGGAGCACGGGGTGCTCGCGGATCACTTCTTCCAGGATGTCCCAAACGATTGGGTCCTGCTGCTCGACCATTTCCTTGGCTTGCTTGATGGTTGTGCAGTGACCGCTGGCTTCCAGCCGGTGATAGATGAAAGGCTTGAAGAGCTCGAGCGCCATTTTCTTCGGCAGACCGCACTGGTGGAGTTTCAGTTCCGGCCCGACGACGATGACCGAACGGCCGGAATAATCCACACGCTTGCCCAGGAGGTTCTGGCGGAAGCGGCCCTGCTTGCCCTTGAGTGTATCGGAAAGCGACTTGAGGGGCCGGTTGTTCGTGCCGCGCAGCACGCGGCCGCGGCGTCCGTTATCAAACAGCGCGTCCACCGCTTCCTGCAGCATGCGCTTTTCATTGCGCACGATTACGTCTGGCGCGTGCAACTCCATCAGTTTCTTCAAGCGGTTGTTGCGGTTGATGACGCGCCGATAAAGATCGTTCAGGTCGGATGTAGCAAAGCGCCCGCCGTCGAGAGGCACGAGGGGCCGCAATTCCGGCGGCAATACCGGAATCACGTCCAGAATCAGCCATTCGGGCTTGTTGCCGCTCTTGCGGAATGCTTCAATGACCTTGAGCCGCTTGGCGAATTTGATTCGCTTCTGCAGGCTCTGGTCGTTCTTCATTTTATCGCGCAACTCATCGCTGAGTTTTTCGACGTCAACAATCTTCAAAAGTTCCTTGATCGCTTCGGCACCCATTCTGGCGACGAATTGGCCGGGATATTCCTTCGCCAGCTCGCGGTATTTTTCCTCGGGAAGCATGTCGCGCTGCTTGATGCCCGGCACGTCTCCGGCATCCACGACGACGTAACCTTCAAAATAGAGAATGCGTTCGAGGTCGCGCATGGTGATATCCAGAAGGTTGCCGATGCGCGATGGCAATCCCTTGAAGAACCACACGTGAGAACAGGGCGAAGCCAGTTCGATGTGTCCCAAGCGCTCGCGGCGCACTTTGCTGAGGGTGACTTCGACGCCGCACTTATCGCAGATCACTCCGCGATGCTTCATGCGCTTGTATTTTCCGCACAAACATTCCCAGTCCGTTACCGGCCCGAAAATCTTGGCGCAGAACAGGCCGTCGCGTTCAGGTTTGAACGTGCGGTAATTGATGGTTTCCGGCTTTGTAACTTCCCCGTGCGACCAGGAACGGATGCGCTCGGGGCTGGCCAGACTGATGCGAATCGAATCGAAATCTGCAATTAAACTGGCGCGGTCATAAGGGCTGCTGCGGTACAAGGTTGACTCCTTCTCCCGGAGGCGGTTGGTCCTCCGGGCATCCCCGGTTTCCCGGGGAGCAATAAACCCGATTTTCGCTGCCCGGAGCGTCCCAGTAAAAAAGGGCGCTCCCTGCGTTAAGAATAAGAAAACAAAAAACTCTTAGTCGGCCGCTTCGCTCGTGACCGGCTTCTGCTGGCGCTTCATGAGCTCGACATCCAGACAGAGCGACTGCAACTCACGAACGAGAACGTTGAACGATTCAGGCACGCCTGGCTCAATGCCCGGCTCACCCTTCACGATCGCCTCGTAAATCTTCGCGCGGCCATACACGTCGTCCGACTTGCAGGTCAAAAGCTCCTGCAGAATGTGCGCGGCGCCATAGGCTTCCAAAGCCCAGACTTCCATTTCTCCGAACCGCTGGCCGCCGAACTGCGCCTTGCCACCCAAGGGCTGCTGCGTGATGAGCGAATAGGGCCCAATCGAGCGCGCGTGGATCTTGTCATCGACAAGGTGCGAAAGCTTCAGCATGTAGATGTAGCCGACGGTGACGTTCTGCGCGAAAGTGTCTCCGGTCATACCGTCGAAGAGCGTGATCTTGCCGGCGGACGGCAGCCCCGCTTGCTCGAGCAAATGCCGGATTTCGACTTCGCGAGCGCCGTCGAATACCGGCGTGGCAAAGGGAATGCCTTCGCGGAAAGCGCCGGCCAGATCGAGCATTTCGTCGTCGCTCAGGCTGGACATATTGCGCCAGACTCCCGTGTCACCAAAAACTTCCTTGAGCCACTTGCGCACTTGTTCCGCTCTGACGTCGCGGTCCAGCAGGCGCGCAAGCGCCCGTCCCAGTTCCTTCGACGCCCAGCCCAGATGGGTTTCCAAAATCTGGCCCACGTTCATACGGGAAGGCACGCCGAGGGGATTCAATACGATTTCCACCGGCGTACCGTCCGGCAGATAGGGCATGTCTTCTTCGGGCACGATCCTGGCAATGACGCCCTTGTTGCCGTGGCGGCCGGCCATCTTGTCTCCGACTGAAAGCTTGCGCTTCATCGCGATGTAGCACTTCACGAGCTTGATAACGCCCGGAGGCAGTTCATCGCCCTTCTTGAGTTTGTCCTTGCGCTCTTCCGTGATCTTGCGGAGCACGTCAATCTGGCGCGAGGTCATTTCCTCGATCTCATCAATCTTCTCGATGAGCAGGGGATCCTTGTCATTCAAGCGCAGGCGCTTCAGGTTCCTGGTGGAAATTTTTTCGATGATGTCCCGCGTGAGATCCGTGCCCTTGGTAAGCAGTTTCTTGTTGGTCTTTTCGTCGTGCAGGTCGGCGACGAGTTTCTGTTCGCCCAACAAATCGGAAAGACGCTTCAACCGCTCGTCCGTCAGAATGCGGATTTCGTCCGCGAGGTTCTTTTCCAGCTTGAACACCTGCTCGGCTTCGATGGCGCGGTGCCGTTCGTCTTTCTCGGCGCCCTTGCGGCAGAAGATCTTCACGTCCACCACGGTGCCTTCGATGCCCGGCGGGCAATAGAGTGAAGCATCGCGGACATCGCCGGCCTTTTCACCGAAGATGGCGCGCAGCAGCTTTTCTTCCGGCGTCAGCGTGGTTTCGCCCTTGGGCGTAACCTTGCCGACCAGGATGTCTCCAGGCCGGACGGTTGCGCCGATGCGGATGACGCCGCTTTCGTCCAGATTGCGCAGGAACGTTTCGCTGATGTTGGGAATATCCCGCGTGATTTCTTCGGGCCCAAGCTTCGTGTCGCGGGCTTCGATTTCGTATTCCTCGATGTGGATGGAGGTGTAGTAGTCATCCTTAACAAGCTTTTCGCTTACCAGGATGGCGTCTTCAAAGTTATATCCGCGCCACGGCACGAACGCGACGAGGACGTTGCGGCCCAGCGCGAGTTCGCCGCGGTCGGTGCAAGGACCATCGGCAAGCACCTGAGCCTGTTTCACGCGATCGCCCACGCGCACCAGCGGTTTTTGGCTGATGCAGGTGTTCTGGTTGGAGCGCTTGAACTTTGTGAGCTGGTAGATATCCGCGCCAACCTCACGGCTGAGCACGCCGGAGTGGTCGGATTCCACGCGCACAATGATGCGCTCGGAGTCCACCTGATCCACGATGCCTTCGCGGCGGCACAAAACAACAGCTCCGGAATCGCGAGCCGTAACGCGTTCCATTCCCGTGCCAACCAGCGGCGCTTCGCCGCGGATGAGCGGCACGGCCTGGCGTTGCATGTTCGAGCCCATCAATGCGCGGTTCGCGTCATCGTTCTCGAGGAAGGGAATCAAACTCGCGGCCACGCTGACGAGCTGCTTCGGCGAAACGTCAATGTAGTCCACTTCATCACGATGTTTTAGAACGAAGTTGCCCGCCTGGCGGCAGTTCACCAGTTCGGCCACGATTTTCCCGCTTGTTTCGAGAGGCACGTTGGCCTGCGCCACGACGTACCGGTCTTCTTCCCAGGCGGAAAGATAGAAACAATGCGGCTCGTAGGTCACGCGCTTGCGCTTCAATTCGTCATTCACGCCTTCCACTTTGTCGCGCTCGACCGTGTCGCCGACTTTGAATTCGCTGTCGCCGGCGTTGAGAATCTGCACGTAATCCAGCACGCGGCCGCCTTTTACCTTGCGGTAAGGCGATTCAATAAATCCAAATTCATTGATGCGCGCGTAGCTGGAAAGCGAGCTGATCAAGCCGATGTTCGGGCCTTCCGGCGTTTCAATCGGGCAAATGCGGCCGTAGTGCGTGGGGTGAACGTCGCGCACCTCGAACCCCGCGCGCTCGCGCGAAAGTCCGCCAGGCCCAAGAGCCGAAAGACGCCGCTTGTGCGTGATTTCGGAAAGCGGATTGGTTTGATCCATGAACTGGCTGAGCTGCGAACTGCCGAAAAATTCGCGGATCGCCGCCATCACGGGTTTCGCGTTCACCAGGTCGTGCGGCATGGCCGTGGACATTTCCTGGTAAACGGACATCTTTTCCTTTATGGCGCGTTCCATGCGGACCAGGCCGATGCGGAACTGGTTTTCGAGCAACTCGCCCACCGCGCGGACGCGCCGATTGCCGAGGTGATCGATGTCGTCCACCGTGCCGATGTTCTTCCGCAGCTTCAGCAGGTAACGGATGGAGGCGACGAAGTCGCTGGCATCGAGCGTGCGCGTTTCGAGCGGAGTTTCCAGGCCCAGCTTGATATTGAATTTCAGCCGGCCCACTCTGCTGAAATCATATTTCCGCGGGTCGAAGAACATTCCGTTGAAAAGCGCCGTGGCGGTTTCGAGCGTCGGCGGATCTCCCGGACGCAGCTTGCGATAAATTTCGATGAGCGCTTCGCGCGGCGAGCGGATGGCGTCCTTATCGAGCGTGCGGCTCAGTACAACGCCGATTTCGTCGCGCTCGGGGAAGAACACATCCACTTCGGTAATGCCCGCCTCGGCGACAGCGGCGTAAAGCTCAGCCGTCATCGGCCTGTTGGCTTCCACCAGCACTTCGCCGGTCTGGCGGTTAACCAGGTCTCCGACGGTGTAGGCGCCTTCGAGATCGGCAAAGGTGACGGCAGCCTGCGCGACGCGCGCCTTCACCATTTCCTTGTAGAGAGCTTCGGTGATGCGTTTGTGCGCGGCGACGATTACATCATCGCTCTTTGGGTGCTTGATTTCACGCGAGAGCTTGCGGTCCATCAAGCCTTCGGAAATATTCCAGTAGAGCTCGCCATCGCGCAGCGCGATGCGCTCGACCTGATAGAACGTGCGCAGAATTTCTTCGTTTGACTTCATGCCCAGCGCGCGCAGAAAGATCGAGCCCAGGAATTTGCGCTTGCGGTCAATGCGCACGTAGAGCAGGTTCTTCGTGTCGTACTCGAATTCCACCCACGAGCCGCGGTAAGGAATAATCTTGCCAAGGAAATAGGTGCGATTGTTCGCGTTCTCGTAGAACACGCCGGGCGAGCGGTGCAACTGGCTGACGATGACGCGCTCGGTGCCGTTAATCACGAACGTGCCGTTATCCGTCATCAAGGGGATATCGCCGAAGAAAACTTCCTGCTCCTTGATGTCGCGGATGTTTTTCGCGCCTGTGTCCGGGTCCTTATCGTAGATCGTGAGGCGGATAGTGACCTTGAGCGGCGCGGAATACGTCATGCCGCGCTCCTGGCACTCGTTTACGTCGTACTTGAGCTGCATGCCGACGGGGTCGCCGCACTTGTTGCAAAAGGTCGGGGTGTTTTTGTTGAACGTGCCGCACTTCGTGCAGATCACGTCGCCCGTCTGGTAGGGGTTCGTGACCACCGAGGCGCCGCAATTCCGGCACGTCGCGCGCAAATGGTGCAGCCCTTTCAGGTTGCCGCATTTGCATTCCCAGTTGCCGATGGCGTAATCAACGAAATCCAGTTGCGAGAGTCCGCGGAAATCCTGGATGGGGAACACGGAGCTGAATACAGACTGCAAGCCCGCGTCCTCGCGCTCGCTCGGCAGCAAATCCATCTGCAAGAATCGCTGATAGGATTTGCGCTGAACCTCGATGAGGTTCGGAATATCAATGGAGCTCTGGATCTTGGAAAAGTCCAGACGCTTACGTTCACGATTGTGATGATTGCCGTTTTGCATTCTCTTTTACCTCATGCCCATGCGGGTGTGCGGGACGCCAAGACAGCGGGCGAGCCAAGGCGCTCTCCCTGCCGGAGACACAACCACTCCCCGTCCCGGCAGGACTTGTTTGAAGGTTCCAGTGTCGCGGCTTGAAAAGCGCGTAATACAAATCCTTCCGCTGCGGCGCTGCCGCGCGCCGCTGAAGAAAGCCCAGTCCGGTTACTTGATTTCGACTTTGGCGCCGGCTTCTTCAAATTTCTTCTTGATAGAAGCAGCCTCGTCTTTATTGACGCCTTCTTTGACCGGCTTGGGCGCCCCGTCCACCAGGTCCTTGGCTTCTTTCAAGCCCAGGCTGGTTACTTCGCGGACCACCTTGATGACGTTGATCTTATTGCCGCCGACTTCGGTGAGCACGACGGAGAATTCCGTCTTCTCTTCCGCCGGAGCCGCGCCGCCTGCAGCCGCACCCGCCGCCGCAGCCGGAGCCGCCGCAGCAGCGGAAACGCCGAAGGTCTCTTCCATTTTCTTGACCAGGTCGGCAGCTTCCAGCAGCGTGAGGCCTTTGATTTCTTCCAGAATTGCTTCTACCTTGTTAGCCATTGCAGTTTTTTCCTCTCCTTCAAAAAAATTCAAAACTCTCTTATTGAGAAACAGGAGCAGAGTCACCCGCTCCAAACTTGTTGGCCTTGGCCGCTTCGCTCACAACCACGGCCATGTTGCGCGAGACACCGGACAGCACGGAAGCAATGCGCTGCGCGGGCGCGTTCACCAGGAACATGATCTTGCTGATGAGTTCTTCCTTTGATGGAAGCTGCGCAAGCTGCTGAATTTCCGGAATGGAAAGAACGCGTCCTTCCACCATGCCGGACTTGAACTTGAACGCGGGCACGTCCTTGGCGTATTTCGTCAGCGCCTTGGCCAGCGCAACAGGATCGGTTTCCGTGTAAGCGATGGAGTTGGGCCCGGCCAAATCCTTCAAAATTGATTCGTGCGGCGTGCCGGCGCCCGCGCGTCCAGCCAGCGTGTTCTTCACCACGCGATAGTGCCCGCCGGCGGCTTGAACCGCTCGCCGCAGCTTCGTGTCTTCCTCGACCGTGGTTCCCTGAAACGTCGTCAGAATAATGGTCGAGACCTTGGCAAGCTCGGTCTTCAACAACTCGAGATCTTTTTCCTTGTCGTTGCGCTTTTTCATTGCGAATCTCCGCTGTCTTACGCCGCCACTGCCGTGGCTGCTTCCACTTCATGTTCGTTAATCAAAATCCCCGGGCCCATGGTCGAGGTGAGGGTGACCCTCTTGACGTATTTGCCCTTGGCCGCCGCGGGCTTGGCCTTGAGCACCGCTCCGAGCAGCGCTTGCGCGTTTTCGGCAAGCTTGGTGGCGTCAAAACTGATTTTCCCGATGGGGGAGTGGATGATGCCGGATTTGTCCACGCGGAATTCAACCTTACCGGCCTTAATTTCCTTCACCGCTTTGGCGATTTCAAACGTCACCGTGCCGGTTTTCGGGTTGGGCATCAGGCCGCGCGGCCCCAGCACCTTGCCGAGCCGACCGGCGGATTTCATCATGTCGGGAGTCGCGATGACCGCGTCGTAATCCGTCCAGCCTTCCTGGATTTTCTGCACCATTTCTTCGCCGCCGCAGAAGTCAGCTCCTGCCTCTTCCGCCTCGCGGACTTTTTCACCCGTAGCGATTACAAGCACACGCTTGGATTTGCCCAGCCCGTGCGGCAACACGACCGTGCCGCGCACCATCTGGTCGGAATGCTTGGGATCAACGCCAAGATTCACCACCAGGTCCACCGTCTCATCGAACTTGACGAAATGGCACTTTTTTAGCGCTTCAGCGGCTTCCGCCAGCGCGTAGGGGCGCGCTTCAATCTGCTTTCGCGCTTTTTCCGTGTTCTTGCCGGGTTTACGCATGATTAGCTCTCCACCACTTCAAGGCCCATGTTCCGCGCCGTGCCCAGCACGGTGCGCACCGCGGATTCCAGATTGGTCGTATTCAGATCAGGTAGCTTGGTGCGCGCGATATCTTCCACTTGTTTCTTCGTAACCTTGCCGACCTTGTTGCGATTCGGTTCGGCTGAACCTTTGACGATATTTGCCGCGCGCTTCAGCAATTCGGAAGCCGGCGGCGTCTTCGTCACGAAAGTGAACGTGCGATCACTGTAGACGGTGATGACCACCGGGGTCACCATTCCCTCGGGATCTTTTGCCGTCCGGGCGTTGAACTGTTTGCAGAACTCCATGATGTTCACGCCCTGCGGGCCGAGCGCCGTGCCCAGCTGTTGCGAGGGCGCGGCTTTCGCGGCCGGCACCTGGAGTTTCAAATACGCTTGTACTTTCTTAGCCATTTCTGCTTTCCTCTGTTAGCCGGTTACCCTAGGCGATCTTTTCGACCTGCATGAAATCCAGCTCGACCGGCGTTGAACGGCCGAAGATCGTGACCGAAATCTTGAGCGTGCTGCGGTCGGAATTGATTTCCTCGACCACGCCTGTGAAATTCGCGAATGGCCCGTCCACGATGCGCACCTGTTCATTGCGCTCGAACTTCAGTTTCGGCTTGGGCCGCTCGGTCGGGCTGGCGGCGCGGTGCAGAATGTCCTGCACTTCCTGTTCGCTCAAAGGCGTGGGCGTTTGCCCGGAACCGACGAAGCCCGTCACGCGCGGAGTGTTCCGCACGACGTGCCAGGTGTAATCGTCCATTTCCATTTCGACCAGCACGTAGCCGGGATAAAACATCCGCGTCGCGGTTACTTTTTTCCCGCCGCGAACTTCCACTACATCCTCGGTAGGAATCAGAACCTGGCCGATTTTATCCGCCAGGCCGAACGCGGCAACGCGGCCTTCAAGACTTTCCTTGACCTTGCGCTCGAAGCCCGAATAGGTGTGGATGATGTACCACTGCTTCGCCATACGTTCGTTTTCGCCTCGCGCTGCTTCGACGATTTGCAAGTCCCCTGCCCGGTTCAAACGCTGAATCCTTGCCGTTCTCTTGCCTGCATCGCGGCGCCTCGGGCGCGCTCGACAAGCCGGTTTTATCCGGCCTGGAGTTCCTCTAGCGCGTATGCGCTTTCAAAATAATCGCAACGACGCGCTCCGAGCCCTTATCCACCAGCCACAAGAAAACGGCAAAAAGGATGGTGGTCATAATCACAACCAGCGTCGTGCTGCGAACTTCTGCAGGCGACGGCCAGACAACCAGCTTCATTTCCGCGCGCACGTCCTGCAGAAACTTCTTGGCGCGCTGCGGGTACGCGAGCAGATCTTCCTGCCACTGCGGGCGTTCCCGCGATGGCCTTTCGTCTCGTTCTGGAGTTTCTGATGTCATGTTCTTTGTCGCCTGCGCGGTGGACATTTCCACCTCAGCGCCTGTTTCCATTTCCGCCCACTTTATTTCTTCAGCTCGTTTTGAGCCCCGGTTTCGGCCAATCTCTCCGGGCAAGCCGGAATGGCAGGGGAGGAGGGATTCGAACCCCCACAGCCGGTTTTGGAGACCGGAGGTCTACCATTGAACCTACTCCCCTTCACCCTGAGCATCCGCCAGTGGCGGCTGCGAAAGGTTTACCCTGATTCAGGGTTTGCCGGCTCACTTGACCGCCAAAGTCCGCCAACCGAGAGCGAACTCTTACTTCACTTCTTTGTGCGGCGTGTGCTTGCGGCACGCCTTGCAAAATTTGCTCGTCTCGAGCCGGTCCGTATGCTTCTTCCGGTTCTTCGTAGTCGTATAGTTCCGGTTTTTACAATCGTTGCACTGCAACGTGATAATTTCGCGCATGTCTTTGGCTCGCTATTCGATCGCGTTCGCGGCGAATCTTTACTCGATAATCTCGACGACAGCGCCGGCACCGACGGTGTGGCCGCCTTCGCGAATCGCGAAGCGCAGCCCCTTCTCGAGCGCCACCGGCGTGATCAGGCTCACTTCCACGCTCACATTGTCTCCCGGCATCACCATCTCCACTCCCGCCGGCAGCTTCATGTCTCCGGTTACGTCCGTCGTGCGGAAATAAAACTGTGGACGGTAGCCCGTAAAGAACGGCGTGTGCCGCCCGCCTTCTTCCTTCTTCAAAATATAGGCTTCCGCCTTGAACTTCGTGTGCGGCGTAATCGATCCCGGCTTCGCCACCACCTGCCCGCGCTCCACTTCTTCCTTTTCCGTGCCGCGCAGCAAGAGGCCAACGTTGTCCCCCGCCATTCCTTCGTCCAGCAACTTCCGGAACATTTCGATTCCCGTCACCACCCGCTTCACCGTCGGACGGAATCCCACGATTTCCATTTCTTCGCCGACCTTCAGCTTGCCGCGCTCCACACGTCCCGTAACCACCGTTCCGCGGCCCGAGATCGAGAAAATATCTTCAATCGGCATCGCAAACGGCTTATCTATATCCCGCACAGGCAGTGGAATGTATTCATCCACCTTGGCCATCAGCTCATCAATCGACTTTTCCCACTTCGCTTCCCCGTTCAGCGCTCCCAGCGCCGACCCGCGCACCACGGGAATCTCATCACCCGGAAATCCGTAGCTCTTCAGCAGTTCGCGCACTTCCAGCTCGACCAGCTCGAGCAGTTCCGGATCTTCCACCGCGTCGCACTTATTCAGGAAAACCACAATGAATGGCACGCCCACTTGCCGCGCCAATAGAATGTGTTCCCGCGTTTGCGGCATCGGACCATCCGTCGCCGCCACAACCAGGATCGCTCCGTCCATCTGCGCCGCGCCCGTGATCATGTTCTTCACGTAATCCGCGTGGCCCGGACAGTCGATGTGCGCGTAATGCCGGTTCGGCGTCTCGTATTCCACGTGCGCCACCGCGATCGTGATCCCGCGCTCCCGCTCTTCCGGCGCGTTATCGATCGAATCAAACGCCCGGAACTGCACCTTCGGGTTGTGCTTCGACAATACTTTCGTGATCGCCGCCGTCAGCGTTGTTTTGCCGTGATCGATGTGTCCGATCGTCCCGATATTCACGTGCGGCTTACTGCGCTCAAATTTTTCCTTGCCCATTGCCTCTTATCCCCTTACTCAAATCTTTTTCCGAACCGCGCTCGCGCCGGGTGAATGGAGCGGGGGACCGGATTTGAACCGGCAACCATCGCCTTGGAAGAGCGAGACTCTACCGTTGAGTTACCCCCGCCCGTCGCTCAAATTCCGTCGCAACCTGCATCACATCAAACCGCTGGAGCCTGGGACCGGGATTGAACCGGTGACCTCGTCCTTACCAAGGACGCGCTCTACCACCTGAGCTACCCAGGCTCGGAACTGCAAGTTGATCCCGGACAACCCGGCGCACGCGCTGCGCGCACGCCGATCACTTGAATGGATCTCGCTTCGTCAAAGCCCGGGCCAGCACTGCCACGCGAAAACTGGTGGACGGGGGAGGATTCGAACCTCCGTAGCCCGCAAGGAGCGGCAGATTTACAGTCTGCTGGTTTTAGCCACTCACCCACCCGTCCCGCTCGGGGAAATCTGCGATGATGAAAAGACGCGCATCACTCACATCGCTCCAAGATAAGAACAAAAATGAGAGACACCCGCCCGCTCAATTTTCCGCGAAGAAAACTGGCCTCGCACACATGGGGAAAATTCCCCCCTGACGCTTTCAAAACACAAACTCAGCTGGCGGAGGGAGTTGAACCCCCGACCCTCTGATTACAAATCAGATGCTCTACCAACTGAGCTACGCCAGCATGGCGCAAACTTAAGAAGAATAACAAACTGGGCCTTTGAATTGCAAGGGGATAGAAATTTATATAAGCACGTAGCGTGCCAGCTGGGTAGCCCGGTCAATCCTAGTACTTCAATAGGATACCACCTCAGTCAAGCGGGCGGGGAACAATCTGAAAGAAGCGAGTCACAACTACGCCCTCGCTCAAAAAGCTCCCCCATTGGATGTGCAAATGTCCCATAAAGATTCGAGAACATCATTCAAAATATAGCCGAGCCTTCAATTATCTGTCGGCTTCTCTTCCACGTGATCAATCACAAGGACAGGCACTGGGCGCTTTTGCTTTTCTAGCTTCAGCCCAAGCTGCTTGCTAATTGCGTCAAAAAGCGAGAGAGCGCCACTGGGGTCCGATGCCGTGGGTGCGCCACCCGCCGACTGGGCAGGGGCGGCGTCTCCGCCTCGCCCGCCTCCTCCGCCATTGAGCTGACCGGCCCCGCTAAAACTCAAGGTGAAATCATAGGCGCCTTCCAGACCAGTGGCATCCAGGACCGGGTTATAAACATACCCCGATGCAAGGGTTTGAAGCTGTGCCGCAAATTGCGCCATGGTCATGTTCTGGCATGTAAGAAGCCTATTAAGCACTGGATTCGCGATCCTTGGGTCCTTGCCATCCGGCCCAGGACCTTCCTTGCATTTCGTGCGATTCAAGGGATCCGCTTTCGTGAGTTTGGGTTTTTCCGCCACCAGGGTATACGCATTCACGGGCCGGTCTTCTGTGTGGACCACCATCTTGAAGCGATCGATTAGGAGCGCGCGAATCATCTGCCGAAGGTCATCGAAGTCTAGCTGCTGGGCCGGCCCCTCGGTGGAAGTCTTCGCGGTAATATCGAATTTGTCCGAATCCAGCCATTTCGGCGCCCCGACGAGCTGTTCGCTGTCATTCGGGTTGATGTTCCAAGAAAAAGTGATCAGGAATTTCAGCGTGGCGCCTTGTATATTAATCTGGCCGCTGGGATCACCCATGAAAGCCAGATTCGCGCCCGGCATACTCGGCTTGATGACTGCCACTTCAAACTCAGACGGTGGGGGAGGAGGCAGGGTTTGCGTCACGCCGGGCGGATTGTCCCTCGGCTTCTCATTCGCGCTGTCAACGAGAATAACGGGCACGGGGATCTTTTGCAGGTCCAGTTTCAGCCCGAGTTGTTTATCAACGGCGTCGAAGATGCTGATGCTGTCGGCGCCTACTTGCCCAGGCACACCCCGCAGGCTCCATTTAATTTCAAAATCCCAGGATCCTTTCAGCCCGGTGGAATCCACCACAGGGCTGGTTAAGAAATTCCCGCCAAATTGGTGAAGGGTTTGCGCAAATGCCTCCATGGTCATGCCGTGGCATGAAGCTACAAGGAACAGTGGTGTGCCAGGCGTTGGATTCGGCGGATCGAGCCGAGGTTGGCATCCGGGAGCGCCCGAACCGTCCGCTTCCTTCAGTTTCGGCTTTCCCTTCCCCACTGTCAGCGCATACGCCTGCACGGGCTTAGTATCTGTATGCACCACAAGCTTGAAGCGGTCCGCCAGCAGAGATTGGAGCATCAGCTTTAGCGTTTCCGGCGACGTAGAGGGCGGCGCTTTGGCGATCAGATCGAATCGGTCCGTCTCCAGCCAGACCGGCCCTCCCAGCACCTTGTCGGCGTCAACGCCGTAGGCGGTATCAATCAGATCCAACATGGTTGCGTTGTGCAGCACATAACGGTCGCCACGAAGGGCGCCGCCAGTAAAGAAAGCTAGGCCGGTGCTATGCGGGCTCGCATGGACGTCCGCGATTGTGAATGCGGACGGGGTCGCGGTTGGCGGCGTCTCGCCGGATGGTGACACGGCGGACTGGCCGAATACCACGCTTGAGAGAAGGGCGAAGAAGATTATGCCTGCGAAAGCTCGCATCATAATTCCAACTTCATTCCAACTTCTTTTTGATATTCAAGACCAGACCAATCGCGCAGGGGGCCCAGCCTATGCTCATTCCAGTCAACGATTATAAGCGTATTCACTCTTAGTACTCTAAAAGGATATCACCTCGGTCAAGCGAAGGAGCGAAGCGCGGCAGTGCCGGTCACAACACATCAGACCTTCCGTTGGATGTAGCTAATACACGGCTTCGGATGCGAGAATGCAATGGAGGAATCAGCAGACTTGAAACGTACAACAGTTCTCGTGATTTGCTTATTCGTTGCCCTGGCTCTCATTGCGGGTGCCGGATTTTATTACTGGCACTATTGGCACCAATCCACGGCGCATTTGGGTTCGACGGCGGGCTCTTCTCCCTCACTGCTCTCTTTGCTTCCACCGGCTGCTCCGTACGTTGTTTACGCCGATGTGGATGCGCTGCGGAAATCCGCGTTTCTCGCGCGGTTGATAGCGCTCGTTCCCGCCCCCGCGGAAGATCCTGAGTACACTGAATTCGTTCGCGCGACAGGATTTGACTATACGCGTGATCTGGACCGAGTTGCTGTCGCCGTCATTCCCGCATCGCCGCGGCCCGTAGTGTGGATTTTTGCCGAGGGCACTTTCGATCAGCAGAAAATCGCCGCCTACGCTTTGCGGACAGGCACGGTCGAACAGCGCAATGGCCAAACTATTTATGTGATGCCCGCCAGTACGCCCGGTGATAAGGTCGCAATAAGCTTTGTCGCTCCCAACCGCATCAGGCTCATCACAGGTCCCAGCACGGCTGCTTACGCAACGGCTTCTGACGCTCATGATCATGAAGCAACAATGGCGGGGCGCACTGCACGCGTGGCCGGCTCAATGCTATTTGCCGTAGCGCGCGCCGATTCCATCCCGAAGGATTTGACCATCGGCACCGTGCGCCTGGACCAAATCGCAAGCTCTCTCCAAGGTTTGCAGTGGCTGACGCTCTCCGTAACGGCGGAAAAAGAAAATCTGCGAGTCACGCTCGAAGGGGAATGCCAATCATCCAGCGATGCCCTGAAGCTCGATCTAACACTTTCCGGATTCCGAATGGTGGGGCGCGCCTTACTCAGCCAGCCAAGTACGCGCAGTCAACTCACTCCTCAAGGCGCGGAAGCCCTGAGTCAGTTGGTCCGGGTAGTAGAAGTTTCCCACGAAGACCGGCGCGTCAGGCTTTCAGTGGCGTTTACCACGGAAATGCTCAACGGTCTTGCTGCGCCCACGCCTTCGCAAAAACAGCCACCGGCCAATCCCGTTCGATGAAGCGAAGGATGAAGCGGCAGCGGCGCAATAAATCCTGATTCAAGATAAGAGAGTTAAGAATAAGCCTTCTGGCGCACGCCTTGATTTAGAGATTGCAGGAAGGGTCAATCGCCAGAAGCATTGAAACGCAGGTATCGCCAGGGGTTGATCGGCGTCCCGTTCAGACGGACTTCATAGTGGACGTGTGGGCCGGTGGCGCGGCCGCTGGTACCGGCATAACCGATAATGTCACCGCGGTGGACTTGCTGGCCCACAACGGCGTTGAAACCGGAAAGATGGCCATACCAGGTTGTCGTGCCGAACCCGTGATCAATTACGACCAGCCGTCCATAGCCTGGCCGCGTGTCCACGGTGATAACGACTCCGTCGGCCGCGACGTGGATCGGAGTGCCATACGCCGCTGAGATGTCTATACCAGTATGGAATTCGCCTTCACCGCTGAATGGGTCGAGCCTATCGCCGAAGCTCGCGGTGATTTGTCCCGCGACCGGCCACAGCGACGGCGTGAACGAAGCATCCCCGAGCCCGGGCTGTGGGGGAAGCAGATGCAAACCTTCCTGGGCCAGGGCTATCGTGGTAGCGTTCTTTTGAAGGAAAGTGAATTCTTCGACAGATCGGCCATAGTTGGCGTCAGGCGAAGTGGAAACGTCGGTCAATCCAAAAGGAGTCTCGCGGAAGTGGATGAAGCCGTAGTTCATGGCGACTTCTGTGGCGAGTGATTGCAGGGAACTGAGCCGCTGGTTTGTAACCTTTACGGAGGTTTGTAGCTGGGTGAACTGCTGTTTCAGCGTGTCCCGCTCGCTGCGTATCGCATTATAGCTGTCAGCCTTCCAAAGCATTCTCGAATAGGATCCTACCCCGGCGAGAACGGTAATTCCGCCCACAATCGCCAGCGCGGCAAAAAGATGAAGGATGTAGATAGGAACCCGGAGCTTCAGAATGCGGCTCTGGTCGTTTGATGCAACAAAAAATGTATAAAACCGAGTTTTCATGCTCCCCAGTTCAAAAGCTTCTGGTTTTGATTTGCCGGGCGCCTCAACTACCAAAAATCGCATCGGAAAATATTGTTGAGCCGGCCCGCCATCCGGATTAAGTTTGAACCGCGAGTTATGGTCCGAAACAGCAGCAAGTCTAGTTTCCCGGCTCCCGGCAAGTCAACCTCTATTTTGACGTTCGCGGGAACGAAAAGTCCCGGCGCTCGCCTGGCTTTGTCCTGTGTATAGTGTGTCCCAACGGGTGTTCGGGCACAATTTGGACGATAGTACAGGCTTGGTACAGGTACAGGATGGCATAGGACGCAGTTTTGATGATCGCTGAGGCGACCATGCGAAGCGAAGCGGAGATTATTGAGCGCATTTGGAGCAGGCTACCCACCGGTACCTCGGCAGGAACTCGCGCATGGCTGCGAATAGGCGTAGGAGACGACGCCGCCGTGTTGACGGAGAAGCCTTCGCGCGGATTGAAAAGTAAGGGAGCATCAGGTGAATGGGTCCTGAGCTGTGACGCGTTCCTCGAAGACCGTCATTTTCTTATGAGTGTCCATTCGCCCGCTGCCGTCGGCTACAAAGCCCTGGCGCGCGCAACCAGCGACTTGGCTGCAATGGGAGCAGCGCCACGATTCTTCATGCTGAGCCTCGCTTTGCCCGCAAGTCGCACCGGCAAGTGGCTTGACGGTTTTCTAGCCGGAATGGCTAAGGCGGCGCGACGCTACGGTATGATCCTCATTGGCGGGGACACTTCGCAAAGCGCCACGATTGTGATGAATTTGACGGTTGGCGGAGCGGCGGCGCCCGGCCGCGCTCTAACACGTTCCGGAGCGCGAGCGGGCGACGGCATCTATGTGACCGGCAAACTCGGAGCGGCGCAACTCGGACTCGAACTCGTGTTGCGCGGCTTGCACCACAAGCGCCAGTGGAAGCGTTTCCTCGCGCCACATCTGTATCCGCAAATCCAGATCGAGCTGGGTCGCTGGCTTGCCGGTGAAAATCAGTTCCAAGAAAAAATCGCCTCGGCTGCAATTGACACTTCGGATGGATTGAGCACCGACCTCAACCACATCTGCCAGGCAAGCCGCGTGGGCGCAAGGATATGGGCCGGGAAAATTCCGGTTGTCGCAGTTCCAGAATCGCTGCAGAGTCGAGGTCTCGACTCACTTGATCTGGCGTTGCACGGCGGAGAGGATTACCAATTGCTCTTTACAGCAGCGCGGCTCGCGGCCCGGACTTATCGTGGCGTGGCAATCACGCGAATTGGCGAGATCGTGCCATTGAAAAGCCTGCGGCGCTGGAAAAACGCCCGCCCGAATTCAAATGAGAATGGTCTCGTCGAACTGATCGACGCTGCGGGCTCCGCGAGCCAACTGATTCCCCGCGGCTGGGATCATTTCCGCTGAAATTCCGCTAAATAGCATCAGTGGTGGCCGCCGGAATCTGAACTTGTGTGCTTGATCACGGGTGGAGGAGGCTTTGTGGACGGCGGCTTGGGTGGTTCCGTGGTGTCGCCACCGGCCGGAGGCAAGCCCTGTTCGGACGGCTCGGTGGGAGCCAGATCAGGAGTGTCCACCGTAATCACATGTCCGGAGGCCTGCTGGTCGAGGGGCACAACATTCTGAAATTGCTGCACGGGCGTCCCGGCCATCGCGCCTTGCATGAATTCGAGCCACACCGGCAGGGCGGCCATTGCGCCGGTTTCTTTCTTCCCCAGCGAAATCGCCTTGTCGTCATTGCCCACCCACACTCCCGCGGTAAGCGTAGGTGTGAAGCCGATGTACCAGGCGTCAGTGAAGTCGTTCGTCGTCCCCGTTTTTCCAGCGCTGGGCCGGTCAAGCGCCTGGGCGCGGACTCCCGTACCGTGCTTGACCACATCTTCAAGCATGGCCGTCATGGTGCGCGCGATTTCGGGCGAAAGCACATCCTGCACGTTTGGCCTCGCCTCTTCGAGCAGAGCTCCATCATAGGTCGTAACGCGCCGCACAAGATGCGGTTCGATACGTATACCGTCATTCGGAAAAACAGTGAAGGCGGAGGTATGCTCGATAAGGCGCATGTCTCCGGCGCCCAACGCCAGCGGCAGGTAAGGCGGCAAAGGCGAGGTAATGCCGAACCGCTTCGCCATATCCACAACTTTGTCGATGCCGATCTTTTCCGCGACCTTGACGGCGGGAACGTTCCGCGAGCCGTCGAGCGCCCGGCGCAACGTGATCACTCCCTCAAAATTTCCGTCGTAGTTTTGCGGAGAATAATCCTGGCCGCCGCTCGAGACGGTGTACGGCGCGTCGAGAATCGTGTCAAAGGGACCGAAGCCCTCCTCCATCGCCGCCGAATAAACGTAGATCTTGAATGAGCTGCCAACTTGCCTGTAAGCCTGCGTGGCCCGGTTAAATTTTGATTCGTCGAAACTGTAGCCGCCCACCATGGCTTTGACTTCACCCGAGGCGTTATCAATGGCCACCAGCGCGGCTTGCGCGGTCACGTGCTGCTCGACATCAACCTTAATCGTATTGCCGGAAAGCTCGCGAATGTGGAATACGCCGACATCGCCTGCCTGAAACAATTGCTGCGGCGACTTCCGCCCCGTCCACGCGAAATCCTGCGCACCAACCACGGCGCGGTACGGTCCGATTTTCACAACGGCGGCGGTGTTGTCCACAGCGGTTACCAGGCCCGCGACGTAATCTCCTTTTTCGATGGTGTGGTGCCAGTCATCATCGTCGTAAGTGGTGAGTGTGCCGAGGTGATCGCGGAAAATATTGGGCAAATGCCCGCGCCAGCCGTGCCGCCGGTCGTAAGCGTGCAAGCCATCGCGCACCGCCTGGTTGGCCGCGCGTTGCATTTTCACATTGAGCGTCGTGTACACGCGCAAACCGCGCTCGTGCACGGCTTCCGTCCCGTAAGTGCTTTCGAGATACTTGCGAATTTCCTCAAAAAAATACGGAGCCAGATCGTTTCGTGGATATTGCAGATGCAGTCCCAGCGGCCGTTGCATTGCCTGGTGCGATTCTTCCTGGCTGATCTTTCCTTCTCGCCCCATTAGATCAATCACAGTGTTGCGCCGCGCCAGCGCGCGCGACGCGTGCAGCACGGGCGAATAACTCGGGCCGCGGATAATTCCGGCCAGCGTCGCCGCTTCGGGAAGCTGTAACTGGCCCACGGGCTTGCCGAAATAAAACTCCGAAGCCGCCTCCATGCCATATTCGCCGTGGCCCAAATAAATTTGATTGCAGTACATCGCGAAGATTTGCTGCTTTGTGTAACGGCGCTCGATTTGGATGGCCAGCAGAGTTTCTTCTATTTTCCGGCTGAAGCTGCGGTCGGCGCGGTCCAGGAACAGCGTGCCCGCAAGCTGCATCGTCAGGGTGCTGGCGCCCTCCGCGATGTGTCCGCGAATTAAATTGCGCCACGCCGCTTGCACCACGCGCGGCAGGTCCACGCCCCAATGCTGGAAGAAATGCTGGTCCTCGGCGGAGATCACAGCGTCGCGAAGCACGGGAGGAATTTGCTCGTAGGTAAGCAGAATGCGGCGCTGCAATGCGAAGCTGCCGACGCTCGTGCCGTCGTCGGCGTAAAGTTCGGTTACAACATTCGGGTGGTAGTCCTCAAGCGCACGCACTTGAGGTAAATCACTGGAATAAACGAAAACCAGTCCAGCCGCGGAGCCAAGCAGAATCGAACAGACCAATAGAATCGCGAAGGCCAGACGGCCGATTACCTTGCGGCCATGAATACGAAGCTGGACTGGCGGAAGCTTAACCATAATCGGGCGAAGCTAAATTGTAGCGCAACCTCGGTGCGTTCGTGCCGAACGAACTCACATATCCCGCACTATTGGTAACGCAGGATAGTGGCCATTCAGTTGAGGGCCGCCATTCGCGTTTCGGTAATTCATGGATTATCCCGGAAATGAAGGGTTTAGGCAGGGCAAATCCGCGCGGGAAAGGCTCCGGGTTGATTCACCCGAGGCTCGGCAAAACGTGGCAGACCTGGAACACTGCGTGGCAAAGCACCCGCAGGCTATGAGCCTGCCTTGCCGGCACTGTCAAAGGATTCGACAACCCAGTTATTGTTTTGCTTGGTGACGTGATAGACGCCGGAATACTCATCGCAAGTGTCGCCGCATTCAAATCTTCCCTCGACATCCACTTTTGTGTCTGAAATCCACTTGATGGGGCCGAGGTAAAAAATGACACCTTGTTTTTGATCATTGCGGCTGACGACCATCCGCATCGGCTTTTTCACTCGCTCCGCTTCGGAGATCGGCCGCACGGGTGGATCGTCTTCACGGAAACGCTGCAGGAACGCTTCGGACGGGTTTTTACCGTCAATGGCGATGAAATGATAAGCGAAGATTAGCTCCACATGAGTGAATTGGTACCGGAAAACAGCTTCACGAATGTCGTCTTCCTGAGCGGAGTGTGGAGAAGGGGCAACGCCCTTCTGTGCCACCGGCGCGGCGGCGATTGTGGCCAGCAGGAAAGAAATAAGCAAACTCTTCACAGAGGGGGTCATTTTATTGCTAATTCACCACGCCGGCGAAAAAACTTTTAAAAAAATTCTGTTTTGCGGCGGCGAAAGATAATTGCACCCACAACAACGGCCACGGCGAGCGCCAGCAGCAAAGCGTCGCGCGCGATTGTGAGCGGGCCTAACTTTTCGCCGAAGCCGAAGCAGCCGCAATCTATGTCCAGATTCTTGTGATAAGCGTCCACCACGGCGCTGAGCAAAACCCCAAGCAGCCCCGCGGCCGCCAGCGCGCTCCAGCGCAGATGCCATCCCAGAAGCAACAAAAGTCCCAGTGCGAGCTCAAACCACGGCAACGTGCGCGCCAGAAACGGCACTGCCCACCCCGGCAAGATTTGGTATGAATTTATCGAGAAAGCAAAAAGCATCCAAGGCGCGCGCAATTTCGCGTATCCGGCGTAGGCGAAAACCACGCCCAAAATCAGGCGTCCGGCCAAAAGCAGCCAGCGCGGCCAACGGGGGTAGGGCGCATGGATCGGGGACGCGGAAAGGGTGGTAGCGCCGTCCATCTTAGTGTTTCAGGAGATAATCGAGATACGTTTTCAAAAGCTGATAGCTTGCTCCAGCGGGAGGCAGAGAAACCATCTGGCCGCCCTTGGGCGTGATGAAAATGGATGGAGTGCTGTTCACGTTTCGTTGATCTCCGAGTTCTTTGTCATGCTGTATCGCGGCCGCGACTTCCGGACTATCAACCAGCGAGCGGACCCGTTTCATTTCCGCGGGAGTCAGCACCGTGGCCACGGTTTCCTCGACTTTGCCGGTGGCTCCCCAGTCATCCTGCTTCGTGTATAGCGCGGTTTCTACTTCCTGAAACTTCCCGATTGCGGCTGCGGCATTCGCCCACTTCGCGGCTTCTGCGGAGTGCGCGTGCATCGGCAAGGGGAAATCGTGATGCACCAGATACACTTTGCCGGTCGAAACATAGTCCTCAATCACCTGCTTCGTTGTATTCAGATAAAACATCCGGCACATGGGACACTGAAAGTCGCTGAAATCCTCGAGCATGATGGGCGCATTTTTTGTTCCGAGCGTTTTTTCAGTTGCGATCTCAGCCGTCGTTATTTTGACCTGTGGCGGCCCGGGCTTTGCAGAAAGCGCGCCATTGGTGGTCATCACGAATGCAACCGCGGCAACTATCAGTACTGCAATCCATCCATATGATTTCCTACACACTGTCACGTCCTCCTTGATACAAGAAGCCCAAGACACGGTGGCATTCTACCCGATTTGCGCGGCCATGTGGCGCGTCTAACATTGCCTGTTGCTATCAAACAATTAGATGCCAAGTTCTGGCGTCGCGTATCCAAATTAACTTCCTCTCTTACTTGCTCCGGGTAATTGCAAAAGCAATGATGATTTGTGATGCGCCAAGCGGGCCCGCGCGCGATTCCCTTTCATAGGCTCAAAGGGCATTCTAGCGTTTTGGCCCACTGGACTACGCCGTCAGAGTGAGAATAGTTCATCCTTAACCACGGCTTCTGGTCCCCAATAGCGCAGCCAAGGAGCCATCGCCGATAGTCCTGTATCCTATTTATTATCATAAATATACAGAGATGTAATCTGTACTTGACAATAAGGCACTCAAATCATATAATGTGACTGCCTTTATGGGGATTTGTCATAGTGCCGCTATCCCACGAGATTTGAATCCGCTTCGGAGGAATCGCAACAATGAGCAAGATTATCGGAATTGACCTTGGAACAACGAATTCGGTCGTAGCCGTTATGCAGGGCGGTGAGCCGGTCGTAATCCCCAATCAAGAGGGTGGGCGCACGACTCCGTCCGTGGTCGGCATCACGAAGTCCGGCGAGCGCCTTGTTGGACAAGTGGCAAAGCGCCAGGCCGTGACCAACCCTGAGAACACCGTCTATTCCATCAAGCGCTTTATGGGCCGCCGCTACGATGAAATGAGGGAGGAAACGAAGCGCGTCCCCTACAAAGTAGTCAGCGGCGACCATGATGATGCTCGCGTGGAGATCCTCGGCAAGAAGTACAGCCCGCCGGAGATTTCCGCGATGATTCTGCAAAAACTCAAGACCGCAGCCGAGGATTTCCTCGGCGAGAAAGTTTCCAAAGCAGTGATCACCGTACCCGCGTATTTTAATGACGCGCAGAGGCAGGCCACCAAGCAAGCTGGAGAAATCGCGGGCCTGGAAGTTGTGCGCATCATTAATGAGCCGACCGCGGCGGCGCTCGCGTATGGTCTCGACAAGAAAAAGGATGAAACCATCGCCGTATACGATCTCGGCGGCGGCACATTCGACATTTCCATCCTCGAAGTTGGCGAAGGCGTTGTCGAGGTGAAGTCAACGGCTGGTGACACGCATTTGGGCGGAGACGACATTGACCACAAGATCGTCGAGTGGATTATCACGGAGTTCAAAAAGGACGAAGGCATTGACCTGAGTAACGACCGCATGGCTTTGCAGCGTTTAAGGGAAGCCGCTGAGAAGGCCAAGATCGAGCTTTCGCAGTTGATGGAAACAGAGATCAACCTTCCATTTCTAACCGCGAACGCTTCCGGTCCGAAGCATCTAACGAAGAAACTGACGCGGACGAAACTCGACCAGTTGATGGAAGATCTTTTGCAACGGACTGTCGGGCCGGTGAAACAGGCATTAAGTGATGCGGGAATCACCGCCGATAAGATTGACGAAGTCGTGCTCGTTGGCGGCTCCACGCGCATCCCGCGCGTGGTGGATATCGTCAAGGAATTGTTCGGCGGCAAGGAACCGCACAAGGGTGTGAACCCCGACGAAGTCGTCGCGGTAGGCGCGGCCATTCAAGGTGGCGTGCTTGGCGGGGAAGTAAAAGATATTCTGCTGCTCGACGTGACGCCGCTTTCGCTGGGTGTCGAGACATTTGGCGGCGTGATGACCACTTTGATTGCGCGGAACACGACCATTCCCACGCGCAAATCGGAGACATTCTCGACCGCGGCTGATAACCAGACATCGGTTGAAATTCACGTCATGCAGGGGGAAAGGCCACTGGCGCGCGATAACCGCACGCTGGGCAAGTTCCACCTGATCGGCCTTCCACCCGCGCCGCGCGGTATTCCGCAGGTCGAGGTGACGTTTGACATTGACGCGAACGGCATCCTGAACGTCTCCGCAAAGGACATGGCGACGAAGAAGGAGCAGAAGATCACGATTACGTCTTCCACCGGGCTCAGCAAGGAAGAAGCGGAGCGCATGCGCCATGACGCCGAAGCGCACGCCGAAGAAGACAAGAAGCACCTCGCGGAAATAGAAGCGCGCAACCAATGTGACGCTCGCGTTTATCAGGCGGAAAAGCTTGTCAAGGAAAACCGGGATAAGTTGAGCGACTCCGACGTCAAGCCCGTGGAGGAAGCGATCGAAGTGTGCCGGAAGGCCCTGGCGGATAACAACATGGACGCGATCAAATCCGCGAGCGAGCAACTGGAGAAGGCCACGCACGGTCTGGCCGAGGCGATGTATAAAGCCACCGCGGCTCAGGCGGGCCAGGCGCAAAGCGCTCCCAGCGATGGAGGTTCACATTCATCCTCGCAGGACGGAGCCAAACCGGGCACAGGCCAGGGCGACGTGATCGACGCCGAGTTCGTTGACGTGGACGATCCGAAGAAGCCGAATTAACCGTCAACGACTTGAGAATCAGGAGCGCGTATTGGCCACCTTCGAGGGCGTAAGGCGCATGGGACCGCCGGTCGCCGTGCAGAAACTGCGGGAAAACTTTTACATGGTGCAAGTACCGTTGAGCGAAACGCCCAGCGCTGATTGGAAGCGGTTGTTTTATGACACGCAGCAGGCGCCGCCGCCCGATTTTCTTCCGCGTGCGGTGGAAATGAGCGGCGCCCTTCTGAAATTTCGTTCTGACGGCGCAGGCGTCGAACCGCGTATCGCCTGGATTGACAAGTGGATCGAGCGCGCCAACCAGAAGGAAGCTTCCATGGCGGGCCGCCTGGATGAAGACAGGCGCCGCCGCCGCGAAGAATTTGGACACGAACAGCAGGAGTTAACTGAGTTGAACGCCCGCTGGGCAAAATTGTAATTCACCCGGCCCGCGCATGGGTTTGCCATGCGCGAAAGGCACATCATGGCTACCGCGACCAAACAGGATTACTACGAACTGCTCGGCGTCCCGCGCAAAGCGCCTCTCAAAGAGATACGCCAGGCCTACCGCAAGCTCGCGCGAAAATATCACCCCGATTTGAATCCCGGCGATAAATCCTCCGAGGAAAAATTCAAGCAGGTGCAGGAAGCCTACGACGTTCTTTCCGATACGAAGAAGCGCCAGATGTATGACCAGTTCGGCTTTGACGCCGAAAGGGTGCAGCAAGGGCCCGGCGGCGGCCCCGGACAGGATCCGGGTGCTCACGTTGATTTCAGCGGTTTTGATTTTGGCGGCGCGGGAGGCACAAGTTTCCGCGACCTCTTCAGCCAATTTTTTCGTGGCGGCGGTGGCGGAGAAGCCGCCGGGCTTGCGCAAGAACCCGGTTCGGACCTCGAATATCGCGTTGAAATAGGTTTCTGGGACGCCATTCGCGGCGCGGTAAAGAAAATCACCATCACCCGGTTGGATAGCTGCGCCACATGCCATGGCACGGGAGCCACCGGAAAAGCGCAGCAGGTATGCCCCGAATGTGGAGGCGCGGGCCAGCAAACGCGCGCAAGTGGCAACATGCGATTCAACGTTACCTGCCCGCGTTGCGGCGGGGGCGGGCGCCTTCGCATGGTCTGCCACGCCTGCGAGGGAGAAGGCCGCGTGCGACGCGCGGACACCATTGACGTCCGAATTCCTCCCGGCATGCAGAATGGCTCGCGCGTGCGTGTTCCCGGCAAGGGAAACGCCGGCACGCAGGGCGCGCCGCCGGGCGATCTGTACATCATTCTCGACGTGCAGCCGCATCCATTTTTTGAGCGGCGCGGTGATGACATCTACACGCGCGTGCCCATTACCGTGAGCGAGGCAGCGCTCGGCGCCAAGATTGAAGTGCCGACGATTGATGGTCGCGCCATGCTGCGCGTGCCCCCGGCTTCATCCAGCGGCCGATTGCTGCGGCTCCGGGAAAAAGGCGCTCCGTTGGCGAGGACTCCCAGCAAGCGCGGCGATCAATATGTCGAGCTGCAAGTCGTGGTGCCGGACGCTGTGGACGAGCGTGTGCGCAATCTTCTGAAAGAGCTGGCGAGTGCGGCGCCTGAAGACCCGCGGCGCGATTTATTCACACGCGCGGGCGTGTAAGGGAGGATGCGATGGCCCCTAGAGGCAAGAAAAAAGCACGCGCAGGCTACATGATCAGCGCCGTCGCCACGCTCTACAAAATCCATCCGCAGACGCTGCGGCTTTACGAGCGAGTCGGCTTGCTGAAACCCTCGCGTTCCCAGGGCAATACCCGGCTTTATACCGATGCGGATCTCGAACGGCTCGAAGTCATCCTCAATTTAGCCCGTGAAATGGGCGTCAATCTCGCGGGCATCGAAATCATCCTCAACATGCGCGACAAAATGGATGGGATGCAGCTCCAGATGCAGCAGTTCATCCAGTTCGTTCAGCAGGAGCTCGGCCCCGCCATGCGCTCCGCTCAATTGAAGCCGTCGCGCGAAGCGATCGTGCGTGTGCCGCCGCCGCGCGTCATCCGAGTTCACAAATAGTTGGATTGTTGCCGGGAATCCGGCTTAGAACTTCGCTTCGATCAACTTCAGAAGAGCGGTAAGCGTGTGATTTACCGGCGTGGGCACACCGAGTTCAGCGCCGCGCCGCACCACATAGCCATTCAGCGAATCCACTTCCGTATGTTTCCCCCGCGCAATATCCTGAGCAGTTGAAGATTTCACCGGCCCCATTTTTTCGGCGAACATAATGAGTTTTTGGATGATTTCTTCTTCGGGAAGGTTGATGCCACCCGCACGCGCTACGGCCATTGTCTCGCGCGCCGCGGTGGTGGCGGCTTCGCGCCCCCACGAATCACGACCTATCGCTCCATAGCCCACTTGCGCGATGGCGCTGATAGCGTTCAGCGCGCAGTTGAAAACGAATTTGCTCCACAAATCCACTTGGATGTTTTCAGAGACGCGGCACGGAACGCCGGCAGCCGCAAACGATGCGGAGACCCGCTCCAGATCCGCCATACGGGATTTTTCGCCGCCAATCGCCAGATCTCCACGCTCTGCATGTTTGATGTGTCCCGGCTCGGGCACCGAAGCGGCCACATAAACCACCGCCGGAAATGCGTCAATCCCCGCGGCGCAAAGCCGCTCCGCGTTGTCCACTCCATTTTGCAAACTCAGCACAATGGCGCCCGGCGCAAGATGCGGCTTCAGCGCTTTTGCCGTGGATTCCGTGTCGAGCGTTTTCACGCAGAAAAGAACCAGCTCCGCGTTCTTCGCCGCGGCCAAATCGCTGGACGCCTTCGCGCGAATCGTTTCCTGAAAATTTACACTGTCGAGGAAAAGCCCCTGCCGTGTGATAATTTCCGCGGTTGCGGGCCGGGCAATAAACGTGACGTCAAGTCCCGCGCGCGCCAGCATTCCGCCAAAGTATCCGCCTACCGCGCCCGTACCCATCACGGCGATGCGTGTGAAAGCGGCGGCTTGAGGCGTGGCGGCAGGTTCAGGCATTTTGTATTTTCGCGGCGCGCGTAAGTCATGGACGCTTACGCCGTCGTAACGATTATGTTGTTAGGACGCTTATGCCGTCAGTATTTTGATCAGCCGGTCGACATCCTGGTCAGTATTGTAAAGATGCGGTGCGATGCGCAACGCGCCTTCGCGCAGGCTGACGATCACTCCGGCAGCGCGAAGTTTCTCATAAAGTTGCGGCGTTTGCTCATTTTTGCGGGCAGCCACGCAAACGTATGGCCCACGTGCGTTCGCATCCGCCGGGCTTGCGAGCACGCAGCGATCCAGCGGGAGCCGTTCGACAATCTGCGCGGTCAGGCTTCGAACGTGGTCCCAAACCGTACGAACTCCAGCACGCAAAAGAAATTCCAGTGAAGCCTGCATTGCCGCCAAATTGAAAAAACTTGCCGTCTCGGGCGCATCCCAACGCCGGGCTTCTTTGGTCAGCCGAATTTCGCCGGATAGTTTGTGAAAATCCCCGGCATTTTCAACCGCCATCCAGTATGACGGCGAGGGCCGCATTCCGGCGAGGCTCTTGGCGCTCGCCCAGAAAA
This sequence comes from uncultured Acidobacteriota bacterium, assembly GCA_963847505.1. Classification (GTDB taxonomy): domain Bacteria; phylum Acidobacteriota; class Terriglobia; order Acidiferrales; family UBA7541; genus DASTCZ01. Next base: position 1,834,143 of record CAWJZY010000002.1, read on the forward strand.
AACCCGTGCCGTAGGGGCTCAGCAGCCACTTGTAACCAGAGGCCACCAGAAAATCCGCGCCCAACTCGGCCACTCGCATTGGCATCGCGCCCGCGCACTGCGCGGCATCGAGCAGCAGCATTCCTCCGGCGGCATGCACGGCGGCCGCCAGCCGCGGCGCATCGCATAGCGCGGCATCATCAAAGCGCACCAAACTCGTTGAGACCAGCCGCGTCCGCGGCGTAATGGCGGAAATCAAATCGTCCGCGGTCAAAAACCGTCCGCGCCGTGTCACAACTCGAACCCGGAGCTTGCCGGCTTCCTGCATCGGCAGCCACGTCGCGAAGTGAGCGGGAAATTCGCCGCGCGCGATTAGCACTTCGTCATCCGGCCGCCACTCAAAGCCATTCGCGACAGCCGCCATTCCCGAACTCGCCCCCGTGGTTAGTGCGATTTCCCCCGGCTGCGCGCCGATGATTTCGGCCAGCAGCGTTCTTACGCGCCCCGGCAGCGCAAGATAAATATCATCGGGCATTTTGTACGGATACTTTTTCCATTCCAGCGCCGCTTGTGCGGCGCGAATGGAAACGCGCGGTAGAGGTCCTTGCCCGGCCGTATTCAAGTAGGCGGTGTCCTCCATCTCAAACCACTCCGCGCGCCAGTCAGTTGAAATTGCCAGTTCAGTTTTCATGAGCGTGTCCATTCCTGTCTCGCGCTACAACAGTCCTTTGCGCGCCGGAATGCATTTTCTCTCAGCGCGGCCGGCGCACAACTTCCAATTTGGCGTACGCCGGCAAAACATTTTTCGTTTGGCCGCTAGAAATGATCGCGAAGCTGCCGGAACTGCGAAATCACCAGCAGCCGGCCCACGCCGCTTTGCAGCGATTCGTGTTCCAGTTCCCACGTGGCGTGGTGGGGAATGAAAACAGCATTCAGCCCGGCTTGCAGCGCGGGATTAATATCGCTGCGCGGACTGTTGCCCACCATCCAACCGTGCGCCTTCACGATGCGGTGCTGATCCACAAGTCCCGCATAAGTCGCCACGTCTTTTTCCATCACGATCTCAATCGCGGTGAAGAATTTCTGCAATCCAGAGCGCTCGACCTTCGCGGCCTGCTCCGCCGCGTGGCCTTTCGTGAACAAAATTAGCCGGTGCCGTCCCGCCAGATACTCGAGCGTCTCCGGCACGCCGTCCACCAATTCTGGAGGTGTCTGTTCAAGTGTCGCGACCAGGGCGCGAATCTCCATAATCGTGTTCCGCTGCGCCATCTGACCGGCCAACTTGCAATAAGTATCTTCCAACGAACGGCAAAAACTCTTCACGCCGTAACCGTGCTGCCGGATGTTGCGGCGTTCGGTCTCATTCAATATTCGCCGCGAATAATCGCGCGAATATCCAAGCGGCTCGGTCAGCGCGAAAAAATCTTCGATCGTCTTCTCGAAGAAGACGTTGTTCTCCCAAAGGGTATCGTCCGCGTCAATTAAAATGGTCAGCCGGGGCATCAGGTCACGATCGCCGCTACTGCAAGATTGTCAGCCGTTCAGGGGTTCTTCGGCTCGCCGGCGGCAAGCTTTTGGAGTATTTCCCGCGCGATGCGCTGTGTTTCGCCGTAGTGGGAAAGGTAGCCCTGAAATTCGCGATTGATCTCGGTGGCCTCATCGGCCGCAAGCTTTATCCGTAGAATCATGTCCCGCATGCGGACGGGATGCGGCAGCGCAGCATCTTCGCTAAGCTCTTCCAACGCGATCTTCGGGTCAAAGCGGTCCATGGAAGCCTCCCGCCGGGGCGCGGATTCTCACCTACAGGCGCGCCGGGCGCAAACTCAATCGTCATTATTCTACAGCGAATTCAATTTTGGAGTCAGGCGATGAAACTTGGAGCTTGGTCAAGCCTGGGGCAGGAATTCGTAGCGCTCAATTTGCGCCGCCACGCCCGTGCGGCCATTGTTGGGTTCCACTCGCAGGACCAGCCCCGTACAGCGTATGTGGACGTCCGTGGCAAGCGTGATTTTTTTCGGAAGCGTCAGTACAAACTCGATTTGGGAGCCTGCCTTGACGCCTGTCTCCAGCGTGAAATAAAGCCCGCGGAAACTCACGTCCCGGGTCTCTCCCTCAACTTCGGTGGCAGTAGAGCCCAATTGACGGATCGAAAGCGGCAACGTCATCGTGTACCGCCGGGAGCCTCGGCGTTCTACTGAATTTTCCAATCAGCCTCCTTCAAGGAGAGCACGCTGGACCCACAAGCTAGCATCGAACCCGCCAAACCGCAATTGGAATTGGAATGCTGCGCGCACCTGGGCGCGGGTGGTATAACGGAATGTGGTGCGCCATGCGGCAATCTCCCGCCACACCTCTCGGAACACCGCCGGCCGGTGCCCACGTGCAACCCACAGCTGTTGAGCCTCGTGCGTCAAAGGAACATGATCAACGGCGGCTTTCACGCGTCGCATTGACGATATCGGCCCGAATTCGCTGGCTCGGCCCATTCGGCCTGGAAACGGAAGTCACTCAGACCGTAAACGCCAGCCGCGGCGGCCTGTTGATTTTCAGCGGCCAGCCGCGCGGTGAAAATTCTCCAGTTTGGGTAACGTTCCCCTTCGATGCGAAGACAGTGACCGTCGAGCCGGAGATTCCGGGGCGCGTCGCTCGCTGCATCGTCTCGCCCGCGGGTACGCACGCGATTGGTATTGAATTTGAGCGCCGCCGCCCGCCCGGCCCGCGATCCATGCGCGCGGACCGCCGCCGGCACACGCGCTTTCCGCTCGCGCTCTTCGTGCGCATTATTCATATCGAGTGCATAGGTGCAGCCGAAAACCCCACGCGTAAAGCCCCTCCATGGCCTGAGGAAACCATGACCGTGGATGTTTCGCCGGATGGCCTGCTCTTTCGCACTCTGCGCATTTATGCGGGGGACGAGCGTGTTGCCATTGCAATGCCTGGCGACCGCGGGTTTACGACCGGCGAACGCTCCGCGCGCGTTGTTCGCGTCGCCGGTCTGGAATTGGATTCGCCCCTGCAGCAGGTCGCTGTGGAATTCCTTTCCTGAGTCCCCCGCTCCGGTTAAACTTCTCTTCGCAATATGCCGGAAGCACCGCATCGCAGCATTTTTATTCCGGGCCCGGCGGGCCGCCTGGAAGCGCTCTTCTGGAATTCCGCGCACGGCGCTCCTTCGGTCGCGGCGGTCGTATGCCATCCGCATCCGCTTTTCGGCGGTACGATGCACAACAAAGTCGTCTACCAAATCGCCCGGACGTTTGACCGTCTGGGTGTCCCCGCGCTGCGATTCAATTTTCGAGGCGTAGGGTTAAGCGCGGGCGAGCATGACCGCGGACGCGGCGAACAGGACGACGTCCGCGCGGCGCTGGATTTCCTCGCCGGAGAATTTTCCGGTGTGCCATTGATGGTCGCGGGATTCAGCTTCGGCTGTTGGGTCGGTCTGCGTGTAGGATGTGCAGATTCGCGCGCAGTGGAATTAGTTGGTCTGGGCGCGCCGGTGAATAATTCCGATATGTCGTACTTGGTTGACTGCGCCAAACCGCGGCTTTTCATTCAGGGAGAAAAAGATCAGTTCGGCGCACCGGCGAAATTGGAAGAATTGGTGGCGTCATTTCCGGAAGCCGCGCGCCGCGATACGCGCGTTGAGGTTGTGCCCGGCGCCGATCACTTCTTCGCCGGCAAATTGGAATTGGTGGATGCCGCGCTAACTCGATGGCTGACCACGCGCCACCCGGAACTTGCCGCGAAATAGCTGTGCCTGACGAGCGCCCCGCCTTCAGGCGCTCTCGCCGCGCGAAAACAACTTCGCAAATTGATCTTCGGTCATCAGGGGTGTCTGAAACATTCGCGCGTTCGCGCGGACGTGTTCCGGGTTCCGCATGCCCACCAGCGCCGCCGTCATTCCCGGCAGCGATCGCGCAAATTGCAGCGCACGCTGCGCATCGTCTTCCAGTCCAATCGCTCCCGCCACGAATGGCGGCAAACGCCGCGCCACTTTTCCTTGCAGCAGGGAAGCGCTCGCGATGAGTTGTATGCCTAGTCCATCCGCGGCTTCCACAACCGTTGTTTGTGTGCCCTCGATGTCCTGGTTTGCCAGCGTCAGCGCTTCCGTCATGGCCAGGTTGACGGGCAACTGCACGAACCGGAAGTGGTGGGACTCGCCCGAAATTTCCCGCGCCACCGATTCAATGGCTCCCAGTGAAAGATGCTCGCGCGAATCCGGCGCCGCGCGGAAACCGTTCCACGTCGCCATTCCGTAAGCTCGAATTTTCCCAGTACTTACCATGGATTCCAGCCACGAGAACGCCGCGCCCAAACGCGCTAGAAAATCTCCCAGCGGAATTTCGGCAAGCTGTGTTTCCGGATTATGCAAATAAAAAACGTCCACGCATTCCGTACCCAAATTGCGCAAACTGCGTTCCAGTTGATTCGCCAGATAGCGCGGCGCCATCGCGTGGCAGCCCGCGGCAATCTCTTCCGTCTTCAGAATGCCGGGTTCCACGAATTCCCGGCGGAAATAGGAGCCCGGATCGGCGGGCATACTGCCATCAGGAGTCAGATAACCGGCCTTCGTGCAGAGCAGGATTTCGTCACGCGCGTAGCCGCGCCGGGCCAGCTCCGCCAACGCCGCGCCGATGCTGCGCTCGCTGCGCTGGAAACGGTAATTGATCGCCGTGTCCACCACATTGAAACCGGATTCCACCGCCGCGATTACCGCCGCCGTATAGGCAACGTCGGTTGCCTCGTCCGGCTCGCCCAGATACGTTCCGATGCCTAGCGTGGAAATCGCAAGGCCCTGATCGTCGATGGATGGCGCACTCTGAGCTTGCCCGCTAGGTGCATGCCCGCCGCGTGATGCTGCGAGATCCGGGATCGAACGAAAATGGCCGTCCACAGTTCGCCCGGCAAAGCGTTGTGCGTAACGCCGCGTGCCTTCAACAGTTGCAAATGAATTTGTCATGGGAGGCGCAAGTATATCAGGGGCCGCCTTGCTGAGTGCCAATTATGCTTTGCCGGAGGAATCTTTGCCGATAGGCCCGTCCTTTCCATCTCCTTCAGGCGCCTGCCCTGCCAGCAATCGCCCACAGGCGCGAATCAGCCGCCGGTAAGGCCAGACCTTTTCGCGGAAGAAAATCTCGCCTGCGCGCGGCTTCGAGTAAAACCACCGCGCCAGCAGCGCCAAGTGGTCCGCCAGCGGCTCCGTCTGCGTTAAGGAAGCGGGCGCCACTTCCGTTGCGCCTCCACCAAGTCGCTCGCGTAATAGCTCCTCAGCGGAACCCGGCTTTGAAGTTTGCTCGAATCGCAGCGCAAAAGGCTCCGCAATTCGCCCGCCGCGCACAACAAAAACTTCCACGGCTTCATCCGCAACCGCGCGCTGTAACACGACGGCATCCAACTCTTCAACGCGCCGCGCGAGTTCAGGCAATCCGCGCAACACTTCCGCCACTTTCTCCAGGCGGCGATGCACCGCGGCGGCGCGCTCGAAATCCAGAGCGGTGCTCGCTGCCTCGCGCTCCAGTTCAAGCTCATCAGAAAGCGATGCGCCCGCGCTCAATAGGAAATTCACGACGCGAGAGGTCTCGCGTGTGTACTCCTCATGCGTGCACCCGGCAAAACACGGCGCCAGGCACATTTTCATCTCTGAATAAATACATCCCGGATAATTCGGATCACGCCGGATTTTGATCTGGCACCGCCGTATCTTGAACAGGTTCAGAAACTCCGAAGCAAACGCATCGGCTGCGCGCCGCGAAGGGAATGGCCCGAAGTAGAATCCGCCCGCGGGCCTTCCGGATTCGTCTGTGCGGATTCGGCGCGTTACATAACAGCGAGGGTAAGCGTTTGCCAGATTTACCTTCAGCAGTGCGGGCCACCGCATCCGCAGCCGCGCGTGATATCCGCGCGGATCAAGTTGCCTCGCGGCATGCCACATCACAATGCTTTGCTCGAAGGGAGAGCCTGTCAGCCGGTATCTCACCCCTCCCGCAAACTGCCGCAGATCCAGCCGCCGCGCTTCCGCCGGATCGGATGCCGCGTCGCGCGCACCCAGAAGCCGCTTCAGCCTCGAGCGCAAATCCGCCGTGCGAATCAGATATGGCCGCGCATCCACAAGCTCCGCGCGCGGCTCGATGCGCACCACGGCAGGCGCCGCGGGCAGCGCTGAAAAAAACTCAGCGTCCCGCGCCGGATCAAATTCCGCGCCGCAATCCAGCTCCATCATGTGGGAGAGAATACACCGCCGCAGGGAATCAAGTCCCCTTGCGGCGACTTTTTTCAATCGCAAACTTGATACCGACGACCAGGTACATCAGAATTCCTAATGAGAAATAAAGGAACGCAACACCGAAGAGGGGAAATCCGGTCCAGCCGTGAACGTTAAATCCAATTGTGTCACCGAGAATATAGAAGGTAATGCCTACAACAGTTAGTCCGGTCGCTGATTTCCATAAGCTTGATTCGTCTTCAACAATACAGAGCCATACAGAAGAACTTACGACGAGTAGACACCCAGTGATGAGAATTACGAACTCCCAATGCCCGGTATTTGAAAGGGCGCCCGCGATGTATTCGCGAGCAAGACCTAGTCCCAAAACTGTTACCGCAGAGCCGATAAGGAGTAGTTTAAGCGGTGTTTTCATGCTGGCTTTCGAAGCGGCTAACCTCTGAATCTGCTCTAATCCTCTCAGTACGACTTCAGCACCCAAGCCGCGATTACCAACCGCTGAATTTCGCTCGTACCTTCGTAAATCTCTGTGATTCGCGCGTCGCGGTACATCCGCTCCACCGGATATTCCCGGCTGTATCCGTAACCGCCGTGCACCTGAATCGCTTTGTGCGTCACGCGCGTGGACATTTCGCTCGCGAACAATTTGGCGATGGCCGCTTCCTGCGAAAATCGTCCGCCGGTATCCTGCTTCCATGCCGCCTTGCGCACCAGCAGCCGCGCGGCGTCAATTTCCGTCGCCATATCCGCCAGCATGAATTGAATAGCCTGAAAATCAGCAATAGGATGTCCGAACGCCATCCGCTGTTGCGAATAACTTAGCGCCTGCTCAAACGCGCCCTGCGCAATTCCGCACGCCTGCGCGCCGATTCCGATCCGTCCGCCGTCCAGCGTGGAAAGCGCTACCTTATATCCTTCGCCTTCCGCTCCGATGCGATTCGCCGCCGGCACCGCGCAATCCGTGAACGAAAGCTCCACGCACGCCGTGGCGTTGATGCCAAGTTTTTTTTCCTCTTTTCCAACCGCAAATCCCGGCGTGCCGCGCTCCACCACCAGCGCCGTAATGCCTTTCTCGCCCTTCGCTGGCTCCGTGTTTACATAAACAATCGCCGCGTCAGCCGCGCCGCCATTCGTAATCCACGCTTTCGTTCCGTTCAAAATATAGCTATCGCCTTTGAGGACTGCCTTCGTCTGCAATGCGGCCGCGTTCGATCCTGCCTGCGGCTCCGTCAGCGCGTAACACCCGATTCTTTCGCCGCGCAAAAATGGCCCCAGGAATTTCTTCTTCTGCTCCGGCGTCCCAAAACGGTGAATCGGATCGCAGTACAGAGAGTTCTGCACCGAAAGAATCACTCCGGTGGAAGCGCAAACGCGCGAAATCTCCTCGATCACAATCGAGTAGGCAACATGATCAAAGCCCGCGCCGCCTTCTTCCTCGGGAAACGCCACGCCCGTCAACCCCAGCTCCGCCGCCTTCCGGAAAGTGTCGCGCGGAAATTTCCCAGTTTCGTCGATCTCCCGGGCATGCGGCTTCACCTCCGAATTGGCGAATTCGCGCACGGTCTGCTGCAGCAGCTTTTGCTCTTCACTCAGTTCCAGGTCCACGGATTCTCCCCTTCGCTTGGTTCTCCCTGCCTCCGGGCAAGCCGCTGCGTTGCGAGTGCGCGCGGAAAGAGCATTCTATAGCCCGGCAGCCCGCATGTCAGCCAGCCTTTTAGACGGCCCCAATCATTTCGTCTGGGCAAGCCTCCCTCGGCCCCTCTTCCCGCATCTCATACCGCAGCCCCGCCTTCGGACGAGAAACCTCAGGAGAGGTATAATCAGCTATGGCTGTGCGGGTCATTCCATCACTAGGTTCGCCATTCGAGAAACGTCCACTGGGCCATCTTCCTGGGCCGCGTCTTGGCATCCTTTGGCAGAAGCGCCGTGGTCACGTCACGGATAACCTTCGCGCCCTATTCGCGGAGCCGTCCGCCCCGAAAGATTTCCACGCAGGCGAAAATTTTCGCGATTGCTATGTAAAAGGCCGCGTACCGCGGCGCTCGATGGCAGCGTCCGTAGTGTGGCACGCGGTGGTCGTTGTTCTGCTCATTGAATTTGGCGCCATCATCCTGATGGGTGGCAGGGCGGAGGGCATTCAAAATTTTGAACTCACCTGGTCCGGCCCAATCAACGATCTTCCTTTGATTTCGCCAGCCGCCCCGGCCAAGCTTCCCAGCCCACCCGGTAAACCTGATCAGCCTTTGAAGCAGCGCGGCGCCGATGCTTTCCATCCCCGTCAGACGCTCATCTCCACTCCGAAGATTCCGACGCATCCCCGCCAGACCCTCATTCGTCCCGACGCGCCGCCCATTCCGCCGAAGATTCTGCCTCCGTTGCCCAACATCGTCATGTGGAATGCAATGCCCGAGCGCCCGCGCCGCACTATTGCCGCTGAAAAAATGTTGATTCAGCCGAAGCTGAATGCGAAGCCCGCGGCCGTTAGCGTCGCGTCTCCCGATTTGCCAAACGAGGAAAAAAACCTCGCTGATATGAATCTCGCCGCGGCCCCTCTTCCTGTCCGCCCGGGGCTGACGATTTCTTCAGGCCACGGCACTATCGCGGCCCCCAAGACGTCCATGGCGAGCAGTTCCGCCACGGCCCCGCCGCCCATCATCGGTTCCGGCGAAAACAATCAGCGGCTCATCGCGCTTTCCGCGACTCCCGGCCCGCCCGCTCCCGCTGCTCCTATTCCCGCCGGCAACCTTGCCGCGCATGTTTCCATTTCGCCGGATGGCGCGAAGCCAGGTGCGCCAACAGGCTCAGATAAAGGCGCACCCGGCACAGGTCGTGGAGCCGTGGTGCCGGGCATCAGTGTGACCGGCGGCGATCCGGCGCATTCACCGGGAATTTCCGGCGTGGGCAATTCGAATTCCTCGCGAAACACGCCGTCCTCACTCCGTATCGCCCCCGGTATGGTCGCGAAGCCCGATACACCTCCCGATAGCCCCGCCAAGATTCCGATCTCAGAGCGCATCAAACCCGGCTCACCTCCTGAGCATATTTTCGGCAGCCGCACCGTTTACACGCTCAACGTGAACATGCCGAATCTTTCCAGTTCCACTGGAAGCTGGATCCTGAAGTTTGCCGAGCTCGACGAAAACTCCGGCTCCGCGCCTCACCCGCCAATCGGCGCACCCAACACCACGCGTCCAGGCACGCTCTCCGGTCTCCAAGTTCTTCACAAAGTGGACCCGCGCTATCCTCCCGAAGCTGTGAAAGAGCACATTGAAGGCGAAGTGATTCTCTACGCCATCATCCGCGGGGATGGCTCCGTGGATAGCATCCAGATCGCTCACCCGCTTGATCCGGTCTTGGACAAAAACGCCATGGAAGCGCTTGCCGGATGGAAATTCACTCCCGCTCAGCGCAACGGCGTTCCCGTGGCTCTCGAAGCCATCGTCCACATTCCGTTCCATTCCAACCCAAGCGATTACTAGTCGCCATTTCGCGCTCCCTGCGTTTTTCTCCAAGCTCTCCGTGGTATCCATGTCTCTTTCTGCCTGCCGCCTCTGTGCCTCTGTCGTAAGCGCCTTTGCTTTCGCTCGGACCTTTCCACAACCCCGCATTCTTTCCACACCCTCTCCGCCTTGCACCGCGCCTCTTCTGCGCCTATGCTCCGGATATGGCGCGTCCCGATTGCCCGAAGTGTGGCGGCACAGGCTGGAAAATCGTCGAAGGTGATCGTGAACTTTCGCCCGCTGTCGCTCGTGTCCCCGAATACGCCGCCCGGCAAGCCGCTGCCGCTGGCGCCGGCGTCATTTCCATTGACGTGAAGTCCGGCCCCGCCGCTGGCCAGCCACGCGTAGCCGTCCTCTGCGATTGCGTGGAAGCTGAGCACGCCGCCCGCGGTCTTGGTCGCGCGCGCATTCCCGTCCGTTACGAACACTGCGACTTTGAAAGCTTTGAAACCGGCGTTTACGAAGGGAATCCTGAGGCTTCCGCCTACAACCGCAATCTGACACAGGCAAAGCTCCTTGCTGAAGGGTTCGCGCGTGATTATCCGCTTACGATGGATGCGGGCCTGCTTTTTGTCGGTCCCTGCGGCGTGGGTAAAACGCATCTCGCCGTCGCCGTGGCGAAGCAACTCATCGCCCGCGGACATGACGCGCTCTTCTACGATTACCGCGAATTGCTGAAGGAAATTCAGGGAAGCTATAACGTGATGAACCAGGCCACGGAAGCAGGCGTTCTCGAACCGGTTCTCAGCGTCGAAGTTCTTCTCCTGGACGACCTCGGCGCCGGCAAACCCTCCGCCTGGGTGCTCGAAACAATCGGCCACATCCTGACCACTCGATACAACGAAAAGCGCGTCACCTTGCTCACCACGAATTATCTGGACGCCACGCCGAATTCGACTCAGGACCAGCCCGGCTCGGCGCCGCCTGATCCAGGAGATCTTTTCGCCGCGCGCCGCGCTCCCGCGCGCGATGATTCCTTAACCGAGCGCATTGGGATGCGCATCCGCTCCCGTCTTTACGAAATGTGCCGCACCGTGGAAATTTATGCGCCGGACTTCCGCAAAGAAATCCGCAAAGCGGATCGTCCGCGGTCCTGACCGTTCAGCGGCCTCGAGTGGTATCGGAAGCGCGGGCGTTCTGCCAGTCCCCACGTCCGCGCGTAGCTTCAAAATATCTGCACTCATCCGTGACCGGACATTCCTCGCACTTAGGCCGCGCATTCTTGCACAGAGTCTGTCCGTGCTGTTTGAACAGAAGATAGGCGCGAATCTGCGCCTCGCAAGTCTCAGGCAGTTCCGCGCGAATCGCTTCCTGCGCGGACTTATAGCTCGCCGCCCAATTCTTGCTTTCCCGTCCAAATCTCAAACGCAGCGGCACATGAATGCAGTTCGCGGGCACCGCCGCCACAGGCGCCGTCTTCGTGAACAGTAGAATTTTCTCCGCGCCGGAATCTCCCAGCGTCGGGAATTTTTTAAGCGCCTTCTTCGCTTCCGGCAGCGGCCGCTTCAATGCCGTTCGCAGACTTCCTCCAAATTCGATCTGTACTCGAGTAGCGATCTCCTTTAATCGCCGCGCGCGCAGTTCGGGAACAATGCCTCCCACTCGAATCACCTCGGTCAATTTTGCGTTAGATGCGGCCAAAATCTTCCCGGGCGCGAGACCGATCCCCTTTTTCAGCGCCTGAAATCCCTTGTCACAATTGGCGTCCGATTGTGGATATCCGCAATTCCGGTGCAGCACCATTTCGTAAGGATCGGTCGGCCACGGCGCCTTCTGCCTGCCGTGGAATTTCTCCAATCGATCCAGCACTCGCACCAATCTTGTGGAAGGCTTTTTCATGTTTCTGTTGGTTGCGGCGTCAGTGTCGTTTATTGTTCCAAATTCTGTTCGGCCATCTCGCACCGGGAATGAATAAACCTTATACCCCAATCCCTCGCTCTGCGGTGCTTTTGTGGAGATTTCCCCGGGGACGGATTGACCTGAATCCGCCGCGGATCTAAATTTGCGGCGCACATCCGGCTCGCCGCAAACCATTCTGCCGGGCGAAGGGATCAATCGTGGAAACTCGCGTCTCGCGAGCGGAAGAAAAGGAAACAGGCCGCCTCGAAGCTTTCAGCGACGGCGTATTCGCGATCGCCATCACGCTCCTGGCGCTCAATCTGAACATCCCCCACCTTGGAAGTAATAGCTCCACCAAGGCTCTTGCGGATGCGCTCGGACAGCAGTGGCCTTCCTACATTGCGTTCGTCACCAGTTTTTTCACCATTCTGGTTATGTGGGTGAATCATCACAAGGTTTTCAAACTGGTTCGCAGGCCTAGCGCGCACCTGATGTTCGCCAACGGATTCCTGCTCATGATGACCACCGCCGTGCCCTTTTCGACGGGGCTTCTTTCCGAGTATTTCGGCAAGCCCGGCGCCAATCTCGCGTGCGTGGTTTATGCAGGCACCTTCGTTCTAATCTCCGTTGGCTATATTCTAATCTGGCAATCCTTGTTGCATGACCGCACGCTTCTGCATAGCGGCGTGCCCGATAGCACCATCGAAACCATCTCGCGGAACTATCGCCTGGGCACTCCGCTGTATCTTGTGGCGACGCTCGCTGCATTCTTCAGTGTTTATCTAAGTGTTGGAATTTGCACCGCGCTCTGGATCTTCTGGACCGCGACGGCGAAACATTCCTGACCGCGTTTTGTCAGATGTAAGATTCGTCGCGGGGAGAAAACAAGATGGTGGAAATGAAAGGCACGGCGCCGGCGCATGCTTCAGAGGCTTGGCCCGCTCTGCCGCTTGCGGAGTGGAAAGATACCTACGCCACTCTCCACATGTGGACTCAAATCGTCGGCAAGATTCGTATGGCCTTAAGTCCGCCGGTCAATCATTTCTGGGCCGTAGCTCTTTACGTAGACTCCCGCGGCCTTACGACTTCGCCCATACCCTATAAAGACGGCGATTTTGAAATTCAGTTTGATTTTATTGACCATCAACTTGTGATCCGTACCAGCGGTGGCGCGTCCAAGTCGCTCCGCCTATTTCCCCGCTCCGTCGCGGATTTTTACAAGGAATTTATTGCAGCGCTGAATTCTCTCGATATCACGGTAAGAATCTGGCCGGTGCCGTGTGAAGTTCCCGATCCGATCCGGTTCGACCGGGACCGGACGCATTGTTCCTACAATCCGGAATACGCGAATCGCTTTTGGCGGATTTTGGTCTCCACGGATGCGGTGTTCAAGCAGTTCCGCGCATCCTTTCTTGGCAAAAATAGTCCGGTACATTTTTTCTGGGGCAGTTTCGATCTGGCCGTCACTCGATTCTCCGGCCGTCGCGCTCCAGAACGTCCGCAAGCGGACCCGATTACGCGCGAAGCCTACTCACATGAGGAAATCAGCGCGGGGTTCTGGCCGGGAAGTGGCGAAATCACGGATGCGGCGTTCTATGCTTATGCGGCGCCCGAGCCGCCGGGATTCTCAACCGCGCCCGTTCGTCCCAGCGCCGCGTTCTACCATGCGAAGCTTGGCGAATATCTTCTGATGTATGACGAAGTGAGGAATGCTCCCTCTCCAAAAGGCGCGCTGATGGATTTCCTGCAGAGCACTTACGACGCAGCCGCTACACTTGGCAATTGGGATCGTTCCGCGCTGGAGCGCGCCCTTCGACGGTCTTAGAGGCGCTGCTTGCTGCGCCCTTTCTGCCTGTCGCACACGCGCCGACTATCCGTCTTTTACCGCGAAGTGGAGACTTCTTCCCAAGACTCTTCTTCGGGAAGCAAAGAAGACACAACCTCTTCCAACTCGTGCGCGCTTTCCACCTGCTCGGGGTAGTTGCGTGTAGTAATCTCAAAAGCAAACCGCTTGGGCGCCCCGACGGACTTGAGCGTTTCTTCGATTTGAAGAGCAATGCGAGCGGCGCTCGCGGAGTCTGTATCAGTCATCACCACGCCGAACAATCCCTGCCCCAATAAATAGATCGAATCGGTCTGCCGCAGATTCCGCGTGATTCCCTTGACGGCCTCGCCCAGCACTCCTGTCGTTTCCTTCTCACCGGAAATAGTTGAGGAAAGCATCACCTTTACGGTCACCAGCGAAAGCGGCCGTTGCGCGCTCGATGCGCGCCGGAATTCCATTGCGAGCTGGTCGTGGAAATGGCTCAAATCCGGCAGCCCGCGAAGCAAATCCACGTTCGCCTGATTGCGCAGATCCATATTGCGCTTCAGCTCTTCCACGAGATGTTGCTTCAATTTCCGTACGGTCCGCTGCCGGTCGAACAGGTACACCACGAAAAGCGGCGTCAACACGCAAAAGCCGGCAAACGCGATCCGGAGCGTCCATTTGCTTCCCTCATCCGGATGCACAAACACCACGGGATACATCAACAATGCCGCTCCGCCCGCCAGCGCTATCACGAAGACGGCCGCCAGCACGGACAGATGGAGTTCACGCCGCTCCAGATTATCCAGTTCGGCTTGGTCGAATTTCGCCATAATCAAATCTCAGCGCACAGTTTAGGCGCAAGAGATTCCTTTCATTGCCGCTTGTTAGACCAACGCGGCACGCGTAGTACTACCTTCCTCCCTGATTCTCAAGATGCACGTCGCCAGACACAATAGGACTTCGAATAAATGTGACTTCGCCGTCACGGGGCGGTCCTGGGCGAGCTATGGCCGGTTTTGGGGGCGCAGGCAGGAATGCCTGTTCGATTTTCTAATAACTGCGTCGTCGGCCGAAACCGAGTCTTTTTATTTCGTCTTTCGTATTTTTGGCGTTAGTGATCGTCCCTGTGCCCAGATTCGTAGATGGAATTGGGGAGGCAGAGAAAAATCAGCACCGCAAGAATTTCGCCGAGTACGTAGACCATTACATCACCTCAAATGCTTTCAGTTTTGTGCCGCCCCAACCAGTTCACCGGTTTCGCTCTCCGTACCCTGTCGAACCGTTTGTTGGATTGTCGCGATTGCCGCGGCGCGCGAAGATTCGGCTTCCGCACCCTTCAGGTTTTCCGCATGAATGAAGGTCACGTCGCTGAAGCCGAGGGTGGTAAGAACGTGGCGCAGGTAAGGCTCCTGAAAATCCAGGGCGCCGCGGGACGTCCCAGCGGGGTAGCTGCCACCCCGCGCGGTAATTACGACCGCCTTCTTGCCGTTCAGCAGTCCCTTGGGGCCCGTCGCGCCATAGACGATAGTCTTCCCAAAGCGGACCACCTGATCAATCCACGCTTTCAGCTCCCAGGAAATGTTGAAGTTGTACATGGGCGCGCCAATCACGACGGTGTCAGCCGCACGCAGTTCTTCGATCAATTCGTCGGAGATCGAAAGGTACTGGCGTTGTTCTGCCGTCAGCTTGGCGGGATCACCGTATGTCGCCAGCCACTCATCAGTGATGTGGGGAAGCACGGTTGTGGAAAGGTCGCGCTCCACGACGTCGCCGCCCGGGTGTCCCGCTTTCCATTCTTGGACGAGCCTGCCCGTCAGCCGGCGGGACTCGGAACTAGCGCGTGCGCTCGAATCAATGCGAAGCAGTTTCATAAAGCCCCCAATTTTTCTGCGGCCGCCATACTTGCCTTGCCGCTACTGTTTTTGTCTTGCCACCGCGTCTTACAGGTGGTATCCTCATCTCAGTTAGTTATTATAAATAACTACTTGCTTTTGTAAAGTAGAAACTTTATAGTAACCAAGTGACTCTGTGGGACGCCCTATGACGAAAAACGTGAACAAAAATACGGCCAAAGCAATGAATTCATCCAACGATCAGTGCAAAGCAGGACCTGATGTCTGTCCCATGGCAGGCCTGTTGGAGACACTGACGCGCCCCTGGACGCTCCACATCCTCTGGACGCTAAGCACAAACGGCCCAACCCGCTTCGGCGCCCTGCGCAGGAGCGTTACAGGAATATCGTCACGCGTCCTGACGGAACGGTTGCGAGCCTTGGAGGAGAAAGGTTTTCTCTACCGCGACTACAAACCCACCATCCCCCCGGAAGTAACTTACGGGCTGACAAAACGAGTAAAAGACATCCAGAAGGTGCTAGCCGACCTAGGCCGATTGGCCCAAAAGTGGCAGATGGAAGACGGCCCCACGAAGCAGCTCACCACGAAGATAGCCGCGAGGCCAGCAGCACAGCCGGCGGCATCCGGGGTTCAATCGCCACAGCAAGCCTGATCGTCCCCTTAATTTCCGCGGGCTGCCGATCCCATTGAGTTTCAAGATATGGCTGTTGACTCGCTTTTTTCTGTGTCCTCTGTGTGCCTGTGGTGAAACCGTGTTAGCACTTGACTTTTCCACAGTATCATCCATTGACAGCAATATACCTCCATGGTAACTTGACACGCAGATTTGGACGAGCCTGGTGAATAGCCTTCCCGAAACGGAACTCGCCAACCCTGCCGGATACTCGAAATCCATTGAATTAGAGCAATTTTCATATCATTATCATTCTACGGGCTTTTAAGTCCGTTAGAATGCGCACTTAGGGGACCTTTATGTAAGTCCTTTAGATTCAGCGACCGTAGTATAATATGAGTAAACAGTTAAGTCCTTTAGAATGCGCACTTACGAAAATGCCACACCGTAAGTCCAGTAGAATGTGCACTTACGAAAAAGACGGGGAGGGGGTAGGGGTTTACTACTAGCCGCTTTCACAGAGCCCTACGAACTTGCCTGATCCAGGATCGCCGTTGAGGATGCATCCAGATCGAGTCTTGCTGCACCAACCAGATCATTCAATTGTTCAAGGCTCGTGGCGCTGGCAAGCGGCGCTGTAATTCCAGGACGTGCCATCAGCCACGCGAGTGCGACCTTTGTTGGATTGGAATTCGTTTCCTTGGCAACCTGGTCGAGCGCAGCCAGGATTCGGAATCCGCGTTCGTTGAGATATTGCTTCACTCGCCCGCCGCGGCCGCTGCTCTTCGTGAGGTCGGCATCGGAGCGGTATTTGCCGGTAAGAAATCCGGCGGCCAGGGAAAAGTAGGGAATTACGCCCAGTCCCTCTTTCAGGCACAGCGGCTGAAGCTTGGATTCAAAATCAGCGCGGGTGTACAGATTGTATTGCGGCTGCAGGCACTGATATCTTGGCAGACCGTGCTGTTTGCTGACTTCGAGCGCTTCGGCGAGGCGCTCTGCCGTGTAGTTGGAAGCGCCGATGGCGCGGACTTTCCCTTGCTTGATCAATTCGGCATGGGCAGCGAGAGTTTCTTCAAGCGGCGTCTTTGGGTCGTCAATGTGAGATTGATAGAGGTCAATGTAATCGGTCTGCAGGCGCGCAAGTGATTCGTCCGCGGAAGCAAGTATGTGGGCTTTCGAGAGCCCCTCCCTACCAGAGGGCATCTTCATGCCAACCTTGGTGGCGATAACAACTCTTCGGCGATTACCAGAGCGCGCAAGCCACTTGCCGATAATGGTTTCGGATTCACCGCCAATGTGGCCTGGGATCCATCCAGAGTAGGTGTCCGCGGTGTCAATCAGATTGAAGCCGGCGGAAACGAATGCATCGAGCAGTTTGAAGGCAGTGGGTTCGTCCACGGTCCAACCAAACACGTTGCCGCCGAAGCCGAGGGGAGCTACTTCCAGTCCGGAGTTTCCGAGCTTGCGCTTTTGCATGTTGATTCGATGAATGCGGAGTGCACGTGGTTACAAGGTGAGGCCCTTCGCATCGGTCAGTGCACCCTTTCACTAAGCCTAGGGCAGGTAGGGTAGAATAGCGCCATGCACGTTCACCACGAAGGGCACAGCCATGATCACGCCCACGGCCATGCTCACGGGCACCTGAGCGCGCACTCCATGCCCAGTTCTGGAGCGATGGCGGGTGCCGTAGCGGCCTCGCTGCTGCTCGTGGCCACGGAGCTGGCAGGCGGGGTGGCGGGCCATTCCATCGCGCTCATCAGCGACGCTGTGCATAATTTGACCGATGTTCCATCGTTGTTGATTGCCTGGCTGGCCATGCGCTGGGCGGAGCGTCCAGCAAACGCGAAGAAGACATTCGGCTACCACCGCGCGGGCATTCTAGCGGCATTCGTGAACGCGATCATTCTGGTGCTGATTTCCGGGTTCCTTTTCTTCGAGGCCTGGAAGCGATTCCAAAACCCGGAGCCGGTGCACGAGTGGATCATGATCGTGATTTCGCTGGTGGCGCTGGCCGTCAACGGTGGTATCACGCTTGCGGTCGTCCGCGGACGGAAAGATCTGAACGTCCGCGCGGTGTTTATTCACAATTTAGGGGACGCGCTTTCCAACATTGCGATCCTCGGTGGCGCGTTGATCATCCGCGCGACGGCCGCGCAATGGGTGGATCCGCTGCTGGGCGCGGCGATTGGCGCGATGGTGCTGTGGTCGAGCATTGGCATTTTGCGTGAGGCGTCGCACATCTTGCTGGAAGGATTGCCGCGAGGGATGGAATTGGGGGCTGTTGCGCGCGCGATTCTCGCCGCGCCAGACGTCCAGGAAGTGCATGACATCCACATCTGGACGCTGGGCACGGACCTCCACGCGCTTTCCTGCCACGTCCGCATTCCGGACATGCACCTGGAGCAATGCGAATCGCTTCTGCAACAAATTCAGAGGAAACTTTCGGACGAATTTCACATCACGCACACCACGATTCAGTTTGAACGCGCAGGCCTGCCACGCGAGACGGGATTTTATATGCCCGAGCCTTTCCGGCCGCGAAATTAGTGTCGCGCGCATGTTCGCGGATTGGCGCGACTGGCCTTCATCGCGCGGCCTTTTGACGCTGGCGGGCAAACGTCTCCCGCGCCAATCGAGACCTGCTGCAAGCCATGGAAAATGGTAATATCCGGGCATCGGGACGGCGCTTCGCTTCCCACGCCCGCCCCGTTATGCTATAAAGTTCGAGTCATGAGAATCATGGAAGAAAAGGCGGCTGCTGTGCCGTCCGTGTCGATGTCTGGGCCCGGAGTTACCGCCGCGCATGCTTCTCTCTATTGCCCAGTTTGTTCCGAACGGCTCGAATCGCGGAAGTGCAAGTTGATTTGCACTGTTTGCGGCTATTATATGTCCTGCTCGGATTACTACTGATCCCTGCAAAGGGCGACAGGAACTTTTTCAAGGAAGCCGGAGTCCAAGAAAAACATAAACCCAGCCGGCCAAGCGAGGAGGTTGTAACGTGGCACTGAAGATTACACAGAGAGAGATGGATGGAGTAGCGGTGTTGGCACTCGAAGGGCGCATTGTGCTCGGCGAAGAGAGCAACGCATTGCGCGAGGGAGTAAAGGGTGTGCTGGCCAAGGGCCAGAAGAAGATCGTCCTCAATATGGACAACGTGACATATATTGACAGCGCGGGGCTCGGAACGCTTGTGGCGTCGCATCACAGCGCGAAGTCACAGGGCGCCGGACTGCGCCTGAGCAACCTCGGCTCAAAATTTCAGGAAGTGCTTCAAGTCACCAAGCTGCTTACCGTTTTCGACGTGTACGATTCCGAAGCGGCCGCCATCCGCAGCTTCAGCAAGTAACAAGTAACACGTGACGCCATTCAGGCGCGGCACGCTCCGCGAGGTTCGCGCGCCGCGCCGCTTTGGCGCGTACGCGCGAGCCCGCTCACTTTTCCAGCCGATTCAGTTATCCAAGCGATTTGGTCTTACAAACAATAGATCGTCACGCCGCTCAGCATTTTCGGATAAAAGTCAGTGGACTTTTGCGGAAGGACTTCGCCAGCGAGCGCCATCTGCATGACTTGTTCAACGCGCACGGGATTCAGCAGGAAGCAGGCTTGCGCGCGGCCTTCCGAAACGGCGGAAATTGCCGCGGCGGCGTCGCGCTCGTAGCCGATGTTTTGCTCCTGGCGGACGGCCTCCGGCGTGATGCCAAGGCCTTTTTCCAGGATGTAATTGTGAAGCAGGATGACGTCAAGCTCTCGCTGGCGCGGCGAGGCATTCGGAAGAGCTTGGGCGAGATCCGCATTCTGCCGAAGGGTGAGAAGCGCCATGTTGTCTCCACCCGCGTAGGCTGCGATTGCGCGGCCTGATTCGCCCGCGGCGGCGAGCTTCTTTTGCGTTTCGGATGCGCGGTGAGACACGGCGCCTGCAAGCGTTATCTCGTGGACGTCAAAGAATTCCGACAGACGTTTGAGCAGCGCGGCAGAGCCAAATTGTGGCAGTCCCGCGACGACTCGGTGAGTCGGCAGGATTGTCAGACCTTCGCTGTGCGAGTTAACGAGCGTCATCATGACTTTTTCGTACGGCGCGTCAGGATTGGTAGTGCCGTGGGCGGCGCGTTGTTCATTGCGGTACGCGAGAGCGGTTTCGTAGCGGTGATGTCCGTCGGCGATAACGATTTTCTTATCAGCCATTTCGGATTGGATGGTGGCAATTGTTTCCGGCTCGGCGATTCGCCAGATGTAGTGGATGACGCCGAATTCATCGCGCATATCCATATCAGGACGCGTCGCGGCCGTGCGCTCAAGAATTGCGTCCACGCGGCGGGCCGGATCATCGTAGAGCATGAAAAGCTGCCCTGTGTGTGCGCGCGTGTGACGAAGCAGTTCGAGGCGGTCGGCTTTCGGGCCGGCCAATGTCTGCTCATGACGAAAGACGACGCCGGCGGAGTAGTCCTCCACTTGGCTCAGCGCGATCAGGCCTTTGCGCACGTTGCGCTTGGAAGTGCCGGGGACTTCAAATTCCTGAAAATAGGCATAGAAGGCGGGCGAAGGGTCCTGCACCAGAACTTTCGCGGCGATCCAGTCTTCGAGCGAGCGCGCGGCCCGCGTGTAGACGTTGTTCGAGGCAGAATCATCCGCGTTTGCCAAACCCTTCTCAATGGTGACGAGGTTATATGGGCTGGCAGCGGCGTATCGCTGCTGCATTTCCGGCGTGATTTTATCGTAGGGCTGAGTTAATACACGCGCGGGATCTGACTTTGACGGGTTGTAGCGATACGCGCGGAAGGGAAAGAGTTGTGCCATGAGAATCTCGCTTGAAATTGGAATTCGCCAAGACATTCTAGCAGGAAGGCGGAGTGAGAGGGCGGGCCGGAGGATCAAGAGAAAAGATACTGGCGCCGCTGCCGCCGGCCGACCGCAAACTTGCCACGCCGTGCGAGCCGCGAATGGTTCCGCTACAATGGAAGCTCGTTGAACGATTAAAAGACAAAAATGGATCGCGACTTACAAAGACATTTTGGCGCCGTGCGCGTGCTGGTGTTTGACCTGGATGGCACGCTGATTGATTCGGCGCTGGATCTGGCGCTGGCGGTGAGAGCGACGCTCGAGTTCATGAAGCGTCCGCCGATTGCGCATGAAATTATTTACAGCTATGTGGGCAATGGCGCGCCTACCCTTATCCGTCGAGTACTTGGAATGGATGCGACGGAGGAAGAATGCCAGCGGGGGCTCGAACACTTTCTGGGCTACTACCGCGAGCACATGCTGGATAACACGGTGACGTATCCGGGCGTGCGCGAAGGATTGGCCGCGCTGGCCCACCTGCCGATGGCGGTGCTGACGAATAAACCCGTGCGGTTCAGCGAGAAAATATTGGACGGCCTGGGACTTTCGCGGTATTTCAAGTACGTGCACGGGGGCAATAGCTTCGAGCGAAAAAAACCTGACCCGATGGGGATGCAATTCTTGCTGAGGGATTTCGGCGTCACGCCGCGTGAGGCAATGATGATCGGCGATTCCGAAGTGGATGTGCAAACCGCGCGGAACGCGAACACCTGGGCGTGCGGCGTTACCTATGGACTCGGTAGTGACAGGCTGGTCGAGCATCCGCCGGACGTGCTGGTGGACAGTATTGCCGAGCTGCCGCCATTGCTCGATGGAATGGCGAAGCGCGGGTGATGCCCGATTTTTCTTTGGCTTAGCTATTGCGGCGCGGAGCCGGCGGCCGCGGTTGAGGGCTTCGAGAGCTGTGCAACGTCAATGACGTAAGCGGTTTGCGCGGCGGTCAATACAAATAAGTGTTTGCCGTCTGCGCTGAATTGCTTCATGGCAATGGGGCTTGGGAACCGTAGCTCATCACGTTTTACCATGGTCGCCAGATCAAATAAATTCAGCTGACCTAGCTCGTTTTCCGCCGCGAGAAGAGCCGAAGATTCGGAAACTTCCGGCGCTCGCCCAAACGCCTTGGCTAACTGCTTGCCGGTTGAAAGAGAATAGATGACCACGCGGTTCAGATTATCGGACAGGACCAGGCGCTCGCCCACAGCGAAAATACTCTGGGGCCTAAAAGACCCATTGTTTGTATCCACAGTGATTGCATTGATCAGTTTCCCGGTCTGAGCGTCCAAGACCTCAACGAGGTAGTCGGAGTCCGTTCTTTTTATTTTTTCGATGAGACGGGCAATCTCCGGATTGCCCTTCAGTTCATTTTTTGCGGCCAACGACGAAAAATTCCACCGGACCAGGACCGTTTTGAAATCGGGAGAAACCTGCACGACCGGAGCTTCATTTGGAAATTGGCGCGTCCAGAGAGTGGTCCCGGTGATCGAGTCACGTAGATCGAGAGTTACATCTTCCCGCATATTTCCGTCCTTCTTGTTCGGCTTCGTCACGAGCAAGAGCGATCCGCAGTTGATAGGCGTTCTTTTCCGCGATCTTGTACGCCGGCTTCGCGGAATGGGAAGCCAAGTTGAACTGTCCAATGGCGCGGTCGCTGTCCTGAAATTTTGGAAAATCGGCGTACAGTGATCCATCGGGGGTAAAATATGCTCCTTGAAAGCCCCGCACGTAGAAAGGCCGTTCGCTTTTCGCCAGATCCCAGACGCCGCCGCGGGATCGCTCTGAAATTGCAAGCCAATTAAAATCGGAAGAAAGCGCTATGGCCCGTAGCGGCGCAAGCGGACCGCGCGGCAGATTCACGTTTGCAGTTTCTTGCTTTGTAGACAGGCTCTTTAGCGCGATCTGGCCGTTTAGATGGGTCACAATCGCGGTGCCGTCGAAAACATCAAAGGCATTCTGAGCATCCGCCATAAATATTTTTTTTGTTTGCAGATCCAGCACACCTAACGCGTATTTGTCAATTGGCCGCAGCATTAGATAGCCGCCGTGCGCGGGAGCCTCGAGGTTTTGTATGCCCAGGGTAAGCGGTTCGACGATATCTCCCGTCGGAAACTTCACAATGGCGGATTCATTTGGATGAACCGAATTAATGCCAGCGATTCGATCCGGCTCGATAAAAACGAATTCCTTCGTCAGGAATTTCTTGATGGCGCCGGGAAGAGGAACTGGCTTTTCAGAATTCAGGTCGTAGGCGAGCACTTCATAATCGGTCGAGGAGGCAATAAAATAATGTCCATCCGGAGAAAAGCGCATGGTGTCCATTCGATTCCACAGGGTGAAAGTATCAATTCCGGCCTCAAGGAAAATAAATCCGGCCAGAGTCAAAGGCGGCCGTGAAAAGTCCTTCTTCTCAAATACCGCCGTGTCGGTCGATACGTCGAATACGACTATATTGATTGCGGCGGTAAGGTCCATGGTGAAACCGCCGAATTCTTCGCACGCCAAATACTTTCCATCCGGCGAAAGCTCGGTTTGAAGGCAATTGCGATGATTTGTCAATTCGTGAAGTTCAGTTCGGCCTTGTTCGCCGATGTTCCAGGTTTCCACACGAAGGCCTCTGGTGTAGAAGGTAATCGTCGCCGAATCCGCGGAAAAAAGGGCGGGGAAAGCCTCCGGCGCATCAATCCTAAAACGAAATTGAAATGGATCGCGCGTAAGAACGTAAATGCTCGAATCGTCCTGTGCGATCGCGTATTTCCCGTCGGGGCTAAAACGCAGGAATCGAATGTCGCCACGAAGCGGCGGGTTCAGATCCTGTTTAAAGATTACGCCATGCAGCGATTCCCGGTGTCCGATGCCGTTATAGGCAAGGACGGCGGCTTTCCATGTCTCATATGCAGCATTGGAAGCTGGGGGCCGCGCTTCGCCGCAGGGTCCGGGCAAGGACGCGATTTCACCTTTCATTTCCAATAATCGGTGCTGATCGGGAGATGAGAATCCAAAGAGAAACGACAGGGAGCTGCCGGTTTTGCCTTTCGTTCCGGCAAATCGATCCCAGAACTGTACGAGAGCTTTGGAGTCATACCCGGAGGCGGACACGAGATACATGCCGATCCGATCCGCGACCAGCTGATTCGATTCCTCGCGACTGTTTGTGCTGGCAAACGCGCCGGGTTTCCGCGCGCCGTTGTCCAGGAGTTCGTTGATCTTATCGAAAACGTCCTGCCGGTCGGACACGGAAGTCACGTCCAGCACTTTTTGGAGCCAAACCGTCATGTCCCGGGCGCCCTGATGCACGACCATGTGTCCGATTTCATGGCCTAAAACTCCCGCGAGTTCATCTTCATTTCGTGTAAAAGCGACGAGTTTGCGCGAGACATATATCCGGCCTCCGGTCGTGCCGAAAGCGTTCGCGATCGGCTGGTCGTAAAGGACAAATTTGTATTTGATGGAACGATCAGGCAGATGGTCAAGCAGACGATCGCCCAATCGTTGCAGATAATCGGTCACTGCTGGATCATCAATCACGTGATATTGCCGTTGCAGCCATTCCGCCTCAGCGTCACCCAAATCCATCTCCTGCTGCGAGTTGAACATGTTGGCCGTTTCTTGAGCCACTGCGGTAGGAGGAGCAGGGCAAGGTTTCTGTGCTTGGACGCTAGGCGAGACAAGCATTGCGGCTGTGGCAAGGATTGCTGAGGAAACGCCAATGTGAACGCGCACAAGCCCTCCCATAGGAACTACGCGGTGAAGTGCCGCGTAGACTAACACCGCCATAGGGCGCATTATTCAACGGTTTGTTACTAAGCATGACGGTTGCTATTTGGACGCGGCGGCGTGGTACCAATCCCAGGTGCGTCGCAAGCCTTCTTCGAAGCCTACCTTTGGATCGTAGCCAAGCAATTTTCGCGCTTCGGCGATATCTGCTTGGGAGTGCAAAATATCGCCGGGGCGGGGAGGATCATACTTCGCGGACGCTTTCTTCCCGGAGATTTTTTCCAACAGACGCAGAGTTTCATTGAGTGTAAAACGGCCGCCCGTGCCAGCATTGAGGACGCGGCCAGCGCAGTCCGGCGCTTCGCAGGCGAGCAGATTCGCCTGCACGACGTTTTCGATGTACGTGAAATCCCGTGATTGTTCACCGTCGCCGAAGACCACCGGCTGGCCATTTTCAAGCAGCGCGATAATGAATTTTGAGAGCACGCCGGAATAGGGTGACGTAGGGTCCTGCCGCGGGCCGAAGACATTGAAATAGCGCAGAGAAACGGTTTCCAGGCCATAACAACGGCCGAAGACGCTCGCGTAAAGTTCGCCGACATACTTGGAAACGCCGTAGGGCGAAATCGGAACCGGGCACATGCTTTCGCGCTTCGGTTGTGTGGGCGTTTCGCCATAGGCGGAACTCGATGCGGCGTACACCAGACGGCGCACCTTGGCATCGCGCGCGGCGACGAGGACGTTGAGCGTGCCGCTTATATTGATGTGGTTCGTTTCGATGGGATCCTTCACGGAACGAGGCACTGACGTGCGCGCGGCCAGATGGATCACGTAGTCCGCGTCAACGCAGACCTCGCGCGCGGTGGCCAGGTCCGTGATGCTTCCGCGGACTATTTTTATTTTGCCCGCAACCTGCTTCAAATTCTCATCTCTGCCGGCCGAGAAATCATCCAGGACGACAACGTCCTGCCCGCGACGCACCAACTCATCCACGGTGTTCGAGCCGATGAATCCGGCGCCGCCTGTGACGACGTAACGCATGCGTGTGCTTCCTCCTAGAGGCTATTCCAGCAGACCGGATCGGTTGCGCAGAAAACATCTGGCTGCCCGCGCTGCATCGAACACCGGTAGGCGTCGCGCGATGAACGGCCAATTGGCGCGAGTCGCGGGATTCCGGTACGCTCCACTATAGCCTGCGCGACACCGGGTGTTGTACGGGGATTCTCATGGCGATTGCTCGAATGCTTAACTTTCGAAGGTTTTATCATCCGGCGGCGGCTTCCGGGATTGCATTGCTGATTCTGGCATGCGCCGTGGCGCTTGTGGCCGCGCCGCAGCGGGCAGGGAAGCCTGCACCGGCGGCTCCGATGACGACGAGTAGCCCCGTGGCGCCGTTCCGCGCTGGAGAAGCTCTGAACTATTCCGGGCAGTGGCTTAGTATGAATGAAGTTGTCACAGCACAGCTCTCGGTTATAGACGATCATCCCTTCTTCGGACACCCGGCATGGCATTTACAGGCGAAATTGCAAACGAGAAACCCTCTGCGATATTTGTTTCCGGTGGACGATCAGTTCGATTCTTATGCAAGCCGCGCGGATTTCGCCGGGATGCAATTTGAAATGTACCAGCATGAAGCGGGCAAGCAGGAAAATCGTGTTTTGAGGTTTTCATCTGTTCCGATGCCCGCGCCCGCTGGAGCCACGGAGGTCCAGGTACTGCCGGGGACACGCGATCCGCTGGGTTTTATCTACTACCTGCGCACAGTGAACTGGAAGCAGACTCCGGAAATACGCTCGCCTGTGTATGACGGCCACAAATTATACGAAGTCCGCGCAAGCGTAACGGCGGATCAGCACGACGTCACCGTGCAAGCGGGAACGTTTGTTACCACAGGAGTTACTCTACGGATTTTTGACCACGACGCGGAAGTGACGGAAATCAAAGTGACGTTCTGGCTGGCGCAGGACGCGGCGCACACGCCCGTGCTGATCGAAGCGGAACTTCCATTTGGGACCGGGCGCGTGGAATTGATGCCGCCGGCGAGCTAGCCGTTGAGAACCGGCGCAGTACCTTTTGTGGAAGGACCCCAATCTTCTGGAGGAAAGGATACTCGCCAGAATTGTGGAGCGGGGGTTTTGAATTCGATGCCGACCTGGAGCCTGCCACCTTCGATCTGGCCCAGGTAAACCACGCGACAAATCTGCTCTTCGTCTGTTTTAATATTTTTCACCGACAGTTGCTCGCCTTCCTCAGCAGGAGGTGCGAGCAGAATCAGAGCGCCGTGCGCATTCACGGCGAGAGTCTCCGTAGTCTCGGGTGCAAGGGCCGCACCCTTGGACTGGCGCTGGGCCACGACGGGGACACGCAGGAGCAACCGTTGGCTTCGCCGCTGCGAAATGCGTTTACCGACTAATGGTTCAGTTTGGGACATCATGAAGAGGTTAAGAGAGGATGGGTTTTTGAGCAAGGGGCCAGCTCAAATCGTTCGTCAATGAGTAACCGAGGCGTTTTTATTCGAGATGATGCAGGTTTCCGGGAAGTGGCGCGAATCCCGGCGGAGCGGCGGAAAACACCGTTTCAACAGAGAACGATCTTGTCGCGGTGGCGCAGCAAACGGCGCGTCGTATTGCGCGTATCCACGACCAACTGCGCGGATTCGACAATGGCGGCATAGTCGTAACTGGTGTGATCGGTGGCGATGATGACGCAGTCGTAGGCTGCCAGAGTTTTCGCGTCAAGCGGAACGGACTTCTTGTTCGAGTAGTCGTAATGACGCATCTTGAAAAGTTGAGGAAAATAAGGATCGTTGTAGTCAACGTCCGCGCCGCGGTCCGTCAGCAGCTCGATGATTTTGAGTGAAGGAGATTCCCGCAGGTCGTCCACATCCTTCTTATAGGCCACGCCCAGCACCAGGACGCGGGAGCCATTCAGCGCCTTGCGCCTGTGATTGAGCGCCGCGCTAATGGCATCCACCACATGGTAAGGCATGGCGGTGTTGACTTCGCCGGCCAACTCGATGAAGCGAGTGGAAAAATCATACTCGCGCGCCTTCCATGAGAGGTAGAAAGGGTCCACCGGGATGCAATGGCCGCCGAGGCCCGGGCCCGGATAAAAGGGCATGAAGCCAAAGGGCTTGGTCGCCGCGGCGTCAATCACTTCCCAGATGTCTATGCCCATGCGAAGTCCGAGCATCTTCAGTTCGTTTACGAGCGCGATATTCACGCAGCGAAAAATGTTTTCGAGGAGCTTCGCCATTTCGGCCGCTCGCGTAGAGCTTACCGGCACGACGCGCGAAACGACCTGCGCGTAGAGTGCTGCCGCGGCGCGCCCGCTGGGGGGATTGATACCCCCCACGACTTTGGGAATCTGCGACAAGCCGAACTGCTTATTTCCTGGGTCTTCACGCTCCGGCGAAAACGCGAGAAAGAAATCCGTAGGCATGTTTTCAGCTTCCGGGCCTTGTGCGATGGGGCATCGCATGCCGCCACGCTGAAGAATGGGCAACACCAACTCCTCCGTCGTGCCCGGATACGTGGTGGACTCAAGAACTATCAACTGGCCGCGCTGGAGATTTGGCGCGATGGATTCCGCGGTTTGCCGGACGTAAGAAAGGTCAGGCTCGCGGCGCTCATCGAGGGGCGTCGGCACGCAAATAAGGACCGCATCCATTTCGGCGAGGCGTGAAAAATCACTGGTGGCAAAAAAATGTTTTGAGGCGACCTGCTGCCGGATCTTGGTGACTGGAATGTGCTGGATATAACTTTCGCCGCGGTTCAGCTTCTCCACTTTTGTAGTGTCAACGTCGAAACCGGTAACGTGCTGTCCGGCTTCTGCAAATCGTAGCCCCAGTGGAAGGCCCACGTAGCCCAATCCGATGATCCCTACCTTAAGCTGTGCACCTTTGAAGTGTTCTGGTTTACGGTCTGTCGCCATCGTTCCGGATTATCCTTGGCTCTCTCGCCCGATCATCTTCGCCATCCCCCGCAAACTCCGCGGGTTTTTTCAGAAGAGGCCTGAATATAACAGGAATTGCCGATATGAACAGCAGGCGCGGCAGCGGCGTGTGCGCAACCCGCAACCCGACGCCTCCGCAAGTTATGAGGGAGGCCGCACGGAGTCGCCAACAGTTTCGGAGTAACCTTGCGGATTTCTTTGCTTCCAATCCCAGGCAGACTGAATGATCGATTCAAGCGTCGAAAACTCCGGCGTCCATCCCAATGCGCGGCGCAGCTTCTGCCCGTCCGCCACGAGCACGGCCGGATCGCCCGGACGCCGCGGAGCCGCAACAACCGGAATTGAACGGCCGGTAACGCGGCGCGCAGTTTCCACAACTTCCCGGATGGAATAGCCGCGACTATTGCCAACATTGAATGCTTCGCCGGAAACGCGGTCAATCGCGTCAAGCACCTTTACGTGCGCGTCGGCGATGTCCACGATGTGGACGTAGTCGCGCACGCACGTGCCGTCAGGAGTGGAATAATCATCTCCGCGGATTTCAAACCGCGGGATTGCGCCAGCCGCCGCGTCCAGGATTTTCGGGATAACGTGCGTCTCGGTGCGGTGTGCTTCCCCGCGCTCGTGCGACGCGCCTGCGGCATTGAAGTAGCGCAGTGAGACGTGCTTCACACCGGCATAACGGCCATAATCGGCCAGGATATTTTCGAAAATCCATTTCGTTTGACCGTAGGGATTGATGGGCGCCTTTGGATGATCTTCCGGAATGGGTACCTGCTTCGGTTCGCCATAGACGGCCGCGCTCGATGAAAAAACGATTTGTTTCACGCCATGGCGCACCATTGTGTCCAATAGATGGATGCCGCCGGCGATATTGACGCGATAGAAAGTGCTCGGTTCACGAACCGACTTTTCCACCAGCGCCTCAGCCGCGAAGTGCATGACCGCATGAATCGAGGAGGATTGAAATATTTCATCCAACCGCGCCACATCAAACAAATCGCAATGGTGGAACTCGCAGCCGGCCGGGACGGCAGCCCGGTGTCCTTCGGAGAGATTATCAATGACGACCAAACGGTATCCGCGCCGCAGCAATACCTCCGCGCAGACGCTTCCCACGTATCCCGCCGCTCCTGTTACCAGGACATTCATCCGTGCTTCCTCCAGGATATTGCCTGCGCCCCCATCCATTATCTCCGGCGACGCAAAAAGGCTAGCAGTTTAGCGGTCCTTTGTCATTGTGGGAACTGGATACTCGGTCTCGGAGTTCAAAGGTTCTGCGACGAAAGGGATTGGAATGCAGGGAGCCTGGCCGAAATTCAAATCGCAACTTGCTTCTGCTGGTAGCAGAGCAGGATTAGATCCGCGCGGCGGCGCACGCCGAACTTGCTTAGGAGTTTGGAAACATGAAATTTCACTGTGCGTTCGGAAATATTCAGCTTGGTGGCGATTTCTTTGTTCGAAACGTTTTCGAGCAGGCAGTCCAGAACCTCGCGTTCCCGGCGGCTGAGTTGCGTGTGGCTATCAGGTTTCAGCCTGCGCTTTTGCTGATCCGTCAGTATGGAATCCACGAAAGTGGAAAGGACCGTTCTCGGCACCCAGAACCCGCCGCTGGCGACCAGCGGAAGGGCGCGCGGTAATTGCGCGACAGCCTCCGTATAGGTCAGCAATCCCTTGGCGCCCAACCTCAGCATCGTATGGCTGCCTGATTCCGAAAGCTTCTCGCAAACAACGATCACCCTGCTTTCCTGATGGCGGTCTACAATGCCGGCGATCAGCGAGCTTGTATTCGGGCGAACCGCGTGCGCATCAACCACATAGATATCTGCTTCCGGCAAGGCGATGCTTGCGAGATCGATTGCCAGCGATTGGTCCATTTGTTTTGTAAGGACACGGAAGCCCGGCTTGGTGAGAATTCTTTCAAACTCTCCCAAGACCAATGGATGGGGCGAGAGCAGACAGACCGTTAGCGCGCGTGGTTTGGCTGTTTTGGGCACGATAAAACAGGCTAACGGATTTGGGGTCGCTGGGCAAGCGGTGCGTGAAGGAGTGTACAGTGGAAGTAAAGTGAGGGTTTGGACGCTGGACTCAGGTATCACCGGCGCTCGACAACGATTCGCGCCGGGACGCCGATTCTAAGCAGATGTGCCAGTGCCATTGCCCAGCGATTTGTTTTTCTGAGATTCGACTGAGTAGCTCTGGTAATAATACCCGCCATATCCGTCATGCGCGTTGGTGCGGTTCAGCACGACACCCAGCAGCGGACGGTCATGGAAACCGTCACAGGCTTTTTGCGCGAGGTCAAATGGCGTTGACCCGGCACGCACAACCATGAGTACGCCATCGCACATTTTTGCAACAATGTTGGCGTCGGAAACGGGAATCACCGGCGGCGAATCAATCAATATCCAATCGAAGACCGTGGACATTCGCGCAAGGAAATGTTCAAGTTTGCCATTGGCAAGTAATTCCGTGGGGTTTGGGACTGATTTTCCTCCGGCAATCAGAAATAGGTTCTCGTCACGTCCGCGTTGAAGCACGGCGAATTCGTCCGCTTCTCCAAGCAAGTAATCGCTCAATCCGGGTAAGGTTTCGGCCCCGAACGGAGTATGGAGATTTGACAACCGGAGATCCGCATCAATCAGGAGCGTGCGGCGTTCCCGCTGGCGCGCGATGGACTGCGCCAAGTTGGAAGTCACGAAGGTCTTACCTTCCCCTGGAAGGGCGCTCGTAACAAGAATGGTACGGAGTGGCTGAACGGCGCGGATCTGGTATAGCCGCGTACGAAGTGTGCGGAAAACTTCCTTGTTGCCTGTCCTATCTTCTTCGGCTGCGGAAAGAACGGCAGCGGGGCTAACGCTCCACCTGCGCTGGCGGCATCGCGACAGTAACATTTCAAACGTCAGGGTACTGCTGGGTTGCTCCGGGGCCAGACTCGGGGGCGGTTCCGGCGTTTCAAGCAATGCGGCCGGGGCATAAGATGCCGGTACAAGTTCAGGCGAGTCCAGCGAGCCTGGGGCATGTGCCGCCTGCTGCGCGGAACGTTCTTCCTGTGCTTTCTTAAGAGCTTCGTGGATCCGGCTCATGATTTCCTCTCTCTTGGAGATTCGACGGCAGAATCCTGCTGCCCGAGGCGTTCAATCAAATTGGCGAGGTTTTGCAAGAGCGACTGAACGAGCGGCGCCGCCTCACTGTGCTGCGGGGCCGCGGCTTGTTGAGATGCCTGTTCGGTGTGTTCCAACTGATACTCGCGCGCAACTTCTTCGACAGCTTCTCTCCGAACGGGCTTTTGCTGTTCGACAAAAGAATTAATTAAGGCATGCTCGCAGAGCAGGTTGGTGACACGCGGAATTCCGCGAGCGAAATAATGTATGGCTTCCACTGCTTCCGGGGAAAAAATGTTGTTGTCCGTAGCGCCGGCGATACGCAGGCGTTCCTGAATGTAGCCGGTGGTTTCTTCCAGCGAAAGTGGCAGCGTCTTACTGCGCAGTGTAATGCGCTGGCGAAGCTGGCGCAGCTCAGGCTGGGCAAGTTTCATTTCAAGCTCCGGCTGTCCCGCCAGGACGATTTGAAGGAGCTTTTCCGTTGCGGTCTCAAGGTTGGTTAACAAACGGATTTCTTCCAGGACCTGAGGCGATAGGTTCTGCGCCTCATCGATGATGAGCACGGCGGTTTCACCGGCTTTATATCGTTCAAGTAACCATTGGTTCAAACGCAAAAGCACCTGGCTTTTCAGCTTTGACTCACAAGGGATGCCGAAGTCCGTCATCATGAAATCGAGCATCTGCGTTACAGAAAGGCGGGGATTAAAAATGAAAGCAGTTGTCGCGCGCTGCGTGCGCAGCCAGTCGAGCAAGCGGTTGAGTAACGTTGTTTTTCCGGTGCCGACTTCTCCGGTCAACAGGATAAATCCCTTTTTTGCCTGAATGCCGTAGGTCAAGCATGCGTATGCTTCCTGTGTCTGCTTTGTCAGATACAGGTAACGCGGGTCGGGATTGACGTTGAATGGGCTCTCTCGGAGCCCAAAAAATTCCTTGTACATAATTC
The DNA here is from genome assembly GCA_963847505.1 of uncultured Acidobacteriota bacterium. GTDB lineage: Bacteria > Acidobacteriota > Terriglobia > Acidiferrales > UBA7541 > DASTCZ01. The sequence goes on from CAWJZY010000002.1 coordinate 1,866,505, forward strand.
CCCTCGGGCCTCAGTTACCCGCCGGAAGCGATTTATTGCCGCTCCGCGCCCTGAAAACGACGCGAGCTGCAAACCCGCGCTTTGATTCAACCGAAGGAACCATTACCAACGTCGGAAGCTTCAGGAGCAACTCGACGTCTCCTTCGGTGCGGATTGACTTGTCCTTCATCTCCATCATGAGAACCAGGGCAGCACCTAATGCGAGTCCTCCACCCAGCCCGCCGGCTGCGAACTCCCAGTGGATCGGAAAAGACGGGCTTTCCGGAAGGCTAGCAGAGTCGAGGAGCTTGAAGTGTTCACCTTCCTGGCGGTGGTCCAGATCAGCGGACATTGCAGATTCGCCGCGCTTATGAAGCAAATCGTTATAGTCTGCTTGCGCGGTTGTGAAATCTCGAGTCAGTTCCCTATATTGTTGTTCGACCAATGGGCTGCTCTGGATTCGGCCCTGATATGACTTATATTCTTCTTGTATTCTTTGCTGCTGTTTAATCTTTTCCTTAATAGACAGCTCTACCGCGCTAATCTGCACGCGAAGCTGCTGGATCGAAGGTGGCTCAATCACGGGCACAGAGGATGTTGCCTCCTCTGGTTTATTTTTCGCATCGCTACCGGTCTTCGTGGCCTTCGCAGCGTCTGTGGCTGCAATTTTCTTTTTCAGTTGCTCGATTTCATCTTTCTTAGCCTTCACATCCGGAAAAGTATCCGTAAAATGTTCTTGCAGGACGGCGAGCTCGTTTTCCTTTTTTTTGAGATCCTCGTCCATCGTGACGGGACTGGCTCCGCCCGTTTGCTGAGTAGCCTTCCAAGAAGATATCTGTTGGTTGAGCATTGATTCGTACAATGACTTGTCCTGTTGTTCGTGTTCTATTGCCTGGCTAATGTTGTCCAGTTGTGTGCTGGCCGTTGTCAACAGCCCTAGGTTGGTCTGTTCTTGATCTGGTAGCGACCCGAAGTGCTCCCGTTTGAAGGCGGCAAGCTTGGAGTCTTGATCATTCATTTTTGCTTGAGCATCCGCGACTTCTTTATCGAGGAATTCCGTAATACTATTTGCTTCTTGCTCGCCACCCTTGAGATCTTCTTCGATAAACATTGATGTGATCTCGGCACAAACCTGCTGCGCTTGCCGGGCGTCATTGAGCTTCACACTGATGCTGAAGCCGGGGAGCTGAGACGACCGCGTTGTCGCCATAGTCTCGATCGGCGTGAGCGTTATGGCTTTAACTAGTTGATTAACTCGATCTTCTGGAGTAAGCCCTTGATTGTTAAACAGACCGTACTGATCGACAATCGGTTCGAGGCGAGTCCGGCTCAGGATCTGTTCCTGCATTGAGGACAAACGCGTGCCTATGTCCTCGCTGATAACCGATTTCACAAACGTATCTGGGATGCGCTGTCCTTCAACCAAAACCAATGTCTTAGATTCATACCGGTTCGGAAGCTTGAGCGAAACCATATAAGTGCCCACACAAGCCAATACCGCCGGAACCACCAATAACAATCCGTGGCGCCGCATGATCCCTGTGAAATCTTCCATTGTCATCTGTCGGTGTCCCAACATCATCAATCTCCTAGCGTTTCTTGTTTCCTTCTAACGGTTGAGCGGGATTGGATGAAAGTCCCAGCCGAAATTAATAGATATTACGTTCCGGTTGAATTGCCCGGCGCAGACAGCGCCACTGGCACAAACAGCGCTGCTGATTGTTTGATGCTGCAGACTATAATTCGCTGAAAGCGTAGCGCTGCGGCTCAAGGTGCGTTTGATTCCAACACCTCCAAACAAGCTGTTGTAACTGCCAGTCGAGCCAGGCGCTTGAGCTATCGCTTGATTCAGTGCATACCCAAAAGATCCGTTCACCGACCAGAAACGTCCCACCGGTCGCGTGGCTGAAAAAATAACCGAATTCGTTATGGCGCCGGCGAGGATTCCGCCTCCACCCGTAACGCCACGGGAAAACGAGATCCCAAGAGACGTTTGGTTGTGTTGGTAGTTGAACCCGCTGTTTGCGCTCCAACTGACGCTTCTTATTGGTGCCGGACTGCCGAACAAATTGTAATTAAGAATTTGGGGGCCTATACCTGCCTGAAAAGAGTAGCGTCCGGCAATATGGTGACCGTATGTGACAAGTACAACGTCGCTGTTCATGGCTGAACCAGGCGTTGATGAACCGGATGTCTGGAATTGAGTATCTCCAAATTGATAGCTAACCCCAATTACATCGCGAGCATTAAGCACGTAATTGTAACCCGCGCCAAAGTTATAGCTATTTGAATCGGTATATCCAGTTTCAAAATAATGAAGAATCCCGTCGCTTACCGTAAATGTCAAACTAGTACGCGCGCTAATTTCAGCCTGGATCTGACCCAATGCCGTATTGCTGAGCCGTTGGCCATACGGCGTGAGGATCGACTGACTTGGTGGAACACTTGGATCTATGGAAGTCGTACCTAAGAGCGATGATCCGGCCTCACCGTTGCCAGTAAATCCGAATGACGATTGTGGGAAATAGCCGAACAAATCGTCGAGCGACAGTGTCCAACGTCGGAACTGAACTGTCTGATGCACCTCGAATTGATGAAAGGTGTTGTCATACGCAGAATCCGACGAATAAATTGTACCGCCGCCGGTATAGTGGATCGTTAAACTCGAATTAGCCCTCGTCTGTTGCAGGGACAAATGACCGCTGAAACTTGTGACGGCTTGCCATCCTGACGACGCAGGCGATCCCAGGAAGTTTGAATCTGCTTGTTCGCCAGCAGTGAAGCCCACGGCAATCTGACTTTGCGTGTCGCCGGATTCACCCGCCGAAGGAGCAAATCCTCCGGTGACCGTTGTGATCGGCGCAGCGATGGGTGAAGCAGGCCCTTGGCCGGAATCCTGCCCACCCGCGGGAGGAACGGGAGTGGATGGCGGCGTGGGCGGCGCTTGCTGCTGACGGGCTTGTGCACTTGACAGGCACATAGTCGCCAGCAAGAACGGGACCCACATACGTTTGATTTTGTAAAAGTTCCGCATGATCTCTCCCTACGGAACGACAATTGTGTCGCCGGGCTTTAGAACGATGTCCTGTTCAATTTGTATTCCGCGAATCACGTCCTTGTAATTAAACGGAAAGCGTGATTGATGGCCATTTTCGGTACGAAGAATGTAGATTTTCTTTTGATTCGCAAACTGACCCAGGCCACCCGCGCTTGAGATTGCCTGAAGCACAGTCATACCGGGAACTAGCGGATAGGCGCCCGCTCGCGCCACGTTCCCCAGGATGAAAATTCGCTGGCTGTTGACGGCCGTAACGATTACGGTTACCTGCGGATCTTTTACCCCCGAGGTGATCAATTTCTCGGTGATCGTCGAAGCAAGTTGCATTGGCGTCTTCCCGGCTGCCTGGATGTCATTGAGCAGTGGCAAAGAAATCATTCCGTCGGGACGCACAGGAACAGCACGAGAGAGATCCGGCTGCTCCCAAATGCTCACGTTCAATTCATCGGCGGGCCCGATAATGTACGTGGGATCGTTGGTGGCGGCTTGTGGCGCAGGTTTTACGGAGTTGCTGGTTGGCCCAGCAGTTTTGCCGCCTTGAGCTTTGGTCTTCGAATTGTTTGTTTGCGCAGCCGCCGGCAGTGCCGTTGCGGCAATGAACAGCAAGAGCGCGAAACTCGGAATTCGTCTCATGTTCCCCTCTTATGAAACTTCGGAATCTTCCAAACCCAATTGCTTGAGTTTATAAAGCAAAGCCTTGTAGCTGATCTGCAAATCCTGCGCAGCTTTCTTGCGATTCCAGTGTGTGCGTGTGAGCGCTCGAGAAATCAATTCCCGTTCTGCTTGCCGGCTGGCGGCGCGGGCCGCGGCTTTCAGCGACGAACTGGATCGTAAATTCGATCGCGAGACATCGGAAGAAATATCGATCAAATCTGCCAGGGCAACTTCGGCATCTCCCGTGGCGACGATTTTTTTTATCGTATTCTCGAGCTGGCGAACATTTCCAGGCCAGGAATAGGCGGCCAGCCGGGCATGCACATCCTCATTCAGCACAGGACGCGACCGCTCGAAGAGACTGGCATATTTCGTCAGGAAAAAATCCACCAGCTCGGTCAGATCTTCCTGGCGTTCACGCAAGAGCGGCAGTCGCAGACAAACACCGTTCAGCCGGAAATAAAGTTCCTCTGCAAACTTGCCTGCTCGGAGGTCATCTTCCAGTCCACGCCGCGAAGTTGAGATGATTCGCCCGCCGGAGGGGCATTCTCCTGGCAGCGAATCTCCGTCGGACAAGAGATCGAGGATCTGCCGCTGCCCGGCTGGTTCTAGATCGCAGATATCGTCAAGAAAGACCGTTCCTCGGAACGCTCCCCCGGATACATTCCCGTTGGCAAGATTTTGGAGCTGCACAGGCATCCGGCCTGGAGCAACCGACCGGCAACGAGTCTTGACGAAGGGGTCGTCCCGGCGCTCGGATAGGCGATGGATCTGCAAGGCTAGGATTTCCTTGCCTGTACCGCTTTCTCCGACAATCAGAATGGGAATGTCCGTCGCTGCCGTGTCTGTGACGACCCTTCGTATCGCCTGCATCGCAGGGCTGCGGCCCCATACCAAAAACTGGTTTGGACGTGTCGGAGCCGCTACAGTAAGGTCGGCAGCCAGCGAATCGGGAGTGCTCAAGCGCATGAAGCCTCGGGTTTCTCCTGCCATGGAGGAATAAAACGGCCTATTCCTTCCGCGAATGAGATAGCACGGCGGATGCCAAGGCGCATGCAAGCCCTTCTAGGCAGTAAGAGCTGATAATGTACAGAAAACAAAAGACATAGATGAATGTCCTAGTGCTACGAAAAAAGAGATAAATCCTTGGAAAGTCTAGTAGACTTCCACTTGGCGGAAAAATGTTCGTACTCCCGGCCTGTCGAAACTGAGAAATACGCCGGATGAGCCCAAAACTTTAGGCAGAATGCAACGAAATTTCACGAATCAGGAGGTCGTGTATTTATTCAATATACTCATTCTAAAGAAGTTAGAGGGTCTTTAGATGCTTCATTACTCCGCGCGACTTTATCGGTTGGTTCGCGATGATGATAAAATATTGGACCAGACGGCTATATTTTTCACTCGACACGAATTGTCTAGGAGGCCGAGGTCCTAAGAAGGTCCAAGAAAAATTGAATCAAAGGAGCCCGTCGGCTTTTCACTTACGACACTACGTTGGATTGAATGTGACAGTTCTGAACGAGAAAAGGCGAAGATTAGTGCACGGCACCGATGTGAAGCGTCGCTCGCCTGGGCAAGTGATTCCCGCGGAATGCGATGTTCCCAATCGAATCGCCCGGGAATTTCGCAATCTTGATATTACTAGCAGTAGAATGCTCTTTGTGCGCCGCAATGATATTTTTGTTGCCAAATCTTCCTGGGGTTGGTCATCGTCTGATGCGAGGCGAACTCCAAAATAGTGTGAGGGGCTAGATGAGAGGAACTGAGTGGGTGCGGCTTCGCGTGTTTCTTATCGTGTCATTAGTAGTCTTGTCTGCCGGCTGTTCACGCGATCCGAACGTCCGCAAACAGAAATACTTCGATAGCGGGAATAAGTACTTTGATGCCGGCAAATATCCCGAGGCCTGTCTCCAATTCCTGAACGCCATTCAGATTGATTCAAAGTTTGTCGCGGCCCATGAAAGATTGGCTGACTGCTACCTACGGCGAGGGATTTGGAACGGGGGCTACCAGGAGCTAAACCGCACGATCGACCTTCAGCCCGACAATTTAAGAGCACAGAACAAGCTCGGTAACTTATTAATGGCAGCAGGCCAATTCAAAGGCGCGCGGGATCGTGCCCAGTTAGTGCTTAATCAGGATCCAAACAATGTGGATGCCCACATACTGATGGCGAATGCGGATGCCGCGCTGCAGAACATTCCGAGTTCGCTCGAGGAAATGCAAAGGGCGATACAACTCTCGCCGCAGTCGCCGAATTCCTATGTCAATTTGGCTTTGCTTCAGATAAACGCCAAGCAGCCCGCTGCCGCGGAGCAGAGTTTCCAAAAAGCCATTCAGCTTGATCCAAAATCTGCGCGAGCGAGGCTTGGGCTTGGGAATTTCTATGCCGGGCAGCGGCGGTTCAGCGACGCGGAGCAGCAATACCGCGACGTCATACAGTTGAGCCCGAAATCCCCGCAACCTTATGCCTTGCTTGCATCGCTGTACGTCACCGAGGGTCAGAAGCCGCAGGCGGAACAAATTCTCCAGCAAGCCAAGCAAGCAATGCCGGATAACCCGGATGGCTACCGCATGCTCGCCGATTTCTATTACAGCGAAGGAGACATGCAGGCCGCGCAACGCGAATTTGCATCGCTCGTGAATGACCATCCGAAGGATCTGCGTCTCCGCAAGAACTACATCCAGTTCTTGATTCAGACCAACCATCCAGATGAGGCAATGAAACTTAACGACGCGCTTTTGAAGGCGACTCCCAAAGATTTGGACGGCGAGATTATGCGCGGACAAATCCTTAGAGCGCAAAATAAACCGGCTGAAGCTCAACAAGCGCTTGAGCTGGCAAACAAGGAATCTCCGGACAATCCTACAGTCCATTACAATCTTGGTTTGGTCATGGTTCAGCTCGGCAATACAGAACGCGCTGAGAGCGAGTTCCGGGATGCTCTTAAGTTCGCCGAGGCAGCTAAACTCGGCGCCCTGACGGTGGACGCCACCAAAGCCCTGGCGGCGATTGCAATTCGTAAGAGCGATTACAGCCAGATTCAGGAATCGGCCGAAGCGCTCATCAAGATTCAGCCGAATTCCCCGGAGGGATATTTGCTGCACGCAACAGCGCTATCCCATAATGGTGATACTGCGGGCACTGACGCCGACATACACAAGGCCATTTTGTTGGCTCCGAATGACCCGCGAGGCTACACCGAGCTAGGCGAGCTTTACGCATTAGAGAAGAAATATCCCGAGGCGGAGAAAAACTTCGAACTCGCGCTGGAAAAAAATCCGGGCATAACGGAAGCTTTCGTTGGATTGTTGGCATTGCCATCAAATCAACAACAACCGGCCAAAGTTCTAAAGATGATTCAGGAACAGATTTCCAAAGCGCCGAACAATGCCGCTTACTACCTCATGCTCGCCCAAGCCCAGGCTGCTCAGAAGGATTTCGCCAGCGCCATCCAGTCATCGCAAAAGGCTACTGCGCTCAATCCCAATGATGTTGATGCAATGATTTTGCTGGCCCGAATGCAGCTCGCGCGCGGCACTCCAGACGATGCCATGGCCACTTTCGAGCAAGCGATCCAGAAGAATCCGCGCGACCCGCGCCCTTATGTATTGCTCGGCACTCTTGAGGAAGGCCAAAACAATTGGCAACAGGCAGAACAGCACTACCAGAAAGCGCTCGAAATGCAGCCCGACTATCCGCCGGCAGCCAATAATTTGGCCTATCTCCTGCTGCAGCACGGTGGCAGCGTTGACCTGGCGCTTTCTTTGGCGCAGACGGCTTCGCGCGCCATGCCGGACTCTCCCAATGCCGATGACACGCTGGCGTTGGCATATATTCGGAAGGGAAATTACCAGTTGGCGGTAGCCCCCTTGGAAGATTCGGTCAAGAAAGTTCCGCAGGACCAGTCGGTTCAATATCACCTTGGCTTGGCATATCAAGGGATGAAAGAAATGGCAAAAGCCAAAGTGAGTTTCCAGCGGGCATTGGCCATTGATCCGAAGAGCAGCGTGGCGGAGGAAATTCGTAAATCGCTTGCTGAAATTTCAAACTAGCATCGCCCCAAGAAATTCGGAGTCTTGGCTATCCGAGAATTGGGACTCCGCTTTTTCGTTCTTCAAATCTCGAGCCTGACTTGGACAATTCCGCCTCACGGGCCCTATTACGGCTTGTTGAAAACCGTACTTCGCATAGCGGCCCTCACTGATATTTTTCCTTGCAATCATCCCCATTTAAGCTCTCAAGTCTCTTCCGGCGGCCGAAAATTACTAGGGCAAGCAATCCGGCGCAGGACATAACCAGCGCGCCCGGTTCAGGGGCCGCCACGGCCTCGAGTTCAACGCCATTGGGATCGTTGGGAGGGTTGTATATGAGTTCCCATTGCTCGGTGCCGTTATTAAAAGTGCTTCCATCAATCGCAGCCGAATTCGAGAAGGCGCCCGTGAGTGACGACGGATCGAGAATCTCAAACACGGCCCCGATGACCGGATCAGCGCCATTCAAGATCTTGATGTCGAGCGCGGAAGTTCCGCCGAGCGTGACCGCCCCGCTAACGTCGAGGCTGCCGCTTCCCGCCGTCCCGATCAATTCATCGAGAATTCCACCCGTCATTGTGAAGTTGCCTGCGATGTTGAGGGCGTCGGGCGTGGCCGGTGTGGGCGCGCCGGGTGAGATCGTCCCACCCGTCATCGTGACATTGCCTTGAACCGTGCCCGCGCCCTGGAAGGCGCCTTTCGTAATGCTGACGCCGCCGGTTGTGCTCGTGAGCGTTCCATTCACCGTCGTCGTACCGCCGTTCTGCGTATAAGTCTGTGTCCCCGTGGAAAGGTTGCCGCCTGCTGCAATCGAGGTCGAACTCGTATTTCCCATCTGTGTGTAGAGGCCGTTCACCGTTAGCGTGCCGCCACCGGCGATGGTCACGGCGCCCTGGTTAGTGAAGCCCGAGGAATTTGGTGAGATGGTGAGCGTTCCGCCGGTCGCATTGATTGTGCCCCCAGCTGAGTTGATCACGTTGAGATTGCTGATCGTCCCGAAGCCAGTAATCGTATTATCCACATTGGTCAGTGAAACCTTCGTGTCCGCCGGTGTGCTCGTGATTGTTCCGCCGGCCAGACTGATCGTACCACCGCCGGAGAAACTGATTGTGTCGCCACGTTTGCCGTCGCCGATAGAGAGTGTTCCTCCGCTCGCGAGATTGATTGCGCCCGAGTTGGTCTCAGTGAACGTGGCAGGCGGTGCGCCAGACGCCGTGGCGGAATTCACGTTGATCGTAAGAGTGTTGCCGCTTCCGTTGCCCCAGCTGATGATGCCGGCGTTGTTCAGCGATCCCACCGCGTTCGCGCTGCCAATGGTCAACTGCTCGCTGCCGCTGTTATCCGAAAGCGTTGCATTTGACCCTAGAGTGAGCGTATCAACCGTCGCCGAGCCATTGTCGAAGATAATCGTTCCAGTGCCGTTATTGATCGTCACGTCGTAGAACGCGCCAGATGGAGTGCCATTGTTAGGAGTGCAATCCAGGTTCCAGTTTGAGGCAGCGCTCCAATTCGAAGATGCCGCGGTCCAGGTGATGAGGTTATTCCCGGCAACCGCGGTACAGTTCGCAGAGACACCTTTCGCGCATAAGGACAAAAGCAAACCTAACGCCAACAGAGCGGCAGGCGCGCGGCGCGCGTGTTTGCAGATGTCGGCACTAAAGCTCACCAACATTGCCAATCTGTTCAGAAGTTTGTTCATGGGATGCTCCAGTCGCACACCAAGGCGGAGTAGGCCAATAATTTCGGTAGCTTACACCCTCGAGCTTTAAGAGCTCAACTGGTTCAAGGGGAACGGACTTCTTGGTTTCGTGGAGGTAAGCGTCTTAATGCGGTGCGGGGCGAGCTATCGCTAGCTCGCCCCGCTGTTTGCAGCCCTCAGTGCACTCGTTATTTCCGGGTGCAATTACCTGGCGGCTATGGAACCCAGCCTCTTGCGGCTGAGGATCGCCAAGGCCAGCAATCCGGCCCCGAGCATGACCAACCCACTCGGCTCCGGAGTGGTTGTAGATACAGTTGCCTGCACTGCTTCGAGTTCGACGCCATTGGGGTCGTTGCCCGGGTTGTATACCAAGTCCCACTGTTCGGTGCCGCCGTTGAAGGTCATCGCGTCAATCGCGGCCGTATTTGAGAACTCGCCGCCTAGGGACGAAGGATCAAAGATCTCATACGTGGTGCCAATGCTCGGGTCAAAACCCAAGAGAGTGACGTCAAGCTGAGAGGTCCCGCCGAGCGTGATTGCTCCACTGACGTCGAGGATTCCGTTTGCGGTGTTGCTGATCAACTCATCGAAGGTGCCACCACCGCTCATATCGAGGTTGCCGGTGATGGTGAGCGTGCCAGGAGTGCTCGAAAGCGAACCGGGAGTAATCGTGCCGCCCGTCATTACTACATTGCCGGTAATCTTGCCCGTGCCCTGGAGCGCGCCGGTGTTGGAGATGTTCACAGTGGCGGCGTTCAGTGCCCCATTCACTGTCGTCGTCCCGCCGCTCTGTGTGTAGTTATTCGTACTCGTTCCCAGGACGCCGGCCAGCGAAATCGTAGTCGTCCCGGCGGTCTGCGTGTAACCGCCATTGGCATCTAATGCTTCGGCCGCACCGATACCGACCGTGCCCGTATTGGTGAACAAACCGGTCGAGGTCAGAACGTCATTGGCGCCGCCCATGGAGACCGTGCTGCCGTTGGTGAACGTGCCGGATACGGTGAGTTCGCTCTTGGTGCTGCCGGCGCCGAAGGTCAGCGAGGCGCCGCTGTTGTTGGCGAAGTTTCCCGATACGGTTGAGGCTGCAAGAGAGGTATTTGCAGCGTTAAAGTTCAGCGAGCCTGTGGAGTTGTTGGTGAAAACTCCTCCGTCTACCATCGTGTCGCCAGCGCCATTCAGATTCATCGCGCCTGAGTTGGTCAGGTCGGCGGTGAGCGAATCGTTTGTGCCGCTCAAGGTGATGGTGCCAGTGTTGGTCAGCGCGCCAGCCTTGAACGTCGAGCCGGTACCGGTCAAACTGATCAACCCGGCGTTGCTCGTCGATGCACTCGCCGTCACTGTGCCGCCATTTTGTACGGTGGTGGTGCCGCCGGTATTGGTGTAGATGGTTGTATTCAGGTTGCCGGTTACGGTTGTGGTTCCGGCGGTCTGCGTGTAACCGCCATTGGCATCTAATGCTTCGGCCGCGCCAATACCGACCGTTCCGGTATTGGTGAACAAGCCGGTCGAGGTCAGAACGTCATTACTGCCAACCATGGAAACCGTGCCGCTGTTGCCGAATGTTCCAGATACTCCCAATTTGTTAGTGCCCGTATCAGATGCTCCGTTGCCCAGGATTACGCTGCCCGAATTGGAGACGTTCCCGGTGACGCTCAGTGTGGATGTCTGTTGCACATAAGCGCTGCCCGTCGAGCTAACCGTCAGCGTGCCGCCCGGCGTTACGGAAGTGGTCTGCCCGTTGGCGAGGGTCAGATTGCCTTCCACGGTTGCCAGTTGGCCGATGCCGCTCGCCGTTGCGACTCCGCCGATCTCAAACGTTCCGCCGAGGGTCAATCCAGAGTTTGCATTGATGTCGGTAATGCCGCCCGGTTGATTGACCAGGTTCAGAGTGCCGCCCGAGGCGATATCCAGCACGCCCGCGGTCATCGTGAGTTGATTGATCGTTTCAGATGTATTCAGCGTCAGCGTCTCGCCCGTGTCATTCAGCACGGCAGCGTAAGTGTCGCCTGAGGGCGTGCCGTTGTTGGGTACGCAAGGCGTCAGTGTGGGGTTGCAGGTCCACTGAGCGGACGCCGTCCAGTTGCCGTTGCCGGCCGGTGATTGCCAGGTCGCTGTGAATTGGCTCGGAGGGGCCACGACAGCCACGGCATCAAGTTGGATGTTGGTGCCGTTGTAGACTAGGTTCCATTCTTCGGTGCCGCCGTCGAAAGTCGTCGAATCAATCGCAGCGGTATTCGCGAATTGTGAGCCGCCGACCGAACTGCCGGTCAGAATCGTGTAGTCGACCAACCCCGTTGGAGTAAAGCCGCTGATGCTCAGCGTTGCGTTGGAGCCGAGTGTGATAACTCCGGTTGCGTTGATGGCGCTGGCGACCGTGTTGCTGCCGATTACTTCACTCAAGGTCGCCGTGCCTGTGCCGGTGCCGAGCCCGAGTGTTCCGGTGATGTTGAGTGTGCCCGGGGTGCCCGCAGTGCCGCCCATGATTGAGCCGCCCGTTACGGAGACCGCGCCGATAATCGTGCCCGCACCCGAAGTGGCGCCGCCAGTCTGCGTGTAGCCGCCGTTGGCAGTTAACGTCTCGCCGGCGCCGACGCCTACCGTTCCTGTATTGGTGAACAAGCCAGTCGTCTTCAGATTGTCAGAAGTGCCATTTTCAGAGACTGTCCCGCTGTTGGTGAACGTGCCGGAGGTTTGGAGTAAGTCACCGCTGCCGTTGTATGTCAGCGTGCCACCGGCGTTGTTGAAGTTTCCTGTCACGGCCAAAGTGTTCCCTGTGCTGCCCAGCGTTACGCTACCCGAGTTGACAAGCGTGCCGCCGCCCGGCGTCACATTGGTGGTCTGCCCGTTCTGGAGCGTCAGATTGCCTTCCACGCTCGCCAGTTGGCTGATGCCGCTCGTCGTTGCGACTCCGCCAATCTCAAACGTTCCGCCGAGGGTCAATCCCGAATTCGCATTGATGTCCGTAATCCCGCTCGCCTGCGCCGCCAAATTCAAGGTTGCCCCGCTCCCGATATTCAGCGTTCCGGACGTCATCGTGAGCGTGTTGACGGTGATGCTGTTGGGCGAATCGGTGCTGGCCAAGGTCATTACATTGCCTTTGGCCGAATCCAGCACGGCGTTGTAATTGGCAACCGTGCCATTATTGGGCACGCAGCCGCCAAAAACCGCGATGGAGCAAGACCAATTCGTAGCGCCTGCCACGTTCGTCGTCCAGTTTCCGGAAGGGCCGCTCCACGTCGCGGTAATTGGTACCGTCGAAGTAGCTTGGAGAATTGCTGAGTCAGCCGTGTAGCCAAGGCTCCATGCTTCGTTGGTCCCGAAAGTCATTGAGCCATTGTTATAAGCGGATTGATTGCCAAACTGACCGGTGAGTCCTCCGGTGGCGTTCAGCACCGTGAATGTCTCTCCTACCTCCGGCACGAAACTGCTCAGGAGGATCGGAGCGTTCAGCGCGCCACTGGTGATGATGTCGGCGTTCCCGTTCACTTGGAGCAGGCCGTTCAGCCCGGGGCCGAAGCCGCTGATCAATTCCGTAAAACTTTGGCCGCTTGACCCATAATTTCCGGTCACAGTCAGCGTGCCGGGGGTGGCTACGCTGCTGGTCAAGGATCCCGTGGACCCGGGCATAACCGTGCCTCCGGCTGCAGAGAGATTGCCGGTAATCGTACCCGAGCCCTGGATGGTGCCACCATTGATGCTCGCTGTTGCGCTGACGAGCGAACCATCCACTTCCGTGACGCCGGAGTTCTGCGTGTAGTTATTACCAGCCTTCATGGTAAATGTGCTGGGTGCTCCCGTTGCTCCGATCAAAACGCCACCGGAGTTGGTAAATGCTCCCGCCGTGGTGAACCCATAGCCGCCATTGATCGTGAAATTTCCCGCTGCCGCATTGGTCGCAAAGGGTGCCAGGAGAGCGGCGGCGCCCGTGTTTTCGAAGATCGTATTCGCGGTAGGTCCATTCAGGATTATGCTGGCTGCGTTCGTTGCGATTTGCCCACCACCTGTGTTGATCTCCATGGTTGCGGTGTTCCCTGAGGCTCCGTTCACGATGTAGGTGCCGCCGGTCAGGGTGCTACCGCTGAAGTTTGTGAAGTTCGATGCCGTTGCTAGCCCTACCAGCAGGGTGCCGCCGTTCGACGCTTCGAGCGTGCCCCCGGTATTATTCAGCGTGCCTGTGCCGCCGATCTCAAGGGTGTTGCCGGATGAGTTCGCATTGATCGTTCCAGTGTTGTTTAGGGACAAATTGGGGAAAACGGAGCTGGCATTCGACCCTATGAGGCCGGATCCCGTGATCGTGCTGTTGTTCGTCAGCGTGAACGCGGTGCCGTTGGTCCCGATTTGCCCCGTGTTCCCGTTAATAGAAGTCATGACTACCGTGCCAGGTCCCGAGAAGGTTGTATTGCCGGTCAGCTGCATTTGACCTTCCAGCGCCAAGGTCGCGCTGGCCGTAGTCCCCAGGTTGAGCGTTCCAGTAATCTCGTTGATCGTACCGGTGCCCGCCGTGAGTGTGCTTCCATTGCTGATGGTGATCGCGCCGTGAGTAGACGCGTCCAGACCGATGGTGCCAGCAGTTTCCATTACGCCGCCGCTTGAGGTATTCAGCGTGCCGCCTTGGATGGTCGTGTTGGATATTTGCACGATGCTGCCAGCGCCGGTCGCCGTGATATTCCCGCCGTTGTTGTTCAGGGGATTTGAGGTCGAGAGCGCTAGGATGCCGCCGTTCGTAGCCTCAAGAAGACCGGTATTGACGATCAAGGCGCCGTTGCCGCCTACCCCAAGAGTGGCGCCGTTTGAGTTCGCATTGATCGTCCCGTTATTGGTCAAGGACAGGTTAGGGAAAACAGCGCTGGCATCCGACCCAATGAGGCCGGATCCCGCGATCGTGCTGTTGTTCGTCAGCGTGAACGCGGTGCCGTTGGTCCCGATTTGTCCAGTGTTGCCCGAGGTGCTCGTCATAACGACCGCGCCAGGTCCCGAGAAGGTTGTATTGCCCGTCAGCTGCAATTGCCCAGTTAGCGCCAGAGTAGCGGCGGCGGTAGTCCCCAGGTTTAAAGTTCCAGTGATCTTGTTGATCGTACCGGAGCCCGCCGTGAGCGTGGTCCCGTTGCTGAGGGTGATCGCGCCGCTGGTAACCGCATCCAAACCGATAGTGCCAGCTGTTTCCATCACGCCGCCGCTTGAGGTATTCAGCGTGCCGCCTTGGATGGTCGTGTTGGATATTTGCACGATGCTGCCAGCGCCAGTGGACGTGATATTTGCTCCGCTGTTCTGGACGGGTTGTGTGGTCGACAGGATTAGAGTGCCGCCGTTCGTCGCCTCCAGCAGGCCGGTATTGACGATCAAGGTTCCGCTGCCACTGATCGTAAGCGTGCCCAAGTTCGCATTGATCGTCCCGCTGTTGGCCAAGGACAAGTTCGGGTTATCGGCACCGGAGTCTGACCCAATGAGGCCGGATCCCGTGATCGTGCTGTTGTTCGTCAGCGTGAACGCGGTGCCGTTGGTGCCGATTTGCCCTGTGCTGCCGGAGGTGCTCGTCATAACGACAGTGCCAGGTCCCGAGAAGGTTGTATTGCCTGTCAGCACGATTTGGCCGCCCAGTGCCAGGGTAGCGCCAGCCGTAGTCCCCAGGTTCAGAGTCCCGATGATATCCGTTACGGTGCCGGACACCGCGCTGAATGTGGTTCCATTGCTGAGGGTGATCGCGCCGCTGGTAACCGCATCCAAACCGATAGTGCCAGCTGTTTCCATCACGCCGCCGCTTGAGGTATTCAGCGTGCCGCCTTGGATGGTCGTGTTGGATATTTGCACGATGCTGCCAGCGCCAGTGGACGTGATATTTGCTCCGCTGTTCTGGACGGGTTGTGTGGTCGACAGGATTAGAGTGCCGCCGTTCGTCGCCTCCAGCAGGCCGGTATTGATGATCGAGGTTCCGCTGCCACTGATCGTAAGCGTGCCCAAGTTCGCATTGATCGTCCCGCTGTTGGCCAAGGACAGGTTCGGGTAATCGGCACCGGAGTCTGACCCTATGAGGCCGGATCCCGTGATCGTGCTCTGGTTGGTAAGAGTAAAACTGTTACTGTTGGTGCCGATTTGCCCTGTGCTACCGGAGGTGCTCGTCATAACGACAGTGCCAGGCCCGGTGAAGGTTGTATTGCCTGTCAGCACGATTTGGCCGCCCAGTGCCAGGGTAGCGCCAGCCGTAGTCCCCAGGTTCAGAGTCCCGATGATATCCGTTACGGTGCCGGACACCGCGCTGAATGTGGTTCCATTGCTGAGCGTGATCGCGCCGTGAGTAGACGCGTCCAGACCAACGGTCCCGACTGTTTCCATTACGCCGCCGCTTGAGGTGTTCAGCGTGCCGCCTTGGATGGTCGTGCTGGATATTTGCACAATGCTGCCGGTACCGGTGGCCGTGATATTGCCGCCGTTATTGTTGATGGCGGCCTGGGTTGCCAAACTTAGAATGCCGCCGCCAGTGGCTTCAAGCAGGCCGGTGTTGCTCATCGAGGATCCATCACCGCCAATCGTAAGTGTGTTGGTGGATGAGTTCGCATTGATGGTACCGCTGTTGGCCAGCGACAAATTCTCGTATAGAGCGCCGGCGTTCGAACCAATGAGCCCAGATCCCGTGATCGTGCTCTGGTTGGTAAGGGTAAAGGCGGTACTGTTGGTGCCGATTTGCGCAGTGTTACCCGTGGTGCTCGTCATGACGAACGTGCCGGCTCCGGACAGAGTCACGCTGCCCGTTAGCTGTAACTGGGCCGGGCCGGTCAGATTAAATGTGCCGTCGTTGATGATCGAGGGTCCGGCAAGGGAGAACACTCCCGAGGTGAAATTCAGAGTGTTGCCGCTGGCAAGCTGCAGGCTGGCGGCGGACTCGCTGGTGTTCAGCGTGACTGTGCTCGTGCCATTGGTGATGCAGACGTTCGTGCTGCCACTATTGGGAACGGTCGCTGGATTCCAGTCGCCAGCGGTGGTCCAGTTGCCATCGCCCGCAACGTTCCAGGTGGTGGGGGAGGTGAGAGTGCATTGTGCGGCAACGGAACCCGGGACAAACGCCAGGGAGAGCAGCGCCACCAGCGCCAACGCCCAGCGATAACTGTGGCGTCGAGCATCGGAGGCTCCGGCCCTCTGACGGCTCACACCGATCCGGAGCATCTCAAAAGTCCGCAGCGCATAATTTTTTACGGTCGTGTACACAGGCCCTCCAGGGCACACCGATTTAGTCACGGTTCGGGGACAATCCTGTATATATGCACTTTTTGGCCCGTAGTACTGCCGTACTACGACTGACCCGAATTACCCCGACCGTTGTCCTTAGATGTCCCGGCCTGTCCTCTACTGCCCTCTGCAAAGAGTCAGGACAACAAGGCAAGAACAGCCTTTATTGCGCCTCAATCAAATCGTGGCCCTCGGATATGTGGAACTTCTTTGCGCACAAGTAGCGAACAATAGCCCTATTGCGACATGTTATTTCTGCTCCGCCGGCGGAAGACGGCTGTGGAAAACGACGAAAACGGTGGAAATTTGCGGGAATTCTTTTGGTTGCTGCTACCTACCGCCCCGTGGTTGAATATACTGGCTGGAGGCAATTTAAGATGTTGTCTGGCACCAAACGTGCTTTTCTGTGTTAACGGATAACGCCGCATCAGGCACCCTCCGCATTGGGAAATGCAGCGGATTTGCGACGGGGTGTATAGTATTTGGCACAGGATGGGAAGCCCCAACTTCGCAATCCACGTAATGGAACGCCTTGGGACATTGACTTGTCTAACGATCCACAGCAACCTGACCGGCGTCTGACAGATCGGCGCCTGAACTCATGGAAGTCCATCGGCGCGTTTTTCGGCCGGGACGAGCGTACCGTGAAACGCTGGGAGAGCCTGCGCGGCCTTCCGATCCACAGGATGCCGGGTGCCGGGCGAGCCAGCGTTTATGCGTACACAAGCGAGTTGACCGAGTGGCTGAAGGCCACTGACGCTCTGTCCCCGCTTTCCACATTCGAAGAGGAATTGCCTTCCGAATCTATTGTTTCTCCTGTTTCCGCGCCTTCACCGATGGATTCCGCAGGAACGTCCGGGCATCACACTGGGCTGATCTTGGTGTTAGTGGGAACATTCCTGGTATGTGCGGTTGGTTTGTCTGCCACATACCGCCGGTATGTCACTTCACGCCCAGCTCTTGCAAGTACCCGGCCCACCGGGCTGAAACCTTCCGCTAACCCAGAGGCTGAAGATCTTTATTTGCAAGGCCTCTATTACTGGAACAAGCGAACGCCAGAAAGCCTGAATCAAGCATTAGACGACTTTACCCAATCAATTGTGCGAGATCCAAACTACGCTCCGGCGTATGTTGGACTGGCGAATTGTTATAATTTGTTGCGGGAATACACGCTGATGCCGGCAAATGAAGCGTACCCGCGCGCGATTGCCGCGGCCAAACGCGCAATTGCCCTGGACGATTCACTCTCAGATGCTCACAGCGCGCTGGCCTTCGGAGATTTTTACTGGTCGTGGGACGCGCCGGGAGCCGAGCATGAATTTCAGCGCGCCATTGCATTGGATCCCAACTCAGTGGTGGCGCACCATTGGTATGCCACGTTTCTAAGTGTTCTGGGACGTTCCCAGGAGGCGTTGGTGGAAATCGAGAAGGCCCGGAAGTTGGACCCGCAATCTTCGTCGATACTCGCGGACAAAGGACTCATTCTTTTCTCGGCAGGCCAAACAAGTCAGGCGATCGAGCTCTTAAAACAAATTGAAACTACGGAGCCGGCGTTTCTTTCTCCCCACCGTTATTTGGCCTCGGTGGATTTCAAAACGAAGGACTATAAGGATTATCTCTCGGAGTCCAAGAAGACAGCGCTCCTGCTCCAGGATCAGAACCAGCTCAGAATCGTCGCGGCAGGCGAGAAGGGATTCGAAGACTCTGGAGGCACCGGTATGATGCGCGCCATCCTAAGAGTCCAGAAAGAGCTCTACGACAAGGGGAACTTTGACGCGTATGAGCTGGCTTCGACCTACTGCTTATTGGGGGATAAGCAGGACGCCCTGAATCTTCTCCAGATTGCGGTCGCAAAGCGTGAGGAGCGCGTCATAGGTCTTCGTTCGGACTACAAGCTCGATGCTCTGCACGATGAGCCTTCCTTTCGCAAGATGATCGGGCAAGTCGGACTCCCACCGCTTCAATAACTATCAAGAAGGGCTACCTTGCCTTGTGCCGTCGCGAAGTGTTCCCCTTGAATTTAGAATGCAGATTGTGAAGCGCAAGCGGAGGGTGAGACCCAAGTGCGTTGAATTCCTGAAAGAAGCGGAAAGAACCTGCGACGGCGCGGTGGCATTTCGGCGCTTTGCAATGAGGATAAATGAATCCAGCGGCAGCCGCCGGTGGCCCAATACTTCAGAGCCACCGGCAACCTCCACGGTTCCGCCGCTAACGCTTACTTCTGGTTCTGCTGCTGCGTGATCAGTTCCGCGACTTTGGACGTCGGGCTGATGGGTTCGACCATCACGATGTGCCTGGCATTGACCACCGTCTCGGTGGGGCCGTGCAATTCCTTGCCGCGGCGGATCAAAACGTTAGTGACCTGTTTGGTTTGCGGATCCGTGGAGCTTTGCACGTAATAAACATCGTGGAGAACCGGGAAGTCAGTTCCCAAGCCGTCGATTTTTGCGTAATAAACCTGGCCGGTATCTAGAAGGACCGCCTGGTAGGGCGTGTCAAAACTTGGCGCTGTTGAATGAAAGTGCATCCAGAGTCCTATGCATGCACCGCCTACGATCAGTCCGAAAATGAAACCACCGAGATTCTTTAACACGGAAGCCATCCTTTCACTCTTGAGAGTCTCACCCGTTGTTGTTCTTCAGCGTGGCCGAAGATAGCACATTACAATGAGGGCGAGTTATGACGATTTTTCCCATCGTGATTCCGAAAAGACGCAGCGCCCGCGCATCAGAGGCTGAGCTTTTTCGTTATTCAGATTTCGAGCCTGGCTTTGAGAACTCGGTTCGCCTTGTTCCGGGTCCTTGCACTTCTCGATCGTCACCCGGAATGGCTGGAGATCCGAATGTGGCTTCCGCGCCTTCACTATTTGCAGGAGGCCTCCGGGAAGGCAGGCCGGCTTGACGGATTTTGTAGAGAAGCGCCCGGTAGCTGATCTTGAGATCCTTTGCTACTCGCTTGCGATTCCACCGGTGTGCGATAAGCGTGCGCAGGATTATCTTGCGTTCGAGTTGTTGCACGGTCCGGCGTGTCATGCTTTTTAGCGGTAGCGAACCATCGGATACTCCCTCTGGTTCGTTTGGAGGGGCAACGGAAAGCGCGTTCAGCAGTTCATTGGCAACCGATTCCTCGGTGCCTAAGATCGCGTAGCGTTCAACCAGATTGCTCAGCTCGCGAATATTGCCGGCCCAGCGATGCTTCTGTAGGAGCCGGACGATATAGCCAGTGGGAGGGGGCACCTTGCAGCTGTATTTGCGTGAGTGAGAATCCAGAAAATATGTTACAAGCGCGCCCAGGTCTTCCCGGCGTTCACGAAGCGGCGGGAGCTGGATTTTCACCACGTTGATGCGATAGAACAGGTCTTGCCTGAAACGGCCGTTATGAATTTCTACTTCCAGTTCACGGTTCGTCGCACAGATGACGCGAACGTCAACTTTCGTATCTTCGTTCCCACCTAGACGGCAGAACTGGCTGTCCTGCAAGAGCTGCAGTAACTTTGCCTGTAAACCAAGATCCATTTCGGCGATCTCGTCGAGAAATAGCGTCCCGCCATTGGCCATCTCAACTCGTCCCGGTTTGGAATCAACCGCGCCCGTAAATGATCCTTTCTCATACCCGAAAAGCTCGGATTCCAGCAGGGAGCCCGGAATCGCAGGGCAATTCACCTTCACAAATGGTCCGGCTGCCCTTGAAGATCCGCGGTGAATCATCCGGGCGATAACTTCCTTGCCTGTACCGCTCTCACCCTGAATCAGGACCGGCACATCGGTGTTGGATACCTTTTGCACTTTTTGGCGGATGGACTGCATCGTCGCCGAGGCGCCATAAACGACCGAATCCGGCGGCAGTTCTTCCGAACTGCGGAAATCAAGTGAGGCGAGTTGCGTCTTTGTCGCTGACATTGGGACGTGGATCGAACATTCCCCCCTAGATCATGATAGCCATGGCACACCAGATGCCAAATCACAGAAGTGCATCGCAAAGGCCGACCTGCTTTCCTCGAAGTAATAGGAGATAAGATAGTTACGCAATTTCATTTCTTTCCGCCGGGCGTAGAACGGGCATCTTTTGGCTTCGTAGAAGATGGGATTTCCACAGGAAAAACCCTGACGGTAGGAAAACATGTTGCCCACTTGGGCACACGTATTACCCTAAGTGGACGAGAAGTACCTTAGTACTAGTCCCTGCCAGAGGTTTGAAGAGCCCGGAAAGACGGTGGTTTATGCTCTGGTTGGCAGGCTACAGGTAATGCCTGAAGCCTGGCAAACCACGGGTGTATGCATCGTGCCCCTAATCGGCACACTGGGACTTTGGAAGGCAGGTCAGTTGGAGTTAGCGGTTTCGCCGCGGATGATGTCGTATCGCTCGATGACTGCGGCGACGCCAATGTGTTTTGAGCCGTCATCGTGACGCCTGTCAACGCGAATGACTCGCCCCTGTGCGCGGACAAAAACTTCCGTACCGCGTGTGATTTCCGATGGGAGCGTTAGCGTAATATCGAGTTCGGTTCCGGATTCCAGTTCCTGTTCTAATGTGAAATAGACGCCGCGAGTGGAAATGTCTCTCGTCCGGCCATTCCGCGCGCTATCGGTTTTTTCGACTGGAACGCGGATAATGACGGGTAAGGACAGATCGTATCGGCGTGCTGCTCTTCGTTCGGTCATGCTCCCCCCGGTTCCCATAAGCAGACAGCCAGACTTCCCCCAGGCCCGTTTTCGGTGCAATCAGCATACCAAAGAACTGTATCCGCGCTATCCCAAATGAATATCATGTTGCCGTTTCGTTAAATATCGCGGCCTGTGCACGACGAGTCTACGTAAGTTTATATTTTTCAATAAGATATCGTGCTTCCGGCCCCCAAATGGAGATACCTAAAGTCCCCGCCCTATTTCTCATTCCCTGTAGGGCTCCTCGATGAACTGATAGTACTCTATCCTCCACGAAGCCGGGCATTTAGGCCGAATACCCAATCCTGTGCCTAGAACATGAAAGACCTTGCAGCTTTGCCATCTCTATGAATCGTGACCGGTTCCCGCGATCGTTGGAACCGCCGGCTCGGCCGGGGATGCAGCGGCTTGCGCACTGCGAGAGCCGCGGCCCCCGTCCAATTTGAATTGCCGCATCTTGTAGAGAAGGGCTTTGTAACTAATGCCGAGCATCTTCGCCGCATCCTTCCGGCACCAGTGTGTTTTTTCCAGCGCTTCTCCGATGGCTTCCATTTCCGCTTCGTCCTTCAGACCGCGCACGAGCGCCTTCAGGCCTTGTTCTTTGAAAGCCGTTGGCTCGGCACGAGGAGCGGTGCGTTGACGAGTAGCGGACATCTCGACCAGTTCCCGCAGGCTGCCTTCGTCATCTTCAAGAATCACATATCGCTTCACGAAATTCTCAAGCTCGCGCAGATTTCCAGGCCATTCATAACGCACCGCTGCTTCCAACAAATGCTGGGATGGAGTCGGAGGTTCCTTTGCGAATTTTTCGCTGTACTGCTTCAGGAAATGCCGGAAGAGCATGGGGATTTCCTGAATGCGTTCGCGCAGTGGCGGGATCTGAATGGAAAGAACATTCAGGCGGTAGTAAAGGTCTTCGCGGAAGCGGCCGGATTTCATCGCTTGTTGCACTTCCACGTTTGTCGCGGCAAGCACTCGAACGTCCACTTCAATCAACTGGCGGCCGCCGAGGCGCGAATACTGGTGATCTTGCAGGACGTGAAGCAGTTTGGCCTGCATGTGCGAGCTCATCTCGGCAATTTCGTCGAGGAAGATCGTGCCCTTATTGGCCAATTCGAATTTGCCGGGCTTCGAGCGCACGGCGCCCGTAAACGCGCCCTGTTCAAAGCCAAACAATTCAGATTCAAGCAACTCGCCGGGCAGCGCCGCGCAATTTACCTTCACAAAAGGCTGCGTGCGGCGGGCGGACCGCAGGTGAATCATGCGGGCAACCACTTCCTTGCCAACGCCGCTTTCTCCGCTGATGAAAACCGGCACATCCACCGGGGCAATTTGCAGAATTTGCTGGCGGATGCGCACCATCTGCGGGCTCGCAGCCAGAAAGCTGAGGTCTTCGGTGATCTGGTCGCAATACTCGCGCAGTGTTTTGTTCTCGTCTCGAAGTTTCCGCTTCAACTGGCACTTCAGCATGGCGGCGTCGAGTTCGCTCTTCTCAAACGGCTTGGTGATGTAATCCTGAGCGCCCAGGCGGATCGCTTCGACCACCGTGCCGATCTCGTTTGAACAGGAAAGCATGATGACGCTCAACTGGCGGTTCATCTGCATCAAGCGCTGGAGGGTTTCAAGCCCGCTCATCTCCGGCATCAGCACATCCAGAATAATGTAATCGGGCTTATCTCCAGTGCTGATGCGCTCAAGAATCTCCACGCCGGAGGTAAGTGTTTCAACTTCATAGCCGTCCACTTCGAGCAGCGTCTGAAGATACTTGCGGATACTCGGTTCGTCGTCCACAACCAGAATGCGTTCTTTGCTGCTCTCTTTTTCGGCCACCTTGATGTCCCTTCGCATGAAATCGCTAAACTCTTTCCACTGGTAACAGGATCGTGAATTTTGCGCCACGTCCCAGTTCGCTATCCACCCAGATCTTTCCACGATGTGCCTGAACGAGCCTCTTGGCAATCGCGAGGCCGAGGCCCATGCCCGAGGAAGTGCGGTCCACACGCACGAAATCTTCGAAAATTTCCTGATGATGCTCCGCGGAAATTCCGCGGCCCGTGTCCGTTACAGAAATTCTTGTGCTGTTCGGATGGCGGAGTATCTGTACCCGGCGCTCCTGCGGTTGCGGTTCTCCGAGCGCGCGTCGCTCCCAAAAATGCGGCTCGGCGGTCAAGCTGACGTTTCCACCCGCCGGAGTATGCTTGAGCGCATTGTCGAGCAAATTTGCCACCGCCTGTTGCACCTTCTGGTAATCGAACCGGAAGACTGGAAGCCCCGGATCGATCCGCACGTCAAGATGTACCTGCTTGCGTTGAAACGCTTCCTGCCAACGGCCGGTCAATTCGCTCACGCAATCGCGAAGGTCATTGTCATTCAAATGCAGCACGAGCTTACCGCTTTCGAGGGCTGAATAGTTCAGGAACATCGAAACCAGCCGCACCAGCCTCTCGCAACTTTCCTTCGACTCCTGCAGAATCTCACGCTGCTTTTCCGCCAATTTCCCGAGTGAACCGGAAAGCAGCAGATCGTAATAGCCTTTAATCACCGCCAGCGGAGTTTTCAACTCGTGCGCGGCCGATGCCAGGAACACGGTCTTTTGCCGGTTGACCTCTTGCAGCCTGAGATAAGCCGCGAGCAAATTCCGGTAAGTGATTTCCCGCTCCTGCAACAATCCCTTCACGGTATGCTGCTCTTCCGGGTCGCTTGGAATCTCGCGGACAGGAGCGTCCACCTGCACGATCAGCCAGTCAGGTTCAGGCAGCCACTGTACTCGCGCCTGCGCTTTGCCATCGTGAAATTCAATTTGCAGGGAAACTTCACGCTCGCCGCTTTCGATTTGCCCGAAAATCACTTTTGGATCCACGCGAAGCAGGTGAGTAAACAGATTCAGCTGGCCGATTTCCGGAAAGTTTTCCGAACCCAGCGATTGACGGGCGCGAAGGTTGGCCATCACGACGCGTCCCGCGCGTTCCGCAATCAAGACGGGGCTGTCCAGCGAGTCAAGCAACGAATGCACGATCTCTATCGAGAGGCTGATTCCGCTCGGCGAATCGGCGACAACTTCCTTAGGCAAGAAACCCTCCCAAAATACCCCCGATTAGGTCTTGCTGAGTGCGCGGGAGCACGCCAGCTTATAGACTTTCCCTTGCAGGTGCGCGCGGGACGCTGAAGATGACTGCCAAATAGTGGCAAACGCATCATTTTGTGTCAATGGTAAAGGAGTCCTAATTTGCACATTTTAAGAAAAGAACTAGACCGAATGAGCCAAAGCCCGTCTGGAAAGCGGTTTTCCACAGCCATCAGTAATATTTAAGTATTGTATTTACATCGTGTTACAACTTGATGACATTTGAGTGGAGCTGTGGAACACAATCTGCTTCTGTTTGAGTACTAGGCCCATAGTACTAGAGTTTGGGAAAATGTTTTCCGTTCTTTCACGGGAAGGGATGCGCTTGAGCCCCGCCGAGCGACGCCGTTCGCCTAGGATAAGACTGCAAATACCCATGTTTGTTCGTGGGGTGGATGCCGCTGGCTCCGCATTTCTAGACCTCACAAAGACCTTTGACATCAGCGCAACAGGCGCGTTTTTGGCCAGTACGCGAGTGCTCAGCCCGGACACAATCGTTCAATTGACTATTCCAGCGCCCTCTCCTTCGCCTTCCGCGTACTCCCGTGTTCCGCCGGAGACTCCTCCAATTCAGGCAAGGATCTGCCGCCATCAGACCGATGGAGATATGCAATTCGTTGGCGTTGAGTTCCTGAAAGCGCTGGGATAACCCAGTTCGTTGGCCAGCTTTGAGCAAGGTTAGAGGAACTTCCTGGCGGCAAGTGTGCAAAGAATTCCATCTATTCCGTGAATCTTGCCGAAAGTTTTCACTCTTGTTCCACAGAAGCTCCCGTTCTGCCGCTTTTCTTGCACTTAAGTCCCCTTCCTCTGGGTTTTGCGCGGCGCCGAAGGATGGCAACCGATGTGCTGCGTAGAGTGAGGATTACCATGTGCACCCCCAGTCCCCGGGGTAGGCGGAACGGAAATAAATAAATGGCAATGTCCGGTTCCGGACGCCCCGCGGGCCCTTCCCAGCCCGTTGAAGACAGTTTCTTCGATTTGCTGATTGATACCCTCGAGGGTCTCGATCAACTCGCTCGAGGAGTGTTTCTGCAACGCCTGCTGAAATCTCTTACCCAGCTTGATCTCACTGAATCGCAAAGTTTGGATACCTGGGATCGCATGATCGAGCGGCGTCAGGAACTTTCTCGCCTCCTGGGGCGCCCCGTGGGGATGAAGACGGCGATGGTAGACCTTCTCGCCTCTTCCAATTTGATGCGCGCGCCAATCTTGATGGAGTACGAAGATCTGAAGAAGCTCCAACTGAATGCCGCCACGGATCCTCTCACCGGGCTTTACAACCGGCGGCTTTTTGAGGAGTACTTCGACAAGGAACTCAACCGTGCGCGACGTTATGATTTGAGCCTCGCCCTCATTGTGCTGGACCTGCATGTCTTCAAGATGGTCAACGATCGTTACGGCCATCCACGCGGCGATCAGGTGCTTCAGCAGGCCGCCAGCACGTTGCGCCACTCGATGCGCACGTCGGACTTTGCATTCCGGATTGGCGGCGATGAGTTCGCGCTTCTTCTGCCGCAGGCTGATGCCGAACAGGCCGGGACGCTTGGCCGGCGCATTCACACCAAATTTGCCGGTGTTCTGCAACCGCTGCAATTGGAAATTCCGCTCGGCCTCGATTATGGACTCGCCGTGTATCCGCAGGATGGCGATCAGGCCGAAGTGCTGCTGCGCATTGCGGACGAGCGGCTTTACCAGATGAAGAATTCCGCGCGCACGCAGGCAGAAACGGATGCGGCTGCCTCGTCCCGAATGGCGCAGCATCCTACAGCACGAGGAAACCCGCCCGCCGATATTGATTCGGCTCCCGCTGGAACCCGTGTCGAAAAACCGTCCGCTGCCCATGGGGATGAGGGAATTCCTGACGTTGAAATTCCGAAACGTGAATCAGCAATGGAGACTGTCGCGCAGCCTCATGCTCAGCCTGATTCCAGCGCTGCGAGCCGCTCAGCCGCTGAACGGCGCAAGTGGGAGCGCATTTCACTGGCAGGGAAGCGCGCCTTTGCGACCGTCGGCGACGGTTCGGAAATACTGCTGCGTGTGCTGGACATGAGTCACGGAGGAGTTGCTTTGGAAGCTGGGGAGAACGTGCCGCTCGGCGAATCCTTCCAGGCGGTGCTCCAAGTGCCCATCTTGGGCGAAGTTCGAGTGAAGCTAAAGAAGCTTTACGTTCACCGCACGGTCGGGCAGCAGGCCCGCGTGGGCTGCCTTTTCATTACTTAATCGAAGGACGTCTAGCTTTCTAATCCCAACTTCTGCCGCATCGCTCGCGAAATAAACAGCAGAGCCTGCTGCACGCGCACCAACCCCAGTCCCCAGCGAGTTCGCGCTTGCTCCGGACTTGCACCTCGCGCACTGAGAATCACGCGTAGAGCTATCCCTGTACGGCCCTCGCCTGCGAACCGGCAGGGCAACATCTCCAACCGAACTGCGACAGTATCGGCCGAAGCGAAATCCTTCATCCATAGTTCGATGAGCCGCCGGATTGCGTCTTCATAACGTTCCGGCATGAAGTTAAACTCTTCGAGCGTGAAGATCATGTCTATGCGGGAGTGGAACGCGTATTCTCCGCCTTCTTGAGGAAGAGTTTCTGTCCATGTTTTCGCCCGCACGGTGGAGAACAACGAGCCTTCGCCATTGACCACAGCGAGGAATCCCGCCAGTGGAGGATGATCGCTCGCCGCTGCGATTCGTGCAACGCTATCGGGATCTTCGCGCAGGTCGATGTACGAGTCGCCCCCTGCGTCTTGCCAGGGCACTTCGATGGTCATTTCAGCCACGCTGAGCGAGTCGACGGCTTCCACGCGCATGCCGCAGAAACTACCGCGTCGCACCTCGCTGGACAAGCGAAAAGGCGATTGTCGAGAGGCGAATAAGACATCTGTTCATTTGTTCCGTCCCAGCCCTTTGCATCAAAATCGGTATTCGCGTAATCTAACACCTCACCAGTGGCCTAGCGACGCGGCTGTGGGGCTTTGCCCCTGCCGTGCAGACCGGCCGCGAGGAAGGCAACCATGAAAGAAGGCATCCATCCCGATTACCACGAAGTTCTGGTTCACTGCGCTTGCGGGCATACTTTCAAGACTCGCTCAACCATGAAGGGCGAAATGCTCCGCGTTGAAATTTGCTCGAGCTGCCATCCGTTTTTCACCGGCAAGCAAAAGCTTTTGGATACGGCCGGGCGCATTGAGCGTTTCAATCGCAAATACGCCGGCAACGCTCCAGCGGCGCCGAAGAAATAAAGTTCCCCCCTTCGGAATTGTGTTACGGCGTGAACTCGAAGGAAGAATTGTGTCCGGAACGGCTTTCTTCGCCGGATTACACTTACTGCCACGATTCCGGCTTGCGGTGTAGAATGCCCTTGAACGATGGCCACGCAACCTCTTCCACAATTTGAAGCGCCCGAATCTGTTGGCGTTGAAGCGGCCATTCCGCGCGTCACGCTGCGCAATGCCTTCGCGCATCCCTATGATTCCGCTATCGCCGCGGCGCGCACGTGTTACGCGCCTCGGCTCATCGCGCCGGAAGAAGTAAATGATAAGCAGCGGCTAATGATCGGCGCTGCCACTTTTTACGGCGGACATCACACCGTCTGGCAGCATGCACACTTTGAATTTGGATTGGAAAACGTCAGCCGGCAATTCGTCTGGTCTTTCCTTCACGCGCATCCATTTTACAATTCGGAGCAGCAGAGCCAGCGATACGTGCGGCTGGATCGCGCCGTGGCCTTCGTGCCCGCGGGAGGACCGGGGTTTGGCGCGGCCGAGCGCGCGATCTACGAGCGCGCGATCGCACGCGCGTGGGCGTATTACCGCGAGCTGACGGCATTGTTGCTGCCGGACGCGCGCGAAATTCTCGGCGATATCTGGCACGTGGGAAAACTTTCGCACCCGCGCCGCGTCAAAAAGGTGGAGGGCCAAGCTGATAAACGCGCCATCGAAGTGGCGCGATACGTCTTGCCCGTCGCGGCGGCGACGACGATGGTGCACACGCTTTCCGGCATCGTGCTCCACCGCCTGTGGCGAATGCAGGCTGCTTCAGATACGCCGGCGGAATCGCGCGCAGTCGTGGGCGAAATGGTCGCGCGCGCGCGCGAGCTTGATCCGCAATTTTTCGACCGCTTCGATAACGAGCCGCTCGAGTCGCTGCCGGAATGGGAGCAACTTGCGGATGCCCCCGCGAATGGCGGTACTTCGAATGGCGAAGCATTTGCCACGGAATTTGACGCGAAGCTCGGCGGGCGTGTCTCAAAGCTCGTGGATTGGTCGCCGCGCGCCGCGCGCATTATCGCGGAATCTTATCGCGCCGTAGTGGGTCTGACGGAAGCGCTGTGCCCGGATGGCGAAGCGCTGTCACGGCTGCTCGACCCGGCGCGGAATCCATACCGTTTGCAGACGCTGAATATCGGCGTGCACGCGCCGATGATGCGCGCGCTTCAGCACGCGTACTTTACATTTGCGAAAAAGATCAGCCATACCGCCGATAGCCAGGACCAGCGCCATCGAATGGTGCCCGGCTCGCGCCCGCTTCTGACGCTGGCCGATACGCGTGAACCGGATTACCTGACGCCGATGCTGATTGCGGGAAACTCCCGCGCGCGCGAAGTTTACGAGCGCGCAATGGCCGATGCGTGGGCCGCCAAAAATGAATTGATTGACCGCGGCGCACCGCGCGAAGCGGCGCTCTATCTGCTGCCCAACGCGAAGGCTATACGGCTTGTGGAATCCGGCTCGCTACTGCACCTGCTTCACAAGTGGACCATGCGCACTTGCTTCAATGCGCAGGAGGAGATTTACCAGGCTTCCATGGAAGAGCTCGACCAGCTTCGCACGGCCGTCCCCGAACTCGCGCAATACATCGGTCCTCCCTGCTATTTGCGCGCCGGAATCGCGACGCCCATCTGCACCGAAGGCTCGCACTTTTGCGGCGTGAAAGTTTGGACGGACTTCCCGCAAATTCAAAGACGCATATGACAAAACGCGGCAGTCTGGCTTACTACATGGCCGCGATAGCCTGCGGCAGCTTTTTCTTCACGCTTGCGCAATTCCTGATTGGACGCGAGGGCGCCAGCTCGTCGAATTGGCCGCGCGATTTTCTACTCGCATTTTTCCTCGGCACGATCTTCGGCGCCGTGCCTCAGGTGCTCGCTGCTTTTGTGCTGCGCCGCGTGGCCGGGCCCTTGCGGTGGACGAATGCCTGGCACTGGGCGATTGGCGGTGCGGGAGTTTATCTGCTGGTGCTGATTGTTCTGGGGCTGCTTGGAGCTGGTTTTGACAGGGTAGCGGGCGGCTGGCGCTTCGCTTCGCTCGGACTGTATTTGTTCGGACAGGCTACCATGTCGGTTCACGGAGGCATTTGGCAGGCGCTGGCTGCGGGAGCGCTCACGTCGCTGGTGCTCTTTTCTGTTCACCGCGCATTCGGGCGCGATGAAACGCCGCAGCAAAGGTCTGTTTGACTTTGCCTGTGCCGCTCGCTATGCTCGTAATTGGATTGAATTTCATGTTCGCTTCCTTTTATTAGGCTTTTCCTTCCCGGTGCTCCGGTCAACCCGGTGCATCCTGCCTCCTGCGCGTAATTTCTCCGGCAGCATTTAACTCAAAACTTTTTCAGTCATTTTTCATGAAGGGCAGGAACTTCCAGCCGTGGCCAAATTAACGCTCTACGAAAAATTAAATCAGCTCGAAGCCCGCTACGAAGAGATGACGGGCCAGCTTTCATCACCCGAGGTGTTGGCCGATTCGGCGCGCATCCAGAAGCTGGCGAAGATGCACGCGGAACTTGCCGAAATCGTCAAGAAATACCGCCTGTGGAAGCAAATTGATCAGGGCATGCGCGAGGCCAAGCTCATGACTGCCGATTCCGATGGCGAAATGCGGCAGATGGCGCATGAAGAAGAAAAGCAGCTCACCGTGCGCAGGGAAGCGGTCGAGGAAGAATTGAAACAGTTGCTGCTGCCCCGCGATCCTCTAGACGAGAAAAACGTCATTCTGGAAATCCGCGCCGGTACGGGTGGCGACGAAGCGGGACTTTTTGCCGGAGAACTTTTCCGTATGTATTCGCGCTACGCGGAATCGCAGGGCTGGAAAGTTGAAGTTCTGGAAAGTTCGCCTACGTCACTCGGCGGAGTGAAGGACATTACCGCCGCTATCTCAGGCAAGAAGGTCTATTCGAAGTTGAAATACGAAAGTGGAGTGCATCGCGTGCAACGCGTTCCTTCGACCGAGCAGCAGGGACGCATCCATACTTCAGCGGCCACGGTAGCCGTATTACCCGAAGCTGACGATATTGACATCAAAATTGAAGCGAAGGATCTGCGGATCGATACGTTCTGTTCCTCGGGCCCCGGCGGACAATCTGTGAACACGACGTATTCGGCTGTGCGCATCACCCACATTCCCACGGGCACGGTCGTTTCGCAGCAGGATGAGAAATCCCAAATCAAAAATCGAGCCAAGGCCATGCGCGTGCTCCGCGCGCGGCTTTACGAACTGGAACGCAGCAAGCAGCATGAGGCGATTGCCGCTGAGCGCCGCGGACAAATCGGCTCAGGGGACCGTTCGGAGAAAATTCGGACGTATAATTTCCCGCAGAGCCGCATCACTGATCACCGCATCGGCGTGACGCTGCACCAGTTGGGCGAAGCGATGGATGGGAAGATCGGGTCGCTGGTGGATGCGCTCGTGACGCATTTTCAGGCTGAGCGGTTGAAGCAAGAGCTCGAAGACGCATAAGGAAACATGATGTCTCAGGCTGCTTCGCAATTTTCGGTCGGCGCCGTTGGCGAAGCGTTGCGCGAGGGCTTGCGCCGGCTTGAGGCCGCAAGAGTCCCGAGCGCGCCGCTCGCGGCGGAATTGCTGTTGATGCACGTGCTCGGGCACGATCGCGCGTGGCTTTACGCCCATCCCGAGCAGCCACTTGACGCTGACCGCGCCGCGCAATTCTTCGCACTGGTTGCGCAGCGCACCGCGGGCACACCCACACAATACCTCACCGGGAAGCAGGAATTCTGGGGGCTCGAGTTTGAAGTCACTCGCGACGTTTTAATTCCAAGGCCTGAAACTGAGCATGTGATCGAGGTCGCGCTCTCCCGCCTGGGTGAATCCCGCCGCAACAGTTCCTTGCTGGTTTGCGATATTGGCACCGGGTCAGGCTGTATCGCGGTGGCACTGGCAAAGGAACTGCCGAATGCAAGAATTTTCGCGACGGACATCTCTTCTGCCGCGCTCGCGGTTGCACATCACAATGCGGAGCGGCATGGCGTCGCCGGCCGCATCGCTTTTGTCGAATGCGACCTCCTCGATAAAGTGCGCGACCAATCGCCATTCGATCTGATTGTCAGCAACCCTCCCTACGTGGCACGCAACGATGCTCCGTCATTGCCAATCGATGTCCGCGATCACGAGCCTGCAATTGCGCTATTCGCCGGGGATGATGGGCTGGCTCTTTATCCATTATTGATTGCGCAGGCGGGGAAGCGGTTGAAGCCCGGCGGCTTGCTGGCGCTCGAATTGGGCCTGGGCCTGTTCGAGCCCGTGAGCGAATTGCTCGATGCGGCTCACGGATGGACGCGAGTCAGCGCCGCGCAAGATCTTGCCGGGATCGTGCGCGTCATTTCTGCGATAAGAGACTAAGGCCTCCGTGCCGAAACTTGCCCAATTCCGCGCCAAGCATGACGACGGCAGCAATGCCCCGCTCGTAGCGCAGGATGTTTCCGCGTCAATCCTGCATCTCGATATGGATGCTTTCTTCGTTTCTGTCGAGCTACTCGAACGCCCCGATCTTCGCGGGAAAGCGGTAATTGTCGGCGGGCGGCCCGACGCGCGCGGCGTAGTAACATCGGCCAGTTACGAAGCACGGCGCTATGGAGTTCATTCCGCGATGGCGCTTCGCACTGCCTCAAAGTTATGCCCGCACGCTATTTTTCTTGATAACCGGCATTCGCTCTACGTCGAGTGGTCCGATCGTGTCGCGACAATTCTCACCAGGTATTCGCCAACTGTGGAGATGGCTTCAATTGACGAAGCGTATCTGGACCTCACGGGAACCACGCGCCTGCTCGGTCCACCGATGGCCGCTGCGCATGCGCTTCTTTCTGAAATCACGCGCACAACTGGTTTGCCTTGTTCCGGCGGACTGGCCGCTACTCGTCTCGTCGCCAAAGTCGCAAGCGATCAGGCAAAGCCCAGCGGCCTTCTTTGCGTGTCTGCGGGAGCGGAAGCGGTTTTTCTGTCGCCGCTCGGCGTTCGCCGTATTCCTGGTATCGGCAAAGTGACGGAAGAAGCGCTACACGCGCTCGGAATTTCCACAGTCGGCCAACTGGCGGCCATGCCGCGTGAAAAACTTGATGAAGCGTTCGGCCGGTGGGGCTCGGCACTCTATCGCAAAGCCCGTGGCGAGGATGCATTTGAGTTTTTCCTCGACGCGGAACCAAAATCCATCTCGCACAATCACACTTTCGGTGTGGATACTGATGACATCGAGAATCTTCGGGCCACGCTCAGCCACCTCGGCCAAAAGGCGGGCAAGCGCTTGCGCGATGCCGGGCTTTCTGCGCGCACCGTCACGCTCACCATTCGCTATTCGGATTTTCGCACCACCTCGCATTCCAGAACTGTTCCTGAGTCCACGAATCTCGACGCGGTGATTCTTGCCACCCTGCGAGAATTGTTTGAGGCGCGCCGGCAGCGCACCCGTAAAGTGCGGCTACTTGGCGCGGAGCTTTCTTCTTTTACTCACGGCGAAGGGCAGCTCGATCTTCTCGAAGGGCCGCGCCTCGAAAAACTCGCCCGCCTGGCGCGCACAACGGATAAACTCCGCGATAAATTTGGCTTCTCGAAAATTCAGTACGGCGGCTCGCTCGACCGCAAAGACGAATCCAACGACTGACATACCATCCCGAAACAGTCGCCGCATTGCCGCTTGGCGCGCATGCTCGCCGGGGCGGATAATCGGTTCATGAAGTCTGCATCCAGGGCGCGCGAGCTGGCAGTGGAAATCTGCCGCAAGCTGCGCACGAACGGCGATCAGGCATACCTGGTGGGTGGTTGTGTGCGCGATGAACTTCTAGGTCGCGTTCCGTCTGACTATGACGTCGCGACCGACGCTGTACCGAATAGCGTCGAACAGCTTTTCCCTGGCAGCCTAACCGTGGGCGCAAAATTCGGCGTCGTGATTGTGCTGGGCGAAGAGGCCCAAGTCGAAGTTGCCACGTTTCGCTCGGACGTCGGTTCTTCTGACGGCAGGCATCCCGACCATGTGGTGTATTCCCATTCTCCTCAAGAAGATGTGCTGCGCCGCGATTTCACCATCAACGGCTTGCTCATGGACCCGGCGGACAATAACAAAGTGCTGGATTATGTTCGCGGCCGCGCGGATCTGGATGCAAAAATAATTCGTACCATCGGCGACCCGTACCTACGCTTCACGGAAGACAAACTTAGACTGCTTCGCGCCGTGCGCTTCGCCGCGCGATTTGGCTACATCATTGAGCCGCAAACCTTCGCCGCCTTAAAGCAGCTCTCGCCACAGATCTCTCAGGTTTCCGCCGAGCGCTTGCGCGATGAACTGACGAAAATCCTTACCGAAGGCGCCGCGCGCCGCGGCTTCGAACTGCTGGACGAAACCGGTCTGCTCCCCATCCTGTTGCCGGAAGTCGCACGCATGAAGGATGTTCAGCAGCCGCCGGAATTTCATCCGGAAGGCGACGTTTGGATTCACACACGCATGCTCCTGGAAAACCTGCCCGCCGGATGCTCTCCGACGCTTGCATGGGGCGCTTTGCTCCACGATGTAGGCAAACCGCCGGCTTTTAGGTCCGCCAGTCAAACCGGCGACCGCATACGCTTTGATGGGCACGCCGAAATCGGCGCGCGCATGGCGGAAGAGATTTGCCGCCGCTTGCGCTTCTCGAATGAAGACACCGCGCAAATCACCGATCTGGTCGCCAGCCACATGCGTTTTAAGGACGTTCAGCAAATGCGGCCCTCCACGCTGAAACGCTTCGTGCGCTCACCGCGCTTTGATGAACATCTCGAGTTACATCGTTTGGATTGCCTCGCATGTCACGGCATGCTCGGAAATTGGGACTTCGTCCGCAAGTTCCTGGCGGAGACGCCGCCGGAGCAAGTTCGTCCCGCCCGGTTGCTGACCGGAGAGGATTTGCTGGAACTGGGGTTCCGTCCTGGACCAAGATTCAAAATCATTCTGCAAGCTGTGGAGGACGCGCAACTTGAAGGTCGCCTGCACAATCTAGATGAAGCTTTACAGTTCGTTCGGGCTGAATTTCGGGATCAGATGCCTCGCACTTAGTGGTGCTGGAACCATGCGCCAACGATAGATTCAGAACTAGAGATCGCGTAAGTATATAATAATAGGAAGCTTATGTTTGAGATTGCTACGCCGAGATTGAAATGGAGAGACTAGTTGCAAATACGTGGAAATAGTGTACAATTCTTAGTGTGTGACACTCAATTTATCTTAGTCTATGTAATCTATTATCCTGCAACTGTTTTCCAGGCAGCGCATCTAACTACCTGGAAGACGAAATGCTCTCCTATTATCTGAGAGCTTTCTGAGGGGACCCATGGCGGACAAACAAACTACGATTCCCAATGAACTACCCATCTTGCCGGTGCGTGACATTGTGCTATTCCCAGGAGGCGTCACTCCTCTGCCTATTGGGCGCGAAACCTCCGTGGCGCTCGTGAATTCTCTCCAAGGAGATGAAAAGCTGATCGGCGTTGTGGCCCAACTGGATCCCCGTGTGGACGACCCCAGCGGCGCCGACCTGCATTCCGTTGGCACGGCGGCAAAGCTTCACAAGACAGTAAAGATGCCCAACGGCAATATGGTGATTTTTCTGGAGGGTTTGCAACGCATTCGCATTACCGAGGTTCTCAGTCTGCGGCCGTTTATGCGCGCCCAGGTTGAAGCGCATCCCGATATCAGCGGGCCTCTGGACTCCGAGTTGACGGCGCTGGAGCGCAATGCCCAGTCTTTGTTTCGTGAGGTTGTCGCGCGCTCTCCACAACTTTCCGACGACCTGCAAACTGTGGTCTTGAATATTGAAGACCCAGGACGCCTGGCGGATTTCATCGCCGGCATGCTGCCTTCCTTGAACACACTCATCAAGCAAGAATTGCTGGAAACGGCGTCCGTCCGCAAGCGTTTGGAAACACTCATTCGTGAGATGAGCAAGGAACTCGAAGTCCTCGAGCTGAAGAACAAAATCCAGGAGCAGGTGCAGGAACAAGTCAGCCAGAGCCAGCGCGAGTATCTGCTTCGCGAGCAGATGAAAGCCATTCAGAAGGAACTGGGCGAAAGCGAAGACGGCGAAGCCGAAGTTGTCGAACTGCGGAAAAAAGTTTCCGAGTCCGGCATGCCCGCCGAAGCCGCCAAGGAATGCGAGCGCGAGCTAAAGAGGCTCGAGCGCATGACGCCTTCTTCGGCGGAATACATGGTCGCGCGCACCTATCTGGAATGGATGACCACTTTGCCGTGGGCGAAGTCTTCCGGCGCTGCGGAAATTGATATCCCCAAGGCGCAGGCAATTCTTGATGAAGACCACTACGACATGGAAAAGGTAAAGCAGCGCATCCTGGATTATCTTGCTGTGAAAAAACTGCAGCCGGAAATGAAGGGTCCAATTCTTTGCTTTGTCGGGCCTCCGGGAGTGGGGAAGACCTCACTCGGGAAGTCTATCGCCCGCGCGATGGGCCGGAAATTCGTCCGCATCTCGCTTGGCGGCATGCATGACGAAGCGGAAATCCGCGGCCACCGCCGGACATACATCGGCGCACTGCCCGGCCAGATTCTGCAAGGCCTGCGCCGCGGTGAAGTGAACGATCCGGTGTTCATGCTGGACGAAGTGGATAAACTCGGACGCGATTTCCGCGGCGATCCTTCCGCGGCGTTGATGGAAGTGCTCGATCCGGAACAGAACGGCACGTTTCGCGACCACTATCTCGACGTGCCCTTTGATCTTTCTAAGGTAATGTTCATCTGCACGGCGAACTGGCTGGATCCAATTCCGGAACCGCTGCGTGATCGCATGGAGATCATCGAGTTGGCCGGCTACACGGAAGAGGAAAAGGTCAACATCGCGCGGAAGTATCTGATTCCGAAGCAGGCCACCGAGCACGGCCTCAAGGTTGGCGAACAATTTGAGTTTACTGACGAAGGACTGCGCGAGCTAATCGGCAGCTTCACTCGCGAGGCGGGCGTGCGCAACCTTGAGCGCGAAATCGCAACCCTGGTGCGCAAGCAAGCCCGGCGCATGGCCGAAGGCAACACGGAAAAACTCGAAATCACGCCCGCGGTTGTTCACGAAGTTCTCGGCGTGCCGAAATATCACGGCGAAAAAGATGTGGAAGAGCGCGTCAAGCGCCCGGGTGTGGCCGTGGGCCTCGTATGGACGCCGGTCGGCGGTGACATCGTCTTCATCGAAGCCACCAGCATGCGCGGCAGCAAGCAATTCACGATGACGGGCCACCTCGGCGAAGTGATGCAGGAATCCATGACGGCGGCGCTTTCCTGGGTTCGTGCCAACGCCGATCGCTATGGCGTGGACCCGGATTTCTTCCGCAAGCAGGACTTGCACATTCACGTGCCGTCAGGCGCGGTTCCGAAGGACGGACCTTCGGCGGGCGTCGCAATGGTCACGGCACTGGTCAGCTTGTTGACGAACCGGCCTGTGCGTCCGCGCGTCGCAATGACGGGAGAAATCTCGCTTCTGGGCATCGTCCTGCCCATCGGCGGAGTAAAAGAGAAAGTGCTGGGCGCGCGCCGCGCAGGCATCAAGGAAGTGATCCTGCCTGCGGAAAACGAGCCCAACGTGAAGGAAGACCTGCAACCACACATGATCGAGGGCATGACGATCCACTACGCTCGAACGGTGGATCAGGTGCTCGAGCTCGCGCTGGAAAAGCAGCCGGTGCTTCCTCTCCCAATGGAAAAGCGCCGTCTGACCAGCCAGCCTGGGCCCGCTGTAATTCCGCCGGTCCACTAATTCAGTAACCGGCGCACGATAGATTGGTTCTCAACCAGGGACGGAGCCTTCCGCTAGGAGGCTCCGTCCTTTGCTTTTCGGCACATTCCCGGCAACGAACATAAGACGGCGCTTGCGCTCTCGCCCAACTTCGCGTAGACCTTTTTTCTCCTATGTCGCGCGCGAAAAACACGGATTCTTCTCCCCCGCACAAACTGGCGAAGCTGTTGCTGGCTGCGCTCGGTGGCGGGAAACTCGCCGCCACGTTCATCGAAGGATACGCGCGGCAGTATGACCGGCCGGAAGCCAGCGCGCATCCTGAGCGGCGCCGCGAACTGGAAATAATCCTCGGACGCGAGATACTGCTGGCCATGACGGCGCACGTTGCCCGCACTCTGGAGGAAAATTCTTCACGCGCCGCGGAGCGGCGCGGCAGCCGCCGCGCAAAAGATAATCCAGCCGCATTCTTGCGGGAACTGTTCACGGCAGTAGCGAGAGAATCGAAGTGGACGGCCGGCGATGCAATGGAATTCCGGGGCGATCTGGAAATTTACCGCAGCCTCGCGGCCGCCGCGCGTTCATCCGCTCTGCATTCAGGAGCGAGCCGCTCGCGCATCTCTCCCGGTGGGCCCTTCGTGGATCGCTGCGCCATTCTGCTTGACCCCTCGATGATCGAGAATGCCAGCCGCGCCTCGGGCAAGTTCCTTTTGCAAATCGAAGCGCTCACTGACAAATTGTTTGTGGAAACGATGCAGGCCGGCAAAACGCCGAATTCTCACTGACTGAGTCGTCGTCAATCCCCTTCGGCAAAACTTCCGGCAATTAGAGGTTGCCCCGCCAGACCAATCCGCGCCGCATAGAAAACCATCGCCCCGATAATCGCCACCACCAGCCACCCCATCCACGCGTACCACGCCGACCCTTGTGTGGTGAACGGCGCGCCTTCCACCACATTGGATGTGAATTGAAACGCCACAACCGCCACCAGCCCGAACCGGAACATCATGTATCCGATGGTCGCGATGGCAATAATGTTGAGCGCCACGTCAAACTTCGGAGCCCCTGACAAGTAAAGCCGCACGGTGAATATCGCAATAAATCCAGCCATGGCGGCCCAGCGATTTCGCAAAATGAATTGAAGAATCACAATTAAGAACAGAAATGCCAGCGCGTCCAGAATTCCACTGTTCAATGTAGAAAGAAGCATCGCGAGAATCTCGCGCCCTCCCGTGAGCGCCTGCACGCTCGTGGAAGGCATCGGCGGCGGAAGATCGCGCCACGCCGCGTACGGAATATTCAAATTGCTGATGACTTCAATCAGGAGCGCGCCGGATATTCCCGCCAATAAATCACGCCCAACCAGCGGATCCTTAAATTGTCCGGCCAGCAGCTTGTTCCAGGTGATCACCAGTCCCGGCATCCGGCGCCGCACGAATGGTTCGAGCGCGACATACATCATCCACAAAAACAATCCGGCCACCGCGGACCAGCTCAGCGCCAACGTGAGGCTGAATGCTTCATAGACGCTCGCGATGTGGCTCGCTCCCAGCACCCAGGTCAGAAGTGTCAGGCAGAAAATAAATATCGCCAGCCTCAGCGCGCCGCGCATGTCCGCTCGCTTCCGTTTCACGTTTTGCCACGCCAGCACCAGTCCGCCGATCAGCACGGAGCCAAGAATTCCCACCGCGAAGAATGCCTGCACGCGGTTCGCTCCCGTCAATCCTGCGCCTCCCGCAGTCCAGGGACCAATCCTGGCAAAGTAAATTGGTTTGCCGCGAAAGGACGCCGCTTCGATTCGCATCTTCACGCCTAGGTGCTCCGGCATTTCCGCCGTCCAGGCCGCTCGCTCATCCGCATACGAATACGGAAACCATTCCGGATCCGTGCTTGTGCAAAGCGCGGGATCATATCCGGCATCCTTCAGCAATTGGTCCCAATCAATTTTTCCCGGTGGCGCTGCCCCGGCGCCAAAATGATGGGCAGGGATTGCGCGCAAAAATTCCAGCCGCCCCTGCGGATCCAGGAAAACCATTTTCATTCCCGAATCGATAAGTGGCGGATCCCCCTGCGTCACCCGGCCCTGCGTGGAGCTGTTCAAAATTTGCGTCGCGAACATGTCCGTCGGGCTTTCGCGATACCAGAATTGCACCGCGCTCGGCACGTGGTCCCAGCGCGTCATGTTCTGGTCGTTCTTTTGCACGTAGTTCAGGTAATCGCTGTCCACGCTGAAGCCCGCGGCGGTATCCACAGGAGGTGTCGCGTATCCCATTCGGCGCAGCATGTTCTGTGCGGTTTCGGCAAGAACTTCTGGCGATTTAAAAATTCCAACCTCTCGGTAAAGCCGCGTGTGCCCGCTGGCAAGAATTTCGATCAACAGACAAATTGCGACCGTCACGATGCTTGCCCATACCCAGACCGGCTTGATTCCTTCCTTGCTGCCTGCCGCCGCCACCATTTCTGGTGATGGCGTTTCTCCTGCCGCCAGCGCAGCAGCAAGCGGATCGCCACCCGGCAGCGCCGCGGCCACTTGCAGCGCAGACGCGGGCCGCTTCGCTGGGTCCCTCTCCAGGCAACGCTCAATTACGCGTTCAATCAGCGGATCAAGATCTTTTACGAGCATTGTGGGGTTTGTCGGCGAAGAAGATTCGCGCTGCTTGGTCAACTCGGGAAGTGACGGCGCATCGTAAGCGCGTTTGCCGGTGAAAATTTCATACAGCACCAGTCCCAGTGAGTAGATGTCACTCTTGAATGTGACTTCCTTCCCCTCAAGCTGTTCCGGCGCCATATATGCCGGAGTCCCCGCGCGTATATCGCCACCGTGCACATCGCCCGCCAGACTCGCCAGCCCAAAATCAGTGATGCGCACACGCCCGCGGCCGTCGAGCATCACGTTGGCTGGTTTCAAGTCGCGGTGTAGCAATCCCTGTTCGTGCGCCGCGGCCAGTCCCGCGCAAATCTGCCGCGCGATTTCTAGTCCCTTATCCTGCGGAAACCGTCCGATGCGCCGAAGCAGCGAAGACAAATCTTCGCCGTCCACGTATTCCATGGTGATAAACGGCGCGCCATCGGCCACGCCGATATCGAACACGCGGCAAACATTGGGGTGAGAGACTTGCCGGGCCACTCTTACTTCGCGGTGAAAGCGCTCCAGCGCGGCCGGGTCACTGGTTAGCTCGCCCGGCAAGAACTTCAGCGCGATTTCTTGCTGCAGCGTCAAATCTTCCGCGCGAAATACCTCGCCCATGCCGCCCCGGCCCAGCGCCGCCACAATCCGATATCGGCTGGCGAGAATCGTGCCCGCGGGGAAGCGGCCCGTGCCGGACCAGCTCGAACTCGAACTGCTTGTCAAATTTCCGGAATCCGTGCGGTTGGAAGGTGGCCGTGAAAGGCTGCGCGGCGCGACTGGAAGATCAGTCTCGCCGCCAACGAGCGTTGGCGTCGTGCTCATATCGAGCGACGCTCCACACTCCAAACAGAAGCGGCTCGACGCCGGAACGTCTCGTGAACAGGACGGGCAGCGCATGGCGGCGGTTAGTCTACCATTCTCCGTCCATCCTACTTCGTCGGCTGATCGGGTTCGATGATCACCGCCGTGCCGTAAGCCAGCACTTCTGTAACGCCATTCATGATTTCCGTTGCGTCGTAACGCATGCCGATGACCGCGTTGCCGCCGCGCGTAACCGCGTGGTCCACCATCAATTCAAA
The DNA here is from genome assembly GCA_963847505.1 of uncultured Acidobacteriota bacterium. Lineage (GTDB taxonomy): Bacteria > Acidobacteriota > Terriglobia > Acidiferrales > UBA7541 > DASTCZ01. The sequence goes on from CAWJZY010000002.1 coordinate 1,907,629, forward strand.
CGCGTCTTCGCGTGTTTTTTCGCAAAGCTCCGTATAAATTGTAATGTTGCCGCCAAAAATTGTTTGCAGGGCCGCGCCCAGATTCCCGATTACACTGCGCGACCGCACCACGATCCCGCGCACAATTCCAACCGTGCGAACGATACGGTAGCCGTCCAAAACAAACGCCGTGGTAATTTTCGCTGGATCCATTCGAAGCGCCATTTTTTCCCCCTATGCAGTATCGGAACTCGTGCGAGATTCTAACCTCAAAATCAGCCCCGCGCATGCGAGAATCGCCGCGACTGGTTCCTTCTTACTATGGAAGACGTATTCTACATATTGGTTGCGGCGGAGTTCCTGATAGGCCTGTGGTCCCTGTGGAATGGGTTCCAGTGGCTTGCCATGGCGCGCAGGAATTTGGTGCGGCATCCCGGTTTTTTCACGCCGCGCGTAGCGCTCCTTTGTCCATGCAAAGGCCTCGAACGGGGTCTGAAGGAAAATCTTACCGCGCTCTGCGCGCAGGATTACTCCAATTATGAAGTCTTCTTCGTCCTTGCGCGGTCCGATGATCCCGCCTACGCGGTCGCGCAGCAAGTCGTTCAGGCAGGTGGGGCGCCGGCGCACATCGTCATCGCCGGGCCGCCTGACGGTTGCAGTGAAAAAGTGAACAACCTGCGCACTGCCGTCGAGCAACTCGATCCAAGCTTCACCGTATATGTCTTCGCTGATTCGGATGGCCGTCCGGGACGCCAGTGGCTTGCGCACATGGTCGCCCCGCTGAATGATGCGAAGCTCGGCGCTGCGACTACATTTCGCTGGTGGCTCCCCGATCGCGGCGGTTTCTGGAGCGCACTCGGCGCTGCCTGGGACGCGTCCATCGTCACGCTGCAGGGTGAGCACAACAACAATTTTTGCTGGGGCGGCGGCACGGCCATCCGCCGTGAGATATTCGACGCCGCGGGGATTCGCGCGCATTGGGCGGGCGCCGTGAGTGACGACTGGGCGATGACCAACGCCCTGCGTCAAACGGGCAGGCATATCCAGTTCATCCCGGAATGTCTCGTTCCAACGCTGCGTGACGCGAACGCGGGCGGTTTGCTTGAGTTTACGAATCGCCAGATGATTATTACCCGTGTGTACGCCCCGCGCGTCTGGACCGCGGGCGCGTTCGCACACCTGCTGTATTGCGCCACAATCTTTCTCGGCGTGGCCCTGATCGGACAATCGCTGATTTTCGGGGAGCTTTGGTTGCGCATCCTGCTGCTCCTCTTGTTGATTATGCTTCTTGCCGCGGCAAAGGGAGTTTTGCGGTGGCTCGCTGTGAATGAGCTGCTGCCCGCCTGGAAGCTGAAACTGACAAATTATGCCTGGGTTTGGACTATGCTGGCGCCGTTCGTGCCCTTCCTCTACGCAGTGAATTTCACCGTATCAGCATTCAGCCGCCATATTGTCTGGCGCGGAATGCGCTATCATCTTGTCTCCGCTACTCAGACGCGCATTCTCTAGGAGACTGGACGATGAGTTACGCCAGCAAACATCTTATCCCGGGCGAAACGCTTATTTATCAGACTCGGCTCAGTTGGGTCATATTAATCTGGCATGCCGTTCTCGCCGTCCTGTTCCTGGCCGCTCCGGCCGTCGCGCTCCTCTACTATTATCGTGACCGCACGGACGTGGAATGGCTCGCCGCCGCCCTTCTGTTCGCCGCCGTGATCGTAATCAGCGTGGGCATGGTGCGGCGCAACGCCACCGAAATGGCCGTCACAAATAAGCGCGTCCTCATCAAGCAGGGCATCCTCAGCCGCCGTACGCTCGAACTTCTTCTTCAAAAAGTGGAAAGCATCGCCGTGGAAGAATCATTCATGGGACGCATTTTCGGCTACGGCACCGTCGTCATTCGGGGAACCGGCGGCACGCCCGAGCCATTTACCAGGATGGCCTCTCCGTTGCAATTCCGAAGGCATGTCGAAGAACAAATCGCGACATTGCCAACCTAGCCGCGGGCAACCGAGGACGTAAGTTTCTTGAGGTAGCCATCCACTTCCTTCACTCCAAGCAGTTTCGCCAGCAACACCGTCAGAATTATTCCCACAATCGTCGTCAAGCAAAGATCCATAAACGCGCCGTGAATGGTTCGCCATGAAATGTGCGCGCCAAGCCGCCCAATCATTTTCCAGCAAACAACTCCAGCCACGGTTGACGCCAGCAACACTTTTCCGAAAAATCCAAGCAGCGCCGTCATGCCACGCCCCGAAGTCTTCCTGATCAGCAGAACGAACAGAATAATTGTGTACGCCGTGATGCCCGCCGAACTCGCCGCCGCAAGTCCAAGATACTGCATGTGGTGCACGAGCAGCCAGTAAAGCGGAAGATTCAGCACCGTGATCGCCGTGCCCACTACTGCCGGAGTGATCGTGTCATGCATCGCGTAAAATGCCCGCGCCAGAATGTTCTGCGCTCCCCACGCGAACATCCCAAGTGAAAACCACACCAGCGTCGCCGCCGTCGCCAGCAGATCGGCTTCACTCAGCCGCGTGTGCGAAAAAACCAAATGAACCAGCGGGACGCTCTGCGCCATCGTCAGCGCCGTGATCGGCATCAGCAACAGAATAATGCTCTTCATCGTGCCGGTCAGGATGTTGTCCAGCTCCACAAACCGCTTCTCCGAATAAAGATGCGCCAGCACCGGGAAGGAAGCCACGCCGATCGCCTGGCCCACGATGCCCAGCGGAACGCGCATCAGCGTCTTCGCCCAGCTCAGCCAAGTGATGACGGCCGCCGGATGCAAGGACGACGCGAACCAGCGAATGATCCAGTCATCTGTGAAGGAAAGCGATAGCGCCAGCATGATGGGAACCGCGAGCTTCACAAACAAAATGAATCCCGGATGCCAGATGCGCAGGGAAGGCGTGAATTTCGCGCCAGCGCGTTTCGCTCCATAAACTTGCAAAAGAAAGTTTCCAACAATCGCTCCTGCCAGCACGCCGACGGCGAACCCGGTGATTCCCATCCGGGAAGAAAGAAGAATGCCGCACAGAATAATTCCAATGTTGTAGATAAGCGGCGCCAACGACGGCACCACGAACTGGTTTTTCGCGTACTGCACCGCGCTCAATATTCCGCCCATGTAGAAACAGAACTGCGCCGGAAGCATCAGCCGGGTCAGTGAAACCACGCGCGCCTTTTCGGCTGCGTCAAATCCCGGAACGATCACCGAAACAAGCCGCGGAGCAAAAATCTCCGCTGCAATCACAACCCCAATAAGCACCAATCCCATAAAAGAAACGACAATCGAAAACACGCGCCAGCCTTCGTCTTCATCCTGCGCGGCCATATATTTTGAAAATACCGGAATGAACGTAACGCTCAGCGATCCCGCGGCAACCAGATAGTTCAGAAAGTCAGGGAGAGTAAACGCGGTGTAATAGGCGCTGGTCGTCCCGTTCGCGCCCACTTCATGGGCCACCGCCCACTCGCGGCAGAAGCCCAGCAGGCGGCTCAGCAAAACGCTGGTCATCACGATGATGGTTGAAAACGCAATCTGCCGCCCGAGCGTGTGCGCGCGCTTCGGCGGAATACCCTCGGGCACGATGATGGGCATGTCGGAGGACATGTTCGGGAGAATTGTGGCGGATTACGGCGCGTGCCGTCACGCTCCGGTTTCGGAACCGTTGCGCAATCCGCACGCCGCGCAAATCAGGGGAGTAATGCTCGGCGTCTTACTGGCCGGAAAGAAACGGGAAGTGGCTCGCCGCTGCCATAAAAAACAGCATCGGAAATGAAATCCAAAAATTCAGCCGCGCCGTTATAAACGAAAGCCGCGCGACCTTTGCCGCTTCCGGCGGCATCGGCGTTCCGTTTTCAATGCTCGCGCGATTCCACGCAATCAGTTTTTTCTGGCAGCGCCACACGATGCCCCACACGCTCAGGAACATGATCGTGCCAAGGCCGCCGCCCACGCTGATGCTCAGCGTGCGGTTGCCGGTTGCCGGACCCGCGATCAAATCCAGCACGAGCCACGATGTCGCCGCGAGCACGATCGCCGCAATCACTCCCAGCAACCAGCCATTCTTGATGAGCGGTGATTTCAGCAGGCCCATCAAAATCGCGAACGCCACCACCCAGCACGCGAACCAGATGCCGAGCCATCGCCCCATCAATCCGGGATTGCCTGCGTTCGCCGCGTCCGCCTGCGCCAGGATCATGAAGTACCGGAAGCCCGCGAGCCACGTCAGCGCGGCCGAAAAACGGAACCATCCCATCGCGCGCGGCATCAGCTCGGCATAAAACCGCGACCGGATTTGCGGATCGCACTGCGCCATCACCGGCGTAGCAACCAAATTAAAAAAGTAGAGCAACCCAATCCAGGTGATCCCCGCCGTGAGGTGTATAAAGCGGAGGACGATCTGCTCCACTTGTCCGCCGCCCGCCGGAAACATCACATTCAGTTTGAAGAGCAGCGCCGCTAGCGCGGCCGTGTTAGCCATCTGGGTTTTCTCTTTTCGATTTCGCGCGCCGGCGTGTCGCGGGCGCGCACGAACGCCCGCGGCACGCCGATCATTTGTCCTTAAGAAAATCCTCAGGCCCGGAGGACCTGAGCTACACGAACCTACTTCTTTGTCGCCTCGTAATTATCCGCGATGGCGTCCCAGTTCGCGACGCTCCACCACGCTTCCAGATAATCCGCGCGGCGATTTTGATATTTCAGATAATACGCATGCTCCCAAACGTCCACGCCGAATACGGCCTTGCCGCCGACCATCAGCGGATTATCCTGATTTGCCGTGGATTCAATCGCGAGCTTGCCTTCTTTGTTCACCAGCCACGCCCAGCCGGAACCGAACCGGCTCATGCCGGCCGCCGCGAACTTCGTTTTGAAATCCGGGAACGTGCCGAACGCGGAATTGATGGCCGCCAACAGATCGCCCTTGGGCTCACCGCCGCCGCCCTTCTTCATAATCTTCCAGAACATGGAATGATTCCAGTGTCCACCGCCGTTGTTGCGTACGGCGGTGCGAATGTTATCGGGCACCGAATCAAGCTTGGTCATCAGGTGGTCTATCGAAAGCGAAGCCAGGTCGGCCTGGCCTTCGAGCGCCTTGTTCAGATTGGTGACGTAAGCGCCGTGATGCTTGTCGTGATGGATCTCCATCGTCTTGGCGTCAATATGTGGTTCAAGCGCGTCAAACGCATAAGGAAGCGGGGGAAGAACGTAAGCCACGGTACTCTCCTTTTTTTTCGTTGCTTGGGATTCCGCCATGTCACAACCTTTCTGTGGCCATGGGGTCGCGAATCATGATCCGATAAGTCGCCGCCATTGTATCGCCGCCATGAGCCGCGAAACAACCCTCGCATACACTATCGTAGGGGCAGGTCTGCGACCTGCCCGCCGGCGCGAACACGAACCTTCTCCTGTTCGCTCCGGCAGCAGCCACTACCGTATTGATGCGCGGCGCCCCACGCTCGATTCGCGCCGGCGCAGCGAGCCTTCGCAGGGGCCGCCTTTCAGGTGGGCCGCCATTATTTATTTTCGCCGTCATCCTCGTGGCGAACAGACCATGTTCGCCGAAGGATCTCCCGCCTCGCTAAGAGGCGGGGAATTCTCCGCACACCGTTACCTCGCCGATTCCCCCGCCCTCACACCCCGACCATGCCGTTGATCTGCCCACCAGCCTTTGACTTCCATAACAAACGACCGGCTGCCGTCGCCGATAAACCGGCATGTGACTCATTCGCACAGACGGCCCTGAGTTCCATGTGTTTCTCATGTCTTCAAATTCGATATATCTCACTCACCAAAAGATTGATTACCGAGGACAAGTGAAGCCGTTCCGGCTAGCTACGCATGGCCCTGCTACTCTACGATGAAGTATGATGTGGTGATGGTATTCTCTACTTGTATGTCACACCCAAAAAACAACAACCGGCTGGAGGGCCTCCGGGCCACGCAAACCTCTCTGTGCAGTTGCCCATATCTAGCCCAAGAATTAGCACGGATGCATAAGACACCAGCATGATAAGTTGCACTGAGGACAACCGATGTTCGTTACCAGACTCATTCTGAAAAACTGGCGGAATTTCCGTTTCGTGGACGTCGAATTGAGCCCAAGGATATTCGTCGCTGGGCCTAATGCCTCTGGCAAATCCAATCTGCTTGACGTATTTGTTTTCCTCAAAGACATTGCGAAACCTAGCGGTGGCCTGCAGAACGCAGTTACCGCGCGCGGAGGAATAGCGAAACTGAGATGTCTCGCGGCAAGACAGTACCCAGATGTGGAGATTGAGGTGCACCTTGCCGATAATGGAGATAAGTGGTCTTACGCAATCGGGATCAAACAAGAATCTCGAGGATACAGACAACCCTTCTTAGCCTACGAAAAAGTCACCAAAGGAAACCAAGTACTCTTGGAGCGGCCTGATGCCGACGACCTAAGAGATTCCTTACGCCTTACTCAAACCCATCTCGAGCAAATAAACGCGAATGCAGGGTTCAGGGAGTTGGTACGGTTCTTCGATTCAGTGACTTACCTCCATTTGGTCCCACAGCTTCTTCGGCACCCTGAGGCGTTCTCGGGAAAAGAAATTCCAGGAGATCCTTACGGTCGAAGTTTTCTTGAGAGAGTGGCTAGAACTACCGATGGCACGCGAAAGGCCCGACTGAGGAAAATTCAGACTGCTCTGCGTATTGCTGTGCCGCAGTTGAAGGAACTCACGGATGTAAAGGACGAAACGGGGACGCCTCACCTGGAAGCTGTGTACCAGCATTGGCGTCCTCGCGGCGCTAAACAAAGGGAGGACCAGTTTTCGGATGGCACTCTTAGACTCATTGGTTTGCTGTGGTCTCTGCTCGACGGTGATTCAATGCTACTTTTGGAAGAACCAGAATTGTCTCTTAATTCTGGAATCATTCGAAAATTGCCCGCGTTAATGTACAGAATTCAAAGGCAAAGAAAACGTCAAATAGTCATAAGTACTCACAGTTCTGATTTGCTTTCTGACCCTGGTATTGGCGGCGAAGAAGTGCTACTACTTACGCCTGACGAGGAAGGCACGAAGGTGGAACTCGCGTCATCAAATCAGGAGATAAGAGATTTATTAGAGGGCGGACTGACGATTGCAGATGCGGCCCTACCCCGGACTGTCCCAAACAGTATTCAACAATTGGACCTATTTGAATGACAGCTCCGATCCCCTTAAGCTTGGTGTTCGAAGATGAGCTAACAGAGTTGTTGGCCCGCAAGATCATTCAATCTATCCCCGACAAGTTTGTCACAAACACGATTTACAATCGAGGCGGTAATGGATACCTCAAGCGAACTATTAATGGCTTCAATAACGCAGCAAGAGGGGTCCCCTTCTATGTCGGAACAGACCAGGACAGGTACCAGTGCCCATCCGCTCTCATAGACGATTGGCTCGAGCATCCGAGACACGCGAACCTGTTGATCCGTGTGGCGGTGAGGGAAGCAGAGGCTTGGGTCCTTGCTGATCAGATGAATTTCGCGAACTTTATAGGTATCAATTCAGCGAATGTCCCCGCCGACGTAGAGGCCCTGCCCAATCCCAAAGACATGCTGATCCAATTGACACGAACATCTCGATACAAACAAATCAGCGATGACATTTGTCCGTCCCTCAGAAGCACGAGCAAAGTGGGGCCAAACTACAATGCTCGTCTCGGCGCTTTTGTCAGTGTGAGTTGGGACCCGGCCGTCGCACGATTGCATTCAAGAAGCCTCGATAGGACTATAAATCGCCTGACCACCTTTCATCCACAATGGGCTGCTCCCCAGCGGTTGGGCTAATCGCAGATCTTTTCCGCATCGTCTCTATGGCCGGAGTGCGCCACATTCGTCCAATCCCGAACCTTCGAGAGAGCGAACTTGGCGTCTCGTATTGATTCGAATTCCTTTCCACAGTTTTTCCACTCTTTATTTTTGAACTCCTCACCATTTTCTCTGGACAGTAAATTACTCACATGCTAACGTGCCTTGCAGACTTGGCAGAGCCGTTTGAATAGCCATCCTGAAATGGATCTCGCCAACCCTGCCGGATACTCGAAATCCATTGGATTAGAGCCGTTTTCACAACGATAGAATGTCCGACGTTTGGATCCAGTACCCGCCGGGCCAGGGACGCAACTACAAGGAGGCTTTTGTAAGTCCTTTAGACTCAGTGAGTGCATATATAATTAAGTAATTGCCATAAGTTCTTTAGAATGCGCACTTACGAAAAGATCCCCTCGTAAGTCCATTAGAATGCGCACTTACGAAAAAGACGAGGGTGGGGGTAGCGAGGGATGTAGGGCTAGCCACAAGTCACTAGCCACCCTAAGCCCTTTAGAATCAGATTCATGAAACAGATCGCGTCTGTAAGTGCCATGGAATGATACTGTTGCCAGAACTGGTGGGGGCGGGGTAGTCCCGTTACGTCCGTGAAATTACAGATTGCTCCTGTTTGCGTACTGGCGTGAATACGGGCAGAGGCCAAACCCTCATGCGAAAAGTTCTTAAATGGATCGTGATTATTCTGGTGATTGGTTTTGTGGCGGCGCAATTCTACCGGCCGGCGCGGACGAATCCGGCATTTGCTCCGGCGCAGACCATAGAGACGATCATCAATGTGCCGCGGGACGTTCACGCGACGCTGACGCGGGCCTGCGCGGGTTGCCACTCGGATCAAACGGAGTGGCCGTGGTACGCGTATGTGGCGCCCACGTCGTGGTTCGTCATCGGGCACGTGGATAACGGCCGAAGGCACATTAATTTTTCCACGTGGGTGCGCCCCGGCAAGGAGCCGCAGGATTCCATTGACCGGTTGAAAGCGATGTGCAGAGAGGTGCAGAAGGGAGACATGCCGCTGACTTCGTACACGCTGATCCACTGGAACGCGAAACTTTCCGCGGGCGATGTGAAGCGAATATGCGAATGGTCAGCAGGGGAACAGCAGCGGTTAGCCGCGGTTGTTATAGAGAAGTGATGCATGCGGCTCAGCGGAGGCTGGAATTGAGAGTGCCACAAGGTGACGTTTCCCGGATTACAGCGTCTCTATATGTAGCCGTACGGAGGGATTGAAGATGCGGACGCTTGGATTGCGAAATCGCAGTACGCAGTTGGCGCTTGGCTTAATTCTGGCGGGGATTTTCTGCGCGGTATTGATGGCGCAAGGCACCCCGAAGGGCGAATGGCGCGCGGAATTTCAGACTGGCGGCGAGCAGCTCTGGCTGCAGATCCACTGGGAAGCTCACGGCGAAACGCACACCTGGGGAAGTACCTGGCAGGTGAGCGAGCTTTGGGGAATGGATCCCAACATGTCCATCGGGACGCACGCAAACGCGCATTTCGAGTTGCGCCGCGATGCGGGCACCATCGCTTTCACCGGCGATTTCGATAAGGGCATCGGCACGGGAACCATTCAATTTTCTCCGAGCGCGGATTTTGTGCAGGGCATGAAGGGCATGGGCTACGCAAGTCTTTCGAGCGAACAGCTTTTCGCGATGGCGGAAGACGACGTTTCCCGCACGTTCGTGCAGCAGATGAAGGATCTCGGTTATCGCGATCTTTCCGCGGATACATTGATCACGCTGAAGAGGCATGGCGTGACGGTGGAGTTCGCGACTGGGATGCGCGGCCTGGGACTGAAAGATTTGTCGGTGGATCAGCTGATCCAACTGCGAAATCACGGCGCGACCGTGGAATTTGTGAAGGCGATGAGCGCGGGCGGCCTGGGACAGCTTTCCGTGGACCAGATCATCATGCTCAAGAATCATGGTGTGACGCCGGAATATATGAAGGATATGGCGTCGCTTGGATTGCCGAACCTTCATGTGGATGAATTGGTCACGCTCCGGAATCATGGCGTGACGCCAGAATATATCCGCGAGATGAAGGACGCCGGTTTCACCAAGCTGGGAATGGAAGAGCTGGTTGAGTTGCGCAATCACGGCGTGAACGCGGAATATATTCGCGGAATGCGCGATGCCGGCTACACGCAGTTGGGATTGGATGAACTGGTTGAGTTGCGAAATCACGGCGTGTCCGCGGATTTCGTGAAGGAAATGCGCGCGGCCGGGCTGGATCATCTGACGCTGGAACAGCTTTTGAACACGCGGAATCACGGCGTGACGCCGGAATATGTGCGGGAACTGAAGGAGCTAGGCTACGACCATGTAGGCGTCGAAAAGCTGGTTGAATTAAGGAATCACGGCGTGACAGCGGAATTTATCCGGGATGCAAAGGATCACGGGTACAAGGATCTGACGGTGGACGAGTTGATTGAGTTGAAGAGCCGCGGATTGCTGCGAAGAAGCAGCATGATGTAAGAGTGAGTTCACAAGGTTGGGTTGATTTGCGCGAGCGCCCAGGACGCGTGCTCGGCGATTAACGCGTCGTCGCCGGCGGCGAGACGCTCAAGCAATGTTGTGACGCGTGAATGAGCGGGCGCGCCGGGCTGCAATTTGGAATTGCCCAGCGCGACGCACGCGTTGCGTACCAAGCCGCGCCATTTCGCGCGTTTTATTGGACTGGCGCGAAATTCCTTCCGAAAATCTTCCTCGCTGAGCGACGCGATCCATTCCAATTCCGGCGCGAGTAATTTTTCCCGGGGCGCGAAAGCTGATTCCGCCGTCGCAGGCGCCTGCCGATTCCACGGACAAACATCCTGGCAAATGTCGCAGCCGAAAGCTTGGCGGCCCATCGGCGCGCGCAGTTCTTCTGGAATTGCCGTGCGCAGCTCGATGGTGAGATACGAAATACAGCGGCGCGCGTCGAGCACGTAAGGTTCGACGATCGCGCCAGTCGGACAAGCGTCAATGCACAGCGTGCACTGGCCGCACAAATCCGGCGGCAGCGATTCGGCTGCGCTGAGCGATTGTGAGAGAGACAAAGTTGTCGCAAGATCCAACGTCGTGAGGATCACGCCGAGAAACATCCACGAGCCAATTTCCGGGTTGATGAGCAAAGTGTGTTTGCCGATCCAGCCAAGTCCGGCATGATGCGCGGCGGCGCGCTCGTGAACTGGGCCAGTATCCACGTACCACTTGGCGTCGAAGGATTCCTTAAACTGGGCGCGCATGGCGGCTTCAAGCGCCGCAAGTTTCGCGCCGAGGACTTCGTGGTAATCGGCGCCCCAGGCGTAGCGGGAAATCCATCCGCGCGGAGAATCTTCGAGTGATTCCGCGGGCGAGGATTCCGTGGAATGCGGCTGCGCGGTGTTGTAATTCAGCGCGCAGACGATGATGCTGCGCGCGCCGGGCAGCACTTGTTCGGGCGATGCGCGGCGCGGGTCATGAAGATAAGCGAGCTCGCCTGCATGTCCGCGCGCAAGCCATTCAGGAATACGTGCGAGTTCCGGCCACGCGGTTGTGTCACCGCCCGAGCCAATCGATGTTACGCCGCAAAGATCGAAGCCAAGCTCTCGCGCCTGACGGCAAATCCACTCGGTGCGCTCGGCGGGATTCATGGATGGATTGTTGCACAGGCGGCAGGTTGCGGCTGACGGATTAATCCTGGCGAAGAGTATCCATGGGTGCGAGGCGTGCGGCGCGGCGGGCGGGGATAGCGGCGGCGGCGAGCGAAACGCAGACGAGAAAGAGCATGGCGGCTGCGAGCGTGGCGGGGTCGGCGCCGCTCACTTGAAACAGCAGCGAGCGAAGCAGCCGGGCGACAATGAAGGAACCCGCGAGACCGGCGATCAATCCCGCGATCGTCCAGCGCGCGGCGTGGGCGATCGTCCAACGGATAATATCCTTAGGTGCGGCGCCGAGCGCCATGCGCACGCCGATTTCGCGCGTGCGCTGCGAAACGAGAAATGACATCACGCCGAACAGGCCGATGCCCGCGAGCAAAACTCCCATGCCCGCGAAAGTTACCAGGAGAACGGCGTCGAACCGTGGACGAGCTTCCATTTCGCCGAGCCGTTCGCTCATGGTTTCGATTTCCACGGGCAGAGTGGAATCCACCGCACCGACCGCGCCGCGAAGTGAATTCGCAACCAAGCCGGGAGAGATCGCGGTGCGGGCGATCACGGATGCGGAACGCCAGCCATCTGGCCCCGCGAAAGTAATATCGGGCACGTCTTTTCTGACCAGATAGTATTCGGGATCGGCTTGCAGCGCAGGACCGGCGTTTTTCACGTCGCCTGCCACGCCCACAACGGTGTACCACTGGCCGTTCGCGGATTTGAGAATGTGTTTTCCGATGGCGCTTTCATTGGGGAACAAGCGCCGCGCGAGCGTCGCGCTCAGGATCACCGCGTAGGCATCGGGCGCGCGATCGCTTTCCGAAAATGCGCGCCCGCGAACGATGGGAATTTCCAGCGCGGAAAAATATTCCGGCGTGACATAGCGCCACGCAACCATGCCGCCGGTTCCCTCCGGCATTCCAGGCTGGCCTTCAATTTCAATCGCCGCGTAAGGGCGGCCGCGCGTCCCTCCCATTGGCGGCACGGAATCGCTGATGGCCGCGGCTTCGACGCCGGGCAACGCAGCCAGGCGCTGTTCGAGATCATTGAAGAAAGTGATCTGGCTGGCGCCGGAGGCATAACGCTGGCGGCCCAGCTCAAAATGAGCGAGCACCACGTGATTGCTTTGAATTCCCAGCGGAACATTTTCCAGTTTCCACAAACTGCGAAGCAAAAGGCCCGCGCCGGTAAGGAGCATGAGCGAGACGGCAATCTGCGCGGAGACAAGGACCGAGCGCAAGCCGGATTTCGTGCGCTGCGTAGCGCTCCAACCGCTCAGCGCGGCGGCGCGCGCGGAACGAAAAGCGGGCGCGGTGCCGAATAGCACGGCCGAACCAATTGAAGCGACGAGCGCGAAAAGCATCACGCGCCAATCAATGGATGCTTCTTGCAGGCGCGGCAGGCCTTGCGGAGCTATCGAGATAAAAAGACGGAGCAGCGTGTAGGCCAGGGCGCATCCGGCCGCGCCACCGGTCAAGCCAAGAAGCAGACTTTCCGTAAGAGCCAGGCGCGCGAGCCTCAGCCGCGTGGCGCCGAGCACGGCGCGCATCGCGAGCTCGCGCTCTCTGGCTACGGCTCGAGCGAGAAGAAGATTGGTGATGTTCGCGCAGGCGATAAGCAGCACGGAGAGCACGGCTCCAAACAATGCGAGGGAGGCGAGCCGGTCGCTGCCGACCTGGCGGTCGCGGACGGACCGCACCTGAAAGCTGACTTCCTTACGAAATTGCGCCGGCACAGTTTTGAGTGACTGCTGGAAATATGGTTCGAGCTCTACCCTGGCTAGCTGTGGCGATACGCCGGACTTCAAGCGCGCGAAAACGCGCAGCGCTCTGCCGGAATGTTCGGTTGCTTCATTCAAATTCTCGGGAAGCAGCACGTCAACGGGAGTGAGGGTGGGCATTTCAAAGTTGTGAGGCAGCACGCCGACGACAATTGTCGCGGCGCCATCAATCGGAATCGCGCGGCCGACGATATTCGGATCGTCGGCGAAGCGGGTGTGCCAAAGGCCGTAGGAAATCATCGCGACGCGCGGGCCATTCGGTAGATCCTCTTCGCGCGTGAAGGAGCGTCCCGCGAGAGGAGAGATTCCAAATGTGTCAAGAAAATTGGACTCCAAACGGAGACAACGCAGGCGCGCGGGATTTTCCTGATTGAGGTCGCACGCGATGGAGCCGGCCTGGAAAGAAGTGACAGCTTCGAGCGGTCCGGGGTCGCGCCGTAAGGCGAAGTAAGCGTCCCCAAGCATGAACTCGTTGGTGTCCAGCGGCGCGAGCATGCCGACGGATACGAGGCGATCCTGATACGCGTAGGGAAGAGGGCGGAGGAGAATGCGGTCCACGACGCTGAAGACCGCTGTGGTGGTTCCAATGCCGAGAGCGACGGCGAGAATCGCGGTGAGCGCAAGGGCCGGGCGGCGAATCAGGCCGCGGACGGCGCTACGCACATCAAGGAGAAATGATTCGAGAGGCAGCATGGGACGTTAGACACCGCTCATATTAGTTGGTTCCCGATCTCGCAGGGAAGGTGCAGCCAGCCGCCCGGCCAAATGTTAAGGCTTTGCTGGTTTGGGTGGGCAGTCGCTGTTAGAATGCAACGCTATGGCTGATTGGCGACACATTCAAGGAAAGATTCGCAAGGCGAGAACGAGCAGCGATCCGCCTGGGCAGCTCGCGGCGCTTTACGAAAGTACGCGCGACGCGATGGTGGCGTTTGAGCTGGCGCGGCTGTATGAGAAGTCCGGCAGCAATGCGGAGGCGGCTCAGTGGTATCTGACGGCTTCTGAGAAATTCCGGCGCGCGCAATGGAAGACGAAGGCGCAGGAAGCGCTGGTGCGGCTGGGAGTGGAAGTGCCGCTGGCGGCCACCGAGGGCGCGGCGTTGGCTTCCGAGCACCCTCGAGGGGAATCGCATGACATTGACAAGGCGGGCGATTCAATTGCCGTGAGTGAAGCCGCGATTGAATCCGCGGAAGCGACGGGCGAGCCGGACGCGGATGCTGACGCTGGTCTGGCGGCTCCTGGTGAATCCGAGGGAGATGGAGCGGTAGCCACCGGTGGCGTGATCGAAAGCGCAACCGAGGCCGGGAAGAAACGCAGACGCCGCGGACGCCGTGGCGGGCGCGGACGCCGCAAGAAACCTGCAGCAGGCGCGGGAGCCGTGGCGGCCGCACCAGCACCCAAAACTGAACCTCGTTCCGAACTGCGCTCCGAACCCCGCTCAGAGCCTCGATCCGAGCCACAAACCGAACCTCGATCCGAACTCCGGACTGCGGCCAGGCCAACGAGTGGCAGGCAGGCAGCGTCCAGACCTGGAAGCAGAACTCCTGCCGGGTCACGGCGGGGAGTGCCCTCTGAAGCGCCCGCGGAATCGCGGCGGGATCGTTCACAGGCGGCTGGGCCGGAACAGACATCTGCGCGTGGTGATGCTTCCGATTTGAACGAGCCGGTTGGTACGATTGGGCCGGCGGCGTGGCAGGCTCGAAGACGGGCAGGGGAGCCAGCGCTGGCTTCGCGGCTGGCGCTTTTGGAATCGCAACTTCGGAGGATGTTGGCAGCGCCACCAGCGCCGCTGGATGATGCGGATCGCGCTCCGGCAGGCCCAGGAGTGTTTGTGCTATCGGATTCGGAGCTGATTGACCATTATTATGTTGAGGCGTGCCAGACGCTGCGAATTGGGATTGGGAATCTGGTGCGAAGTGGAAGGAACCGCGGCGGGGAGAACATCCGCACGAAGCTGGCGGAGCATTTGGGAATTACGGAAGCGCGCGTGGCGAAGTATATGAAGGAACACTGTGCGATCCGGTGGGTGCAACTGGATGTGGACGCGCCTTTGGTGGCGCACTTTGCTGTGGCCGTGCTGCGTCCGGCGCTGAATGAGTAGAGGTGAGAGCCGGGAAGTGAATTCCTAGATAAAGTCACAGGAATATCCTTCGGGCAACCTAATCGGATGCCCTCAAGGATGATGTCAACTGCCAAGGCATCCGCCTGAAGTGAACAATCAGCCGAAATCGAGGTAAGTTCCACGGCTTCTGCGGCTTATCGGTTACCCCCTTTAAAGGCTTGGGACGCACCTCCAAACCGCCATTGGCTGCTTATTAACGCAGTTCAGGCCCTCTTTTCGGCTGCTGGCCGCATGCCGCTGGACGATAGGGCAAATAGGGGCGAAGCTATAGCGGGGGAAAGACTTAGCTAGACGCTAGGTTCTTCCACGTGATAGCTTAAACTCCTAAATTAAGGGACTCGGCGTTAGCCGAGGTGGGGATCCAAGTTTATCCGGATTCAGACCCATTCTGGAGACTGTAGTTCTAGAAAGCGGAGGATACAATATGCCCCGTAAGTTCGGGACGAAGATTCTGAAGGCCGGTGATCTGGCGGTGGCAAAGACTGCCGCAGTCGCCTTCAACACGATTCAATATTTTAATAAGCGCAATCCGAACCCATCATTTACACCTGCGTGGTCGGAAAAGCCGCTGCTGAAATCCTGGGAGAAGACGAAGCCCACGCTGGGCTTTCCGCGCGAGACGGATTCGCTGTGTCCCGGATGCGTGAAGGAAGCGCGCGAATCCATTTTTAAGGGTGAGAAGGACTGGCGCGACCTGATGCACGAGAAGGTCGGCGAGATCAAGGCGCAGATTATCAAGCGCGACGGGCAGATCTGGATGGTGAAGGAATGCCCGATTCACGGCAAGTATGAAGACATGATGGCCATTGACGCGAATTTTCTGGCCTGGATCGAGAAGAACTTCCCCGGGCGCGACATTCCCGCGCACAACGACGAAGATCTGCACAAGCATGGATCGAGCACGGTGCGCTATGGCCGCGGCTCTGTGCTGACGGTGGATTTGACGAATCGCTGCAACATGATGTGCGACCCCTGCTTCATGGACGCGAACCAGGTGGGTTACGTGCACGAACTGGGCTGGGCCGAGGTGCAGGAAATCCTGGACAACGCCATACGCATCAAGCCGAAGCGGCAGATGTCCGTGCAGTTCTCGGGCGGCGAGCCGACGATGCATCCTTACTTTCTGGATGCGGTGCGCTATGCGCGCAAGCTGGGCTACAACAGCGTGCAGGCGGCGACGAACGGCATTGAATTTGCAAAGAGCAAGGAATTCAGCCGGAAGGCGTTCGAGGCCGGGCTGCGGTACGCCTATCTTCAGTTTGACGGGATCGGCAACGACGCCAACAGCCACCGCCAGGTGGGCAACCTGTTTGATGTGAAGCTGCGCGCCATCGAGAACATGCACGAGGCGGGCATCGAAATCATCCTGGTGGTAACGATTCTGAACACCGTGAACAACGATCAGGTGGGCGCGATCGTCAAGTTTGCGATGGAAAATCCGAAGAAAATTGCTTTCGTGGCGTTCCAGCCGGTCTCGTTTACCGGGCGCGACGAGGACATCACTCCCGAGCGGCGTTTGAAACAGCGCTACACGCTTTCGCATTTGGCGCAGGACGTCAGCGCTCAGGTGGGGAAGGTTGAACCGACACGCGACTGG
Organism: uncultured Acidobacteriota bacterium; assembly: GCA_963847505.1. Lineage (GTDB taxonomy): Bacteria > Acidobacteriota > Terriglobia > Acidiferrales > UBA7541 > DASTCZ01. The sequence goes on from CAWJZY010000002.1 coordinate 1,924,567, forward strand.
TTCCCGATTTCGCTCATCAGCGTGTTTTCGGGCTTTGCCGACTTGGTGCATGGTCCCGAGTCGCAGTGGGGAGCGGTTTCTTGCGGTTGCCACCCGAATTGCGGAGTGGGCACGGCCGTAATGATCAACAAAGAAACGAAGGAATGGGCGCCAGTGCCGCGATTCCTGGATGTGCCGCAACTGGTGAAGGATGTGACCGCCATCACGGACGCGGCCCGCGGCAACAAGATGACGAAGCTCATGATGGGCCTGGCACTGCTGAAGAACTATAAGCCTTTCCAGGCACCGAAGAGTTTGGCTCTGGTGGACATGTGGAAGAAATTCGACAAGTCCTGGGGACTTTCAAAGAACAGCTCCGAGAAGTACGGCGCTGTAAGCTCTGATAGGACTTACGAAGACGCCATGAAGCGGCGCGATTCGGATCCGTGGAACTTTCTGTTTATTGCAGGCATGTGGTTCCAGGATCTATTCAACTATGACTTCCGGCGCACCGAAATGTGCATCATTCCGTATGCGACGCAGCAGGGCGAGATTTCGTTCTGCGCGTACAACACGGGCATCGGCTGGCGGAAGATTATCGAGAACATGTACAAGAACGCGACGGTCGCGCAGTGGTACAAAACGCACGGCAAGCATGAAATTTATGCGGCCGGAAAAGCCGTCAACCTCGGCAATTACGAGCACTCGCTTGTGATTGACGCGGCGGATGCGGCTCGCGTGAAGGAACGCGACCATGACGACGTGCCCGTAACCGCGGCCGACGAAGACCGCGCGCGTCGCCGTGCAGCGCAAAAGGAAGAAGCGAAGGTCCGCGCGATTTACGAAGAGCTGGTGCTGAAGAAGGCTCAGCCGGCCGTGGTGACGATTGGCTCGCTGGATTCGCTCAAGGCTGCGAAGCCGACTGGCGCTCCAGTGGCCATCAGCAACATCGCCAAACCGAGTGCGGATTGGAATGGCAACGGAAACGGGCACTCTAACGGCGGCAATGGAAACGGCACGAAGAAGACGGTTGCCGAACCTGAAGTGGCCGCGCCCGCGGGGGACTAAGCTTCGTTACCAAAGAATTGAACATTTGCCAACTGCCTCTGGTTCGCCGGAGGCAGTTGCTTTTTGAGGGGCTGCAAGGCAATACCTTTGACTCACTTTGAGGCTGGCGCTAGACTTGCCAATCATGGGGACGATCCGGATTTTGACTGGGAACGGCCGCAGGCCGCGTAAACGTAGTTACGAATTTACTGTGGTTGTACTCCCGATTTATGAGATCAATGAGCGCTTATCTCCCCGACGGAAAGGCCGGCAAAGTAAGGCATTACGCAGAAGCAATCCCATAGGTTCGCCTGCAGGGTATCAATTTACTGTACCAGCGCTACCAGGTTTAATCACATTCGGGCGAACGCTCAAAGAAGCGCGGGAGATGGCGCAAGACGCCATTCGAGTCCATCTGGAAGGATTGAGAAAATCCGGCGAGCCTATTCCTGATGAACGCAATGCGCAGATCGAACAATTTCGGATTTCCGTTTCCGCCTGATGAACCCACTGCCAGTTTTGAAGCCACGAAGGGTTCTGCGCGCTCTGGAGCGCGCAGGTTTTGTGATTCACCATCAGAGTGGAAGTCACGCACAATTGCGCCATCCGTTGAAGCCCCATTTGCATGTGACGATTCCACGGCACGATCGGTTCGATTTGCCGCGTCCGGTGTTGCGGAGCATTTTGCGCCAGGCGGAATTGACAGAAGAAGAGTTTTTGAAACTGCTTTGATTCCAATTTGCAAGTAGTGTGAACGCGGAGGACATCGATTTCATGCCGATTTACGAATATCAATGTGAGGATTGCGGGACGCGGCACGAAAAGATTGTGATGGCGCGCGGGCAAGCGATTGTATGTCCCAAGTGCGCAAGCCGGAAGCAGACGGTACAGCTTTCAGTGTTCAGCGCAGCGGGCAAGTCTTCCAGCGCTGGCGGCGGAGCTTCGAGTGGCGGAGGGTGCGGGTGCACGCCGCGGACTTGCGGGTGCCACTGAGAATTGGGAAGCGGGCGGCTCACAGATCCGTTCCTACGGTGTTGGCGGTGAATTCGGGGCGGGAATCTCTTTCTGTTTGCTGACGACTAGCCAGGCGTTTGGGCGGCCGCGCTCTGGGCCGTCAGATGGGGAATTGACGATTTGGAGTTTGGTTGCCGCGGGCGGGATGCTTGCGGCGGGGGTGCTCACGCTAGCAGGAGCAAGCTTGGAGGGGAGGGCAACGGCCATTTCCGTGGAGCCTCCGCCATCTGTGTTCATTGCTTCGGCGCAGCCGAGTGAGACCATCAAGTTCGCCAGTTCCTCGAGCGTCATTCCGACGCTTAAAATTGGTTGGCGACCGTCCACCACTACAAAAATGTAGCTTTGATCGTTGAAGCAAACAGCGGTGCGCGGGTGGCGCTGCTTTAGGTAGTCCGTAAGCTCGCCCTGGATTGCGACGTGTCCACCTGAGACGAGCACGGGCGTGCCGGCGACGGCGTCACGCATGCCTCGCTGTTTTTCCATGCCGACGCGGAGCCGCAGGAAGATGCGCATGCCTGGCTTCAAGTCCCGGAATTTGCTTCGGGAATCTTTGGTGTCTTCGGGTTCGGCAAGGAGCAACGCGTTTTCGGGAATTGCTTGCTCTGTTGCAGGCTCGCGAATTTCAGCGACGGTGCCCGCAACTCTGCCGTCCGGCCCGAGAGGCAGAGGACGATCCAGTTGATTGATGACGATGGCGCGGAAAGGCTTCGCTGCGCGCACTGAGGAGCGAAACGCGCGCGTATAAAGGCGTAGATCGTGCGATTTCACGTAGTCGAGCGGCTTGTTAAGAGTGGCAATCGGCAGGCGATGCTTGCCCTGTCGCGCTTCCATATGAACTTCAGGCACGCCGATAGCGGGGCGTCCAGAGGCGAAGATTCCCATGACGGGGCGCGGCGGTCCGCCCGCGCTCCAAAGTTGTCCACCGGCGATGGCGAGGCCGGTGGGAATTCCGAAGTAAGGTTCAGGCAAGTCGAAATCGCCGTTGATAATGGCGAGCACATCCGTTCCCGGCGTGGTCGCATGGCTGGCGAGCTCGGTGAGCGGCACGCGAGTTAGTTCGCCGTTTGCGTCAGTGCCCGCAACGGAGCGCACCTGCAAATTGCGGCGGTGGCGATCAATCTGCAAGACGTGTATGGACCAAGGTCCGCCGATAGGGGCTGGGCGGCAGAAATGCGTCCAGATGACGCCCGCGGCGATCTGAGTTTCATCGTGAGTGTCGCCCGTGCAGGAAGTGCCGTTTCGCGAGGTTGCGGTTTGCGGCGGAAGATCTTTCGGCTGTTCCTGCGCGCTCGTGGGATAGCTCGCAAACGAGGCGAGGATCGCCGTGAGCGCTAGGATGAGCTGCAAATTCCGGGCGTTTGGGATTAGGCGCTGGCGAGCTGCACCGATGAAGTTCTTGAACATTTGAGCGGGCGGCAATTATATTGCCAGTGGCATGGTTCCACGTGCAACGCTACGGGAAGCTTCGGTCTTGAGCAAGGGGCAATTCGGCCACGCCACGCCCGAACAGATAAACTTGTCACTCCGCGGCGGTTTATTGAAGGATATTTGGTAGAATAGGAACTATATCTTAGGGGATTTTCTGTCCATTGCCACGCAAGAGGAAACCGGGCCGCTGCAAGGCGCCGGCCGAATTTTCCCCGGAGCTTTTCAGGTAATTGGGCGCGGCGTACCGGTCTTACTGACACTTCTTTAGCTTTCGATTGGAGTTTGCTGATGGATTTTAGAGAGAAACAGAAGTCTATTTTGACGCCGGAGACATTCCGTTTTTTCCGTGACCTGGACCAGAACAACCGCAAGGACTGGATGGACGCGAGCCGCGACCGCTACCAGCAGCACGTTGTGGGGCCGTTGCGCGATCTGCTGGATGCGCTGGCTCCGGCGGTGCTGAAGCTGGACGGCGGATTCGTTGTGGTTGGCCGCACAGGGGTGAACTTTTCGCGGATCAACCGAGATATTCGATTCGCGAAGGACAAGACGCCATACAATCCGCGAATGTATCTGCTATTTCCCGATTCGCTCGCGGCCGATGGCGCGCAGCTTTACGTCGGCATCACGGCCGAATCGGTTACCGCGGGCTTCCGAATCTACGGCGATTCCAAGTCGAAGAATTCACCGCTTCTTCAAATTGGCCAGAAGCGCGCGATTGCAGATTCCGCGTGGGTCGCCAAACAAAAACGGAAGCTCGGAGCGAAATACGAAAGCTACTGGCACGCGATGGAAAAAGGGGTATGGACGAAGCATGAAGGCTGGCCCACGAAGGAAGCGGATTGGAAGAAGGTTCGCGCTTGGATCGTGCGCCGCAAAATGACGCCCGCGGCCGCGATGCGCCCGGCCTTTTTGGGAGAAGTCGCGCGGGTTTTTCGGGATGTCGCGCCACTCTGCGCGTTTGCGTCTTCGCCGAATTGGAAACCGTAACTTCCGGGCCCGGTGATTCAGAAGCCGGCGCGAGAATTCACTACGTTGGAGGGGCACCAATGCGTAAGAAAAAGAAACCATCCTGGTACACGGTCGTGTGTCACTTCCGGAGCTTTACCGAAGGCAAACCGAAGGACAAAACGCAGCTGTGGGAGGAAACATTTGTTCTTGTTTCCGCCATTAGCCGGAAACACGCGGCGAGGAAGGCAACCCGGCTGGCGAGGAAGAGGAGGCGCAGCTACAGCAACTTTGCCGGAGTCGTTACATGGAGATTTGCCGAAGTTACCGACGTGTGCGCGCTGACTGCTCGCGAATTTGGCGAGGGAACGGAAGTTTACTCGAGATTCTTTGGCCGCAAGAGACCGCTTTCCCGTTTGGCCCAAAGCAAGCCTTAAATGACGAAAACGCGGAGCCGGAGATCCGACCTGCGATAGTAGTTCCGCCCTGACGAATGCAATTCTGAATGAAACTGCCGCCCCGCAACAGGCGTCTCAGCAAGTGATTCCTGGATTTCCCACAAAAAGAGCGCGCGTTCAAGCGTGAATCGGAGTAAATTCAGGCGGTAATTTTCCCGTTCAGGGAGAGGAGACGCAATCTGATGAAAGTGAACCGAATTGTATTTGCAGGACTAGCGTTGCTGCTGGCGGGCGCGGTGAATACGCCACGGGGTTTTGCGCAAGGCCGCAGGGGCGGAGGCGGTGGAGAAGAAGATCAGGCGCAAGGCAGGCGCGGGGGCGGTCAACAAAATGCCGCGCAGCAAACAACGACGCAAGGAGCAGGCGCGACGGCGCCGCGGCTACCGGCGCCGGAGGACAATATTTCCGTGACGCACCACACGGCGAATATCGGCGGTCAACAAATCACCTATACCGCAACCGCGGGCACCTGGGTGTTGAAGGGAGATGACGGCACGGCGCTTGCGACAGTTTTTTTCGTCGCGTACACGAAGGATGGCGTGGATGACATTTCCAAGCGGCCAGTGGCTTTTTCATATAACGGAGGACCCGGATCGGCATCGCTTTTCGTGCACATGGGATTCGGACCAAGAACGGTGAAGCTTACGCCCGACGGTCACGGCATGCCCGCGCCTTATTCGATCGAAGACAACCAGGATTCTTTCCTGGATGCGACGGACCTCGTTTTCATCGACGCGATTTCGACGGGATATAGCCGGCCCGCGCCGGGAGAAAGCCCGAATCAATTTCACGGGCTGAATGAGGATGCGCAGCTATTCGCAAATTTCATCCGTCTCTACATCACTCGCGCGGGCCGGTGGGATTCGCCGAAGTATCTGATTGGCGAAAGCTACGGGACGACGCGTTCGGGGGCGCTTTCGGGCGCACTGGAACAGCGCTACCAGATTTATCTGAACGGCATCGTCCTAGTATCGGCGGTGCTGAATTTCCAGACGCTGCAACCCGGGCCGGGGAACGATCTGCCTTACATCGCTTATTTCCCAACCTATACGACATCGGCGTGGTTTCACCACCTGCTAACGGCGGACATGCAGAAGCTGACGGTGGAACAGGTCGCGCAGCAGTCGCGTGAATTCGCCGACGGCGAATATGCCACGGCTTTGATGAAAGGCGACAAGTTGACCGCGGCGGAGACGACGCACGTCGTGGATCAGATTGCGAAATTCACCGGGCTTTCCAAGGAATACATCAAGGAAACGAACCTGCGAATCAACTCGCGGCGGTGGTTCAAGGAACTCGAACGCGACAAGCGGCGCACGATCGGCCGGCTGGATTCACGCTTCGAGGGAATTGACGCTGACGCGGCGGGCGAGGGACCGGAATATGACCCCAGCGAAGCTTCTTACGAGGGCGCATTCGTGGCCACGTTTGAAGATTATATGCGGAGAGAACTGGGCTACAAATCAGACGCGGAAATGTACGTGACCGGGCCCGTGCAGCCGTGGACGTATCCGCAGAATCGCTACGCGGATGTTTCGGAAACATTGCGCGGCGCGATGACGCGGCAGACGAATCTGAAGGTGCTGGTCGTCGCGGGTTATTACGATGTGGCCTGCGTGATGCACGGTGTCGAGTACACGGTGGATCACATGAATTTGGATCCGACGATACGCAAGAACATTACGTTCACGTATTACGAATCGGGGCACATGGTCTACGTTGATCAAAAGGCCCACGACAAGCTGCATAAGGACGTGGACAATTTTATCAATTCGAGTTATGCACACTAGCTAAATGAAGCTTTTCCGGGTGTTGGTGTGGGTCGCGGTGGCGCTGGCAGGCGCCGCCGGTTTGGCGGCCATCGCGTTTGAACGCGGTGAGCCGCTGAACGCGACGTGGTTCATCGTCGCCGCGGCCTGCACCTATCTGGTTGCCTATCGTTTTTATTCCTCATTCATCGCCGCAAAAGTTCTGGCGCTCGATTCCACGCGCGCTACTCCTGCTGAACGTCTTGATGACGGGCGAGACTTTGTTCCCACAAACAAATGGGTATTGTTGGGCCACCATTTCGCGGCGATTGCCGGGCCGGGGCCGCTGGTGGGTCCCACGCTTGCCGCGCGATTTGGCTATTTGCCGGGGACGCTCTGGTTGATCGTAGGCGCCGTGCTCGGCGGGTGCGTGCAGGATTTCGTCATTTTGTTCTGCTCGATGCGGCGGGATGGCAAATCGCTGGGGCAAATGGCGCGCGAGGAAGTGAGCCGGCGCGGAGGATTTATCGCGCAGCTTGCGGTGCTGGCGATCATGGTTATTTTGCTGGCGGTAGTTGGGCTTGTGGTGGTGAACGCGCTGAAGGCGTCGCCGTGGGGAATGTTTACGCTGGCGATGACGATTCCCATTGCGATGCTGATGGGATTGTATTTGCGATTTTGGCGGCCCGGGCGCGTGCTGGAAGCATCGGCCATTGGCGTGGCGCTTATTCTGCTCGATGTTGTTGCGGGGCAGTGGGTCGCGGCTGCTCCTTCCTGGGCGCGAGTGTTTTCGCTTTCCGCTCCCGCGCTCGCGGTAGGGATCATCATTTATGGCTTCGCGGCTTCGTCGCTGCCGGTTTGGCTCCTGCTGGCTCCGCGCGATTATCTAAGCGCGTTCATTAAAGTAGGCGCGGTGTGGGCGCTAGCCGGCGGAATTTTGCTGGTGCGGCCGGTGTTGCAGATGCCCGCGCTTTCGCGTTTCGCGGACGGTGGCGGCCCCGTATTTGCCGGCAAGATATTTCCGTTCTGCTTCATCACCATTGCGTGCGGAGCGGTGAGCGGTTTTCACGCGCTGGTTTCATCGGGCACCACGCCGAAAATGATTATGCGCGAAACGAATGCGCGGCTGGTCGGCTACGGCGCCATGCTGATGGAATCATTCGTCGGTGTGATGGCGATGGTGGCGGCCTGCGCGCTTTCACCGGGCGTTTATTTCGCGATGAATAGTCCTCCGGCAATTGTTGGCGGCACAGTTGAATCCGCGGCGCAGACTATTTCGGGGTGGGGCTATGCGCTCGCGCCACAAACGATGACTGATCTGGCGAAGATGGTGGGCGAGCAAACGTTGCTGAACCGCACCGGCGGCGCGCCCTCGCTGGCCGTAGGAATGGCGCAGATTTTCAGCCACACGATTGGCGGGCCGCATTTGATGGCGCTGTGGTACCACTTCGCGATCATGTTCGAGGCGCTTTTTATTTTGACGGTGTTGGACGCGGGCACGCGCGTGGGACGGTTCATGGTGCAGGATCTACTCGGGCACGTGAGCAAGCCGCTGGGGCGCGCGGGATGGTATCCGGGAATATTATTCTCGAGCGCGCTCATCACCGGCGCGTGGGGATATTTTCTTTATTGGGGTGTGCTCGATCCGCTGGGAGGAATCAATTCTTTGTGGCCCCTGTTCGGCATCGCGAACCAGCTTCTAGCGGCGGTTGCACTGGTGGTGGCGACGACGATTCTGCTGAAGATGGGCAAGCAGCGGTATTTATGGGTGACGCTTGTGCCGGCGGCCGCACTCGTTACGGTGACGATGACGGCCAGTTAGCAGAAGATTTTCAGCGCCGATCCGCGGCTTGGATTCCTTTCGGCGGCAAATCAGATGGCGGTGCGGATGGTTAGCGGCGGCATTCCCGCTGAGAAACTCGCGGAAACTTCGCGGCTTATTTTCAATCAACGGCTGGATGCGGCCGTAACGGCAACGCTCGCGCTGATGGTTCTCGTGCTTGTTGTGGAGGCGCTCTTCGAGTGGGTGCGAATTTGGACGAGCGCGAAGGCTCCCGTCCTGCATGAGACACCTTATGTAAAAACGCAGTGGGTGGAGGGCGACTAATGAAACAATTTGCAAATTTGACTGGCCGCGCGGCGATGCGTTTCTGGTGGGCCTTGCGCCAGATATTCGGTGATGCCGCTTATGAGAATTACCTCCGCAGCGCGCGGCGGGGTGCTCATCGTGACGAAACTCAGCACGGCGAATCTGCCGCCCTGCTTTCCCCTCGCGAGTTCTATCTCGATTCGTTGCGCCGCAAGTATTCACGTACCAACCGATGCTGCTAGGGCGCTATAAAGGCTCCGTCTGCCGTCCAGCGTGATAAACTTTTACATGGGCGCATTCATAGGAATTTATCGTCATGACAAACGTTAAGCGCATCGGCATTCTCACGGGCGGAGGAGATGTTTCGGGCCTCAACTCAGTAATCAAGAGCGTGGTTTACCAATCCACTCACATGGGCGCGGAAGTTATCGGCATCCGCCGCGGATGGGAGGGATTGACGCACATGCATCCCGGCGCGGAAATGGATGAGAATTATATCCGGCCGCTTGACCGCGCCAACACGCGCGGAATTGATCGCACCGGCGGCACGGTGCTGCATACCTCGCGCACAAATCCCCAACGGATAAAGGCCGCGCGGCTTCCCGGGCATTTGTCCGCCGACGAGCGAAAAAAGTTCGATCGGGGCGACGGCAGCTTTGATTTGACGCCCGTCGTGCTCCGGAATGTCGCGGCGCTGGGACTCGACCACCTTATCGTCATTGGCGGAGACGACACGCTCAGCTTCGCGCACGTGCTGGACGTCGCAGGCGTGCCACTGCTGGGCATCCCCAAGACGATGGATAACGACGTGCAGGGTACTGAATACTGCATTGGATTTTCCACTGCGATCACGCGCGCTAAGGAATTGATTACGCGGCAGCGAACCACGCTCGGGTCACACGAGCGTATCGGTGTGTTTCGTATTTTTGGCCGCGATTCCGGTTTTACGGCGGTGTACACGGCTTACGTGACGTCTGCGCGCTGCGTGCTGCCCGAGGTGGAATTCGATTTGGAGCGCCTCACGCAGATTCTTGTCGAGGACCGGGAAAGGAATCCGAGCCGCTACGCATTTGTGATTGCCTCGGAAGGCGCGGTGTGGAAGGGAAGAACCGTCGGCGAATTTGGCGAGGCCGACGCGTACGGACACAAGAAGAAGGTTGATATTGGGCAGGCTCTCGCGGAGGAAATCCACCAGCGCACGGGCATAGAAACATTGACGAGCGATCTGACCTACGACTTGCGGAGCGGCGAAGCCGATGCGCTGGATCAAATGGTCGCGATGACGTTTGCAAACGTGGCCATGGACCTGATCCGCGAAGGCGTGCATGGCCGGCTGGTTGCCGTGCAGGATGGTAAGTACACGCACGCCCCGATGCCGGACCCGAAGCTTGGTCCGCGTAAAGTGGATATTTCAAAGCTCTATAATATTGAGCGTTTCCGCCCGAACTATTCCGGCAAGGTCGGCGAGCCTCTGCTGCTCAGCGCGGTACGCACTTCGGGCTAGAAGTTCTCAAGGATTGTCCCGGTTGAAGTGCTTGTGCGGGGGTTTCTAGAACAAATCGTCTTCTTCGTTTTTCTTCAGGCGCGTAATCTTCTGCGAGATGCGGAAGCCGCGAGCGCGAACTCCCGCCAGAATCGCCTGGCGAGTCTCTATTGGCAATGCTTCAGGAGGAAACACGCCCGACTCATCTTTCGGGAAGTGGCGGACGAAAAGGGAGGCGAGCGTCGCGGTCGCGTAAGAGATGGGTGTGACGGCCAGTCCCCAGAGCCGAATTTGGTAAAGCGAAGGAAATTGGCAGTCCCACCGGATCAGCATCGGTTCGTCCCTTTTCGTGCCCGTGACGAGCACGGCCGCGGCGAAACGCGCGTTCTGCAGAGCGCCACCTTTAATTAATTTGGCAACGCGGCGCGGCGTGAGTGTTTTGGGGAATCTTTTGTGAACAATGCCGCCGGACTTGGAAAGTTTTCCCTGGCGGTACCATCGGCGGAGCCGATCCATTTCGTTGCCGCCGATTTTTACGTCCATTTCCTTCAGCGGGATGAAGTAGGGCAGCGTGCTCACTTCATCCTGCGCGGCGAGAATCACGCTGGTTTCGCCGATCGGCTGGGCGAAGCGAAATTTTTCGCGCTCGCTAAAACGCCGCGCGAGCTCGAACTTACCGGCGCGCACGATACGTGGACGCGAAATCGCCTCGTCGAAAGAGCCCGTAGCGGACCACTGGGAAACGGGATCGTCGCTTTCCGTGCTTTGGTAGAGACGAATGTGAATTTGTTCCACATGGTCGAGCATTTCTGCGGCGCGCTGCGCCAGCAAGTTGGTCAACCCAGGAGCGACTCCGGCATTAATCACAGCTACGCGGCGTTTCTGCTCAAACTTGTGCGCGTAGCGGAGCTGCTCCGCCTTGAACGGATTCCGCGTCATGTGGGTCGACATGTCCAGATAATGTGCGCGCAGACGCAATGCGGCCCGCAACACAATCTCATTGAATACGGCCGATGAAGCGTTAACGATGAGTTGGCTGCCGCGAGCCTCTCGAACGATGCCCCATAGGTTGCGCGCATTTACCAGCCGGATTTCGATGGGGCTGCGGCGGCCAAGAAAGTGGCGCGCGCGTTCCGGATCCCGGTCTCCGCAGACGACTGTATGGCCCTGACGGACCAGTAGTTGCGCAAGCAGCGACCCTGTTGCTCCCACACCCAGAACAAAGATACGCATTGGGCGAGACTTTACCATATCCGTCTTTAACGGTGGCTGATTGGCGGCATTCACGTTGTGAACGCGCGGGACTAAGGCACACCCGCTCCAAACTGGAACCTGCTGGTAAAACTGTTCTGGGCAAGAGAGAATGGAGCCGCGAGCGAACACATGCCTGACCAGGAACCCAACCAGGGAGACGAACCGCGCCTGTTTACGCTGACCGAGGCGGAGCGGACCCTGCGCGAAATCGAGCCATTATTAGTTGAGGCGGTGGAGTGTCGCCGGAAGCTTGGCGAAGCTGAAGAGCAATTGGGACAAATCACCAGCCGCATTCTCATGATGGGCGGCATTCTGGTGGACACGGAACTGACCTCCCGTTTGCGCAGCGATCGCGAGCGGTGTGCCGGATCGATCCGCGAGGCGCTTGAAGGCATTGAGGCTACAGGCTGCATTGTGAAGGATCTCGATACAGGGCTGCTTGATTTTCCCGCGCGCATTGACGGTCAAGAAGTTTATTTGTGCTGGCGGCTGGGTGAAGATCGCATACGCTTCTGGCACCGTCAGGATGAAGGATTCTCCGGGCGCAGGCCGCTGGACCCCGGCGACGCGAAATCGAGTGATCCGATAAATTAGAATCGGTGTTATCAAATTAGAGCGCCTGACACGATGCGGGCGCATCTGCACGAAAGGTTTCCCTTGGCCGAAAAAACTTCTGAGAGCGGCAGCCGTCTCGCACAGTCCGCAAGCCCCTACCTTCGCTCGGCGGCACACCAGCCGGTTTCGTGGTACGAGTGGGGCGAAGAAGCGTTCGCCGCCGCCCGAGCCGAGAACAAGCCAATTTTGCTGGATGTCGGCGCGGTATGGTGCCACTGGTGCCACGTGATGGATCGCGAGAGCTACGAAAACGCGGAAACCGCGGCGCTCATCAATAAATTTTTCATCCCCGTGAAAGTGGATCGCGATGAGCGTCCGGACGTGGACTCGCGTTATCAATCCGCTGTCAGCGCTGTTTCCGGACAGGGCGGATGGCCGCTCACCGGATTCCTTACTTCCGATGGGCGTCCATTTTTCGGCGGCACTTATTTCCCGCCGGAAGACGCCATGGGGCGTCCCGGTTTTCCGCGCATTCTGCAAGCTGTTGCCGACGCCTACGCGAATCGTCGTGACGAGCTTGAGCGCGCGGCTACGGCGCTGGCCGACGCAGTCCTGCAATCCGAATCGTTCGCGGGAGCGCGTGGGAATTTCGATGCCGCTGTGATTCAGGGAACGGTGAACGCCACGCTCGAACTGTTTGATGCGAAATACGGCGGCTTCGGACGCGCGCCGAAATTCCCGCATTCCCAGGCCGTGGATCTGCTTCTCGAGATCTACCAGCAAACGCGTGAAGAGCGCCTGTTGCATATAGCTGAACGCACGCTCGTCAACATGGCCTGCGGTGGAGTATATGACCAGCTCGCCGGCGGATTTCATCGCTACTCCGTGGACGAACGCTGGCTCGTGCCGCACTTCGAGAAAATGTCATACGACAATTCGGAGCTGCTGAAAAACTATCTGCATGCTTTTCAGGTGACGGGCAAATCATTTTTTCGCGAAGTAGCCGAGGGAATTATCGGCTGGGTAAATCAGACGCTTTCCGACCAGGCACAGGGCGGTTATTACGCCAGCCAGGATGCTGATATCTCACTCGATGACGACGGCGATTATTTCACATGGACGCTCGAGGAATTTCGCGCCGTGCTTTCTCCGGAAGAATCGCGAATCGCGGAGATGCATTTCGACGTGGAAGCGCATGGTGAAATGCACCACAACCCGGCGAAGAATGTTTTGTGGATCGCGCGCGGAGCCGCGGAAATGGCCGCGCAGCTCGGTGAGAGCGAGGACAGCATCCGCATGCAGCTCGCAAGCGCGCGGCGGAAATTGCTTGCCGCACGCGCCGCGCGGCCCACGCCCGCGGTGGATACGACCATCTACATTGGATGGAATGCGATGTTCGCGTCGGCTTATCTTGCCGCGGCACGCGTGTTGCCGGGAGAAACGGGCGCGCGCTGCCGTGATTTCGCGCTGAAGACGCTGGACCGGTTGCTCGCGGGCGCATGGGACGATGCGCGCGGATTTGCCCATCGCCTGGGAGGCTCGTGGCTGCCGGGGACGCTCGACGATCACGTTTTCATGGTGCTGGCGCTGCTGGATGCTTATGAGGCGACGCTCGATCACAGGTACTTTACCGCCGCGGAACTCGCCATGGTTCGCGTGCTCGTTCAGTATTGGGATTCAGAAGGAGGAGGGTTTTTCGACCGCGCCGCTGATGCTCCTCTGATGGGCGGACTCGATGTGCGCCGGAAGCCGCTGCAGGATTCGCCGACATCTTCCGGCAATGCGATCGCGGCAATGGCGCTCGAACGGCTTTACGGTTACACAGGCAATACGCTTTATCGTGAGCGCGCCGCGGCGACACTCGGCGCGTTCGCTGAGGCTGCTCCGAAGTACGGCCTTTTTGCGGCGAGCTATTCGCTGGCGGCCGTGCTCCACACGCGCGGCGCAATGGAAGTGGTTGTTACGGGTGGCGCGAATGATCCCGCCGCGCAAAAACTTGAGCGCGCGGCCGCGGAAACATTCCGCTTCGGCAAATCGCTTTTGCGCATTACACCTGAATCCCAAGGGGCCGCTTGGCTCGCACCGGCGCTCGCGGAAACGCTGCCTCATCTTCGCGCGGATGCGGCGCAAGCGCTGGTTTGCTCGGGAACAACCTGCCAGGCGCCTGTCACTGGCGCGGAAGCCCTGCGCAAGGTGTTGCTGGGAACCTCCGTTAGCGCCGCTCCTACAGCCTAATTCCGCGTTTGGTTACTTCGGCTGAGGCCGCGATTCCGGCGGCACCATGTTATTGGCGCGGTAGTAGACCACCAATTGGCCGTAGTGTTCGCCGCAGTGCTCGAGATCGCCCCAAAGAATGGATGACGCATGGACCATGATATTTGCAAATGGATACTTGACCTCCTTCGTCAGTCCCGCGTCTCCAAGTTGCTGGATGAGCGCCGCGCCATCCGCTGCGGCTTGCTGCAGGAGCTTCACGACGTCCGCTTTCGTTTTGTAAACACTCCGCAATGGATTTTCGGCGTCTTTGCCAAAGTCGGGTCCCAGTTTTGTGGCCGGGATTGAATTCAGAAATTCGTAGTCAACTCCAGCGATATGCAGAAGATTTTCAGCGAATGTGCGCTCGTCCTTCTGCACCTTATAATCGTACTTGTCTTCGGGAAAATCCTTTGCCATTGCGATGATCTTGTTATGCACCTCATTCCATTGCGAAAGAAGCTCGGCGGATTGCGAGCGCGCGGGCCGCGGGGCCTGCGCCGGCGCCTGTGCTTGAGCGAAAGCGCATCCAGTAGCCAAAGTGAGTAGAGCCAATGCTGCAAAGCAACGTACGTGCAATCGCATATTCGATCCTCCGATGTGGTGTTCTTTTCCTATTTTGAGACCCGATGCCAGTGCTCCGGTTCCGAAAAGCCGTCAGTCGCATGAGCCGTAACGTAACGCCGTAAGGCTTTCGTATCCGCGGTCACCAGGATACCTTCCGAGTCGTAATCTAGATACGCCAAGGGAGGCTTATCTGTTGCAGAATTCTTTTTCAGCGCGTCATCTTCCATCGTGGAATAGGCCAAGTCATCGCCCATTTTCCAACCAATGCAGGCTCGGTGACTTCGTCATTGGAGTTATACAGAAGCTGCAGATCGCTCACCGGACAACCCGTGAGGAAGAGCGATGCGAGGATGACCAGCCCCAAGGTGGCTTTTTGCATATGGCCTCCGCACACAGTGATGAATTGCCCGCATCGTACCATCACTTTTGCCGGGTGGATGGTTCTCGCGCCGGATTGCCGTGTGCGTGCCCGAGTTAATTAACAGCTGCTCGCGTGGGTTAGCTTGGTTGAGTAAGTTGTTTCACAACATCGTTGTAATAGGTCAACTTGCCTTCTTTCGTCATTTCGGCCTCCAGGGCCGCGCGGAAGCTTTCAAAAGCGAGTTGACGCTTGGCATCTAGAAGCTGCTGGTCAATATCCTTTTCCTGCTTGGCGAAATCGGCCGGGTTGGGCTGCTGATGATCTACAACTCGATAAACAACCCAATCGGCGCCCAGGAAAACCGGATCGGCGGTTTTTCCGGGTGGAAGACTAAACGCATCCTGAAATCCCCGAATGGGACCAGCGCCCGGAATGGAACCATCGCGTGCAACATCATCGCTGGTCTTCATCTCGAGATTCAGAGTCTTAGCAGCCTTGGCAAGATCTCCGCCACTCTGGCTGAGCTTCGCCAAGTCGGTTGCGCGCTGCTTTGCCAGCTCCACGGCTTTTTCGTGACGGTAGTCCGCGGTGATCTTCTCGCGCATATCGGCGAGCGTGCCCTGGTGAGCGGGTGTGACGCTCTTCACGGAAAGAATTACATAACCGCGATCCGTGCGGATAGGCTGGCTCACGTCACCTACACGCTGGCGTAGGATGGTGTCATGAATGTCCGGGGCGTTGCCAAGTTCCGGCGTCATGTCGCTCGCGCCCAAAGGCTTGGTTTCTCCGGTCGGCAAATCGTACTGTTTTGCAAGAGCGTCGAGCGAAGGCCGCGAAGTCTGGCGAATCTGGTCGCCGATTTTTTGCGCATCATCCTCGGTGATGGCTTCCGCCTTCTCCCTGGCCAGATTCTCCTCAATTTGAGGCATCACTTCAGCAAGGCTCTTTGTGCGCGCCGTTTCCTTGTCCGTCACCTTGATAATGTAGAAGCCGATCTGCGTCTGGATGAGATCGGAGATGTCACCTTTGGGCAGACTGAACGCGGCCTTTTCGAGTTCAGGCATTGCCTGGCCGCGGCCAATCCAGATGGGTTGTCCGGCGTTTTCGTTTGTGGCGTCTTCGGAATATTTCTTCGCCAAATCTTCAAACTTAGCGCCCTTCTGCTTGGCTTGTTTCAATACGTCTTCGGCTTTCTTACGAATCTCTGCGACCTCAGCGTCGGTCTTGCCAATGGTCTTGAATAAAATTTGCGAAATCTGGACCCGGTCATCGACCTTGAACGCGTCAATATGTTCCTTGTAGGCGGCCTGCAGGTCCGATTCCGGGATGTTTATTTTTGCCATGAGCTGTCCGGGCTCGATGAGGACATATCGAACAACGCGCTGTTCCGGCACCATATACCGCGATTTGTTTTTCTCGTAGTAAGCGCTCAAGTCCGAATCGGTGACTTGCACCTGGGACTCCAGCGAATCGGGGTGCACGACAACGTAATCAATTTTGACCTTTTCATTTTTACGGCGGAACTCCGCCTGCACCTCATCCGGTGAAATCGTGATGCCGGAGGTAACGAGTAGCCCTACTTTTTCCGAAACCAGACTCTGGCGGATGAGCTCTTCAAATTCCTCGACTCCCATCTGGAAGCGCGCCTGCACTTGCGCGGCATAATTATCAATGGCCACCGGGCGCCGTTTTCAAACGCCGTCGGCAGAATCATTTTGATGCGATTGGCGACGTCCGTTTCGGAGACGGTGACACCGAGTTTCCGCGCTTCTATGTCCATCATTTTATCGAAAACGAGTTGCTGAATAATTTGCTGTGTATAAAGCGGCCTGAGCGCGGGTTGCATTTGCCCACTGCTCTCGATGTGGGCAAGCTGCTGACGCACTTGCGTCCCTGTAACAGGCTGGCCGCCGACCTCCGCCACCACATCATTGGCGGAACCATTTGCGCCGCCTTGGCCCGGCACAAGGTACAGGAGCATACCGATCGCGAGAATGCCGACGATAATACCCAGCAGAATCCGTACTCCAAGTTTGTTCTTTTCCATTGACTTAAACATTCAGTGAGTCCCCTGAACAGCTCGCGAACGTTTGATTATAGAAGACCCGCCGGGAAGGCTCAACCTGAATCGTCTGGGCCGAATGACCCGGGTGTTGTCTGTACCGAAATAAGGACCATAGCGTTACTTTGCCGGGTACCACTCGCTGTGCTAGATTGCAAAATGGCCTAGAATCAATGGCTTGAAGCATGCGTGAACCCCTACAACCCGGCGGACCGCGGCAAAAAATTAACCGAGTCGAGGTCTATTGGACCACCGTCACCTATCGAGCCGTCGGTATTTACATTGTGCTGGCTTTGGCGATTGGAATGGCAGTGATCTATCTGATGAACCCGGCATGGGTGGGCAGCGCGGTGGATCGTATGGAGCGGGTGATAGCCGGCGATGAAAGCGCGCGCGCGCCTTTGACGCCTGGCCAGATACGCTTCGTGAATCTCGACGGCGCTGTAAAGGTGAAGCAGCTCAATTCAGTGACCTGGGCGGCCGCAGGTCTGGGAACAACTCTCGACAAAGGCGACCTGATTCAGACAGGACCTGACGGCCTCGCGCGGCTATCTTTTCCTGACGGCACGACGTACACGGTGAAAGCCGATACACTCGTGCGAGTGGAAGAAAACTCGGTGGCGGGCGACAAATCCACGAACGTCGCCGTCCACATCAGCTCCGGCGCGGTGGACTTGGCGACACCCGAGTGGGAATCGCCTCGGTCTAAGGCTGAAATTTCCTTCGCCGACGCACGAGCGTCAATGAAGGAAAACAGCCGCGCGGCGGTGCGCAGCGACTCTGTGAAAAATGAGGGCGACATTACGGTTGTCGCCGGAGGCGCGGACGTCACAAAGGGCAATCAGAGCGTTGAGCTGGCCAAGTGGGAGCGCGCTTCCGTCACTGGCAGCGGCGCGGAAATTGTGAAGACCAACGTGCTGGCTCCGCCCGATCTGCTGGAGCCGCTTAACCTGGAGCCGATCATCGAGCCTGATCCCAAACTAGCTACAGTCCGCTTTGAATGGAAGCCCGTTCCGGAAGCTGTGGAATATGTGCTCAAGGTCAGCTCGAATTCAGCGTTCAACAAGGTGGCGAAGGAACAGCGGCTGAACGGCACCGTCGCCGAAGTGACGGGGCTCGATTCCGGTGATTATTTTTGGACCGTGATTGCCGTCAGCGCCGCTAAGAAAGAAAGCGATCCGAGCGACAGCCGTAAATTCACGCTGGTGGCGCAAGGGAAGAGCCAGGAAATGCTTTTGGAAGTGGATCAAACAGTGCTGCATGGCAACCTTGTGGAACTTATCGGGCACACGGAACCCGGGTCGGCGCTGATCATTAACGGCCAGCCTGTTGCGGATATTACTCCCGATGGACATTTCCGGTTTTTCACGGACGCACTGGCCAAAGGCAGCCAGACAATTGTGATTACAGGGCAGAATCGAAGAGGGGGCACGGCGATCCAGCGCGTGCAAATCGTGATTCCGTAATAAGAGCGCGGCGTATTATCTCGCGCGATATAGGTTTCTTAACGCGGCCTCAATCCGAGGGTAGACATGTCAAAGAACGGTTATAACTTCCGGTCGGTCTTCAGTTTGTTTTCTTCCGACCTGGCCATAGATTTGGGCACGGCCAACACGCTGGTGTTCTCGAAGGGCAAAGGCATCGTCGTCAACGAGCCAAGCATCGTGGCCATCAACAAGAACACGGGCGAAGTGGTGGCCGTGGGGCGCGAGGCAAAAGACATGCTCGGGCGGACGCCCGGAAACGTGGTGGCCATCAAGCCGATGAAGGACGGCGTCATCGCCGATTTTAAGGTGACGGAAAAAATGCTCACCTACTTCATTCAGAAGGCCCACAACAGGCGCATGCTGGTTCATCCGCGAATCGTAATCGGCGTGCCGAGCGAAATTACGCCGGTGGAAAAGCGCGCGGTGCAGGATTCCGCATATCGCGCGCACGCGAGCGAAGTTTATTTGGTGGAACAGGCCATGGCGGCGGCCATTGGCGCGGGTCTGCCGATTGAAGAGCCTTCCGGCAACATGGTGGTGGATATCGGTGGCGGCACAACCGATATCGCGGTCATCTCGATGAGCGGCATCGTCTATTCGCGCTCGGTGCGCGTGGCGGGCAATGAGATGGACGAAGCGGTGATGCACTATTTGAAGCGCAAATATAATTTGCTGGTGGGAGAACGCACGGCCGAGCAAATCAAAATGGAAATTGGGTCCGCGTATCCGCTGGAAAAACCGCTCACGATGGAAGTGAAGGGCCGCAACCTGATCGAAGGCGTGCCGCGAACCGTTACGATTGATGACAGCGAAATCCGCGAAGCGCTCTCGGAATGCGTGGCCACCATCCTTAACGCCATTCGCGTGGCTCTCGAGCGCACTCCGCCCGAGCTGAGCGCCGACATCAGTGACCGCGGCATTGTGCTGACGGGCGGCGGCGCGCTCATCAAGAACCTCGACAAACGCATTCGGGAAGAAACTGGCCTGCCGGTTTCCGTTGCTGACGACCCACTCGCCTCTGTCGTCCTAGGCACCGGCAAGATGCTTTCAGACTTCCGGCTGCTGCGCCTCGTTTCCATTGACTAAGGTGGGGAACTAATGCTTGCCGTTCCCGGACGCCATAGATCATTTGCTCTGCTCGGCGTGGTTCTCGTTGTACAGGTGCTGATGCTCGCGGTGCAGATCCGCAGCGACCAGCGGCATGTGCGGCTAATCCGCGTTTGGGCGGTAGGTGCGGTGACGCCCTTTGCACGGGCCGGAACGTGGAGTGTTGGGAAGGTGCGCGGGACATGGGATGCGTACGTCGCATTGGTGCATACCCACAGAGAAAATCAGGAATTGCTGGCGGAAATAGACCGGCTGAAAATCCGCAACGCCCAACTCGAAGGCCAGACTGAAGAAGCCCAGCGCCTGAGAACGTTGATCGGCTTTCGCGACATCCATTCCGATGTGCCCGTGCTCGCGGCGCGCGTAATAGCATCCAGCGCGGACAGCTCAAGCCGCATTCTCTATATCAACCGCGGTGAACGTGACGGAATCCGCCGTAACATGGGCGTTATGACGCCCGACGGAGTCGTCGGGAGAATACTGGAAGTATTTGCCGGAACCTCGGAAGTCCTGCTCGTCACCGACAAGGATAGCGGCGTCGGCGCGCTACTGGCGGTGTCACGCATCCAAAGCCCCGTAAGCGGCACGGGTGAATCACTGCTGATGATGAAATATATAAGTAATGATGAAAACGTGGCCGTCGGACAGGAAGTTCTTACTTCGGGCGAAGACCGAATTTTTCCGAAGGATCTTCCGGTCGGCACTGTTGTGGAAGTAAAGCCTGGCGTGCAATTCAAGCAGATTCGAGTGGCTCCCGCCGCCCATCTGGACCGTCTGGAAGAGGTGCTCGTTTTGCTGGCGCGGCAGGAACTGAACACAAAGCCCGCGAGCAGCGTGCCCGATGCCGGGACGGCTGGGACCGGCGCGCCCGTAAAACGTTAGGTGGAAACCCACATAGCATCACTAAACGAGAACTATGGCCGCCTACGTACAACCCGAACAGCACATTGAAGTACACAAGTTTCGCGCGTGGGCCGTGGTGGCCGTCGCCGCGGCGGCGCTTCTGCTTCAGAGTTTCCTTCCGGTTTATTTTTCGCACGCGCGCATGTTGGATTTGCCGCTGCTCATCGTGCTCTATTTTGGCTTCAGCCAGCGGAATCCTTCTTCTGGTTTGCTGCTGGGAATGATCATTGGCCTGTTGCAGGATAGTCTGGGACGGTCGCCCATCGGACTATATGGGATAGCCAAAACATTGGTGGGCTATCTGGCCTCGTCGTTCGGCTCGCGGATTGACGTCGAACATCCGCTCAGCCGGTTCGGCCTGACGGTGGCGTTCTATCTTTTCCATCAGGGAGTGTACATCCTGACGCAGCGCCTGCTGCTCGGGCAGACGGAAAGATTCTTCACCACCGAGCTCTGGATTGCCGCGGGTGTGAATGCGGTAGTCGCTGCCGCTCTATTTCCGCTACTGGACCGCCTTCGTTTGCCAAGCTGAGATCAAATTGTTTCACGTGAAACAATTTCAACGGGCGCCGCTTGAATTGTTGCATCCGGTTTTTTCGAATGAGTGAATCGCCGCGTCCAATTCGAATGCTGCGCGCCAACTACACATAACATTACACTTGCGGCGCATACCCAGCGCAATGAAGAACGGGCAACCGTGGATACTTCGGGAAGCGGGGATCGCTGGCGGAAAGAGCGCAGAAATAAAACTCTGAACCACGAGCGGATTCGATCCGCCGGGCATGCTGGCAATTCAGGCAGAGACCAATTCGAAGGTGCTCGCTATCGAGTTTTTCTGTCGGATTCTTCACTTTGGGGCACGCAAAGAGCATACCGCACGTTGCGCGCGCGGCAGTTGCGCAAAACGCATACGTGGCCAAGAGGCCATATTGCACCGGTGTTGTGCAAGTGCTACTGTGAAATGGACTTCCGAGAGAGTTGACTAAGCGTGTTGTACGGCATCGGCAACGATAGTAAATTGCCGCAAGGGCGGCTAACAGTGGTTTCCTACGTGATCGTGGGGATGACGCTGCTGCTGCTGATTGGTTTCTGGAAGTTGCAAGTGGTGGATTCAGGCCACTATCAAGAGCTCGCCGATCGCAACCGCATTCGCACCATTCCTTTGATTGCACCCCGTGGCCGTATGCTTGACCGTGACGGCCGCGTCCTCGTAGATAACTACCCGTCATTCAGCGTTCTCTTATTGCGCGATGACATGGCGCAAGTGAGTCGTGCGCTGCCGCAGATTGCCGACGGTCTGGCCATTTCCATTGAGGACATACGCCAGCAGATTGAAGCCGCAAAATATCTTCCGAAGTACGAACCCATCGTCGTCAAGCCTGAGGCCACACAGGCGGACATCGCCTATATCGAATCGCACCGGCCTGATTTGCCAATGCTCGAGATGGTGCCGGAGCAGCGGCGGCGTTATCCCACGAATGGATTTCTTTCGAGCGCGATCGGCTACGTCGGCGAAGTAAACGAAAATGAAATCGAGAAGAGCGACGGGAAACTGCGGCCGGGAGACATGGCCGGCAAATCCGGCCTGGAGAAGGAATACGACAGCACTCTGGAAGGCACAGACGGCCTGCGGCGCATTATTGTAAACAGCGTGGGCAAGGAAATGGGCCGGCTCGAACAAGTTGAGCCGATTCCGGGCAAGCCCATCCAACTGACGATTGATTACGATGTGCAAGCGGCGGCGGAAGCGGCGCTGGGAGATAGGATGGGCGCGGTTGTAGCGATGGATCCGCGTACGGGCGAAATTCTTGCATATGTGAGCCGTCCCTCGCCGGATCCGAACGCATTTGCGGTACGCATCTCGAGGCAAGAATGGGATCGGTTGAACACCGATCCGGATAAGCCTCTCTTAAACAGAGTGATCCAGGCGCAGCTCGCGCCGGGATCGGTTTTCAAAATTATTGTAGCAACCGCGATGCTGGAAACAAAAACGATTCCTGAAACTTTCACGGCATTCTGCCCGGGACAGGCGACATTCTACGGACGAGTGTTTCACTGCTGGCAGCCGAAAGGCCACGGCACAGTGAATTTGGAGCACGCTATCGCTGAATCCTGCGACGTTTTTTTCTACAACGTGGGCATGCGGCTTGGAATTGACAAAATGTCGTATTACGCGACCTCCGTGGGTTTGGGCAAGCGTACGGGAATTGATTTACCCAGTGAAGAGCCCGGACTCATCCCTTCAGTGGAATGGGCGCAGCGAGTGCAGCATCGAAAGTGGACTTTAGGCGAAAACATTTCCGTTGCCGTCGGCCAAGGCGCAGTGACGGCTACGCCGCTGCAACTTGCGCGAACGATTGGCGGCATCGCGATGGGCGGAGTCTTCAGGACTCCACATCTCCTGAAATCCTTAACTCCAGCCTCGACCGAGGGATTCACGTTCAACATTTCTGATGACACGGTAGACAAAGTAACGCAGGGAATGGAAGACGTGGTGAATCCCGATTTCCCGGGTGGCACGGCTCACCACGCCTTCATCAAAGGCGTGGATCTGTGCGGAAAGTCGGGCAGCGCGCAGGTTATCGGCGCTGAAGGATTGGCAAAAGCAAAGAATCGCGCGGACTTCAAGGACAATGCTTGGTTCGTAGGGTTCGCGCCTCGCCGGAATCCGGAAATTGTTGTGGCCGTGCTGATCCAAAGCACAATGCTGCATGGCGGCGATGTAGCCGCGCCCGTCGTGCGGGAGGTTGTGCAGGCTTATTACGATAAGAAAAACGGAAAAACCGGGCAGCAATTGACGGCCGCCAGCAGCGTATCGAAGATGCCTGGGGCTCCCGGCTCAATGCCGCTGGAATCGCCGCCAGCGGTGACGCTATCCACAGCCCCGACCGAAACGGCGCCGCAAGCGAGGAATCCGAGCGGGAACGGCAAGACAACGCACGCACCGAGATGAGAGAGCAAACCGGAATCCGCGATTACGATTGGTGGCTTCTGGCCATCGCGGGTGCTATCTGCGCCATGGGCGTGTTGGAAGTTTATTCCGCCACGCACAACAGCGGCGGGCCTGGAACCGCGATGTACGTCAAGCAGCTTTGGTGGTTGCTGGTGGGAGTGATCTGCATGTTTGTCATCTCCCGCATGGATTACCACCGCATCCTCGAGCAGGCGCCGATTTTTTACATCATTGGCCTCGTGGCGCTCGTTGCGGTGCTGGTGGTCGGCGAAACTCGGCTGGGCGCCAAACGATGGCTTCCCCTATTGGGATCGGGATCTTTTTTTCAGGTGTCAGAGTTGGTCAAGTTGATTATAATTATAGTGTTGGCACGTTTTTACAGTGAGGTAAGAACAGACCAGCTCGCCTTGTCCGATTTGTTGAAGGTGGGAGTGCTAACCGGGATACCATTGGTTCTTATATTAAAGCAGCCGGACCTGGGCACGGCGATGGTGCTGGTTCCGGTAGCATTCGTTGGAGCCTTCCTGGCTGGTATACAATGGAAGCACGCGGCGGCGCTTGTGATTCTTGCCGCGTTGCTTGTTCCAGTTGGATGGCATTTTGTGTTAAAGCCATACCAGAAGGAACGTGTGCAGACGTTCCTCCGGCCGGAAGATGATCCTAAGAAATCCGGCTACCAGATCCTGCAATCAGAGATCGCGGTTGGCGCGGGGGGATTTTGGGGCAAAGGCTTGGGACGCGGCAGCCAGAATCAAGGCGGGTTCGTTCCCGTAGATTATTCGGATTTCATTCTTGCCGCGCTGGCGGAAGAAACAGGATTTATCGGCGTCTTCGTGACGCTAGCTTTATACACGGCTTTGCTGTTACGCCTGGTCCATAATGCGCAACAGGCAATGGACCGCTCGGGAATGTATCTCGTGATGGGTGTAGCGGCGATTCTAGGGTTTCACTTGCTGGTGAACGCGGCCATGATGATCGGTAAGGTTCCGGTCACCGGCATTCCGCTTCCGCTAATGAGCTACGGCGGATCAGTTACGTTGTTTGTTTTTCTGGCGTTGGGCCTGGTGATGAATGTACGCATCCGGCGCTTCGTCAATTAATTTCACAGGGAAGGACCTCCCGAGATTTGACCGGGTCGCCTTCCGTTTGCGAGAGCAGCACCGCGTGGCGCGCACACTACAAATATCAATTAGCCGCAGTTCAAACTTCCCGCACGCCGGGAACGCTGTGGCCGCCGTGCGCGCGGGCGCTATGCGCCAGACCGCGCCGATGCGCTCCGAGGAGTATTCATGTCGAAAGAATTGGTTATTTCAGCGACCCCCCACGAGACGCGGGTCGCCATTTTGGAAGATGGGCACCTCTGCGAAATTTACATTGAACGTGAAAAAGAATTTGCTCTAGTTGGAAGCATTTACAAAGGCCGCGTCACACGCGTGCTACCGGGCATGCAATCGGCCTTCGTGGATATCGGCCGCGACACTGACGCATTCCTTTACGTCAGCGACTTCCTGGAGAATCTTGAGGAGTACGACCACGTCCTGACGGACGAGGTGAAAGCGCATTCCCCTGCTGCTCCATCCGCTCAAAGGAGCGGCCAGGGCTTCAGCGCGCCTGGCGGCGAGCCCGGGGCCGTGCCTGCGGACGCCACCAGCGGACAGACTGCGGAATATTCGAATACATCCGGAGAGCCGGACGCTCAACCGTTCTTTCAAACGGAGGGTGCGGCTCTCGCTTCCGACGTAACAGCTGAAGCATTGCCCGGAGAAGCCGCCGATTCCTTTGTGAACTCTTCTGGCTCTGCAAGTGAAGTTCCCGCGCAAGGATACAATCAGCCGCCTGCGGGAAATATTCCGCCGACAGTGCAACGACCATCTGGTCAGTATGACCGGCCGCGAAACGACCGTGGCTTCAGCGGCAGCCAGAGCCGTGGGGATCGCGACCGTGGCGGGCGTCGCGGTGGCGGAGGTGGTGGTGGGCGTTTCCGGCGCGGAGGTGGCAAGGGCCGCGGAGATCGCCCGCATGGACGCGATCTGCCATCTTCGAAGTACGCTTCGCCGAATGCACCTCAATCTTCGCATTCGTCGCACGCGCCGTATGACCGTGGAAGTGGACCATCAACGCCTGCTGAAAACTACGAGCCCATTTTGCTGCCCGGCGAATCCTTGGCCAAGTACAAGGAGCGCACCCCGGCCCCCGCAGCTACTTCGGCAATTACGGAAATGGATGCTGAACCGCCCGTGAAGCTTGCAGGCGCAACGGGATCGACCGAACCGGCGTATCCCGCGGCGCAGTCGCAAGAATCTACACCCGTGCTGCCTGCTTCTCTCTACGCTCAGCACGAAGCTCCCGTACACACCGAGGATGCACACGAAACGCGGCACGAATCGGCTATTCATGAAGCCGGAGATGGGGAGTCCGATGAAGACTCTCACGATGACGCGACTATGGGTGAAATGAGTGGCGAGCCGCGACGAGACGTTCAAGATGATCAGGCGAGCCAAGGTCGTGAAGAGGAGCAGGCTGAAGACGCCAATGCCCATGACGCATGGAATGAATTTGACGCTAACCGCGGCACCGGAACGCTTGCCGAAGGCCAGGGCGGAACTGGTTTAACGCACGGGTCGCCCGCTGATTTAACAGAGGAGCAGGCGCGAACGCTCGCCGAAAGCCTGATCGAAGCCAAACACGAGGAGGCGGTGGAAGAAACCGACGACGAAGTTGCGCATCCGATCGGCGGGGCGGATTTTTCCGAGACAGAGGCAGACGCCGAGGGAGATGCCGGCCAAACCGAGGGCGAAGAAGACTCCGGCGATGTAAACGGCAACATGCAGGATGAGGCGCATGATGAAGCAGCCGACCTAGCTCACGACGAAGCTCACAACGCCCTTCACGAGAATGCCGAAGAAATCCACGCCGCGGGTGAATCCCCGGTGGCGGACTCCGGCGAAAGTCAGCCGGCCGACATCGCCGGCCAGAGGAGCGATCAACAGTTCAACCGCGAGCCGCGAAGCGCACGCATGGATGACCGGCGCAGCGCGCGATTTCAGCGTCCGATGCGTCGCGGCGGGCCGCGCGGCGGACGCCCCATGCGGCATGGCCGCCCTCCGGAACGCCACGGCCATCCAGGTCATGCACCGCAGCGGCGCCCGCAGCTCATTTCCGAAATGCTCAAGGCGGGCCAGGAAATTATCGTGCAGATCGCCAAGGAACCGCTCGGCAAGAAGGGTGCGCGCATCACAAGCCACGTCGCGCTGCCGGGACGTTTCCTGGTTTACATGCCGACTGTGAATCACATTGGCGTTTCGAGGAAGATCAGCTCCGCGGAAACCCGTTCGCGGCTGCGCAGCATCGTGGGGGAATACAAATCAACCTTCCCGGGCGGGTTCATCGTCCGCACGGCCGCGGGAAACGTGAGCGATCAGGATCTCCGAAGCGACATCGAGTTCCTCGGCAAGACCTGGCACGAAATCTGCGCCCGGTCAGAACAGAAAAAAGCTCCCTCTTTGTTGCATCGCGATCTCAATCTGGTCGAGCGTATTTTGCGCGACTATGTGAGCTCGGACTACACCTCCATCTGGATTGACAACGAAGACGAGTTCAGCAAGGTCGTCGAATTCGTGAGCCGGTTCCAACCTGATCTCGTTAATCGCGTGAAGCTTTACTCCAAGGAAGCGCCAATATTTGAAGAGTTCGGCATCCAGCAGGAACTCGACAAAGCAATGCGTCCGAAGGTATGGCTGAAGTCGGGCGGTTACATCGTCATCAATCACACGGAAGCGCTCGTCGCGATTGACGTCAACACAGGTAAGTTCGTCGGACGCGGTTCCACCCGGCTGGAAGATACAATCGTGAAAACGAATCTGGAAGCCGTGAAGGAAATTGTCCGTCAGATTCGCCTGCGCGATCTGGGCGGCATCATTATCGTGGATTTCATTGACATGGAAGAACGCCGCAACCGCGACAAGGTCATGCACGCGGTGGATGACGAATTGCGCGCGGATAAAGCTCCTTCCAAGGTCCTTTCATTCAACGAATTTGGATTGGTGGCCATTACTCGCAAACGCACCAAGCAGGCGCTCGAAAAAGTGCTCTGCCAGCCTTGTCCCTATTGCACGGGTTCGGGCATGGTGAAGTCCATCCCCACGATTTGCTTTGAAATTCAGATGGAAGCCAGAAAAATGGCGGGGGATTTGGACGCGGCGAGCCTCACCCTCCGCGTGCATCCGGAGATCGCCAAAGCGCTGAAGACGCGGGAGGCCGGGCTGGTTGAGGAACTTGAATCCATCACGCGCAAGAGCGTGATCATTCAGTCCGACCCAACGCTGCACTGGGAGCAGTACGATATTTTCTAGACCATTCATCTGAGTTTTTTAAGCACATTTACGATCTGCGCATCAACACGTTCACATTAGCGCATCGGGAGTCTATTATGGCGATAGAGAAAATTGAACATCCTCTCGGGAAAGCTTTCTACTGGAGATGTCGATGCGCGTGGGAGTCAGAACAAATCCAATATACATTCGACAACTACCACCATCCGGTCGCGCCGGCATGTCCAAGGTGTGGCAGCATCGAACACAGTCAGATTCTCAGCTCATCCGCGAAAGCGTAGCTGATCACATCCTTTGTTGCGCATGGTGGACAAGGTATGCCAAGCGCGTTGAGGAGTTGGTAAGGACGCGCGGCCCGAGCCTGTAGATTGTTGGCGGGACGTAGACCGCACCAGGTCAAAGGGGCACAAGACGCTTTCACAACGCGGAGGCCAAACGTGAAACCTTACATAGCGCTGCTAGTCATGGCGGTTTGCTCTCTCGGAACGTGGGCTCCTCTGAACCCAGGCCAGAATATACCGACTTCAACCTTCTGCGACGGGAAAGTAAGAGAGCTGCCAGCGGACATCGTTGGGCACGCTTTCCGTTCTCAGTGCTATCGAGGAATAGAAGTCGCGGCTTGGAGCGACACGGTGCCTGCCCATTTCGGCAAAAGAGCCGAAAACGCCATATTCGTGGTTGCAGTCAACCTTGGTAATGAACCCGTCAACGTCTCATTAGAAGATTTTGCAATAGTGTCGTTGGATGCGAAACATCTGGGGGACGCTAGTCGCGCCAAGGTAGTCTTCGCGCTAAACCCGGTGAACGTGTCCGAGGATGTGGCTGTTATGTTGGGATCTACCACTGCTCCGGTTCAACCACCAGCGGAGTTGCGGTTTGATATCTATAACAACGGCGGGAAGCATTTAGGCGAAATAACCACAGAGAACCCGCTATTGCCAGTCATTCAAGCGATTCAGGAAGAACAAGCAAGGCAAAACGCAGAGATAGCATCGCAAAGCATTTCTACAATGGTCGGATGGATAGCACGGACTTCATTCGCAGGTGGCGTGGTCTCTCCCAAAGGTTCCGTCGCTGGTTTCTTGTACTTCCCAAAAATCAACGGCGTCAACTCGATGTTCATGTACGCCGCAAAGGAATGGAAAGGGAGCGCTGAACTCAAGCTCCCACTTGGTAATTGGATTAGTTCAACTCCCTAAGTATCTCTGCTGCCGTTCCAAAATCGTCGTCTCGAACCAGCGCGTCGCGATCAGCTTTGTGCACGGAGCGTTAAATCAATCCGTACTGAAGCGCTGTTCTTTGAACGGGTCGCCGTACATGTGGGAACCGTTCTGTTCCCAGAAGCCCGGCTGATCTTCGGGCAGCAGATCGAATCCGCGCACCCACTTCACGCTTTTCCAGGCGTAAAGATTCGGCACAACCAGGCGCAGCGGGTAGCCGTGCTCGGCGGTGAGCGGGTCGCCATCGTGCTGAAACGCAAAGAGAGATTCGGGACGCGAGAAATCCGCGAGAGGTAAATTGGCGGTGTAGCCCTGTTCGGCATTTACGAGCACGTAATGCGCTTCGGGCTTTACGCCGGCCAGCTTCAGGACTTCCGTAACGGGTACGCCCTTCCAGTGATTATCAAAGCGGCTCCAGCGCGTGACGCAATGGAAATCAGCGAGCACTTCGCGCTGCGGCAGGCGGTTGAATTCTTCCCAGCTGAACCGCAGAGGCTTTTCCACCAGGCCGCCAATTTTAAAATCCCAGCGCGCAGGATCGAATCGCGGAATCGAGCCCGCGTGCAGCACGGGCCATTTGAGCGTGAGGGATTGCCCCGGCGGCAGACGCCCCGCATCGCGCATTTTCTGTTCGAGTTGTTTTCGTTCGCTGCCTTCGCCAAACAGCATCACCGGCTCCTCAAATCGCTTTTCCCGCGTATGATATGATGAAATTTGAACTGATTCGATTCACTTTTTCACGGACAAACCATGGCCGCACGCATCCTGAACGGCAATCAAATCCGCGACGAAATTTATTCGGAACTGCGCGCAGGTATCGAACAATTGCGCGCCACCGGAATCATGCCTGGCCTCGCCACGGTATTGGTGGGAGAAAACCCGGCATCCAAAATGTACGTCAGCAGCAAGATTGCTGCTTGCGAGCAGCTGGGGCTAGTCAGTTTTAATTACACTTCGCCTTCTTCCACGACGACGGACGAACTTCTTACGCTGGTGTCACACCTCAATGCGAATCATGCGGTGGACGGTATTCTGATTCAGTTGCCGCTGCCATCGCAGATTGACGCCAAGCGCGTTCTGGAATCCGTGAATCCCGCGAAGGACGTAGACGGATTCCATCCCATGAATCTTGGCCACCTCGTCACCGGCCAGCCGGGTTTGGTGGCATGCACGCCGAGCGGAGTGATGGAAATTCTGCGCCGCAGTGGTATTGCCGTTGAAGGCGCAAATGCCGTCGTGGTGGGCCGAAGCGACATTGTCGGCAAGCCAATGGCGCTCTTACTTCTTCACGGCAACGCAACCGTCACTGTCTGCCATTCGAAAACGCGTGATCTGCCGGACGTGATCCGGCGCGGCGACATAGTCGTTGCCGCCATGGGACGCCCGGGCATGATCGCTGCTGCTTGGATCAAGCCGGGGGCAACCGTGATAGACGTTGGCACCACTCGCGTCACCAGCGCGGAGCAGGCAAATCAATTTTTTGCCAATTTTCCAGAGCGTCTCGCCAAATTCCGTGAAAGAGGATTTGCCGTCGTTGGAGACGTCCATCCCAACGCGGCGCGCGTCGCGGGCGCTATCACGCCCGTGCCCGGAGGCGTTGGCCCGCTCACGATTGCCATGCTAATGAGCAACACCGTTAAAGCTGCGCGCTTGCGCCGGGTGGCCGCGCAGACTCTTCCCTTCGAAGCCGCGAGGCACTGATGCTGCGCGTCGGCCTGACCGGCGGGATCGGTTGCGGCAAAAGCTCGGTGGCCGCCATGATGCGCGAACTGGGCTGCCGCGTCATTGACGCCGACGAGCTCGCCCGGGAACTGGCCGAGCCGGGCCAGCCCGCCTATCAGGAAATCGTTGCCGCATTCGGTTCCGCGGTTCTCGCCGCGGATGGCCGCATGGACCGTTCAAAAATGGCTCACCTTGTCTTCCACGATGCGTCCAAGCTTGCGAAGCTGAATCAGATTCTGCATCCGTGCGTTATGGCCGAACAGGAGCGCCTGTTCGCGGAAACTGCAAATACTTACCCCACAGCGGTTGCGGTGATCGAAGCCGCGCTGCTTGTCGAAGCGGGTTTTGCCAAATCACTGGATCGGCTCATCGTGGTCTGGTGCAGGCCGGAACAGCAACTCGAGCGGCTGACGAATCCGCGAGGCCGCGGCATGACGCCGGAGGATGCCGTGCGGCGCATTGCGGCGCAGATGCCCATCGGTGAAAAGCGGCTTTTGGCAACCGATGAAATTGATAATTCCGGCTCGCTGGTAGCCACGAAACAGCAGGTGGTGGAGTTGGTTGCCCGGCTGAAACACCAGGCAGCACTCGACGATGGCGGAACAACATCTGGAGGTAACGTTTCATGAGTCTGGATATGAAATCAGCGAATGTCATCCGGCTAGTAGCGCTGGGCGCCGTAGTTGCACTTTCCTCTTACATTGCGGGAGCGCGCTGGGGACAGCATGATCTCGCTCGCGTTGGAGGCGTGATGGCGCAGAGCACGGCCCCTCGCACGGGAGTCAACACTTCGGGACTGACCGATAGCGAATCACGCACCGTGAAGATTTACAGCGAAGCGTCACCCGCCGTAGCCAATATAAATACACGCGCCGTAGAGTACGACTTCTTCAGGAACGCTGTGCCGGTGCAAGGAGCCGGCTCGGGTTTCGTCATCGACCCGCGTGGTTATATCATCACCAACTATCACGTCGTGCAGGGCGCGCAGACGATTGAGGTCACACTCGGCGACCGGTCACACTATCCCGCGAAGTTCGTCGGCGCAGATGAAAGAAATGATGTCGCGCTCGTCAAGATTGATCCAAAGGGCAAAACGCTTACCGCGTTGCCACTCGGCGATTCCGCGAGCCTGCTGGTTGGCCAATCCGTTCTCGCCATCGGGAATCCGTTTGGTTTTTCTAGCACGCTGACTACCGGCGTCATCAGCGCGGTCGGCCGCACAGTTCAGACGGGCGACACAACTTTTATTGATGAAGCGATTCAGACTGACGCGGCTATCAATCAGGGCAATTCAGGCGGCCCGCTGCTCAATTCACGCGGCGAAGTGATCGGCATCAACAGCGCAATTTATACGCCTTCAGGCACAACGGCTGGCATCGGGTTTGCCATCCCAATTAACACCGCGAAAAGCATCGCGCAGGATTTGATCACCGAGGGCCGCGTTCATCGCGCTTCCCTTGGCATCCCCGAGATTGTGGAACTGTGGCCTGATCTGGCTCAAGCGCTAAGTCTGCCGGTTGACCAGGGTCTGTTGATTGAGCAATTAGCGCAGGGCGGCGCCGCGGCGCGTGCGGGACTGCGCGGCGGCGACCGTTATGTGTATGCAGGGTTGCACCGGCTAATTATTGGCGGTGATTTGATCGTTGCCATGGATGGCAAGGACATCACACGGCAGCTTGATCTCGACGTAATCCTCAATCACGAAAAACCCGGTTCCACTGTGCGCGTGACGGTTTACCGCGGCGGGAAAAAAATGGACGTGAACGTGACGCTGGGAGAAGAGGCCCAGCAAGGGCAACGCTAAGTATATGTAAGGGTCTTGCAGTCTTCAGGCATTCCAGAGTTTTCGCTCGCGCGCCTGTTCTTCTGGTGAAAGCTTGAACCACGTTTCAGTAAGGCGCCGCGCGCGCTCAAGCTCGCTTTGCATTTCAGCCTGCTTCGTTTCCACGGTGGAGCGATCGGCGTCACGTGACACCTCAATCGGTGGTGTAAACGCGATCACCACTCGCGTAAAAGGCAGCGGCACCTGAAGCCGATCCCACGTGCTATTGAGCGTGAGCGCGTGCTTGTATCCCACATGGAAAACGTCAATGGGGCAACCCGTGTGCCGTGCGAGCATCACCGGCCCCGGCTTGGCGATAAAGCGCGGGCCGCGCGGGCCATCAATGGTGAAAGAAGCGTCTCGGCCCTGCGCAAGCATTTGCGCCAACAGCGCGATGCCGCGCAAGCCGCCGCGTGTCGAGCTGCCGGGAACGGCGCCGAATCCGAATCGCTCGATCACGCGCTTTGTCCATTGGCCGTCGAAGTTGGTGCTGTTCAGCACTACAATGCCGCGGTCGCGCGCCCACCACAAAATGCCGAAAATTCCACAATGCCAAAAAGCCCAAATCATCCGGCGCCGTTGCGCGTATATGCGGTCGGCGTGCTGCTGACCAAGCACTTCGAAGCGCAGCGTGGGGCCAAGAACGCGCATGATTGCACAAACAACTCCTGCGATGACGGGGACTTGCATCCGCCGCCAGAGGGAGTATTGAGGCACACGCACGTCAAAGTGAGGATTGGACAATTCTCCTTCGACCGGCGATTTCTTGGTCTCGAGCATGGCGTATAGTATAGGCGAACCACCAATGCCGAACCACGCAAGCCAGGCCCATCCCGAATCGAGGACCCATACATTTCTGAGCCTATTGCTTGCGCTCGCGTTGTTGGCGGTGGTGCTGATTGCGCCGATCCGGCTGGCTGCGCAGACGCCGCTGGAAATTGTCGGACGCGTCGAGGGGCGGGATTTCACGATCGAAGTTCCGGCAAGCGCTCCAACCACTGTCGGAGACGCAGCCAATGTTCTCGCAAGCGGAAGCCGCCTGATTGTGCGTTCCGGCCAGGCGCGTATCGCCCTGAACGGCGGAGGAGAAATAATCATTTGCGGCGCGGCGCGGCTTCAGTTGCTGAAATCGCAGGATGCGCTGACCATTGCGCTTGATTTCGGCACGTTGCGCGTCCATGTTGAACACGCAGAGCCAGTTGCCTTATTCACGCCGCTGGTGACGGCAACGCCAATTGCGATTGGCGGCGGTGCGCGTGACACCACCATCGGCCTGGATCAAAATGGGCAGATGTGTCTGCGCGCCGTCAGTGGCGCGGTACGGGTCGCGCAACAGTTGAGCGGTGAAAGTCTGCTTGTGCCGCAATTCGGCGGACTCACTCTTTCGGGTGGTCAACTTACGCCCGTCGCGGCAACTACTCCCGGGTGTTCGTGCGAGTTGGATACCGCGAAACTTTCTCCAGTAGCGCCACTCGTGACGCATGAGATGCTGGGAGTGGTCACCACTTCCGTCACGAAATCTTCTACGCAAGTGCAACCCGCTCCAAGCGAAGACAAGCAAGACAAGCCGTCCATAATTTCAAATACAACTTCGATTGCTCCTCCGCTTGCCGCCTCCGGGGAAACAAGCAAATCGTCTGTAGTAGACGCGCCGCCTTCATTGGAGGTGCCCACTTACAGGGTCCTGATGCCCGCGCTTATCTTCAATTCCAAGGGCCCCGAGCCGCCACTCGATCCGAGCCCGGAAACGATAGTTCTTGTTCGCTCAGTCCAAGTTAGGGAAGACACGATTTTCCACGGCACCGTCGAGCCGAAAGGGAAACACGAGGGGACGCCTCCCGTGCAGGCGGACTCGGCTGCGGCGAAGCCTCATCAGGGAGTTTTTGCCAGGATTGGCGGGTTCTTCCGGCGGGTATTCGGCGCTTCAACTGGACCGGACTGTGCGGGGGCCGGCTGCAAATAGGCCGGGAACGCGCTTACATTCCCTCGTAATTCGGTCCGCCCCCGCCTTCCGGCGGCACCCAATTAATAATTTGGTAGGGATCGGCTATATCGCACGTCTTGCAGTGGACGCAGTTCGAAGCGTTGATTTTCAGACGTGAGACATTCTTTTCGCGAACCATCTCGTACACCGCTGCGGGGCAAAAATACTGGCAGGGGTTGCCGTACTCGCGCACGCATCGATTCCCGCAAATATCCGGTTCGAGCACGACCAGATGGCACGGTTGGTCTTCCTCGTGCCGCGCGCCGGAATGATATACGTCGGTCAGCCGGTCAAATGTAAGGGCGCCATCTCCCTTAAATCGTCCAGACTGGTCCACCAGTTCGTCGCCGCGATCGAGCCGCCTGTAGTCTTCATAACCAGGCCGCGCTCGCATCGGATCCACGAAACCGCGGCCGCCTGTGACCATCTGCGCCGCCGTTTGGAAAAGTCCGCGGAAAAGACCGTGTTGATAGCCCTGGTGGAAATTCCGCACTGCCCAGAGTTCTCTCTTTATCCAGCTTGATTCCAGCTTCTTCGCATAACTGGAAAGTTTCCCGGCGGAAGTATCACCGTCCCGCAGCGCTTCAAAAATCGTTTCAGCGGCGAGCATACCGCTCTTAATTGCCGTGTGGATACCCTTCAGCCGCTGTGAATTCAGCAGGCTGGCTGAGTCGCCGATGATGAGCCCGCCACTCACATAGCTCGTAGGTCTGGAATACCAGCCGCCGTAGGGCACGGTCTTTGCGCCGTAGCGCACCATCTTGCCGCCTTCAAGTATTCGCTTCGCGAATGGATGCGTCTTGTAGCGCTGGAAAGCCTCATGCGGATCGAACAGCGGATTCTTATATTCCAGCGCACTGACCATGCCTATCGAAACACGGTTATCCTTCAGCCCATAAATCCACCCGCCGCCATATAAATCGAACGGCAGCGGCCAGCCCAGCGTGTGCGCCACAAATCCAGGCTCGATGCGGCCAGCGGGAACTTCCCAGAGTTCCTTGATGCCGATGCCGTAAGTTTGCGGGTTCACGCCATCAAGCCTGTACTGGCTCACGAGTTGCTTTGTGAGCGAGCCGCGAGCCCCTTCGGCGAGCACTGTTACTTTCGCCCGCAGCTCGTAACCCGGTGTGTAGTTGTCCTTTGGCTTGCCGTTCTTGTCCACGCCCTTGTCTTCGGTGATCACGCCGGCCACACCGCCGTTTTCGTAGATCAGGTTTGCACCGGCGAATTGCGTGAACAAATTCACGCCCGTCTTTTCCACCAATCCACCCATCCATTTCACAAGCTTGTTCAGAGAGACAATGTAATTGCCGTGGTTGTGGAACGGCGGCGGCGTGATTGGAGACTTCCAGGCGCGCTTACCAGTGAAAAAATAAAACGCGTCGCTTGAGACCGGCGTATCAAACGGCGGCGCTTTTCCAAAATCCGGAGCCAATTCCCGCAGGCCGCGCGGATCCATGATGGCTCCGGATAGCTGGTGCGCGCCAATCTCACGCGCTTTTTCCAGCACGTAAATGTTTTCGGTGGAAAGCGCGGGCTGCGCGCCCGAGTCATTGTGTTTGTGTATCAGGTTGGAAAGATGCAGCGCGCAGGCCAGCCCTCCCGGCCCCGCTCCTACGATCAGTACATCCGCATCCAAGCGTTCCCGGTCAACAGTCACGCCGCTATTCTAGCAAAATGCATTGCGAGACTGGGGAATCAACGGCACATACGGGTCACCGCGAAACTTGATGGAATCTACGCACCTCGGCGCATGACGCGCACGACTTGCGCATTGTCGGAAGGAAGAACGATCCCTTTTATGTGGTACTCTTCGGCGATAATTTGGAAAACTCGCATAATCTCTCGCAGAGCGTCTTCAGGGGTCGGCATTACAGCATAGCACCCGGTCAGGGCTGGAATTTCAGCCACCCAGGCTCCATCTTCCCGGCAATACAGGACAGTCTTGTAGTTTTCAAAGCTCAGGGACGTGTGCTCCGTGGGTGGAGTCTAGCACAAGGCAAGAAAATCCACGCGAAAATGGTCTCGGCGAATGGAATTCTCACAGTGTCAAAACTAGGAGGAAAAAAATGGCCCGCTAGCCTGCTTTTGTTTTATCCAGTTCTTCGGTTAATGCGGGAATAATCTCAAAGATGTCGCCGACGATGCCGTAGTCCGCCACTTCAAAAATGGGCGCATTTTGATCTTTGTTGATCGCGACAATCGTGCGCGAGCCTTTCATTCCGACCACGTGCTGAATCGCCCCGCTGATGCCGAGCGCGAGGTAAAGCTTCGGTGCAACTGTCTGGCCGGAGCTGCCGATTTGCCGCTCCATGGGCAGCCATCCTTCGTCGCAGATAGGCCGCGATGCCGCGATTTCTCCGCCGATTGCTTTCGCGAGTTTTTCCGCTAGCGGAATGTTCTCCGGCGCTTTGATGCCGCGTCCGACGGCTACGATGATAGGCGCCTGCGTCAGATCCACTGCCTGCTTCGCTTCCCGAAACATTTCCAGGGGCTTCGTACGAATTTGTTCAGGCTTCAGCTCGACGGTAATTTTCTTCACCGGGGCTTTGCCGTTCGGGTTCGCGGCGGCTAGATCCGCGCGGAAAGCGCCAGCTTGAAACGTCGCGAACCAGGGACCAGTTCCGGCGAATGTCACGTCCGCTGCCGTCTTTCCTTGAAACATTTGCCGGACGAAAATCAGCCGGCCATTCTCGAAGCGATATCCGATGCAATCCCCGATCATGCCCTTGCCAAGAGATGCAGCGAGCTTCGGTGCGAAGTCACGCACTTGATACGTATGCGGAAGCAGAACCAGGTCAGGACTCGTCTGCGAGATCACCTGCGCGAGCGCCAGCGAAAAGCCGTCCGGCGTGTAGGCAGCGAGTAGTTCATGCTCGATGAGCAGCACTTCCGCCACATTCTTGCCGGCCAGCTCTTCGGCTAATGCGGCCACTCCGTCGCCGATAACAGCGGCAACCAGCGTGCTTCCGGTGTCGTGCGCAATCTGCTGTGCCGCGGCAAGCGTCTCGAAGCTCGACTTGTTCCATTTGCCGTCGCGCTGCTCGGTGATGGCCAAAATCCTCATCTTGCTGGTTTCCTCTTTGCGGTCGCGCGCAAATTCCTAAATCACACGCGCCTCGTGCCTGAGTTTTTCCACGAGCTTCGCAGCCGCTTCTTTCGGCGTGCCGTTGATGAACTCAGTCTTCTTCGTTTTCTGCGGCACGTAGATACGCTCAACTTTTTGGGTTGGCTCGCTCAAAACGCCCAGTGATTCGCGGGGGATCACCAAGATCTCTTTCTTTTTTGCGGCCATGATGCCCTTTAGCGTTGCGTACCTCACCTTGTTGATACCCGACTGGATGCTGAGCACCGCAGGCATCGGCAACTCGACCCACTGGAACCATCCCGCTTCGAGTTCGCGCTTCAGCTTCAAGTGGCTGTCCGCCGCGTCAATTTGCATGATGATTGTGGCGTGCGGCAGGCCGAGTAGTTCCGCTAGCAAAACTCCGGTTTGCCCGAAACCGTGATCGTCGCTCTGCAAGCCCGTCAAGATGAGATCGAATTTCTCCTTTTTAATTGCTGCGGCAAGTGAGCGCGCCGAACCCAGTGGATCAAGCGCGTAGAATTTGTCATCTATTACGTGGATCGCGCGGTCAGCGCCTTTTGCGAGTGCTTCTTTAATCGTCTGCGTCGCGCGCGCCGGACCCATGCTGAGCGCAACGACTTCTCCACCGTGTTTTTCCTTTAAGCGCAACGCCTCCTCGAGCGCGTAGCTGTCAGGCTCATTCATCTCAAAGCCGATGTCGGCTTCGCGAATCCACGTGCCGTCCGCTGAAATGGCCAGTGGCGCGTCTTTCGCGGGCACCTGCTTGATGCAAACAATGATGTTCAATGAAATTTCTCCGCCTTCAACTTCAGGAACCGCACGACCTCACGAGGCGCACCACTTCAAGAACCACCCCAACGCCGGAAAACCAGCGCGGCGTTTGTCCCGCCGAACCCAAACGAATTCGATAACGCGTAATCCACCGCCGCCTTGCGCGCCTTATTCGGAATGTAGTCGAGATCGCAAGCGGGATCGGCATTCTCGTAGTTGATCGTTGGAGGCAGAATCTGGTCGCGCAGCGCCAGCACGCTGATGCCCGCTTCCAGTCCTCCTGCGCCGCCCAGAAGGTGCCCGGTCATAGATTTTGTCGAGCTGATCGCCATTTGCGGCGCGTAATCGCCGAACGCGCGTTTCATCGCCTGCGTTTCGATGGCGTCTCCGATCGGCGTTGATGTACCGTGCGCATTGATGTAGCCGACTTGTTGCGGCTCGATCTTCGCGTCGCGCAGCGCCGCGCGCATCACGCGAAACGCGCCATCCCCGCCTTCAGCAGGCTGCGTAATGTGGAATGCGTCGCCGGACATTCCATAACCCGCTACCTCAGCCAGAATCCGCACGTCGCGCTTTTGCGCGCGCTCGAGCGTTTCCAGAATCAGGATGCCCGATCCCTCGCCGACCACAAAGCCGTCGCGATCCTTCTCGAATGGCCGGCTTGCAGCGGGCGGATTATCGTTACGCGTTGAGAGTGCCTTCATCGCCGCGAACCCGCCGATGCCCATCGGCGTGATGGACGCTTCGGCTCCTCCGCAAATCATGATGTCCGCGTCGCCGCGTTGAATTATTTTGAAAGAATCGCCGATCGCGTGTGCGGAAGCCGAGCAAGCCGTGGCCGTCGCGGAGTTCGGTCCGCGCGCCCCGTAGCGTATGGAAATATGTCCCGAAGCCAGATTGATGATGCTGGCAGGAATAAAAAATGGAGAGATGCGGCCCGGCCCGCCTGCGAGCAGTTTTTCATGTTCGCGCTCGATGACGTCGAATCCGCCGATGCCGCTGCCAACGTAGACGCCGGCGGCGTCGCTTTCTTCGGGAGAGATCTTCAGATCCGACATGCGCACGGCAAAATCCGCCGCGGCCAGGGCCAGTTGAATGAACCGGCCCATCTTTTTGAGCTCTTTTTTCTCCACCCAGTTGAGTGGATCGAAATTCTTTACTTCTCCGGCGATCCGGCAGTCAAACCGCGTCGCGTCAAAATGACTGATCGTCGTGACGCCGCTGTGGCCCGCGACAATGTTCG
Source organism: uncultured Acidobacteriota bacterium (assembly GCA_963847505.1). Classification (GTDB taxonomy): domain Bacteria; phylum Acidobacteriota; class Terriglobia; order Acidiferrales; family UBA7541; genus DASTCZ01. The sequence continues at coordinate 1,964,444 of CAWJZY010000002.1, forward strand.
CCCAGGACTCTTCGCTCCCAATGCCACAGGCGCAGACAAGTCCCACACCGGTAACCACAACGCGGCGACTCAAAACGGATTCTCCTGCGGAAAACGGATGCGTCCGGACTTACTTCTTGCTGTGTTTTTCAATGTAGGCGACGGCGTCCTTCACCGTTGCGATCTTTTCGGCGTCTTCATCGGGAATCTCAATGCCGAATGCCTCTTCAAACGCCATCACAAGCTCGACAACATCAAGCGAATCCGCGCCCAGATCGTCCACAAACGACGCCGTGGGCGTCACCTCCGCTTCATCTACTCCGAGCTGCTCGACAATAATCTGCTTCACTCGTTCTTCTACGCTCGGCATGTTTCCCCCTGCGCCGGTTCATTCCCCAGCGCGGCATTTACCGGATACCTGTAGCCCCGGCCCTTTGTAAGCCCGTTCATTGTATGTTTGGCGCTCAGCAAGGTCAACCGCGCTTACCCCGCGCGGTCTAACTCATATAAAGGCCGCCATTAATATCTAGAACGTGCCCCGTGATGTACCCTGCTTCTTCACTTGCAAGAAACACGATCGCCGCGGCGACTTCCGCATCCGTACCCATGCGCCCCAGGGGAATGCGCGCCAGCATGGCGTCCTTCACCTGCTGTGGCAGCGGGTCGGTCATCGGTGTCGCAATAAAGCCCGGCGCGACTGCATTCACCGTGATGCTGCGTGAGGCAATTTCCACGGCAATGGCCTTCGTCAACCCGATCAGCCCCGCCTTTGCCGCCACGTAATTGGCCTGGCCCGCATTGCCTGTTTGCGCCACCACTGACGACACGTTGATGATGCGCCCGTAACGCTGTCGTAGCATTATGCCGAGTGCCTGCTGAATGCATAAATAGGCGCCCGTCAGATTTGTTCTTAGCACCGTTTCCCAATCTTCCTGCTTCATCCGCAACGCAAGCATGTCTCGAGTGACGGCCGCATTGTTCACCAGGATATCGAGCCGCCCATAGATCTCGTTGACCTGCTTAAAGGCCGCCTTGACTTGCTCACTCTCGGCGACATCCATCGGCACCGCGGCGGCTTCTCCGCCGGCTTTCGTAATCTCCGTGACGACAGCCTCAAGTCTTTCAGCGTTCCGCGCCGCGCAGACCACCTTTGCGCCCGCGGAGGCAAGCGCCAGCGATGTCGCACGGCCAATCCCCTGAGAGGCTCCAGTTACAACCGCGACGCGATCTTTCAAGCTAAACATGGTTGGCATTCTCTATCGCTGCTCGAAAGCTAATTATCGCCCGCTTCGGCGCCAATCTGTGCAAGCTTGGCTTGCGCGCCACGCAAACTCGTTTCGTCTTCCACGTTCAAACTATGCACCGACCGATCAATTTGCCGCAGCAGCCCGCACAACACTCGTCCCGGGCCCACTTCCACAAACGACGTCACGCCCTGCGCCACCAGTTCGCGAATCGAATCCTCCCACAATACGGGAAGCGTGATCTGGCGCACGAGCGCGTCGCGAGCTTCCGCGCCGTTTGAGGTGATTTCGGCATCGGTATTTGTGACGACCGGAATGCTAAGGTCGTGAAATTCCGCGGCGGCAAGCGCCTGTTCCATGCGCGCCTGTGCCGGCTGCATCAATGCGCAATGGAACGGTGCGGAAACCGGAAGCATTACCGCGCGCTTGGCGCCGTCCTGCGATGCCAGTTCGACGGCGCGCTTTACGGCAGCGGCGTGTCCGGAAATAACTGTCTGCTCGGCGGAATTCAAGTTTGCGGGCGAAACCACTTGCCCGTCCGCGGCGCGGCGGCAAATCTCACTTACCTGTTTGGACGAAAGCCCCATGATCGCGGCCATTGCGCCTTCACCGGCCGGCACTGCTTCCTGCATGAACGTGCCGCGCTGGCGCACCAGCCTCAACGCGTCGGCGAATGACAGCGCCCCAGCGGCTACCAATGCCGAATACTCGCCCAAACTGTGCCCGGCGACGTAGTCCGGATGAATAGCTTGCCCGCCGTCGGCCCCCGTAAGCACCCGATACGCGGCCACGCTCACTGCCAGAATCGCGGGCTGTGTGTTCGCCGTCAGCTTTAGATCGTCTTCAGAGCCTTCAAAACACATCCGAGAAATCGGAAAGCCTAGAACCTTGTCCGCCTCGTCAAAAACGGCGCGGGCTGCCGGAAACTTTTCCGACAGGTCCTTGCCCATGCGCGGGTACTGTGAGGCTTGCCCGGGGAATATGATTGCGATTTTGCCCATCGAATTCGTTGCCTTTTTCGGGCGCCGCCGGCATTAGACCGCGGCGCGCACCGCTGGAACAGAAAGTTCCTCTTCGATTTCCTCGGTCACTTTGCTCCGAACCATCTCGGTGGCCACACGGATTGCGTTCTTCACGGCGTTTGCATTGGACCTGCCGTGCCCGATAATCGTCACGCCGCGCACACCCAACAGCGGCGCGCCGCCGTATTCGGAGTAATCGATCTGCCTCTTAAACTGCTGGAAGGCGCCCCGCGAAAGCAACGCGCCGAACTGCGACGCCAGCGTGCTCTTCAAAGCCTTTTTCAGCATTCCCGCGATGTGCTGAGCCACGCCCTCGCTGATCTTCAGCGCGATGTTCCCAATGAATCCGTCGCAAACAATCACGTCCACGTTCCCCGAGAAAATGTCTTTTCCCTCGACGTTTCCGGCAAAGTTCAGCGGCGTTTTCTTCAGCCTCTCAAATGTTTCGCGCACCAGTTCGTTGCCTTTCGTTTCTTCCTCGCCGATGCTCAGCAATCCTATTCGCGGTCTTCGCGTGCCGAAAATGGCGCGGTAATAGTTTTCCCCCATCACCGCGAACTGCACCAGGTGCTGCGGCCGAGAATCCACATTGGCCCCGACATCAAGCAGCACGCACGTCCCGCCGCGCGCCGTTGGAAACGGAGCCGCAAGCGCCGCCCGGTCCACCGACGGCAGCGTTCCCAGCAGGAAACGAGCCACAGCCATTGCCGCGCCGGTGTTGCCAGCGGTTACCGTGGCCTGCGCGTGGCCCTCGTGCACCAGCCGGGCGGCCACATGCATTGAGCTGTCTTTCTTCCGGCGGTACGCCTGCAGCGGGGCGTCATGCATCGTAATGACTTCCCCCGCAGGCACTACTTGGATGTCCGCACCACGCTTTGCGTGACGTCCCAGTTCCGTTTTCAGCACGCCCGCCTGCCCAACCAGCAAAACGCGTACTCCCAGCTCACGCGCCGCCAGAATGGCGCCTTCCACTTCGGGACGCGGCGCGAGGTCGCTTCCCATTGCGTCCAAGGCTATCGTGATCATTGGCGCTCCGGCCGAGCGAGGTTGTCTGGGGACAGGGTCCGTCAGGCCTTCGTATTCATTACTTCGCGCCCATTGTAAAAGCCGCAATGAGGACACGCTTGGTGCGGCGCCTTCAACTCCTGGCAGTTCGGGCATTTTGCAAACGAGGGCGGCGTCAAAAAGTCATGTGCGCGGCGCTTGTTCTTGCGTGCGTGGGAATGTCGTCGTTTCGGATTAGGCATAAAGACTCCTCAGATTTAACACCCGCCGTAGGCGGGGCAGCCCTCAATAGAAGGCTCATTTTAGAGGTTTTCACCCCTGCATAGCTACTGCTTCTTGAACCAGTCCTGTTTCAGACGAGCCAGCGGAGCCAGCCGCGGGTCCACCGAACGGGCCTCACACCGGCATTCTTCGCTGTTCATATTGGCGCCGCATTGCGGACAAAGCCCCCGGCAGTCACTGCGGCAGATGACTTTCATGGGGACGGTCAGGAGCATCTGTTCGGTCAGAATGTCTATCAGAAATAATCCATCCCCATCAAAGAAGCCGATCTCAGTGTCGTCATCCTTCAATCGGACGGCTTCTTCCTCCGTCAATTCCTTGGCTGGCCGGTAAAATAAGTCAAACTCGCGGGAAACCTCTTCGGACACCTCTTCCAGGCACCGGGCGCAAACCATCTCAATCCGCGTATGGAGACTGCCGGTAATGCGGATTTGGCCACCCATCAGCTCGGCCACGGCCCGCACGATCAGCGGCTCGACCTGCTTAAAGTCATTTGTATGAAAGTCTATAACACCCGGAGCGTAGCTCTTCCGGATGCGGACCTTATGTATCGCGAGCTCGTTGATATCAAGAAACATAGCCGGTGTTACGTCATGACCCCAAACGCAAAAAAACTCCCAAAATACTGCCAAAACCATAATAAAGCGCGTTCCCGTTCAAGTCAAGGAAGCGCACTTTGCATGATTTCCTGACAGTCCAGATCGTCCTCGCGCTCAGGCTGAATTCTTACCTGCGTACTGCGGATGCCTCGCTGGAGCCCGCCGCCGGATCTCGCGCGAAAGTTTGCCGAGCCACTGTAGTTCGACCCGGATCTGCTGGATCACCAGGCTCACCATCCAGACGGCTTCATGGAATGGGTGGCCTGTCTCCTCATGGATGGCGCGCAAGGTCGCTTTTTCCCGTGCGAGCTCACTTCTAAGAAATTTCCGGCGGCGCTCCAGTTGTTGACGGAATACACCCGGCCGTGCCAGCCACGAAAGCGCAATCCAGGTAAGGAACGGCGGCCGGTCCCGCTGCGTGGCCCAATCCTCACGCTGCAGCGCGCCTGCCAATGCGGCGCGGCCGCGTGCGGACGTGGCGAAAACCCGGCGCTCCGGGCCCTCTGCGGCCTGCGCATTTTCCACCGTTCGGATCAGGCCAAGGCCGGCAAGCTTTTCCAGCGAGTAATACACTTGCGGGCGCGAGATGCCTGCCCAGTCACGCACCTGCCGCCGCTCAAGTTCCAGGTTCGCCTCATAGCCGTGCATCGCCCGCTCCGCCAGAAGGCTCAGCAGAACCAGATCCGGCGCGGTCAGATCGCGCGACCTATTTGTGCGCATCGGTTGCCTTTCGCTTCCTGCTCCAATACCACCACTGGCATTGCGCCGCAGGCAGCCTCGGATTTTTTGCCTGTGCCACCGCCGCGACAAATGTATCCAACACGCAGGGATCTTGCCGCTCTCCAGTCAGCTTGCACAATTTATCGTACATTCGTTTCGGGTTCTGTTTTGCCAGCTGTGCAACGCTCCGAATCCCCATCATTTGAAAATCCTTCTCAATGGATGGCCCAACCGAAACCAGATCCTGAAATTGACGCTTCTTCACCTTCATAAAAATCTCCTTGACAAGAATAAAGCGCTTCTGTATCGTCAACTAGTCTAAACGAGACTACCGCATTTTGCAAGGAGGATTTAACAAGATGCGCACAACGGTTCTCGTAATTCTCATGCTACTTTTCAGCTCCTTCACAGGCCGGCCGAAAGAACAGGAAAAGGTGAACCACATGTCAGTGAATAAAATAACGCCCGTTTTGCTGGTGGAAGAAATCGAACCCTGCGTCGCGTTCTGGGAGAAACTCGGTTTTCAAAAAACCATGGAAGTGCCCGAAGGAAACAAAATCAGCTTCGTGATCCTCATGAAAGACAACATCGAGTTGATGTACCAAACCTTCGCCAGCGTCCAGAAGGATGACCCAAATCGCACGGACGTCATGCGCAAAGGCCCGACTTTCCTCTACGTTGAAGTCGCCAATTTGGACGAAACAATCGCCGCCATCAAAGGCGCTCCAATCGTCATGCCGGTTCGCACCACCTTCTACGGTTCCAAGGAAATCGCGATTAAGGACCCCGGCGGCCACATCATCACTTTCGCTCAGCTAGGCGTCGCGCCGGCCACTCATTGAATCTGATTCGGAAAAGCCGCGCGACCCTTCACTCGTGGCGTAGCGCGGCCATCGAGTCCACCGTCGCCGCGCGGCGTGCCGGTATGTAGCACGCCGCAGCACCGATCAGAAGAAGCGTCGCCGTCACGGTAACGTAAGTGATCGGATCAGATCCGCCAATTCCAATCAGGAAGCTGCCCACCACGCGACCGATCGCCAGCGCCGCCCCCAATCCAACTGCAAGGCCGGCGCCAATAATCACCATCCCCTGCCACAATGATTCCATGCGCTTTGCCTCTGTCTATCTATACGGGCAAGGCCGCCATAAGCTTTCCTACGTCCGCGCCACAACCAATACGCGGCTTGCTCCATTGTCGGGAAGGGTCACTCGTTATGCTTGACGTAACGCGTAATTATTGATATCTTAAGCTGGTGATCGTCAGCTATCGGGACAAGCGGACGAGAGATTTCGCTGCCGGGAAGCGGGTCAAGACATTCTCGGGATTTGAACGCTCCGCGCGCCTGAAGCTCGACCGGCTGGAGTCCGCCACGTCTCTGAAAGACGTTGCCGCGCTGCCCGCCAATCGTTTTGAAGCGCTACCTGGTGATCGCAAAGGCCAGTACAGCATCCGCATCAACGATCAATGGCGGATTTGCTGTGAGTGGGTCGGCCTGTCACTCGGGCCATCAAACGTGGAGATTGTTCACTATCATTAGGAGAATCGCTATGCCGCTTGACGCTATCCATCCGGGTGAACATCTGGCCGAAGAACTCGATGCACTCGATATGAGCGCTGCTGAACTCGCGCGAAAGCTCGACGTGCCAACCAACCGTATCACGCAAATCCTGAACGGGACACGTGCGGTCACCGGTGATACCGCCCTCCGCCTCGCTCATTTCTTTGGCACGAGCGCGCAGTTTTGGCTCAATCTGCAGAGCCTGCACGAGCTCCGTCTTGCACAGGAGAAAGCCGGGAAATCCATCAGAGCGCTTCCTACACTGAAACGCTCCGAGCCGGTACACGCGTGAAGGCGCTGATGCAAAAAACCAGTATATACGTCCAACTTGCCCTGATTTTTAGCTCGATATTCGCGCCAACGACGCCAGTCGCTTCCACTTCGTTGCACGACGCTTTCAACTCGCAGCAGGCATTTGCCTATACCGCCGAGGTTGCGGGTTTTGGAGAACGCTGGCCAGGATCTCCGGGCCATAAGAAAACCGAGGATCTCATCCATCAGGTTCTGCAAAAGGACGGCGCGCAGATCGAAGCCGACAACTTCGTCGCCACCACACCCCGCGGCCCCGTTCCCGTGCATAACATCATTGGAAAGTTCAACGTCACTTCTAACCCAAAGCAGGGAATCTTTATTCTTGCCGGCCATTACGACACCCTCTTTAAACCTGGATTTATTGGCGCTAACGACGGTGCATCGAGCACTGCGATTCTTCTAGCCTTTGCCGACGCACTGGCTCACCAAAAGACCGGGATGCAAATCTGGTTGGTGTGGACCGACCTGGAAGAGGCGGTCAATATCGGCGACTTCGGAGGCGACGACGGCCTCTACGGCAGCAAACATCTGGCAAAAAAACTGGCGGCCAGCGGAAACATTTCTCGCATTCGCGGGTTTCTTCTTCTCGACATGATAGGCGATAAAGACCTGAACGTGGCGCGCGAGACGGGCTCCAACTCCACGCTACAATTCTTCATCGCTCGAGCCGCCAATCAACTCGGCTATTCCAATTATTTCTTCAAGTATGACGCCAACATCATCGATGACCAAGTGCCGTTTATCCAGGTCGGTATCCCTTCAGTGGATGTTGTTGACGCCGAATACGGCCGAATGGGCCCGGGGTTCGACGATATGGGAGAATTCCACCATACCAACGCCGACACGATGGACAAAGTGTCGCAACACAGCCTCGAGGTAGTGGGCCGTACAATTCTGCTAACGGTCGAGCTGCTTGACCGGCAAGACTGAGCTTGCAGCGTGAATATCAACTCAGCACCCGGATAAGTACCGCCTGTCATCTGATCTGCTCCTAGCTAGCAAGCCAACCTTGACAGCACGTAAAATGCGTGCTACACGTATAATACGTGTTCAAGGAGACCAATATGGCGACTTCTAATTCCAATGGCAAGCAGAACGTTACAGTCAGTCTCGACAGGCAAACCATACAAAAGGCCAAGATCGTCGCCGCTCGGCGTTCAACTTCCATCAGCGGTCTCCTGGCTCGTCAAATTGAGATTCTTGTCGGTGAAGAAGAGGCTTACGAATACGCGGAGCGGCAGGCAATGACCTTGCTCGATCAAGGTTTTCACTTGGGTGGCGCAATTCGAGTCGGCCGGGATGAACTACATGAGCGGTAAGACGTTCGTTGATACGAACGTTTTGATTCATGCGCACGACATAGATGCAGGTGCGAAGCACGAAATCGCAAAAGGGGTTTTGCGTGAGCTTTGGAGCGAGCGAGCGGGCGTGGTTAGCATGCAAGTGCTTCAGGAATTCTATGTCAATGTCACACGAAAGATACCATCTCCCTTGTCAAAGGTATCAGCACGTCTTGTGGTGAGCAGCTACGCGATTTGGTGCGTGGAAACCACGCCAACTGAAATCTCCGCGGCATTTCGAATCGAGGACGAATCGCAAATCGGTTTCTGGGATGCCATGATCGTTTCATCTGCGGCCAAATGCGGTGCGACGCGGATTCTCTCGGAAGATTTGGGCGCCGGGCAACGGATCTCCGGCATTCTTATTGAGAATCCCTTTGCCGGCCCCAGATTTGGTGTAGACAAGTCTTGAGCCCTGCGAGATTCCGCTGTCGCCGGAAATTTCCCCGTTTGCAAGCTATGAGAGAAAAGACCTCCCGCGCAGACGGTTGAATGTACAATTGATGCCGTCCAAGATGGCAAAATGAAAATCCGCGTTACAACCTGTTCGCTCCTCTTTGTCTTGTTGATCGCAGTCGCACTGGGGCGGGCTCAGACTGAAAAGAAAAAAATCGTCATACTCGGCTTGGGCGATTCCGCAATCGCCGAATTGAGAAAATCAGCGCCGCCGAACGTTCTCATCGTCGCACCCGCGCCGAATCAAATTGCTGCTGAGCTCGCCGATGCCGACGCTCTGATCACTCCACAACTTACGCGCGAGGAACTCCAGGCTGCCAAGCAATTGAAGTGGTTGCAGATATTGAATGCCGGCGCCGAGGGCGTCGTCCCGGCTCTTAAAGGCACGAATATCACCCTCACCAACCTCAAAGTCGTTCTGGGGCCCGAGGTTGCGGATCATGCGATGGCTTTGCTGCTTTCACTCACCCGAGGCCTGTATCAAACCATTCCCGCGCGAGGCAAATGGGAAATGCCGCGCAACATCGCGCAACTCACCGAATTACAAGGAAAGACAGCCGTCATTGTGGGCGTCGGAGGTGTTGGAACGCAGATCGCGGAGCGCGCCCATGGTTTCGGAATGACGATCATCGGCGTTGACCCGAAGGATGCTTCGCCTCTTCTTCTCATCAAACAGATGGTGAAGCCGAATCAACTCGATACGGTGCTGCCGCTTGCCGACGTAGTCTTTGTTACCGCGCCGGATACGGATGCGACGAGAGGCATGTTCGGCGCCGTCCAGTTCCGGGAAATGAAGCGTGGGGCCTACTTCATTGTTGTTTCGCGTGGCACTCTCTATTCGATGGATGCTTTGATAGACGCATTGTCCACCCATCATCTGGCCGGTGCGGGCTTGGACTCAACGGATCCAGAGCCTCTGCCCAGTAATCATCCATTATGGAAATATGAGAATGTTGTCATCACACCGCATATCGCAGGCGCCTCCGATAGCTCTCTACCCCGCGTACTCGATCTGTTACAGCGGAACATCCGTCTGTTTGCCGCCGGTCAGCCGCTCGTAAATATTGTAGATATGAACAAAGGCTACTGAACTCAGATGCCCTTGCGTTTCGCGGTGAAAAGTCCGCTGTGCCGGCCCATGCACATTCCCATCGCACGATCCAGCAGATTAGGAATAACCTTCAAAGCTGGGACTTGCATCTATCATCGAGGTGAACAGCAAGCCCAAAATAGAAATCCGTTCTAAAGTAAAGAGACTTCTTAACACTGCAAGCGGGAGTGGGAGAAATAAAAGTTGACGGGAGAAATAGAAGTTGAGCGAATCCGTTGGCGCGCCAATTCGTCAGGCAGAAAAAGAATCGAGTAGTACTCGGGTTTGGCGCGCGTTGCGCCATCGCAATTACCGGCTATTCTTCACTGGCCAGAGCATTTCTCTGATTGGCACGTGGATGACGCGCATCGCCACGAGCTGGCTGGTTTACAAACTCACGAACTCGGCTTTGCTGCTCGGTGTTGTCGCGTTTGCCGGCCAGATTCCCACGTTTCTTGTGGCGCCCATTGCAGGCGTGTGGGTTGACCGCCTGGATCGCCGGCGCGTGCTGGTCGTTACGCAAGTTCTTGCGATGTTGCAGTCGCTGGCGCTGGCGGTTCTCACCTTAAGCGGACACATCAACATTCCTGAAATCCTCTGGCTTAGCGCCTTTCAAGGCCTGATTAACGCCTTCGACATGCCCGGGCGGCAAGCCTTTCTGGTGCAGATGGTCGAGGACAAGCAGGACCTCGGCAATGCGATCGCTCTGAATTCTTCGATGGTCAATCTGGCGCGCCTTCTTGGGCCCTCGCTCGCCGGCGCGGTCATCGCGTTATTCGGCACCGGTTATTGTTTCTTAATCGATGGCCTCAGCTATCTTGCCGTGATTGCCTCCCTGCTGATGATGGTGTTGAAGCCGTCGCTGCGCCCGCATACCGGTGCTTCCATGTTTCAGCAACTCAAGGAAGGCTGGAAGTACGTTGCCGGTTCAACACCGATTAGAACCATTCTCTTGTTGTTCGCGGTGGTCAGTCTGATGGCGTGGCCCTTCACGATTCTGATGCCGATTTTTGCCTTGAAAGTCCTGAAAGGCGGCGCGCACACCTATGGATTTTTAATGGGGGCCGTGGGCGTGGGGGCGCTTATTTCAGCGTATTCGCTTGCCGTGCGTCCCAGCGTCCGGGGATTGACGAAAATGATTCCGATCTCCGCCGGCATGTTTGGTGTGGCGCTAATTCTCTTCGGTTTCTCTCGGAATTTCTGGGTTTCGCTTGTCCTGTTGGCGATTTGCGGATTCGGCATGATGCAACAAATGGCGGCCAGCAACACCATCATTCAGACCATCGTGGAAGAGGACAAGCGCGGGCGCGTCATGAGTTACTCCACGGTTGCTCTCGTCGGCATGGCGCCTTTTGGAAGTTTGCTGGCAGGCGCGCTCGCCAGTGCGATCGGCGCGCCCAGAACGGTGATGGTGAGCGGCGCGTGCTGCCTGGCAGGCGCCATTTGGTTTTCAACGCAAATTGCGGCGGTGCGGAAGGTCACCCGGCCGATTTATGTGAATTTGGGTATTGTGCCGCCCGAAGTGGACGCAGTCCTGCAAGATGGCGGCGGCAACTAGGCTATTACCGAAGATAAAATATGTGTCGAAGTGGCGCGCCCGGAGAGATTCGAACTCCCGACCCTCTGGTTCGAAGCCAGATGCTCTATCCAGCTGAGCTACGGGCGCAACGTATTCAGTCTACCTAATCTTCCGCCGCATGAGAATGCCTTCTGCGAATAGCATGTCGATCTAGACCTTTCAGACCCCGTCATTTTACCCAGCCTCCCGTTTGGGGGCCAAAGAGCGAGTAAAATGGGAGCAACTAAACCGCTGGCTCTATTCTTTCCTTGTTTCTTCCTTGGGTTACGAAGATCATAGTATTTCAACGTCCTGCGGACACGCCAGTGTGTCGCGGTGCATCCTATATATATAGACCGCGAAAATCCATATGACCAAACGATCAAGAAACGCATCGCTTTCAGGCCGCTTACGGGAAGCGCTCACCACCAGTCTCGACCGCACTTATACCGAGACAAAGGTGGACCCGGTTAAATATTTCCAACGGATCCGGCGAGCACACGACCTGCCGATTGATTCCTTCGAGGATATGTTCGCTGTGCCGCAGGAAATTGTCGACAATCTCGCCGACCAAACAATTTCAGCAGCCATTAAAATTGCCGTCCTGGAAGGAGCGGGATTGGGAATGGGCGGCTTCCTTACGGTCATTCCCGACATGGCGATTCTTTCGGCAATCGTGATGCGGTTGCTTCAAAAACTGAGTCTGATTTACGGCTTTGAATATTCCACCGACGAAGAAATCGCCACACTCTGGGTGGCGGCCGCGAGCGCGGCGGGGCTGGAACTTAGCCGTGACTTCATTGAAAAACAAGCCGTGGAAAAACTCGTGCCGCGCATCATTGAGCGAATCGCCGTCAGGATGAGCGCGGAAGTTGTGGAAACCTGGGCCTCCCGTCTGATTCCGATATTGAGCGGCGCGATTGGCGGCGGTCTGAACTATTATTTTGTCCGGCAGTGGGCACGCCGGGCCAAGCGGCATTTTCGCCAGAAGCATCTGGCGGTGCGATCGCGAATGGATTTTGCCAGGACGCTGAATCCTCGCGATACAATGGAGCCGCGCTTTGACCGGCGCATGAATCCATAATCTGACGCACGGCTTTGCTCCACAACCTTGGCCAATACATTTGACGCTCTAATTCTTGGAGCCGGCGCCGCCGGACTCATGTGCGCCATTGAGGCGGGCAGGCGGGGACGCCACGTCGCGGTTCTCGAGCGCGCCGACCGTCCCGGCAAAAAGATTCTGATCTCCGGCGGCGGACGCTGTAACTTCACCAACCTTCATTGCCGGCCGGAAAACTTTCTTTCCGGCAATCCACACTTCGCCAAATCCGCCCTGGCGCGCTATACACCTTCCGATTTCATTGCGCTGGTCGAAAAGCATCACATCCCTTACCACGAAAAAACACTCGGCCAGCTTTTCTGCGACCATTCCGCGCAGGATATTTTAGATATGCTCCTATCCGAATGCCGGAATGCCGGAGTCCAAATCTTTCTCAATACCAAGATCCGTGAGGTTCGCCGCGCCGCCGGGTTCGTCGTGCGCGCGGAATCCGCCGAGTTTCACGCGCCTGTTGTGGTTGTCGCCAGCGGCGGCCTTTCCATTCCGAAGCTGGGCGCTAGTGCGCTTGGTTATGACCTCGCACGCCAGTTCGGTTTGAAAATTCTTGACCCGAGGCCCGCGCTCGTGCCTTTCGTACTCGGCAAAAAAGAGCAGGCTCAGTACTGCGATTTGGCCGGCGTATCCACAGAGGTGGTGGTCGCCACCGGCCGGCATTCATTCCGGGAAAACATACTCATCACTCACCGGGGCCTGAGCGGACCGGCGATCCTGCAAGTCTCGTCCTATTGGAAAAAGGGTGAGCCAATCCACATTGATCTGGCGCCGGATTGTGACGTTACCGCCAGAATCCGCGAGGCGAAAGTCAGAAATCTGGCGACGGCGCGCTCCGCCCTTCACGGACTTCTCCCCAATCGGTTCGCCACGCGCTGGCTTGACATACACGCTCCGCGCGCGTGGGCGAATCAAGCATTGTCGCAGCTCGATCACGACTTGCACGAATGGACGCTCACACCGGCGGACACGGAAGGATATGAGAAAGCCGAAGTAACCGCGGGCGGCGTGGATACGGATGAATTGTCCGGCAAAACGATGGAATGCGGGAAGGTAAAAGGATTATTTTTTATCGGCGAGGTTGTAGACGTCACCGGCCACCTGGGTGGCTTTAATTTTCAGTGGGCTTGGGCCTCCGGCGTCTCGGCCGGACGCGCTTTGTAATTCTGCCAGTTCGCGGCCGGTCAAACGATAATACAACGAAAAAAACACGATCGAGAGGACAAACGCAGCAAACAAAACGCCAGCAATAATCTCGAACCGTCTGCCGGAAAGACGCCCGCGCTCTCCTAATGATCGTTCTTGTTCATCTTGCATTTCATGGATCACGCTGACCAAATCCGAAGCGGCATTCACGCCGTCGCGGCTGAAACGCGCCTGCGCGCTCTCCGTGGAATGGCCGGACTTGCTCAAATCTACGGAAGCTTTCAGAAGGTCCAGCCGACGGTGGGCGAGGTTTTCAAGCCGCGTGCAAAGATATTGTTGTGTTGAATTGTCCTTCGTCAGTTCCCGAACGTGCTGTAAGTCGGCGGATAGCTGAAGAGTGGCCGCATCGAATGACTGAAAATAGTTATCGCTTCCTGAATTTACATATCCGAATCGCGATCGCGCGGCGGCCGCCAGAACACCATCTACTTCTCCGATGGCAACCTGCACATCGTAAGTATGCCCGATCCGTTCCGCGGATCGCGAGAGCCTGACGATTACGATTGGCGCGGTCAATCCGCTCGAAACGAGCAGAACAATGCCGGCCGCAAATGCTAAACGAGCTTTAATCACTGAAGACATGGCGAACACTCAAAAGATGAGTCGTATCCCCAGACCTGTACCCATCAAGTGTGGACGATAATAATACGATTCACTCAAGAAACAAAAGGGGCATGGCAACCGCGGCCGCGAACGGCCAGTTCTTTGGCGTAACGAGGGTTGTTTCTTAGTCGTGCAGGACAACGCTCATAAGCGAACTGTTGATTTGAAGGCCGCCATTGTACTTAATGAATCCCATTTTCTTGAATTTGTTCATGAACATATTTACGCGCGAGCGTGTTGTACCCACCATTTCCGCCAACATTTCCTGGGATAGCTTCGGGATCACCCCTTGAGGTTTGTTTTCCTTGCCATAGCGCGCCAGCAGGAGCAAAGTGCGTGCCAATCTTTTCTCGCTTGAGTTGAAAAGCTGATCGATTAGGTCTTCCTCAATTCGAAGGTTCCGCGCCAGCATGAAAGTAATGAAAACGTCTGAAAGAGCATGTTCAGCATGGAGTGCGCGGGTCATCTCCCTCTTTTCGATGACCAGTAAACTGGTCGGTTTCGTGGCTGTGGCTGTTCCCATCCGAATGGGTTGGCCTGTAAGGCACCCCTCGCCAAAAAAATCGCCCGGCCCCAATGTTGCGACTACGGCCTCTTTCCCAACTTTATTGACAACAGACAGTCTCACCGAGCCCTCTTGAATGTACATGACTTTCTCAGCTGGATCGCCTTGCGAGAAAATCGTTTCCTTTTTCCCATACTTCGCGACTTTTCTCGACAAGCCTGCCGAATCAAGAAAGTCCTGAGCGTTGAAGGCCTTTTTATTACTTGGTTTCACGTGATTTGACATCGCGATTCGCGCACCCCGCAATGAACATCCATCTTAACATTTTGCTTTACCCATGCAATAAAAATTGGAGTGTGCAGATTTGAACAGATTGTACGCTGCGTCCGCGCTATAAAGGGCCAGTGCTGCTACTGAGATCGGTTCTGGAACTTAACCGAAAGTCGAGGGGATGATCAACATGATCGCTGAGGCAAATAGAGATTCTTCTCCCGTGTATTCTGCTTGGTTCGGCAAACCCGTGGTCTTGGTCGTTTTAATCTCTCAAGGCCACATCCCCATGCCCTGCAGTATCGTCGGTGAATCCGCTGCCGACGTGCGCATCCGCATCAAGCCCGGATGGGAGATGGATGTCCGAAAGGAATTGATTCTAGCCGTCGAAGAATATGGTATCGCCCCGGATTCCCGAGTGAATTGATGCGGCCAGCCGGGGCATCGATCGTTTCACACACAGTTTGGCCGAAGGGAGAAAAGCGATGTCGGAAATGAATGTTGACAAGCCCGGAGTTTTCCTTGGAAGCAAGACCGTTGATAGCGAAATCGCGGACCCACAGGATCAAAATCGCGCGAAAATTGAAGATCTGCCAACCAAACCCAAGCCTGGGAGGTTGCCGGCTCGCGCGTCCCGAATCTAAAGGCGCGTTGCGTTCCCACGTGTGAAAATCCGGCTGGCGCGGATTAGAACGCAGATGCTAATTGCTCGGCGCGGAGCGCCTGACGATTCCATGTGGCCGCTGTTCACGGTGTACGCGTGGGTCGGCACTCCTTCGTATCGTGCGTATTTCCAAATGTGTTCACAAGCGCACAGACACGCGTCCGCAATCCACCTAACATTCTGACTGCGAAGCACGCGGGCTGTCGCATGGGCGAGCCCGCGGGATCCAGTTGAATCGCCCACAAACTGCCTGGCCCTAAAGTTTTCCTACCCAATACATGCTCCAAGAATTTTTGGGAGTGGAGACCAGCAGTAGACTGGCAGCTCAAGCGGTCAAAACTCGGGGAATGTATGCCCTGAAATGTGTGGATTGACTCGTGACTTTATTAAGGTACAGAACCAGTTTCATGCAATTCAAAAAGGAGATACATGATGAATCGATTCAAAGCGGTGGCAGTGGCTTTTTGTATGATTTTTATGGCGTCCATAATGGCGCCCGTAACAAAGGCGCAAGGCCAAAACGGCGACAAGAAGACGGTGGTAACCTTTACCGAGCCGATTGAAATTCCGGGCGGCACAATCTTGCCGGCGGGCACCTACTTCTTCAAGTTGTTGAATGCGGATACTGGCCGTTACATCGTTCAGATCTCAAATCAAAACCAAACGCATATGTTTGCGACTCTCATCACCATTCCGAATTATCGCTATCATCCGACCGATAAGGTCGTCATGACGTTTGCGGAACGCGAAGCCGGTGCGCCTCCGGCAATCCACACCTGGTTCTTCCCGGGCGAAAAGTTTGGCCGGGAATTTGTGTATCCGAAGACGAGGGCGATCGAATTGGCGAAGCAGACCAACGAACCCGTTCTTGCAATGCCCGCCGAAGCGGCCGCGAATATCACGGCTCCAGCTGTGACGTCCGATGACGCGCCGGTTGTGGCGTTGAGGGAAGTTCCAATCGTCGCGGTGACTCCAGCCGGAACAGAAGTCCCACTCACCACAGTCGTGCAGGGTCCGCCAGTAGAAGAGACCCCCGCGGTTGCACCCGGTGAACAAACCTCCGCGGTTGCGCCTGCGGTAACGTCTGCGGATGCTACGTCTTTGCCGTTGCCCCACACCGCCAGCTCAGTGCCTTTAATCGGATTGATGGGCCTGCTCGCAATCGGTGCGGCGTTTGGTTTGGCAAAACTCGCGAAGCGCACTGTCTAAACGAAGTACACGCCTCTCTGCTTGCGCGGAGTGTTCAGTCCGCGCAAGCTTGCGAAGGAAGATGGTCCCCCGGTCCGCGAACGCAATACTCGCGGCCGCTACAGGTTCAGCTTCCACAGAGAATCCAGGATCATGAAGACTCATTTCTCCATCACCGGTTGCTTGGTCGTGTTCTTTCTTCTGGCGGCGCCGCATGTTTCCTGGACGCAGAATTCGCCTCCTTCATCACCTCCTCAGAAAAATCCAGCCTCCATTAAAATGACTGTCGGACTTGTGGTTTTGCACGCGACCACCGAAAATCGAAAAGGGGTTTCAGTTTCGGGTCTCGATAAGGATGATTTCCAGGTTTTCGAAGATGGCGTTGCCCAGCGTATCGAATCTTTCAGCCACGAGGATATTCCTGTCACCGTCGGCCTGGTTGTAGACGACAGCGGAAGCATGCGGCCCAAGCGCCCCGAAGTGATTTCCGCGGCTCTCGCCTTCGTTCAATCCAGCAATACAAATGACGAAATGTTCGTTGTGAATTTCAACGAGCATGTTTCGTTTGGCCTCCCTGATGGCATCCCGTTCACGAATCAAGCCACTCCGATGCAACTCGCACTTGCTCGCAGCCCCGCGGCCGGCAAGACCGCGCTCTATGATGCGATTGCCGCGGCCCTCGAGCGTTTGAAAAAAGGCCACCGCGACAAAAAAGTATTGATCGTCATCAGCGACGGCGGCGATAACGCCAGCTCCCACACGCTGAAAGAGGTCATGGCCCTGGCGGTGGAATCCAATGCGGTCATCTACACCATCGGTCTCTTTGATGAATCAGATACCGACCGGAACCCCGGAGTGTTGAAGTCGCTAGCGCACGCCACCGGTGGTGAATTCTTCATGCCGGACTCGTTGAGCGCCGTGGTTCCTCTTTGCGCGCAAATCGCCCACGACATTCGCAACCAGTACACCATCGCCTATGCGCCTACCAATGCAGCTCAAGACGGCGGTTTCCGCGCCATCCTGGTGAAGGCAAAAGCGCCGGGCCACGAACGTCTGGTGGTCCGAACACGCGCGGGATATTACGCGCCGTCGTTGCGACCTCAACCCCCACAGCCTGCGCCGCAGTCCGGTAAACAGCCATGACGTTCCGAATCGAGCCGCCGAAATTATCGCCACGCACATCAGGATTGTTTTTGCGGTGGAGTGCGCCAGTGTTGCTGTTTCTCGTGGGGATTTCCGCCCTTGGTTATTGCGGCTACGTCATGCTCGAAGCCCAATTCTTCCAGAACAATCAATCCCGGCAATTTGATCAGGCGGTGCGCGCCGCAAATGCTTCTGCCGCGGTGAATCCCGCCGCCACGCCGCCGGTGATGCCTGTATTTGTGGACGCCAACAATGTAACTCCCAAGTTCTCCGCCGCGAATGTGAGTGAAAATGTTCCACTCGGGCGAATGGAGATCGCCACCATCGGCCTCACCGCGATGATTCAAGAAGGAACCACCTCACGCATCTTGCAACGCGGAGTAGGGCATATCACGGGCACTGCGCTCCTTGGCCAGCCCGGCAATATCGGCCTCGCGGGACACCGCGACACATTTTTCAGGAAGCTGCGCGAGATTCACGAAGGCGATGAAATCACGCTTACAACCCTAACCGGGTCGTTCCATTATCGAGTGGAATTGATATCGATTGTCGAACCGCAGGACTCGCAAGTCCTCCGGGATACCGGTGGCGATGTCTTGACGCTTGTAACCTGTTACCCGTTCAGTTTTGTAGGCCCGGCGCCCAAACGATTCATCGTCCGCGCCCGCGAAATAGGACGTGCGCTGCCGGAACCCTCAGTCGTCGAGCCGCCGCTCCACCCTTAAGCGACCCATAAGAAAAAGTCAGATTGTGTGCGTAAGTGAACAGACTATGTCGGGGAGCCCATCTAGAATTCTATTGTTTGATTAAGCGGTAGATCGGTTTCGTAGATCAGTCCGCTCGCCTCAACCTAATTTGCCTCGGCTTCACATTTGCATTAACGAAAAGAAAATAAGGGGGCAACATGCTCTGGACAGTCTGTGTAGTTTTGGTCGTTATGTGGTTCTTGGGAGTCGTCACTTCTTACACTTTAGGTGGTTTCATCCACATTCTGTTGATCCTGGCCGTCATCACCCTTCTCATCAGGCTCTTCCAGGGCCACAGGGTCGCCGCCTGATCGCGGAGCCGACCGTATGAAGTCAAGTTCTCTAGCTGGAGTTCTGTTGGTCGTTCTGGGCGCCCTGGCACTCGCCTATCAAGGCATCAATTACACCCATCGGGAAAAGGTCTTTGACCTGGGGCCGATACATGCCACGGAAGATCGGCAGAAGCATATTCCTCTCCCTCCGGTACTCGGAGGCCTGGCGCTGGTTGGAGGAATTGTTCTCCTTGTCGCCGGTGCGAAGCAAAAAGATTAGTGGAAGTTTTCGGCTGGGGAAACTTTGGGAGTGATTGCAGGCTACGAATTTCCCTTGGGGAATGGCGTGATTCAAAGCGTCCGACAAAGGTAGCGGGGAGAGCCAACTTCCGCAACCGCAACTCTGATCGTGGAGGTCAGCCACAATTAAATAAGTCAGCGAGGTTTTGCCGCTCTTCCCTGAGCGAGGCAGGAAGCGCACACAGGGAAGAGCGAAACTCGCGCGGATCGCTCACGGCAAATCGAGTTCCACCTCATCTATGTAACACCAACCCCACTCTTCGCCCGGCTCGATGGACCGCATGACCGGGTGCTTGACGGCGTGGAAATGTTTCGTCGCATGTTTGTTCTTTGAGGAATCACAGCACCCGACATTGCCGCACACCATGCATAGCCTGAGATGAACCCAAGTGTCGCCCATCTTTACGCATTCCGCGCATACGTGAGCGTGCGGCTTCGTGACTTTGATCTGATTCATGTGCGTGCATTCGTTCATTTGCTTATCTCCTAAGTTTCCGCCAAGGCGCGGTGCACAAGGTGGATCGCAATCGCTCCTTCTCCCACCGCGGAGGCCACACGTTTCACATTGCCCGACCGCACATCCCCGACCGCGAACACGCCGGGAAGGCTAGTTTCCAACATTTGTGGAGAACGCGCCATTTTCCACGCTGAATCCCCGGTTGTGCCATCCAAATCACGCCCGGTGAGAATAAAGCCTTTGTCATCCAGTGCGATGCAGCCGCGCAGCCATTCGGTTCGCGGCGACGCTCCCGCCATAATGAAGACGTGGCGAATGTCGTGGATGGAAGTCTCGCCGCTCGTCTTGTCCCGCCAAGTCACGCGCTCAAGATGCTTGTCACCTTCAAGGCCGGTGATTTCTGTCTTGAGGTGCAACTCGATGTTGGGATTCTCTTCGATTCGCTGGACCAAGTAACGTGACATGGTGTCCGAAAGCTCATGGGAGCGTACGAGCATATGCACCTTGCGCGCGGTCTGCGAAAGGAAAACCGCGGCTTGTCCGGCGGAATTCGCTCCGCCCACCACGATCAGCTCCTCTTCTTCGCAGAGTTGCGATTCCATGTGCGTCGCGCCGTAGTAGATTCCCTGACCTTCAAACAATTGCAGATTGGCGATGCGCAGCTTGTTGTATTGCGCGCCGGTCGCGATCACCACGGAGCGAGCCGCGATCTTGTTGCCGTTGTCCAAAATAATCTTGAACGGGCGATGCGCACAATCCAGCCGCTCAACACTGTGCGCCACCATCATCTTGGCTCCAAATTTTTCCGTCTGTGCGAGCGCGCGCGCCGCCAATTCCTGTCCGGAAAGTCCGGTAGGGAAGCCGAGGTAATTTTCGATCTTGGAGCTTGATGCGGCCTGCCCGCCGGGCGACGTAGCTTCAATCACCAGCACATCCAGCCCTTCCGACGCCGCGTAAACGGCCGCCGCCAGGCCGGCAGGTCCCGCGCCGACGATAACCACATCGCGGACCTGAGATTCGTCAACCGGGCTGTTCAGTCCCAAACTATCGGCCAATTGCTGCATGGTGGGATTTTTGAAAACAAAGCCGGCGGCGCAAATGATCACGGGAATTTCTTCCACCGCTATCTGAAAACGGTCCAGAAGTTCCTGCGAAGTTTTGTCCGTGTCGAGATCCACGTACGTGTAGGGATGTTCATTCCGATTCAGAAATTCGCGCAGAAGCAGCGTGTGGGCCGAATGCAGCGAACCCATCAGAATCATGTTGCCCTGGCCCCGGTTCACAAGTGCCAACCGGCGCAGGATGAAGGCGCGCATAAAAATCTCGCTGAGTTCAGCGTCCTTCGCGACGAGCGACCGCAAACCCTCTCCGCTCAATTCCAAAAACTCGCCGTCCTCGGTGACGCGGCCGCGAACCAGGGAGCGCCGCCCGGAGATCATCGTCATCTCACCTGTGAATTCGCCCGCGGCGTGCGTGGCGACTGGAGTCTCGCCGGCCAAACCCGACTGGACGATTTCCATGCTCCCGGAAAGCAGCACAAAAAACGGCACGTTTGTGTCATGGGGCTCAAACAGAATTTCACCCTTCTTGACCTGCCGAACCTTGCTGCCCGCCCGGACGCGGTTGATTTGCGCCGCGGTCAGGATTGGAAAAGCCTGAGTACGAGAATCAAGTGCGCTGGGTGCTGGTTGAGAAGCCATTTTGTCCCCTGGGCTGAAAATGTGCCGCGACTATTAGAGTACGCCTTACACGTACAGATTCAAGAATGGGCTTGTGTGGCGCATCCTCTTCCCGATAAAAGTCATCGGGAGCCGCCCGGTCTGTGCCGGCGGGCACCTCTACCCCCTCCCCTGTTTGGGCAACAGTGTCATTCGATGGCACTTGCAGATACGATCGTCGCATCAGTGTGATTCGCCAGAAGTTAGGTGAGGCAGTTGATAGTTGAGAGTGAATAGGCCCCCCTCCCCGTCTTTTTCGTAAGTGCGCATTCTAATGGACTTACGGTAGGGCATTTTCGTAAGTGCGCATTCTAAAGGACTTAGTTCGTTTACTCATATATTAACACACTCATTGAATCTAAAGGACTTACAAAAGCTTCCTTGTAAGTGCGGGTTCTAAAAGACTTAGGAGCCCGCAGGATAATATTGTTACGGAAAGGCTCTAATCCTATTCAGGCCCGCGTCGCTGCGATAATCTTTGGGCCTGCAGGGCCGCAGCAAATCGCGCCCTGTCAGGCTGCGCGCACCCTATGTGCGCGAACCGCACGCCGTCAGGCCATGCGCGCTTGCGGCGCGCCAAACCGATTTCGAGGTTCCGGCAGGGTTGGCGAGTGCCGTTTCGGGAAGGCTATTTGAAGCGCTCGTCCAAGTCTGCAATGTAGGTTAGCATATGAGTAATTCTGATGTCCAGTGAAAGTGGTTGGAAATTCAAGATCAACGGTGGGAAAACTGTGGAAAGGAATTCGAATGAAAGCACACGTCCCCGCCCTTCCCCCCGGGAAGGATGGGTCACCCACCCTGCGAGACATTTGGTAGAGTAGTGAACATGTTCGCCAGCGAGTATACCGACGCGAATCTAACGGAATACGTCCGCCTCTATAGAAAAACCATGCGGACGAAATTCATATTGTTATTGCTAACGTTTTTTGCAAACTGGATGATCTGGACGACGATACAGGCAGGCAACCAAGCACTCCCCAACGTCGAAGCTTCAATTAAAAAAGACAGCGAAGACTTCATCAAAAAGTGGGGAATCGATGACTTAAATACGGATTGGCAGGAGGGCGCCGACCCAAACGACATATTCGCGCTGATGCCGAAGTTAGACAACCCATTCTGGAAGGACAATAAATTTGAGAAGTATGGGAACTTCATGGCTGAGAGGAATTCTCTTGCCGATAAATTTGAGCGGGAGCAGACAAACGCATACAAAGTTCCGATCCATTTACCATACCTCGAATCATCTCTAGGAATGAACTTTTTGCTACTGGCTGAGTACTGGCCTTTTGTCTTAATAAGCCTCGTTTCTGTAATCATCGTCTTTGCAATGCGCGAACGAGCTTATGCATTGATGCTGAGCTCGTGCCTGTCCGCTAACCCGAATACCTCCGAGTCAAGCGCATTACTGGCGATGAGCGATTTCAGGATCGGCAGACTCGTTGAGGCTAAAGAGGGAAACGAGACAATATATGTTTACACCCGACCATTTATAATACATCCAGAGTTAATTCTCTGGCTTGTTCTGCTAATTGGAATCGCGTACTCCTCGATCGACATACTCACTGCCTATGATCCCACCTTTGCCCATCCCGTCAACGACATCCTATTCGACTACTTCGCCGCCGTTTGGTTTTTTGCCTGCGCCGCGCTCTACCTACTGTGGCGGACGCGCGACTATTATGCCGAATGGGTCCGCCGAGTGGTCGGTGAAAAATGGCGAGGGAGATATGTGCACCTCGTCCATGTCGCCGCAAAGAGATTCCTGACTTGGACGGCAAAGCGCAAATGGCGATCGATCGCATTGCGGGCAGTGGACGGATTGATCGGGCTCCTCGCACTTGGCAGCCTTTTCACCCCGTGGCTCCAGGAAGGTGAGGTGAGCGGCTACTATTTTCTCCTAAAACAGTCGTCGATGCCCAACCCGTTCTCTTGGGACCCTCCGGGGAAAAATCCGCACCCGATTGATCCATCAGTGTTCAACGAATTGCGAATACAATTGTGGATCGCCATCATCTTCGTTGCAGTCTGCATCGTAGGCACATGTCTCTGGCCGAGAATCGAAAAGCGTCTTGGCAATGGATTCGCCCGATTCCGATTCTATTTCGGACTGCTAGTCCTACTGCTCTCCGGCAATCTGCTCTTCCACATTTGGAAACTCGAAATCCAGTCCGAGCAGCTGCTTTTTACCGGCTTACTTACCAACGGCACACGGATCGGGGGGAGACCCAGCTTCAGCTCGCTCATGTCCTATGACCCAGACGCCGGACTGATAATCTTCATTTTCCTCTGCGTCCTACTCACCATAGTCTCCCTCTTACTTACCGGATCACAGCGGACCCGGCACCACTCGCCTCCGACGCACCCGCCGGAGCCCGAGCAGTAACTATTGACGTTCGCCTAGAGCACGCATTTTGGGTCACACATGCCGCGCAAGGAGGCACAAATGTCCATGGAAGAAGATATCAGGTTGGGTGGCGCATCCTGTCGGCGGAAAAGGTGCTGGGTTCGATGTTTCTGGCCAACGGTGGTTGAGCGGCGATTCCCGACGACGCATTTCCATTTTTGCCGGTGATTCCTTTCCTTCTCGACGCTCTGCATCGAACCCAAGAAAAGAAGATCTGGGACACAGGGCCGCCTGCGCGAGTGCGGCGCAGGCGGATTCATCGGCGACGAGCGCCGGACGTTTATTTTTGCAAGTCAAAGGCGTTGGTGTGAGGGAACGGAGGGTGGCGCAATGCACCCTGCGGCACGGGGCAGAGCTGGAAGCTGCGTCCCCGCCGCGGCGGATTCGGGACGCATAGATGCTTCGACGTTGTTGTGAAATCAAAGGAAGGACGCCATTCGGGAGAATGGCGTTCCCGGAGCGGCGCATCTTTTCGGCGGAAAGGGCGCGACCTTTGAAGTTTCCGTCTAACGGTTGCCGAGCGTCGGTTCCGGGCGGCGCATTTCCCTCATTGGCGGTGATTATTTTCCTGTCCTGTACCGGGAAAAGAAACGGCTGGAACGGATAGAAGACCGAGCAGAAGGAGAGATTCCTCGCTGCGCGCGGAATGACGGCGGGTGGAGCGGGCGCGTCGCAGACCCGCCGTTGCGAAGGAAAGAGGACGGAGTGGGGCGGGGACGTCAAGGCGGCACTGCGCGGTTTTGGAGCTGGATGAGGCAATTCGCACAGACAGGGATGCTTTTGCTACCGAGGCCGATTCGGCCTACGTCTCAACGTTTGGCGCTGCCGATTTGTGCTTCAAGCGGCGCGAAATAGCCGGACTTTTAGGCGCACGCCTTCCGCTCGCTGCAAATAGGCAACAATTTCAAATAAGTTGCGGGCTTGAGGATTGCCACGGGGGCCGAGCATCCGCATCAGACTTTTCGCTGAGCGATGGGTGGCGCCGCTCAGTTTGGTAAAGCCAACTGTCGCATTGATGAAATCGCGCAGTATGATCTTTCCGGTTTCTACATCACCTGAGAGAAGATTCTCGATTCCCTCCTGGAGAAGCGCCTTGCGAAAACCGGGATCGCGTTTCACGCGCGCCCGGATTGTTTCCTTGAAATCTCTTGTCAGAGCCATTGTCGTCACCTTCCTGCCTTTTTTCGTTGTTTATAGTCCTGCCAGCGGGCCATCGCAGTATTGATATCGTCTTGTTGACGTTTTTTCGTTCCGCCACGAACGAGGATTACAAGGCGCTCGCCATCTCTGCCGAAGTAAATGCGGTAGCCTGGGCCAAAATCAATCCGATACTCATAGACGCCGGCCCCAACGCCTTTGGCGCTGGACAAAATGCCCTGCTGGATGCGTGCTAGAGCAGCCGCCACCTTGGCCGCAGCATCTCTGTTCAGACGATTAGACCAAGCGGCATACGGGCTGCGTCCGCCCTTGTCAAGGTATTCGCGGACTTCGAGCATGGGTTATGGTAACACATACGATACCATTGTCAAGAGATGCCGGAGCTGCGGGCGGCGAGCCTTATTGGTTTGCATCGCCGGGAATCGCAGATTTCAGATTTGAGATTTCAGAGAAGAGGGTAATTCAAGGCCCGGCCCTCGAAATGCGAGGACGGAGCACCAGCGAGCAGAATCACGGCGAATGGCGAACCCGGAACTACGTGGCTAAAGCGCTCTGGATGTGTAAATCAAATACGCTACTAATATGATTCCGAAAAGCGCGGCGACCAGGCCAAGGACGGTAACGACCGCACCCGCTGGCTTAAACTCATCCGCATTCAGCCTGTTCATGGTTGTTCGATAGCGGAACAAGGACACAAGCGCCATGAAAATGCCCATGGCCATAAAACCCACACCAATCGTTAGAGACATTCCACTTTCGCGCACCGAATTGCCTTGGACTCGCAGGAATTCGCGCAAGGTGATTCCAAACTTTGCCACGACGAAGCCGAACACGATAATGCTGATGCTGGTGCGAATCCAGGCGAGAAAAGTACGCTCGTTGGCGAGATGGTCGCTCGCTTTTCCGGTTTGAGCGGGGGGAATGGAAGGCGTCATAAGAGTTGGTTCCTCGGAAGCAGATCGCGGTGCGTGCGCAAGAGAAAGTGATCCGTCATGCCGGCGATGTAATCGCAGACGACGAGATGCGGCGGGCGTCCGCCGTCCGCAACGGGCTGAGTTGCTTCGGCGGCGTAAAACTCGGGCATGGCTTCGGGATGATCCATGTAGTAGCGGAAAAGCTCATCCAGCGCCGCGACGGAGCGGTCACGGTCTTCAACTAGCGCGGGATGGTCGTAGAGATTTGTTTTCAGGAATGATTTTAGCGCTTGGTTGGCGCGCACGGTTTCTTCGCTGAAGCCGGCGAGACGGGCGGGCGCGCGCCGGATGTCATCGACGGATTTTGCGCCACTCGCTGTAGCTTTCTGGCGCGTGGATTCGATTAGATCTGTCGCCAGATGGTCGAGGACGCGCTTGTTCGCTTCATTGAATTTGAGCTTGGGGCGGGCTTGAGGGTGCTTGCGGTCAATTTCTTCGTAGAAACCGGCGAGCATTGGCTGGCCGGAGAGGATTTGGCCGAGCGTGAGCAGACCGGCTTCGAGGCCATCGTCCATATCGGCGGTATTGTAGGCGATTTCGTCCACGAACTCGATGAGCTGAGATTCAAGGGGCGGGCGCTGGTCGAGAATGTATTCAGCTAGCTCGGGATATTCGATTGGGCTGTAGTCGCGCGAATGCTTCACGATTCCTTCGCGCACCTCGAAGGTGAGGTTCAGGCCGGGGAACGCGAGGTAGCGCTGCTCGAACTGCTCAACGATGTGGAGCGCGTGGAGATTGTGGTCAAAGCGGCCGCCGTAAGGGCGCAGCAGATCATCGAGCTTGTGCTCGCCGGCATGGCCGAAGGGGGGATGGCCGATATCGTGGACGAGCGCGAGCGCTTCGGCCAGGTCGGTGTTGAGTCCGAGCGCGCCGGCCACGGTGCGGGCGATTTGCGCTACTTCGAGCGTGTGCGTGAGGCGGTTGCGAAAGTGGTCGGAGTAGCGAGTGGTAAAAACCTGCGTCTTGGCCTCAAGCCTGCGAAAAGCGCGGGAGTGGACGACGCGGTCACGGTCGCGGGCGTAGGCGTTGCGATAAGGATGTGGAGGCTCCGGATAGCGCCTGCCGCGAGTGCGCGCGACATCCATCGCATAGGGCGCAAACGGAACGTACGGAACTTGAGAAGTGCCTGCCATGTAACGATTGTATGTTATCGGACTCTTTCGCCGCAGCAAAACGCCATTGCAAAGGACTGTTGGAATGCGGCAGGTCGAAATGCGGCCAAACGAATCATGGGCAAACCCAGGCTAAAATCTCAGGATTGGCCGGAGAGCATTTGCAGGCGCTTATTGGCCTCATCGGCTGCCGGAGAATCGGGAAACTCCGTTTTAATCTGATTCAGGACTTTGGCAGCCTCGGCAGGATTTGTTTGGCGGTACACGTCCGCCAGCGCCAGCATCACCATCGGCTTTGGCACGACCACAGTGGGATTTGCCATGAGGTCCTGATAAATCTTAATTCCCTCAGAGGTTTTGCCCAGCTTCGTGTAAATCCCGGCCAATTGGAAATTGGCCAGCGCTTCCACGGCGGAGTTGCCGCTATTGGCCGCGGCGTTCAATTCCTTTTCGGCCTGATCAATGTGGCCCAGATGCATTTGAGATAATCCATCGAAGTAGCGCGCCTCCTGGCCCGGATTCGTGCGGCCGTAGCTATCGGCAATAGCGCTGAACTTCTTGGACGCGTCCGAATACTTGTTGTCATCACTTGAGTAAGTAACTTCTCCAGGCTGAGCGGGCATTCCCGCCGCGAGAATGCGGGCGTTGAAGATCGTCATGGCGTCATCAAACGCGGTGGCGGCCTGGGCAGTTTGATGTTGCGTGTAATACCGCCAGCCGAGCACGGCCAGCGCGACAACCAGCACCACGGCGGCAATGGAGCTCAGCCCCCGCCGGTGCGAGACGACGGCGTCAGCGCCGTGGGAAAATGTCTCGCGAAGCTCGTCCTTCTTCAAATCCTTACGGGAAATACGCGCCACAGTTTCGCTCCTCTATATGCCCGGGAAGGTCTAATCCTATCACAGATGGAAAATGCGCTGTCCGGAACCGCCGGGCTGGGCCTTGCAGGACGCCGACAGATTATGTGGAATGCGGTTCTTTTTGCGCCTCAGGGCGCAGGCGCTTGGCCATGACGATTTCAGCGCCGCCGTCGCTGGCACTGCGGACGTCGAATTCGTCCATGAACGAGCGCATGAGGAAAATACCGCGACCGGAACTCTTCAGAAGATTTTCATCGGCCAGCGGGTCGGGCACATCCTGAAGGTGGAAGCCATTGCCCTGGTCACGCACGTAGATGACGAGCTTATCGGCAGTCAGTTCAAAAGTGAGGAAGATTTTCTTATCGCGCTGCTTCTGGCTGCCGTAGTTGTAGGCGTTGATGACGCCTTCGCGGACGGACATGCCGATCTTGAAGCAATCGTCATCGCCGAAGCCGGCGGCCCCGGCGATGCGGGTGCACATTTCTTCAGCGAGGCTGACGCTATCCAGGAGCGATTCGAGTGTTATTTCGATGCGCTGTGCGCTCACTGTAGATCGACCATTGGAAACCGGGCTCAAGGCGGGTGTAATGGGTAGCACAGCGTTCCGGGGGAAGTCAATCCAGGGCTGATGGTAGGGCGGGCTGGCGATCCGGTACGTGAGAACGAACGCCAAACTTCAAAAGGGAAGCGGGCTACTTCCGCGTTCGCTTGGAGCTTTTGCTT
Source organism: uncultured Acidobacteriota bacterium (assembly GCA_963847505.1). Taxonomy (GTDB): domain Bacteria; phylum Acidobacteriota; class Terriglobia; order Acidiferrales; family UBA7541; genus DASTCZ01. Next base: position 1,993,024 of record CAWJZY010000002.1, read on the forward strand.
ATGCGGAGAATCAACAGAATTACTAGGACGGTGACAATCAGCATTGCGGCGCCCATTATGACCGGGTCACCGTGATGCGAAATGAAAGCAATTATCCGCTCGCCATAACGCTCCGCCAGATATGCCAGGATGCTGTACCTGACGATGCGGCCCAAGGCGAGCGCAGCGAGGAATTTTTTTACGGAGTACTGCATGGCTCCAGCGGCGAAAAGAAATGGAACCATGGGCACGGGAGGCGGAAGCACGGCGGGAATGGCAATCGCGGCAAAACCCCAGCGCTCGAAGAGCTTGCAAATCTTCGCCGCTCTCCGTTGCGTGAACTTGCGCTCAAGCATCGCTTTCCCTCCTTTGCGGGAAAGCCGGTAGGTGATGTAACTCCCGATCATGGAGCCCGCGGTCGCCATTAAGGCGTAATAAATCCACAAATGTGCATCGCGGGCGGAAAGAACGATCGTCAGCACATCCATGCTTCCTGGAAGCGGAATCACGGAGGCATCGAGAATTCCAAGAGGGATAAAACCAACACCGCCGAGCTGGTAGATCCAGCGCCTTATACTGTGCGCCATGGTGGGCGCCACGATTGCGATGATGTGCTGAAAGAACATTGGTTTAGGATGCCGGTATCATTGTTGCATGCCAATGGGTTGATAGCACATCCCTGCTGCAGGTCCTGGAACCGTATTTGTGCGCGTTTGTACGGAATTGACGGTCGCCAGGAACGGGCATATGGTTGGCGGTCAAAGATTGTCGGATTGCATTTCTAAGGAGGGATGATGGCAAATCGAGCCACGAGTCTCACTGCAGCCGTGTTTGTACCAATCGTTGTTGGAGCAATAGGTCTATTTAACCTGATGAAGAGGCCAGGGTTCCAAGATTTTCACAACGTGGATATATTGCAGCTATTGGTATCAGGAATGTGTTTTGGTGTCGCGCTGACTGCTCTGATCGTGATTCTGCGCGGCCTGCGAGCAGAGAAGAGGTGAGGCACACGGGCATCTCAGGAAGCACAGCCATGTTCCGGACTTCCTTGTGGGCGATCACGCTTCTGCTTTCGAGTCAGATGGCGCACGCGCAGGCGAGCGCGCCGCAAACAATTTTGTTGTGGCCGGATGGCGCGCCTGGGGCGCTCGGCAACGACGACGCGGACAAACCCTCGCTGACATTTTTTCCTGCGACGGGAACGGAAAAAGTTCCCACTGCCGTCATTGTGTGTCCCGGCGGAAGCTACAGTCATCTTTCCATGGAGAAAGAGGGATCGGATGTAGCGAAGTGGCTGAACCAGTATGGTATTTCGGCCTTTGTTCTGAAATATAGGCTGGGCCCGAAATATCACCATCCAATCGAGCTTGGCGATGCGCAGCGTGCGATTCGCTATGTGCGCTTGCATGCGAAGGATTATGGTTACGATGAAAAGCGTATCGGGATTTGGGGATTTTCGGCTGGAGGGCATCTGGCTTCGACGACCGGAACACATTTCGACGCAGGGAAACGTGATGCTCTTGATCCGATTGAACTGCAGAGTTCTCGGCCGGACTTTATGATTCTGGCCTACCCGGTCATTACGTTTACCGAGCCTTACGCGCATCAGAGCTCGCGCGATGCGCTACTGGGCAAGGATCCTGATCCCGCGCTCATTGATCTGCTTTCCAACGAAAAGCAGGTGACCAAGGAAACTCCTCCCACGTTTTTGTTTCACACGACGGAGGACAAGACGGTGCCTGTCGAAAACAGTGTGCTTTTCTATCTGGCTTTGCGGAAGGCGGGAGTGCCCGCAGAGATGCACATCTATCAGAAAGGGAATCACGGGGCGGGGCTTGCGCAGAATGATCCAGTTCTTAAGAGTTGGCCTGACTTGCTTGCGGCTTGGTTGAAGGTTGAAGGACTGCGTTGAGGTAGCGTAACGTTCGCAGTCCGCTACTGTGGCGCGGCGCGCTGGTAGTGGAAATACCTAACTGTTTCCTTCATGTGGACATCACCCCTGCCAGCCCTGCCGAAGTGGAGGATATCGTCGGCTTTGCAGTAGGTCGGGAACCAGTACTGGCCGTCAATTTGTTCGCGATAGGTTACAAACGTGGGAACCAGATCCCTTGGTTTATTTCTATTGTTTGAATCGGCGTTTACGTCCTCGCGGGTTTTGCCGCAAGTCTTTACGATCATCAGATCGCGATCATCCACCCAGACGCGTCCATGAAAACGCTGTTTTTCTTTTTTGGGATTCTTCGGGCCAACATCAAAAACGTAGGTATCCAATTCATCCACGTGCTGGCGGCCAACGTAGACAATGGAAACCAGCGGCAGATCTTCCGTTGTTACGACAAATGGGAGGCGCTCCTTAATATCCGCAATATCCGCCGGTGTGATCTGGATAGATTGCAAAGTGCTGCTGGGCGCGAAAGTTGGCTTTTCTACGCGCGCGCCGTAGCCATTCAATGAAACGTCGGCAACCTGGTTGAACTCGCCGGTCACGGTTTCACCGTCGCGGGCCAACTCTTGAATGGTGATGGCCTGCGTGTACGAATACTTGTCGCGGGCGGCTTTGAAAATCGCTTCTTTGGCGGCGAATTTCTGAATGATTTCGCCGGTCGAAATGTCAGAGGGCTGAGCGGGATTCAGGGGGCCATTTCCCGCGTCACAAACGGATTGGGCGAGAAGACCGGGAGAGAATAATGCGCAAAGAATGAGCGGGACGAAAACAGAGAATAGCTTCCGGCGATGCATTCCGCCCTCCATGGTCCGGCTGGTAATCATATCGAATAATGGCGGCCATGATACTCGCATGATGATGTTGGGACAAGCGAAGTAACCGGTTGGCACCGCGCCGTCACGCCCAATAGGAGCGATCCAATGTGCGGTACTGGATTGCTTCGCCGAGATGGTTGGACTCAATGTTCGGTGAAGTGGCGAGGTCCGCGATGGTGCGCGAAACTTTGAGGATGCGGTCGTGCGCGCGTGCGGAAAGCCCCAATCGCGCAATCGCGCTTTCGAGGAGTTTTTCTCCATCGGCGGAAATGGCGCAATATTTGCGAATCATGCGCGGAGCCATTTGCGCGTTGGCATACATTTTCTCACCGGTGTAGCGTTTCAGTTGGATTTTTTGCGCCGCGATCACGCGCTCGCGGACGGCGGCGGAGCTTTCTAGGTCTGTATTGCTGCGCAGTTCTTTGTACTTCACGGCGGGGATTTCGATGTGAATATCAATGCGGTCCAGGAGCGGCCCGGAAATTTTGGAGACGTAGCGGGCGATTTGCGGCGGAGTGCAGCGGCACTGGCGCGTGGGATCACCGAAGAATCCGCAGGGACACGGATTCATGGCCGCGGCCAGCATAAAGCGCGACGGGAACGTTACGGACATGGAAGCGCGTGCAATCGTTACGTGGCCTTCCTCGAGCGGTTGGCGCAGCACCTCCAAAACGTTGCGCTCGAATTCAGGCAACTCATCCAGAAAAAGGACGCCGTTGTGACCGAGTGACACTTCCCCCGGACGTGGAACCGCGCCGCCGCCGATTAGCCCTGCGTCACTGATGGTGTGGTGGGGCGAGCGAAACGGCCGCGTACCAACCAATCCGCGCGAATCTTCCAGAACGCCCGCAACGCTGTGGATGCGCGTCGTCTCAATCGCTTCGTCAAGCGACATGGGCGGCAGAATGGTTGGAATGCGTTTGGCAAGCATGGTCTTGCCAGCGCCCGGCGGCCCGAGCAACAGAATGTTGTGACCGCCGCTGCATGCGATTTCGAGAGCGCGCTTGGCGGCCATTTGACCGCGCACGTCGCGGAGATCCACGGAGTATTGCGCGGCTTCGCCGAGGATTTCCCGGGCGTTGCAATGCACGGGTGAAAAGGATTCGGGCGCGTTGACGAGATCCACAGCCTGCGGAAGCGAACGCACGGCAAAAACGTCAATTCCTTCGACGACCGCCGCTTCACGCGCATTTGCTTCGGGAACTACCAAGTTTTTAATGCCTTTTTCGCGGGCGGCGATGGCCGCTGAAAGCGCGCCGCGGACCGGGCGCACGCCTCCGTCAAGCGACAACTCGCCGAGGAATACGAACTTGTCGAGCGCCTTGCCGAAAAAAATACCCTGGCAACCCAGGATGCCCAGCGCCATGGGCAGGTCAAACGCGGAGCCTTCCTTGCGAATGTCCGCGGGAGCAAGATTAACCGTGACGCTTTGAGGGGAAGGAAAATCGAAGCCGCAATTTTTCAACGCCGCTTTAATTCGCTCGCGGCTTTCCTTTACGGCATTGTCCGGCAGGCCGACAACCGTAAACTCGCCAGGGCGGCCCGAACCGACATCCACTTCGACCTCGACGAGGTAAGCGTCGATGCCATATACGGCGGCGCTAAGGCTTTTGAAAAGCATAGGCTGAGGAAGGCAAGCGCGCGCAACACCCCGAAAGCGCGCGCTTTGCACGCGCGAAGATAACTCAAAAGGCAATAAAAAGCCACGACAACAGAACCCGTTGCTTCGTTCGACAACGAAACCGCACTCAGGCGCGCACTCGCGCGGAGGTCGGCTAAGATTCTGTGGAGCTTAACGGAGAACTATGAAACGCGGGAAGCAATGACAACTCCAGCCATCGAAACAAAAAATCTGGGAAAGATTTACCGCACCCTCCGCGGGAAGCAGATCCCCGCGCTGGGCGGCGTTTCACTGCGCGTCGAACGCGGCATGGTTTTCGGCCTTCTAGGTCCGAATGGCGCCGGCAAGACAACTTTGCTGAAGATTTTGCTGGGACTCGCGCAGCCGACGAGCGGCACGGCTCGCTTGCTGGATGCCAGTCCGGGCGATGCTCGCGCGCGCCGCCGTATCGGCTACCTTCCCGAGCAGATGCGGATTCCCGACTACATAAAGGCCAAGCGATTTATGTGGTACATGGGCAAGCTGAACGGAGTGTCGTCCAAAGACCTGAAGGAGCGAATCCCCCGATTACTGGAGCAAGTCAGTCTCGCCGGAGTCAAGAAACCAGTCAAAGCATATTCAAAAGGCATGCAGCAACGCTTGGGATTGGCGCAGGCATTGTTGAACGATCCAGAACTCCTCTTTCTCGATGAGCCGACCGACGGGCTTGATCCCGTCGGCCGCAAGGAAGTACGCGATCTCGTGCTCAAGTTGCGGGCCGAGGGGAAAACTATTTTTCTAAACTCACACATGCTTTCTGAGGTGGAGCAGGTATGCGATCAGGTTGTGATCCTGAGCCAGGGTTTGGTCGCGCGAACGGCCAGTCCGGCTGATTTCACGCGCGGCACCGGCGAATGCCTGGTGCGCGTGGCCCAATTGAATGATGTGGTGCGGGCCGCCGCCGCGGCCGTGGTTGGTCCCGCGGAATGGCAGGGCACGACGCTACGATTTACGCCGCGCGATATCGCGCAGTTGAATACGCTGATTGACCGGCTGCGCGGCGCGTCCGCCGAAATCGAGGCTGTCGAACCAGTAAGGCTGTCACTTGAACAATTGTTCTTTCAAGTGGTAGATGGAGGCGGATCCTGATGCTGGCCGCTTACATTCACTCGCTGCGCGAAGCCGTCAACCGGCGGATGGGGCTGGTTCTCGTGGGAGTGGGCATTCTACTGGCCTACACTTTCAATCACATGCTGCGCGTGGACGCCTTGGTTCCCAAGAATCTGAGCATTGTATTCATCAACGGCAACGTGCTTGGGCCGGCGAACCTCGCGGGGCCTTCCATCTTCAAGTACTTGATTCAGAATTCGACGGCGATTTGGATTTTCCTATCGGTTCTAGCCGCAACGCCGTTGCTCACTTCCGCTCTCGAAAAGGGCTGGGTGGAATTGACGCTGACCAAAGGTGTGCCACGATGGCGTGTATTTCTGGGCCATTACTTCGGCGGGATCACGCTCTACACCCTGACGCTGGTGTTGATTCTGCTTCCGATCTCTTTGCGGCTTTGGTGGCAGACGGGGGTTTCACCGGAGCCGTTGATTGCGGGGATTTTGCTGCAGGTTTTCAGTTTCGCCGCGCTGATGGCGATCGCGGCACTCGCGTCGCTCGCACAATCAGGCGTCGGGTTGCCAGCGATGCTGACGCTGGGAGCGTTTCTCGTGTCGCCGTTTCTGGCGCGCCGCGACGCAATGTTCTATCCAACATTTACCTCAGGGTGGTCACGCGGGCTGATTGATTGGGTGTATCGCATCCTCCCGAAAACATCGGAAATAGAAGGGCAGACACTTTCCTACATTCAAGACCACACGATCACCGCGTGGTGGCCGTTCTGGTCCACTGGATTATTCCTGGTGTGTACGCTGGGACTTACGCTTTGGCTCTTGCACCGGAAGTCGATGTAAATCCCTCAATACCAAAAGAGAAAATTGGCAGCACCTCAAACGCGCAGCTTCTCCATGCGCGCTTTACAGCATCTCCAGCGCGGCTTATAGTGGACTTACCAACAAGCTTGAACGGACTTTCCGCGCCGGGAAAAGGAGTTTGCCCATGATCATCGCGCTAATTGTTATCGCGGCCGTGGTGTTGCTCATCATCTCGATGTACAACGGTCTGATTCGCCTGCGCGTGCAGTGCGATAACGCTTGGTCCGATATTGACGTCCAGTTGAAGCGCCGGTATGACCTGATTCCCAATCTGGTGGAAACGGTGAAGGGATACGCCGGCCATGAAAAGGGCACGCTTGAGGCCGTCGTGCAGGCGCGCAATTCCGCCATGGCCGCGCAAGGACCCGCGGCGAAGGCCGACGCGGAAAACGTACTGACCGGCGCGTTGCGGCAAATTTTTGCATTGTCTGAAGCGTATCCACAACTTCGCGCCGTTGAAAGCTTCACGCAGCTTCAAAACACACTTACGTCTTTGGAAGATACGATTCAGAATGCGCGCCGGTATTACAATGCCGTGGTGCGGGATCTGAACACCAAAATTCAGGTATTTCCTTCCAACATCATCGCCGGGATGTTCAATTTTAAGCCGCGCGAGTTCTTTGAAGTCAGCGGGCCGGCCGAACGCGATACGCCCAAGGTAAGTTTCGGCACACCAGCCGCGTAGCCATATGCAAACCCGCTCGACGCTACGCGGTATTCTCCAATTTTTCGCTTGTCGTGCATTCAGACGCAGCGCGCGAGCCGCGCTGGCGCTCTGCATGATTCTGCTGGCCGCGGGTGCCGCGCCTGCGCGAACGCTGACCATCCAAAGCTTCAAGGCGGAAGTCACGGTTACGCCGGATGGAGCGGTTGACGTCGTCGAAACGATTGAGGCGCATTTTGCGGGCGCGTGGAACGGCCTTTACCGCACCATCCCTATTGATTACAAGACCGCGCAGGGATTGAACTACTCGTTGTTTGTCACTCCCATCAGCGCCACCGATGAATCCGGAAATAACCTGCGATATGAAACCAGCACCGAAAACGGGTATTTGAAATTCAAGATTTACGTTCCGGATGCCGTGGATGCGACGCACACCATCGTACTGCACTACCGCGTCAGCGATGGGCTGCGTTTTTTTGAAGATCACGACGAGCTCTACTGGAACATTACCGGGAATGATTGGGATGTGCCGGTAGGGTCCGCTTCAGCGCAAATCATATTGCCCGCCGGAACCACTGGCCTGCATGCGCTTGCTTTCACCGGGTCGTACGGTTCCCGTTCGCAAGACGCGAAAGTGGAGATTGCCGGCGCGCTCGTGAATGTGGAAATGCTGCGAACTCTGGAATTCCACGAAGGATTAACCGTCGTGGTGGGCTGGGACAAGGGGTTCGTCCGCGCGCCGACAAAGAGCGAAATATTCGACCGGTTTCTGCTGAGCAACTGGCCCCTTTTTGTTCCGTTCATCGTATTGATCGTGATGTTCTTGCTTTGGTACGCGCGCGGACGCGACCCGCGGTGCCGGTCCATCGCCGTGCAATACGAACCGCCCGACGGAATGACGCCCGGGGAAATGGGCACGCTGGTGGATAATTCCGCCGCCATGCGTGATATTACGGCCACACTGGTTGATCTGGCCGTCCGCGGTTATCTCGTGATCCAAGAAAAACAGACCGAACACTTGATGCATTTAATTGACCATAAGGAATACACGTTTCACCGGACAAAAACAGCGGCCGAATGGAGTTCATTGAAGCAGCACGAACAGGATCTGCTTTCGGCGCTATTCGACAATGGCGCCACGGACACCGTGAATCTTTCCGATTTGCAGAATCATTTCTACAAGAACATTCCAGGAATTCGCGATTCTCTTTTCGATGAGCTCTTGGAGCGCGGCTATTATCTTCACCGTCCGGACTACGTGCGCGCAGGATGGTTCGGCACGGGCCTTCTTATTGGATTTCTGTTTTATATGGCGGGGATGTGGGTGTCCCCCGCGATGAGGCAGTCGCCCGCGCCCTTGATTGCTTCCGCGATTGCGACGTCGTTTATCATCGGCATTTTCGGCCGGTTCATGCCGGGGCGCACGGCGAAGGGCGTGACGGCGCTGGAGGGTACGCTGGGATTCGAGGATTTTCTGCAACACGTGGAATCCGACCGCATCGCGCGAATCGAAAAAACTCCGGCGTTGTTCGAGAAATTCCTGCCATTCGCGATGGCGCTGGGCGTTGAGAAAAAGTGGGTGGGCGCGTTTGGAGATATCTGCAAGGAACCGCCTTCGTGGTATCAGGGCGGCGTCTATGGAAATGTTTTCTATCCCATGTATTTTGTGGCCAGCCTGAATTCGATGAGCGCTCAGACTTCCATGGCAATGGCCTCGGCGCCGCGCAGCGTCAGCGGCGGATCAGGATTCGGCGGCGGCGGATTCTCCGGCGGCGGATTCGGCGGCGGTGGCGGCGGCGGATTCTAGAGTTACCTTTGCGTGCGATCAATGCGTCGCGGGCATCGCATGCGCGGCAAAAAACTTCCAGATCACTTCGTTGGCGTTCAGATCGTCGCTTGTTTTTCCAATGCGATTCGCGGGCAGGTAAGGCGCCTCGCCGCCGGGCCAGAAGTGGCCGCCGTTTACCACGCTGTACAGAACGGCTTCCGATCCCTGCGAGCAATCCGTGTAGTCATCAACCTTGGTTTCCAGGCCACCGCTGTTCCGCGGTGGGAGCGTGTCGTGCCGGGGCTTGCTGGAGCAACTGGCCGTCTTAGCCCAATCTTTCACCGTATCTTCCGCAGAAAGCGTCGAAGGCTGCGATGACCGGCCCTTGTAGGAAAGTACCGGATCCTCTGTGCCGTTGATCATCAGCAATGGAACCGGGCGGGCGGACCAGTTCTTGCACAAATCTTCCAGAGACTTCGGCATCTCTGCGCCAACAGGCGCGATCGCCGCGATGCGGTTGGCCATATTGCAGCCCAATTGAAAATCCATGAAGCCGCCATCGGAAAAACCGGTGGCATAGATGCGGGTATCATCCACCGGATATTCCAATGCGAGTTGGTCAAGCAACGCATTGAAGAATGCCAATTCATTCGACGGCTGCGCGCCATATCCGCCGCCGCTACCGCCTTGGCCGCCTCTATGCCCGCCTCCGCCGCCCGGATATCCACCGCCGCCACCTCCGCCGCCGGGGTACCCGCCGCCTCCCATACCGCCTCTGTGGCCGCCACCGCCGCCACCGTAGCCGCCGCGATTCGGCTGACTCGTAGCTTCGATGTTAGTCCAGCGTTCGTGCAAGCCATTTGGATAGATAATTATGATGCCGTGCTGATCGGCGGTTTGGTCAAAGCGCGAAATGCGCGCCATGTCCGCGGCATCATTGTTCTCGTCATGCAGCACCAGCACGACCGCATATTTCTTCTTGATGTCGTAATCCTTGGGAAGATGCACGAGGAAGGTTCTTGTAACCTCCTCCACACTGACGGATTCCTGTCTATCCGCAAACTGGGGTTGCGGCGCCGATGCCTGCGGCGCCTGAGTCTGGGGTGGTTGGGCCTGCGACCCCTCGGCTCGAGCCGTATGAACGGTAAGTGAGACTCCACTAGCGAGCGTGAGTATGGAAAGAACCAGTATGGCGAATGATTTCATCTGCGGCCTCCACTTTGACATGAGACGCTCACCGTTACCGGCAGGTTGCCCCCACGCGATTCTACCGCTTGGCCGGCATCGGATGCTCTGCGAAAAACTTCCAGATAATTTCTCCGGCGTCAAAATCGTTGCTCGTCTTTCCGATTCTCTCTTCGGGCATGTATTGCTCGCCGCCCGGCCATGTGTGGCCGCCCTTGATCACGCTGTAAAGCGCGGCCGACGATCCGTCCTTGCAATCACTGTAAGTTTCCACGCGCGTTTCCAGCCCGTTGCTCGTTTTGGCCGGAATCGTGGTCTTCACAGGTTTGGCGCCGCAGCTATCCATTTTCGCCCATGCCTTCACGCTGTCCTTTGCCGAAAGCAGAAAATGCCCGGAATTGTACGAGAGGCGGCCATTATACGGCACAACGGGATCCAAAGTGCCATTGATCATAAGAAGAGGAACCGCGCGCCAGAACCAATCGCTGCAACTTTCTTGTAATTCCTCGGGGAAAGTCGCCCCGACAGGTGCAATCGCCGCGATGCGGCCCGCCAGCTCACACCCCAGGCGAAAGTCCATGATGCCGCCGTCGGAAAGCCCCGTGGCGAAGACACGGGAAGCGTCCACAGAATACTCGGATTCGACTTGATCGAGCAGTTCGTTGAAGAACAACATGTCATCCACTGGCAGGCCTCCAACTCCCGTGTCCCGGCGCGGTTCGGCGTCGCCGCCCAACCCGCCTCGCCGGCGGCCAAACCCTCCCAGGTTTCTCACCGAATCATTTTCCGCAACTGTCCACCGGCCGTCTCTTGCATTGGGATAAACAGCGATGAAACTATTTTGATCGGCGATTCGGTTGAAGTGAGAAATGTGTGCAATCACTGCGGCATCGCCGCCGATTCCGTGGAGGACCAGCACGACTGGGTAGCGCTTCCCGATGCTGTATCCTCGTGGCAAATGGACCAGCATCGTTCGCACAAAACCATTTACCTTGACGGTTTCCCCGCGGTCTTGCGCGTGGACCCCGGACGCGAAAACCACGCTCATCAACACGAGAGCTAGCGACACATATCCCGAGATGATGCGAGGCTTCATGCCATTAATCTGACATGAGCCAGAGGGCGAAACAAGCGCGGCGATGCGGCAAATTTACGTTTGCTTCTTGGTTGGTGGATTCGCGGAGCCTTTGCGATAGCGGGAAAGCCAGCCGTGCTCGCGCACGGATTCATCTTCAAAGTGGCGCCCCCACGCGGACATTACGCTTACACGGCTGAGATAGCCGATCAGCCGGTGCGCATCCTGCCGGCTCACAACGGGAAGCCGGCCGATATTGTTACGGAGCATTCGATTGAGCGCTTCGAACACATTTTCATCGGGGTAGCAGACGACGAGAGAGCGCGTACCGGCTTCAAGTACCGTCTTGTCACGGCCACCCTCAAGCTCCAGCATGCGGAGCAAATCGCTCTGCGTCACAAGGCCTGCCAGTATGCCTTGTTCATCCACAATGGGAAGCGCATGATGCTGGGCCATGCCGGGATCACCCGAGGCAATCCGCTCGGCCGCTTCGAAAACCTTCATCTCCGGCCGCACGGTCGGGACGCCGGTAAACATCACATCGCTGACCTTTACCTGCCGCATGACGTTCGCTTCAAAATCCTGGTGTGTATTCAGCCCGCGGCGCGCGAGTTTCTCCGTCATGATGGAGTTGGGCAGAAAGCGAATGGCAATGATATCGGCGACAACGCAAACCAGCATCAGCGGAAGAATGGAATTGTAATCGCGAGTGATCTCAAATGCGAAAACGATGAACGCAAACGTCGAACGCGAAGCGGCGCCGAATACCGCACCCATGGCCACAAGCGCATAAGCCCCTGGCGAAAGATGCGCGGCCGGGTAAATGTAATTGATCGCGATGGCAAAGGCGCCGCCCATCGCGGCGCTGGACATAAACGTAGGCGCGAGCAGTCCGCCGGAAGTACCCGATCCGAGCGAAATCACCAGGGCAACGGACTTGAAAACGAGAAGCAGAATCAGCAGATGCAGCGTAAGCGAATTGTTGAGAATGTCTGAAATCGTGTCGTAACCCACGCCCAACACTCTCGGCACGAAGAAACCGATAATTCCCAATCCCAGCGCGCCGATGGCCGGATGCCAGAGTTCATCCAGAGGCAGCCGGTCAAATAGATCTTCGACCCAATAGAGCAGCTTCGTCAGGCCGATGGCGGCAAAGCCGCACAAACCTCCCAGGGCCAGGTAGTACGGCAGCCCGGATGGAATACCAAAATCCACGCCCGAAAAATGGAACATCGCGCCGGAACCGAGCAGAAAAAAGCGCACGCTGGTTGCGAGCGTCGTTGAAATCACCAGCGGTATGAATGAACGCGAACGAAACTCGAGCAGGAGAAGCTCAATCGCCAGAATCACTCCGGCAAGCGGTGTATTGAACGTGGCGGCCATGCCTGCGCCCGCGCCGCACGCCAGCAACACTTTGCGCTCCGCCGCGGTTGTGGAAATAAGCTGTCCCATCAGGGATCCAAACGCGCCACCTGTCTGGATGATGGGGCCTTCAGCGCCGAACGGACCTCCCGTGCCGATGGCAATCGCCGCGGAAATAGGTTTAAGGATGGCAACTTTAGCTTCGATCCGGCTGCGCGACGTGAGGACCGCCTCCATCGCCTCAGGAATGCCGTGCCCTTTAATTTTTGACGAGCCATACTTGGCCATGAAGCCGACAATAATCCCGCCTGCCACTGGCAGCAGGATGACCCATGCGCCGAGGTGGTTATTCGCGGGACTGCGAAAACGCGTGGACAACTCATGATAAAAAACGAGATTGGTGATGAAGCCGATTAAATTGTAAAGAACGTATGCGATTAAACCCGCCAGCAAACCAATCGCGGCGGCCAGCAAGGAAATAAATTCCAGTCTAAAGCCGGCGGCGTTTCCGCTCGCCTCGACCCTCGCACCGCTGGAATTAAGAACTTCCGCCACCCGATACCTCCTTCAAGTAATTACTTCTTGCCGTGCGCGCGCGCCTTCTTCCGGGAAATTCGCCGCGTCGCAACGATGACCTGCGCGAGGGATTCGACGAGCTCCAGCCCGCTCGTGCGGATCTCTTCCATCCGTTTTCGTGCGAGCCTTTCCAATACACGGTTCCCTTGCGCGGAAAGTTCCACCAGCACGATCCGGTGGTCCGCGCGGCTGTGAACCCGCCGCAAGAGCCGCATCTCAGCAAGCCGGTCAACACGTTCGACGGCGGTGTTGTGGTTCACGTGAAGCCGCTCCGCAAGAACTTGAATTGACGCTTCCTTGCCCAGCGGCATTCCTCGCACGGCAAGCAAGAGCTGAAATTGTTCCGGCTCGAGGCCTGCGGAGCGTGCGCCTTCCGCGCTATCCGCCAAAAAATGACGGATTCGGTAACGAAATTCAGCCAGCGCGCGGTAATCGGCTTCTGTAACTTGCGGCATTGTCTTGATGTAATTATATCGTTAAACGATATGTATTTTCAAATGGAAGGAAGTCGAGTCGTTCTAAGAGTTACTTCCGGTCATCCAGGTATTTAACGAAGGTTTTTTGCGTCTTGGTGTGGCGATAACCCAGCCGCTCGTAAAAGGCGTGTGCTCCGGCGCGCTTTACGTTGGTTCGCAGATGGACCAAATGGCACCCGCGATCGAGCGCCCATTGCTCCGCGCGCGCCATCAGCATCCGGCCGACACCCGTTCCGCGGTGGGCATCGTCCACCACAAGTCCTGTAACATCCACGCGGGGTTCCACGTAGAGGAGCCGCTCCTGCATAAGCTCCATGAATCCGGCGAGCTCGCCCGACGGTAATTCGGCGACGAACGCCGCGCAATCAGGCTCGCGCGTCGCATCCTCAAACCGCGCGGCCACTTGTTCGGGCGTGGTCAGGTGGCCCAGTTGGCCGGCAAGCCGCGCCAGTGACGCGGAATCTTCCATTCGCGCCGTCCGGATTCTCACTTCTTCGTTTTCTTCCAATGAAGTCATGTTCTCGTTCAAAACAATTTTTCTGAATCTAGTAAGATCGTCACCGGCCCGTCATTCGTAAGTTCCACTTCCATGTGCGTTTGGAAAATTCCCGTTTCGACAGGAACGCCGAGCCCGCGAAGCGCGAGGACATACTCGTCATAAAGACGATTCGCTTCTTCGGGCTGCGCGGCACGGGTAAAGCCGGGCCGCCGCTGGCCGCGTGCGTCACCGTAAAGTGTGAACTGAGAAACGACCAGAGCGCTGCCCCCAACATCAATGAGCGAGCGGTTCATTTTCCCTTCAGCGTCAGGAAATATACGCAGATGCGCCGTTTTTTCGGCGAGGTAGAAGGCGGCTTCGGAGGTGTCTTCGCGTCCGACTCCGAGCAGCACCACCATTCCGCTTCTGATTTCGCCCGTCACGCGGCCATCGACCGTGACGCGTGCGCGGCTCGTCCGCTGAATCACTGTTCGCATGTGAAACACCCCTTCCCGCGCTCACATTCTACCTATTTTCTCCCGTAGCATTCTGTGTTAGAACTCCGCTGTGCATCGCACACGGACCCGCCCTTTGAAACTCGCACTCATCGGCACACACGGCGTTGGCAAGACCACTCTCGCATATGAGATTTGCTCGCTGCTGAAAAAAGCCGACTATAACGTGGAGTTGGTTACAGAGGTGGCCCGGCGCTCGCCCTTTCCCGTGAATGAAGGGACGACACTCGAGGGGCAACTGTGGATTCTGCACGCGCAGATCGCCGCTGAACTTGAAGCCTCGGCGCGCGCTCCACATGTTATTTGCGATCGCTCCGTCCTGGACAATTACGCCTACCTAGCCAATAAATTCGGGCGCCAGCCGCAACTCGAACCCTGGCTTTCCTGGTGGATGGACACTTATTCTCTGCTGGTCGCGGTGCCACCGCTGGCTGACGGTATTCCGCCGGACGGCTTCCGCTCCGAGAATTTGGAATTTCAGCAGCGCATTCACGGTCTCATCGGGGAACTTCTTGAAGAACCGCCGTTCCAAAAACTCGGCGACCGCGTTCTGTGGCTTGACCGGCGCGACCGGCGCGTCTGGGGCGAGTTGATTTTCGCTGCGACAACACCGCGCCTTCGGTCCGCCGAGCAGGCGCACGGCACAGCCGCCGATTAATTCCTCTGATTTCCACAGAAAACGAACGGGAAGCCTTCACGGGGCTTGCATTAGGAATGATTTCTTTTTCGTGGCGCGGGCTGGCACCGTGGGCAGAAATAACTGCCGCGACCCGCAACGATGATGCGCCGAATGAGCGTCTGGCAGCGCGAGCAGGGCTTGCCTTCGCGGCCATACGCGCGATGTTTGTTCTGATATCCGCCGGGGCGTCCATTTGCATCGAGATAATCTGAAATGGAAGAGCCGCGAAACCGTATCGCCGCCGAAAGAATCTGCCGCATGGCGCGATAGAGAGTTTTCAGTTGGCGCGCATCGAGCTGCGCCGCCTGCCGCGCGGGATGAATGCGGGCGCGCCACAGGCTTTCATCCGTGTAAATATTCCCCATGCCTCGTAGTACCCTCTGATCGAGAAGCAGCGCTTTGATTCGCGCGCGTCGCCCTCCGAGGCGCTCGAGAAATTCTTGCTCGCTAATTTCCAAAGGATCTTGGCCGAGCTGCTCGTGAAATTGTGCCTTGCCGGATTCCGAAACCAGCAGCATTCGGCCGAAGCGGCGGATGTCCGTGTAACGAAGCTCGAGCCCATCATCCAACTCGACGAATGCATGCGTGTGCGCGGCAACAGGTTCGTAGGGCCGCCGTGACATCAGTTGGCCCGTCATGCCTAGGTGAATGAACAAGTGGAAATTCAGGGAAGCGGAGTCCAACGGCTCAAGCGCCAGCGTTACAAACTTGCCGTATCGCTCTACGCGAAGTATGCGGCTGCCGGGTAATTGCTCGCCCATCGCTACAGGGTCGTCAATGAAATCCGTCTTGCCGAACCGCACGCCGACAATCCGCCGTCCCACCAGCGGCCCTCGCAGTCCGCGTACGACGGTTTCGACTTCGGGCAACTCGGGCAATGCTCGCGCCTCTTATGGACACTATACAGGACTCGCAGGAGGGCATTCCCGGGGACAAGGAGAATTCATTCTTCCGTGCTGCCAACTTCAGGCTTTTTCCGCCTGACTCTCAATCGGGCACAAGGGCAAACACGCGGCACGGTCCACCCGAACCGCCTTCGAGCTTAATTGGCGCCACAATCAGCCACGCCCCCGCCTCCGGCACCGCGCTTAAATCCGCCAGATTCTCTATCTGATACAAATCCGAGCCCAACGCCAGGTGGTGAACGGCGTAGTCTTTTGAGTCTCCCGGGTCCACGCTCATCGCGTCGGCGCCGATCCCGCTGATGTGCTTCGAAATCAAATACTGCACAGCTTCGACAGAAAATCCCGGAAAGTGCATGGTCCCGGCAGAATCCAGATTGCGATAGCGGGCAGCGTCGGGCCACATTGAGGCACAGCCGGTGCGCAGCAGCACAATTGCTCCCGCGGGGATAGTACCGTGCACGCTTTCCCATTGTTTAACGCGCTCAACGGGCAGCCGGTAATCAGCACTCTCCGCCGTTTTGCCTGCGGATACGTTCGAAACATCCAGCACGGCGGCCGGCCCAATGAGCCGCTCCACTGGAATTTGGTCCACAGTAGTTTTGCCCGGAGGGAAATGCGCGGGGGCATCCAGGTGTGTTCCGTAATGTTCGAGCATCCAAAAGCTGCGTGTGAAGTAACCGTCTCGCTCGATGTTTGCGTTTGGCCGCGCTTCAAATGATTTGGTGTCACCCGGCCACGGTGGCAAATGATCGTTGATGGCGTAGCTTAGATCCACAACACGCATCCTGGTGCCGAAGAGATCCGTCAGCGGATCGCCAGAAGGGGAAAAGGAACTGTGATCCATAGGTCGGCCTGAGGTGATCGGACTTACGGCAGCGGCATTCCAGGTGAGTACACGATGCCGGCCATGCGCAGCAGCTCCTGATATTCTTCATCCGTGAGTGGCGTGATGATCAGCCGCACATTTTTCAGGAACTTCACTTTGCGGAGAGGCGGGTTCCCGCGCATCTCTTCCAGCGGCACCTGCCGGGGCAGCCGCTCGAGCGCGCGAAGATCGGCAACAAGGTTCTTGCCAGCCGGGTCACCGGGGTCAGGATAAGGACTGCGCGTCACTTCCGCCAACGCGTAGAGCGAACGCTCCGGCGCGGCGTGATAACAAAGCACACGATCACCGCGATGGATCTGCTTGAGCTGGCGCTGGGCGTCAGCCTTGTTTAGGGCGCCGCGCCACATCTCCTTGCCCTTCACGAAGAGCGTATCCCAGTGATAATGGTGGGGATCGGCACTAAACAACCAGTGGCGCCGCTTGGGAGCCGGTGTGGTCATCTTTTTGTCTTTTCCGGACTTTGAGATTTGCCGGTCTAAATTGGTGGCCGCTTTCAGGCTGCAAAATATACACAAATCTACCCGTAATGTCGAAGGTTTCCGTTAAAAATAAGGGGGTTGACCCTCTTGGGGCCTGCCGAGGGCTAGCCAACGTCCACGAAAATATCGTCCCCGCGGACTTCGAGGGGGTAGCATTGCACGCCGATAGTTGGGTTCATGTTGAGCTTTCCGGTTGTAACATCGTATTGCCACCCGTGCCACGGGCAAGTAACTACGTTGCCCGCGAGCTCCCCGCTTCCCAGCGGCCCTCCGCGGTGCAGGCAGGTATTGTTGATGGCGTAGAACTTGCCGTCCACGTTCGCGAGCGCGATGGTCTTGCCTTCCACGGCGAACTCGCGGATGGATCCGCTCTGTAACTCGTCCTTACGGGCTGCTCGGAGAAATGGCATTTTGGGCTCCTAAGTGGAAGGGAATCAGCGTGGTGCAGGCGTTTGCGCCACCATCACACCCTGTTTGAAGTCCTCCACCATCCCGGGGCGCAGCCGGACTTCGGTAGGGCGCTTGGCTAAAGACATCTGATCAATTTTGTCCTGCAGCTTCAATAGGGCGAAAAACAAGCCTTCAGGCCGGGGTGGGCAGCCAACCACGTAAACGTCCACCGGAACCACTTTATCCACCCCTTGCAGCACGGAATAAGCGTTGAACGGCCCTCCTACGCTCGAACAGGCGCCCATCGAAATGCACCACTTCGGATCGGGCATCTGATCCCACACGCGCTTCAGCACCGGCGCCATCTTCAGCGTCACCGTGCCAGCCACAATCATCAGGTCGGCCTGGCGCGGGGAAGGACGGAACACCTCGGCGCCGAACCGGGCCATGTCAAAACGCGAGGTCGTCGAGGCGATCATTTCAATGGCGCAGCACGCCAGCCCAAACGTCAGCGGCCAGATCGCGCTTTTGCGCGCCCAGTTGAAAACGTAGTCCACCGACGTAATCATGAAGTTCTTTTCGAAACGCTGATCGAGTACGCCCATGGGCCAGAAGTTCCTCCGTGCTGCGTGCCATCCGGCACGCCCAATGCTGGAATTTTGAAGTATATCCGCGCGGGCAAGGCCAGTCAAAGGTTACCGGGTGATGCACGGAAACAATTTCCAGGGGCCGCATCGAATTGTTGCTATAGAATGCGCCCTATGCGAGTCCTTCTGCCAGTTCTCTTGGCGTTCTTCTTTGTCTCCGGTGCTGCCGCACAAACTCCGGCCCAGACCCAATCTCAAGTCTGGACAGTCCAAACTACTGGAATCGCGACTAATCTCCGGGGTGTCAGCGCAGTTCACGGGTCACGTGCATCCGACGCGCCGGTGGTTTGGGCCTCGGGCTCGAACGGCGTGATTCTTCAATCCGTTGACGGTGGGCAAAGCTGGAAGCGGCTTCATGTGGAAGGCGGAAACACGCTGGATTTCCGCGGCGTTCGCGCGTTTGACGAGAAAATTGCATATGTCATGTCGAGCGGCGAGGGAGATAAATCACGCATTTACAAAACTACGGACGGCGGCGCCACCTGGGAGTTGCAATACACAGACAAGCGGCCCGCATTCTTCCTTGATGACATTGTATGTTTCACCGATACGAAGTGTTTCGCGCTGGGCGATCCCATTGACGGCAAGTTTCTGATTCTCGCAACAGAGGACGGCAAACATTGGCGCGAACTTCCCCGTGACAATATGCCCGCAATTATTCCGGGTGAGGGCGCATTTGCCGCCAGCGGAACTTCACTCGCAATTTATGGCGAGAACGATATTTATTTCGGAACGGGTGGCTGTGCGGCGGCGCGAGTTTTTCATTCCGCTGATCTTGGGCGCACTTGGACTGTTTCGAGCACTCCGCTCGCGGAGGGCAATGCTTCGTCGGGAGTTTTCTCGGTGTTGCGAACTTCCAGAGCTCTTATCGCCGTCGGTGGGGATTATAGGAATGCCGGTGGGACATCCGGCGTCGCAGCGTATTCCACTGACGAAGGGGCCACATGGCATCTCGCCACGGCTCAACCGGGCGGGTACCGCTCGGCCGTTGCAAGTCTCGACGCTTCAACCCTCCTCGCGGCCGGCCCCAACGGCGAAGATATTAGCCGTGATGCTGGAATTACGTGGACTCACACGGACGCTCTCAACCTTAACGCTATCGCCGTTCTGGATAAAGGAAATGCGTGGGCTGTCGGCGCGCGCGGAACTATTGCCCGCTACACGAATCCCGCCGCTCAATAAATTCACGGATCATGCAGGTTTGGATTTCCAGAAGGAAGTAGTTCCGCGGACTAGCGTCCGGTTTGCTTTGTCCCGCGCACCAAAAGTGCCCCTTCGCGGCGAAACGCCGCAAGCTGCGCGGCATCGCGGAACCATCGGCCTGTGTATTCAGCAGGATTTGGCGTGTGGTCGGGAATGCGTTCGTACACCACATCCACAAATCCGGCCTCGCGAAACATCCCCGCCCATTCATCAGCGGAAAATAATTTTGCGGGGACGGCCAGCAGATCGCGCCATTGGTGGCAATGCGGATTGTCGCGATAGTAGTTGATGTTGATCCACGCCGACCCGCCTTCACTTGCCACGCGAAACATTTCACGCAGTCCGCGCGCCGGGTCCGGCCAGTAATACGCCGATTCCACGCTCACAATTCGCGTGAAAAAATTCGGCTGCCACGGGATCTCCTCGACGGAGCCAACTACGCAAATAACGTTCTCTTGCTCGGCCGTGGCCCGGCGGGCGCGCCGCACCATTTCATCCGAAATATCCATGCCCACAACGCGGCCTTCGGTTACCCGCGTTGCCAGCAGCCGCACAAGCCAGCCCGAGCCGCAGCCAACGTCGAGAACGTTCTCGTCCGCACGCAAATCCATTTTCGCAAGCATCGGCAGAACAATCGGCAGATGGTCCCGCTCCATGCCTTCGCCGCGCCCGGCTTCAGCCCAGCGGTTGAATTCTTCGCGGAGTTTTTCGTTTTGTTGTGTTTCAGCCATCGGAATCCGATCGAATACGAGAACTCACGGCGAACAATATCCAAGAAAGGGGACGTGGGGGGCGCTACTTGCTGCGCCCCACGAGTCTCGCTAGGACCGCACCGCGGCATTCTTCAGCGAGTTAAAATGTATTTTCGTCCGCAGAAGGCCCGTAGATCGAAGGCACGGGAATGTCGTTCAACCGCAGATAAACTCCCAATTGTGCCCGGTGATGAACTGTGTGATTGAAAACGAACCCGCGTAGCACCGCAATCTTCGGAAGCGTGAGTATCGTAGTCCCGCCGTTCATCAGCGACCAGGGCTTGAAGAACTGCGCGTCGTCCGTGGAGGACTGAAGAATTCCACGTGCTACGCCGACGTTCTTATCAAAAAGCGCCAGAATTTCCGCACGGTTCTTCGCCGGTGGCGGCGGCGCGTCTTTGCCGATATCCAGCGAGTCCAGCGTCATCGTTTCCTTGACCCATCCAGGAAGTTGAGCCAGGTGCAGCGCCAGTTTGCCGAGGGGCATGGATTTCTTGTGCGGAGCCCAGTCAAATTTGTCTTCCGGAATGCGTTCCAGCGTCTTCCGTGTGCCAACCATTTCGTGGTCGAATTCTCCAAGTAATCCTTGATTCATGGGCATGTATGCTGCTCCTTAAAGTGGAATACAAGCTTGAGGATGTTCGCCTTTTATTCGCCTATTGTCAAGATGTCTCAAACAATAGACTTGGATGCTGCGTCAGGTTTTGAAGGTACGTGTTCCAAATTATTTCTGAACCTTGGCCAGCAGCTGCACGAACCGCTCCTGCCGCTCGGCTTGATCTTGCCCCGCATGGCCTTCCGCCACCTGGGTGATATTCATCGAGCAGAATTTCGGCCCGCACATCGAACAGAATTTGGCGTCCTTGTAGAAATCGTCAGGCAAAGTTTCGTCATGCATGCGCCGTGCGGTTTCGGGGTCAAGCGAAAGCTCAAACTGCTTGTTCCAATCGAAAAGAAAGCGCGCGTAGGAAAGCGCATCGTCGCGGTCGCGCGCGCCGGGACGGTGCCGAGCCACATCCGCCGCGTGCGCGGCAATCTTGTAAGCGATCACGCCCTGCTTCACATCTTCCGCGTTCGGCAGCCCGAGGTGTTCCTTCGGCGTGACGTAGCACAGCATCGCCGCGCCGTACATTCCAATCATCGCCGCGCCAATCGCGCTTGTAATGTGGTCGTAGCCCGGCGCAATATCCGTGACGAGCGGACCCAGCGTATAGAAAGGCGCTTCGTGGCACAACTCGACTTCCTTTTTCACTTGCAGCTCGATCTGATCCATCGGCACATGGCCGGGGCCTTCGATCATTACCTGTACGTCGTGCTCCCAGGCTTTCTTCGTCAGTTCACCGAGCACGCGCAACTCCGCAAATTGCGCGGCATCGCTCGCGTCCGCCAGACTTCCCGGCCGCAATCCATCACCCAGAGAAAAACTCACGTCGTGCTTCTTGAAGATTTTACAAATATCGTCGAAGCACTCGTACAGGAAGTTTTCTTTTTTGTGAAAATTCATCCACTGCGCCATGATCGCGCCGCCGCGGCTCACAATTCCAGTGATCCGCTGCCGCACGAGCGGCACAAATTCGGCCATCACGCCGGCGTGAATCGTCATGTAGTCCACACCCTGCTCGGCTTGTTCTTCAATCACTTCCAGCATCAGCGCGGCCGTCAAGTCCTCCGCGCGTTTCACCCGCGAAACAGCCTCATAAATCGGCACCGTGCCGACGGGCACCGGCGAAGCGTCAATAATGGCTTTGCGAATGGTGGGGATGTCGCCGCCGGTCGAAAGATCCATCACGGTATCCGCGCCGTAGTGCACGGAGTGGTGCAACTTTTCCAACTCGGCCGCAATTTCGCTGGTGACGGCGGAATTTCCAATGTTGGCGTTGATCTTGCAATTGAACGCGACGCCGATTCCCATGGGCTCAAGTGATTTGTGATGAATGTTGGCGGGAATAATTGCGCGGCCGCGCGCAATTTCGTCGCGCACTAGTTCTGGTGTGAGCCGCTCTCGGCCGGCAACGAATGCCATTTCCTCGGTGATCACGCCGAGCCCCGCATAGTGCATCTGCGAAACATTGCGCGTTCCGTTGGTGCCCGCCGTGGCCAGCCGCTTTTCCAGCCATCCATCTCGAAGTGCCATTGGTCCCCCGATACACCGCGCCGCATCGCGGCTCTGTGTTGAAACCAAGATTATGGCACCGGCACGCAGGCGCGGCAACCTCGTTTGCCGAGTTCCTTCCCGCCCCTCTTCGCCACTCTATCGTCTTGCCGCCAACACCGTGGCCAGTTGGCCGTATACTTGCGCGCGAAAGCATACTGAAGCGCACAAGAGGCATCCAACAATCAATCGAGGCGCTGATGGCGGGCAAAACGAACATCCGGCGGAAGACCGGCGGCGCGCGCAACGAATATCGTTGCAGCGTGGAAAAGAACAAAGCAGGGAAACAAAGTGTGCGCATCCGCGCGCGCTTCGCTAGGCAAAAATGGGAACTGTCCCTTTATTTCCTGGCACCGTCACGTCCGCACGCCCTGCGAAAACTTGAACGCGTATTGCGCTTCCTGCAGCTCAATGAAGAGCGGTTATGGTTTTGGGGAGCGGATCGCCGGGATGATCCGAATTTTTCCGCCGAGCTCTTGAGTGAAATGGGTCTGAAACTGGATTCGCGTGCGGAATTTCCCCAGCGCTTCTCGACAATCACGCTGGCTCCGGATCGCCCTATGGCGGCCGATCAACTTGTTCTTGTCCGCCGTGACCTCAGCCAGTCGCGCGAAAGTCCGCGTACCGCCCGCAACTAGTTCCTGCGCGCCGTTCACTCTTCCCGAAGTAAAACTTCACCCACTCCGATTCGCTGGTCATTCAGGAAGATGCGGTATTTGTACGAGCCGGCATTTCCCCCCGGCCGCGGCGGGCCGCTCTTGATATTCGCCCCAGCGGGCGCCTGGAAGACATTCGAGGAAAACGGGCAGCGGTTGGGATCAAATTCCACTTTCAAATTACCCGCATCGGAAAGCCACTCAACTTGGTCGCGCGGCCCGATGACAATCACTTCTGGAATCACACCAACAAGAACGAGTTTTTCCGCCATCGTTTACGCGCCTTCCCTTGAATCTGTAACTGGTTTTTGTAACTCTGCGGTCTTTTGCTGCTGCTATTTCAGCGATTCAACAGCCGCTACAATGTGCCGCGCCGAAATCCCAAATTTATCGAGCAACTCGTCCGCCTTGCCCGAATGAGGCACTCGATCTATAGCCAATCTCTTCAAAGCGGTAGGCCACGCGTTTGCATCACCCAGCGCGGCGATCGCCGCTTCACCCAATCCGCCTTCGTGGTAGT
This sequence comes from uncultured Acidobacteriota bacterium, assembly GCA_963847505.1. Taxonomy (GTDB): domain Bacteria; phylum Acidobacteriota; class Terriglobia; order Acidiferrales; family UBA7541; genus DASTCZ01. The sequence goes on from CAWJZY010000002.1 coordinate 2,016,713, forward strand.
GGTCTTCGACGGTAACGAGCTTCCCATGCCCAGCGCGAATTTCCACTCCGAGCTTCGCGCCGTCCAGCGGCTTCACGCAGTAAAGATCCACGATGCGGACCGAAATTCCCTTCGCTTTGAGCTGGTCGTAAGCCTTCAACGCTTCGTGAACCGTAATGCCCGCCGCGATAATCGTCGCCGCGTCATCCGCGCTTTGCCGGATCACCTTAAAGCCAGGCACCGGAAATTCTTCTTTCGCGGAATAAAGGATTACAGTCTTGGGCCGCGACGTGCGGATGTAACTGATCCCCGGCGTTCGCGCGGCAATCTCGGTCAGCCGTTCGGCGGAAACTCCATCGCTCGGATAGAACACCGTCGCGCCGGGAATCGCGCGAAACATCCCCAGATCCTCCAAGCCCATCTGTGAGGGCCCGTCTTCTCCGATACTCACGCCGCAGTGCGAGCCGCACAATTTAATCGAACTCCGGCTGACGGCGGCCATGCGCACTTGGTCGTACGCGCGCGAAAGAAAGCACGCAAACGTCGCCGCGAACGGCACCACTCCCTGCGCCGCCAGACCGACCGATAGCGCCACCATATTTTGCTCGGCGATGTAGCCTTCGATGAGCCGGTCGGAATATGCTTTCTCGAGTGTCTCGGAAAATGTTGAATTCTTCACGTCGCCATCCACTGCCACCACTTGAGGATTCACGGCTCCCAACTTGCGCAACGCGATGCCATACGCCTCGCGCGTTGCAATCTGCTCGCCATCCTTATATTCCGGCGCGGCTGGCGCGGGAAAATCCGGCGGAACGGGAAGCGACGTGCGCGCGTAGGATTTGCCATCATCCGGAATCACCGGCGGGATCGGCGAGCCCATTTCGGCCAGCGCCTTTTCGAGTTGTTCCGGAGAAAGCGGCTTGCCGTGCCAGCCGTCCTTATCCGCCAGGAAGCTCACGCCCTGGCCTTTGATTGTGCGCGCCATGATGGCCGTGGGACGGCCGGTATTTTCTTTCGCGCGATCCAGCGCCGCCATCACCGCCGCGGCATCATGCCCGTCAATCACTTCCGTGCGCCACCCTTGCGCTTCAAACTTCAAACGGTACACTTCCATGTCGTGTTGATACATCGTTCGCTGGCTCTGTCCCAGCGCGTTCACGTCGCCGATCGCCACAATATTCGTGATTCCCGCATGTGCGGTGAACGCCGCCGCTTCCCACACGTTGCCTTCGGCCATTTCGCCGTCGCCCATTAACACATAAATGCGCGCGGATGATCCCGCCCGCTTCGCGCCCAGCGCCAGCCCCGCGCCGACCGAAAGCCCTTGCCCGAGCGATCCCGTCGCCGCGTCCACGCCCGGGATCAGCGGAGTCGGGTGTCCTTCGAGTTCGCTATTTACTTGCCTCAGCGTCATCAGCCTTGAAACGGGGAAAACCCCAGATTCCGCCAACGCGGCATAAAGAATCGGCGCCGCATGCCCCTTCGAAAGCACGAAACGGTCGCCTTCAATCGCATTGGGATGCTTCGGATCGAAGCGCATCGCATGAAAAAATACCGAGGCCATGATCTCGGCCGCCGAAAGGCAGGAGGTCGGATGCCCGGATCCTGCTGCCGTCGTCATACGCATCGAATGGATGCGCAACAGCCGGGCCTTTTCTTTAACCATCTTCAATTCGTCGGTCTGCACGAAATTTTGTGGCGTGGCGCTCATCCGGAAAACCTCCGAGGCTAATTCTCAACTTTCATTCTACATCCAAATCACTGGCGCTCCGAAACCCCCTGTGGAATTCCAGGGCTTGACTAGCTCCTTCCGAGTTTGGCTCGCGTCAACTACCGCGGATAGTCCTTTCGCATACACCTCTGGCGAAAACGCCGTTTCCGCGATACAGTCTGCATCCGCCGTCCTACTGTGGCTCATTTTTCTAAGAATGGAGAATCAGAGCGATCCGCTCAGGAGGAAGTCAACTTATGAATCGCCGTCTTTCACGAAATTCTTTTGGCAGTTACCGGCTCGCGTTGCCGGCCCTTTTGGTCATTCTTTTCGTGAGCACCGTTATGGTGACGAGCCTTCTGGCTCAGGGCGCCCGGCTTCTTCGGGCGCGTCGCAAACGCAAAGCGCGGCGTCCGTCGCCCCCAATTGGGATCTCGCTTCGCGCTGGTCAGTCGCGAAAATTGGCAAGCTCGTTTTTGATACCACCGTCACCCCACATTGGTTCGAGCTCTCCGACCGTTTCTGGTACAGCTACGAAACGCCTGAAGGAATGCGCTACTGGCTCGTGGATCCGGCGAGGAAATCCAAAACGCCATTGTTCGATAACGCGAAGGTCGCCGCTCAGCTTTCGCTGCTCACAGGATTGCCCTATGACTCTCAGCATCTGGCCATTCGCAACCTCAAGCTCGCAAAAAAGGACACCGTCCTGACGTTCGACGCCCAGGTTTCCAAAGACGCGGTAATTCCCAACGAGGAAAAAAAGGCGGAGACGACTACGGACGAGACCAATCAGGAAGAAAATCAAACACAAGTGCAGGGCGGCCGGGGTCAGGGTGGACGCCGCGGTGGCGCGGCCGGCGCCGGAGCCCCTCCCACGGAAAACACTCGCACCATTTATTTCGAACTGGATCTGGCAACCGGCAAGGTCACGCGCCTGGACAAGTTTGATCCGCCGCCGGCGCGGCCGCGTTGGGCCTCTTCCATTTCGCCCGACGGCAAGACAATTGTTTTCGCCCGCGGTTTCAACCTCTACATGATGGACCAGGACAATTACAAGAAAGCGCGAAAAACCCCCGGTGATGCGAGCGTTGTTGAAACGCAGCTCACCACCGACGGGGAAGACCACTACAGCTACGCCCGCGTCTTGTTGGACGAAGAACAACAAATGCTCCGGCGCGATCAGCGCAACGATAAGAACAAAGCCGGGCCCCGCACGCCATCCATCGGCATTCAGTGGTCGAAGGATTCCAAGAAATTCAGCACCACGCGCGCGGACGAACGCAAAGTCGCCGACCTGTGGGTCATTCACACGCTCGCGAATCCGCGGCCCACTCTGGAAACTTACCGCTACGCCATGCCCGGCGAGGAAAATGTGCCGCAGTTCGATGTTTACGTTTTCGATGTCGCCACCAAGCAGCGCGTCACCATCCAGGCTGCGTCATTCAAGGATCAGACGGTTCAAGTTTCCACCGACCGCATCACCAACAAGATGCGCGAAGAACAGCAGGAAAATATCGGTGTCGGCGGAGGCGGCGGCATGGGAATGTTCGGCGGAATCACGCAAGTGTGGCTCGCCGACACTTCCGACAAGCTTTACTTTGAGCGCACCAGCCGCGATCTGCATCGCGTGGATGTCTGCGTGGCGGACACCGCTACCGGCACTTCCAAGACGCTCATTAAGGAGCGCGCCAACGTTTTCATTGACGTAAAACCTCTGCGCCAAATTAACAACGGCGCGGAACTCTTCTGGTGGTCCGAGCGCGACGGTTGGGGCCATTATTATCTTTACGATGGCGCCGGTACTCTCAAGAATCAGATTACCTCGGGCGAATATATGACGGACGCGATCGTTTCCATTGACGATAAAGCTCGCGTTCTCTATTTCACCGCCAATGGTCGCGAGTCCCAAGAAGATCCTTACTACGATCACCTTTATCGTGTGAACTTCGACGGCACCGGCATGAAGCTTCTCACGCCCGGAAATTTCTCCCACGCCGCCGCCGCTCCCGATGACGGCAAGTATTTTATTGACACGTATTCTCGCGTGGATACAGCGCCGAAGTCGGTACTGCTCGATAATCAGGGCGCGCCCGTCGCCGAACTGGAAACGACGGACATTCACCGCCTGCTCGAAGCTGGCTTCAAATTCCCGGAGCCGTTCCACGTGAAAGCCGACGACGGCATCACCGACATTTACGGCGAGATGTATAAGCCTTTCGATTTCGATCCCAACAGGAAATACCCGCTCATCGAATACGTCTATCCGGGGCCGCAAACCGAAAGCGTCAACAAGACTTTCACGCCCCGCAGCGCCAGCATCGCCCTCGCTAATCTCGGCATCGTCGTCATTGAAGTTGGCAACCGCGGCGGCAACCCGAACCGTGACCTGTGGTACGAAACTTTCGGCTACGGCAATCTGCGCGACTACGGTCTCGCCGATAAGAAAGCCGCGGCCGAACAGCTTGCCGCCGAGCATCCTTATATTGATATCAACCGCGTCGGCATCTGGGGACACAGCGGCGGCGGATTCATGAGCGCTGCGGCGATCCTCGAATACCCCGATTTCTTCAAGGTGGCGTGGTCGGAATCCGGCAATCACGAAAACAACGTCTACAACAAATATTGGAGCGAGAAATATGACGGCGTGAAGGAAGAAACGGAGAAAGATGGCACCGTCAAATTCCTTTACAACATTGATAAGAATTCAGAGCTCGCCAAAAACCTCAAGGGCCATCTCATGCTCACCACCGGCGATATGGATAACAATGTCCACATGGCCAATACCATGCGCCTCGCCGATGCGCTCATCCGCGCGGGCAAACGGTTTGACATGTTCGTCCTTCCCGGCCAGCGTCACGCCTACGGCCCCGATGCGGACTACATCACCTGGGCGCGCATGAATTACTTTAGCCGTTGGCTCCTCGGCTCTGGCCAGGACGGCGCAGACATGCTCGAGCTTCAGCGCGAACGCGCCAACACCGGTGACACAGCGGGCCGCGGTGGCCGAGGCGGAACAGGCACCACGCCTCCCCCTCCGCCGCCGGATGGCGATCAGTGTTGCAATAAGTAGCCCAGTGAAGTTGTCGCACCGCGAGACATTGCCTAAGTCTGCGAAGGGGTGGATCTACGACCCGCCCGCCCCTTCGCCCTGAAGAACTGTATAAAGGGTGGGATCACGCGGATTTAGCAGCCGTCCGCCGGCTTTTTGCCGGTGCCTCCAAGCCTTTTTCTGCCTTTCTCTCATACAATACCCGGTCCGCAGCGCTTAACAACTCTGAAATCGTCTCGCCATCCCGCGGATAAACCGCAGCCCCTACGCTTACGGAAATTCTCGGCTCTTCCCGGTTATTCGCAACGTGCTCCTGGATGCGCCACGCGGCGTTTTGCGCTCCCTCATCTTCCGATTCTGGCAGCACCACAACGAATTCATCTCCGCCGTAGCGCGCGGCTACGTCGGTCGCCCTGCAACGCGCCCGCAGAACATCCGCTAGCCGGCACAATGCCTGGCTGCCCACAATGTGCCCGTGGAGATCGTTGATCTTTTTCAGTCCGTCCAGATCCAGCACCAGCACCGAGAAGGGCCGCCCGGTTCGCCCGTACCGCGTGATCTCCGAATCCAGCACCTCCACCAGCCGACGGTAATTTGCCAGGCCCGTCAGTGGATCGCTCAATGCCATTTGCCGGATCTGTTCCATCGAATCTTTGCGTTCCGCGACTTCGGCCGCCAGCACCAGCGTCATGATCACCACTACGCCCATAAATGCCTGCAAGAGAAGGAGCGATTCGTTTCGCCCAGACAGCACGAATGGTCCGTTGCCCCGCATCGTTCCCCAGATGGCGATGCCCGCCAGGGTCGCGATTGCCGTGGCTGCCTCGCGCGGGCCGAACCGCAACGCGGCCCAGATCAAGAACGGAATGCATAAGAACTCCGTTGGCTCGTTTCTTATCCCGGAAGACAACAACCCGCCGAAAATCGTCATGCCCACCAGCACCAGAAGAGTCAACAGCGCGGTAGCCTCCGCAATCTGATCCCAGTTCCAACGCACGCGGGGATTTGCGATCCACAACAGCAGAAGGGGGGTCACAATAATTGCGCCGACGGTGTCGCCTTGCCACCACGTCAGCCACAACGGCCGGTAATTCGCCCGCGATGCGTACCCTCCCAGAGACAAGCTGGTTACGCCGATCGTGGCGGCGATCGTGCTGCTCAACACCGCTCCAAAAAATGTGAATTTAAAAATGTCCTGCGTGCGGAGAAACGCATTGCGGCCGTGCGCGAACCTGTTCACAAGGTACGCGCCGATGAATCCTTCCAGCGTATCCCCGATGGCGATTCCTACAGAAGTCGCTACAGAGCCGGCGGTCGTCAGGTTCACCAGGAACGCGCCAAGTAGAATGCCGGGCCACGCGTCATAGCCCAAAACCAGAAACGCAGCCAGAGCTATACCCGTCGCCGGCCAAACCGCCGAAACGCTCGCGTGCACCACCGCCAGCGCCAGCCCAAGTTTGCCTGCGAGGAAATACAGTGCCGCGAGCACGCCGATCGCGGCGAACTTCCTAGATCCCAGCGCTTTCAAATTTCCCCCTCGCCCGAACGAAGCGCTTATCTATTCCATTAGATGCGGTCTCCTTTCGGTTCCGGGCCATTGGAGCGCGCTCGGCGACATCCAAAGAGTAACTCCAAGAAAGACTGTAGGAAATCGCGCGGCGCGCCTTTACGGAATTTCCGCTATCCCATTGGAAATAAATAGCTTTTGAGCAGCCAGTAGGAGGATTTTGAGGTAGGCGAAACGCATGGCAAAAAAGGCCGGCGCAGGCCTCCAATATCAGGTCTGCGCCCTCAATCGTTCATGCTTTGGGCTACTGGGCCGCTACGACAATTCGCGTGGCTATGTTCTTGCCAGTCTCATCTGTGTGGTATTCGACAGTGGCGCTCACTCCCACCATCAGGCTGCCTTCGATTTTCGTATTCCCGTCAGTCGAAAATTGGCGCGTCTCAGGATCTCCATTGTCGGCCTTCGTCTCAAGCGTAACGGAGTTGTCCATTACTATTGTCACTTTTCCGCTCACGGTTTTAGACTGCTCGGGAGATTGCTGGCTTTGCACCAAAGCAACGTGAGATATCGGTGTTGCCCGCCCCGTCGCCCCTATCCCTATCAATGTCATGACCAGAATGGTTGCACTAAGTACGATCTTGGTCTTCATGGCTGGTTCCTTCCTACATGGATTGCGGCTGGACCCAACCATTCGTGGGGCAACTGTTGTGCCACTCGGAAATTCATTTGGAAGCATCACTTATCCTCTGCGAAATCAATTGGATACTCGAAAACCGGTATTCCCTCCGCCTGCGTGGGCGCGCTTCATCACCAGGTACCTTTTGCATGCCGGGGACTTTTTGTCTCTGTCTGAGCCGGAATGCGTTGCTGGATGATCATGCCAAGATAAAAGAGCCCGGTAGTGGGTCAGTTTGAATTTACTGGCCCTGACTTATGGTACGATTTGGCATCCGAATTGCCCGTAGGGAAAAAGCGGAAGCGCATCTAGCGCACCATAAAGACTCTATGCAGCAAAGGAGTATGCACCTAATTATTTCAGCGCTGGCCCTTGCGATCGCTCTTTGTTCCGGGGCTGCTGCGTACTATTGGTTGCTCTCATCTCGTCAAAAGGAAGTCGCAAAAGAGCCGCCGACTGCCTCCATCGGTGACAATCCCGAAGAACATGTCCTTGTGGCGCACGTGAATATCGACGCGCTTGAAGCCGCATTGCTTGAATCCGCCAGACTTAACAAAATCGCAGCTAAGTGGAGCGCACTCGCGGCGGGATTCGCTACAGTCGCAGCGCTTCTCAGTGCTTTCTAGCCGACTTATTCTTCTTCCCTCGCTGCCGCTTCTTGAAACGGGTTGGGAACGGAACTCCGGCCTGTCAAATTCAAACTGACCCACTACCGAGAGCCCTCCATTCTTGCCGCACTTCGCGACTTCGGCTATAGTCACCCCCTCAATCACCTTCCAGACAGGGGTCGAACCTGACATGCCAAGTTTGCTCAGGCGCTTAATGCCGCGCGAGGACAATTTCTTTGAAATGTTTAATGCGCTTGCCGAAAACATTCACCAGGGCGCCCAGGTTCTCCTGGAAATGTTTCGGAAGGATGATGGCGCCGAAAAATACGCCGAGCGCATCAAGGATCTCGAGCACGCGGGTGACAATCTAACCCACACGCTTCTGACCCGGCTGAACCAATCCTTCGTCACGCCGTTTGACCGCGAGGATATTCAATCGCTCGGCAGCCGCATTGACGACGTGCTGGATCTGATTGACGCCGCCGCGAGCCGCATGGTCACCTACAAAATTGCCCATGTGCGCCCCGGCATTGCCGACCTGGCTCAGGTTTTATATGACGCCACGCGTGAGGTTGTCGTCGTGGTTCGAGCCCTCAACAAGCACGATGGCGTCCTCGAAAAGTGCATCGAGATCAACCGCCTCGAGAATGAAAGTGACCGGCTCTCACGCATCCTCATCGCCAATCTGTTCGACGAGGAAAAAGATCCCGTTCAAATCATCAAGTGGAAGGAAATCATTGAAGTCATCGAAGCAGCCGTGGACAAATGCGAAGACGTCGCCAACGTAATTGAAACCGTAACTCTGAAAAACGCGTGAGCATTGCCGGATACTTTTGTTGTCCCTCAATCCGCGAGGGCGGACGGCGGATCTACTTTTCCCTTAGCGCCGGGAAAAGAGGGGATCCCGGAGTCACACCGTGAGTAGTTTTCATCTCGTCATCTTGATTGTCGCCATCGCTCTTGCCTTCGATTTCTCCAACGGCTGGCATGACGCCGCCAACTCCATCGCCACCGTCGTCTCCACTCGCGTGCTCACTCCCGGATACGCCGTCCTCTGGGCTGCCTTTTGGAATTTCATCGCCGCATTCGTCTTCGGCACCGCCGTTGCCAAGACCATCGGCACGGGGATGGTTCACCTCAGTTCCGTCAACGAGGAAGTACTCATCGCCGGCCTTCTCGGCGCCATCGCATGGAATCTCTTCACGCTTATTCTCGGATTGCCCACCAGTTCATCTCACGCGCTCATGGGTGGCTACGGAGGCGCCGCGATAGCCTGCTCGGGCTTCGGCGCCATCATTCTTTCCGGTTGGACCATGCCCATCCTCTTCATTTTCCTGGCGCCCTTCATCGGAATGTTCGTCGCCATTCTCGTCACCATCGTCACCAGTTGGGCCGTCCGCAAACAGTCGCCGTCCAGAGTGGACCGCTGGTTTCGCCGCCTTCAAATCTTTTCCGCGGCGGCCTACAGCCTCGGCCATGGCACGAATGACGCGCAAAAAAGTATGGGCATCATCACCACCGCGCTCGTTGCCGGCGGCCTTCTCAAGACTTATTCCGTGCCGTTCTGGGTAGTCATTTCCTGCCATCTCGCCATGGGTTGCGGCACCATGGCCGGAGGCTGGCGCGTTGTGAGAACCATGGGCCAGCGCATCACCAAGCTCACGCCGTTCGGCGGATTCGCCGCGGAAACCGCTGGAGCCATTACGCTCATCGGCACCGCGCACTTCGGCATCCCAGTCAGCACCACGCACACCATCACCGGAGCTATCGTCGGCGTCGGCGCTGCTCGCCGCCTCACGGCCGTTCATTGGGGAGTCACCCGCCGCATCGTTTGGGCTTGGCTGCTCACCATCCCCGGAGCCGCCGCGATTGGAGCTGGAATTTATTATCTCCTCGCGCGTTGGTAGCATCCCTCCGCTCCCGCCGCGGGCGAATCGTAGGGGCCGCGACTCGCCCATTCCCGTCGGTCCCTATTCACCACGCGGAATCGATCCTCAGCACACCGCGAATATTGCACGGCGCGGAAATTACCTGAAACCTAATTACCCCGGCAAACGTTTAACTCTTACCCCAAATTTTGCCGTGTGAAAGGAAAGCAAGGGATATGGCTGCGTTTTACCACATTGATAAAGAACGGAAACTTGTCATGAGCACTGTCTCCGGCGTGCTGACGTCAAACGATCTCGCCGGGCACATGCAGAGATTGCTGAAGGATCCTGATTTTGATCCCAGTTTTTCCCAGTTGGCCGATTTTACTCACCTGACCCATCTTGAAGTCACCGATGCGGATATTCACAGTATCGCTCAGACGAACGTATTCGATTCCAATTCGCGTCGCGCCTTTGTTGTCGCGGATGACGCCTCTGCTGAGCTCGCGGAAAAATTTGCGCGGCTTCGTGAAAGCGCGGGTGAACACGGAGTACGCGTCTTCCGCTCTTTGGACGAAGGCGTGAACTATATCCTTCCGAGAATTGAGGCCTATTAGAACGAGTCCCGCTCCTCGATACAGAATCCTCAAATTGATGCGGTTGCCGGCCAAGTTCCACACGTAACGTTCTTAAAGGAACGCGGCCGACAAGCGGAGGTTTTGACACCACAGCCCACCTTGGTTGTGCGCCTTAACGACACGCGCCCATAGCGTTCCCCAAAGGACCACGACCAAACCGTCCTCCATGATCTCCAATTTGTAGAAGAAGAGGCGCAGGCTGGCTGTAAGCCTTAGAGGGGTTGGGCTGCGGATTACGGACTAGGGATTGTGAAGCTGGCTTCATTGGAATACGCCGATTCGAGATATTTTCGTGTGCTGGAGTTGAGCTGTGTGGTGTCCACCGCGGTCACAACATAGTAGTAGGTGATTCCGGCTTGGACGCTGAGGTCTGCGTACACGGTATTCGCAATCAGTTGCGTATTGATTTGCGTGTAGGGGCCGCCGGATACGGTGGCGCGATAGATGTTGTAGCCGGTCACGGTGGATGTACTGGCGATCCACGTCAGGTCAACTTCATGCGCCGGTGGCGGCTGAGTGATTGCGTTTGGCGCCGCGGTCGGCGGTGGATGGTGTTTCGGCTTCCACGCCTGCGCATTTGCGGCCGGTGCGCAGAATGTGAGGACGCTTAGCGTGATGACGGCGACTGCTGTGATTGCTTTTCGTTGTCTCATTGCGGTCTCCTGCCGGTCATTTGGCGCGGCGAGGTTTGTAAAGTGGAGATAGGATACCACTGCAGTAGATTACTTAATAGTGATGTGTGTGGAGTCGGATGGAAGGTCGCAGCCCGGCCCCTACGAAAAGCAGGGTATCGGGCGCGGGAAGTCCATATTGGAGGTTGACCGCAAACCTCTTGTTTAGAGACACTAAAGAGTCTCAGGGAATGCGTTCATAACGAAGTTCAGTATTGAGGTGTATAGCGCCATGATAAAACCCAGCATCAGTAAACCCCTTGTCGGGGACTTGAATCCGCCCAACCGGCTCATGATGACTCCAGGCCCGTCGTCCTGCGACCCGCGCGTTTACCGCGCCCTGGCTACGCCGCTCGTGGGACACATGGACCCGTGGTTTAACGATGTGCTCATTCCGGACATCGCCGACCTCATGCGTTACGTTTTCCAGACCGAAAACAAAATTACTTTTCCCATTTCCGCTTCCGGCTCGGGAGGCATCGAGGCAGCCGTCTTGAATCCACTTGAAGCGGGCGATGAGGCCATCGTCTGCGTGAATGGATGGTTTTCCGAGCGCATGGCCGTCATTGCCGAGCGCGCCACCGATAAGATCATCCGCGTGGGGGCGCCTTACGGCCACACCGTGGATCTGGACGACATTCGCCGCGCCGGCAAAGGCCGCAAAATTAAATTTGTCGGCCTGGCGCATGGAGAAACTTCCACTGGGGTGGTGCAAAACCTTGACGATTATCGCAAAGTTGCCGACGAGCTTGGCGCGCTCCTGATCGTGGATGCTGTTGCGACACTCGCCGGAATCCCTCTCGCCGTTGACCAGCAGCGCGTGGATATTTGTTTTAGCGGAACGCAAAAAGCCTTGAGCTGCCCGCCGGGTATGGCCCCCATCACCGTCAGCCCGCGCGCCGAGGAAATTATCCGCGCGCGCAAAACGAAGGTGCAGAGCTGGTATTTTGATCTCACGAACACCATGAGCATGTGGGGCAGCGAGCGTCTCTATCACCATACGCCGCCCATTTCGCTTTTGTTCGCGCTGCGCGAAGCAATGCGCATGGTCGTGGAAGAAGGTTTGGAAGCGCGCTGGGAGCGCCACCGCCAGAATCAGCAGGCGCTGATCGCCGGCATCGAAGCGATGGGTCTTTCCTGTTTCGTGCCGGAAGCGGCCGACCGCTTGCCGACCGTCACCTCCGCTTGCGTTCCCGATGGCGTGGACGACATGAAGGTTCGCAAACAATTATTGGCCGAATTCGGCATTGAGATCGCCGGAGGCTTCGGCCCGCTGAAGGGCAAGATGTGGCGGCTCGGGTTGATGGGTTTCGCCAGCCAGAGCAAGAACGTTCTGCTGTTGCTCGCGGCGCTGGAAAAGTGCCTGCTCGATCAGGGCTTCCGCACTTCGCCGGGCGCGGGAGTAGGAGCCGCGGTGCGCAGCTACGCGCAATCGCAGAATTCCGCGGCAGGCCAGCCTGTGGTCGTGGGGGCGCGAAAATAATAGTTTTAGTTTTCAGCGAAATTTAGCCTATGAGCCCATATTCAGCCACTGTACCCAACCTCGGCGCGATGAGCGATTTTGTCGGCGCGTTCGACGTGCCCTCAAAACTGACCGATCAGGTCTATCACTGCCGCTTCTCGCACATGTGGAATGGCATCGCCACACGGCATGCCGATACAATTGACACAAAATTTTTCGTGGATGGCCGCGCCGTTGTGGTCGGTTTGGCGCACACCGCGTTCTACGATTTTCGCGTGCGCACGGGACGAGATCTTTCCGACCGCGAGGCCAGCTATATCGCCGCCCAATATCTTCAGGAGCGCCTGGAAGAGGAAGATGATCAGCACACCCTTTACGATGTGCCCAAGGCGGAAGTCGAGCGCCTGATTCAAAAACGCCAGATTAAGTAATTTGATTTAAGCGTCGGAAAGCGAACCGTCAAGATTTACCACGCCACCGTCTTCGCCCGGCTCGAAAATTTCACCGCAGTCGAAGCACTCCCAATATTCGGCGTCTTCGTCTTTCGCGATGAGCCGTTTGTGAACGTGCTTGCAGCGCGCTGAATCCATCATCTTGTCAGCGGACGGCTTGCCGTCAGGTTCGGACATAGCGGAACAAGCTCCCGTTCACCAAACGCCACTCCTGCGCGAAACGATTATATACTGGCGCGGCGAGGCGAGTTCCTCCACACCGACAAAGATGCCTGCTTCCCGCCAAGATTCCGCCGATCACGAGACCAGCCGCGAGCGACTGTCCGCCATGCTGTTCTACGCGGCGGTAATTCTGATTGGCTACCTTGTGTACTTGGTGTTCGAGCCGTTCCTGGTTCCGCTCGCTTGGGCCGCCATCCTGGTTGTGCTGTTCTATCCCTGGCACGAGCGTCTGGTGCGGCGAATTGGGGGTACGCGCGCCGCTGCGTGCAGCACGTTCGGCGTGACGTGTCTGCTGATCCTACCCGCGCTGGGGCTGGCGACGCTGTTCGTGCGGGAGGCGTTTCAGGCCGTGGTTGGAATGCAGACCGCCTTCGCGCAGGGCCACATGCCTTGGGTAAATACCGCATGGAGCTGGCTGGTATCGCATTCGCCGGGTGGGACGGGCAGGGACCTTTCCTCGCTGGTGAGCCAGGCGGGGGAGACGCTCGGCACGCGCGCAGCGGGATTATTGAGCGCGGTGCTGGAGCATACGGCGAAGTTTTTCTTTGAATTGTTCGTGACGCTGTTCGCGCTGTTCTTTTTTTTCCGCGATGGCGATGGTTTGATGAAGGTGCTTCACGGCGTGTTGCCGTTTGAAAAATCGTCACGCGACCGGATGATTGGGCGCGCGCGGGATTTAATCCGCGCGAGCGTTACGACGAGTCTTGTCGTGGCGGCGGTGCAAGGAATTATCTGCGGCACTGCGTTTGCGATTGTGGGCATTCACGCGCCCGTGTTCTGGGGAGCGGGCATGGCGTTCTTTTCCCTGCTGCCTGTGATCGGATCGGCGGTGATCTGGGCGCCGGCGGTGATCTGGCAATTTTCTATGGGAGATTGGGGCCGGGCGATTGTCTTGCTGGCGCTCTGTGCGGGACTGACGAGCTTGGTTGACAGTTTGATGCGGCCGCTGCTGCTGAGCGGGCATACGCGGCTAAACACTCTGTTGATTTTCATCAGCGTGATTGGCGGAGTCGCCGTGTTCGGGGCGATCGGATTGGTCCTGGGACCGATCGTGGTGGCATCGGCCACGGGAATTCTGGATGCCTACACAAAGACGCGCGCGGCGGAAGATGATTAGTTGTCTCCCTTTGTGAACCTGTGTCTTAGGAGTTTTCCCATGCGCTGGCTCAAACAATTGCTTACCCGTCGCCGCCGTTACAACGAATTCTCTGAGACGATCCGGCAACACCTCGGCGAAAAGATCGCCGATCTGATGGAAGACGGCATGGCGCGGGAGGAGGCAGAGATAGTTGCCAAGCGCGAATTTGGCAACATAACGCTGATTGAAGAACGCAGCCGTGAAGTCTGGCAGTGGCCGGGACTGGAGAGCATCTGGACCGACACCAGATTTGCTTTTCGGCAATTGTGGAAAGCGCCCGGATTCGCAATCACAACTATATTGACGCTTTCTCTCGGCATTGCCGCCACTGTAGCGATCTTTGGTTTCGTGGACTCAGCATTGATCCGGCCCTTGCCGTACCCCGAACCGTCGCGGCTTATGGGTGTGTTCGAGACGTCACCGCGTGGTGGCCAGCGAATGGGGTATTCCTATCCCAATTACCTGGACCTGGAGCGCGCCAATAGCGAATTTGCTTCGATTGCTGCTTATGACGATTCCGAGGATTTCGTTCTGTCAGACCGAGGAAGCGTACATAAAGTGAATGGAATTGGCGTGACAGACGGGTTCTTTCGGATTCTTGGCGTTACGCCGATTCTTGGAGGAGAGTTCGCTGCCAATTCTGCCAAGGAAGACTTGCTGGCAGCACCGTCGACGGTCGTCTTGAGTTACGCCGCCTGGCAGACTAGGTTCGGTGGAAGTCCCGATGTGCTGGGGAAAACAGTCATGCTGAATGGGGAATCTTATACTGTGATCGGCGTGCTGCCGCGCAGCTTTCAGTTCGCTCGGGCCGGCGCCACAGAGTTCTGGACAACGCTTCGTCCTTTTGCCGGGGATGCCTGCAAATTAAGCCGCGGATGCGCAACGATGGGCGTCGTGGCCCGGTTGAAAGACGGCGTCAACTTGCAACAGGCATTGGCCGACGTGCAGGCCATTGCCGGACGAGAGGCAAAGGAACACCCAGATCCGGACAGAAACCGAGGCGCGAATGTCATTCCTCTAAGCCACGTGATCCTGGGTGGCATTCAGCCAATTTTGCTTACGCTCCTCGGCGGAGCAGTGTTGCTGCTGCTAATTGCATACGTCAACGTGACGGGCCTTCTCCTAGCTCGATCTGAAAACCGCCGGCGTGAATTTGCCGTGCGTGCAGCGCTCGGCGCGGGCCGCGGACGCCTGGTACAGCAATTCATCACCGAGGCGCTCGTTGTAGTGGCCGTAAGCGGCGCGTTGGGGCTGTTCGCTGCAATATTTGCGCGGCGAATGCTGCTCAAATTGATCCCGACTGACATGCTGAACTACATGCCCTATCTGCGCGGGCTTGCTTGGAATTGGCACGTAACAGTATTCGTAACTGCGCTTGTTCTAATTGCCGGGGTTCTGTTAACAATCACCCCGGTGCTCCGGCTTCCATTCGCGAGCCTGCGCGCCGATTTGGCAGAGGGAGGTCGCGGCGGCACCGGAACGGTTTGGCGGCACCTTGGAGCGAGACTGGTTGTTCTGGAACTGGTTACGACTATGGTGCTGCTGTCGGGTGCGGGACTGCTTGCCAAAAGCTTCTACGAGTTGCTGCATGTAGATATCGGATTCGTCCCCAGTCATGTAGCAACGCTGTCGATTGTCGCGCCAAAATCTATGTATTCAACGAGAGAGCAAGCGATCGCGCTGAAAAGACAAGTCGTAAGCCGCCTCCAGAGCGTACCCGGCATTACCGCGGCGGGTACCGCAAGGGATTTACCTCTCTCCGGTGTAGGCTCTACGCAGATAGGATTTGTGGGGAGACCAAGTCTCGGCGTAAATAACGAGGTCGGGCACCAAGTGGTTAGCGTAGGATATTTGTCTGTTCTGGAAGCCCGATTACTGAGAGGCCGCGATTTCAATGAGAACGACAACGCCAAGGCGCCTCTCGTCGCGATTATCAATCAGACTTTGGCGCGGCGTTATTTTTCGGGTGAAAACCCCATAGGCAAGCAATTTTTTTATCATGCACATGACATAAAACTAGAGGGGTCGCAACCCCCGATCCAGATCGTAGGCGTGATCGCGGACGTCAAAGAGTACGCATTGGATCAGCCTGCAACGCCAGTCGCATATACCCCTTTCGATCAAGGGCCGGATCACTCTTTTTCCATCGCAGTTCGGGCGTCGCAAGAAGCCGGACCTGTCTTGCCTTCGCTGATCGCCGCCATCCATACAATTGACCCTGGAATCGTGACCTCGGATGCCGCCACCATGCCTGAAATAATTCAGAACTCACCCGCAGCTTACTGGCACCGAGCTTCGGCGTGGCTGGTAGGAGCATCCGCTGTCCTCGCTCTGGCACTTAGCATAGTCGGTCTATACGGAGTGATTGCCTACTCAGTGAGCCAGAGAACCCGCGAAATTGGAGTGCGGATGGCGCTGGGTGCAACGCGTAGCTCTGTATACCAACTCGTTCTGAAAGAAGCTGGTCAGTTGACCCTCATCGGACTTCTTATCGGTCTTCCTGGCTCGATAGCTGCCGGAATGTTTATGCGCAGCCTCCTCTTTGGTGTTCGCTCGTGGGATCTTTCGATTCTGGGCGCCGTCTCCGCCGTGTTGATAACGTCCGCTCTGCTTGCGAGCTATATCCCGGCTCGGCGCGCTGCGTCCCTGAATCCGGTAGAGGCACTCCGTGCCGAATAGTGAACAGCTTTCGCGAAGTCATCGCCCGCGGCGTCTTCACTTCGATCCCCGATCTGGCTCGCAAACTTCGCCGTTACATCAACGCTTATTCAGCCAATGCTCAGCCGATCCGGCTCTGGGATTTTTCGTACTGAAATTGACGCGGGATGCCGGAGCCCCAGCGGATGCCGTCATAGGTGCTGATCATGTCGGCGACCAGAGCGCCTGATTCTGAATGTTCCGTCAGCCATTACTCCATGAGCAAAAAGGAGAATCAAAATCGCGACGGAGCCGCGGAGGCGGGAAACACAGTTGTTTTTCATGATGGCGGTGAATCTATCAAAACGAATTCGCGGTGTCCACTAATGAAGCCCGCGCTTTGTGGCAGTTATTGTGACCAGGATCAGAGAGGGATATCTGAGCCAAAAGTATGACCAGAAGATGCTTGCATAAATTCCGCTTAATCCGCGCCGCCGCGTCAGGTCCCAATAGCTGTCAATCACCAGCAGGACTATCGAGAAGAAAATCGCAATCGAGACTGCGCGGACCATACGGATGGGTGAAATCAAATTTCCCGTGTTCGGAGACTGCGAATCGAGGAATCCTACGGTATTTATATATGTGAGCAGAATAATCGCCAGATACCGAGCCCAGGAATACCACTCATATTCAGCTCGTTCCGATCGCAGCCCGAATGTTCCGGGCCGGGCTTGTGCGTTCAGACCGCGGCCCTTCTTTCGTTCCCAACCGTAATCGGCCAGCATGAAAAAAAGCCAAAGCGAAGCCAGAATGCCACCAGCAAGAAATAGGAGGCCGTGTAACACCGCTCCGCACCTTTCTCACTCTCTGTTTCGACAGTTGGAATAATCGCGTCTGGAATCAGCGCAGACTTCCCGTACCCGCTCTAACAGGGATTCATATACCTGAATCCCTCTCAGATTTTGGAGCTTCGAGCGAGCGCCTTGAGCCCTTCGTGAAGAAGGCTAAGTGCATCCATCAGCGCAAACTCAACCGGGGAAATAACAATTGACCACGCCAAGCCGAATTCTTTGGTTAATTCATACTTCCGTTCCAGCGTCATCGTGTACTCCAGTTCGTTTTCCATAAGCCTCTCCCCCTGAGAGTTAAGTATGTAATTCCCCTCTAACCGGCCACCTGCCAAATCCCGGGCTCGCAACCAGAACAAATGCTGAAACCACCGATGCAATCAAATCTCCGCGGATATTCCGGGAATGCTGAACACTGGGATTAGCCCTCAGACTCTTCCTCCGGCTCGGGCAGCTTGTCGCCTTCTCTGGCAAACCACACATACATCGTGGGCAAAAGAAAGATGCTCATGGCCAAATTCACCATCAGGCCGCCGACGATGACAATCGCGAAGGGCCGTTGCGAATCCGAACCAATGGCGTGCGACAACGCCGCGGGCAGCAATCCCAGAGTCGCCACGAGCATCGTCATCATGATTGGGCGAAGTCTTAAGACGGCGCCTTCAATCGCGGAATCCTCAATGGAGTGGCCGCGGGCGCGAAGCTGGTTGATGTATTCGAGCATGATGACGCCGGTTTGAACCGAGACTCCGAACAGCGCCAGGAAACCGACGCCGGACGAAACGCTGAAATGGGTTCCGGTGAGCAGGAGGGCCAGGAGTCCGCCAACGCTGGCCATCGCAACGGTAGCAAGGATGAGCGCGGCCCACTTGGGCGAGCGAAACATTGTGTAAAGAATGAGGAAGATCACCAGAATAGTTAGCGGCACAATGAGGGCCAGCCGTGCTTCGGCGCGTTTTTCACTTTCGTATTCGCCTTCCCAGTCAATGTGGTAGCCGCGCGGCAATTGGATCTGCGCGTTTACCTTCTTGATCGCTTCTTCGACCGCGCTGCCAAGGTCCCGGCCGCGTACGCTGTACTTGATGGCGACGTACCGCTGGTTTCCTTCCCGGTAGATTTCCGAACCGCCGTCCTGTTCTTGAACCTTGCACAACTGTGCGAGCGAGACTCGTTCGCCCGTGGGAGACAACAGACGAATGTTTTCAATGGCTCCTTTCGTTGTGCGGAACTGAGGAAGGTAACGCAGAACCAGGTCGTAGCGCGCCTCGCCTTGTAAAACTTGAGTGAGAGCATTGCCCCCGGCGGCGGTTTGGATGGCATCCTGAATATCCGCGACGTTGATTTGATAGCGCGCGGCTTGCTGGCGATCCACCGTGAAGTTGATGTTGGGTTGGCCAAGCGCGCGGAAGACTCCAAGATCCTCGATTCCCTTCACCTGGCGCATTACGTTCACGATTTGATCGGCCTTATCCTCAAGAACCTTCAGATCATCGCCATAGACCTTCGTAGCGAGCTCACCCTTCACGCCACTGACGGCTTCTTCCATGTTGTCTTCAATGGGCTGAGAAAAGCCCCAGCTAACGCCGGGAATTTTTTCCAATTCGCGATCCATGGCGGCGATCAATTCATCTTTGTCCTCGTGAAAAGCGGGGCGCCACTGTTCCTTGGGCTTCAAATCCACGAAGTATTCGGTATTGAAAAAGCCCGTTGTATCCGTTCCGTCATCGGGACGTCCTGTCTGGCTGGTGCATTGAGGAACTTCAGGAAAGGAGCAAAGCAGAATGCGGGCCTGGTTCGATACCTGGATACCCAGAGTTGGTCCCGTGCTGGGAGCGAGAGTGCCGCGCACCCAAAGCGCGCCTTCATCCAGGTGGGGCAGAAATTCAGAGCCAATCACTCCGCCCACAGCAAGATAAATGGCGCAGGCAGAGCCGACAGCGGCCACCCCGAGCGTTATCTTGCGATGCTTGATCGCCCATCTGACGGCATCGCGATACCTTGTTTTCAAAAATTCCATCACCGGGTTGCGCCATTCTGTTACTCCCTTGCGGAAGAAGAAACTGGCCAGAACAGGCGCGATGAGCATGGAGAATACGAGAGCGCCGAGGAGCGCAAACGACACTGTCCAAGCCATGGGCTTGAACAATCGTCCCTCCACCCGCTGCAGCGTGAAAATGGGCATATACGCCGTGATAATGATGGCGATCGCATAGAAGACGGGGCGCTGGACTTCATGAGCGGCCTCCCGGATAGACTCCAACACCGGTTTTGAGGCATTTGTTTTTTGCCGCAGGGTCAAGTGGCGAACAATGTTTTCGACCATCACCACCGCGCCATCCACGACCATTCCGAAATCCAGCGCACCAAGCGACAGCAGGTTTGCGGGAATACCCTTTAGGCTCAAACCTGTCGCGGCAAACAAGAGTGCAAATGGGATCGTAAGGGCGACGATAATCGCCCCCCGGATATTCCCGAGGAATAGAAAGAGAATGATTACGACCAGGATGATGCCTTTGATGAGGTTCTCGAGAACCGTATGCGTTGTGAAGCGTACCAAATCGCTGCGATCAATGAATGGGATGACCTTTACGCCGGCAGGCAGAATGTGGTCGTTTAGCTCTTTGATCTTGGCGTTGATTCCGCGAAGCGCTTCGTCCGCATTCGCACCTTTGCGCAGAAGCACGATGCCTGAAACCACGTCGTCGTTATCGATGATCTTGCCGTCTTCGCGATGAATGGCTCGGGCGAATCGTCCGAGCGGGATCTTCGGGCCTTGCGCGACCACGGCGATGTCTTTTACGCGGAGCGGAGTGTCGTTCTTGGTTGTAATGACTGTGTTCTCGATGTCCTGAACGTTGGTGACCAGGCCCACTTCCCGAATGTTGACTTGCTGCAAACCACTTTCGATAAAGCTGCCGCCCGCATTCGCGTTGTTGTTTGTGAGCTGCTGCTCGACCTGGGCGAGACTGAGTCCGTAGGAGATCAGTTTATTGGGATCCACACGGACCTGATATTCCCGCGTGGGGCCGCCGAAGCTGGAAACGTCAACGATATCGGGCACGGCTTTGAAGTTTTTCTCGACAACCCAGTCTTCCAGTGACTTTAGCTCCATCACATCATATTGGGGATTGGTGCTGCGCAGCGTGTAGAAATAGATTTGGCCGACCGGGCTCCAGTCGGTACCCATTTGGGGCACAACCCCTGGGGGCAATGTAACTTGCGAGAGCCGCTCGAGAACCCTCTCCCGGTCCCAGGCGTTTGCTTCGTCATCATCGAAAATCAGTTTCAGGTCGGAGAGTCCGAACAGAGAAAACGAGCGCAAATGCGTTACATGAGGGATGCCATTCATCACGATTTCGAGGGGAATCGTGACCTGTTGCTCGATTTGTTCCGCGGAGATTCCCGGCCACTGCGTGATGATCTCCACGTAGTTGTCCGCCACGTCGGGATAGGCTTCAACGGGAAGTTGGTGGAATGAAATCGCCCCCCACCCGAAAAGCACAAGCGCGGCTATGAGAATGAGAAAGCGGTTTTCCAGAGCGAAATCGACAAGTTTACGAATCATTTACTGGGCCACCGTGTTCTGGAGCACGAGCGCGTTCTGAACGATCTGTTGGCCCGGCTTAATCCCTGAGATGACTTCCTGCAAGTTTCCGGGAAGAGTGTCGCCAATGGTGATTCCGATACGCTGAAACTTCTTGCCGCCCGCGACAACGAAGACCCAGTCTTGATCGTGCAAATGCAGAATTGCGGTTGTGGGAATTACCGTATGAGCTTCCTGTTTCTGGCCGTGGAAAACGGCGGTCACAAACATACCCACGCGCATCAGCCCGGGATTACGCACTTCGATGCGTACCTTTGCCGTGTGAAGGGTGGGATCGAGAACCGCGCCGATGTTGCTGATCCTGCCCTGAAAGACCTGACCGGGATAAGCGTTCAGGCGAATATCGGCCGTGTCATTCAATCGAACATTTGCCAGATCGTTTTCGAACACATCACAGAGAACCCATACGAAAGACAGGTCTGAAATCGTGAAAGGATTCGAGCCGAGTGCTTGCACACCCGAGGCATTCGTGACTTGCTGGTCGGTAATCACTCCCGAAACCGGTGCGACAATATCCACGATGGTGTTCGGTTTGTCGGGGTCGTTGCCAAGTAAGCGGAGATGTTCCGCCAAAGTTTCCACATCAACTTTGGCCTTATCTTCGGTGTCCTGGGAAATCTGAAAATCGCTCAGTGAGATTGCCCCGTGGCTAAAGAGATCCTTCGAGCGTTCGAGCTGGGTGCGTGCTAAGGTTTCGTCGGCGACGGCCTTCCGGTAGTCGGCATATCCCCCGGAGACATCGTCGCTTCGGACGCTCAGCAACAACTGCCCTTTTTGCACGGTATCGCCCAGCCGGGCGTGAATCGAAACGACCCGCCCGGAGGCGAGTGAAATGACCGGTACATTCCGCGAAATATCCGGAGCCACAACTCCCGTAACAGCCAGCTCCGATTTGAAATTGCGTGCAACGGCAGTGCTTAGCTGAAACTGCTCAGGATGATCCACCTCAACCACACTTCCGTCCTGCTCGTGTTCGACCTGCGCCTGAGGAGGCGCCTCCGACGCCGGGTCTCCTTTGTCTTTGCCACAACCTCCGAAAACGAGCATCGCGGCAAGGGCCAGAGAAAATAATAGGCATATCTTGTGTCTCATGGGATGGCCTCACATCTAATTGCAAGATTCAAAATGAGCCGCAGCATCAATTGCCGACAAAAGGCTGCGTACACTGAGAGAGTGGAATCTGAAACGATGTTCGGCCTCGCTCAGTAGACCTGCAGCAGAAGAGCTAAATCCCAGGTTTACGGATTGATGAGCCGAGCGATTAGAGGTAGGAAACTTCTGCCGGTGGTGCGCGTCCTGCGTGGGAGATTAGGAAAGGACTGGCCAGAAAACACGTACTCAAAAGCGGAATCGAACTCGCGCGTGGCCGCAAATGTCCCAGGGCTTTTGCTTCGGAGTAAATGCCGGGTCTCGACTGCGCGGGAAACCCGACAGCGTCTCTCGCTGTGTTGGAGCCGGGAGCCAAATTTGTGGTCGCTTCGCTGAATGCTTCAGGGAAGGCGGTTGGTTCGACGCGTGAAAAGCTGCCGTGGCCGTCATTGAGGAAGATCGCCACGGGCTGTCCAGACCAAGCCGTGGCGAGGACCAAATCAACTGCATGATCTCCATTGACGTCCCGTGCTTCGATAAAAAGCCCGCCCGCAGGCGCAACAAGTTGAAAAGATTGCCGCCCTGTTGCGGAGAGCTGGAGTTGAATCCTGTAGCTGGCATTGCCGTAACTGTTTTGCCCAGCTTGAATGCTGGCCAAATCTGGACGAAGGTCTCCGTCAAAATCCGCAATCGCAAACTGTGGGCCCGGTCCGCCGGGAGCGACCCGTACACCATGAAGATCCGCGGCCTCCGCAGTGCCGCGGCCAACGAAGCCAAACAGCAACAAGAAAGATATGCACAGAAGCAGGCCGCGCAACACCCGGCGGCCAACCTTCAGGTCTGTTCGGCGTCTCAATTTGCCCGCGATAGAAGCCACAGAGGACTCTCAGGTACCAACGCCAAAAATCCAGTTTACCATTTCATACGGGAAACAGAAAATCGAGAAATTGCCCTCCTGTTCTTGATCCAACTAAAGCTCTTGGGGAAGTGATTCCCTAAGCCGCCCGTTGGCGGATCGTCTCCAACACGAGAGCGGCCCGGATGTGCTAGAGTAGCGCGCTCGACTCGGTTTTTTATGGAAAACAAACCTGCTCCCGCACATTCCGAGCTGCCACCGGAGAAACTGCGCTGGCGGTGCGATCCGAAGCGCGTGCCGTATGAAACCACGGCGCAGGCGGAACCGCTCGAAGGCGTGATCGGCCAGGACCGCGCGCTGCGCGCACTGAAAACAGGAATCGAGATTTCGGCGCCGGGCTACAACGTATTTGTGTGCGGATTGGCGGGCACCAGCCGCGGCAGCACGATCGCGAGAATTCTGGAGGAGTTGCGGCCCGAATCGTGCGAATCGCCCGACCGCTGCTACGTAAACAATTTCAAGAATCCCGACCGTCCGCGCCTGCTCACGCTCATGCGCGGGCGGGCCAACGCGTTCAAAAAGGATATGCAGTCCGGCATTGAATTTCTGCGCCGGCGCATTCCGCAGGTCTTCGAAGGCGAACCATTTCAGCGGCAAAAAGCGCGCATCGTGGATCGTTATACCGCGCGAGAAAAAGAATTGATGGACGACTTCACTCGCCGCATCGCGCGCGAACAATTCGCGCTGGGGCACATGCAGGTGGGCGCTGTGGCGCTGCCGGAAATTTTCCCTGTGCTGGAAGGGCAGATGGTGCCCATCGAGGATATTCCGAAGCTCGTGCACGAGGGCAAGATCGAATCGGGATCAGCGGAAGAGCTGGAGCGCAAGTACGAGCAATTCCGTCAGGAGTTCACGGTTGTTTATCGCAAGACTTTGACGCTTTCGCGGGAATTGGCGAGCGAGCTGAGTTATTTGGAGCAGGAGGCCGCTTCCGTGCTCGTGGACGGTGTGATTGAAGAGCTGAAGGAAAAATATCCCGGGCACCAGGCGACGGAATACCTTGAGGAAGTGCGGCTGAACGTGCTGGACAATCTCGATCCGTTCCGCGAGCGCGAAGGGGAAGAAGATCACGATTCGCCCACCCCGGATGGCGCGCCGCGCGGGCCCACTTCGGACCGGGATCCATTCCGTCTCTATGGCGTGAATGTGATTCTGGCGCACGACGAAAGTGAAATACCGCCTGTTATTTTTGAAACGACGCCCACGTACGCAAATCTGTTTGGAACCATTCAGCGCAATTACGACTGGCGCGGCTCATGGACATCCGATTTTATGGATCTTCGCGGCGGTTCCATGCTGCGAGCGGACGGCGGGTACCTGATCCTCTATGCTTTTGACGCGCTGACCGAGACGAGCGTATGGAAGACGCTGAAGCGCACGATGAACCACGGGAAACTTGAGATCCAGCCCATGGAAATGATGTTCCCACTGGGCAGTTCGGGGTTGAAGCCCGAGCCGATTGACCTGAAGGTCAAAATCATACTGATTGGCGACCGCGACCTTTACGAAATGTTTTACACCTATGAAGAAGAATTCCGGAAAATTTTCAAGGTACGCGTGGAATTCGACGACGAAATGCCGATGGCCGATGAGGTGATCCTGGAATTCGGCGGACGGCTTCGCAAGCTGTGCGACGACGAGGGCCTGTGCCCATTCGATCGCACGGCCGTGGCTGCGCTCATCGAGTACGGCGTGCGGAAGGCCGGCCGGCGCAACAAAGTGACGGCGCGATTCGTAGACTTGGCCGACCTGGCGCGCGAGGCGTGTTACCTGGGGCGCCAATCCGGTGAAACGCCGGTCACCTCCGAACATGTTCGCAAGGCGCTCGAAGCGAAGGTCGAGCGGCACAATTTGATCGAGACGAAACTCCAGGAAATTATTGAAGAAGGCACGCTGCTGGTGGATACGGAAGGCTCGCGCGTTGGACAGGTGAATGGGCTGAGCGTGCTTGAAATCGGCGGATACATGTTTGGCAAGCCGGTACGAATTACGGCCACGGCGGCGCTCGGCAAGGTTGGGATTATTAACGTGGAACGCGAAGCCAACATGAGCGGCCGGACGCATGACAAAGGCATACAAATCATTTCGGGATATTTGCGGCGCGTTTTCGCGCAGGATAAGCCTCTTTCGCTTTCCGCGAGCATTTGCTTCGAGCAGTCATATTCGGGAGTGGACGGCGACAGCGCCAGCTCGACCGAGATCTACGCGGTTCTTTCGGCGCTCACGGGAATTCCGATCCGCCAGGATATCGCAGTTACCGGTTCGGTGAATCAGCAAGGCGACATCCAACCCATCGGCGGCGTGAATCAGAAGATCGAGGGTTTTTATGATGTGTGCATGATCAAGGGATTGACGGGGACTCAGGGTGTGATCATGCCGAGCGCAAATGTGGAAGATCTGATGCTGCGCGAAGATGTGATCAAATCGGTGGCCGCGGGAAAATTCCACATTCTGCCGGTGGCCACGATCGAGCAGGGCATTGAAATACTTACGGGCGTAAATGCAGGCGCGCGTGGCGCGGACGGCAAATTCGAGCCCGGTACCGTGATGGCCCTTACCGATGACCGGCTGCGCGAAATGGCGCACACGCTTAAATTATTTGAGTAATTTCCAGCTCTGTTTTTCCGCGTCGCTATTCCAGCGAACAAAAGAAAAAGCCCCATTTGCAGCGTCAGAGAATGGACGCGCAAACGGGGCGATTTCCAAGAAGAGTACTTCTAAGTTCCCGGCTTGGCAGCGGGGGCCGTCGCGTTCACGTCCTTGGGGGTCGAAAGATAACCGGTGATTTTGTCCTTGCTGACTTCAAAGACCACCAGTTCGTAGGGGGCGCGCGCGCCGCGGACGTAAAACTGCATCAGCTCATCCACGGTTTTATCTTTCTTTTCGATGTGCTTATCGTCAGCCACGACGAGCACAGAGTAGCGATAGTGTTTCGTATCCACCTTTGTGAGCTGGAGTTGAACCGGACCGACCTTTGTCGGAGTCTTTGTTTTTCCCAGCGTGAAATCAAAAATGTTGCGTTCGCCGAGGCGCTTCAAGTCTTCGAGCTCTTCATGGTTCCGAGCGATCAGACCACCCTGATTGGTCACATCGCCGATGGCGCTCGTGAGCTTGCCTTTCGTAGCTTCCAAGTCAGATTTTGTGGCGGCGATATCCGTCTTCGCGCCAGTCACATCATTCGAGACCGCGCCGATTTTGGCGTCGCTTTCGGTCTTCACCTGGCCGATTTGCGCGGCCAGCTTGTTGTCACTCGTCTTCTGATCTTCCTGAATCTGCACAGCAAGACTATGGGCGCGCGCCACTTCCGCCGCCGTCAGATTGACGTGCTGGGAAGTGACCTCGAGCTTTCCGCGCAGGTCAGCGATGCGCTCGTTGGCTTGGTCGAGACGCGTGGAAAGTTGCGTGGCTTGGTCCTGCGATTTGGCAAGATCGGCGGCAAGCTCCGTACGGGCTGTATATCCAGCGTAAGCCAGGTAGCCAATGCCACCCAGCAATATCACAAACGCAAAATAAATCCATCGCGGGATATACGACGATTGCGGCGGCGCGCTATCCGGAATGTTAGAACCAGGCGAAATGCTCATTCGTCCTCCATATGCCTCGGCGACGGTGGGACGGCGCAGGCGGTTGTCGGTTGATTATCCATAAGCACCCCGGCGTTGTCTATGGCTGGAACTTCCGGCGCGGCCAATGCGCCTCTACTGTGGTGGTCAGCCCGCCGCGTGGTGTGAATTCCCCGCGAACGGCGCACCAGACAGGCTTCGTGGCCGCGACCACATCCTTGAGGATTCGATTCACCGCGTTCTCATAAAAGATGCCCAGGTTCCTGTAACCCAGCAAATAAAGTTTCAGGGCCTTGAGCTCGAGGCAGGATTTTCGGGGCTCGTATTCAATAAGGATGGAGCCGTAATCGGGCATGCCGGTTTTGGGGCACACTGAGGTGTATTCGGGAAAGCGTGTGGAGATGCGATAGCCCGGGAACTGGTTGGGCCAGACTTCCAGCTTTGGAAGTTTCGCGTGGATTCCCGCGCGAGCGTGGTCGGCTGTATAAGGTGTCATGACTTTCTCCGTGCTGGCCATTTTACACGCCCGGAGCAAGAATCCTCACTCGGTAGTGATTATTGAGTTTGCGGCAGTTCAAGGGCGGCAGGATGGGGGTGCGTGCAGTCTGTCCCTTGCGCGCGGGGCGTGCCCGGCCTATCCTTACCGCGGGAAACACTTTCCGAGGTCAGCGAAATTGATTTGTCCCCTCTGCGAGGAAGGCTGCCGGCGTTCGAGGCGGAAGAGCGTGCTCGATTGCGCGCTCGGAGTGGCGGGATTGCGCCCGTGGCGCTGTGAAGAGTGCGACCACCGGTTCTATGCTTGGAGTGTACCGGTGAGGTTTCTCATCTATGCTCACTGCCGTAGGTGTGGCAATTTTGACGTTCAGCGGATTTCCCGCGAGCTTGGGGAGGCGACATTCCCGCTGATATGGCGATTGTCGCACACGCCGGCATATCGCGCTGCGCTCCCTGCTGTCATCGCTTTTTTTCGGTCTTACCGCGCAAAAGGGACCGCCCAATCGAATCGCCTTCGATTGCGAGATAGCTTCGCGAGTGTTCAGAGTCCCGCGGCGCGAGACCCAATTCGCTCGACAGAAGGTCTTGACGCTGCAATATCTATGTTGGATATTGAAGCGCTAACCAGCGGCTTACTTGGCCATCAAAACTACTAGAGTTGACTCCAGATTTCTTAACGAGAGGATTTGAAATGCGAAAACTAAACCGTGGCTGTCGCAATTTGTTTCTCGGACTACTATCAATTCTAGTTTGTGCCGTGCCGGGGAACGCACAACGAGGAGGGCGCGGCCGCGGTGGAGAGGACGCATTTCGATTCCGATTCGTCGGCCCCGCTATAGGCAACCGGGTCTCGGCCATCGCCGGCATTCCGGGAGACGCGAGCACGTATTACGCCGGGGCGGCATCGGGCGGTGTTTGGAAGTCCACAGACGGCGGAAACAATTGGACGCCCATTTTCGATGGCGAGCCGGTTGCCGCGATTGGGGCGCTGGCCGTGGCGCCTTCGGAATCCAGCACCATCTGGGCTGGGACGGGAGAAGCGTGGGCCATTCGCGATAGCGACGTAATGGGTGACGGGATCTACAAGTCAACCGACGCGGGAAGAACCTGGACAAATATGGGCCTCAAAGAAACGGGCCGAATCGGCCGGGTGATCGTGGACCCGAAAAATTCCGACATTGTTTTTGTTTGCGCGCTGGGAAGGACGACCGGGCCACAACAAGAGCGTGGTGTTTACCGCACGACGGACGGCGGTCAGCACTGGGATCAAGTGCTTTTCGCGGACCCGAACACGGGCTGCTCCGGACTTTCGATGGACGCGCGCAATCCGCACGTGCTTTTCGCCGGGATGTGGCAGGTGGAAATGCACACCTACGGCGAGTACAGCGGCGGCCCAGGAAGCGGCGTTTATGTTTCACGCGACGGCGGCACGAAGTGGACGAAGATTGAGGGGCATGGAATGCCCCGGCCAAACGTGGGAAAGATTGATGTGGCTGTCGCGCCGACAGATTCCAATCGCGTTTATGCTTTGATTCAAACAGCGGACCAGGGTTCGTTGTGGCGCTCGGATGATGGCGGCGAAAACTGGCGCGTTGTGAATTGGGACCGCGCGTTGATCGGGCGCGCGGGGTACTACATACGGCTCGCGGTCTCGCCGGGAAATGAAGACGAGGTATTGGTGTCCGATAGCGCCTTCCTTCATTCGGTGGATGGAGGAGAAACATTTCGGACGGTTAATTGGGGCGGCGATAACCACGACATTTGGATTGATCCGCTGAATCCCGACCGCTTCGTAATTACAGATGACGCCGGATTGAATATCACAACCGTGCACGGACGCGGCCAATTCCACCGCGTGCAGTTGCCCATCGGCCAGATGTACCACGTGGCCGTGGATAATCAGATTCCCTACTACGTTTACGGCAACATGCAGGATGACGGCACGATGCGCGGACCCAGCACTGCCGGCGGCAGAGGGTTCGGCGGCGCCGGAGATTCGGAATGGGATCACCCGATGGGTGGCTGCGAATCCGGCTTTACAATTCCGGACCCCACGGACCCTAACATCGTTTGGGCGACATGCTATGGCGACGAAGTGACTCGCTGGGATGCGCGCACCAAGCAAGCGCGGTCGGTAAGTCCGTGGCTGCACACTCTGGATTCACCACCGGACGCCACAAAGTATCGCTGCCACTGGACGCCGCCGCTGGCGATTGATCCATTCGATCACAACACGGTGTATTACGGCTGTCAGGTAATTTTCAAGACGACGAACGCAGGCCAGAGCTGGAGCGTCATAAGCCCAGACCTTTCAACACAGGATCCCAAGTACATCAAGCCGTCCGGCGGAATCGTCGGTGACAACCTGGGACAATTCTATGGCGAGGTCGTGTTTGCGATTGCGCCATCGAAAGTACAAAAGGGCCTGATTTGGGCGGGCACCAACGACGGGCAGGTTTGGTACACGAAGGATGGCGGCGGGAATTGGAATAACGTCACGAAGAACATCACGGGCTTGCCCGCCTGGGGCACGGTTACGTGTATCGAGCCTTCGCACTTTGATGCCGGCACCGCGTACGTTGCCGTTGATTTTCACCTGATGGACAATCGCGATCCTTACATCTATAAGACCACCAACTTCGGAGAGACATGGACGCAGATCAACAGCAATCTGCCTGCGAAATATCCACTGGCGTACGTGCGTAGCATCGCCGAGGATCCGAACAAGAAGGGCTTGATTTTCGCGGGCACGGGCAACGGGTTTTACTATTCCCAGGATGACGGCGGCCACTGGACATCGCTCCAGGCCGGCCTGCCGCACGCGCCGGTTTCATGGATCACCGTTCAGCCGCGGGAACACGATGTGGTCGTTTCCACATACGGGCGCGGCTTTTACATTCTGGACGACATTTCGCCGCTCGAGCAGACTCCTTCGGCGGATACCGCGGACTCGGGTGTGCAGTTTATGACGCCGAGAGCAACTTACCGTTCCGGTCGCGGCGGCCGGGCCATTTTGAATTATTCATTGAAGCAGAACGCGCAAGGCCCAGTGCAGGTTCAAATTATGGACGCCGGCGGAAATCTTGTGCGCCAAATGCAAGCTCCGGGTCGCGGGGGGATCAACCGCACATCCTGGGATCTGCATTACGACGGGCCGCGCGTGATCGCGCTTCGCACCACGCCGCCGGAAAATCCGCACATTTGGGAAGAGCCGCGCTTCCGTGGACAAGAATCGCGACCGATAACGCATTGGGGCATGACGACGAACCAGCCCGGCCCGATGGTCGTTCCCGGCAAATACACCGTGAAGATCACGGTAAACGGTAAGCCTTACACGCAAACGCTCGAGGTTTTGAGAGATCCGAAGACGCCCGGATCGGATTCGGACCTGGCGGCTTCCGTAAAGATGCAGCTTCGCATTCGGGATGACATCACAAAAACTTCCGACATGGTCAATCAGATTGAGTGGATGCGAAAACAACTGGACGACGTGGAAAAAACGCTGCGCACGGAAAAGGATAAGGCGGAGGTGCTGAAGAGCGTCGAAGCCATGGACCAGAAGATGCTCACGGTCGAATACAAGCTCCTGAACAAAGCGCTGATGACCAGCGATGACAAGTATTTCATCGAGGCCTACACGGTTTACTTCAACTTGCTCTGGCTGGACGGTGAAGTGGGGCCGGGCGCGGGCGACGTTGCGGGCGGCGCCGATTTCGCGCCCACTGACACGGAGCGGAGCCTGCTCGATATGATCGAAAAGGATCTGGCGACAGCGACGGCGGATTACCGTAATCTCTTGGACAAGGAGATGCCGGCATTCAATCGCTCGCTCGCCGAGCACGGCGTCACGCCGCTTTCCGCTGTGGTTCCAGTGCCGGTCACCTCGAAGGGTGATTCGGCGAATCCCGGCGACCCGGACGAGGAACCTCAGAACTGAAATAATAACCGAGATTAGATAGGCACGAGATACCTGTAGAAGAGCGGCTGTCCGTTCCGGTATCCTTATTCACGAATTGTATTCCACGGTTTCAACTTCATGACGCCTACAAGCCAGCGCGTGCGCGTAGTGGATTCTCATACGGGCGGAGAGCCGACACGAGTAGTCATCAGTGGTGGCCCCGATCTGGGTTCCGGCCCTCTTGATAAGAGGATGGCGAAATTCCGTAGCGAGCACGATACGTGGCGTTCCGCGCTGGTAGCCGAGCCGCGCGGCTCCGAGGTGATTGTGGGGGCGTTGCTTTGTGAGCCAACCGATCCTTCCTGCGCCGCGGGCGTGATTTTCTTCAACAACGTCGGATACCTGGGAATGTGCGGCCACGGCACCATCGGGCTGGTCGTTACGCTTGCCTGGTTGGGGCGCATTAAGCCGGGCTTGCACCGGATTGAGACGCCCGTTGGGATTGTTGAAGCGCGGCTGCACGAAACCGGCGAGGTGACGATGCGCAATGTTCCGTGTTATCGCCACGCGAAGGATTCCGCGGTCGAAATTGAAGATTTCGGAATTTTTACCGGAGACGTCGCATGGGGAGGCAACTGGTTCTTCCTAATGCACACGCACAAGTTTGAGGTTGCTCTGCGGAATGTCGGGCAGCTCACCGATTTTGCCTGGCGCGTGCGCCATCAACTGCCGCTGCAGGGTGTAACGGGAGCGAACGGCGCTGAAATTGATCACATCGAGCTTTCCGGACCAGCTCAAAGACCCTATGCCGATAGCAAGAATTTCGTGCTCTGCCCGGGAAAAATCTACGACCGCTCGCCGTGCGGCACGGGCACATCAGCCAAGCTCGCCTGCCTCTACGCCGATGGAAAGTTGAAGGAAGGCCAGACCTTTCGCCAGGAGGGTATCCTCGGCAGCATCTTCGAAGGCAGCGTTGAAATGTGCGGCGGAAAAATCCTTCCGAGCATCAAAGGCTCCGCGTATATCACTGGGGAAGCGGAACTGAACCTCGACCCCCGCGACCCATTCTGCTACGGCATTCCGGAGTGAACTGTGTCCGCTCCTGACGTGGTGATTATTGGAGCCGGGATTGTTGGCGCGGCTTGCGCTGACGAATGCGCCCGCGCGGGACTTGGCGTCACCGTATTGGACGGCGGCATGATTGGCGGCGGGGCTACGGCCGCGGGCATGGGTCACCTTGTTGCGATGGATGACTCCGAAGCGCAATTCGCGTTGACAAGTTATTCCGTTGAATTATGGCGCGAATTGTCGGCGGAGTTGCCGGACGACGTTGAGTTTACGCACAGCGGCACGATCTGGGTCGCCGCGGATGAAGAAGAGATGAGCTTTCTGCCGCGCAAGCACGATTTTTATGCTGCGCGCGGCGTACGCGCGGAGATTCTGGACGCGCGGGCGCTTGCTGAAGCCGAGCCTCATTTGCGGCCGGGATTACCGGGCGGACTCCTCGTGCCGGATGACGCGGTGCTGTATCCGCCATGCGCGGCGAAATTTTTGCTGGCGCGCGCGCAGGCCCGCGGAGCGCTGGTAAAAATTGGCCGGCGCGTAACGGAAATCGAAAGCGACGCCGTACGGTTGGATGACGGCTCTCGTTTGCCCGCGGGCGTTATCGTGAATGCCGCGGGAAGCGCGGCGCCCCGGCTGACTCCGGGCGTGCCGATCCATCCTCGCAAGGGGCACCTTGTGATTACGGATCGCTATGCTGGATTTGTGCGGCACCAGCTCGTCGAACTGGGTTATTTGAAGAGCGCGCATTCGGTCACGACCGATTCGGTGGCTTTTAATGTTCAGCCGCGCCCGACCGGGCAGTTATTGATCGGGTCTTCGCGGCAGTACGGAAATGAAGATCGAGCCGTTGAGCCGGATCTGCTGGCGCGGATGCTCGAACGCGCCAACGCTTTCATGCCCGAACTCGGCGAGCTTTCAGCGATCCGCACCTGGACGGGATTCCGCGCGGCGACTCCCGATAAGTTGCCGCTCATCGGTCCGTGGCCCGGCTACGAGCGCCTGCATTTGGCGGCAGGGCACGAAGGGCTGGGCATCACAACTTCTCTGGCCACAGGCAGACTGCTTATTGATGAGCTACTGGGGCGGGATTCCAAAATTCCGAGAGCCCCCTATTTGCCGGGAAGAACTTTCCATGAGCATGGCGCAAACTGAAACTGTCACTCTTCGTGTGAACGGCGCCGAAGTGTCCGTTGCGCGTGGCACCACGGTTGCCGCGATGCTTTTTGATGTTGGGGCCGCGCGATTCCGCCGTTCCGTGACGGGCGAACCTCGGTCGGCTCTCTGCGGCATGGGCATCTGCTTCGAGTGCCGTGTGACGATTGACGGTCGCGCTCACGCACGGAGCTGCCAGATTCTTTGCAGCGACGGCATGAGCGTGCGGACAGATGATTGAAGTGGAACCGAACGCGGACGCGAGCCAGCGATATGATGTATTGATTATAGGCGCTGGACCGGCGGGCATTGCAGCGGCGTGCGTGGCAGCGGAATCGGGCGCGCGCGTCGGCGTCGTGGACGATAATCCGGGCCCCGGCGGGCAAATCTGGCGCGGCGTGGCTGAACATTCGCCTTCGCCGCAGGCATCTGATTGGTATGCGCGGCTTGAACGAGCGCATGTGACGCATATTTCGGGCGCCACAGTTGTTGCGCAGCCCGCGCCGAACGTCCTCACCGCGGAATGTAGCACGCGCACGCTTTTCCTCGAGTATGGCAAGCTGGTGATTGCCACAGGCGCGCGCGAACGCTTTTTGCCGTTTCCAGGATGGACGCTGCCCGGCGTGATGGGCGCCGGCGGATTGCAGGCGCTGGTGAAGTCCGGACTTTCGATTTCGGGAAAGCGCGTAGTGATCGCTGGAAGCGGGCCGTTGTTGCTCGCCGTCGCTGATTATCTTCTGCGCCGTGGGGCGCGCATTCTACTGATCGCGGAGCAGGCGCCGTCGCGACGCGTTTATGCGTTTGGCGCGCGGCTCCTGCTGCATTCAGCAAAGGCGCGGCAGGCGCTGCGGCTGCGGCGCGCACTCGCAGGCATTCCGTATCGCTTGGGCGCTTGGGCCGCCGCGGCCAGCGGAACTGAAAAGCTCGAATGGGTGGAAGTTACAAGCGGGAGCCGCAAGACGCGCATCGCTTGCGATTATCTGGCTTGCGGATTCCACCTGATTCCTAACGTGGAATTGGCGGAGTTGCTGGGCTGCGAGCTTGCGGGCGGCTTCGTCCGTGTGAATGAATGGCAGGAGACGGCAGCGCCGAATGTTTACTGTGCCGGAGAACCTGTCGGCATCGGCGGCCTCGAAACGGCGCTTGTTGAGGGCCAGATCGCGGGCTATGCCGCGGCCGGAAAATCGGAGCGAGCGCGGGCGTTGTTTGACGAACGCACGCGGGCGCGGCGATTCGCGGATTTGCTGGAGCGAACGTTCGCGTTGCGCGATGAATTGCGAACGCTGCCCGCGCCGGAAACGCTCGTCTGCCGCTGTGAGGACATCCCTCACGACCGTTTGGCGCAATATGCCGACTGGCGCAGCGCCAAACTGTACGCACGCTGCGGTATGGGGCCCTGCCAGGGGCGCGTTTGCGGTCCCGCGGCGGAATTTCTTTTTGGCTGGAAGGTAGAATCGGTGCGGCCGCCGATTTTTCCAGCGAGAATAGAATCGCTGTCGCTGCCGGGCCGCGTGAAAAAATAAATCACGCAGCGCGTTTAAGCTGGAAAAAGGAGCGAGGATGAATTGGAAAGGTGTGATGCCCGCAATTACCACGGCCTTCGACGCGAACTTGAAGGTAGACACCGCGTTCGTGGAGCAACACGCTCACTGGATGATTGAAAACGGCTGCACGGCGATTATTCCTTTGGGATCGCTCGGCGAAGGCGCGACGCTCGAGCTCGACGAGAAGCTTCAAGTAATCGATGCCTGCCTGCGCGGCGTTGGCGGGCACGCGCCCGTCGCACCGGCAATTTCCGCATTGCGTACCGCAGATGCCGTGACGCTGGCGAAAGCCGCCGCGGATCGCGGGTGCGCGGGCCTGATGGTGCTCCCGCCCTACGTGTATCAGGGTGATTGGCGCGAAATGAAAGCGCACGTATCCGCCGTGCTGCGGGCCACGCAACTTCCTTGCATGCTTTACAATAATCCCATTTCTTACGGCACGGATTTTCTGCCGGAACAAATTGCCGAGCTGGCCGGCGAGCACGAAAATCTTCGCGCCGTGAAGGAATCCAGCACTGACGTGCGCCGCGTGACCGCGATTCGCGCGCTTTTGGGCGACCGGCTGCGGATTTCCGTGGGCGTGGACGATTTGATCGTCGAGGGCATTGCCGCCGGCGCGGTAGGATGGGTGGCGGGGCTGGTCAACGCTATGCCTCGCGAATCTGTATTGTTGTTTGAATATGGAATCCGTGGTGAGCGCGAAAAAGCGTTCGAGATATATCGCTGGTTTCTGCCGTTGCTGCGAATGGATACGGTTCCGAAGTTCGTGCAGCTCATCAAGCTGGCGCAGCAGGAAGCCGGCAGAGGAAATGAACGCGTGCGGCCGCCCCGGCTTGAGTTGACCGGCGGCGAAAGAGAAGAAGCGCGCGCTACGATTCATCAAGCGCTGAACGGCAGGCCCGCCATCGGCGCCTAGAATTTTCTGTCCAGCACGCAAGGGGGAAACGTGGAATTGAAAGGCAAGTCCTTGATTGGGTGGGAAAGCGGCGCGGAAGGCGGACGCATGTTTTCCGCCATCAACCCCGCGACGGCTCAGCCGTTGCCTCCGAATTATTATTCAGCATCATCCAGTGAGGTGGAGCGCGCGGCGCAGCTTGCCGCGAAAGCGTTCGCATCGTATCGCCGCTTGAGTGGAAAAGAGAAAGCTCCGTTCCTGCGTGAAATCGCAAAGGGCTTCGAAGGCATCACGGATGCGCTCGTCATCCGCGTAAATCAAGAAGCCGGACTCGCGGAGGGACGAATTCGTGCCGAAGCCGCACGGACCGCATTTCAAATGAGGCTTTTCGCCGGCCTGGTGGAGGAAGGCTCGTGGGTGCGCGCGCGTCTGGACAGCGCCGATCCCGCGCGCAAGCCCGCGCCCAAACCCGGCATGCGTTCGATGTGGCGGCCGCTCGGGCCCGTTGTTGTTTTTGGGGCGAGTAATTTTCCGCTGGCTTATTCCGTTGCCGGAGGCGACACCGCGTCCGCGCTTGCCGCGGGGAATCCAGTGATCGTTAAGGCGCATCCCGCTCATCCGGGAACGTCGGAGTTGGTTGGCGAAGTGATCCGCGCGGCGGCGCGTGTGTGCAAAATGCCGGAAGGAATTTTTTCGCTGCTTTTCGATTCTGGAACCGAAATAGGGAGCGCGCTGGTAAAGCATCCGCTCGTCCGTGCGGTCGGTTTTACCGGCTCGCAGCGCGGCGGGCGCGCGTTGATGGATCTGGCCGCCGCCCGGCCCGAGCCGATTCCCGTGTTCGCGGAAATGGGCAGCACAAATCCAGTATTCCTTCTACCTGGTGCGCTCGCCGCGCGTGGCGAACAGATCGCCGAAGGCTTGCATGGGTCGGTCACGCTGGCCGCGGGGCAGTTTTGCACTAAACCGGGCCTCGTGTTTTTGCACGCGGGCGCGGAGGCGGAAAGTTTCACGCGAAACATAAGCCGGCGCATCGCGGAAACACCTTCACAAGTAATGCTCACGCCGCAGATCCAGGCGTCCTATGCCGGCCTGGTGGCCGCGCGCACAGGCGATTCAAATGTTTCGCTTTCGGCGCGAGGAAAGGCGGATTCCGGCGAGACGGGAGTGCGCGGCTTATCCGCATTATTTACCGCCAAGGCGCGCGATTTTCTCCGTGAGCCCGGCTTGGCGGCGGAAGTTTTCGGCCC
This sequence comes from uncultured Acidobacteriota bacterium, assembly GCA_963847505.1. Taxonomy (GTDB): domain Bacteria; phylum Acidobacteriota; class Terriglobia; order Acidiferrales; family UBA7541; genus DASTCZ01. Next base: position 2,053,647 of record CAWJZY010000002.1, read on the forward strand.
CGCCACGATCGTGGTCACCTACGGGAACCGCGAAGAGATGCTCGAGATCGCTCGCGGCCTGCACGGCCACCTGACGGCAACCGTGCATGGCACGGATGACGATCTGCGCGAGTACGGTGATCTCGTTGAAATTCTGGAGCAGAAAGCAGGCCGCCTGGTCTTCAACGGATTTCCCACCGGCTTGGAAGTCGGAAACGCAACCGTGCATGGCGGACCATATCCTGCGACCTCAGACGGGCAATCCACCGCTGTGGGCACGCAGGCGATCTATCGTTTCGCGCGCCCGGTGTGCTACCAGAGTTTTCCCAGCGCGGCGTTGCCCGATGAACTGAAGGACGGCAATCCACTCGGCATCTGGCGCTTGATGGATGGCTCGCTTATGAAGGATTAAGACCGGCGTGACATGTTTCTGACGTAGGTTCGCCGCCTTACGGCCATATGAGCGGCGGCCCTTGCGCGCGTTTTGCAAACATGTAAAAATCTTTCTGGTCGCTGGCCCGCGACGACCCAGTTTCTTTCCCAGGATTTTCCTGCCAGGGGCGGTATCGTCTAGGGGTTAGGACGTCAGGTTCTCAACCTGAAAACCCGGGTTCGATTCCCGGTACCGCTACCAACTTCTCCAGAGCGTTCGCGTTTCGCCGATGCGCCCCTGCAATAAAAAAGGACACCGCGGCGTCGCGCCACGGTGTCCATAAGAGTTTGCAACGAAGGGCCGGAATTTAACGGGCGATGGAAATTGCTTCCTCCACGTGGCGATGAGCCTCGTCTATGTGGTGAAGGACTCGCATCTGCAATCCCCGTGTATGTGGATTGTCTTCTTCCTTCTGGCAGTCGCGGCGAGCTTCATCAAGCATTTCCTGCGCTTTGCGCAGACGCCCAGCCCAGGGCAGGTGTGCGTCAACCGCCGCATGGTCGGCGATATCCTTGTGATCGTCAATGGACGCCTTCTTGATCTCAGCGATGGCGTCATCAATCTTGTGGATTGCGTCTCTTTCCTGTGCGCGTAATTCGCCGCCATTAGGGCGCTGAAGAAGCGCGCGCGCTAAGCGCAAATCAGAGAGCGCATGCAGATAGGCGGGGTGCTCTTGGGCGCGCACTTCGGAAGATGTAAACGATGTGGCGATGGCCACAAGAAATACAACCAGTGAAATCTTACAAATCATTCTCATCATGAATATCGCTCCTCTTTGGCGAAGATTTAATCAACCAAAACGACGCGTTGGGCCATGTTCCGGCAGAGAGTTCTAGCCAATATGCACAAACAAACCTTCTCCACTCGCACGGTTCCACCAATTTACATAGGCGATGCCGGGCATTGCAAGCGGCGTACGCGGCTGTGTGTCTAATGTCTTCCCGCGGTATTTTGGACGTGTGCTCAATCAGCCGCCGGCATAAACTGAGATGCAACTCTTTTCCACGATTCACCGTCAAATCAGGGAGCGGAAGGTACAGAATCAACCTGTAAAATTCTTAGCCGTTTGTTTGCACGAACTCGGGGGGAGTGCTGTCTCCATTGATGAAGAAACCGTATTGCAAGGCGTCACGCGTTGCTTCTGGCCTCACTCTGTTCGCGTTGCTGGTGCTCGCGTCTTCTCTCCACGCGCAGCAAACGCCTCCGCCGGCTACCCCCAGCAACCCTCCCGCGAAGACAGACCAGAGCCAACAAGACGATACCGCCAGGAAGAACGATCGTATTTTCGGCGTTATGCCGAATTATGCCACCGTTGAAGGCGCCAAAAACATCACGCCGATTCATGCAAAGGAAAAGTTCAAGCTTGCGATCGAGGGTTCGTTTGATCCCTATGAATTCGCCCTTGTTAGCCTTGTGGCCGCGAAAGATCAGGCGGAGAACGACAATCCGCCCTGGGGCCAGGGCTGGGCGGCGTACGGAAAGCGATACGGCGCGGATTTTGCCAACCAGGCGATTGGTAACACCATGGTTGGCGGCGTCTTTCCGAGCATCCTCCGCCAAGATCCGCGTTATTTCCAGATGGGCAAGGGAACTTTTCTTCATCGTTTCTTCTATTCGCTCAGCAGAATCGTTGTGACAAGAACAGATTCTGGCCACAGTCAGTTTAATGTCTCCGAATTTGCGGGCAATGCCGCCGCGACAGGTATTTCCAACCTGTATTCTCCCGCGCAAAGCCGGACATTCGATAGTAATGTAGGCACATTCGGAACGCAGATTTTCTTAGATGCATTTGGTAATGAATTGAAGGAATTCTGGCCGGACATTCGCCGCAAACTCTTCAAAAAGAATTGATCGCCCCCAAAATTCATCACACAGCGGGCCTGCGAACGAGACCGCTAAGCAGAAAGCGTTGCAAGACGCTCCCCGGCTGGCGAGGCATCGTGGACGCCATAATCAGCAGCCATTTCGGATTTTGCAATTGGGATGACGGCGCTTAAAGTGCATAATCTGCCCATGCCTGGTGCAACCCCAGAAAACGCGAATCCAGAAGCTGCGGGGCTTCGGGCTGCCCACGGCGCCTCGCACCCTATGTCCGACACGCTGGGTGAATTGGCGCGCCGCCGCAAGCTGGATTGGATTGACGGCCTTTTCCTTTTGTTCCTTCTTGTCCTCGCGGTTCTTCCGCCGATTCAGGAGTATCACAAGCAAATTATCCTCGCCGCAATTGCCGTTGTGCAGCTTCTGGAAAGCCGGTTAATAAACCTGTCGCCGCGATTTGGGCGGAACTATACGGTCCTCCTGAAGATTATTTTGGCCACCGTTCTTTTGTACCATACCGGTGATATCGCGATCGATAGCGGCTATTGGCCGATTTACATTTTACCGGTTGTGACCGCGGCAACCTATTTCAACACCTGGGGCACGCTGGCGTGGACGGCCCTGACCTCGGCCGCCTACTGCTCTTTGTTGATTCCCGCCTTGCAGGTATACGACATTACGGCGGCAGATCTCGGAGAGCTAGCCACTCGCGTGATGTTTCTTTTTCTCGCGGCCATGCTCGTGAACCGTTTCGCTGTGGAAATCCGCCGGCGCGCCGCCGCCTATAAGACTCTTGCTGAACAGCTGACCGAGACGAACCGCCGGTTGGCCGAGGTGCAGGAGGAGGCGCAGCGCTCGGAACGGCTCGCCGCGCTTGGACAAATGTCCGCCGGGCTGGCGCATGAAATTCGCAACCCGCTCGGTGTCATCAAGGGCTCGGCTGAAATGCTGAACAAGAAGCTCGCGGATTCCAATCCGCTGGCAAGCGAGCTGGCCGGATATATTTCGAGTGAAACGAACCGTCTGAGCTCGCTCGTAGCGCGCTTTCTTGATTTTGCCCGGCCGCAAGCGCTGGAATTGATGCCGGGTAACGTCAGAGAAATTGTAGAGCGCGCGTTGTCGGCGGTGGCCGCGCAGCGTCCAGAAGCGAAGGTCACCGTGGTGCGCGACTACGCCGCGGATCTGCCTCTGGTGAGAATGGATGACCGTCTTTGCGAGCAGGTCTTCCAGAATCTGGCGCTCAATGCTTATGAGGCCATGGAGCCGGCTGGTGGCACGCTGCGTGTGGAGATTGCGCCCGCGTTGCGCGAAGAGATCAGCGGCGTCGAAATCATTCTGTGCGATACGGGCCCGGGCATTCCGTCTGAAATCTGCGAACAGATTTTCAATCCGTTTTTCACCACGAAAAAAACCGGCGTGGGTCTTGGGCTGAGCATCGTGTCGAAGATTGTGGATGAACATCGCGGCTCGCTTCGCGTTGAAAGTCAGCTCGAGCACGGAGCCTGTTTTAATGTTTTTCTCCCGGCGGCGCATGGTATCGGCCCGTCCGTGACCAACACTTCGCCGCCTGCATCCTGATACCATACGAACTCTATGCCAGCCATTCTGATCGTCGAGGACGAACCGAAAATGCGCCGCTTGCTCGAGTTGAATCTCGGCGAGGAAGGTTGGGCAGTCTCTTCCGCGGGCGATGCCGAGGCGGGCTTGAAACTTTTCAGCCAGGAAAATTTTGATCTGGTCCTCACGGATTTCAAGTTGCCGGGAATGACCGGCCTGGAATTCCTGCAATCCATCCGGCGAATCAATGCTGAAATTCCCATCGTGATGATGACTGCCTACGGCAGCGTGGAAACAGCCGTCGAAGCGATGAAGAACGGCGCGAACAATTACGTGCTCAAGCCATTCTCACTCGAAGAAATCAAGCTGGTTGTCCGCAAGGAACTGGACGTCCGCCAGTTGCGCGCCGAAAACCGCACGCTGCGGGAAGAGCTGGGCAAGCGTTACCAATATCCGAACATCGTCGCGCACAGCGCGAAAATGCAGGAAGTGCTGGCCGCCGTCGAGCGCGTCGCACAGACAAATTCCACGGTGTTGCTGGGCGGCGAAAGCGGAGTCGGCAAGGAGCTCATCGCCCGCGCCGTTCACCAACGCTCGCGCCGCGCCGCCGGGCCTTTCATCAAAATCAATTGCACCGCCATTCCCGAAAATCTCTTGGAAAGCGAGCTCTTCGGCTACGAAAAAGGCGCGTTCACCGGCGCCACGGCCAGCAAACCGGGAAAATTCGAGCTGGCGGACAAGGGCTCTCTGTTCCTCGACGAAATCGGCGACGTCCCGGTGGCCACGCAGGCCAAGCTTCTGCGCGTTTTGCAGGAGCGGGAATTTGAACGCCTGGGCGGCACGCGCACTCTCAAGGTTGATGTGCGGCTCATCGCCGCAACGAACCGCGACCTTCGCGCCGCCCTCGAGCAGGGCACATTCCGCGAAGATCTGTACTATCGCCTGAACGTTGTTCCCATTGATGTTCCGCCGTTGCGCGATCACAAGGAAGACATTCCCGAACTTGCCGTACACTTCCTTACGAAGTACCGCAAGGAAAGCGGAAAGAATATCCTCGGCGTCACGCCGCAGGCCCTCCAGCTTCTGACGAACTTCCACTGGCCCGGCAACGTTCGCGAACTCGAAAATATCATCGAGCGCGCCGCCACTTTCACCAAAGGCGAATGGATCGAGGCAGCCGACATCCATCTCGACGCTGGCCCGGTGAAGAACAGCTCCTCCGCGCCTGCATTCCTCCCGCCGGGCATGACTCTCGACCAATGGGAAGACGAGTTGATCCGGGAATCCCTGCGCCGGTCAAACGGGAACAAGAGCCAGGCCGCGCGTCTCCTTGGCATCTCCCGTAATGCCCTGCGCTATCGGCTCGACAAAATCGGCATCCCCGATAACCCTGCGGATCCGGATTAACCGGCTGGCTGAAAACCACCAAGACTGGTTGAAAGTCACCAGAAAGCTAAGAATTGGGCAAAGAATTCACGCCCGTACTGCCTTGTAACTTATTGATATTACACATCTTATGTAAGGTGCGAACCTCTCATAGACTTTGGCCCGCGCCATGCATAATTAAGAGCTGGCTATCGGTCGGACAAAGCCATTTTGAGCCTCGGCACTCCGGTGAGCCAGTAAGGAGGTAGGGCCATGGAACGCGTGAAACGCTGGTTTGGAATTCTCGGAGTTCTGCTCCTCGTCTCGTTTGCCGCCTCGCAAGCGAGCGCTCAAGCCCCGCCGCCTCCCGACCAGCAACCGCAGCAGCAACCCCAACAACAACCATCGATGCAACCTGGACAACCCGGTCAGCCCGGCCAGCCCGCGCAACAATCAGCCAACCCTCCGCAGGGTGTGGCCCGCATGAGTCTCATGCGCGGCGACGTTTCCATGCAGCGAGGTGATTCAGGCGATTGGGTAGCCACCACTTTGAACAGTCCCGTCATGTTGGGCGACGCGATTTCGACTGCCGAGAATGGATCCGCTGAAATTCAGCTGGACTTTGCAAACAGCATTCGTCTTTCGAGTAAGACTCAAATAAACATCGCCGCTTTGGAGAGTAATTACATTCAGGTTCAGGTTGCGGCGGGCCTGGTGGGATACACAGTTTTCAAGGGCGCGGAAGGCAACGCGGAAATTGATACTCCCAATATGGCTGTTCACCCGGATGGCGAAGCTTCCGTCCGCATTCAGGTGAACTCCGCCACTGAAACCATCGTGATGGTGCGAAGGGGCGCGGCTGACATCTCAACGCCCCAGGGAACCACCAACCTTTCCGCGGGCCAGATGATCACCGTGCGCGGCACCTCCACTGACGCTCAATATCAGACCGCCGCTGCTCCTTCAGACGATGTGTGGGACACATGGAATGAACAGCGCGACCGCACAGTCGAGAGCGCCCAAAGCTGGAATCACGTTAATCCCTATTACACCGGCGCGAACGATTTGGACGACAACGGTGAATGGAGCGAGCAACCTGACTACGGCCAGGTCTGGACCCCGAATGTGGGCCCTGATTGGGCTCCGTATACCGATGGCAGTTGGGTTTATGAGCCCTATTATGGCTGGACCTGGGTTTCCTATGAACCGTGGGGTTGGGCGCCATATCACTACGGGCGCTGGTTCCGTAACGCCAATCGGTGGTCCTGGTGGCCAGGCCCCGTGTACGCCGGATATCGTCCGGTGTGGGGACCGGCTTACGTTTCGTTCTTCGGCTTCGGCGCCGGCCGCTTCGGGCTCGGACTGGGTTTTGGTTTCGGATTCGGCTCCATCGGATGGCTTCCGATCGGCCCGTCCGATCCGTTCTTCCCTTGGTTCGGAGTCGGCGCACGCTTCGGCTTCTTCGGTTTCGGGGACTATGCCCGCTTCGGTGGATTCCGAGGCGATTTTGCCGCACGCTTCCCCGGCGCGCGTGCGCCGCTTTCCGGCAATTTTGATGAGCGATTTTCCAACTTCAGCCAGGCCGGACGCGATCCGGCCATGCTCCGGGGTGTGAACTCGGTCCGCGCGGAAGATTTCGGCCATGGCGCGATCGCGCACTCGAAAGGTATTTCGGCATCCGACTTCAACGGCGCGCACGGAATAGGCGGAAGCGTTCCTGCGACGGCGACGCGCGCAAGTTTTTCGGCGACGAGCCGGAATGCCAGTTCTTCCACAATTCGCAATACCACAAATACGCGCTTCTTCGGTACCAGGACGCAAACATCTTTCCGCGGCAATAGCGGCGCCACAAGTAACACCACGCGTTCCGGCTCCCTTTCGAGACCAGGTGGGCAGGCAGGCGCCGCGCCCGGCTGGCAGCGATTCTCCGGCAATGGCAATGGCGCGGCTAACTCCGCGACGCGGCCCAACGGCAACACTTCTGGCTCACAAGCGAATCGCACGTTCCAGGCGCAAGGGACTGACCGGCCGTCGAATTCCGGATCGACCGTGGCCCGTCCGCAATACTCGGAGCCCCGCACAGCGCCAACTCAGCCGCGATACCAAGGCAATTCCCGGAGTAACAACTCGCGCCCGCCGCTGAATATGAGCCGGCCAATCATTAACGATCGCGCGCCGTCCAACAGTGGAAGCCGCGGTGGTAGTTCGCGCGGCGGCGGCGGTTCACATGGTGGCGGTTCGCACGGTTCTTCCGGAGGACACCACCGGTAATTCAAGTTTAGCTACACAAGCTCTGCCCAGAGGATACCGGCGCGGCTGATTCTTTATGAATCACCGCGCCGGTTATTTTTTGCGCCCTTTTTTTCGTTCAGTTCGCGATCGCGGCCTCTTTAGAACACCGCGTACCAAACGAAAAGCCCGGCGCCCGCCACTATGACCGCCGCGCACAAAAACGAAATCAGGCGATTCGGAGCGATCCGATCGGCCCAGCCGGTTTTTGAAAAAATCAGCCCCAATCCGATAAAGAGAAAAACGTCAACCAATCCGTGGGTTATCCAATTATGCCAAGCCACAGCATTCATAAAACTGTTTAAGGGTTTATAAGCATCCTTCGCCCACGCCAGCGCCGTGCTGAAAAGAATCGTGATGGCGCCGGCCATGGCGAACCCGGCGCTGGGGCGTCCCAGTTTTGCATTGTCCGCGTTCATCGTCCGCTCCCCGGGATGGTATGCAACAGCGCAACCTTTGCGCCATGATTGATGATGGCTCCCGAACCTTCAATCGCCAGCCCGCTCAGAACGATCAGCATCGCGACGCATAGCACCATCTTGCGCGCGGCCGTGTTGGCGTATAGTTTTTCTCTTGCCGCAATCGCAAGATAGAAAGAAAGTATCAGCGTGACAAAGAACAAATGCTCCTTGGTTTCCATGAACAGCGTATGAGCAAGCGGCCACGGCCCTTTCAGAATCAGCGCCCTGTCGAACGGATAATAGTGAATGTACCAGTAACCGCCGATAATCCAGGTCGCGCCCATGCACACAGCCGCAACGTAAGCGGCCATTCGTATGCGTCCTGCGTTCTCTTCCCGGGCGTTCAGCGCTTCAACAAATACCCACACCGCCGCCAGAGTACCCAAAACTCCAAACGTTGAATGCGCCAGGAGTATGACGTCGCTGCTGGTGATATTCATGAAGCTCCTCGTGTTTCCGGCCTTCGAGGTTCGAGCCTCTCGCGCACTTCTAGCAATATTCAAGATACTATACAACCCGGAAACCGGATGACGCGCGAATGGCCCGTCCTTTAAAGAGAAAGAGATCGGCCACTCGCGAGCGGGTAGAAAAACTCAAGCTTGCAGAGGCACAATGCGAATCACCGAAATTCGCGCTTATCAAGTGGATTTGCCGCTCCATGATGGCGCTTACAAGTGGTCCGGCGGCAACGCGGTTCAGGTTTTTGATTCCACAATCGTCGAAATCCTTACGGATTCCGGCGCCGTTGGTTACGGAGAGGTTTGCCCGCTTGGCCCCGCCTATCTTCCCGCGTATGCCGCCGGCGCTCGCACCGGCATCGCCGAACTCGCCCCGTCGCTGATCGGCGCCGATCCCACACAGCTCGGCGTGCTGAATGAGCGCATGGATCGCGCGATGCGCGGCCATCCCTACGTAAAGTCCGCGATGGATATGGCCTGCTGGGATATCCTCGGCAAAGTCTGCGGCCAATCCATTACGAATCTGCTCGGGGGAAGCTACTCCGGGGATTTTCCCTTGTACCGCGCGATTTCGCAGGACACTCCCGAAAAAATGGCCGCCAGCGTGGCGAAATATCGCGCCGAGGGATATCACAAATTTCAGCTGAAAGTCGGCGGCGATCCCGATACGGATGTCGAGCGCATCCGCCATGTTTCCGCGAAGCTCGAATCCGGAGATGTGCTCATCGCCGACGCGAACACCGGCTGGACGCAGCATCAGGCCTTGCGTGTTGCCTCCGCCGTCCGCGATATGGACGTTTACATCGAGCAGCCATGCAAAACCTATGAAGAATGTCTCGCCGTGCGGCGCCACACGAACCGCCCGTTTATCCTTGACGAAGTGATGGATAGCCTCGCGATGGTCGTGCGCGGCTACGCCGATCAGGCCATGGACGTGATCAACCTGAAAATTTCCAAAGTCGGCGGACTCACTCGCGCCCGGCAGATCCGCGATTTGTGCGTTTCGCTCGGCATCGCGCTCACAATTGAAGATACATGGGGCGGTGACATCACCACAGCGGCGATCGCGCACTTGGCGCAAAGCACGCCGCCGGAAATGCTCTTCACCACCACCGACTTCAATAGCTACGTCACCGTGAGCACAGCCGAAGGCGCGCCGCAACGCCGTAACGGCCGCATGAGTGCGCCCGCTGGCCCCGGCCTGGGCATCACTCCGCGCATGGACGTGCTCGGCAAACCAGTCCTTGCTATAAGGTAGGGTGCCGGCACTAACGTGGGGGCGGCTCTGCGACCCGCCCGCCGCCGCTCCAGTAGCGCAGACATTCCTGTCTGTGTGCCTTCTCCCTCTTGTCGTCATCTCATCCCTCTCTTTCGTAGGGGCCACCTTTCAGGTGGGCCGCACGAATTCAGATGCCCTTCCTACCCCCACCCCCGTCTTTTTCGTAAGTGCGCATTCTAATGGACTTACGAGAGAGTAAACTCGTAAGTGCGCATTCTAAAGGGTTTATAACTCCCTTTAGAATGATACTGTTACGAAACGGCTCTAAATCAGTAGATTTCGAGGTTCCGGCAGGATTGGCGAGTTCTTGTCCAAAAAGACTATTCAAAGCGCTCGGCCAAGTCTGCAATGCAGATCAGCACATGAGTATATAGTCGTCAATCAGAAAGTGATTTACTTACGGAGGATTTCCTGTGGAAAGTGATTCGAATGAAAGAAAAGGAGACCCCACGTTCGCCCTCCCGAATGTTCGGGACGGGACGAACATGGCGCACGCGGCCGATCATGTCGTTGATCCCCTTCTCCCCGAACACCAGTGGGATATAGTTCCCGTTGTGCTTTCGGATACCCACGTTGCGGTGCTTGAAGACGACACAACGCTTCGATTTCAAATCGTCGAGGATTTGCCTTTGGATTTCAGGTTCTTTCACTTTGTTGAGAATTACTTTAATCGTACAATGCTGATTCCAATGGTCAAGAAGCGAAAGAAGATGATACTTGCGGTTGCCGGGGTAATAATCGCGGCGTTGTCGTTCACTGTCGATAAAATTGTCGGGGAGCAGCTCAAAACTGAATACGATGATTTGAAGGGCGTGGAAAAGGACTTTGCCGACTCCCTCGGCCCGGAAACAATTCAATACCAACTCTTCGTCTTACAACAACTACTCCAGAAAAGAGAGGTTGAAATAGAAAAACGAAAACCAGAGCCACAACAGGATTTTTCGAGTGAGATTCAGGAGGACCAAATTACTATCAGAACCTTTGTGACAATTCTCAAACTCGGCATCAACACAACAACCAGTCTTTTGAAGCGGATAGATGCGCGAACACGCGATCTGCAAGGAACGCTTATAGGCATGCAACCACAACTTCAGAAGGTAATGGACAATGCGATTGTGGCCAGTCAGCCATCAGAGGCACATGATTGGACTCGGGCGATTGATGTGAAAATTCAAATCATGGCAGTGGGCATGGAAAGGATCTTGGTCATGCTGATTGGAGCCGAGGCGATTGGCCGCGTAGAGGTGGAGCAGGAAAGAGTTCTAGGACTTTGGCATTTCTGTACTTACGCCGGTTGGATTCTCGCATTCCTGGGCTTTGGGCTCACAGGATATGCAATCGTAACTGGAATGGATTCCGAAAAGTGAGACTTATCAGGTCGCATCAAACATCTCGTCAAGGTTGCCGTTCCTCGCGTTCCTCACCGTGGCCAATGGCAACCGCCGGGTGAATTGTTCAATGAAGCTCGCGTTGTAGGGCGGGATGTAGGCCGCGCATTTCGTCCTGTATCCGCCCGCCGGTCGGCAGCTTTAACTAGGAGTCCGAGATGAGTACTTTGATCCTTTTTATCCGCAGGCTGACCACCTTCCTACTAGCCTCATTTTTGTGGATTCATGCCCTGTTCCTCTGGAATGTCCAGACGCGCCTTGTCGCCGGGCTGTCGCGGTACATGCATCTGACCCTGGCAGAAGTAGCGCTCTTCATTTTGTTATTCTTATTTTCCGTTCTCTGTTCATCTGGGTGGTGGGGCGCAGTAAAGAGTGCAGTTTACATCTACCTTTTTCCTTTTGTCCTGGTGATCTATTTCTTCATCATAATCTTTCTGGGGCTCAAAGCCATAAATGCTTGGTTTAGCAGGGATCAACCGCTGGTGGCGGGACCTAGCCTCAGCGAACTCGTCGTTCCACCCATCCAGGCTCCCTCCACGACGATCATCATGGCACAACCATCGGCGCCCGCGCCGACGAAAGCCCCCAGCCTCTTCTCCGTCGTTACGCGTCCATTTAAGCACTTCACGCTCCTATGGTGCATGCTTTTGCTAATTGCCACTCACAAGGCCGTCCTGTGGCTAAGCTTGGCCGTGGTTATGTGTGTGCTTGCGCTGCGAATCAAGACGATCCTCAAGCTGACTCTCTTTTCGCGCTCGTGGTTAGAGAAGATTGGTGCCGCATTTTACACGCGCCTAAACTCCATGCTCGGCATACTCGCGACGGTTTCCCCAAAAACAGAGGTCAGCAAGGAGTTGAAAGACCTGTGGCAACAGCTTGGCTTATGGCAGAAGGTGGCCCGCTTTTTAAGCAATAAGTATTTGTTGTCTCGATGGGCGAGCCTTTTAGTGGGCTGTTTCTACATCTGTGTATACCTCTACATAGCGCTGCTGTTTTCCTTCGTCTATTTCGGTATTGCCAGAGTTAGCGGGCTGAATTTGACATGGTCCGAGGCGGTAATGAACTCAGTATTTATCCCGGTGTACGTCACTGAATTGCCCAAGACTTTCTTTATGCGGCTCGTAGGGGGCGCGCAATGGACCCTCGTTGTCGTCGTGGGCTTCGGGACCTTTTGGAACTACTTCCACAAACGACTCGATGCGGTGTATACCGGCGCATTAGAGATCAGCCACGTGCTCGCCGATGAGGGGGTCCGTGCAAAGTACAAGCTTCTCGAATCAAAGGTCAAGCCAGCCAAAGATGCGCCCGCTTCGCAGCACCAGGACAAAGGTGAAAAAAAAGCCAAGAAGAAACGTCGCAAGAGCCGGAAACAGTCATGAGAAATTTAGTCTCTACCACCAAGCACTTTGCGGCAGCGGCCTGGGGTCGGTCCTGTGGCCATTTCTCTGCGCCGATTGCCGGGTGCTGCATGTTCGGCCCGAACGGGCGAACGTGGGGTCTATGAGCTCGAGAAATTCCTGCGTCAGATTAAGCACGTTTGGCTACGCCAAACACGGGCGCCCGGCGGGTCTGCGACCCGCCCGCCGCCGCTCCAATAGCACAGACATTCCTGTCTGCGCGCCTTCTCCCTCTTGCCGTCATCCTGAACCGAACCGATCAGGTTCGGTGAAGGATCTCCCGACTCGCTAAGAGTCGGGGATTTTCACCCGCTCCCGCCCCGTACCCATACAGATATTTTATTCACTAGTAATCATCCCTCGCATAAATGCTCGGAATTCGCTATAGTTTAAGAAGTGGGAGCGCCCCTTTGAAGCGTTTGCAGAATCCAGCGCTTAATCTTCCTTGACAGGAAGGCGAAGAAAAGGCGAATCTATTGCAAATCCATGCGCGGCCAGCCACAATTCGACGAGATCGGTGCTTGGTCGGAGTTGAAGCTGGAAATCCTCAAAAAATATGCTGCTGCCTACTCCACAATTCTTTCGGCTCGTACTACTGCCTCATTCTCTCATGTCTACATCGACGCCTTTGCTGGATCCGGCCAGCACGTTTCAAGAGCTACGGGCGAATTCGTCCCTGGAAGTCCACTCAACGCGCTAGCTGTTGAGCCTCAGTTCAGGGAGTTTTATCTTATCGATATCGCCTCTGAAAAGATCGAATACTTGCGCGAGCTGATCGGCGCGCGAAAAGACGTATTCATTTATCACGGAGACTGTAACGAGATTCTCCTCAAAGATGTTTTCCCCAAAGTTCGGTATGACCAGTTTCGTCGCGGGCTATGTGTGCTTGATCCTTATGGACTCCATCTCGACTGGAATGTAATCTCGACAGCGGGCCACATGAGAAGTTTGGACGTGTTCTTGAATTTCCCAGTCCAGGATATGAATCGCAATGTTTTTTGGCACAATCCCGAAGGCGTAGAACACTCGCAGATTCAGCGAATGAATCTCTTTTGGGGCGACGAATCCTGGAGGAACGTCGTATACGAAACAAAGTGGAATCTTTTCGGACAGCCTGAGAAAGAACCTAACGAAGTTATTGCTGAGGCATTTCGCAAGAGGCTCAAAGAGATTGCCGGCTTTGAGTACGTACCCGAGCCACTGGCGATGAGGAATTCGACAGGGGCGATAGTTTATTACCTCTTCCTTGCGTCTCAGAACAAGGCCGCTGAGAAAATCGCAAGGGAGATTTTCGCAAAGTACCGGAAGAATGGGGGCCGATAATGTCTTTAGATTCCTCAATTGAATGGACTGATGCGACTTGGAATCCCGTCCGGGGATGCTCAAAGATCAGCCCCGGCTGCAAGCATTGCTACGCCGAAACATTTGCGGAACGTTTTCGCGGCGTGAAGGGTCATCCCTACGAGCAGGGATTCGATTTGCGATTGGTGCCGGAAAAAGTAGCCGAGCCTCTGCGGTGGCGCACGCCGAAGATGATTTTCGTAAATTCCATGAGTGACCTTTTTCATGACAAGGTGCCCGACGACTACATCGAGGCCGTCGCAAGAGTGATGGTCGCGGCAAACTGGCACACCTACCAAGTCCTTACCAAGCGATCGGAGCGGATACAAAGACTCTTAAACTCGAAACTCAGCTTTGCAGCCAATCAAGCCCATATTTGGTGGGGAGTCAGCGTGGAAGACCGGGAATTTGGCGTCCCCCGGATAAATGACTTACAAGCAGCCGACGCCGCCGTCCGATTTCTTTCTGTTGAGCCGCTGTTGGAAGACGTAGGCAAACTGGATCTCGTAGGAATTAACTGGATGATTGTCGGCGGCGAAAGCGGCCCAGGCGCCAGACCGATGGCTAAGGAATGGGTGCTCTCATTAAAAACCCAGTGCCGGGATGCGAATGTCCCATTTTTCTTTAAGCAGTGGGGCGGAGTTCGCAAATCCGCCGCAGGCAGAAAATTGAATGGCCGCACGTACGACGAATTTCCGCGCCGCGTCCAGCGTCCAGTCCGTACCGCGGATGAATGCCTCTCGCTTGCGGCAAACATTGAATCAACCTTAACGATGGTGCACGTCGAAGAGTGCCTCGCCTGATCCATTGAAGCGCGGGCAAATCGCCGTCAACTCTGGAGTCAGGGCGCCTTACCCTTACGCAACCTCCATTCGAATTCCTTTCCACAGGAAATCCACCGAAGCAGCAGTACATTTCCATTTACACAGATATACCTCTATGGTAATCTGCGCTGCAGACTTGGACGAGCCCTTCGAATAGTGTCCCGAAACGGAACTCGCCAACCGTGCCGGATACTCGAAATCGGGCTGATCTAGAGCCTCTCCGTAAGAATATGATTCTGCTGACTTTTAAGTCTCGCAGTTGCAATACATACGAGGAGTTTTTCGGTGACTTTCGTAAGTCGTTTATTTTCAGTGATGGAATTACAAATGAGTATATCGCTAACTCCTTTGTTTCCCATACATACGCGAGGGGTACCAGCTAACCCCTGTATTTCCCATACATACGAAAAAGGTGGGGGTGGGGGGGTACAAGTTAACAATAATCTTCGGCGCTAGTCACTTAGCCACGCTTCCGGCTTTTACGGGACTATCGAACCCTTGGTCTTCATGCTGGCTGGAGATGGCAACTGGGAATTATTCCAGCCGCCGCCGAGCGCTTCGACCAACTGCACGGCTGACGCCATTTGCTGAGTCCGGAGATCGGCGGCGGTTTGCTGGTTGGTCAGTAATGTCGTTTGAGCTGTGATCACGTTGAGGTAAGGATCAATTCCGAGCCTGTAGCGATCCGTGGCGAGAACGAGATTTCTTTGCGCGGATTTGACGGCCGTATCCTGCTGTTGGACTTCCGTGTCCAGGATTCGGAGTGACGAAAGATTATCTTCGACCTGTTGAAAGCCCGTCAAAACCGTTTGACGGTAGTTCGCAACTGTTTCGTCGTACTGCGAGCGGTATTGTTCGACGGTTGCGCGGCGCAATCCGGCGTCAAAGATCGTTTCCGAAAGCGCGGCGCCGACGGACCAGAAGCGGCTGGGCCACGTGAACCAACTCGTAAATGAAGTGCTGGAAAGACCGGCTCCGCCGCTGAGCGTAACGGTGGGATAAAACGCCGCTGTGGCGACTCCGATCTGCGCGTTGGCTTGCGCCATGCTGCGTTCGGAAGCGGCGATGTCGGGCCGGCGCTCGAGAAGCTCTGATGGAACGCCAGTAGGAATCGGCGGCGGCATCGTTTTCAGCGGTTCCACGGGAATAGAAAATGTGGACGCGGGCTGTCCCGTAAGAACCGCGATCGCGTGTTCATACTGGGCGCGGAGGATGCCGAGATTGGTATCCAGCGCTTGCGTGGCTTCGAGTTGAGTTTCGGCTTGCGCGACGGACTCATCTGAATCAATGCCCGTTTCGTAAAGAGCTTTGGTGAGGTCGAGCGATTCTTGGTAGGCAATCACGGTCGAATCCAAGAGCTGCTTGAGCGAATCCTGGCCGCGAAGTTCAAAGTAATCCACGGCGACTTCCGATTCGACAGTCAGCCGGGTATTTTCGAGGTCGGCGGCGCTGACCTGCGCGCCATACGCGGCCGCGCTGATGGTATTCCGTACGCGGCCCCAGAGATCGGGCTGCCAGGTGGCGTCAACGGGCAGCGTGTAGAGCGTAGTTATGCCGGATGTCTTCGACGAACTGGACGAGCCCGCCGAATTTGTACCTGCCGGGTTCCGGGAATTTGTAATGCTCGGACCCACGGTGACGGTGGGAAATAATTGAGAGCGAGCTTCCTTGACTTCATCGCGCGCGGCAAAAAAAGCCGCCGCGGCCGAGGCGATGTTCTGATTGGAAACAACAACCTTTTCTTCGAGGGCATTTAATTCCTGGTCATTGAAAATCTCCCACCACTTGCCCTTGATTGCGCTGTCGCTTGGCTGCGCAACTTTCCAGCCTTGCGATTCCTTGTAAGCCGCGGGAGCTTGCACGGGAGGTTTCTGATACTTCGGACCAACGACGCATCCTGCCAGCAGCGCGAAGCCAGCCAAGAGCGCGGCGAAACCGGGCCATGCGAGGCGAGACAGTCTGTTCGCCGTTCCGTGCTTGAAGAATGATGTCATCCCAAACTCGCTTCCGGGGCCGGATTTACAGCTTCTTTATGATGCCGCCGTTCCCACCAAATGCTTATGCGATCCATATAGAGATAAACAACGGGTGTGGTGTAGAGCGTGAGCATTTGACTGAAGATCAATCCGCCAATAATGGTGACGCCGAGCGGGCGGCGGAGCTCCGAGCCGGTGCCGGTTCCCAGAGCCAACGGCAATGCTCCGAACAGCGCGGCCATGGTGGTCATCAGGATTGGGCGAAAACGCAGCAAGCATGCTTCAAAGATGGCGTCTCGAGAGTTTTTGCCTTCCGTGCGCTCGGCCGCGAGGGCGAAGTCAATCATCAAGATGGCATTCTTCTTGACGATGCCGATGAGCAAGAGAATGCCGATCAGCGCGATGATATTGAGGTCCAGGCGGAAGAGGAAGAGCGCAACCACGGCACCCACGCCCGCGGAAGGCAGAGTGGAAAGGATCGTAATGGGGTGAATATAGCTTTCGTACAAAATTCCGAGGACGATGTAGACGGCCATAAGGGCCGTGATGATTAGAAATGGTTCGGAGGCCAGCGAGGTTTGAAAGGCGAGAAGCGTTCCGGAAAACATTCCGCGAATCGTGGCGGGCATACCGATGCGCTGTTGCATCTGGTCGATTTCTCTCTCTACGTCACTGAGCGCCACGCCGGGCGCAAGGTTGAATGAAACCGTCACGGAAGGGAACTGGCCCTGATGATTCACTGCGAGCGGCGCGGTGGTGGGTGCATAATGAGCGATCATGCTTAAAGGAATTTCCCCGCCCTTAGCTGGATGAATATAAATTTCGTTCAACCCCGAGGGGTCTTGCCAGAATTTAGGCTCCACTTCCAGCACGACATGATATTGGTTCAGCGCCGTGTACATCGTGGAGACTTCCGCCTGCCCGAAGGCTTCGTAAAGAGTGTTATCAATTTGCTGCGGCGTGATACCAAGCCTGGAAGCGGCTTGACGGTCGTACACCAAGCCAGCCTCAAGGCCGCTGTTCTGCTGGTCGGAATTTACGTCAGTAAGGCCTTTGATTTTTTTCATTTGCAGCAGGAGCGTGGGACCCCAAGCGACCAGATCGTCGAGGTTGTCGCTCTGAATTGTATATTGATACTGGGCGTTGCTTGATCTGCCGCCGATGCGCAGGTCCTGGCCGGCATTGAGAAAAGCTGTCGCTCCAGGTATGGAGGTGAGTTTCGGGCGCAAACGGTCAATAATCTGGCTTGAACTGAGCTTTCGCTCGTTGAGAGGTTTCAGCCCCATGAAGATATTGCCAGTGTTGACGGCGCCCTGGCCGCCTGTAAATGCCAACACGTTTGCCACCGCCGGATCGGCCTTAATGATATCCACATAGCGCAAGGCGATGCCTTGCATTGCCTGGAAGGAAATGTCCTGCTGAGCCTGAATGCCGCCGCCAATCGTTCCGTTATCCTGCAGAGGGAAAAAACCCTTTGGGACGATGACGTACAAGAAAACGTTGAGAGTGATGGTGAGGAGAAGAACGGTGAGGGTCAATGCTGGATGCCGCAATACCCACGTCAAGGTGTCTTCATAAATTCCAAGGATCCAGGTGAAACCCCGCTCGCTGAGCTTATATAGTTTGCCCTGTTCCTCCGGACGATGGGCCTTCAGAAGTCTGGAACACATCATGGGCGTGAGAGTCAAAGAAACAACCAGGGAAACAAGGATTGCCACGCACAAGGTAACCGCGAATTCGCGGAAGAGCCTGCCAACGATGCCTGCCATCAGCAAAATCGGGATGAATACGGCAATCAAGGACATGCTGATGGCGAACACGGTAAATGCGACTTCTTTTGCGCCTTGGTAGGCAGCCTCCATGGGGGCCATGCCTTGCTCGAGATAGCGGGAGATATTTTCGATGACGACAATGGCATCGTCCACGACGAAACCCGTGGAAATGGTCAGGGCCATCAAGGAAAGGTTGTCAATCGTATAGTTCAGAAGATACATGACACCGAAGGTGCCAATCAGAGAGAGGGGAACCGCGACACTGGGGATTAGAGTTGCACGAACATTCCGGAGGAAAACGAACACAACCAGGATTACAAGGCCGATAGAGATCGCCAAAGTGATTTCGACATCGTGAACCGACGCGCGGATGGTGGTCGTGCGATCAATCACAATTGTGAGATCAATTGCAGAAGGTATGGAAGCTTTGAGAGACGGGAGGGCCGCGCGAATCTGGTCCACCGTATCAATGATGTTCGCACCAGGCTGCCTAAAAATGACGCACGAGACACTCGGTTGTCCATTTACGAATCCGGCCGCGCGGATATTCTCCGTTGAGTCCGTGACGTCAGCGATGTCCGACAATGTAATGGCAGCGCCGTTGTGATAGCCGACGATCAACGGCTTGTAAAACGCGGCTTTAAGAAGCTGGTCATTCGTGGTGATGTCGGCGGTTGTGTTGCCGTTCGCGATTTGTCCTTTGGGCACGTTCGCATTTTGGCCCGTCAACACGGTGTTGACGTCCTCGAGGCCAAGTCCGTAGCCATTTAATTGGGTGGGATTGACGTCCACGCGGACTCCCGGCAGGGAACTGCCGCCCACATTCACCTGACCAACGCCTGAAACCTGCGAAAGTCTTTGCTGCATGATCGTAGAAGCAGCATCATAAAGTTGTCCGCGGTCCAAGACTTTGGAGGTCAACGCCACGATCATGATCGGCGAGTCCGCTGGATTCACTTTTCGATATCTGGGATTGGCAGGCAAGTTCGCAGGCAAGTAACTGCGCGCCGCGTTGATGGCGGCCTGAACGTCTCGCGCCGCGCCGTCAATATTCCGGGACAAGTCAAACTGCAAAGTAATGCTTGTGGTACCCAGAGCGCTCGCGGAGGTCATTTCAGTTATGTTGGCGATGCGGCCGAACTGCCGCTCGAGAGGCGTGGCGACGGACGAAGCCATGATCTCAGGGCTGGCTCCCGGCAAGCTCGCTGAAACAGAAATCGTTGGGAAATCAACCTGCGGGAGCGGAGACACCGGCAATATTTTGAAGGCGACGGCGCCAGCCAGAGCAATCGCGGCTGCAAGGAGCGTGGTGGCTACGGGACGGCGGATGAAGGGAGCCGCAGGGTTCCAACCCTGGAGCATCTGCTTCCCATCATTTGCCGGATGCTCATTCATAATCAATCCGCCGGAACGGACGCCGGATTTGCCTGGTTTGCGGCGCTTCTGTGGGATTTGGTGAATCTCTGCGCGAGATTGTCAAAGAAAATGTAGATGACAGGCGTGGTGTACAGCGTAAGTACTTGGCTCAAGATAAGGCCGCCGACCATGGAGATACCGAGAGGACGGCGCAACTCAGAACCGATTCCCGTTCCCAGGGCGAGCGGGAGACCGGCCAGCAAAGCGGCCATGGTGGTCATCATGATGGGGCGAAACCTGAGCAGACAGGCTTGGTAAATTGCGTCCGTAGAGTTCTTGCCATCTTTGCGCTCCGCCTCGAGGGCGAAGTCAATCATCATGATTCCGTTTTTCTTGACGATGCCGATCAACAGGATGATGCCTATGAGCGCCACGACGCTCAGTTCCTGGCCACAGATCAGCAGGGCAAGAATGGCTCCCACTCCGGCCGAAGGCAGGGTGGAAAGAATCGTGATGGGGTGGATGTAACTCTCATAAAGAACACCGAGAACAATGTAAACCGTGACCAGAGCCGCCAGAATCAGAATGGGCTCGTTGGCCAATGAGGCCTGAAACGATGCGGCGGTGCCCTGCCAAGCAGCCTGGACGCTGAGGGGCATGCCGATTTCCTGCTGAGCTTTGTCAATCTCTTTCGTAGCCTGACCGAGCGAAGCGTTGGGAGCAAGATTGAATGAGATTGTGACAACGGGAAATTGACCCTGGTGATTTACCGAGAGCGGAGCCGTTTTCGATTCGAAGTGAGTAAAAGTGCTCAGAGGAACAGCTGCGCCATTGACCGAGGAAACAGCATTGGGAGACGCGGAGCCCGAACTCGAAGCTGAAGATGAAGCACTCGCGCTGGGAGAAGGCGAGGCGCCGCTCGACGCAGAGGTTACAAGGGGAGTGCCGCTAGGAGCACTGGTGCTGGTTCCAGTTGTAAGAGGCGCCGTCGTAGCGGTGGCGGAGCGAACGTAGATATCTCCCAACGCGCTGGGTTTCTTCTGAAACGACGGCATCGTTTCCAAAATTACGTGGTACTGATTCAACTGCGTGTACATGGTCGAGATCTGTCTCTGACCGAATGCGTCGTAGAGAGTTTCATCAATCATGCTGGGGGTGATGCCCATGCGCGAAGCAGTTACACGATCAATAACGAGCGATGCCGCCAGACCAGTGGTCTGCTGATCCGTCGCCACATCCTGAAGTTCGGGCAACTGCTTCAGCTTGCTTACTAATTGCGCCGTCCACAGGTTCAATTCATTGGGGTCGGGATCTTCCAGTGTGTACTGATATTGCGTGCGGCTTACGCGATCTTCAACAGTCAAGTCTTGCACGGGCTGCATGTAGAGAGCGATGCCTTCGATTTTCTCAAGTTGGGGCGTTAACCGGCGAATCACGTCCGAGGCGTTGATCTTGCGGGTTTCCAGAGGCTTCAGATCAATCAGAAAACGTCCGCTGTTCAAGGTTGTATTTGTGCCATCCACACCGATGAAGGAAGAAAGATCCTGAACCGCCGGATCCTGCAGGATGACTTGAGCGAGTTGCTGCTGTTTTTCGGCCATGGCATCAAAGGAGATGGATTCCGGCGCCTGAGAAATACCCTGAATGATGCCAGTATCCTGCACAGGGAAGAATCCTTTCGGCACGATGATGTAGAGAACTATTGTGAGCACCAGAGTCAGAGCGGCCACGATTAACGTCGCTGTTTGGTGCTTGAGAACCCACCGAAGAGTTCTTCCGTAGAAAGCGATGATGCGCTCGAAGGCGTGCTCCGACGCCAGGTAAAAGCGCCCTTGCTGAGCATCCGGTTTATGGCGCAACAGCTTTGAGCACATCATGGGTGTAAGGGTAAGAGAGACGATCGCGGAGATAAGAATCGTTACGCTCAGGGTGATGGCGAACTCGCGGAATAGGCGGCCGACGATATCTCCCATAAAGAGCAACGGAATGAGCACGGCAATGAGAGAAATCGTGAGTGAAACGATGGTGAATCCGATTTGTTTGGATCCCTTCAAGGCAGCTTCGAGAGGCTTTTCGCCTTCCTCGATATAGCGAACGATGTTCTCGATCATCACGATCGCGTCATCCACGACGAAACCGGTGGAAATGGTGAGCGCCATGAGGGTCAAGTTGTTCAGGCTGTACCCAGCGACGTACATCACGCCGAACGTGCCCACCAAGGAGAGCGGCACAGCAACGCTGGGGATAATCGTCGCGGAAATATTCCGTAAGAAAAGAAAGATCACCATCACGACGAGCGCGACGGTCAACAAAAGCTCAAACTCGACATCTTTTACGGACGCGCGAATCGTGATGGTGCGGTCAGTGAGGGTTGTAATCTCGACGGCCGCGGGCAGGTTGCTTTTCAAGGTGGGCAGGAGTTTCTGAATGCGGTCGACAACCTGGATGATATTCGCGCCGGGCTGGCGCTGGACGTTGACGATAATCGCGGGAGTCATATTCATCCACGCAGCCTGCTTTTCATTCTCCACATCGTCAATCACGCTTGCCACGTCGGATAGCAACACCGGGGCTTTGTTGCGATAGGCGATGATTACCTTCTTATAATCCGCGCTGGTGACGAGCTGGTCATTGGCGTCAATTTGATAGTCCAACTCTGGACCATCAAAATTGCCCTTGGCCAGATCGAGGCTGGTCTGCTGCAGAGCTGTTCGAACATCTTCCAGGTTAATTCCGTAGGACGAAAGCGCCGCGGGATTCACCTGAATGCGGACAGCCGGTTTTTGACCGCCGCTGATGCTAACCAGTCCCACGCCGGGCAACTGGGCGATTTTTTGAGCAAAGCGGGTGTCCGCGAGATCCTCAACCTGCGAGAGCGGAATTGTTTTCGACGTCATCGCCAGCGTCAGGATGGGGGCATCGGCGGGGTTCGTTTTGCTATAGACAGGAGGAGTGGGAAGATCTCCCGGCAAAAGGCTTTGAGCCGCGTTGATCGCCGCTTGGACTTCCTGCTCCGCAACGTCAATGTTGAGTGAGAGAGCGAACTGCAAGATGATGACGGAGCTTCCGTCGGAGCTCGTCGAAGTCATCTGGTTCAGGCCTGGCACTTCTCCGAACTGCCTTTCGAGCGGCGCGGTCACGGCGGAGGCCATAACGTCGGGGCTGGCCCCGGGGTAAAACGTAACAATCTGGATGATGGGATAATCAACTTCAGGCAAAGCGGAAACGGGAAGTTGCGTATAGGCGACGAAACCTGCAAGCAGGATAGCGCCCATAAGCAGCGACGTCGCTATCGGCCGCAGAATGAACTGGCGGGAAGGATTCACTTGTGAGTTCCACTGTTGGTATTTCCGGCGCCGCCGGGGGTTCCATTTCCTTTCGAGCTCCCGGCCGGCTTTCCGTTTCCTGAAGGAGTACTGGTTCCCGCGGGGCTTGCAGCGGTGGTTCCAGTTCCATTTCCGTTCCGCACGACGACCTTTACTCCGTCTTGCAAATTATTGAACCCGTTGGTGGCGACGACATCGCCGGGATTCACGCCCTGCACAGCCGTCTGGTTACTATCCGCCGTGCCCGGTTTGACCGTACGCATGGAAGCCGTCTGATCGGAATTTATAACGTAAACGTATGAGCCATTCGTGTTCATTTGAATCGCCGGGGTCGGGATCAAAGTGACTCCGCGCTGTGTATCGAGTTGGAGTCTGGCATTCACAAATTGTTGAGGGAAAAGAGCGAGATTTCCATTCTGGAAAATGGCCTTCAACCGGATCGTGCCGGTGGTGGCGTCAACTTGATTGTCAATCGTTAGGATGCTGCCAGATGCGAGGCTCTTGTTCGCATTGCTGTCGAAAGCGTCCACCGCCATTTTATTTCCCTGCCGCAATTGCTGCTGGATTTGCGGCAGATAGTTTTCGGAAACGCTGAAAATGACGGTAATCGGCTGAAGCTGCGTAATCACCACCAAGGGTGTGCTGCTATTGGCCTGGACAATGTTGCCTAGGTCCACCAGGCGAAGACCCACGCGGCCGTCAACGGGAGATGTAATGTGACAGTAGACGAGGTTGACCTTCACCGCATCGACCAGTCCCTGGTCGTTTTTTACGGTGCCTTCGTCCTGCTTTACAACCTGTTCCTGGTCATCGAGCTGCTGCTTCGGAATTGCGTTTCTGTTGAAAGCAGCCTGGTAACGGGTGAGGTCTATGCGCGCCTCATCCAACACCGCTTGGTCGTGCGCTAACTGTCCCTCTGTTTGAGTCAACTGCGCTTGATAAGGCTTTGGGTCAATGTCAATCAGCGGGTCACCCTTCTTTACCATCTGCCCTTCGTCATAGTGAATGGCAATGATTTCGCCTTGGACGCGGCCGGTAATCGTCACGGTGGCAATTGGTGTCACAGTTGCCAGGGCGTTTACGTAGACGCCGATGTCACCCTTCGTTGCCGTAGCTGTGGTGACCGGAATCGCGCGAGGGGCTTGGTTGGCTTTAGCCGCTGCTGCTTGTTCGGATGCTTCATGTTCCCGATAGATATAAATGCCGCCAATTATGATTATTATGAGAACAATCCAAAGCCACCAGTGATGCTTCTTGGCTGGGAGATTCGGACTCGGCTGATTTGGCCTGGGCGCAAGTGGGCGAGCCGGATAAGTATTGGTATCACTCGCGCCCGGCGCTTCCTTCGTGTTGAGTGGATCGTTCGTTTTTGGCACGTCTTCAGGCATCGTCTGTCCTTTAAGCGCAATCTCGTCGTGGGCGGACTGGCCTTTCATTCACGCCAACAATCCACGGCGCGTGGGGCCTTTTAAGGCTTTTCAAGCTGCACCTCGAAGAGGCACAAATCGCCATTTGTCAGGAAGCATTCTACAGTTGGATTCGGAAAAACGACAGTGGTCACAACCTGAGCCCCCAAACTCGTAAGAAGTGAGACGTGCGGCCTGGTTGCGCCGTTACGGAGCAGGGTAACAATGTAAGTGGGCACTTGCAAAGGAGGGAATTGGGACTTGGAGACAGGTGATCTGCTGGCGGCAGCGGGAATCTGGGATTGAATCGGGAAATGGCGGCAAACTTGTCCGATTTCGAGACGGGGAATCCCAGAAGCGGCCAAGTTTACAAGATAGTTCGCCGCGTTGTTATCTAAGTATTTGAAAATACAGCGTTTAGGATATGCGGAGGAGGCAGGCAAATTGCGGCATTACAAGAGATAAAAACAGCAAGCTGCACCTGTCTAATTGGGGTAGACAAGGGAAACGATGCACACGCTCTGGGAGGACATTCGTTACGCCCTGCGGATGCTGACGAATAAGCCGGGGTTCGCGGTTGTGGCTGTGTTCGCTTGCTGGATACCGGCGCTCCGCGCGACGAAAGTGGATCCGCTCGTTGCTCTTCGATACGAATAGAGGAGGAAGTTATGGCGACAGCCATGCCGAAATTTGAACGCATTCGTGAAGTGCTGGGCGCGCCGGTGGACGCGGAACATTTGGCGCAAAGAACGGCGGCGGGTTGGCGAATGGCCGCTGTTGAATGGGAGCGCCCGGCGGATGGCGAAGCGCGTCCGTTCGGCAAGCTGGAATCTGAGGTGCCATACGGTTTGCAAGTCGCCGCGGACTGCCTGCATTTAGAGGAAAATCCGGTGGAGAAAGAGACAATTGTCCTGATGCTCGAGCTCATCGTGCAGGATTTACCCTTCTCACGAATCGCGAGCGAATTGAACCAGCACGGCTATCGCACGCGCTCGGGCGCGAAGTGGGATCCAATTTCCGTGTTTGATTTGCTTCCGCGCATGATCGAGGTCGGCCCGCGGATATTTACGAGCGACCAATGGGCCGAGCGGCGGCAACAGCTATTCAAAGTTTTCGCGTAACGTCCGAGGGGAGATCAGCAATTGGGTACGGTCTGGCAGGATATCCGGTATGGCGCTGGGCGCTAAACCTGGCGGCGTGGTTCGCTTGCTTGTGATGCAAGCGGGAAAGTTAGTGGTCATTGGGGCAGGGATCGGATTGATTGCGGCAGTAGCCGCGTCTCGTGTTCTTTCGGGATTTTTATACGGGATAAGCGCGCTGGATGGCTTCACTTTTGCAAGTGTAACTATCTTGCTTGTGGGGGTTGAGCTGACGGCCTGCTACATTCCGGCGCGGCGGGCGACGAAGGTGGATCCAATGGTGGCGCTGCGATACGAATAAGACGGCAATACGCGAAGGAGTGAGTAAATGGGGAACATCTGGAATGATTTACGGCACAGCATTCGGTCGCTTCGGGCCGCGCCGGCATTCACGGCCATTGCCATACTGACTCTGGCGCTCGGAATCGGAGCGAACACGGCAATTTTCAGTCTGGTCAACTCGATACTCCTGCGCCCTTTGCCGGTGAAAGACCCCGCGCAAATAGTGATCCTGACATATACACGCGATCACGGCTTGCTCGAAACGGGTCTGTCGTATCCAGCGCTGGAAGATCTTCGTCAGCAACCGAATAGTCCGTTCACTGATTTGATCGGGTATCAGTTCGGCTCAGACGGCCTCGATGTGGACGGCAAGCCGTACGGGTTGTTTACGAATTACGTCACGGGAAATTACTTCGAGGTTCTGGGAGTGAAGCCGGCAGCGGGGCGCCTGTTCCTGCCAACCGAAGGCAAAGTGCCCGGTGCGGACCCGGTCATCGTGCTCAGCTATTCCTTGTGGAAGGCGCGATTCGGCGGCGATCCAACAATGGTTGGAAAGAAAGTACGCGTGGATGGGCTTCCGTTCACGATTATCGGAGTCGCAGAGGAAGGATTCCACGGTCTGACGACTCTTGTGGACGCGCGAGCGTACATTCCGTACGCTATGCACATTAGTTTAACCGCGCAGTACCACGGCTACTCAAGCACGAATGCGCTAACCGACCGCAAGAGTCAGAACATCACTGTATTCGGACGTTTGAAACCCGGCGTTACCGCGAGGCAAGCCTCGAGCGCGCTTGTGCCGATGGCGAGGCAGCTTTCACTGCTGGAGCCGGTGGCAGAAAAGAATCTCGAGATCCAAGTGATTCCCGAATTAAGGGCGCGGCCGGACCCCGGCTCCGCCAATCCGTTGTTCGCCGCTGCCGGCCTCTTCCTGGTCCTAGCGGCATTCGTATTGATTCTCGCTTGTGTGAACGTGGCGAACATCTTGCTGGTTCGCGCAACAGTGCGCCGCCGGGAGATGACGATTCGCGCCGTTCTGGGAGGAACCCGCGCCCGCCTGGTGCGGTTGCTAATGACGGAGAGCATCGTACTGGCGCTGCTTGGCGGATTGGGAGGGGTTTGGGTTGGGAATTGGCTGAGCGGGATGCTGTCCGGGATCAATATGGGCACGACGCTGCCGCTCATTCTGGATTTTTCGTTCGATTGGAGGGTGTTTGGATACGCAACGGGCGCGGCGTTGTTGACGGGAATTCTAGTGGGCATCGTTCCGGCGCTTCGCGCATCTCGCGCCAATTTGATTGAAGTTCTAAATGCGTCGGGCCGAAGCGTGGCGGTTGGCCGCCACCGCTTCCGTAGCGCTCTTGTGGTTGCGCAGGTCGCTGGATCGCTTGTGTTGCTCATCATGGCGGGCCTTTTCGCGCGGAGCCTGGGAATGGCGCGCCACTTAAATCTCGGATTTGATCCCAACCATGTTGCCAACTTCTCATTCGATCCTCGTGGGATCGGGTACACGGAGGCGCAAGGGAAGGTGTTCTCGAAGCAGTTGTTGGATCGAGTGCGTGGCCTGCCCGGCGTTGAGTCCGCAGGCTTCGCGAGCACCGTGCCCTTCGGGTATTACAAGGATGTTCAAACACTGCAAATTGATGGCTATGCGCCGGCGTCGAAGACGTCGAGCCCGTATGCGGGCGTGACTGCGATTTCACCCGGCTATTTCCGCACGATGAGAATACCGATGGTTCGCGGCCGTGAAATTGAAGACTCGGATCTCGAAAAGACTCAGCGAGTGGCCGTCATCAATGAAACAATGGCGCGCATGTTCTGGCCGAACCAGGACGCGATTGGCCGTCTGTTTGAAATGAAGGATCACCCGAAAGAGCAAATCCGGATTGTAGGAATAAGCAAGGACATCCATTGGGCGGATTACGACAGCCCAATCGAGGCATTTTTCTATACGGCTATGACACAGGATTATTCTCCGCTTCAGACGCTTCACGTACGCACATATGGAGCGCCGGAGAACATGATTCCGGTTGTAGAACAGGAGATCGAAAAAGTGGCGCCCGGCCTGCCGATGTTTGATGTGGAAACGATGACGCAGGCACTGAACACGCTGAACGGCCTGCTCCTGTTCCAGTTGGGAGCGGGCATTGCGGCGGCTCTTGGATTTCTGGGATTGGTGCTGGCAATCGTCGGCGTGTATGGAATTGTTTCCTATGTGACCAGCCAGCGAACGCACGAGATTGGAATTCGCATGGCGCTCGGCGCAGAACCCAGCCAGATTCTGAAGATGGTGATTCGCCAGGGATTGTTCATCGTTGTTGTGGGATTGGGGCTCGGCCTGATTTCAGCGTTCGGAGCGGGGCGATTGGCGGCAAATTTTCTTGTGGGCGTCAGCCCAAGCGATCCCGTGACCTATCTTGCCGTATCGCTTGTGCTTGCGTGCATCGCTCTGCTTGCCTGTTACATTCCCGCTCGGCGGGCGACGAAAGTGGATCCCATGGTGGCGCTGCGATACGAGTGAGCCGTCGAAGGCCCAACCACGGCCTGTCGAACCTTTTTCAACTTGAGGCGTCTAAGGGGATAGACAGGGAGTCAAATTCCGGCGCCGAAGGTTTACATGGAAAATCTCTGGAAAGATATCCGCTTTGGCATGCGGATGCTGATTCGACGGCCTGCTTTCACTGCGATTGCCGTGCTCACCCTGGCGCTGGGAATCGGCGCCAACACCGCAATTTTTACTTTATTCAACGCAGTGCTGCTGGAATCCTTGCCGGTTCGGCAGCCCTCGCGACTGGTGCTTTTTTCAGACAACATTGGAGAAGGCACATCCTCGGGCAGTTTGCCGAATGCGCCGTGGGACCGATTCACGTACGAATCCTACGGATTCCTGAAAAAGCAACCTTTGCCGTTTGAATCTCTATGCGCATTCCGCAGCGGGGAAGATCCGGTATCCGTGCATTTTCCGGGAGAGAGCGATTCGGGTCCGCTCCAGCGGGCGCGCGTTCACCTGGTTTCCGGGAATTATTTTGACGTATTGGGAGTTGCGGCTTCGATGGGCCGCAGTTTGCGGCCGGAAGACGATCAGCGGGGCGCGAATCCCGTGGCAATCGTGAGCAATGGATATTGGAAGCAGCAGCTGCACGCAGATCCAAACGCCGTGGGCAAAGTCGCGATCCTGAATGGGACAGCGTTTACGATTGTTGGGATAGCTCCGCCGGAATTTTTTGGCGAACGAGTTCGCCGACCGCCCGATTATTGGCTGCCACTGGTTTTTCAGCCGCAGATTACGCAGCGCGAATCATTCCTGGATCGGACAGACTACTACTGGCTTGGTTTGATGGGGAGATTGAGTCCCGGCGCCACGCGCAAGCAGGCGGAAGTGGCGAGCACGATTGCGTTGCAGCAATACGTGGCGAGCACGCTCGGCTCAAAGCCCACGGAGGAAAGTAAGGACAGCATTGCGAAGAATCGAGTACGCCTGTTTGACGGCGGCGCGGGAATTTCCGGTCTGCGCTTCACTTATTCACAGCCGCTGCACATTCTGCTCGTTGTTGTCGCGTTGGTGCTTCTGATCGCTTGCGCGAATGTGGGCAACTTACTGCTGGCGCGCGCGGTGGCGCGCAAAACAGAAATTACGGTTCGCCTGGCGCTCGGAGCGAGCCGCGCCCGGCTGATCCGGCAGCTTCTTACGGAAAGCGTCCTGCTGGCGGCGTTTGGCGCGATGATAGGCGTGCTGCTGGCCCACTGGGGCGTGCAGGCGCTGGTGAAGTTTCTGGCTGGAAGCTCGCCGCTGAATACGCATCTGAATGGTCCGGTGCTGGCATTCACCGTGGGCATCACACTCGCCGCAGGAATTATTTTTGGACTGGCACCCGCATTACAGGCGGGGCGCACGGATCTGGTCACAGCGTTGAAAATGGGGAGCAGCCGCGTGGCCGGAGACAGGCGAAAGTTCGGCACCACGCAGGGGCTCGTGGTGGGGCAAATCGCCGTGTCGCTGGTGCTTCTTGTCGGGGCGACGCTTTTTGCGCGGAGTTTGTTGAACCTGGAAAATCAGCCGCTCGGATTTAATCAGGAAAATGTTTTGCTGGCGCACATCAATCCGCGGCTTGCGGGCTATAAGCCGGCGGATGTTGGCGCGCTCTACCGGAAGCTGCTTGACCGGCTGGGAACGGTGCCGGGAGTTCAGTCGGTTTCGATTGCGTCGTATAGTCCTCTAGGCGGAAGCAACAGTACCAGCAGCATCGGCGTGCAGGGCTATGCGCCGAAGCAAAACGAAAACATAACTACGCAGACAATTTACGTAGGTCCGGAATACCCTCAGACGATTGGGATTCCGCTGCTCGAGGGCAGACAAATCACATTGCAAGATACGGCGGGCACGCCCAAGGTTGCCATGGTAAACGAGGCGTTCGTCCGCCACTTTTTCCCCAACGAAAATCCAATCGGCCACCGGTTTGGCTTCGATGATGCCGCAAAATCATCCGGCGACTTTGAGATTGTCGGAGTTTTGAAGGACGCCCAGTTCGAGAGCGCGGATGAGAAAAAAGTGCAGGAGACCGCGTTTCTGGCGATTCTGCAGGATCAGACGCAATTCGCATTATCCGCAGAGATAGAAGTGCGAACGGCTGGCGATCCTTCGGCTGCGGGATCTGAGATACGGACGTTGATTGGGCAGGAAGATTCGAGACTGCCCGTGACCGCCGTGGATACGTTGCACGCGCAAGTGGATGGAACGTTCAAACAGCAGCGACTGGCGGCGCGGCTGGTGAGTTTCTTCGGCGTGCTGGCGTTGTTGCTGGCGTGCGTCGGGCTTTATGGCGTGGTGGCACAGGGCGTCGCGAGGCGGACTAACGAGATTGGCGTGCGGATGGCGCTTGGAGCGCAGCGCGGAAATATTTTGTGGATGGTGTTGAGGGATACGCTCGCGCTATTGCTGATTGGCCTGGCGATCGGAATTCCCGCCGCTTTCGGAGCTTCGCATTTCATCTCGAGCCAGCTTTACGGGCTTGGGGCTGCGGATGCGATTTCGTTCTCGCTGGGAGTTGTAATTCTTGCGGTGGTCATGATACTTGCGGGATTTCTTCCAGCGCACCGCGCTTCGCGTGTGGACCCGATTGTCGCGCTGCATTACGAATAGCGGCTGGGCAAAGTCCCGCGGCTATACATCCTTCAGATAGCGGCGAATCTTTTGCAATACACTCGCGAACATCGCGGGAGTGAGCCGGCCTGTTTGCGTGTTCTGCTGACTCGGATGATAAGAACCGAACAAACGAGGCAAACCATCCGGCAGGGCGTAGGTTGCACCGTGGGCGAAGTGATAGGCGCCGATGCGGGGGATGAGTTTGCGCTGCACGAGAAGGCGTAGGTAGTGCGTCCACGCGATGTGGCCCAGGGCTAGCACGGCGCGAGGTTTGAGCGAATCCAGTTCCGCTTCCAGATACGGCAAGCAATTATTTATTTCGGCGAGAGTGGGTTTGTTATCCGGCGGGGCGCATCGCGCGACGGCGCCGATGTAGGCGTTTATCAAGGTGAGACCGTCACCGCGGGAAATGGAAGTGGGCTGGCTGGCAAATCCAGCGCGAAATAATTGTGGATAAAGAAAATCCCCCGAACGATCGCCTGTAAACATCCGGCCGGTGCGATTGGAGCCGTGCGCGCCGGGCGCAAGCCCAACGATCAGCAACTTGGCATGCGGATCGCCAAAGCCCGGCACGGGGCGTCCCCAATAACTGTGGTCCTTGTAGGCTCTGCGTTTCGTGCGGGCGACCTCTTCCCGGTAGCGCACAAGGCGCGGACATTTCCTACACTGAATGATTTGCGCGTTGAGAAATTCGAGAGTGTTGGTCACATCAATCACTTGTGAGAGGCGCCAAGGATCTTACTGCGCCTCAACCGGCAGACGAAGTAGCGCGCGGCAGCCATGCGAATCGCGGCGATTCCTGAGCACGAGGCTTCCGCCGTGCGCTTCAGCGATCTGCCGGCTAAGAACCAGTCCAATGCCCGAACCTCCGGGCTTGGTGGTGAAGAAAGGCACGAAGAGATTCGAGGTATTGGAAAGACCGGGGCCGTCGTCTTCCACCCACACTTCGATTGAGTCGGCGTTCCGCGTCCATCCGGCGCGGACTCCGCCGCCCGTTTCCAGCGCCGCATCAGTCGCATTCCGCAATAAGTTAATCAGAAGCTGATCGAGCTGGTCGCCATCGGCGGAGATGATCAGGCGCGGGCCCGGAACGATGGCAACATTCAATCTTTGCTCGAGGCTCACGGTTCGTGCGATCCATCGAGCGACATCCACCGGGCCCGGCTGCGGCTGCGGCAAACGCGCCAGGCGCGCGTAAGCGTTCATGAAGCGGCCCAGCGCTTCCGAGCGCGCGCGAATCACGCCGAATCCGCTGCGCATATCGGCGCTAGCGTCGCCCGGCCATTCGGCAGGCACGGGCAGGCGGCGCAGCATACTTTCCATGCTTTCGGCGACGCTCTGAATCGGCGCGAGAGAATTGTTCAACTCATGGCCCAACACGCGGATCAGGCGCTGCCAGGCCTGGCGCTCCTCTTCGCGCAGCGCACGGCTCAGGTCGGAAAGCACAAGCAGGCTGTGCTGCAAACCGCCCTCACGAAACGTGCTGCGGCGCATAACCCACCGGCCGGCGCCGCCGGCAAAACTGACTTCGAGAGTGCGCGCCGGCTCGCCTTCAAGGCAACCCGCGAGTCCTAGTTCGGCGGCCGTGCGGCCGAGCATGCGTTCGGAGGAAAGCGCGAGCAGACGTTCTCCTGCCCGATTGACCACTCGCAAGTGCTGCGTGCCATCGAACGTGAAGACCGCGACATCAATTTCCTCGACGACCTTGCGCAACAGCGTCGTGGCCTCGACGGCTCCGAGCCGCTGCTCGCGCAATGTTTCGCCGAGGGCGTTTACCTCGCGTATGACTTCACCAAGCGCGTCCGGCGAGGCAGCGCCGCGGCCGCGAATGGAAAAATCTCCTTCGCGCATGGCGGCAATCAGATTGGAAAGTGTTTGCAGCGGAAAGGCCACCTTGTTCCGAACGGAGGCGGCAAACCCCAGCCAGATACCGAGGATCAGGATCGTCAATATCCAGCAGTTTTGGGGTTTAAACCATGCGGAGGAATATCCGGCCGCATATCCGCTCCAGAGTAAAACGAGCGCGAGTGTGGATCCGGGAAGGCCCGCCATCAGCGCCAAAAACAGAACACGGCGCTCATGGAATATATCTTTCATGCTTACAAACCGTACTTCTGCATGCGGCGATAGAGCCCGCTGCGGCTGAGTCCGAGCGCATCCGCCGCCTGACTCACGTTGCCGTCAAAGCGGGCGAGGGTTTTCTGCACGAGATACCGTTCGACGTCATCAAGGTTCATTTCTTCCAGGCGAGCCGCGCCACCGCTCGAGGCAGCACGCAAGCCTAGATCGGAAGCGCGCACTTGATTTCCCTGCGCGAGCAAAACGGCGCGCTCGATGGCGTGGTCCAATTCGCGCACGTTGCCGGGCCACAAGTGTTCGTGCAGGGCTTGCATCGCCGCGGCGTCAAAGCCGGTGAGATTTTTCCGGTAGCGTTGCGCGTAAGTGCGGAGGAAATGATTCGCCAGCAAAGGAATATCCTCGCGGCGTTCCCGCAATGGCGGCAATTGGATTTCAATGGTGTTCAGGCGGAAAAGCAGATCCTGACGGAAGCGCCCGGCGGCGACTTCGGCGTTCACATCGGCGTTCGTGGCGGCAATGATGCGGACATCCACACGGCGCGTCTTGGAAGAGCCGACGCGTTCCATTTCACCCGTTTCCAGAACGCGCAAGAGTTTGGCCTGAAGATTCATCGGCACATTGGCGATTTCATCGAGAAAGAGCGTGCCTCCCTCCGCGAGTTCAAAGCGGCCCACGCGATCCATCTTCGCGTCGGTGAACGCGCCCTTCACATGGCCAAACAATTCGCTTTCAAAAATTCCTTCGGAAAGACCCCCAGCATTCACGGTCACGAGCGGTTTTGTTGAGCGTGGTGAAAGGGCGTAAAGAGCCTTGGCGATTACTTCCTTTCCGGTGCCGTGCTCGCCGGTGACGAGGACGTTCGCATCGGACGGCCCGACGCGCGCAATCAAATCGAGCACGGGCCGCATAGATTCGGCCTCCGCGATGAGCGTTGGCATTGAATCGGCGCGGAGGAGGCGGTTTTCCGCTTCGAGGCGGATTTGTTTCCGGAGCGACTGGCGCAGCTCGACTTGGGTGCGGACGATTGCAAGAAGGCGCGCATTTTCCCACGGCTTCTGAATGAAATCGCGTGCGCCGCGGCGCATGGCTTCCACGGCAAGCTGGACGCTGCCCCAGGCCGTCATGACGATAACAGGCAGAGCGCTATCCATCGCTTGGATACGCATGAGCAAATCAAGACCTTCCGCGCCGGACGTGGTGTCACGCGCGTAATTCAGGTCCATGAGCACAATGTCAAACTCGCGCGCCTCGAGCGCAGCCAGAATTTCGGCTGGAGACGCCGCGGCCTGAATTTCGTAGCCTTCGTTTTTGAGGAGCAGCCGCAGAGCCTCGCGCACATCGGGCTGGTCGTCCGCGACGAGCACGCGCGTGGCAGCGGGATTGGAAGTTTTCATTCGGTCGTTGAGATTGCGCCTCCGGATCGCCCTGCCGGCGGACCAGTTCGGCGACCCAGAGGCCGGCGCACCCGTTTCCGCCACGTCCTATTCTACGCGAATGCTTCCCGAAGAAGTGCTGGCTGAAATCACCGGCCCGCCTCCGTGAGCTTTTCCGTGCAATTCGTGACGCCCGCCAACAATTCCTGTGACGGTCAGCTCATGCGTGGTGCTTATATTACCGGAGCCGGTGCTGGCTTCCAGATTGAAAGCTGCGTCGGCGGGAAGGCGAAGCGTCACGGTACCGGAAGCAGTGTGCAGATTCCAATCTCCCGTGGGCGAACCTTCCGCCGTAATGCTACCGCTGCCTGCGTGGGCGCGGATGCGTCCGTGCACCCCGCGCAATTCGATGCCGCCGGAACCGGTCTCCACCTCAACATCGCCGGGAGCGGTTTGCGCGAGCTCCACAGTTCCGCTGCCAGTTTTGGCATTAAGCCCGCCACCGATGCCGTCCGCGCGAATGCTGCCGCTTCCGGTGGAAGCGCGCACATTCCCTTGCACGCCATCGAGCGTGATGGAGCCCGAACCCGTAGTGGCATGCAATTCACCGCCGATATGGCTGATATGAATGCTTCCGGAGCCGGTGCTTGCCTCGACCGGGCCCTTCACACCTTCCAGAGTTTCACTACCGGAGCCGGTGCTGGATTTCAGTTGGGTATCCGCCGGAGTGGAAATCTCATAGCTGATGGAAACGTTCCGGCGCAATTCCTCGTCTCGAATCTCGCCGATGTGAATCGTGTTGCCTTGTTGTTCGATGGGCGGATTGGCTTCGATTTTGCCGACCTTGTCCTTCGCTTCACTCTCTGAAATGTGCCAGTCTTCGTTCACGCGGATCTTTGCCGAGACGTGTACGGTGGATGCATCCCCCGGGCGGACGGTGATGGAGCCGGCGCCGGTGGAAACGGTAAGGTCAACCGCGCCGGAGACCTTGAGAGTGCGGTCGAAAGAACCTTCCGCTGCTCTATCTTGTGCCGAACATGCGATTGAAAAGGCGAGTGCTGCCGTTATCGCCAGTGCTGCATTCCTGGATAAATTTGAAAGCTTCATTTGTTCAATCTCCTTTTTCGCGCAACTGCGTCAATTGTGCAGTGGCCCGCGATGGCTTGCGGGTCTCACTCGTACCGCAGCGCGATGACGGGGTCCACTCGCGTAGCACGCCGCGCTGGTAAGTAAGACGCCAGCAAGGCGACGAACGTCAACGCCAGCGAAAGAATCATCACGCACGTTACAGCCGGATTCTTCGCGAATATGCGCGTTGCGTAGCGAATGTCACGCAAGAATATTCCCATTGATACCTCCTACTTTTCGCCGGCAATTGTTTCAAGCGATTCCTGCGCAGCCGCATGTTGTCGCTTCAATCCTAGTTTTGAGCGCTGCTCGACCGCGTTCCCGTAAAGCTGAACGAGGTGTCCCCGGCTGATCCGGTTCCTTTCAGGGATTTCGCATCAAACGTGCCGCTCATGTTGACTTCGATCCCCGACCCATTGGCGTCGATGCTGAATTTCATCGCAAAGCTCCCATCGGTGACGGAGCCGCTGGCAATCGTGGAAGTGCCATATTGCTCCGACACAATCGTTCCCGTGATTGTTCCGTCGCTGGCAACCTTAAATTCGGCTTTCGCTTCGACGGGGCCGTTGTCCGAAACGAAGTTCATATCCCACTTTCCGGAAAGATCCGCCTTGGCTTCTTGTTGAAACGAAAGATCGCTTGGCCGCGACATAGCAATCATCGTCTTAGCGCCGCCTGCTCCCGCCGGGACGACCGAGACGAGCGTTACTACAGCAATGACCAACACCACAGTTTTCCAAACGTTCATGAGTTTCATAGATCGCTCCTTGGCGAAATGTCCGTTCGGATTCTACTCGTATCCAAGGCGCATTAGAACGCAGAGCGTTCCATGATGCCGAATCTGGCAATTCAAGAGCAGTTTCTTGGCCTGACAAAGGCGATGTATAGCGTTGACAATGAAACACTTAACCGTGGGCGAAGGAGGTCATTGAACTGGGCATGCCCGATTCTGGGACAGCCTGTCGCGAAAGTGGATGATCGCGGGGACCCTATGAAATGAGAACAAACCTGCCGTCCAGAAACCCGAAGGGCAATGAGCCCTCAGCGCGTCGCGCCTGGAGCAGACCCCGCGCCTACGGGCCGCGTTTCGTCCACGATCCAGCCGTCCTTCAAATTAATGATGCGGTCTCCGAAGGTGGCGTTTCTTTCGGAGTGCGTCACCTGAATGATCGTTGTGCCGGCGTCATTCAGGCGTTTGAAGAGTTGCATGATTTCATCACCCTGACCGGAATGCAGGTTGCCCGTCGGCTCGTCAGCCAGAATCAGTTTCGGAGCCATCACGACAGCGCGCGCCACGGCAACAAGCTGCTGCTGGCCGCCGGAAAGCTGGTTCGGGTAGAGATCTTTTTTGCCGACGATGTTGAAGCGGTCAAGGATGTCGCACACAAGGCTTGTGCGCTCGCCGCGCGGAACGTTCTTATAGGAAAGGGGGATTTCGAGGTTCTCGAAGACCGTGAGATTGTCAATCAGATGGTAGCTCTGAAAAACAAAACCGATGTATCGCTTGTGCAACTCATTGCGCTGCTTGATGCTGAGTTTGTGCACCGGTTGATCTACAAAGCGATACTCGCCGGTCCACTGGCCATCCAGCATCCCGATAATGGCGAGCAGCGTGGATTTTCCCGCGCCGGAAGGCCCCATGATAGTGACAAATTCGCCCGCATGAATATCCACGTTGATGCGCCGCAAGACGAAAAACTTGCCGGCGGCAATGTCGTAAGACTTTTCAATGTTGCGCAACTGGATGAGCGGTTCCGCCATGGTGGTTCCTTCTCCTTAGACGCCTGCGAAGCTGAATTGTCGCGTGGCGCTTCCATTCTAACCGCCGATCGCGATCCTACTCGTTACGCAGAGCGATCACCGGATCCACGCGTGTGGCGCGCCGCGCCGGCAAATAGCACGCCAAAAACGCGACGGCCGCCAGCAGAAGCGGCACGCTTGCGAAAGTCAGCAAGTCCGTAGACTTTACCTCGAAAAGCAACGATTGCAAAAACCGGCTCAAAGAAAATGCGCCTGCCAGGCCGATTGCGATTCCCAACAACAGCAGCGTCATTCCGTTGTGCAATACCAGCCGCAGAATGTCCGGCGGCTGAGCGCCCAGCGCGATGCGTACGCCAATTTCCTTAGTCCGCTGCGTCACCATGTAGGACATTACTCCGTAAATGCCCACGGCCGCCAGTAGCAGCGCCAACGCGGCGAATGCGCCGAGCAGCATTACGGAAAGGCGCCGCGGGGCCACGTTGTCATCCACGATATCCGCAAGAGTCCGGACCTGCGACAACGGCAAACCCAGATCAAGAGACTTCATCACAGTGCGCACGGCTGACGCGGCACTTGCAGGGTCCGCCAATGTGCGCATCACGAGTGTCCCACCTTGTCTTGGGAACTGCGCGAATGGCAAATAGGTTTCTTCCCGGGATGGCTGGTCCACGCCGTAATTCTTAACGTGACCGACCAAGCCCACAACAGTCCTCCAATAAGGGCTCTGAAAAGCCGGATCAGGAGAGAGGCCATTCACCGAAAGACGCTTCCCGATGGGGTTTTCGCCCGGCCATACCAGTTGAGCCATGGTTGTATCCACAATGCAGACAGGCGCGGCTTTTTCGTTGTCTTCGCGCGTAAAAAATCGTCCACGAATCAAATGGACGCCCATCGCGCGCATCGCGTCCGGCGTAAGCGATGCCATGTCGGTCGAACGCTGTTCTTCAGGTGACGGCAACGGCCGGCCTTCAATGATATATCCGTTTTGCCAGCCACCCAGAAGCGGCGTCACGAAGCCAACCGCCTGCATGCCGTGCGTTGCGGCGACCTTACCCACCAACTGTTGGACAAACGCGCGCTGTTGAGCCGGGTTTTTGTAATGTGAATCCGGAAGCGAGATGCCTGCCGTGACCACTCCAGATGGATCAAAGCCCGGATCTGCTTGCAGCACCCGGTAGAGGCTCTTGATCATCAGCCCCGCTCCTATAAGCAGGACGATGGAAACGGCGACTTCGCCCACAACCAAAGCGGCACGTATGCGTTTAGGTCCTGTGTTGGAGGTTCCACTGCGCCCCCCTTCTTTTATTGCTTCTTGCACGTCGGTGCGTGAGGCCTGCCACGCAGGGAAGATGCCGAAAAAGAAACCGGTGAAAACTGACAGCCCAAGCGTAAACAGAAGTACCCATCCGTTCACGGAGACTCCATCAATCCGGGGAACATTGGATGGAGCAGCGCTCACCAGCGCACTGGTTACTACATACGCCAACCAGAGACCAAGAACGCCACCCGATAGCGCCATTAGCAGGCTTTCCGTTAAGAGTTGGCGAATCAACCGGAATCTTCCCGCTCCAAGCGCGGTTCGTATCGCCATTTCTTTATGCCGTTCGGTCGCGCGCGCAAGCATCAAGTTTGCGACATTGGCGCAGGCAATCAGCAACACGAATCCGACGGCTGCCAAAAGGACCAGCAAAGATGGCCGTACATCGCCGACAATGGCGTCGAGCAGGGAGTATACCGAGACGCTATGCGTGCTGTTTGAGTCGGGATATTGTTTGGCAAGCCGCGACGCGATGCCCTTCATCTCGGCGGTTGCCTGCGCAAGTGTTACGCCGGGTTTCAACCGTGCAAAGGCAACGATTCCTGGATGACTATCCCGTCGCGCGGGACCGCCTTCCGTGTCCTCATGCCGCCACAGAGAACTGAATAAAGAATATTGCCGCCAGCTTCCGTGAAACTTGCTTGAGGGAAGCACTCCGACGATCGTATAGATCTCACCGGACAAATCGAGTTTTTTTCCGATCACATTCGGATCACGCGCAAACTTGCTTGCCCAGTAACCGTCGCTCAGCAAA
Source organism: uncultured Acidobacteriota bacterium (assembly GCA_963847505.1). Lineage (GTDB taxonomy): Bacteria > Acidobacteriota > Terriglobia > Acidiferrales > UBA7541 > DASTCZ01. Next base: position 2,093,049 of record CAWJZY010000002.1, read on the forward strand.
ACGACAGGCTTTGCGCCGACCTTGTCATCATCCGGAGTAAGCGCGCGGCCAAGGATTGGCTGCACCCCCAACGTTGGGAATAGATCGGCAGTGATGTTGCGCATCTGGAGGCGCTCCGCATCGCCCTGCCCCGTCAGAACAACAGTATCGGCTTGATAAGGAGCCATGCTCTCGAATACCGTGTTCATGGCGCGCCAATCATTGAAGTTAGCCATGGAAATACTCATGTCTAGAATTTGGGGACTCGATTCCTGAAAGAACACGAGCCGGTCTGGCTGCTTGTAAGGAAGCGGCCGAAGCAGGACAGCGTCAACAACGCTGAAAATGGCGGTATTGGCGCCGACGCCTAAGGCAAGCGTCAACACGGCAATTAGGGTTACTCCCGGCCGCTTGGCGAGGACTCTAAAACCATAGCGAATGTCTTGCCAGATTGTTCCCATGCGTCAGAGTATCTTTCCCGCCGGCTCCAGGTGTTAAGAGCAAGAGTGGCGCACACTGTTCTATGCCTATTATAGAAGACGCTCGGGATGAGGTAATTGTTCCGTCCCGTTACGGGCGAAGGACTGCCAGAGGCCTATTCGTACCGGAGCGCGACCATCGGGTCCACGCGCGTGGCGCGGCGCGCGGGAATCCAACACGCAACAAAAGCAACCGCGGCAAGTAGCAGTGAGACGCCGGCAAGCGCCACTGGATCGGCCGAGCCTAACCCGCTCAAGTAACTTCCCAGCAGAGGCGTGAGCAAGAAAGAAATCGGAATCCCGATTACGAGTCCCGCGGCCGTCAGCAGCATCCCGCGGCCCACGATCAGGCGCAGCACGTTTCCAGGCAAGGCGCCAAGCGCCATACGGATGCCGATTTCGTGCGTGGATTCCGCGGTCGTGAATGCCATTACGCCATAGACCCCCACGGCCGCCAACGCGAGCGCCAGAATGCCCAGGCAACTCATCATCGCGGCGACGTAGGCAATGTTAATGGTGGATTCGCGAATGACATCCGACATGGGCTTAATATCCATTAGCGTTTGTTCCGGGTCCACGCTGGAAATTACCTTCCGCGCCGCGGTCACGAAGGATGCAGGATTGCCTGAAGTCCGCAGAACCAGGGAAGAATATACCCGTGGAAATTGCTGGTATGGCCGGTAGATGACGAACCCGTGGCTAGGGGTGGTCCAATCCATCAAGACATCCCCTGTGACGCCGACAATTGTCAGCCAGGGAGGTTTGGAATCATCGAGCGCGCCAAATTTAATGCGGCTGCCGATGGCATCCTTATCATGCCAGTAGGCGCGGGCCAAACTTTGGCTGATCACGACGACGTCTTGAGTTCCCGCGCCATCCTGTTCGGTGAATTCCCGTCCACGGATGAGAGGGATGCCCATCAAGCGGAAATAATTCGCGCTCACGCTTTCAACGATCGAGTTTTGATCTTCGGCGGGATTGGTCCACGGACGGCCCTCGATACTGAAAATGTGGCCCGAGTGGCCGACTCCATAAGGCAAAGAAGTCGTAATACCCGCGCCTTGAACTCCCGGCAATGCGGCCATGCGGCTCAAAGTCTGATCGAAGAAGCCCTGAATCTGGTCATGCCTGGGATATCGGGAGGCCGGTAGATTGAGCACCATGGTGAGGAGCGAATCGGGCCGGTTTTCCTGATTCGCGCCGAGGACGTGATGAAAAGTCCGCACAGTAATCCCCGCCAGAGCAAGTAGTATGATTGCCAGCGCGACCTGTAGGATGACGAGCAGGCTGCGCAGCCGGTGTCTTCCCCGCGCGCTCGAACCAGAGCGTCCCCCTTCTTTCAGCGTATCACTGAGGCTCACACGCGTGCTTTCCAGCGCGGGCAGCAACCCGGCGAGCATTCCCGCAAATATTGCGACCGCAACCGTAAAAACCATCGCACGCGCGTCCAGACTGATTTGGTCCCATCCTGCGATCGTTTTGGAGACGTCCGGCGGCATGCTGAGAACGACGAACCGAAGCGTCCAATGAGCGAACAGAACTCCCAGAATTGCTCCACCTAAACCGATGAGTATGCTTTCCGTGAGGAGCTGCCGGACTGTGCGCCAACGCGTGCTGCCCAGAGCGGAGCGGATGGCGATCTCCTTCACGCGGCCAGCCCCGCGGACAAACTGTAAATTTGCGATATTGGCACAAACAAGAAGCAGAACGAAGCCAACAGCGACCAATAAAAACACCGTATATTTGTGCGCATCGTCTCCAACGGCAAACTGGCGGATGGGTACAACGCGGACGTGCCAGCCTTGAAGATTGGATGGAAATGTACCCGCCAAGCGCAACTCAATAGCGTTGATCTCCGCATTGGCGGATTTTGCGGTCTCGCCCGGGTTGAGCTTGCCCATCGAAAAAAAAGCGCGCCAGTCTCGCCGCGCCCATTGCCGGTCGGGCAGAGCAAGAGGCAGCCACAGGTCAGCGGTAACAGGGAAACGAAACGATTTCGGCATGATCCCGATGACGGTGTACGGCCGGTCATCTATGCGAATCGCCTGGCCGATCAAATGCGGATCAGAGCCATAACGCCGTTCCCAAAGACCCTGGCTCAATACAACTACGCCGTCATTTCCCGGGTGGCTTTCCTCCGGTGAAAATGTGCGGCCCATCAAGGGCTGCACACCGCTCATGGAAAAGAAGTTCGGAAGGACTTCGTAGCCCTGGGCTTTCTCCGGCAATCCTTCACCCGTAAGATTCACGGAGTCCCATTGCCAAATCGTCATGTCCTGCATGGTTTTCGATTGCCGGCGCCAGTCAAGGAAATTGGCCGGCGCCACACCGGTCGCGTCTTCCCCCGTTTGCCCGGGCGCCTGTTCCAGCATAACGACGAGATGGTCCATGTCCGGCAGGGGGAGGGGCTTCAGCAGAAATGCATCGGCTACACTGAAGATCGCGGTATTCGCGCCGATGCCTAATCCCAGCGCGATGACGGCGATGGCCGTGAAAGCCGGCGCTTTTCGAAGCGCGCGAAGGCCATAACGTATGTCCCTCCAGAGGGTTTCCATGTGTGGTATTTTACTCTGTAATGCACGCGGATTGGCAACGCCCCGCGAAAAAAATTAGAGACGGGTTTTCCAGCAGAAACTATTCACTATTCATATCGGAGAGCGATCATGGGGTCAACACGCGTGGCCCGGCGCGCGGGAAACCAACACGCAAGAAACGAAACCGCAAGCATGGAGAGCCCGATTCCCACGAATGTTAGCGGGTCGGTTGCGCCGATGCCGAAAATCAGGCTCGCGAGAAAGTAAGCCAGCACTAAAGCCAATGGGATTCCGGCGCAAAGTCCGATGCCGACCAGAAATAATCCCTTGCCGATAATCATGCGCAACACGTCGGAAGATTGCGCGCCAAACGCCATGCGCACACCGATTTCGTACGTGCGCTCCGTGACCGTGAAAGCCATTACTCCATAAACGCCAACCGCAGCCAGCCCCAGCGCCAAACCGCCGATCACCGCCATGATGACCGAGACATACTCAATTCCGATGATATTGTTGGTGGCCACCGTCACCATCGGGAGCACGTCCGTCACCGGCTCTTCGGGATCAACCGCGGCAACGGCGGCGGCCGTTTCCATCGTGAGCGCCTTCGGATCTCCGGCACTGCGCAGCGCAAGTGTGCTGTAGCCCCGGGGCGCTTGCCGGTACGAGCGATAGAAAGCGTACAGCGGCCTCGTGTCACTCCAATCCAATTTCACGTCGCCCACGACGCCGACAATCGTCATCCAGGGATTTTTCGAATCATTCGGCCCCGCTTTGATTTGATGGCCAACCGGGTCATCATTGGGCCAGAATTTGCGAGCCGCGCTCTGGCTGATCAATGCAACAAGCGGCGCGTCCGCCGTGTCCCGATCTGAAAGTTCGCGCCCTCGCACCAAAGGAACGTGCATCATCTCAAGGTAATTGGGACTCACAATCAGGGACGATGCATTTGGAGTTTCGCTGGCGTCGCGCCAGGGTCGGCCCTGAATTGTGAACGCCTGGATCGCGCCGCCATTCCCGTCGTAGGGTACCCACGATGTGGTTGCCGCGCTTTGAACGCCCGGCATCGCCGCCAGCCTTTCGAGCACCTGCGAATAAAACATCGTACGTTGTTCCGGTTTCGCGTAGCGCGTATCCGGCAGGCTCAAATGCGCTGTGAGCACTGATTCAGCGTGATATCCCTGGTTGAAACTCATCAATGACCTGAAACCTCGCACGAACAATCCGGAAATGGCCAGCAGCACAACGGCAAGTACGACCTGGATAACGACCATTGCATTGCGCAAGCGGTGCCGCCCACGAGAACTTGAACTCGAACGCCCGCCTTCCTTCAAGACATCGTTCACGTCCAGCCGCGCGCCTTGAAATGCAGGCAACAAGCCGGCGATGACGCCCGCTGCCACCCCGGCGACTATCGTAAAAAGAACCGCGCGCATGTCCATGCGGATTTCATACCACCCTGGAATATATTTGGCGACCTCCGCCGGCATATTGGCCACGATCAATCCGATAGACCACTTCGCGAACACCAGCCCGAACGCCGCTCCCGCCGTCGCAACCAGTATGCTTTCCGTCAACAATTGCCGCACAAGACGCCACCGGCTGCCCCCCAACGCCATGCGAATGGCCATTTCCTTGTGACGGCTGGCGCCTCTTACGAATTGAAGGTTGGCGACGTTCGCGCAAACGATCAGAAGAACGAATCCCACCGCGCCGAGCAGCATGAGCGTGTATTGGACTGTAAGATCACCCAGCTCGAATTTCCGGATGGGAATTGCACGCGCGCTCCAACCGCGGTTGGTGGCCGGATATGCGTCGCTTAATCGCCGCGCGATTGTCTTCATCTCGACATCGGCGTTCCCGGGTCTTACACCCGGCTTGATTTTTGCAAGAACCAGAAAGAAGTGTATCTTGCGGTCCTGCCATTGCTGGGGAGTGAACGCCAGGGGTATCCAGAGATCCACGTTCTGCGGGAAATCGAAAGTCTTCGGCATGATCCCCACTACAACAAATGCTCTGCCGTCAATATGGACGTCTTGCCCGAGTATGCGCGGGTCGGCCCCATAGCGCCTCTGCCACAGTTTCTCGCTCAGGATCACAACCCCGTCATTGCCCGGCTGATCTTCTCCGGGAAGAAACACGCGCCCAATAAGAGGCTGCTCGCTGCACAGAGCAAAGAAATTTGCACTCACCTGGAAACCCTGAACTTCTTCAGGCAGCCCATTGCCTGTAAGGCCGACCTGATCAAATTCAAAAGCACCGAGCGGTTCGAAAGATTTCGCCTGCTCTTTCCAATCCGCGAAATTTGCCGCCGCGACGCCGTTTGTATCCATGGTTTGACCGGGCGCCAGCTCACCGATCACGAAAAGGTGCCCTGGATCAGGGATGTTGAGGGGCTTCAGAAGAAAGGCGTCTGCAACGCTGAAGATGGCGGTGTTCGCGCCGATTCCGAGCGCAAGCACCACGACGGCAATGGCCGTGAACCCTGGCGATTTTACGAGTGTCCGGAACCCAAAACGAATGTCCTGCCAGAGCGTTCCCATAGGAGGAGTGGTCCTTCCTTGAGCGCCAGAATCCGGAATGCAAACAGCGACGCTGGGAATAGTAACGCAGCGGCGCTTTCAAAAGTTCATCTCGAATAAACAATTTGACGGATGCGGAAAAGGGATTGGAGCTGCCGCGGAACGAGCAGCCAAGCAACGAATTTCGACCGGATGCTCATTCCGGCCGCCGGCGCGAAAAATTTACAAGCGCCGGCGGGGAATCAATTTCGTTAGCCCGCTGTGGCGTTGCTTTCCTCGAAGTTCTCTTCCACGATGCGCCCGTCAAACAGGTGAATGCTTCGGTCAGCGAATCGCGAGTAACGCGGATCGTGCGTCACCATGCAGATGGTCGCTCCGCCGCGGTGCAGCTCGGTCATCAATTCCATTACCGCTTCGCCATTTTTCGAGTCCAGGTTTCCCGTCGGCTCGTCCGCCAGAAGGATGGAAGGATCGCCGACGAGCGCGCGCGCCACGGCCACGCGCTGTTGCTGACCGCCCGAGAGCTGCGAAGGATAATGTTTGATACGGTGCGCCATGCCGACTTTCTCGAGCGCCTGCTGCACGCGCTGCTTGCGCTCGGAGGAGCCCATGCCGCGGTACGTCAGCGGCAATTCGACGTTCTCGTACACGTTCAAGTCACCAATCAGGTTGAACGCCTGAAAGATGAAGCCGATCTCGCGGTTGCGAATTCTGGTGCGCTCGGAAAGCGAAAGGTTCGAAACCGGCTTGTTGTTGATGGTGTAGTTGCCGTCGCTCGGCGAATCCAGCAGTCCTAGAATGGAAAGCAGTGTGGATTTGCCGCAACCAGAAGGGCCGTTGATAGCGACGTATTCGCCCCGCTTGAGCTGCAGGTGAATCCCGGCGAGGGCATGGGTCTCCACTTCATCGGTCATGAAGACTTTCTTTACGTCGTCCATCAGGATTAATACTTCGTTTGTGTTTTCAGCCATGTCGCGTTGATCTCCTTGCAGAGTTTGCCGAAATCCCAAAATGTTTGCGGCTTCGTCCAGCCCACATAGTACATACGCCGCAGCAGGGCGATAAGTTCACTGCCGAGTGCCAGCCCATGCGCCTGTTTCCCCTACTTAGACGCTACGAAACTGAAATTATCACCGTTTAATTTACTTTATGCCAACAATATCTTTCCTTGTCGCCGGGCCCCGTAAGTCATTCATAACGCAGGGCGATGATCGGGTCCACCCTGGTGGCGCGCAGCGCGGGCAGGTAAGACGCCGCGAGCGCCACAATGATTAGCAGGGCGGTGACGCCCGCAAAGGTCGCCGGATCTGTTGCGGTTACTTGAAACAAAAGCCCTTGCATCAGACGCGTCAGCGCCAAGGCTCCCGCAATTCCGATAGCAGCCCCCGCCAGTGCGAGCTTCAGTCCTCGGCCCAGAAAAAGCCGCATGACATCCCTCGGCGCGGCGCCCAGTGCCATGCGAATGCCAATTTCATGTGTTCGCTGTGTGACGGTATAAGCGATCAACCCGTAAAGCCCCACGGCTGCCAGCACGAGAGCCAGCACCGCGAACAGGCCCAAAAGCTCAGAGGAAAAGCGCGGCTGCGCGACGGAATCATTGACAATATTGTCCATCGAGCGAACTTGAGAAATTGCCTGGTTCTTGTCGATCGAATAAACCGCGTCGCGGAGAGCCGTTGCCAGTTGCAGCGGGCTCCCGGTGGCACGAACAACAACATTCATGTCCGGTGGTGGAGATTGGGACAGAGGGATGTACATTGCAGCTCGTGGCGTTTCACCGAGCGCGCCATGCTTTATGGTCCCTACGATACCCACGATTTCCCGCGTCCTTCCCGGTTCGCCTCGAACTTGCAAGTGTTGCCCTATTGGGTTTTTACCTCCGAAGAAGCTCTGCACGAACTCTTGGTTTACGACCACAATTCCCGGCCCGTTTTCGGTGTCATTTCCGCTCAGCCATCTGCCGGATAGCAAGGGAATACTGAGCGCGTTGAGTAGCCCTGTGGAGGCGTGACGGAAATCAGCATCGTCATATTGCCCCGGGGAATAAACTCGGCCCTCCACCCGGAATGAACTATCGTTGTACTGTCCGCTTAAAGGAAGCTCCGAAATCGCCCCGGCGGCCTCCACGCCCGGCAAGGATCCCAGGCGCTCTTCAAGTTGGCGGTAAAAAGCTACCTTCTCATTCCTTGGGCGAGAGGAGTTGCTCATATGCAGGGTTGCCGCCATGACGTGGTCCGCCCGGAATCCCGGATTTACATGGACGAGCCGCCAGAAACTGTTGAACAACAGGGCTCCCCCAAGGAGCAGCCCGATGGAAAGCGCAACCTCGCCAATTACTAACGCATTGCCCATTCGATGGCGCGCCATCCGGCCCGATCCGCGACCAGCTTCCTTGAGCACACTTTGTAAACCGGCGCGCGAGAATTGAATCGCGGGCGCAAGACCGAAAAGGATTCCTGTCAGCAAGGAAACGCTTGCCGCAAATGCGAGTACACCCAAATCCACGTGAATCTCGTTCACCCTGGGCAGACTCGGCGGAGCAAGAGCCCGCAGGCCCGCGACGCCCCAGACTGCCACCTGAAATCCCAATGTCCCGCCCGCAATAGAAAGCACCAGGCTTTCCGTGAGCATTTGACGCGCGATTCTCCATCGTCCCGCGCCGAGTGCTGTTCGGATGGCGATTTCTTTGCGCCGGCTCTCGGCGCGCGCCAATAACAGATTTGCGACGTTGGCGCATCCGATGAGCAAAAGGAATACCACGGCGCCGAGGAGCAGGAGCAGAGCAGTCCGCGTGCCGCCAACGACGTAATTCGTGAGCGGCATGACTCGTAAGGCCCAACCCTTGTTCGTGTCCGGATGTTGGGCGGCAATGTTGCCGGCGATGGAATCGAGTTCCGCCCTCGCTTGATTCAAATTGATGCCCGGTTTCATTCTGGCGATCACAGCAAGGAAATGGGCGTGGCGGACATTCATGTCAGAATTGTCCATTGGCAACGGCTCCCAGACCTCAGCGGAGGAGAGTGATGGTAAATCCACAGGCAGCACACCAACCACTCTTACGTCCTGTCCGTCCAGTGACACACTCCGGCCAATGATCCCTGGGTCAGCGCCGAAATCGCGCACCCAGATTCCATGACCGAGAATGACGACCTGTGGGTCGATTTCCTTTTCGTCATCTGCCACGAATTCTCGGCCCTGGGCTGGAAGGACGCCTAGCGCTTCAAAAAAATTCCACGAAACAATTTGACTCTTCACCTGCTCCGGTTTTTCGCCGCCGGTAATGTTGGAGATGCCATCCAAATATCCCATTGCTGCGAATTGCTGAAAGCTTCGCGCGCTCGCCCGGTAATCCTCAAAATCCGGCGGGGAAACCGCAGCCTGATCACTCAGCGAAAATCTGCCGTTTGCGTAAATGAGTTGGTCTTGAGAGGGAAAGGGAAGCGGACGTATCAAAACTGCGTCCACAACACTAAAGATCGCGGTCGTCGCGCCAATTCCAAGAGCAAGAGTGAGAACGGCGACGGCGGTGAAGCCCGGCTTGTTTAAGAGAGTGCGAAATGCGTAACGAATATCCCGGAATAAGATTCCCATGGCTGCCATCACCCTCTGGTTTGCGACACTTTATAGCGCACCTGCCGGGCCTTGTTTCAAAGAAGCTATGCTATTGATTATGCGCCGTTTATCTCATGAGTCGATAGCCGTTGGAGGTATCCGATTGGCCGCTTGTGGGAATGCCCGTTTCAGAAACGGACAAACCAAAATGCCGCTCGGCTCATTCGGCAATCCCTGTAAGCTAAATTGGCATTGTTGCTGGCCCCGTCTAGTTTCGCTGGTGTTCGAGATCCGCGGTTCATTCGTATCGCAGAGCGATAAGCGGGTCCACGCGCATCGCGCGGCGCGCGGGCAGCCAGCACGCGAGCAATGCAACCACCAGCAGCAGCGCAGCCGTTCCAAAAAAGCTCGCCGGGTCAAATATGCCAATGCCGTACAGCAAACTGTTCATGCTCTGTGTGAGAAACAGGGAGAATACAAATCCGACGGCAATGCCTGCGAGGATCATAGCCATCCCATTGCCCAGAATCAGGCGCAACACGTCCCCGCGTTGGGCGCCAAGCGCCATGCGAATGCCGATTTCCTGCGTGCGCTGGCTTACTGAATAGGACATTACGCCGTAGGTGCCTATGGCTGCGAGCAAAAGCGCCAACAAACCAAACGCGCCGAGAAGCTCGGCCCCGATTCGCGGCGCCACCAGCGACCGATCAAGAACTTCCGCCACGGTTCTGACGTTGACCAAGGGAAGTGAAGGATCCAAACCTTGTATTGTGGCGCGAACGGAGGCGATCGCAGCATGGGGATCACCGTTGGTCCGTACAAACAACACCACTCCTGGTGAGTAATGCTGTTTCAATGGGAAATAAACAATGGCTTGTGGCGGCTCGCCGAGCGTCAGAAATGTCACAGTCTTCACGACGCCAACAACCTCGACGTCCCAGGTCTGCAGCGCAAACCGTAGATGCTTGCCGATTGGATTTTGTCCGGCCCAGGTTCGATCCACAAAAGCTTGATTGACGATGGCGACCATGTGGGACTGCGCATCGTCGTGGTCATCGAATTCGCGCCCGCTCAGCATAGAGATTCCGGCCGTTGCGAAGTGACCGGGAGAAACCGAAATTACCGGAGTAAGCTTGCCGTTTCGCAGATCATTTACGTCCACGCCTTCGGGGAAAGTTGTTCGTTGGAAATTGCCGCCGAACGGGGGCGCGTCAGAGATGCTCGCGGATTTGACCATCGGGAGGCTGCTGACACGCTCGATGGCTTCGCGATAAAACTGTTCCGCTTGGCCCTGCGGGTAGTGTTGCGGGGCAAGGTTTATTCCCATGATCATTTCATGTTTCGTCTCGAACCCCGGATCCATCTGTTGAGCATTCTTCAGGCTGTGAATGAAAAGCCCCGCGCCCACCAGCGCGATCAACGAAAGCGAAACCTGAGTGATGACCAGCATCCCGCGCAGGCCGTACCAGTGGGTGGCTCCGCCGGGAGCGTCGGTGCGATCCCGCAGGGCGGTCATTTGGTTGGGATTGGACGCTTGCAGGGCGGGGGCCAATCCAAATAACACCGAGGCCGCTATTGCCAGGACCATCGTGAAGAGCAGCACGCGGATGTCCAGCGATGTATCCACACCGCCGGGGAGGCCGCCTGGGATAAGGTTCACGATCAACCCCTTCGCCCAGTTCGCCGTCAAAATTCCAAACGCCCCAGCCAGCAAGCCGAGCAGAAGGCTTTCGGTCAGTAATTGCCGGATCAATCGCGTGCGCGATGCACCGAGGGAAAGACGAATGGCCAGTTCGCGGCGGCGTTGCGTTGCGCGTGTCAGAAGCAGATTGGCCACGTTGGCGCAGGCAATCAGCAGCACCAGTCCGACTGTGACCATCATCAAGATTCCTGCGAGTTCATAGGTGCGACGCTGGTTGAGTGGAATATTGGTTTGGTCAATCGGCACAATATCGTTGTTCCGCCCCAGATTGTCCTTTGGATATGCCCTGGTGAGCTGATCGCCGAGGGCATGCATGGCAGCTTGCGCGCCCGGCAGCGTCACGCCCGGCTTCAACCTTGCAACGCCGAATGCAATGCGCGCCCCGCGCTGGTTGAACCAATCCTTCGTGATGCCCGTGAGGACCTGATCGTGCATCATCATCGGTATCCAGAAATCCGGGCTGCCCAGGAAACCCACGTCATGGAATTCAGCGGGCGTGACGCCCACCACGGCATAGTCTTGTCCGTTGATCTGGACGATTTGACCCAGAATTTTCGGATCCGAACCAAAATCAGTGACCCATTTGGCGTGGCTGATGATAGTCACCGGCTTGGCGCCGGGAATCTTATCTTCGTCAGCTGAAAAGGTGCGGCCCTGCGAGATATGGACTCCGAGAACATCGAAAAAGTTATAGTTGACCAATGTAACGAATACTCCGGAATCCTTGCCGGCAATCGTCTGCGTCGCGCCGGTCTGGATTACGACCGCCATGGAGGAGAAAACGTCATTCATATCCCGGTAATCTCGGGCGTTAAGGTAGGTCAGCGGCAAAAATCGCTGTGTCGGGCTGCCCGTGCTCTGTTGCGTTGAATAGATGGATACGACGCGGCTTGGTTCTTCTACGGGTACGGGTTGAAGAAATACAGCCTTAACCAACGTGAAGATGGTGGTATTCGCGCCAATGCCGAGCGTAAGCGAAAGAACAGCCACGGCGGTAAAGCCGGGCTTCTTCATCAGAACACGGACTGCGTAGCGGAAGTCCTGCCAAAGGGTACCCACTCGCTTCCCCTTTCCGGCTATGGCGATTACAGGGCCGGGAACGCAACCAGCGCCAAGGCCACCGAACATTTGACGCGCATTTAGGAGTTGCGACAGCCGCGCGTCAAACAGCCAATTCCCATACTTAGACGCTGCAAAACCAAGATTATTACCGTTTAATTGTATCCGGCACGAATAAATGGACGGATTTACTTGTGCTACTTTAGAAGGCAGTTCAGGTCGTCCACGTGATTGGCGTAATGGACCGCCAGTTCATGATCTATGTGGCCTTCCCGCATCAGTCTAGCCAGCGATTCCTCCAGGCTGAACGATCCGTTCTTCCGTGTAATCGCTATTTCCTGTATCAAGTGCTGAAGCGCGTTTCTCCGGATGTGTTGCCGCGCACCGTAGCCGATCATTAATAACTCCGCCGCAGGTATGAGTCCGCCTCGCTTGCTCGGCAGAAGCTGTTGGGTGGAAACGGCCGCGAGGGTCATGGCCAACTCTTGCCGAATTGTATTTTGCCGTTCGGCCGGAAATGAGTCCGAAATTCGTGAAATCGTCGAGGCGATGTCTGTTGTGTGCAACGTGGAGAAAACCAAGTGGCCTGTTTCCGCCGCGACCACCGCCGTCCGAATCGTTTCAGGATCGCGCATCTCGCCCACGACAAGCACATCCGGCGATTGTCGCAGGGCGGATCGCAGAGCCGTCGGGAAGTCCGGCGCGTCAAGTCCAACTTCGACTTGTTCGATGATGCTGCTCCCGTGTGCGTGCTCGTACTCGATCGGATCTTCTATCGTTATGATGTGATGCGCCCGGCTCTGATTAATTTTCCCAACCAGAGCAGCAACCGTCGTCGTCTTGCCCGATCCCGCCGGGCCGCCGATGATTACGAGCCCGCGCGGCAGATCCGCCAGGGCGCTCATCGAGGCGGGCAAGTGAAGATCTTCAAATGAAGGAACACTTTTGGGAAGGAACCTTATTGCGGCGGCAGTTCTTCCTCGCTCACGGTGAAGATTGATGCGGAACCGGCCAAGCTCCGGCACGCGATACGAGCAATCCGTGATGTTGCAGTCTCGAAAGGTTTTTAAGGCGGACGGCGTCAGCGCGGGAACAATAAGAGTCTCGATGTCGTGATCGGTAAGGGCCGCTGATTCCATGCGCCGCAAGTTCCCGTCCACACGGACGCAAGGCGGGACGCCCGCAACGAGGAGGAGATCGGCGCCTCCCTGTGAAACCGCCATTTCAAGCAAATTGTTGAGGGCGCCCGTGGCCCCGTTCAGATTTGTGTGTACGGTCGTGGTCATGGACTCGCTCATCGTTGCGCGCATGCGCTGGGTACAACCCTACTCGTACCGCAAAGCCACCAGCGGGTCAACTCGCATCGCGCGGCGAGCCGGTAAATAGCACGCAAGAATCGCGGCGGCAATCAGCAGGAGCGAAACGCCGGCAAACGTCACGGGGTCCGCGCCCTTCACGCCGAATAATAGTCCCGACAGCACCGAAGCGGAAGCCAGCGCTCCCGCAGCTCCCAGCACCAGCCCTGCAGTCACCATGCGCATTCCCTGCCCGATCACCAGACGGAAAATATCGCGCGGACGGGCGCCCAGCGCCATGCGAATTCCGATTTCATTCGTGCGTCGCGCCACACTGAACGAAAGCGTGCCGTAAAGTCCGATGCACGTGAGCGTCAACGCCAGCAAACTGAATATTCCGCAGAGCGCCGCGATCAGACGGTCCTGGTGCAGTGACTCGTCAATTTGCTCGCGCAGCGTCTTGACACTCGTAATCTTCACCGTGCTGTCAAATGAATGGATCGCGTTGCGCAGCGGGCCAATCAGGAACTTCGGATTTCCATTTACGCGAACATCAAGGACGCCGGCGACGCGTGGTGAAGGGCGGAACGCCTGCATCTGCGTACGGTTTGCGTACACGAAGTCGGGAGTTTGTTCCCGCAGATCGTTGTATTTTGAATCCGCGACAACGCCGACGATTTCCATCAGCGGCCATGTGATTCCACCCACAAGATTGAATCGCTTTCCCAGCGGACTCTGGTCCCCAAAGTAGTGCCGCGCCATAGTCTCGTTAATGACGGCAACATAGGGAGCGTTCCCATTATCCTGCGACGTGAAGTCACGCCCCCGAAGCAGAGGAATCCCCAGCGTTTCAAAATACTGTGGCGTTACGTAGTTGAAGAAGACGTGTGATTCCTGTCCCGGACTTGCAGGGCGGCCTTCAAGAACGACGTTGATTCCCATCATTCCGCTCGTCTGGGAATAGCTTGAAAAACCCGCGGAGCGCACGCCGGGAAAATTCCTCGCCTGCTCAACGAGCCGTTCGTAGAAAGTGCTGACTTGGTCAGCCGTACGGCCAGCCGCCGCCCCGTTAAAGGTTATTGCCAGGACGTTGTCCCGGTTGAAACCCACGTTGAAAGTTTCCAGATTAAAAAGACTATGCAGCAACAAACCGGCGCCCGCGAGAATCGTCATGGAAAGCGCGACCTGCGCCACAATAATGAGCCTGCCCGTACGGGAGCGCGACGATGTTGTGCTCGGCCCCGCCTGAACCTTCAAGTCCTGTCCCAAATGCGCGCGCGTAGAGGAAAGCGCGGGCGTCAAGCCACACAGGAGCACGGTGAGCAGAAGAACAGCGGCTGTAAACAAGAGCACCCGGCCGCTCAAGCCTGCCGTCAGTGCGACGTGAAGATGCGCGGTGGAGAGTGAAGCCAGCAACCAATTGCTCGCCCAGTTGGCCACCAGAAGTCCCACTGCCGCGCCCAAGACGACAAGCAACGTGCTTTCTGTCAGGAGCTGGCGCACTAATCGCCAGCGCCCCGCGCCTAAAGCCAGCCGAACCGTGATCTCTTTGCGGCGAGCCGCTCCTCTGGCGAACAACAAGTTGGCCACATTGGAGCACGCAATCAACAGCACCAATCCCACCACGGCCATTAGAATTCGCGCCGGCAAAGAGAATTTTTCGCGCAAATCCGAGAGCCCGCGCGCGGCAGGTGTCAGAACGAGCCGCGCCATTCCTCCGCTCTGCTCGATCACCGGAACATTAGACTGCGCGACCACTTGCTTGAATAGCGGTTCGAGACCTGCCTGAGCCTGAGCAATCGAAACGCCCGGCTTCAAACGCCCGAGAACATTTACCCAGGCAGCCTTCGGCGGATTACCCAGTGGCAAATAGAAGTCCGGCGCATTTCCTACTTTTACGCCGAAGAATTCCGGAGGTGTGACTCCCACGATGGTGTACGGAACATTCAGAATCGGAATTGTCTTGCCTATGGCGGATGGATCCGCGCCGAACATGCTCTTCCAATAGTCGAAGCTCAGGACAACAACGGGATTGCCGGACGAGTTATGGTCATCATCCGGTGCGAGAAGACGGCCCGCAAACGGGCGCACTCCCAATACTGGAAAAAAAGATCCGGAGACCGCATCACCTTGCGCGGCGCTCGTGTGACCGTTCAGAGTAATCTGATACTCCGTCATCCCGCCGTCTGCTATTACATTGGAGAAAACGTTGTTGTTGTCGCGGTACAACACAAAGGCCGAAGTTTCGGATCCATCGACCGATTCCATGCTGCCGGCGCTATGCACGAGAACTAGTTCGTCTGGATTTTGGACGGGGAGCTTGCGCAGCAGAAGGGGATCAAGTATCGAGAAGATTGCCGCGTTCGCGCCGATGCCGAGCGCGAGAGTCAGTACCGCGACGGCGGTAAAGCCGGGATTCTTCGCCAGCATCCGCAGACCGAATCGCACATCCTGCCAAAGTCCGCACACGTGTCACCTCCGCGCTGCGCGTGCTCCGTCATGATAATCGCGCGCGCTCACAACGCCTCACGCTGATAAATTATGCGCCGCGCAGAGAAGCCCGGCCACAATGTTGGGCTATGGATGTGCGTACAAGGTAGCCCTGCGTGGGGATGCAGCGGTCAAACACCACTTTCGGGTCCGGGAGGACGAAATCGCGTCGCGCGACTCGATTGTTTCACGTGAAACAATTAGCTGCATCTTGCAGCACTTTTTCGGAGACGTGCTTCTAAGTCTTGCAACATGAGAATGTTGCCGCCCGCCAGTTCGAATTTGCGCCTCGATTTTTGCGCTGCGGCGCGCGGATTTTGAATGATGCCAACGCGCGATGGTGTTGGTCCTGCTATCTCTATCGCGAGCGGGAACAACGGGGCCTCGGTCGGAAAAGTTCTTTTCGAACGCCCCTTACCTGTTGACCTGCACCTTCGGCGAGAACTGTATCCTGTCCACGTTGTCGTAATTTGACATGTCACTCAGGATGACTACGTCGCCTTCCTTTAATCCGCCTTTGACTTCAATGTTGTTTACGGAACCCTTGCCGAGCTTCACCTGAACCCGCTCGGCATCCGCGCCCTGGTTGAATACTTTGAATATTCCCACGGTGCTGTCCGGTTCGCCATGCACGGGCCGGCTGATGTACAGCACGTTGGTCATGTTTTGGATTTCGACGGTGCCGTCCACGCTTTGGTCGGCGCGCGCCCCGGGGGGCAGCGGTTCATCAAAGCTGATATCCACGGCGACAGTGCCGTTGATCGCCGCGGCATCCTCACGCGTTACGTGTCCCTTTACGATGCCGTTCCGCGTATCCACTGTGGCCTTCTGGCCCAGTGCGACGTCCTTGGCCTGCGTTTCGGGCACCTGTATGTTGGCCTTCAGTTTTGAAGGATCGGCCACGCGCGCCAGATTCAACCCCAGCGTTACCTGTTGTCCTTCGGCGATGTCCGTTCCGGCCACGCTGCAAACGCATTCCACCACGCCGGTGATTCCCGCTTTGACGTGCAGAGCATCCAGCATGCTCTTCTTCATATCGTACAGGCCCTTGGCCGCGTCAACCTTGGCGGCTTGCGACGCCAGTTGCGCCTTGGCCGAATCCGCGAATACCGCAAGTTTCTGGTTTTCGAATTTCAACTGAATCTCGTCTTGATCGCGCTTCATCTTCGTGGAGTCCATGTCAATCTTCGGACCAACGCCGGCCTCAAATTTTTGCTTGTCCAGTTCAGCCGTCATCGAATCCACATTGAAAGCGCCCTCCACCCCTTCTACCTCAACTTGCAGCGCCGCAAGCCCGCTGTTCAGAGAAGCCTTCAGGCTGTCTAAGTCCGCCATGGCCCCCTTGTATGTATATTCGGCGGCCGCCGCATCGCTCTGGAGTTGAGGGTCGCTCAACTCGATGATTACGCTATCCGGCTTCACCTTTGTGCCAGACCTCAGCAGAATTTTTTCTACCTTCGCGTTGGACTGCGCCGGAATCCAATGAATATCCTCTGGGACCAGAGTTCCCAATCCGTGGACCTCGATCATCATGTTGCCGCGCATAACGGTGCCGGAATAAGTAATCGAGCCGTCCATCGTGGGGGCTGCCGGACGCAGGCGCGAAAGTCCCAGCGTCACACCCGTAATGACGAGCACGACTACTCCTCCCAAAATGATCCGCTTAATACGGCGCTTTCTCGATTGATCGGGCCTTGCGATGTCCATATGGATAGTCCTCGAATCTGGCTTGCCACACTATATAGCGCAACTGCCGGGCCTTGCTTTAGGGAATCTATACTGCTGATTATACAACGTTTATCGTGATAACGGATACGTTTTCGGGCCATTCGATGGCCGCTTGTGGGAATGCCCGTCGCAAAACCGGACACGGCCAAAATGCCTCTTCCCCAGTCCGGAAGCCCCCGCACGCCAAATTGACATAGCAGATTGGCCCGTCTAGCATTAACGTTTTCATCCCGCCGACAGAAAACTCGCCGTCGAGCCTGAGCCGCGGGCGGGTGTGCAGATGGACTCAGAGGTAGAATTGGAGAAGCACGTTTACATGACGAAGTTGGTTGAGGAAACAGAGTTGTCTCAAGACGAAAAACCACGCACGGTTCTGGACCGCATCGTCGAGGCGCGGCGCGCTTCCATCGCGCACCGGCAGCGCGTGCTGCCCGAAGCTGTCCTGCGCATGGCCGTGAAAAAGGCCGCGCCTGTGCGTGATTTCGCCGCGGCCCTCTCGCATCCCAGCGTGAATATCATCGCGGAGCTGAAAAAGGCTTCGCCTTCGCGCGGAGTGCTGCGGGCGGATTTCCATCCCGTGGAACTTGCTACCGCGCTCGAAGGCGCCGGGGCCGCCGCGCTGAGCGTCCTCACTGAAGAGGAATTTTTCCAGGGCTCCGCGAAGGATCTCCACGATACGCGCAAGGCTGCGGGAATTCCCGTGCTGCGCAAGGATTTCATCGTGGATACGTGGCAGGTGTGGGAAGCGCGGGCGCTGGACGCCGATTCATTTCTGCTGATAGTCGCCGTGCTTTCTGATGCCTTACTCGCCGAACTTCTCGCGCTTGGCCGCGAACTGGGCATGGAGCCGCTCGTGGAAGTGCACACGCGCGTGGAGCTGGATCGCGCACTCGCCGCCGGCGCGCGCATCATAGGCGTGAATAATCGCGATCTGCGCACGCTCGAAGTCAACCTTCAAACATCATTCGATCTTGTGGACACAATTCCTGAAGGGTGCGTCGCCGTCTGCGAATCTGGAATCCGCGAGGGCTCTGAAATCACGCGCTTGCGCGCGGCGGGTTTTGATGCGTTTCTGATCGGCGAGCACCTGATGACCCAGCCAGACCCTGCCGTGGCGCTTTCCACTCTGATCGCCAGGGTGTCGTAACGAAAATGGTGCGCGTAAAAATTTGCGGTATCACGAATTGGGCGGACGCCAGACTTTCCGTGGACGCGGGCGCCTCCGCGCTCGGCTTTAATTTTTTCGCCGCGAGTCCGCGCTCGATAAGCCCTGCCGCGGCTTGGGAGATCATCCGGCGGCTTCCGCCTTTTGTGGCCGCCATCGGAGTTTTTGTGAATTGGGAGCCGGCGGCCGTCGCGGCGCTCGCTCGCGCACTGCGCTTGAGCGGCGTCCAGCTTCATGGCGGCGAGACGCCCAGCCATGTCGAGGCGCTTGCGACGCACAGTCTCGTCATCAAAGCGGTGCAGGTGAAGCGCGGCTTTCGCCCTGAATCGCTGCGCCGGTTTGCCGCCGCGGATGCGATCCTGCTCGATGGTTTCCGCCCCGGGCTTCACGGTGGAACGGGCGTCGCCGTGAACTGGAAACTTGCGCGGCGGGCGGGCCGCTATGCAAATATCATTCTTGCGGGCGGCCTGACGCCTGATAATGTTGCCGGAGCGATTTCTGCCGCGCGGCCGTATGCCGTGGATGTTGCCAGCGGTGTGGAAGCTAAGCCTGGGAAAAAAGATCCGGCGCTGGTGCGCGCATTCATGCGAGCTGTGGAAAATTCGCGCGGCATTGAGTAAAGGAATGAAATTCTAATGAGCTCGACGACACAAGTTTGGCCGGACGCCAAGGGCCGCTACGGTCCTTACGGCGGCAGCTATGTGCCCGAAACGCTGATGGCCCCCGTCGCGGAATTGACGCAGGCGTATGAAGCGGCGCGGCGCGATCCCAAATTTGTCGCGGAGCTTGACGATTTGCTCCGAAATTTCGCGGGACGGCCCACGCCGTTGCAATTTGCTTCGCGGCTCACCGCTCACTTGGGCGGTCCGCGCATTTACCTGAAGCGCGAAGATCTTCTGCATACCGGCGCGCACAAAATTAATAATTGCATTGGCCAGGGACTTCTCGCGGTGCGCATGGGCAAGCCGCGAGTGGTCGCGGAAACAGGAGCTGGACAGCACGGCGTGGCCACTGCAACCGTGGCGGCCCGGCTCGGCTTGGAATGCGTCGTTTACATGGGCACAGAAGACATGGAGCGGCAGCGTCTGAATGTTTCCCGGATGCGAATGCTGGGCGCGAAAGTTGTTGGCGTGGATTCGGGCAGCCGCACGCTCAAGGACGCCATCAACGAAGCCATGCGTGACTGGGTCACGAATGTCCGCACCACTCATTATTTGTTGGGGTCTGTGCTCGGCCCGCATCCTTATCCGCAAATGGTGCGCGATTTTCACGCCGTGATCGGCAAAGAAGCGCGCGAGCAAATTCTCCGCGCCGAAGGCCGCTTGCCTGATGCGCTTTACGCTTGCGTTGGCGGCGGGTCGAACTCGATCGGATTGTTTTCCGCGTTTATGAATGATGCTGGAGTAAAGTTTGTCGGCGTGGAAGCGGGCGGCCGGGGCAGGGGATTGGGCGAGCACGCCGCGCGCCTTGCGGCGGCCGCCGGATTTTCCGGCGCCAAGCCCGGCGTGCTGCACGGCACCTATACATATGTCCTGCAGAATGCCGACGGGCAAATTTCTCAAACGCATTCCATCTCCGCGGGGCTGGATTATCCCGCAGTCGGCCCCGAGCACGCCTGGCTTGCAGAGCAGGGCCGCGCGGAATACACTGCGGTAAGCGATGAAGCCGCGCTGGCCGCCGCGCGCTTGCTCGCGCAGCAGGAGGGAATCATCCCCGCTCTGGAAAGCGCGCATGCGGTTGCTTACTTGCTGGAGCGCGCGCCAAAAATGCCGCGGAACTCTCTCATCATCGTCAACATTTCCGGCCGCGGCGATAAGGACATGGAAACGTATGCGAAATCGTTCAAGTGATTCCGATGGCTGAAACCGTGGCAACCACAACTCGAATTTCGCGGCGCTTCGCCGAGCTTGCGCGCGCGGGCGAGCTTGGCTTGATCGCTTACATCACTGCCGGTGATCCTTCTCTTGACGCCACGCGCCAAATCGTTCTCGCGGCCGCCGAGGCTGGCGCCGACATTATTGAGCTCGGCGTTCCGTTCAGTGATCCACTCGCGGACGGCCCAACCATTCAGCGTGCAAGCGAGCGCTCATTGCGTGCGGGCACAACTCTCGCGGGTGTGCTCGATCTCGTCGCGGCGATCCGGCGCGAAAGCCAGATACCGCTTGTGTTGTTCAGCTATTACAATCCGGTCCTTCAAATGGGCTTGGAACAATTTGCGGCTCGTGCGTCTTCCGCCGGCGCCGATGGCGCGCTGATCACCGATCTCACACCCGAAGAGGCGGATGATTACCGCGGCGCATTGCATAAGCACGGCATGGACACAATTTTTCTCGCCGCGCCCACAACAAGCGAAGAGCGATTCGCGCGCATCGCGGAAACGTCCACCGGATTTCTCTATTTAATTTCCCGTACCGGAGTCACCGGTGCTCGCGAAAGCATGCCGGAGGATTTGCCCGCGCTGGTTCGCCGCGCGCGCCACGCGACAAAGTTGCCCCTCGCCGTGGGTTTTGGGATTTCTCTGCCGGGCCACGTCTCCATTCTGGGCGGACTCGCCGATGCCGCCGTCGTCGGCTCGGCGCTTGTAGAAGAAATTGAACGCGCCGCCACGCCCGCCGCTGCGGCGGACGGTGTCGCATCGCGCATCCGCTCGCTCAAGGAAGCTGCCGGCGAGGGTCTGAGCCGTCGCGAGGCGCGCAGGTGAAAAATATTGAGGACTGGCGCCGCCGCATTGATGAAATTGACCGCCAACTGGTCGAGCTGCTCAATGAGCGCTCGCAATGCGCCGCGGAAATTGGCCACATCAAGCAGCAGGCCAACCTTCCGCTCTACCAACCGGAGCGCGAAAAAGAAGTGCTCAAGAATGCCGAGGGGCATAACCACGGGCCGCTGCCGGATACGGCCATCCGCCGGCTGTTCGAGCGCATACTTGACGAAGCGCGCTCCGTCGAGCGGCATGCGATGGAACCCGGCGGGGCTTCAAAGAACGATCCGAAGAAAGAATAACGGACGCGCAGCCGGAAAGAAATTATTTCCTGGGAGAAAAACATGGTTGTTGTAATGCATCAAGGAGCGACCGACGAGCAAATCCAGAAGGTGATTGACCGTCTCACGTCGCTTGGTTTCGATGTTCACAGATCCACCGGCGCTGCGACGACGGTTCTCGGCGCGGTCGGCGTGCGCGCCGATTACGACATCCGCGAATTCGAGCTGCTCGATGGCGTGCGCGAAGTCGTGCGCATCACGCAGCCCTACAAGCTCGCCAGCCGCGCGTTCCGTTCCGAAGGGACGATTGTCCAACTCGGGAAAGGAGTAAGCATCGGCGGGCCGGAAGTTGTCGTGGCCGCCGGACCGTGCTCGGTCGAATCCGTTGAACAAATTAATGCCGTGGCGGCAAGCGTTGCGCGCAGCGGCGCAAAAATTCTTCGCGGCGGCGCTTACAAACCGCGCAGCTCACCTTATAGCTTTCAGGGCATGGGCGAAAAGGCGCTCAAACTTTTGCGCGACGCCGCTGATAAGCACGGACTGCTGGTGGTCAGCGAAGTGATGGACGCTTCGCAGTTGCCCATAATGTTGCCGATGGTGGACGTGCTGCAGGTCGGCGCGCGCAACATGCAAAATTATTATTTGCTGCGCGCGCTCGGCGAAGTCACGAAGCCCGTGCTCCTCAAACGCGGCATGTCCGCGACGATCGAGGAACTCCTCTTGAGCGCGGAATACATTATGGCCGGAGGAAATCACAACGTGATTCTCTGCGAGCGCGGAATCCGCACATTTGAAACCTATACGCGCAACACGCTGGACATCGCCGCCATTCCCATCATTAAAAAGCTTTCGCACCTGCCCATCGTTGCCGATCCATCGCACGGCACGGGTCTGCGCGACAAAGTTGCTCCTATGGCCCGCGCTGCCGTCGCTGCCGGCGCCGATGGTCTGCTCATCGAAGTGCACAACGATCCCGAGCACGCCCTTTCCGATGGCGCGCAATCTTTGTATCCCGATCAATTCACCCAGCTCATGGCGGAGTTGCGCATCATCGCGCCCGCCGTCGGCCGCCGCATGGCTTAGCTTGATGGACGTCTAACCACATGCTCGGTCGCCTGGATGCCTAACGACATGTCTGAAAACTCTTCAGCCGCATTTCATCGCGTAGCTGTAATTGGCACAGGCCTCATCGGCGGATCGTTCGCTTTGGCGGTGCGCCGTCATCTTCCGGAAGCGCGCATTGCTGGCTTCGATCGCCCGGATGTCTTGCGCCAAGCTCAGTCGCGCGGCGCGATTGACGAATCCTTCACTGAAATTTCCGAGGCCGTTCGCGGAGCCGAACTGATCTACATTGCTTTGCCGATTTCAGCGGCGATGGAATTGTTGCCGGAAATCGCGCGCCACGCTCCGCCGGAATCGCTCGTCACGGATGCTTGCAGCACGAAGCGCGCCATCTGCCGTCTGGCTGAAAAGCATTTTCATGCCGGCGGCGCGAAATTTCTTGGCGCCCATCCCATGGCGGGCAAGGAAACGCAAGGCATCGAAGCCGCTGACGCCGCATTATTTCACGGCGCGAAATATGTGCTCATTGGTGAGGAAGAAAACTCTCGTGTGCCGCGGATCGCCGCTTTCGCCGCGCTTCTGGAAAAAGTGCAGGCGCATCCCGTCTGGCTTGACGCCGAAACTCATGATTGGGCTGTGGCCATCGTCTCGCACCTGCCGCAAATGGCGGCCATTGCTCTCGCCGAAGTGATTTCCGCCGAAACCGATGAGTCCGGCCTTCCCGCGTCGCTCGCCGGGTCCGGCGCCCGCGATATGCTGCGTCTTGCCGGCAGCCCCTACGCCATGTGGCGCGACATCGCTTTCACAAATTCCGATAATCTTTCGCGCGCCCTCGACCGCCTGTCCCAAGCAATTGATCAGCTCCGTACCCACCTCACCGCGCGCGATTTGGAGAATTCGTTCGCTGAAGCGAATCGCGTCCACAAGTTCCTTTTGCCCTGACGCGGATTCAAGACAATAGCGTCGTCGTTGCGCGGTCAAACTCACGTACGCCTTTCCGCTATGCCTTTGCCGCATTCGCCGCGTTTCGGGGTAAACTACCCGCCCTGTGCATTGGGTAGATAGCCATCTAGCCGTCCTTCAGGCGCTCAGCGGGCTCATGGCCGCCTGCATGACGCTTGTCCTGATTGCGCTGACGTGCGTCTACGCCCGCGCCAATTGGAAAACCATGCGCCTGATGGAAGCCGACATCCGGTTCCGTACCGAGCCCATTCCAAAAATCACGCTTCGCTTGGCGAATGCGGCATCGCCGATGGAGACATCACTGTCGCAACATAAGACGGTCAAGGTTTGCGTTACGACCGCGAACGCTCCTCTCGTCATTAAGGATTTGCTGCTCTCGGTTTCATTCAAGTCAGGCGCGCACAAGGATTTCCATCTCCCGGCGGCAGGCATGATCCGCCTTCCCGTTGGCGACGAATACGATCTGGATACCGAAATTGTCGCCACGGAATCAGTTGAACACTGGAGCGTCAATCTCGATTACTGGGATCTCACTGGAAAAATCGAATACAGAACCTGGTTCGGCCCGAATGGAACCACATATTCCTACGGCCCCAAGGGCGCTACCACTATTAGGAAGGCGTTGCTCTACCGCTGGCACCGTTTCCGGGGCCGCGAACCTGTCATCGTGGGTCACGGAGAAGTGCGCACCACGGCGCGCCATCGCTGAACGCCGTCACTTTTCCACCGGTCAAACATCTAATCATCCACCATGGACCAACATCCGCATCTCTTCTCTCCACTCACCATTCGTGAAATAACATTTCGCAATCGCATTGTTGTTTCTCCGATGTGCCAGTATTCCTGCGAGGACGGTTTTGCCACGGACTGGCACCTCGTGCACCTCGGCAGCAGGGCCGTCGGCGGAGCGGCGCTCGTGTTTGCTGAAGCCAGCGCCGTGGTTCCGGAAGGCCGCATCAGTCCCGCCGATCTTGGCATCTGGAAGGACGAGCACATTGAGCCGCTCGCTCGCGTGGCGCGATTCATCAAGACGCAGGGCGCGGTCCCCGGCATTCAACTTGCTCACGCGGGACGCAAAGCAAGCACGGCCGCGCCGTGGCTCGGTGGGAAACCGCTCAGCCCGGCCCAAGGCGGATGGACGCCCATCTACGCTCCCAGCCCGATTCCTTTCAACGATGGCTATCAGACGCCCGAAGCTCTCTCCATCGCCGGCATCGCAGAAGTTGTGAACGCATTCGCGCTCGCGGCCAAGCGCGCGCTCGATGCCGGTTTCGAGGTCGTCGAGATTCACGGAGCCCACGGCTACCTCGGCACACAGTTTCTCTCGCCCATCTCCAATCATCGCAATGACGAATACGGCGGCAGCTTTGAAAATCGCACGCGCTTCGTGCGCGAAATCGTGAATGCTGTCCGCCGTGTTTGGCCGCGGCGCCTTCCGCTCTTCTTGCGTATCTCCGCGACAGAATGGACGGAGGGAGGCTGGAACGGGGAAGACTCGGTCGCGCTGGCGAAGATGGTCCACCCGCTCGGCGTGGATTTGATTGACAACTCCAGCGGAGGAAATGTCGCCAACGCCCAAATTCCTATCGGCGCCGGTTATCAGGTCCCGTTCGCGCGCCAAGTCCGCCAACAGGCAAACATAGCTACCGCCACGGTCGGCATGATCACCGATCCCATGCAAGCCGATCAAATTATCCGGAACGGCGAAGCCGATCTCATCATTATGGCGCGCGAGTTTCTGCGCGATCCCTACTGGCCGCTCCATGCCGCGCCCGCCGTGCATCAGGAAATCGCCTGGCCGAAACAATACGAACGCGCCAAGCCCACTCAGAAATAATCTTTCTTGTTCTTAGTTCTCTCAGTCAACGCACGTTTGGCTTGCTTCCCACATTTCGTTGAACTAGATTCGCAAATGCAAAGAATGGAATTCACTTCGACTTGCACAAATTGAACCGTTCAAGGAGATTCAAATGCCAGCAGTAAAAATAGTAGTGATGTATCCGCGTCCGAAAGACATAGCCACATTTGAAAAGTTGTATCAGAACGAACATATTCCGCTGGCGGCCGCGAAACTTGCAGGTATGACCAAGCTTGTCGCCACAAAAGTGCTCGCCTCTCCTCAAGGAACTCCAGCCTTCCACCGCATCGCTGAGGTGCACTTTCCATCCATGCAAGCTTTGGAAGTGTGCATGGCCTCCGATGGTGGCAAGCAGACGGTGGCGCACGCAATCTCCATTTCATCGGGTGGCCCGCCTGTCATGTTAATTGCGGAAGAAGAAGTGTTCACATCGTAGCGCAGCTGGATTTTTCTCTGATTATCATCACGAGGGGCCCGCGGATTTGCCTTGGGAAGGAATCAAAACATAGGTCTAAAATGGTTGCATGCAGAAGAAGGTCTTCTGGATCACATTCACCGTCCTCGGGACGATAGCTGATTTTACCCTGCCCCTGTGGTGGGCCTTGGCCGCCACAATCCCTCTTGGCGTGGCGAGCTGGTGGTTTGCCTATCGCAGTGATCTATTCTGAAGAATTTATTGTTTGAAAGCTTGCCCGGCCCAGCCCCTTACGGCCAAATTCCATTCAGCAGCATAGCCAGCCGCGTCCCGGCCTTCGCAAGCTGTGCTCGCACCACCGGCGCGCTTACATCCTGATAGGGCTGTTCCAAATCCTCGTGCAAGTCGAACATGCGCTGTCCGATATTGTTGTCTCCACTGCAATCATTAAGCCCTCGCGGCGTTTCAATCGGAATGGCCTTCGGTAACTTTCCGTACGCCACTTCCTCCGCGAGCTGATGTCCTTCCCACGCCCATTGATCAAAATCCGCGCCGCTCTCGCGCCATGCGGGCATTTGCGCGGCAAAGGCTCCGTCCAGCTCCGCCGCGAATTGCTGCACCGTCTTGCCATTTTCCGTGGTCACAAGAATATTCGTGTCCCACACGCCGTGTAGATTTGGCGAATAAGATTCCGTCTGCGGATTCCTCAGTTGCGATTCGTTCCCCAGGTATTCGACCGGCACGCAATTTCCGCCGCGATCATTATTTGTCGTATCGTGCAAAGGCTGGTGAATATCGCCCACGAAGTGGATAACGAATCTCAGCGCGTCCGCGCGCTTTCGCGGCGTGCTTCCCGGCGCGCGCAGAATCGCAAGCTGCTCCCGCAGCGCCTTTGTAATACAACCCGTTGAAACAGGCGGAGTCGGACTCGTGGGATCGGCAAGAACTTCGCAATACTTCTCGACGTCGTTTCTCGAAGCCCCGCGCGGAATATCAATAAAATGCCAGTTCGTTGCATCCGGCCGCGCGCTCCGGATATCGTCCGCCCACGTGGCGGCGTCGGCGATGGGATCCAGCCCCGTTTCCTTGCAATACCGGTTCAGCGCCGGATCAATCGGCCCATCCTTCAAAATCTGATTCACCATGGCGAGCGCGTGCGGATTCAAGTGCATCTGCGCGATCAGCGCCACCGCCTCATGCCCCTGGCAACCCCACGCCTGCGCCGAGGGACTTCCAATCAATAAGACCCCTACCGCAAGCACAACAATACTCACCGCGAATTTCCTGGCGCGCATTCCGTAAGAACAATCTCCCGTCATGAAATCTCCCCTTTACCGCATCATTCAAATTATTCCACGGGAATTCCGCGGCCCGCCATGCGCCCATCTTTCCATCCGCACCACCGGCAGCGACTCGCCGTTCCCCAGTGGAATCTCAATATTTTCCACCGCAATATATCCCCGCGCGCTGAACAATTTCACTCCCGTCAGCGTCGCGCCCATTTCAAATCGCGCAAACCCCGCGGCCCCTGCAGCATCTTCGCATGTTTTCAATATCATTCCGCCAATTCCGCGCCGCGCCCATGCCGGATGCACGAAGAGTGACCGGATCTTTGCCGCGTCGTGCGCCGGGTCGAGCAGTTCGTCCCGCCGCTCCGTCCACTGGTCACCGCCGTAGAGCGTCTTCCTCTTGCTCCAGCCGCCGCAGCCCCGAATATGCAAGCCCGAGTCCGAAAGGCCCGGCTCCGTTTCCGCCACGAAATAAGTTC
Organism: uncultured Acidobacteriota bacterium; assembly: GCA_963847505.1. Classification (GTDB taxonomy): domain Bacteria; phylum Acidobacteriota; class Terriglobia; order Acidiferrales; family UBA7541; genus DASTCZ01. The sequence goes on from CAWJZY010000002.1 coordinate 2,120,602, forward strand.
CATCCGCAACCAACTGGCTATCCACGCCGAACACTGTTTTCAACGCGCCCTCCATTTGCGCAGCCGTGTAGTCCTGCGCCTGCAATCCTCGCACGGAAGCTTCAATCAGTGCGCGCAGCACCGGTACATCCGCGGCGCCCGCCCGGCGTATGTGGATACCGTTTTGCATCGCGCCGTCAATCGGCATGAAAATATCGTTTCGCCGGCACGCTCAAGGCAACCGTTCCCGGAGCAGCCCCAAAAACCTTACATCTTCCCCCCGCGCCTTGCATCAGGAAAACGTTCCTTTCCGAGTTCTCGAACCCCTGACACACCTGTACTTTCGCTGTACTTAAGTACTATGGCCATCCGGCCGCCCGGCCTCTAATCTTGAAACTTAAACTGGAATGAGGAAAGTCCACTCTCGAAGAGGTCAATCGTGCGCATCAAAAGGCGGGCAACAAATCCCGACGGTACAAAGGTAGAAAACAGGAAAGCCACGCGCTTTCCCGTGGCCGTTCCCATTGAAGCAAGCTGGCCCGGCCCCAACGGCATATCCATCAAGCAGGACGCTGTCGCCAGGCAGGTGAACGTCCGCGGCGGATTCCTTGAAATGGGAAGCTTCCCGGAAATGGGCACCAGAATAACCCTCACGAATTTTCTTTCCGCGCAAACTGTCGAAGCGCGCGTGCTGGCCACGCCGGATTCCCGGGCCGGCGTCTCCCGCGGCATCATCATTGAGCTGATCGCTCCCAGCGAAACTTTCTGGGGTGTGGATTTGCAAGTCAAGCAAACCGCAGTCGAGCTCCAAAAACTCGAAGAGTCGCTCCGCTCGCAGGGCATTGACCTTCGCTTGCTGAAGGAATTTCGCGATGCCGTGGAATACATTCGCACCGCCGCCACCGTCGCCCAGCAATTGCGCGAGCTCCAGCTACAGGGTCAAGCCGACACAGAAATCCTTACCCTGATCGCAGCCGAGCGAGCCCGCCGCGCTACGAATCTCTGCCTGGAAGTAGCCTCCGACATGGACGCATCCGCCGCCGGACCCGATGCGAAAGGCATGCACGAATCCTATCGCGCCCTCCAGCAGGCCTGCGATCGCTTGAGGAATCTTCTCAAGCGCCAGGATTCCGCGCGTCACGTGGTCGCGGCCGCGCGCTCCTAACTCCTGTTTCTATTCCGTAATTCATTCGCATTCCGCTTTCATCCCGAGAGCAACACCTGCCCGCCATTTCAAATGGCGGGCATAATTTTGTTCCCTGCCTTCGCCTTTTCTAAAATTTCAAATTCCAGATCTGCGATTCCCGGAACCTTCCACGAAAAGAATACATCTTTCGCCTCCGGAAGTGGCATCTTACATGTATGTCCACGTCCCCCAGTCCGAGCCTTGCCCCACGCCAAATACTTGCCGCCTGGGGCAGGATCTTAAGCGGCAGAGTGCCGCTGCTCTCGCTCGAGATTACTCGCGAATGTCCTCTCAGTTGTCCCGGATGTTATGCCTACGGGGATGCTCACCTCGGCGGCGGAGTCACCCTGCGTGAGCTCAATGATTTGCGCGGTGATGCGCTGGTCGAAGGCGTGCTGAACCTCGTCCGCAAACACAAGCCCATGCACGTCTCTTTGGTCGGTGGTGAACCCTTGGTCCGGCACCGCGAACTCAGCCGCATTCTTCCCGCCCTGAGCCAAATGGGCGTGTTCGCAATGGTTGTCACCAGCGCCGTGATCCCGATTCCTCTCGAGTGGATGAAGATTCCGCGCGTCCGCGTGGCCGTTTCAATTGACGGTCTGCCGGAGCATCACGATATCCGCAGGAAGCCCGCGACGTACGAGCACATCCTCAAAAACATCGCGGGCCGCGAAGTCAACATTCACTGGACGATCACGCGTCCTATGCTGGCGCGGCCCGGCTACCTGGAAGAGTACGTTGCCTTTTGGAATGAACGCCCCGAAGTGAACCGCATCTGGGTCAGCGGCTACACTCCTCAGATAGGCGAACAGAGTCCGGAGATGATGACGCCTGACGACCGCGTTGCTCTGGCTAGTGAACTACCCTTACTGGCGAAACGGTATCCCAAGCTTCTGTTCAACGCGGAAATCGCGCAAGCCTTTCTTCGTCCGCCGGAAAATCCTGATGATTGTGTCTTCGCCAGAATGTCCGCCAATTATTCCGCGGATTTGCGAAGCGTCGTCGAGCCTTGCATTTTCGGTGGCGCGCCCGATTGCTCGCAGTGCGGTTGCGCGATCAGCAGCGGCTTACACTGGGTTCGCACCGTGAACGTGGCGGGGCCGTTGAAGGTTGATCATTTCATTCAAGCTTCGATGAACGTCGGCCGGTTCGTGAACCGCCTTCGCTCTGGTCCGGCCAAGCCTTCTCGCTGGAATTCAAAACCCTCCCCTCAGCCCCCCGCCGGCGGGATCGTGCAAATCCAGCCTAACTTACGCTGAAAACGCTGCGGGATTCCCGTGCCCTCGTCCGAGGGGAAGCAGCGTGGAATTTTCCTCTAAATCGCTTTCTCTTGCATCAATCCACATCAGAATTCCTTTCCACATGGCCTCTCCGCAGATTCCTCTTATTTGCCGGCAAAACTAGGTGTATCTTACCCACCACAAGTGAGGGGTGGGTGCCCTGTACCCTGCTCTTCGTTGCTTCGAGCACGAACGTTCGCAGACCGGCCTTTCCGGCAGCTGCTTTCGAAAAGAGGAATGACCTTATGAGGCGCCACCGATCTATCGTCTTATTTTTGTTGAGCCTTACGCTCTTGTTGGCAACCGCCTCGTTCCACGCGGCCGGCCCCGATCAGCGTCCAGTCGAATTCACGGATGCCGCTTCGTGGAAAAACATTCGCCTTCAGACCTTGTCTGAACACGGCGACTGGTTCGCTTATCGCTTGACTCCCGTCGAAGGCGACAGCAGCGTGATCATCCGGCAAACCAACGGCGAAAAAGAATACAAGTTCCTGATTGGCGAAGTGATCGCCGGTGGCGGTCCGGCCGCGGGTGGCGCTCCCGGCGCCGCTGCGGCCGCTGGCACGGCCGTTGCCATCTCCAGCGACTCAAAATATGCGGCGTTCACGATGTATCCCTCGCACACGGAAGCGGCTCAGCTAAAAAAACAAAAGAAGCCTCTTCAAACCAGGGTCGGAATTGTGAATCTTGTCACCGGCGAAAAAATCGAGATCTCCAAAATCCGGCGCTTTGCCTTCTCTAATGAGAATGCCGCTTGGATCGCTCTCCAGAGGTACGGACCCGACGCGCCCGCGGGCGCTCTTGCGGCGCCCCCAGCTGCCGCCGCGGCTGGGCCCAATGCCGCTCGCGATGATCGGCCGAAAGGCTCCGACCTTCTCCTTCGTGAATTGTCAACCGGTCAAGAAATCAACATCGGCAACGTTTCTGAATTCTCCTTCGACAAACATGGCCACTACCTCGCCTGGACGACCGATGCGCAAGACAAGGCAGGAAACGGCGTCTCCCTCCGCAGTATTGCGGACGGAATGACCCGCGCAATCGAATCTGACGATAATGCCGTCTACTCTCATCTCAATTGGACCGAGGACGGCGACGGCCTCGCCGTTCTGAAGGGCGTCGACGACAAGGGGTTCGAGGCCAAACTTTATTCCGTCGTGGCCTTCAAGGAATTTGGGCCCGGCGGTCCGCAAAAAACGCTCTTCAATCCGAGCGGCTTTCCGGATTTCCCCGCCGGAATGACGGTGAGCCCCGATCGCGCGCCGGTATGGACGAAAGATCTTAGCGGTTTGCTCTTCGGCATTCACAAAGTAAAAAAGAAGGAGCACGTGGAGGGGGAAAGGGTGGACGCGTCCGCTGCCAACGCTTCCGCGGAACCACTCCCTGAAGATAAAGTTGATCTCGTTATCTGGAATTGGCAGGACAAGCGCCTTCAATCACAGCAGATGGTTCAGGAGCCTCAGGACAAGACCTTCAGCTATCTTTGCGTTTACCGGCCCGCCGAAAAGAAATTCTTCCGGCTTGCCGATGATGATGTCCGCGAAGTCACGCCTGCTCGCGAACAAAAGTTCGCCGTTGGCCGCGCCACCGCTCCTTACGAGTTGATGGGCAATCTCGACGGGCGCCACTTCGAGGATGTTTACACCTTCAATCTGCAAACCGGCGAACGCAAGCTCGCCCTGAAAAAAGTTCGCTGGATGGATGAACTATCTCCCACCGGCACGCATTTCGCTTATTACGACGATGGCCACTACTTCACTTACGACATGGTGACCGGGCAATCCACCAACATCACCAAATCCGTGCCCGTATCATTTATTGACACCGAGGATGACCACAACGTCGTCAAGCCTCCAGCGCCGTTCTTCGGCTGGTCGAAAGATGGGAAGTACGTCCTCCTTTCGGACGAATGGGACATCTGGCAGGTTGCCGCCGATGGAAGCAGCGCCACCAATCTGACCGTGAACGGCCGCAAGGAACAGGTCAGGTATCAAAGGCCCCCCATTCTGGATCCGGATCAGCACGGGCACGATCTATCCAAACCCCTCTATGTTGATTCCTACGGCGAGTGGACAAAGAAGAGTGGTCTTGGAATCATCCAACCCGGAAAGCCCGGAGTGAGCCGCGCAATGTGGGACGACGCCTTTTACGGCCCGCTCCTCAAAGCTAAGCATGCCGATGTGTTTTTGTATGCTCGCCAGACGTACAAAGATCCCCCGGACTTCTACGTAACGGATGCCTCGCTCGCGAATGGCAAAAAGATCACGGACTTGGCTGCGGCGAACAAACAGGATCAATTCCTCTGGTCCAGCGGCACAATTCTTGTTGACTACACCAGCGCCAAAGGAGACAAGCTGCAAGGCGCGCTCCACCTGCCCGCCAATTACGAGAAGGGCAAATCGTATCCGACTATCGTCTATTTCTACGAGAAGCTATCGCAGACCGCGAACCAGTATCTGACGCCCACAATCCCGGGCACCGGCTTCAATGCCTCGGTTTACACCAGCAACGGCTACGCCGTCTTTAATCCGGACATCACTTACAAGGTCAATGACCCCGGCATGTCCGCCGTGTGGTGCATGGTTCCGGCCGTGAAGGCGGCCATCGCCACCGGCGTCGTGGATCCCAAGCACGTTGGAATTCATGGACACTCATGGGGCGGCTATCAAACAGCTTTCATCATCACGCAGACGGACATGTTCGCCGCCGCCGTAGCCGGCGCGCCGCTCACGGACATGATCAGCATGTATGCGATCGTTTACAAAAACACCGGCACCGTAAATGGTGAAATCTTCGAAAGCAGCCAGGGCCGCTTCACCACCGGCCCGTGGGAAAACTGGGAGGCTTACACGCGCAACTCGCCTGTTGCCCATGCCGCGAATGTGAAGACGCCGCTCATCATCCTTAGCAACGATAAGGACGGCGCCGTGGATTTCACACAAGGCATGGAGTATTACAACACGCTGCGGCGCTTGCAGAAGCCCGTTGTCTTGCTCGAATATCCCGGCGAAAACCACGGCTTGGCCCGTCTGCCCAACCAAAAAGACTACGCCATCCGGATGAAAGAATTTTTCGATCACTTTCTAATGGGCAAGCCCATTCCGGACTGGTACCAGAACGGCGTCCCGCGCCTCGATATGGAGGATCACCTCAAAGCGCGTCAGCCGGCGCCGGCAACAAAAACAACGCCGCCAGCCACGCCGCCGGCGAAACAGAACAATTAGCCGATCAACGCCGGAACTGGCATGGTAGCGAGGCGCGCTAGACGCCACATTGTCATTCCGAGCGAAGCGAGGAATCTCTCCGTTGTCTTTTCTTGGCAGGGGCGCGTCTGCGACCCGCCCTTTGAAATTTCAAATCTGTGATCCCCGCGCCTTCTGCCAAAACGTTTCCTCTATCCATTTCAAGGCCCCACGCTGTAAATTAGAGTCCGCAAACTGAAAAGGACGCCCCGGTCCGAGGCATCTCCCAAGGAGTCGCGCTTGCGAACAAGAATCTTTGCCGCCGTGTTCTCAATTCTGAGCCTCGCAATAATTCTTCACCCGCACGCTCTCCGTGCCGGTGCGCCCAATCCACAGACCGCCGGCCAACCCGCGCAGCCAAGCCTGGTGGCTCGTGTCCACGATACGGGCTTCATCCAACTCACCGCGGATAGCTTTGGGGATCTTTCCCTGAACCAGAAACTGGATGCCTACTGGCTCTACATGGCCGCCGTTGCCGTGGACCCGATCGTCTATGACCAGAATTCCGTTTACGGCCTGCGCGAAAAGCGGTTGCTCGCAGCGATCGTCACCCATTCCAGCGGCATTGACCCGGCCGTGCTGAATAAAATCACCGGCTACACCATGCTCTTCTTGGGCAATCGCGGAAATCACAATACATTCACCTCCCACAAGTTCCTGCCGGATTTTACTTCCGCCGAATTGCGCGCCGCCGCGGAACAGGCGAATAAGAACGGCGCTCAACTGGGCTCAGCGGCTGCGCTGGCTCAAGAACTCGCGCAACTCGAAAAGCCCATTTTTGATGCTGATTTCCAACCCATGACCACGACGAAGAACCCGAAAGACGGCGCGGACCCGCTGGAAGCGAGCGGCAACAATTATTATTCGGGGGTAACTCTGAAGGATTTGGCTGGTTTCACGGAGCGCTATGCTCTCAATTCGCGCCTCGTGAAAAAAGATGGCAAGCTCGTCGAAGAAGTTTATCGCGCCGGCACTCCCGATGGAAAAATTCCCCCTGGGCTTTACGCGCGCGAACTCCGTCTCGCCATTCAGGATTTTCAACATGCATTGCCATATGCTCCCGCCCCGCAGCAAAAAGTTATCAATGATCTCATTCGCTACTACCAGACGGGCGAGCGCGCCGATTGGATCCAGTGCGGCATTGATTGGGTTCATGACAAGACGAACCCCGACTTCTCAAATGGCTTTGTCGAAGTCTACAAGGACGCGCGTGGGCAGAAGGGCGCCATTCAAGGCTTCGTCACCGTGGTGGACGCCAACTTGAATAAAATGATGTCTGGATTTGCCGCGAACGCTTCCTACTTTGAGCAACGCGCCCCCTGGGATGAAAAATATAAGAACCCGAATCCCAACCCGCCCGTCGTGAACGCCGTCGAAGCGCTCGTGGAAACGGGAGATTTCAACGTGGATACAATCGGAGATAACCTCCCGAACGAAGATGAAATCCACGAAAAATACGGCTCGAAGAGTTTCATCTTCACCGGGTCCATCCGCGCCTTGAACGATGCCAGCGGGCATAAAGTCGTGCGGGAATTTGCCTATTCTCAAGACGAAATCGCCCGCGCCCGCAAGTACGCCGACCTTCCTGAGAATCTTTTTACTGCGATGCATGAGGTAATCGGCCACGGCTCGGGAAAAATGAATCCCAAACTCACCCAGGAGCCTGCCTCCTACCTGAAGGAATATTACTCAACGCTGGAAGAAACGCGCGCCGACTTGATGGCCCTGTGGAATTTTTGGGATCCGAAATTGAAAGAGATGGGAGTATTGCCCGATGACGGCGTTGCCAAAGCCGCGTATGACGATGAAGCGCGCGCCGCGCTCGTTCAACTCCGCGAAGTGCCCGTTGGCGACACCATCGAGGAAGATCATCGCCGCGGCACGCAGCTCATCGTCAATTTCATTCGCGATAAGACGGGCGCGATTCAGCCCGTCGAACGCGACGGCAAGGTCTACCTCGTGGTGAAGGACTACTCGAAAATGCGCCAGGGCGTCGGTATGCTTCTCGCCGAACTCATGCGCATCAAAGCGGAAGGGGACTACAATGCCGCCAAGGCGCTAATCACTCAGTACGGAATCCACTTCAACACATCCTGGCGCGATCAAGTCGTCGCCCGTTATAAAACCTTGGATCTTCCCACCTACTCCGTAGGCATCAACCCCGATTTGGAGCTTCACAAATCTCCGGACGGCAAAGTGGACGGAGTCGAGATCAGCTACCCGCGCGACATCCTAAAGCAGCAGTTGCGCTACTCCCAAATCAATGGACAATAATCCTTCTCCGTCCTCATCTTCCTCCGCACCACCTCTGCGTCTCTGCGGTAAAACGCCTTACCCTTTGCCTTCCCCTCCTCTGAAATTTCAAATTTCAGATCTGCGATTCCCGCATTCAATCCTTCGCCTCGTGTAGCCAGGGTTCCCCGAACCCGGGGCCTCTGCGTTTGACGTGTCGAACACAGTGCGTCCTCGAATCGCTAAGTTGGCTTGCCCCGGATGCTATCCTCTTCTCCAGTGTTTCCTTCAACAGACAAGACTCGCCCCGCCACTCTCTTGCCGCTCCCACACGCAGGCTTTTGGCTCAGATTCCTGGCCGCAATCATTGACCTCATCTTCTTGGCCCTCCCAGTGGGCGTAGCGGTCTCGTTCGATTCTTTGTTTAGGGGGACTCCTCTTAAATTTACGGACCTTCATCCCGGAGAATCTCCCGCGGAAATAATCCAAGCGTTTGGCGCAACCTTTATGTATCTGTTGCTCTTCGGTTTCATTCTTCTAAGTTGGCTCTACTTCGCCATCTCCGAAAGCTCCGCAAAGCAGGCCACGCCCGGCAAAAGATTCCTTGGACTCTACGTGACAGGCCAAAACCGTCATCAACTGACGTTCGCCCGCGCCAGCGCCCGCTTCTTCACCGGACGCTTCCTGCTTCACGTCCCCATGCTCGGCGCCCTCTATTTCATGATTGACTGCTTACTCATTGCCGTCCCTCCCAGAAAGCAAGCCATCCATGATCGAATCGCCGGCTGCCTGGTACTGAAGAAGGACTAAGGGAGTATTCGCGTGCTCGAGGAGTCGTTCTGGCGCCGGGGTTTCTGCATCCTTTTGTCAAGGAATCCCAATAACGGCCGAAAGTTGCTCTGAGTCACTGGCACAATTTCAATAACGGCATATAGAAACAAGTTTCGACATCGTACCCGACCGCGCGCAACCTGAACGCCATACTTAGAACATGCAAGTAGCCGCAAATCACCAACGCGTGACCAAACTCCCTCTCTCGGATTCTTTTCAGCCAAAGGGTTTCTCTCTTTTCCTGTTCCAAGTCATATTCGTAGTGCAATATACCAGTGTCAGGGTCATGCGGATCAATTGAGTAACCACGTCCTGTGTCACCTATCCCATAATCACCGAGCCGATTTTTCACGGAGGGATCAATATCGCAATAGAAGCCAGAACCCAGCTTGCCGAGCATCAATTTCTCGGCCGTAGTCGGGCCAAGTTCTGCCCCTTCCTCGAAGACAAAATCTCTGCCCTCCAGAAACCGCTCGACCAACATAGCGTAGGTCGGGTCATCAACATTCAATTCACGCTTTTCCGCTCCCTGGAGGCGATGGGAAGTTCCGAACAGAGTCAAATTCCTAGCCATACAAATGCCCTCCAGAAATAAAGCGTCCCCGACCTTCGAAGATATTATCCTATCGCCCGGTGCGGAGGGCACTATGATGCCAAAAAATCCAAAAGCCACCCCACTCAACAGGCAGCGCATCAGATTCTGGAAGTAAGACACGCTCGCGCGTTGCTTTTCATTCCGTTGTATTGGTAAACGGCGAGGCCCGCGTACGGCGATCTAAACATGCAATCCGCAACCGCAATCGCTACACCCGCAGTCACACCCGTGACGAAAAGCGTCGCACCGAACTGATTTTCCGCAGGGGTTCGATGGGCTCAGTGGTGCAGCTCGTATCGGCGTTTCCGAGATAGTGTCACCGTTTTCTTCCTCTTCAATTGCGTTATCTTTTCAAAAGATCTTCGTAACGCGCCCGTGTTTCTGGATCGTGGCTGAAACTTGTTACGTTGCCTTGATCCCAGAAATTTATTCCCTTATTCGTCATACACACATAGCTGCTTCCACGGTCGTCCAAATACGAAAACACTTGCGACCCTCGCGGGCTCTGCCAGAAGGCATCAGCAGCCTTTGTTGCGTAAGCCCGCAATTCCACTTCTTGCATTTTGTTTACTCCTTCAACGCCATTATATCACGCGAATCACTCTTCTTCTTTGTGTGCTTCCGAATGTCCGGCTGGATCCTTCTGTGCCCATTCGTAATCCTGCTCCTTGTCGGTGGGGAGCCTGTCTTTCAATCGGCGACCAATCTTGATAAGTTCCCACAGGATCAAAAGAAGTAAGACGGCGATTACCACCAGCAACGTTTCGATGTTCACTTGTCCTCCTACGAGGCGCTGGTCTTCCACAGTTGCCCTTCACGAACAATTTCGCAGTGGTAGCAACCGCTGGTTACGCCATCAATGTTGTACCATTCGTGTCTGTTTCCAATGGCTTCGCAGTCCTTTCGTTTCCTCAATAGCTTTGAATTCCACAAAACGCGGTACATCGGAATTGGAACGATAGAGCGAAGTCTTGAGCGCCAGCGACTTGAGGCCATAATTCGCAGATTCTACCACGCTTAACAGATCATTCCGATTCCTTGAAGGCCATGTAACTTCCGAATTTCTTTTTCAACTCTTCGGCTTGGCTGGGTGCCGCGCCCTTGGAAGTCTAAGGGTGCGGCTGTTGACCTTGATTTTCATTCGAATACAAACAGGTCTCCCGTGTAACATTTTTACCCGCACATTTTCATTGACAATGATTTAACTCTTTGGTATACTTCCTTGCAGACTTGACCGAGTTCTTCGAATAGCGTCCCGAAACGGAACTCGCCAACCCTGCCGGATACTCGAAATCCATTGGATTAGAGCCGTTTGCATAACCCTAGAATGTCCGGCGTTTAGATGCCGGGCCCGCCGTGGCGGGGGACGCACTTACAAGGGGGATCTTGTAAGTCCTTTAGTTTCAATTGGAGTGTTATAGCTTGAGTAAACTGTTAAGTCCTTTAGAATGCGCACTTACGAAAATGCCCCACCGTAAGTCCAGTAGAATGCGCACTTACAAGAAAGAGAGGGGGTGGGGGCCTACTCTTGCCTGTGGACTATCAACTGCTTCACGTAACCTCTGTCGAATCACGCTGATGCGACGGTCGCGTCTGCAAGTACCACGGAATGATACTGTTGCCAAAACAGTGGGCGGAGTAGGGGGCGCGCACTCTGTCTCCCGATGGTTTTTATCGGGAGGGCTAGCCACCAGCCACTCGCCACTAGCCACTCTCACCACCACATGGCATCATTCCATAGCCATAGGAAACGGGGATTCAACGAATGGATAAGCGAGTACCGAACGTCGAAGCCGCAATTGAAAAACTTCGCGACGGCGCAACAATTCTTATGGGCGGATTCGGCCTTTGCGGCATTCCGGAAAATCTTATCGCCGCGGTCCGCGCCAAGGGTACGAAGAACCTTACCCTCGTCAGCAATAACGCCGGCGTGGACGACTTCGGCATCGGCCTTCTGCTGCAAACGCGCCAAGTGAAGAAAATGATCTCGACTTACGTTGGCGAGAACAAACTTTTTGAGCAGCTGGTGCTCTCTGGCGAATTGGAAGTGGAGCTGAATCCTCAGGGCACCCTCGCCGAACGGCTTCGCGCGGGCGGCGCGGGCATTCCCGCGTTCTTCACCCCCACGGGTTTCGGCACCATGATCGCCGAAGGCAAGGAAGTGCGCGAATTTAATGGCCGCCCGCATTTGATGGAACGCGCGCTGCGCGCCGATTTCGCTTTTGTTAAAGCGTGGAAGGGTGACCGCTGGGGCAATCTCGTTTTCCGCAAGACCACGCGGAATTACAACGCCGTCATGCCCGCCGCGGCTGACTACGTCGTTGCCGAAGTCGAGCAACTCGTCGAGCTGGGCGAACTCGACCCGGACGAAATTCACACTCCCGGCGTTTACGTGGACGCAATTTTTCAAGGCGCCGGATATCAGAAACGCATTGAAAAGCGCACCGTTCGCCGCAAGAGCACGGCTGCAAACACGCAAGAGCCCGCAAAAGCGGATTTCATCGCTCGCCGCGTGGCGCAAGAATTACGCGACGGTTTTTACGTCAACCTCGGCATCGGGACCCCGACGCTCGTCGCCAACCACATTCCGCCCGGCATGGAAGTGATTCTGCAATCGGAAAACGGCATGCTCGGCGTCGGCCCGTTTCCGTGGGAAGGTGAAGAAGATCCAGACTTGATCAACGCAGGTAAAGAAACCGTCACCGAAATTCCCGGCACATCGTATTTTTCCAGCTCCGATTCCTTCGCCATGATCCGCGGACGCCATATTGATCTGACCGTCCTCGGCGCATTGCAAGTGGACGAGCGCGGCAATCTGGCCAACTGGGCCATCCCCGGCAAAATGCTAAAGGGAATGGGTGGCGCGATGGACCTCGTCGCGAGCGCGCGCCGCGTCATCATCGCTATGGAGCACACCACGAAAGACGGCAAGCCGAAAATCCTGAAGCAGTGCTCGCTGCCGCTCACCGGCGTCGGCATCGTAAACCAAATCGTCACCGAACTCGCCGTGATAGATGTAACACCGGAGGGCCTCGTCCTGCGCGAAGTCGCGCCCGGCATAACGCCGCAGCAAGTGCAACAAGCAACCGAACCAACGCTGCACATCGCTCCGGATCTCAAGACGATGAAAGTTTAGCGAAATCGCTTTTGGTGGCGCGGGCCTGCCTGCGCATTTTACGTTCTGAAAATGCGCTGCCGCTAACTCATCCCGCGCTGGTGGATGCGGCGAAAGGCGCGATGAGTTAGCATATGTCCAGTTAACAGGTGACCAGAAGCCAGGTGCAGTTCGACGCGGATTGGATTTAGCAAAATACTATGGAACCGCATTCCATCGTTCTCGTGAGCCTGCATACGCCCAAGGAAAAAATCTGGGGCGAACTGATTCTGCTGCAACTGGCCGGCGTCACCATCCGCGGCATTGACCTGAATTCTTTCGACGATTTCATCCGCCAGGTGCTCGAACCCGATGGCGCTCGCGTGGGCCTGCCCACGGTTTTTCTTCCCATGCAGCGCATCGAGCGCGTCGCGCTGGATGAGCCCACCGGCTCCATCCCATCGCTTTCCGAAATGTTTGAAAAAAGAACCGGCCGCTCGCTGCGCAATTACTTGGAACTTTTTGTCTGACCAGAGTTACGACCCCACACCATGCGCGCGCGCTTCTTCACCGTTCCGAATCAGTTGACTTTTCTTCGCCTGGCTTTTCTTCCTCTGTTTCTGATGCTGATTTTCTACGAGCATTATCGCTGGGCTCTCGCCGTTCTCCTGATTTCGGCGGCCAGTGACGGCCTCGACGGTTTGCTCGCGCGAATGTTGAATCAGCGCACCGCGCTCGGCGCGTATCTCGATCCGATCGCCGATAAGATGCTGCTCTCGTCATCTTTTCTGGTGCTGGCGCTGAAAGGGAAGATTCGCTGGTGGCTGACGATTATGGTTCTGGGCCGCGACGTGATGATGCTCACCGCCGCTGTCGTAATTATTCTGGTTGTAGGCTATCGCCCGTTTCCGCCGACTATTTACGGGAAGTTGACCACGGCGGTACAAATCCTGCTCGTGTTCGCGACCGTCACAGCGGCCGGATTTCCGGTTCTCGACTTTGCTTCCGTGCACACCGTGCTGAAATATCTGGTTGCCGGATTCACCGCTTTTTCGGGATTTCACTACAGCGTGATCATCGCGCGGCGCCTAAGCGGCAGCGCGCCGGCAATAAAATAGCGCCGGGAATTTCGTAGCGCGCCCGCTCACCTGTTTTGCAGGAATTCCTTGACCATCAGTCCGAAGCATACGAACACAACGATCGCCGTCGCCCACCCAAGCGCGTTCGCGCGCTTGCGTTCTGTCGCATTCTGCGGTTGCCGGTCAGAGACAATCTTGCCGAGCCCAAATCCCGCCGCCAGCCCGCCGATATGCGCGGCGTTGTCCGTGCCGGAAAACATGAACCCGATAATGAGGATATAGACGACCCATTTGATGAGGCTGCTGCGCAACATCTGCGCCGCCGCGCCGCCGCGCTGCATACTCGCCGCGAGCAGAAGTCCGATCAAGCCGAGAAGCGCACCGGAAGCGCCAATGCTGAGATGGCCGACCACGGAGCTGACGACGTAACCCGCTACGCCCGTCAGAATATAAAGGAACAGATAGCGCGCCGAGCCGTAGAGTTCCTCGACCATCGGACCAATATCCATCAGCACCCACATGTTGAATATGATGTGGATGAGGCTGGCGTGAAGGAAAACAGCGGTCACAAGTCTCCACGGTTCCTGAATGTTGTAAGGAAGAGGCAGAGACGCGCCGAGCAGAATCAGCGCGCGCTGGTCAATTCCGCCGATGCCGAATATCGCGGTGAGGCCGCCGCCTTCCGGCATGAGCGACGCGCCCATGCGAACCGTCAGCAGCAGGCTGATTCCGTAGAACAGGCAGCAAAGACTCAGAAGGGAATAAGTGACGGGCGCCGTTTGCGGCATCAATCGGCCGAGGGAACGGCTCGCGGCGGCCATGCCGAAACGAATGCTTGCGCCGCACACATGGCACTTTGTAGCGGTGGTGCCAACGAGCGTGCCGCAGGAAGGACACATGCGCGGCCGCGAATTGTTCCCGTCGTTGCTGAAAAAATTCTTCACCGCGTCGCGCACGTGGTCTATTTTGTATCGCCAACGCAGCGGGATCTGCACAGGTCTCCTTGCGAGCATTCAAACCGAACGCCTATAATACCGGAAATCATCTCACGCCGCCCAAAGCGCGGCGCGGAGGCGGGAAACCATGATGGAATTCGAGGAATTTGGACGCTGGCTGGATAAAGAGATCGAGCGCGTGCGAGAAGTGATTAAGACTGAGATACAGCCGACCGCGGAGCAGAAATTTGTCTCCGCGTTGCGAATTGCCTCCAAGAAGCTGTCGCAAATGGCGGAAGAAGTCGAAAAGCGCAAAAAGAAGCCGGGCGCCTAAGGCATGGAAGGGAAGCGCCTCACATCACTGTCACGCAGTAGGATTTGTTTCCTCTTTCGGTGCCGTGGAATAAGCCCAATTTTCCTCGCGCCGCTGATGGCGTTCGTGATTGCCGGATGCAGCCAGCGCAACGCCACAGCGCATGTGCCGCCCGCTCCTACTTCATCCGCGTCGTCCAGCGCGGGAATTCCTGCATCAACTCCACCAAATGCGGAGACATCCAATGCGGGTTCTCCGAATACCGGCACTCATATCGAAGAGGGATTGGCTTCGTGGTACGGCGTGCCGTATCACGGAAGGCGCGCGTCTGACGGCGAAATCTACGACATGTATAAACTCACGGCCGCGCATCGAACCTTGCCATTCAATACGATGGTTCGCGTAACGAATCTCGCAAATGGGCAACAGGTTGACGTGCGCATTATTGATCGCGGACCGTTTGTTGAGGATCGCATCATTGATTTATCGCTGGCCGCGGCGCGCGTCATTGATATGGTGGGCGCGGGCACCGCGCGCGTCCGCGTGGAAGTACTTTCCAGCGCGCCGAATCCCACGGCGGGAAGATTTGCCGTGCAGGTAGGAGCATTCAGCGACCGCGCCAATGCCGAGCGGCTGCGCGATCAGCTCGCGGCAAGCTACCAGCCCATTTCCATTCAGGATTTCGCGGGGCCAACGGGACGATTGTTCCGCGTGCGCGTTGGGAGCGTGCCGAACGAATCCGAAGCCCGGCAACTGGCCACGAAGCTGCAGGCAGCAATCGGCTTGCAGACATTTGTCGTGAGAGTGGATGACGTGCCGCAGATTCCAGCGCCGGGAGGAGATGTGCAGCCATGAGCGACTGCATTTTTTGCAAGATTGGCGGCAAGGAAATTCCGGCGAAGCTCGTCTACGAAGACGCGGAAATTTTCGCGTTTGAAGATATTCATCCGCAAGCGCCCACTCACTTGCTCATCAGTCCCCGCAAACACATGGTGTCACTGGATGACGCGAGCGCGGAGGACGCCGCTCTTCTCGGCAAACTTCTACTTGTTGCAAAAAAACTCGCCGGCGAGCGCGGAATTTCCGGCGGCTACCGCGTGGTCATTAACAATGGCGCGGGCGCGGGGCAATCCGTGGACCATTTGCACGTACATGTGCTGGGCGGACGTGCCATGCGCTGGCCGCCGGGGTAATCAAATGTCGGGAGATATGAGCCGCAAAACCTCTGGAGGCTCATTATTTCCGAGTGCGCCGTGACTCGGGCGCAATCGTCACGAATGTCTGCAAATTAGATTTGCCGGTAATCTGTCCACAGGTGTCAGGTTAGAGCTTCAAGAGCAGCCACGCTCACCCAAGCCCTACATAATCTAAGTCAGCGCGGAAAACCTCATTGGATCTCGACCATGCGGCTCATCGAAGTAATGCGCCCGTTTCCAGTTTCCTGGACAACCTGCCGCAGGCGGTATGAGCCTGGAGGAGCTTGCAAAGAAAGTTTCACGTCAAGACCCCGGTTTGAAATCGCCGCCAGTGTTTCCTTTTTCAGCCGTAGATCCTCTATGCCCTGGACCCCGGACAAAAAGTGGTTTTGTGCGTCGAAGAGCGCCGTGATGAAGATCAATCGTTCGACCTGGCGGTCGCCCTGCGCCTGAAACGGCAGCTTGGCGGAATCCACATGGACTTCAACTTTTAGTACGTGTTCGCCGGTAGCCAGCGTGCCGGGCGCGGTTGTTACTTGCGTCGGTATTGCTTGGGGACTGTCCATCGCCAGAACGGCGTTATCGAGCCGACGCTTCTTGTGTTCTGACTCCGTAGGCTTCGGATCCGGGGCCATGTAGCTGGGCCGCGCCTGGATGTTCATTCCATGCGAATTGACCAGTTTTACCTTTATGCTGTGCAGCGACCCATTCGCCTTCAAGTTCAGCGGAGAAAAAGTGAGCATGTAAGCGACATCCGGAGCGATGACCATGTCACGCAATCCAACATCCAGATCGTTTCGATTGTGAAAGAATTTGCCGCCGGTGCCTTCCGCCAACAATGCGAGCGGGTCATTTTGAACTTCCCGGTTCGCGGTTTTGAATTGGTCGAATATGGCGATCCATTTGCCAGGCGGTAGGCCAGGCGGTAGGTACGTGGGCTCGCCGTCCTCGGTGTAATTTGGAATTTCAGCGACAAGTCCCTTTGCGTCGAGCGTGTTGATGATTACATTCGCATTCAGGGCCTCGTCTATTACCTTGTCCTGTTTATCCGCGAGCGTCTGGGTCAGAAATCCAGACGAAGCAAGCACCAACATTCGGTGTCCGGGCATTCTGTTCAAATATCGAATCACGTCGCTGATGATGCCCAGCGTTTCCTGGGCGTACTGCTCGGCTAGCCCCACTTTCATCTCCGCTACACCGACGACTTCAGAGACGAGTCCACTGCAACCTCGTTCCTTCATCGCAAGATCGAGCGCATCCGAATGCGTGTACTTAAATTGAAGGATTACAGAAGCCTGGTATGGGTTCATGAGCGGGCACACGGAATTTTGGCTGTCAGCCGCTTTTCGATGCGTCAGAAGTTGCCCAAGTGCTTCGAGAAGTTTCTGCCGGTTGTCCGTAAAATCCAATGAGATGGTAGTGCTCGTTGTAAAAATCCCAATTTTGTCGCCCGGCGCGAGGTTTTCTCGCACGAAGCTTTCCGCTGCCTTGCGCGAGTACAACGCCTCCGGCTCGCGCATGGAAAGATCATCGAAGAACAATGCAATGTATCGCGGCGTCTGCGCGGTTAGCGCCGGTAGCTGGGATTCCCCTGGTGTCGGCGGAACTAACGTCTGCGGAACTGAACTCTTTTCGAGCGGCACTGACAATTTGCTTTCAATGGAAAACGAAGAAATCTCAACTTGGTGACCATTGTCATACAGCTGGAAATCTGATTTCTTAAGGCCGCCGACTGGCTTTCCTTTTTCATCACGCACTACAACGGGAACTTGCACGACGTTAGTTTTCACGTGAATGGCATTGGGAGGCTGAGCAAAATAAGGCTCGCTGCGCCAGTGGATCTCATCCTCGGGAATGTTTTGCCCCGGAAGTGGGGTTGCGGCCACCACTCCAACCAAAACTAAAGCGCGGAACCATTTGCTGCGCATGGCGCCTCCATAGATTCTTTTTGTGCCGATTGATGCAAGTATGTTCCCGATTGATTAACCGCAATGCGCCGCAATCCCGCCGCGGCGTTCCAGCCGCTGGAGAGGCGAATACAACGACTCTTATTGAATTTGAAGAGCCTTGCCGGAGACCTGTGGATGCGTTCGGAAATACGCCGGCCGTGCTCAGGTCCAAGCGCGAGAGTTCGGAGGATCGGAAGGTCGAGAGCGACTTGCGGAGGATTGATCGCCTGTTCGCGCATGTGTTCCTCTTTTACTTCTACAAGGGAAGATACTATTTCTCTTGTCGAAGTGCAATAGGGAAAATCCCGACCCCGCGTCCATGTCCATCGCCGAGGGCTGGCGCGCCGGTGTAGCCAAGGCGCTCGATCGCCAATTCCCAGCTTTCGTACCGAAGAGCATTGCGAATGTGGGATGACGTTGTGAATGTAGCGACGGAAGTGACAGGAGAGCGGGAAAAGGTTTCTCGATGATCAAGGGCTCGGATCAAATTCATATGTGCATCCGGGTGGTAATATCAAATAAGCGAAGGTGATTGTTGCCGGAACCGGCTCTAATCGGCACTCTTACCGTTCGGAAAGTTTGAGAGGAGTATGAAGCAACCGCTCATCGAGATTTCAGATCAAATGAAAAAGAATCGATGAGTGAAAATGAAAAAACAGCTCACAACCGTGCGGGACTAGAGGCTGCTTGTTCCGAGACGGTGAAGCGAGAATTGCACGATGTGTCCAGCATGCTTCGCAAGCACAGCAGTAATGGCCGCCGGAGCCGGATCCGCGGGAGGAATCCTGGCGGTGTGCATCGGCAAGTTCACAAAATTTTTCAGAGCGAATCGTCTCGGTCTGTTTCAGAAAACAAAGGAGAAATAAGATGGCAACAAACAAAGAGAGAGACAAGGACCAAGGGAAAGAGCATTTCGCGATGAAGACACCTCCGATCGTGTCGCCGCAGGAGTGGGCGGCTGCGCGCCAGCAGCTCCTCGTGAAGGAGAAGGCCGTGATGCGCGCCCGTGACGCGCTGGCCGCCGAACGCCGGCGGATGCCATGGATGGCTGTGGAGAAGAAGTATGAGTTCGATGGACCCAAGGGCAAGGTAAGCCTGCTCGATTTGTTTGAGGGCCGCCGTCAGTTGATCGTTTATCGCGCCTTCTTGGAGCCCGGGGTGTTCGGCTGGCCCGAGCACGCCTGCCGCGGCTGCTCCCTTGGCGCCGACCAGGTCGGCCACCTGGCCCATCTGAACGCCCGCGACACCACGCTCGCCTACGCCTCACGCGCGCCGCAGGCGGACATAGCGCGCGTGAAGGCTCGGATGGGTTGGAAGATGCCGTGGTACACCATGACCAACGGCTTCGACGTGGACTTCGGCTGCGCTGAATGGCACGGCCACAACGTGTTCTTCCGCGACGGCGACAAGGTGTTCCGCACATACTTCATCAACAGCCGTGGCGACGAGGCGATGGGGACCACCTGGAGCTACCTCGACATCACGCCGCTCGGCCGTCAGGAGACTTGGGAAGACTCCCCAGAGGGTTACCCCCAGACCCCGCCGTACAAGTGGTGGAACTGGCACGACAACTACGATGCCAAGGCCTCGACTGACCCGAAGTGGGTCGATATAATCACCGACCCTGACGGAGCCGCCGCTCGAAGGCGCGAGGAAGACGGGAAGGCATGATCGAGGCCAATCCCGCCCACTTGACTAGCGGCGTGAGCTGCTCGTCCAGCCGATGCTGCGCTCGACCTTGCATCACTGCGGGATAGGGGTGAACGCGGCAACGCCAAGCCCCTTCGTCGTGATGGTGAGGTCAACACCCTGGCAAAGCGAATGGACCTGAAGCAGGGCGGGCGGCACTCGATGGGAACGACCTGGACGCTGTCTCCGGTTATCAGCCTTTGCGCGTTCGGCATCACGGAAACAGATCGATCGCTGTGGGCTCCGGGGGCCGCAATGCGATGGCCGCCGGGATTGGGCGCTACTCGTCCTGCGGCGGTTGAAGGCGCGGAAGTAGTGGCGTAACATGCATCTGCCTATTGCAATCACCTAAAACAGTGAAAATGTTCCGGAGACTCTTGAGGCATCAACACGCCTGCAGGCAACCGGCAATCGTTTAAGAGACTGAGCAACTTTCAGAAGGCTGAGCAATTGTGCAGAGGGCCGAAATGCGTTGGATGAGAGAAAGCTTTGTGTATGCGGCGCTGGCGCTGGTTTTTTGCGGCGCGATTTATCTGGTAACGCAGGGAATGAACCTGATCAATCAGCCCAGCGACATGAAGGTGGCGGGCGGCATTGGGCTGATCGTTATCGTGGTTCTGCTTTTTCCGGCGGCGATGCGATGGATTTGGCATCACAAGACTACGCCTCACGGCCGGCCAATCGTAGTGCACGCCCGATCGACAGCACACACTCAATCAACTACGCAAGACGAAGATCCAACTGCGCCAGGCGGGCAATCAACCGGCCCCCGAACCGAACAGAAAGAATAGGAGAGACGAGATGCTGCGTAAATATAGATTGCTGGCAATTCCTATACTCATTGTGCTGTTTTTTGTAGGCTGCGCGACCAGAATTGGACCGGGCCGCGTGGGGATCAAGGTAGATCTTGCGGGATCGCAACGCGGCGTGGAGCAGTTGCCGATTCGCACTGGCTGGGTTTTCTATAGTGTTCTTTCCTCAACCATCGTTGAATATCCAACTTCTGTGCAGACGGCGAAATGGACGCGCGATCCGAATGAGGGATCGGCGAACAACGAAGAAATGTCATTCAATACGAAGGACGGGCTGACGGTGTACGGCGACCTTTCGGTTTCGTACCATCTAGATGCCAGCAAGGTGCCGGCGTTCTATGTGAAGTTCCGCAACGATGACATCAACCAGTTCACCCACGGATTTTTGCGCAACGTGGCGCGCGACGCCATCAACCGCACCGGATCGCAATATACGGTGCAGGAAGTGATGGGAGAAAAGAAATCCGAACTGGAGCAGAACTCGAGGATAGAGTTGCAGAAACAAGTGGCCGACATCGGCGTGGTGATCGATCAGTTCGGATTCATCGGTTCACCGCGGCCGCCACAATCGGTGATTGACTCGATCAATGCCAAGGTGCAGGCGCAACAGATCGCCGTACAGAAACAAAATGAACTGGTGCAGTCGCAAGCCGACGCGGCAAAGCTGGTCGCCGCCGCCGAGGGCCAGGCGAAGGCGCAAGTCGCCGTTGCGAATGGCGAAGCGGAATCGAACCGCGTGCGCGCGGCCTCCATCAGCCCTAATATTATTGAATGGCAAAAGCTGGCGGTGACGGATCGCTGGATTGCGAAGTGGAACGGGCAGGTGCCGCAGGTGCAGACGGGTACGAACGGCCCCGGAATGTTGCTGGATATCAAGCCGCAGAAGTGATTCCTTTCCAACGGAGAAAATATGAAAACATTTGAAGTGTCATTTCGCTATCAAGATCGCAGCAAAGGTTCCGAGCAAACTACCATCAAACTGGATGCGTCGAGCCTTCCCGGTGCAATCGCCAAGGCCACGCGCGAATTCGTGAGGGGATTGGATCGGAAACAGAGATTTGACATGAATAAGAACGGCCTGGAGATTAAGGCCGTCCATGTCGCCGGCGGCGGCGCGGCAAAGGAAAGCGCCGGCGTGAAAGAATCGAACAGTCAAAGCGGCGCATAATGCCAATGAGGGTTCGTGATGGCCGCAAGAAATCGCAAGACCAAGATTGTTTGGGAAACGGAAGATGTAAAGAAAGAGCAACCGCGAACCTGCCCGGTATCGGGAAAACGTATGTACGCCAATGAGCGCGAAGCAAACGCTACGGCCACGCACAGGATGGCCGACAAGGAAACAGGTCCGCCACAGTTAAGAGCGTATAAATGTCTGTATTGCGGGGCGTGGCACCTTACGAGCAGGCAGGGATAGGGCGGGGAAAATGGACGACAAAACTCTGCGGCAGCACGTCGTGAATCTGCTTTCCGGAAAAGGCGCGCACGTGGATTTCAAGGAAGCTGTCGCCCGCGTTTTTCCAAAGTTCAGAGGGGTGCATGTGGATGGCGCTCCTCACACGTTATGGCAATTGGTGGAGCATATTCGCATCGCGCAGTGGGACATTCTGGAGTTCTCGCGCAATGCGAAGCATGTTTCACCCGAATGGCCGAAAGAATATTGGCCGAAGAGCGCGGAGCCTCCGAGCGAAAAAGCGTGGGACGCAAGCATCAAACAATTTTTGCGCGATCGCGAGGCAATGAAGAAACTTGTGCTGAATCCGAAAGTTGACTTGCTCGCGAAGATTCCTCATGGCAAGGACCAAACAATTCTGCGCGAGGCTCTGCTGGCGGCGGACCATACCGCGTATCACACTGGGCAGATTGTCCTGGTGAGGAATCTCCTCGGCATCTGGGAAAAGAGTTGAGGGACCACGACTAGTTTCCAGAAGGCCTCTCGATATGGTCCATCACGATAATTTCAAGCGGGCCTTTTCCCGATTCCACTTTCAACCCAATCTGATCCTGCAGGGCCGTCAACAAAGAAGGGCCATTGGGATCTGGCGCCGCGGGCGAAGGCTGGCCGTTTGGCGCGCCTACTGGCCCGTTAAGAATGGCTGGACCTTCGCCTTCTCCCGGCGTCCATTGCAGCGTGAAATCATATTTGCCTGTGAGCCCGGTCTTATCCACAACGTTGCCGTGAGTCGCCACAGGTTTGGCGCCATCCACAGCTCATCCAACGTTCCCGCGCCGTCGTATTGCGAACCGCTGGCGATAAAAGAAGCTTCAACTTGAAGGGAGTTCCACGAAGAACGAACAGAAAAAGGTTCTGCTGCGCGCGATCGAGCAGCTCCAATATGGGCGTGCGCTCGGCTGGAGTAAGAAGAGCGTGCGCGGGCATCCTCACAGGTTCATTCGGTCCCGCGGGAGTCGGAGCCCAGTTCAATACACCTTCCTGGTTTTGGGCGTGAATCACCGGAGCCGCCAGCGCCAACAACAGGAGAATCGTCATGAGGCGTGAACTCTTCATGGATGCCCCCGCGGCACTTAAGCCGCGAATTCTATTTTAACTTTGAGAACAAACGGGATTGTACACTTCTTGGCGCGGAAGGTCAGCCGGACGGGTGCGTAGGGCGGCTGCGCGCCCGGCGAAGATGGTCTCGCGACGGACGGAGCGCAATTCCGCGGATAATCCTTCCCTGAATAGTAAAGATGAGATCAGCTGCGGTAGGTGAATTGGAAATGGACCTTGCCGACTTCAACGGCATCGCCCTCGGTGAGTTTTTTTTGGCCGGAGATGGGCGCGCCGTTCACGATGGGGATGCGAGCCCCGCTGCTTATGTAGTAGCCGTCGTCGCGGTGAGCAATCTGAGCGGCGACGCTAGGCGCGAACCAGCCGCGCAGGCGCACGGTAGCCATTTTGGATTTCCCGATGACGGTGAGCTTGCTGGTCAGCCGGTATTCAAGCAGTTCGGTTTTGCCGTGGGTGACGATCAGGACGGGAACACGCGTGCGGCCCTCGGAAACCTGGGCACGCTCGCCAATGGCTGAAGCTTGCTGAAAGAGTTCCCGGCTTTGCTTTGTATCCAACACCAGCGTCTCGTCCACCTGGGGCGCGACGGCTTTAGGGGTGGAATTCACCGGCAGGGCCGTAATGTACGCAAGATTGACGAGAAGAGAATGCTTGCCGATCTGGATGTTGTCGCCTTCGCGCAGCGTGACGTGTTCGACGCGCATGCCATTTACAAACGTGCCGTTAAGGCTCTGCAGGTCATCAACGACAAGCTGTTCGCCTTCCCAGGTGACACGCGCATGGTGGTTTGAGACAGCAAGGTTATCAATCACCAAGTCGTTATCCGGCGAGCGGCCGACGACTAGCCCGCCCCTGCCAACCGGGAGTTCCTTGATTACCTGGCCATCGAAATTAAGCACGAGCCGCGCCATCCTAAACGTCTCCTTTTATGCCGGGGCGCCGCTTGGAGGAGGCGAGTCACTGCCGCGGCGCCAACGCTTGAATTTATCAAACAGGCCATCGGGTTCTTGCGCGAAGCGAACGACGATTGCCGTTGAGTTGTCCAAGCCTCCGTTCTCATTTGCCAGATCAATTATCCTGTCGGCCGCCTGCTGGGCGGTCAACGATGTAATCAGCGTACTCGCAATTTCCTCATCCGTAACCATCCGCGAAACGCCATCTGTGCAAAGAAGCAACGTGTCACCGGGGAGGAGCATGTGCTCCTCAGCGTCAATACCGACTTCATCGTGAGGGCCGAGAGCGCGCGTCAGGACGTTTTGCAGCTCACTCACTTCGGCCTGCTGAGGCGTTAGAAGGCCTTGGCGGACCTGCTCGGCAACGAGAGAATGGTCCGCGGTTAATTGCTCGAGCGTGCCTGCCCGAAGCAGGTAGACGCGGCTATCGCCCACGTGCGCGAGGCTTAGACGAGGCCCCTCGAGCCACGCCGCGACGACGGTGGCGCCCATGCCTCGCTGCGCGGGATCCCGCTCCGCTGCTTCATAGATGCGCCGGTTCGCCAAATAAACCGCGCTGGCCAGCCGATTTGTGCGCGGGGATAATTCCGGGCGCGGGTTGCCGAAAAGGGGAGTGGAAAGATTCGCGAGGCTTGCCTGGCAATGCTCGACAATGGTTTCAGTGGTCAACGCGCTCGCGACTTCGCCATGG
Organism: uncultured Acidobacteriota bacterium; assembly: GCA_963847505.1. Classification (GTDB taxonomy): domain Bacteria; phylum Acidobacteriota; class Terriglobia; order Acidiferrales; family UBA7541; genus DASTCZ01. The sequence continues at coordinate 2,145,164 of CAWJZY010000002.1, forward strand.
GCTTCTCCGCCCATGCCGTCGGAGACGACGAAGAGATCAATCGACGCCTCAATTCGGTAAGCGTCTTCGTTGTTTTCCCGGACGCACCCCAAATCGGTGCGCGTGCCTACATCCATGACCAAGTAGTTGCCTCGGACTGATGGCAGGCTAGCAAAGCCACGCGAGAGGTGCAAGCGGTGACATGTTTGGGGAACACAGGGCGCCAGAGGCGCCGCCGTTTGCATTCGAGCAAGCCATGTGTTTCCGGCCATGGCGAAACGGAGGTGGTGGCAAGTTAGCACACACAATCAAGTTGAAGGGTCGATAAGTCATAGGCGGTCGGATATAATCGGCTTGTTTGCTTTTGATCGGAGCAAAACAATGGCTGAATCAAGCCCCGCAGCCGAGCAGGTCTACAAAAATCAACGCAGTCAGCGCCTCCACATGGCGGTCTCCGTGAGTGTAAACGGGACTTGCGACGGGAAGCCCTTTGAGGAGACAAGCAAGACCGAGGTTATCAGCAGCAAAGGCTGCCTGATAGTTTTGGCCGCGCCCGTAGTGAAAGGGCAAAAACTTCAAATCGTAAACCAGACGACTTTGGCGGAGGCGCCATGCACCGTGGTTACGCTTCAAAGGGAGAGTAGCGGCATGATGAAAGCTGGGCTCTCTTTCGAAAAGTCGGTCCCGCGGTTTTGGGGAGTCTACTTTCCACCTGAAGACTGGAATCCAGCCGACCGAAAGCGCCCCGAGCCAAAGCGGCGGCAGGAATGACCTGGTAAGCCCGAATTCTCCTCTCAAACCAAGTCCACAAGCACTGAGATCAAGCACCGATTTCGCCTACGAGGGTGGGTGAATTCATTACGAATTCGCACTGGTAACAAGGGGCAAACAGCCGCGCGGCGCTTTCTTCCCGGTCAAGCTTCGATTGCTTATACTCATTGTGATTTCTGCAAGAATGGTTTGGTGCCCTCTCACGAGCGAGTTTGGTTCTCGCCAAATTTTGGAAGGCTGCGCTGGGCCGGTTGGCTACGGCGCCGCTACGCAGTCAGTACAAGTTTGCCTGCCGTGCAGGAGCTTGCAGGGCTGCGCGAGCGCCAAAAAACCCGCGTCGTTCTGATGGTGGATGCCGAACGCGATGATCTGGACCATTTGCGCGAAGTGGCGGCGGAGCGTCTGCCGCTGGTCCGCATTATCGGCGCGATCACCAAGCGCGTGTCGGCGCCCATGCGAGGGTTGGAGTGGTTCGAACGGCTGCAGCGAGATTCCTCGCGCGTGATTGTTGAAAAAACCGGCGGGAGGAGATTCAGGGACTCGACCATGACCTGCGCGAGAAACTCGCGGAATTGGACGACGCGTTCAAATTTATTTTGCGGGTCAACGAGCCGACGGTAATGCCGGAGGGAAACTTTGACCGGCTGATCGAAATTGGGGCGCATGTGTTCCACGATCCTCGCGGCGCAGAGCGCAGCCTGCTCACTCAGGAGGAGATACGTTTTCTGAGCACACCGAAAGGGAGCCTGGACGCCGCCGAGCGCGGGAAAATCGAATCCCACGTGGAACATACATTCAATTTCCTGATGCAAATCCCGTGGACGCGCGAAATTCGCGGGATTCCGGCCATCGCGCGCGCACACCATGAGAAATTAAACGGCACAGGGTACCCCTACCATTTAAGGGCCGCACAGATTCCAGTGCAGACAAAAATCATGACCATATGCGACATTTCCGACGCTCTTTCGGCGGCCGACCGTCCTTATAAGAAGGCGGTTTCAGCGGAGAGCGCGCTGGAAATCCTGGAGATGTCCGTACGCGATAATGAATTGGACCCAGTTCTATTTCAAATTTTCGTGGACGCGAAGATTTTCAGCTTGCTTCACAAATCCCGCTGACGCCGAACGCGAACGCCGGACTGACTCAAGCCCCAGCCGTAATAATATCTGAGCGATTCTCAAAAGGTTTTCCTTGTTGTGCTCCGAAACCCGCGGGGCATCTGGGCCGTCCTTAGTGGCGATGGGAAAGTTGCGGTCTTATCCTTTCTGATGTAAGACTTCGCCGTGGAGGTGCGTTTATGATTCTTTTGAATTCGCGTAATCGTGTGGATCGTGTGCGAACAGCGGTGCTTGTAGTTATGTGCGCCGCGGCAATGATCGCTGTGATTGGAACGCCGGCGGGCGCGCAGGAGCCGTACAAAAAACCGCCCAAGGCGATTCTGGATGTGATGGATGCGCCTGTGGTTCCGACCGGAACGGTAAATTCGACTGGCGACTACATATTGCTGTATCGCTCCGTGGGTTATCCGACGATAGCGGATCTGGCGCAGCCCATGTTGCGCCTGGCGGGTTTGCGCATCAACCCGCTCACGAGCGGCACGCACAACGCGCCCGCTTTCAAGGATCTGGTACTGAAGCGCATCTCGGATGGCTCCGAGCACAAGCTTGCGCTGCCGGCGGATGGACACTTCGGAGTGCCGCGATGGTCGCCTGATGGCAAACACTTCATCTTCACGCAGACCACGCCGACCGCGACGCTGCTATGGGTGGGTGACACAACCGGCGCGGCGCATGTTGTTTCCGGAGTGCAGCTCAACTCGATTCTGCCCAGTGGTGGAGGTGGCGGAGGGCGCGGCGGAGGCGGCGGGTTCGGCGGTGGTGGAGGCTGCGAATGGATGGGCGGCAGCGCCACGCTGCTTTGCAAGACAGTGCCCGCGGATCGCGCAACGACGAAACCTCCTGCGGAGGCCAAGGTCCCGATCGGCCCGCACATTGAAGAAAGCTATGGCCCTTCCACAGGAGTGGCGACATTTGAGGATCTGCTCCAAAACGCGCACGACGAAGATGTGTTTGATTACTACGCGCGCTCGCAGATCGTCACCATAGCGCTGGAAAGCGGCAAAGTGACTCCGATCGGCAAACCGGCTCTGTACGGGGGAGCGAACGCGGCGCCCAGCGGAAAGTACATTCTCGTTACGACGGTTCACCGGCCTTACTCCTACCTGTTGACGTGGACTTCGTTTCCACGCGAGGTCGAAGTGTGGGACATGAACGGGCACGTAGTTTACAAAGTTGCGAAACTACCTCTGGAGGATAATTTGCCGCGCGGCGGAATTTCACCCTTGCCGCGCGACATCAACTGGAGGCCGAACGAATCGGCCACGCTCGTGTGGGCCGAAGCGCTGGATGGCGGCGATTCTCGCAAGCAAGTGCCGCAGCACGACAAGGTGATGTGGGTCAAGGCGCCATTTACCGCGGCGCCGGCGGAGTTACTGCGGACCGAGCAGCGCTTCGGCGGCATCACCTGGGGCGAGCACGCGGATTTCGCGCTCTTCCGCGACACCAATATGCGCGCCCGGCGCGCGCGCACGTATTCGTTCAATCCATCAAATCCATCCGAGGCGCCGAAGCTCATCTGGGATTTGGACACCGGCAATCGCTACAAGAATCCCGGCACGCCCATGATGCGCGAGCTGCCGAACGGGCACGCCGCGATGCGTCAAGAGGGCGATTCCATTTTTCTGCAGGGCACCGGCTCGGGACCGGAAGGCGACCATCCGTTCCTGGACAAATTCAACGTCAAGACGCTGACCGCGGAACGGCTGTTCCAATGTCCGGACAAAGCGTACGAAACAGTTGTGGCGCTGCTGAATCCCGATGGAACAAAACTGATGACGCGCCACGAGACTCCCACTGATCCGCCGAATTATTTTCTGCGGACCGCGGGATCGGACGAAGCCAAGGCGTTGACGCACTTCGCCGACCCGACGCCGCAAATCCGTGGCATTCACCGGGAACTCGTGAAATATAAGCGCGCGGATGGAGTTCCGCTTTCGATGTGGGTCTACACTCCCGCCGGTTACACACCCGGAACGCGCCTGCCGGCGGTTCTTTGGGCGTATCCGCGCGAAGTGGCCAGCGCGGACCTCGCGGATGAAATCCAGGGATCGCAATACCGGTTCACGACGATCCGCGGCTATTCGGAACTGTTCTTTCTGCTCGATGGATACGTCGTGCTCGATGATGACTCGGCTATGCCGGTGGTTGCGGTGAACGGCAATACCGAAACAGCGAATGACACGTACGTCGAGCAGATCGTGGCGGACGCCAAAGCCGCGATTGACAAAGCCGCTGACATGGGCGTGATTGATCCAACCCGCGTCGGCGTCGGAGGGCACAGCTACGGCGCGTTCATGACGGCCAATTTGCTGGCGCACTCGAATTTGTTCAAAGCGGGCATCGCCGAAAGTGGCGCTTACAATCGCACGCTGACCCCATTTGAATTTCAGAACGAGCGGCGAACCGTTTGGCAAGTGCCGGACTTGTACATCAAAATGTCGCCGTTCATGTTCGCGGACAAGATCAAGACGCCGATTCTGCTGATTCACGGCGAAGCAGACAGCAACGCGGGCACATTCCCCATTCAGTCGGAGCGGTTTTACCGGGCGATCCAGGGGAATGGCGGCTACGTGCGGTACGTTACGCTCCCGCTGGAAGCGCACGGTTACGCCGCGAAGGAAACCATGGAGCACGTGCTTTGGGAAAAACTGAACTGGTTCGACAAGTGGGTGAAGAACGCGGCAACGAACAATCCAGCAAGTACAAGCGCGGCTTCTTCGCCAAACCAATAATGACATTGGGATGACACTCGCCGCGGCGCGTTGGCCGGGGTAGAATCATCGCCATGTGGAGACGCATTGCAGCCGCCGCGGCCCTGGTCGCGGCGGTTTTTATTGCGGCACCGTCGCGGCGCGCGGCAGGACAAGAGCCAGCATCGCCAGCGCCGCAAGTACGACCGGCCGTGGCGGAAATCGTGCTGCCGCCGCAGCTTGAAACAGAGAAGCCCGCGACGCTGGCGGTTCTCGATCGCGATGGACGGCTCGCCGCGGGCGTCACCGTTAAACTTCCTGACCGGCGGCGCGTGACCACGGATTCAACGGGCCGGGCGCGATTTGTTGTGACCCCCGCGCCGGGGCCGTTTGCTGTTGAAGTTGCGGATAGCGCGCCGGGCGCGGGCGTGCAGGCTTCCTCGATTGTTGTGGGTCACCCTGCGACTTCGCAAGCCGGGTCTTCCATTGATGTGGTTGTTTCCAACTACTCCCGCGTTGTGGCCCTCGACGATCATATTGTGGTGCGCGGTTCGGGCTTTCGCGGAGACGCGGACATAAACCGCGCGACGCTCGGCGGCAGGCCGGCGCTGGTGCTGGCGTCTTCGCCCGTGGCGCTTGTTCTTCAGCCGGGGGCGGGTGCAGTGCTTGGACCCGCCGATTTGGTGATTGACGTCGCTGGTAGCAAGAGCGGGCCACTGGCCGTTACCCTGGTGTCACTCGAAATTACGCCTCCCTCCGGGCAACTTGCCGAAGGAAAAAATGGCGAGCTCATCGTGCACGTGAATGGAACCGGGCAAAAAGTGCCGCTGGTGGTGGAGAATCTTTCAGCCGGCGCCGTTGAATTGTTGAAAGGCAATTTTCAACGCGTAACTTCGAGCGGCGGCGCGCAGAACACGGCGGTCATCGCGTTGCGTGCGATTCGCGCGGGCGATTTTTCTGTCAGCGTCCGCGTGATGACGGCGGCTCCGGATGCGAGTGTTCTCGCATTGGTTCGCGGGGAGTTGGTGGCCGCGAGCGGCGTGGCGACGGGCGATTGGGTGCTCCCCGTGGATCGCGCGCTGGCGCGGCTGGACCAACCTGGGGCCGATTCGCGCGGCGTTCCGCATTTGCAACAACAGATTGAGAAGATGCTTTCGGCCAATCCTCCGGCAGAGTTGCAAAAACATTTGCGGGCGGCCTGGCTGGAATTGGTGCGGAATTGACCCCAGCGTTTGAAGACACGAGCAACAGACCCGGGGCGCGGGACTTTAAAGTCAATCCCATTGCACGTGTGCTAGAATCGGCGGCGTCCAGCCTTCCCTCTCAAGTGAGGCAACCATGAGCGAAGCGTTCCCGATGTCCCCGACTGTAATTGGCGTTGCAATTTTGATATTTCTTGCCGGCGCCGCGCTGGCTTGGTTCTGGAGCCGCGTGCAGGCGCGCGAGCTTTCCTCGCGAATCAGAGAACTCGAGTCGGACACCAGCGGCCACCAATCCATGGAATCCGAGCTGCGCCGCCAATCGCTCGAACTGCGCGCCGAGCGGGATGTTTTGCGCGAAAAGCTGGATATGGAGCAGCAGCGGCGCGTCAGCGCGGAAACCACCGCGAACAAAGCGCGGGAAAACATGGACGAGCAGAAGAAATTGCTCGACGAAGCCCGGACGAAATTCGCCGACGCATTTCAAGGATTGGCATCCGACGCGCTTGGCAAGAGCTCGCAGCAGTTCCTCGATCTTGCCAATGCCAAATTTGAATCGCTGCGGGGAGAATCTCTGGGGGATCTCGAGCAGCGCAGAGTGGCCATCGAAGGGCTGGTGCGGCCGCTGGGTGAAACGCTGGGAAGCCTCAACGAGCGGCTCTCGCAAGTTGAATCATCCAGGAATGAAGCTTACGGTGAGTTGCGTTCGCAGGTGCAACAACTTGCGGAGACGAGCAAGGAACTCCGGGATGAGGCGGGCGCGCTCTCCAATTCCTTGAAGCAGCCGCAAGTGAAAGGCCGGTGGGGAGAGCTTACGCTGCGGCGCGCGGTCGAGCTGGCGGGAATGTCCTCCCATTGCGATTTTGAGGAACAGGTATCGGTTAATACGGAGACCGGACGCCTGCGCCCGGACATGATTGTGCATTTGCCCGGCGGCGGACGGGTGGTGATTGATGCGAAAGTTCCACTGAACGGATTTCTTGCGGCAACTGCGGCGGAAACCGATGAGGAACACGCGGCGGCGATGTTGGAACACGCCCGGCTGGTGCGCGCGCATATTAAGGCGCTTTCCGCGCAGGAGTACTGGAAACAGTTTGAACCGACGCCAGAATTTGTAGTGCTGTTCGTGCCCGGAGAATCGTTTTTCAGCGCGGCGCTGGAAAGCGTGCCGACGCTGATTGAAGAAGCGATTGATAAGCGCATAGTGCTGGCCAGCCCGACAACTCTCATCGCGCTGCTGCGCGCGATTTCGTACGGATGGCGCCAGGAGATGCTCGCGGAAAACGCGGAGCGCATTAGCGCCCTTGGCAAGGAACTCTACGAACGGCTGTCCGTTTTCTCGGACCATCTGGGAGAAGTGGGACGGTCACTCGAGCGCGCCAACGAGGGATATACGAAAGCGGTGCGCTCATTCAATACGCGCTTGCTGCCCGGCGCCAATAAATTCCGCGAGCTGGGAGTAGCCAGCTCGAAAGAAATTGAAGCGCTCGATCCCGTGGAGAGTTTGCCGGAGCCGCTGGTTGGAGCGGTGGTGGAAGACGAAAAGCAGATCGGAACCGAAGAAGAGGGAAAACCTAAAGGGCGTCCGGCCTCGGCTGGCTGATTGCGTTTTCTGGAGCGCCTCAACCACTAACTTTTCTACAGCCTTCCGCTCTCATTCGTTCCCGTGGATTGCCCGAAGATTCCCCCGGCGACATTTCGTTCCGTCACTGCTTTGGTGCAAGAAGATACGCATAGGCTAGAAGCGCAACGCCGATGAGCAGCGGAATCAGCCCCACGAAAGAGGCCTGCCGGGCGCCTGGGTCCGGTACCGCGCGAAGGAATATCATCATAGCAATTCCGACAGCGAGTGTGATCAGCCCGCCCAATTTCTGGCCCTCCCGCTGGCGCCGCGACTTGATCTTGTCCTCTTCGCGGAGGTACTCGAGCGCGGAATTGCCCCCAGTCCCCTGCGTCTCGGCGATTTTTTTCAGTGTTTCACTTTTGTAGTAGGCTTCTCTTTCGCGGCGGCGCTCGGCCGACCATGAGGCCACGGCCACGAATGAGAAAAGGGCAATGGATCCGACTCCCAGGGAAAGGATGGCTAGGACTATGACCAAGTGCATGTTGTCCTCCTTTTTCTTGCGCGTTGTTGGCTGCATTCAGTAGGACATCGCACAACCACCTTCGGTTGCATTTTCTTTGTAAGCCTCAGTTCAAAAGAAAATGCAACCACCCGTTGCGCCGGCAGGTCGTACTTCAAAGGGAGTAGCGTGAGCGCCGCCGAGGATCAAGCCACTGTCGAAAAGATCCTCTTGGGGGACCCCTCCGCTTTTGAGGATATTGTCCGCCGCTGGCAGAAACCGCTGGTGAACTTGGCGTATCGTTTTTGCCGGGATCGCGGCCGCGCGGAAGAAATGGCTCAGGAAGCGTTTCTGCGAGCCTATCGCTCGCTTGACCTGTGGCGGCGCGAAGCGGTTTTTTCCACCTGGCTTTTCGCGCTAGCCACGAATCTGTACTGCTCCGAACTCCTCAGGATTCCAATGAGAACGGTGCCGCTCGAAGACATCGCTGAACCAAGGGACCCTCGACCCACCGACGGAGGACTTGAGGATGAAGACCGGGATCGCGCGGTGCGGCGCGCGGTTCACACGCTTCCGGCGAAGTATCGGGAGACCTTAATTCTTTTTTATTTCCACGATATGGACGTCCCTTCCACCGCGCGGAGTCTCGCCCTGCCGGAGGGAACCGTCAAAGCGAGATTATCCCGGGGGCGTGAAATGCTTCGCAGCAAACTCTCGCATCACTTGGAAACGCCGCAATTGAGGAAGGAAGCGCTATGAAAAACGACGATCTCGATCGCATTCTGTCCAAGGATCAAGAGATCAATCCGTCGTCCGGCTTCGTGAGCTCGGTGATGAATGCGGTGAATCGCGAAGCAGCAACTCCGCCACCGATTCCGTTTCCGTGGAAGCGCGCCCTGCCCGGATTGTGCGCTACGGGTGTCGCGCTCGTATCGGTCTTCGCCATAGGCGTCATACTGTTCATGCGGGGAACCGCAATTCAGACACTTCCGTCGAGTTTGCTATCCACGTTCGCCTTCATCTTGGAAGTTTCAAGAACTGTCGGCGTGAGCTGGGTCGTCCTGGCGCTGATCCTGAGCTTCGCTTCGGTGAAACTCTCGATGCGCTTCACCTCCGGCAAATCATAGTGGGTAATTCGTCTGGAGTGGAACAGCTTGAGAAAAATCTTAGGTCAGCAAGCGCTGGACTAATCGGCGGAGTCGTTCACGGCTTTCGCCGGGCATGTGAAGGAATTCCACACCACCGCCGGAGCCTCTGATGTTACGTATTACGGCGGTGGAGCGAATGTGACGCAGCCCCGTGCGGATATCCAGGCGGATGTGGTCACCAATCGCCAGTCCGTGGCTGGGCTCGATGAAGGCGCCGCCCAGGCTGATGCTGCTCACGCGCGCTGCAACCGCTCCCCCGGCTCGCCGTTTGCGAGGTTCAAGGCGCGCCCGGCTGCGCGCCTCCGCGTGGCATTCGATGCGCGCGTTGTATGGGCGATCCAGCAGAATACGGAAATACCGGCGCGGACGCCGGAATGAAATGTTGGCTTTTGCAAGAGCGTCTTCCGTTGCGCGGAGGCGCGCTGATGACGGATGGTTTTCGATTAGCGCGAGGGCTTCTTTGGCGGCGGTTCGCAGTGCGGCCGGTTCCGTATAAACGAGGCCCTGGCGCTCGCGCAGCAGCGTGCGCAGAACACCGGACGCCGCGATCGCGTGCATGCGTCCGAGCGCTTCGACGGCTTTGATTCGGATGAAAATATCCCGCAGCGTTGAAACCGATCCCGCGGCAACATCACACAGTAGAGGAATCGCGGATACCTCACCGGCCAACCCGATTTCGTCCAGCATTACGGGCACAACCAGTGGATGCGCTTCCGGAAGAATCTGGGCAAACGCGCGGGCCACGCCGGCAGGCCTCGCGGATGCGTCGAAGCGGGTGAGTTCCGCGATCGCAAGATCCTGCAAATTCCAGTCCCATGCAGGCAACACGCGCGGTAATCGGACCACCAAACGCCGTGGCTCGGTGATGGAAAGGAGTTTAATGGCGGTTGCCGCTCGCTGGCGTCTCGGGTCATTCAAATGCGTTTCCAATGCGCCGAATACGGGCTCGCCTGTCGCGCTGACGAGTTGCGCCATTGCGCCCAAGGCATTGAATCCCTCCGGCGCGGCGAGCATCGCACCCAGACCGGCGAGCAGTCGTTCGGGATTTCGTGCGAGCAGGCGCGCCATGGCCGCATCGTTCACTTCAAAAGAACGAGTCGAATCAGATGGCCGGGCTGATCCAGGTGCTTTGAACGATTGTGTTGCCAGAGCTCGTTCCATCAAAAGGCGCCAGTTTGAATCGGCCATCAGGCGTTCGGCCAATGCGATGAGGTGAGAGTGCTCATCGTCGCGCGGAGTCTGCTCCAGCGTCATTAGGATATGCTCAAATTCTCTGAAGTCGCCGCAGCCCGCTGCCAGCCGCGCCAGATTTTCAATCAGCGCGGTGAGCACACCGGCAATGCCCGGGGAAACTTCCGCAAGCAGCGCGCGCACGGCCGTCCGGTCCAGTTCGACCGGGCTCTCCGTCTCCCAAAGTTGCGCGATCAATGGCAATAGGTCGATCAGGCCGTTGGCCGCGGTGCGCCGCGCGCGGCCTTCCTCCGCCTCCAGCGCGCGAGCGTAGTTCCCCAGTAATATGCGCGATTCACGCACCGGCCCGTCACCGTGGCTGCCGCGGCTTGCGTTCAGCAGTTGCTCAATGTAGCGGCGCAGCACGGGCGCCGGCATGCACCAGGCATCCGGCCCGCGCAAAACGGCGGACCTTTCTCGTGCGGGAAGCTCATTCCAGAAGGCTTCGTGCAGGCGCTCAATGCAAGCTTCCGCCGCGCCGTTGTCATGCCGCGACAGATTCGGTAGCAGAGCGCGGGCCGCCCGCACAAGAGCCGCGGAAAGCGGCGGCTCACCATCCGGCTGCTCGGTCTTGGGCGCCGTGACGTTCATCGATCGCACAAGAGCATCGTGCAGCGTATCGAACACGCCCTGGAGTTCGGCGGCGGGCAGCCGCCGGGCAAGAAATTGCGCGGCGAGCGTTTCGATCAGCAGAGATTCGGCGATGCGCGCGAGATATTTGTCGCCTGCCTCATTTTCATGCGGGGCATGGGATGACATGGTGCGCACGAGCTGATGAATCGTGCGGTTTTCGGCGTCGGAAAGCGCCATGTGGATTGTCTCGGCGGCATGCTGCGCGTTGCTTTGCGCCGCGCGGCTTACGATGGATTCAAAGCGCGCCAGCAGGCGCAAGGCAGCCGTTAAGTCTTCAAAAGTAGCCGGAGCAGGCGGCGCCGTGGAACGCGGAGCTTCACGGTCCGCGCCGCCATGCACGAGCAGCGCGGAAACAAGCGTTGCGAGGATCGCGCCTACCCGCTGGCGCAGGGGAAGATTCACGCGAATTCCGAAGATGCGCTGTTCGGCGAGGCGCGCCGGCCATTCACCCGCGCTCCGAGGTCCGGCCGCGTTCATTAGCAGGCCAAGTTCAGCTAGTTCGCCGAGATTGGTTTGCGGAAAAAATTGCAGGGAGGTTATGCCGCACCGCGCCCAGTTCTTAGCTATATTGCTCCAGGCTTCCTTACTTTCCAGCGGAACCGGTTCGGCGTTTTTCGCGGGACAATATACGAGCGCACCGTTTTCCAAACCCACGGCAACAGGTGTCACCCGCCCGAGCGCGGCGCGAAGATGAAATTCCGCGGATTCAAGCGCGGAACATGCCAGCGGATGATCCTTGTGGTAGAGGCGCGTCGCGGCTTGCAAAGCCTGGAACGAGCGTAAGAATCGCGCCACGAACATTTCGGTTGCGTCTTGTGGGATAGGTTCGATCTTGCGCCCACGTGGCGCCACCACGGGCAACTCGCTTTGCGAATCAATCAGGGCATTAGGACCGTGGCCGGCGGGCGCGGAGTTTTGTCCGCGCGACGAATTCGTGGAAGGTGGATCAGACAAAGCCTGTTGCGCCATGCACCTATCCTCTATCTACTGGAGCGGAAGTGGAACGATGGAAGAAGCCGGGTAGTCGAATAGGTAACCCTGAGGCGGGTAACTCTGGTTGCGAAACCAAATGCGGCGTAGAGCTACTCGTCGGGGTTATGCAGCGACGCGCCGCCAAACGCAATATCGTCGGTGACGTGCACCCAGGCCGGAACCGCTTGCATTCTCTTCATCAGCGCCTGGTGCTCTCCCGCTCGAAGCTTCCCTTGCAGCAGCAGGCCGCCACCAACCACCGTAACTTGAACTCGATCGCTCAGGCCGGTGCCGCTGAGCCAATGGTCGATCCGGCCTTTCACTGTTTCCAATCGCTCATGCGGCGTCATGAGTGGTTTAGAAGCGGATAGATTGGTTAGCGATTGTGAATTCGCCGCGAGCTGCGCACCTGCGGTCTGGGAGTCAGGCAATTGCGCTTGCGTGTTCGGGGCGCTGGAATGTGGCGCATCCACGCTGGCGGGCTTTTGCGCCAGGGGAGAGGAATCATTCACAGCGGTTGCACCGCTAACTGTACTGTCATCGGCCTTGGTTTCCTGCGCAGGCGCGGTTTCGGTGGGCGGTGCTTCCTGAACTCTTGGCAAAGGTGCGGCTGGCGGAGTCAACGTCTTTCTCGAAGGTGTATGAGTACTGGGCAAAGTTATGGCGGCGCCGGTCGCGGGCTTGTCCGTTGAAGGTGAGTTGCCGGATCGTTTCTGTTCATACCACGTGCGGATAACCTGCCAAACATCATGCGTATACGGCCAGACATAAGTCCCACTGGCGGCAATCACTCCGATAAGAAACAGCGAAAGCCAGAAGGCTGACCAAGACATTCCCCGCCGCTGGCGTATTTGCTGCGGATTGTAAAGAGTATGCCCGCGCGATGGCGCCGGAGGGGCGATCTCAACTTCTGTCAGCAAAATATTGGGCCGGGGATTTGGCAAATGTAATCCCATGCGGATAGTGGGTGGGCCCGCGGATGGAGGCGGAGGCAAATACGCCGGATGCAGTTCTTCCTTGATCTCGTGCGGGAAAGAGCGATAGTTCTTCAGCGCCTCGGCCAATTCAGCGCAAGTTTGAAAGCGCTCGGTGGGATCTTTGGCCAACGCGTGCAGGATAAGGGCGGCTAGTCCCGGATGGATGGAGGGCGCAAGACTTCGCGGTGGAACCGGCTCTTCGTTGACGATCTTGTAGATGACGGTGGTGACGCTCTCTCCTGGGAATGGTTTCTCCCCGGTGACCAGCTCATAGAGAATTACGCCGAGCGCGAAAATATCCGCGCGGCCATCCACCTGCCTGCCTTTGATTTGTTCGGGAGACATGTAGGACGGCGTGCCAATCACTTGCGCCGTCTGCGTGGCATTGAACCGAAGGATCTTTGCCGTGCCGAAGTCGGTGATCTTGACGGTATCGTCCTCGGTGATCATCAAGTTGGCTGGCTTGATGTCGCGGTGGACGATATTGTGTTGATGGGCGTAGCCAAGCGCCGCGCAGGCCTGTTCGATGATTCGCAAGGATCGTGGGAGCGGAAATGGCTGGCGCGCGTCAAGCAAGGCTTGCAGGCTGCGGCCTAGCACCAGTTCCATCGTGATATAGAAAATGCCGGCTTCCTCCCCGGCGTCGTAGACCACCACGATGTTCGGATGCGTAAGGATTCCCGCCGCGCGCGCCTCGGTCTGGAACCGTGTGACGAAGTCTGGGCGCGTCACGCCTGAGCCATCCGGGGATAGGTGCAATGTCTTAACGGCCACGTCGCGGCCGATGACGGGATCATGCGCGCGGTAGACCACGCCCATGGCGCCGCTGCCTAGCTCTCCGAGAAGCTCGTACCGGCCGGTTTTGGTTAGATTCGGCATGACTATGTTCGCGGTGGCGCGCGCCTCAGCAATTGACTCGATTGGGCGCGAACCGCCGCGATTCCTGCTGCGCAGGTGGAACGGTCGCGAAGATTTTCCTGCCCAGCGCGGAAACTGGCGTGAAACCGCGCCGCGCATTGCACTTAGCCAAAGGAAGGCTAGCGCTGGAGACAACCTTCAATTGACGATAGCTTGCTGAATGGTGGGCGTCAATTGAACCGAAGTACAGTGTTCCGCTCTGGTAATAGGCATCTAAGTAAAAGAAAATGGGGCACTTACGGGCTCTTTTTCTTCGGTCTGCGAGGCCAGAGCAGAAGGTGCCCGCCGAAAGCCTCCCGCCAACTAAATCGGACCAAATTTGCGGCGTCACTCCTGCAATACGCCTGAACAAATTTGAATAAAGAAGTTAGGGAATTGCGCGGCAGGCGATTATTTGTCAGCGGCGGTCGTTCGCGGAACTTGCGGTAGCGCTCAAGCTGGAAAGCGGAACCAGATTGGTCGGTCCAGGCAGAGCGAATTTCGGTTTGAGTGTTTGGACGCCGAACCATTTGTCCAGGAGCGCGACCTGCTGCACGCAGGAAACGGTGCAATAAGGCGCGCAGGGCTTGGCGGTGAAATATTCGCGCCGCAAATCGGCTTTCGTGTAGGTTGCCAGCGGCACGGCGGGCATGCCCCGCTGCTGCGAACACCAGTGCACGAGTCCATCCTCGCAGATATAAAGGTATCGGGAGCCGGAGCGGCAGCGCCACTTGTTTTCCACGCCGCGCGCGATGTTGTGCTGGAATTTGTTGAATCGTGAAAACGAACGCTTGCCGAGATCCATGATTTCTTCAAATATCTCGCGCTCGTGATCGCTGAGGGGCTGCAACTGGCCGTTTGAATCATGAATGATTCCCACGGTGCTCGTAAACCCAAGCGACAGCGCGCGATGCGCCACCTCGAGCGCGTCTTCCGGGTGATGGACGCCGCTGCCCAGCACTGAATTGATGTTGATCTGGAAAACGGAATATTGCGCCAGCATTTCCAGCTTTTTATCCAGCACCTTCAGGCTCTTCATGGAAACGTCATCGGGCTTCACATTATCAATCGAGATTTGCAGATGCTCGAGCCCGGCTTGATTCAGCCGCTCGATGCGTTCCGGCACCAGCAAGTAACCGTTGGTGATAAGCCCCGCGATCATCCCCCGGCGGCGAATGTGGCGGATGATGTCGTCAAGCTCGGGATGCAAAAGCGGCTCGCCGCCGCTGATGGTGACAACGGCCGTGCCCAAATCGGCCAGGCGGTCGAGGCGCGCCTTCATATCCTCCAGCGGCACGGGCTTCGAGAAGTCATCAAATTCATTGCAATACGTGCAGGCAAGGTTGCAGCGGCGGATCGGAATGATGTGCGCCAGAACAGGCTGCCGTTTGTAAATCAGCCTCCACAGAAACTTGCGCATCTCGCGGGCGCGCGTATGCCAGAAGCGCAAGTATCGGCGCAACTTGACGTTCCGTGTTGGAAGCGTTTCCGGCATATCAGCAATTATAGCGAGTATTAGCCATTGTACCAGACCGTCTTCGCGGAGTTGTGCCAAGGCCCAAGTTTTTCATAGATCTAGCCTGCGGCGAACGGGAGCCTTCTGGAGCAGCGGGATGGCGGAGAGTTTCTTTGACTTCTGGTTCATCGGGCGCATAAAATCGCCGCGGCTTTAGATTGTCGTGTTTGCACCTCATAAAAATTTGAAATTTCACGAATAGGAGCAAGGGAATGCGAAAAAATCTGTGGCTTGGAGCAATCGTATTTTGCTTGATCGGCGGCCAATCGGCGCAAGTTGCGGCGCAAGGCCGGGGAGCACAGCAAGGTGGACGCGGCGCGGCCGCCGCAGGTTCGGCTGAGACCGCGATTGAAGCGGCCTCTACGAAAGAGGAATCGGTGACTACGGATCACACCATCCGCATCAACGGGGAAGTGATCCCTTACAAGGCGACGGCCAGCACAACTTTGCTGAAGAATGCAGCCGGCGAGCCGACCGGACTCATGTATTCCGTGGCCTACACGCGCAGTGACGTGAAGGATTTGAGCACGCGTCCGGTCGCGTTCTTTTATAACGGTGGGCCCGGCTCCGCCACCATGTGGCTGCACATGGGCGCGTACGGTCCGCGGCGCGTTGTCACCACGGAAGGGGAATTTACAGCTCCAGCGCCTTACAAGCTCGTGGACAACACGGAAACTTTGCTCGACAAAACGGACATGGTCTTCATTGATGCCATGGGTACCGGCTACAGCCGCATTGTCGGCAAAGGTGAGCCACGGGAATTTTACGGAATAGACGAGGACATGGCGGCTTTCGGCCAGTTCATCAATACCTATGTCAATCGCAACGACCGCTGGAATTCGCCGAAGTTCCTGATCGGCGAAAGTTACGGGACTTTCCGCTCGGCCGTCCTTGGAAATTATCTGCAGAATCGTTACACCATGCACTTGAACGGCATCGTGCTGATGTCTTCCGTGCTCGACCTTTCATCGATTACATTCGGTCCTGGTGACGATCGCGTTTACGAATACTATCTGCCCAGCTACGCGGCAGTGGCGTGGTATCACAAAGCGCTGAAGAACCGTCCGGCAAATCTCGTTTCGTTCATCGAGGAAGCGCGGAATTATGCCAAGGGTGAATATGCCACCGCGCTTTTTGAGGGCGACAAGATCAGCCCCGCGGAAAAGGATGCGGTAGCAAAGAAACTGTCTTACTTCACGGGCCTGAGCGAGGACTACTTGAAAAGGGCCAATCTGCGCGTCACGCTCGGCCAATTCAATGTCGAACTGCTCCGCGGCACCGGAATGACCGTGGGACGGATCGACGCGCGCTTCACCGGCTACACGCGTGATCTGCTTTCCGAAGCTTCGCAGGGTGATCCTGAAGGTCCGGCCGTCGGTGGCGCCTTCACTGCCATGCTGAACCAATACAATCATGACGAACTGAAATTTGGCGGGGACAAGGACTACCTAAATTCAGGCGGCGGAAACTGGAATTGGGTGCGGCAACAGGGCGGTCGAGGCGGAGGCGGCGGGGGATTCCCGGGCGCGCCGAACGTCCAGGGTGATCTGGCGCAGGCCATGATCACGAATCCGAAGCTGCTCGTGGAAGTGGAAAATGGATACTTCGATTTTGCGACTCCGTTTTTTGCAACCGAATTCACCATGGACCATCTCAACTTGCCCAAGGATCTGCAAGGCCACGTGCAATTGAAGTACTACGAGGCGGGCCACATGATGTATTTGCATGACGCCGACCGCGTTCAGCTCCACAAGAACGTCGCGGCTTTTATTGACCGAGCCACAAAACAGTAGCTGCAGCTAATCATGAGGGTGCTCCGGCATTTTTCGCCGTGGCACCCTGGTGGTTTTCCTCTCGCGCGCACTTCACAAAACTTACTTATGCCTCGCCCGCCTATTGGCCTTGGCTGCGGCCGCTGTTTGAGCAGCACGTGCGTTCGTTCACGCGTCATGCGGATGCGGCACGGTAATTGGTCCGGACCATTGCACGTCTCGTCTCGAAGGTGGATCCACACAGCCTGCTCGCCCTCCATCGCCGTTTGCGCGCTTGCGTTTGATGCGTAGCCAGTGCTCGCGAGGAAATAAGCCGCCTGCATGTCAATTTCGGAGGCATCGGCGTTCATTTGATCGCAATCGCCCGAGGGTGGCGCGGAATTTCCTTCCGCGGCAAAGCAAAAGTCTTCGTCGTGTTGCAGCAAGACCTTTTCACCCTCCGCGTTGATGAAGTAGCGCGTCACCACGGCAGGGACTCCTGTCTCGGCCGCCCAGTTCGTCAAATCGTCGTAGAACGCTTGCGGAAACTGCGACATGGCGAGCGATTCTTGGCTCACCTGATTCGAGAAAACCGTGACCGTCGGGGTCGGCTCGCCGTTTCGCGGATAGAAAAAGATTCCGCCCATGGCGATGCCGTCCTGCATGTCAACCCATACAAATCCTTTGCCCCGCAGGGTCGGAGTGCCGCGGCTTGCGATCATCGCGTATCGCCCGTCCCGGATTTCAACCGGCAATGGCACGCTTTGCAGGACTGTTTCCAGCGTGGCCGCTAGCGGCTCGTCGCTGACGCGGAAGTGAATCGGCACCGCCGGCACAACCGTCTGAATTACCTTGCGAAATTTTCCGTCTCGAATCACTTTGTCCGAAGGACGCCCGGCGAAGCCATTCAGGAACGTGAGCTGATCGCTTGCGATTGGATTCTCAAACAGCGGCTCACCCGCCTGCGCCCCGCCAAGCAGCACAGGCGCGGCAAGCAGCAAGGGAACTAGAACGTAGGAAACGCGAAAAGAAGAAGGGCTGGATCGCACGTCTCACCTCAGGGCATTTGGGCTAAGAATCCCCATGAACGAAGGCTTGGAACAGTGCAGCCCCCGCAGGTGCCGAAGATACTACAGCGATCGAGGTCCAAACAAGACATCGGTGGAGTGGTTTAGCGGTTAATGCCCCATCCGCGTCGGCTCAATCACTTCTCCAATTTCCCGTCAAAGCTTTGCCCGGCATCCACAAATATCCAGCACGCCGCCGACGCAATCGTCACCAGCGCCGCGAAATCCAGCGCGCGATTCCATCCGAAATGCGTCGCGATATACGCGGTCAAAACTGGGGAAACCCATCCGCCCAGATTCCCAAAGGTATTCATCAAACTCGAAAGTGACGCCGTGAATTCCTGCGTCATATCAATGCAAGCAGCCCAGAAGCTCGCCGCGGCAAACATGTTGAATCCTCCGCCGGCGGCCAGCAGCGCAATTGCGAGCCACCTGTTTGTCGCACTGCTGCCGATCCACAGAAATCCCGCCGAAGCCAGCATGCCAATCCACACGGCTAGTTGCCGGCCTCTGCGTTTGCCCAACCTCTGAACCGCGGCATCCGAAAATCGTCCTCCGAGCGGGGCCAGCAGCGCTATAGCGAGATATGGCGTCGCGCCCCAGATTCCGCCTTGCGAAATGGAAAGTCCCTTCACCCGCACCAGATAAATAAAAAACCAGGTGTGAAAAATATAGATCGGATAGCCCTGGCAGAAATATCCAACCAAAAGGAACCACACGGAAGGACGGGTGAGCATTCTTCCCCAGGGAGCCTGGCGCGGTCCCGCGGGCGCGCCGAATTGTGGTGGCTGGCTCGCGCGAATCAATGCCAATTCAGCGGCGTTCACACGGGGATTCTCGTCGGGGCGGTCTGTTATATAAAGATGAAATGCCACAGCCACGATTAGCCCTAGCAGCCCGCAAATGATAAATGATGCCCGCCATCCCCAGCGTTGCATGATCCACGCGATCAGTATCGGCGTCAGCGCTCCGCTCAGCCCGATGCCCATCAGAGTGAAACTGGTGCCCGTGGCGCGATGCGCCGAGCCCATCCAATTTCCCACGATCTTATTCGCGTTGGGCGCGCTCGACGATTCGCCCACGCCAACCAGAAACCGAACAATAATCAGCGACCCCGCCACGCCAAACCAACGCACAAAAACCAAATGTGGAGCCAGCGCCGTAAGCGCCGTGAATGCCGACCACCAAACAATCGCCATCGTCAGCAAATTGCGCGCGCCAAATCGGTCTCCCGCCCAGCCGCCGGGAATCTGGAACAGCGCATAGCCCAGCAGGAACGCGCTGAAAATCCAGCCCATCGTTTGCGTGCTGATGGAAAACTCGTCTTGAATATATTTCCCGGCAATGCTGAGGTTCAGGCGGTCAAGATAAGTAAGCATCAGAACCAGCGTGAGCAAGCCCATAATGGTCCAGCGAACGCGCGTCGGGCGCTGCAAGGACGCTGCTGATTTCGGATGATTGTCTGGTGGCATAGGCGGCGCGCGGCTAATAGCGCGCGCCAATTGTGGCGCAAGATGAACTGTTTAGCTCAGAAATTTTAACCTTGGTGAAGAAGTTTTGGCATGCTTGCGATAAACTCATCAATGCAACGGGGCTGTAGCTCAGTTGGATAGAGCGGAGGTTTCCTAAACCTTAGGTCGGGAGTTCGACTCTCCCCAGCCCCACTATTCTTTATTTATTGTTCAGATTAGTTTTGCTAAGTCTTCGGCACTCAGGTCAGCATCGCGCAGGATGCTTTTCAGAAGTTTCGGATGGAGGATCTTCGCTGCGTGAAAAGGTACTGTGACGCGCTTACCCGCGGCGTTCTTGTAGATCATGTGACTACCACTCTGTCGCGCAAGCGAAAACCATGCCTTTTCCAGTGCGGAGATAATCTCGCGGGCGGTAACGCGCGGGAGCTTGGGCATCAGACGGTAACTTCAACCGTAGAGAGACTTACGGAAACATGCTCGGAAATGTCCTCGCCGGCCGCGAGACGATCCTCAATATGCAAGCGGATAGCGTCTTTGATATTTTCGACAGCTTCCTCGTAGGTATTTCCCTGGCTGTAACAGCCCTGAAGCGCAGGGCAGGAAACGAAATAGCCATCCGAATCGGATTCCACGACGATAGGAAGTGTGACGTGTTTCATAGCTAAATTATAGGCTCGACGCGGCTCTTTCTGCCAGTCGAATTCCACGAATCTCACCATCACACCTTTACCGCACGCGTAATTAAATAATCCTGCCGAACCGTGTTTCCATCAAAATACTCATCAACGAGCGCATTATATTCCTCGCGGAATTCCGCCAGCTTGGAAGGATTGCTTGCGGAAAGCATTTCGACGAGTTTCAGCAGCGGCCCCGCTGTGCGTTCCGTGGCCCTGCGAAAGTGCGGCACGCTCAGCGCCGGAACCAGCATCGTCATTCCATAAAACACAATGTCTTTGACGGCGCCGCCGAGCCGCTGGCGGATGACGCTGGGATCGCCCCATTGCGGA
This sequence comes from uncultured Acidobacteriota bacterium, assembly GCA_963847505.1. Lineage (GTDB taxonomy): Bacteria > Acidobacteriota > Terriglobia > Acidiferrales > UBA7541 > DASTCZ01. The sequence continues at coordinate 2,165,654 of CAWJZY010000002.1, forward strand.
GGCGGCGCGACTCCAGGTGGCGGAGGCGGCATGTAACTCCCGACCAGCGCAAACATTCGGCCGATAAACAGGTGCGGCGGCCACGTGGAAAACGCGAGCGTGCCCCCCGGCTTCAGAACGCGCAGCATTTCGGCCATTGCCACCTCAGGTCTGGGCGCGAACATGTGGCCGTATTGGCTCAGAACGCCGTCGAACGCTGCGTCTTCAAACGGTAATTTCTCGACGTCCCCTTCGTGCCAATCAATTTCCACTCCGGCCACCTGCGAATTTTCACGCGCGCGCTCCAGAAGCTCGGGCGTGAGGTCGAGCCCGGTCGCCTTTGCGCCGAGCCGCGCCGCCGTCACGGCAACCACACCCGTGCCGCACGCAACATCAAGCACGCGCTGCCCCGCACGGATGCGCGCGCGCTTCACCAACTCGGCCGCGGGAATCGTGGTGATCGCCTCCAACGGAGCGAAGTGCGCCCAGCCTTGTTTCTGTGCCGCCTTGAAAGATTCAAGAACGTCCATGGTGTTTCCCCTCCTGAGTATTGTCTGCGCGCCTCATTCGTGGCGCGGTGAAAAACGGGGAGTTCGACTTCCTCAGACTTCCGTTATTTCCACTGTCCGCGTGTAGTAGCCCATAGTCATCCGCCGCGCGCGCACGGTCGGATCATCCAGCCGTAATCGAATTTCGTATGTGCCCGGCTTTTCAGGAATCCAGGTCTGCGTCCAGAACTTCCATGTATCCGCCGTAGTCTGATAAATCTTTTCCACGGGCGCCCACTTTTCATCGGGATTAAATTGAATTTCCAAACCCTTCACGGGCTTTTTTCCGCCCCACAGAAGTCCCACAACGCGATATTTGATCCGTCCGTTGACCAGCCATTTTTCGACGCGAATGGGCGTCGCGATGGGATCAACTTCCGCTGCTTGGTATTCGCGAGCGAGTTTGGGCACTCCATCCTGATGAGTTCTCGACGCGTACTCCTGCATTTGCGATGTCGCGTCCGCATCGGAATCCACGGTCGTGATTTCATTCACCCACTTGATGCTGCAGCATCCGTACCATCCGGGCACAACCAAACGCACCGGAGCGCCGTGATCCGCCGTCAAAGGCTGGCCGTTCATCTTCGTCGCCAGAAATGCTCCCGTAGAAATCAGATCCTCCCATGGAAATATCCAGCTCGCGCCGGCAACCGAAGTAGTGGATGGAGCAGTGTAATTGTCAAATCCAGAAATCAGAACGCGGCTCGTATCCTTCCCGGGCCGCAGTTGCGCGGACAATTTTGCAATCGGCACGCCGGCCCAGTCAGCCACGCTCAGCATCCCGAAATGGGCCGGCCTGGCATTCCCCGAGCACTCCATTAAATGCAATCCCAATTGCTCGGCTTCGCGCGCGATTTCATGAGCTGCCAGACTCCCGGCTGGTTCTGAAGACGTGCTCAGGCGAATCGTCCAGGGCTTGCTGAGATCGAGCAATTTCGATGCGCGCGTGCGGATATAGAATTTATCCGTGGGGGTAACTAAATCTCCGGGATTAAGCGCGGAATGACTCGTGTAGAGACGCCCGTCCAGCTCGCTATTGAAAGGAGCGTCCATGATTGTGTTCGATTCGCCGCTAAATTCAATCGTGCCGATCTGTTTCCCGCCGGCAAATTGCCCGTCCGCGCCCTGAAGAAAGCTTGGCCGCGCATCCCCATCCTTCAGCGCGGCAGCGAGCACGTCCATTCCCAGTAGAAGCGATCCGCCCGCAAATAGAGACGCGGAAAGCATTTCCCGGCGTGTCAATCGAGGTTTGAGAGGATTAAACATTCTGATCTACTATGTGGCGAACCCCACAATCATTCATCCAAATCCACTGATGAGTATATACGCTCGCGAGAAATGAATCGTCAACCAATGTTACACGGAATTGACTTCTACCAGACTGCGGAAGAAGAGCTAAACTTGTCATTCCGAGGCGCGCTGCGTGCTGGGGAATCGCTCTTTTCTTGCGTTTTGAGCAAACCGGGATTTCTCGAGGGTTTTTGTAGCCCGGGTTCCCCGAACCCGGGGCCGTTGCATTGTTTGGTTCCTTTCTAGACATGCCACCATGCCATCGCTAATATCTTTACGTTCTCCGCAATCGCCGCGCTTGCCGTGAGACATCGCATGAAAATCGTCGTATGGAATTGCAAGATGGCTCTATCGCGGAAACGCCAACATCTTTATGATCTATCGCCGGATGTCGCCGTAATTCCCGAATGTAATCACTGCGCAGTTGCTTTCGTTTTCTGTAGCGCAGAGCTTCAGCTCTGCGGCTTTTGCATTTGATTCTGCGGTCTTCCGCGCATCGTCCCTGCAGATCAGTCTTTGATGTTCTCCTCCCTCCGAAATTTCAAATCTAAGATCTGCGAATCTTCCCTCTTTGCTCCCACTGCGCCCTCTGCGTCTCTGCGGTAAATCGGTTTGTCTTTTCCCCCGACTGCTCGGCTTACCGCCGCCAACTTCCACAATTTCCCTCACCAAACCCTCTTCTTCGATAGAATGCGAACCATTCAACGAATAGCCTGACTTGTGGTGGGGGTGAACTTCATGCTGTCCAAATCGAGGCCGAAAATCATGCGTATCAGAATTTGTACGGCGCTTTGCGTCCTGGCGGTAATCGTAGCTGCCGGAATTTCTCCAGTCCGCGCCCAATCAAGCTCACCACAAGCAAACGGCCTGCAAGCGACTGACTACCAGCGCCTGCGCTCCGTCGGCCAAGTCGAATATTCGCCGGACGGAAAACTGATCGCGTACACAATTGTCCGCTACGACCGCCCCGGCCGTCCGTGGAGCCAGTTGTGGGTCATGGATCCCGCGACGCGGAAATCAAATCACATGGGCGGCGAGCAAGATCCCTCCGGCGGCGCCGTCTGGTCTCCCGACGGACGCTGGCTCGCCTACATGGGCGCGGCGGAAGGGAAACACGGACTCGTCATCGCGCATCCCGACGGAACCGCCGCAACATTCCTCGCGGAAGTGACGGGCACAAATGCACCGCTTCCCTCGACGGGCGCGACCGTCACCTGGTCGCCCGACAGCAAACAAATTGCATTCGTTTCCGCCACGCCCGGCCCGGAAACCGCCGACGCGAGTGGCGATCCGATGGTCATCACGCGCTACATGTATAAGCCGGACGCCGCCGAGGGCCTCACGCACTTCAACGATAATCGCCGCCTGCACATTTTTGTCGTGGACGTTGCGTCGAAACAAATCCACCAGCTCACCAAAGGCGACGCCTACGAGCATTCGATTGATTGGTCGCCCAACGGCGATGAAATTCTTTTCATCTCCGACCCATCTCCCAACGCCGACCAATTCTTTAACTATGACGTTTTCGCCTTGAAAGTCAGCGATGGTTCCATTCGCCGCATCACCGCCACCGAAAACGCCGAGTATTTTCCGAAGTGGTCGCCCGACGGAAAGATGATCGCCTTCCTCGCCACAAAGCGTGGCCTCACCGACCGCGAAACCACCATGGAAGATACGCACGTCTGGGTGATGAATGCCGACGGTTCCAATCGCCACGAATTTGCCACAATAGATGATCGCCAGGGACCGCCCCAGTGGTCGCCCGATGCAAAGACAATCTATTTCACAGGACAAGAGCGAGGCAGTGTGCACTTGTATTGCCAAGAAATAGATGACACTCAGGTCGGAACAGTCATTGCGGATCCAGGGTCGGTCGGCGCTTTTTCCGTGCCTCAGAAGGGGACCGTCGGTGTAGTCGCTTACACATTTACTAGCTCGAAGGATATGGCGGAGCTCTATCAGGATCGGCGGTTGAGCACAGTTGCGAAGTACAAGGATCCGAAGGGAAAGACGGTGCCTGCATTTCTGGACGCTGACTTAGGGGACCAACTCACCGAATTGAATGCCGACGTGCTCAGCAAGAGACCAATCGCTCCCGTCGAATCCTTCACATTCATCAGCAACGACAACAAATACGAAGTCGAAGCGTTCCTCGTAAAGCCGCTCGGCATGACGGCTACCTCCAAGCATCCTCTCATCGTGAACATTCACGGCGGCCCGCACGGACAAAACGGCCCGGCATTTAATTTCAAGGATCAAGTGTATGCCGCGCGCGGCTGGGCCGTTCTGCACGTGAATTATCGCGGTTCCACGGGATACGGCCAAGCATTCGCCGACGCCGTGTTCGGAGATCAAGATGGCAACGAAGGGCAGGACGTTCTCTACGGAGTCAGCGCCGCGCTACGCCGTTACCTCTGGCTCGACCGCGAGCGCATGGGCATCGAAGGCGTCAGCTACGGCGGCCAGCTCACCGATTGGCTTATCACGCAGACGCGAATGTTCCGCGCCGCGATTCCCATCGCGGGCATCTCGAATCTGATCAGCTACAACTACATGACCTACTACAATCAGTACGAGCAAATGGAATTCGGCCAGCTTCCCAATCAGGATGACATGATGAATATCATGTGGGAGCGCTCCGCCCTGAAGCACGTCGCGGCCGTGGCCACACCAACCATGCTGATGCACGGCGAAAACGATCCCGACGTGCCCATCGCCGAAGCCGAGCAGTATTACATCGCGCTAAAAGATGTTGGCGTGGATACGATTTTCGTCCGCTACCCCCGCGAAGGCCACGGCATCCGCGAATCCGCGCACACCGTGGACAGCATTCTCAGGTGCATCGCGTGGTACGAAAAATATTTCCCAAAAACAAATCCGGAGAATCCATCCGCGGCCGTTCCGTGATGTATTCGAATAAGAATGCGAAGAAAATACGAAAATGCTTGTATTGGTCATTTTTGAAAATGCGCGATTTTTGAAAAATCCAAATTTTCCTTATTGAGTGAGTTGACTCACTCAATAAGGAATGATTCTATCGGGGCCATCTAATCTATTGAAACGGCGCGATTTACGCCGCGATTCTAGTGCTGGCATTTGTTTAGCAATCCATTCTGAGTGGAGAAGACCATGCGACGCGCATTCATTATTTTTCTGCTGCTGATTCCCGCCGTTTTTTCTCTCGCCGCAAAAAGACAAAACACCGCAACTGCTCCGCAAACTGTTTCCAATCATTTGGAAGATCCATTTGCGATGGGTTGGATGCTCGTTGATACAAACGGCGACGGCATCGCCAACGCGATCGCCGGAAAAATAATTGTTTCCGATAAATCCACCGCCGCTGAAAATGCCGCCGCCGCAAATCTCGCCGCGCGTTTGGCTTACGGCTCAACGGGATTGACGCTCCCGCTAGTTGTCACAAAGTCGGCGGAAAACGGCGGCGCCCCTCAGATCAGCATCAATGAATCCGGACCGGAAATGGCAGGTGTGGCGGGTGGTGTTCTGCTGAGAGATCCTGAGAAGAATGAAGGCGCTGTTTTCGGTGGTGGCAATTCTCTGGCTGTTTTTGCGAGGGATGATTCCGGCCTGGCGGCGGCCGCGGAAGCGTTTTCTTCTCGCGCGCCATACCAATGGAAAGTTCCCGGCGAAAAACTTTCCGCAATCGCGGACGCGGTCAACACCGCCGGCCGCGGCACCGGCGCGAAGTTGGTCGCATTGACGTATCTCCACGGCGAACAAGCAATTCATATTGCAATTGTCTCGACAACGTTCGCCGTTACAGAGGCGGACCTTGCGAATGTATTCGCTGGTGGTCATCTTGGCGCGGTACGCGAAATTATGGTTTTCACTAACGGCGCTTGGGTGTCCGCGAAGAATCCGAAGCCGCTGCCCGCGCTCCCTGCCGGCGTGGCTGCCAGCGGCGCTGCGCCAAACGCAGAAAGCACAAATCCGGCTGCGAATGAAAACGCTGGTGCTGGTGGAAATGAAGCGAGTGGTGGCGCGGGCGGCGCAGCGGCGGGAGCGCCGGTGAAATTGGATCTCGCGACACTTTACACAAGTCGAGGATTATTTACGGGCAGCGCGCGGATGCCGGTGCCGTCGTCGTCGGATGCGCATTTGTATGTTCCCGCGGGAGCGGCGGGAATCGCGATGGCGAATCTTGCTGCGCGAATGGGGATGGAAGCTACGGGAATTACCCTACCGATTGCTTCGGCCGCCCCTGATGCGACGCCGCGACAAGTGCGCGCGCTGGCCGTGATTGCTGGCGATTCTCCCTTAACGCAGGAAGCCGAAAGAAAATTGCGCGCCGGCGATACCGCCGCTGCGCAAGCGGAGGCGACACTCGCATCGGGAGAAGGCGAATTGCGCGCGGTGGACGAAGCATTTGGCAGGCGCGGCGCGATTTTGGTGCGAGGCGATGAAGCCGGCGGCGCGGCCGCGGTGGATTTGCTTGCGGGACATTTGCCGAATTTGTGGGAAGCAGGGAAACAATTCTTGTCGCTCGAAGAAATTCGTTACGACTTGCACAGATTCTTTTCACTGCGTTCGGGGGTGGGACAGGCTTCGGCGGCGCTTTATCATTTGGATCGCTGGATGAAAGAAATCAACGCGAGCGCCGGCGGCAATTCCGGCGTGAGTAATGTGAAGGCCGAGGTTTATGTGGAGCTGGCCGATGCGGGGCTGGCGAAATTTGTTCGCGAACGGATTCAACAGCAGCTCAAAGTCTCAAACGTGGAAGTGAAGACGGATAGTTTGCATGCGGGAACGCGGTGCTGCGACAAAGATCCGAATTTGCATTTTCAAGATGCGGCATATCCATTTCATCAGGCCGCGCCGACATTCGTGGAAGATGTCGTTATTCCGTGGGAAGGGACTCGGTTGATGGAGGCGGTGAAGGGCGCTGCTTCGCACTTGAAGCACGGGCAAGATGTGAAATTAGTAGCGCGAGTGAGCGAAGGTCCGGAAGAGCGCGTGAAATTGAAGGAGCAGATTGAGCAGCAACTTATTGCCGCTGGAGCGGACAAGGATCACTTGAGCGTGGAAATTCTGTGCGCGTACAAGCAGGGATATAGCTGGCTGATGGATGAGATCGCGCCGGAGTTGGCGGGGAAGAATGTTGCGAGCATTCAAATTGATTTTGCCAAGGACGTGGACCCGACCGGCGAGCGCGCAATGTTCTCACCCGCGCGATGGGTGCAGGAGCTTTATCCCGTTGACGAAATGTTAGCCAAGAAACTGAATGTGCCGCTCCAGAAAATCGCGCTGAACGAATTTGAATCTTCCGAGGGAGGGCCGACGTACCGCGTGCGCGCGATGGACGCGACCGGAACGCAAATTCTAAATCGTGAATTCAAAGTTACGACGGCGATGCAGCCGTACAACGGCGTGATGAAAACCTACGAGCAAGTAGAAGTGGAAACCGGATGGGCGCGGCTGGACGTTGGATCGCGAACTATTCTGAACCAGCGGATCAAAACGGACATCGAGGAATATTGGGATAAATATCAAAACGATGTTCTGCCAAAGGTCTACCACTTTGTGATGGCGCAAGCGCACGGAGATCTGCGCCAGGAATTCGCGCCGCCATTTGACACGCTCAAACTGGATATTCATTTGAGCGAGCCGAATTATTCGATTGGGCTGGACAAGGAACGCATCTCGACGCTGGAAGCAATTCAAGAGGATACGTTTTATGCGACCGATACATTCATCAATATGATGGGAGATTTGGAGACGGGCCGCGCCATTACTTACATCGGAAGAGTGATTCCGATTGTGCATGGCTCGGAGGACGGCAAGGACGGACACGTGCATGTTGAATTTTACGGGAAAGCCGCGGCGAATCCCGTGGTGCGATTGAGTTGGACGGATGCGCAGGGCAAGCATCAAGAGCGCGAGCGAAATCTTCCGGTAATAAGCGGAGACATGATGCCTCGGCTGATTCAGGCGCGAGTGAAAGCTTGTGAAGATGGAGTGGAAAGTTTGGCGTGGCTGCTGCCGGCTGATTTTCTGGAGGACAAGTATCAGGATTGGTTGAACGAGGAAGGACAGGATCAGGTGGACCGCTCCATTTTTTCAGTGGAGCAGGCGAAGGGCGAGTTGCACTGGCTCGAGCAAATGCACGATGCGGGATTGTATCGCGATGAAATTGCCTATCCACACTTGAAACAGATGGGGATGGAGTTTGAACTTCCTCCGGCGCTGACCGCGAAGGAAAACGCGCCTGCCGAGCGAGCGTTTGTTAGCTGGCCGGTTCCGGCGCCGATGACCGCGCGGCCGATGATCGCGGCATACGCGGGAAAACTCACGGGCACTCCGATGGTGCAATGGGATGAGCCGATCAGCCCGCAGGAAAACGCGGAAATTCTGGCGCGGCTCGCTACATATCCCGGCGTAAATGTTTATTGGATGGGGCGCAGCTATCTTGGGCAGAACATTTGGGCCGCGGATGTAATGCTGCCGTCGCCATCGCGTCTGCGCTCGTGGGCGAAAGAAACAACGTTGAAGGCGTCAATCATTTATTCGGGGCGGCAACACGCGAACGAAGTTTCAAGCACCAGCCACATTGACAGGCTGGGCGAAGATTTAGTCACAAATTCCGCGGCGCGCGAGGCGCTCAAGCAGGTAAACGTGGTGCTGCATCCGATTGACAACACGGATGGCGCGCAACTTTCGGTGGATCTGGCGAAGATTACGCCGGACAACTTGTTGCATGCGGGCTATCACGGCGCGCTGAGCGCGGATGTTTCCGCCGGGCAGGCTGAGACCGATCCGGTGTATCCGGAATCGCGCACGCGCAAGCGATTGATTGACGCGTGGCTGCCGGACGCTTTTTTGAATCCCCATGGATATCCTTCGCACGAATGGGTGCAGCCATTTTCAGAATACTCGGGGTGGGTGCAAAGCCGCGAAGGCGCGAACGCGGGGCGCGCGTGGTGGATTCCGCGTGGATGGTTTACGAGTTTGGGATATCTGCGGGATACGGAACATCCTTACAGCATGCAAATTGCTTACGCGCTGCGCGATCAAATTGTGGAAGCAGAGCGCAACGTGCCGGGACTTTTGCCGCTCGAAACGCGGATGAACGATCGGTACGAGCGATTCGGCCAGCGCTGGCAGCCGCGCGATATGTTCCAGCCGATTGTGAATGGCATTCGGATTTACATGGCGCTGAAGGGAACTGCGGGACGCGGAGGCGGGGCCGGTGGTGCGGGTGGCGCAGGAGCTGCCGCGCCGGGAAGCGGCGGCGTGGGCGGACTTTCTCCGGACATTACGTGGGATGCGGGATATACGGAAGCGCCGGACGAAACGGCTCACGGCGATTACATGAAGCTGTTGGCGTCGGCGGGACTCGCGTTTGATTACGTGCATTTGAATTATTTGTCGCAAGGGAAATTACGAATTACGCGAACCGAGAGAGAAGTGCCGGGCGGAGTGCAGTGGAGCGTCTCTCGTGCGCGGCCGATTTTGCCGAAAGGCGCGCAGGATAAACCTGCGGGGCCGGAAAATTAGGGAATTACACGATCAGCTCCTGGTATACGCTTTGTAGATGTGAACCGCTTAAGCGAGGGCGGCGTCCCTATTCGAGGGCTTCGGATATGAAGAGATTTGACGATGTAGTTGGAAGTTGCAAAACGTTATTGCTGAGCGCGGCGGGGTTGGTGGCTATCGCCGTGACGGTTGTATTTGGCTTGGTAAACGCGACGCCAAGTCGGGCTCAATCCCAGGCCCAAAACACAGCCGCCGTTGCGCCTGCGTACGAGTTCGAGGCCGCGTCGATTAAGCCGAACAAGTCTCACGTTATTAACTTCAGGCCAGGATTCACGCTGGACGGGTACCGGGCCGAGGATGCCTCCGTGCAATGGCTGATTCGAGAGGCATACGGCGTCCAAGACTACGGGCTTTCAGGAGCACCAGACTGGCTCAAAACTGAACGCTATGATGTTGAAGCGAAGATGGAAGCCTCGGTCGCCGATGCGCTGGGAAAGCTTCCCCCGGATCAGCTCCAATTGGCTCGACAGCAAATGCTCCAGGCACTCCTGGCGGAACGCTTCAATCTGAAGATTCATCGCGAGACCAAAGAGGAGCCAGTGTATTTGCTGGGTATCGGGAAAAATGGCCCAAAACTCCAGGATGCAAAGCCCGGCGACACACACACTTTTCCCGGCGCTGACGGCAGCGCGGTGCTGGGCCGCATTCAAATAGGCCCGGGAAGCGGGGGCGGCCAAAAGGCTAGGGCTTTTGCGGTCTCGATGAAGATGCTGGGAGAATGGCTGTCCAGAGAACTGACTCGTCCTGTTCTGGATAGAACGGGGCTGACGGGCGCCTATGATTTCACGCTGGAGTGGATGCCAGATATGGCCCTAAGCCCAACGCCTGACGCTGCGAACGCCGATAGTCTTCCCGGAAATCCCATGGCTTCGATCTTCACCGCTGTTCAACAGCAGCTTGGCCTGAAACTGGAACCTGGAAAAGGCCCCATTGATGTCGTTGTGATTGACCATGTTGATAGGCCTTCGGGGAACTAGCAGCGGACGTAGATTTGGGAAATGGGGGAAGGCCTCAGGTCTGGCGTCCGTCTCGAAGGATCGGGACAGACGGCGAGACCTGAGCTACAACGCCAGAGGAGCGAGTACAGAAGTCTCAAATTTCAAATTTGAGATTTCAGAGAAGGAATAATTGCAAAGAGGCTCCCGGTATGAAGAGATTTGGTCATGTGTTTGGAAGTCAAACAGAGCTGTTGTTTGCCGCAGTCGGATTTGGGGTTATTGCCGCAGTATGTGTGTTTGAATTGGTGAGTGCGACGCCGAGCTGGGCGCAGTCGCCGGCGCAAAACGCGACCGCTGCTTCACTTGCGTACGGGTACGAAGTTGCCACCATCAAGCCAAACAAACCCAGCGACAATGGTGTCAGAACAGGAATGACGAATCCTCCCGACGGGTTCACCGCGACGGGCTACACACTACAATCGCTCATCCAACAGGCATTTGGAATCCAAAACTATCAGATTTCAGGAGCGCCAGCTTGGCTCAATTCCGAAAGATATGATATTGACGCGAAGATGGACGGCGCTGTAGCTGATGCGCTGCAAAAACTTACTCCAGAAGAACGCACGTCCGCGCGCCAGCAAATGCTTCAGGCGTTATTCGCGGACCGCCTCAAGTTGACGTTCCACCGCGAAACCAAGGAACTTCCAATCTATACGCTGGTCATCGCGAAGAATGGTTCCAAACTCACGGAAGCAAAACCTGGCGACACATACACCAACGGATCCAGAGGCGCGGCCGGTCGTGGAGGAGCGGGCGGGTTGATGACGACTAGAAGGATAGGATCGGAATCAGCAAGGGCTCAAACCGCGCCCCTCACGGAACTTGTACGGGTGTTGGCGCAATACCTGGGCCGAACCGTTGTGGATAAGACAGGGCTCACGGGTAATTACGATTTCACGCTTCAATGGGCGACAGATGAAAGCGGGTTGCAGTCGCCTGGAAGCACGGGCATACCGGCAGGCACGCCTCCGATGTCCGCTACTGATCCGAGCGGCCCTACTCTGTTTGCGGCCATCCAGGAGCAACTCGGCTTGAAATTGGAATCGGGAAAGGGGCCCGTTGAAGTTATCGTGATTGATCATGTCGAGAGGCCTTCGGGGAATTAGCAGTTGGCCGAGTACCCCGCGGCAGGGAATTGGAAACTAACTGTTTATTTATCCCGACATCGGCAGATTTGATGTGACTCCAGAGGGCGAGCCCCGTCTACATACTGGAGGCCCTAGGAGTATGCAAAAACTTAGCTGTGTATTTGGAATTTGTAGAAGACTATGGCTGAGCGTGGTTTGGTTGCCGGCCGCCGCCGCGATGGCCGTATATTTCCTTGCAGGGGCAACGCCAAGCCAGGCTCAGTCGCAAGCGCAGAGCGCATCCGCCGCTGCACCCGCATTCGAGTACGAGGTCGTATCGATCAAACCTAACAAATCTGGCAACGGTAACGTAGATTTCGCGTATACGCCGGATGGGATTACTGGCACGAATGTCGGGCTGCCGCTGCTGATTCAATTGGCGTACGGAATTCACAACGATCAAATCATAGGAGCGCCTGGCTGGTTTACGTCTGAGAATTACGACATTCAGGCGAAAATGGAAGGGTCCGTGGCTGATGCGCTTCAGAAACTCAATCCAGAGCAGCTTAAGCTTGCGCGGCAGCAGATGCTTCAGGCGCTCTTAGCTGACCGATTCAAGCTGGCGGTGCACCACGAAACCAAGGACCTTCCAGTCTATTCGCTGGTGATTGCGAAGGGTGGTTTCAAACTTCAGGAGTCAAAGCCCGACGAGACCGATCCCCAAGGAAGAACGGGCATGCATATCAGCGGATCGTCCGGAGCGATGAGGGGGCAACTCGTTTCCATGGCGTCGTTGGCACAGTTTTTGTACGGACGATTGGGACGGACCGTTCTGGATAAAACGGGGCTCACGGGCAAATATGATTTCATGCTGAAGTGGACACCAGATCAAAACCAAATGCAGCCGGCTGGGGGATTTCAGGCGACTTCGGGAGGCGCGCCGGGCGGCCAGCCTGCGCTCGTCGCGGATGCCGGTGCTCCTGATTTGTTTACCGCGGTGCAGGAACAGCTCGGGTTGAAATTGGAATCGGGAAAGGGGCCCGTTGAAGTTATCGTGATTGATCATGTCGAGAGGCCTTCGGGAAATTAGCGGTGGGTGGTAAACGTCCACGCTGAAAAACGCCGGGGCGCCCTGAGCTACGGAATCAATGGTGAGAGTTCGGCCGTAGGAATTTCAGATTTCAAATTTGAGATTTCAGAGAAGAAAAAATGAAGGCCCCGCACGTATCCGGAATCCCGAGGTTTTTGGATCGGGACGGCGTGATGGGACACTCGGGGAAGGAAGGCTTAAGGGCTGATTACCGATGATGCTCACAACACGATAATATGGAGTCCATGTTCATAAAATCAGTGAGGCCACTGCTTGTAGTTTTAGCGGTTTTTCTCTGCGCTGTTGTCCTTGCTGATCAAATCCACAATCATTCGGATCCGTCGCAGAAAGTGGGCAAAGTATCGTTTCCCATTTCTTGTTCCAAGACCGCGCAGGACAAAGTTGAGCACGGCATTGCCCTGATGCATTCCTTCCTATTTGACGATGCAGAAGACCAGTTCAAAGAGGCCACCACAGAGGATTCCACTTGCGCGATGGCGTACTGGGCTGAGGCCATGGGGCTTTACCGCCCTTTGGCGTATATGCCAACCGACGCCGACATGAAGCGAGGTTGGGAACTGATACAGAAAGCGAAGACGCTTAATCCGAAGTCTCAGCGAGAAATAGAATACATCGAGGCGTTAGCAGTTCTTTATCGCCCGGATGAGCGCGCTTACAGCGCGCGTAACCAGCAATATTCCGCCGCCATGGAGAAGCTGCATAAGGATTTTCCGAATGACACGGAAGCCGCGGTGTTTTACGCTTTGTCACTTTTGACGCTGGCGGACAGCAAACATCCACTCGTGGATTCCAAAGAGGCGATTGCGATACTCGATCCAATATTTCGAGAGAATCCCGATCACCCCGGAGCGGCTCACTATCTAATTCACGCGGCCGATTCGCCGCAATTGGCGCCACTGGGCCTTACGGCGGCGCGGCGCTATGCGGAAATCGCTCCTGCTTCCCCGCACGCGCTTCACATGCCTTCCCACATTTTTGTCCGGCTCGGCCTTTGGCAGGAGGACATCCAATCCAATCTCGCATCTCTGAAAGCGGCTCAGAATCCTTCCGCCGCGCACGTTGGCGGAGAAAACCAATTGCACGCGATGGAGTTTCTGGAATACGCATATCTTCAAATCGGAGAGGACGAAAAAGCGGAAGAGATGGTCCAGGCGCAAACCAAGATCGGCTACGATCAGGTGGATAAGAACTTGCACGATTACGTCAATCGAACGCGCGCCAATTCACCCGCGCTGTACGATCTCGAAACCCGAAATTGGAAGGCCGCGGAAGAGCTCAAGCCCGATCTGGACGCGGAAACATACAACCAGGCAATCACGTACTGGGCGCAGGCGGTGGCAGCCGGACATCTGAGTGACGTGGCAACCGCTCAACATGCCGTAAATCGGTATGACGTTTTGCTGCAAGCGACAGCCGATGGTCCTCAATCGCATAGAGCGAAGTCCATGGCGACAATGCGCGACGAGGCTCGTGCTTGGCTCGATTTAATTCGGGGGAAAGAGAAGGAAGCGACCGAACTGTTGCGCGCCGTCGCCGACAAGCAAGACGCAAACGGTAAAGGAGAAATTGAATTGCCGGCGCGGGAAATGCTCGCAGACATGCTGATGCAAATGAACCGGCCGGCAGAAGCCCTGGTGGAATTTGAGAAGTCAATGAAGGTGGATCCGAATCGCTTTAACGGACTCTATGGCGCGGGCCGGGCGGCGGAGCTGCTCGGAGAACGTGAAAAAGAGCGCAGCTACTACGGGCAAATGTCAAAAAAACTGCGCCGGGGCACAATCGAACCAGCCGGAACTGGCGCATGCTCGCGCAAGTATGTTGGAAAGCGCTAAATAGTTGAGTTCGGGGCCAGACGCAAAACACTGTGGAGGCATCATAGGGATATGTCGCGAAGCATAGTGCGCTCGTCATGTGTGGGGTTTTTCTTTGCTTTTGTGATTTTGTTTTCTGGAATCGCCGTTCAGGCGCAGGGCGAGGACCAAAACACGATTCGCGTGGGCGTGAACCTTGTGTTGGTTGACGCGACGGTGAAGACGAAGGCCGGGCAGATCATTCCCGATTTGAAGAAGGAAGATTTCCAGGTGCGCGAAGACGGCGTGCAACAGAAAATTGACGTCTTCGGCGTGGACCAGCTACCGCTAAACGTGGCTCTGGTGCTGGACCTGAGCGGCTCGATGGGTCCGTTTCTGGGCCCGCTACGCGAAGCAGCAAAGACGACGCTGGCGGCGCTGAAGCCGGACGATCAGGTGGCGCTGTTCACGTTTTCGACGGAAGCGCAGATGCGGATTCCGCTGACGCACGACAAGACGCAAATTTCGGAGATGATCAAGACGTTCAGAGCGGGTGGCCTGACGAATATCAACGATGGAATTTTCGGTGCGTCGCAATATTTTCTGGGGCTGCCGGCGAACGAGCGGCGCGTGATCGTGCTGATCAGCGATGACGAAGGCACGGACGCCGGAAACCAGGGCACGAAGGATATTGTGACGGAAACGGTTGCGGCGAATGCAGTGCTCTACAACCTGAGGATTCCGGGTTTCAACACCGTAAAAAACCTGTACCACGAGTATAAGAGGCCGGGGCTCGTGGACATCAGAAAAGTGATGGATGAGACCGGCGGAGAAATGTTTGACGTGAAGGACGTGAAGGATTTGGGCGAGCAATTCGGCGCGCTGATGACCCGCATCCGGACTCGCTATACGCTGGGGTACTACACGAACGCGATGGGCGTGACGGGGAAACCGCACAAGCTGGATGTGCGGCTCGTGCCGTCGTTTGGGACGAAGGGGAAGAATTACTCCCTGCTCTCGAGAAATAGCTTTTTCGTGCCGTGAGGGTGAACCAAACGCGAAACACGGCGGAGGCATCATAGGGATATGCAGCGAAGCATAGTGCGTTGCTCACGTTTGGGAATCTTCATCTTTGTTACCTCGATCATGTTTTCCGGAATCGCCGTTCGCGCGCAGGAGCAGAGCGAGAATACGATTCGCGTGGGCGTGAATCTTGTGTTGGTTGACGCGACGGTGAAGACGAAGGCCGGGCAAATCATGGATAACCTGAAGAAGGAGGACTTCGAGGTACGCGAAGACGGTAAGCCGCAAAAGCTTGAGGTCTTCAGCCGTGACGCAATCCCGCTGAGCGTCGCGCTGGTGCTGGACCTGAGCGATTCGATTGGGCCGTTCCTGGGACCGCTTCGTGAAGCCGCGAGGACCACTCTCGCGAGCCTTAAACCCGAGGACGAGGTGGCGCTGTTTACGTTTTCCACTGAAGCGCAAATGCGCGTGCCGTTCACGCACGACAAGGACGAGATTGCCCAGGAGATAGGTACGTTCAAGGCGGGCGGAGCGACGAATATTAATGATGGCATCTTCCTCGCGGCCCAGTATCTGCTGACGGGGCCGCCGAATGGCCGCCGGGTGATCATTTTAATCAGCGATGATGTGGGGACGAGCGCGGGCGGCGAGGGGACGAAAGATATTGTGACCGAAGCTGTGGCAGCGGGAGCTGCTCTGTATAACCTGAAGATACCCGGAGACAACCCGATGGCGACGCTCCTTTACTCTTACAGGGTTCCGGGACTTGTGGAGATTCACAAGGTTATGGATCAGACTGGCGGGGAAATTTTCGACGTGAAGGACGTGAAGGATCTGAATGCCACGTTTGGCGCGTTGATTCAGCGGATCAAGACGCGCTATACGCTGGGGTACTACACGTCGGCCACCGGAGAGTTGGGGAAACCGCACAAGTTGGATGTTCGTCTCGCGCCGTCGTTTGGAGCGAAGGGAAAGAATTATACCGTTTTGTCCAAGAATGGCTTCTTCGTTCAGTGATTTTGTTGGGATGAGCCGGGATTTCCTACGTGCCTGCCGAGCCATTCCGATCCAGAATCTTCTGGAGGATGGCGGGAATTTCAAAGACGGCGCGGTTGGGCTGGGCGGCGGCGTTTTTGCTGAAGGCTGCCATGCGATTTTTTTGGAGAAGATCACAGACCGCGGGTACGATCTGGCGGAAATTGCGGACCACGATCCCTACTTGTTTTTCACGGATCCACTGCGCGTTGTAGCGTTCCTGTGGCAGAGTCCAGGCATTACATTCCACGATAACAGGGAGATGCATCTCCATTGCTTCGCTTACGCTGCCCGGGCCGGGCTTGCCGATGAAGAAATCCGAAAGATGCATGTAGTAAGGAATGCGCTTTGTGAAACCTTCGACAAAAATCGGGAAGCGGGTCTTGCGCGCGCGGAGTCCGGCGGCGAGAACTTCATTCTTGCCGCAGATGAGGATGAGCTGAACGTTGAGCGCGGACTTATTTAGCCGGCCGACAATTTCCGCGACAACCTTGGAGCCCTGTCCGCCGAACATGACGAGGCCGGTGGGAGTGTCCGGCGATAGGCCGAGCGAATGCCGCTCCGCCATACGATCCAGTACAAACGGCTCGTAGAAGCGCGGATGCAGGATCATTCCGGAAACGCGGAACACGCGATCCGGCGCGTGGCCGAGCGCGAGCGCCTGCTGCACCGCCATATCCGTTCCGCAGATGAAGTCCTGATCCTGTTTTTCCAGCCAGAAATGCGGCGGATAGTTGGCGAAGTCGGTGAGAATTGTAATGAAAGGCCGGCCGGGATAAACGCGCGCGAAGCTTTCGCAAAGTTCGCGATTGAAATGCGGCACAAACGAAACGACCATGTCCGGCGCCAATTCCCGCCACGCGTCCTCGAGAATCCGCACCGTCTTGCGGTGATAGGCCGCAATCGTAGTCTGTAGTACGCGCATCAATTGCTTGCTTCCGAGAGTCCAGCTGGATTTCAGCATGGAGTTGTAAACGTCCTGAATGCGAACGCCAAAAAACCGTTTGATCAGGTCGAGTTTGTCCAGGGTTTCTTGAAGATTAAAGAGATGAACGTCCCACGGAAAGTTCTGAGATTCGATGGCCATCTGAAGTGCTGTGGCGGCGCTGCGGTGTCCGCCGCCGGCGTCGAAAAAAACAAATTCGATACGAGTTTTTTTCACGGGAATTGCCGTGGGGGCCGGCATGATTGAGCGGAATTCTCGCACAGGAATAGCAAGAGCGGGGCCACTCAGGAGGGGGCCTCTGTGGAAAATTGGAGGCTGAGTGTCCAAATGGTTATAAGTCCTTATTAATCTTAATGTTATGTGGTGGACATAACGGAGTAATCCAAAAGTGTTACAAGAATTTCATGAAATGCGACCTGCACGTTCATTCCTACAATTCGGGGGCTTGCACTTCGCCGGTCCTTCGAGCGTTTTGCCGCGAAAGCTACAGCGATCCCGAAGAAGTGTACGAGACGCTGAAACGGCGCGGGATGAATTTGGTTACGCTGACGGATCACGACTCGATTGAAGGGTGCGAATTGCTGCGGCGGCACAAGGATTTCTTCACCAGCGAAGAAGTGACGTGCCGGATGCCGAGCGGCACCACGGCGCACATCGGCGTTTACGATTTGACGGAGCGGCAGCACGTGGAAATCCAGCGCCGGCGGAACGATCTGGTTTCGTTGCTGATTTATCTCACCGAGCACCGCTTATTTTTCAGCGTCAACCACATTTTTTCAAATTTGACGGGGCGGCGCGAAGAGGAAGACTTCCGCTGGTTCAGTGAATATTTTCCGGCGGTAGAAACGCGAAACGCCGGGATTGCGGCGGTGGCGAACCGGCAAGCGGTGCGGTTCGCGGCGCGCACGCGAAAAATCGCGATTGGCGGCAGCGACGCGCACACGGTGGCATCGGCGGGAGCGGCATTTACGGAAGTGTGCGGCGCGCGAAACAAGGAAGAATTCTTTCTGGGAATGTGGCAAGGGGCCGCGAGGGCGCGCGGGGAAGCAGGCAACTTCGGCCGCCTGACATCCGACGTGCTGCGTGTGGCGTTTGAAATGATGCGCGAGGACCGATGGACATCCGTTCTGGCTCCTCTGGCGCCGCTAATTCCGCTGTTTATCCTCTGGCACTTTACGGCCGAGCGATTTTTCGCGCAGCACTGGGCCGGGCGCGTGATTCCTTCGCCGCGGAGCGGAGACCGTTGGCCGGTCACCGCGCCGGCTGGCGCGTCCGGTGAATTGGCATGAACGCGGCGCGAAGCATGTGGGGATTTATTGAAACGCGCGATCACCGGCTGATGCGCCGCGTGAATCGCTGGCGCGCGCCGCGGTGGGTGCGATTGTGGATGATCTATGCGACGCGCTGCGGAGACGGCTGGTTGTGGTACGCGCTGGGGATCGTGCTGCTGATTTTCGGGGGGCGAGAGCGATTCGCGGCGGTAGGCGCGGCGTCACTGGCGGCGGCGCTGGGCACGTCTATTTTCATGTTCGTCAAGCGCGCGAGCCGGCGGAAGCGGCCGTGCCAGCTCGAGCCGCATTGCTGGGCGACAATTTTGCCGCCGGACCAATTTTCATTTCCTTCGGGGCATTCGATTACGGCGTTCGCGATTGCGGTGAGCATTGGATCGTTTTATCCGCCGTTGCAGGATTGTTTGTTGATTTGCGCCGCTTGCATCGCGGTCAGCCGCATTTTGCTGGGGATGCATTTCTTGAGCGATGTTGTTGTGGGATCGCTCATAGGCGCAGTGTTGGGGTATGGTTGCTTTCATTTGTTTGTATGAGTGCATCAAGGATTGGCGCAGGAAATTGAGTTTGTAAGTGTGTCGGCACACAGATCCTTCAGGCATCCTAACCGGATGCCTGAAGGATGACGTCAAAACCACCTAGCCCGAAATTATTGCGGCATAAAAATCAGGCGCAGAAGCGGCGGGCGGTTTCGGTTAGGACTTGGGCGCAGGTGATTACGGAATCTAGGCCGGCCCATTCGACGGCTTCGTGGGCGCCGGCGCCCGCGGCTCCGAAGTTGACGGTTTCTATTCCGGCGGCGGCGAAGAGGGCCGCGTCCATCCAAAAAGCAACTCCGGCTTCTTCTGGCACCCGGCCATGGATTTTTGTGGCGGCTTCGCGCACGCATTGAGCGATGCGGGCATCACGCGGGCAAACGAGCGGCGGGCGGTCAAGGAGTAAAAGGACTGTGGCTTCTTCGCCAGCGGTTGCAATGACGCCGCGAATTTCTTCCAACACTTGCGCGGTGGATTCTCCGGGGAGCGTGCGGCGCTCGAGCTGGAGCGTGCAGCTTGGGGCATATGTGCTGAGGCCGGCGCCACCGCGGATCGTGGCGCAATGCTGCGAGGCGGGGCCGACTAGCGGATGAGTGCGCGCGCGGAGCTGCGTGCGGTCGTAATTATCAAGAGTGGCGATGATGCGTCCCATGCGGGCGATGGCGCTGAGGCCGAGGTCCCAGCGGCTGCCGTGAGCGGCGCGGCCTTCCGTGGTGATTTCGGCCCAGACGAATCCCTTGTGGGCGAGGATGAGGCGGCCCTCGCTCGGCTCGGTGACGACGCAGGCATCGGCTGCGTGATGCGCGACGAAATGTTGCGCACCGAGGCTGGCGTATTCTTCATCGGCGACTAGCGCGGCCATTACGGTTCCGTTGAGATTTTCTTTGGCAAGTTTTGCGACAGCGCAGAGGATTGCGGCGGCGCCGCCTTTCATGTCGTAACTGCCTCGGCCGTACACGCGATTGCCTTCGACGCGAGGATCGAATGGCGGAATTGTCATTCCGGCGGTGCTGACGGTATCAATGTGCGCGCAGAAAACGAGCATAGGAGATTTTCCCGTGCCGATGGACGCGATGGCGTTGGGGCGGCCGGGGGCGGCGTCTTCCAGCCAGCTTTCTATGCCGCGGGAGGAAAACCAATCGCGGATAACAGTGGCGACGGCGGCTTCGCCGGAGCCTTCGCCGGGGGCGAGATCGGGGTTCACGGATGGAGTGGAGATTAGGAGTTGGAGAGTTTCGAGAACGGAGGCGCGGTCGAGTGGGTCGAGATTGGTCATCGTTTTTTCGATAGTGACACAGGAATGGCCTCGAGGACGAGTACTTGGAATGGTGCGAGAGTGAAGCGATGCGGCTGGCCTGCCGCAAGAACAATTGGAGATGCGGAATTCGCTGCGTCGTCTTTCCACGGGCTGCGCGCGGCATAGCCCTGCGCGGCGCCGCGCGGAAGTTCTAAAGCGCGCGCGATGTCTACGTCAATTGATTGTTCGTGGTCGCTGGGATTGCGCAAAACCAAAATGGCTTTGGCGGGCGACCATGACGCCCAGCCGTAAATTTCGAGTTCGGCGGGATCGCCGCCGATCCAGTGCGTATCTACGAGAACAGAAGCATTTTCCGCGGACCACTTCGCGGCCTCGGCGAGATGGTCCCAATCGGCGGGCTGAAGCAGCGCGGGAGTGATGTACATCTCCTGTAGCTGAGTGCCGTTGCCGAAATAATCGTGAATCTCATCGGTGAAATCGCCGTTGGGATCGGTGTCCAAGTTTTTTGCGTGCTTGGCGAAGATCAAGCCGTGAAGCATGAGCGAGTTGAGAGGGAAGAGCGGGCCTTCGCGGACGACGTAGCGATAAGTAGCGGCGTCGCGGTAGGTGATCCATCGCTGGCGGCTGGAGCCGACTCCAGCAAAGCTGTGATCTTCGCCGCCGCGCCAGATGGAATCGGCATAGCGCAACCAGAAGGGCGACGGGTAAGTGCCGGTGGTGAGATTGATATAAATGTCCGGCTTGGCGGTGCGTAGATCGTTGATGAGGGTGATGGCGGCGTCAAAGTCGCTATCGAATTCGCTGCCGGGAGTGACCTGATTGGCGTTGCCAGTGCCGTCAAATTTGAATTGGTTGACGCCGTACTTCCGCACCATTTCGAGCGCGGTATCGCGGAAGAGAGCGAAATACTTCGGGCCGCTGAGTGCGAGGCCGGTGTTGTTGGTCTCATAACCCGCGGCTTTCGCGGTTGCCAGGCGCTTGTCGCGGGGCTGACCGTAGCCGCCCCAGGGAGACATCCAGATGCCGGGGTCAGCGCCGTATTTTTCAGCTGCGGTGCGAACATTTGCGAAACCATCCGGAAAACCGGCGCCAAATTTCCAGAGAGAGGATGGATCATCCCAACCGTCATCGAAAAGAAAGGAGCTGAGAGTTACGCCGCGCTTTTCGTGCAGCTCGCGGCCGAAGGCGTTGATGACGTCCAGAGCGTCGGCTTCCGTATATGGCGTGAAGTAGCCGAGGTCGTACCAGGAATTGTAATGAAGGAAAGTGCGATAGGGATGTGCTCGCTCGCGTTCGACGTAATAAAGGAAGGCGCGGCGAAGTTGTCCTTCAGGAGCGACGCCGGCAACGGAGGAGTAAGTTATGTGGCGGCCTGCGCGCAGAGGCAATTGGCGCTCGAGTGCGCAAATTGTGCGGCCCGCGGCGACACTGCAAAGCGATAAGGGGTGCTCGAAGCCGAGAAAAAAAGTGCCGGCGACGACCGGGGAGCCGCGTGCGTGGCCGGAGACACGCGCGTCGCTGAGAGGCGCGTCCAACAGGCGAACCTCGTGGATGGGGACGTCCTGGTTTTGAGCCGTGACGGTGATTTCCTGGCGGACGTAGTTGGAATCATCGCGCAATTCGGCGCGCCAGAGGACTTGAATTGTGTCGGCATCATCGGCAAGCTCAGCGGCGATTGATTTGCCAGGAATGCGTTCGGCGAGCCGCGAGGAGTTCGCGTCGGCGGCAAGGGGATGTACCGAAGGAGCCTCGAGAATTCGCATCTGGGAGGACCGCAGGACGCGGCCGTCGGACAGAATGAGGACAAAAGAGTCGGCGCCTAGAGCCAATTGTTTTGAGGCGAGGCGATCCTGGACTGTGATGCCTGCCAGGTGATTATCTTTCACCGTCCATGTTGCACGAATTACAGAATTGGCAAGCTGCGCGGCGCGTGAGTCAGTCGTTGCTTGGGCAACGCCCGGAGCGGGGCGGAAATAGACGGCATTCTGCTGTGCGGCAACGGGCCAGGCGAGCAGCGTAGCGGCGA
The DNA here is from genome assembly GCA_963847505.1 of uncultured Acidobacteriota bacterium. GTDB lineage: Bacteria > Acidobacteriota > Terriglobia > Acidiferrales > UBA7541 > DASTCZ01. Next base: position 2,188,098 of record CAWJZY010000002.1, read on the forward strand.
GGAAGAGAAGAATCTGGTGCTTCAGGCGCAGCGCGGAGCGGGTTCCAGGAAATAGGTTCATTTGGCAATCCTTCCGAAACCAAACAAGGACTTGCGCATTCTAATGCAGATAGGGCTGGCGCGGTATGAATCGAGAGAGTGTTCCGGCGTGAGCCAGGCAGAAATCCAAGGCGGCGGAGTAGAATAGACCCTATGGCGAAAGCGACGTTTGCAGAAGGATGTTTTTGGGGAGTGGAAGCGAACTTCCGGCGCGTGCTGGGCGTGACGTCCGCGGTTTCGGGCTACACGGGCGGCAAGCTTGCGAATCCGAGTTATGAAGACGTATGCACAGGGCGAACTGGGCACGCGGAAGCGGTCGAGGTGGAGTTTGATCCAGCTAAAGTGCCCTACGAGGCGTTGCTGGAAATTTTCTGGGCGAGCCATGATCCGACAACGCCGAACCGGCAAGGACCGGACGTGGGGACGCAGTATCGAAGCGCGATATTTTTTCATGATGCGGCGCAAGAGGCCGCAGCCCGCGCGTCAAAGGAAAGAATTGAGAAGTCAGGCCGTTTTAAGCGTCCGATTGTGACGGAGATTGTGGCGGCAGGACCGTTTTACAACGCGGAGGAATATCACCAGAAGTATTTCGAGAAGCATGGATTGCATGGGTGCGGAATTTAGAGGTACGGTCGCCAGAGCCCCGATGTAGTGAGAACTGAAATGCCGGAGTTGAAGGTCCGACCTCTTAAGAACTCTGGATTACCTTGCAGTTTCCAGGCAGGGACACAACCGTTAAGCGGATGAGTTGCCAGCACCCTGTCCGGCATAGTAATTTTTCTGACGATGGATCTCTCTGATCCCGCATCATATTCATTTTCTTTGATTTGCAGATTGCTCACGGAGCTCTTGAAAGGGTCGTGTATGAAGGATCTGGTATTTTTAGATTTTCGACGAGCGCGCGCCGGTGCAATCGTACTGGCGCTGGTTCTTGCGGCCGGAATTGCGGGATGCGGGAAGGAGCCGGCCGCGCCAGAAGCCAATGCGTCCGCGCCGACGGGGCAGGACACGGTCTACGTATCTTCCGATCCACGCGGAATCCAGACGGCGACGGCGGAACTCAAACAAGTACCGACAACGCTCGAGCTGGCCGGACGGATCGAGCCTGACCCCACGAGCGTGATTCCAGTTTTTCCGCCGGTGGGCGGACGCGTGGTTCGCGTGGAGGTGCGGCCGGGCGAGGCGGTGGAACGCGGCCAGGTGCTTGCCGAGCTGGAAAGCAGCGATGTGACCTCAGCACGTGTGGATTATCAACACGCGCTTACCGACGCGAGGGTGAAGGGGCAGCAAAAGCAGCGCTCGATGGATCTGCTTGCGAAAGGCGCGGCAGCCGAGAAGGACGTGCAGCAAGCCGAGGCAGACGCACAAATGGCCGATGCCGAGGTTACGCGGACGCTTGACCGATTGCGCGTGCTGGGAGTTGATCCGGCCGGCACAACGAATGAGTTCAAGCTGCTTTCGCCTCACTCAGGAGTAATTCTGGACGTCGGCGCTTCACCGGGCGAGTTTTCAAAATCGCTCGACGCGCCCAAGGCATTGTGCACGCTGGCGGATCTAAGTTCCGTCTGGGCGGTCGGCGACATCTACGAGAAGGACATCGCAGGACTGAAGGTCGGGCAGCAAGCGGAAATTACCGTGAGCGCGTACAGCGGGAAAAAGTGGACCGGGCGGGTGGCCGCAATTGCTGACGCGCTTGATCCGGTTACGCGCACACTGAGCCTGCGTGTCGTTCTGCCAAATCCGGACCGGACGCTCAAACCTGAAATGTTTGCGACGATTCAACTGGTGCGCTCCGTATCGCCCGCTGTGTTGATTCCGGCGTCGTCGGTGATTCGCGAAGGGACGACCAGCTACGTCTACGTGCAACGCAAGCCGAACGAGTTTGAAAAGCGCGCGGTGACGCTCGGCCCGACGGAGGGGGAGCAGATTGAAGTTCAAACGGGAGTGAAGGCAGGGGAAGTGATCGTATCCGAGGGCGCTTTGCTGTTGCGCGCCGCGGGGTCGTCAGGCGGGCAATGAAGAATCTGATCCTCCAACTGATACGTTACCGGCCGCTCGTGATCCTGGCGCTTGTGGCCTGGCTTGCGGCGGGGACTTATGTTTTTCTGAGTCTCGACATTGAGGCTTATCCGGACCCTTCGCCGCCGCTCGTGGAAGTGATCACACAGAATCCTTCCTGGTCGGCGGAAGAGATGGAGCGGCAAGTCACCGTTCCCGTTGAAACCGCAATTTCCGGTACGCCACAGCTCGAATATGTACGCTCGATCACGATCTTCGGGTTGAGCGACGTAAAGCTTTATTTTAATTACGACAGCGAATATTTCCGCGACCGGCAAGAAGTGCTGAACCGCGTGCAACTGGCGACGCTTCCATCAAATGTGTCGCCGCAACTTTCGCCGTGGTCGCCGACAGGAGAGATATACCGTTACAGGCTGACGGGTCCGGGCTACAGCCTGAACGATTTGAAGGCCACGCAGGACTGGATGGTGTCGCGGGAAATTAAGCGGGTGCCGGGGATTATTGACGTAACGACGTTCGGCGGGACCACGAAGCAATATCAGGCGGATGTTGATCCGGCGAAGCTGCTGCAATTCAATGTGACGCTCGCGCAAGTGGAGAACGCGATTGGAATCAGCAATGCGAACGTGGGGGGAAATTATCTGACGCTCGGCAGCCAGAACGTGAACGTCCGCGGGCTGGGTTTACTGCGCACGCTGGACGACATGCGGAACGTGGTGGTCGCCGAGCACAATAACCTGCCTGTGCTGCTAGGCGACGTGGCCAACGTCCATGAGGGTTTCCAGCCGCGACTGGGCCAGGTGGGAGTGAATAAGGATGATGATGCCATCGAGGCGATCGTCCTGCTAAATCGCGGCGAGCAATCGCTGCCGTCGCTTGCGGCTCTGCACGAGGAAGTGGCGCACCTGAACGCCGGGCGGCTGCCACATGGCATGCACGTCGAGACGCTCTACGACCGCACCGATTTGATTGGCATGACAACGCGCACGGTGCGCCATCTCGTGCTGCTGGGAATTGTTCTGATTATCGCGATTCTGCTGGTATTTCTTGGGGATATATCCATCTCCCTGATTGCGGCGCTCACAATTCCCGCGGCGCTGTTGTGCGCATTTGCGCTGATGGTCGGCACGGGGCGCTCGGCGAACTTGATTTCGATTGGAGCGATTGACTTCGGGATTCTGGTGGACGCGGCGGTGATCGTGCTGGAAGCGGTTTACCGGAAGCTCGGCACGCGGCCCGCGGGAATGAGCGTAGCGGAAGCGATCGCGGAAGCGACGGCGGAAGCGTCAAAGCCAGTAATTTTCTCCGTGTTGGTGATTATCACCGCGCTGATTCCACTATTTACGATGAAGGGCGTGCCGGGGAAAATCTTCGCGCCAATGTCCGTCACTTACGTGTTCGCGCTGACCGGCGCGCTGATCTACTCATTATTTTTCGCGCCGGTGCTGACGTCGTGGAAGACAGGGCCGCCCAAGGGTGAGGGCGGCACGCCTCCGGTGAGATGGCTGCACAGGCAGTACGAACGCCAGATTGATTGGGTTCTACGGCACCGCGCGATCGTATTGGCAATCGGGATTGCCGTGCTTTGCGGGGCGATGGCGATGTTTCCCCTACTGGGCGGAGAATTCATGCCGCAACTCGAGGAAGGAAACCTGTGGGTGCGGGCTACGCTGCCGCAGGACGTTTCCTTCGAGACTTCGACTTCGATCGCCAATGAAATCCGGCGCATCCTGCTGGATTTTCCAGAGGTGACGCAGGTCGTGTCACAAACCGGCCGTCCGGACGACGGGACAGATGTGACGACATTCAACAACGTGGAATTCATGGTTTCGCTCAAACCTCCAGATGCCTGGCCCGCGGGAATCAATAAAGAGAAATTGATTGAGACGATGGACGCGCGACTGGAGAAATTTCCCGGCATCGATTTCAATTTTTCGCAGAACATTCAGGACAACGTGGAAGAAGCAATGTCGGGCGTGAAGGGCGAAAATTCGCTGAAGCTTTTCGGGGACGATATTGATGTGCTGGCGGCAAAGGCGGCGGAAATTCAGAGCCTGATGGCGAAGGTGCCCGGCGTGGCCGATCTGGGTGTGTTCAAGGAGACGGGCCAGCCGCAATTGCTGATTTCAATCGATCGCGCGGCGAGTGCGCGGTACGGCCTAACGCCGAGCGATGTGAATGCGGCCGTGTCCGGCGCAGTGGGCGGGCAAGCGGTTACGCAAATCCTGGAAGGCGATCGCCGGTTTGACTTCGTTGTCCGTTACCTGCCGCAATACAGGCAGACGCCCGAAGCGATCCGCAACATACTGCTGGCAACGCCGGACGGCTCGCGCGTGCCGCTGGGCCAGGTTGCGGACGTGACGGTCAAAGACGGCGCGTTCATGATTTACCGTGAGAATGGCCGGCGTTATATTCCCATCAAGTTCAGTGTACGCGGACGAGATCTAGCTGGGACGGTGGCCGACATGCAGCAGCGCCTGGCGAAGGGTGTCGCGCTGCCGGAAGGATATTACTACGAATGGGCCGGGGAATATGACAGTTTGCAGAAGGAAGAGCGGCGCCTGTCAATTGTGATCCCCGTGAGCCTGCTGATTGTTCTGGCGTTGCTGTTTGCGGCGTTCCGCTCGTGGAGTGACGCGCTGATGGCGCTTGCCATTCTTCCGTTCGGGCTGAGCGGCGGTATTTTTTCACTGCTGATCACGCACACGCCGTTCAGCATTTCGGCCGCGGTGGGTTTTGCGTCGGTGATTGGTGTGTGCACGCTTGGATGCGTGGTGATGCTTTCCGGGATTCGCGGGATGGCTGAGCACGGACGCACGGAGAATCAGGCAGTGCGCGCGGGCGCGCTGGATGAAATGCGCGCCGTGGCGATGGCTTGCGCGGCGGCAGGACTTGGGCTGCTTCCGGCGGCGTTGTCATCAGGAATTGGCGTGCAGGCGCAGCAGCCGCTGGCGCGCGTGGTTGTCGGTGGAATGGTGACGTCGGTGTTCGCCATCTTATTACTGTTGCCGGCGATGTCTTCACTGGTGCTGGGGCGCGAAGCGCGAGCTAAAGCCCAATCTGCTGAATAGCGCGGTCGCCAGGACTTCAGGGGCTAAAGCCCCCACCTGCTACGAACTGAAGTGTCGGAGCTAAAGCTCCGACCCCCTAGGAATTTCTCCTAAAGATCATTCCTTGGCGTTGCTGCCTAGGGACAACCTCCCATGCTCCGCAGCCGCTTCACTTCCTGGAAATTCACTTATATGATGGCGGCCTTCCGGCGGCTGCGCGTGGGCCGTCCGGCGAAAGGCGCCCGATGCCGGTTTCCGTCGCAAATTCCCAGATCATTTATCAAGCGCTGAAAGCGTGTGGAATTCGTGTGGTCTCCGCGCTGCCGGAAACCTGGCTGGTGCATTTGATCCGCATGGCGGAAGAAGATCCGGAAATGAAGCTGATCCGTTTGGCGAAGGAAGAGGAGGGCGTAGGGATTTCCGCCGGGGCGCACATGGCCGGAGTGAAGTCCGCGATGCTGATGCAGAACCATGGATTTCTGGCGGCGGTGAACGGAATTGTTTCCTTCGCGCAGCTCTACAAGATTCCGTTGCTGATGCTGATCAGCCATCGCGGCACATTCGGCGAGCGCGATCCGTGGCAGACGGAAGGCGGCCGTGTGACGGAATCCGTGCTGCGCGCGCTGCAGATTCCATACGAAAAGCTTGAGCACGCCGAAACGGCGGCGCGGGGCATCGCCTGGGCGCAACATTTGGCGGAAAGCAGTCTGCATCCGACGGCGCTGCTCTTGATGCGAGAGCTGATGTGGGAGGAATGATGAAGCGGTTGGAATGTTTGCGCGCGATTTACGGCCAGCTTGAATCGTGCATCGTGGTGACGATTATGGGCGCGGTGGCCGCGGAGCTGCAGTCGCTTGGGCACCAGCCGAATTTTTTCTATTTGCAGCATGCGATGGGGCTGGCGTCTTCGACCGGGCTGGGACTGGCGCTTTGCGTGCCGAAGCGAAAGATTGTTGTGCTGGATGGCGACGGATCGCTGCTGATGAATCTCGGGACGCTTTCGACGCTGGCGCGATATCGTCCGGCGAACTTGGTTGAAGTAGTGTTCGATAACGAGAGTTTGCTATCGGTGGGCGGATTTCCGACGGCGACATCTACAGGAACGGATCTGGCAGGTATCGCGCGGGCTTCGGGTATTGAGCGGACGACCGCGGTAGATAGTGTTGACGGATTCCGAAAATCTTTTGAGGAAGGGGTCAAAAGTAAAGAACTCGCGATGATCGTGGCCAAGGTGGAAGCGACGGGGCCCGCTAAGTTTGTTACGGATTTGGGATTGCTGGAGAACAGGTTCGAGTTCAGCAGGCACGTGCGTTCACTTCGAGGAGGGTAACTGGACGGCAGCAAGAGCCAGTGTGTTTGAGGTGGAATGAATGTCTGAAATTCTCGCGCAGCTTTTGAACGAACTCGCGGCGGGGCGGTTGCGTGTGGTGGACCTGACGCAGCCGCTGAGCGCGGAAACTCCGCTGCTGCCGCTGCCTGCGCAGTGGAACAACACTCCGGCATTCCGTTTGTGGGAGCTTTCCCGCTACGACGAGCGGGGCCCGGCGTGGTACTGGAACGCGTTTGAAACCGGGGAGCATACGGGGACGCATTTTGATGCGCCGGTGCACTGGGTGAGCGGCAAAGATTTGCCGCATAACACGGTGGACAGCATTCCACCCGCGCAATTTGTGGGAGCGGCTTGCGTGCTGGATATAACGCAAGAAGTGGCGCGCGATCCGGATTTTCTGGTGACGCCGGAGACGTTGCTGGCGTGGGAGAAAAAGCACGGGCGTATTCCGTCGGGCGCGTGGATGTTGTTGCGTACGGAATGGTCAAAGCGCGCGAGCGCGGAATATATTAATTTGAAGGATGATGGGCCGCACAGTCCGGGCTGGACGCCTGCTGCTTCTGAGTTCTTGGCGAAGGAGCGCAACGTGCTCGGCGTGGGTGTTGAAACAGTGGGAACGGATGCGGGGCAGGCGGCGCGTCTCGTTCCACCTTTTCCGAATCATTTTATTATGCACGGCAGCGGGAAATTTGGATTGGCGGGGCTGTGCAATTTGGATCGGTTGCCAGCCACGGGGGCGGTGGTGATTGCCGCGCCGCTGAAAATTGTGGGCGGGTCGGGAAGCCCGCTGCGCGTAATCGCGATTACGCCGTAGCGCGCGGGGCGAGGCAAAGCGCCGCTGCGCCCGCGATGCCGGAATCGGCGACGTAGCGGGCGAGGACGATGGGGATTTCCGCGCCGCGTTTGATGATGCACCAATTTGGAAGATTTCCGCGGATGTAGCCGAACCATTCGCTGGCGAGTTCGCCGATGCCGCCGCCCATTACGATGACCTCGGGCTCGAGCAAATCAATGATGTTGCCGAGCCAGACGGTGATCAGGTCAAAAGTTTCTGCGAGGATTTCCTTCGCGAGCGGATCGCCCGCGCGCCACGCTGCCGCGACGTGCTCCGATTGAATTTGAGCGGCGTTGCCACCAGCTAATTCCACCAGGCGTGCGCCGCGCGTTCCCGCCGCGGCGATTTTTGCACGCGCACGCACTGCAATGGCGGGTCCCGAAGCGAGCACTTCGATGCAGCCGAATTTGCCGCAGCCGCATTTCGGCCCGTGATGATCAATCGTGACGTGGCCGCCTTCAGTCGCCGAACCGGTGCGGCCATTGTAAATGCGTCCGTCAATCACAAGGCCGGTTCCGATGCCGGTGCCAAGCGTGGCGTAGAAAACGGCATGGTAGCCGCGCCCCGCGCCCCAAATGGCTTCGGCGAGGCCGGCGGCGTTGGCGTCATTTTCCACGAGCACGGGAACGCCAAATTGGCTGCTGACTTTTTCGGCGAGCGGAAAATTGCGCCAGCAGGGTAGATTCGGAGGATTGATGACCACTCCGGTTCGCGGATCGAGCGGACCGGGCGAGCAGATGCCGACGCCGCCCAGCTTAAATCCGGGCCGCGCGGCGCGGCCCAGCTCCATCGCTTGCTTCATCGCGGCGATGACGGACGCGAGCCCTTCTTCCGCCGTACCGTGCGCGTTCATGGCTGCGCGGCCCTTGCAAATGATTTCGCCAGCGGCGTCCACCAATCCAGCGGCGACTTTCGTGCCGCCGATGTCCACGCCGAGATAGAGAATGTCAGCCACCGCGCGCGTCTCCGTTGATTTCCATGAGGGCTAAGAAACCCACTGGCCAGCAAGTTGAAGAACAATCACAGCCAGGATGAGCACGGCCAAGCCGCCCAACTGAATGCGGAGTGGAGTTTTGCCCGTGTTCTTCCATTCGCCGGTGCGGATGCCGTGGATGCTGGCGGTGATCACGATGAGTGACATGAACATCGGCCACGCGAGCGATGTGCCCCAGGAGCCAAACAAATCTTTCGCGATTCCGTACATCACTGTGCTGCCGAACCAGCAAAACGCCATCACGAATGCCAGAAGCCAGTATCCGCCGGTGGAAGGAAGAGAGAATTTACTGCCGGACCGGTTCTTGCGAATCAGATAGAGGCAGTAAATAAGATTTGGAATGCCCCCGGCGACCATCAGCGGAAGCCATGCGATCATTGGGGCCCAGAGCACGCTTCCTTGATGCGCGATACTTGCATCCACCAGCGGCTTGCCCGTATCCAATCCAATTCCAACGAGAGCCGATCCGAGTCCGCTAAATAGGCAATAGAGAAGGCCCATCCCGAGGGATGCTTTTCCCGCTTGCGGCCCCAATCCAAGCGCTTTCTCGCGCCTGCGTCCGGCTACGGCGCAAATTCCCACGCCGATGATTACGAGCGCCAGTCCACCAAGAACTCCAAGGCCGCCCGAAGAAAAGATTTTGTCGGGATGATCTCTCAGCAACGGCACAACACCTCCGACGGCCGCGGCAATTCCGAGAATCACCGAGAACGCCAGGGCAATTCCGACAGCTTCAACCGCAAGCCCGAAGAAAACCTGTGAGATGCCCCAGCCTGCGCCGCACGCGGCGACAAGTAATGCAACGTGCTCCATGCCCGCTTGCGAGTAAACCTCGTGGATATTCGGAAGCGAGATGAACGTGACGACCGGCGGCATGAAGAAGAGCGCGAAGAGAGTCCACGCGAGCCAGGTGTTTTCCCACGCCCAGCTACGCGTAAATTTCATGGGCAAAGTGAAGCTGCCGTTCATGGCGCCGGCAACAATTAATATGATCAGTCCCAGTGCGGCATTCTGCATATTTGTTCCTCACGCCCCGGGCGGGAAATACTATGCGGCGGGGCTATTGGCGGGCAGACTATCACAAGGATGGCCGGGGAACGAAACTTGTGACCGATTATAGTTGGAAGATGCATGCGGCCTATTCACCGCATCCGGTAGAAGTGTGGTATGAAGTGATGCTTTTTGGTTTCGTGCAAGGAGAACCGCCTAAATGAGCGGTGAACAACGAGGATTATTTGCGGAGCCGGCGCCGAAGCGCGTGTGGACGCTGAGCCCTTCCGAGTTTGGTTTTCTGTGGCAGGAATGCCGGCGGTGCTACTACCTCAAGGTGACTCAGAAATACACGCGCCCGGGCGCGTTTCCCAAGATATTTCAGGCGATTGACGCACAAATGCGTATGCGGTTTGACGGCAAGCGCACCGAGGAGGTTCTGCCGCACTTGCCGCCGGGTACGCTCGATTGCGGCGACCAGCGAGTGCAATCACTTCCCATCCGGAGGCCGAACAGAGATTCCGGCATTCAGATTCGCGGCAAGCTGGATGCGCTCATTCGCTTTGATGATGGTTCGATCGCCGTGGTGGATTTCAAGACGACTTCGGTTTCGGGCCGCAACGTGGAAACATATACGCGCCAGCTCAGCGCGTATGCCTACGCGCTTGAAAATCCCGCACCAGGGTATCTTGCTTTGCGGCCGGTCCGGCGGCTGGGATTGCTCATCTTTGAGCCGCAGTCGTTTTCGTCACAAGCAAACGCCGCGTCGTTTTCTGGTTCACTGAGCTGGGCGGAAATCCCGTTCAGCCACGATGTGTTTCTAAAGTTTCTGGATGAAGTAGCGTCGGTGCTCGATTTGGATGCGCCTCCCCCAACGACAGAAGGCTGCACTTGGTGCAGCTACCGCGAAAGCGCGCGCCAGACGGGATATTAGGCGGCGCTGTTTAGATCTTTAATTTTTCAAATTAACAAGCAGATCTGAGCGCCGAGGATCACTCTGCCCCCAGGCGGGAGCCTGGGGCTCATCGTAGAGCGTGAGGATGCTCTCAAAAGTAAGAAATTCAGCGGCGCCAAATTGGCGCTGCACATTCTCAAGTGGTTACGCGCGAAGATTGTCCGCTCGCCAGTCCTGGACCAATTTCTTGATGGTTTCACGGTTCGCGATTTTCTCGTCCAAGACTTTGCGGGCCAGCGCGGGCAATTCCGCGTCGCCGGCGAATCGCAGGCCGATCAACTGATCTTTTGTGAATTCGGGGATGCGCGATCGCAAGTCGGATGGAAGCACCGTGGCCATTCGCAAACGCTCTTCCAAACGAATAACGCGATCTTGAACCGTATTGGCGAATAGCCGCACGCACAGGAAAAGAATGATCAGCGCCAAAGCAACGAGCGCGGTGATCACAGTGCCGGCGGTAGGGTTCTTCACCATGTTGCGAACGGACCAACCCAGATTGATCAGAAATATCGGCCCCGCAATGAAATGGTATATCGGAACAAATTTGCGGTGATTTCCGTAATTTTGACTCATGGAATCCTTTCCAAGGCTGAATTGCTTAAGGATGGTTCCCGGGTTCGCGGGCGATTCTATCAGGGTTGGGGACAGTTGCAATGATGCCGATCCAGCGCCGTGGAAAATTAGCGGCGCTGGAATTCAGGAGTGCCCAAGACCAGGCCGGTGATCACGCCGAGATCAATTTGCCGCACGGGGTCGTCGAGTTTGGCGTGGAGCACTCGCGGATCGGTGGAGCCTTTCTCGAGCGTAGCGCGGGATGCGTCGGATATCTGGCCTCCGAGGAACGTGTCCACTGCGCGGTCCATCGCGGCCTTCGGATCGTTGCCGACATCGCCGCCCATCCGCGAGGGAAGATCCACGGACGATCCACGCAGGCGGTTGCCAGCCAACGTCATTGCAAAATTAAGGCGGTTGAGCAAAGCGCCGGTATTTACCCAAGTGGCGGCGTCATCCTTGTAGCCTGTGGGCGGCACGCACTGGTAGAGCGGCTCGCCGATGCGCGTCACCCAGCTGACCAGAGTGGTAGGGGAATCCACGTCGGCGCCGAGTGCGCGCGCGGCGGAGGCTACCAACTCGAATGGAGTTTTGATTTTGGCCCGGTAGCTGGCGCGGGACCAGAATTCTGGCGAATAAATCATGGTGCGAACTGTTTCGCGCAAGTCACCCTTTGTTTTCTCGAACGTCTTGGCCATTCTCGCCACCAGCGCCGGGGGCGGATTATCGGCAATGAAGCGCTCCGCCAGCTCGTGGGAGATGTGGGTCGCGGTTGCTTTTTGCGCGACGAGCAAATCGAGCACTTTATCGCCGTCTTTTTCGCCGCCAGCCTTGATTCTTTTGCCCAGCACGGTTTTCGGCGCGGAATCATGAAGACGCGGATCAAACACGAACTCGGGCTTAACATTCGGATCACGCACCGTCCAACCGGTAAAACATTTCGCAACTTGAATCACGTCCTGCTGCGAATAGCCGCCATCCACGCCAAGCGTGTGCAGCTCCATCAGCTCGCGCCCGTAATTTTCATTCAGCCCGCGCTTGTTCCCGATGGCCGGCAGATCCTTCCACGCGCGCTTCTGATCGGGTGTGGGATGTTTTGCGCGCTCGACCGCGGTTGGATCAGCGCTCAGCCAATTATCCAAATAAACCAGCATGGCGGGGCTGTGTGCTGTGGCGCCAAGCATGTCCCCGAACTTGCCGAATAAATACGGGCGGATCGCATCGCGCTCGAATGAGCCGACCAGATAAATTTCCTGGTCCTTGTTCGCATAAATGTTGAAATGATTGAACCAGAAATCGTCAAGCTGCTCCTGCAACTGGCGTTCGCTGTAAATGGCGCGCGTGAGCTTGGCCATCGTCAACTCGTTCACGAGGACTTGCGGACGGCGGTCTTCGGGGGGGCGCATGCCTTGCGGAGGATTGAACAAATCCTTCTGGCGCTTGTTGTATTCGTCTTCCGTCACACCCATGCGCTTGGCGGCGACGTTGGGACGGGGATATTCATTTTCAAGAACTGCCGCAGGCATCGAGATCGTGCGGTATTCGGTCAGGCGATCTTCCGTCGCTTTGTCGTTGATCGTCTCGGGATGCAATTGCTGGGTGATCCACTTTTCCAGACCTATTTGCCTGATGCGCTCAACGTCGCCGGGCCGGGCGCCGTAGCCCAGCCGATCCAGCGCGTGCGTGATGGCTTCGTCTTCGCTCAACTCCGTGATGGGCAAGCGGCCCTTCCAGGCGTTCGCGTCAGGAGCAGAATTCTTATCGTTTGATGTGGCGGAAACCGGCGATGAGGAAATGTCTGGATCGGCAGCCCATGCTTCAACTGGCGCCCAGGCCAGCGTCAGAAACGGCGCGGCAAGAAGAGCCGCGGAGAGAAAACCAGCTGCACCAAAATGCAGGAACCGTCCGGCTGGTGTGCAGGACCTTCCATATCGCATGGCGGGTCACTCCTTCAGGCGCAAACCAGGGCGGGGCATCGCCTACTCTATATAGATACAGCTTGGGCTCAATAGATACAACCCGGAGTTGGACTGGAAGTTCCTCGACAGGTTGAAAGTGGAAAACCATCAGGAAAAGGGAATCAGTCCGCGGCGGGCCGAAGCCCCGCGGCAGCCCCGGTGTAGCGGAGAAGAAGGAGGGTTACGTCATCCGCTTGGCGGGCGCCCCTGGCGAATTGCCGCACAGAGTCCAGGATGGCTTCCTGCATATCGCCAACAGGGGCGGCCATCACGCTCGCAATCGCCTGCTTCAAGCGTTCGACGCCGAATTCGTTTTGTTCCGGATCCATCGCTTCGCTGACGCCGTCGCTGAACAGCACGAGCATATCACTGGGCTGCAGCATGACGACCGAACTGGAAAATTCCATGTCCGGTATAAGCCCCACAGGGCAAGAAGCCGCGGGGAACGGAGTTTCCACTTGCCCATTGCGAACCAGCACCGGCGAAGGATGCCCGGCGTTGATGTATTCCAGACGGCCATCGGCGTCGAGCGTGCCGAAGAACATAGTGGCGTAGCGTTCGACCTGCGCGTGGTTGCACAAAAAACTGTTGATGTGCGCGAAAGTTTCCGCCGGGTGCTGGCCGAATGTGGTGGCTGAAAGGGCTCCCTGAAGCATGGTCGTCATCAGCGCCGCGCCCAGACCCTTTCCGGAAACGTCGGCGAGCACGAACGCGATGCGCTCCGGGCCCATATCAAACAAATCGTAGTAGTCACCGCCGACTTCGAGGCACGATTGGTTGCTGCCTATAACTTCCAGATAGGAATAATGGTGGAACTCCGCCGGGAGCAAAGCGCGCTGGATATCGCGCGCGATGCCGATTTCGCGCTCGAGCCGCTCGCGTTCGCGCTCGAGCACAACGAGGCGGGCGTTTTCCATAACGATCGCGGCCTCGGCGGCCAGAGTATCCAGAATCTTGCGCTCGAGTTTTGAGAACGCCGCGGGTTTCCGGCTATCCATGTAAAGGACGCCAAGCAACTGGCCCGGCCGCGCGATTTCCGAATCGCTGATGCTCCGCTCGCCCACGGCAAAAAGCGGAATCACGACCACGGCGCGAAGCCGCTGCGCGATTACGCTGTGCGCGGCCTGCAGGTTCTGGTCGGCCAGGGCGACGTCCTCCGTCACCACGCCGCGCTTCTGCTCGAGCGAGGCCCGAATCGCGGTTTTGCTCGGTTCAACACCCTCGCTGGGAAGCGTGACGCCTCCGCGTTGCCGCGCCACCCGCACGCGCGTGGCGCCGTCCTCGGTAGGCTCGAGCAAGAGGCCACGGTCGGCGTCCGTCAGATTGATCGCCTGATCCACCATGTTCGCCAGAATGGTTTCCAGCGGCATGTGTGAGTGCATCATGGCGGTCGCTTCCAGGAGCAGGTTCAGGTTGCGCAAGCCACCCCCGCCGGTGTCGGTCCCCGTCAGGTGCTCCATGCGGTTGAGGAGTTTGGGAAGGGATGCATCGTCCGACCGGAAAATAAGCTCGTAGGAATCCGGCAGGCCGAAGCTGATGGAATCGCCGTCACGCAGCGTCGCGGATTCCGCCGCTTTCAATCCATTAATGAAAAGGCCGCGCTTCTGTCCGCGGTCTTCGAGGCGGAAAGAGCGGCCGTCAAAAATCAGCGCGGCGCACTGGCGGGAAATGCGGCGGTCGGCAAGCTGCACGTGGTTGCCGGTGTCAGCGCCGCGGCCAATCAGGAACGGCGAGCGATTTATGGGCATCACGGAGCGGTTGCCGTCCGGCGCGATTACTTCCAACACCGCTTCCGGCAATACAGCCTCAGGCATCCTGGGATTGAAGATTGTTTCGGACATAAGTGCTCTTGGGCCGGACATGTTAACACGTCTTTGGCGCCGCGGAGCCGGGCCGGCAAAAAACAAAAGGCGCGCCCTCAAGTTGAGAGCGCGCCCAAGAGCTATATCGCGCCGCTGGAAGAACAATTCCAATCAGCGCGTGAAGCCCGTTTGCAGAGGTTTAACTTAGTGGCCGCGTGTAGCTGTAAAGTCGCGCGGTGTTCCGTTCCCCATGGAAGAGGTTACAGTCCCCTTCATGTTGTCGCCGTCCGCGGTGGCCTTGTAAGTCGAAGTGATTTCGTCGCCATTTTGGTTGGTGCGCTTTACGGTCCACGTTAGATCATTACCGGTGACAGTTCCTTCAAAGGTAACCTCGGGGCCTCCGCCGCGTCCCGCCATGCTCCCCATGAGCTTGGAACCATCTTGCTTCAGATTGATCACTTGCGGACCACCACCACGACGCCCGCCGCCACCGCCACCACCATTGCCGCCACCACCGCCGCCGCCCGCTGGCGGAGCCATGGTAATCGTCCATGCGCCGGCCACATTAGCGGGAGCCTGCGGGGTAGCGTAAACCGCTACGACCGAAAGCAGCAACGCGCACGCGCAAAGCGCCGCGAGGCATATTCCTGTCTTCTTCATTTTGGAGTCTCCTCAGTTTTCTAAGTCATGCATGAAACCGGGCTAACCCCCGGCTGCTGGACATGGCCGGGCGAGGCCCGTAATTGGGTACCCACATTATAGACGCATTCGGCGGGTATTGCGTTGCTGTTTCTTGGTTTGGGCAGGCGCCCCGCAGCTTATTGGCGGGGAGACAAGGCAGCGTCACTTTTCACGGAATGCGCCGCCACGTATTCCGTCATATAGGCCGCGAGAGCTTTTTCGAGCTTGAGCGTCACGGGTCCGGGCGCGTTCGCAAACTTGTGGCCCGCGATTTCGCACACGCCGAGAAGATTGCGGTTTGTTGAGGAAATGAAAACTTCGTCCGCTGCGTACAGATCTTCGGGCATCAGCGTTTGTTCAACTGCTTGCAGGCCAGCGGATTGCGCGATTTCCAGGAGCACGCCCCGCGTGACTCCCTCGAGGCATCCGGAGGAAAGCGGCGGGGTCAGCACGCGCCCGCCACGCAAACAAAAAATGTTGGCCGCGGTGCATTCAGCCGCTTCGCCGCGCTCGTTGAGCAGCAGAACTTCGTCGAATCCAGCCTGCTGAGTTTCGGCCAGATTCCAAACATTGTTCAGCCACGAAGTGACTTTCACTCCGGCGAGCGGCGAAGCCGCATGGCGGCCATGTTCGCGCAGACCCAGGCGAACCGGGTCCTTATAGCTGGGCAATCCCGCGGAGTAAAGGATAAGGTCCACCTGCGGCGCGGGCTCATCGCTTTGCCAGAAGCCAACTTTGTTGTAAATGGCATAAATCCGGATTGTGCCCTCGACCACTTCGTTGGCGCTTAGAACGGAGTAAAGGTGGCCGCGCACGGTTTCGGCGTCGAATGGAAACGGCACACGGGTGCGCGCGGCATCGCGCTGCAGCCGGGCCCAGTGGCGCTCGAAGGCGAAGGGCACTCCGCCGCGAACCCGCAAGGTGGTAAATAAACCCCAACCGGAAAGCAGCCCCGCCTGTCCCGGCGAAAGCCTTATCTGCTCGATGGGGAGTACGCGGTCATTATGGAAGACGTAGCGGTGAATCACTCTAGCCTCCGCGCCGAGATGGCAAAGCAATCCTGCAGAAGCGTCATTCTAATTCCATGGCGCACGAATGGAAAGTTAGCGGCTTAACACAGGCAACCGCCCGGGAAGTTACGCGGGACGAACCCGTTCCGCCGGCACTTCCACTTCGCTTACGCCTTTGAAAGAGAACAACAACTTCACAACATAAACTTCCGGCTGCTCCGAGGATTGCCGCACGACGTGTCCTACAGCGTCTGTAACCGCCGCGTGAAACAACACCGCGCCCACCTGCATCCCCGCCAGATTTACCCGCACCATTTGTCCCGGCTTGAGCATGTCTATCCTAAAGCATACCGCTTCACGCAGCGAAGCGCACGAAACGCGGAGCATGCGTATCATCGGTGCGCGCCTGGACACACGCGGTTACTCAGCGATCAGCTAGAAAGTCAGAAAGACAACACACCGCTAAAAAAGCTGAAAAACGAGTTCGACGGCCACGACTGTTGCGACTGGCTTGCCATCCCGGCCGATCGCGGGTTTGAATTGCCAGTTGCGAACGGCTTCGACAGCTTTTTCTCCGAGTCCCATGCCAGGACTCGTAAGGATTTCGATTTTTCCCGGCTTACCATTCGCGAGAACCATAACGCTCAGCATGACTGAACCTTGGTACTTGGCCAGGCGGGCTTCTTCGGAGTATTCCGGTTTCGGGCAATACGCGCATTCGGGGTAGCGGATTGCCGTGCCGATTCCGGCTGAGCCTTCTCCGCAACATCCGCCATCAGCGCCGGAGCCAGCGCCCGGACCGCGGCCAATTCCATCTCCAGTGCCATCATGCGTTCCGATGCCGGAGCAACAGCCGGGGCCGTCAGAACCAGTCTCCGCTGTCGCGTTGGGAATTCCCCAGTTCTTCAGATTTGGATTGATAACGTGAAGTTGGTCCGGACCAACGACAGTTGGCGCGACGAGTAAAACCGCATTTAGGTTGGTATGGGCGGAAGGGGCGACGATCTGTTCACGGTTTGAGAATGAAGGCACCTGGCCTGCAGTGGGCGGAATTAAGCTTCGTTCGCCGCCACTTCCACCTCCGCCGTCCGGGCTGGCGCTTCGTGGTGCGAGAAGTTGTCTGAGATTGTAGGGAGTGGGCGCAAAGAAAGGGCCGGACCGGGGAATCACGCTTGGAGGGTTTGGGAGATTCGGCGCGAAAGTAACGAGGAGGAGCAACAATCCCAGCCCGCCGTGCAGGGCAAAGGATGCAATCTGAGAGCGGCCCTGGTTTTCATCCTTTAGCCAGACATCGTGGCCGCCGGAAGCAGCGCCGGCGAACCTCGGAGCACGTACGGTGAGGAGATCTCTGATGTTAGAAAGAAAATCCTGCCCGCGAGTTACCGCGCTGTAGCAGAAGGCGGGTGGAGAATCGGTTTACGAGAGAAGAATCATTCGAGTTGTTGGGTGAATCCGGGCCGGGTTTGGGCGTGATGCTTTCTTCTGCGCTCATGACAGTGGTTGCGGACGCCCGGCAACGTTTCAAGATCCACGGATTTGGATGGAGACTTTCGCCGAGTCCCGCATATTCTCCTTTGTGAGATCCACTCGCCGTTCCCGATGGGATAGACGCGGTTGTTGCACCAGGGGTTGCAGGAGATCAAGCGCAATCGCGAACCATTTACTGGGTGATGGGTCAGTTTCCGCTTTCGGCTGCGAGCTCAACCGGAAACTGACCTACTACCGGTAGTGACTGCGTTTGGCGGAGAAGGGTGTTCATTGATAGCATGGACAGTATCTTAAGCAAGGGATGCAGTGAATTGACGACGCGCGCGGAAGCGCAGCCTTTGGCTTTGCGCGGGCCAGAAGAGACAATGGCGAACCCGATTGATCTAAAAAGTACGCTAAATCTGCCACGAACAGACTTTCCGATGAAGGCGAGCTTGCCGAAGGCGGAGCCTGTGCAACTTGCTGAATGGGAAGCTCAGGGGCTTTACGCGAAGATTCAAGAGGCGCGGGCGGGAGCGCCGACGTATGTACTGCATGACGGGCCGCCTTATCCGACAGGCGCGATTCACCTGGGCACCGCGCTGAACAAAATCCTGAAAGACATGGTGGTGAAATCCAAGACCATGGCGGGTTTCCGCGCGCCTTACGTGCCGGGTTGGGATTGCCACGGATTGCCGATTGAAACGCAGGTGGAAAAGGAACTGGGGCGAAAGGGAGCGGTGAGTCCCGCCGAGTTCCGCAAGATGTGCCGCGAGTTTGCGATGCGCTTCGTTGATCAGCACCGGCGTGACTTCAAGCGCCTGGGGGTTTTTGGCCGATGGGAAAAGCCGTATCTGACGATGAGCCATGAGTACGAGGCATGCATCGCGGACGCGTTCCTGACATTCCTGGAAAAAGGCTACGTCTATCGTGGGCTCAAGCCGGTCTACTGGTGCATTCACGATTCGACGGCGCTTGCGGAAGCGGAAGTGGAGTATGAGGATCACACCAGTCCCTCGATCTGGGTGAAGTTTCCCGTGGTGGGTGATGAAGCGGCGTCGAAACTGGGCGCGAGAGTGGACGCACTCATCTGGACGACGACACCGTGGACGCTGCCGCACAATCGCGCGCTGGCGTTTCATCCTGATTATGAATATGTGGTGGCAGAAACAGCGCAGGGCGCGTTGCTTGTGGCAGCCGAGCGAGTCGCATCACTGGCGAAGGACATTGGATTGGAAACTACGAATGTGCGCGGATCGTGGAAGGGCCGCGAGCTTGAAGGGATGCAATTCTCACATCCGTTCCTAAAGGATTTGCGCGTGCCCGCGGTGCTGGCCGATTACGTAACGCTCGATCAAGGGACGGGAATCGTGCATACCGCGCCGGGACATGGCGTGGAGGATTACCAAACGGGGCAGCGGTACGGGTTGGAGACGTATGCGCCGCTGGACGACCACGGGCGATATACCGAGGGCTTGCCGGAGTACAAGGGCAAGACTGTTTTTGAAGCGAATCCGATTATCGTGAAGCTGCTGCGCGATCGCGGGATGCTGGCCGGCGAAGCGAAACTTACGCATAGCTACCCGCACTGCTGGCGATGTCACAATCCGGTGATCTACCGCGCGACGGAGCAATGGTTCATTCGCCTGGATGGCACGAGCAAGATGGCCGGGGCAAACGCGCTCACGCTGCGAGAATTGGCGCTTGGCGCAGTACCGGGCGTGCGCTGGATTCCAGGGTGGGGCGAGGAGCGTATGCGCCAGATGCTTGCGGAGCGGCCTGACTGGTGCGTTTCGCGGCAGCGCTTTTGGGGCGTGCCCATCGTTGTTTTTTATTGTGGGAAATGCGGAAAGCTTTTTGACAATGTTGCCGCGCTGCGAAACGTAATCGAATGGTTCAAGCGCGAAGGCGCGGACGCCTGGTTTTCACATACTCCGGAAGAGCTTCTTCCGCCGGGAACGCGCTGCACTTGCGGTGGGGCGGAGTGGCGCAAGGAAAATGACATTCTTGATGTTTGGTTCGATTCGGGCTGTTCAAATTTGAGTGTGCTGGGTTCGGCAGAGCTACCCTGGCCCGCGGATCTTTATCTGGAAGGGCCGGACCAGTTTCGCGGATGGTTTCACAGCTCATTGCTGGTCGCGGAAGGCGTGCGCGGAGCAAGCCCGTACCGTGGAGTGCTGACGTATGGCTGGGCGTTGGATGAAAAGGGCCGGCCGATGTCGAAGTCGCTCGGCAACGTGGTGCTGCCCAGCGAGGTATGCGAGAAGTGGGGAGCGGATCTGCTGCGGCTGTGGGTGGCGGCGCACGATTATACGGCCGATATTTGGATGTCGGAAAATGTGATGCAGCAACTTGCGGAGTCCTACCGAAAAATCCGCAATACGTTTCGATTCGCGGTCAGCAATCTTGGTGATTTCGATCCAGCGCGCGACGCCGTGCCGGAAAAAGAGCTGGAGGAATTTGACGCCTGGATGCTCGAGCGCACAGCAACGCTCGTGCGCGAATGCCAGGGTTGGTACGAAGGGTTCGAGTTCCACCGCGTTTTCCATGCGTTGCACGATTTCGCGGTGGTCGAGCTGAGTTCCTTCTATTTTGATGTGCTGAAGGACCGTCTCTACACGTTCGCCAAGGGGAGTCGAGAGCGCCGCTCGGCGCAGACGGCTGTTTGGCGGATTGCCGATGCTTTGTTGCGGTTGATGGCGCCGCTGTTGGTTTTCACATCCGAAGAGATTTGGAAGCATTTTCCAAAGCTACCCGGCGCGCCGGGAAGCGTTCACATAGCGGAGTTTCGCAACCCGGCCGAACTTTCCGCCGGATTCGACGCGAAGAAAGCGGAGAATTGGGCTACGCTCGCGGCCGTGCGCGCCGAAGTGTTGAAGGCGCTGGAGGCCGCGCGCGCCGGGAAACAAATCGGTGGAGCGCTTGAAGCACGAGTCGTTCTGGCGGCGGAAGGGAAACTTCTCCAACTGCTAGGCGACTATGCCAAATGGTTGCCGGCGCTATTTATTGTTTCTCAAGTGGAGACGGTTTCGGCGCCGACTGAAGACGCAAAGGCCGCGGCGGGTATGCCAGGGCTCTTTATTGCGATTCGCCGCGCGGACGGCACAAAGTGCGAGCGCTGCTGGAATTACTCGACGCATGTCGGCGATAGCGCCAAATTTCCGACGGTGTGCGAGCGCTGTCTGCCAGTCGTGGAATCGCTGCTTGGCGGGCCCGCTACGGCATCCTAAATCCTTATGGAGCGTTCACACATACGCTGGATGTGGTTCACGCTCGGGGCTTTCGCCGCCGACCGGGCAACGAAGTACGCCGTGGAAAGATCCACATCGCTCGATTACCGCCGTGTGGTAATTCCCAACTTCTTTTCGCTCGTTCATACGCGCAACCCGGGTCTGGCGTTCGGTGTGCTCGCCGATTCACCGTCGGCGTGGATGACGGCGCTGCTTTCCATTTCCACACTGCTGGTCTGCGTATTGCTGGCGTGGCTGCTCTTTTCTGACCGCGCTGGCGGGGCAATGGCCCAGACGGGCGTGGCGCTCATTTTGGGTGGGGCGCTGGGCAATTTGTACGATCGAGTTCTCTATTCCAAAGTGACCGACTTTCTGTATCTCCACACCGCCAGATACCAATGGCCTGCATTCAATGTCGCTGATTCGGCGATCACGGTAGGAGCCGTCCTAGTTGCCGTCGAGCTGATTTTCCTGCAAAGCCACGCTGCTTCCTCCGAGGAGCGCTAAGCAAATAAACCGGCGGTCCGATTGAAATGCCATGCGAGAAATTCCAATCAACAACATCCACGTCGAGCATCTGCGCGTAACGGCCGCGGAAGCTGGGCAGCGGCTTGACCGGTATCTGGCCGCGCGCCTGCCGGAACTCAGCCGAACGCGAATCCAGGAATTGATTGTGGAAGGCCGGGTGCTTATCGCGGGACGCGAGGCGCGGGCGTCGCATCGCGTGGAAGAAGGCGCGAGCGTGCAGATTGAAGTAGCGGCTCGTCCGGCGCTGGCTGCCGAGCCTGAAGAGATCTCCATCGATATCCTGTATGAAGATGAAGACGTGGTTGTCGTCAACAAGGCCGCGGGGATGATCGTGCATGCGGGCGGCGGACAATCGCGCGGAACATTGGTGAACGCGCTGCTACACCGGTTAGGAAAGCTTTCTTCGACTGGGGGAGCGGTGCGGCCAGGCATCGTCCACCGGCTTGACCGCGGCACTTCAGGAACGTTGGTCGTGGCCCGTAACGATGCCGCGCACCGCGCGCTTTCCAAGCAATTCGGGGCGCGTGAGGTGGAAAAGGTTTACTTGACGCTGGTACACGGGCGCATGAAGGAGGACGCGGGGAGGATCGAGCTACCCGTGGCGCGGGATCTTCTTCGGCGGACGCGGATGACCACCCGGCGCCGTGAAGGGCGGGAATCGCGCACGGACTGGCGCGTGCTCGCACGCCTGGGAGGTTTTACACTGCTTGAGATACGTCTGCACACGGGGCGCACGCATCAGATCCGCGTGCATCTGGCCGCGATTGGCCATCCCGTGGTTGGAGACACTGTCTACGGCGCGCCCCGCGAGCCCAATGTGGCGGGCCGCAGCCTTGCACCACTGGGACGGCCATTTTTACACGCTGCGCGGATCGGTTTTGTGCATCCAACTAAAGGAGAGCCTGTGTCATTCCGCGCGCCGCTTGAAGGCGGGCTGCGCGCTTATCTTGCGGAAGTAGCTTCCGCAACTGGCGCGGGACAGCCGGCGATTGACGCTGCTCTCCAAGCGTACCTATAATCGAGACACAGCAGGGGGACCCCATGCGCCGCACGTTCGGAGTTTTTTTCGTCATCATTTTATTGGCATCCGCAGGTGCGGCCGTGCCGCCGCGGCAGCAACAGACACCACCGCCGCCCCCCGCGACGGCGCCGCTCGCGGCCGGGCAAGATCAATCCGGTACGGTCGTGCGCAAGACAGTTTCGGAAGTGGATGTGTTTCTCGCTGTGGTGAATCACAAGCAGAAATTTGTCATCGACCTCGATCGCGCCGATTTTCGCATTCTGGAAGATAACCGGCCCCAAGAAATAAAATTCTTCAGCCGCCAAACCGATCTGCCGTTGCGTGTGGGCTTGCTGCTCGATACTTCCAATAGCATTCGTCCGCGTTTGCAATTTGAACAGGATGCCGCGATTGATTTCCTTTACAACGTTCTCAGGCCCGAGAAAGACTTGGCGTTCGTAATGACATTTGACAGCCAGCCGCAAGTCGTCCAGAGCTATACGAACGACGTCGAAAAGTTGCACAAAGTCATTAGCGCGCAGCGCGCGGGAGGCGGGACGGCCCTGTATGACGCGATGGTCGAAGCCTCGGAATTGCTATCGACTGCTCCGGCACCCAAGACTGGTTCTCCCGAAGTCCGGCGCGTGCTGGTGGTCATCAGCGACGGCGAAGATAATCTCAGTTCGCACAGCCGCGAAGATGCCAATGACTCAGTGGAACGAGCGGGCGTGGTTTATGCCATCAGCACGAGCATCCAGTGGGTTATTTCCGAGGACGCCAAAGATTCCGGCCAGCTCATGGACCGGAAATGGGCAAAGACAGATGGTGACAAGGTCCTCGAACAGTTCGCAGATGAAACCGGGGGCCGCGCGTTTTTCCCGTATCACGTAGATGATGTGGCGCAGTCTTTTATGAATATTGGAACGGAGTTGCGCAATCAATATTTGCTCGCCTATAGCCCGGCCAATGCGTCAGCGGATGGCAAATTCCGCAAGATCAAGATCGAGGTGGTCGGGCACAAGGAACTTGAAGTCCGGACGCGGAAGGGCTATTACGCAGTACCGGCGAACGTGACCGCGCAACCTGCAAACTCGTCAGGGAATTGAAGTGGCGCGAGATTCTCTTGTATTGTTCGCAAAGGAGCTATTCCCATCCGTGAGGCATTAAAGTATAGAACACCGCGACGGAAGAAATGCCGGGCGCCATCGACAACTGGAGCAGTCCGGCCAGCGCCGGGTCAGTTGCCTTCCTGTTGGGCGTAATAGCCTTTGCGAGTCAGCGCCTTGTAATCCTTGTTGGACACTTCAATTTTGATTTTGCGGTAAGTGCCATCCAACTTGCTGTTGGTGGGGTAATAGCCGAGCGAGTACTCGCTTCGCAGCTCTTCCGAAATCTCATCAAAAGCCTTCAGCAGGTCCTTGTCATTGCGGACGTCTATGGCGCGGCCACCGGTTTCCTCGGCTAGTCTCCTCGCCACGGCCATGTCGCCCCCGGCTCCGAAGCCGAAACCGCGAGCGGCGACTAGCAGGACGTGGATGACGGTATCCGCGCGTTGGGCGGCCTCAACCGCTTCTTCCAGCTTTATTTTGCTGCCATTATCTTCGGCGTCGGTGAGGATCACGAGGGCTTTGCGGCCCGCTTCGCCGGACATCTTCTGACACGCAAGGTAAACGGCGTCGTAGAAATTGGTTCCTCCGCTTCCGCTGGTTGGAAACGGGCCTGGCGTGACCTGACCACCACCGCCTCCTGTGTTTATTCTCGCACGGCGGATGGCGCGTTCCAGAGTTGGAAGATCGCCGGTCCAGTCAGAAAGCAGGTCAACGTCCAGGTCGAATGTGATGACCATCGCCTCGTCCTTCTTTTGCATGACCCGTTGAAGGAACTGAGTGGCCGCTTGCTGCTCGGCGCCAATCATGGTTTCTTCGCTGCCGCTGGTATCAATCAACATACCCATGGTGAGAGGCAGGGTTTTCTCGCGGGAAAAGAAGGCCACCTTTTGCTCGGTGCCGTCCTCAAAGATACGGAAGTCATTCTGACCCAGGTCGGTGATGATTTTCTTGTGGCTGTCCCGCACGGTGGTGTACAAGCTGACCAGCGAAACGCCAACGTGGATGGCTTGGCTCTGACCGCCCGCGAGCGCGCCGGGAGCGGCCGCGGCGGAAGGCGCCGGCGGAAGCAAGGCGAATACGGCGGCGAGGGCCGTCATCAGGAACAAAAAAATCAAAGGCCGAGATCGCATAGTATAATTCTCCGCATAGCATCCATTGGCTTAGGATGCAACGGGGCTAAAAGAAGATGCGTGACACGGATAATGGTGACCGTACTCCGATGAAATGTCCACGAAAAATACTGGCGCTGGTTTGCGCCGCCATGCTGGGGTTGCCGCTTTCCGTTCTTTCTCAGGCAGCATCGTCGCAGCAGGGGACGACGCCTCCGAAGACGCAGGGCCCGGGGATTATCATACGCTCCGCTCTGGTAACGGTACCGGTTACCGTGAAGGACGCCAACGGGGAAATCGTGCCTACGCTGCGGCCTGATGACTTCCGGATATTTGATGACAATGTGGAGCAACGAATCTTGAAAGTTGAAACGCAACCGGTTCCGATATCCGCCGTCATCTTGCTTGACGACGCCCTGAAGACGAAGGCACAGAAGGAATTGCAGGACAGCGTGCGCGCGATTGCCGGCGGTTTTGGCCCGAATGACGAGGCCGCCTTAGTCCGCTTTGACCTGCACCCGCAGCAATTGACGGACTTCATCAGGGATCCCGATCAGCTTCTGACGCAGCTCGACCGATTGCAGGTTTCTTCGACCGCGACTTTGCCGCCGGACAATTCGTCGGGTTCGCCCCCGCTTCCGAAGATCAATTCGGCGCAGACGCCGGATGCGCCGCCCCTTCCTAATATTGGCACCATCGGCGGCAACGGGACCAAAAGCATTAATGACGCAGTGTACGCCGCGGCGCAATTGCTGCGTACCCGGGCGCAAGGCCGGCGGAGGGTTATATTTCTGATCTCCGATGGAGTCGAATCCAAAGGCAATATGTATAATTTCAATGACACCGTGAAAATGCTGATCTCGTCGGAAGTCACCGTGTATTCGATTGGAATCGGCACGTCGCTAACCGACCGCATTCACAACGTTCTGCGGCGCCTTGCAGACTCCACTGGAGGAGATGTCTACTATGCCTCCAGCCGCAGTGACCTTGAAGCTCTATATTCAAGAATCGCGGACGAGGCGCGGAACCAATACGTGCTGTATTACTCGCCGGATCATAAAGACCACGTGATTACTTTCCATTCGATCGAGGTGCGCGTACGCCTGCCGGGACTCGAAGTGCTTGCGCGCAACGGTTATTATTCCGTGCCGCAACCTTGAAAACATCCGTTCTCTGAGGATAATCGCTTGACCTTTGCTTGAAGAGCGCGGCCGCCTTCGCGTTGCAAGAAATTTTCGGCTGGAATTTTTCTTGACTTCCGTTTCTTCTGCTCGTATAGAAGAAAGTGGGCACACGCTCTGGATTACGCGGAATGTGGAATGCCTCTGGGGAGATTCGACAGTTCGGAAAATGCGCGAGTAAAAAGGCTCACAAGAACAGGGCGCGTTTCGCGAATGCGGGACGCGCCCTTTATGTTTCTGGATTGTCCCGCCTTCCGCGTGAAAGGCTTTAGCCATCCAACTGGACGAACTGTTGCTCGTGCGCCGGGCAGATGGCGCGAAAGGCGCAATTGCGGCACTTGAACAAGCCGGGCTCGGGAGCGAATTGCCCCGCGCGGATGTTCGCGGCCGTTTCTGCGATGATCTGGCGGGTTTTCTTTAAATCTTTTTCTTCGCGTGAAGTTTCCACGCGCGAATTGTCCTGAAGGTAATGAAACACCAATCGCGCGGGGGCGAAGTCCAGCACTTCGCGGGCCGCCAGCGCGTAAAGGCTTAGCTGGAAATCCTTGCGCGCTTCCTCGATGGTTTTCGGGCGGCCGGTCTTGTAGTCCACGATCTCGCGGTGTCCCGGGCCGAATTTGTTGATTTGATCCATGCGGCCGGTGACGACGATATTGTCATCCATCGGCAGCTCGAAGCTTTTTTCCTGCGCTTCGATTTCCGGCGGGTCGGCGATCATGCCCGCGTGAAAAACACGAAGCTGCTCGAGCCCAGCTTTTTTGTATTCACCTTGCTGGTAGTTATCTTCAAATCCGGCGGGAGTCCATTCGCGCTCGAAAATCACCGTTACTTCTTCAAAGGCCACCGTGCGGCCCTTGCGCGCTTCCGCCAGAAAATGCTTGATGGTTGTGTGCATCACGCTGCCGAAGCTCATGGCGGCGCGCGGGCCGGACCGGAGTTTCCAGAGATAGCTGAATAAATATTTCTGCGGGCACATCTTGTACGTATCTATCGCCGAGGCGCTTAATTGCAGCGGTTCAGAGATAGGCGGGCGGTATTGGAGGGCCCATCGCGCGATTTCCGAAAAAACATGGGCTTCGCCGCCGGCGGCGGGGAAAAGCTCGGGCTCGCTCTCTGCGGCGGCGGAGGAGTCACCAGCAGTCAGGGATTCCGTTTCTAGCGCAGCGGGTTCAGGTGTGGGAGCAAGGCGTTCGATATCGCGGCGCGCGAGCGCGGCGTTCTCGATGATGTCGTCCAGAAACGTCGAAGGTTTGTTTCGCTTGTTATCCACGACGGCGGTGAGCGTCAGGCGCTCGCGCGCGCGGGTCAGTGCCACGTAAAACAAACGGCGCTCTTCCTGGATGTGGAAGTCGCCGCGAGGGCGCTCCTCTTTCATCAACTCATCGGGAAATTCGAGAACTGGTTTCCTGGCGTAGACGGGGAATGCGCCGCGGGTGAGCCGCAGGATGAAAACGTGGTCGAATTCCAATCCCTTCG
Source organism: uncultured Acidobacteriota bacterium (assembly GCA_963847505.1). GTDB lineage: Bacteria > Acidobacteriota > Terriglobia > Acidiferrales > UBA7541 > DASTCZ01. The sequence goes on from CAWJZY010000002.1 coordinate 2,215,413, forward strand.
CCGCGTGGACGGTCATTAATTGCACGGCGTCCTTGCCGAGTTCCTCCGTTAAAGATACTTGGCCTCCCGCTTCCTGGAACAGATCGAGGTACTCCACGAAATCCGCGAGTCTTCGCTTCTCGCTCTTGGATTCCCATTCGCGGATGAATTCCGCCAGGCGCGCGTGATAAGGACGGAAGTCAGGGCCGGCTTGCACGCCGAGGTCAAGTTCACCCGCCAGTTCCGCGAAAAGCTCCGAGGCGGAAAGTTTTCGCGCGCGTTTTCGCATGCGCTCGATGAAGGCCACGAGCTCTTTGCCGCGCGCGTCCGGCGAAAACGAAGCAGAAAGCGTTGGATCGTTGGCGGCCGCGACGAGCGAGTCCCACAGCGAACTGCCGCGGTTCTTCGCGGCGCGCTCGGCCAGCCGCACGAGATCGGAAGGCGCGAAATGCCAGCCCGGCATCGCGAGCACGCGTCCGCAAGCGACATCGTCGCCCGGCGAAGCGATCAAGCGCAGGTATGCGATGAGGTCCTTCACCAAAGTATTTTCCAGGATGGAAAGATTGCGGATTACAAATGGAATGCGGCGCCTGGATAATTCCTGCACCAGCAGATTGCGGTGAGTGTGAGAGCGGTAAAGCACGGCGAAAGTGCGCCAGTCCGCGCTTGCGGTGTGCAGGCGTGCGATTTCTTCCGCGACCCAGCGCGCTTCGTGCGCGGCGGTGGTCAGTTCAACAATGCGTACTTTTTCGCCGGCGGGTTTTGACGCGGTGAGAGTTTTCTTCGGGAAAAGCTCGGATTTTTCATTCAGAGAAATCACTTGATTCGCGACGCGCAAGACGCGCTCGGTCGAGCGATAGTTCTTCGTGAGAGCCTGCACCGGAGCGGTTTTTGCGGATGTGCCGCGCACGCCCGCGAATTTTTCCAGAAATATCTGGAAGCTGCCGAAGGAAGCGCCGCGGAAACGGTAAATGGCCTGATCGTCGTCGCCGACGGCCACGATATTGCGGTGCGTTCCGGCCAGCCGCCAGAGCAATTCGAGCTGCGCGATGTTCGTATCCTGAAATTCGTCCACCAGAATGTAGCGGAAGCGGTCGCGTAGCATGTTGGCGAATTCCGGGTTGGCGTCAATCTGGCGCACGGCGCCAAGCAGCATCGAGCCGAAGGTGAGCATGCGGCCCTCGCGCAGCAAAAGTTCGCTGGCGCGATAGGCGCGCGCGATTTCCTGCTGCCGCGCGGCCTCTTCCTGCGTCAAAAATGTCGCGTCGGGTTCCATCCCGGAGCCGGATGCCATGGCGCGGCGCGCGCGCGCCGAAAGCTCATCCGCATAGCGCTGGTAATCATCCGGCATGACGAGTTCATCCTGGCAGCGCGAGAAAAAACTGACGAAGTCGCCGAGGAATTGGCCGGGCTCGGCAAGGCGCGCGAAGCGTTCGAGTTGCAAAAGGTGAAGATTGCGGCGAAGCAGAATCCAGTGATCCGTTTGGTCCAGCACGCGAGCGCCGGGATCAAGCTCAGAGAGGATCGTGGCGCAGAAAGCGTGGAACGTGCTGAGCCGGACTTTCTGTCCGCGCTCGCCAACCGTTTGCGAGACGCGCCACTTCATTTCCCCCGCGGCTCTTTCGGTAAACGTAAGGCCGAGGATTTGTTCTCCGGCAAGATCGGGCTGAGTTTCCAGAAGGTAGCGAATGCGCTCGGTGATGACGCGCGTCTTGCCCGTGCCCGCGCCCGCTACGACGAGCAGAGGGCCATCACCGTGCAGCACGGCCGCGCGCTGCTGCTCATTCAGAAAAGCAAGAGGAGTTGCGCCACCGGTGACGTCAACTAACTTTGGCATGGGGAGCATAGTAGCCGATTTGAAGGGAAGGGGGCACCTGTGGCGCAGACATTCCTGTCTGCGAGCATTGTCACGATCACGCATGAACACCTCACAGACAGGAATGTCTGTGCCACGCAAACCGTCCTCCTGAGTCGCAGAGAATTTCAGAGTGCACATCAGAAACACGAAAATTGGTACATTTGTTCGAATTGCCGGCTGGCAACTTCTTCCCGGTACGCGACTTGCGGGTGCAGCGATTGAAAAACTGCTGCAAAATGTTGCAATTGTTTCACGTGGAACAATTGAGTTTCGCAATTCGTGGATGTGGCACCTATCTTACGACTTGTGCCTCTTTTGGTGTCATCCCGCGGATTGGCGCCGCACAGTTGGCGACCAATTTGATTGGAGAGCTAGACAAACTGAGCACCGAATAAATCAAGCGGTCCCTTTAGGTCAACAAGATATTAAACCATCCTCCTTTAGTCCATAATGGGATGTTCAACCGCTAAAGCCTTGTATGAATGCCGATAAGTTAAAATTCCTGACTGCTTTGTTAGAATACCCGGAAGAAACCGCCGTTGCAGAGTACAAAAGCGCGGTGGTTTTCGATTCCAAGGCTGAATTTGCGGCGAAGTTGATAAAGCACATTTTCGGAATGGCGAATACGGGCGGCGGACACATCATCATCGGGTTTCGAGAGGACTCAAACCGTAACCTCATCCCTGACTCCAATATCACTGACCTCGTGTGTCGCTCCTTCGAAACCACCAGCCTAAGCCAATCTGTCGACAGCTTCTTGGCGCGCGGCCAAAGGATTGAGCTTCAGGTACATAAGATTCAGCGGGGAGAACAAACCTATCCCGTGATAGCCGTCCAGGGCTTCAAGGAGTCGCCGTATTTCTGCGGCAAGGATTACCTAGGCTCTAGCTCGAAACGAATCCTTCAAGAGGGCGCGATCTACGTTCGCGATCTATCCGCGAAGACTGTAGTGGTAGCTGGGCCTGAACACTGGAATGAAATCTTGAGAAGAGCGGTTGATCAGAAACAGACGGAGCTCGTAGAACATTTGCGTTCTCTTCTCGGGCAGTTAGGGCTTGGGACAGTCAGTTTAAAAGAAAGTGCGGCAACAGACGAAGAAGTTAATTGGTTTTCCTCCGAGTCTCAAAATGCTCGGTCGCTTTTAGCTAAGGCGGAGCGAGGCGCCGGAATATTTGAGGTTCAACACCATCCGGTTGGAATATCTACTATCTGGACTCAGCCCGATCTTCTTGTGGCGGCAGAGAAATCTATCGTTCGCAAAACGGGGTGGCCAATTGGACTCGTGATGCAAAAGCCGGAGTTTTCCCCGAAGCCTACAGCTTTTGGTGCTCGTGCGATCATCGACGCGACAGCCATCGGATCTTTCGACTACTGGGCAATTAATAAAACCGGGCGTTATTATTTTCTTCGATCGCTGGATGAGGATCGAGATCCCAACAAACACCGGCGCGGTAAGGGCAGCGGGATTTATTTCGATCTGAGAATTTGGCGTGTGGCGGAGGCTATCCTGCATTGTTCCAATCTGTATCGCGAACTCGGACTTCCATCCGCGACCCAGATTGCATTAAGCATCTTGCACGAGGGTCTTAAAGATCGTGTGCTTGGCGTTGGAGCCCCGATGCGGGCGATGCAGTGGAATAGAAAATCCGAGGAAAATGAAATCAAATGGAGTCGCACTCTTCCTCTTGGTTCAATTGAGCCGACTCTTCAAGAGTTAACCAACGAAGCTTGCAACCAACTATTTGCGCTTTTTGAATTTTGGCAACCTTCCGAACAGGTGTTCCGGGAGATATTTACTGAATTTCTGAATTCTAGAATATAAACACGCCGAGAATCATTGCAGTTTGCAGATCCGGGCGCTCGCCTACCGCAACTGATTTGTGCAGCTTTTGCGAGCTAGCTAGGATCAAGCCCGTTTCCGATTTCTATTGTCGGGTTGCTTAGCAATATCATCTGTCCTTCCCTGAAATTGACCCGTCCTCGCACCGTGCCTATACTCAGAAACAGGGAGAATGAAGCAAATGAATCAGCCCGTTATTCTGAGCGCCGTCCGCACGCCGGTTGGGAAATTCCAGGGTGGGCTTTCGTCGCTTTCGGCGACGGAGCTGGGAGCGAAGGTGGTGGCCGAGGCGGTGCGGCGGGCGGGCATTGAGCCGAAGTTGGTGGACGAAATTATTATGGGCAATGTTGTTTCGGCGGGGCTGGGACAGAATCCGGCGCGGCAGGCGGGGCTGCGCGGCGGTCTGGACGTGCGCGTCGCGGCGATGACGATTAATAAAGTTTGCGGCTCGGGGTTGAAGGCGGTTGCGCTGATCGCGCAGGGAATTCAGCTGGATGAAATTCAAGTGGGCGTTGGCGGCGGGATGGAAAGCATGTCGAATTGTCCCTATCTGCTGCCGGGCGCGCGCAATGGATACCGACTGGGCAACGGAGAGATCGTGGACTCGATGATTCACGACGGGCTGTGGGACGCGTTCAACGATTACCACATGGGGCAGACGGGCGAGCTGGTAGCCGAGAAATATGAAATTTCACGCGAGGAGCAGGATCGCTACGCCGTCGAAAGCCACCAGAAAGCATTGCGCGCGATGCAATCATGCTTTTTTGAATCGCAAATTTTGCCGATTGAAGTGCCGCAGAAAAAAGGCGCGCCGGTCGTGATCAGCAAGGACGAATCGCCGCGCGCGGATACGACCATGGAAACGCTCGCGAAGCTGAAGCCCGCGTTTAAGAAAGACGGCACCGTGACGGCGGGGAACGCGCCCGGCACGAATGACGGCGCGGCGGCGTTGGTCGTCACGAGCGAAGCCAACGCGGCGCGGCTGGGTAAGGAGCCGATGGCGCGCATTGTTGCGCAGTCCGTGAGCGGCGTGGACCCGAAATGGGTGATGATGGCGCCGGTGGAAGCCGTCGAAAAGCTGCTGAAGAAAACCGGATGGGATCGCGACCGCGACGTGGATTTGGTGGAGTTGAACGAGGCGTTCGCCGTGCAGGCGATTGCCGTCACGCGGGAGCTACGGCTCGATCCCGCAAAGGTGAATGTGAATGGCGGCGCGGTGGCGCTGGGACATCCCATCGGCGCGTCGGGCGCGCGAGTGCTCGTGACGTTGCTTTACGAGATGCAGAGGCGCAATCTTGACCGCGGCGTCGCGGCGCTTTGCCTTGGCGGGGGAAACGCGGTCGCGCTGGCGGTTGAGCGGACCTGATCAAAGATTACTTCGTACACCACGAATGTTCTGTCCAAACTGCAAAGCGGAATATCGCGACGGATTCACGCGCTGCTCAAGCTGCGACAGGAATCTTGTTTCCTCGCTGGCGCTCGTTGAATCCAGTGAATCTCCGGACAAGCAATCGCCGAGCGAGCGTCCTGTAGTGCTTTGGAGCGGGCAGGATCCTGTAACATTTTCCGTAATCCTCAGCGCGCTTACCGAAGCGCAGATTCCATATAAGGAATGGCAAAACCGCGACCTCACGGCATCGCTTTCGCGGCCCCTTGCTCTGGGATACTACGGAATTTCACACTGGGAAGTGCGCGTGCGTGCTTGTGATTTGCAAGCCGCAAGCGCGGCGGTGCAAGAAGCCATGCGGCCGGTCGGTTTTTTGACAGAAAAACCCAATGTTCCCGTTGAAGACGACGCTGTGACGGGTAAACACGTTGCGGGGGTCGAAACCGATAATTTTGGAGATGAAGGCGAATCGAGCGCCTCCGGCCTGCCCTTCTCGTCTGACGGCGATGTTCTCAAAAGCCGGTTAGACGCGCAGATTCGCACGCCGGTCGAAGTATGGTCCGGCCAAGACGTGTCTCAGGCGCAAGTCTTTCGCGGCAGCTTGTTGGAGAATCAGATCTCGTGCTGGGCGCTCACGGCTTCTTTGGGTGCCGCGCGTTTGCTCGTTTCCCCGGACGACGCAGCCCGCGCGCGTGAAATCATCCGCGAAATTCTGGACCGCACGTCAGCAGCTTGAACTGAGAGTTTGAGCTAGCGTGACCATTGTCGCGGGTTGAAATTCATTCCTCTTGCGGGCAGACTGTTCCGGCACGATTGGAGTCCTCCCGAACCATGTTCTGTCCAGTTTGCAAAACAGAGTACCGTGAGGGATTTTCAAAGTGTTCGGACTGTGACGCCGATTTGGTAGCGGAATTGCCAAAACCGAACGAGTCAGTCTCCGGCCAAATCCCCGAGCCAATCTGGGAAGGAAATGACTCTCACGCTCTGGCAGCTGTGAAGAGATTGCTTGAGGATGCACAGATACCGTATTCAGTAAATGACTCTGGATCTCACATGCTTTTTACCGCCTCGATGGTGTCACCAGTCCAGGTTTACGTCCTATCGAAGGATTTTCAGCGCTCGCGATCGCTTGTTGATGAATGGTTGACGGAATCTGGCGAAGATTCTGATTCTGCGCAAACCGATGACTCCGCTGAAGAACAAGCGGACGAAGAGCCGGAAAGCGAAGACGGGTCCGTTTCGGATTCTTCTTCCGATGCGCAGGACTACGTGCCTGAGGATTGGAACCCAGAGGCGGCAAGCTGTGAAATTTGGAAGGGGAATGATTCCGACCTGTTGGAGACTCTGCGAATGAGCTTGACTGAAAATGGAGTAGGTTCTCAAATCATTTCAGAAGGCGAATTGACGCGACTAATGATCTATCCCGCGGATGAAGCCCGGGCGCGGGAAATCACTCGCGAAATTATCGAAGGTACTCCGCCTGCTTAACTGGACTTGACCCCTCTTTGGTTCCTGTGTTTCTCTTGCCAGCGTGTCTGCCGGAGGATTGATGGATCTGGGTGCGATAAAAACCGTAGGGGTGCTTGGCGCGGGCACCATGGGCAATGGAATCGCGCACGTTTTTGCGCGCGCGGGCTTCGACGTAATACTGAAGGACGTTGACCAGCGCTTTCTCGATCGCGGAATGGAGACGATCTCAAAGAATCTCGATCGCGAAGTGAAGAAGGGCAAGCTGGCAGAAGCGGAGAAGTCCGGAGTGCTGGGGCGCGTGCACGCGACCATGGATGCGGGCGCCCTTGCGCGTGCTGACTTTGCCGTGGAAGCTGTGCCGGAGCGGCTGGACTTGAAGCTTTCTGTTTTGCGCGAGGCGGATGCGCTGCTTCGGCCGGGTGTAATCCTCGCGTCCAACACTTCTTCCATTTCCATCACCACGCTGGCCGCGGCCACCAAACGGCCCGCGGAATTTATCGGCATGCACTTCATGAATCCCGTGCCCGTAATGACGCTGGTGGAAGTGATTCGCGCGCTGCAGACCAGCGACGCCACGTTCGCCACTACGATTGCGCTCTGCGGACAACTTGAAAAAAAGCCGGTGGCCGCAAATGACGCACCGGGGTTCGTGAGCAATCGGGTGCTAATGCCCATGATTAACGAAGCCGCATTCTGCGTGATGGAAGGCGTGGCTACCGTTGAAGCCGTGGACGCCGTGATGAAGCTGGGAATGAATCATCCGATGGGTCCGCTCGAACTGGCCGATTTTATCGGACTGGACGTGTGCGTGGATATTCTGGACGTCCTTTACAAGGGCTTTGGCGATCCGAAATACCGCGCCTGTCCGCACCTGCGGAAACTGGTTGCCGCGGGCTGGCTGGGCAGGAAGTCCGGCAAAGGGTTCTACACCTATCCGGCGTAGCTGGGGAATGTAACCTGTCTAGAGGGTCAAAATAGTGTTTGCTTTTTGTTCGCCTTGTGGTAGGATGCCCTGCGTGAGAGCGATGCGGAGACGGAACTATTTAGTAACGTGATGGCTCTCGAAATGGTATTGTGGGGCTCACGTCCCTGGGTTTGAAAACCGAGCTTGAAAACTTCCTTCCGAGGTGAACGCCGTGGCAGACGAAAAGGCAGTCAATCTAGCAAATGCGATTTCGCAAATTGAAAAATCATACGGCAAAGGTTCCATCGTGCGCCTGGGCAGCCGTGAAGTGCTGGTGCCCGTCAGCGTGATCCCGACAGGCTCGATCAGCCTGGACGCGGCGTTGGGCGTGGGCGGATTTCCGCGCGGACGCGTGATCGAAATTTTTGGCCCGGAATCGGGCGGCAAGACAACTATGTCTCTGCACGTGATTGCCGAGGCGCAGAAGATGGGCGGCCAGGCGGCATTCATTGACGCCGAGCACGCGCTTGACCCCATCTACGCGCGGAAGCTGGGCGTGGACGTGGATAATCTGCTGGTGTCGCAGCCGGATAACGGCGAGCAGGCGCTGGAAATTGCGGAAGCGCTGATCAAGTCCGGTGCGGTGGATATTATTGTGGTGGACTCGGTTGCGGCGCTGGTTCCGAAGGCCGAACTGGAAGGCGATATGGGCGACCCGCAAATGGGCTTGCAGGCGCGGTTGATGTCACAGGCGCTGCGGAAGCTGACGGGCATCGTTTCCAAGTCGCGCACCTGCCTGATTTTCATCAATCAAATCCGCGAAAAAATCGGCGTGATGTTCGGGAATCCGGAAACGACCACCGGCGGCCGCGCGCTGAAATTTTACGCCTCGATCCGGCTGGACATCCGGCGCATCCAGGCGATTAAGGAAGGCGATAAGGTTGTCGGTTCGCGGACGCGCGGAAAAGTGGTGAAGAATAAGGTGGCTGCGCCGTTCCGCGAGGCTGAATTTGACATTCTGTATGGCGAAGGCATTTCGCGAGAGGGCGATTTGATTGATCTGGGCGTTGAGAAGGGCTTGATCGAAAAATCCGGCACCTGGATGAGTTACGGCGCCGAGCGCATTGGCCAGGGCCGCGAAAATGCGCGGCTCTTCCTGAAAGAAAACACCGCAGTGCGCGATAAGCTGGAAGTGGCGCTGCGAAAGGCGCTGGGCCTTCTTCCGGTGACGCAAGCAGGTTCGAGTAATGGAACTGCGCCGGCAGAAAAAACCGTGCCGGCTGAGAAGTCTGCACCGGCGGCACATGCCGCAGCGGCTGGCGCTGCCGGCGCTCCAGCGCGTCCCCGTCCTGTGCGATAGGGCAACGGACTCGCGCCACAACTAAAGTGTTTCGGTCCGGCACAGATTGTTATGGTCTGTGCCGGAAAGTGAGCCGGAGTTTCACGTCTTCCTTTACTCGGCATCCTTCTACCCCCTTCCGCATCTAATACGGAGAAGTGGTAAGTACTATTGCACTAGAGTCTCAGGCAAACGAATTACCTATTGCATCCACATGGCATTTCTTCGTAAGCTCTAGCTCCCTCATAGTGCAAACAGGGAATTGGGTCGTTTGGAACACGGTTTTGCGATCGGGGTTAATTGAATATGTTTAAGCCCAAGGAATCCGGCCGCTTTCTGGCTTTTTTGATTTCAGCGCTGATGGTGTGGCAGCCTGTTTGGGCTGCTGGCGCCGGGCCGGGATCTCCCACGCCGCCAGCGAGTTCCTCCTCCACAGGGACAGCTTCAACGAAGACCAAGAAAACCGTACATAAGACAACCGGCGTTCCAACCTTTGCGGATTCGACTAAGGACGACGTCGCGCAGTTTGACGATCCGGTTGTGCGCGCCGCCGCCGTACAGGCGCTGGGCCGCTACAACGGTTCCGTGGTCGCGATTGATCCGAGCACCGGGAAAATCCTTACGGTCGTCAACCAGAAGCTTGCGTTCTCCTCCGGATTCATTCCGTGCTCAACCATCAAACCCACGATTGCGCTTGCGGCATTGGAAGAGGGTCTGATCACCCGCGATTCCATGATCAAGGTCGCGCCGCGCCACTACATGAACCTCACCGAAGCAATGGCGCATTCCAACAATACTTTTTTTGAGTCGCTGGGCAGCCGTTTGGGTTTTGACACGGTTGCGCGGTATGCGCACCTGCTTGGATTAGGCGAACTGGCCGGTTACAGCATCCCTGAAGAGCAGGCGGGCACGGTGCCAGCCGAGCCGCCGAAATTCGGCGGTGTCGCCCGGATGTCGAGCTTCGGGCAGGGGATTCAAATGACGCCGCTTGAGCTAGCCTCACTGGTGGCGACATTCGCCAACGGCGGGACGATGTACTACCTGCAATATCCGCGCAGCGACGAAGCGCAACGCGATTTCGCGCCGCGCATTAAGCGCCAGCTCGAGATTGGGCCTTATCTTTCCGAAATTCGCGAAGGAATGCAGGCCGCGGTTCTTTATGGCACGGCGAAGTCCAGCAACGACCACGAGGGCGAACAGCCGCTTGGAAAGACGGGCACCTGTTCTGATGACGCCTCGCGGCTGGGCTGGTTTGTCTCTTATGCGGATCAGGCAAATCCGCGCATCGCGCTGGTTGTGTTGGTGCGCGGCCGGTCGCACCTGGATGAAGGACCGTTCGCGGCGCAAATCGCCGGACGCATTTATCATTCCCTCAAAGAACAGAATTTCTTCGCTGATGTTCGTTCGGCTGCCGCCACAACGGCAATCATGCCCGAACGCTAAGCATGGCGAAAAGTTCCTCCGCAGATTTCCCGTGTGTTCCCCCCAAAGTAAAAAATATTCAATCACGCGCTGAATGCGCGGCCCGTTGTTTTTTCGGAGCCAACCGGGAAATCGGGCTTTGACAGAAAGCAAGATATTAGGCAAAAAGGGGATGTATCCGGCGGATACGGAAGTTGAATGCCGAAATTAATTTCGGGTAGAGTATGCTACTTGCTCTGAGGACGCAGATTTGCCGGCAACGGAAATTCAGAGGTGGGGAATCAAAGCTGAAATGCGCAGAAATCTTCACATCGCCCTGTACATTGTTGTAGCGGTAGCGGGAGTTGCCGTGCTCGTTACAACTTTTCGCGGCCGCACCGCGGCTGACGAGGCGTTTACCCGCGAGGTTCAGGATGCGGCGGAACAGGCGAAGCGCATCGGCGCGGAGGCAGTCATTTATACGAGCGAGCGCGTGACATCGGGGATCGCGTTGAGTGATTCGTTGCGGCGCATGGGACTCGATTCGCTCACAGCGGCCGCCATTGCAACCTCGGCACAAACGGTTTTTGACGCCCGCCGCTTTCACGCCGGCAACATGCTGTCGGTGGGACGTTCCGTGACCGGATCGTTTCGCACCGTACGCTATCAGATTGACGCCGACCGCATGCTTTACGTCGAACAACACCCTGAGGGTTTTCAAGCGCGTATTCAGGCGATCCCTTCGCATACCGAGGTCGCTTCTATTGTCGGGAATATTCGAGGTTCGCTCTTCAATGCCGTGAAAGATGCGGGAGAATCTCCTGAACTGGCCATTCGCCTGGCGGAAATTTTCGGCTGGGACCTGGATTTTTATACCGACACGCGGGCCGGCGACACTTTCCACGTGCTGGTGGAGAAGAAAACATACTTAAATGGACAGACAGTTGGCTATGGCCGCATTCTCGCCGCGGAATATGACAATGCTGGCCACCCCTATCAAGCCGTTCTATTCCATGACGCGATGGGCGTGCCGGGATATTTCCGGCCGGATGGTGGAGCGCTGCAGAAAGCTTTTCTGCGCTCGCCGCTGAAGTTCGCCGCGCCGATCACTTCGCATTTCAGCCAATCGCGCTTTCATCCCATTCTAAAAACTTACCGGCCCCATCTTGGAGTGGACTACGGAGCGCCGACGGGCACGCCAGTGCAGACCATAGGAAATGGACGGGTCATCTTCGCGGGCCTTTCCGGCGGTTCCGGCAATCTGGTTCGGATTCAGCATGCGAACGGTTACGAGACAATGTACATGCATCTCTCGCGCATCCTCGTACACGTCGGAGAACATGTTGAAGCCGGAGAGCGCATCGGGCTTGTCGGAATGACAGGTCTGGCCACGGGACCACACCTGGATTTCCGCATCCTGCAGAATGGCGCCTACCGCAATTTTGAGACGCTCCATCTGCCGCCCGCAGAGCCCGTTGCACGAAAAGATATGGCGGATTTCGCGACGGCCCGCGACCGGTGGATGCCCTTGCTCAATCATCCTGCCACGCTTGCGGCGCAAGCCCGATAGCATTCTTCTGATTGCAATTGTTCACCTGCCAGCAAAACATCCGCCCAGGATTTCCGCGAAAATCCCATTGCACTCGGCGCGCCCGGCTACTAATATCCCCACTTCGGATGGCGTAGCAGCGGGGCCGCGTTCCGTCCGGATAATTTGATTTCGGCTGGTCTCGGATTTTCTGCGCGGATGCTGGCCTCCATCTGAGGAGAAAAATGAAGAAGCTCGGGAAGGTTCTAGGATGGTCGCTGCTCGTCCTTCTTGTCCTGGCGTCGATCGGGATTTCATTCACTATCGGCTGGCGGCCATTTATCGGACCACGCACAAGAACGACCACATCCCGTACATTCGAGAGCACTCCGGAGCGCCTCGCGCGCGGCAAGTATCTTGCGGAAGATGTAACCGGCTGCATGGAATGCCACACGCCGCACGATTGGAGCTCGCTGGCGCCGGCTTCAGCGCGGCCGAATCTTGGCGCGGGAGAGGCGATTCCGCTCAAGGGTTTGCCCGGCACGATCATTGCGCCGAACATTACGCCCGATCGCGAGACCGGCGCTGGAAACTGGTCCGATGATCAATTGGCACGGGCAATCCGCGAGGGTATCGGACATGACGGCCGCGCTTTATTTCCCTTGATGCCGTACGAGCATTTCCGCTCGCTATCGGATGAAGACTTGGCATCCATCATTGTTTATTTGCGGGCGCTTCCGCCGGTGCGCAATCCGCTTCCGCGCACCGAAATAATTTTCCCGGTGAAATATTTGATTCGGAGCGTGCCGGAGCCGGTGACGGCTCCAGTGCCGGCGCCCGATCTTTCCACGCCGGAGAAGCGCGGCGATTACTTGGTTACCGAAGGCGGCTGCTCGGATTGCCATACGCCAGTGGACACTCATCAGATGCCCCTGCCCGGAATGGATTTTGCCGGAGGCTTTATCCTTGAGGGGTCTTTCGGACGTGTGGCCAGCGCCAACATCACTCCCGATCCGACGGGCATTTCTTACTACGATACGAAAATGTTTATTGATACGATGCGGTCGGGGAAGGTACGGGCGCGAGTCCTTAATCCAGTGATGCCGGTTGCTGTGTATGGCGGCATGACGGACCAAGATCTTTCCGCCATTTTTGCTTACCTGAAAACCTTGAAGCCCGTGCATCACCGCGTGGACAACACGGAGCCGGCAGCGTTCTGCAAGCTCTGCAATGCCATCCACGGCGGCGCCGAGAAATAGCAACAAAATCCGGAGAGCAGACTTGCGTTGGACGGCACGTCTGCCATATAAGTCCTATTGGTCATAGTTTCACGCCAGCGAAGAGGCTAAAAAATGAAAACGTTTCGCCATTTTAAGACTACAAATGCATTTGGGTGGGCGGCAGCGGTCTGCGCGGTCTTGTTTGCAATTCTTCTTTGGCCCGGGCGCGGAATTGCGCGGCAGACCGAAGCGCAACCTCACGATTCCAGTCTTTATTCCGGATTGAAGTGGCGGATGATCGGCCCGTTCCGCGGTGGCCGCGCGATTGCCGTGACGGGCGTGCCGGGCCAGCCAAACCATTTTTATTTCGGCGCGGTGGGCGGCGGCGTGTGGGAAAGCACCAGCGCGGGCGAAAGGTGGACACCAATTTTTGATAAAGAGGATGTCGAGTCCATCGGCGCTATCACCGTCGCGCCCAGCAACCCGAATGTAATTTACGTCGGCTCGGGCGAAGCGGATATGCGCTCGCAAATTTCCTATGGCAACGGGATGTATAAATCCACCGACGCGGGCAAGACCTGGAACCACATTGGTCTTGAGGATACGCGGCAAATCGGGCGCGTGCTCGTAGATCCGCGCAATCCGGACGTCGTGTTCGTCGCGGCCCTAGGCCATGCGTACGGCCCGAACGAGCAGCGCGGCGTGTTTCGTTCATCCGACGGCGGCGCGACCTGGCAAAAAGTTCTCTACAAGAATGAAAACGTCGGCGCGATAGATCTGGCATTTGATCCGCGCGACTCACGCACCATTTACGCTTCGCTGTGGGCCACGCGGCGTCCGCCATGGACGATTTATCCGCCATCCATCGGGCCCGGCGGCGGCCTTTATAAGTCCACCGACGGTGGCGACACCTGGAAGGAGCTTACAGGTGGATTGCCCACGGAAGGAGACGGCCGCATCGGGATCGCCGTCGCGCCGAGTGATCCGACGCGTGTCTACGCCATTGTTGATAATTCGGATGCCAAGAAGGGCGGGCTCTACCGTTCCAACGATGCGGGCGCAACCTGGCAATTGATGTCAAACGATCAGCGCATCTGGGGCCGAGGCTGGTATTTCTGCGTGACCGTTGTGGATCCCAAGGATCCGGACAAGTTGTACGTCTCGAACACTTCGATCTATCGCTCCGATGATGGAGGAAAATCTTTCATTCCCATCAAGGGCGCGCCGGGCGGCGACGATTATCATCAGGTCTGGATTTATCCCGACGACGGGCAGCGGATGATTCTTTCGAGCGATCAGGGTGTCCAGGTGAGCGTGGATGGCGGGCTGATTTGGAGCTCGTGGTACAACCAGCCGACCGCGCAGATTTATCACATCGTCGCCGACAATCAGGATCCCTACTGGGTTTACGGCGCGCAGCAAGACAGTGGAGCTGTGAAGGCCGTGAGCCGCGGCATCTACGGCTCGATCTCGTACTTGCGCGACTGGGCGCCGATCTGCGCCGGAGGCGAAAGTGGTTCCGTCGTGGTGGATCCTTCAGATTCCAACATTCTGTACGGGGGCACGGTTACGGTATGCGACCAGAGCACCAACACCGGGCATAACATTTCACCCATGCTCGGTTCGGCGGAATTGGGGCCGTTCCGGCACACCTGGACGCTTCCCGTGGTTTTTTCTCAAGCGCCGGGGCACGCGCTTTATTTCAGCAATCAGTATTTGTGGAAAACGGCGGACCGCGGAAAGAATTGGCAGCGGATCAGCAAGGACATGACGCGCGAAAATCCCGGCGCGCCTCCGAATCTGGATCCAGCGACGGCGGCCGATGGAAACGGAACTCCCAGGCCGGGAGTGATCTATACGATTGCGCCATCGCCACTGCTCGCGGACACAATCTGGATTGGCACGGATGACGGGCTGATTCACGTCACACGCGACGGCGGCAAGAATTGGTCTAACGTAACACCGCCGGAACTAACTCCGTGGAGCAAAATCGCGACAATGGAAGCGTCGCACTTTGACGCCGCAACGGCCTATGCCGCCGTGGACCGCCATCGTTTGGAAGATTACAAGCCATATATCTATCGCACGCGTGATGGCGGAAAAACCTGGAAAGTCATTGCCAACGGAATTCCGGACGGCAGTTACGTCAACGCAATCAAAGAGGACACAGTCCGGAAGGGTTTGCTCTTTGCAGGCACGGAGCTGGGCGTGTACGTTTCATTTAACGACGGCGACGATTGGCAGCCGCTGCAAATGAATCTTCCACGTTCTTCGGCGCGAGATTTCGCCATTCACGGCGATGATCTAATCGTCGCTACGCACGGCCGCGGCTTCTGGGTGCTGGACGATATTACTTCTCTGCGGCAGATCGCCGCGCTGACGGCCACGCCGGACGCGCTCGTCTTCAAGCCGCAGACCGCGATTCGCAGGCGCGTTGGTGGCAACGGGGGCACGCCGCTTCCTTACGGCTCGGCCGAAACGGATAATCCGCCGAATGGCGCAATCATTGACTATTACATGAAGTCTGCTCCGAACGGCCCCGTTACGCTTGAAATTCTGGACGCGGCTGGGAAATCCGTGCGGAAATATTCAAGCGAACAAGCAGCCGGTGGAGGACGCGGTGGCCGCGGCGGTGGTGGAGGCGGCCGTGGAGGGCAGGGCGCGAACATTCCTGCGTATTGGAATCGTCCTCCGGAAACATTTTCTGGCGCGGCGGGGATGCATCGCTGGGTGTGGGATATCCACTACGCGCCTGCGGAGGGTGCCGGTGGTGGCGGAGGCGGCGGCGGTGGGGGACGCGGCGGCGGAGGCGGAACGTGGGCCGTGCCCGGCGCGTACACTGTGAAATTGACCGTGGATGGGAAATCGTACACGCAGCCGCTCACGGTGAAAATGGATCCGCACGTGAAGACTTCGCAGGCGGAGTTGCAGCGTCAGTATGAGGTGTCGCAGCAGGTTGCCGCGGAGTCAGCCAAGGTCGCGGCCGCGCGTGGTGAAGTGGCGCGCGTGCGTGCGCAGATTGTCACGCTGCGCACGCAGGCTGCGGGAAACACCGCGCTGGTTTCGGCGCTTGAGGCGCTCGACGTGAAGGCCGCGGACATAGGAGGTATAGTGCCAACGGCAACTCCCGATTCGAGCGGCGTTACCGGGCCATCTGCTGATATTACAAGCCTGATGTTCGCGGGCGGGGAGCTCGGCCAGGTATCGGGAGCCGTGGAAGGACCGGATGCCGCTCCGAGCCAGCAAGTCATGAACGCATTTACGCAGACGCAGAAAATTGCCGCAGCGGCCATGGCGAAATGGACGGCGGTTAAAAGCAAGGATCTCGCCGCGATTAACACGCAACTTACGCAGGCGGGCCTGAAGCCAATTTCACTCGAGGGTGCAGCTCCCGTCGCGGGCCGCGGACGTCGAGGGCAATAGAACGAAACAACTCGGAGGGGGAGCTATAAACCCTAATTCGCGGAGGGGCGATCGATGTGGTCGATGCGTATCACGTTGACCGTTACGCGCGTGGGCACCAGCTTCAATCCGAGCTGCGCTTCAATCGCTTCGGCCAGCGCGTTTCGCGCACGAGTGGCCGGGCCTGTGAGAATTCCTTCGGGCGCGGGCTGTCCGTTCTCGCCCCCCGGCGGGGGCGGGAGCTTATAGCGCACGGTGAAATCGTACACGTCGGTAAGGCCTGTTTTATCCAGGATAGGCGTGCTATCTACACCCTGCAACAGGCCGGTTATCGACGAGATGTCCACAGCCTTGCCTGTCAGATAGAAGCTGTCGTCATCGGCCCCCATTGAAGTGACGCCGTGGCCCGGCTCGTTTGGATCTGTCGCGGCCTTCAGCCTCGTGCCCTTTTTTCCGATCACCAGAGCGTATGCGGCAACTTCTTTTTGCGTGAGGTGAAAGGCCAGGTTGGTGCGCTCTTTCAAAAATACGCGGAAGGCGTGTGCGCGCGCGAGGTCACGATCGGCCGAGCTGAGCTTGTTGAACGCGTCGGCTACTTCCGGAGCGAACCTCGCTTGCATCGCGTATTCAACATTTTCAAACCAAGCCGGGCCGCCGGAGATATTGTCGTATTCAGTTTCATAGGCGGTGGAAACTAGCCACTTCACCGTGACGCGATTGGCGGCAAATCCGTCGGCCACATATTGCCATCGCATTGCCCCTTGAACGTTCGTCGCCGGATCAGCGGGTTTGATGGACGCGATGTCGAATACGAATGGCACGAATTTCGGGTCATCGGGTGTGGGCGCGTACGATGGAGATGAGGAATTTTGCGCGAAGGCAAATGAGGTGAGCAACGCGAACGCGATAATTGCGGCGAAAGCAGTTTCAAGCGCAATGAACGCAGGATCTAAGATTGGACAAGAAAAACGGCGGAGCCATTTAGCTCCGCCGTTTTCATTTAATAAGAGCGCCAAATTTGGAATTCCTTACGCTTTCACTTCCCAGGTGTCGCCCATGTGCAGAAGCTTGTTCAAGTCGCCCGCGCCCTTCTTGGCAATGACGTCTTTAATTTGATCGTTCACTACATCTTCGTAGCACGGCACATCGCTCCAGTTGCGCAGCACGCCGATAGGAGTGGGGAAGCCCGGCCGCTGCTCCATGTGCGCCAGCAGGAAAGCGTATGCGGGACGGGGATGCGTTTCGTTGTGAACGAGCAAATCGCTTTCTGTGATTCCGTTGCCGAGCTGGACGACTTCCAACTCAAAACCGTTCAGGCGGATGCCTTTATCGCGATTCTTACCGAAGATGAGCGGCTTGCCGTGTTCGAGCTGCACGACGTGTTCGCTGCGGGCTTCTTTTTCGGTTATGTCATGCCAAGCGCCATCATTGAAGATGTTGCAGTTCTGCAAAATTTCGATGAACGCGGAACCTTTGTGGGATGCGGCGCGCTTGATCGTGTCTTTCATATGTTGCATGAAAACATCCACGGTGCGCGCCACGAAAGTTGCTTCCGATCCAATGGCCAACGAGACGGGATTGAACGGCCGGTCCGCCGTGCCGTACGGAGTGGACTTTGTTTTCTTTCCGATTTCCGACGTCGGCGAATATTGGCCCTTCGTCAAGCCATAGATCTTGTTGTTGAATAGAAGAACCTTCAAGCCCACATTGCGGCGCAGCATGTGAATCGTGTGATTGCCGCCGATGCTCAGCGCGTCGCCATCTCCCGTTGCCACCCAGACCTCCAGATCCGGGCGCATGAGTTTCAGTCCAGTGGCAACAGCGGGCGCGCGGCCGTGAATCGTGTGGAAACCGTAGGTATTCATGTAATAAGGAAAGCGGCTTGAGCATCCGATGCCGGAAATGACGACAAACTTTTCGCGCGGAATTCCCAGCTCAGGAAACACGGACTGAACGGCCGATAAAATGGCGTAGTCACCGCAGCCCGGGCACCACCGGACTTCTTGGTCAGTTTGAAAATCTTTCTTGGTCAATGGTGGAAGTGTTGTAGTTGCCATACTCAAATCTCCTTGATGGGCCTGGAACTCCGAACCAAACTAATTCAATATCTGTTGCTGAATACAAAATCCGTTCGCTAATATAAAATTTCTTCAATCTTCGCTTCGATTTCCGCTTGTTTGAATGGACGCCCCTGAATCTTGTTAAAGCCTTGCGCATCCACCAGATACTTCGAGCGCAAAACAAGTACGAGCTGGCCCATGTTCATTTCCGGCACGAGTACGTGACGGTAGCGCATGAGGATTTCGCCCAGATTTCGCGGGAACGGATTCAGGTTCCGCAGATGAACGTGCCCAATACGGCGGCCAAGCGCCCGCTGCGCATTCACTCCTGCCGTAATGGCGCCATACGTCGAGCCCCAGGCCACGATCAGAAGATCGCCATCCGGATCGCCGACGGGAACAATATCCGGAATATCCTGCGCGACTGCTTCGACCTTCGCGGCGCGCAGCCGGACCATGTGCTCGTGGTTAAGCGGCTCGTAATTAATATTGCCGGTGACGTCCTGCTTTTCCAGCCCGCCCAGGCGATGCTCGAGCCCGGGAGTTCCGGGAACAGCCCACGGACGCGCGAGCGTGTCCGGGTTGCGCCGGTAAGGCTGATAGCCCTTCGGATCGGTGACAAATTTCACCGGAAAATCAGGAATCTCATCCAGGTTAGGAATGCGCCACGGTTCCGCGCCGTTCGCGAGATAACCGTCCGTCAGAAGAATCACGGGCACCATGTATTTCACCGCGATGCGGCTGGCTTCGAGCGCCATCCAGAAACAATCGCCCGGCGTGGCAGCGGCAAGCACCGGAATGGGCGCTTCGGAATTTCGTCCATAGAGCGCCTGAAGTAGATCGGCCTGTTCCGTTTTGGTTGGCAATCCTGTCGAAGGACCTCCGCGCTGCACGTCAACGATAACCAGCGGCAGCTCGACCGCGATCGCCAGCCCCATGGCTTCCGTTTTCAAGGCCATTCCTGGGCCGGAGGTTGTCGTGATGGCCAGCGCTCCCGCATAGGAAGCGCCGATTGACGAAGTGATGGCGGCGATCTCGTCTTCCGCTTGAAAGGTGGTCACTCCGAAATTCTTGTACATCGAAAGCTCGTGAAGAATATCCGAGGCCGGCGTGATCGGGTACGACCCTTGAAATAATTTCAGTCCGCTTTTTTGCGCGGCCACGACGAACCCCAGTGCGAGCGCCTGATTTCCGCTCAGGTTCCGATAGGTGCCGGGAGAAAGATGCGCCGGCGGAATCTCATACGAAATCTGAAATGCTTCCGTCGCTTCGCAATAGGAATAGCCGGCCTTCATCGCCAGCTTATTGGCTTCCGCCAGCAGTGGCTTTGACTTGAATTTGTCGTCCAGCCAGCGCGTCGTGGAATCCATCGGGCGGTTGTAAAGCCAGAAGCACATACCCAGCGCGAAGAAATTCTTGCAGCGATCCATGTTCTTGGCGTCAAGGCCCAGATCGGAAAGTGCCACGCGCGTCAGACGCGTGAGGTCAACGGCAAAAAGCCGGTAGGCGTCCAGCGTGTGGTCTTCCAGAGGGTTGGAGGTTGCTCCGGCCTTACGAAGGTCCGTTTCGCCGAAATCGTCCTTGTTGACGATCAGGATTCCATTCGGTTTCAGGTCCGCCACATTCATCTTCAGGGCGGCGGGATTCATCGCCACGAGGGCGTCCACGCTGTCTCCCGGCGTGTAAACGTCGCCAGAGGAGAATTGAACCTGGAAGCCGCTCACTCCCGGAAGTGTGCCCGCGGGAGCGCGGATTTCCGCTGGATAATCAGGGAATGTGGCGAGGTCATTGCCATACAGGGCCACAGTATTGGTGAATTGATTCCCGGTGATTTGCATGCCGTCGCCGGAATCGCCGCAGAATCGGATTACTGCCTTGTCCAGAACCTCGCGCTTACGCCCCTTCGGAATTTCAATCGTAGTTGCCATAAGTCCCCATGCTTGCTTAAGTTTAGATGCCACTTGGCAGTAGAAGTGCTGTACTGCAAGAAATGCACATCAGCTCGCGGCCCGGGTGTTACTTTCCATTGCCATCCAGCCGGAATGCGGCCGGAGAGACAATCCTCCTGAGAACCGGAATACCCGCTCGCAAGTGGAAATCATATCATAAAGAAACGAACTCCGTGTCCTGCGGCCTCTGCATGTGCCAAGAATGATTCTACTTCATATGGGCAAGTCACTCTGCGGTTACCCTACAAGTTGGCTCGTGCCGGGGATGAGCCTATAATTCTCGCGTAAGTGGATTTCAGAGAGGCACAGAATGCGAGCCGCGGTATTGCGTGAATTCGGCCAGCCGCTTGTTCTGGAGGATGTGCCGCGCCCTTCGCCGGGCGACGGCGAAGTCTTGTTGCAAATTGAGGCCTGCGGCGTTTGCCATTCCGATCTGCACCTTGTTAGCGGAGACTGGCCCGCGTTTGCCAAACTTATTAAGCGGCCGCTAGTTCCCGGACACGAGGTTGTAGGGCGAGTGGTAGAAATCGGCAAGGGCGTTTCCGCCGAGACGCTTAACGCGCGCGTTGGAGTCTCGTGGGTATTCTGGAGCTGCGGCATTTGCACCACTTGCAAGGAAGGCCGCGAAAATATCTGCCAGAATCGCGCCATCACCGGCGTCACCGTCAATGGCGGCTACGCCGACTTCATGGTCGCG
Organism: uncultured Acidobacteriota bacterium; assembly: GCA_963847505.1. GTDB lineage: Bacteria > Acidobacteriota > Terriglobia > Acidiferrales > UBA7541 > DASTCZ01. The sequence goes on from CAWJZY010000002.1 coordinate 2,236,447, forward strand.
AAGGCCACGCACGTTATCGCCGTGCCGGATTCACTCTCGCCGGCCGAAGCCGCGCCGCTATTCTGCGCCGGCGTCACCGTGTACCGGGCTCTGCGCAATGCAGAGGTGATGGAAGGGCAGCGCGTCGCCGTATTCGGCGTTGGAGGACTTGGACATTTGGCCGTGCAGATCGCGCGAGCGATGGGTGCCGACGTTGTGGCCGTGGATGTGGACGATGCCAAGCTTGCTCTGGCGCGCGAGTCCGGCGCGCGACAGACGCTGAACTCCGCCAAACAAGACGCGGCGGCGGAGCTTCGATCCTCTGGAGGAGTGCATTTGGCGCTGGTTGCCACGCCTGCCAAGTCCGCTTATGACGCGGCGTTCACGGTGTTACGCGCTGGCGGCGCGGTGATGATCGTCGGTCTGCCATCCGAGCCGCTCATATTTGATGCCGTAAAGCTGGCGCGAAACGAAGCGCGCATATTGACGAGCGTCGTTGGCACGCGCCAGGACGTGCGCGATACGTTCGCGCTCGCCGCCGCCGGAAAACTCCACTGCCACGTTGAAACGCGTCCGCTCGCGCAGATCAATGAAATCCTCGGCGAAATGCGCCGTGGTACACTTCTCGGCCGTGTCGTGCTCACTCCGTGAATCGCGCGGCGCGAATGTGAATCACTCCACCGCGTAACCAAAGCTGGCGCGTCTAAGGGCAAAAGGGGGTGCAGATGCGGAGAGCCAGGTCCATCGTAATCCCGATCATTCTGATTGCCGCGGCTGCGAGTTGCGTGCTGAGGAAAGCGGCGCAAAGTGCTCAGGCGCAGGGGCCCGTCACGTCGCCGGATGATCCGCTGCTCGCGAAATTCACCTACGACGTTGTCTCGATCAAGCCATTCAAAGAAGATCCCAAGGCGCAGAGCAGCTGGATGGGGATGCGCAATACGCCTGATGGATTGGAACTGCGCGGCGTACCCGCAATGTTCGCCGTGACCTGGGCGTACATGAGCGAGCCCCTGCATTCACGATCTACCGGCGGGCCGGATTGGGCAAAGAAGGACCTGCTCGACATTCAAGCGAAGATGGATCCTGACGTGGCGGAAGCATTCGGCAAACTCCCGCCCGCCGAGCAAACTGTCGCGCGGCAACACATGCTGCGGGTGCTTGTGACCGACTACTTCAAAGCGAAAGTGCACATCGAAAGCGAGGAGATTCCGATTTTTCAGCTCGTGGTGGGGAAGGGCGGACTGAAGATGAAAGAAAATACAGATCCGAATGTGGATCCGGATCCGGAGAAGCAGCCGAAATTCAAGCTTAGCTTCACCGGCAGCGCGACGACTTGGACCTTCCGTGCGGCGCAGATCAAAGAAGATTTGGTATGGCGGTTGCCGCAGTATGTCGGGCGTCCGGTGTATGACGCGACCGGACTGACGGGCCGGTACGATTTCACGCTGACGTTCGCGCGGGATAGCATGGCGGCGTCCGCGCCAGGTGGTGGTGCGGCACCGGCGCCGACGGGCGCGGGCGTAGCAGATCAGACGAGTGCGGTGCCAGCGATGGCACAGGCGATCGAGGAGCAGTTGGGATTGAAACTGGCCCCGGCGAAGGGGCCGCGCGATGTGATTGTGGTGGATTCGATGGAAAGACCGGCTGCGAATTAACGGGAGTTGTATCGAAGAGCCGCGGGCCGATTCCCCCTGCAAAATTTCGATCGTTGTGCCTACCGATCTAAGATTCATTTATTGACTTTCGCTTTTGCTTCGCCTACAATTCGCGTCGTCTGTGGTTTGCGGCGATTCTGAAAACTGGGGGACCGATGGCACTGACCAAGCGGCAAAAAGAAGTGCTCGATTTGCTGGTCAACTTCCTGAACAAGCACGGATATTCGCCGAGCTTTGAAGAAATCGCGAAGTCGCTGAAGCTGCACTCGCTGGCGACCGTGCACAAGCACATCACCACGCTGGAAAAGAAGGGCTACATCCGGCGTGGATACAATCAGAGCCGCAGCATCGAAATTCAGCAGCTTCCCAAACAAGTTCGCGAGCAAGTCGCCGACCGTCAAACGATCGAGCTGCCGATGATGGGCCGCATCGCGGCGGGCCGGCCATTGGAGGCCGTCGAAGACCACGAGACATTTTCGCTCGGCGAATTCGCGCGCGGCGGCAACAGCTTTGTCTTGCAGGTCAAGGGCAGTTCAATGAAGGAAGATCATATTCTGGACGGTGACTACGTCGTTGTGGAACAAACGCAGGTGGCAAACCCCGGCGAGATCGTCGTCGCGTTAGTGGGCGGAACGGATGCCACGCTCAAGCGCTTCTACCGCGAGCCGGGCGGGAAAATTCGCCTGCAGCCCGCAAACAGTGAAATGCAGCCGATTGTTGTGCCTGCCATAGACGTGAAGATTCAAGGCCGCGTGATCGGCATTCTCCGTAAGTATTAACCACGCCGCGAATCGCTCGCCCCATCAAATTGTTTCACGTGAAACAATTTTAACTCGCGGAGCGCAAAACAGTTAGGCAGCTTATTCGAAACGCGTTTCGAATAGAGTTTCGTCCACTTTTCTCCCGGTTTGTGAGTTTTTTCTCCTGGTTTTACCGCGTAAATCCCAATCTTCAACGTCCGAATAGTATCGAACGCGACACTTTCGCACTGCTTTAGCCTTGCTCCATTCTGGAACAGAGGCATACAGTGCTCTTCACCCCGGCCCAAGACGCCAGCTTGTCTGGCGGCGCTTCGCGGTCCAGGGAGGGCCCATGTGGGGAAAGAAACCAGAACAATCAGAACCAACGGCTCCGCCTGCGATTCCTGAATCAAAGGCCGCGACGCCGTCAAAGCCTGCTCCGGCAATAGTGGAGGGAACAAAAATGAGCACCGATGCCGTACGTCCGCTGGGAACCCCTTCCAACAGCGCCACCGCGCGGTTGGGCGCCAGCTTGCACGTGAAGGGTGAAATTACCGGGCACGAAGACCTGCTGGTGGATGGCAGCGTCGAGGGCCTGATTCAGCTCGAAGACCGCAAACTGACTGTCGGGGCAACCGCAAAGGTTGCTGCGGACGTCATCGCGCGGGAAGTAGTGGTGTACGGAAGCGTGAAAGGGAATCTGCGCGCGCGCGACCGTATTGAAATTAAGAAGGACGGCTCGGTCGTGGGCGATCTGACGACGGCCCGCATCATGATCGAAGACGGCGCGTACTTCAAAGGCTCGATCGAGATCGACAAGACCGGCGACGCCGCTCAACCCGATCTAGATAAGCCTGCGTATACGCGCGCTGCAGCAGCTCCGGGCCAGAAAAGTTAAAGCTAACTGACTTTGTTCCTCCAGCGGAAAGATATGGGCGCCCGATAATCCCCCGGGCGCCTGCCCCCGCGAAGCTGTGCCCCGCTACCGGACTCTATAGCGTTGAAAGCCAAAAGATCCTGCCGACTGCACAACAAGGAGAAGCATGAGAATCCTGAAAAATACGATTTTGCGATTTGGAGTAATTCAGGAAACATCGGGCGAGAGACTCGAATTTATTGAACGTCTAAATTAAAATTAAACTAAGGTGTCATAGAAGCATGGTCTGCGCCACTCACTGATAGCGCCGATGCTTGCGGGTAGTTGGCATTCGCGCGGTAAGCGCAACCGCAACATAGCAGAAAGGAGCGCCCGATGGCCAAGGTCAGGGTCGCTGCGTTCTCAATTTCTATTGATGGGTTCGGCGCCGGCCCCCTCCAAGATATCAATCATCCGCTCGGGGTCCGCGGCGCCGAACTGCACACATGGTTTCAAAGCACCGAGTTATTCAAGAGGATGCAGGGCCAAAGCGGCGGCAGCAAGGGCCTCGACAACGATCTTGCTCTTAAGTCGTTCGACAACGTAGGCGCGTGGGTTTTAGGTCGCAATATGTTCGGGCCGGTTCGGGGCCCTTGGAAAGACGACTCCTGGAAAGGGTGGTGGGGCGAAAATCCGCCTTACCATACGCCCGTTTTTGTGCTCACCCATCACTCTCGATCCCCTCTCGAAATGGAAGGGGGCACCACCTTCCATTTCGTCACCGATGGACTGGAATCCGCCTTAGGAAAAGCGAAAGAAGCAGCCAAGGGCAAAGATGTCCGAATTGGCGGAGGCGTGTCCGTCCTTCGTCAGTACTTGGCCGCAGGCCAGATTGACGAAATACACTTAGCCGTATCGCCGGTTTTCCTGGGTGAAGGTGAACATCTGTTCCACGGAATCAACTTCGCCCAACTTGGCTTCACCTCCTTCAAGACCATCGCTGGAGAGAATGCGACGCACGTTTTGATCAAAAAGGGAAAGTCGTAAGGCGCGTTGACAAAAACGCCGGGCTAATCTATCGTCTAAGATTACCCTTGAAGGGAAAGGTGTGACCGTGACCGTTAGTGCGAGTATGCGTACATTCGTTCCAAAGGGCAGGGAAGCCGACGATATGCAGGCGGGCCTGAACTGGTTCGTTGTGGATGCGACGAATCAAGTGCTTGGCCGTCTTGCGACGCAGGTCGCGCGAATGCTCATCGGCAAGGACAAGCCTAGCTACACGCCCTATTTGGATTGTGGCGATCACGTGGTCGTGATTAATGCGGATAAGATCCGCCTTACGGGAAATAAAATCGAGCAGAAAATTTATCGCCATCATAGCGGATATCCCGGCGGCTTGAAGGAAGTGCCCGCGAAACGCATGCGTGCGAACCGCGCTGATTGGATGGTTCGCGAAGCGGTGCTGGGCATGCTTCCCAAGAACAAGCTTCGCGCTCATCGCGCAAAGAAGCTGCGAATTTATCTGGACGATAAGGGTTTGGCACGGCATACCGGACAGAAGCCCCAACCGTTTGAGTCGTAGCCGCAAGGGTTTTCTGGATGTCGCCCCGCACGCGGGTCTTCGGAAATTTGTAACCCCGATGACTGAAGGTGTCCGTAGAGTTGCGCGGCAGCCAATTAGCGTAGCAATCAGGAGGAAAGCTTGAGTTTGAGTCCACAGTCCTTGGAAGGCAGCAAGCCGGCCATTATTAACTGTACCGGTCGCCGGAAAGAAGCGGTGGCGCGCGTATTTTTGCGGGCCGGCACGGGCAAGTTCACCGTGAACGGGCGCCCGGTTGACGATTATTTCCATAACATCGCCTGGCGCAATGCGGCAATCGAGCCGCTAAAGTTCACGAATACCACCGACCAAGTGGACATCATGGCCACGGCAAAAGGCGGCGGGCCTGGCGGACAGGCGGGCGCGGTGCGCATGGGACTTTCGCGCGCGCTTTCCAAGTTTAACGCCGACCTGCGCGTAGGATTGCGGCGCAACGGTTTTATGACGCGCGATTCGCGCATGAAGGAACGCAAGAAGTACGGGCAGAAGGGCGCCCGCAAGCGCTTCCAGTTCAGCAAGCGTTAATTTTGTTAGCGCTATTTCAGCGCTGATACGAGCTCTGGCCCAGCGGCTTTCACAAGCTGCGCGGCCAAATTCACGGCCGGCAAGGCGCTGGCATGACGGGTGTTCGTGTGCGGTCAAGTCCGCCGCCGAGGGCATCTAGTTCACTTAGGAGGTTCGTTGGCAGTCGAAATTACGATGAAGGAGTTGCTGGAGGCCGGAGTTCATTTTGGCCACCAGACCCGCCGCTGGAATCCGAAGATGAAGGAATATATTTTCGGTGAGCGCAATGGCATCCACATTATTGATCTGCAGAAAACTTTGAAGATGTTCCGCGAGGCCTCGCGTTTTGTGAGCGAAATGAGCGGCCAGGGCCGGGCCATCCTTTTCGTAGGAACCAAACGCCAGGCGCAAGAAGCGGTCGCGGAAGAAGCGAATCGCTGCGGAATGTTTTACGTCAATCACCGCTGGCTGGGCGGCACGCTGACCAACTGGACCACTCTGCAGAAATCCATCAAGCGGCTAAAGGCGTTGAAGGCCATGGTCGAAGACGGCCGCATGGATCAGCTTTCCAAGAAAGAGGCAGCGCGGCTCAAACGCGAACTGGATCACCTCAATCAGAATCTCGGCGGCATGGAAAATATGACCACGTTGCCCGATGCGATGTTCGTGATTGACTCGAACGCTGAAGAAATTGCGGTGCGCGAGGCGCGCCGCATGGGCGTCCCGGTCGTTTCTATTGTGGATACGAACTGCAACCCCGAAGTCGTGGACTGGGTCATTCCCGGGAATGACGACGCGCTCCGTGCGATTCGCTTGTTCACGTCGAAGATTGCCGATGCGGTGATCGAGGGCCGTCAGTCGTTTGAGCAGTCTCAATTGGCCGAAGCCAAGTCCACCGAAGGCACCGAGGGCGGACTTGCCGAGGGCGTTGAATACGTAGACACCAGCCCATACGAGTCATACGAGAAACAGGAAGGTGATTTCGTTGATCCAGCGTCCCTGGAGCAGCCTTTTGCCGCGGGCGCTGAGGTTGTGGCTGACTCTGCCGCCGATGCGCCGGAGACCGAGAAGACCGGCGGCGGAAGCTAGTCGCGGCACGTCGGCCTTTTGAGCAGGTTTGCGATCGAACCTCGACGCACTCGAATTCTTTTCCGATTCACATTTTGTTTTTGAAAGGCCTTTTCGGATCCCATGAGCACGAATCCTGAGCCGGCAAACATATCGGCACAACAAGTAAAAAAACTCCGCGAGATGACTGGCGCAGGCTTCAATGCCTGCCGCCAGGCGCTGGTTGAAACGGCCGGCGACATGGAGAAGGCCGTCGAGTATCTGCGCAAGAAAGGGCAGGCCGCGGCGCAGAAAAAGGCCGAGCGCGAAGCCACAGACGGCCTCGTGAGCACGTACATCCACGCCGGGGGAAAGATCGGCGTTTTGTTGGAAGTGAATTGCGAAACGGATTTCGTCGCCCGCACGGAGGAATTCCAGCGGCTTTGCCATGAGATTGCCATGCATATTGCCGCGCTCGATCCGCATTTTGTGCGCCGCGAGGACGTCCCGACGGAGATCATCGAGCGCGAGCTTGAGATCGGCCGCGACCAGGGACGCCAGGCGAAAAAACCTGAGACGATCATCGAAAAAATCGCGATTGGCAAGGTAGAAAAATTCTACGAGGAAAATTGCTTGTACGAGCAGCACTTCATCAAGGACGAATCGGTAACCGTACAAGCGATGATTGACCAGGCCATCGCCAAGGTTGGCGAGAAGATCTCCGTGCGGCGTTTCGTGCGCATGAAGGTTGGCGACGTCCTGGCGACTTATGCTTCCGGGATTCCCGCCCGCGGAAATGCCGATGGCATTCCGGAAACGCCGCGCGGCGATGACGCAGGGGACTCGGCGGCCGCGCCCGCAAAGGCGTAGACACGTTTTCAGATTTGCTTCGCAAGCGCGTTTTGTACGTCCCGATTCTCTGTTAGAATGCCGCAGAGTCAGCCGCCAAACGAGTGTGGCCGACATCCCCGATGCCCACCAAGCGAGCCCAGAAAAACACTAAGGCCGGCAGGCAAGAGCCCGCATACCATCGCATTGTATTGAAACTTTCCGGTGAATCGCTTTCAGGAACGCAAGATTTCGGCATTCATGGCGAAACTGTCGCGGCCATAGCTCGTGAAATCAAAGATGTGCGCGATCTGGGCGTGGAAGTCGCCATCATGGTTGGCGGAGGGAATATCTTTCGCGGCACACGCCAGAAATCCATGGCCATTGACCGCGCCACGGCCGACTATATGGGCATGCTCGCCACGGTCATCAATGGCTTGGCGCTTCAGGATTCACTCGAAAAACTTGGCGTTCATACCCGGCTTCTGAGCGCGATTGGAATGCATCAGGTGGCGGAGCCGTTCATCCGCCGCAGGGCCGCGCGCCACCTGGAAAAAGGCCGGGTGGTGATTTTCGCCGCGGGCACCGGGAACCCCTATTTTTCCACGGATACAGCGGCGGCGTTGCGCGCCATGGAAATCAAGGCTGACGTTATTGTGAAAGCTACGCGGGTAGACGGAATTTACGATGCGGATCCGGAAAAAGTTCCGGGCGCGAAAATGTTCGATCGCATCACATATCTGGACGTCATCCAAAAAGGTCTTTCCGTGATGGATACCACGGCCATCTCTCTGTGCATGGACAACAAGATGCCCATCATCGTTTTTAATATGAACGTGCCTGGAAATATCCAGCGCGTGGTGATGGGTGAAAAAGTGGGCTCGATGGTGGTTCCGTCGTAAGCAATGTGACAATCATGGACTGGAAACATTTGAGCCGGCAATCTCGGACCGGAGGCACAAAACGCCGTGACGACAATCGCAAGTAGTAAGGACGCAATCGCTCAAAGCAAAGCCAGAATGGAAAAGGCTGTCGAAGATTTCCGCAAAGAACTATCTTCCCTCCGCACCGGCCGCGCCAATGTGAGCCTGCTCGACCACATCCGCGTGGATTATCACGGCACGCCCACGCCGGTGAATCAATTGGGAGCGCTTTCCGTGCCGGATCCCACGATGATTATGATTACGCCGTGGGACCCCTCAGCCGTCCCAATGATTGACAAGGCGATCCGCACGTCTGACCTTGGGCTAAATCCGACCAACGACGGCAAGGCAGTGCGCGTCCCGATTCCACCGCTCAACGAAGATCGGCGCAAGGAGCTGGTCAAGCATATGCACAAAGTGCTTGAGAATCACCGGACCGCCATCCGCAACGTTCGCCACGACATGAAGGAAGCGATTGAGAAGCTCGAGAAAGAAAAGAAGGTCAGCGAAGACGACCGGAAGCGCTCGCTCGACGAACTGGAAAAGCTCACGCACAGCGAAACGAAGAAGCTCGAAGACTTAGCCGCCATTAAGGAAAGAGAAGTTCTCGAGTTGAAATAGCGCGATATTTATCGTAAGTCATTTATTTACATGAAGATATGAAGGGTCTAACTTTTGTAATCCCGCGATGGGTCCTTAGGCTGGAAGCCTTCAGGCGAAGGGGCGGCGAATTATTTTCCACTGCGGCGCTCGCTTTTTCGTTTGACACAAAGCGATGTCTTCCCTATACTTAGCGATTGGTCAGGGACTTTTGTGCGTTTTTTGAAACGGAAGGTCTTTTTCCCCGGAACATTGTAGGACGGAACGGGGTTTGAGAAACGGCCGAAATGGGACGCCAGTCCCGCAAAGCCGAGTGAGCCTCTCCGCTGTCGCCTGCTGTTAGAGTTCTCGCCTTGGCGAGTCTCGTTGCGGAGTTTCTTTACCTTCGGGGTTGAAGTTTAGCCCTTTCATAAACGATAGAGGTTCCCGCAGTGCGGCTTCGTGCGCTCAAGCGGGACGTAAAGTTGTCATCAGTTTTTAAGGGAGAGTCGTGCCCACATTCTCGCAACTCGTGCGTTACGGTCGCGAACAAATTCGCGCCAAGACAAAATCACCGGCGCTGCAAGGCTGTCCGGAAAAGCGCGGAGTCTGCATCCGCGTGTATACGCAGACGCCGAAGAAGCCGAACTCAGCGCTTCGTAAAGTCGCGCGCGTGCGGCTGACGAACGCCGTGGAAGTCACAACTTATATTCCAGGCATTGGCCACAATCTGCAGGAGCACTCGATCGTTCTGGTGCGTGGCGGCCGCGTGAAGGATTTGCCTGGCGTGCGCTATCACATCATTCGTGGAACGCTGGATGCCGCCGGCGTGGATAATCGCAAGCAGGGCCGCTCGAAATACGGCGCGAAGCGCCCCAAAGCAGCACAGAAGTAAGGAGAGAAGATGCCGCGTAAAGGAGCTGTTTCCCGCCGCACCATCCCGGCGGATTCTGTCTACGGCAGCGATCTGGTGCAGAAGTTCATCAGCTCGATGATGTGGGACGGCAAGCGTTCGACCGCGCAGCGCATTTTCTACGGCGCGATGGACCAGATTGCGGCGAAGGGCAATCCCAATGTGCTGGATATTTTCAAGAAAGCCGTCGAGAATGCCAAGCCTTTATTGGAAGTGAAGACGCGGCGCGTGGGCGGCGCGAACTATCAGGTGCCGATTGAAGTGAATCCGTTCCGCCGGCAGTCGCTGGCCATTCGCTGGCTGTTACAGAATGCGCGAACGCGTGGCGGGAAGAATTTGACGGCCAAGCTCGCGGAGGAGTTGCTGGACGCGGCCAATGGGCGCGGCGGCGCGATCAAGAAAAAAGAAGATGTGCACCGCATGGCGGAAGCGAACAAGGCTTTCGCGCACTATCGTTGGTAAAGAATAGTTAGAAATGCCAAGAGAAACACAACTCGCGGATACCCGGAACATCGGAATCATGGCGCACATTGACGCCGGTAAGACCACTACGACCGAGCGCATCCTGTTCTATACGGGTGTGACGTACAAGATCGGCGAAGTGCATGACGGCGCAGCCACCATGGACTGGATGGAGCAGGAGAAGGAGCGCGGGATTACGATAACCTCCGCCGCGACCACCGCGTTTTGGGATCGCTTTGGCAAGAAAACGCGCGTAAATATTATTGACACGCCGGGCCACGTGGACTTCACGGTTGAGGTTGAGCGCTCGCTGCGCGTGCTGGATGGCGCGGTCGCGGTATTTGACGCCGTTGCTGGCGTGCAGCCGCAATCCGAAGCTGTCTGGCGCCAGGCGGATAAGTACCGCGTTCCACGCATTGCGTTTATCAATAAGATGGACCGCGTTGGCGCGGATTTCGATATGTCCGTTCGCAGCATGCGCCAGCGACTTTCGGGCCATCCGCTTCCGCTTCAGTTTCCTATCGGCAAGGAAGACACCTTTATTGGCGTAATTGATTTCATCGAAGAAAAAGCAAATATCTGGCTGGAAGAAACTCTGGGCGCGAAGTTCGAGGTTTTCGACGTCGCCAAGCTGTGGGACGCCGCCTTTGTGGAAAGCCGCCCGGACATCGCCGCTGCTCTGAAAATGTCCGCCATTGACGAAAAATTTTACAAGGAACACCGCGAGAAGGTAGTCGAGTATGTAGCCGAGCACGATGACAGCTTGCTTGAGAAGTGGCTCGGTGGCCAGCCGCTCACCGTGGCTGAACTGCGCGCTTCCATTCGGCGCTCGACGATTGCCCTCAAGCTTGTTCCCGTAGTCGCCGGCTCCGCTTTCAAGAATAAAGGCATTCAGCCCATGCTGGATGCGGTCGTGGATTATTTGCCTTCCCCGCTGGATGTTCCTCCGATGGAGGGTACTTCGGTGGATGGCGACGAGCCAATCCTGCGGCGCCCGGCGGACGATCAGCCATTTGCCGCGCTCGCCTTCAAGATCATGTCCGATACGTTTGTCGGCCAGCTAACTTTCGTGCGCGTGTATTCGGGCGTGCTCGAAGCGGGCAGCTACGTTTTCAACTCAACAAAGGGTACGCGCGAGCGCGTTGGGCGCCTCCTGCGCATGCATGCCAACAAGCGCGAAGAAATTGATGCCGTCTACGCCGGAGACATCGCGGCCTGCGTCGGATTGAAAAGCGTTACGACCGGCGACACTCTCTGCGACGAGGACAAACCCGTCGTTCTGGAAAATATCGTGTTCCCCACGCCCGTCATTTCGGTGGCCATTGAACCGAAGACGAAGGTTGACCAGGACAAGATGTCGAACGCCCTGGCGAAGCTCGCGCAGGAAGATCCCACGTTCCGCGTACATACGGATCCTGATACGGCGCAAACCTTAATTTCTGGAATGGGCGAGTTGCATCTTGAAATTATTGTGGACCGCATGATGCGGGAATTTGGAGTTCAGGCCAGTGTCGGCCGGCCTCAGGTCGCCTACCGCGAAACGATTCGCAAGGTTGCGGGCGCTGAAGGCAAATACATCCGCCAGACAGGTGGCCGCGGCCAGTACGGACATTGCAAACTCGAAGTTCATCCGCTGCCCTCCTCCAAGCACGAATCCATGAATGACATGTCCACCGACGAACTGGACGCGCTTTCCAAGCAGGTTGCAGGTTCGGGTGGACGCTGGAAATTCGACAAGGAACACAGATTCCTATTCATAGACAAGATTATGGGTGGCGCTATTCCCAAGGAATACGTCGCGCCAATCGAAATGGGAATCCGCGAAGCCATGGATGCGGGCGTTCTCGCCGGCTATGAAATGGTTGACGTCGCCGTCATCCTTCTCGACGGCAGTTATCACGATGTGGATAGCTCGGAAATGGCGTTTAAGATTGCCGGCTCGATTGGCTTCAAGGAAGCCTGCCGCCGCGCCAGTCCCGCGCTGCTCGAGCCGATCATGCGTATTGAAGTCGTCGTTCCCGATGAATATATGGCGCCCGTTTTCGGCAACTTGAATGCGCGCCGCGCTCAGATACAAGGTTCGGACTCGCGCGCGGGCAGCCAGATCATTCGTGCGCTCGTGCCGCTCGCTGAAATGTTCGGCTATGCCACGGATCTCCGGAGCCGCTCGCAGGGTCGCGCCAGTTTCTCATTGCACTTCTCGCATTATGAAGAGGCCCCGGCATCAGTTGCGGAGGAAGTGGTCGCAAAGGCTACGGGCAGGGTCATGAGGTAGGAAAGGGCTGAGGTGGAAATGGGCAGCGCTATTCCAAGTTTCGAGTATTTGGGGGTTAGCGAGTCTCGGTCAAAAATCAAGAGTGTGTACCGGGCGGCGGTTGACCACCAGTTTCAGGATGCGGAAGGGCGGCTGATAACTGTTTCCATCACGGGTATGGTAATGAGCGGCGGCGGCCGGGCGGGCTTAAGTTCCGAACAGCAATTGCTGGCAGCCAAAGCGCTTTTGGAAATGGAAGTGGAGCAGGGCCGGGGGATCCCCGAGAAATTGGTTCTGAATGAAGGAGCCATGGTGCGAGTGGCGCACCGCTTGGGCTGGCCGGAACGATCTTAGAGTTTTTGCTGAATGCTGGATATTGAAGCTGGCTGTTGAAGCTGAACACTGAGGAGCGAGTTCGCAATGGGCAAGGAAAAATTTGAGCGCAGTAAGCCGCACGTGAATATTGGGACGATCGGACATATCGATCACGGCAAAACAACGCTGACGGCGGCGATCACGAAAGTATTGTCGAAGCACAACCCGAAGGTGCAGTTCCGGGCGTTTGATTCGATCGATAACGCGCCGGAAGAGCGGGAGCGCGGGATCACGATCGCGGTGGCGCACGTGGAATACGAGACGCCGAACCGGCATTACGCGCACATCGACTGTCCGGGCCACGCGGATTACGTGAAGAACATGATCACGGGCGCGGCGCAGATGGACGGAGCGATCCTGGTTGTGGCGGCGACGGATGGTCCGATGCCGCAAACGCGGGAACACATTCTATTGGCGCGGCAAGTGGGCGTGCCATTCATTGTGGTTTTCCTGAATAAGTGCGACGCGGTGGAAGATCCGGAACTGCTCGAGCTGGTCGAGCTGGAAGTGCGCGAACTGCTGAAGAGCTACGGATTTCCGGGTGATGAGATTCCCGTGGTGCGCGGGTCGGCGCTGGGAGCGCTGAACGGGGAAGCGAAGTGGGAAAAGTCGATTGATGAGCTGATGGCCAAGGTGGATGAATACATTCCACTGCCTGTGCGGGATATAGATAAGCCGTTTGCGATGCCGATTGAAGATATTTTCTCGATCTCGGGCCGCGGAACGGTGGTTACGGGACGTGTGGAGCGCGGCAAGCTGAAGGTCGGCGAAGAAATGGAAATCGTGGGATTCCGTCCGACGGTGAAGCGGGTGGTAACGGGAATCGAAATGTTCCGGAAGTTGCTGGACGAAGGAATGGCGGGGGACAACGTTGGCCTCTTGCTGCGCGGCACGGAAAAGGAAGAAGTGGAGCGCGGGCAGGTGGTGGCGAAGCCGGGATCGATTACGCCGCACACGAAGTTCAAGGCGGAAGCCTATATTTTGAAGAAGGAAGAAGGCGGGCGGCACACGCCGTTCTTTACGGGCTACCGTCCACAGTTTTATTTCCGCACGACGGACGTAACCGGAGACATGAAGCTGCCGGCGGGAGTGGAGATGGTGATGCCGGGAGACAATGTGAGCGTGGAAGTGAGCCTGATCACGCCGGTGGCGCTCGAGAAGGGGCTGCGCTTCGCGATTCGCGAAGGCGGCCACACCGTCGGTGCCGGCGCTGTCGTCGAGATTATCGAGTAACGTATGCATACCGGAGAACGAATTCGCATTCGATTGAAGGCTTACGATCACCGCATTCTGGATCAGTCCACGCGGGAGATCGTCGAAACGGCAAAGCGCACGGGCGCGGACGTAGCGGGCCCGATTCCTCTGCCGACAACCATTAACCGCTGGACGGTGCTGCGGTCGCCGCACGTGGATAAGAAGTCGCGCGAGCAATTCGAGATGCGCACCCACAAGCGCTTGATTGATATTCTGGAACCCACGCCGGATACGGTGGACGCGCTGATGAAGCTCGATCTTCCCCCGGGCGTGGACGTGGAGATTAAAGCTTTCGGCCGGGAGCACGCGGCCAAGTAGTTTTTTGAACGGACCGAATTTTCCGCAAAGCGCGGACAGGGACAAAGAGAGCGAATCGCATGGCTGTGAACGGCATTCTCGGAATAAAACTGGGCATGACGCAGTTCTTCGCCCCGGACGGTGAATCCGTCCCATGCACCGTGCTGCAAGCGGGCCCATGCGTCGTGGTGCAGAAGCGCTTGGCTGATAAAGACGGCTATCAAGCCGTACAACTCGGCCTGGTTGAATTTGTGAAGTCGCAGCGTATGAACAAGCCCATGACGGGGCACTTCAAGAAAGCCAACGTGCCGCCCGTCCGCCTGTTGCGTGAAGTGCGCCTTCAGAGTTCGGACGAAGAAACAAAAGTTGGCGACCGCGTTTTGGTTGATCGTTTTGAACCCGGCGAATATGTGGATGTTACCGGCGTAAGCAAGGGACGCGGCTTTGCCGGCGGCGTCAAGCGCTGGCACTACCGTGGCGGCGACGCAACGCACGGTTCGATGTTCCACCGCGCACCCGGCGGCATTGGCGCCAGCTCCTTTCCGTCGCGGGTGTGGAAGGGCCAGCATTTCCCAGGACACATGGGCAATGCGCAGGTAACGGCGAAAAATCTCCGTGTCGTTAAGGTGGATGCCGAAGAGAACCTTTTGCTCGTGTGCGGCGCGGTTCCGGGCCCGCAGGGCAGCTACATTTTGATCCGCAAGTCCCGGAAGACGAAAAAGAAATAGCGCGCCCGCAAAATGGGCGAGCGAAACGTTAAGAATCGGAAATAGAGGACTCAGGCGATGCCGGTCGTGGACGTGAAAAATTTGCAAGGCAAGACGGTGGGCCAGGTAGATCTGGCTGACGGAGTTTTTGCCGCCCGGGTGAATCCGCACCTGCTGCATGAAACCACGCGGTGGTACTTGGCGGGGCAGCGCGCGGGCACTCATAAGACCAAGGGCCGCGCCGATGTTGCAGGTTCAGGCCGCAAGCTCTGGAAGCAAAAGGGCACGGGCCGCGCGCGCATCGGCTCCATCCGTTCGCCGCTGTGGCGCAAAGGCGGCACGGTGCATGGTCCGGTGCCGCACAAATATTCTTACCGCCTGCCGCGGAAGATGATCCTTGGCGCGTTGCGCTCTGCTCTTTCAATGAAGCTCGCGGAAGAAAAATTGACGGTCATTGATGGGTGGGAGCTCGAATCGCACAAGACCAAGCCGTTCCGCGAAGCGATTGGCAAGCTCAACGGCGAAAGCCGCACGATTCTGCTGGTGGATATCAACGGCAACCGCAATCTTGAGCTGGCGAGCCGGAATCTGGAAGGTGTGACGCTCTCGCTTTCGCGCGATTTGCAGGTCTATGACCTGTTGAGGCATGACCGCCTGATGCTTTCGAAGGACGCGGCTTTGCGGCTAAGCGAATTGATCGCTCCGAACGGCAATGCCGAAGTTGAAGGTGAATCCGATGCCGAGATTGAGTCGGCGCCGGCGGAAGGGCATGTGAAGCCGGCGGCAACAGAAGCCGCTAAGAAGCCTGCACACAAAGCGGTGGCGAAGAAAGCCGCGAAGCCGCGCGCTAAAGCGAAGGTTTCCAGCGCGCATAAGTCCGCGGCGAAAAAACCGGCCCGCGCAGCCAAGCCCAAAGCGTCAAAGGGCAAAGGCCATTCACCGAAGGGCAAGGAGTAAGCGATGAATCTCGATCCGCATCACATCATTCGCCGGCCCATCGTCACGGAAAAGGGTATGGCCGTAAAAGAAACGCAGCACACGGTGGTGTTTGAAGTGGTCGCTGCGGCGAACAAGACGCAGATCAAGGACGCCGTGCAGAAGATTTTCAAGGTAAAGGTCGCCGCGGTGCGCACCGCCAATTATTTCGGCAAGATGCGCCGCCGTGGAATGATTACCGGCTACCGGCGCGATTGGAAGAAGGCGTACGTGAAGCTCGCCCCGGGCGAAAAGATGATCGAGTACGCGGAGAACCTGTAACGTCCCCGGCAACTGGCGGGGGGAGATGGCAAGATGGCACTGAAAAGTTTTAATCCGTATACAGCCTCGCGGCGCTTTGTAACCCTGCTCGATAAGAGCGAGATTACAAAGCAAACGCCGGAAAAATCGTTGACCGAGACGCGGAAGCGCAGCGGCGGGCGCAACTCGCACGGTGAAATTACCAGCTGGCATCGCGGCGGCGGCCACAAGCGGCAGTATCGCGTGGTGGATTTCCGCAGGGATAAGACCGGAATCCCGGCGAAGGTTGCGGCCATCGAATATGATCCGAACCGCTCGGCGCTGCTGGCCCTGTTGCACTACGCGGATGGCGAGAAACGCTACATTCTTCAGCCCGTGGGACTGAAGGTTGGCATGACGGTTTTGACGGGTGAAGGCGCGGACATTCTTCCCGGCAATGCGCTGCCGATTAAATTGATTCCTCCCGGCACGCCGCTGCACAATTTGGAGCTTTATCCGGGGCGCGGCGGGCAATTGGTTCGCTCGGCCGGAAATTCAGCGCAGCTTCTCAGCAAAGAAGGCGATATTGCGCTGGTCAAACTGCCTTCGGGCGAAGTGCGGAAGTTCCGCCTGGACTGCATGGCCACCATCGGCCAGGTCGGTAACCTCGACCACGAAAATATTACTTACGGCAAGGCCGGCAAAACGCGCTGGCTCGGCAAGCGGCCAACAAACCGCGGCGTGGCGATGAACCCCGTGGATCACCCGCACGGCGGCGGAGAAGGCCGCGTGAAGGGCAATCACCCTCAAACGCCGTGGGGTTTCCCGACGCTTGGCGCGAAGACGCGGAGCAGCAAACGCTCGAATCACTTGATTGTCGAGCGGCGCAAGAAGTAGCGGCGACTGTTTGGAATATTGAGTGAATCAGTGATTGAAATGTACCCCGCGCGGCGGGGCAGAGAGAGTAAAACGATGGCAGCATCAAGAGCTGTAAGACGAAATTCGAGGCGTACTTCCAGGGCGCGCAAGTCCGTGGTGCGGTCCTCAAAGTCAGCCAAGCCCAGGGTCAGGCACGCCGCCAAACCCGAGGTTAAGCCGCTTGTGCGGGCAATTCTTTCGCGGCAGCCTGCCGCCCCGCCGGAGCAGGTGCTGTACAGAATTTGCAAGCCGGGCTGGTCGGTGATTGTGGAAAAGACGCCGAACGCGCAGGGCACCCGTTTTGTGTGCCCGTTCTGCACGGTGTCTCACCGCGTTCCGGGGCCGGTTCGCGGCTTCCGCAAGCTGCGGCGCGCAGGCTGGGTAAAACTCCGCCGGGTCGAAGAATAACCGCGGCGGCGAAGAATAAAAAGGAATCGGAGAATCATGGCACGCTCGGTAAAAAAAGGTCCGTTTATTGATGACCACCTGCGAATAAAGGTGGAAGCGTTGAACGCCCGCAACGAAAAGAAAGTTGTCCGAACCTGGTCGCGGCGCTCGACGATTCTGCCCGACATGGTTGGCCACACCATTGCCGTGCATAACGGGCGGAAGTTTATTCCGGTCTATGTGACCGAGCAGATGGTTGGACACAAGCTCGGCGAATTTGCGCCGACGCGAACGTTTAAAGGACACGCCGTGAAGGCAGCTCTGGAAAGGGCGGCAGCGGCGGCGGGTGTGCCCGCGGCAGCCCCAACAGGGGCCGCAGGAGCGGGAGCGGCACCCGGAGCGGCGCCAAAGGCATAGACGATGGCGGCAGAGATCACAGCAGCTCCGGCAATCGAAGCTCACGCGATGGCGAGGCACATTCGCGTTTCGCCGCAAAAGGCGCGCCTCGTGCTCGACTTGATTCGCGGACAGCGGGCGGAAACAGCGCTTGGAATTCTGCAGTTCACGCCGAAGCGCGTGGCCAAGCATATTGAGAAAATTCTCCGCAGCGCGATTGCAAACGCGGAGCGCAAGGCGGATGACGCCGGCGAATCGCTCGACGTGGATCACCTTTTCGTCGCGCGGTGTTTCGCCAACGAAGGTTCCCGCTGGAAGAGGCTGCGACCGGCCCCGATGGGCCGGGCATTCCGCTACCAGAAGCGAACCGCGCATATCCTTGTTGGTGTGGCGGAACACGCCATGGGCGTTGAACAGCGCGCGGCTGCGGCGGCGGCTGAAGAGGCGTCGAGCCGGGGAGTGAAGGGCGCGGTGAAGAAGGCGCGCGCGGCTCTCACCGGCAAACAGGATAAGCGCCGCAGGCAGCCGGCCAAGACGCAGTCAAAACCAGAAACGAAGAAAGACAAGTAGAAGAGCGGGGAGGCACTAGGTGGGGCAGAAGACACACCCGTACGGATTTCGCCTGGGTTACAACAAGATGTGGAAGTCGCGCTGGTATGCCGGCAAGGATTACGCCGACCTGGTGCATGAGGACGTCGCGCTCCGCAAGGTGCTTACTCAGAAGCTGAAGGCGGCGGGGATCTCCTCGATTGATATCGAGCGCGCGGCGAACAAGCTTGTGATCCGGATTTACACGGCCCGGCCCGGCATCATCATCGGCCGCAAGGGTTCCGAGATTGACAAGCTGAAAGCCGAAATTCAAAAGAACACCAAGCGCGAAGTGCACGTGGATATTCAGGAAGTCCACCGCCCGGAGCTGGATGCGCAACTGGTGGCTGAATCCATCGCGCTGCAACTGGAAAAGCGCGTGGCTTTCCGCCGCGCAATGCGCAAGGCCGTGGATTCAGCGTTGCGGTTCGGCTGCAAGGGAATCAAGGTCCGCGTCGGCGGCCGTTTGAACGGCGCGGAAATCGCGCGCACGGAATGGTATCTGCAGGGGCGGTTGCCGCTCCAAACACTGCGGGCGGATATCGATTTTGGTACCGCGGAGGCCCATACGACCTACGGCGTCATTGGCGTGAAGTGTTGGGTTTACGGTGGCGAGAAAATTCCGGAAAAGAACACGCCTGCGGCGGCCTAACGGCTGCTGGAGTAAACGGGAGCAACGATTTTTATGTTGATGCCGAAGAAAGTGAAATACCGCAAACAACAGCGCGGCCGCCGTGCGGGCAAAGCTTGGCGCGGGGGAAGTCTGGCGTTCGGTGAATTTGGATTGAAGGCGCTCGAACCGGCATGGATTACAGACCGCCAGATCGAAGCTTCGCGCGTGGCGATTACGCGGTTCATCAAGCGCGGCGGAAAACTTTGGATCCGGATTTTTCCGGACCATCCTTTCACCAAGAAGCCCGCGGAAACCCGCATGGGCAAGGGCAAAGGCCTGCCGGAATTCTGGGTTGCGGTCGTTAAGCCCGGCCGGGTGATGTTTGAAATGGCGGGTGTGGATTTGGCGACAGCGAAACAAGCGATGGAACTTGCGTCGCACAAGCTGCCAATCCGGACGAAATTTGTTTCGCGGGCAGGAGAGCTCTAATGGCGCGGCGCGGCGAGAAACTTCGCGATCTGAATACGCCCGAACTGGAAGTGCAGCAGAAAGAGCTGGGCGAGCAGATTTTCCGCCTGCGCTTTCAGCTCACCACGGGCCAGTCCGAGGCGTTGGCGCGGCTGCGCAGGGCGCGCAGAGAGCTGGCGCGCGTAAAGACTCTGCTGCGAGAGCGGGAACTGAGGCATGAGCATGGCGACAGAAAACAATAAGCCTGGCGGCGTTCAGGCGGAATCTATAAAGACCGAAACGTCCCATCCGGTACGCGGGCGGCGTCAGGAAAAAACCGGTTTGGTGACGAGCGCGAAGATGGCGAAGACCATCGTCGTGAAGGTGACGCGTATGGTCGGCCATAAGAAATATGGCCGCGTAGTGCGCGTAACGAAAAAGTTCTATGCGCACGATGAAACGGGCCAGGCCGCGCCGGGTGACACTGTCAGGATTGTCGAAACGCGGCCCATGTCCAAATTGAAGCGCTGGCGCCTGGCGGAAGTGGTAGCGCATCGCAGCAGCGCCGTATAAGCCGGCGGAGTACGGGAGACAACAGCAATGATTCGCATGCGATCGTGGCTCACGGTAGCCGATAATTCCGGCGCCAAGCAGCTAACGATGATTTTGCCGATCGGCGGAGACACCGGCTTGCGCGCTGGATTGGGTGACGTCATTACCGCATCGGTGAAAGAAGCTGCGCCGGATAGCGCGGTGAAGGCCGGCACGGTGGTTCGCGCCGTTGTGGTGCGCACGCGCAAGGAACATCGCCGCCGCGATGGCACCTACATCCGGTTTGACGATAATGCCGCGGTGCTGATTAACGAAGCCAAAGAGCCCGTCGGAACGCGTGTTTTTGGTCCTGTGGCGCGCGAGTTGCGTGAGAAAAAGTTCGCCAAAATTGTTTCGCTCGCGCCCGAGGTTTGGTAGGAGCCATGAGAAAACAGCAAATAGCCGCGCGGCATAGCGTCACCATCCGCAAGGACGATCAAGTCCGCGTGATGGCGGGCCGCGATAAAGGCAAGACCGGCCGCGTGCTCTCGGTGGACCCGGCAAAGAAGCGCGTCACTGTGGAACATGCGGGCATGATCAAACGCCACACGCGCCCGAACCCCTCGAAGAACGTGAAGGGTGGAATCTTGGATCGCGAAGCTCCCATTTCCATCTCGAATGTGATGCTGCTCTGTCCGGGATGCAACAAGCACGCGCGGGTTGGCCACAATTTCCTTTCCGACGGCACGAAAGTGCGTGTGTGCAAGCGCTGCGGAACAACTTTAGAGAAGTAAACTTTTGTAGAAACCAGAAGGACGAAGGAAGCATGATTAGCCGAATGAGAGAGCGTTATCGCGGGGAAGTAATACCAGCGCTGATGAAGCGTTTCAGCTATACGAATCCTATGGCTGTGCCGAAACTCGCTAAAATTGTCGTGAATATCGGCATGGGCGAAGCGAGTCAGAACGTTAAGCTGCTGGACGTTGCGGTTATCGAGCTCGGACAGATTGCGGGCCAGAAGCCGGTTGTCACGCGGGCGAAGAAATCCATCGCGAATTTTAAGATTCGCAAGGGAATGCCGATTGGCTGCTGTGTTACGTTGCGCGGCGACCGGATGTACGAGTTTCTGGACCGGCTGTGCAATATCGTGCTGCCGCGCGTTCGCGACTTCAAGGGTTTGCCGCCGAATGCTTTTGACGGCCGCGGCAATTACACACTCGGTTTGCGCGACCAGCTCGTGTTCCCTGAAATTGATTACACGCGCGTGGATAAAATCAAGGGCATGAACATCACGTTTACAACCACCGCCCGCAGCGACGAAGAAGGCCGCGAACTGCTGCGAGGGTTGGGCGTTCCATTGCGCACTTCTTAGGAGATTTATGGCCACAACTGCACGGATGGCGAAGATGAAGAAGAAGTTGAAGTACAAAATCCGCGAGCGAAATCGCTGCCGGATTTGCGGGCGCCCGCGGGGATTTATTCGCAAGTTTGAGATGTGCCGCATCTGCTTCCGGGGATTGGCCCTCAAGGGTGAAATTCCTGGAGTGGTGAAGGCAAGCTGGTAGCGAGGGGAAGTTCATAGCGATGATGACCGATCCGATTTCCGATCTTTTAACGCGCATCCGGAATGCCGCGAAAGCCCGTCACGCGCGCGTGGATATGCCGGCCTCGAAACTCAAGGTCGAAGTGGTGCGCATTTTGAAGGAAGAAGGCTACATCCAGACGTACAAGCTCGTCGAGGAATCGAAGACGCACAAAGTGCTGCGCGTCTTCCTGAAATACACGCCGGAGCGGCGCAGCGTCATCTCTGATTTGCGGCGCGTCTCGCGGCCCGGCAAGCGGCATTACGTTGGCGCAACCGAAATACGCTCCATTATGGGCGGTTTGGGCACATCCATTCTGAGCACGCCTCGGGGCGTGATGAGCGGCCGAGCGGCGCGGAAGGCAAACGTCGGCGGCGAAGTGCTCTGCGAAGTATCGTAGGAATTTTTATTGGGCGAAATTGTTGCAAGATTCAGGCAATACGGGAGCTGAGGACGCATGTCGCGCATAGGACGTAAACCGATCGATATACCCGCCGGCGTAAAGATACAGCTGTCGGCGTCGGCGGTGGCTGTGCAAGGGCCAAAGGGTAAATTGAATGTGCCGCTTCCGCGTGGCATTAAATTTGAACAGAAGGATTCCGTCCTGACCGCTGTGCGCGAAAACGACAGCCAGAAGGCTCTCCACGGCTTAGCGCGCGCACTTGTGGCGAATGCCGTCGCGGGTGTGACGATAGGTTTCAAGAAGGAAATGGATATCGTTGGTGTCGGCTATCGCGCGGAATTGAAAGGCAAGAACGTTGTTTTCAATCTCGGTTACTCGCACCAGATTGAGTTTCCGGTGCCGGAAGGCATTCAGATCACCGTGGATAAGCAGACGCACATGACCGTTTCCGGAGCCGATCGTGCGCTGGTTGGCCAGGTTTCCGCGAACATTCGCGGACTGCGCCCGCCGGATCCATATAAGCAAAAGGGCATCCGTATTACCGGCGAGCGCCTGAAGAAGAAGGCGGGCAAGGCCGGCGCGAAGGCCGCCGCGTAACCGGATCGGCGGAAGGAGACCGAAGTGGCAAGCGCACCTGTCAGAAGGATTTCACGCAGCGCGCATCGCGAGCGCATTCATCGCCGCGTGCGCCAGAAGGTTTCGGGCACCATCGAGCGGCCGCGTCTGACGGTGTACCGCTCGCTGAACCACATTTACGCGCAGGTCATTGACGACCGCGCTGGAAAGACTCTTGTTTCCGCGAGCACGCTCGATAAGGACACGCGCAAAGAGAACAAAGGCGGCGGCAACGTGGCCGGCGCAAAAATCATCGGCCGAATAATCGCCGAGCGCGCGATTGCCGCGGGAATATCCAAGGTGGTTTTTGATCGGGGCGGATACAAGTACCACGGCCGTGTCGAAGCGCTCGCCCAGGCGGCCCGGGAAGCGGGGTTGAAATTCTAAACTAATGTCGAAGCAGATTCTAAGAGATACACTCGCGGTCCGCCAGAACATTGAAGTCAGCGCCAACAGCCTGAAGGATCAGGTTGTTTCCATTAACCGCGTCACAAAGGTCGTTAAGGGCGGCAAGAACTTGAGTTTTTCCGCGCTCGTCGTTGTGGGCGACCAGCAAGGCCATGCGGGCTTCGGCATGGGTAAAGCCCGTGAAGTGCCTATGGCCATCCGCAAGGCTATCGAGCAAGCGAAGAAAAATATGCTGCGCCTGAATCTGAAAGGCACGACAATTCCGCATCAGGTGGACGGCCACTATGGTTCCGGCCACGTGATGCTGAAGCCCGCGCCGGACGGCACTGGAATCATCGCTGGCGGCCCGGTGCGCGCGGTGATGGAAGTCACCGGGATTCACAACGTGCTCACGAAGTCCATCGGCACATCGAATCCGCACAACGTGGTGAAGGCCACGTTTGACGCGCTGTTGCGGTTGAAGAGCGCGCAAAAAGTAGCCGACATGCGCTCCAGAAATGTCGAAGATCTCCGCAGGTAGTTGGAAATTTTGAAAAAGAAACGTTGACGGGACCATGACGAAGAAAAAGGACACCAAGCTCAAGATCAAGTGGGTGGTCAGCTTCATCGGCTGCCCCATCGGTATGCGCGAAACCATCCGCGGGCTGGGTCTGCGCCGGATGCATCAGGTCGTCGAGCGCGAGGATACGCCGGCCATTCGCGGGATGATCCTCAAGGTTCGCCACTTGGTTGAAGTCAGCGAGTAAGGTGGGAGACACTGGCTATGGGTTACACTCTTTCTAATTTGAAACCTCCGCGCGGTTCGCGCCACAAGAAAGTCCGCGTAGGCCGCGGCATCGGCTCGAAGCTTGGCCGGACGGCGGGCAGAGGGAGCAAGGGGCAGAAGTCGCGCTCCGGCTATTCGCTGCGCCGGGGATTTGAAGGCGGCCAGATGCCGTTGCATCGCCGCATTCCTAAGCGCGGCTTTCATAATCCCGGGAGCAAGGAGTTTTCTGTCGTCAATATCGAGACGCTGAATGCTTTCCCGGCGGGCGAAACCGTAACGCCCGAACTGTTGCGCGCGCACGGAATGGTTCGGCGCGCTGTCGGCGAGATAAAAATTCTGGGTGATGGCGAGCTCAAGGTCGCGCTCACCGTGCACGCGCATGCGTTCAGCGCGTCCGCACGGGAGAAGATCGCAGCCGCCGGTGGCAAGGTGGAACGCGTATCATGACCTCGTTTCTCCAGGCGATGGCCAACATCTTCCGCATTCCGGATCTGCGGAAGCGCTTGCTATTCATGATGGCCATGTTGGCGGTGTATCGCATTGGTGCGCACATCCCCACGCCTGGAATCAATACCGAATATTTATCCCAGATTTTCGATCAGAATCGGGGCTCAGCCCTGGGACTTTTTGATCTGTTCAGCGGCGGCAATTTCCGCCAGATGACGATTTTCGCGCTTGGAATCATGCCGTATATCACCGCCTCCATCATCCTTCAATTGTTGACGGTGGTGTGGCCGTATCTCGAGCGCCTCCAAAAGGAAGGCGAGCTCGGACGGAAGAAAATTACGCAGTATACCCGGTATCTTACGATCGGGTTGAGTTTGATCCAGTCGCTAACCGTCGCCGCAACGTTGCAGAAGTCGCAGGGCCCCGGCGGGCAGGCGCTTGTTTACAACCCCGGCCTTGGCTTCACTTTGATGACGATACTTACGCTCACCACCGGCACGGCATTCATCATGTGGCTCGGCGAGCAGATTACGGACCGCGGTGTCGGCAACGGGATGTCTCTGATCATCTTCGTGGGCATCGTTGTGGGACTGCCGCACGGCGTTGGTGATATGTGGGACAGGTTTAAGCGCAGCGAATATGGGCCGTTCACACCTATCGTCATTCTTGCGCTTATCGGGCTCATGCTGGCTGTTGTGGCGTTTATCGTTTTCGTGGAAGGCGGCCAAAGGCGTATCCCCGTCCAATACGCCAAACGTGTGGTCGGGCGGAAGGTGATGGGCGGTCAGATGACCTATCTGCCGTTGCGCGTCAATTCGGGTGGCGTAATTCCTCCGATTTTTGCCAGCTCGTTGCTGACTTTTCCGGCAACGTTGAATCTGTTTTTTAACCATAAGTACAAGTTTTTTGATTCCTTTGCCAAGAATCTTAGCTGGGGTGAACCGCTTTACACGCTCGTCTATGTTGCGATGATTATTCTGTTCGCGTTCTTTTACGTGGGCATTGTTTTTAATCCCACGGAGCTTGCCGATAACATGCGAAAGTTCGGCGGATTCATCCCCGGCATCAGGCCCGGTCGCAATACCTCCGAGCACATCAACCGGGTACTGCGCCGGCTGACTTTTGTGGGCGGCATCTATTTGGCCCTCGTCTGCCTGATTCCGGAATGGATGATTTCCGGCATCCATCTCCAGCACCTGCCGGGCGCGCTGGGTACTTGGTTTGACGAGCACAGTTGGCGCTTTATCCTGGAAGGACTGGGCGTCACTTTTTATTTTGGCGGCACCTCGCTGCTGATTGTTGTCGGCGTCGCAATGGACACTGTCCAGCAGATCGAGGCGCAGCTTGTCATGCGGAACTACGACGGTTTCGTCAAGAAAGGCAAGCTGCGAGGCCGGCGGTATGGATGAAACACGGGGCACGGCTCGCACCCGGCAGGCCGTAATTTTCCTTGGACCACCGGGCGCCGGAAAAGGTACGCAGGCCAAAGAGGTTGCGCGCCGTCATGGTGTGGAACATCTCTCAACCGGAGATATGTTCCGGGAGCACGTCAGCAACGGCACGGAACTCGGCCGGCGCGCTTTACCGATGATGTCTCGTGGCGAGCTGGTTCCTGACGAGATTGTTCTGGGCATGATTGAAGAGCGTTTGGCCCGCCCCGATTGCGTTGGCGGGTTCGTCCTGGATGGTTTTCCCAGGACTTTGCCGCAGGCCGTCGGGCTCGAAAGAATGCTCGCGACGCTGGGTTACGGCAAGCCCATCGTGATTCACTTCGTTGTGGATCGCGGCAGCCTGTTGCGCCGGTTGACGGGCCGCCGGATGTGCGGCGTTTGTGGACGCATTTATCATGTGTATGACCGTCCGCCGCGTATGCCGGGGCTCTGCGATGATGATGGCGGAACTCTGATTCAGCGGGAAGACGATACCGAAGCCGTCATCGGAGAGCGGTTGGCGATATATGACCGCCAGACGGAGCCGCTCGTGGAATATTTCCGGACGCACGGCACCCTTTGGGAATTGGACGCAGGCGCGGAAGTCGAATCGGTAACCAAGGCTGTGCTGAAGATATTGGACGGAAATGGTAATCGAGGACGCGGTGATCGTTTGTAAGTCGAGCGTCGAGCTGGAAACGATGCACCAGGCCGGGCTCATCGTCTGGGAAGTGCTCAATGAGCTCCGGATGATGGTGGCGCCGGGAGTTTCCACGCTCGAACTGGACAAGGTAGCCGAGCGGCGGACCGTGGAACGCAAAGCCCGGCCGGCTTTCAAGGGCTACCGGGGTTATCCGGCGTCTTTGTGCACCTCGATCAATGAGGAAGTGGTGCACGGGATTCCGTCAGCCGCGCGAAAATTGCGTGACGGAGACATTGTTTCTCTCGACTTTGGTGTTGAGCTCGATGGTTACTTCGGGGACGCAGCCGTCACGGTTCCTGTGGGCCGCGTGAAGCCGGAGATGGAGACTCTGCTGCGCGTAACGCGCGAGTCTCTGGACCGCGGGATTGAGCAGGCGCGCGTCGGCAACCGCCTGAGCGATATCGGCGCCGCGGTGCAGCAATGGGTCGAGCGGCACGGTT
This sequence comes from uncultured Acidobacteriota bacterium, assembly GCA_963847505.1. Classification (GTDB taxonomy): domain Bacteria; phylum Acidobacteriota; class Terriglobia; order Acidiferrales; family UBA7541; genus DASTCZ01. Next base: position 2,263,310 of record CAWJZY010000002.1, read on the forward strand.
TTTCAGTCGTGCGTGAATTTGTGGGCCATGGCATCGGGACCCGTATGCACGAAGAGCCAAACGTGCTGAATTACGGCGAACCGGGACATGGGCCGAGATTGCAGGAAGGCATGGTTCTTGCCCTCGAGCCGATGGTCAATTTGGGCGGCGCGGGCGTTCGTGTCCTGTCCGATGATTGGACGGCCGTGGCAACCGATGGCAAGCCGTCCGCGCATTTTGAGCACACGGTGGCTATCACAGCACACGGCCCGTGGATTCTGACGCGGCCAAAGGATGTTACCGGGACTTCCTGGTAAGCGGGCTGGTATTTGGATTTGTAAGCGGAGAAACAGGAGAATATGCCGAGGCCACCCATTGGCGAAAAGAAACCCCGCGACCCGGGCAATCCGAAAGAGGATGCCATTGAGGTCATGGCCACGGTGATTGAGCCGCTCCCGAACGCGATGTTTCGCGTCGAGCTGGAAAACAAGCACCGGGTTCTGGCGCACATCTCGGGAAAGATGCGGAAGAATTTCATCCGCATCCTGGCGGGAGACAGAGTGGCCGTCGAGCTTTCGCCGTATGACTTGACGCGCGGGCGCATCGTTTATCGTTACAAGTAGCGCCATCGAAAGGGAAGCAAAATGAAAGTCCGGGCATCTGTTAAAAAGATTTGCGATAAGTGCAAGGTGATTCACCGGCGGGGTGTGGTGCGCGTGATTTGCATCAACCCGAAACACAAGCAGCGCCAGGGCTAGGCCGGGGAGGAGAAAAACAGAATGGCACGTATTGCTGGTGTGGATCTTCCGCCGAACAAGCGCCTGTGGGTGGGCCTGACCGCGATTTATGGCATCGGGCACGCCCGCGCGCGGAAGCTTTGCGCGAAGTCCGATGTGGATGTAACCAAGAAAATTAAGGATTTGACCGAGGAAGAAATCAACCGCATCCGCCAGTCCATCGAATCGGAAGGGCGCGTCGAGGGCGATCTCCGCAAGGAAGTTCAAATGAATATCCGGCGGCTGATCGAAATCCAGTGCTATCGCGGGATCCGTCATCGCCGCAATTTGCCGGTGCACGGACAGCGTACGCACACCAACGCGCGCACGCGCAAGGGCCCCCGGAAGGGCGCGGTCGCCGCGAAGAAAGTCGCGGCACGCAAGTAACGCCGCCGCGGAATCTCGCGGCCTGAGGTGAAAAGTGGCGAAGGAACCAAAGACACAGGAACAAACCGGCGCGGCAGCTGCGGCGGCAAAGTCCACGAAGCGCAAGAAGGAATTCAAGAAGAAGCGCGAGAAGCGGGTCGTGCCGCACGGCGTCGTGTGCATTTCCGCGACGTTCAATAACACGATGATCATGATCACCGATCCCGCCGGCCACGCGCTCAGTTGGTCTTCGTCCGGCGCGATTGGTTTCAAGGGCTCGCGCAAGGGAACGCCTTACGCCGCGCAGCAGGCTTCGGCAGCGGCGGCCGCGGCAGCGCGTGACCAGTACGGAATGAAATCTGTGGAAGTTCGCGTCAAGGGTCCTGGCTCCGGCCGGGAATCCGCCATCCGCGCGCTTTCCAGTGTGGGGATGCACATCAATTCGATCAAGGACGTAACGCCGATACCGCACAACGGTTGCCGGCCGCCTAAACGGCGGCGTGTGTAATCGCGAAGCGAAGAATCGGGTCGTAAAGGAGAAATTGCATTGGCAAGACATCGTGAAGCAGTTTGCCGTTTGTGCCGCCGGGAAGGGCAGAAGCTCTTCTTGAAGGGCCTGCGGTGCTTTACCGAAAAATGCGAGATTGAAAAGCGCAACTTCGTGCCTGGCCAGCATGGCCAGTCGCGCCGCCCAAAACTCGCCGGATACGGTCTGCAATTGCGCGAAAAACAGAAGGTCAAGCGCACTTACGGGCTGCTCGAGCGGCAGTTCCGCAACTTCTATGAAAAGGCCGAACGCGCCAAGGGGCCGACCGGCGAAAACCTGCTGATCATGCTCGAACGCCGGCTCGATAACGTTGTCTGGCGCATCGGATTGGCCAGTTCGCGCTCGCAGGCCCGCCAAATCGTTCTGCATGGGCACGTGCACATAAACGGCAAGAAAGTGAATATCCCCTCGTATCTGGTGAATGTCGGCGAGGAGATTGCGCTCAAAACCGATATGCACGACAACGCCATGGTGCTGGATGCGCGAAACGTTTCGCAAAGCCGGAACGCCGTGCCGTGGCTCGAAGTGGATAAAGAAAACTTTAAGGCGAAAGTGAATTCGCTGCCGCGCCGCGACGACGTCCAAACGCCGCCCATCAACGAGCAGCTGATCGTCGAACTTTACTCGAAGTAACCGCGAAAAGTTATCCGCGGAAACATTGGCCTTAGTTTGGTTGCCCCGCTTGCCGGGGAGGAAGGACTGCAACGATGTGGAAAGGTTTTCAGAAGCCAAAGAGGTTGGCGGCCGATCTTGAGTCGCTCACCGATAAGTACGGGAAGTTCAGCGCGCAGCCGTTTGAGCGCGGTTGGGGCACCACGGTAGGCAACACCCTGCGGCGGGCGCTCCTCAGTTCCATCGAGGGCGCGGCGATCACCGCCGTCAAAATCGAAGGCGTCCTGCACGAATTTTCTTCGATCCCCGGCGTTGTTGAAGATGCCACTGACATTATCCTCAACCTCAAGCAGGTGCCGCTCAAGCTCAATACCGACCTGCCCAAGACCATTTATCTGAATGTCGAGAATCCCGGTGTCGTCACTTCAGCCATGATCGAAGAAGACGCCGATTTCGCCGTGCTCGATAAAAGCGTTTACATTGCCACCGTCAACGAAGGTGGAAAGCTCCAGATGGAAATGCGCGTGAAGAACGGCCGTGGTTACGTCGGCGCTGACCGCAACTTCGATGAAGACCTGGCCATCGGATACATCCCAGTGGACTCGGTCCACTCGCCCGTGCGCAAGGTCAACTACGCCGTAGAGTCCGCCCGCCTCGGCCAGATGACGGACTATGAAAAGCTGGCGCTGGAAGTCTGGACCAACGGCGCGATCACGCCTCAGGACGCTATCGGCTTGGGCGCGAAACTCATCAAGGACCACATGAGCATCTTCATCAACTTTGAGGAGCCGCCTGAGCTCACCGACGAAGTATCCGAATCCTACAGCGATCCCCGCATGGAACATCTGGGCCGTTCCGTCGAGGAACTCGAACTTTCGGTGCGCTCTTACAATTGTCTGAAGAACGCGAACATCCAGACGATTCGCGAGCTCGTGCAAAAAACCGAAAACGAAATGCTCCGCACGAAGAATTTCGGACGCAAATCGCTCAATGAAATTAAGGAAATTCTCACCAAGATGGGCCTCGCCCTCGGCATGAAGTTCGATGAGCACGGCCGCATCATCTGGCCGCCGCTTCCGAGCCAGACGGCTCCGCCGGCGCCGGAAGAAACAGCGGGAATCTAGGCCTGGGGGATTAAGAAATGCGGCACCGGAACTCCGGATCGAAACTTGGACGCCAGCCAGCACATCGCAGGGCTACGCTGCGCAACCTGGTCACCAACGTCATCACGCACGAGCGCATCGAGACCACGATCACTCGTGCCAAGGCGGCTCGTCCGCTCGTCGAGAAAATGATTACCCTCGGCAAGCGCGACACGCTCGCGTCCCGCCGCCGCGCTGCGGCTTTTCTCATGACTCCATCCGCCACGCAGAAGCTCTTCGCGGATATCGCGCCGCGCTTCTCCGACCGCGCCGGCGGTTACACGCGCATCATCCATGCGGGTTTCCGCATTGGTGATGGCGCAAATCTGGCCATTCTCGAGATCCTGGGCTCCAAGCTGCGCAAAAAAGAACGGAAGAAGGACCAGGCTCCGGATTCAGGTCAACCAAAAGAAACGGAAGAAATGAAGGAAGCTACGCCTTAAACCAACTGGCTCAGCCCTCAAAGTTCAAACGCCCGCTCGGGTTCAACCCCGGCGGGCGTTTTGTTTTATGAAATCGTGTCCCGGCTTTGCGCCGTTCGCCGCGCCGTTCGCCGCGCCGATCGCCAAGAAATTATCGCCCAGGCAATCGCCAGCGCCGCCACTCCGGCTGAAGTGTCCAGCAGCGAATCCCAGGCCGAAGCTCCCCGCCCCGGCACAAAGGACTGATGGTATTCATCCAGCGCGGCGTAGCACGCCACTGCCAGAGTCGTGTAAGCCATCCACCTCCAGCGCCATTCTCTTCTTCCCGCTCGAAAGCCATGCAGCACGAGTAGCGCGAAGATCGCGTATTCGAATACGTGTCCGCCCTTGCGGATCAAATGGTGAATCAACTCCAGCGTTTCCATCGCAGCGTTTGGAAAAAGCCAGTGCAGGAAGGGGATTATGTGGCCCCGGGTTTTATTGCTTGTAAACGCGCTTGTGGAGGCGTACGAAATGACTCCCGCCCATACAAACGCCGGTCCCCAGTACCGCAGCAAACGCACGTCAGTTATTTCCCTTGTGAAGTGAACTCGGAGACATGAGAAGAATCATCCAAGCTTAACCAATTCGGCGGTTCATTCAACACGATAGTTCGGCGCTTCCCGCGTAATCACTACATCGTGCACGTGGCTTTCGCGCAGCCCGGCTGAGCTGATTCGCAGGAATCGCGCGCGCTCTTGCAGCTCCGCTATATTTCCGACGCCGCAATAACCCATTCCGCTGCGCAGCCCGCCGACGAGTTGCTCCACGAGCGCGCCCAGGGCTCCCTTGTAAGGCACGCGCCCCTCCACGCCTTCTGGAACGGTCTTACCGCGCTCGGTTGTCTCTTGCGCGTAGCGGTCGGCCGATCCAGTTTCCATCGCCGCGATCGTCGCGGCAATCGAGCCCATGCCGCGGTAGGACTTGAATGTGCGCCCTTGATAGAGAATCGTTTCCCCCGGCGATTCCTCCGTCCCGGCGAAAAGTCCGCCCATCATCACCACGCTCGCCCCAGCGGCAATCGCCTTTGTTATGTCGCCTGAATACTTGATCCCGCCGTCGGCAATCACCGGCACGCCTGAGCCTTGTGTAGCGCGCGCGGCCTCCAGAATAGCCGTTATCTGCGGCACGCCTGCCCCTGTCACAATGCGCGTCGTGCAGATCGAGCCCGGTCCAATTCCGACCTTCACTCCATCTATTCCGAGGGCGATTAAATCTTTGGCTCCTTCAAACGTGCCCACGTTTCCCGCCACAAGTTCCATGTCCGGCAGCGCGTGCTTCACCGCTCCGATGGCTTCCATCACGCGCGTGGAATGTCCGTGCGCCGTGTCAATCGCCAGCACGTCCACGCTGGCGCGCGCCATCTCTTGCGCGCGTTCCAGAAAATCGCGTGTCGCGCCGATCGCCGCGCCCACGCGCAGCCGCCCGTGCTCATCCTTCGTCGCGTTTGGAAATTCCATTTTCTTTTGGATGTCTTTGACGGTAATCAGGCCCTTCAGGTTGAAATCCTTATCTACGACCAGCAACTTTTCAATACGGTGGCGCTGCAAAATTCTCTCGGCTTCCTCCAGCGTTGTGCCCACCGGCACCGTGACCAATTTTTCCTTGGTCATCACATTGCCCACAGGCTGATTCAGATTCTTCTCGAATCGCAGATCACGGTTCGTCATAATTCCCACCAGCTTCGTGCCATGCGTCACGGGAAGTCCGGAGATCCGGTACTTCGCCATGATTTCAGTCGCCTGCCTCACTGTCAGTTCCGGAGAAATCGTTACCGGGTCCACGATCATTCCGCTTTCAGACCTCTTCACGCGGTCCACTTCTTCCGCCTGCCGCTCGATGGACATGTTGCGGTGGATAATCCCCAGCCCGCCTTGCCGCGCGATCGCGATGGCCAGCCGTGATTCCGTCACCGTATCCATCGCCGCCGATACCAGCGGAATATTCAGCGTGATCTTCCGGGTGAAGTGCGTGCACGTGTCTACTTCGGCGGGCAGCACCGAAGACTTGCCGGGCACCAGCAGCACATCATCAAATGTCAGTCCTTCTGGAAATCCTCCATCCCTCATTACCACTTTTGGTTCCTTCCAGCCCGGCCGCTCACGCCCCTAAAACGCCGCAGCCCAGCGAAGGTCTGCTGGGCTGCGCGAATTCCGCGGGCATGGAGCCGAAGCGCATTCATAGAATCACATTCAAAGTTGAATCCGCTATTTTAGGTGGCCCGGCGGCACAGGTCAAGCGAACCTCCGCGCCCCGCCCGTACTCCGATTCTTCGCGACACCATTGCGCAAGTGAGTATAATCAGCGGCGCGGCATTGCGTTTCTTGCGGTGCGCGGCAAAAGGGGAGATGCGTCACATGAATAAATTTGGTCGAAGCGAATTCAGCAACAACGCCCGGAAAGCGCGAACGCCCATCGGGGCATTCGCTGTCCTAGCAGTCTTAATTGTTGCCGCGGCCGGCCTCGGCCTGCGCGTTGCCGCACAGGGCCGCGGCGGCGGCGAAAACCCCGGTGAATTGGCTTACCGCACTGCCATGGAAGACGCCGACCAGAAAATCGCCGCCGAGGTGCATGCGCACTCCGAGCTGATGAAGAATCTCGAATATCTCACCACGCAGATCGGTCCGCGCCTTACAGGCTCCCCCCAGATGCAAGCTGCAAGCCAGTGGACGCTCAAGCGCTTTCACGATTACGGAATGGACGCGAACCTCGAAACAACTCAAGTACCGCACGCTTGGACTCGCGGCATGGACACCGCGGAGATTATCAGCCCCATTCAGCGCCACATTGAAATTCGCTCGCTCGGCTGGAGCAAAGCCACGGATGGAATCGTCAATGGCCAGGTCGTAGTAATGGAATCACAATCACCGGAAGCCATCGCCGCCGTGAAAGATAAGCTCAAGGGCGCGATTGTGCTCATGGGCAGGCCCTCTGTCGTTCCTTTGGATGGCGAAGCCCCCGATAACGCCTATGATGCCGTAATCCCGCCCCAGCGCGGCGTGCCTGCGGCTCGTGGCGGACGCGGTGCTGGTGGTCGAGGCGGCGGCGGGACAAATCCTCTCGTAGATGCAGGCGTAGCCGTCGTCGTTCGCGATAGCGGCAAGCCCTGGAACCTTTTCAATATGGGTGGCGGCGGTCGCGGATATATGCCGTCGGATTTTCCCACTGCTTTTCTGACTCACGAAGATTACAGTCTCATTTATCGCCTCGCTCAATCCGGTCCCGTCTCGATGAAGGTGAATCTCACTGGCCAGTTCAGCCCCAATCCGTCTGACGCATCCATCACCGTCGCCGAAATCAAAGGCAGCCAGTTTCCCGATGAACGAGTAATCATCGGCGGGCATCTGGACTCGTGGGATCTCGGCCAGGGCGCGCTGGACAACGGCACGGGCGCCATGTCCGTGCTTGAAGCCGCCCGCACACTGAAAGCCCTCGGCTGGAAGCCCAAACGCACCATCACCTTCATCCTGTTTACAGGAGAAGAAGAAGGCGGCGTCGGCGTCCAAACTTTCCTGAGAAATCACGCCGCGGAAATCCCGAAAATGGATGCCTCTCTGGTGGATGATACAGGCACCGGCCGCATCCTTAGCATTGCTCTCGAAAATCTATGGGAAACAGCTCCCTTAATGTCGCAAATCTACCGTCCGCTCCAGGAAGTCTTTGATCTCCAGCCGCTCAGCACGCGGTACTTCGGCTCCTCTGACCACGTGGCAATCCTGAACGCCGGCGTGCCATCCTATTTCTGTATTCAGACGCCGGCGCATTACCGCGAAGTCCACCACAGCCAGACCGACACTTTCGACAAAGCTGATTCCGATCAGGTAAATCAAGGCGCCGCCGTGCTCGCCGCGTGGGCTTGGAATGTCTCCGAATTATCTCAGCCCCTGCCGCACCACGCCGCCGCGCAGCCGCCGAATCCACCACCGGGCCGCTGATCGTTTCGGTTTTTATGTAGCTCAGGTCTTTCGCGCCTTTTGCGTCTCGACGTTATATGTCGCGAAGACCTGAGCCTTTTGAATTTGATCTTGTAGCCCAGGTCGTTTCATCAGACCTGGGGAACTTCGCCGCCAAAACGCAACCATTCACCAACCCACATGGCTGTCTGTCGCGGCCTTCCCCGCGCCCATGGATTTTCCCCAACGCTCCTCTACCCCCAATTTTGTCCTCCTCCTCGCACCGCGTATCATGTCCTGAGGTACCATGAAGCCCTTCCGCCCTTATCCGTTGCTGCGTCAACGCGACCTCATGACCATCGCCGCGGCTTTCTGGCCCCGCAACCACAAACTCCTCCCGCAAAGTGTTTCGCGTCTGTTTGAAGTTGAGCCCGGCACGCGAATCCTCGCGAAGTGTAACTGGCGGCCGGAACCGCATCGCGCTCCGACGCTCGTCATCGTCCACGGCCTCGAAGGCTCCAGCGAATCTGATTACATGAAGGGAATAGCGGCTCGTGCATTTTCAGAGGGCTTTAACGTCTTGCGCGTGAACCAGCGAAACTGCGGCGGCACGGAAGAGCTCACTCCTACTCTGTACAACTCCGGACTCAGTGCCGACTACCGTGTCGTACTGATGGAGCTAATCGAGCGCGATGGTTTGTCAGAAGTATTTTTTGCCGGCTACTCGATGGGAGGGAATCTGGTGCTCAAAATGGCAGGCGAAATGGGCGATCAGGCGCCGCCGCACTTGCGCGGCATCGCCGTCGTTGGTCCCGCGCTCGACCTCGCCCGCTGTGTAGATGCCTGCGGCTTGCCGCGCAATCGTCTCTATCAATGGCATTTTGTCTCAAGATTGAAGAGTCGCATGCGCCGCAAGATCCTTCTTTATCCTGGCCAATTCAAACTGGATGGGCTCGACCGCGTCGGCACGCTCCGCGACTTTGACGACACAATCACAGCCCCAAACTGCGGTTATCTCAGCGCCGCGGACTATTATGATCGCGCCAGCGCCATGCGCGTCATCGGTCGAATCAGCGTTCCGGCCCTCATCATCACTTCCAAGGACGACCCGCTGGTGCCATACCAATCATTCTTGGACCCCGCCGTGGCGGGAAACCCTCATATCCGCGTAATCACTGCGGATCATGGCGGCCACTGTTCATTCATTTCAGCCGATCCTGCGGAGCGCCACTGGGCGGAAGCTCGTGTCGTGGAATTTTGTAGCGAACTGCGCGTACAGACTCGGGCTAACCCACTGGCCTCTCAAGTGACGGGCTGAAACCAGGCGTCAGAAGCTGCGCGGGGCCATCCTGCATTACGACCATGTCGTCTTCCAGCCGCAATCCGAAATCCTCCGCAATGTAAATCCCGGGCTCATTCGAAAACGTCATCCCCGGTTCGAGCACATCTTTCGAACCTCGTACAAGGTAGGGATGCTCGTGCCCGTCCAGTCCGATCCCATGCCCAAGCCGGTGCTTGAAATCCTGGTAATTGCTTCCGTACCCCGCGGCCGTCACCACCGCGCGCGCGGCATCATCCACCGATCCAGTCAAATGCCCACGGCGGCAAGCGTCCAGCGCGGCATCTTGAGATTTGCGCAGCGTGTCAAACGCCCGCTGTATCTTTTCTGGTGTTTTCCCAAGCACCGTGCAGCGCGTAATGTCTGACTGGTAGCCCTCCACGCTTGTCCCCGCGTCAATCAACAGCACTTGCCCTTCCTCCAGTTTCTGCGGAGTCGTCGTGCCGTGGGGTTGTGCCGCCCATTTGCCCACGAGCACTAGCCCATCACCGCCCGGCAATCCCATGCGTTGCAAGCCGCGCGTATACAAGCTGGAAACGTCGTATTGCGTCATGCCCTCTTTGACAGACGCAAATATTGCGCGGTAAACATCTGTCGTAGCCGCGCACGCCAGTCGCATGAGTTCAAGTTCATGGGCGCTCTTAACCATGCGGCATCCAGCGGTGACGGGATCTCCAAGCACATACTCGAAGCCCGGCGCTGCATGTTTGAGCTTGTCGTAATATGCATAGCGCGTTGTCTCGTCAATCGCCATGCGGCCCGACCGCATGCCTTTCTCGCCCAGCCATTTCGCCACCAGTTCGCCCGGGTTCTCATCTTCCTGCCAAACGCGAACCTCCATCGGCCAGCGCATCAGCTCGCGGTAGCGGCTCTCCTCAAATCCTGGACAAAACAGCAGTGGCGCTCCTGTCCGCGGAATCACACATCCGGCCACGCGCTCGCTCTGCCCCCACCGTATCCCCGTGAAGTAGTAAAGCGACGTTCCCGGCGCGAGGTACAGCGCCGCAAAATCCGGCTGCAAGTCTGTCATCAGTTTCTGTGCGTGCGCGATTCGCTCCTGAAACTCATCCACGGTAATCGGCCGCACGCGATCTCCAAGCGGCTTCAGCCAATCAAACGCAGACGGCAACGGACCTGCGCCGCTGGACTGTTGTGCCCCGCGCTGCGCCTCCGCCACTCCGCTCAGCCCCGGCGCCAATCCGGCAACGCCCATCAGCGCCCCGGATTGCAATATCTTCCTGCGGGAAATGCTCATCGTTCCCCCAATCAATTCGCGGCTTTTGCCCTAATCCTTATACTGAATCATCGTCATAAATCCATAATCCATATGCAATTGCTGATGACAATGAAACAGCGTCGCCCCCGGATTGTCCGCCACTAAATCTACATCCACCACGCTCTTCATCGGCAAGACCACTACGTCCTTCATAATTCCCGCCGTCGCTTTTCCCGCGAAATTTCGCAATTCAAAAGAATGTCTGTGCAAATGAACCGGATGCGCTTCATCGCTCTGATTATCAAATCTCAGCCGGTAGCGTTTGTTGCGCTCCACAAATATCGGATCTGTCTTGGGAAATGACTTGCCGTTCACAGTCCAATAATCCACCCACCGGCTCCCGGCGAATTTCTTGCGGAATACCATCGGCACGACGGTCACATCGCCGGCCAGCGCTGATTCCGCGCCCGTCGCTGCAGCCGCATTTCCAAAAACGGTGTAATCCCAAGGCGTGCTCGCGGGTGTAGTCCATTGTGGAGCTCCATTGCTGTCCGCGTATTCCACTACAATTCCCAATCCAGCCTTGCGCATCTGGTCATCCGCTTCGCCGAGAATCCATACGCCGGGTTGATTCATCGTCACAATCGCGTCCGCGCGTTCCGCCGGCCCAAGTTCAATCGCCTCCACTTCGCGCGGCACGGGAACTGGATTGCCATCCAGGCTCACAATCGTAAACTTGTGCCCGGCCAACGCAATACGATGATGCGTGGTCGCGCTTGCATTCAAAATCCGGAACATGACCCTTTGACCGCTCTTTACACGGATTGGTTCCCCGTGTCCCAATGCGTGGCTGTTCACCGAGAAGCTCTTATAGAACACATCTAACGTCCCGTCCTCGTCGCCTCCCGTGCTCAAATAGCCGTCCCATCCGTGCATGGCCAGAAAAACTTCCGCATCGAATCGGCCGGGTTCATTCTTAGGCTCGATGTAAAAGAACCCAAATTGCCCCGTGTACGTGCTTCGCTTCAAATCCCTTCCAGCATTTCCGTGAGAGTGATACCACCGCGTCCCCGATGGGCGTGCCACAAACGAATATCGCTGCGAGCCGTGTGGCGAGACAAATGGTGTCCCCTCCTCGGAAGCGCCATCCATTGCGGAAGGAGCGTACAAACCGTGCCAATGAGCCAGTTCCGGAACCGGCGTTTCATTCTGCACTTCAATCGTTATAGCTTGTCCCTCTCTAAAGCGCAGGAGGGGACCCGGAGCGGACCCGTTGTACCCCGTCGTCTTGATTTTTTTGCCGGGAGCAATTTCAATTTCTATGGGCGAAATGCGAAGCGTCACATCGGCCTTCGGCTCGGGAGCCGAAGCCTGAAAGTTTAGGCGCGACGCCCCCACGCATGCCAATGCTCCCGCCCACGCCAAGAATTCTCTCCGATTCATGAATTCACCAGCCGCCATAATGCCTCAATCCGCGCATCTTGGAAACCAAAGGCAGCACGGCGACCGTCCAGCCGGGAAACGCCGCTGGAGTGTGATTTCTCTTCTTGGGGGAAATTTCAGGAGTATTTAATCTTCTGCGCGTCCGTAGATGAGCCGGTCACCTTCAACGCGCATTTCAACCTGTAATGGCGGACGGAACCCGGTGCCATGCACGATTTCGCCCCGCGCCCACGATCCGTTTGGCAACGTGCCAGTCTGGAGCGGATCGTATAGCGTCGCGCTGCATGCGTCCGCGACCATCGGATGCGTCGCGTTGTAGCCGAACTTGCTCGCGATTTGTTTCACGTCCGTGACGTATTCCAATTCGCATTGCCCGTAAGGCGCCTTCAGCAGGATTACCCAATAGGATGCGCTGGTATGCCCGTTGCCGCCAGGCAGGCGTATGGCGATTGCCGGCACCTCTTCCTGTGTATCCGGGTTTGAGTACGAAAACTTCTTGGCCGACCATGGCCGCGCCAGTTCACTCACTGTTCCAATTTCATCGGAATGATGCACGGGCGTCGTATGCTCCGGTGGTAAGTCCACGGGTATGGGGCTTGTCGCCAGATCCTGTGCGACAGGAGCAGGCTGCGTGTGTTTCCCATGCAACGCCCACCACACTCCGCCGCTGACTACCAACACGACCACTACTGCTATCAGAGCAATATTGCCCCAGCTTGGCCACTTCAACTGGCTCGCTGAGCCCTTCCCCACGCCGGGGATGGCGGGCATTTCAGCACGAAAGCGCGAAGGCTGAACCTCCGGCTTTGCCGCTACTTTCCGTTGCGCTTTTGGCCCCGCGACCTCGTTGGTGTTCACAGGTTTCATGATTTCTTCATCCGGATTTCCCGTCCGCCATTTGCGTACTCTACCTCATCCATTAGCTGCCGGATCAGGTAAACGCCACGCCCGTGATCGGCACGGACATTCTCATCACTCAGCGGGCTTGCTACCGACCCAGGATCGAATCCTTCGCCGGGATCGCGCACCAGGATCTGTACCGACCCGTCCGCCTCACAGTTCACTTCGCAGTGTACACGTTTTGCGGGGTCGCTCTTGCACCCATGTAAAACAGCGTTAGCCAAAGCCTCACGGAGCGCTGTTTCTATCGCGAACTCAATCCTGCCGCTGTGGGCGTTTTCCTCGCGAATGCGCGCCAATACCTCGTCTACAACGGGGGAAATAGCGGCCACTTGCGCGGGAATAGATGCCTCGTATTTCATTCTCATGCACTCGCTTCTTACGCTACGTCCCATCGGACGTCACCTCGTTCGGCCAACCAGAGACACATGATGACTCAAGTACTCATGCAAATTCGCCAGCCCAAGCAGGAACTGCAGCACGCATTCTTTCTCGTAGAGGTTATTTTCTAACCCCCCATCCGCCAAAAACTGTACCGCGCAATCAGCTTGCGTGCGCAGCTTATCCAGCGCCAGAGGCGGGATCGGCTGGCCTTCCCGGCACTGTGCCGCCGCTACTTCCAATTGTTCCATCACCCCTTCTAAGAAATGATCTATGCACACCCGTTCTGGATTCAGGGACGCGGGTACCTCTTTCGCGCACCCTTCCATTTGGCACGCCAGCTTAGTCCTCCTCTTCAGAACACACCCCCGCAACTGCTTCTATTGACTAGAAATCGAGCAATCGCCTGGCCAGTCCTGCGACTGTGGGACCCCAGCAAAACGAACACCTTAGCGGCTTAACTCTGCTTGGAGGCGCCGCGATTCGAAACTCGACGGATAGAAAACTCGCAACGTGGGTAGTGGACGCCAAGTCCCTTATTTCCAGGGGAAATAAAAAGGCGGCATTCCCCGTTAAAGGGAAATGCCGCCTCTGAGTGACCCCAGGAGGATCTCTTATGTTTTGCTGCGCGACGCGTTCCGGAATCGGGCCAACGTTTCAGTTCGCGTGCGGCAAGAAATGGAAATCTTAGAAACTAATGATCAGGCCTGTGCCGGCGATTATTGTCTCCTGCCACGCTCCGCCCAGGTGCGTTGCTAGAAAATCGCCTTGAACCCGCCATGCAAGGCGTGGCCTAAGCTGGATGTCCACTCCTCCGCCTCCAATAAGGGAAAACCCGTTGAAACTGGCTGGTCCATCACCTTGGCTGATGCGTTCATGCGCGCCGCCGGCAAGAACATGTCCCCAAGGCTGAAGCTTACCGTATCGCTTGGCCACGTGCAGGCCGCCTTCGTATGTCGCCAGTCGCTGCGCGATCTTGGGACTAAAGTCGCCGAATGTAGCGGTGGCGGAGCCTTCTATCCCAAACATTCCACTACCGAAGAATCGAGTCACACTCGATTGAATCCCGTACAAATTGTTATTGTCGCTGCTAATGTCATGCCTCATGTAGGCAAAGTTCATTCCCGCTTGCCAGGGAAAGGTCACGTCCGTGGACGGCGCTCCGGCTGTTTGCGCGGCATCACCCGTGCCGGTTGCAACGGTTGCCGTTGTGTTGTTTTGTGCGGCTGCTGTGCCGGCCAAGCACAGCATCGCAGTGCAAAGTAACCCAAGCTTTCTCATTACAAAATCCTCCTGATAGCCGGAATGGCCCTTTTCACGCAGTCTTATCTTGAGATGGAGTTTCCAGTGAGTCCATCAAAACCCTTCCTTAATTGGTCGTGGGAGTTAATACCTAAGTAAGGTCGCCGAGTCCTACTGCAAACTCATGCCGCAATTGGGGTTACGCGGCCATTCCGTGGCACTTTTTGTACTTTTTTCCGCTTCCGCAAGGGCAGGGATCATTCCGGCCCACTTTGGCACCCGTGCGCACCGGCTTGGGAGCCTCGGCCTGCGCCGCGCCGGCTTGGAACTGCAGGTTCTGTTGCTGGCGTTTCTGTCGCCGTTCGATTTCCTTCGCTTCTTCCTCAGGCTGCTTCGGCTGCACCAGAAACAGGTAGCGGACGGTTTCTGAGTTGATCCGCTCCATCATGTCCTCAAATAGCGTGAAAGCTTCCTTCTTGAACTCCACCAGGGGGTCCTTTTGTCCGTACCCGCGGAGGTTGATTCCTTCCTTCAGGTGGTCGAGCGTGAGCAGGTGATCCTTCCACTGGTTGTCCACCACGTCCAGCACGATGCGCCGCTCGAGCCAACGCATCATTTCCGGGCCAAAAAGTTTTTCCTTCTCCTCGTAGCGCGTCTGAAGCGCTTTTGGCAGGGCTTCCTCTAAATCATCGTGGCCGATCGCGGTGACATCTATTCCAGCGCTCTTCAGGTCAATTCCAAATTGCCGCAGCACCTCTCCCGTGAACTGCGTGGTGTTCCACTGCTCGGGATGTTTTTCCCTCGGGCAGTAAGCTTCGATCACATTCTCGGCTAGGTCATCGGCCAGATTCAGCACATATTCCTTCTGGTCGCGGCCCTCCAGCATCGAGCGCCGTATGGAGTAAATTGTTTCGCGCTGCCGGTTCATCACGTCGTCGTATTCCAGCAGGTGTTTCCGCATCTCGAAATTATGGCCTTCGCGCGCTTTTTGCGCGTTTTCGATTTGGCGCGACATCATTTTGGATTCGAGCGGTACGCCTTCTGTCATCCCCAGCCGGAACATCAGCGCTTTAATGCGTTCTCCGCCGAAAACTCGTAACAGGTCGTCCTCAAGCGAAAGAAAAAACCGCGATGATCCCGGGTCTCCCTGGCGGCCTGCGCGGCCTCGAAGCTGGTTATCAATGCGCCGCGCTTCGTGGCGTTCCGTGCCCAGAATGTGCAGTCCTCCCAGTCCCACGACTGCGTCGTGCTCCACGCGGCACTGCGCTGCGAATTCGTCATAGATGGGTTTCCACTGGTCCGCGGGCACCTGGAAGATTTTGCCTTCAATCTGGAAAAGCACCATGGCTTGCGGCGGCGCCGCCGCCGCGGCTACGCTGGAGCCGCCCGCCTTCGCTTCGCCGGCGCTTGAGCTTCCATTGCCATCCTGGTGCAACTCCGCGCCCGTCGCTCCATCCATCAAGCCCGCGGCTGACTCAGGCCCTCCAATCACGGCGCTCGCCGCCGCGTAAGGAATCGCCATCTTGTTCTTCAGGAAATAATCGCGCGTCAACGCTTCCGGATTTCCGCCCAGCAAAATATCCGTCCCGCGCCCGGCCATGTTCGTCGCGACGGTCACGGACCCTCTGCGGCCCGCCTGCGCGATAATCTTCGCCTCGCGCTCGTGCTGCTTCGCGTTCAGCACCTCGTGAGGAATGCCCGCCTTCTTCAGCAGCTCGGCCAGATGCTCCGATTTATCAATGGAAATTGTGCCGACCAGAACCGGCTGGCCCGTTTCGTTAATCTGCCGGATTCCGTGCGCGTAGGTGTTGTCTTCCTGCATGATGCCGTTGACGACGGCCTCGTACTTCTCACGCTCCGTGCGGTAAACGATGTCCGGATTTTCCAGCCGGATCAGCGGCTTGTTCGTCGGAATGGCGACCACATCCAGGTTATAAATCTTTCCGAACTCGGCCGCTTCAGTTTCAGCCGTTCCCGTCATGCCAGAAAGCTTCTTGTACATGCGAAAATAATTCTGGAACGTAACGGTCGCGAGCGTTTGATTTTCGCGCTCGATCTTCACTCCTTCTTTCGCTTCAATCGCCTGGTGCAGCCCGTCCGACCAGCGGCGCCCGGGCATCTGCCTGCCTGTAAATTCATCCACGATGATGATTTCGCCGTTGTTGACAACGTAATCCGTATCGCGCTTGTAGAGCGTGTGCGCGCGCAACGCCTGGTACACGTGGTGGATCGTTTCCATGTGCGCCGGGTCGTAAAGATTGCCGAGCGCCAGCAGCCTTTCGCATTTGCTTACGCCTTCTTCCGTCAGCGTCGCTGTGCGCTGCTTCTCGTCAATGGTGAAATCCATTTCCTGCACGAGCTTCGGCACGATCTTGTCAATCTTGTAGTACTTGTCCGTGGATTCTTCCGCGGGCCCGGAAATAATCAGCGGCGTCCGCGCCTCGTCAACCAGAATCGAGTCCACCTCGTCCACGATGCAGAAATGGTGGCCGCGCTGCACGCAATCGGCCAGATCGTACTTCATGTTGTCGCGCAGGTAGTCAAACCCGAATTCGTTGTTCGTCCCGTAGGTGACGTCCGCGCCGTACGCGTCGCGCCGCTGCTTGTCGTCCAGGTCGTGCACGATCACGCCGATGGACATTCCCAGCAGCTTAAAAATCGGTGACATCCATTCCGCGTCGCGCCGCGCCAGGTAATCGTTCACGGTTACGATGTGTACGCCGCGTCCCGTCAGCGCGTTCAAATACGCTGGCAAAGTGGCCACCAGCGTCTTGCCTTCTCCGGTTTTCATTTCGGAGATCTTGCCTTCGTGCAGCACGATCCCGCCGATCAGCTGCACGTCAAAATGCCGCATGTTCAGCTTGCGCCGCCCCGCCTCGCGCACCGTGGCGAACGCCGCCGGAAGCACGGGCTGCAAAGCGGCTTGCAATTGTTCGCGATACTCCTCCTTCGCCGTCGGATCGGCATCTTTAAGACCCTCAGCGACAATCGCCTTCAGCTCCGGCGTCTTGGCCGCCAGCTCTTCATCACTCAGGCGCTCGAATTCCGGCGCAAGCGCGCTGATCTCCGTCACCAGCGGTGAAATGCGTTTGATGTCGCGCTCGTGCTTTGTTCCGATAAACTTCGCGACAACGCTGTTTATTGTCTTCTCGATGTCCATATTGTTTGCGGAAAGACGCCTTTGAAGTGACGCCTAGCGGAAAACCCCTTATTCGCGATTTTCTAAGCTTCTATTGTATCCGGCGGGCGAAAATTGCGCAAAGCGGCGAGACCTTACCGGTGCGGTTGGCATTCAGAACAATGTTGAAGCGGCATGCGCCCCGTCCCGAAGCCTGGGGCCTCTTTTATGAGGGACGACGTGTGGGTGCTGCACACCTGAAATTCA
This sequence comes from uncultured Acidobacteriota bacterium, assembly GCA_963847505.1. Classification (GTDB taxonomy): domain Bacteria; phylum Acidobacteriota; class Terriglobia; order Acidiferrales; family UBA7541; genus DASTCZ01. The sequence continues at coordinate 2,280,992 of CAWJZY010000002.1, forward strand.
AGCGTGCGGATTTTGACATTCCATTCGAATGCCCGCACGTTCGAATTCCCACGGTAACAATGTTATCCGCACTTTTTCATTGACAATGAATTACTCATATAGCAACATGCATTGCAGACTTGGTCGAGTTCTTCGAATAGAGTCCCGAATCGGAACTCGCCCACCCTGCCGGATACTCGAAATCCACTGGATTAGAGCCGTTTTCGCATCAATATCGTATCAGTGTGATTCTACAGACTTTTAAAGCTCGCCGAATCACACGGATACAGGGCGATTTTGTAAGTCCTTTAGATTCAATATGGGCGTTATATATAAAGTAAATAAATAAATCCTTTGGAATCACGCTGATGCGGCGATCGCAACTTGCAAGTACCATGGAATGACACTGATGCAGAAATGACGGGGGGGTAGGGGCATGGAGTCGGTGTCCCGATGCTTTTTATCGGGAGGGGTAGCGCAACCGGACATTGCTGTCCGCTATCCAACCTGGAAGTAAAATGCGGGGCAGGGGGAACAGTGAATCCTACGGGTTCAAGTGCACAAGAAGCCGGACAGAAATTGCAGACGCGATGCTGCATCGCTGGCGGCGGCCCGGCCGGAATGATCCTGGGCTTCCTTCTCGCGCGAGCGGGCGTGGACGTGATTGTCCTCGAAAAGCACGCGGGTTTTCTGCGTGATTTTCGAGGAGACACTATTCATCCATCCACTCTGGAATTGATGTACGAACTCGGACTCCTGGAGGAATTTTTGCGCCGTCCCCATCAGGAATTTCCCACAATCGGCGGCCAGATCGGAGACTTCGCTGTAACGATTGCCGATTTTTCGCATCTTCCCCTGCACTGCAAATTCGTGGGGCTGATGCCGCAATGGGAATTTCTGAACTTTATCGCCGAGAAAGCCAAAGCGTATTCCCAATTTCATTTGCGGATGGAATCCGAAGTCACGGGTCTCATCGAGGAAAACGGCCGCATCGTCGGTGTGCGCGTAAAAACCCCCGAGGGTGAAATGGAAGTCCGCGCGGACTTGACTGTCGGAGCGGACGGCCGCCATTCGATTGTTCGTGAGAAAGCTCGGCTGGAAGTAATTGATCTCGGCGCTCCCATTGATGTTCTGTGGATGCGATTCTCGCGGCAGCCCAGCGATCCAAACCAGACGCTTGGCCGCTTCAGGGCCGGGATAATTCTGGTGATGCTCAACCGCGACGATTACTGGCAGTGCGCGTTCATAATCGCAAAGGGAGCTTTCTCCGACATAAAGCAAAAAGGTCTGCCCGCGTTTCGCGCGGACGTCGAGAGCGTTGCTCCATTTTTGAAGGGACGCACGCAGGAATTAAGAGATTGGAATGACATCAAACTGCTATCGGTAGCCGTGGATCATCTGGTCCACTGGTCCCGCGCGGGGCTTTTGTGCATCGGCGATGCGGCTCATGCCATGTCTCCCATCGGAGGCGTGGGCATCAATCTAGCGATTCAGGATGCGGTTGCCGCCGCGAACATTCTCGCAGAGCCGCTGCTGCACGGGCCGGTCAGCGAAGAATTGCTGCGTAAAGTCCAGAAACGCCGCGAATTTCCGACGCGCTTGGTCCAGAAAGCTCAGGTTTTCGCGCACAAGCGTTTCATCAATCCGGCATTAGCCCACAAGGCGCCGCTCCGCCGGCTTCCGGTGCCCTTGTGGCTTCTGCAGCACTTTCCCGTGTTGCGCCGCATTCCAGCACGCATGATTGGAATGGGAGTTCGCCCCGAGCACGCGTGCACTCGTGATGTTGGACGAAAAGCGGAAAAGTGAAATCTGAGCTTTCAATACTGGGGATGCAGAGGCGAAGCTGGACGCTCGGCAACATCCGCGGACGGCGCTGCGTCAGGCCGAATCTGATTGAACAGGAATCTGCGAAGCCGCGAACGATCTTCGAGTTCCATGGAAACGAACTCAAAGCCAAGGCCATGCGTGCGAACATCGCGCATCAAGGCCTGCGCGCGGATGGAGCGCATGCCCATGCTGATTTTCAGAGCGATGTGCGTGCCGGGAAGAATGTGGCGCTCGCAGGAAGCCATGCCACCGCTGAGGCTTAAGCCTCTAATCATCAGCCGCACAGGTTCGCCGAGATTAGTGATCACGGCCGGAAGTGGTGGAATTAGACGCAACCGCTTGTAGCGACGCTGGCGATACCACGGCGCATCCGGGATAGCGTCCAGCGGGGCCATGCTGAGCTGCCATTCATCCAGACCGGCGCGCGGCTGAAATTTCGCCGCCCATTCCGGATCGAGCTTGGCGATTGCGTGTAGGGCGGAGATGCGAACTTCATCGGGATAAACCCAACGCCACGCGCGGCGCTCCTCCGCAATATGTTGCAGCAGGGATCGCGCGCCGGTGGCGTGCAAGCGGCCGAGCGCTTCGATTGCTTTTACGCGCAGGTAGTCCGCGCCCTGTTCGCGGCTTTCTCCTTCCGCCAATTGCGCGAGCCGGGAGATGGTGGAAATGTCGCCGCTCATTCCAATTTCGTCCAGCGTGATCGGCTGAACGAGCGGATTGAAATTGCCGTATAGCGCCAGCAGCAGTTCTCCGCGTTCCGGCGCGCCCGCAGCGGCGAGCACGCGCACCGCGCGGTCTTGCGCGGCGAGCGGCCATTCCGCGGTGCGTACGGGCAGCCATTCTTGCACGGCGGCCGGGTCAAGCCGGCTCAAGAGGCCCGCTGCTTCCGCGGCATCTGGACCGGAGCCCAGGCGCACCGCCTCTTTCAGGCGCACAGAGGCTTCGTCGCCCAAACCGCGCGCCAGAGCCACTAGCCGGTCATTCGTTACGCGGTGGCCGGAGCGATTGAAGCGCGTCGTAATCTGCGCCACCGCGGCTTGTGGCATCAGCTTGAGGACTTCGACGAGTCCTTCGGCCGGGTCTTCGCCGCGCATGGCTTCTTCCAGGAATTCAGGCAACCGCTCTTCCGCGCCGATGCGTGGACGAATCGCTTGCGCCGCGCTGGGTCTTTGGTTTTCGACCGCATCGAGAGAGACGAGCGCTTGCTGAATGGCAGGATAGCAGTGGCGCGCCGACGCTTCCTGACTGAGCCGCACGAAAGCGGCATTCACATGCGATTGGATTTCCGGGTCGCGTTCGCCGCTCAGTTGCACGCCCACGAGCCGGATGGCGGCGGCCAATCCATTTGCGTCACAAGAATAAAGATCGGCGAGTTCGGCCAGGCCCATCGCGGTGCGCCGCCGTGCATCGGGGTCTTCACTGTTGATGCAGGCCGCGTAACACGCAAGGATGTGCGAGACGAACGCATTTCCGCGCTGAGTGATCTCATCCAAATAGGTCCGAATGTTGCGGGGAGGAATGCACCAAGCTTCCGGGGAAAGCAACACGCTGCGCTTTCCAGTTTCGGGCACGGAAGCCCAGAATTGCCGGTCGAGCACCTCGGCATGCGATTCCACCTGCATGCCGGCTTTCGCCATTTTATTTTCGTGCTGGCCCAGGATGCCGCGCAGCGCTTCGATTTCCTTATTCATACGGTCAAGCGTTTGGCGCACGGCGTTGACTTTCACTTCACCGCGTTCGTATCGCTGCAAAGCGAAGCGGATCGCCATATGCTCGGCGAGATTCACAAGCATCTCGCGGCTGGGCCGAATGTCATTCTCCTTGGCCGCGAAGTTGGCGAGCGCCTGACGCAATAAATCCTGATTGCGCGCGGGCATGCCCGAGATTTGCTGTTGCACTCCGGTGTTACCGGAAGGCATCACGGATGGATCGCCAATTTGCCGGCCGAGCTGTGTGAGGACTTTCAGCACGCCGACAAGATCTTCTTCACCGACGTCCAATGTCGCGGCCGAAACGGACGAATCCGCAGTTGCTACGCCGCCTCTGTTTGCCAGTTGCATCGCGGTTCCGCCACGGGCTGCGGCTGGCGTGTCCGGCGATCCGGTTCCGGCATTCCCGGAACTGGGGCCACCAGGCCCTGCGTTCGAGCCCTGCGCCGCGGCAATCAATTGGAGCAATTTCTGCGGATCGGTGAGCCAGTCCTTAAGTTGCTCTGATCCGACGCCAAGCGTGGTTGCGGTAAGTTGCGCGGCGGTGCGAACGCCGGCGAGCGATGCGTCTTCCGCGACGAAGCGCACTTCGTTCACGCGAATTCCCGTCGTGCCCGAGAGCGACGCTTTCAGTTGCGCCGTCATGTCCACGGGTCGCGCGCCAGGCAGTGGAAAGCCGCGGGCTAGCCGGGACAATTCGTCCTCGGTAACCTTGGGGGTGAATAGAATGCTGGCGACGCCGGCGGCGTTGAGGAGTTGCGCAAAGCTGCGCTCACCGGGAGACCCGCCCATCGGCACGCCATCCAGCAGGAGTTGATCGCCCGCGGCGCCGAGCAACAGTCCGGTTTCGCTTCCTTGCCCGATTGCCTCGAGCAGCTCTTCCCATGCGGTTGAAAATTGTTGCGCCGTGCGCGCGTGGTCAAACCCGTACAGGCGGGCGAACTTCAGCAGAATGTTGAGGCTGCGCACAAAGGCGCGAGCCGCGGTAACTTTGGCGTCTACAGTCATATTGCGTGGGAGAAAGACAGCTTATCCCACATATACATCCAGCCTAAGTACCAGCCGGACTGGTTCACAATGGTACTAATGGGTGTGGATGTTGCCTCTTTGGCACACCGGAGGGTCGCGCGCGTCACGCTCTAGAGCCGCTCAATAGAGCCGCCTTGCCGGGCTGACGCGCGGAGGCTATCATCGTTGCTGTTGCTCAAGACGATGTTGTTTTTCATTACGTTGCTTCATACATCGCATCGCGATCGCAGAAGAAATCATCATTAGATTTCTGAGGGAAAGGGAGCGTCATGCCGCCAGTTGGAGGGGGAGGAGCAGGCTCGCAGGGGTCGCAGAGAATGGGGCCGCCGGGGCCTCAAGGAAGGGGCCCGGGAGGGCCTGCTGGGGGCACGCCGCCGCCGAAGTTGGCCATTCCCGGCGTGAAATATCTGGTTGCGGTCGCGAGCGGAAAGGGTGGCGTGGGAAAGACGACCGTTGCCGTAAATCTTTCGATTGCGCTGAACCGCATGGGCGCGCGCGTGGGCTTGCTGGACGCCGACGTTTATGGGCCTAATGTGCCGCTAATGCTGGCCACCGAAGAAGAGCCACGCGCCACGAGCGAGCGGACCATTCTGCCGGTGGACGCTTACGGGTTGAAAGTGATTTCCATGGGGCTGCTTTCGCCGGGCGATAAGCCGATCATCTGGCGGGGGCCGATGCTGCACAGCGTGATGCAGCAGTTTTTGCGCAACGTGGAATGGGGCGAGCTGGATTATCTGATTTTGGATCTGCCGCCGGGGACGGGCGACGTGCAATTGACGCTGATCCAGACGGTGCCGCTTTCGGGCGCGGTGGTGGTTACGACGCCTTCGGTTGTGGCGCTGGCCGACGTGCGCAAGGCGATTGAAATGTTCCGCCAGGTAAATGTGGAAGTGCTGGGTGTGGTCGAGAATATGAGTACGTTCATTTGTCCGCACTGCCATGAAAGCGTGGATGTGTTTGGCCATGGCGAAGGGCGCAAAACGGCCGATGCGTTTGGCGTGCCGCTGCTGGGCGAAATTGAAATTGATCCGCGGATAAGGATTGGCGGAGATACGGGGAAGCCTGTGGCGTCGCTCGGAGAAAATGCGGCTGAGGCGAAGAGTATTTATGCGATGGCACGGGCGGTGAAGGCGCGGTTGGAAGAAGTTGGGGCGACTGCGCCGAGTGTGGAGATTCTGTAAAGGAATTGCGGCTCTTTGGTGCGTGTGTTAGCGTTTCTGGCCCGCCTCTCAATTTTATTGAGACGAATTCTGGCGGGTAGTTTGGACGCCTGAAAGACTGAAAAGTATTGCTTCAGGGGCTAAAGCCCCAGAAGGATTGCAGTCGGAATGTCGGAGCTAAAGCTCCGACCCCCTGAAAGGCAAGAATAGGCAAACAAGAATGATTCGCAGCTACAAAGGACGAATGCCGCGCATTGCCGCGTCGGCTTACATTGATCCGGCGGCGGTGATTATTGGAGACGTGGAAATTGGTGAGGATTCGAGCGTGTGGCCGTGCACGGTGATTCGTGGCGATGTGCACTGGATCAAGCTGGGCAAGCGCACAAATGTGCAGGACGGCTGCGTGCTCCACGTAATGCGCGACGAGTGGCCGTTGGAATTGGGCGACAACGTGACTGTCGGCCACGGCGTGATTCTGCATGGCTGCACAATCGAATCACGCGTGCTGGTCGGAATGGGCTGCGTAATCATGAATGGCGCGCGCATTGGGACGGGATCAATTATCGCGGCTGGGACGCTGATTCCTGAGGGAGCGGTCGTGCCGCCAGGTTCGCTATTTATGGGGCATCCGGGAAAATTGCGGCGGGAATTGTCGGAGAAGGATCAGGCTTCGATTGACGGGTATGCGCAGAGGTATGTGGAATACAAAGAGATTTATCGGGCGGAGAAGTAAGGAACTAAGGAAGCGGGGGAGAGAAAGTTGCCGGAGAAGATCCAATTTCAGGCAGTCAAGGGAGTGCGGGATATCCTTCCGCCTGCTTCAACCTCTTGGCAACTCATCGAGAGAACTGCTCAGCAGGTTTTCGCAACGTTCAGATTTGCTGAGATTCGGTTGCCAGTTTTTGAGGAAAGGCTCTTGTTTGAACGATCCGTCGGCTTCGAAACCGACGTCGTGTCCAAGGAGATGTATTCATTTGAGGACCAACCAGCGGATATTGGCTTCCGTGACGCAATGACCTCAGATGAGGAATATGCGCGGGAGCTGGTGGCTAGCTATGAGAAGGGCCATATACCGAAGACGATCAGCAATGGTATTGCCATCGGTGAGATTGCGAAGACGTTGCGAGAGTATGGCGTCGCGCTCAACGAAATGCAGTCTGCTCAGGCCGGCCAAAGCGCTGCGGCCGTAAAGCGGTACCTCGACGTAGCCAAGGCGCTTGCCTTTTTGCTTCCTAAGGTGATTCTTGGGAGTGTACTGAGCCTTCGTCCGGAAGCCACGGCCAGCGTCGTTCGCGCGTACATCGAGCACGGGATGCACACGCTCCCGGGGGACGTGAAACTTTATTACATGGGGCCGATGTTCCGGCGCGAGCGTCCGCAAAAGGGAAGATACCGGCAGTTTTATCAGATTGGCGCCGAGGTGTTGGGCCAGTCAGATGCTCCGGGCATTGACGCGGAATTGATCGAAATGCTTTTCGCGTTTTTCGGGCGCGTAGGACTGGATGGGTTGACGCTGGATTTGAATTCGATTGGGTGCAAGGATTGCCGGCCGAAATATGTGGAGTTGCTGCGCGCCGAATTGATGAAAGTGAAGGACAAGCTGGGCGCGGATAGCCAGCGGCGGATCGAAACGAATCCGTTGCGCGTGCTGGACTCGAAGGCTCCGGACGAGCAGGCGATTATTGAAACGCTGCCGCGGATTTCGGAGCATCTGTGCGAGGCGTGCAAGACGCACTTCGCGGAAGTGCGGCGTCAACTCGATTTGCGCGGTATCGCGTATCACCTGAACTGGAGGCTCGTGCGCGGCCTCGACTACTACATGCGCACGACATTTGAAATTACCGCGCCGGGATTGGGATCGCAAAACGCGGTGTGCGGCGGCGGGCGGTATGACGGATTGGTGGAATTGCTTGGCGGGCTGCCGACGAAGGGCATTGGATTTGCGATTGGCGAAGACCGGCTGATGCTTTCGCTGGAAGCGGCGGGCAAACTGAAAGCGGAGCCCGCGGTGGATGCGTATATCGTCTGGATGGGAGCGGCGACTCAGGCCGCGGCGATTGCGCTGGCGCGGCGTCTGCGCGGCGCGGGGATTAAAGTGGAATTGCCGCCGGAAGAATTCAAATTCAAAAAGGCGCTGGGACTGGCGGATAAATTAGGCGCGCGGTACGCGATTCTGATTGGCGAAAATGAAATTGCGGCGGGAAAATTCACGTTGAAGCGCTTGGCGGATGCCGTGCAGACAAGCGTTATAGAAGACGAGTTGCTGAACACGCTGCAACAAGAGTGACGGGGAGAGGGACTTGCTCGATCCATTGGGAAATTTAAAGCGGACAGACTATTGCGGGGCGCTGCGCGGCTCGGACGAAGGGCGCGAAGTTGTGCTGATGGGTTGGGTGCACAGGCGGCGCGACCTGGGGAATCTGCTTTTTATTGATTTGCGCGACCGCGCGGGGCTCGTGCAGGTGGTCTTCAACAAGGAGCAGCAGCCTGGGGCGCACGCGAAGGCTGAGGAGTTGCGCTCTGAATATGTTGCGGCAGTGCGCGGACGCGTGGTGCCGCGTCAGAAGGCGAATCCCGAGCTTGGCAGCGGCGAAATCGAAGTTGTGGCCACGGAGCTGCACATTCTGAACACGTCCAAGACGCCGCCATTCCAGGTGGAAAATGATGTGACGGCGAATGAAGAGACGCGGCTGCGGTATCGCTATTTGGATTTGCGGCGTTCGGGGCCGGCGCGGAACCTTGTGCTGCGGCATAAGATTATTTTCGAGATTCGGAAAGCGATGGACGAACTTGGATTCCTGGAAATTGAGACGCCGATGCTGACACGCTCGTCACCGGAAGGCGCACGAGACTATTTGGTGCCGAGCCGCGTTCACCACGGACAGTTTTACGCGCTGCCGCAATCGCCGCAGCTTTTCAAACAGATTCTGATGATTTCGGGGCTGGATCGCTATTTCCAAATCGTGCGGTGCTTCCGCGATGAAGATTTGCGCGCGGATCGGCAGCCGGAATTTACGCAGCTTGACGTGGAAATGTCATTCCCGACGCAGGAGATGATTTTCGAGGTGATTGAAAAAGTGATGGTGCGGGCGTGTGCGATTGCAGGAGTAAAGGCGACGGCGCCGTTCCGGCATATGGAATATCGCGACGCGATTCGTCGGTACGGAAGCGACAAACCTGATTTGCGATTTGGGATGGAGCTGAGCGACGTGACGGCACTTTTTGCAAGCGCGCGAGAGGCGATGCACATTGAGGGCAATGTTTTCGCGCTGGTTGCGCCTGGAGCGGCGGCGTTTTCGCGCAAACAACTGGATGAGCTTGCGGAGCGAGCCAAAACATTGGGCGCGCGCGGGCTCTATACGGCGAAGGTTGCGGCGGAAGGAGTCGCATCCTCACTGGAAAGGAATCTAGGGGCGGAGAATCTGCAGAAGCTGGCGACGGAAGTGGGCGCGAAAGCAGGGGATTTGATTGTCGCCGTGGCGGCGAAGGAGCAAATTCCAGGCACGGAATCCGCCGCGCTGATTGCCGGACAGTTGCGGCTGCACCTGGCGGAGAAGCTTTCACTGATTCCTAAGGATCGCTGGGAATTTCTGTGGCTGACGGGCTTTCCGCTGTTTGAATGGAGCGAGAAAGAAAAGAAGTGGGAAAGCGCGCAGCATCCATTCACTGGAATCATAGAAGAGGACGTGGACAAGCTGGAAGACCCGGAGCGGCGCGGCGAGATTCGCTCGAAGGGTTATGATCTGGTGCTGAACGGCGTCGAGTTGGGATCGGGGAGCATAAGGATTCACCAACAGGATATTCAATCTCGATTGTTCCGCGCGATTGGGTTGACCGATGTGCAGACTTACCAACGCTTTGGATTTTTTCTGGATGCGCTGAGTTATGGCACGCCGCCGCATGGCGGCATCGCGCTGGGTTTGGATCGCGTGGTGATGCTGCTGGCCGGAGAAAAATCTATTCGCGAGGTGATCGCGTTTCCGAAGACGACGGCGGCGCAGGATTTGATGGCGGAGTCGCCTTCCGTTGTGGACGCCAATCAGTTGAATGATTTGGGGATTGGTTTGAAGAGTGAGTGAAGTTCAAAGTAAGGATGAAGAAAAGTTCAGATGAGCAGAATTCGAATATTGCCGGAAGCTGTGGCGAATCAAATCGCCGCGGGAGAGGTGATCGAGCGGCCGGCTTCGGTCGTGAAAGAGCTGCTTGAGAACTCCATTGATGCGGGGGCGCATTCGATTCGCATTGAAGTAGAAGCGGGCGGCAAGCGGCTGATACGCGTGATTGATGACGGTTGCGGAATGGCGCATGACGACGCGTTGCTGGCATTCGAGCGGCACGCGACTAGCAAGCTGCGCACGGCGGATGATTTGCTGAGCATTGCGACGCTGGGATTTCGCGGCGAAGCGTTGCCTACGATCGCGGCGGTTTCGCGGTTGGTGCTCGAAACTCGAACGGCTGAGGAAGAGCAGGGAACGCGAATCGAGTTTGGCGCGGGGAAACTTTTTGGCGTGAAGCCTGCCGGTGTGCCTCCGGGGACATCCATCAGCGTATCGGATTTGTTTTATTCCGTTCCGGCGCGGCGCAAGTTTTTGAAATCGGAGACGACGGAGCTTGGGCACATCGCTTCGCTCGTGACGCATTACGCGCTGGCGCATCCGGACCGGCAGTTTGTGCTGAAGACACCGACGCAGGAGATTCTGAACGTTTCCACGGCTGTGCCGGTGGCGAGCGTCGAAAAAACAAATTCCGCGGAAGGCGCGGCGAAACCTGAGCAGGGAATCGCAGGGCTTGCCGAGCGCGTGTATCAACTTTTTGGCAGACAGGCGCTGGAAGAATTGTTTGAGATTCCGCCGACGTCGGCGCCCGTGCGCGCGGCGATCACGGAACCGCAAATGGAAGAAGCGGAACTCGCATCGGTGGTTACAGTTTCCGGATTTGCGTCTCGCCCGCAGGTTCAGCGGCCGAACCGGAATGGAATTTATGTTTTCGTGAATCGCCGACTGGTGCGCGACCGCGTTTTGTTGCATGCGATCGGCGAAGCGTACCGGAACATTTTGCCGCCCACGGCGTTTCCAGCGGTGCTGCTCTTTGTGGATTTGCCGCATGCCGAGGTGGACGTGAACGTGCATCCCTCGAAAATTGAAGTGCGATTCCGGCATTCGCAATTCGTGCATGACTTCACGCGGGATGCGATCCGACAGGCTCTTACGAACGCGCGTCCGATTGCGAATTTTCCAGGAGTGACAACGGCACAAGCCAGTCCAGCAGTAACCGCGACCGGAGCAGCCGCAGGTTTTGGCGGCGGATTCGCGCCGGTATTGAGTTTCCCGGGCGGGTCGAGAGCGGCGGCCTCGGGAATTCCTCCAGCGGTGATTCCGCCGATGGCGGGGCCGTTTGACGCGGCAACCGCGCCCGCGACAATTTCTGGCGGATCTGAAGGCGGATTCGAGCTGACCGGCGCGCCGCTGCGTCCGGAAGCGCAGAAGTTGAGATTCGACAGCGCGGATGCAATGCCATTCGGCGCGGCGTTCGGGCCGTTCGGCGACCACATTGCGGAACAGTTTCACGCGGCGGCCGCTGGGCACGGTTCTGTAGACGGATTGGAGCGCGCGGCATCGGCCGAAAGTTTGACGGATCTGAAACCGCTCGGGCAGGTGAACGCGAGTTTCATCGTCGCGGTGAATGGTGAAGGCCTTTGGATCATCGATCAGCACGTGGCGCACGAGCGCATATTGTTTGAGCAGCATCTGCGCGCGCGGCGCGAGGGACAATTGACCGGCCAGCGCATGCTGATGCCGCACATCGTGGAACTTTCGCCGCGGCAGGAAGTGATCTTCGGGCAAATTGCGGACGAGCTGGCAGCGAATGGGTTTGAAGTTTCGCAGATGGGCCCGCGCAGCGTGGCGATTCAGGCGACTCCGGCCGGAATTTCGGCGGCGGATGGCGAGCGGCTGCTGCTGGAAATTCTGGATGGTGTGGAGCGCGAGAACCAGGCGATTTCCATGGACTGGCTGCAGTCGCGCATCGCGGCTTCGACGTCCTGCCACGCGGCCATCAAAATCAATATGCCGCTGGACCAGACGAAGATGGAATGGCTGCTCGCGGAGCTGGCGAAGACCGAGGCGCCGATGAGCTGTCCACACGGGCGGCCGGTGGTGCTGCGGTATTCGGTGCGCGAAATTCAGCGGGCGTTCCACCGGATTTGACGCGCTGCAACTTTCCCTGTGCGACCGCTAATCTTAAATGAAGAAACTAATCATTGCGATTGATGGCCCGGTGGGCTCGGGCAAAAGCACCGTGGCGCGGGGCGTGGCCGAGCTGCTTGGCTACACGTATCTGGATAGCGGCGCGATGTATCGCGCGCTGGCGCTGAAGGCGATGCGGCAGGGCGTTCAACTGGGCGATGCGGCAGCGCTGGAGGCGCTTGCGCGCGCGACGCGCATTGATCTAGAGCGCGGCGCGGAAGGGCAGCGCGTCCTGCTGGATGGAGAAGACATTTCGCAGGCAATTCGCACGGCAGACGTTTCGCGAGCAGCTTCGCTAGTGGCCGTGGTTCCCGGCGTGCGGCAAGTATTGGTGGACGAGCAGCGGCGCGCGGGCTGGCGCGGCGGCGTGGTGATGGAAGGGCGTGACATCGGCACGGTGGTTTTTCCCGATGCAGGGCTGAAGATATTCCTGGATGCGTCGGTGGAAGTGCGCGCGGAGCGGCGCTGGCGCGAGCATCAGCAGAAGGGCGACAAACTAACGCTCGAGCAAGTGGTGGATGAGGTTCGCGAGCGCGATTTGCGCGACCGCACGCGTGAGACTTCGCCGCTGGTGCGCGCGGAGGACGCGGTGCTCGTGGACAACACGGCAATGGACGCCGCAGAGACGGCGCGGCTTATCGCGTTGCTCGCACGCGAGCGCGAAATCGTTTAGACTTGGATGTGATTTCTGCTGGCCGAAAATAATTCCCGCAGGAGCGCCTTCAAGGAAACTGAGCTGGTTGCAGAGCCGCGTTCGAATGCGTTGCGTTCGAATGCTTAGGCGGGGCCGCCAGACATAGAGGCGAGAAATTCCGCGTTGTTCTTCGTCTTGGACAGACGCCCGAGGAGCAATTCCATTGCTTCGACGGGTGAAAGCGGGCTCAGGACCTTGCGCAGCACCCAGATGCGGTTCAGCTCGTCGGCCGGAAGCAGCAATTCATCTTTGCGCGTGCCCGAACGATTGATATCAATGCTGGGGAAGATGCGCTTGTCCACCAACCGCCGGTCAAGATTAATTTCCATGTTACCGGTGCCCTTGAATTCCTCGAAAATTACGTCGTCCATGCGGCTGCCGGTGTCCACGAGCGCGGTAGCCATGATGGTGAGCGAGCCGCCTTCTTCGACGTTTCGCGCGGCGGCAAAGAAACGGCGCGGGCGCTGCAGCGCATTGGCGTCAATACCGCCGCTCAGCACCTTGCCGGAAGGCGGCGTGACGGCGTTATAGGCGCGGCCCAGGCGCGTGACGGAGTCCAAGAGGACTACGACATCGCGCTTGTGCTCGACGAGGCGCTTCGCTTTTTCCAGCACCATTTCCGCCACTTGAATGTGCCGCTGCGGCGGCTCGTCGAAAGTCGAGCTGATGACTTCGCCCTTCACGGTGCGTTGCATGTCCGTGACTTCCTCGGGGCGCTCGTCAATCAGCAGCACGATGAGCGCGACCTCCGGGTGATTTGTGGTGACGGAATTGGCGATGGACTGCAGCATCATTGTTTTGCCGGTGCGCGGCGGCGCGACAATCAATCCGCGCTGGCCTTTGCCGACGGGACAGAGCATATCCAACACGCGGCCCGTAAGATTTTCCTTCGTGGTTTCGAGGCGGATGCGGTCCTGCGGGTAGAGCGGCGTAAGGTTATCGAAGAAGATCTTATTGCGCGCGACTTCCGGATCTTCAAAGTTAACCGCTTCCACTTTAATGAGCGCGAAGTAGCGCTCGCCATCCTTCGGCGGCCGCACCTGGCCGGAGACCGTATCACCGGTGCGCAGGTCAAACTTGCGAATCTGCGACGGAGAGACATAGATGTCATCGGGGCCAGGGAGATAGTTGTACTCCGGCGCGCGCAGGAATCCGAAGCCGTCGGGCAGGCATTCGAGCACGCCTTCGGAGAAGATCAGGCCATTCTTTTCGGTTTGGCCGCGGAGGATCTGAAAAATCAGCTCCTGCTTGCGCATGCCGCTGGCGCCGGGAATGTCCAACTCTTTGGCGATTTTCGCCAGGTCGGTAACGCTTTTTTCTTTCAGTTCTGCAAGGCTAATACTCATATGTTTAGTTCCTTCGACTGTGTTTGTGGGCCTGAAAATCCAGGCCAGGATTCGGATTATTCCGGCGCCGGGGAGGTCAAGCTCTGGCAAACCGGGAACCTGTTGAATGCTCTAGGGCCTAACTAATATGCAAACTACTTACCGCGCGTTCCATCCCCCATTCCATTTTTGCTTTCGACACGGAACCTTCAATTGGTCAAACTCTGGTCTTCCTTTGCCGGCGGCTCGAATCCCGCGGCAACCTCCGGAACAACCGGGGGAAGGGACGAAAGCAAGGGCTGCTCGAGAGCGTACTGCAGCACTTCATCCATATTTTCGACGAACTTCACGTCCATGACCGCGAGAATATCGGCCGGGACATCGGCCAGATCTCTTTCGTTTTCCTTGGGAACAATCACGGTGCGCAAGCCGACGCGGTGCGCGGCCAGCAATTTTTCCTTCAAGCCGCCAATGGGCAGCACCTTGCCGCGAAGCGTGATTTCGCCGGTCATGGCCAAATCGCATCGCGCGGGGATTCTGGTAACCGCGCTCACGATGGCCGTGGCGATGGTGATTCCGGCCGAAGGGCCGTCCTTCGGAATGGCCCCTTCCGGCACGTGCACATGAATGTCAATGTGCCGGTAAAAATCTTTCGCCAAGCCGAATAGTCCCGTGCGCGAGCGGATATAGCTCATTCCGGCCTGCGCGGATTCCTGCATGACGTCGCCGAGCTTGCCGGTTAAAGTCAGGCGTCCTTTGCCTTCCATTATCGTAGCTTCTGTGGGGAGCACCTGGCCGCCGACCTCCGTCCACGCCAGGCCGATCACGAGGCCGACTTCGTTCTTCTTTTCTTCCCACACTTCGCGGAACTTCATGATGCCGAGATATTCGGTGAGGCCGTTCGGGCCGACTTCCACGCGGACTCCGCGGCCATCCTTCACAACGCGGCGGGAAATCTTGCGGCAGACATTGGCGATTTCACGTTCGAGGTTGCGCACGCCTGCTTCCCGCGTGTAATGGCGGATGATGTGGCGCAGGCCGTCGTCGGTGAATGTGATGTTTTCTTCCGTCAGACCGTTGCCCTCGCGCTGCTTTTGCACCAGGAAGCGCTTGGCAATTTCCAGCTTTTCCGCCTCGGTGTATCCCGGCAGGCGGATAACTTCCATGCGGTCCTGCAGCGGCTGGGGAATGGTGTGCAGCACGTTGGCGGTGCAGATGAACATCACGTGCGAAAGGTCGTACTCGACATCCAAATAATGATCGGTGAAAGCGTGGTTGAGCTCGGGATCGAGCACTTCCATCAACGCCGCGGAGGGATCGCCGCGAAAGTCCATGGACATCTTATCCACTTCATCAAGAACGAAGATGGGATTGATGGTGCCGGCCTTCTTCATCATCTGGATGATCTGGCCGGGCAGCGCGCCAATGTATGTGCGCCGGTGTCCGCGGATTTCGGCTTCGTCCCGCACTCCGCCCAACGAAACGCGAACGAATTTGCGTCCGGTCGCTCTGCCGATGGAAGTTGCAAGCGAAGTCTTTCCAACACCCGGAGGGCCCACGAAGCACAGGATGGAGCCGCGCGGATTCTTCACGAGTTGCCGCACCGCCAGGTATTCCAGGATACGCTCTTTAATTTTTTCAAGGCCGTAGTGATCTTTTTCGAGGATTTTCTCAGCAACGGCAATGTCTCGGATTTCTTTTGATTTCTTTTTCCACGGCACGGCAACCAGCCAGTCAAGATAGTTCCGGCTGACGGTGGATTCGGCCGACATTGGCGGCATCATTTCCAGGCGCTTCAGTTCCTGGACAGCTTTTTCATGCGCGTCCTTGTGCATGCCGGCGGAATCAATCTTCTTGCGCAGCTCGTCAATTTCGCTCTTTTCGCCGCGCCCGAGCTCTTTCTGGATGGCTTTGAGCTTCTCGTTGAGGTAGTACTCTTTTTGCGCGCGCTCCATCTGGCGCTTTACGCGAGAGTTGATGTTCCGCTCAACGTTCAGCTTTTCAAGCTCGACGTCCAGGATTTTCTCGAGTTGCTGCAGGCGCTCGATGGGGTCGAACATTTCGAGCAGTTCCTGCTTTTCTTCATAGGGCAACGTCACATTGGCGGCGATGGCGTCGGAAACCCGTCCCGGATCTTCCACACGGGCGGCGCCGACCACGGTGTCGTAATTGACGGCCTGAGAAAGTTTGACGTACTGCTCGAATAAGCCGGTGACACGCGCGACGAGCTGTTCCGTTTGCGGGGAAGGCTCGGATTTCACGGGCACCATGCGCAAAGTCGCGCGGAAGAAACCTTCATTCGTGGTGATTTCCACGACCTTGGCGCGTTCGATGCCTTCCACCAGCACACGAATGTTGCCTTCGGGGAGCTTCACGCTCTGGACGATGTTGGCAATGGTCCCGACGGTGTAAATGTCCTCGGGCTTCGGGTCGTCAACGGAGGCGTCATGCTGTGTGGCGAGGAATATGCGTTTGTCGCCGGCGAGGGCATCTTCCAGCGCGCGCACCGAACCTTCACGGCCGACGATGAACGGCATCATCTGGCCAGGGAATATGACCATTTCGCGCACCGGCATCATGGGCACGTGTTTCTGATCGTTCTTTTCCCGGTTGAAAATGGATTCCTGGTTTGGCAATGGGGTCTCTTTAGGGATAAATTATCCGGCTTTTTCCAGCAGGCTCCAGTTGATTTCGCGGCCGCGAACCATATCGGCCGTTACGACGAATTCCCGGACCCTGCGCTGAGCGGGCAGGTTGTACATAAGATCGAGCATCAGGTCTTCGAGAATCATGCGCAAACCACGCGCGCCGACTTTACGTTGCATCGCAAGTTCCGCGATAGTTTCCAGCGCGTCATCGGTGAAGCGCAATTTAACGTTTTCAAATTCAAAAAGCCGCTGATACTGGCGCACCAGCGCGTTCTTGGGTTCGGTGAGGATGCGCATCAGAGCGCTCTTATCCAGATCACTCAGAACGCCGACCACCGCCAGGCGTCCCACAAATTCCGGAATCAATCCGTAGCGAATCAGATCGGTGGGCTGCGCCTGCTCTAGTAGTTCGATGTTGCGCTTGTTCTGCGTGGTTGGCTGGGCGTCCGTGTGGAAGCCCAATGATTTTTGTCCAATGCGGCGTTCGACAATTTTTTCCAGTCCGACGAAGGCGCCGCCGCAGATGAACAGAATGTTGGTGGTATCCACCGGCGTGAATTCCTGGTGCGGATGCTTGCGGCCTCCCTGCGGAGGAACATTGGCGATCGTGCCTTCCAGAATCTTCAGCAAGGCCTGTTGCACGCCCTCCCCGGAAACATCGCGCGTGATGGAAGGGTTCTCGTCCTTCTTCGAGATCTTGTCAATTTCATCAATGTAGATGATGCCTTGCTGCGCACGCGTTACGTCTCCATCGGCGGCCTGCAGCAACTTCAGGATAATATTTTCGACGTCCTCGCCAACGTAGCCAGCTTCGGTGAGCGTTGTGGCATCCACGATAGCGAAAGGAACGTCGAGCATGCGGGACAGTGTCTGCGCGAGCAGCGTCTTGCCTGTTCCGGTCGGCCCGATGAGCAAGATGTTTGATTTCGTAAGCTCAACCTCGCCGGGCTGGCGATTCAAGAAGATTCGCTTGTAGTGGTTGTAAACCGCCACCGCCAATTTCTTTTTGGTCTTATCCTGCCCGATGACGTACTGATCTAGGAAGGACTTGATCTCAGGCGGCCGCGGCAAGCGCCGGTTCGCGGGCGGAGTCTGCTCCTTCTTTTCTTCATCCAGGATTTGCTGGCAGACTGTTACGCACTCATTACAGACAAATGCACGCGGATAGTCGGAAGGCGAGCTGATCAGCTTTTCGACTTGCTCCTGCGTCTTATGGCAGAAGGAACAGCGCAATGGTTCTTCGTTGCCGATTTTTCTCACGGGTGTGTTGGCCTCGGGCCGCTCCCCTGGGAGCCGCCGCTTTCGTCTTTCATTTTAGGCCGAAACCTCTTCAGCTCGATTCCTTCGCACCATGTTAGCTACTAACTGTTTCGCACGCTCAAAAGACGCGAATCAACGATGCTTAAAAATAATCTCGTCAATCAGGCCGTATTCCTTGGCCTGCGCGGCGGACATGATGAAGTCGCGCTCGACGTCTTTTTCAATCTGATCGAACGGGTGGCCGCTGTGGTGAGCATACAGCTTATTGATGGTGTCGCGCATGCGCAGTATCTCTTTCGCGTGAATATCAATGTCGCTGGCCTGGCCAGAAAGTCCGGACATCCATGGCTGGTGGATCAGGATCCGCGCATTCGGCAGAGAAAATCGTTTCTTCGGAGTACCCGCCGTCAAGAGCACCGAGGCAATGGACGCCGCCTGTCCGACGCAGATGGTGACGACATTCGGGCGGACGAACTGCATCGTGTCATAAATCGCCATGCCGGCCGTGATCGAGCCGCCGGGAGAATTGATGTAGATCGAGATGTCCTTCTCCGGATCTTCGGCTTCCAGGAACAGAAGCTGCGCCGTGACCAGATTGGCTACATGGTCGTCAATCGGCGTGCCGATAAAAATGATGTTGTCCTTCAGCAACCGCGAATAAATGTCATACGCGCGCTCGCCGCGATTGGTCTGTTCGACCACCATGGGTACGAGTGTTGTGGCGCGAGGGCTAGAATCGTCGTCGAAGTTTTTCATGGGGAATTGTCTGGAAACGCTGGGAACCCCGTTCGTTTATTTGCTTTCCTCGGATTTCACGGAGACCTGGATGCGGGCGTGTTGGCGAAGCCAGTCGAGAGTTTTTTCGCTCCGCAGCTTCGATTTCATCCTATCGAGCGTCCCCTGCTTTGTCAAGCGCGCGCGAACGGCTGTTGCCGATTCGCCACCATGTTCGGCAATGGCGGTGAGCTCGCGTTCAATCTCTGCTTCATCTGCTTCCAGCTTTTCGGCGGTGGCGATGCGATCCAGGATCAGCTCGGCCTTCACGTCTTCCACGGCTCGGTCCCGCTGGCGCGCGCGAAGAGCCGCCCAGTCCACCTTCACGGCTCTCGGGTCCACGCCTTGCGAGCTCAGCGAGCGGATGGCGCGTTCCAGCCGCGCATCCATTTGATGCTCGACCAATGCCTCCGGTACCGGGAAGTCATTCGCGGCGACGACTTTCGCCAGCAGTTTTTCGTGCGTGAGTTCCGCGATCTGGTGATCGCGGCCTTCCGCCAGCCGCTTGCGGATATCGACGCGCAGATCGGCGAGGGTTTGCGATTCGCTCACGTCCTTGGCAAATTCATCGTTCAACTCAGGCAGTTTTTTTTCCTTGATGGCGGTCACGTCCGCCACGTAACTGTAGGACTTGCCTGCGAGATTCGGATCGCCGTAATCAGCCGGATAAGAAAGATCAAAGGTGCGCTGATCACCTGTTTTCGCTCCGCGCAGGTTTTCATTAAATGTATCGAGTGTCTCTTCCGCGCCGATATGGCACATCACGTTTTCCGCGCGCAGAGGTTCTCCGCCGCCCGTGGGTGTTCCTACCAGCTTCAGTTGGGCGTAATCCCCGTCCGCGATGGCGCGGTCTTCAATGGGTTTGAAGGTTGCGGCGTGCTCCCGCATTTCGGTGAGCGTCTTCTCAACGTCCTCATCGGTGATTTCCGGAGCGTTCACATCAATTTCCAAATTCGTGTAAGGGGCCAACTCAAATTCGGGCAAAACCTCAAAGCTGGCGCGAAACTTCAGCGGATTCCCGTCGGTGTAATCAACCTTATCCACCTGGGGCTGAGTGACGGGGACAAGCTTGTCCTTGGTCAGCGCCTGCTCGATGCGCTCGGGCACGAGCTGTTGCAGCAATTCGCTGCGGATGTCTTCCGCGAAACGCCGGCGGATCAAAGTGGCGGGGGCTTTTCCGGGACGAAAACCGGGCACCCGCGCGACCTTCGCGATATCGCGGATGATCTTCTCGCTGGCTTTTTGCACTTCTTCGGCGGGGATTTCCAGATCGAGTTCGCGCCGGCAGGTTGCTTCAGTCATCCGTGGTTAGTCCTGTGGAAAAATATTATCCATGCAAAACATTTTTTCGGGCGAAATTTTCTTTTAGGTGAAAATCCTTATAGCGCTCGGGGTCGCACTACACCTGCCTCTGCCATCACAGTTTCTGGAAAAAGGGAGACAGGGAGAACCGAGAACAAAGCCATCCCATGGAAACTCCAGTATAAGGAAGCGCTTCGGCCTCGTCAACGCAGCCAATGCGCTTGCGCAGAATTATTGCCGCGGCTGCGCCGAAGGCGGCAGAATGCCGTTCATCCGCAGATATGCCGCCTGAGCGGAATAATGGTCGTACCAATCACACGCGAGTGTGATCATCGTTGCGGCTTTCGTGGCGGGCCGGCCGCCGGCTGGCGACACGGAAGCGCCGAGATTGGAATCGTCCGCTTTTGTCAGCACTTCGCTGCAATAGGCGAACGAAGCCTGGATCGCCGCGACGAGCTTGTCTTTGCCGTCGGTGGGCGTCACTGGCGTTTGCTGAGGTGCGGGCGCGCCGCTGATCCTCGAACACAAACCCATGTTCGACTGAGCAATGTGCGCCACAAGTTGCCCAAAGCTGATTTGTCCCGGTGTGGGCTTGTAATCGTACTTATCCGGAGGCATCGCTTGGGCGGCGCCAACCATGTTCCTCGTGTAACGCGTCACAAGCTGCCGCAGCGTGTCGCTCACCGGATTTGCCGATGGTGTAGCCGTCAATTGAGACGCGGCTTGCGGCGCGGCAGCTTGCTGCGCAAGTCCTGCAAGCGGAAATGCCCCCATCAGTAGAACAACACCCAAAATGCGCTTCATATTGGTTCCTTCCGGCAAGCCCGGCGAGCAAAGATTCGCGGAGCGATTTGCCTTTGATCAAATTTCAATGACGGCATCCTACGCCTGCCGGCTAACGGCTGGCAACTCGTGAAGACAGCGGTTTACGATTCTCAAAGCTGGTGCGGAAGAAGGGACTCGAACCCCTACAGCCTTTCGGCTACCAGCTCCTAAGGCTGGCGCGTCTGCCAATTCCGCCACTTCCGCTTGAATCCACACTAGCATCGCAAACGGTATGCGCGCAACGCGCCGGGTTGGTTTCTATCACACACAGCCTAATTGCCAACGGCGTAGAAATGCCCGTCATTTTGCGTATAGATCTTGCCGTCCGGGCCAAGCGAAAGCGGAGTGTACGCGGCACCGAGCGCGAGGTTCAGGAAGAGTGAGCTCTGTGGCTGTGTGAAGACTCCGGTGTTTCCTTGCGGAATGACGTAGATGCTGCCGTCCTCGCTATTCGCATACACCGTTCCGTTCATATCCACTGCCGGCATGTTGATGCACCACTCGTATCCGTCCGGTTTGCCGGGATTGGTATTCTGGAATTGCCATTCGATTTGCAGGCTCGGATTGAGCTGCGTGATGTAATATGGCCCGTCTGTTGCGTAATTATTGTCCTTAAGGACGATCGAATAAGTTCCGTTATGGGTGTATATGGCGGGCGTAATATCCCATCCAAAACTGTACGATCCGAGGAAATTTCCCAGCGAATCAAATTTGAGCAGATGTCCGCGGTAGCCGTTATAGTCCGTAAGCGCCCCGAACAGAACCGAGCTATCCGGAGCTACAGTAGGTGACGACGATGCCTCATCGGAGAGCAGCCCCGAGCCGAAAACGCACGGCGGCGAAATCTGGCCTGTGCAGGCGTCACTGAGCAGATCCTGCATGGATGCCGCCCATTTTGGCGTTAGATTCGAATTCACTGCCACCACATATGCCTGGGCGGAATTAAAGTGCGCCACACTGGTTGTATAAATTGTGCCGTCCGCGGCAATCGCGGGAGCGACGTTGATGCCGGGCCGTTGCGATCCGCAGTGTCCGGTTGTCCCCCGGCCGAAACCAGCGGGGCAATTGGTTGAGGTTCCCGCGGGCGCATTGGGCACAAGCGCGGCGAACGTCACCATGTTCGACGCGTCATTCGGCATTATCTCGACGAGCCACGCGCCTTGCACGTCGCTTACAGCCCACGGATCACCCAGGCTTGGGTCGGCGAGCTCGATCACGTTGTAATAGACATTGCCCTGCGAATCCGCGGAAAGCGGTCCGGCGACAAAAGTATTCTGCACGCTGATATTGGTACCGCTGAATGGATTGATGTGCGAAGTCGCAGTGCCGGTCGTCTTATCCACTTTCCAGACGGTGCCGCCGGCGCCCGGAACATAAATGAAGTTATTCGCGTCCACCGGGTGGAACACAGGTTCCCAACCTGACAATGCGGTGCCGTTTGTTTCGGGCTTCCAGTCACTCTGGAACGCCCATATTTGCGTGAGTTGATTGTTCAACCAAGTAAACCGCGCCTCGTTCCAAATCATTGTGTTCCAGGTATTGGGGCCGCATGCAGCATTCTGCGTAGACCAAGCTCCAGCGGGACTGCAGGACTTGTACGTCCCGGTTTTCATCATGATGTACACATCGTTGCCGTCAACAAGTGGCGCTTGATAATGAACGGTCAGCACAGCCTCGCCGAAAACTGGAAGGTTCTCAGCCTGTTCCTGCGCCACAAACGGTTCGTAAATAATGTTTGCTAATTTCTCGACAGCATTTTGGCCTGTTACCGCCACCATGCCTTCATGCTGAGGATTCGCGCCCCATTGGGCCCAGAAAGGAGCATCGGAAGGCTGCGGTGCTACCAGAAAGGTGACCGTCACGACCGCCGGGGAACCTGTCACGCCGGAAGCGGTGATTGTGATGTGGCCCGTATAAGTGTTGGCCGCAAGCGTTCCCAACGCGGCACTAACTTGCAAGGTTTGCGGTGCAGTCCCGCTCGTGGGAGCAACAGAAAGCCACGGAGAATCGCTTGCGGCGGTAAACATGAGCGTGCCTCCGCCGGAATTTGACACTGACACTGAAGCTGCCGCCGGATTCGCACCGCTGCCTTGAGTGGCAGTGAACGAAATGGCGGTTTCTGAGATCGAAAGAGCCGGCTGGGCAGGGGGCACGATCACGCTTTCCGCGCTGCCGCATCCCACGGCTATCGTGCAGAAGATCCCAGTCAGTAAAGAAATCCCGAAGCGATTCATGGCCTAGCCCAGCCGAACCGATAATTACTCAACAGCCGCATCCAAGCGAATAATCGTTAGAACAATGTGACAGTAACATCTCGGCGTGGGTGCCAGCAACAAGCCAGCGTCCGTTTGTACTTCTAGGTTGATTATGAATCGAACCTACTCCAGCTGCTTGCCTTTGGTCTCCGGCAAGGCGAGCGCGAGCATGGCGCTAAGGAAGAAAGCTCCTGCAAGCAGATAGAAGGCGGCAGTGAAGCTGTAACGGGTGGCGATGGCTCCTACGGCCAAGGGCGCCAGCGCGGAGAACCCGCGGCCGATGTTATAGCTTAGACCCATCGCCGTGGCACGGATTTGGGTGGGGAACAGTTCTGAAGCAATGGCGGCGTAGCCGGAAAAGTATCCAGTGCCGAAAAACGCCACGGGCGGGCCGAGGATCAGGAGCCACATGGGGCTGCGCGACATTCCGTAGAGTGGTACAAGCACGGCTGCAACCAGCAGGTAGGTTGCATAACTCGCCTTGCGGCCTACGGAATCGGCGAAGAAGCCGAACAGCGCGTAGCCCAGCCATTTCCCGATGCCCATGACCACAAGCCATGTGGTTGTCGTCATTAAGTTAAGCCCGCGGCCGCCCTGCGTCACGGGAAGCAGTAGGTAAGAAGGGATCCATGTAAATAGTCCCCAGTACCCGAACATTGCGCACGCATTCATGGCTGTGGCGAGCAGGCCGGGGCCGCGAATGCCGGGGTGCCAGAGGAGGCGCAGTGATTCCCGTTTCTGGGCTCCGCGCGCGCGCCACATTTCTGATTCCGGCACCGCGCGCAGGATCCAGAAGACAGCTATCGCTGGCAGAACCCCCACAAAAAATACAGCGCGCCAACCGAACCGCGGCAGTACCAGAGCTACGACTCCCGCGGCAATCATTTCGCCGATAGCCCAAGTGGACTGCATCAGGCCGAGCGCTTTGCCACGATGCTCGGCCGGCCAAACTTCCGCAATCAATGTTGCGCCGGTGGTCCATTCGCCGCCCATACCCAGGCCGAGGATGACGCGGAAAATGGCAAGCTCGACGACGGTTTGAGAAAGCCCGCACGCGCCGCTGGCCAGCGAATAGACCAGGATGGAAGCCATCAGCGCGCGCGTACGGCCCACGCGATCGGCGATGAAACCGAACATCAAGCCGCCCACGGCCGAAGCGCCCAACGTGAGCCCGGTCAGAAGCCCCCCGGTGCTCTTGGACATTCCAAGGGCGGTCATCAGATGAGCCAGCACCATGGAAAAAAGCATCACGTCCATGGCATCGAGCATCCAGCCGAGCCCGCCGGCAACAAGCGCGTTGCGCTCGCCGCGCGTTACCTGTGCAGGCCAAGTGAAGCCGAGGATGCGGCGAACCGGGCGTGGACCGGTTTCAATTAGTGATGTGGAAGAAATGGACAGAAGCTGGCTCCTAGAGAGAACACCCGGCCGGGCAGCATTCTATAACTATAATTACAATCTGGTGGCAGAGAAGCTCCGGAATAGCGACGACCTGCAGCCCGAAATACTTACCAGGCCAAATTATTGCTTTTGACTCGGACGATTTACGGCTCTTCTCACGCTCCACATACGTATAATGTCTAGGCCGATCAAATTGGAATGGTATTCGGCCCCCGCCCGGAGACGAGGCGGCGGAGCGCGTCCGGGAGGTTGTAAATGGTGACCTGCAAAAAATGTGGCGCGCACGTGGTGGGCGACGCAGTGTTCTGCGTCAAGTGTGGACAGCGCTTAAAACCTATACAACCGCCGGCCAACGCCATTTTTTGCGCGAAGTGCGGCCAGAAATTGCCCCATGCGGAAGGATACGAACACAGTGCTCCTGGCGTGGCGACTGCGGCCGAGTTGGCCATTCCGAAACAATACGCTGCGCCCATGTGCTATTTGTTTGGATGGGTATCGGGACTGGTCTTGTTATTCCTTGACCGGCGCCCAATCGTTCGTTTCCATGCCGTGCAATCCGTGATTGTATTTGGCGTACTTACGATCGGTGGATTCATTTCCGGCCGGATGTCAAACAGGCTTTTTCTCGAATCCCAGCAGCAGATCAGTTCCATCGTGGCATTCGGGTCTTTTGCACTGATTTGTTTGGTATCGCTCATATTGTGGATTGTCCTCATGGTGAAGGCGTTCGAGCTCAAACCCTTTCGCATTCCGATTGCCGCGCAGATCGCCGATCTATTTGCCCGCAAAACCCAGAAGTAGTCGTTCTCCGCTTGCGGCTTAGGCCTGTCGAAGTTCATTGCTTGCGGCTTGCGCCGGGTTCTGCTAGGCTCCACCGCCATAGCGGGATTTGCACATCTCTTTCTGGGAGGTTGACCATGGCGTTTTGCAACGGTTGTGGTGCGCAGGTGCCGGATGGAACGGCGTTTTGTCAGAAGTGCGGCAAGCCTATCGCCGCGTCGCCAGGAACAGTTCCAGTGGCGGATCCCGTGGTGCCCGTAACGCCGCAGAACCCTGGCGCGCCCGCGACGACCGGCTTGCAAGAAAACGTTGCTGGCACGCTTTGCTACGTGTTGGGTTGGGTGACGGGCTTAATTTTCTTTCTGATTGACAAGCGTCCAAGCGTGCGATTCCACGCGGCGCAGTCCATCGTGGTATTCGGTGGATTGCACATTTTGAGTTTCATCCTGGGGATCGTGCTCGGCCGTTTGCTATTTATGGGCGGAATGTTTGGGGGCTTCGGTCTGTTTTGGCTCCTGACCGATTTGATCTGGCTCGTCGCCGTTGTGCTGTGGGTTCTGCTCATGGTCAAGGCTTATCAGGGCGAGCGCTTCCGAGTACCCATCGCGGCCAATTTCGCCGACCAACTGGCCGGCAAACAGGTCTAACTTTATCGTCTATCGCGCTGCCGATTGGCGGCGACTCAATTCCTTCGGGGAGTCCACCACTGGACTCCCCACTTTTTTCTCCGCACCGTCCCAACGCGACCTGTGCTTGACAATCAAGAGTGGCCCGGCCATCTTTAATGGCTCTACAAGAGTTGAAATAGTTCGCATTGTGAAACGGGGAAGGTCTCTCAACTATGCCGCGCCTGGTGAAGGTTCGCATTTTCTTCCATGACCGCTGCTTTGATGGCGCAGCGTCGGCCGCGGTATTCACGCGCTTTTTCCGCGAACGGGTCAGTCCGGGAGCGGAGTTTTTCTACACTGGCATGACGCACCAGGCACGGCGCCCATTTGAAGAGGCAATGTTTGATGGCGACGAAAACGCGATCGTGGATTTCAAGTACTCGGCTTCGCCTCGCCTGACCTGGTGGTTCGATCACCACCAGAGCGCTTTCCTAACTCCCGCCGACGCCGAGCACTTCAAGAATGACCACGCAAATCACAAATTTTACGACCCGTCGTACAAGTCCTGCACGAAGTTTATCGCCGACGTCGCACAATCCAAGTTTGGTTTTGATCCCGCGCCGCTTGCCGACCTGATTTATTGGGGCGACATCATAGACGGAGCGCAATACTCTTCACCCGAAGAGGCCGTGAGCATCAGCAAGCCCGCAACGCAAATTGCTTTGGTGATCGAGGCCGCGCCGGGCGATAGTCTTTCCGCAAGCCTGGTGCCGGAACTGGCTTCGCGCCCGCTCGACGAAGTTGTGCGTTTGCCAATGGTTGTCAAGCACCTGGAACCGCTGCTGGAGCGCCACCGCCGCTCGATAGATTTGTTTCGCCGGCGCGCCCAAGCTTCCAATGGCGTTATTTTTTTCGACGTGAGCGACCTGGACCTTGAGGGCTACAACAAATTCATCCCTTACTTGCTGCATCCTGAATGCATTTATTCGGTGGGCGTGAGCGCGTCCAAGTTACGCGCGAAAGTTTCTCTTGGGTCGAATCCATGGAAGGCCGATCAGGTGGATAAGAATCTTGCCGCGCTTGCGGAGCGTTATGGCGGAGGCGGTCATCCTAAAGTTTCGGCAATCTCTTTCGAGCCGGAAGATCTGCCGCATGCCCGCGAGGTGGCAAAGGAAATCACCGCCGAACTGCGCCGATAACGCGGCGCAATTCGATTTTCAGCAGATCCCGTAAACGTTCGACAAATCAGAACCTCCAGTATAAAATGTCTCTCCCTTCTCAGTGGGCCGCTAGCTCAGTTGGTAGAGCAGCTGACTCTTAATCAGCGGGTCGCAGGTTCGAGCCCTGCGCGGCCCACCAAAAATTCTCCGTAAGTATTTGCAATACAATCAGTTGATCCGTTCAGTCTCCTTCGAGACCGCATCGGATTTGGGAACATCTGGGAACAAAACCCCCGCAACTCGTTCGGCCGCACGTCGCTGTGAGACAGGACAAATTACGATTGGGCTCTTGACAGGAATCCAATTACAGACTAATATTTAGATGCTAATAGGGGCGGCGATGACAAGACAAAGGCTAAAGCTAAAACAGGCGAGTGCCGTCCTGCAGATACAGCCAAAGGAATTGCAAAATCTTGTTCAATTCGGCGTCGTGAAACCCTCGCGGTCAGAGGGAACGTATTTCTTCGACGCGAAAGTTCTCTTGGTTGCCAAGGTCGCATCGTACCTAAAGGAGTCTCTGGGTACGCGCACAAGCGTGCTTTCCAAATTGATGCAAGCATTCAGCGCGTGCGAAGACAAGCTCAAAACAGAGAATCCGAAGTACATAATTTTTAGCTGCCGACTTGGAGCGGAAGAAGAACCAATCAAACTCGGAGTGCCGTTCCGAACGTTCGGCGAACAGATTGAGGAACGAATGGGAAGGGCTGATCTCTACAAGGACATGCCGCGTGGGAGAAAGCGCCGGGGCTGGAAAAAAGAATTTCTAGAATCACTAACCGAAGCGGCCAAAGACATCGGCGAAGTTTCCGAAGAAGAAATCTCGCGCACCGTCCGCACCTATCGAAGAGAAAAGCGCGCTCCGGAGATTACCGTTGCCGCCGAAGTCTAGGAAACGAAAACGACGAGCTGTCATTGATACAAGTGTGCTTGTGGCAGGTATCTCAGGATTTCAGAGAACCCTTTGTTTTTGGTCGGAATCCTAGTGCTGATTTGCTTCGAGAGTGGGCCGAGCGGAATAATTTCGTCTGGTTAATAACCGAAGAAATTTTGGACGAGTACAAAGAAGTTCTAAAGCGTCTAGGTGTGCGTCCAAGCTCTCATCGGGACCGTCATCAACCTAATCCGAGAGCGAGCCGAAGAGGTGAAGGTGCGTTCCTCGGTCGAAATCTCTCCCGATCCTAAGGATGACGCGTTTTGCCTTTGCGCCGAATCCGGCGATGCGGATTTGATACTCACGCTCAATCCGAAAGATTTTCCGGAAGAACGAATCAAGTCGAGAGTCATTCTACCAAATTATCTAACGCGGTAACTGCAATTATGACCGCAGGTAGATGATTACATCGACCGAAAATCCGGCTACATCTAAGCGCAAGGTACCGCTGAAAATATGTGCTGCGCCGCAGATAACCTTAGCTTAACCGAAGTGGCTGGGTATTAAGGGGAATTATCTACTTAAGTTCCAACTGCCTTGAAAGTGGAATTTCGCGTACAATATTGGCGGCTGCGGAGTTAGCGCACTTCAGCCACCAATAGTTATGCACGATTCTTGTCGGCTAATCCGACCACAGGAAGTTACACCATGATTGACCAACTAGAAGCCCGTATTGTACGAGCCATCTTTGCCCTTCACAGCGTTATTGCTGTAGGCATTGTATGTTGGTGGGAGATACGGCACTTGTACATCTATCTCTTTCGATAGACTCAAGAGTCAGCGGCGGGGCAAATAGTCCCGCCTTCCTCTTTCGATCAGCTTTAGAACTTAAGTATATAAATCCCCTATTAAGCGAGGATACGACACGTATGTTTATGTACCGTGATAGTATCCCGCGGATGGGTTTCGGGTAAGGACGCATCACTCGTCGATTATTACGTTCAAAGCAATCGAGATTTTGTGCGATGTGAACAATGCGCGAATCGTTTGGACGATTGTGCTAGTTCCCTAAACACGGAGCCGGCACGTCTTGACCCAGAGGAGATCAACATGCCTAAAAAAGTCTACTACCTCGCCACCGGCCCCGATACGTTTGGCCCCAACTCGTTTGAATGGGTAGACAGCCTAGAAGAAGCTACTGCGGTCAAGGATAAAGAGGCCGCAGAGGCGACTCAGAAGCGATTTGAGGATACTGAATTGGTGGAGATTCCACCGAAGCATCCAAACGAGCAATCGAAATGGGTCATTAGCAAGGATGCCGACTAAAGACAACCGTTGGAGATCGGCCCCGCCGCACAGTTATTCGGGCATGGCATGAGGAGAAGATTCATGAGACGCAATTTTTGGAGACGTGGCGGCAACATCCTTGGTTTACTGCTCTGTTCTGCTCTGGCTTCCTGCGGCGGTGGCGGCGGCAGCAGTCCTGCTCCCATCAACTTTTTTGTTGGCGGGACCATCTCGGGCCTTGCGGGTTCGGGCCTCGTGCTTCAGAACAACGGTAGCAATAATCTTACGGTATCGGCTAACGCATCGTCATTTACTTTCACAACCGCGCTAGCGAGTGGCACGCCATATAGCGTCACGGTATTGACCCAGCCGACTAATCCAAACCAGACCTGTGTAGTGACCTCGGGTAACGGCACAGTAAACAGCAACATTACGAACGTCTCGGTGGCATGCACAACGAATACCTTCACCATCGGCGGCACGGTGATAAATCTTGTCGGCACCGCAGGTGGCCTCCAGTTGCAGGACAACGGAGGCGACACTCTATCGGTGAGTGCGAATGGAAATTTCACTTTTCCTACAGCCCTTCTCAGTGGAAACACCTACAGAGTTACGGTCTCCCTCCAGCCTTCCTCCCCCGCACAGACCTGTGAGGTTACGAATAGCACTGGGACAGCAACAGCAAACGTCTCAAGCGTTGCGGTCGATTGCGGGCACAATGAATGGACCTGGATGGGCGGGTCAAACCTAGTCAATCAGAACGGGACGTATGGGACTCAGGGGACGGCTGCCCCTAGCAACATTCCTGGGGGGCATCTCGCTAGTGGTGGTGTTCTTGTGGGGACGGGTGCGGCCGGAAATCTCTGGCTATTCGGTGGGACTGGTAACGACTCGGTGGGGCCAGTCACATTCCTCAACGACCTGTGGAAGTACAGCGCTGGCGATTGGACTTGGATGAGCGGTTCGAATCTTGGCGGTCAGAAAGGAGCGTACGGGACTCAGGGGACGGCTGCTGCGGCTAATGTTCCTGGGGCGCGGATCTATCCTACGACTTGGACCGATGTGGCAGGGAATATCTGGCTCTTTGGTGGACAAGGTCTACGACTCGACGGGGACGGGCGCATTCCTAAATGACCTGTGGGAGTACAGCGCTGGCCAATGGACTTGGATCGGCGGGTCGAACGTTGGCAACCAGAAGGGGACGTACGGCACTCAAGGAACTGCTGCCCCCGGCAACATTCCTGGGGCGCGAACCGAAGCCATTCATTGGACTGATGCAGCAGGAAACCTTTGGCTCTTCGGCGGGTATAGGTACCGATTCAGACGGGAACAAACGGAGACCTCAACGATCTGTGGAGGTACAGTGCGGGAGAATGGACGTGGATGAGTGGGTCGAACCTTTCTAACCAGAAGGGAACGTACGGGACTCAGGGGACACCTGCCGCAGGGAACGTTCCTGGCGCACGATACGACGCTAGTACTTGGACCGATTCGGCTGGAAATCTTTGGCTCTTCGGTGGGGATGGCATCGACTCAACGGGGGCGGGGGCGTTTGGATTGGGACACCTCAACGACTTGTGGAAGTATAGCGCTGGCCAATGGACATGGATGGGCGGGCCGAACGTCATCAACCAAAAGGGGACGTACGGCACTCAGGGGACGGCTGCTGCAGGAAATGTTCCTGGGGCGCGAGAGGGTGCTGCTCACTGGGCCGATGGGGCCGGAAATTTCTGGCTCTTCGGCGGGGGTGGTATCGACTCGACAGGGTCAGTAGCAGACGACCTTAGCGACCTGTGGAAGTTCAGCGCTGGCCAATGGACATGGATGGGCGGGCCGAACGTCATCGACCAGAAGGGGACGTACGGCACGCAAGGAGCCAATGCCCCCAGCAATATTCCTGGCGCCCGAATCAGTCCAGTTTTTTGGATCGATTCCGCCGGAAACCTCTGGCTCTTCGGCGGGGCCGGTTTCGGCTCAACGGGGACAACAAACGGAGCGCTTAACGACCTGTGGAAATACGAGCCCTAGATGCCCGAAGTAAAATGCCGAGTTGGACAGGTGGAATCCACATCGTGCATTTCGCCGCTATGAATCCCCGACGATGGCGACGTTTGATAGACTCCGGTAGTATAATCTCGTCATGTCCCTCGACAACAACACTGTCCCGCAAGTTCTCTACAACACGCCAGACCCACATTCGCATCCGTCCGAGTTATACAAGGTCAACGGCACCGTTCTTGCAAATGCAACTGATCCGGTGAAGTGTTGGGTTATCTACGAAGAGCACGGCGTTTGGGACGAGGCGACTAAGAAGTTTGAGAACAGGGCCACGACTCTGTTGCCGAATGAACCGCAGCACTGCCTCTCACTTGACGACATTCACGATGAAATCAAGAAGCAGGTCATGGTGCGGGTTAAAGCCGGGTTCAAGTATCAGATGGAGTGGTACCCCTGCGAGCCGCCGTTCTTTCGCAAATACGAAATTGCACCAGACGGAACAAGGAAACGATATCTGTAGTTCAGAGGAAGATTACATGGCATTCCCAGTACCTAAAACCAAATGCGAAATCTGCGGCACGGAAACCGATACCAGTTTCACGTTTGTTGGGATTCTGCACTACCACTGCAAAGAGCACGGGGATGCGCTGTTCACGCAAGTGACTGGAAAAGCACCGAAGAAAACTCCCAAACACGAGAGGTAAGTGGGCGGATGGCGTGCCCTTACATTGAACTTGGTCCGCAGTTGCGGCGGGGGATAATTTGTCTGGTACGATGACGCCCTATGTTCTTATCGCTTGATTTTGATGCCAGTAAACTTCCGAGTGCGGAATCAGAATATGTAGCTTGGGTCGATGTCATGGGGACACAGATGGCGATGTCCCGTTCCATAAAAATAACGGCGAATTTCATTTTCAAATTGCATATGGCCGCCATTCGGTCGTTCAGCGACGCTGTCAAGCTGTATCCCGTGATGGACGGATTTTACGTTGCGGCAAAGAAGCAAGCGGACATGCTGACGTTTTTGCGAAACGTATACAGGCAAGTAGCTGATGAGTTTGTTTCAACTACAAAATCCCAACACCGGTTCATGATTCGGGGTGGACTCGCGTTCGGTCCGGTGATACACGGAGATAACGTTGGCGGGTGCTCTCGTGAATTGAAGGAAGAGTCAAGCTACGCGAATCAGATTCTTTTAGGTGTGCCCATGGTACAAGCGCATTTGTGTGAGCGCGATGCACCGCCATTCGGTATTTTTGTTCATGAGTCCGCGAGGTCATTTGCCCCAGAGGGAAGCGATAGCCTTCATTGGATTTGGTGGCGTTGGGATAACGCAGAAAGTAAAGCTACGTGGTCCCATTTAGCGGTCAAGCTCAAAGATCATTTTGTCTGGTGTAAAGAGCGGGCTCAAGCCATCGGATATCCAGTTGATCGGATTGAAGCACACCGCTTGATGGTCGAGCAGTACTTTCAGGATTGAGACGATTGGGACGGCCGCCTCATCCCTTCGATTTTCAAGCGTGCGGATCGATGTCAGAGTTTAGGATTGAACGACGGCGGATACTCTCAACAAATTTGGGGCAAGTTTAGGAACAAAACCCCACTCAATCGCCACACAAAACGACGACGCATCAAGCGGAGAAATACCTACCTAACCAATGGCATACCATTTCGGGAAGCACTCAAGTTCAAGGTTCAAATCTAGAAAGAAGTTGGGAACAAAACTCTAGGTATTCGCGCCGAATGGCGGCGAAGTCCCTTTTTTTCGAGCGAGCCTGTTTTCCAGGTTCAAGGTTCAATCAAGGAACAAGTTTGGGAACAAAACCCCGCCAAACACCTCCTAAAACGGTAATACATGACACAGGGAACTGCAAGACAAACCAACTACATAGCGTTTCGGGAATCATCAGCGGGTCGCAGGTTCGAGCCCTGCGCGGCCCACCACAGTTTCACCACGTACTTTTGCATCTTGCAGGACATTACGACGAGCGGATATTACGTGGGAACGACGAAAAGCGCTGGTACTCGCCTTGCTCAGCACAATATGACCGAGACGAAGGCTCGCCGTTGGACACGCACCCGCGGTTCATGGGAAGTAGGGTTCAGCGATCAGGATCCCGGTAAGAGCTGGTTCAGAGTGACCGATATCTCCTTGTTTTCAGCCCCCATCTAGCCGTTAGCCAGCCGTGTCGTCGTCTGATCAATTTGCTCCCGACTGCGTACTACAGTGTCGATGACTTACATTTTGCGACGATGAGTTCGCGAGGCCCCCTTATTTAAGGAACTGTTCTGTTTTATACAGCCAGCCAAAGAACCGTGACGTATCGTTCCCCAATCCAAACGGGTAAACATCTGGCAACTTGTAAACTGTGATGGGAAGAACGAATTCATGAGTCAAACGGCCACGTTTCCGCGCGAACGGTTGACACACAATGCCGCCACACCCGCAACAGCGCACGATGCGATTGTGTTGGAGATTGATTCCAAGCAAGTGGCGGCGCTGCAATTCGCACTCTATGCCCTTGAAACTCGATTCAAGAAGCGCACGGTCGAGCTTGAAATGCAGGTGATAGAACGCCGTAAGGCGGAGGAATGCCTGCGTGAACTTACAAGCCGAGTACTTCGCGTGCAGGATGACCAAGCACGGCGAATTGCCCGCGAATTACACGACAGCGCGGGGCAATATCTTGCAGCGATTCAGATGAACCTCAGCGCCATGGAGCAAGACTCATTGCCGCTCACTGCCTCGCAGGCAAAGCGGGTTTCCGATTCCATTGACATGGTCAGTTGTTGCACAACCGAGATCAGGACAATGTCCTATCTGCTTCACCCGCCGCTTTTAGACGAACTGGGGCTTCGTTCCGCGCTTGCGATGTACATAGACGGTTTTGCCGATCGGAGCGGCATACAGGTCGAACTCGATATTTCGAAGGACTTCGAACGCTTGCCCACAGATACGGAAACCACAATGTTTAGAATCGTCCAGCAAAGCCTTGCGAATATTCACCGTCATTCCGGCAGCCGAACTGCCAAGATCACGGTTAGGCAAGATGCGGAAGAAGCCACCGTGAAGATTAGCGATGAAGGTCACGGCATGAATCCCGAAATTCTCAAGGAAATTGATTCAGGCATGCGGCTTATTGGAGTAGGCATCGCTGGAATGCGTGAACGGACAAGAATTATGAATGGGCGCTTTCACATCAGTTCCAGCCGGGAAGGTACGACAATTGAAATTAGTTTGCCGATCATTGAAAGCACCGGCCACGCTGGGTCACGAAGCACATCCGAACGCGCCTAATTCGGCATTTTCATTCCGCCTAGACTTCCCGTTCCGAAAGTCCGAGTAAAGAGATGCCCACCAGCACTGTCAATCCCACTGTTGTGGCTACAGCACCGCAGGGTGTTGGTCAAGAAAATCTGTCGAGCGGCCTGACGAGCGATGAAGCTCGAAAGGGGCTTGCAGAGTTCGGCCCAAATGCAATGCCTGATACCGCAATACGGCCCTGGAGTATGGCGCTGGCCAAGTTGATGGCGCTTGGAAGATCATACCCGCTACTGAACTGGTTCCTGGTGACACGATGGAGCTATCGCTCGGTGGCGTGGTTGCCGCCGACGTGAAATTGGTCGAGGGATCGATCCTACTCGATCAATCCATGCTCACCGGTGAATCCGTTCTGATCGAAGCTGGACCGGGCCCGCAAACTTATGCAGGGGCACTGGCGCGGCGGGGAGAAGCGACGGCGACCGTCACCGCGACCGGGGCGCGCACGAAGTTTGGACATACCGCGCAACTCGTTCGCACCGCGCATGTCGAGAGCACTCAGCAAAAAAACACTTGTGCGAGTGGTGCGAAATCTTGCCGTATTCAATTTTGCATTTGCTTTTATCAATTCAGGATTGCGTGGCTGGCGATTTTTCAGTGCGCAGCAATGTGCGGATCGTTCTCGTTTGTCATGATTGCAATTTCTTCAGGAAATATCCAAGGTGAAATGGACACGATATGACTGCCTTAAAATAGCTACGTGCTCCCCCATCCAAGCGCGGAGCGGACATGCCGCACGATCATAATATCTTCGTTGGTCTTTACGACGCGCACTTTCACGCGGCTTTCCGCCGCCGATATCACCGCCTCATTGGCTTCATTCCGTGAGTCATCCAATCGAATCCCCAGAAACTCCAAACCATCGCAGATCCGTTCGCGGACAACGGGTGCGTGCTCTCCAATTCCCCCCGCAAACACGAGCATGTCCAGCCCCCCAAGAACCGCCGCATACGCCCCAATGTATTTTTTCGCCCGGTAGCAGAATAGTTCCACAGCTTCTCGAGCCCTGACATCCTGCCTCATTTTGTCCAGCAAGACCTTCATGTCTCCGCTAGTCCCTGAAACTCCCAGCAATCCAGATTCTTTATTCACAAGCGCGCTCATTTCTTTTTCGGACATCTTTTTGTGCGCCAGGAGATAGAGCAGCGCGCCCGGATCAACATCCCCGGAACGCGTGCTCATCACCAGTCCTTCGAGAGGAGTAAACCCCATCGAGGTGTCCATGCTTTTCCCCTCTTTGACCGCCGCCATGCTGGCGCCGCTCCCCAGATGCGCGATGATCACGCGCCCATCGGCGGCCTTTCCTTCCAGCTCGCGCAGTTCGCGCATGATGTACTCGTAGGAAAGTCCATGAAAGCCGTACCGGAAGACGCCCTCGTCGTACAGCCGTCGAGGCAGTGCATACATCCGCGCGACCGTGGGAAGAGAGCTGTGAAACGCCGTATCGAAACACGCCACCTGAGGAAGTTTCGGAAATTTCCCGGCAATGAATTGGATTCCCCGGATTGCCGCCGGCATGTGATCAGGATCCAGTGGCACAAGCTGTTTGATCTCCGACAAGAATTCAGGAGTGATCCGCTGTGGGTCCCGGTGTCGAGGCCCGCCTTGGACGAGCCGGTGACCCGCGGCTTCCAGTTCAGAGAGAAAGCCATGTTCGTCCAGCCACGCAAACATCGCTTCCAACGCAACGTTCGAGTCCCCACCATCAACCGGGGAATCCAACAAAACAGTTCCACGCGGATCCGCGATCTTTAAACGGCAGCCTGAGGCGCCGGTCCGATCAACCGTCATCAAAAGGAGAAGTTCGTCATGATTTCCAGCTTCATAGAGGGCGGACTTCAACGTCGCGGACCCTCTGTTCATCGTTAAGATGCGTTTTTGAAGTAGGGCCGTCACAAGGTCATCCCACAGAAATACGAGCATCGAATTATTCTCATTCCAGCAAACTCTGATGAAACTACATTTAAGGGCGTCAACGGCAGAATTGCAAGTTTGGGTTCTGCTTTTTCTATCTGCCGGAGATGCTGATCGTCGGAGGCGGAGAGCATCCAGTTCCTTTCGGTACGGAGTACAATGTTTACCGGGGGAATTGGAGTGAAGCTGTTATCGCGCGGAATTCTCATATTTGCATTGGGCTTTCTCGGAATGCCGGCTATTCGGGGACGGGAACATTCCGAAATGAAAGCGGCCGCGTTCGAGGCTCAAACCGCGGGAACACCCAATCCGGCGCCTAGGATCCTTCCTGGAATGGGCAATCTGCATCATCCCATCGCCACGAAAAACCCCGAAGCGCAGGCATTTTTCGATCAGGGCTTGACGTTGGTTTACGCGTTTAATGAAGATGAGGCGGCGCGCTCGTTCAAACGCGCTTCGCAACTGGATCCGACAGCGGCAATGCCATATTGGGGCATTGCTCTTGCCCTTGGTCCGAGTTATGGCGGTGGCCAAGGCGGAAATCGGGTGAACGAGATTGCTATTGAGAATCTGCGGCAGGCGAAAAAACTTGCCGCGGCCGGCCCAGCGAATGAACGTGCGTACATTGATGCATTGTCCAAGCTTTTCACCCTTGATCCGAAGCCGGATGTCGCGAAGTTGAGGCGTGACTATTCTTCGGCGATGCGCGAATTAAGCAAAAACTATCCCGATGATCCCGACGCCGCAACGCTATACGCCGAAAGCCTGATCAATCTTCACAACTGGTTGCTATGGACGAATGACGGCAAACCAGCCGACGACACACTGGAAATTATTGATGTGTTAAAGGAGGTCCTGCGCCGGTGGCCGAATCACGTGGGCGCCAACCATTTTTACATCCACGCGATCGAGGCTTCGCCGTATCCCGAACGCGCGCTTCCAAGCGCGCGGCTGTTGGAGACTCTCGTGCCCGGAGCCGGGCATCTTGTCCACATGCCGTCCCACATTTACATGCGCACTGGAGACTACTCTAAAGCCGTGAAGAGTAATGAAGATGCCGTGGCTGTAGACCGGGAATATTTCCGGTATCGCGGCGCGGGGAATATTGCCTATAGGGGAGGATATGCCGAGCACAATTTTCTATTCCTGATTGCCGCCGCGGAAATGGACGGCGAGTACGACATTGCGTATAAGGCGGCAAAACAACTTGAATCAGATGCGCTTTCGTTGCCCGCGAGTTTGGGACTCGCCGAAGAGCTTATGCCCGGCGTTTTTCTGCTTCCCGTGCGCTTTGCCCGCTGGGATGATGTGCTCGCGCAGGCCCCGCCAGACAAGAAATTTCCAGGCTTGGCCCTTTACTGGCATTACGCGAGAGGCTGCGCCTTCGCCGCCAAAGGGCAAGTGCAGCAGGCTGAAGCGGAACGCGATGCCCTGGAGAAATCATACAAGGAACTTCCGTCGCAGTCCGGCCCGGACATGATGCCGAATAACTTGAGCGGGATGCACTATCTAATGGCAAACGCTCTTAGCGCAAGGATTGCGGCAGCGCGCGGAGATTTCCCCGCGGCAATCGACCTGTGGCGCTCGGCAATAGCCATGCAAGACCAAATCGGCTACGAAGAGCCTCCAGCATGGTATTACCCGATGCGCGAATCGCTGGGCGCCACTCTTCTGCGAAGCGGCCAGACGGCGGAAGCGGAAAAGGTTTTTCGCGAAGATTTGAAACGGAATCCACGCAACCCGCGCTCACTCTTTGGCTTATGGAAAACGTTGCAAGCGGAACAGAAGACGGCCGAAGCGGACTCGGTCCGGCGCCAATTCGAAGCAGCGTGGAAGGGCGGCGCGGACCAGCTGCGCATAGAAGATCTCTAATTCAATGCCTCAGGCCTCGAATTCATAATTCGATCGTATCGAGTCAGATTTATTCCCACTGCTTGTGCATCAATGGATCGTGCCCAGGATAATTACTGGGGTTGGTGTCTGGCCGTTTGTGGGAACTACCGCGCCGGTGGCTGGCGTTGTTAGAGCGCCGGAGGTCTGGTTGATCATGAATTGCACCAGGTCATTTTCCCTCGCGTCTGAAACGTAGAGATACTGGCCGCCGATGTCGACCGCCAAGCCATACAGGCTGCCCCCCGATGTGGGAGATAAAAACGGAGAGTTCGCAACGGCCGTAAGCGTGCCCGCCTGGGCGCCCGTCTGCTGGATCGTGTAGGCCAGAACGCTATTTTGAACGTCATTTGCGGCAAAAAGGAATCTGCCCAGAGGATCAACCGTGAGATTCACCAGGTTCACGCTATTCGTTACCAGAGTTGTCACGGAAGTCAGCTTTCCGTTGTTGCCGATGCTGTAGATCACAATGTTGTTCGAGGATTCCTCAATCACATACAGGAAACGGGAAAATGGGTCGATCGCAATCGGGCCGGGGAACGTATTGGCGGCCAGTGATGTTGTGGCGACAGAGGCGAGCAACCCGGTTGGACCGATGGAGAATACGCTGATGCTGTTGGCATTCAAGTTCGTCACATAGAGAAACGCGCCACTGCTGTCGGCCACCATGTTAAATGGGGCTGGTGCTGATATGGTGGGGGTTGCCGCTGGGCAAAGCGCCCCAGCGACTTGCGAACCCATGGCGATCGATGTACAGGCGGCGCTTGGCTCGATGACGAAGGCGCTCACGGTACCAGGGGTGGTCCCGTTCACCACATACACGAACTGCCCCGAGGGATCGACAACAATTCCAGTCGGCGAAGCCCCGCCTGCAAAGACAGAGCCTATTGACGGCGACAGAGTGCCATTCGCCGCGTCAATATTGAACGCGGTAACGGTGTTGGGCGCCGTCGCATTCAAATCACTTATATACAGATAACGGCCCAAAGGATCTGTCGCCATATACTGCGGATCAAGGCCGTCGGGGTAGGTATCCACGAAAGTCAGGATTCCTGTCGAAGGGTTGTTAATTGTAAAAGTCGAGACGTTGTAGGGGAAATTTATGTTGGATGTCAAGGCGAGCGTGGGCGCGTACGTCACAGCGGTTCCCGCCGTCCCCGCCAGCGCCGACGCCGTGCCGTTTGTTGGCGGCGGAATTGTGGTTGCCGCTGTCAGGACGCCCGTACTTGTATTCACCTGGAATGCTCCGACACTGCCCAATACTCCTCCCGCACCGGACGGAGCCTGCCCGTAATAGAGATTGGCGCCCGTGGGATCAAAAAATATGGATTTCGGAGCGCTCGTCGTTGGATTGAGAATAGGGGCTCCTAACACGCCCGTGCCGGGGGTGATTGAATACGCTGTAATCGTATTGGCCTCGTCCGCTGTGTAGAAGTACAGGCCCGAAGGTGCAATTGCGGCAGAGACGGAGCCACTTGCCTCGGGGCCGACCCTGCCGTCGGGACACAACGTTCCGGCAAATACCGGGGTTGCGCCTCCCGGACAGGTACCGTTTGACTGAAGGATCGTGAACTGGGAAATTGTTTGATCCGTCTGATTGACCACGTATGCAAAATTACCGGTTGGATCAATTCCCATCCATACCGGCTGGTTTCCTGTTATGACAGCGCTCTCCGGAAGCTCCGAAAGCGCGCCCGTGCCGCTGTTGATCGTAAACATCTCCGCGGCACCAGCGGAATAGCCGATCGTATACAGATATTTGCCGGTTGGATCAATCACTGCGAAGTAAGGCTCATCTCTGGTTGAGAATGACGATCCCATCGCCGTCAGAGAGCCATCGCCATTCTTTTTGAATCCTTCAATGGTGCTGGTGGAAGTCGTGACGACGTATACGTATGGGCCGTTCGGGTCTATGACTACCTGATTGGGGGCGGCTCCGCCAATGGATGTGTATGTTGCGATGGGTGTGAGAGCGCCGCTGTTACCCGTGCCGCTGCTGCTCCCGATGCTGAACGCATGCAAATCTCCCCCTCCGCCCGACACGGCGCCGGAGGTTAAGGCATACAAATAGCTAAATGTGGAGTCGATAACGATCGCGCCGCCGGGGGCCAGAGGTCCGTCATTGAGCGGCGTGTAGCCATTGGTGCGAAGCTGCCCCGTCGTGCCGTTCACCGTGAATTGGGCAATGGCGGAGCCACCACTCGGCGTAGTCGTCGTCCCGAAGAGAAAGCGCGGAACCGTGGGAGACGCTCCGGCCGGATTTACGGTAATTGTGTCGGTACCTGCCGTCGACCCTGCCAGGCTCGATGTGACGGTCAACGTAACTGCCGTCGAAGAAGGAACACTCGCAGGGGGCGTGTAGCTGACGGTGTAAGTACCCGTGCCATTCGAAATGCCAACCAGCGATACGGATGGGCCTGCGGAACCGCAGAGCCCGTTCGCCGCGGTGCAAGCAACACCGCCGACCGTTCCGGAAAGGGCAGCGGTCAAAGTGTCACCGGATACGTCATTAGAAACCGAGATGTTAACTGTCGTGGCTGCCGTTCCAGCCGTTACAGAGCCAGCCGATGGAGTGACGGTCACAACCGGCGCAGGGTTCACCATAATTGTTGTGCTGGCGGGGGTCGAGCCGACCAGGCTCGAGCTAATCGTAAGTTTAAAGGTAGTTGCGGCAGTCACGAATGACGCAGCCGGAGGCGTGTAAGCCACACTGTAAGAACCGGTGCCTGCGTTAATGGTTCCATTGGTTATGGATGTGGGCGTGAGAGTCCCGCAGTTGTTGGTCGTGCTGGAGCAGGGAGCTCCGCCGCCGACGATTGAAAGAGAAGGGGTCAGGACGTCGCCTGCTGAGTCATTAGAGACGGAGATGTTGAATGTCGTCTGGGTTGTGGTTCCAGCGACCACGGTGGGAGGGGGCGGCGAGGCAATCGTTACAACCGCTGCGGGATTTACGGTGATAGTGGCGCTGCCAGAGGGCATACCTGATTGGTTTGAACTAACGGTTATTGTGAAGAGTGTCGAGGCCGTCACAAATGCGGCCGCTGGAGGCGTGTATACGACTGTGTAAGCGCCCGTGCCGCCGGTTATGGTTCCTGAGGTTGCGGTTACGGATGTGGGTACGAGCGTGCCGCAGTTGTTAGTCACTGTTGAACAAGTACCGCCAGCGGTCGATAGGGCAGAGCTCAACATGTCACCTACTACGTCATCGGTGACGGAGATGTCGAATGTCGTTTGGGTTGTAGTTCCAGCTGTAACGGTGGGGGAAGCCGAGGTCGGATCCGTGACCGAGATCGAGAGTCCGCTATTTGTCAGGCCCGAATTTGTCATACCGCTCCCGCTGGAATTGCTTTTATTGGTGCTGCACGACCAGACCAAGGCGCCAATAACAACCGCATACAAAAAAATAGGAAGATGACGATTTACAAAGACGGAATCCCGGCTCATTACACACCCCCATGACGACGATGCCGTGAGGATTAGCGGGTGCTATCGTTCGGCCCCCACGCTGACGCACCGCAGCGGCAAACGCGCGCAGAGTAGGTTAAGTCGTAGCGAAGCGTCAATGCACCGGACATTATTTGAATCTTGAATTCATCTTAACTGATAAATAATAGACAACACAGTATTTAGCAGCACCTCAATCTCGCTCTCCTGTCCGTCATTTCGTGCTAGAATCGCGACACCCCGAGAGTCTTACGGCTAAGGTTTGAATGGCGCCGACTCCCAACCCCGCGATGTTCAAGTTTGGTCCCTACCAACTGGATCTCCGTGCGGGCGAGCTGCTCCGAAACGGCTACAAGGTCCGCCTTCAAGAGAAACCGATGCTCTTGCTGGCCGCGTTGGCCGAACAACAGGGCCAGGTCGTCACGCGCGAAGAGCTGAAGGGACGGCTCTGGCCCGGTGACACGTTTGTTGATTTTGAGACGGGCCTGAACACAGCCGTCAGTAAGCTGCGGGACGTGCTTTCGGACGATGCCGAAAAACCCCGCTATATTGAAACGATTCCCCGGCGCGGATACCGTTTTGTGTTTCCAGTGGAAGTAATTCCCTCGAGCGGCAGCACTACTCCTCCTCCGCCCGTTTCTCTGCCCGTTGTGGACGATTCCTCTGCTCTGGCTGCGCACGCTCAAACAGTGGAAAGTGGAAAGTGGAGGCGCGCGCCAGTCTGGATCATTTCGCTTTTGGGTGCGCTCGCCCTGGGAGGGCTTGCCGTCTGGTTTTTTGAGGGGCGCGCATCTCTATCTTTCGACTCGCGCGATTCCGTTCTCGTCGCGGACTTCGAGAATCAAACGGGTGACCCACGGTTTGACAATGCCCTGGGCACGGCCTTTGTCGTGAGCGTTGAGCAATCGCGATATGCGAACGTTTTTCCGCGCACGCGGCTCGATTCGGTTTTGACGCGAATGGAAAAACCCCTCAGCGGGCGTATCACTCCGGCGTTGGGGCGCGAGATTTGCCAGCGCGAGAATATTCGGGGATTAATCGCAACTGGCATCACCCGCACGGGACAGGAATACGCGCTCACGGCGCAACTGGTTGACCCGCAGTCGGGCGAAACCGTGCGCTCCTTCACCGAGCGCTCCTACGGAGAAGACCATATCCTCGAGGCTCTGGACGTGCTTGCAAAGGAGATTCGCGAGGCTCTGGGTGAATCTCTCTATCAAATCCATGAGGCCAGCAAACCGCTGCCGCAGGTGACCACGCAGTCTCTCAGTGCCTTGCAGCAATATGCGGAAGGCACGGCCCTGTGGCATCAGGGAAGGTACGAGGATGCGGATACCCTATTCAAAGCGGCGGTCGCCGGCGATTCCGGCTTTGCGATGGCTCATGCCGCCCTCGGCAGAGCGTGCTACAGCTATATCTTCAACGTTCCGGAAGAAGGGCAAAAGGAATACGAAAAAGCACTCTCACTCATATCGCGCACCACCGACCGGGAACGGATGATCATCGAAACGGACTATGCATTGGACAGAAATCATCTGGACGAGGCACAACAACTTTTTGGCGTCTATTTAAATCGCTACCCGGACGACGTGGCGATGCGATTTGATTACGCCAACTTGTTGCGCAGGAATGACCGCCGACAGGATGCCATTGTGCAGTACA
Organism: uncultured Acidobacteriota bacterium; assembly: GCA_963847505.1. Lineage (GTDB taxonomy): Bacteria > Acidobacteriota > Terriglobia > Acidiferrales > UBA7541 > DASTCZ01. The sequence goes on from CAWJZY010000002.1 coordinate 2,324,421, forward strand.
ACGAAGTCCTTCGTGCCGCGCCAGACTTCGCGCAAGCTTTTGTCGGTATCGCGACCACCTCCAATATCCTCGGCAATCTTCCCGCCGCGCTCCAGGCATACTCGAAAGCGTTCGAGATCGAACCGCAGTTGCTGACCGCTGGCAACATGAACCGCGAATACGGATTCACGCTTGTCGCCAATGGCGAAAACCAGAAAGCCGCGGAGGTTTTTTCGGCCCTGCTCGCTAAGCCCGAAACGCGCGAGAACGGGCTCCGATCGCTGGCTTTCCTGGATCTTTATCGCGGCAGGTACGCCAGCGCGCAAGACCGCTTGCAACAGTCGCTGGAGATTCTCCGAAGGGAAGGCCCACGGCCACTCAGTGTGGCCCGAGTGTACCTTCTACTTTCGATCGTGGCGGAAGGGAAGGGTGATACAAAGGAAGTACTCCAAAACCTTGATGCGGCATCGTCAAACCTGAAGGACCTTCAATCGAAAGTCGTATTCGGCGCGTTGTGTGGTGACGCCTATGCGCGGGCGGGTTTCGCGGATCAGGCGGAGAAAATTGCGGCTATGATCACACCGATCGCGGATCAGAATAATCCTGAACAAATGGGATATTTGCATCTCCTGGAAGGGGACATCGCACTCTCGGCCGGCCAGCGCGACAAGGCAATCGAATTGCTCGAGCAATCCGACAAAGAGGACAGCACGGGTCTATCCAGCGAGGCTCTGGCACACGGTTATCAAAAATCAGGGGACATTGACAAGGCTATTTCCTCTTACGAAAAGATGCTCAGCTCAACCGACCATTCGCTTGGATGGGAGCCTCAGCAGCGGTGGCTGGAAGCTCGATACACACTGGCCTTGGATTATTCTTCGCGAGGCGACAAGCAGAAGGCTCGCGAGATGCTGGCGACGCTCCTGAATCTCTGGAAGGACGCCGACGCGAACCTGCCCCTCTTGAAGCAAGCCAAGGCCGAATACGCGAAGCTGCAGTAACCTGGCCTCGGGCATCACTCGGACCGGGGATTACAATATGCCTGCGCGGAATGCGGGCGGACCGGAGCGTGCCATTCCCATGGCATCTTCCGTTTTTGTTGGTTATCTTCCGCGTTCGGAGTTCCCGATTCATGGCCTGCCGGGCGAGCCGGAACGCGTATAATTGTCTGGTCTGGCCCAGTACGAATTTCGACCTTGGCGCGCTCGTCTACAAACCGGGAAGTTTCACACCTGCTGGTGCTGGTCGCCACGGTTGTTGTCATCGCGACTCTGTATTTTGCAAAAGTCGTTCTGATCCCTTTTGCCCTGGCAATACTCTTCACATTCATTCTCACTCCGCTGGTGCGATGGCTGGAAAAAATCCGGATTCCGCGCATCATCGCCGTACTCCTAGTCGTCACGCTAGTCATGGCGGCGATAGGTTCCATCGGCTGGGTCGTGGCAAATCAATTGGTTGACGTGACGAATCAGCTCCCCGACTACACGACCAATATCAAAAGCAAGATCGATTTCTTCCGCAAGTCCAGCCCGCAAAGGTTGACCAATGCCACTGCCGCGGTTCAAGCAATCAGCACTGAAATTAGGGCTTCGGCTACCCCCGCCCCAGCCGCTCCGGCGCCCAAGACCCCATCTTCCAAATTGCCGGGCGCTTCCGCGGCGTCTCCGGCAAAACCAGTTCCTGTCGAGGTGATCCCACCAGCGGGAAATTTCATTGAATCGTTACAGACCTTTCTAGGCCCGGTAGGGACCGCGGGCATTGTTCTTGTGTTTACGATTTTCATGCTCCTTCAGCGGGAAGGATTGCGGAATCGTTTCATCCGGCTGGCGGGATCCGGCCGCCTCAGTGTGATGACGCATGCGATGGACGAAGCCGGCGATCGCGTGAGCCACTACTTATTCTTCCAGTCGCTGGTAAACGCATGTTACGGGCTCCTCGCGGGTATATTCCTCTACTTCATTCATGTGCCGAACGCATTGCTGTGGGGCGTGATCGCCGGCCTTCTGCGGTTTCTTCCTTACATTGGCCCTCCGGTTGGCGCCTTATTGCCAACCTTATTTTCCCTCGCTGTCTTCAACGATTGGACTCGTCCGCTGATGGTACTGGGGTTTTTTGTTGTGCTCGAGATCGCAGTCGCGAACTTCATTGAGCCAATGCTCTACGGCGCCCGAACCGGGATCTCGTCTCTCGCTATTCTTGTAGCCGCTGTCTTCTGGACGTTTCTGTGGGGCCCTATTGGGCTCGTTCTTTCGACACCACTGACGGTTTGTCTCGTTGTGATGGGGCGTCACGTTCCGAACATGCAGTTTCTCAACGTCCTTCTGGGTGATGAACCCGTCCTGCTACCCAGTGCTCATTTCTACCAGCGTCTTCTCGCTGCGGACCAAGTTGAGGCAAGACAAGTCCTAAATCGGCATTTGAAGGACAAATCTCTCGAAGAACTCTACGACTCGGTCGTGATTCCGGCGCTTCGCCTGGCGGAGCAAGATCGCCATCGGAATGATTTGGATGAGGAGAGCGAGAAATTCATCTACCAGACCACCAAAGATTTGGTGAAGAGGTTGAGCGAAGAGATCAAAGATCAATCAGGCCCCAATCGCCCCGGCGAACAGGCCACCACGTCCGGCCCCGCCGATAAGCCGCTGGAACCACCCAAGCGTTTCTCCAGCGTTGTTTGCCTGCCGGCCCGGGACGAGGCTGACGAAATCATCGCCACAATGCTCGCTCAGTTATTGGAAAGAGCAGGCTACAACTCTCAGTGTGTTCCTCTCGGCAGTGTGGTTGATATGCTGGCACGGGTTGAAAAAGTGAAACCAGATATTGTGTGCGTATCCGCCCTGCCCCCTTTCGCGGTCACGCATGCGCGAAATCTTTGTGAGAGACTTCGTTCACAATTTCCTAATCAGGGCATTGTGGTGGGCCTTTGGGATTTTTCAGGGGATAAGGCGAAGGCAGCAAGCAAAATTGATCCTACAGAACACATTCACGTTTTTTCCACGCTCGCGCTGGCAATTCAGCAGGTCAGAATTATGACGGAGATCGAGGCTGGAAGTGCCGGACCTGGAATCCACGAGCCGCCGGCGCCCAAAGTAGCTGGGCAATAAGGGCGCCGGGACCTCCCGGCGCTCCTAGACTGACATTTTTCTGGATTAGCGCTTGCCGCGGATTCGCTTCGCTGTTGACGATACTTTTCTGGCGGCCTTTCTGGCTCCAGTCTTCACCTTTCTAATTTCCTTCTTAGCTTCGCTCCTGGCTCGTTTCAGTTGGCTCCCGGTTCGTTTCACTTGCTTCTTCACGGTTCGGGCACGGCGCCGCGCAGGCTTGGCCGCCGCGCCTGCTTTCGCGGCAACCGTTCCCAGGGTTGATCCGATGGACCTGGCGATATCCATGAGGACCGCCTTTTCTTTTTTCTCAAATGAACTTGCGTTTTCCATTTTGTCGCTCCTGTTTGAACCAGCAATTTAGGATTTCACCAACCGCAAACGGCGTTCGTTTTTCCTCTTGCTCCCGGCAACTTATCACTCCCCTTATAGGCAGCGCCTCTCCATAAACGGAGTGGTTGCTTGTTACCGTTTTGGCGCCCTGATCACCGGAACGTCTATCCCGAGCCCGGTCGCCAGGGCAATCTGGTGATCCTGCTCGTCAACCAGGATCGTGCGAATTTGCTCGGCCATTGCGTATTCGCCCAGTTCCTCGGCCTGCCGCACGCGTTCTCGATAATTCCGGATCGTTTCTCCTTCGTTCTCCAAATCAAACTGCAGCATCTCCTTAGCTTTCTCGGAGGTTCGAACCGGCTTGGGCGTAACTGTCGGCATGCCTCCGAGGTAATCAACGAGGTTGGAAATGATCAGCGCATGATCCAACTCTTGCGATGCATGCTTTACGAGTTCCGCGGCGATGTTCATGTATTCCGCACCCTTCAAAACCTGTGAATACACGACGTAACTGATGATTGCTTGATACTCGCGGGACAGATCTTCATTCAATAGTTTTACCAATTCTTCGCGGGAGACATTCTTTGCGTGTGACGCCGGGGCTTCGTCTTTCATTGTCTGCTCCTCTTCTGAGTGTTTTTGGAACGCGATTAGAACAATATGCCAGACACTGTTCCGGCGTCAAAAGAATTCAAGCGCGCCCTTCTACCGGCGCGCGCGAATGCGTTTTTCTCGAAGTAACCTCCTATTTTAAGTCGCCAAGCGTCGAAAAACGCCTCCAACCGGGCCGAGAGGCGCATCTCAAGCCTTCCTATGCAACCTCTCGGCCCGGGCGCCGTCTTAGTGTTCCCCGTTCACCATCAGATTGTTCGTCACGGAAAACACGTTCGGCACTCTGCTTGCCCTAAGGTTGGCGATATTCTTATCCGTCTGAGTGTCTACACCACCCACCAGCGTTACGTGCCCATTGTCCACGATAATGTGAATGGCCTGCACCGATGCAAAGCTGTACTCGCTCAATTGCGGATCGCCATAGATCGCACGGTACTCCGCCCGGCGGATGCGATCATCATCGTCTGACGCCGGCAGCACCTTGATATTGTCGGTGACGTCAGTGACGCCCGCGACCCTTTTAATGGTGTTGACTGCATCGGATTTCTTCGTGGGGTTCGTCACTTCGCCCGAAAGCGTGACGTGTCCGCCGTCAACGGTATACTCCAGGTCATCGAAGACGGTGTAGTCGTTCAGCAGGCGAAGCTCGTGCAGAACTTCGCGTTGGACATCGCTTTTCTCCCCTGACTGGGCGTTTTTCTGCCCGGCATGCACCGCGCTGAATCCGCCACCGGCAAACACCAGAGCCAGACCCGCAATCGGAACCAACAGAATTTGAAGCGTTCGACTACTGTTCATATGATTTCCCCCTCCTATCCCGTAACGTTGGCATTGCTCACGACATGTGATTCGCTTCCCGGTACGCATCTTTGCCCGCCTTGATTGCATCTTCCACTTGTTCTCTCGTCTGATTTGCCACCCGTCGCGCGCCACGGGCCACTTTTGCTGTCTTCGCGCTTAATTCGTCCAGGCCGTCCGTGACGCCATCGAGAATATCCTCACGCGTTTCCTCACCCGATTTTGGCGCCAACAGAATGCCGAGCATCGCACCCAGTCCAATGCCGACACAAAATGCGGATACCGGGTGCCGCCATTTATTGTTGTGTGTCATTACAGCCTCCTTTTAATTCACGAATGTTTGCCTGCAGTCGAAAAACAAACTGAAAGGAGCCACTCCGCGAATGACTCCTTTTCCCCATTTAGTCAGATGTTCCAGCCGCGCGGCCGATCTCGCGGTCCGTTTTCGCCACATTTGTGGAGGACTCGCTTGTTGACGAAACATTCTCCGCGCCGGTGCCTTCTAGAATATTCTTGGCACGCTTGATCTCGTCCGAAGTGTCGCAATGCACGGAAAGCAGGATTCCACCCTTTTGCAGGTGTCCCTCGTACCTTTTCGCCTCGAATTCAGGAATCCCCATCCCAATCAGCGCCCCTGTAAATCCGCCAACTGCGCCACCCACACCGATGCCGGCAAGAGCCGCCATGATCGGGCCCGCCGCAATAAGCGGTCCTACGCCGGGAATTGCCAGCGCGCCAATGCCCGCCAGCAGGCCAAGGGTTCCTCCGATGACGGCTCCCGACCCTGCGCCGGTAGCCGCGCCTTCGGGAGCTTTTGATGCCTTCTCAGTGCCAATCTCCTTCGACCCCAAGTTTTCGGGAAGAAGTACGGAAATATCCGCTGAGGAGAATCCCGATGTCACCAAGGTATCCGCGGCTGATTCAACCGCCAAACGCGTGGAATAAATTCCAAAAACCGCTTTATTTTTTGCCATTTGAGTGGCTCCCTTTCTCTCTATTATTGAATTTCCGGTTCAGGATGCGGATTTCGACGGTGCTTTCGAAACCTCATCCTTCACGTTGAGTCTGCCCGTGATGCCAGTTCCTTCATCAGAAGTGTGTGTCGCATAGTACGCGTACAAATGTAGAGCCGCCTTGTAATGCAGGCCATACGGTGAAGGGTGTAGATTGCCGGGCGGCTTACTGGATGTAGTGACGAGGCTTTGAGGCAGCTCTCTTTCAGGACAATGGATCGGCGAATCCCCGAAGTCTTATCGCTGGTTTCGCCGATTGAATCGGCTCGAAGAATAGCGTCTGTTGGCGATTATTGCTGGGCAAATCGCCGGAAAAAGCTCGACGGTTTCCACGCCGGGCGCCCATTGGCATCGGCGACTCGCACGGCAAGCGCTTGAAGCAGGGCATCGAATTGCGCGGCTGCAGCCGCGTCCACAGGCTGGTTCAAGTCGTCCGATGGCGCGTGGTAGCGCACGCGAACCCAGTCCTGAAATGTTTTCTGCTCCGGCGTGCCTGCAACCCATCCGAATTTGAACGCCAGGGCCGGAATTCCCGCTTTGACAAAACTGTATTGATCGCTGCGGGTAAAGCGATTCTGGTCCGGTTCTTTATCGGCTTGGATGATCACGCCGCGTGATTCGGCGACCGCGCGGACATCATCTCCGAGCGTGGATTCGTCCAGGCCCTGCACTTCCAGGTATTTCAGCGCGAAGAGCGGCAGGAACATGTCCATGTTGAAATCCGCCACGATTTGACTGCGCTCCACGGTCGGGTGCGCCGCAAAGTATTGCGAGCCGAGCTCCCCTTTTTCTTCTCCCGTTACCGCGGCGAAAATAATTGACCGTCGCGGATGGATGCCGTCCCGCTTCAGATGTTTCGCTATTTCAATCAGTGAAGCCACGCCGGAGGCATTATCCATCGCACCGTTGTAAATGCTATCGCCGTTGATTGGCTGGCCCACGCCGAGATGGTCCAGATGCGCGCTGATTACCACATACTCGCTCTTCAACTTTGCGTCGGATCCCGGCAATACTCCGACTACGTTCGCTGAGGAAATCTTGTGCTGGGTGAACGCGATGTGTGCGCGCACCGTGACATCCAAAGGAAATTTCGGAAGCGGCTGGCCAGTATCGGCGTCACCCAGCAATTCGGCGATCGTGTGACCCGTTCCCGCGAGCCACTTATCGGCTTGCGTTGCATGGATGGAGGCGTTGAATTTCATTCCGTGCACCGCAACTAGCTTCGCATCCGTGAGGCTCATCGAGGGATTAAACCGGGCCAGTGCCGCTCGTTCCCATGGAACCGCTGCGTTCTTTGGATTGCTGATCACGGCGATGCCGATCGCTCCTGCGCGTTGCAACGCCGCCCATCGTTCTCCTATGGATTGGTAATGCGATTTCAACGCGCTGGGAATCGAGCTTGGGCCGCCGCTGAGGTAAACAGCGATCTTTCCGCGCAGATCCAGACCGGCAAATTCGTCATATTTCATTTCCGGCACGGCAAATCCAAATCCGACGAATACCGCCTTCGCACTAAGAGAAGGAGCCGGATCACCCGAAACGTGGAGCGTCGCGTCGTCCCCGAGTTTCAAACTCTCACCCATCCCGTTCCGCATCAGTTCCACGCTCGAGTGAGTCTCGTCAATCTGCCGGACTTCAAGATCCATCGGCTGCATAAAACCGCTTGTGCCTGCCGGTTGCAAACCCGCGTCGGCAAATTGCTTTGCTACATAGTCCGCCGCTTTGCGATAACCTTCGCTTCCCGTGTCGCGTCCTTGCAAGTCGTCCGACGCCAGGTATTGGATATGGGCCCACCACGCTTGTCCTTCCGCGGCCCAATCCGTTTGTTCTGTTTGCGCCAGCGCCGCGCCCGCGCACAAAACCAATATCAATAACGACGCGCGCAACGCGCTTCCAAAACGCAGCGATTGGCTTATTTGTGCCTTCATTTTGATTGCCTCCGAAGTTTGTTCGCGTTTCCAAGTACGCTGAGACAAGATTGCGCCTAATCCGTGAGTGCTTCGACAGCCGCGGGTGACGGCTTTTGCTTGCCAAATTCGCCTTCCCACCGCGCCACCACCGCCGCGGCCAGGCAGTTGCCAATCACGTTCATCGCGGTGCGCCCCATATCCATGAACTGGTCAACGCCCAGAAGCAGGAGAATGGGCTCCTTCGGCAGCCCGAATTGATCCGAGGCGCCGAGCAAAATAATAATCGCCGCGCGTGAAACCCCCGCGACCCCTTTGCTGGTCAACATGAGCATCAGCATCATCACCAGCTGCTGGCCGATGCTCATGTGAATGCCCGCGGCCTGCGCCACAAAGATGGAGGCCAGCGATAAATACAAAGTAGATCCCGTCAAATTGAAGCTGTAACCAAGAGGGATCACAAACGCCACAATTTGCCGCGGCACGCCGAATGCTTCCATTGCCTCCATCGCGCGCGGCAACGCTGCTTCCGAGCTGGTTGTGCTGAACGCGATCGTCGTCGGTTCCATGATGGCGCGCACGAATGGCATCACGGGTATGCGCGCAATGATCGCCGAAGGCAGCAACACGCCAAACAAAAAGATGAAAAGCGCCACATACAAAGTGGCTACAAGTTGGCCGAGGTTATAAAGCACGCCGAAACCCGTGTTCGCAACAGTATAGGCAATGGCTCCTGCAATGCCGATGGGTGCGAAAAGCATCACGATGTTCGTGAACTTGAACATCACTTCAGCCAGGCTTTCGGTAAAAGCGAGCATCGGTTTGCGCTTGGCTTCGCCCACCATGGCCAGGGCGATTCCAAAAAGCATGCTGAAGACCACGACCTGCAGCACCTGGTTTTCGGCGACCGACTTCGCAATATTCTCCGGGAAAATGTGGAGAATAATTTCCGGCGCCGTAGGACGTGCTGCCGCGATCTGCGTTGTGGCCGCGGCTGCGGGCAGCTGGACTCCCACGCCAGCTTTGCTCAAATTGATCGCGCCCAATCCGATAAAAAGCGCGATCGTCGTCAACACCTCAAAAAAGATAATCGCCTTCACGCCCATACGCCCGACTTTTTTCAGGTCAGAGTGCCCGGCGATTCCGCTTACGAGTGTGGCAAATAGCAGTGGCGCGATGATCACGCGGATCATCTGAAGAAAGATCTGGCTCAACAAACGGAAGGTGAGGGCGAATCTGGGAAGGTCGTTCCCAAATTCCGCGCCAAGAATCATACCCACAAGAATCCACGCGGTTAACGAGCGGCGAAGGAATGCATACGCGACCAGCGCGGTCAATGCCAGCCAGCGCACGGTTTCAGCTACCGAAGGGCTAACCGCAAAACCATGCCGGCTGCCAATGTATAAAACGGCGGCGACGAAATACAGGAACAGACCGGAGATCAAAAGTTTGTTCTTCATCATCAGATGGACGCGGTTTCTATATCACAACTGACGCCGGGCCGTCTTGTTTCGGCCGGACCCACGCGAGAGCGCCAAGCGCCAGTATGATGGGGAAGCATTCAATCACGTAGCGTGGCTCCACGGTTTGCAATGTAGTCAGGAAAGCCGTGCGAACTACCAGAATTGTAAGCAGGAACAAAATTCCCTCACGCCTTCGATGCCGCCAGGCGCCAATAATCGCTATGCCGGCAAAAACTATATTCAAAAAGCCGAAGCCAAGCGTTGTATCGAAGTCATCGCTGTTGCTTCGCCAATAGTGCATTGGTGGCCAGAGTTTTCCGGAATAAGGAAGCAGCTCTACGCGCGGCGTGAACCAGATGAAGAACGCTCGCTCCGCGGGTATAAATAGATAGGTGCGCAACGGATGCCGCGCCGTTCTCTCCCGCGCTAATACCTCAAACTGCTTGTCTATATCGGAATTAAGCGCCGACCATGGCGTGGTCCGCAGCCGGGTATTATAGCGATCCAGAAGTGCTGCAACTCGATCGCGTTCCGCTTTGGAATCGAATACATAGTCCGGTAGCGTTTCAATGTGAATGGGTTCTTCTTCTCCCGGTTTCCACGATAATAGATAAGACTCGCCGAAGCGGGTCATCCACGTTTGAGTCCAATCGAAAAATCCTCGGGGAACATTGTCTCCTACTGTTTGCGCATAACGAGGAGCAAGGTACTGGATACGATTCAGAGTAATCGCATTCCGCGCCGCCCAAGGCGTCAGGGCTACTAGCAGTCCAGCTGCCATCCACGTAACGGCGAGAATCAACTTCCACCAATCCGCGGTGCGCCGCCAGCGAGCGCAAAGAACCAGCCCCATGGCGATCAACAAAAGAGGCGTCTCAGGGCGCACCAATGTACCCAGACCAGTGATGAGTCCTCCAACAAAGAACCAGCCAACGTAAACAAGCAGGGTCCTGTTTTGAATGGAACCGCGGGAAATATTCATGTCCGGATGAGTGAGGATGCGCACGAAAACAAGGATCACTGCGGCCGTAATAAATGTAGCGAGCGTTTCGGTGAGCACGACTGCCGTATAATTTGCAGTGAATGGACAGAGCGCCGCCAGCCAAAGCGCTGCCGTCGCGGCGGTTCTTCGTTTCGAAATTGGCGCAAGCCGCGCGGCAATCAATGCAACCAGTCCGCAAGTCATCAGGTCAAGCACGGCTTGCACAGCCATAACAGCCGTCTCCGTCCTTCCAAACAACGCATAAATTCCGATAAGGAATGCCGGATATCCAGGGACGCGCATGTCCAGGGGAATCAGCTGGCCGTGCGAATCAAAAAGGCCATACACGCCGTGGTACATCCAATTACGCGCGAGTTCTTCGTAGAATGGCGTGTCGCCGGCTTGAAACGGGAAATGCACAATGAAATACAAACGCAACGCCAGGCCGGCTATGGGCGCAGCGGCCAAGTGTCCGTAGGGAATAAGGCGTGGGCGTACGGTTGTTTCCATTCGATCGTTTCCCGCTTGAATTTGCAGCGCGATGCACCCCGCGTACCCTACTGTACTCGAATAAACCCTAGAAGCGCGCATGGAGAGTCGAACCGAGGTGGCACACATTCCGCAGAAGGCGACTCGATAGATTTTTCTGCATCGCTTTCAATAATGGATAGGGGATTTGATTCTTCTGACTAAGGTTAGAGGAACGGCGGGGAGGAGATACAACCGGCCTTGGTATGTATTTCCTGTCTACCTGCCCCGCCATTCGAGCGGATATCTTAGGAGCGGCCTTAGTGGAAAACTGTTCAAAATTGCACACTTATGAGAATGAGTATAAATAACCAGTTAGTATATACAAATCAGTGCCCTGCGCCATTTTGGGGTGAGCGCAAAGTGCGTTAGCATTCGCGTCGCGAATCCCTGCGCGGGCTGGGCAGCGCGTCCGGATGGCTTTTGCCGATTACGATCGTTCTGCTACTTGACGGTAGGCTGGTGCATCAAATATATCTGCTGGGCTGACTCGGCCCTGCTAATCCGAAGCTGTCATTCCTTGAGGTGGAATATGCTCGCGGCGCGCAAAGTCCAGGTGAAATCCGAACTCCTTCTGAATCGCCTGCAAGATGCCCGGCTCGAGTCCGACAAACTCTTCGGGATTGTCCGCCCCGGCTCCCTCTACGAAAGGCCCATTCCCGAAAGACACCGCATCATATTCTATATCGGCCACCTCGAAGCATTTGACTGGAACTTGCTTGCAAATCGTTTAGGCGCCGCCAAGCCTCCGCAACCTGAATTCGATCGTTTGTTCGCTTTTGGCATAGATCCCGTGGGAGGAGGCCTGCCCTCGGATCAACCGGCGGATTGGCCTCCTGTCGATCAAGTGCATCATTACAACTCCCAAGTCCGCGAAGCCCTCGATGCCCGCATTTCTTCCACGCTAGCTTCCGCTGAAGACTCGCCGGACTCATCGCTTACGGAGATTTTGCATGTCGCCGTCGAGCACCGACTCATGCATCTGGAAACTCTTGCCTACATGCTCCATCAACTGCCGTTGGAAAAGAAAATCCGCCAGCCGCAGATTCTGGACATGGTTTCGCATCCAATTCAGCTGCGAATGATGAATATACCCTCCGGATTTGCAACTCTGGGGCTTCCGCGGAATGATGCGGAGGTCTTCGGATGGGACAACGAGTACGAACGCCAGGAAGTCAGCGTCCCTGCGTTCAAGATTGACGAGCACATGGTTACCAATGCTCAATTCCTTCAGTTCCTCGACGCCGGCGGCTATGACGAAAGAGATCTGTGGTCTCCTGCTGACTGGGATTGGAAGACCGCTCACGGCATTCGCCATCCCGCTTTCTGGAAGCAGGTACAGAGCCGGTGGCATTATTGCGGAATGTTCGATGAAGTTATGTTGCCGGGCAATTGGCCGGTCTACGTAAGCCACGCGGAAGCCAGCGCCTACGCGCGCTGGGCAAGGAAGGCCCTTCCCACGGAAGCGCAATGGCATCGCGCGGCATTCGGCGCTCGGGGCGGTTCAGAAAGACGCTACCCTTGGGGCGCCGAATCGCCTGCTTCAGGCTCCGGCAATTTCGATTTTCGGCAGTGGGACCCGGCGCCGGTCAATGCATTCCCGGATAACAAAAGCGCATTTGGAGTTGTCGGCCAGCTCGGAAATGGATGGGAGTGGACTTCGACTGTCTTCGCTCCCTTTCCAGGTTTCCAGCCGATGCCATTTTATGCCGGTTATTCCGCCGACTTTTTCGACGGCAAACACTACGTGATGAAGGGCGGATCCTCTCGTACGGCCGCTTGCATGTTGCGGCGTTCGTTCCGGAATTGGTTTCAACCGCACTACCAGTATGTTTACGCCGGTTTCCGTTGCGTCTCAAAGGCAACGGATTTCTCTGGAGAAATCTAATGCTCACTCATCTCATCACCGCTAATCCGCTGACGGAATTTGCTCACGATGTTCGAGCGGGGCTTACGAAGGAAGGCCAGAAGGAACTGCCCTCCAAATATCTCTACGACTCGCTCGGCTCGATCCTTTTTGAAGCGATCTGCCAGACCCCCGAATATGGCGTAACGCGCGCCGAAGAACGCCTCCTGAGAAACCATGCCCCGGAAATCGTGTCGTATCTACCCCCGAATGTCATCGTGGCCGAACTCGGCAGCGGCACTGGAAAGAAGACGCGCTTCATTCTCGAATCTCTCTGCCGCAGGCAATCCACTTCCTACTATCCCATTGAAATCTCACCGGCCGCCTTGGCCGTGTGCGAGCGCGAACTGAGGGACATCAATTCGATCAGCATCGTTGGCTTCGAGCGCGAGTATCTGGAAGGTTTGCTCGAGGTCACGGCCCGCCGCCACGAGGGTCAACATTTGATGGTTCTTTTCCTCGGAAGCACGATTGGCAATTTTGACCGCGAAGCCGGAGTGGAATTCCTTCAGAAAGTTCACGGGCTTCTGCGTAAGGGCGATTCGCTTCTCCTCGGCGCTGATCTCGAAAAGTCCGCTCCCGTCCTTCTGGCGGCCTACGACGACAGTCTGAAAATCACCGCCGCTTTCAACCGGAACCTGCTTGTCCGCATTAACCGCGAACTGAACGCGAATTTCGATCTGGAATGTTTCGAGCATCTGGCGCGCTTCAATCACGCCGCCCGCGGCGTCGAAATGCATCTTCTCTCCACAAGAAGTCAAACCGTCGCGATCCCTGACGCCGGCATTTCCATTGACTTTCGTCGGGGAGAAACCATCTGGACTGAAAGCTGCCACAAATTTCATACGGAAGAGCTATCGGACATGGCGCGTCGCGCCCAGTTCCGTAGTGAAGCGCAGTGGCTCGACCATGAATGGCCTTTTGCTGAAAATCTCTGGATAGCGGAGTAGGCGAATAGAGGCGAGCAGGCGCACAAATATCCAGTGTGCGAATCTGCTGCAAGGTGGAATTCTTACAACCGGAACACTTTTACGTCCCCCGCGTTTCCGGCTAGGCTTCCGGCTCGAATGGCGATGGTCCGGTCATCAGTTCGATCGGTTCGTCGAGTAATGACGGTGTTTCTTCATCGCCGGGGAGTTTCTTCTGCGCTCGGCGCTCGGCCTTCATCTTCTGTTTTTCCAGTCGCTTCATTTCCTTCTGGCGTTTTTGGAATGTAATTTTTGACATGAAGTCCCCTTGAAATCAGGATGCGGCGCGAAAAAATTCGCAGCCGGACTTAGCATTCTCTCTCTACCAGCGGGGTTCGCGCGGTTGCCGCACGGCTTCCCGGTAATCTTCGTTTGAGAATCGGCCGCGGCCCCCGCCGCCACCGCTCCCGCCGCTTCCCCCACGGCCACCACTGCCGCCGCTAGGCGGGCCGCTCCGGGGTTCTTTGGGTCGCGCTTCATTCACCTTCAAATTCCGCCCGCCAACTTCTTTCCCATCCAGACCTGCAATGGCTTTCTTTGCCTCTTCGTCGTTGGGCATTTCCACGAACGCGAAGCCGCGGGCTCGCCCGGTCTCCCGGTCCGTCACCACGTGGACCCGCGTGATTTGTCCGAATGGTTCGAACAGCGCGCGAATGTCGGCTTCCGTCGTTTGAAAACTCATGTTGCCCACAAAGAGGTTCTTCATTTTCTTTCTCTCCCAGACTCCGGTAACCGTCGTTCGTTCCCCAGGTCCCGGCAATTCACCCTTGCCCAGCCGCCAATTCTACTGTTCTTGGTGGGTCTTACGCGAGAACGGATTTTTTGATACCCGGGGAGCGTGCGCCCCGCGATAATCCTCAAGCTCCGCATCCGTCATCTTGTAATGCAGGCTCGGCGGGTGGTTGGCGTACGTCGCCAGTTCGCGCCGCAGCTTCAGCGAGCAAACATCAGGCGCGTCCTGATACCGCACGCGGCGCGCATCGAACGCTTCGTTGGCGATGCTCACCGTGAATTCACGCGGCTCATTTGCTTGTTCCCTTACCGTAAAGCTGTACACGCGCAGCAACCCTTCGGCCTTGAATCCGGCAAATTGCACCAGGATTTCATTGCTCACTTGGCGCCTACGGCGGTTTCGGCCTCGGCGGCTTCTGCGGCCGCCACTTCCGGCTTCACAACGATCTTCTTCTTGCGCTTCGACCGGGGACGCTTCGGCGGTGTCCCCTCCGCGGGTTCCACGATCAGGATGCTCGTGACGAACTTCTTCATTCCATGCAGATCAAATTCGATGGACGTCCGGTCATGATCCGATTCCGTGACCACACCCAGCCCGTACTGAAAGTGCTTGATATATGCGCCTTCTTGGAGAGCTTTCAAGAATCCTCCTCCGTTGGAGTGCCTTGCTGAAAAAAAAGGGCGAACCCGCCTGTAGCGGGCCCGCCCTTGAGAGTTACAGGCTGGTTACGTTCGATGCCTGCAGGCCCTTGGGGCCCGTGGTCACTTCAAATTCAACCGCTTGGCCTTCGTTCAGCGACTTGTAGCCTTCCGACTGGATCGCCGAGAAGTGGACGAAAACGTCCTCGCCGGACTGGCGCTGGATGAATCCGAAGCCCTTGCTGGCATTGAACCACTTTACTGTTCCTTGTTCTTTCAATTCGGTATCTCTTTTCTATTTGAGCTATTTGGTGCTTCTGAACCGCCTCGAGCCGTACAACAAAAAAGGCCGCAAGTGAACTTGCAGCCCCTTACGCGAATCTAAAGGTTATACAAGAGCAACAAACGCAACCCCATCCTACCAGATTGGCCCCTAAAAATCCACTACAAAGATTCAGGGCCAGACCGCGAATCAGGGATGCCCCCCACCCGCCCCTCGTGCGCAGGATCTAGGATGGTGCCAAACCTGTAGCGCAGAGCTTTCGCGTTTTGTGCGTCCCGGCGATTATGGTCGGGAAGCTCTGCGGCTTTTGCCCGGCGCGTGCCCGTAGTTGTAAGTCTGTTCCCATGTCAAACGCGGCGGTTGCACTTGTAGCCCAGGTCGTCTCATCAGACCTGGGGATTCTTTGACATCGCACCTCACACCGTCCTCTTGTCAATTTCAAATCGAGATGCGCGCATCAAAAATCCCCAGGCATGCATCCCGAACCAATCCTGTAGCGCAGAGCTTCGGCTCTGCGGCTTTTGCCCGGCGGCTGGCTGATCCTTTCCCACGGCGCTACTATTCCTAGCTCGTACGCCCTGGCGGTACCGTCGAGAGTCTTCACCTCGGAGTAACATGGTGTGGTCTGTGTGTGCGGGCTGCACTTCTTTGTGCAGCCCGGGGTGGCCCATCCTTTGCGGCACGCAAAGGGTGGGGCTTTTGAATTCGTATTCATGCCTAAGAACCTCAAACGCTACTATGGACTGCAGCACCTGCATTTCATCACTTGCACATGCTATCGGCGGTTGCCCTTGCTCGGCACAGCCACTGCCCGAAATCTTTTCGTGAAGATCCTCGGCGAGGTGCGAGATCGTTACGGATTCTCACTTGTAGGATACGTGGTGATGCCGAACCACATTCACCTGCTAATCAGTGAACCGGAAAGGGGTACGCCTTCGACGGTCATGCAGATATTGAAACAGCGCGCTTCGCGCCGCCTTCGGGGAAACAGAAGACGGCGGCCCGGTGCGCAGCTTGGGCTTCCATTCAAGGAGGGCGGCAGCTCGCCCAGACAGTTCTGGCAGCGCAGATTTCATGACTTCAATGTGTGGAGTCTGAAGAAGAAGAGCGAAAAACTGCGATACATTCACTTCAATCCGGTAATGCGGCAGCTGGTGCGCGATCCGAAGGACTGGCCGTGGAGTAGTTATTCACATTATGGACTGAGACAAGAAGGATTGGTGCGGATTGACGAAGTTGCTTAGGCGAACGCGAATGAAAACAAAGTCAGAAGCCCCACCCTTTGCGTGCCGCAAAGGATGGGCCACCCCGAAGTCAAAGACTGCGCCACCCGCCGTCCTGTTGCCCCTCGACATCACGCCATCCGCCTATCGCCACAGTTTGCTCTCCGGTGAAAACTCACGGTGGTATCATCAGCGCGTGCCGAGTGAAAAAATCAAAGTCGAAGGAAAGGACGCGCCACCCGCCCAATTTCAAATCGAGACGCGCGCATCGAAAATCCTCAGGTCTGAATCCCGAGCCAAACCTGTAGCGCAGAGCTTCAGCTCTGCGGTTTTTGCCCGGCGGGTGTCCGTATTTGTAAGTCCGTTCTGATGTCAAACGCGGCGGTTGCACCTGCACTTGTAGCCCAGGATGTTTCATCAGCCCTGGGGCATTTCTGAAATCACACCTCACACCGTCCTCTTGCCAACTTCATGTTGAGGCGCGGGTATCAAAAGTCCCTAGGCCTGCATCTCGAAGCAAACCCGCAGCGCAGAGCTTTCGCGCTTTGTGCGTCCCGGCGACTATGGTCGGGACCTGTCCCGATGATTTCTGTCGGGAAGCTCTGCGGTTTCTGCCCGGCGCGTGCCCGTAGTTGTAAGTCTGTTCTCATGTCAAACGCGGCGCTTGCACTTGCACTTGTAGCCCAGGTCGTTTCATCAGCCCTGGGGCATTTCTGAAAGCACGCCTCGCGCCGGCCTCTTGCCAATTTCAGGTCGAGACGCGGCATCGAAATTCCCCAGGTTAATTGGGTCTATGGCAACGTTTCGCGTTAAAGCGCTTAAGGCCATCCTCAAGAGCTTCTTCTTCCGTCCCGCCGTAGCTTTGAATGTGTTTATTTCCTGCGGTTGCAACCTCTTCTCCGGTGTTTTCATATTCCAATACCCATGTCCACCCGGCGATGTTTTCCAGATAGTGCTTGTTATAATGGCCGAAGAGATGCAGAGAGCAGCTATCACAGATATAGTCAAATTGGCTGCCTGGATGGCAGTTATGGGCGACTTGACGGACCTTATGTTTCATAAGCCATTTCTCTCCTCAAGTGTGTTCTTCCATCCAAAAACATAATACTTAAGTTTGGGATTTAGTGAGCCAGCATTCTTATTATGCTGGCGGGTGGCAATCCGGGCACCTACCCTTTGAGGGCTAGTATCGTGGTTGGCTGATGCGGGACGCCCACATGGTAGAATCCATCACGAAACCGATGAAAAAAGAGCACATCTTGCGAGAAATCAAGCGCACTACTGAGGAGAATGGCGGCGTTCCTCTTGGCTGGCGAAAATTCGTTCAAGAAACGGGCATTCGTGAAGCTGATTGGCTGGGCAAGCATTGGGCAAGGTGGAGCGAAGCTCTTCGGGAGGCGGGCTACGCGCCGAACAAACTGACTGTGGCCTATGATGAATCGTTCCTCTGTGAGCGTTTCATTGACCTAACACGAGAGCTGAAGAGGCTTCCAGTTAAGGGCGATTTTCTCATGAAGGCCCGACGTGATCCCACCTTCCCGAGCTCCAGCACTTTTGAGAAGTTCGGCTCGAAGGCTGAGCTTGTGAAATCGGTGATGGACTACTGTCGTGACCGTTTGGGCTACGAGGATATCGCACTGTTGTGTGAGAAGCATGTCCCACGGTTGAGGGATGGTACTGAAATAAACAACGCTACCAATGTAGAGATAGGCGAAGTGTATTTGATGAAGTCCGGCAAGTTCTATAAGTTAGGCAGAAGCAACGCTGCCGGTCGCAGAGGTTATGAGCTTGCCATACAGCTTCCTGAAAAACTGAAAACCGTCCATGTCATTCGCACCGATGATCCACCGGGCATTGAAGCATACTGGCACAATCGCTTTGATCCTAAGCGGAAGAATGGGGAATGGTTTGACCTCAATGCAGCAGATGTGGCTGCCTTCAAGAGGCGAAAGTTTATGTAGGACGGCTGGCAAGTTGACTGGTTGCTTTGGTCCGGTTCACGAGAGATAATTCTTAAGGGAGATATTCTCATGATTAAGAATGACGCCCTCCATCACTTCATCCTTGGATTTGTCCTCGAGGTTTCTGATATCGGGTTCGGTCGTTACACAAACATTCCGCAGCTCTGGCAGCGGGCGAAGGAAAAGGGCCTTGATTGCGACATGAATGAGGTGCTCGACGCCCTGTACACGTTGCAGCAAGATCACGCAGAACTGGCCAAGTTCGTGCCTCTTGGAGGAGGATATCAGCCAGTTAGCTTTGAGCGCGTGCGAAACACTGCGCGCTGGTCGGACTTCCTTCTGACAGGTTATTTCAACATCAAAGTGGGGCCATGTGGACGGGTCCATTTCCAACGACTTTCAGAAAGAATTCAAAGAGAGCCTCAGGCTCCGGACAGCGTAAACATATCTGCGCAGCCTTCTGGCTTCGTTTCCGGCAAGATAGACCTGAAAAAAGGCGACAAGGGAATCGGTAAGTGGGTCTGGGTCACTGAGGACAACCACCCGGTGCGTTAAAGAGTTGCTGGAGGCGCCTTATTCAGCGAGCGGCCTCAGCACCAGGACTAACGCGTCAAGGAGTTCCCCTTCCATTGATCCGAGGTCTTGGACCTTAATCGCCGGATGTGGGTAGCGCAACTCCTCGAAGAAATCGTTGAACTTACGCAAGTCATCGGGCAGTCCCAAAGGAAATGTTACGCCTGCTTCCTCAAGCTCGCGCCCGAGGACTACGAGGTCGTGGCCCCATACGTCTCCCTTGCCTATTCTTCGACCCCGTCTTATCAGCGCGGCTTTCAGAAACATCTCTATAGCCTGGTGGCCGAGGAAAGCTGCAGGGAACCACAGGAATGGATTGCCATGATTGAACAGGGCATTCGCCCCCCCATATGTCTGTTCTGCCCACTGGGACCACGCTGCGGCGTCAGCTGAGAAGTCGCTTACTGCCGTGTGCGGGATCGGGATCCCCAAATTCATCTTATTCGTCGCAATATCCATGAAGTTATCCAATCCGGTTGCTTCAGAAAAATCCATGCAGCGTACCACCCTCCAATATCATTTTAGCAGTTGGAATGGGATACAGCTAGGACCGCGAAGCATGCCCGGGTAGCGCATCTTTTCGGGAGAAAGGGTTTTGAAATCTAAGAGAAGGAGTTGGAGCGCAACGGCCGGCCGAGGCGCTGTGCGGTTGACATGACACGGGCGACCGGCTGTAGACTTCGAGTTTTCTCGAATTCTGAAGGACAATTCCTATGCCAGTTACATACATCATGCAACAAACGGAAGACGATTGCTTACCTTGCTGCATCGCAATGGTTTTGGACGAATCACGTGAAAAGGTTCTATCGTGGTTTGAGGGACGGAACTACGGCAGCATTCAGGATATGCGAGAGGTTCTTTCCATACGGGGTTATGAAGTGAAAGATGTTCGTCAAGTGGGCTGTGCAGGAGGAGTTCGCAGAATCGTCGCGTTGACCCACAAAGCAGATAATAAGGGGCATGCGGTGGTGATGGATGATGATGAATCTATTGTGGACCCAAAGTTCCCGTCCCCGATAACTCGCAGGAGAACCCTGTTAGATTACTCCTACTGTTACCCTCCTCAAAATGTATTCGTCATCAGAAAAAGGGGCTGATCTCCACAGCCGGGCGGCCCGTCTCTTCCAGAGAAAAGTGGGTCTTTTGCCCTTTCCATTCGAATAGAATCACTGCAAGCGTTCCCACAATCTTTGAAATTTATTTCCTCTATGTTCTCTACTTACTACTTGTCCATCATCTCCTCTCACGCTAACCTGCCTGTCCCGAGTGTTTCTCGGGGAGCTGCAATGTTGAGTTACTGGCGTGAACCCTTGCTAGCCACTAGCAATTAGTCACTAGCCGCTGATCCACCCCTAACTCCTTTAGAATGCGCACTTACGCGAGAACGCTCCGTAAGTCCTTTAGAATGCGCACTTACGAAAAAGACCGGGGGTGGGGGGCACGCCTTATGTGTCCCGGTTGCTTATACCGGGATGGGGGTAGGCGAAGCTAGCGGGGCCCCGCTCTTTCTCCTACAACATTTCGGCTCGATTGGTATAATCCGCCAGCACGATGGAGGAGCACATGATTGCTCATTGGCAAAAGCGGTTTCTTCTAGCACTCACTTTTTCCGCAATTTTGTTTCTCGGCTCGCCCAAAGCGGCGCAAGCGCCCGTGATCGCTGCAACACCGCCCATGGGCTGGAACAGTTGGAATCACTTTGCCCGGAAGATTGACGACGCCACCGTCCGCGCCCAGGCCGATGCCATGGTTTCCTCCGGCATGCGCGATGCCGGCTACGTCTACATCAATATTGACGACACCTGGGAAGGCCAGCGCGACGCGCAAGGCAACATTCAATCCAACGAGAAGTTTCCAGATATGAAGGCGCTCTCCGCCTACGTCCATGGCAAAGGACTGAAGCTGGGAATCTATTCTTCGCCCGGACCGAAAACCTGCGCCGGATTTGAAGGCAGCTACAACCATGAAGAGCAGGACGCCCAGACCTACGCCGCATGGGGCATTGATTATCTAAAATACGATCTCTGCAGCTTCCGCGGCGTGATGCAAAATGCCCGCACCACCGACGAAGAACACCAGATGATGCTCGACGCTTACACGAAAATGCACAACGCCCTGGTCAAAACCGGCCGGCCCATTGTTTACAGCCTCTGCCAATATGGCGATGACGCCGTTTGGCAATGGGGAGCTTCCGTCGGCGGCAACCTCTGGCGCACCACTGACGACATCACGGACCGCTACGCCCGCATGGAAACCATCGGCTTCGGCCAGGCAGGCCTTGCAAGATACGCCGGTCCCGGCCACTGGAATGATCCCGACATGCTGGAAGTCGGCAACGGCGGCATGAAGCCGGACGAGTACCGCATGCATATGACTTTGTGGGCCATACTCGCCGCGCCTCTCCTCGCGGGAAATGACCTCACGCAGATGACGCCCGAAACCATCGCTATTCTCACCAACAAAGAAGTTATCGCCATTGACCAGGACCCCGCCGGCAAAGAAGGCGACCGCGTTTGGACCGAAGGCCCGCTGGAAATCTGGGCTCGCCCGCTCTCCGGCGGATCAAAGGCAGTCGCGCTATTCAACCGGCTATCAAGTCCGTTGCCGATGGATTTCGCATTCACGGAAGTTGGATTCAAGGGACCCGTGCATGTCCGCGACGTCTGGGCCGCCAAGGATCTCGGTGTACTCGATGGATCGTACCCCGTAACCTTACCGGGCCACAGCGTCGTCCTCTTGAAGGTCGGTAAATGAGGATTTCAATGGAGCGCTTGCATTGTGGGTCGTGGCTTCAGCCACGACGTACGCGGATTGCTCCCTTCAGGGGTTTAAACCCCTGAAGCTATCCGCTTGTAGGTTTTCCTGTGTCCGCAAAAAAAAATTCGCCGCCGTCACTTAATCATTCTCAAGTTTCCGCGTTCCGCATGGCGCGCCACCATCTCCTCGGCGCGCCGCGCGCCGCCCTCACCGATGTCTGTTCGCACGTCGGCGGAATTCAAAGTCAAGTTGGCTCCGCGGCCGAACTTCAATTCTGGGCGCGCACCCCCGGCCTCAAGAGCGGAGAAGTCCAGGCGGCGCTGATTCAGCACCGCACGCTTGTCAAAACCTCCGCCATGCGTCAGACAATTCATCTGATTCCCGCGGCCGACTTTACCCTTTACATCAACGCCATCAAGAACAGCCGCCGCGCCGCGCTCCTTCGCGTCATGTCCAGGCTTAGCATCACCGCCAAAGAAGGAGACGCGTTGAGCGATCTGGTGGGAGAAACACTGGGCGCGGGCCCGCTGACTCACGGCGAAATAAAAAAACGCGTCGAGCCGAAAGTCAGCAAGAAAATCAAGACCTGGATATCCTTGGTAGGGCTCCCGTTTCGCCTAGCCCTTACCGAGGGTCTCATCTGTTACGGCCCCAGCCGGGCGCCGAGGTTACTTACGTCCGCACAGACCATTGGCTCCCGAAACAAAAAGCGGTGAGCCCTGAAGAAGCGCAGCGCTTTCTCCTCACATCCTTTCTGAAAGCATACGGCCCGGCGCGAGTGCAGGATTTCGTCAAATGGTCCGGAATCTCCATGAACGAATCGAAAATTGTTTGGGATGCGATGAAAGATGAAATGGCGGAAGTCTCCGTCGAAGGAGAACTCGACTGGTGTCTCCGCAAATCCCTGCCGCAACTCAAAGATGCCGGCTTTTCCAAACCGATTCTGCGATTGTTGCCGAACTTTGATCCCTACTTGCTGGCCCACGTTTCAAAAGATCACTTGGTCACGGATAAACATTACAAGCGCATCTATCGCCAGGCCGGCTGGATTTCACCGGTCGTACTCCTGAATGGCCGCGTCGCGGGAATCTGGTCAATTTCGCGCGGCCCTGCAGCGCTCTCATTGAATGTCGAACTCTTTGAAAAACTTCCCACCGCGGCCTGCTCGCAGCTGTACGACGAAGCCGCCCGCCTCGGCCATTTCCTCGACAGACCCTGCCGGCTTAGCTTTTCCCGCTAAACATGCTGCCGCGCATGGTCGTCAGGCTAACGATGGGCGAGGTCCGCGATCCCATCTGTGGCGCTTCAATTTTTGCAACAACGCGGCATCCAGCGGTCCCGCATCGCTCATCGCCAAATTCTGCTGAACGTGTTCCGGCTTCCTCATCCCAATGATCGTTGTGCTTACTACGGGGTTCGACAGAATGAACCGCACCGCCATTTCCGGCAGGCTCATGCCGGCGGGCAAATCCATCGTCAGCTTTTCCACGCGCGCCACAGTCGCGGCTAGATTCTCCGGTCCAAAGTATCGCGCGCGGAAATCGTTCTCTGGAAACTTTGTTTCCGCCGTCAACTTCCCGCCGAGACTTCCCTCGTCAAGCGGGACGCGGGCAATAACACCGATATTCAGTTCCTTGCAAACGGGGAAGAGTTTATCTTCAGGCGATTGGTCAAAAATGTTGTAAACCACCTGGACCGTATCCACCAGCCCTGTCCGCAGCGCTGCGATTCCATTTTCCGGTTCCCAGCGATTCAAGCTCAGCCCGAATGCGCGGATTTGTCCTTCGCCCTTCAACTTCTCGACCGTCTTGCGGAATTCCGGATCGCCCGTCCAACCGTCATCCCAAACGTGAAATTGCAGCAGGTCAATCGAATCCACGCCCAGTTTTTCACGGATGAGCTCCATATATTTGAATACATGCTTGGAAGGGAACACTTCGCTATACCTATCGCGCGGAGAGGCCGGCCAGTTGCGGTTCATCGGCGGGATTTTCGACGCGGCGTACAAGTGCGCTGAAAATTTCGCCGCCGCGGCCTGGCGCTTTCCATAATTTCGCGCCATCAATTCGCCCAGCAACGCGTCACTCTTTCCATCTCCATAGGCCCATGCCGTATCGAAAAAATTGCAGCCCAGCCCCGCGGAAAGCTGCAAGGATTCTCTCGACTGCTCCTCTTCAGAGCCAGACCATCCGCTCATTCCCCACAGCCCGTGGCCGACGTCGCTCACGTCAAATCCAGTTCTCCCCAATTTCCGGTATTTCATGAAATCACTATTTCATCCTTTGCAGCGCTCAGCATAATCGCAGACATGGTTTTAGTAGCACTCTTGGCTGTGCGCCTTTCCAATTGACCGACAATCTTCTACCTCGCGGAAAATCGAAACACCGTCACCTGGTTGTATGTCTCGCCCGGGCGCAAAATGACGGAAGGGAATTCGGGATGATTCACTGAATCAGGATAGTGCTGCGTCTCGAGACAGAATCCCGAGTGCTTCGCGTAAGCGATTCCTTTTTTACCCGTAATGCTTCCATCCAAGGAATTTCCCGAATAAAATTGAATACCCGGTTCCGTCGTCCAGACTTCCATTTCGCGCCCGGTGGAAGGTTCATGAACCCGCGCTGCGTGCCTTAGCGTGCCAGCTTTGCCGTTCACGATAAAATTGTGATCGTAGCCGCCGGGATTTCCTCCGATTTCGGCGATGCGCGCTCCGATCGCGAGCGGCTCGCGAAAATCGAGCGGCGTGCCAGCGACCGGGCGGATCTCGCCCGTTGGAACCAGCGTCGCATCCACGGGTGTGTAAGTATCCGCGTCCAGTTGGAGCACGTGCCCGAGAATGTCTCCGCTGCCGCGAAAATTAAAATAGCTGTGGTTGGTCAGGTTCAACGGAGTTGGCTTGTCCGTCCGCGCCGTGTATTCAATTTTCAATTCGTTGTTATGTGTGAGCGTGTACGTCACGCCCACGGAAAGATTTCCGGGGTAGCCTTCTTCGCCATCAACGCTTACATACGAAAAGCTTACGGCCGCGGTGCTGGCGTCCGAGGAAGGTTTTGCACTCCACATGCGGCGATCGAATCCGTGCTTTCCGCCGTGCAGCGAATTCGGCGGATTATTGATGTCAAGCTGATATTCTTTCCCGTCGAGCGTGAACCTGCCCTTTGCAATCCGGTTTGCATAGCGGCCAATAATCCCGCCGAAGTGAGGATGCGGGCCGGTGTAACTTTCCGGAGCGTCAAAGCCAAGTACTACATCGCTCAGATTTCCGTCGCGGTCGGGCATCCACATTTTGACGAGCGTGGCGCCGTAGGAGATGACCTTGGCAATCGCTCCGCCTTCGCTTCGCAGCGTGTAAGCTTCGATTGGGGCGCCGTCATGCGCTTTGCCGGAGATTTCTTTTTCAACACTTGCCGCCATGAAGTCCTCGCCGCTGAATTTTCGCTCGCTCGTGACTGCTTCTACGATGCTATTGGCCGAACCACCATGGAAACTGTAACATCGTGCCCGCCGTACGCACAGGGAATCAGCAAAGTTAAGGAACGGTCATGACTCCAGAAGAATTTCGCAAGTACGGCCATCAACTGATTGATTGGATCGCCGACTACCGCGCGCAAATCGCCTCGCGACCCGTGATGGCTCGAACTTCCCCCGGTGAAATTCGCGCACAGCTTCCCAAAAACCCGCCGGAAAATCCCGAGCGCTTCGATGCAATCTTTGAAGATCTCGATCGCATCGTGCTACCCGGACTTTCCCACTGGCAGCATCCGCGTTTCTTCGGGTATTTTCCTTGCAACGGGACGCTCGCGAGCGTGCTCGGAGATTACCTCAGCACGGGCCTTGGTGTGCTGGGACTTTCCTGGCAATCGAGTCCCGCGCTTACGGAAGTCGAGGAGGTTGTCACGGACTGGGTGCGCCAAATGTGCGGCCTTTCCGAAGAGTGGAGCGGCGTGATTCAAGATACCGCGTCAACCAGCACACTGGTGGCGTTGATTTGCGCGCGCGAACGCACCACGAATTTCTCTCTCACGCGCGGCGGGCTGCAGGATGAAGACCAGCCGCTCACGGTTTATGTTTCCGCGCACAGCCACAGCTCCGTGGAAAAAGCGGCGCTGCTCGCGGGCTTCGGCCGGCAAAATGTGCGGCTCGTTCCGCATGACGCGGAATACGCGATGCGCGCTGATGCGCTCGCCGAAATGATTTCCCGCGACACCGCCGCCGGCAAAAAACCCTGCGCCGTTGTGGCGACCGTGGGAACAACGACGACGACCGCGTTTGACCCCGTCGCCAAAATTTCAGAAATTGCGCGCGCAAACAATATTTGGCTGCACGTGGACGCGGCGATGGCCGGTTCCGCGATGATCCTGCCGGAATGCCGCGCGCTGTGGCAGGGCGTCGAAGCTGCCGATTCGCTGGTATCCAACACTCACAAATGGCTGGGCGCGGCGTTTGATTGCTCGATCTATTTTGTCCGCGACTCGCAGCATCTGGTGCGCGTGATGTCCACCAATCCCAGTTACCTGCGCTCAGCCGTGGATGAGCAAGTGAAAAATTTGCGCGACTGGGGCATTCCCCTCGGGCGCCGCTTTCGCGCGTTGAAGCTCTGGTGTCTGATTCGCGAGCAGGGTGTCACGGGATTGCAGAAGCGTCTGCGCCGCGACATGGTGAACGCGCAGTGGCTGGCCAGCGAAATTTCCAAGACGCCGAACTGGCGCGTGCTCGCTCCGGTGCGATTGCAGACACTCTGCGTGCGTCACGAGCCGCCCGCGATGGCCGCAACGTCAGCCGCGATTGCGCCGCCCGCTTCATCCGGCGAAACGCTCGATCAGCACACGCTTGCCTGGGCCGAGCGCATCAATCGTTCGGGCGTTGCATATTTGACGCCTGCGATGCTCGATGGCCGCTGGATGGTACGGGTTTCCATCGGCGCGGAAACCACCGAGCGCGAACATGTCGCGGAGCTTTGGCAGGCGATGCGCGCCGAAGCCGAGCGCGGTTAATCGCACGCCTCCGATCTTACATTCACTTATTTTGGCGCAGGGATTGGAATTTTCTTTGTGCCTGCGAATTCCTCGCCGGTCTGCGAGATGTCGCGCTTTGCAAAATTGTTGAAGGCGCTCCAATCGCCATATTTTTCTTTTAGTCTTGGCAGCACGTCATCCACCAACGCATCGCCGGTTTTTCCAGCGCTCCGCGCATCGCTGACGAATTTCCGCAGATCAACCAAATAACCTTGGAAGGCTTTCACGTCTTCAACCGTTCCGACGTCGCCATGACCGGAAACAAATGTGGCTGTGGGATACATCCGGGTAAGCGTCATCAGCGTGGGGACCCAATATTCGGTGGTGGCATCAATCAAATTGGGCAATGTGTGATTCCAGAAAAGGTCGCCGCAGAAAACGACATTGGCGTCTTCAATGATCACGACGGAATCGCCTCCCGTGTGGCCAGGGAAAGAGCGCACGGCGATATTGCGCGAGCCGAGATGCAGATCGAGCGCCAGATCGTAGGTTATGTCCGGTCCCTTAAAGCCTTCCACGGTGGCTTTTTGCGCGGGCGTGATATTAGCGCCATAAAATTTCAGATTTTCGGTATGAATCCAGCCGGGAACGTTTCGTTGCGCGACGATTGTGGCGCCAGCTTCGGCGTAGACGCCGTTGCCGGTGACGTGATCAATATGGTAGTGCGTGTTGACGACGTACTTCACGGGAAGCGGAGTCATCTTATGAATTTCGGCGAGAAGAGCGCGCGCGGCGTCAACTTTCTGGAATGTGTCCACCACCAGGACGCCGTCGTCTCCAATGACGAAACCGGAGTTGCTTCCTGCGCCGCTGCCCGGAACGGCGATTGCGGCCCACACATTATGTCCGAGCGGCTTCAGCGTGAAGGGAAGCGCGGCGGGCGCTTGCGCGGGAGCGGCGCTGGATTGCGTCTGCGCTTGCTGTTGCGGCGCCGCGGAGGCGAATAGCGGAAGAAGCGCGGCTGCGAAAGTAAGAGCAAATAGTCTTGTGATTTCCATGCACGTAATCCTATAACGGCCAACACAAATCTAGAAGAGCCTGTGCGGCGGCTTGCGGCTCTGGTAATTTAGAGCCGCGAAGGAGACATCACCATGGGGCTGGCACGGCGCGCGATTATCGCCGCATCGCAAAGCGTCTGGCTGCGCGAGCACGCCATGCGTTGGAAATTCGTGCGCCGCGCGTCAAAGCGTTTTCTGCCCGGCGAAAGCGC
The DNA here is from genome assembly GCA_963847505.1 of uncultured Acidobacteriota bacterium. Taxonomy (GTDB): domain Bacteria; phylum Acidobacteriota; class Terriglobia; order Acidiferrales; family UBA7541; genus DASTCZ01. The sequence goes on from CAWJZY010000002.1 coordinate 2,352,401, forward strand.
TGAAGACGCGCTTGCCGCCGCGAGCGAACTTGCCGCGCTCGGAATCGGCGGAATGCTTTCGCGCGTCGGAGAAAATATTACCGAGGCCGCGGAGGCAAATGCCGTGGCTGAACATTACATCGGTGTGCTGGCCACGATGCGCGCGGCAAACCTTCCCGGCTCACTTTCCATCAAGCCTACGCAGCTTGGACTCGATCTAGATGCGGAGCTTTGCTACCGGAATCTGGCGCGCATCCTTGATGCGGCCAGCGCAACCGCGCCAGAAGGGGCGCAGCAAGCAGCGCCCCTACGAGATCGATCAGCGAGCGGCGGCGATTCCACGAACAACGGCATCATCTGGATAGATATGGAATCGAGCGCCTACACGGACCGGACGCTCGAATTATTTCGCCGCGCGCGTGCCACGTATTCAAGTGTTGGCGTTTGCTTGCAGGCTTATCTGCGGCGCACGCCCGCCGATCTCGATTCGCTTCTGCCGCTCGGCGCGACGATCCGCCTGGTGAAAGGCGCGTATGCCGAGCCGCCTAACGTCGCGTATCCAGAGAAGCGCGACGTGGACGGAGCATTTTTCACACTCACGCAGCGAATGTTCAGCGGGGACTCGATGGCCGCGGGCACGCGTCCGGCGCTGGCGACGCATAATGCGCATCTGATTGCACGGACCGTCGCGCTTGCCAATTCGCTGGACGTTGCCAAATCACGCTTCGAGTTTCAGATGCTCTACGGCATTCAGCGCGAGGCGCAGAAGCAACTTGCGCGCGACGGATATCCGGTGAGCGTACTCATTTCCTATGGCACTTACTGGTTTCCGTGGTACATGCGGCGACTGGCGGAACGACCGGCGAATGTGTGGTTCGTGGTACGGAATATTTTCAGTTAACCACTGTGGGAGAGAATATCATTGCGAAGGTGTAGAAAACAGGAAAGTGTATTGAATTAGAGATCCAGAATCTCCGTCTTTCGCTGCACGAAGAACGGGACATCTGCGCTAAGCGCGGTTTTCTTGATTTGAACCCGCTGTACACCATAGAGTAGGTCACCATGCCAATTCCCGACTATCAAGCTTTGATGTTGCCGCTATTGAAGATTGCTGCTGATGGGAGAGAGCATCGCACTCAGGACGCGATGAATAGACTTGCAGAGCAGTTCGGATTGACAGAGGACGACCGGAAGGAGTTATTGCCCAGTGGTACTGATCGCCTCTTCAACAATCGAATCGGATGGGCGCGTACATACCTAAAAAAGGCTGGACTGCTCATCTATCCAAGGCGTGGATATTTTCAAGTAACCCAGAGGGGACAAGAAATTCTTGCTCAGGCTCTTCCTGGAATCAATATCGCTTTCTTGCGCCAATTTCCAGAATTCGTCGAATTTACTACCGCAAAGAGGCCTAGCGGCACTGAGAATGTTCCAGAGTTGGAGAGTCCGGAGACGTTAAGTCAAACCCCAGAGGAGGCCTTGGCTGCTGGATACTTGGTCATTAGGAAGCAGGTTGAATCCGAGCTTTTGGTGACAATCAAAGCATGTGCACCGGATTTTTTTGAGCGACTGGTCGTAACGTTGCTGACGACGATGGGATATGGCGGTTCTCTCGCAGACGCCGGACGAGCAATCGGAAAGAGCGGCGACGGTGGAGTTGACGGCGTAATTAAGGAAGACAAGCTTGGGCTTGATTTGTTGTATATCCAGGCCAAGCGCTGGAACGACACAACAGTTGGTAGTCCAGAAATTCACAAGTTCGTGGGCGCACTCTTTGGAAGGAAGGCCAAGAAGGGAATATTCATAACGACTTCGACCTTTTCGAAAGCGGCTGTAGATTACGCGACGGGACTGGAGAGCAAGATAGTCTTGATAGACGGCGCTCAGCTTGCCGAACTCATGTTTGATTATGGGGTAGGTGTGTCAACCGTGAATAGCTATGCGGTGAAGCGCATTGACTCGGACTTCTTTAGCGGGGAGGAAGAACCATTGGGGCTGTCAGAAAAGGATGTGAAATAAGGAATCGCGTGACTATTACTCGCCAATGTGAACTAGCTCGCCCTGTTTGATAGAACGGATCACGGTGAGGCAGGCGGGGACGTGCGCGAGAATATCCGCAAGGCGATTGGATTTGGATCGAATTACGAGAATTGCGATCTTGCGCCCGGCCAAGTTCTGCTGATACTGCATGCCTTTATCGAGCGTAACAAACACGTCGAAAGAGCCCTCTGCGAGCCTAAGCAGTTCACCATTGGATTTACCAGCAAAGCCAGCTTCGGGAACGGTCGAGCAGTTGTGTCCTTCTACTGACAAACTGGGTTTCAGCGTTCTGGGAACGCACTCATCCAAAAGAAGTTTCATGCAAGTTTTGCGATGACGAGCGCTTTCGCCTCTTCCAGTGCGGCAATCGCGGCTTCGCGGCTCACGGTGGGAAAATCGTTGAGAAACTCATCGAGTGGTTGGCCGCCCTCCAAATAATCGAGCAAAGCTTGGAAGGGAACGCGAGTATCGCGGAAAACGGGCACGCCGCCAAGAATATTCTGATCTTTTACGAGGGTAGTGAAAGTCATTGTGTCGCGCTCTGGCATGAGTCTAGCAACGAACAGCAAAACAGGGAAGAGCATTTGATTTGAAGTCAGAGATCCCACCTTTCGCTGCGCAAAGGATGGCGCACTCACTACGGAAACCACTTCTCACGCGGATGGAATTCCCGATTGTGCATTACGGTGATTAACCAGTGATCTCTATTTAGGCGTGTTTCGGTTTTGACTGCTCGGGTTTTAGTGTGCGTTCAATGCGGCTTGGCTGGGGCGCGGGGATGTGATTTGCCAGTTGATCCGGCGAGGGATGATTCACCTTCGAAGTTCTGCCTTCCGCCACCATTCGTTGATGGGAGTCCTGCCAGGAGGGAAACTCGGGGCTTTCCTGGGTCCAGTGCGCGACGGATGCCTCGTCGCACCAGTTCAGCAGTTTGGGCATGGCGTTTCGATGCGCGGCGTGGGTTCGGTATTCGTTCATCGCTGTCTCGCCGTCCCATGCGGTTAAGGTCCAAAAAACTCTCTTGGGGTTAACCAACATTCTGCCGCCAAGAAAGCCGCTTGCGCGTTCCGCCTGGCGGGCGGATTTAAAGGTGTACCAGAGGAACTGAGGCAGAAAGGCAACAGAGCGAACTCGCAGACGGGTTACGGAAATTAACTTCATCAGACCCTTTCACCTCTCTAAAACTATTTCATGGGGGCGTTGAGTGAGCGACCCTTGGATTCTACAGTCGTGTAGTAACAAATTGATAAGGATGAATTATTAGCGTCCTGATTTGGAGATGCAGAGTATGCGGCAGGAGACTCTTGGTTGTGATTGCGATCTTCAGGGGCTAAAGCCCAAGTCATGTGCAGCTTGAAATGTCGGAGTTGAAACTCCGACCCCCTAAGAAGATGAATTAGTCTCACTGCTTTCAAATTAGGACACGGTCAATTGGTTTAGATGGGGATTTCAGTTCTTCGGGCAAGTAGAAATTAGGCGGCGGCGAGTTGGCTGCGAGGGCAAAAAGGGAAACCGGTTTATACTCCAAGAGGAATCTGAGACCAACTCAGGAGGGATTTAGATTATGCAAGCAGAACAGGCGAGTGTGGTCTTGCAGTTCTTAATGCCGGCGCTGGAGCAGGAAGCCGGCTTGACTCGGAAGGTGATTGCGGCGGTGCCCGCGGACAAGGCAAGTTACCGGCTGGATGATCGGTCCAGGAGCGCATTGGAATTGTGCTGGCACATTGCGGCGGCGGAGGCATTCTTTTCAACGGCAGTTGTGACAGGCGCTTTTCCGCCGTTTACCAAGATGCCGGAGAACATCAAGACTCCGCAGGATGTGGTGGTGTGGTACGACGGGCATGTCGCAGCCACTCATCCGAAACTGAAGGAGTTGACGGGGGAACATTGCGCGAAGGAGCTGGCGTCGCCGATCGGGTCGCTCCAGGCTATCGCATTCATTCAACTGATGAACAACCACTCGATTCACCATCGCGGGCAGCTATCGAGTTATCTGCGGCCGATGGGCGCGAAGGTTCCGTCCATTTACGGCACGAGCAGAGATGATGAGGAAGCGAAAGAAGGCGTGGCGAAGGCTTAGGGTGCTCTTTGAAGTTCTTGAAGATTCTTGACGCCGGGATTTTCGTGCTGTTCGCGGCGTACCTACTGATGCATTGGCAGTGGGGCGCGCGATATATCACGGGGATGGCGATTGGAGTCATTGGATTTGTACTGTGGATGGTGGCGCGGCACCAGCTTGGGGCGTCATTCAGCGTGACGGCGCAGGCGAGAGCCCTGGTGACGGCGGGGCTTTATTCCAAGTTCAGGCATCCGATTTATTATTTCGCCTGTGTTGGATATGCCGGGTTATTCATCGCATGGGGAAGGATTATTCCGCTGGTGTGCTTCCTGGCGTTCTACTCGTTCCAGTTGCGCCGAATCTTCAAGGAAGAAAGCGTTTTGGAGCAGGCATTCGGCGAGGAATATCGGCGATACAAAGCAAGCACGTGGGTGTAAGCAAACGCCAGTTCTTGTTTGGCACCCTGCTTGTTGAATTCATTCTGAATTAATCCAGTTTTCAACCTTACTGCTTAGGATTCTCAACGTCTAATCCCTTTGACGGGAACATAGCGGAGGAGTGGTGGCGATGCTGGCATGCCTGGTTCCGGCGATGCGTGCTACGCGAGTGGATCCGATGATCGCTCTGAGTTACGAATAAGGCGCAAGTCGAAGGACGCTTGGGTCTACAAGTTTTTGCGCTGCTGGCACTATTTCAAAATATTTGGCGTTAGGAAGACTGAGGCGGCCGCTCAGGCGGCATGCGTGGTGTGGAGAACAGTGGGGGGCGCGGCGGACTTCGGCCAGATTCCGATCAGCAGCACGCGGCCATTGTCTGGCGAAACGTGGACATAGAACACTTCTGAATCGCTTTCAACTTCGTAGAAGCTTTCGCGGCGCGGGTCAGGCCGCGCGGAAGCGCCCAGGGCAAGCAATTGCCCCAGACGATCAAGAGTGCCCGCCGGATAGCTGCGCAGGGCCTCTACTTTTGGCGAATGTTCAAGCCGCAAAACCATAAGAACCTCTCTCTTTTCTCATCCCAAATGCAAAAATCACTACTCTATGAAACGTAATTGCTTCCAAAAAAGTTTCGTTTAATACATTTAAAAGCCGTGAAAAATGGGCTTGTCTTGCGGTGTTTCAAACTGACCACCCATTCGCGCCGCCGCATTTTTCGGCTTCAAAGGATTAGACGCTCGGAATCGAAAAGTGTCCCCTGCGCGGCGACATTTTTTGCGTCTTTTTCATCCGTTGCGCCGCTGGGCCGTGGTGTCGCCGGAGTGAAATGGCACCGGTAATAGGCTAGCCGCCTGGCGGGGCCGCGGCTACCATCGAATTACAGAAGAGTTCCATCAGAGCGGGGAACCCATACCGGTGCGATCCAAGCGATTAGCGGGTTATTATCGTTTGTCCGCCGGTTTTATATTCGCTTAATTGACTTTACGGCTAACCCCCTAGAAACATGTTGCGCCGGAGCACGCCTATTGGCATAGTGCGTAGAGGAAGAGGAGCATTCCGCCTACAGGGGACCTATGAAAAAAGCGAAGAAAGTTAAGGCGAAAAAAGGAAGAAGAGTAACCAACTTCAAGACCGACAAGCGGCGCAAGCATCGCCACTTTATCGTGACAGTGTTTTACCGGGATGGTGAAAGATTCGCACGTGTATACACGGATCGCGGAAAGGCAGCGCGCTTCGCAGACAGGCAAAAGAAGTCACCGGTCGTGAAATCCGCGCGCGTAACGCAGCTCAGCTAGCAGGCTCCCGTGGTTTGAGAATTTCCTTCTTCTCAATCATCGCGTGTGTGATGGTGTTTCCATTTTCCGGTGTGATGTGACCACGGAGGGTCTTGTCCAGCTTTAGCCCCCATGCTAAAGTTTGGTTGAAGCGGTCGTAGTATAGGGGTAGTACGGGACCTTGCCAAGGTCCAGGCACGGGTTCGAATCCCGTCGACCGCTCCATTTCTTCGCGCTTTCCGTTTTCATCCTACCTCGTGTATCGTTCCAACTCCCCACGGGCTCCGCTGCCCGTGCTTTGCGCTGGAGGCGTAACCTATGCTTGCCTATCTATGTGGCCCGATCGAATTTGCGGCCGATGGCGGCAAGATGTGGCGCCGCAAACTCACCCCCTTTTTGACCGATCAGCTCGGCCACCGCGTTTACGATCCCGCGGAGGACGAGCGTAAGAGCCTGACCGAGGAGGAAGTGGCGCATTTCCGCGAATGGAAAACCACGGATGTGGAGCGATTCCGGCGGGCGCTTCGAAAGATCATCCACTTCGATTTGGATTTAATCGAAAACAAGGCAGACTACGTTATTTGCCATCTGGGAGATTCCGTAACCGCGGGAGTTACGAGTGGCGGCACGCCCGCGGAGTTGACGTTCGCCTATCGCAAGGGGATACCTGTTTATCTGGTGACTTCTCTGAATCCGGAGCAGATCAGCGGATGGATGCTGGGTTGCGCGGACCAAGTGTTCGATTCGGTGGACTCGCTGAAGAAGTTTTTGCAAGGGCGCTATGGAGCGCACAAACAGGCGCAGCTCTGGAAGGAATGAGGCGGGCTCCGGATGCAGAAGATCATTGTTGCCGTGGGCAGCACGCGGCGTCCGAAACTGAACGCCGTTTGGGAAGCGCTCGCAATCCTCGGTCCCATGCTGGATTCAAACGGGCAATTTGACGTAGTTGGTGTGGACGTGCCAAGTGGCGTAAGTCACACGCCGGCCTCGCGCGCTGAGTTGATGCGCGGCGCGCGTCTCCGAGCCGAATCATTGATGCAGCAGGCGCGCGAGCGCGGAGAGCCGTGGAGATATTTTGTTGGATTGGAAGGCGGGTTGGACGTTTTCGAGGAAAATGGGCGGCGGTTAGTATTTTTGCAGAGCTGGGCGTATGTGACGGATGGGACCGGACCTGGGGCGTATGGACAATCCGGGGCGGTACAGATGCCAGTGCCGCTGGCCGCCGAGGTAATCGATCGCGGCACCGAGCTTTCCGTCGCGATCGATGCGTATGCGGGCGGGCGGGGCATTCGCGATGCGCAGGGCGCGTGGGGAGTGCTGACGCGGAATTTGATTACGCGGCAGGAAGCGTTTCGCGTGGCTGTGGTGAGCGCGTTCGCGCCATTCTTCAATGCGCAGTTGTATGAGGAGCCGCGTCCGCCGGAGAAATAGTTTCCGCTGAGTTTTTCCGCCCCCTGCTTTTCCACAACGGCTTGTGCTAACTTGTGCGATGGAGGCGCGCGCGTGGATATCGTCAAACACAATATGGGTTGGATCGAGGTAATCGTCGGGCCGATGTTTTCCGGCAAGAGCGAAGAGCTGATCCGGCGGCTGCGGCGCGCGGAAATTGCGCGGCAGCGCGTGCAGATTTTCAAGCCGGCAATTGACGAGCGCTATTCGGCGACGGAGATTGTTTCGCACTCAGGCCTGGGGATTCGCTCGGATAATATTTCCAAAGCATCAGAGATTCTGGAAAAAATTGACCCGCGCACGGAAGTGATCGGCATTGATGAAGGACAATTCCTGGGCGAGCCTCTGGTGGAAGAAGCGACGAGGCTGGCGAACATGGGCAAGCGCGTGATTATCGCGGGGTTGGACACGGATTATCTGGGGCGCCCATTTGTGCCCATGCCGACTCTTCTGGCGATTGCGGAGGAAATTACGAAGTTGCTGGCCATCTGCATGCGCTGTGGGAATCCCGCGGTGCATACGCAAAGGCTTGTGGCTTCGGAAGACCTTATCGTGGTTGGAGCGGGTGGAATGTACGAGGCGCGATGCCGGAGATGCTTCGACGCAAGTCTCGCGCATGAAAAATCCCAGCAAGCTGAGGCGTTGCAGACTCCTGCGCAGCGTCTTGCGGCGCGGACGCCCGCGGCGTCTTAACAGTTGCGCGTTACTTCCACGAGATTTTGGCGCGCAGGCTTGCTGCGAGGGCGCGATGTTCCGCGCAGCCGATAACATCCAGAGATCCAACCGGCGCTTGGTTGGATGTTGCAACCACTCGATCAATACGTTTCCCTGCTGCTTCCCATTCCTCTAAAGATAAGTCTCCAATCTCGAGAGCGCGACCTGAGGCAGCCAACGCCCGCGGTATTTGTCTGGCGTCATGGCAAATCATGGCGATGTCCGCGCCCGCGGCAAATGTTGCGACTGCGGCTTCGCCGGGTGGGTAGCGTTTGGCAATTGCACCCATGCCGATATCATCGGCAAGAATTAGCCCCGTAAAACCCATCTGTGCGCGCAACAAATCAGTGAGTATGGGGCGCGAGAGGGAAGCGGGACGCGTAGCGTCAATTTTCGGCACCAGGATGTGCGCGGTCATGATTGTTGGGGCGCCCGCGGCGATGGCGGCGGCGAACGGAAGCAATTCAACTTGCGCCAGGCGCTCCGCGGCGCCATGAAACACAGGCAAATCTTCGTGGGGGTCTACTTGAGTATCGCCGTGACCGGGAAAATGTTTCGCGCAGCCTAGCACGCCTGTGCCGGCTAGCCCGTCCAGGAATGCAGCGCCCATTCGACCCACGGTCGCAGCATCCGCGCCAAAGCTCCGCACTTGCGTTACGGGGCTTGCGGGATTCAAATGCAGGTCGAGCATCGGCGCAAAATCCAAGTTGCAGCCCACGGCGGCGAGTTCGCGTCCCATAGCGTGCGCGACTTCGCGCACGGCTTCCGCGTCGCCAAGCGCGCCCATTTGCGCGGGCGAAGGCCATTGCGTGAACGGGGCAGGCAAAGAAAATTGCGTGCCGCCTTCCTGGTCCATGCCGATAAGCACGGGGCGCGCAGCCGCTGAGCGAATTTCGCCGGCGAGAATTGCCAGGCCTTCGGCGCTGGTGAAATTGCGCGGATAAATTGCCACCCCGGCAAGGCCTTGGGCGAGCAATTCGCGGATTACGGTAGGCAGAGTGGCGCCTTCAAAACCCGCCATGAATCGCCGGGCAACTGGAAATTGTGTGAGCAATCCGCGTGGCGTCCGAGAAGTCATCCGCTTAGCCATCTGTTACTATGCGCTGTAATCATGCGCCCGCTGCCTTAAATTGCGCGGATGCGGAAAACATTGCACCGCGCCAAACTCACAGTAACGGGCGCGCGAAAACAAGTAAAGGGAGAGCCCGGGCACATGAGAATCGAAGCGCGAGCGCCGACGCGAATTGATCTTGCCGGCGGAACGCTGGACATTTGGCCTCTCTACCTGTTCCACGAAGGCGCGGTGACGGTGAATTGCGCCATCTCGCGATGCGCGCGTTGCGTGATTGAAGTGGCGCCCGCAGGGCGGCGAATCAATCTGGTTTCGCTGGATACGCGCAAACGCGAATCTTTTCCGTCGCTCGCGGCGTTGGCCCGCGCGCGCCACTATAAACTGCCGCTGCTGGCGCACCTGGTGCGTTTGTTCGCTCCCAAACATGGCTTCACGCTTACGACGAATTCCGAAGCGCCCGCCGGCGCGGGCATTGGCGGATCAAGCGCGATGGCAGTGGCGATCTGCGCGGCGCTGGACCGGCTCACGCACGCGCGTCTCAGCCACGAAGACTGGATCCACATCAGCCGCGACGCCGAGGCGATGGTCATTCATGTTCCGACTGGCACGCAGGATCACTATCCGCCGGCGTTTGGCGGTGTCAGCGCGATTCACCTGCGCGCGGGCGGAGAATTCCGCGAGAAGCTGGCCGTGGATGCCGCGGAACTCGAAAGGCGGCTCGTTGTTTGCTATACGGGCAAGCCGCGACAATCGGGAATCAACAATTGGGAAGTGTTTCAAGCGCACATAAACGGCGACCGGCGCATGTGGCGCAGTCTCGAAGAAATATCCAGGATCGCGCAGGAAGCGCGCGCGGCGCTTCTGCGGGCAAACTGGACGGAACTTGGCCGTTTGGTGCGCGAAGAATGGAGCGCACGGCGGCGTACCTTGCCCGCGATGACCACGCCCGTGATTGACGGCATCATTGCAGCGGCGCGGAGGAGTGGCGCGCTGGCGGGCAAGGTTTGCGGCGCCGGCGGAGGCGGTTGCGTTACTTTGCTGATCGACCCTGGCGCGCGGCAAAGAGTTGAAGCAGCTGTCGCGTCGGCGGGCGGTGAGCTACTACCGATGAAGATTGATCGCCACGGTGTGCGAGTGACAGTGAAAGGGTAAGCGGAGGCAACGCGGCCGCAATCCAGATTTCGAACGCCATGCCAACTCAAATGCAACCCAACGAACCGGAAAATGTGCCGCCGGCGCGCCAGCCGCTTTGGGCGGAACGCGTGTTCTTGAACGATGGCGGAAGAATGCGGCCGATTATCCGCGTCATGCTTTTTGCAGCGGCCGTCTTGCTGGTTAACCTGGAAGTTGGAAGCGCTGTTTTTAATTTCACAAGAGAGCTTCCCTTTTGGTGGCAGCTTTTCTGGAGTTCCTTGGTGCTGGCGGTTGTCTTGCTCTTTTTGAGCTGGATATTTGTGAGGCTTGTGGACGGACGCGCCTTCTATTCGCTCGGGCTGAATTTTCGGCGCGGATGGGGAAAACAACTCAGCATCGGTTTCGGCGTGGGCGTGGCGCTGCAACTGCTAGTGATGGCGATTCTCGCCGGAACCCATTCCGTTCGCTATTCCGGCGGAATCCTCTACGACATTCATTTTTGGAAACGGGTGGGGTTGAACGCGGGATTGTTTTTCTTTGCGGCCAGCGTGGAAGAGCTTACTTTTCGCGGCTATGCTTTTCAGCGCCTCATAGAATCAGTGGGGATCGGAGGCGCGATCATCGCGCCCGCGGTGATATTTGGACTCGCTCATAGCTGGAATCCATCCGCTACATTTTTTTCCGCGCTGAACACGATGCTCGCCGGCGTCGTGCTTGCGGTGCCTTACGTCCGAACGCGTTCGATGTGGGCGCAAATTGGATTGCACTGGTCGTGGAACCTCACGCTCGCCACCATCGTTTCGCTGCCCGTAAGCGGAATTGGTTTCGGGCCGAGTTTATTCGTGGCGCAAGATTCAGGTCCGCGCTGGTTGAATGGCGGGCCATACGGCCCGGAGGGCGGCGCCGCTGTCACCATTGCCTCCGTGGCGGCCATCCTGTGGCTGGCCCGGACGCGGTGGTTGACCCCTTCCCACGGCGTCCAAGAAGATTTACAATAGCGCGCAGGCAGGATTTCCATGATTCGTCTTGCATCCTTCGCGGCGGCCGTTCTTCTATTGTTCAGCGTGGATAATCCACGAGTGCTGCCGTGGCGTCCGAACTCGCCTCCTTCGCCGGACGTACTTGCCGGCACGAAGATTCCTCTGCTGCCTGACTTTGATCCTTCCGCACAATCGCAGCAGACGCCGAGTCAGAATTCGTCAAACAAACAAGGGAACGGCGAAACGCAGGACGTGAGGGACATTCAGAAGGAGACTGGGCCCCTGAGTCAGCCCGCGGAGCTAGCCCTGGTGCGCTACGTGGATGGCGAGTTTGCGCACGTGGTCAAATCACTGCCCGCAGGAAAAGATGGTTTCACCATGCATCCGCTGCAGCCATTCGACGACCAGATGCTGCATCGGACGTTGTCGTCGCGTGGCGCGGCGGTGAATCCCGGCGATTCCGTGCAGATTACGGCGCTGCATTTCAAGAAAACGCGGATCGTATTATTGCTGAACGGTGGAGGAAACAAGGGAAACGGCTGGCGCGACCGGATTACGGGCGGCATTTCGGGTATCCCTACAATGTCTGCCTCCCCCAACAATAATGGCAACGAGGCTGCGGCGGCGGGCTCGACATTGGTTCTTGATTTTGGCGGCCCCATTCCTGAAATGACTCCGGATCAGTTGAAGGCAATGCTTGCTCCCGTGCTGAATTTTTCACACGAGCGTTCCGCGGCCCTGCAATGGAGTCAAACGCTGCCGCCCGACATGCAGAGGGCCATTACTGAAAAACGGGCGATCATCGGCATGACCCGCGACATGGTCGAAGCGGCCATCGGCAAGCCTGATAGGAAGGTTCGCGAGCGCAACGCGAACGGCGACGAAACTGAAGATTGGATTTATGGCCAACCGCCGGCCATCACACTGTTCGTTACATTCATAGGCGAAAAGGTCACTCGCGTCGAGAAATTCCCAGACCACATCGCGGCGCGTTGACATTTTTTTCCGCGCGCCCTAGCATCAACCATCCGCATTGTTTTCTGCATTTTTGAGCGGAATAGCCGTTCATCCTGTTCGGGGAGGAAGAATGCCAGTCAAAGTTGGGATCAACGGCTTCGGCCGTATCGGGCGAAATATTGTGCGCGCCGCGTTGGGTGATTCGGGAATTGAGATTGTCGCGGTGAATGACATTACCGACGCGAGGACGCTTGCGTACCTGCTGAAATACGATTCCATTCTGGGCAACCTGACGCACAAGGTGACGCATACGGAGGATTCCATTGCCGTGGATGGCCGGAGCTTCCGGGTATTCAAGGTAAAAGACCCCTCCGAGATTGATTGGGCTTCGGTAGGTGCACAGATCGTGATTGAGTCCACCGGCTTATTCACCAAGGGTTCCGAGGCGCGCAAGCACATCCGCGGACCGGTAAGAAAGGTGATTATTTCGGCGCCGGCGACCGATCCGGACTGCACGTTGGTGCTGGGCGTAAACGAAAAGACATACGATCCGAAAAACCATGACGTGGTTTCAAACGCCTCTTGTACGACGAACTGCCTGGCTCCGGTGACGAAAGTTTTGTTGGAGAATTTCGGCATCGTGCACGGGACGATGACCACCATTCATTCCTATACGAACGACCAGAAACTGCTCGACCTGCCGCACAAGGATTTGCGGCGCTCGCGTGCGGCCGCGCTTTCCATGATTCCGACTTCGACCGGCGCGGCCAAAGCGCTGAATTTGGTGATCCCCGAAGTGAAGGGAAAGCTGGACGGATACGCGATGCGCGTTCCTACGCCGAACGTCAGCGTGGTGGATTTGACGATTACGACGGAAAAACCCACTACCGTAGAAGCTGTGAACGCGGCGCTAAAAAAGGCCGCCGATGGGCCGATGAAGAACATCCTTGCCTTTAGCGAGGAAGAACTGGTCTCGATTGATTTTCGCGGCAATCCGCACTCCGCGATTGTGGACGCTGAATATACGAAGGTTGTGGCGGGCAATTGCGTCAAGGTTCTGGCGTGGTATGACAACGAGTGGGGCTATTCCAGCCGGGTGCGCGACTTGATTAAATTCATGGCGGCAAAGTTCTAGGAATTCCTTCCACTCGCGCGTTTGCCATGAACAAACTTTCAATCCGTGACCTGGAGATGAGCGGCAAGCGCGTTTTTATTCGCGTGGATTTTAATGTGCCGCTTTCTGATGCGGCTCCGTGGCAGGTCACCGACGACACGCGCATCCGGGAAACTCTTCCCACACTGAACTTAGCGCGCGAGCGCGGAGCCAGGCTCGTGCTGGCGTCGCACCTCGGCCGGCCAAAAGGGAAGCCAAACGAAAAATATAGTCTGAAGCCAGTGGCCGCGAAGCTCGCGGAATTGCTCGGGGCGTCGGTGGGGTTCGCCACCGATTGCGTCGGCGCGGACGCTGAAAAGAAGAGCGACTCGCTTGCGAATGGCGGCGTTCTGCTGCTGGAAAACGTACGTTTCCATGCTGAAGAAGAGGCTAATGGCGAAGAATTCTCCCGTCAACTTGCGGCATTGTGCGATGGACTTTTTGTTTGCGATGCTTTCGGCTCCGCTCACCGCGCGCATGCTTCGGTTGTGGGAATCACGCGCTTCGTGAACCAGGCCGCCGCGGGGCTGCTGATGGAAAAGGAGCTGAAATATCTCGGCAACGCCATTTCCAATCCCGAACGGCCGTTTGTCGCCATCCTCGGCGGGGCGAAGGTTTCCGACAAAATTGAAGTGGTGGAGAACTTGATGAAAATCGCTGACGCGCTGCTGATTGGCGGCGGCATGGCGTACACGTTCTTGAAGGCGCAGGGAATCGCGATTGGCAAATCGCTGGTGGAAGACGACAAGCTCGACCTCGCGCGCAAGCTGCTCACCGAAGTGAAGCAGCGCAGTTTTCGGTTTGCGCTCCCTGCGGACCACGTGGTCGCATCTGAATTCAAAGCGGATGCCCAAACGCAGACATTGCCGATTGCGAAAATTCCCGACGGGTGGATGGGTCTGGACATTGGCCCGCAAACGGTGAAGGCGTTCGGCGCGGAACTCGCGCGCGCCAAAACAATTGTCTGGAATGGCCCTATGGGAGTTTTCGAGATGCCCGCGTTTGCGCGCGGCACACTGGGCGTTGCGGAAGCCGTAGCGGCGGCCACGGCAGCGGGGGCGACGAGCATTGTTGGTGGAGGGGATTCCGTAGCGGCCGTGCATCAAGCAGGCGTTGCGGATAAGATCAGCCATATCTCGACCGGCGGCGGCGCTTCTCTTGAATTTCTGGCGGGGGAAAAACTGCCCGGCGTGGAAGCGCTGACGAATCGGTAGCCAATCCGAGGATTAAGGACACAAGGAATGCGACGACCAGTTATCGCAGGCAACTGGAAAATGTTCAAGACGGCCGCGGAAACGCGCGCGTTTTTTTCGGCATTCAAACCGCTCGTCGCGGCATCCACGCACTGCGACATCGTGATCGCTCCGCCATTTACCGCGCTCGCCACGGCGGCGGAGGCGGCCGCGGGATCAAACATCGCCATCTCCGCACAAAACATGAACTGGGAAAAACAAGGAGCTTTTACGGGAGAGATTGCCGCGCCGATGCTACTCGAAGCCGGCTGCCGTTACGTGATCCTGGGGCACAGCGAGCGCAGACATATTTTTGGCGAAACAAATGAAATCGTGGCGAAAAAACTTCACATGGCGCTGGAAGCGGGCCTGATCCCCATTGTTTGCGTGGGAGAGACGCTTGACGAGCGCAACCGGAACGAAACGGAGGCAGTGCTCTCCCGCCAGTTCCATGGCGCGGTGGACGCGTTGACCGCCGAGCAATTTTCCCGTATTCTGCTTGCATACGAGCCTGTGTGGGCCATTGGCACCGGGCGCACGTCCACACCGGAAATGGCGGGGGATGCGCACCGGTTCCTGCGCAATGAGTCCGGCAGCCGATTTACCAGCGAACGCGCCGCTGACTTGCGGATTCTTTACGGCGGCAGCGTAAAGCCCGATAGCATTCGGGGCCTAATGGCGCAGTTGGAAATTGATGGCGCGCTGGTCGGCGGGGCAAGTCTGGATGCCACCTCGTTTGCGGCCATCGTGAATTTTTGAACGCGAACAAATTATTGGAGCGGGAATTCTTTAACGGGAGCAACATCAAATGCCAGTCGAAGTGAAGTGGGCAATTTCATTCGTGATCGGAGGGCTCATACTGGCCCTTGGTTGGAGGGTGCCCATCTTCCTCCATATTTTTTACGTCATCGTATGCTTTGTGCTTTCAATCGTAGTGCTGCTGCAGAGCGGTTCGGCTGCGGATTTGGCCGGAGCATTCGGCGGCGCTGGCAGCCAGACGGCTTTCGGTCCGCGCGGCGCCGCGACGTTTCTTTCCAAGGCTACTGCCTGGTGCGCCGTGATGTTCATGATTACCTCACTAGTATTGGTCAAAGTTCGCCCGGAGAATTCGATTATTGGCCACTCGGTTCTTCAAAATATCAGCAAGCCGGCATCGTCGGCGCCCGCGCCGCCAAAGCCCGCGCCGTTGCCTCCGTTGACTCCTCCTCCGGGCCGCTAAATAGCGGCTCACGTTTACTTGCCAACCAGGCCTGTGCTTGCTCACCACACGTGCTCAGGATAGAATCAACGCCTGACACTCCCGTGCGGAAGTGGCGGAACTGGCAGACGCACCATCTTGAGGGGGTGGCGCCGTAAGGTGTGAGGGTTCGAATCCCTCCTTCCGCACCAAGTTTTCGGCAACCATAAATCTGATGCAGATCAGCCTTGCCGAACTCGTCTCCGACATTACTGACGCCGCGGTCTCCCTCGATTCGTCGCGGGAGTGTTTTCGTGGATACCGTCCCGGGATCGGTCCGTACGGGGAACCTCAGCTCGTAAAGCGCATCGCAACATACCTCAACCAACTGCCCAGATATGATTCTTCGGCGCAAACAAAGAGATCTCCTGACTTGCTTATTCCTGGGAAATGGGCAATTGAATTCAAGATAACTCGCCCGTTCGGGGACAATGATCAAGAGGCGGAAAACTGGTCGGTCAATCTTTTGCATCCTTACTCTGGTAATGTGAGCAGTATCGGTGATTGCATCAAGCTTGCCACGCTCAAAGGTTCGGAACGAAAGGCAGTGATTGTTATAGGTTATGAGCACGACCCTCCAAGGATTGATCTAAAGCGTCTTATAGATTCGTTTGAAACCATTGCAAGTCGAGTGGCTGGCATCGGTCTGTCGGCGCGAGTGGAAACTCGGTCACCAGGGCTAGTACATCCCGTGCATCAGGTGCTTCGAGTATTCGCTTGGGAGGTCTTGGTGGCTCAAAAGTCTCTCTGATATGTCCGACCATCGGCACTCGAAGTCGATAGCCGACGGCCGCCGTGGGACTCTCTTCTGCGGGCGAAACACTTTTTTCTCGAATCGATCATCCTTTTCATAACCTAAACGATTGGGTTTTATGCTAGAATGAACTCATGCCGGCGGTTCTCAGGTTTGACGGACTGCGCGTCGTGATCTATCCAAACGATCATAGGCCATCTCATGTCCATGTGATCGGGCGCGGCCATGAAGCAGGGTTCAGGTTGAACTGCGCGGCGGGACCGGTTGAGCTTCGCGAGAACTATGGGTTTTCAAAGCGAGAATTAGGGCACATCAAAAGTGTTTTGACAGCGCATTTGGGAAGACTTTGCCGAGCATGGGAGGAGTTTCATGGAACTGCATGACAGTTTTGAACTGGCAAATCAACGGGCTAAGGAAATGCGAGAAACTCTTCCGAGGGCCGTCTCTGCGCATTACGATGTCAAAAGTGGCCGCATTGTTATCAATCTCAGCTCGAAGCTGACTTTGAGCTTCTCACCGCGCGATGCGCAGGGGCTAGAAAACGCCAAATCGTCTCAACTCGACGAAATTGAAATCACTCCTTCGGGTTTTGGAATTCATTTTCCCAAGCTGGATGCCGACCTCCACGTGCTGGGACTCTTAGAGGGATTTCTCGGCTCAAAGAAATGGATGGCTGCCAGACTTGGTCATATCGGCGGCCAATCCAGAAGCAGGGCAAAAAGAGCGGCTTCCAGATCGAATGGGAAACTGGGAGGAAGGCCTAAGAATGCGGCTCGCGGTTAGGTGTTTGGACACCGTGCCGCATCCAACCGGCGCCCCATTCTTCCTTGGATCTCCAAAACGAGACCAACCCTGCTCGCAAAGCATCTTACATTTGTAGGGCAACGGACACTGGCATGGATCCGGATTGTTGCTTCAGTGCCGCATCAAAGGAGGCTGAGTAATGCGCCGATTACCTCGCTATATTGGATCACTTTTCCTGGCAGCCGCACTGATTACACCGGTGGCCGTCACGAGCTGCGCCGGGCACGCAGGGGTCTACGATGAGTCGCACGGTGACTACCACAACTGGGATGGCCACGAGGAGACTGTCTACAAGGGATATTTATCGGATAACCACAAAGACTATACGCCCTACAAACAATTGAACAAAAATGATCAGAAAAGCTACTGGGACTGGCGCCACAACAATCCAAATAAGTAAGCTCATGTGTCACGACTAGGATGGAACGCTTCCCCAAGATTTCGCGTTGCATCCTGCTCGTTCCTTACAACATTTGCCCGGTAAAACCGGGCCACGTTTTACCGGCGGCCCGAGCTAACGGCGGATACTTTCGCCTCCGGCCGGATTACTTCCTCCGCGAAGCGTTCCATTTCCTCGAGTTGTGGACTGGATTGCAGCAGCAATAAATCCACTCCCGCGGCTTCAAATTCCGCCACGCGCTCGGCCACTTGATCTCCGGTGCCGATTAATCCCGAGCCCAGTCCGCGATTTGACACCGAATAGTCTTCCAGAGAAACGCGCTTTTCGAGCTGAGTTCCGGCAAGCCACTGCTGATAATTTTGGTAGCCCGCGGCGTTCTGCTTGACGTCCGTAATGCGCCTTCGCTCCGCCTCGGCTTCTTCGGTTGTGTCGCGGACAATGGTGTATCCGGCGACGCCAAAGATCATCGGCGGAAGGCCGAGTCTCTCGCGGCGTTGGCGCAAGTCCGCGATTTTTTCGGCCACGCGTTCCGGCGGGTCACCGTGCATCAAGTACCCGTCGCACTTTGCCGCGATCAGTTCTTTCGCGGTTTCGGATTCCCCGCCCGCATAGACGGTCGGGCGCGGCTGCGAAACGGGTTTCGGCTGCAAAATATTTTCCTGCACGCGGTAATGTTTCCCGCTGAAAGAAAAATTATCCTGCTTCCATACGCCATCCACGACGTCGAGCCATTCGCTCGTGCGCGCGTAGCGGTCATCGTGCTGCTCGAATTCCACACCGTATTTGCGGGCTTCGTCCGCCCACCAGGAAGAAACCACGTTCAGCGAAATGCGCCCGCCACTGATGTGGTCAATGTTCGCCGCCTGTTTCGCGAGCAGCGCGGGCAGATGAAATGTTGGGCGCACCGCGACCATCAGCTCGAGCCGTGAAGTCACCGCCGCCAGCGCCGCGGCCGTGGACCAGGCATCGAGCGACGGCGCCTGCGGGCCCTTAATGTCATTCAAATGAAGTTCCGCGAGCAGCGTCACGTCGTAGCCGATTTCTTCGCTTCGCTGCGCAAGCTTCTTGATGTACGGCCACGTCGCTTCCATGTTTTCGTCACCAACGTTCCGCAGCCACCCTCCAAAAACAGGCATCCAATAGCCGTATCGCATTACCGTGCCTCCCGTTCCAGGTAATCCGCCAGCAATGCGTGCGGATCCAATCCCACCACGCGTGGCGCATCGGCCACGAAATTTGAAAGCGCATTCACATCGTAGTAGTAGAGTTTGCCATCGCGATCATCCACGATATATTCCACGCCGCCCACTTCGATTCCCGCCTTCTGCATGATCCGCTCGACAGCCGAAATCACCTCGGGCGGAGGCGTGTAGCCTTCCACCTTCAACCCGGTCTTCGCCGCGTTTACAGGACAGGCGTTTCGCGTCAGCTCTTTGCCATCCGTTGTTTGGCAAATGTCTGCGGGGCACAGGTTGTAGCCCTCGCCGGAAAGGTGAACGCGAATCGCGTAGATATACTTTCCGCCAACTACTTCAACTCGAGTGATGAACCCACCGCGCGCCGGAATGAACTCCTGCACCAGGCCGATGTTGTCTATTCCCAGATCAATCTCGTTATTGGCCGCGGCGCGCTCCAGCGTTTCCATGCTGTCAAATCGCGTGACGCCCGCGCCGCTGCCTCCGATATTCGGTTTGACAACGACAGGGAAGCGCAGTTCGCGCGCTGCGGCTGGCGCCTGTGCGGCGCGGTGAATCACTCGTGCCCGCGGGTAGGGAAGTCCCAGGGATTCAAGCAGAGAAAGCTGCAGCGCCTTCGATGTTTCGTAAGTAAACGCGCGGTGTCCATTCACTACGCGCGTGCCCGTATCTTCCAGGTGCTTCAGGTAACTGAGGGTGTAGAAAATCGTGTCGCCGTTCCCGCGCAGATAAGCCGAAGGGCTCATGCGGTTAAATACCAGCGAGTACTTGTCCTTGCTGTCTCCGGCGTCGTAGTCATGTGTCTGCGCTTGCACGCGGACATAGTTCGTTCCCCGCTTGTCCAGCTCTGTAAACAGGGGCCGGAACCAGTCCGGATGCTCGTGGTAAATCGCTATCGGTTTGTTACTCGTTGCCATGATCGCTTCTCCTTGGAATCTCGCCCGTAAAATAAAAAAAGGCCGCTCGGTGACGAGCGGCCTGGGAACTTTTAGATTTGGCTTAGACCTTAAATTATGTGGTCTCCCCGGCTGCTCGTGTTGTAGCTGCGCATGGCCATGCGACAACATGCGCACGAGCAAACGCACGCAATGACGGACGTAGCGACAATCGCCGGACTTGTGCTTTCGTTGGGGGCCATTGAATCGTTTCTCATATCGAGCAACCTAAGCATATCTCCGGTTGGCGCTTCCGTCAACTCGAACCAGTTGGAGGCACAGAGGATAGGTGGCTACCCGGTTAGGCCTTGACTCCAACGTCTGCTATGATTCCCCCAACAGAACGGCTGTTCGCGCTCGGCGCGACGCTCCTGAAAAGGGGCTCTTGGGGGCCTTGAATGAAAGTTCTCTTCGTCCATCCTAGCCCGCTGATGTTTTCGGAAATTTATTTAAGGCTTGAGCCGCTCGGGCTCGAGTTGGTTGCCGCAGCCGCGCGCCGCGCGGGGCATGATGTGCGCATCCTGGATTTACAGGTTTTCCGGCACGCGGACTATTTCAGCGTGGTAGGCGATTGGAAGCCGGAGGCCATCGGGTTTTCGCTCAACTATTTGGCTAACATTCCCGAGGTTGTGGACCTCGCGAAACAAACGCATCTTAAGCGGCCGGAGTGTTTCATTTTTGCGGGAGGGCATAGCGCTTCCTTCACAGCCAAAGAAATTCTGAAGCACGCGGACGGAGCTATTTCCTGCGTGGTCCGCGGGGAAGGTGAAGGAATTGTCGAGGACGTGCTGGAAGCCGCAGGGGACTCACGCGCGCTTGGAAAACTTCCTGGAGTCGTTACACCCGATGCCGAGGGCCCGTCGCCCAAACTGGTTGAAAGTCTGGACATGTTGCGCCCAGCGCGCGACTTGATGGCCCGGCGGCGCAAATACTTTATCGGTGTGATGGATCCCTGCGCATCCATCGAGTTCACCCGGGGCTGCCCGTGGGATTGTGTTTTCTGCAGCGCGTGGACGTTTTATGGACGCAATTACAGGAAGCTTGACCCGGTGGCGGCAGCCGAAGATCTGGCCAGCATTAAAGAGCCCGGCGTGTTCATTGTTGACGACGTGGCTTTCATCCAGTCCGATCATGCCATGGCGCTTGCCGACGAGATCGAGAAACGCGGCATCAAGAAAATGTTTTACTTTGAAACGCGCGGCGATGTGCTTTTGCGCAACAAGGAAGTATTCCGCCGGTGGAAGAAGCTCGGCCTCGAGTACATGTTCCTGGGCCTGGAAGCCATTGACGAAGAGGGATTGAAAGCGCATCGCAAACGAATCAGTCTTGGTAAGAACATGGAAGCGCTCGAGTGCGCGCGAGAAATGGACATTATGGCCGCGGTGAACATCATCGCGGATCCGGACTGGGACGAGCAGCGATTCGAAGTCATCCGCAAGTGGGCGCTGGAAGTTCCTGAAATTGTCCACCTCACAGTCAACACGCCCTACCCTGGCACGGAGACCTGGCAAACCGAATCTCGCAATTTCACGACGCGCGACTATCGTCTTTTCGACGTTCAGCACGCCGTGCTGCCCACGAAGCTTCCGCTTGACAAGTTTTACGGAGAGTTGGTGCGCACACAGCAAGTGCTCAACATGAAGCATCTGGGATGGAACGCCCTCCGGGATACGTTCAAGATTGCCGCCAAACTTCTGGCGAACGGGCAAACGAATTTTGTGAAAATGCTTTGGAAGTTTTCCAGCGTTTACAACGCGGAACGCCAGTTCCGCGAACACCAACAGCTCGTGAAATATCAAATCTCCCTGCCCGAGAATCCCGGGCAAAAACTGGTCACCGCCAGTTCGCTTTACATACATCATCCCGAAGCCGTGCATACAAGAACTTCGGTTGCGCGGCCAGCGGAGACGGTTCAATAGTCAAGAAAAATATTCGTGGCAAAAATAAAAATGTTAGCTTAGCAGTTGCATATTTCGCGCGGATGTATATCATGTGGCCCTTCAAGCAGAGTCTTCTCGCGGTTCGGTGCGCAGTCGTGTGGTGGACGGCCCGGCCGGCCAAATTCATGGAGCGGAGGAGATGGGGAAACGCAAACCTGGTTGTGCAGGTTCGACTACCGTAGCTTCGGCCCTCGCAGTTTTCCTTCTGGTATTCACCGGTATCACGGTCTATTTATTTATTGCCAAGCCGTGGTGGTTTCCTCCGGCAATCACCGACGTCGGCAAGCTGATTGATTCGCAATTTGACCGCACCCTCATTATCACAGGAGTGGTTTTTGTGCTGGCGCAGCTCGGCTTGGCCTGGGCCGTCTTTCGCTATCGCGACCGCGGACAGCCCGCTGTGCATTTCGAGGGTAACAATGCCTTTGAAGTTGGCTGGACGCTGGCGACAATCGTCCTGTTCGTTGGCTTGGGACTTTATGCCGAAGGCGCCTGGGCGACGGTACACTTCGTGCCGGCGTCTCCTGGCGACCTGCAAATTGAAGTAACCGGACAGCAGTTCACCTGGAATTTCCGGTATCCGGGTCCGGATGGTAAATTCGGCAAGCTCAAGCCGACTCTGGTCAGCGCCTCGACGGGCAATCCCCTCGGGTTGGACCGGACCGATCCTGACGCAAAGGACGACGTCGTCACGCCCATCATCGGAGTCCCGGTGAATCGTGAAGTCGAGTTGTTAATCCGATCGCAGGATGTTACGCACAGCTTCTTTGTCCGGGAACTGCGGTTAAAGCAGGACGCTGTTCCCGGAATGATCATCCATATTCATTTCACCGCGACGGAAACCGGCGATTACGAGCTCGTGTGCGCCGAACTCTGCGGTCTTGGTCATTACAAGATGCGCAGCGTGCTCAAGGTGATGACCGACGCCGATTTTGCGCAGTGGATGAAGGATCAGTTGGCGAACCAATGAGAATTTTCCGGGCAAGGAGAGATTGAATGGCGTCACACGCTAGCGTTGCGCACGCCCACGCTGCGCCTACGGGCTGGATTCGGAAGTACATTTTCAGCCTGGATCATAAGGTTATCGGCATCCAGTATTACTTGTTGGCCTTGTTTTCGGTTTTCCTGGGGATGTCGCTTTCCGTGCTGATGCGCGTTCACCTGGTCTGGCCAAACATGAAGCTGCCGTTCATTTCCGGCGGGATCATGACGCCGGAGCAGTACCTGGCCTTGCTCACCATGCACGGCACCATCATGGTGTTCATGGTGTTAACTACGGCTCCGCAGTCAGGTTTTGGCAATTATTTCCTGCCCATACAGATCGGCGCGGAAGACATGGCGTTCCCCGTCCTGAACATGCTTTCGTTCTGGACGACGTTCGTTTCCCTGGTAGTAATGGTTGCAGCTTTCTTCGTGGAAGAAGGCGCGCCGATTTCCGGCTGGACCGCGTACACGCCTCTTTCGGCGCTGGGCAAAATCGCCGGGCCGGGCCAGGGTGCCGGACAAACGCTATGGGTCATCGGACTGGCGATTTTCTGCGCGGCTTCGCTGATGGGCGCCCTGAATTTCATTACCACGCTGGTAGACCTTCGTGCGCCCGGTCTTTCCTTGATGAGATTGCCCCTCACGGTGTGGGCCTGGTTCGTCACCGCGATTCTGGGCCTGCTTGCCTTTGGCGTCCTGCTGGCTGCTTGCGCTTTGTTGTTGCTTGACCGCGTAGCGGGCACGAGCTTTTTTATCCCGGGCGGCCTGGTAGTGACCGACCAGGTCATCAGCGGTCATTCGGGTGGTTCGCCGATCCTGTGGCAACACTTGTTCTGGTTCTTTGGACATCCTGAGGTTTACATCGCCATCCTTCCGGGCATGGGTGTTGCGTCGCACGTGCTCTCCACATTCTCGCGCAAGCCGGTCTTCGGCTACCGCGCGATGGTGTACGCAATCTGCGGCATCGGGTTCCTTGGGTTCTGCGTGTGGGGCCACCACATGTTCGTCAGCGGCATGAGCCCGTATACGGCGTTTGCCTTCTCGATTATGACCATGAGCATCGGCGTGCCTTCGGCCATCAAGACGTTCAACTGGCTTGGCACTTTGTGGGGCGGCAAAATCCAGTTTACGACCTCGATGCTGTTCGCCATCGGCTTCGTATCGTTGTTTGTCACCGGCGGCCTTTCAGGACTCTTCCTGGCGCAGCCCTCCGTGGACCTTCCGCTGCATGACACATATTTCGTCGTCGCGCATTTCCACTTGATCATGGGAGTGGCGGCCATCTTCGGCATCTTCTCGGCGACTTATTTCTGGTTTCCGAAGATGTTCGGCAAGTTTTTGAATGAGAAGATCGGCAAGATCCATTTCTGGATCACTTTTGCCGGCGTGTACTGCATTTTCATGCCGATGCATTTTCTGGGCATCGCAGGCCACCCGCGCCGGTACGCCGACCTTTCCGGCGTCGAGTATCTTCACACGAACACGCAGCATGGTTTGTGGGGATACGCCACCTCATTATTAGCCGTACAGCATTTCATTTCCATTGCGGCGTTTCTCACCATCGCGGCGCAACTCCTGTTCCTGGGGAATTTTATCTTCAGCTGGTGGCGTGGCAAGAAAGCGGGGATGAACCCGTGGAACGCCACTACGCTTGAGTGGACCGTCTCGAGCCCGCCGCCGCATGACAACTTCGCGGGCCATATCCCAAAGGTGTACCGTGGAGCATATGAATTCAGCGTGCCGGGTGAGAAGCAAGATTTCATCCCGCAGGATATGACTCCGGAAGAAGTAGATAGACTCAGGACGTAGGAGAGATTTCCGTGCCTGGTACCGTCGCAGAAGATCTCGAAATTCAGCTGGAACACGGCCACATCGGCGGCCTTCCGCCCGGCCGCAATTCCGGCGGCGATGACGATGGCCGCCACGCCAATTCAATTCCCCGTCGGGCGTACGTAACCGGCATCACGATGGCGCTGGCCGCTATGATGATGTTTTTCATGGCCTTGACCAGCGCCTTTATCGTGCGCCGCGGAACGGGCACTGACTGGCAGGCGTTCGCGCTGCCTCGCGTCCTGTGGGCAAATACGCTGGTACTGCTCGCCAGCAGCGCGACTCTTGAGATGGCTCGCCGGCAACTCGCGCGTGGCGCCCTCGCGTCGTTTCGTAATCTCTGGAGCCTGACGACCGCCCTCGGACTGCTTTTCGTGGGTGGGCAGTTGATCGCCTGGCACCAGCTTCGCGCCGCCGGCGTTTTTCTAGACACGAATCCAAGCAGCAGCTTTTTTTATTTGTTCACCGCCGCGCATGGATTGCATCTACTGGGAGGAATTATCGCGTTGCTCTACGTCGCGTTCCGCTCCTGGCGGCGTTCGCGCACAACGCAATCCACCGCGGCCGAGATAGCGGCGATCTACTGGCATTTTCTTGATGGTTTGTGGGTATTCTTGTTCTTACTACTCTCCCTGGGACGGTGAACCGTGCATGACGTGAAGTCGGAAGCGATTTCTTCGCCGTGGTCTGGCGGCCGGTCGCCTTTTGCGATGGGCTCCAAAAAACTGGGCATGTGGCTCTTCATCGTTTCCGACACGCTCACTTTTTCCGCCCTGCTGGTCGTTTACACGTACGCGCGGCTTAACAGCCCGGATTGGCCCCGGCCGTTCCCGTTTAATCCCTCGATTATTTATTCGACCGTCATGACCATCGTGCTGCTGGCCAGCAGCCTGACGATGGTCATGGCTGTTGCCGCTGTGGCCCGCGGCGCGCGTGGCGTGGCCATACGCTGGATTCTGGCCACCATGGCCTTTGGCGCCACCTTCGTTGCTTTGCACTTGCGTGAGTGGTTTCACCTGATTGGCGACGGCATGCGGCCGTTCTCCAATCCCTGGGGCTCGCCGCTGTTCGGAGCGGTGTTTTTCGGCATAACCGGACTGCACATGACGCACGTCGTGATCGGCCTCATTTACTTGGGGATTATTTCCATCGGATTGGCCCGCGGCAAATTTACTCCCGAGGATGTCGAAGTCAGCGGTCTCTACTGGCACTTTGTTGACCTGGTCTGGATGTTTGTTTTTCCGTTGATTTATATCATGTCGGTTTCGCCGAAATAGCGCGCGAGAGACCAAGGGCTAGGAGAAAAGTCAGCGATGAGCAATCACGGGGAAGCAGAGAGCGCCCATCCAGCGGTCCGGGCAAAAACTTTCGTTTGGGTCTGGATTTACCTCGTCCTCCTCACGGGGGTCGAAGTTTACATGGGCTACATCGACTTGCCTGCCCGAATCATGCTCACGATCCTGATGGGCTGTTCCATCATCAAGGCGGGACTCATCATGTCCTGGTTCATGCACCTGAAATATGAAAAGCGCAGCCTGACGCTTTGGCTGGTTCCCGCGGCCGTTTTTTGCATTTGCCTGATGATCCTTGTTTTCTTGAGGGACAGCGTCCTTTTGGAACAATTACGGCCGCATTGAGATATAATGGAGAGCAGAGAAGAAGGTGGAACGGGATGGGGAAACCTGCTATGAGAATCGTCCGGATATTCAGTATTTTGATTGCGACGCTTGCGGCGGTTCCCGCGGCAATGGCTCAGAGCTGCGCAATGTGCTACGCAACCGCTTCCGCCGCGGGCCCTCGCGAGCAAAAATCACTGGATGTTGGCATTGTGATACTGTTGATTCCGACTTTGACCCTGTTTATCGGAGTATTTATCCTGCTGATCCGCCGCGCCCACGCCGCGGCTGCTTAAGCAGTTCCTCGCAATGCGGCGCCTAATGCCTCGGCCACGCGCTCAATCTGTCCGGCGGTAATCTCCGCAAATAACGGCAGCGAAAGGACTTGCGCGGCAGCCTGTTCGGCCGCCGGAAAGTCACCCGGACGATGCCCCAGACCCGCGAATATCGGCTGGAAAGGGAGAGGAGTGGGGTAATACACACCGCTGGAAACGCCATGCTCGGCAAGTTGCTGCTGAACTCGGTCACGCCGCCCGGCCCCGCCTTCGATGCGCACCGTATATAAATGGTAAACGTGCTCGGTGTGCGGCGCCGGCGCTGGAAGTGAAAGTCCCGGTAAGCCGGTGAGCAGTTCGTCATAGTGTCGTGCGTGCGCGCGCCTTGCGTCCGTCCATTCGTCGAGCCGCCGCAGTTTCACGCGCAGCACTGCTGCCTGCAGTTCATCCAGCCTGCTATTCCATCCGGGTTCCGCGCTCACGTACTTGCCCGATTGGCCGTGATCACGCAGGCGGCGCGCCTTTGCCGCAAGCTCATCTGAATTTGTCACCAGCATTCCGCCGTCGCCGTAAGCGCCAAGATTTTTTGTTGGATAGAAACTGATTCCCGCCGCGCTGCCAAGCGACCCCGTCCGCCGGCCCCGGTATCTCGCACCGATCGCTTGCGCGTTATCTTCGATGACCACCAGACCGTGCCGCGCGGCCAACTCTCCAATGGCGTCCATTTTCGCGGGCTGGCCGTACAGGTGAACCGGCATCACGGCTTTCGTTTGAGTTGTGCGTCGAATCTCGATTTCCGCGGGATCGAGATTGAATGTCGTGGGGTCAATATCGGCAAATACCGGCCGCGCCCCAAGCCGCACCACCGCTGTGGCCGTGGCGACAAACGTAAATGCGGGAACGATCACTTCATCACCCGCGCCTATGCCGCATGCGGCGAGCGCGATCGTCAATGCATCGGTGCCATTGGCGAGCCCCACTGCGTGGCGAGTGTCGCAGTATGAGGCGATCTCCCTTTCAAAAACCTCGCCCTGTGGCCCTAAAATGAACTTTTGAGATGTGAGAACCTCGTCCAACGCCGCGCGGATTTCTTCACGCAGCGCCGCATATTGTGCGCGCAGATTCAGAAAAGGAACCGCTGATTTGATTGGATCGCTCATTCGTTTCTCGTCCGCTGATTGTGGTTTTGTTCCGCGGCGGTAAGTGTACGACAGATTCTCGAAAATGCGGCTTCACGCGGGGTTCTTCAATGGATGCACTGCGATCAAAGACGAACAAAATGAACATATGCGCCAGCCATTCCATCGCTCGACCAGAAGACTCAATGAGAAGAGCGGATGAACAGGATCTCCGGCCTCTGCCTGAAGAGATTGAGTCTTAGCGCTGACGCAGGCCAACTTAATCGAGAACGGGTAGATTCGTTACGTTATTTCGAATAATGTATATCTCTGTGTGTTTTTGTATTTTATCAGCGGAATAAGCGATTCGGGTGGTTTTTCTTACGGCCTAAGGTGTTGAAAAATAGGGTTTTATATGTATGTGCAAAAGATTGCCGAATGGTACGTCCATTGCATTGAATAGTGCCCAGACGGGGTGTTATATCCGTTTAAGATTCTATTTTGGGGCACAAGAGTAATCGGTTTGGAACGATTACTCAGGGGAAAAACGAGTGATTTCAGCGAGAAGTTTGACTCAGGTTGCATTGGGGTTCAAGAAATCCAGCAGTGAATATCTCAAAGGAGGAACACCTGTGAAGCGAGTGGGAATATTGCTTTGCTTAGCTGCTTGCTGCATGTTTTTGGCGCACGGCGTCATTGCGCAAGGGCAACCATCGGGAAATATCGGAGGCACCGTCGTTGATCCTGACAATAAGGCCGTAGCCGGAGCCACTGTCACGATCACGGACGCGGTCACACACGCGGCTCTGCCGTCAGTTCAAACCGGATCTGCTGGCGAGTTCCGCGTTTCAAACTTGCCCCCCGGAAATTATACAATTACCGTGACGATGGCAAATTTCAAGACCACAATTTTGAACAACATCGTTGTCACCGTCGACCATACGTACGAAGTTCCTGTGAAGATGGAAGTCGGTGCTGCTTCCGTTTCCGTACAGGTCGAAGGCGGCGGACAACAAGTGATGGAGACGCAAAGCACTTCGATCTCCAACACGGTAAGCGGCCGTTCCGTTCAGGAATTGCCCTTCGCCTCACGCAGCGCCGTTCTTCTGGGTATTCTGGATCCGGGCGTGCAGACTTCCGGCGGCCCGCGCAACAGCACGTTTGAAGGTCTGCCGAAGGGCACGATTAACATCACCTTCGACGGGATCAACAACCAGTGCAACCTGCTGAAGTCCAGCGACGGTTACTTTGCGATTAACGATCCACGCATTGACGACATCGAAGAGTTCGGTATCACCACGAACGCCAACGACGCCTCAAAGACGGGTGAAGGCGCCGCGCAAATGTCCTACGTCAGCAAGCGCGGCGGCAATGCCTTCCACGGCGGCGTGTGGGAATACAACCGCAACACGGCCTTCGATTCCAACTACTACTTCAACGGCATCAGCGGCACTCCGCGCCAGTTGCTGGATTTCAATGACTTCGGGTACAAAATCGGCGGTCCGATCCTGAAGGACAAACTGTTCTTCTTCACGGACTTCGATTTCTTCCAGTTCCCGCAGTCGGTTACCCGTACCAAGCAAATTCTGACCCCTCTCGCGGCAGGCGGCACGTTTACGTATGCGTCCACGGCTGCCGTTCCCCTTGGCAACACTTGGACAACGTGTAATGGCACTACTTGTTCCGCCAATCTGTTGGCTCTCGCGGCCGCTGGCGGCATCGGCGCCGCCGGCGCAATGGGTCCGAGCACGATCAGCAGCATTACCGGGCCGTACATTAATGCTATCGAGTCGTCCTATACGACTGCCGGTGTCTCCTCGACGCCATTTAACTTCTACCAGAACAACATTGCCTGGAATTCGACGACGATCGGCGAGCGCCGGTATCCCGACCTTCGCCTCGACTACAACATCACCAAGCATCACTCTTTGGAGTTCGATTATCATTATGCTTTTTACATCTCGAACCCGGACCTGTTGAACAGCGTGGACGCCGAGTATCCTTCTTCGGTGGAAGAACAGAACCACGGTGAGCAGCTTTCAAACCGCAACCTTTTCGTGCTTGCAGAGCGCTGGACGATTGGCTCGAACAAGAGCAATGAAATCCGCGCGGGTTTGAACTCCGCACCGACAAACTTCGGATTGGGCCTTTTGGTCGGCAATCAGTGCCAGGCTCCTTCCGCCACGCTTTCTACCTTCTGCTATCCCTCCATCCCAGTGACCGTCGGTGGGGTTACGACTTCGGAGGAATACACCTTCGGCATTAGTGGAATGAGTTCGTCTCCCTTCCAGAGTCCCGGTGGAACGCAGGGCCGCAACACAGCGGTTGGCCAGGCTCACGACACCTTCGTATGGACCAAGGGAACTCACAACCTGTCATTCGGCGTGGACTATACGGACATCTATGCCAATGACTTCTTCACCATCAGTGGTACAGCGGGATTTGGTCTCGTCTCCGGCGCTGATCCACTTCTTACGCAAGGAACTCCAACCTTCGGCCAGAATAGCAATTTGCCCGGCATTTCCAGTACGGACTTGGGCAACGCGGAAGCGCTCTACGCCTCTCTCGTGGGCCGCTTGAGTTCGTATAACTCTAACGTGGCCTTCTCCCCGAAGACGGGCGGCTATTTGAGCGGCGCACCGGAAGTTGACAAGATTGGGAAGCACGAGTACGGCATCTACGGCCAGGATAGCTGGCGCGTGAAACCTAACCTTACGTTCAACTACGGCCTTCGCTGGGAATACGATGGCCCGCCGTTTGACAAGTACAATCAGTACGCCATGCTGGGCGGCACGGAAACGCAAGCCAGTGACATCTGGGGCATTTCCGGCGAGGGAAATTTGTTCAAGCCCGGCGCAGTCGGCGGCACTTCGTCACTCTATTATCAGAATGACAAAGGGCTGAGCTGGTACAACAAGTATTACCGCGCCCTTGCTCCCTCGGTTGGCCTTGCCTGGCAGCCAAACTCAGACAATGACATGCTGAAGCACATTTTCGGCGGCCAGGGTAAGACCGTTATCCGCGCCGGCTACAGCATCGCTTACAGCCGTCAAGGTCTGGAAGACTGGGAAGAAATCTCGGAAGACAATCCGGGACAGGAAGGCTCGCAGGTTTCGACCGGGATCCTGGGGGCAAACAGCACAACGAATGGCACCTTCTCGGCCGGCAGCATCAACCTCGGCAATGGGTCGACAACCGGCGTTCCTTACACGGCCCAGACACCCACGTCGTTCCTTTCGACGTTCCCGGTGAGTCCAACGCAGGGAAACACGGTGTACGAAGTAAATCCGAACATCAAGCCTCCCTTGATTCAGTCTTGGCAGGCCTCGGTTCAGCGTGAACTTTCACCGAACATGGTCCTGGAAGTCCGGTATCAAGCCAATCACGGCGACGGACTGTGGGATGTTTTCAACCTCAACGAAACGAACATTTTTGAAAACGGGTTCCTATCCGAATTCGAAGGTGCTCAGGGCAACTTGAACCTGTGCAACGCCAACTTGGCGACTGTCTCGGGAGTTTCCCAAGCTTGTCTAGCAGCGGAATCGGACCTCGGAATCGTGAAGTCTACTGCGACCGCAGGTACGTCAGATTTCGCGAACCTCTATGCGGCAGCCAATGCCGCCATTAACGGAGGGACATGCCTGGGAACAGCCGCGCAATGTACATCCACCGAGATTGCCGCGATTGCTGGTGATGTGAGTCTGCCGATTACGACAGCCTCGTTTGATCCGCTGTCTACCACCGGGGTGGTTGGGGCGACTGGCTCCTCCCCCGCTACTGGACCACTCTCGCCAGCCCAGCTGGCGGCGTTGGAGACCACCGGAACTTACGCCACTATCAATAACGTATCCACCGGAATCGGTCAGACAAACGCAAACTTCCACAGCAGCGGGTTTATTACCGACCTAGGGGTTGGCGGAGCCGGTTCATTCGCCGGCACGCTGGGCAACGGATCTACCGCGTATAACTCATTTGTGACCCACCTAATTGGGGCGGGCTTTCCGCTGAATTTCTGGGTCGTAAACCCGACGGCTAGCGGTGGAGCTGTCACTCTCTCAAACGGCGCGCAATCCACTTATAACGCCGCCGTTGTTGATCTACGCCGGAGGCCTTCGCACGGGTTGCAGTTCGATTTGAACTACACCTTCTCGAAGTCACTGACGGACTACAACGCAAACTCCTCGGTCAGCTCAAACGCCTTCGCGACCCTGCGCGATACGAAGTACAGCAAGGGGCCGGCGCCGTTTGATATCCCGAACGCCGTCAAACTCCAGCTGATCTACGATCTCCCCTTCGGACAAGGCAAGAAGTGGAGCTCGAGCAGCGGGTTTGCGAACCGCATCATCGGTGGATGGTCGCTTGACACCATCACCCGGTGGCAGACTGGTCCGCCAATCCTCATCTCCAGCGGCATCAGTGGCGGCGACACATTCAACAGCAGCAGCCAGGGCGCTGGTGTCAATCTGATCGGAATCGACCGCGAACAGTTGCAGAGCATGCTGTCGACGAACAAACTCGAAGGCGGCTCAACGCCCTTCGTTTATTATGTTCCGACCAGCTTGCTCGACTCGAGCCTCCAAAGGGCCAATACCAACATCCTTCAGCCTGAGAACCAGCCTGGAGTTCTCGGTGGCCGTCCGTTCATTTACGGCCCGGAGTACTTCCGCACGGACTTGAGTGTTGTTAAGGTCACCAAGATCACCGAGCGGGTGAACTTCGAGATGCGCGCTGAGATGCTCAACGCGTTCAACGATGCTGACTTCTACTTCGGTTGCGGGCCGGGCACGTCGCCCTGCACGCTCAGCACCCAGAACACCAGCTTCGGCAAGATGGGAGCCGGGTCGGCATCTGCGGCCGCCTACTCCGATCTGAACACCACGTTCGATCCCGGTGGCCGAATGATCCAGTTGGTAGGCCGTATCAACTTCTAACCCGAAAGGCCCCGGCTATCCGGGGCTCACGGTCTTGGCGGGGGTGGCTTAAACGGCCACCCCCGTTCTTTTTTGGCGGAGCGCATATTCCGGGTTTAGACTTGGGGGAAGAACTTTCGGATGTGTTCTAGCGTCTAATCCTAATGGGAACCAGAGGGTCTTTGGATGAAGTTGCGCTATACCGTCTTCCTGATTGCGATTGTCTTTGCACTGCTTCTGGGGCATTCCGCTTCCGCACAGGTAAATGTTACAGGCCAAATTTTCTTGCCCGACGGAAACACACCTACCCATCCCATTGAATTCCAGATCGATTCTTCAGCCAGTGGCGGCCTCCACGATATTCAATTCACGGATTCCAAGGGTAAGTTCATTCTCGAGCACCTGGATGGGAACATTAACTATACGCTTACCGTGGAGGGCGATGGCCTAAACTGGGCTGCCACAAAGTATGACTTCGTTCCGGATGAAAACCCCGATCCGCGGTTCTACCTAAATGCGCTGCCGGAAAAGAAGCTGATCAAGCCTGGCGCATACAAACCCAATGCCACAGCGGCGGACCTGCATGACCGGGGAATGAAAGCTTTCGAGGCAAACAAGCCTGAGGAAGCTGAAAAGCTTCTTGGCGAAGCGACAAATGCCGATCCGAAATATGCCGCCGCTTTCAACGATCTGGGCGTGGTACTGATGAGGGAACGCAAGTACGCCGCCGCGGAAGAGGTTTTCCGCAAAGGCCTTCAGGCCGAACCGGAATCCGTGTCCCTCCTGCAGAATCTGGGAACCGATCTGGTTCATGCCGGGAAGTACCAGGATGCTATCGAGCCGCTGAAGCTGACGCTTCGCTTGCAGCCGAATCGTGGCGAGGCTCACCTGCAATTAGGAGCGGCGCTGGTGGAAACAGGGCAATTCGCCGAGGCGGAACAGGAACTATTGGCGGCGCAAAGATCCAAAGATGCCGACCCGGCGGGTCTCCAACTTTACCTCGGCAAACTTTATGCCAGCACCGGCGACTTCCCGAAATCCATTGCAGCTTTTGATGCCTTTTTGAAGCTCGCACCCGCCGATTCACCCAGCCGGCCAGCAATTGATGCTGCCATCAAGCGCATGCAACAGGAAATGGCCAAGAAGGCGGGTCACCAGGAATTGTAGGCGGACTTCGGCGTATCGAGGCACTGCAAACGGCAGATCAAATTGTCAGTGGTAGGGATAGGTTCAGCGCAGGCGCCCGGGCGGATCGGCGGCCTCAGGCAGGTAGGGAGAGACAGCAGGCGGGTTGACCATTGGGGCGTGGGACGGCGCCGGCAGGGGCAGGCCGAGCCCCTGGTTGAGTTCCAGGTGCTCTTTGGCGCATCGTGGGCAAAAGCCCTTTCCCGTCGCTTCGTCGCGAAGGCTCGCCAGCTCGTAACATCCACAGATGCAGTCGCAGTACCCCGTTGTGGAAGCAGTCTTAATCGGCACCAGCGCCATTTCTTGTTCTTTCCCCCGCGCGCGATATTACGCCGCTGGCCAGTATATTGCAATCGGCGCGGAGCAAACAACAGCGGCGGGGATCTCCGTGGATGCTCTGATTTTAGAGGTTTTTCAGATAGGCCAGGCGGAACGGCCCAATGGCATTGGCGCGAAGTTCCTTCCAGATGGAATCAGGCAAGGAAAGAAAGGCATCAGCGACCTTTGGATCGAACTGCGTTCCGCTGCACCGCGCGATTTCGGCTTTCGCTTGCTCGAGCGACAACGCACGCCGGTATGGCCGGTCAGAAGTCATCGCGTCCAGCGTATCCGCCACGGCGAAGATGCGCGCGCCCAATGGAATTTCTTCGCCTTTCAGGCCGTTCGGATATCCCGTTCCATCGAATTTCTCCTGGTGCGCCAGCACGATCTTCGCGACCGCGCGCAGGAAAGGAACGCGGTTGAGCATTTCATAGCCGATCTCGCAGTGCGTGCGCATGATTATCTGTTCCTCCGGCGTGAGCGGACCTGGCTTGCGCAAGACCTGGTCGGGAATCGCCATTTTGCCGATATCGTGCAGAAACGCTCCGCGCGCGATTTCGGGAAGATGGGCCACGTCCACCTGCAGCGCCTTGGCGATTGCCAGCGTAAACGCGGTGACCCGTTTGCAATGGCCCTCTGTTTCAGCATCCTTTAGATCCAGCGCTCCACCCAGGGCCTCGAGAGTGTCGTCGTACGAACTCTCCAGTTGATCCAGCGCTCCCCGCAACTGGGCGGTCCGCTCTTCGACAAGCTTTTCAAGGTTGCGCTGGTAGTGGCGATTTTCCTTCAAGAGCCGCCGGTGCTCAAGGGCCCGGCGCACGCTCAGAAAGAGCTGATCTTTCTCAAAAGGCTTCAGGATGTAATCGTAAGCGCCGCGACGGATCGCCTCAAGGGCAGTGGAAAGGTCGTGCATTGCCGTGACCATAATCACGGGAATATCCTTGTCATGATTGCGGACCCATTCCAGCAAACGCAGTCCATCCATCTCCGGCATCACCATATCGCTCAGGACAACATCGGGCGGGGGCGAATTGCCGTTCCATTGCTCCACAGCCAGGCGGCCATTACCTGCGGGCGTGCATAGATATCCCTGCGATTCGAGAAGGGTCGAGACGACCTCTCGAATCGCTTCCTCATCGTCTACAACCAGTATGCGTTCCGCTGCCACAGGGGCCTCCGTTAGCTATTATACGGCACGGCACACTGGTTCTATAGGTGTGTTGTCCATTTCTGAAACTACGTGCTAACTTTGCTACCTATCGTCGGCGGTTATCGGTCCCGTACATTTCGGGTTCTCTATTGCTCTTAGACGCGAGCCAATTCGGCGGTAAAGTATTCTTGCCTGTCACGGTCCAAGGACAGCTTTCGCTGGCCTTCTTTCAATTCTCCGCCTTCCTGATTCTGCTAATTCTTTATCTTATTCTTTACAAAGACGTTAAGGCGCGATATCTCCGCCTTTGGATTGCAGGTTGGATATTTCTTACCGTGAGTGGTGTCGCGCGGCTCATCCAGCAGGTACATGACAGTCCGGTTGAATTGATAGTTATCCAGACGTCCTTTTTTGTAGCTACCACGTTTTTCCTGGCGATGGTGCTCGAGTATGTGCAGCCTTACCGGCATTTACGGTCGGTTTGGATGTGGTGTGTGTTTGGCGGCATGCTTGATGCCGTCATGTCCGCACGCGGGTCCAGCACGTCTTTCCTGGTGAATTGGCTGCCAGCTCTCCTTTCGGGAGGCACATCACTAGTTGCGGGAGGTATTCTGTGGCGCTCGCGAGAAAAGAAAAGAGGCCACGGCATACCATTGATGGCGGCGGCTCTTTTACTCGCCGGGCTGCATCACCTGGACCAGCCATTTTGGGTGACTTATCAGTTTTACGCGCTACGGATAGCTTTTGGCTCCCTCTTGCAAGTCGCGCTGGGGATCGGAATGGTGGTGCTGATTCTGGAAGCGAGCCGCGCCCGCGTGGAAGACCTCAATGACAAACTCCGCCGGTTGTCTCTTATCACGGCTGCAAGCACACAAACTTTGAGCGTAGACGAGGTTCTGCAGGAGGTTCTTGAGAACCTGGTGAAAGCGCTTGGCGCTACGCATGGCGTCGTGCGCCTGCTTACCAGCAAAGGCGATGAGGCGGAATTGGAGATTCGTGGCGCCACCGGGCACAGCGCGGAGTTCTTGGAACGGCACAAACGAATTTCGTCGAGCGAAGCCTGGGCGCGAGGTCTTCTCGATCAGAAAACCCCTTGGGTCTCGTTTGACGAGAAAAATATTCCAGCCGCGCCGCGCCTGCGTATGGAATCTGAAAACGTTTCGGCCATGGCGTTCGTCCGCCTGCCGGGGAAGGAGGCGTCGCTCGGTCTGCTGGGCATAGGTTCTTCCACACCACGGCGCTTCCAGGCAGATGAAATCGCCTTTCTTACAAATGTTGCGAATCTTCTTGGCCTGACGATCCAGAACCTTCAACTATTCCAGCATGCCGCTGCGGCCGAGCATCAGTGGTCCTATACATTTGATTCCATCGGCGACCCGATTCTGGTCCACGACGATGCCGGAAGAGTGGTGCGCGTAAACGAGGCGCTTGCGTCTCGCATTGGAAGGTTGCCGGACGAACTGTGCGGACGGATGGTGTCGGAAGTCCTTCGCAAGGATGGTCCGCAATGGTCCTCATGCCCGTATTGCGAAAGTGTCCTTGGCAAGGGTAACAAGACTGATCCGGGTCTGGGCGGCATTCTCCTGGTCTCTAACTCTGATTTTCATGATCCGTCTGGACGCCGCCTGGGTGTCGTTCATGTGCTGAAGGACATCACGGGCCGCCAGCAAGCCGAGGAGAAATACCGCAGTCTAATCGCCAATATGCAGGAAGGCGTCTTTATTTCTTCTCCGGAAGGCCGCTTTCTGGATTTTAATGATGCGTTTCGACGCATGCTCGGTTATGAAAGCCGGGAAGAATTGATGGCTGTGACCGACATTGCATCCAGTATGTACGTGAACCCGTCTGACCGGGGGAGACTCCAGAAGTTGCTGCGAGAACACGGATCCGTAAACGATTTTGAATTTCAGCTGCGGCGGCGAGACGGTGAAATCGTCACATTGATCGAATCAAGCGTTGTGACACGCGATGCGGCTGGCAAGATCGAGGCTTTCCAGGGATTTGTACTGGACATTACCGAGCGAAAGAATGCCGAGCAGGAAATTCGCAGAAGGAACCGCGAGTTGATGATCCTCAACGCGATCGGACAGACGCTCAATCAGCCCATCGAGCTTCAGGAGTTGCTGGGCCGGGCTCTCCGGCAGGTGGTGGAATTGTTTAGCGCGGAAGCGGGATCGATTTTTCTGTTTGAGGCGGATTCGGCGACCCTTCGGCGCACCGTGGCAGTAGGATTGCGTTCTGAATACGCGCGTAGGTTTCCACTGACCGAACTCCCCTCCGATCTTGTTGAACATATCCGAGCCGTCCATGCGACTGTACTTTCAACCGCGGGCCTCCGTTTGCCGGCGGTTTTCAGGGATTTCCAACAGAAGGAAGGGCTTGAAGTCTTGCACTTCGTAGTGCTCTGGTCTAAAGACCGGCCGCTCGGTTGTTTGTTGCTCGGCGGCCGCAAGGTGCGCGACTTTTCCAGTGCGGAAATCAATCTACTGGTGTCCGTAAGCAATCAGATTGCCGCCTCGATTGAGAAAATTTTATTGCTGGACGAGACGCGGCAGGCTTATGAGAACCTGCGCCGCACGCAGGAGCAGCTCCTGCAAAGCGAGAAAATGGCCGCAATTGGGCAGCTGATTTCCGGTGTCGCCCACGAGTTAAACAACCCTCTGACCGCTATCCTCGGCTATAGCCAGTTGCTTTCCTCGAGCGAATTCGTGAACGAACGAGGCGCCGATTATGTTGGGAAGCTGTACAAACAAGCCCGGCGCACGCACCGTATCGTCAATAATCTCTTGAGTTTTTCCCGGCAACAGAAACCCGAACGGCTTCCCGTGCGCATCAATCAGGTTATTGAGGATACGCTGGCGCTTCGGGAATACGACCTTCGCGTGAATAATATTCATATCCACCGCGACCTGGCAGGAAACTTGCCGCTTACAGGCGCCGATGCTCACCAGCTCCAGCAGGTATTCTTAAACATCCTCAACAATGCCGTGGACGCCATTCTCGAGCGCTCGGATCGCGGTGATATCAGGGTCCGCACGTGGCAGAGCGAGGGACGAATCGTGGCTGAGTTTGTGGACAGCGGCCCCGGAATACAGGACACGCATCGCGTATTCGATCCCTTCTATACAACCAAGGCCGTTGGAAAGGGAACTGGACTAGGCTTGAGCATCTGCTATGGCATCATCACGGAGCACGGCGGTGAGATTACAGTGGACAACGCTCCAGGGCAGGGCGCCTCAGTTACTGTCGCGCTACCAGTCCTTCCCGTGGGTGGTTCCAGCAGTGAAAGCGAATTGGAAGGCGCCGGCGACTTGCCCGCTACCGGGCGCGTCCTGCTTGTGGATGACGAAGAGGCCATTCTGGAGTTGGAGCGGGAAATTCTTGTCGGTCGGCGGCTAACGGTGATTGCGGTGCGCAGCGGTGAGGAAGCCATAAAATTGTTGGAGACAGAACAAGTGGACCTCATTGTGACGGACATGACGATGCCGGGAGCAGTAACCGGGCGCGCGCTATACGAATGGGTTCGAACCTACCGGCCAGAACTCGCACACCGGGTCGTATTTACAATGTCCGGCGCCGCAGGGGACGACTCGCCAGACCTGTTCAAACAGAGTGGTTGCGCGCACATTCAAAAACCCTTTGAGGTAGAAGGTTTCTGGAGAGTTGTGCGGAACACCCTGGTGGAGGCTGAATCGCCCGCGCTCAAGCTCTAAGCTGCGTGGATTGCGAGGCTGCGGCTTCGTGCAATGCGTCCATTCCGTTTCCCAAGCGCACCGCCATCGTTCCAATCAATTCCGCCAGGTGCTGGATCTGTGTGATCGGCGCCGCGCCTGTCCACAACCTTAGCCAGATACGCACCCACATAAACTCAAACCGGATGGCGAGCCGGATGCGTTCCGCCTCTCTCAGTCGATTCGGGACTGGAGCGAGTGCTGTCAAAGTTCGCGCAAGGCGATCCAGTCTTCGATAATCATCCCGCAGTCCCGCCAAGAACTCCAGCGCGGCGCTTCGGCGCGCCCTAAGCGCCATGCGCCTCGCATTTGAACTGGCTCGCCTCTCTAGGAATACCCTATCGTCATCGGAAAGAGCCTGG
Source organism: uncultured Acidobacteriota bacterium (assembly GCA_963847505.1). Taxonomy (GTDB): domain Bacteria; phylum Acidobacteriota; class Terriglobia; order Acidiferrales; family UBA7541; genus DASTCZ01. The sequence goes on from CAWJZY010000002.1 coordinate 2,391,629, forward strand.
CGCACTTGCGGGAAGTACCTGTAATGTTGCGGAAGAAGTTTTTCCGCTGAAACCGCTTGAGGCAGAGTAACGCTGCCCCGTTCGCCCTTGACGCGGTGAGACAGCCAATAAAATGCGGCCAGCAGGGCTAGAGTAACTAACGCAAATAGGATGACATTCATCATTCGGGCGAATTCCGTTGTGGATTGCGGTCAAACAAAAACAAGAATACATCAAACCGGGCTATCGAATGGTAGGTCTTGGCAAGAGGGCCCCAAATGGCCGAATATTTTCCCGTGGAAGTATGATAGAGTAAATGAGATATTATTACAATAGCCTCGCAACTTTCACGCGCGCACCACAACAACCCTGGACCTGGTCTTGCTGAACATGGGTCTTCCTTAGAGAATGCAAGCAATTATCGTGGATTCTTGCGGAGCAGCCTAGTCAAGCGGTCATTTAGCTTGCGTAGACGATCGTGGATCTCCGCAGAATGCTCGTCGTATACCGCTTGCGGAATCAACTCATGTGGCTGGGCGGGCACGGCAGGCCAGCGCCACACTGCCCAGGTCCAAATTGCCTCCGCAATTAAAAACGAATAGCGCCTTACAAGATCAAATATGGAATTCGACGGATGGACTGTAATGCGTCCCAATTCGTAATTGGCTACCTGAACCGCGGAATAAATACAGATACCGGTGAGCACCCATCGGTAAAGGGGTGTTATGTGGATCCGATAATACACGCCAATCGTTAGTACAGTGAGAAGCAGGACTGCCTCGAGAAATTCGAATCGTTGCATACCTGTCGTGACGAGATATCTTAGCTTGCTGGTATTGTGAGCTGTTGAATTGGCTCCCCATAAGAACAGCACAACCCCAATGCCGGTCAGCGCTCGCCAAGCCAAAGCCCAAACAAGAGGATAATTACGCAGGGAACGCCAGCAAATTTCAATAATCGTCGCGAGCCGGAGAACGGACAGAATGGCCTCGCTAACCCAGTAGGAATAGAATGCCGGCTTCGTGCCATACAGTGATGTATGTGAAACCCATAACCAGATGAAATCCCTCGGCACCAGCAACATGATGTAGACGAAAAAAAACACCAGGTTTCGATTGAGTTTGCGTCGTAATGCGAAAATGAAGAGCGCGACGTGGAGGGTGTAGTCAACTGTCGTAACGACGAATGAGAAAAGCGCAGACGGTGAATGCATCGGCGCGCATCTTAACATCTCTACCTTGGAAGGCAGGCACTAATTAATGCGCGCCGATCGTTGTGGACAAGTTCAGGCTCAGCACCCCGGCCAAGGAGGCACTGAGCCGCCGCCATCAGCAATTTGCCGCGTATTGTTGAGAGAGTTGTTGAAGTGTATAGCAATAGGGGATAAAATCGCTCCTGCAAATGCCAGTACCAGAAGTAAGCGTGTGATACGTTTCATTTGGTAAAGCCTCCTGGGTGCGGACTCTCTCGCGGCGCGCCAAGCGGCGGTGCTTAGAGGTAAAAATGTTCAGAAAACGGAACAGAGGCGCGGATGGCAACCTGGGAATCGTTTGATGGAAGCCGCCGTTTGACGGAAGACTTCTCGGCGCGAACATTGGCAGGTATCCCCAGCGACTTTGGGAGGCTGATCTATCTGGCGTCGTTGCGGGATTTGGCGTCAGGCCGCTACAGCCACGCTGGGCTCGAATCGCAGTATCCAGCGGCTGCAGTGCAGGAAACACTGGCCAGGGCACATCAAGAAATTTGCGAGTGCATCCTCGAAACCTCTCTAACACAGCAGGAAATAGACCTAATTTCCTGCTTGCAAGGATTTCAGGCTGCCCCGGAGGATGTAGTCAGAAATTGGCGGGAATTAGAGTGCTACCGGGCGCTTCTGCCTTTCGGTTTGCCAGGCTACGTGCGGGACCTGTTTTGTTCCAATATTGAAACGCTACTGAGCATTTTCGAAGGAAATCGTACTACAAGCCCCCAAAGCGTATAGCCGTTCCAACTACCTGACCAATGACTTCGCCCTCATCCGGGAAACGAAAGATTTTGGGCGCGCACGGTGAAAGCGAGTGCGGTTGAAGAATCAGCGTCTCCAGCTCCTGGACACACCAGGCACAGCGATACCCCTCGCGCAAGTCCACGAAATAGATGGGACGCTCGAACTCGTTTTTCCATCCTGAGTTTTTTACCTTCCGCCGCATGGGATCAATCAGGACAAGGCTGCCGGGTCGAAGCATCGGTTCCATCATGTGGTCTTCCAATCCAACGTAGCCATACAGATAGCGGCTATCTTTGGTGAAGAAAACTCCTTCCAGATCCTTCCATGATTGCACCATCCGGCTCAGGAGTTCTGTCCTGCGCAAGTCAAATGCAGGATCGAATTGCATGGGTAATCGCAGCGAAATGGGAGGGGCGGCTAAGTGCGTGCGGGGAGCGGAGATTTCGGCCCCGTCGGAGAAATGGTGTTCTAGGGGGAAATCGTACCAGTTCATTACATCAAGAGGATTCAGGTGATATATAGCTGAAAGGGCGTAGAGCTTATGTAGGCTTGGGATGGTGCCTTGGTTTTCGATGGCTGCCAGGCGGCTGATATGGATAATAAAATCCGCCCGCCCGCGAAGGGAAGCAAGTTGGTAGCTTGAACGTTCAACATCGCGAAACGTCAGGCCCAATCGTTCCCGCGCCTGCCGAAGTCGCGAGCCCGGAAGCATCAAATTCCTCTGATTCGCTGGCGTTGGATAACGGAATGACTATAACAGATTATCAATCAGATATAAATTTAAATTGAACTTTTACCACTATTTCATCTTGGTTTTTTTCTGGTTCTTCTTGGTTTCTTTGGGATTCTCTCCGGTATCTTTATGAGGTCCGTTCCAAGACAGGCGGCGTTCAATTCGCGTCCCGGCCGCAGACTGGCAAGACGGTGCAGGATCTGGGGGAGGAAGCGTTTCCGGCGTTTGTGAGGGTCATGGTAGCAAGCATACTGGCGGGCTGGTTGGCATCATCATTAGGGCCTGCAGGCTTCTACCGCTGCCGCGGCTCTTGGAAGCCGCATCCTCAACCCGCAATGCCGGGGACAAGTTGCGGATGAAACCTGCTATTCTGGGAACGGCAAAGCGGACTTGCAATCCCCGCCACAATACAAATGCGAACTGTTGATTCACACGCTTCGAAACTCTCATTGAACCTTAGGAAAAAAAGTAAGCGCGCCCTGGTCGAGCGAGCGATGACCGGCATATTCTGCCTGTTGCTGTCCGCCGTCGTGGTGGCGCGCGCTCAGCAACCGCCCGCGCAGGCAGCGCCCACAAAGCCCGCGGCAGGGGCCACGGATCCCGCCGAGTTCCTGCACATCACCGATGAAGTGATGGCCGAGATGAGCAAGCTCCTTGGCCTGACGCAGATGGAGCCGCTCAAGAAGAGTCTTCGCTCGCGCGAAGAAATCCGCGCCTACCTGATTCGCCAGATGAATGAGGACAAGGAACCTGACAAGCGTTATGCCGATGAGAAGGTGCTGGAAAAACTTGGCCTGCTCCCAAAGGACTTTCCCATTGATAGTTTTATGTTGGATTTGCTGACCGAGCAGATCGCGGGGCTCTATGACCCCAAATCAAAAGAGTTCTACATCGCAGATTGGATTGTCCCTGAGGACCAGCGGGAGGTGATGGCCCATGAATTGACGCACGCGCTGCAGGATCAGCATTATCACATTGACGCGTGGCGGGACGCGGCCAAGCCGAATGACGACGCCGAATCGGCGCGAGATGCCGTTCTCGAAGGCGCGGCGGTTGCGGCGATGATTGACTATGGACTGCACCAGCAGGGAAGCACCCTCGCCGATATGGGTGACATGAGCTTCAGCGCGCTTCTGGGCAATCTTGACGATTCTCCAATGCTGAAGAAGGCGCCGCCATTCCTGAGTGACTCCTTGCTCTTCCCTTATTCGGCCGGAGCGGACTTCAGCCAGGCAGTGTTGCGCGCACGCGGCGGATGGCCGGGATTCCATACCGTTTTCGAAAATCCTCCAGTTTCAACGCAGCAAATTCTGCATCCGGATCTCTACTTGCACAATGTTGCGCCGGAGGTCGTCACGCTACCGGATCTTTCGCGCGATTTGCCGAAGGGATGGAAGATGCTTGATTCCAATATTCTGGGCGAATTCGGCATTCAGGAGATCCTGAAACAGTTTCTCGGCGAAGCGAGATCGGATGATTTGGCGCCGGTTTGGGCGGGTGATCGGTACGCCATTTACGAACGGAAAGCAGCGAAGAAACCAAAAGACAAGAACGCCAAGGACACTACCGAAGACACGCTCGTTCTGCGCGTGCGCACGGATAGCGCCGCCGATGCGGCGCGCCTATTCGGCGGGTTCAGCGAAGTGTACGACCACAAATATGAAAAACGCGATAACCCTTTGCGGCGGCCAAACTATCTTTCTTTTGATTCCAGCGAGGGTGGCGTCTTCCTGCGGTGTTTGGGCGCTGATTGCATCAGCCTGGAAGGCGGGGACCGCAAAGTGTTTGACGCGCTGGTCCGCGCGCTAGGCTGGCCGGCCAATCCTGGCGAGGGTGAGGCGCCGGCCGGAGGCATCAGAGCTATCGAGGACTGGCGCACGCCGCTGCTTCCTCCAACCGCGCCCATCGAAATTCATCCCTGAACCCATTTAGTTGGCGCCGCCAGGCTTGCTCTGCGCGGCCGCGGGCTTTCGCGCCGGCGAAGCATGCGCCGCCGTAAAAATTGCCTTTGGCAGCATCATGTGCACACCTTTGTTCGTGTCCACGAGCTGCGTAATGTGTAGATCGGCTGCAACGCTGGCGAGCGCGTAGGCGTCATCCGGGGTCAAGTGTTTGTCATCCACCAAGAAATCAATCATCTGCCGCACGGCTTGCTTGGTCGCCTCGTTCAAATCCTGATTCATTCCCATGGTGATGAATTCCGTGGGGGTTTCCGCGCGTGGCCAGACAAAGTGCAGATCCTTGCGAACGACGAACTGAAATGTCCCGATCAGTGAAGTTTCCATCGCGGTGATGTCCACCTCGCCGTCTCCCTGTCCGGCATGGCCGTCTCCAACTTCGAAAAGCGCGCCGGGAGCATTTACAGGCAGGTAGAGCGTCGTCCCGGCCACCAGATACTTATTATCCATATTGCCTCCGTAAACTCCCGGAGGAACGCTGCTCACGCGTCCAGCCGCAGGTGGCGGCGCAACTCCCATGCTGCCGAAAAATGGATGCAGGGGAATTTCAATGCCGGGCCCAAACTGCGCGATCATGCGCTTGCGATCGAGAGGGATTATTTTCGTTTTGGAGTAGGGGAAATCCTCTGGCAAAAACCCGCTCGTCCGGCCAAAACCGTTATAGGCATATGGTATCGCGAGTTGAATCGCCTTAATGCGGATTTCCAGGACGTCGCCTGGTTCGGCATCTTCAACATAAATAGGACCCGTCAAAATATGACCGCCGGGGCCTTTGTCCGTGACTGCGCCTTGAACATAAACGTCACGCAACGCTTGCTCGATTTGGTCGGCGGCAACGCCTGCCGCCGCAAGGCGCGTGGGGCTTGAAGTGAGCAGCGTATGCACTTGAACGGTATCGCCGGACTTGACGCGTAACACCGGGGCGGAAGTTGCGTCGTAATGTCCCCACGCAACCGTTGTCGGGGTGGGCTCCAACTTGATGATCTTCGATTTTGCCGGCGTCGCTTTGCCGGTCTTGGGCGCTGGTTGTTGGCTCCACGCGCTAACCGCCGCGATACTCAGAATCGAAATTGTGCAAAGAATTCGTCTCATATGCGCGAGCCTCCCGTAACAGGCAGGTAGTGTATCGCAAGGAAAGCGAACATGTATTGGGTGACCTTCAAATGCAGGTGAAAAATTTCGAGAATCAGACCTTGACGACGCCATTCGGCGCCATCGGCAGGGCTCTCAAGCGCACTCCCGTGGCATCGCAAATCGCATTGCCGATTGCAGGAGCCAACGCCATCAGCGGAACCTCGCCCGCCCCTGTGGGGATAATGTCCTTGCGATCCACGAGGACGACCTCAATGGGCGGAACGTCCTGAAAGCGCGGCACCCGATACTTCGAGAACTTTGGATTAAGGATGCGGCCATTTTCGAATTCGATGACTTCGAACAGCGCGCCACCCAAACCTTGAATGTTCGCGCCCAATACCTGATTGCGCAGGCCATCAGGATTGACAATAGCCCCGCACTCATACGCAACCACGACGCGCACAATCCTCAATGCGCCGGTAGAGCGATCTACACTCACCTCCGCGCAGTTGGCCACGTAGCCCCCCTTTTCGCTTCCACAGGCGAGCCCAAAGCCGTGGCCGGGCGCGGGTTTTGCTTTGCCCCAGCCGAATTTATCCGCCGCGGCTTGCAGGACGCCTTTTATCCGGTCGTCTTGCAGATTCTTCATGCGGAAGGCGAGCGGGTCCATTTTTATCAAGCGCGCCAAGTCGTCCATGTGCGATTCGCGCGCAAAAAAGTTGGCCGTGGCGGCGAGACCCCGGTAGGAACCTTGCCGCAACGGATATGCAGTTGAATGGAAAACGGTGGACGAATTCGTAACCGCGTAGGGCGTGCCAAGCCCGGAGTTGCCGGAATTATAGTTCTGAAATTCCCACGCCGTGAGCGTGCCATCGCCATTCACACCGCTGCGGATATCAATCACGCCCACCGGACGGAAATATGCCCAGGTGAACTCCTCTTCACGCGTCCACGTAAGCTTGACGGGTTTGCCCGCGCCCTGCGCGAGCCGCGCAGCTTCCACGGCGCATTCACCGGTGTGTTTGCCGCCATAGCCTGACCCCATGTCCGGCATCTGCACGCGGACTTTATCCTCGGAAAGATGAAAGGCTTGCGCGAGCTCGGTACGCACACCAAAAGGCCGTTGCGTGCCAGTGGATACGGAAAGCTCGCCGCCATTCCACTCAGCGACAGCCGTGCGGGGCTCAAGGGGCGCGTGCGCGATATACGCTACTGTGTATGTTGCATCGAGCTTGTGCTCCGCAGCGGCAAGTCCTGCTTCGATCGACGAGCGGCCGCCATTTGGCTGCTGGCCTTGCCCACCTTCGCCACCCCGGCCGCGTCCCCCTCCCCGTCCTCCGGTTTGGACGTTGGCCTTCAGATATTCATAAATATTGCTGCTCGATGGCTGCGCTGGCCCCGGCGTCCACACCGCATTGAGAGCCTTGAGTGCGCGCTCAGCCGTTTGCGGATCAGGCGCCGTCACACCTACGAAATCGCCGTCATGCACGACGGTCACGCCCGCCATGGCTTCCGCGGCACTTGCGTCCAGAGACGCCAGAGTCGCGCCAATCCTGTCCGGCCTAAGCACTTTGCCGTAAAGCATGCCCGGTAGTTTTATGTCCGATGTGTACTTGTGCTTGCCGGTCACAAAATCGCGGCCATCCACTTTTTCCAGCGGCTTTCCCGCCACCGTCCAATCGGTTGGAGGAATCAGCGGATCCGTATCGGGAATATTCACCGCAAGCGCTTGACCCTGCGCTAACTTCCCGTAAGTGATAGAGCGGTTAGTCTGCGGGTCGCTGATTTTTCCCGCGGAGGCGACCAGCCGCGCCGCATCCACATTCCATTGCTTGGCGGCGAGATCGCGCAGAGTGTCGCATGCTGCTGAGGAAATGTGGCGGAGCTGCATGCCCATCCGCGGCGTTGTTTGGCTGCCGAAGGTTCCCTGATCGAACGGAGTAAATTTCGTATCGCCCATGACCATGGTGATGGAACCAAACGGCGCACGAAGCTCTTCAGCCACAACCTGCGCGAGAGATGTGCGGACGTTCTGTCCGATTTCGACTTTGCCGGTAAAAACCGTGATGCGGCCATCTTCGTCAATATGCAGCCACGCCGATATCTCCTTCGGCATGGCCTGGCCGAAGCCACCGCCGCCGCGCCCGGATTCCCCTTGCTGTTGCGCGATGGTTCCCTTGGAGATCAGAAAAATTGCGATGCCCGTGCCGATGATCCTCGCGAAATCGCGGCGGTCAATTTCAAAGTGATGTACGGGGGGAGTCTGAAGTTCGTAGCGTTCCGGCTCAAGCACTATTTGAGGAGCGTGATCGTTCTTCATTTTTATGCCGCTCCTTTCACCGCGGCCGATTTCGCCGCGTGCGCGGCCTGCCGGATCGCGGCTACAACACGCGGCTGCGTGCCGCATCGGCAAATGTTCCCTTGCATATATTCAGAAATTTGAGTCTCGGTTGGGTCGGCGTTCGATTTCAGGAGCGCGACGGCGCTCATGATCATACCGGATGTGCAGTAAGCGCATTGCATCGCGCCTTGATCCAGAAACGCCTGCTGCACCGGATGCAACCTGCCATTCCGCTCCAGACCTTCAATGGTGGTAATCGATTTCTTGCCGATGGCGCCAACGCTCGTGATGCAGGAGTGGCGCGGGTTGCCATCCACCAATACCGTGCATGCGCTGCATTGGCCCTCGCCGCAGCCGTACTTGCTGCCGGTCAAGTCCAATTGGTCGCGCAGCACGCTGAGCAGGGAAGTTTCCGGCGCAGCGTCTATTTTGTAGGCCCTGCCATTAACTTGGATTTCTGTGATTCTCGCCGACGTTGTATCGGATGATTGCAGAGGCATGGATCACCTTCGCGCGGCCCGTGAATGGGCGGCGGTATCCATGCTAATCCCGCCGGGCGTCGGGGCACAAGAGTGGCGTTCAATTACGAGGTTCAGGGTCGACGGGCAATCGGAAGTTCCGATCCATTTCCGCTGGTTTTGCGTTCGAGCCGGGTGAGACGGCGTTCAAGCCGCGCTTTCCATTTGCGACAGAAGTCAAAATTGGAAGAGAAATCCGCCGCATGTCGCGCTCCACTAGCGCGGTGAACGAGCGCCAAGCCGTGCCGCGTAAGCTCGGTTGCGCGGACCAGCGAGCGCCCACGGTGTTCGAAATGAATGGCAAGCTGTTCGCACGCTTCGAGAGAGGCTGCGAGATGACTGCTGGTTGAAACTGATGCTTGCGCCGCTATGCCTCGCAGCAATATCCGTTTGAGGGTACGCGATTGTGTGGGCGCGAGATTTTTCAGCGCGCCAGGGACGTCCCGCGCAGTACCCAACAGTGTTTCCCACAACTTGACGGCGTCAGGCAAGTCGCCTGCCCGCTTGGCGGATCGAGCCAGGTAGCGCCGAGCGGCGCGATCGTGCTCCGCGGGCAGCCCGGCAGCGAGCGCAGCCCAGCAAGCCTTTCGCGCCCGCATGGATTCACCGCGCCGTTCAAGTAAGCGGGAAAGGCCATACAGATCCAGTGGGGCATGAGAGGCTGCACCAGCCACTGGAATATCGCGATCTTCGTTCACTACAGCGCCTGAATCATTATTTGACGATCCGGCCACGGCAGTGAGTTGGAAGCCGTCAGCGGATGGCGTTTCCGACCGATGTGTCCCGTTGCCCATTTCTTCCCCGACCATTTCAATAATGTGTCCCGCAAGCGCGGCCAGCCCGCGCAGGTCCATCTGGTTATGCTGAAACACGGGCACCAGCGGCGCGGCCACGCCTCCGCGCACAAAACTGAAGTAAGCCTCGGGAATATCTCCGGAGTCCATATCATTGTCGCGCGTCCAGTCCAGCCGCGAGCCTGGTGAAACATGCAAGACGTGCCGTTCGAGTTCCGCCAGCCGTACCGACGCCAGCCTTGGCCGCCACAGTTGCCGCGCCGGGTGGAGAAAATCCAGATGCGCAGCGGAAATTCGCGGAGTGATGCTGCGCGTCATGCGAAAACGGGTTTCCAGCAGCGGCCAGTCAAAGCTCTTGCCGTTGAAGGTAACGAGCACGCGCCGCTCGGCAAGCCGCTCATCAAGCGCCAGCAGCAATGAGTGCTCCTCCCCAAAGTCTCGCATGAAGAGTTGCTCGACTTGCAGCCCGCCGGAATCCCACCACGCCAGACCCACGAGAAACGCGTACGTGCCGGAGCCTCCTACGAGCCCCGTCGTTTCTGTATCGAGGAACAACCACTGCGAGGGATCAGCGGCCAATTCCGCATCGCAGACAACTTTGCGCTTTACAGACGACCGCTTTCGTCCCATATTGCCTTCAGCAAGAAGTAGCCGCAACGCGCGTGCCGCGCGTTCGTCCCCGGGATTCAGACAAGGTTCCGGCGTAGCAAACCATCGGCGAATCACGAGGTGTTCACCAAAACGGTTGCGCTGAACGGTGGCACCGGTTAGGCGCGCAAGATCTCCGCCATCGCTATCGGCAGGCAAAGTTTCGCGCTGCGGGGCACTCGTTGACGAACCTTTTCGAGCCGGGCGCAGGGCCGCGACTCGCGAGAATTTCTCATTCAATGTGCTTTGGAAACTCAAACTCGCTCCATCAGTTCGATCCTGTTTCCGAATGGATCTTCAACATGAACGCGCCGGTACCCATCCGCCGGCACGTCAGGCGATGTTCGGTACCCGAGCTGCTCGCACCGCGCGATGATTTCCGCTAATCCTTCCACCACCAGTGCCGGATGCGCTTTCTTCGCGGGCCGGAAATCCGCTTCCACACCTAAATGGATCCTCACGTCGCCTTGTTCAAACCACGCGCCGCCGCGCTTTGCCAGGTCAGACGGCTTCGGCGTTTCCGGCAGATTCAGCACGCCGCCATAAAAGGCGCGGGCGCGGTCTTCTTCGCCGGGTGGCATGGCGAGCTGAACGTGATGGATGCCGCAAATCTTCATTCGTTCTGCTCCCTATGCGCCCAGCCGTTCGAGAATTGCGAGCGCGGCTTCCTTCGCTCGCTCGTTGCCCTCGCTGCCCGGGCCGACGCACGACGGACACCCCTTCTCGCACGCACAACCGGCAATTAGCTCGCGGGTTTTCCCAAGCAGCAATGCATGTGCGCGAAAAAGCGGCTCGCTGAAACCGATTCCACCAGGATATGCATCGTACAAATACAAATTCGGCTCAAAGAATTCTTTTTCGTTCTTATTCGCTCTAATTTCCTCAAGGCTCGGCGGAGTCTCCCACCCGTCGCTGCCGGGCGCAACGCCGGGAGATGGAGGGCGCTCGCCGATGGCGGACGCCAGATCGCGGCCATCGCACATCAGCAGCAACGTCGCCACGCTGTGCATAGCATGCAGCAGACCGCGCATGCCGTCCTGCCGCTCGCTGATCGAATATGGCAATGATTGCACCAGGGCGCGATCCAGCGTCGTCCAGCACGCCGTAGTGTGCATTTCGTTTTCCGGCAGGTCGAGTTTGCCCGCGCCCACGTCTTCATGCGTGAAAAACTTGATCTTCTTAAAGCCTACAACTTGTGAACGCACCAGCACATCACCGTGCGCCCGCGACGCATGGAGATTGGTCGCGTGTTCCTCTTTCTCCCGCGTAATGCGCATCTGATCCGCAAGCTCCAGCACACGCACTTGCGTGTATCGGATCGCATCGGTGTAATAGTCCATTTCCACGCGCTTTACAAACGCCTTGTGCTCCACGAAATCCATGCGCTCAACATGATATTGCTGGCCCTGGTGCAGATAAATCGCCTTGGGATGCACAGTCGTAAGCGCGCTCGAGAAGCCCACTTCGCCAACCACTTCCGGTGCGTTTGTGATGTCCACGATCACAAAATTATCCGAGGTGACCGACCGCAAACTTACCGTGTCCGCCGGATACGCTTCCTGCGTCCAGTGCCAGTGTTCGCCGCTGCGGTGCAGGAAGCCGGCTTCCGCAAGCCGTTCGCAAAGTTCGGGCAAATCCACCCCTCCAAACTTTTCATCCGCGGCAAGCGGCAACTCAAATGCAGCACACTTCAAATGATTCACCAGCACCTCAAGATTGTCGGGTTGGATGTAAGCGTGTTCAGGCGAGCGTCCGAAGAAATAATCCGGGTGACGCACCACATATTGGTCCAACGGCGCGGAGCTGGCGACCATAACCGCGCAGGAACTTCCCGAGCGCCTTCCCGCACGGCCCGCGCGCTGCCAAGTGGACGCAATCGTCCCCGGATAACCGGCCATCACCACGGCATCGAGTGAACCGACATCAATGCCCAATTCAAGCGCATTGGTTGTAACTACTCCGCGGATTCGTCCCTCGCGCAATCCGCGCTCAATTTCCCGCCTCTCGCCCGGCAAATAGCCGCCACGGTAGCCGCGCACAGCTTGCGGCGTGCCCGGTGACGAGGGAAACGCCTGCTGCAAATAGGTGAGCAGCACTTCCGTATGCAGACGGCTATTGGCGAAGACCATCGTCTGCATGTTGTGTTTCAGAAATTCCTGCGACAGCCGGGAAGTCTCATGGATGTAACTCCGCCGGATGCCAAGATAACGGTTCACGACGGGCGGATTGTAGAAAACAAAAACTTTTTCAGCGGCTGGGGCGCCGTTTGTATCCAGCACTTCGACGCTGTCCTCGATCAGCCGGCTCGCGAGCTCTCCGGGATTCGCAATCGTCGCCGAGCTGCAAATAAATTGCGGCTTGGAGCCGTAGAAGTTTGCGATGCGCCGCAGCCGCCGCAGCACATTGCACAGGTGGCTTCCAAACACGCCGCGATACGTGTGCAGCTCATCCAGCACGATGTAACGCAGGTTCTCAAACAGCCGCTGCCATTTCGTGTGGTGCGGCAGGATTCCCGTGTGCAGCATGTCAGGATTTGTCAGAACGATGTGGCCCTTCTCGCGTATGGCGGATCGCGCGTCGGAAGGTGTGTCGCCGTCGTAGGTGTACACGCCGAAGGCATCGTCCACGCGCTTCGCCAGGTCGTGCAGTTCGGCAAGCTGATCCTGCGCCAGCGCCTTCGTCGGAAAAAGATAAAGCGCGCGCGTATCGGTATTTTCCAGCACCGTATTCAACACCGGCACGTTGTAGCAAAGCGTTTTGCCGCTCGCCGTCGGCGTTACGACCACAATGTTGCGCCCGGCGCGGACCGCTTCAGCCGCGGTAGCTTGATGCGTGTAAAGCTGCGCGATCCCCTTGGCGGAAAAAGCGGCGGCAAGCTCGGGGCGGAGCCATTCAGGCATCGGCGCCCATTGCGCTTCGCGTGCCGGAATGTGGTGAATGGCGGTGATGACCTCGCCTGTGGCGTCGCGAGCGACGAGCTGCTCAACAATCTCGCGAATTTCATGAGCGCGGGTAAGCGCGTTGCCTCGTGCTGTGCGCACCGCCAGGGTTTGTGACATAGGGACTCACTCCGGCCGACTTCGCCTTTTGTTCGCTTAAAATACCACGCCCGCGCGCCTGCCGCAACTGCCGTTATTTCCTGAAGTTGCAAACCCCGACGAGCTTCTACGCGGACCGCTGCTTAGGGGCGCTTCCTGAGCTATACATCAATAGCAATCCGCCCGAGGCGGTCAGGAGGGCTGCATACATAAATCCAGCCGCGGGCGAAATCTCTGTCCAGAGAAATCCCACGATGATGCTGGAAAAAAAATCGCCGATGCCATTTACGGTTGCCAGCACTCCGTACCCTGTCGCCCGGATATCTCGCGGAAGCAATTCCGCGGCGACGCTTTTTTCGAGCGTGTCTTGAATCGCTACGTAGAGTCCCGCCAGGCCAAACAAACCGATCAGTTCAGGTACCCGGGGAGGCGCCAGGATAAATCCCACGGACATCATCGCCGCGAGCAGATAGCCCGCGATCAAAATGCCCCGGCGGCCAATTTTGTCGCCGAGCGCGCCAGCGGGGTAGCACGCGGCCGCGTAAATCACGTTATGGAACGTGTACAGCGCCACGGCAATTCCTCCGGCGCGCGCGATGCCGTAAACCGGCGTAAGCAATTGCACGGCGCGAAGGATCAGCAGCGTATGCGCGAAGTCACCCAAGCCAAACACAGCCACGGCTTTCAGAAATTGTCGAAAGTCATGTGGCAGCCGCGCAAGGCTCGCGGTGAAAGGAAGTGGATGATGCTCGCCGGTCCGCAAACTTGTAGGTACAAGCGTGGCGAAGACCAGAGCCGCGAGCGCGCCCGGCAACAACGTCCAGCGCATAGCGACGCGGACACTCGTCATTGCTACGAGCGCCGTGGCGCACAACGGTCCTAGAACCGCGCCGATGGTATCCATCGTGCGCTCAAACCCAAACGCGCGCCCCACCAGACTGGGCGCCACGGCGTCCGTCAACAACACATCTCGCGCTGGCCCGCGCGCGCCGCGGCCCATCCATCCGATGGCTCGCGATGCGAGCACCTGCGGCCACGATCCGACAAAGCCGAACGCAAATGTGGAAAGCCCCGTCAGCAGATAGCCGGTTACGGCAACGGGTTTGCGCAATGCAGGACGGTCGGCGATCCATCCGCCGGCAAGCTTGGCAAAGCTGGAAAGTCCGTCGGCGACTCCTTCAATTACGCCGAGCGCGTACGCAGGCGCGCCCAGACTGGCAAGCAGAATCGGCAGCAACGCAGTGCCAATCTCATGCCCCCAGTCGGAGCACAAGCTTGCAAGACCAATGCCAAACACGCCGCGCGTGAGCCAGCGGCCTGATGCGTTAGTCTGAGACTCTTTCGACGACGGTTGCATTTCTGAGTCCGGATTCTAACTGAATCCTGCACAGCATCCCCGTCAGTGGGATGTGTATTTATTTTGGTGGGGGAGTTGCGGTTCCGTTTCCCTTTGTCGTCACTGTGATATTTTCCAGGTAGGCGCCGTCAGTTGATACCACTAAGTCCGCTTTAATTTTGTCGCCGGGGTTGATCTGTTCCAATAATTTTGGATCCTTCACTGAAAACGGCATTTCCATCGCCGTCATGAATCCGGGAATCTCATCTCCATCCACATCCACAGTCTTGCTCGCCTTATCAATGGAGATGACACGCCCCGTGAATTGATAACGCTTCGCGTTGGTATTCGTGTTGTTTGTTGGCGCTGTTCCGCATGATACCAGTAAACCGGCACAGAGAAGCGCGACAGTACATAAGAAAAGGCCGCCGCGGACCGCGATATGCGCGCGGCCGCCGCCGGCGGCGGTTCTCCGCAAGATCCCGAAGTCAGAATGTGCCAGCTTATTGTCTGGTGTGCCGCCTTTCGATCCTGGCATCGCGTCGCTCGACATCATAGCTTCGAAGCAATTCTGACCCGCCATGCGTCTGATTCTCTCAGTAATTGAACCTCCAACGCAACTCGCCATATATTTGGCGCGGGTCGTTAAAGTGAAATCCTCCGAACGTCAGACTGTTGTCCAGCTCTACGCGACGATTTGCCACATTCAGCGCGGTTACGGAAGCGCTGAATTTCTCACTGAAACTTTTCCCGACCGATAGATCAACAGTGGTGTGTCCCGGCAGATACAGCCCGGGAAATTGCGCGTCCGGAATCCCGTTCGTGAACCCCGACCCGTAGTACACATTCACCGAAGCGAACGCCTTCCACGGAAGAGTTGCATTGAAACCCACGTTCAATGTGTTTCTCTGATCATGGTCAACCGGTGAAAGTCCAGGCGCTATATTTAGTGGGCATAGATCTGGCATGGTGCTGGGGCAGATCAAGCCTCCGGTGATGGGTGCGCTTGCCTGCGCGATTTGATTCGCATAGGCAAGGTGAAGCTGGCCGCGATGCCAAAGGCGGGGGGACCGCAGTGTGACTTCCCAACCTTGAATCAAAGCGGAACTCCATGTGATCGGCCAGAAGAGATTTGATTCTCCGATATTGTTATGATCCAGCCAATTCTTCGCCAGCGTTTGATACTCATCTGCGGAAAGAGCCCACCCGCGATAAGGAATCGTGACTCCAAACTGGTGTTCATTATCGCGCTCGCCGCGCAGGGGAGCGAAAGTAAAATTCTGGCTGTTCGCTAAACCGAGCAATGGACCTGTGGCCGTCACGAGTGGCGGGGCTTGATAGAAGTCACCATAGAATGCCCGAAAAACCCAGTTCAAGTGCGGCACTTTAAGGGCAACGCCTAACCGGGGGTCCGTCGCGTTCTCTATGACGTCCGCCGCAAAATGCGATTGGCGAAGGCCCATCATCAAAGTCAACCATGAGGTCACTTTAAATTTATCGTCAACGAATGCGGCCGCGAGCCCTCCGGTTACGGCAATCGAAGAGGCGGGGAAGTTTTGACTGCCGTCCGTGAATTGGTTATCGAAAAAATTGTACTGGTGCTGAGCGAATCCATACACCCCGGCCTGCATATCGTTTCTCCAGAAGCTTGCGTTAATGGCCGCCTGTAAGCCTCCGTAATTGGCATTCTGATCAAGGGTTGAAATGACGGGAAAATCGTTCGCACCACCTTGGTAGTCCGCGCTGTTGTAATGATAAAAGGGAGAAACGGTAAGCAGTAATTTTGGATCGAATGTGTGGACCCACGTGAAGGCGACGTAGCCATCGCTTTCACGCTCGCCATCGCGGAGGCCGTAACTGGGGGATTCTCCCGCCATCGCCAACTGCAGGTTTCCGATTGAGTTGGGATCAGGGTCGATCGGAATCTGGTAATAATCCTGGCGCAATGAGGTAACCATACGCAATTGGTTATTGGAATTGGGATTGTATATGAAAGACGCGAATCCCCCATAACCGTTCTCCGCATCGTGGTCAACTTGTCCAATCGGGGTCTGAAGTCCGTAATCGCTCCGATTTCCGTTTAAGCTCGCATAATAGGCAAAGCGTTCCGTGTGGCTGCCGCAATTCAACCCGTCATTGGTTTGATAGAAATTTCCGAAGCTTGCTACGAATTCGCACTGGTTGTTTCGCTCGAAGCCGGTTCGCGGCACGATATCGAAGATTCCGTATGTACGATCTCCGTAATCGGCGTCGTAGCTGCCTCTTTGCACCTCCAGATAATCAACGTCTTTTGGGTCAATCACCGGGCCCAGATTGGCGGCGATATTCGTGTTGGGTATCGGCACGCCGTCAATCAGCCAGTCCACCTGGTGACCTCCCCGCATGTGCAGCATGTCATGGGTCACGTACGCTGCCGGCACATAGTCGGTAATCATCTGCAAAGCGTTAGTGCGATCCGCGCCAGGTGTCTCCACGATATCCTCGCGGTCCACGAGCGTTGTGGGCGTCACGGAATCCATGTTTGTCACCAAATCCGGTGCTTCCGCCGAGACAGTCACAGTCTGGTTCACCTGCGAGATATTGAGTTCAAAATGGAGGAACGGCGAGGAATCCGCAACCACCGTAAACGTTTGTTGCATGCCCGCAAAGCCGTCCTTCGTTACGGTCAACATATAATCGCCCACTGGCACGGCCGTAAATGTAAACGAGCCATCCTGATCAGTTTGCATCGTCTGAGTCCAATCCGAGGTCGCAGACTTGAGCTTCACCGAAGCTCCCGTAATTGGCCTGTGCTGCGGATCGTGCACGATTCCCCGCACGGTTCCAAAAATTGTCGCCCAACTCACACCCGTAACCAGAAACGCCAACGCCATGGCAATTCTTACGCGATTTCCCATTGGTTCCTCCAGGCTCCTGCAATTTCAAGGTGACACGCCGTCACGCGAAGGAAATTCCTTCGGTTGTTTTCTGCTTTTTGTAAACGACGCGGTTCGGGAGAGTTAACTTCGGGGAGGCGGAGTATCAGGAAGCTGTGAAATTGGATGCACTGGTGCTGCCCCTGCGAGCGCAACCGGCGTCTGTACCGTGGCGCGTACGAGTCTCACCGGTGCGGACAATACGAAAAACCCTACACTTACGACATTATCATTGTGCTGCTGGCACGCGCTTGCCTCGCAATTCGGGCCCGAACCGTGCTGTTGCGAATGCATCGGACAGTCCGGCATTGTCTGACGCGCGACCGCTGGCCTCGCCATGTGCCCTGGCCGCGCGCACATGCCTCCAACGCAACAACTGAGCGTCTTCACAGGGAGAAGCGCCGCCGCTAGCGGAGCGGCGTAAATCCCGGCGAACAATAAAAGAAGCACCGAACTTGTCACGCGTCGAATCATGTTCATTTCAAACACCAGCATTCTACAGCAAAGAGCCACCCGAATCAAAAATGATCCGAAGGCTTTCAGCGGTATTGCGCGGCGTTCGCGGGCGGCGCCAGAAATCTACGCAGCTCTTTTCCTGCTGTGGTTGTGCCGCTGAACCGGCTGCTTTGCGTGACCTCGGTTTCCAGCGCCGGCGAATCCACGGCCAATCCGGCTTCCGCTTCGGCGCGTCCGGTGGCGGCATCATTGCGTTGGAACGCAATTCGCGCGCGGTAGACGTGCGCCCACGCGTAATAGGCATCGCTCGCCCGCGTATCGAGCGACGCAAGCCTTAGGGCCTTGCCCAGCTCGTCAAACGCCGCGGCCAATTTTTTCGCGTGAAACAACAGCAGGCCCAGTTCGAAACGGATTTCCTGTTCATTGCCCGCAAGATTTTCGGGATCGGCCTGCAGCGTCTGATTGCACAGCTCTTCGGCGCGCGCGAAATCATAATCGTACAGCGCTCCGCGAGCCTGCGCCATCAGTGCGCGCTGAGCGAGGTTGCGCCGCGCTGGCTCCGTCCATCGCAGAATCCGCTGATCCGGATCAATCTCGATCTGTGTCGCAGGCGCCGGGACCACGACCGTGAAAGCCGTGGCTGGCCCACGCGTTGCAACCGGCTGCGTTATGGGGCCTGTCGAAGTTGAAACGCGCACCTCGATGCGCACCGTGAATGCGGAAGGTGCGCCATAGACCATGATTTCGCCGGACACTTCGCCGGGAGTCAGGGAGGGCGTGCGGCGCACGGAAATCTCAGGAACTTCGGTGCCATCAATGTAGTAATAAAAAAACCAGCCAAGATCGCGCCCGGAAATCTCCTCGCAAATTTCCTGGAAATCAGCGATGGTCGCGGAGCGTCCCGCGTAACGTTTCAAATACTCAGCGAGTGCGCGATCCACCTGGTCGCGGCCGATCGCCGATTCAAGCGTTCGCCAGACCAGCATCCCGCGCTCATACAGCGTCTCCTGCGTAATCTCGTTGCCCATGGCGAAAAGCTTCAGCCCCAGCGAAATAGGTTCCAGCCGGTCCGAGGCAAGCCCATCGCGCATTGCCAGTGTCACCATGCGCCGGGCCTCACCCGGGTTCTGCGCTTCCAGGTATCTCAACGCCAGATATTGGCCCAGCGATTCGGCAAGCCAGCCGTCCTCTTCGCTTGCGTGCGCCACCTGTTGCGGGAACCACTGGTGGGCAATTTCATGCGGCAGGAAATAGGGACTGTACCCGTCTCGCCCGAAATGTTTCAGGTCATCCTCGTCCATCACCAGGAATCCAGGCCCGGAGAATCCCATTTGAAAATGGCTGCCCGGAAATCCAGGAAGAATCGTATATTCGGAAAGCGGAGCGGGCCCAAGCAGTTTCGTATATTGCGCAAACGCACTCGCAGCAAGCAAAGCAGCCTGTTTCGCGGACGCGGCGGCGGAATCCGGCAGACACACACGTATAGCTGGCGCCGCGTCTGTATCGGAGGAGGGATCAATTGCACTCGAAGGCTGCGTGATTTCCACCTTTTCAGGTGTCGCGGCAATGGCGCGCGAATAGACGGGTTGCACGGTCGTGAAGTCGTAGATTGTCCTGTCATGCACTTCGATGGATGTCCTAAGGCCTCCCGCGGCGGCGGTCCATCCCGCCGGTACAACCATGTGAATCCGATGTTGCGCGAAGGCGGTAAGGTCGGGGCTGGGATACCAGCCCGATTCATCCCGTAACAGGATGCCTTCCGCGGTGACATAATCGAGCGAGTCTCTAGAAATTGTGCCGGAATAATTTATGCGTACCGTGAAATCGCCGGACGTTTCTTCGGGCAAAGTAACTTGCAGGCGGGGCGAGCCGTTCTCTGTGCTCCGGACGAACGTTAAAACGTTACCGTTCCTGTCCGTGATCTGTGAGATGCGCAGTTGAGGACTGAGCATCAGCGTGACGCCGCTGACCGGTTCCGCCGCGCGAAGCGTGAGCATGGCGACCGCCCTCAGCGATCCGGCTTCCGGGTGGAAAGCCACTCGAATATCGTAACGTTCGATCTTGACGGGGCTTACTTGGCTCTCGTCGACTGCTGATGGGCTCGTTTGACTTTCCTTGTGATGAGTTCCCGAAGCAGAGCCTGAAGTACCCGTCAACCCAAGTATTACGAGCAAAAGAGCCAATGCCAGACGTGCGCCCCTAGAAACACAATTCCACTGACTATCGCCGCGCGCTTGACAATGCCTCGCCTTGGCCGTTATACAAATAGCCATGGCGCAATCCTATCTAATCTTTGATTTTGGTGCGAATGAAGATTTTGCTCAACAGGCCCGTCACCGGCTGGACAGTTGGCGGCAAGCATTCCATTTGACCAACAAGCTCGAGTTCAAACTGGAACGCAAGCCTGCTGACAAACCGGACGACTCTGAATATATTCGCCTGGTCGTACGGCTCGATTTTTCCGACCACGAAAAACTTTCCCACCAGCGTTGGCTTGACCGCCTCCCCACCGAAGCACCCTTTAAAGACGCTTCCCCGAAGATCACGCGGCCCGGAGATGCGGATTTCGCGGGCGCTGTCGAGCTATTCGATTCGCTCGAACTGGGCCAACGCGGGCGTGATCGCGCGGCGCGCAACCGTTGAAGCAGTTCTTGGGATGTGCCTTCAGGCCGCCACCCTCCGGACAACTCTAACAACCTCTGCCTAAAATCACTTCGGCGGTTTCCTGGAATTAGATATAATTTCTAGGTTAAGCTGTCTGTCCTTGTTGAGACCAAGGTAACGCCATGCCCGTCCAGACGCGTTCCAAGTCGGCCAAATCCGGCGCCAGCAAGTATCACGGCCTCGATCCGGAGCAGCTCGTCAAGATGTATCGCACCATGCTCCTTTCGCGCCATTTGGACGACCGCGAAATCCAGCTCAAGAACCAGAACCGCACTTATTTTCAGATCAGCGGCGCCGGGCATGAAGCAGTCCTTGTTGCCGCCGCGCAGACCTTGAAACCAGCGCACGATTGGTTCTGCGCGTATTACAGGGATCGCGCGCTCTGTCTGGCTCTGGGTGTAACCCCCTACGAAATGCTGCTCGAAGCTGTTGGCGCAAAAGACGATCCAGCCTCCGGCGGCCGGCAGATGCCGTCGCATTGGGGCCATCCTGCTCTCAATATCGTTAGCCGGTCTTCTCCGACGGGCACTCAATACCTTCACGGCGTGGGCATCGCCGAAGCCTCTTTGTATTACGATCGGTACCCGAAGGCCCTTGAGGAAGCGCGTCGCGCGCCGCTCGGCAAATCGGTGCGACATTTTTCGGATGAAGTTGTTTACATTTCCTCCGGCGAAGGCGCCACAAGCGAAGGCGAATTCTTCGAATCCCTCAACACGGCCTGCGCCAAGAAACTTCCTGTCGTCTATCTGATTGAAGACAACGGTTACGCCATCTCTGTGCCCGTCGAGGTGCAAACCGCCGGAGGAAGCATCTCGAAGCTGGTGGCGAATTACCCGGGCCTTCTCGTCCAGGAATGTGATGGCACCGAACTGCTGGAAAGTTACGCCGTGTTCAAGCGCGCCGTTGAGCATTGCCGCGCGCGCAAGGGCCCGGCGCTGGTTCATGCGCACGTCATCCGGCCTTATTCCCACTCGCTTTCCGATAACGAGAAGTTGTACAAGAGCGACGAAGAGCGCACACAAGAAAATCGCCGCGACCCCCTTCCAAAGTTTGCCCAGTTCCTCATTCAGGAAGGCATTTTGAACAAGAAGGAAGTCGCCGCGTTCGATACCGAAGTCGAGCTCGAGATACGCGAAGCCGCCGATAAGGCGCTCGCCGCCGAATTGCCCGCACCGGATTCCGTCCTGAAGTGGGTTTATTCGCCGGATGTGGATGGCACCTCGAAACAATTTGCGACCGAGCCTAATTTTTCCGGCGAACCGAAGACCATGGTGGACATCGTCGCCGCGACGCTCAACTCCGAAATGGCACGCGATGAGCGCATCGTGGTTTTTGGCGAAGACGTTGCCGATTGCAGCCGCGAGGAAAATGTGTGCAAGGTCAAAGGGAAGGGCGGCGTCTTCAAAGCCACTTCTGGATTGCAGCGCGCGTACGGCGCGGACCGCGTTTTCAATTCACCGCTGGCCGAAGCCAACATTGTCGGCCGCGCCATCGGCATGGCCATTCGCGGTCTGAAGCCCGTCGCCGAAATCCAGTTTTTTGACTATATCTGGCCTGCCATGATGCAGCTTCGCAATGAACTGGCGTTGATGCGCTGGCGCTCGGCGGGCGGTTTTGCGTGTCCCGCGGTCATTCGCGTTCCCATCGGCGGCTACCTGACCGGCGGCGCCATTTACCACAGCCAATGCGGTGAGGTGATCTTCACGCATTGTCCCGGCTTGCGAGTGATCATGCCCTCCACCGCTCTCGATGTCGCGGGATTGCTGCGCACCGCGATCCGTTGCGATGATCCTGTCATGTTTCTCGAACACAAGCACCTTTACCGCCAGCCCTATACCAAGTCCGTCGATCCCGGTCCGGACTTCACGATTCCGCTCGGCAAGGCGCGGGTGGTGCGCGAGGGCACGGACGCCAGCATCATCACTTACGGCGCCTTGGTGCACCGCGCCGAAGTAGCCGCAATGCAACTCGAACGCGAAGGCATCTCCATCGAGATTGTGGACCTCCGCTCGCTCTCGCCGTATGACTGGGAATCCATCGCCGCCAGCGTCACAAAGACCAGCCGCGTAATCGTGGCCTACGAAGACACGCTTTCCTGGGGCTATGGCGCCGAAATCGCCGCCCGCATTGCCGACGAGCTATTCGGTGATCTCGATGCTCCCGTTCGCCGCGTCGCCGCCATGGACACTTTCTGCGCCTATCAGCCCAAGCTCGAAGACGAAATCCTGCCCCAAACCGATGACATCCTCTCCGCCGTCCGTAGCCTCTTGGAGTACTAAGACCCGCTGCAATTGGTCCATTCGAATGGCTCTGAAAAGTGGAACTTTTTTGCTGCCATCCCCGTACTAGAGGGTAGAATCTGCTGTTAATCGAGGCAGCCGGATGTTGTGCGGTTCACCCGCGCGCGCTGCCTCAAATAAACTGGAGGCGTCCATGTTCTGTTCAGCTTGTGGCAGGGAAATCGTCGGCCAATCAAACTTCTGCTATCTCTGCGGCGCTCGGCAGGCGAGCAGCTCCTCACAATCGTATCCGCGCCCACACAAACGTCTGGAACGCTCCGTAACGGATTCTAAGATTGCGGGCGTGTGCGGCGGCCTTGCGGAATACTGGGATATGGATTCGACCATGGTTCGCCTGGTCTGGGTCCTGCTCGTGATTTTTCCGATACCATTCGTGCCCGCCGTTCTCGGCTATTTCGTCGCGTGGATCGTTATGCCCAAAGCGGACGTGCCCGTATATATGCCCGCGCAGTCCGGCGCGCAGCAGCCGGAAACTCGCTAGCGCGCTCAATTCTCGCGAGCGCTGATCTCAGCAGCGGCCTGTTTGCAGCGGTCTAATCCCCATATCTTTATCGAGCCCCCAGGCTCCCGCCTGGGGGCGGCTCAATTTCTTGGCTTGGGATTCAACAAATCAAAAAGCTGCGTGGAAACTCAAACGAAGTAGCCACATCGTTCACTCGTATCTCAGCGCCACAATCGGGTCCGTCCGAATCGCGCGCCGCGCAGGAATGTAGCACGCTGCCAGCGCCACTCCCGTCAAAATTAACGACACGCCAATCAGTGTCAAGGGATCCGTCGGGCTCACGTTGAACAGCATCTTCGACATGAGCCGCGTCAGTCCAAATGCTGCGCCCAGCCCAATCGCCACACCAGCCAGCGCCATCTTTGCTCCCTGGCCGAGCACCAGCTTCATCACGTCGCCTTGCTGCGCGCCCAGCGCCATCCGCACGCCAATCTCATGCGTCCGCTGCCCGGTAATGTAGGAAACCACTCCGTATATTCCGATGCTTGAAAGAATCAGCGCCAGCGCTGCGAATACTCCCAGAAGAATCATCGAAAATCTCCGCGCCGAAAGCGATCCAGCGACGATGTCGTCCATCGTTTCAACTTCGTACACAACTTGATTGCTGTTCATCCTTGCCATCGTCGTGCGAATGATGCCCGCAAAGTCTCCCGGAGGCCCTTGCGTCCGCGCCACCAGGCCGATGTTATTCGCCGCCAGCGGCATAAATTTGTCCGGCAGCTGCAGGAAGGGCAGATACATTTGCGCCTGGATCGCCGCCTTCGCATCCGAATCCAATCCAAAATGTTTTACGTGGCCGGCGATGCCAATAATCTCCGGCTGCATGTCAAGCAGCCCCAGATTGATGCGCTTGCCGATTGGATCCACATTCGGGAAATATTTTCTAGCAAATGTTTCGTCTATCACCACCACCGAGGGGGACTTTTCGGCGTCTTGCTCCGTCAGAAATCGGCCCCGCAGCAGCGGGGTCTGCATCGCCTCCAGGTAATCTGGTTCTACAAGATAAAACAGGGCCGCCTTCTGCTCCTCGGCCGTGGTTGGCTTCGGCTCGCCTTCCAGCCAAAACGGCAGCTCCGAATCGCCTTGCATTGGCAGCGACCCGCCTTGCATGGAGACGAATTGCAATCCCGGAATCGCTTTGAGCGCCTCGTGGACTTGGCGAAATACGGAGCGAAGTCCCCGCGGATTTTGCGCCAGCCCGGGAGGCAGCGTCGTGTTAAACGTGAGGACATTGTGCGGGTTGAATCCCGGGTTCACGCTCCAGAGCGCCGTCAGACTCCGGATCATCAGTCCCGCTCCGACCAGCAAAACCAATGCCAGCGCCAGCTCGATGGCCACAAATGCATTTTGCGTCCGATGCCGCGCTCCGCTCGATCCGCGTCCCCCTTCTTTCAACGTCTCATGAAGGCGCGCGCCCGCCATTTTGAATGCCGGCGCAAGCCCGAACAGAATCCCAACAAAAAGTGAAACTCCCAGAGTGAACAGCATGACGTTTGCGTCGAGTCCAATCTCGTGCGCGCGCGGCAGCGCCTGCGGAAGCGTTTGCAGAACGGCCTTCGGGCCCCAGTAGGCGACGCAGAGTCCCAGCGCGCCTCCGGCAATGGAAAGCAACACGCTTTCCGTCAGCAGCTGCCGCACTACGCGCGTGCGGCTCGCGCCCAGCGCGGCCCGGATCGCGAACTCCCGCGTCCGCCCCGTCGAGCGCGCCAGAAGCAGATTCGCCACGTTCGCGCACGCAATCAGTAGCACGAAGCCGACGGCTCCCAGCAGCACGAACAAGAATGGCTTGATATTTCCCACCAGATCATCTTTGAAGGTAAGCAGCGCGATTCCGTTTCCCTTGTCCGCTTCCGGATAGGCTGCCGCCAGATTTCTTCCAATCGCATCCATGTCCGACTGCGCTTGCTGAAGTGTGACGCCGGCCTTCAGCCGGCCAATCGCGTTCGTGCCCATGCTGATCTTGCGGTCCCGGAATGTTGGATCGTTCCATTGGCCGATGGGTTCAAATACTTCCCTCGGATGGTTGTAAAGGCTGAAGCTTGCCGGAACCACGCCAATCACAACTCGCGATTTTCCATCCAGTGTGATGGCTTTTCCCAGAATGTCCTGGGAGGACCCGAATTTGCGGTTCCACAGACCCGCGCTGATCATCACCACCGGCGCCGCGCCGGGTTGGTCTTCCTCCGGCCGAAATGTCCGCCCCAGGATCGGATTCACCCCCAATAAATCAAAAAAATCCGCGGAGATCATCTCGCCGCGCACCTGTTCGCCTTCCCCCGTCCCTGTCAGGAACAGGCTTACATTGCGATAGGCGGCCAGACTCGAAAAGGATCTGTTGTCCTTCTGCCAATCCAGAAAATTCAAGTAGGCGATCGAGCTGTGGGCAAAATCGGCTGTTTTGGAGTAAACCGAAATGATTTTGTCCGGCTCGGGGTAGGGCAGCGGGTTCAGCAGAACTCCATTCACCACGGAAAAAAGCGCGCTGTTCGCGCCAATGCCCAGCGCCAGCGTGAGGATCGCAATGGCCGTGAATCCCGGCGTCTTGGCCAGCGTTCGCAAACCATATCGTATGTCCTGCAGGAATGCGTTCACGTTGCCTCACAGTTGCAGCTCAGGACGCTGTATCTATTCCCCGCCGCGTGAGTTTTTGCGGGCAATCCGCAAGAGATCGCCGCAATGTGAGTAACGCAATTCGCCCTTTGAAAGTTCCCTCGCGGGTTTCAGTTTTCCGTGTGGCCCGCAAGTTTT
Organism: uncultured Acidobacteriota bacterium; assembly: GCA_963847505.1. GTDB lineage: Bacteria > Acidobacteriota > Terriglobia > Acidiferrales > UBA7541 > DASTCZ01. The sequence continues at coordinate 2,417,620 of CAWJZY010000002.1, forward strand.
TGGCGTCATCTTCCATTTCAGGCATTGCCACAGCCTTTGACGTCACCCTGAGAGGCATCCGGCCAGGATCCCCGAAGGGTCTATCTCATGATTTGGCCGCGCGCACGCGCCGGTCTCCGTGAGTGGAGGAAGAGAAATCTGCATATTAGGAATATTCGGACTTAACTGAAGAATTTGCAGCCTAGTCCTTCGGCTTAGATTTCGATCTCGATCCGCCGCCGAAAAACGCGCTATCCAGCGAAATGCTCCCGGCCCCAAATGTAGCCAGCGCGAACGCCGCTACTCCCATCGCCAGCGTGAACCGATAATCGTCCACCGCTCCCCATCCGTGCGTCAGGTCAACCTTCCACATCGCGACGCACATCTCGATGGTCAGCAGCAGCGCCACCGGACGCGTCGCCAATCCCAATATCAGCAGCGCGCCGCCTCCAACTTCAAGCGCCACCGAGATGTAAGCAAAATAGGATGGCAGGCCGAGTCCCGCCATGTAACGCTCCGTGCCGGTAATTCCGTGCGCGATCTTCGGATAGCCGTAATGGATGAAAAGAAATCCCAGCATGCAGCGCAGCAACAGAAGTGAAAGCGGCCTCAGCTTATCCAAAAAACTCACAGGAACTCCTTCGCGGGCCACGCCCGGAAAACGAACCACCTCGTCCGCGCCGCATTTTAGCAGAAGCGCGGATAAATACGCGCCTGTGTGAGCCGCGATCCGCTGTTTATCGACGCTGTTGGGGGTTTGTAGCCCTGAGGAATTTCGTCGCCAAATCCTGAACAGCTGCCGCACGCGCCACTCTTTGTAGCCGGGTTCTCCTGAACCCGGGGCCGTTGCTGTTTTATTCCTTATCCGCCCACCCATACAACTTCAGCGCATTCCCGCGCAAAACCATGCGCGCAATTTCCACCGCCCGTGCGCGCGTGATCTCGCCATCATTCATCATTCCCGTCAGCGCCATGCCTAACGCGGTGCGCCCCGCCTGCGACGTTTGCCATCCGATTTCCTCCCAATCATATTCACCCGCGCCGGGATACAAGTCCGTGCCATACAACACTTTTTCCGGATACCACTCCAGCCAGTCGCGCAGAACTTCGGAAAGCCGCCGCGGCGATACCATCCACGTATTTCCGGACAAATCCACATACACATTCGGCTTCATCAGCAGAGGAGACATTTCCCGCGAGAACGCTCCCATTCCGCCGTGAAGAATGACGAACGTCGTCTTTCTCAATCGAGGATCATCAAAAACGGATTCCAGCAGCAGCGGATTCGCGCCCGCCAACTCGAAATATCCGCCGCATCCGCCTCCTGTGTGAATGTGTACCGGCAGCCCAAGTCGCCCCGCTTCGGTGGCAATGTACCGGAACAAATAATTCTGCAGGCGCAGGTATTCGGATTTGGAGGGCTCTCCGCCGCGCGCGTATTTCGCATAGACCGTCGCCGCATCCCGCTCCTCAAGCGCCGCCGGCTCCTTCTGATCCTCCGGCTCGAAATCGAGCGACCGCAGATACGCCGCTTCAAACTTGATGGCCACCGCTCCCATTTGTTTCTGCAGTTCCAGCTCCGGAGTCACAACGCGCTGCACATATTCCTGAAGTGTGCCGGGGAGCGATGCGATGCCCACCTCTTTCAAATAGCGATGCAGCAACTGCGTCTCCGCGCCATAGAAAATCTTGCGGTCAGGAGTTTCTGCCGCCAGCTCGCCTCCATTCAGCGGCAACATAAGCGCGTCATCGAACGCCACCCAGCGGAATCGCGGAGGTTCCAACCCGCGCCCCATGGCGACGCGATTTGCCAGTTCCGTTTCGATGCCCAGTTTGTCCAGCACCCACGCCGGATAGTGGTCTCCTTGCTCCCGCCGGATTCGTTCTTTGGTCTCCAGCAATTCGCGGATGTGCGCAGGCGTCTTGTCATCGTACGGATATCCCCACAAAGCTTTCCACGCCGCAAGATAGACAGGATTTTCCGGCCGCGTCATCGTATTCGGAGCGGTAGGCTCCAATGGATCGCACGGCAGCGCGTCAAATTCATCATCCCGCTCGCCCGGCGCCACCAACTTCGGCGGATGAGAATGATTATCAATCGCCTTAATCTTTTGAATTTCCGCCATCAGCGCGGGGTCCGGATTTTGCGCACGCGCGGGAATGCTCATTACGAGCAGCGCTGAAATTGCCAGAACGTACCTCATAGAATTTACCTCGTACTTAGGTTTGTGGGTCGCGGCTTCAGCCGCGACATTACGCCGTTTGCTTCAGGGGTTTCAACCCCTGAAGCATGCCCGTGGAAATTCGCATTGACAATCTACTCTTGCCATATAAAATCGCGCACAGATTCACAGGCCCCGCATCCGAATTCCATGAAATCCAATAGGAGAGATAAATGAAGAAAATTGTCGGAACAATTTTATTGGTTTGTGCCGGCGCCGTGCTGGTCTTCGCCCAAACACAAGCGCCGCCCGCCGCAATGAAGGCCCAAGCTCCAAGCGTGTCGAGTTCAATCAAGCAACTCGAACTCGATTGGGAGAACGCGATGAAGGCCGGTGACGTTGACAAAGTCAGTCAAGTTTTGGCCGACGATTGGATCGGTATCGGACAGGAAGGCAAGGAAACCAAACAATCATTTCTTGCTGACATCAAATCCGGCGCCAGCAAAATCGAATCCTTCGAGATGGGCCCCATGGACGTAAAGGTGATCGGAAGCGTCGCCATCTGCCAAGGCAGCGACACCGAAAAGAGCACCACGAAGGGCAAAGACAGCAGCGGGAAATGGGTTTGGATGGATGTTTTCGCGAAGCGCGGTGACAAATGGGTGGCCGTGCGCTCCGAAACCACTATGATGAAATAAAATCCTGCTGCTGATTTCCGAAGAGTTTTTCAGCTCGATGTTCAATGGCCGGGCGTAACCACGTCGTCCGGCCATCTTTTCTTTTTGACCGTTACTTCTATTATTTAATGGCTGTCATCCTGAGCGAAGCGAAGGATCTGTGGCTGCCCACGCCAACTATCACTCGTTTGGACCAACTTCCCAATTCCGAGTGGACGCCAATTCTCCTCAGCAACAAGGTACCGACCGCGTACTCGCTTCACCGGCTCTCTACATTCCGAATGAAATGCCCGGCTTTTGCCGTAGAATGTTTTACAGCGATGAGTGGAGCCACAAAGCCGCAAGCCCACAGGAGACCATCCTGATCGTCAAGTCCATGCGTAAGTGGATCGTCGGAGCGCTCATCCTGGCGCTGGCAGCGGGCCTCTATTGGAGGCTGCGCCCGAAACCGCGCGCCATCGGCGATGCTTACGTCGGTGAGCCCATCACCACGCTCTGGAGCACAACCGCGCAGGTGCGCCAAAGCGTCGCCGCCATGCACTGGGGCGACCAGGTTGAAATCCTGGCGCGGGGAGCCACTCAGACGCACGTGCGCACTCTGGCAGGCGTTGTTGGCTGGGTTGATAGCCGCGCCTTACTGGACGAGGCTCTGTGGCAGCGCGAAACCCGTCTCCTGTCTCAAGTCCGCTCCATGCCCCTCCAGGCCTCGGGCCGGACCAAAGTTTTCACCAATCTTCGTGCTGACCCAGGTCGCGACGCCCCGCGCATTTATCAACTGCCCGGCGGCGTTCACGTGTCCGTGCTGGCCCGAGCGGTGGCCGACGCGCCTGCTGCCCCCGCGCAAGCGTCTTCCGCCCCTCCAGGCAGCCCGGACGAGGCTCCCAAGCGCGAAGACTGGCTCCTCGTATCCGTCGCCTCGAACAGCGCTTCGAACACGGAGTCAACTAGCTCTCTAGCGCCCACTGGTTCCGGCGGAGACTCAGGCCAGGCGAATCAGGCCTATTTGGTCACGGGAAACGATCCGGAGCACAACCAGGCAGGAACGCCCGGCCAGGCCGTCCCACAGCTTGCGGGCTGGGTCCTAGGGCGTTTCATTGATCTCGACCTGCCGCAGACGCTGCGCGATTACGCCACCTCGGCGGGTATGCGTCCCGTGGCGTGGTTTGTGCTCAACCACGTCAACAGTTCCTCGGGTGAAAAACCGCAATACCTGGTCGCGGGCACGCATGGCGGTGAAGGGCAGCCCTGCGACTTCACGTTGCTCCGCGTTTACACCTGGGGAGTCGCGAAGCAAGAGTACGAAACCGCCTTTGTCGAAAGCGATCTCTGCGGATCATTTCCGATTCGCGTAGGCAAACAGAGCGGCACCGGAGATGCTGAATTCCGCTTCAATGGGCTTACTGAAAAAGAACCCATGCAGGAACGCGTCTATGTAATGCGGCAGACGTCTGTTCGCCGCGTGCGTGAGGAAAAATCCGCCCCGGCGCGCAAATCCGTGCCACCCCATCCCCATTGAACTTCATGCGCTCAAATGTACCGGCACTCTTGCTACTTTGCGTCGCCCTCTGGGGAGCAGGTTGCTCAAATTCCGCCGGCCGCGAGCCGCATCAAGCGAAGCCCGCGCCCCCGCCAATCGAATTCCTTGGTGCTTGGGGTGCCAAGGGACACGGCCCGGGCCTTCTGGACCAGCCGCGCAGCATCGCCACCGACGCATTTGCCGCCGTTTATCTTGCCGATGCGGGAACTCCCGATCGCTTCATCAATAAATTCACGCGTGGCGGCCATCCGCTGCAGAGTTTTGAACCTATGGCGCAGCTTCGGAATCCCTGCGCCGCGGCGGTGGATCGCGGAGGCGCGATCTACGTGCTTGAATGCAGCGCCGGCGTTCTCTATCTATTCGTGCCTGAAGGGAATCTGCTCCGCGCCATCCGTGGCGGCTTGTCCGCTTCCGCGAAGCCCTCCAGCGTTGCCATAGATAATGACGGCCGCATCTATGTAGCGGAATCCGGGCCCAAGCGCGTGATGACTTACTCGCCGCAAGGCCGCTTCCTCGGCGCGCTCGGAGCAAGAAAGCCCACTCCAAACAATCATCTGAGCGCCGACCGTATCGCCACCGGCCCGGAAGGTGATGTCTACGTAGCAGATTCCACCCGCCACTGGATTGCGCGAATCTCCGCCGATGGTTCCGTGCAGAATAGCTGGACGTGGAATCCGTCCAGCGCGGGCAACACTACGGAAGTTCCGAACCGCGCCGGAGCTGGAAGCAATGAGACTTGCTTTCTCACCGTCACGCCAAAGTACGTCGTTCTATTTGCGGGTCCGGCAAACGCCCCTGTCATTCACGTTTTTACGCCCGACGGCCAGGAAAGACGCGTAACGCCTCTTCAGGATTTGGACCCTTCACTGGCAAACGTTACAGTAGGCGGCGTCGCATCCACGCCCGATGGTGAATTGGAAGTGCTGGACACTGCCGCGCCGCGCGTGCTGCGCTTCCGATTGAACTTATAGGAAAATAATCCATGGCTCTTCTCATAAATGAACGAGATGTCCGCGAACTCCTCACCATGCGCGACGCGGTGGCTGCCGTCGAAGAAGTTATGCGTCGCCAAGCAACCGGCCACGCGATTGTTCAACCGCGTCACCGGCTCGAACTTCCCGATAAAGGTTTTCTTCATTACATGGCGGGAGCCGACGTAACCGCCGGCCTCGTCGGGATGAAACTCTATACAAGCGTGCGCGGCGCCCTGAAGTTTCTGGTGCCGCTCTATCGCTCCACAACGGGTGAGCTTCTCGCCCTGGTCGAAGCTGATTATCTCGGTCTGATGCGCACTGGCGCCGCCAGCGGAGTAGCCACGCGGTACATGGCTCGCGAGGACGCACAAACCCTGGCGCTCATCGGCACAGGCTATCAGGCGCACGGTCAACTCGAAGGCGTTGCCGCCGTGCGCCATCTCACTGCGGTGCGCGTCTTCAGCCGCGATGCCGGGCGCCGCGCGCGTTTCGCCAAAGAAATGAGCGCCAAGCTCAATCTGCCCGTCGAACCGGCTGATTCCGCGGGGCAGGCCATCCGAAACGCGGATATCGTCGTCACGGCCACCACGGCGCAGCGGACCGTCCTCGATGGCGCATGGCTCGCGCCCGGCGCTCACATCAATGCCATCGGCGCAAATTTCCCGCAGAAACGCGAGCTCGATGACGCAGCCGTAGGCCGCGCCTCGCGCATCGTTGTGGATTTTATCGAGCAGGCAAAAATGGAAGCCGGTGATCTGATTCAGTCATTTGCCAGTGACCCTGCGCGCTGGAATTCCGTGCGTGAACTCGCGCAAGTTATCACCGGCAAATTTCCGGGCCGTGAAAACGCCGACGAAATCACGCTGTTCAAATCAAGTGGAATCGCCATCTGGGACGTAGCTGTTGCGGCTCGCGTATATGAACTGGCCGTCGCCCGCGGTCGTGGCAAGCAAATACCTCTGTGGGAAGGGAAGACAGATACTAAGGCTTAATGGGCCCGTGCTGGCTCAGCCGCTTAACCAGCGCCCCATGTAGCCGTTCGCGTACATCTTCAGGAAGCGGAACCGGATCTGTATTACAAAAAATATCAATCGTCTGGCGCGTCGTATCCACAATAATCCGGCAGTTCTTACATTTGTTCAGATGTTGTTCGAGTTCCGCGCGCGTAGTTTCGTCCAGAGCGCCATCCAGATATTCGGTCAGCTCGTGGAGCAGTCCCTGGCAGTTCACTTTGCAGTACTCCCTTGAAAATATGGATGCAGCAGCTCGCGCAGCTTTAGCCGCCCGCGCAGTAGGCGTGACTTTACAGCGGAAACGGTGATGCCGAGCATCTTGGCGGTTTCTTCCGTGGAAATTTCGGCAACGTCGCGCAGCACGAAGACCACGCGGTAGATTGGCTCAAGCTGCTCGATCACGCGCGAAAGAATCGAGCCCATTTCGCTTCGCTCGTATCGCTGCTCGGGCGAAGGACCCCAGTCTTCGATTTGCCGCGGGATGGGCGCGTCCTCAGTTTCGATTTTTTCGTCGAGTGAGAATTGGTTGGGCCGGCGCTTCCTGAGGCGCATCAACGATTCGTTCACCGCGATGCGCACCAGCCAGGTATAAAACCGCGACCCGCCCTCGAAGTCCCCCAAATGCTGGTAGGCCTTCATGAAGGCGTCCTGCATGGCGTCTTCTGCTTCTGCTTGGTCGTGTGTAATGTTCTGTGCGATGCGAAAAATTTTTCGCTCGTAGCGGTTGACGAGTTCCTCGAACGCGCGGTGGTCGCCCGCCTTGGCGGCCTTCACAAGCGCCGCTTCATCGTCGCGGACAATGGTAGAGGGAAGCGTTTTGCGTTCTGGAGTTGTGCTCAAGCTGAACGTCCTGCGCGCGCCGGTAAACGGCGCCGCCAAGATACCCGCCAAGCCTAGCACATCCGGTGAACAACTCGAAAAGCCCTGCATATGCGGACGGAGTCCCCTCGCTGGTTCTTTTGCTGTGGGATTGGACGCTCCCGCCAGCCCCAAGGATGCAAAATGGCGGAGATATTGCGCGCATCAGTGCATACTTGATTGCCGCGCGCTATCGCCAAAGGCCGTGGTATCTTTGATAACCTACGGCGCGAGGGGAAGGCCCCCGCGGCACGCATCGAAAAGCGCGCACCACAATTCATGTAGATTTGAGGACGGAAGGCATGGCTAGCACCCCGCAAGTACAACCCAAACCGGGAAAGCTTTTCATCGGTGGCAAGTGGGTCGACGCCGCATCGGGAAAGACGTTTGCCACGATGAATCCGGCGACCGGTGAAACACTCACTATGCTTGCTTCGGCGGGCGAACCCGACGCTGACGCCGCGGTTGCTGCGGCACGCGCCGCATTCACTTCAGGCCCTTGGGCGGAAATGAGCGCCGCCGACCGCGGGAAAATTCTCTGGAAAATCGGCGACCTCGTGGACAAATACAACGAGGAATTGGGCACGCTCGAAACTCTCGATAATGGCAAGCCCATCTTTGAATCGCGCCAGGTGGACATGCCTATGGTGGCGGAAGTTTTCCGCTACTATGCCGGCTGGGCCACGAAAATCACCGGCGAAACCGTGCCGGTACGTGGGCCATTTCTGAATTACACTTTGCGTGAACCACTGGGAGTTGTGGCCGCCATCACTCCCTGGAATTTCCCGCTGCTCTTGGCTTCATGGAAGATTGCTCCCGCGCTCGCCGCGGGAAACACTGTGGTGTTGAAGCCGGCGCAATTAACGTCGCTTTCCGCGCTGCGCCTGGGTGAAATCTGCCAGGAAGCTGGATTGCCCGATGGCGCGCTCAATATCCTGACCGGCAGCGGCAGCACGCTCGGCCGCGCGCTCGTGGTGCATCCTGACGTGGACAAGGTCGCGTTCACCGGCTCGACGGCCATCGGCAAAGACATTGCCCGCAACGCCGTGGATTCGTTGAAGCATGTGACGCTCGAGCTTGGCGGCAAATCCCCCAACATTGTTTTCGCCGATGCCGATCTTGAAGCCGCTGTGCGTGGCGCGACTATGGGCATTTTCTATGGCAAAGGCGAAGTCTGCGCGGCGGGTTCGCGCCTTTTCGTCGAGCGCAAAATTAAAGATGCTTTCATGGAAAAGCTGGTGGAGCGCGTGAAGAAGATGCAGCCGGGCGATCCCATGGATCCGAAGACGCGCTTTGGCTCGCTGGTCAGCGAACAACAAATGCAGACCGTTCTGGGTTATATCGAGAAGGGAAAGTCGGAAGGCGCCAAGCTCGTCGCCGGAGGCGCCCGCTCTACATTTGGCAATGGGAAGGGCTGTTTCGTCCAGCCGACAGTCTTTGACCATGTGAACAACAATATGACCATCGCCCGCGAAGAAATTTTCGGGCCCGTGCTCGCCACCATTGCATTTGATGATGTTGAAGAAGCTGTGCGCCAGGCCAACGATAATCCTTATGGCCTTGCCGCGGCTATCTGGACGCGTGACGTTGCCAAGGCTCATCGCGTAGCGCGGCGTTTGCAGGCTGGCACTGTGTGGGTCAATACATATAATAACTATGACCCCGCCGCCGCTTTTGGCGGCTATAAAAAGAGCGGTTATGGCCGCGAACTGGGCTCGGCGGCGCTTGAATACTACACGCAGGTGAAAAGCGTGTGGGTGAACCTCTCATAGAACGGGATGGCTTGGGAAAGGACCGATGCGCACTCTGCCTGACTATTTAAGACCCAGGATGCGGCTCGTGATTGTGGGCTGCAATCCGGGCGAACAATCCGCGCGCGTGGGCCACTACTACGCGGGCCGCGGCAACGCGTTCTGGAATCTGCTGTATGAATCGGGCATCGTCGGCGAGGAGCTCACACACAAAGAGGATCGCCGCCTCATCGAGTTCGGCGTCGGGCTTACCGATATCGTAAAGCGTTCCACGCGCGGCGAGGAAGAAATCAGCCGCGAGGAATTTGCCGAAGGGCGCGTGGTGCTCGCGCAGAAGCTCGAACAATTCGCGCCGCGTGTCGTGGCATTCAACGGGAAGAATGTTTATGAAAAGTTTGCGCAACGGCCGTGCGTGCTTGGCCTGCAGCCTGAACCTATTTACGGCGCGCGCGTCTTCGTGCTGCCTTCCAGCAGCGCCAAGAATGCCGCCGCGGGCGGCGTGAAGCTGCGCTATTTCCGGCAACTGGCGCGTTTCCTGAAAGAAATGGAATCTGGAGCGGGCAGGAAATCCGGCTCGAAGACTCGTCCCGAGGATTAGCAATGCATTGCCTATCGGCCGCGCATATGGGATTTTCGCGGCAGCTCTGAACATCATGAATGCTGCGGTTTCAGGAGGCGTGAACGGACAATGACAGATAGCCTCTCTCCCGGCGCCGAAATTCCAGGCCGCGATAACGTGCATTTGCGCACGGAGGGCCGCACCGTGTGGGTAACTTTGGATCGCCCTCCTCTCAACGTGCTGGATATCGCCATGATGAAGTCATTGTCGCGCGCGCTTGCGAAACTGCTGGATCCCCCCGGAGGCGCGTGTGATTTCCTGATCTTCTGCGGCGAAGGCGGCAAAGCGTTTTCGGCGGGCGCGGAAGTGGCCGATCACGCGCCGGATCGCGTCGGCTCCATGCTGGCCGCGTTTCACCATGTTTTTCGCCAGCTTGCACGCGCGGACTGCATCACGATCGCCGCCGTGAATGGGCACTGCCTGGGCGGTGGAATGGAACTGGCGGCGTTTTGCGATTTTGTAATCGCTACAGAGTCCGCACAGTTTGGCCTGCCGGAAATAAAACTTGGATGCTTCCCGCCTGTGGCGATGCTCACGCTTCCGGATCTCATCGGTCCCCGCTCGGCGATGGACTTGATCCTTACCGGGCGCGTGATTTCCGTGGCCGAAGCAAAAACACTTGGTCTGGTGAACCAGATCGTGCCCGATGGCGCGTTGGATAAATCCGTGCGTGATTTCATTGCGGAGCTGCGCACCCTAAGCCCTGCCGTATTGAAACTTACCGGCCGCGCGATGCGCCGCCGCTTGCGCGAGGATTTTGATGGCGACCTCGGAAGAATCGAGCAAGTCTATTTGAACCAGTTGATGAAGACGGAAGACGCGCGCGAGGGTATCCGCGCCTTCATGGAAAAGCGGCCGCCGAGTTGGCGCGGGAGGTAACAGCAATTCGCAGAAAATCCGTGCAACGCTCATGGCAACCCGCACTTATGCGCAAAGGTATTTCAAATCGCCTGCGCTCTAGTTCAAAACTATCTGCGCGGCCGGTGTCAATCCGCGCCATAGCGGCCCTCTTTTTTTTGCTGGTCGCCGCATCCGGCTCAGCGGTTGACCGGCCCGGCCCGGATTTGCAGTCTCTCTATGCGGGCCATCACTGGTTTGAGCTTCGAGGCGCCATCAGCGGGACGAATGCGCCCGCTCTCTATCAGGGCGCTGTTGCCTCCGCATTCAATCAGCGCGAGGAGGCGGAAACTTATCTCCAGCGCGTGATCGCCGCCGCCCCTGCATCTCAAGAAGCGCGCGAAGCTCGCGAAATGCTAATGGCTCTTGACATGCGCTCCGGCCTGTATGCCCAGTTCGTGGCGAGGCTTAATGAGAAAATTGCCTCAAATCCCGGCAAGCCGGTTAGCAACGGCGATCGGGCCGCCCTCGCTGCGATGAGCGGAATTCCGGACATGGCGATCACTTCTCGGGGGGCTTCTTCACTTCACTATGAAATGCTCGGCGCGAGTGCGGCCGTTCCTCTTTCTGTCGACGGAAAGCCGGCGACGTTTCTTCTTGACTCCGATGCCAACATGTCTGCCGTCAGCGAATCGGAAGCGGTCCGGCTGGGTATGAAGTTCAATGACAATGGACTGATTCTCAGCGGCGAAACCGGAGAAACAAGCACCAACAACCGCATCGCCGTGGCGAAGGAAATTGTTGTCGGTAATTTTCATTTCACCAACGTAGCGTTTTTGGTTTTGCCTGATGATCGGGAGCCATTCGTTGGTTTTCCGTCCGGCAAGCGCGGCATCCTTGGATTGCCGGTCATGTTTGGATTTCAAACCCTGCGTTGGAAGCGCGATGGCGCCGTCGAGTTCGGTTTTGCCGGGGGCCCTAAAGAAATCTCGCGGTCCAATATTTGTTTCGATGCACAAGACCCAGTCACGCAAATTGAATTCCAGCATCGCCGTCTTGAGTTCATCCTGGATACCGGCGCCAGTGATTCCGAGCTTTGGCCTCCTTTCGCAAAGGAGTTTTCAGAATTGTTAAGCCAGTCTGGCAAGAAGGAATCAAGAACGCTCACGGGATTCACTGGAACCGAAGATTTCGACGTTGTCACATTGCCCGTGGTTCACCTGGGCATTGGCGGCTTCAATGCCGTTTTGCAGCCTGCACAGGTCCTAATGAAGGTTGCGGCTGATCGCGGTAAGTACTATTTTGGCCGCGCGGGAATGGATATTTTCAGCCAGTCCCACATGGCGACAATTGACTTTGGCGCGATGACGTTCGCCATGAATTAACCGCTTATCCGGAATGAAAGGGAAATCTTGGACGACATACAAATCGCACCACAAGAACTGAAACAGAAACTCGACCAAGCCGCGAAGGTGCTCGTCGTGGATGTGCGCGAGCCGTGGGAAGCCCAGGTATGCACCATTGAAGGTGCCAAGCTTGTTCCGCTCAACACGCTGCCCGCGAATATGGCGCTTTTCGCGGAAGCCGAAGAAATCGTGATTTATTGCCACCACGGGATGCGGAGCTTGAACGCCGCGGCTTGGCTGCGCTCGCAGGGCATTGATGGCGCGAGGTCGCTTACCGGCGGCATCGAGCGCTGGTCAACAGAAATTGATCCGCGCGTGGCGAGATATTAGAAAGACATCGTGCCCAAGGCAAAAGCAAAAATCCGATTCCTGCAAAAGCCATCGTGCACCTCGTGCCGCAAAGCGCGCGCCCTGCTCGAAAAATCCGGCGCGGAGCTCGAGTTGCGCAACCTCGATAAGGAACGCCTGAGCGCCGCTGAACTCGACGCGCTGATCGGCGGCCGCGATTACATTCCCTTTCTGAATACTCGAAACGAGCTTTACCGGCGTAGGAAAATGTCCGCGAAACCGCCTTCGCGCGCCGAAGCCATTCGCCTGATGGCCGCCGAGCCAAACCTGATTCGCCGTCCTGTTGTTATCCGCGGGGATGAAACGGTTCTGGGCTGCGACGAAAAAGCGCTCAAGGAATTGGTGAAATAATTTAGTAAGAGAGCTGATCCATTTTGCAGGTGATTGACGCTTCCTCAATGACGACTCCAGGAGCCGACTGATTGACGCCGCCCATCATAGACATTCACATCCACATTCAGCCGCTGCACATGTTCAAGCCCGAGGCGCTGGCGCTCATCAAGCGCGGCCGCAAGGATTACGCGGATGTCGAGCGCTATTCCGCCGACTCGAAAGCGTTTCTCGGATTTCTCGATTCGCTCGGCGTCGAACGCGCCGGGCTTATCAACTATGTGAGTCCAGACGTTATCGGTTTTCCGCCCGAAGTGAATGACTGGATCGCGAACTATTGCTCCGTCGCGCCGGAGCGGCTGATCGCTTTCGGCTCGGTTCATCCGCGCTTTGTGGTTGACGCCGGCGCCGAAGTGGATCGCCTCGCGCGGCTCGGCATTCGAGGATTGAAGGTGCATCCCGCACATCAAGTCTATTCGCCGAACGCGTATCGCGAGGGGCTTGGCCCGCTCGCGCTGGTTTACGACCGCGCGCAAGCACATGGAATGCCGGTGATGATTCATACCGGCACTTCCATTTTCCCTGGCGCGCGGAATGTGCATGCTCAACCGATGCTTGCCGATGACGTCTGCGTAGACTATCCCGATCTCGTTGTAATTCTGGCGCACGGCGGGCGTCCTCTCTGGATGAACGAGGCTTTCTTTCTCGTCCGGCGGCACAAAAATATGTATATGGATATTTCCGGCATTCCGCCGCAGAAACTTCTGGAATATTTTCCGCGCATTGAAGACATCGCCGATAAAGTGTTGTGGGGCACGGACTGGCCGGGCCCCGGCGTGCCGGAAATTCGCGGGAACATTGAAAAATTCATGGCGCTGCCGCTGACGGAAGCGACGCGCCGCAAAATTCTGTACGATAACGCCGCGCGGCTTTTCCCCGTCCGGCGCTAGGAGCAATGCACGCTCCCCAGGAGCGACGAACGATTTTTAGGAGCGACGCACAATGGAAGTGAAAACAATCGCCGTAATCGGCGCGGGCACCATGGGACGCGGCATCGCGTATGCCGCGGCGTTCGGCGGTTACAGAACCATTCTTGAAGATGTGGCGCAGTCCATGCTCGATCAAGGCCTCGCGTACATCCGCACTTCGCTGGAAGAAGGCGTAACGCGCGGCAAACTTACCGCCGAACAGCGCGACCGCGCGCTCGCCCAGCTTGGCTCCGCACATTCCGTCGAGGAAGCGTGCCGCGAAGCGGACATGGTGATCGAGGCCGTGCCCGAGGAAATGGAAATCAAACTCGAAATATTCACGCTGCTCGATAAATTCGCGAAGCCCGGCGCGATTTTTGCCTCGAACACTTCCTCGCTTTCCATCACCGAAATGGCCGCGATCACATGCCGCCCCGAAAAGTGCGTCGGTTTGCATTTTTTCAATCCCGTTCCGAAGATGAAACTGCTCGAAGTCGTTCGCGGCCTGGAAACTTCCGAAGATACGATTGCCGCCTGCCGCGAAGCCGGCGCGCGCATGGGCAAGGAAGTTGTCGTGGTGCGCGAAGCCCCCGGATTCATCACCAGCCGCATCAACGCGATGATCGGCAACGAAGCCTTCTTCATGCTGGAAGAGGGAATCGCCACCGCCGCCGATATTGATAAAGCTTTGAAGCTTGGTTTGAATCATCCGATGGGCCCTTTCGAGCTCGTGGATCTGGTCGGTCTCGATGTGCGGCTTTCCATCCTCGAATATCTCCATAAAACGCTGGGAGAAAAATACCGTCCCGCGCCGCTGCTCAAGCAATATGTGAAAGCGGGGCGTCTGGGCCGCAAGTCCGGTCGCGGCGTTTTCGATTACCCGCCGGCGGAGTAATAGTTTCCCTTTCTCAACCAGAACCCGCAGGCACGAATGCCTGCGCCACTCAGGCCTAGCCCCCTCCCCCATGTTTTTCGTAAGTGCGCATTCTAATGGACTTACGAGAGGGCGTTTTCGTAAGTGCGCATTCTAAAGGACTTAGCTTTTAATCAATCAGTAACTCCTATACTGAAAATAAGGGACTTACGAAATCCCCTTCGTAAGTGCACATTCTAAGGGACTTAGAAGTCCGCGTATTGAAACTCTTATGAAAACGGTTCTAATCCAATGGATTTCGAGTATCCGGCAGGGTAGGCGAGTTCCAATTCGGGAAGGTTATTCGAATTGGTCAGCCAGTCTGCAATGTAGTATACCAAAGGGTTATATATTGTCAAGAGAAAAGTGCGCGTAAAAATGTAACGGTTGAGAGAGGCGAGGGATGAATATTCGAATTGAAAGGCAAAGTTGGATTCGCACCCCTGGACAACAAGGAGCGCGGCACGGGGCGCAGGATTTGTTTCATGGTGATAAACTCGCTCCTGTCTGGAGCCGCGATGAAACTGCGTGCCGCGTGTTGGTTAGCATTCATGCTTCTTGCTGTGACGATTTCCGCGCAGACATCCAACGATGTATCCCCCAAGCAGTGTCTCAGAACGCTTTCATTGGACAAACTAGTCGCCTGCTTCGACGATTGGAAAATATGTCAGCAAGGAGACTGGGACATTGCCAATGAAATTGTTAGGCGGGGGGCCGTTAGTCAGGTGCTTCGCCAGTACTGGAATGAGCCAAAATTTATGGCTAGAAACGGAATCGAGAAAGCGGCATATCAAGTTGATTCACCTGAAGTAACCGAGTTTATGCGGAGGATTGTTGCAGAGAAAATTGAGGACGGGGAGGATGATTATTTCCCTGTGAATTATCTGGCCAAGCAGTGCGATCCACAAGCACTGGAGAAACTGAGCACCGGAGTATATCGCGATCAAGGCAGCTTACAGTATCAGACCAGTGTCGAGTTGTTCGGGAAATGTAAGTTTCATCCAGCAATTCCATATTTAGTTGGAACTGCGCTTCATGATATGTCCTTCAACATCGTCGCCGCTGCCGAGGACAGCCTCCATAAGCTCTACCCGGACGCGCCCAAGAACTTCAGACAATTAGCCGACATGCAGAAATACTTCTGTGACCGCGCGCACCAAGAGGGATTTAAGGTCAAATGCGATTATGACTATTGAGGGCCCGGTGGCTCCGACGCACGGTTGACGGCGATTCATGGGTCTGCGCGCTCGGGAGCGTGATCCGCCAGGTGCCAGATCTGCTTAAGTTTTTCTTGCACTTTGTTGGAGGCTTCGATGTCGCCGGCGGCTTTGTCGGCGCGCTCGAGGCCGGTGAGGGAGCTTGTTCGCTCCGGCGCTCGTTGCAGAGATGATTGGAAGGCGTCGCGGGCGTTGGCGGGTTTTCCTGCCTTTAGGAGAAATTCTCCCAAAAGTTCGTAGGAGGGTTTTTCTATGAAGGGAGGGCCGAACTCGAAGGGCATGGCCGTTTCGGTGGCAGCTAATTTGCGAACGGATTCGATGGCCTGCGGCAATTTTCCTTCGGAGGCTTCGATCATGGCTTGGAGTTCATGGTCGAGGATGTTTTCGCGCTGGATTTCGGAAGGATAGCTGCTGGCCGTGGGGCGGAGTTTTTGGCGTGCGAGTTGAAGATCCGCGAGCGCGGCGTGGGCGGCCGGCAAATCATCGCGATTGATTGCCGCGTAGCCGGTGCCAAAATCGAAAGTCAGGCGCGCGGCGGCGTCTCCGCGTTCTGGGAATTTCTGCTTGGCGATTTCGCCGTTCCAGTCTTCCGTGTCAATCAGATAGCGCGTGCGCATCACGGCGTAGGAACTCAGGAGTGAATTATCGGGATCGAGGTCCATCTTGGCCTCTGAGTTCTTGCCGGGCGGGTTCGCGGCGGGAGCGCGGCTGGCCGATTTGCCGCAGTTTTCCAGCGCCGTCAGCGCGTCGCGCATGCGGCCCTGCTGCAAATAGCCGTACTCGAGCCAGTAGCTGTAGTGGCCGCAATACACCGGCGGCTTATTTTTTTCGGCGTTCTGTTTATTCACAATGCTGGTGGCGATTTCATTTGCGTGCACCACATCGTCCCACATGCCCATCGCGATAAAGATGTGAGAGGTCATGTGCTGTGCGTGCGCGGCGGCGGGGGCAATTTTGGAATAGCGTTCCGCGGCTTGCAGGCCGAGCGGGGCATGGACGGGATCGTCCGTGGCGTGGATGAGATAGTGGGCGACACCGGGATGATTTGGGTTGGCGTAGAAAAGATCCTCGAGGATCGCGAGCGCACGCATGTAGGTGGGAATGTCGCGTCCATTGTGCGACGTGCCCATCAAAGAAAGCGCGTAGAACGCAGCGGCGTCCACGTCATCGGGATATTTCTTGTGAAAGTCCGCCATGTAAGCGCAATACCGGTCATCGCGGGCTTCTTTTGTGCCTACCCCGTAGAGAATTTCGACAGCGCGGAGATAATCACGTTCGCGTTCGGTGCCGGCCCTTGCCTCGCGTGCTTGCGGATTCGTCGCGAGACGGTTCAGCACGGCCCGCGCCGCGTCGGCGTCCTGCTGGGACCACAAGGGATGGTTGTAGGTCATGGCCTCTCCCCAATAGGCCATGGCAAAGCCGGGGTCGATTTGCTGCGCTTTTCGGAAATTCGCGGCAGCGTCGTCGTATTCAAAATCGTGCAGCAGCGCCAGCCCGCGAAGGAAATACGGCTGCGCGGCGGCGGAGCCTGAATTGGCGAAGGAAACGATTCCAACGTCGCTCAATTGCGGAGTTTGCGCGGAGAGCGGCCCGGCGAATCCAAGAAGGAGCGCAGCAACAAAGATTGCGGCAATAAAGGAAAGTATGCGGTTCCGCATGGTGGTTTCCCCCGGAATTGCGCCTCGCAGGCGCGCACTCCGTCGAGGAATGTAAGGACGATTTTATGCGCGGGGGTGCGGCAAGTCAAAGCAGGTACCCCATCCGCGCCACCGTGCGCTGATGCGCAGCATCTCATAGTAGACTCAGGGCAAGGCAATTAAGGCTTGCAGGATGTGAGCCGGGGAGCACGTCATGTACAGACATCGCAATTTTCGACTCATCCTTCTATTTGGACTTGTTTTGTCCGTCGCGGGGGTTCTTGTAGCGCAAGGCACAACCGACAAAGTATTAGTCGTGAATGGAAAAAGCGCGGGAGCAATCGTGCGGCAGATTGACGGCCACTCCTATGTTGATATTGAAACTCTGGCTCACATCATGAATGGCGCGGTTACAATCGAGTCCAGCCGGGTCGTGCTGACAATGCCCGGTTCGGAGCCGCGCGTTGTGCCGAGTGGCTCCGCCTCACAAACACCGCAGCCGGCGGGCGCGGTACCTGCGACGCCCGGACTATCACGAGAGTTTGCGACCGCAGCGATCGCCGAATTGGAGGAAATGAGAGAGTTGCGGGGAGCGGTCGTGGCCATGATTACTTACGGCTTGGCTGCCAGCGGGACGCTGGCTTCGGAATATCATGATCAAGTAAATGCAGGTCTCAGTCAGGCGACGGTAGCTGCGTCCACGGACGCGGATCGAAATGCGGCCCAGCTTCTCAGGAATGAGTACGACAAACTGACGGCCTGGTCGAACGGAGTGTTTGCGGATCGCCAAGCTTTGAATGGGGCGAGGGAGGTTGACCCAAACACCCTGCAAAAAGACGCGGCGCTGGCGCAGATCAGGGCTTGCGGACAATTTCTGAATTCCATGCTAGTCAGCGGCGTATTTACCGACGATTCCAGTTGCCATTAGAGCCGGCTCGCGTGGGCCGCGCGGGGTTGGTCTTTCTCCGAATTCCTTCAATCCACAGGATCAACCAGCACCAAACACAATGGCATTACCTGTTTGCGTGCGGGTTCATTGTGAAGCACCTTTCATCATGAAGCTGATTTCTTCGGCGCAGGGCCGCCATTCAGGACATTCGTGGGTTCAACCTGAACGTCGAAGGTGACATAGGTGACGTTCTTGAGGGTGTCGGCGGCGGCATCGTCCAGATCCGCGATGGCAGTCTTTGGCGGAACGAGGCGCCCCTGCATGACGGTGAGGTTCTGCAACTGTGCCGCTGTGGGCGCTTGTTTGGCGGGCACCAGAATATACGTGCCGCTCTTCAGCATGAGGCCGGTGACAGATCCCGGCGAGCCGGTCTTATTCACCGCGTCCTGCGTGGCAAAAACGCGAAGCGGATTGGATTTGATAATCTGCACAGGTTCGGCGTGAATGGCGCCGTAGAGAGTATTAAAGGATTGAAGCGCGGACATGGCGATACCGGGGAGACCGATCATCGGCGCAAACGTGCCGCCGTACTTGACCACATTTTGGAGGATCTTGCAGAACAGAGAATCCTTCTTTTGCGCTTCCAGGTTCAGCGCCCATCTGCCCTCGCCGCCTGGCAGGATGATATTTTGCATTTTTTGCCATGTTGCGTCCGAGTCCACGCTGATGCTCTGAACGGGTTTCGTAGCGGCGGTTTTTTCGGCGGCGGTGGCCCCTTTACGCACCGCCAGAACTTCCGTCTTGACGGATACCATTCCCGCGACGACGGTGTAAGCCATCGCTTCCAACACGGGAAGCATCGAATTTCTTTGCGCCACGTCCACGCGGATTTGCGCATTTTGAAGGCGGTCGAATGTGGCCTGGTCATCGGGCGAAACTCTTATCGTTGAAGTATTCAAACTGACGGCGACGTCGCCTCCGTCAAGAAGCTTGCTCGAGTCGATTTGGGCGGCATTCTTGAAACCTTCGGTATCATAGTGCAGGAATACAGGCTGTGCTCCCGCATCCGCTCCGCCAGGCCCTCCGCGCATCTGCACTCCAGACCGTGTAATCGGCGTGGCATCGGAATCGAGAAAGCCATTCCAGAAATTGAGGGACTTCGCGTCAACATCGGGGTTCAATTCTTGGAGTGAGGATTCGTCCAGAAAAGAGGCCATGTTCCGCGCGGCAGCGGGCGAAACAGCAAAGGCCTGGAAAGCACCGAGAGCCAGTAAATCCCTAAAGAATTCTCTTCGAGGTTTGGACATGGGGGAAACCTCCTAGCAGCTTTAGATTCAAGGTAGTTCTAACAAGATTCAGGACAATATACAACTTTGGAGCCGAAATGCGGCGGGTGACGCCATGTTCGGCACCTGCGGGGATGCAGTTTCGAGAGATGGGATGCTCGCAAGAAACTGATTTTGCCGCGTCCCTCAGCAGATGCCGCGTGGATCCCTCCGGTACTTCCGCTCTGATATGATGGCAAAGAAATGACGGCTGCGAATAAATCCGTGCAGAATCCTCTGGCGAAAATTCACATGGCGGTTGGCGATTTGACGGAAAGCGGCGCTGACGCGATCGTGAATGCCGCGAACAACGATTTGCAGCTTGGAGGAGGCGTGGCGGGCGCCATCCGGCGCAAGGGCGGCGAAACAATTCAGCGCGAATGTGATGAGATCGGCTCGATCCCCATCGGCGGCGCGGCCATCACGGGGGCGGGGAAGCTGCGCGCAAGGCATGTGATACACGCCGCGAGCATGCAGCTTGGCGGGCGCGCCACGGCGCAAGCGCTTCGCAGTTCGACGGCGCATTCGCTGCGGATCGCATCGGAAAACGGGCTCGTGAGCATCGCGTTTCCCGCCGTCGGGACGGGCATCGCGGGTTTTCCTTCGCGTGAATGCGCGGAAATTATGCTTCGCGAAACCATGAAGCACCTGAGCGGAGAAACATCACTCGATCGCGTTGACTTCATTTTGTATGACGCAGCGGCGCTGCAGGTATTTCAGGAGGTTTTCCGCTCTCTCCAAACGGAATTCGCCAAAAATGCCGGCGCAGCAGGGAACGGCTAGCGTGGTGGAAGCCCTCGCTGAAAAAGTGCGCCACGAGCTCACGCGCTACGAACATCCGCTGTTTGATTTTGAAGCGCGGCCGGCGGCGGAAGGCGTGGAGGTCGAGATTCGGTTTAAGCCGGAGGGCGTGGAGGTGCACCGCTATGTTTTTCTTTTGCGCCCGCGGGAAATTGAAAATGCGCAATTTCCTTGGAGCTTCCAGCGGCAACTTTACGACTGTCTGCACGACTACGTCATCGAAATGTTCACTCTGAATCCGCAACGCAGCGACACATGAACTCATCGCCCGCCACACGGGAAACGCCGCTCGGCCGCGAGCTGGCCGCGCGCATCGCCGAGCGCGGGCCGATGACGTTCGCGGAGTATATGGAAGAGTGTCTCTACAATCCCGCGCATGGATATTACAGCCGTCCGGAACGCACGCGTTTCGCCGACTACTACACGAGCGTGGATGTTCATCCTATATTCGGGCGGCTGCTCGCGCGGCAGCTGGAGCAAATGTGGCGCGTTCTGGACCGGCCGGCGCCGTTCTCCGTCGTTGAGTCAGGCGCCGGAGTTGGACGTCTCGCCGCTCACATTCTCGATTTCAGCGCCGCGCACCTGCCGGAATTCTACGATGCGCTGCAGTACGTTGCCGTCGAACGTTCCGCCGCGCGCCGCGCCGCTCATGCCGCTGCTCTCTTCGCGCATCTTGCCAGCGGCCACGCAGAATCCAGCGGCGTGCTTCCAGCCAAAATTCCCGCTGGCTGCCTGCTCTCAAATGAAATGTTTGACGCGATGCCGGTGCATCGAGTGCTCCAGCAAGCGGGTGGACTGCGCGAGATTTATGCCGGCGTTGTGGGAGGAAAGCTGGGCGACACGCCCGGCCCTATTTCCACTCCGCGCCTTACGGATTACTTTCACCGGCTGGGAATTACTTTAAAAGAAGGCCAGCAGGCGGAAGCAGGGCTGGCCGCCTGTGATTGGATAGCGGACGCCGCGGAGCATTTGGAACGCGGATTCACACTTACGGTGGACTACGGCTACTCTGCGCTCGATCTGTTCAGCGAGCGGCGCATGCGAGGCACGTTGCTCGCCTATCGCGATCATCGGGTGAGCGAAGATTTTTACGCCGCGCCCGGCGAGCAGGATCTTACGGCGCACGCCAATTTCACGGCGCTCGAACTCTGGGGCAAAGATGCCGGGTTTGAAATTGCGGGATTTGCGCCGCAGAGCCGGTTTCTGCTGGCGCTTGGCCGTGAAAACGAATTCGCGGATATTTACGACTCCGGCCAAAGCGAAACCGACCGGTTGCGCGCACAGCTTCAGCTTTCAACGCTGATTCATCCGGAGGGAATGGGTGAAACGTTCCGCGTGCTGATTCAACGGAAGGGGATTGGCGCTGTTCCGCTTGTGGGGCTCGCGCAAATCTGACGCGAAGGAATGGATTGCAGCACTATTCCGTGCGCGCTGTAGCTCGCGCGCCTAGTTAGATTCTTTGTAGGGCTGGGCCATGTATTTTTTGGCTTCGTCTTGCGCCCCGCCGGTATTGTCTCTTGATTGCGAAGCCAGCCGGTACTCATTCACGGCGCGCTCGCGCTGGCCGGTGAGATCATAAATCTTACCCATGTAAATGTGGGACCAGGTTTCCACCCACTTGGTGGTCAGGTCCGTGTCTCCGCCAATCGCGCTGCGAAATGAGCTGGCCGCCACCGTATAGTTTTTCTGGTAGAAGAAAGCTTCACCCATCCGGAACAGGGCCAGGGCATTATTTTTTTGCTCGTCAAGCGCTTTCTGGTATTGGTCAATCGCGTCGAGATACTTTCCCTGTTCCGCGAACGCTTCTCCACGCGCGATGACGGCGCGAATGCGAAGCCGCGGACTGGCTTTCAGAATATAGTCGTGGGGATCCAGCGTGATTCCGCCCGGTTTCGGCCGGCCGAATGAATCAATGGTAAACGGCGTTTCGGCGCCTGTAATCTGAATCGTTTTGAATTCCGGATTTCCTTCCGTTTGCACTTCCATTTCGACCGGCATACTGAACAAATCCAGACTCTGATTCACTTTGCCCACGACCTGAAAGCCTTTTGTGTTGCGATAGACTTTGTAATCGAGGTGGAATTCGGGCACACCCGTGGAGCTAACCCACTGCGCGAAGAATGGGCCCAGGCTGTGGGTGCTTGCGGGCGGAACGGGCGGCAGCGCGTTCGCTGATAACCTCGTTTGCGGTGCGACGACCGGTCTTCCCGAGGTCTTGGCGTCCATATATTGCTGAGCGAGCGCCTCAAATTGATTGATGCTCGCGCTCCGTCCCGCGTACCGGCTGTAGAAATCCCGCACCAGCGCGTGGAACACATCCTCTCCCATGTAAGCGCTGAGCATGTGGAAAACCACGGCCCCCTTGTCTTCCACCACGGAAAGGTACTGGCTCGTAAACGGTTTCAGCTGGCTTGCCTGTATGATGGGCGCAACGTCATCGAACATCAGGGCGCCGACGGCAAAGTTTTCCACAGCGCGGTCTTCAGCCTCTTTGCCTAAATCGTGTCCGGCATAAACCGCCACGCAGTAGCTCGCCATTCCGTCCGTCACCCAAACATCAGCCGCG
The DNA here is from genome assembly GCA_963847505.1 of uncultured Acidobacteriota bacterium. Lineage (GTDB taxonomy): Bacteria > Acidobacteriota > Terriglobia > Acidiferrales > UBA7541 > DASTCZ01. Next base: position 2,440,427 of record CAWJZY010000002.1, read on the forward strand.
CTTGCGGGCATCACGGAAACACCGAACCACTGCGCGGCAATCAGGCGGGAAAGCAGCGTTGTATTCCCGCGCAAGTCCCACGAGTGCTGGCTTACGAGCGCGAGCCCGGGGGCGGCAAATCCAGGAAGGCTTCCGTCAGGTATTTCCGCAACCGTCATGCTTGGATCGCCCAATGGGCCAAATTCATCGGAGAAGTCGGTGATGATTTTCGCGGCGTCGTGGCCGAAGAGTTCCGCTCCCTGATTGGAAGCAGGGAAAGTGAAAACGGGTATCTTCACGCCGTCGTCATCCACGGGAGTCATTTTGTAGACAGCCGCCGCGAACGTGCCGCTTTCCTCCTCACGGTCATCGCGGAATGTAAAGAGCTTCTGCGCGGTTGGCGCCGGAGGAAGCGTGCCCGGCTTGATGATTTCAGGGACTATGGCCTTATCCGAAATGATTTGCGGGGGACCTGTTGATTTGCCCGTGCCCGCAACCGTGAAGGATTCCGGCACTTGAATTTTGAAAACGCCCGTGTAGCGATTCGTGGGATAAGACGTGAGCGGGAACCATCGCGCAGGCTGCAGCAAATACACGCCGTCGGGATTGATCGACGCCAGGCATACTCCAGGGATAGGGCTGTTCTCTACGCCAGCGAGCGGCCCGCCATAGTCAAAGTTCAGCGTCACACTTTGAGTAGCCCCAATCGGCGCATTCAGGCTGACGCGGAGAATCAGGGGATTCCGCGCGTCGCGTTGAAAGCCCATGGCTACACCGGCGGCGTTGGTCACGGCGGTGACCGCCAGATTCGGATGAAGCTCGACCTGCACAATGCTCGAAGTATCGCTCGCGACAAAATCCACGGTGGCATGAACGGTCAGCATTTGCTTGGCCGGAACAACGGTAGCCATCACGTCATAATGCGTGGCACGGAAGTCGGCCTTCGACATAGGTGGCGGCGTCAAGGGACCCTGCGCATGCGCGCCCGGCGCCATCCCGCAGGCAGTAACCAGAAGAACGGCCAGAAATCTCATTGTGAAGATCTTCAGATGCAAGGGAACCTCATTTCCGAATCCATAGACCGTGCCGATACTACTAGGATAGCAGAGAGACCGTCCTGAGTTGCCAGCGGTGTTTTTCAAAACGGCGGCACGGCCTTATAGCATCCCTACTATGATTTCGGCCGCGCGGTCAATCGCGCCGCCTGGTCCGAGTTTCTCCCGTACGCCGGCCAGATCGCGCTGCATTTCCAGGCGGGCCTCCGGCGAGTCCAGCAAGCGTATCACTTCAGCCGCAATGCGCGGCGCAGTGCAATCCTGCTGAAGCAATTCGGGGATGATGCGGCGTCCCGCCATTAGATTCGGCATGGCGACGAACTTTGTAGTGATAAATGTGCGCAGGATAAGCTCCGTCAGCCGTGCCACGCGGTAAACGACTACCATCGGTGTGCCCAACAACGCTGTTTCCACGGTAGCCGTGCCGCTGGCCACGACGGCGATTGTCGCCGCCGCCACCGCGTCATAGGTTGCTCCCGTAACGATTCGCAGATTTGCGCCCGCGCGAACGGGGAAAGAGTGCTCCAAGCCGCCGGATAGCAGACGCAGCGTTGCTTCCGCCGTTCCGATATTGGCGATTAATTCCGCAGTGATTCCTGATGCAAGCGCGAGAACGAATTGGCAGCCAGGTTCACGCCGGAGAATTTGCTCGCAGGCGCCAAGCACCGGCGGCAAATTGCGCTGGATTTCGTTCACGCGGCTGCCGGGCAGCAGCGCTACGATTGGACGCGAGCCATCCAGTTTGTAGCGGGCAAGAAAATCCGCGCGAGGCATGGATGGGCGCACAATATCCACAAGCGGATGCCCGATGAAGGACACGGCTACACGGGCCCTGCGGTAAAACTCTTCTTCAAATGGAAAAATGCAGAGCGCGCGCACAAATCGGCGCCGGATCAGCTTCGCGCGCCACGGCCGCCAAGCCCAGAACTGCGGCGCTACAAAGCAAACGCAGGGGATCTTTTGCCGCTGAAGCTTGCGCGCCAGACGCAAATGGAAGCTGGGGAAGTCCGTCAAGATTGCGAGTTGAGGTTTGCGCGCGGCGGCCTCGGCGGATAAGCGCCGCATCGCGGCGCGCAGCAGCGGCAATTTGCTCCATACCTCGCTGAAGCCGGAGACGGCGACTTCCGAAGAATGCGCCACCAGGTCCACGCCCGCCTCGGCCATTCGCGCGCCGCCCATGCCGAAAAAGTGCGCGCCGGTGCGCTGCTTGATTTCCGCGGCCAGCCGCGCGGCGTACATGTCGCCCGAAGCTTCGCCCGCGGAAATAAGGATTTGCGGCGAGCTCATTTCAGGAGGCATTCGTCTTCAGCAGTGTTTGTGCGAGAAACATGTTGGTGGACCGTTTACCGCGGAACAATTGTTGTCGAAACTGTTGCCGAAACAGTCGCTGGAATGATCAGGCCCGTTTTCAATCGCTCGCCGGCACCGGCGCTCCGGCCATGTTTCCGGCGGAGTCCGGCGGCACGGGCAGGCGCAACTCCTGATCCTTATACTGGAGCTGGTAGAGCCGGTAATAAATGCCGCGCATAGCGAGCAGTTGTTGATGAGATCCCTGCTCGCGCAAGCGGCCTTTGTGGAACACCAGAATTGCAGCCGCGTGCTGAATGGTGCTCAGCCGGTGCGCGATTACGACGGCCGTGCGCCCGTGGAGAAGCCTGTCCAGCGCTTCGCGGATCATCTGTTCGGTTTTCGTGTCCACACTGGAAGTAGCTTCATCCAGAATCAGGAAGCGCGGATTGTGCGCGAGGGCGCGGGCGAAGCTCACCAGTTGGCGCTGGCCGACGGAAAGAGTGGCGCCGCGCTCGCTGATTTCTGTCTCGACGCCATGGGGCAGCGTTTCCATGAGCGGACCCAATCCAACTTCCCGTAGAGCGCTTTCGACACTCGCGCGATCAATGCCCTCCGTGCCGAGCTTCACGTTGGATTCGAGCGTGCCCGTAAACAGGAATGGATCCTGCAGCACGATGCCGAACTGCCTTCGCAAATCCTGAACGTTGAATTCGCGGATGTCCGTGCCATCGAGCAGAATTTGCCCGCGTTGAATATCGTAGAAGCGCAGCAGGAGCTGGACGACCGTCGTCTTGCCCGCGCCTGTATGTCCCACGATGGCCGCCGTTTGTCCCGGCGGCACACGGAAGGAAACATCGCGCAGCACCCAATCTTCGTCGGTAGGGTTCTCGCCACCGCGATAAGCGAACCAAACGTTCCGGAATTCGACTTCGCCCAACGGCTTTTCCAAGGGCCGCGCGCCCATCGAGGCGGACGCAGGAATCGGCTCATCCAACAGCTTAAAAATGCGCTCGGAAGCCGCCATTGCGCTTTGCAGAATGTTGAATTTGTCGCTCAGGTCCTGAATGGGGCGGAAGAAGCGTTGCGCATATTGCATGAAGGCAAACAGCACGCCGATTTGCACCACGCCGGAAAGTACGCGCAACCCGCCGAACCAGAAAACCAGGGCAATAGCGAGGGTGCTGAAGAATTCCACCGCCGGGTAGAAAAGTGCAAATGCGAAGATGACGTCCTTATACGCTTCCATGTGCACGCGATTCAGATTCGCGAATTCAGCTCGAGATTTCTTCTCACGGCTGAATAGTTGGACGATCGCCATGCCGCTGATGTGTTCGTTCAGGAAAGCGTTGATGCGAGCAATCGCCGTACGGATACGCCGGTTGCCGTCGCGCGCTTTGTTCCGGAAGAGCCAAGTGGCGACCAAAATCAGAGGGAGCACGCAAAGCGTTGCCAGCGCAAGACGCCAGTTCAAATAAAGCAGAATTGCCACGAAAAAAACAAGCAAGAAGGCATCGTTGATCATTGCGACGACGCCCGCCGCGAACAAATCGTTCAGCGCGTCCACGTCCGTGGTTACGCGGGTTACCAGGCGCCCCACGGGGCTCTTGTCATAGAAGCTCATAGGCAAGACTTGCAGGCGAGCAAAAATCGCCTTTCGCATGTCATACATCGTTTTCTGGCCGACGTTTTGCATCACACGCATTTGCACATATTGCAAACTGAAACCGGACAACAAGGCGCCCACAAAAATAATCGTAATCCAACCCACGCCATGAACGCCGGCCGCGAAGCTCATTTTCCCCGTGGTTACAGGCAGAATGTATTTGTCTATCGCCACGGCCCATAGGATTGGGGGCACCGCTTCGAGCGGCGTGACGGCAAGCGTGAGCATCAGGGCGAGCCACACCTGGCCCTTGTAGGGCTTCATGTAGCCCATCAGACGCCGCGTCAAACGCGCGTCATATGCTTTCCCGAGCGCTTCTTCTTCGCGAAAATCGCTCATTCGCGCGCCAATTCCTCTTCCAGCAATTGTTTTTGGTAAAGGTCGTAATAGTAGCCCGCCTGCGCGATCAACTGGTCATGACTGCCGCGTTCGACGATGGCTCCGTCGCGCAGCACAACGATCTCGTCGGCGTGCCGAACGGTCGAACAGCGGTGCGAGATCAAAATAGTTGTACGGCCGCGCGTCACGTCCTTCAGGCCGCGCAAGATTTTTTCTTCCGTGTCCGTATCCACGCTTGAAAGCGCATCATCGAGAATCAGGATCTTCGGATTGCGCAGGATGGCGCGCGCTAGAGTCGTTCTTTGTTTCTGTCCGCCGGAAAGTGTAATACCGCGCTCGCCCACCATCGTTTCGTACTTCGCCGGGAAGTCAAGGATTTCAGCGTCAATACTGGCGACTGTCGCGGCAGCAGATACTCTTTCCGCGATCACTTCTTCCTGGCCCAGCGCGATGTTTTCCGCGAGAGTATCGCTGAAAAGAAATGGATCTTGAGGCACAAACCCGATCGCCCCGCGCAGCAAGGCGATCGGCCATTCGCGGATCGGCCGCCCATCCAGCAGCAGAGAACCCGCCGGCGCTTCCCATAAACGCGCGATCAATGCGGCCAGCGTCGTCTTCCCGCTGCCTGTTGGGCCGACAATCGCCAGCGTCGACCCCGCCGGAATTTTCAAGTTGATATCCCGCAACACCGGCGCCGGAGCGCCGCCACGTTCGTCCTGAGATCCCGCGACACTCGCAGCCTGCCCCGTTCCGCTTCCGCTTCGCGTGGTGGGGTAAGTGAACGTCAAATGCCGCATTTCGACCGCGCCGCGGATTGCCGCTCCGGCAACCGGACGCGCTTCCGCATCGCTGATCTTCGGCTCCGCATCCAGGATGTAATTGATTCGTCCCATAGATGCCGCGCCGCGCTGGAAAATATTTGTCACGAATCCAAGCGCGACCATCGGGAAAATCAACAGCACCATGAAGTTGTAAAAGGCGATGAGTTCACCCAGGGAAATCGATCCCGCCATGGTTCTGATGCCGCCTTGCCAAAGCACCAACAGGAAAGTCATTCCAAATAACGTCGTAAGCGCCGGCATGAACATGCTCCACATGCCGATCAGCTTGAGGTTACGATTGACGTATTCACGGTTCGGACCATCGAATCCTATTTGCTCCGCCATCTCCTGCGCGTAGGCGCGCACCACCCGGACTCCTGCAAGATTTTCCTGTGCTTTGGCGCTCAAAGTCGCAAGCGAAGCCTGAATCTTTTCGTACAGCTTGTGAATGACTTGCCCGAAGTACCACACGACCACACCGACAACGGGAACCGGAAGAAGCACCCATACGCTCAGGCGCGGCGAAATCGCAACCATCAGAATTACGGCTAGAACCATGGTTACAATCGTGGTCGCGCTGTACATGATTCCGGGCCCGAGCACCATTCGCACGTTGTTCAAATCATTCGTGCAGCGCGACATTACTTCACCGGTGCGGTTGCGAACGTAGAATTCCGGCTCTTGCCTCAGGAGGGAAGTCAGCAGATCGTTTCGCAAGTCGTATTCAATGTCCCGGGAAATCCCGATCAGAATCCAGCGATTCCAATACGAAAAAATTCCCTTGACGGCTATCGCCGCCACCAAGGCCACGCAAAATATAGCCAATGTTTGGCGGCTTGCCGGATGGTAATACTTCAAGAGCGGCCCCAGCACAATCTGTCCCACATGTCCTAATTTGCGCACCGGCACCGACTCGCCCGAAAGCGTGTCAAAAATAGCGCCGGTCAAAATGGGGAAAAAGACCGACGTCAAGCCCAGGCCCGCGTTCATCAGCATGCCGAACGCAACGCTGCCCTTATACCGGCCGACGTAGGGCAGCAGGGCGCGCAGATGTTTCGCCGCGGAGGGGCGCTTCGCGGCGCGTGTGGCGGAGGGGAGTGTTTGTGCGGCTGCGCTCATCTTATTAATTCGCGGTGAAGAGGCTCGAGTGCCGGCGCTTCTCCAATAAAATTTTCATACGTCGCGTCCATGGCCTGGTAGCGATGTACCTCGGGATTCCATCGCACCTCGACCGCATGGACGGGTATCGCAGGTCCCTGTTTGTACGGAATGAAAAACAAAAGCAAACCCTTTTGCGGATCTTTTTCGTACTGCACCCGCCAAGCGGAAACATCACCGGAAGGTGTGCCGCCCAGATAGCCATTCGGGTTCTTCAGGTGCTCGTCACAAAGCAGCACCTCTTTCCATTTCGCGCCGTCACTTTCCAGAATGGCCAGCCGCGTCAGCACCATACCCGGAACGGAGCTGGCGCCCGGCGCGTTTACGCGATTGATAGCCAGCACCTGCTGATGCCCCGTGAGAGCCAGATCCCCCCATGCGATTGCCTCCGCCTCGCCGCCAAGCGTGCTTTGCGCTACAGATGCAATCTCCGGCGGAATCGCGGGCACGGCGACTTTAGGCGCCCGTGTGGCGCTTTCATTCGGTGAATTTCCACATCCGGAAATTACAACGGCAGTGCATACCAATCCCATCAGAATCGCCGCGCGCAAAAATTCCCCTTTCGTTAAAGGCTCGGGAAAGCCAACATGATTTCTACAACACGCCCCGCCGACTTATCGCAGGTGACTTCCAGCACCTGGGGCACATCGGATCCCGCCCAGTCAAACATGTAAAACATTAATTCTAGCTCGTGGCCTTGCTTGACGCTAGGCCCGCTCGAATTTGGCGGCCCGTATATTTCGAGCACACGCTCTTCAGGATCACCCAGCCGCAAGCCCTGCCCGGTGGCCCAGAAGGGATCTTTCTTGTCGTCCCGCTGTCCTTTGCAGGGTTCATGTGAAGTACCGGGGGCGACATCCACGCTTTGTATGACGCCGGCGCCATCTACTTCAAGCGTCAGCCTCCGGCCCGAGCACGGATCGTCCCAGCTCCGGGGGCCGCCATCGGGGGTTCGAGCGTGAAGGTGTTCACCAAGTTGCTTTTCGACACCTTCCAGCTTGTCCTGACCGGGTCTTATCCCAGCCAACGTTAGTTCGTTCGCGCCCTTCCCGCGCTTCGGCTGTTTCTGCGGCGCCGCGCCGGCGCAAACGGCCAGCGCGGCCAATCCAACCAACCCAACGGCGCTAGCGCACTGCCAGAATGTGATCCACTGTCGCTTCAAAGTTTTCCTCTCCTTCAGACCAAGTCCTATACCGCTCGAGCGGCACGGCGGCTTCAGCTTCCTGCATCCATCGAAATAGTATTTGGATGTTCTCGCGCGTCCGTTCGTGATACTCGCGCAGACGTTCCGGCGCGGCCATAGCCGCCAGGAAGCGCTCTTCTTCCGGATGCGCGGGCGCCTCCCGAGGGCCCCGATTTCCCGCCAGCAGTCCGGCGTGTCCCGTGAACAGGTGCTCCAATCCGATATCCATCAGAAAGTGTCCCTGCTCTGAAGCAGGGCCGGCGTCATATTCCGGGCCATAACAATCAATTTGCAGATCCTGCGGCTTGTTCTTCCACCCGCCGGATTCACCGCCGTAAACCCACAGATCCCATTGGCCGCGTATTTCATAGGCCAGATCGGATCCCGGCGGGTCGCGCATTAAATTCACGATTTCCACGGCGCCAACCGGCCGGCTGCGCAGGTCCCATTCGCGCACCGGCGATTGGGTGGAATCGAGAGCGCGCACCACGAGTCCGCTGAATCCCGGCCAGGACGCCGAAAGGGGCGCGGTTTCCAGAAGCCGCTCGAGCTTTTCGAGCTGCGTGGCTTCTGAATAATCCTGCGCCCAGGCGCTGACGTATGCGCGATTGGCCATCGCGACATTATACAGTGTCTCGCCAAGATGTCAGGAATGCGGCCGGCGAAGTTACGTCTTATCGGGGGTGTTTTCGGGGCGGAACGGTGAAGCGGGAGGCGCGGGAGGCACAACTCCCAGCAAGCGGTCGCGCAGTGAATCACCGACGCTGGCGAATACCTGCGAGAAAACCTGACGCAATTTAATCTCCGCGGCGCGAGCCAGCGATTCGATTTGATCTTCCGCGTGCTCGTTAAGCTTTGCCGCGGTGGTCAGCAGCCACGCATTCGATGCGTTCTCCATGCGGCCCTTATAATTTTCCATCGCCGCGTCACTCGCCTGGGAAAGCGAAATAGCGAATTGCCGTTCCTGTTCCGTGCCTTCGGCGCGCGCCGCCTCACGGTGCGCGGCCGACTGCTGATCCAGATCCCTGCTGGTGGCCCGCAGGCTTTCCTGCGCCCTCTGGCTCAGATTTATCTGGAAATCGGCTATGAACTGCCGCGTTTCCGTACTCAGGCGCGCGCGAACCTGCGTGGAGTGCGCCTCGAAATGCGCGGCGGACTGGTCAAAACTATTACGAAGCGCGGCGGAGAAGCGCTCGAGTTCAACTTGCGCGGCGCGGCGGGCTTTTGCGCCGACTTCCGTGCTTCCCGATTCCACGGCAGCGCGGATGGATTCTTGGGTCTGGGTAATTGCATCCTTGGCGGCTTCGCCAAGCTGACCCTGCGCGTGTTCCACAAAGCTGCGGCTGTAATGATCCAGCTCGCTCGCAAACAATCCGGATAATTCTCCGGCGCGCACGCGTAGCGCTTCACCGGTTTGTTCGACGCCTTTTTCGAGACTCGATTGCATTTGCGTCTGAACTTTTTTCTCGTACCAGTTGGCGGATTTGTACAACGATTCGATGGTCGTATGCGTAAGATCGGTGGCCCGCGCGTCCAGGTCTTCGGTCCATTTTGCCATCGTGGTGTGGATTGATTCCTGCCAGTCCTTTTCCACGCGGGCCGAATTTTCCATCAGGCGCTGAGCGGCTTGCTGCAGGTGCTGCTCGGAGATCTTCCACAGACGGTCTTGCTGCACGCGCACGGCCTCATCCGCGTTCGCCTGGCCGATCGAGAGTTGCTCGATAACTTCTTTGGCGCGATCGAGCTGCGGCGCCAGTTGCTGCTCGAGCTGCTGGCCAAGCCGCGCGACAGCTTGCGTACCGGCGTCTTCCAGCACCGGCTGCAACCGCTCGGACATGCCGGAAACCGCGGCTTCCGAGCGCGCATTCAGCTTGCTAGTAGTTACATCAAGAAGCTCGCTCGCCCGCTGCTCGAGTTGTGAAAAGGTTTGGTGCTGGACTTCGTCAATTCGCCGGGCGATCTCCGTAACGTGCTCAGCGGATTGTTGAACATGCTCGAACGCGGCCTGGCTGCGCTCAGCTTCTTTCAGCCATTGCGTCCGGAACTCTCCCAGGGCCTGCGTAGCCTGCGTGTGCAGGAATTCCGCCTGGCGGCGGAGTGCGCCCATTTGGCTGTCGGCTTGTTCCTGCAAGCGATCCACTTCCAGTTCAGATTGTTTGGTGATTCGTCCGGCAGCCGCTTGCAAGGCCCGCTCGACCGCGCTCGCCGCTCCTGCGGCCGCATGCTTCTGCACATCGGCGGCGTCAGCTTCCATGCGCGCGCGCCAGGTATGTCCGCTTTCCTCAATTGTGCGGTGAATCTGTCCGGAGAGCCGCTCGGCCGCTTCCTGCAGTTGTCCAACTTGTGAAGCAGCCTCCGTGGTTCGTCCGGAGAGCACTTGCTCCCATCGTTGCGTGGCTTCTTCCACCGTGGCGCGTAATTGCTCCCGCGAGCGTTCAAACTGTTGCTGGACCTGTTCAGAGCGCGCAGCTGCCGCCTCCGCGGATTGGCGCAAACGGTCGATGGCGGAATCCACGCTCACTCCCAGCGCGGTCTTAAAGATTTCCTCCTCGGCCTGCTCAACGGTCACCGCTCGCGCGGCCATCAACGTCCGCGCCTCTTCCATTCGCGCATCCACTTCGCGAGCCCACTGTTCGCGCAGCGCTTCCGTGCTCGCCCGCGCTTGCAGTTCGATGCGTTCGGCTGCCTTCTCCACCCAATGTTTGGAATGATTCTCCGCGGCAGCGTGCACCGCTTTCTTCGCTGCTTCCTGGAGTTGCGATTCCACCGACATAATCAGGTGCTTGATTTCTTGCGTGACCGTTTTTGATGTCGCCTCGCGAACGGCCACCTGAATCTGCTGTTTCGCCTCGACCACCAGCCGCGCCATCTGGCGCGCCAGATGCAGAGATACATCCGGCCCTGCTCCTGCAGCGGCCGTTTCCCCAATCACGACTACATTGCCGGACTGGGGCGCCGCCGCGGGAGTCTCCCACTCGGCGGGTGGGACAGGCTGCGCGGGTGCGGGCTCTTCATCGTGAATCGGGAGCGTCGGGGAGGGAGGCTCGGGTCCGGGGAACCAATCAGCCGGGGGAAACGCGACGCCCCAGATATTTCCGGGGGTCTCCAGCTCCACGCCAATTTGGAAAAGCTCGCGCACAGTCCGCGGGCGCTGAACCCAAATCACACGTCCGCGTCCAACGCGAGGCTCGCGGCCCGCTTCGGGGTGCGGCACCTCCATCGTGACCCACATATTTTTCAGAACATAATGCTTAGATTGGTAACTGCAGCCGTGACAGTTAATGATTAGCGTTGAAGTACGTTCCTGGAATGGCCGGCCTAACGCGTCGACCCCTGTTACGGTGAGAGGTACGGCTTGTGAGATGCGCGTGCTGCGGCGTTTACGCGCTTCGGGCTCAGCATGAAGATTAGAATCGACCACAAACCTTCCCCCCCACGGGAAGCCACAAGCCTAGCACCAGCCAGCCGAAGCGCGCCAACGTCTCGGGCTCACCGTGCGAATAAGTCAATGCAGCGTCCGCGCCGACTTAGCGCGGGAGGGAGGGCGTTTTTGGCGCCGGCTTCCGGCGGTTGCTCAGCACTTGAAGTCGTTGAAGGTTGAGTGCCGGTCGGAGCCATGCTCGAGCGCCAAATCCTTCCGGTCGTAGTCCAGATGGACTGCCGAAACAATCATCATCGCGTTCGGATCCGTCATGCGCACCGTCGCGGGATGCCCTATTTCCGTCTGCACCTCAGGGAAGATTTCCGAAAGCAGCAGGTGGCGGCAAGCCAGCGGCTTAAATTCGCCGATCGATTTTTCCGCGATGAGGCCGGAAGGCCCGAAGAGCTGAAGCTTTGGCGCTCCGGTGATATCGTTCTGGAATTCGATGTTCATCACGGCAAGCACGCTGTCGCGCTTGCGCGCTCCCGGCGGCCCGGATAACTGGCAGTCGGTGACGATGTAATCGGTCGCAACTCCGCCGCGTCCATCCACGGTCCGGTAATTCTTTGAGGTCTGGCCGCCCGGGCGGAAATGGGTGAACCCCGAGCGGTTCCATTCCTTCACATGCACTTCTGCTTTCAGCAGCGAGTGGGATGTTTTCGGAATCGTGCCGACGCCCAGCCCGCCGGCAAATCCCGGCGGCAGCGGCAGGTCGCGGGCATTAATCTGCACGCTTTGGAACGCGCCCAGGCGCACTAGGCCTTGATTGGTAAGCGCGGCCGGGCGCACCCTGTCGGGCAATCTCTCGTCCTTGTTGGATACCCACGCGATGTTGCCCTCGGCCGTGGTCACGAATGGCATGAGCCACAGCGCTTCTTCCAACCACTGGCTCGCGCTCAAATAGAAGTGCGACTCGAATTCAAGCCCTCCAATCCGCTGGCCCGCGAAAAACAGCGGCGAATAAAGCAGAGCTTCGACGGGATAGCTGTTGTTCGGCCCATAGGGCGTCACCCGGGCGGGCTTGGTCGCTACATCAGCGGAGAAGTGCAGGGGATGTTCTACTGTAAACGTGCCACCCTGCCGGCCCTTCATCAACGTGTATGCAAACGAAACCGCTTCGCTCGTGTTGTGAACCACGACCACACCGCCATCGCTCATGCGCTTTTCCTGCAACGGAGTGATGGTCAGGCCTTCGCCGGGTGAGTCGAAATTCTTCAGCGTTTCGAGAGAGTAGAGTAGCGTTTGGTGGGGAGGGAGATCGTACGGACGCTCGACGATCGTTTGCGCCATGCGGTCCACCACGCGTATAGATCCCACCGACGGGATATCGTTGGGATTAAAGAGCGTGAACATCAAGTGATAGTCGCTCATCGGGGGCAATGGCATCGAATAGTTGAAATGTCCGAGGGCCTGCTGCGGCGCCGCCGGATGCGCGTGGACGTTGTCAAAGTTGCTTGCCGTCTGCCAGCGCATGAAACCGGCGCTAAACAGGTCGCCCGCGTGTCCTACTTGGCCCGCGGAAGGCGCCGTGCGGACGCGCGCGCCGCCCCAGAAAGTCCTTCCTTTGGAAATTTCGCCGATGTCCACCAGCGTCGTGTGCAGCGCGGGAATATCGTAGCGGCCGCCGTTATCGAGGGGAATTTCCTTGCCCAGCGCGTCGTAGAGAACAATTTGATACGCGGTCTGATTATTCGCGTCACGGTAGCCGTCTACGCCCGGAAAGCAGGTCGCAGTCAGCACGATCTGCGTTGAAATTCCAAGTTTCGCGTCCGCCGTCACAAATGGCCCCGCCACGTCCAGCCAGCAGGCATCAGGGGAAACGACCGGCCGGAGAGGTTCCTTCAGCATCCCCGAAAAGGGAGGGGGTCCCGCAAATGCGGGCGCGGATGCGACAATCAGCGAACCAACCAAACTTCCCAAGAACGTTCTGCGATCAATAGTTTGCATATGATTTCCTTCCCGCCGGAATCTTCTTCTTCAAAAGTCTTCACGTTCCATTCAATCCGATGATAGAAGTCCGGCGCACTCCAAAAAATGGATACCTCTCGTATACGCCCTCCTGAGGCCTACTTTCAAGGGAAAAGTGCACAAAATGGTGCGGGCCGGTTCTATTCAACCCTTGAGCGGAAAGGCGGATAGGAGTCACAGGACCAACTCAAAGTAGATAAGCGGCGTCTTGCGGTACACGACGCGGCCAATTTCGCGAAATCCGCACTTCGCGTAAAATCCGCCGGCGCCTGCGTCGGCGTCAAATGCATCAAGACGAATGGCGTCAGCGGGCCATTTTCTGGTTTGTTTCAACGCTTCTTCGAGCAGCAAGCGGCCAACTCCGTGCTTTTGCAAAGAGGGAATTACGGCCGTGCTCGTCAGATAGAGCGCTTTCTTCACCGGCGTAAAATAGGAAACATCAATCGCCCAGGGCTTCTTGGTTTGCAATCGGAGTGTTCCGACGATGCGTTTGCCTTTCCGCACCAGGACGACGCGCGCGTGCCGCATGCCGAACAGGACGCCTTTTTCAGTTGGCGCAGAAGACCAGAAGCCGCGCCCGTAACGGTGAGTGAGGTCTTCGGCAACAGCGGTATGAAGCGCGGCCAATGCGGTTGCGTCGGGTTCAATGGCAGTCGAGAAACGGAGTTTCATTCAGGCGTCGAGGCCGCGGACTAGAGTTCTCTGCGGCCTTCCATGGCCTTCATCATCGTAACCTCGTCGGCGTATTCGAGGTCCGAGCCCACGGGAATGCCCACACCGATACGCGTGACGCGCACGCCGAGCGGCTTAATCAGCTTCGAGAGATAAACCGCCGTCGCTTCCCCTTCAGCCGTTGGGTTCGTGGCGACAATAATCTCCTCCGTCGCCCCGCCCTTCAGGCGCTCGATCAGACTTTTGATCTTGAGTTGCTCGGGCCCCACTCCTTGCAGCGGCGAAAGCGAGCCGCCCAGCACATGGTACAGCCCGCCGAACTGCCTGGTTTTTTCGACGGCCATGATGTTGATCGGCTCTTCCACCACGCAAATCGTCTTTCGGTTCCGCGTGGCAGACGTGCAATAGAAGCACGGGTCGGCATCCGTAATGTTGTTGCAAATGGAGCAGAATCGCACGTTCAGCTTGGCTTCGCGAATCGCGTCGGCCAGCGCGAGAGCTTCTTCCGGCGTGGCGCGCAGCAAATGGAACGCCAGCCTCTGCGCGGTCTTCTGTCCGATTCCGGGCAGGTGTTTGAGTTCATCGATCAAACGCGAAATGGGCAACGCAAAGTCAGGCATGAGTATCCACAAGGAAAGGGCGTTTTATGCGAATGATGCGGTTGCCGGTCAAGCGAGTCCGTTCAAAACAATCCGGGAATATTCATTCCCGCAAGGCCGGGAACGCTTCCGCTGAGGCTTTTGATCTGGCGGGCGAGCTCTTCGTCCACGCGCCGGCTCGCTTCATTCATCGCGGCGCGAATAAGGTCCTGGAGCATTTCCTGATCCTTGCCGGCAAAAACCTCCGGCTCGATGCGCACGGTGGTGACCTGTTTCTGGCCGTTCATCTGCACCACGACCATGCCGCCGCCCGCCGAAGCTTCCACGTGGACGGCGTCCACCTGCTTCTGCAGGCTTTCCTGCATTTGCCGGAACTGCGAAAACATTTGTTGCAGCGCTTTGACTTCCATGGCTTACCCCTCGCCTCGGCGCTTGACTTCGGTGATCTGGCCGCCAAACCGATCCAGCATCGCCCGCACGATAGGATCATGTTCAAACTGCGCGCGTGACAGCGATGCGTTTCGCGCCGCGTGAACGGTTCCCATTTCCACCGCGGAATCCAGTCTAACACACACGCGCAGCGGTGAGCGCGTGACATCACTCACGATAGTGCGCAACTTCTCAAGCGGTTCGCGCGCCTGCAACATTTGCGCGAGCGTGCGGCTCTCGTGAGGAAAATAAAGGCGCATCTCGCTGCCTTCCAGTTCCCAACGGTTCGCGTGTTCCACAAGCTCGGCGAGGAATTTTTGTTTTTGCAGAATCGCCATTTTGATCGCATCCACTTGTGCCGCGTCTATTCCGCTCACATTCACCGGAACTCGCGCCGGGGCTTCTTGCGGCGCGGCGGTTGTTGAAATGCCGGAGACGGCGGCTGTGGGCGCCGGCGCGGAAATATTCGCCTGCATGGAAGATGCGGCTGGAGAAGGCGCGGTTGCTCCCGCGGCGGCGCGCATAAAAGATGCTTCGGCTTTCTTTTCCGAAATCGAAGCCGCGCCGCGCGCCGGCCCCGCGGCTTGCGGCATTTCTCCGCCGCCAAGTTCCGCCAGAATTTCCTCCAGCGGAGCCAGCCTCGCCGCGTTCACCATTCGCAACAGGCCCATCTCCAGGTGCAGGCGCGGATCCGGTTTGCGCCGCAGATCGTCATCCGTCTCCAGCAATATCTGAAAGTAACGCGTCAAATCTTCTTCGCTGAATGCGGCCGCGGCGCGCGCGAGTTCTGGTTTTTGTTCGGGAGTCGCGGCAATCAATTCCGAATCCACGCCGCAAACACGCGCGACCAGCAGATTTCTGAAATGGCGAATCGCCTCGCGGCAGAAGTGCTGCAGGTTGCGTCCTTCGGCCTGGAATCGGTGCACCAACTCGAGAGCTTTTTCAGCGGAGTGCTGTTCGATGGCCGCCACCAACTCGGCCAGCGATTCTTCCGGCACCACGCCCAATAGTTCGCGCACCGCCGCGTCGGTAATGTTTGCTCCGCAGTATGCGCGCGCCTGCTCCAGTAACGAGAGCGCGTCGCGCAGACTGCCTTCCGCCGCCCGCGCCATCACGCCGCGCGCTCCGGCTTCCATCACGAGATCTTCCTTTTGCGCGATCGCGGCCAGCGCATCGCTGATCTCCGCGAACGAAAGCGCCCGGAAATGGAAATGTTGCGAACGCGAGCGAATCGTTTCCGCCAGATCTTCAGGCTGCGTGGTCGCCATCACGAAGATTACGCGTTCCGGCGGCTCTTCCAGAGTTTTCAGGAGCGCGTTTGACGCTTCGTCCGTCAGCATGTGCGCTTCATCCAGGATGATGACCTTGTAATGCCCGCCGGTCGCCGCGTAGCGCACCATTTCGCGCAGCTCGCGGATCTGGTCAATGCCGCGGTTTGACGCCGCGTCAATTTCGATCACGTCCATGGAATTGCCCGCGGTGATTTCACGGCAGGAATCGCACACATTACAGGGTGTTGCAGTCGGCCCCTGCACGCAGTTCAGAGCTTTCGCCAGAATCCGCGCGGTGGTGGTTTTGCCCACGCCTCGGGCGCCGGAGAAAATGTACGCGTGCGCGATGCGCCCCGTGCGGATCGCATTCTCAAGCGTCGTCATCACGTGGCCCTGGCCCACCACGTCGGCGAACGTCTGCGGCCGCCATTTTCGCGCGATAACCTGATAGCTCATCTGGTTCCAGTAGCACAGCCCGTCACGGCGGGCCGCGCGAAAGTTCTATCCCAAAAACAAAAAAGCGATGAGAGGAACTTCGGGTACTCCGCGGCACACGGCGTGATCCCGGTACCGTTGCTCCCTTCCGGGCCTGGCGGGGTTCGCGGGGCGGCGTTGCACAGAGCCCGAAGTTCCACTCATCGGCAGTCTCGCGCCGCGTTACCGCGACGCAAGTCCGCATCGCGAAGTCTAGCACAGCAACTCGCGGCGCGTCAGCCAACTGAAATGAGAGACACGGGTTTATTCCTGGAAGAGATCCGGATTATCGGGAAAAAATAATGAAAACGTGAATCCGCAGTTCGGAATTCATTCGTATAGAAGCACCGCCAGCCGGTAATTCGCGAAATCACTGCGACTCACAGGTGCGCAAGCACCGATCGCCACTGAATGGTAGCGGCCACTCCGAATTTGTTGACTCAAAGCAACCGGGAGAGATTCCAAATCCGCGGTCGTGTATCTCAACAAGAAAGAAGGCTGGTGTTTGCCCGCGTAACCTTTATCGAGTGAACATGTCTGGCGAGCTTCGTCCACGATGGTGCTTCCAGACGCCACGGCGGCCGAACCACTTGGCCCTGATGCGCCGGCCATTGTGCCGCCGCCATTCAGTAAGCGCAGGCCGCGAGCCTTTAGCAGGGCTGCCAACTCGCGCTCCTGCTCGTCCAGAGACAAATCGGCCACCGCGCGGGAGAAATCTTCCACAGCGAAGAGTTGTCCGTTCCGCTGCGCCACGCCGATGCCAATGGAATCGAGGTCGGGATCAAGCAGGTTCTCCCGGTGCGCCGTCGAATTCATCCACTGCAAATGGATGCCCGCGACGGACGGCCCCTCCGCGACATTTTCCGCAAGAGAGCTGAACCGCGCGCCGGCGCGAATAGCGCGCGCCTTGAAGTTCTCTTCACCGGGCAACTGGTGCGAAAGCGTGTTTTGCTGTGCCATACGCTGCGCATGTTGTTGCGCCGCATTCGCCAGCGAATTATTCCAGCGCAACTGCGGCAATCCTTGCGCCGCGCGTTCGCGATTGGCGGAATCAAAGAGCGTCTGTTCCGCGCTTCCCATTCGTCCTTGCGCATGAACCACGAGCGGCGGGCGCAGCGGCGCCAGCAGTAGAGATGCGAGCGCCAGAATTGTAACCTCTATAACAATGATGAACCGTAGTGGCCTTTTCACAAGAATCTCCGCGATGTAACTGCCGCCATTCTTATTTAACCCACCGCGGGCATTCTCCACTCGGCGCGCCTCAAATTCTGTTCGTGTTGTGTACTGGCCGGGTGGCCGGCCGGACTGTCCGCCCGGGGGTCCTGCCGGCGTTTTTGCGCCCTCATCCACGTGGAAAAGAGCGGGCGGGACGCTGGCGCTACGAAAACCGTTCCTGGGGGTGGGTTTTTGATGAAGTCACGTTGAATACGAATTTGATCAGGCGCAGCTAAGACGGCTTAGTAAGAGCAATCTTCGGAGGAAACGCGACTCCCCACGGACCTTCCGGCACGATCATCTCCGCGCCGACGACCCATAATTCCTCTTCCTTCACGGTCCACATGATGCGAAACGCCACCGGCCGCGTGGTTTCCGGAATGCCCAGGTGGTTTTTTCGCATGACCTTCAATGACACGATGTCGCCGCGAAATATTGTATGGGCAATTTCGAAAGAGCATCCCTGCTCACTAATGTCCCGCGTGCATGCCTGCATCGAGTAAGCCTTGCCGTCAGAGTTTTCACCGGAGACATCAAGCTCGTATCGCAGTTTTATTCGCTTGCCCTTGCGGCGGTCCGCCAGCGCTTCTTCCGACAATTCAGCCCAGTCAATCCTTACGCTCATCCGTTTACCCCGTCAGCATTCGTTCCGTCCGCTGCTGAAACTGGGGCACGCTGCTTGCCAAAGCGCGCGTACGCTTCGCGTTGAAATCATGGCACTTTGCTCCGCGCATGCACGCTGGCCATGATGCGAACCGGAACGTTGTTCGCGTTTGAATCATTCGCGGCGCTCAGGGCGCTAGTGGGGCGTTGCCTCTTGCCGCCCGGTTCGCGCGCTTCAGATAGCGGTAAAGACTCGTGCGTCCGATGCCCAAAAGCTGGGCGGCGCGCACGCGGTTGCCGTGAGACACCTCCAGGACGCGCTGAATGTGCATCCGCCGGACTTCCTCGAGCGGCAGCGGCCGCCATCCTTCTCCTTCCTGCGAGTTGCGAGTGGAAGGTTTGCGGAGCTGTTCCGGAAGGTCGTCAACGTCAATAAATTCGCTCGCGGTCCGGATTGCGGCGCCCGAGATCACATTTTCCAGTTCGCGCACGTTGCCCGGCCACGCATGTTGCAGCAGCACTGTCTGAGCGCGCCGAGTCAGCCCCTGAATCTGTTTGTTGTAAGCCGTGTTGTATTTCTTCAGGAAGAATTGCACCAGCAGCGGAATGTCTTCCAATCGCTCGACCAGGCTTGGCACGCGAATCTGAATGGTGCTCAGCCGGTAGAACAAATCTTCACGAAAGCGTCCCGCCAGCACCTCCGCGCGAAGGTCGCGGTTTGTCGCGGCGATCAGCCGCACGTCCACTCGCCGCGGCTCGGGCGAGCCGACGCGCTGAATCTCACGGTTCTGAATCACGCGCAGTAATTTCGCCTGCATCGGCAGGGACGTCTCTCCCACTTCGTCCAGGAACACCGTGCCGCCATTCGCATACTCAAACAGACCGGGCCGCGTATCTGTCGCGCCCGTAAAGGATCCCCGAACGTGCCCAAAAAGCTGGCTTTCCAGCAGCGTATCCACCAGCGCCGAGCAGTTACAGATTGCGAATCGGTGCTGCGAGACCGGGCTCATCTGGTGAATCGCCTGCGCCACGAGCTCTTTTCCCGTTCCCGTCTGGCCGGAGATCAGCACGTTCGTATAATGCTTCGCCACTTTTCGCGCCAAATCGAAAACCTCGAACATTACCGGACTTTTTCCGATGATCCCGTGAAAATTCAAATCCTGAAGCATTTGCCCTTCCAGGTCGCGGATGCGCTGCCGCTGGCTGAAAATCTCACTGATCTCGTCGAGCGTTTTTTTCAGCCGCGCGCGGTCCAGCGGTTTTGCGAGGTAATCGCACGCGCCGCGCCGTATGGCGTCAACCGCCGCATCCAACGAGTAATATCCCGTGATCAGAATCACGCTCACGCCGGGATCAAGTTTTAGCGCCTGTTCGAGCAGCTTTCCGCCATCCATCACCGGCATTTTGATGTCGGAAATAACTACCCGGCACTGGCCCGACCTGACGTGTTCGAGCGCTTCCAGCGGATTCACCGTGCCCACGGCGTCGTATCCGAGCGTCCGCAAGAGTTTCCAGCAGCATATCCACCGAGTCCTGCTCATCGTCCACCACACAAATCATGAAACCGGCGTGCGCGGCTCTTTCGATTGGCTCTGACGTTTTGGTGAGTGTTTGGGTCATACCTGAATACATCGCAAGGGGCGTGCCAAAACGAAGCAGAACACGCCGCCCGGCGCAAATCCCCCGCAGGCAATTCCGATGCAGCGCATTTGCACTTGCAAGCCCAATCAGGAGGCGCGCTTACGGTGATGGTGTACCAGAATGAACGCCTGACAATTTTCTCTTGTTGCGTAATTATTATTGAAAGCTGCAATCACACGGGTTCCATTTCGGACTGGTTCGAGGCTTTTGCTGTTCCATACAGGGATGAATCTTGCGCGGGCTGCTACGATTTCAGTTCGATCTCTAATCCTAATTGTTGTAGTTCTACGGAAGGTTTAGTTCAGCGGCCGCGCTGGTCCCTCACCCAGCCACATCGCCACATCCTCCAGTTCCAATTCCTGCGATGGTGTGAACTCCTGGAAAAATGTCCCTGATCTCTCAGGCATTCGCGCATTCTTGTCAATTTCGCGTACTTGTTCCTCGCTGCATCCACACTCGCGGCAGATACTGATCCATGCGCGAAGCAGGCTGAAGGATGCGATGGCGGGATCGTAAGTTTCCATGGTGAGGCGTCCTAATTGTATTCTGTCTCAGGCAGCGTGGAAGCGTGCGTGCGCGGCTGGAGTTGAGTCAGAAAGACTTCGTAGTGCCGGAATTGCGGCTTGTAACTGATTCGCACTACCTCATATGCCACTGGGCAGACTGTATCTTGTGCAGAAAGAGCCAGCAGCCGGACGAAAACAACGGTCCCCAGGCGGACGGGGTGCAGCAGGTTTATTCGTTTTTCCTCGTCACTCCACTGCAATTCGGTTTTCTCGACAAAGAAATTTTCGTCCAAATCCCAGCCCGATGTTTCCACCGGGTAGCAGGTTGACGTGGCAGACGGTGATTCCATTTTCCAAACTCTCCCGGCATTACAGATTGCAGCCAAGAGGCCAAATGGTGGTCTTCCGCTTGCATTGCAAGTACTGGGCTTAGGTGCAGCCGCAATCAGCGCGTATGCCTGCGCATAGGACATTGTCGAACAACTGTGCTGCCTTGAACCATCTTGAAGGACGCGGCCTACGCCAATTCTTCCAGCGTAAGGCGATTGTATTTCTCGGCGAACTTCAGTTTGAAGGGCCGTACCGTATCCACCGCGCGCTTTGAGTCTTCGTCCTTCGGCGCGTAGACCACTAGAAATCCGCAGCCTTTCTTTGCGAGTTCGGCGTAGCGGTCTACTTTTTCCGTTTCCTGCCCGAGCTGCAAAGCCTTTTCGTCCGTGTCCTCGGTACCCTTAATCTGCGTCAGAACTTCGCTGTTGCTGTAATGTGTGATCGAGTCTCCCTTGAACCCAGCGCTTACCAGTGCCGCACCGGCATTTTTCGCGTCGGCGTCCGTCGCGAATGCCATCACCACATGCCCGGTGGGACTGAATATGCCGAACGAGGTAGGCATTTCCCCTTTGTTCATTTTTTCCACGTGCATCCTCCGGAAGAATTTTGTAGTGCCGTCATATCGTGTGCTGTTTCTTACCGTACGCAAGATTAGCTGGAATTCCGGTTTTTGAAAACCCCGGCTTCTTGGTAGAAATCATCTGGAAGAGACCTGACCTGCCTCTTTCAAAATGGACCACCAAGCCGAATCCTTTTGCGCTATCTGTATCCAGCGCCCGGATACAGGACATGTAAGGCCAGCAGAAATAATGGCCCAAAGATCTTATCGAACAAATACCAGGCCACGATCAGGCCCAGAAAGCCGTATTGCCCGTTCCGCGTCCAATCCACAAAGCGTATGGCCGTGGAGTCATTCATCAGGACGGTCACACCCACGTTGCCGTCAAGCGGAGGCACGGGCAGCAGATTGAATGCTGCCAGGAGCAGGTTCAGTGTAAATAGAACGCTCACAAAAGTGGTGGCCAGATTCACACCGCCGCCCGCGAGCACCGTAACCTGCGTCGGGACGATTGAAGCAGGCGCTTGCAAGACCCCGGCGGCCATGCCGATGCGAATCGCCAGCGCGGCCAGCAGCATCAGGATGAGGTTTGCCGCGGGGCCCGCGAGGGCCATCCACGCGGCCCGTCGCGGAAACTGGCGCCGCCAACTGGGATCGTAGGGCGCGCTGGCCCAGCCAATCATCCAGCCGAACATCGCATAGGAAAGGATCGGTATGACGATAAGTCCTACGGGGGAGCGCCGTATGTGCGGAATCGGATTGAGTGATACCTGGCCGCCGTGAAACGCCGTCAGATCGCCGCCCCACTTTGCCACCAGCGCGTGCGCGCCCTCATGGCATACCGTGGAAAGGAGAAATGCGATGTACCACACCAGCCCGAGCAACAAGATTTCCGGTTTCATTGCGGACATGAGCCTAACGTTTTCGCGCCCCGGGAGCAATCCCGTCGCGTGCTAAATTTCCTGATTTCCTCACGGCAGAACCCTCAGTCGATGCCATTCATATGCGGTTAATGTCTAGCATGGCAAGGTCTTGACACGGTGTTCTTGCGGCAGTAGCGTCCTGAACACTTTCCTTCTGCCGGGGCCCTATCCGGCTGTAGAGGTAGCCAAGAATGGCTGCAAGAAAAACTCTCTCTCACAAAATTAAGCCATCGGTTCGTCAAGTCCGCGGTGAATCGAAGGATCGGGAATTCGATCGGCTCCTTCGCCGCGCGTCCACGCTTTTCTCCGCTCCCGCCGCGCGTCACTCGAGGGATTTCCGCGGGAAACGCGGCGCCGTCTGACGCGGTAGTCCCGCTTGAGTTGGCCCAACGGCCGCATCAGGTCAAATCCTATCGGTGATAGTTCATGGTAGTGTTTTCCCTCGGCAGCATTTATATTCGCGGTCTGGCGTTTCGGGCCGGATGGGATGATCTTTATCCCAGCATCTCCAATTCGCCTAAGTAGTGAGAAGCATCCGCGTTCCGGATGAAAGTAGAGGGCCAACATGAAAATCGTTGATGCGAAAGTGATCGTCTGCAGCCCCGGCAGAAACTTCGTCACACTGAAAATTACAACGGAGGACGGAGTGCACGGCCTCGGTGACGCCACGCTGAATGGCCGCGAGCTCGCCGTGGAAAGCTATCTCAGCGATCACCTCACCCCTCTTTTGATTGGCCGTGATGCTTCGCGCATTGAGGACACCTGGCAATATCTATATAAAGGCGCCTACTGGCGCCGCGGCCCCGTCACTATGTGCGCGATTTCCGCCGTGGACACCGCGCTTTGGGACATCAAGGCCAAGGGCCTCGGTGTGCCGCTCTATCAGTTGCTTGGCGGAGCCTCACGCGATTCCGTTCTGGTTTACGGCCACGCCAGTGGCGCGGATATTGACGACACCGTCGCCGCGGTAGCCGAATATCAAAAGCTCGGATACAAAGCCATTCGCGCCCAGTCCGGCATTCCCGGGCTGCCCCGTACCTATGGAGTGGGACGCGGGAAAATGCATTACGAGCCCGCGGAAGAAGGCAGTGCGCCGGTTGAGGAATCATGGAATACCGAAAACTATCTCAATTTCGTCCCGCAATTATTCGCGCGCTTGCGCAAGGAGTTCGGCGAGGACCTCCCTCTTCTGCATGATGCCCACCATCGCCTGACGCCTATTGAAGCCGCGCGCCTGGGCAAGAGCCTCGAGCCATATCATCTTTTCTGGCTGGAAGATCCCACTCCCGCCGAGCTTCAAGATGGTTTTCGCCTGATTCGCCAGCACACTACGACTCCCATTGCCGTCGGCGAAGTCTTCAACACGATTTACGATTGCGAGCGGCTCATCAAGGAACAGCTGATTGACTACATAAGGACCGCTGTCGTGCATGCTGGTGGAATCACTCACTTGCGGAAGATCGCCGCCCTCGCCGAAATCCATCACGTCCGCACGGGTTGTCATGGCGCGACGGATATGAGCCCAGTCTGCATGGCTGCGGCGCTCCACTTTGACCTCAGCGTGCACAATTTCGGCATCCAGGAATACATGCATCATTCCAAGGAAACCGATCAGGTCTTCCCGCACGGCTATACATTTTCCGAAGGCACAATGCATCCCGGCGAAGCTCCCGGCCTGGGCGTGGAAATCGATGAAGCGCTTGCGGCAAAGTATCCCTACCGCCGCGCCTATCTGCCCATCAATCGAAAACTTGATGGCACCATGCATAACTGGTAGCCGCGGTTCATTGCGGATTTTGTTGCGGCGCCCCTGTACTGAGGTTTGCAAATAGCCTGGTTAGCGGGATATTCACCGAGCCGATTGCGCCCGTCCCGCGGTCGCGCACGATCAGGCGCATCTCGACGGATTCATTTCCCATGTGTACGTGTTCCGTGAAAGAAAAACCCTTCTGCTGGATTTCTTCGTAACCCGCCTGCGCGGGCCGTAGGCCGACAATATCGTGGTCACTGTCTAGGAGGCGACCGTCAGAGCTCATTCCCACCCACACGACGTCCAACGTATCCGTCCAGCGGTCACCATTTTTTTCAAATTGCATTTGGTTGGAGGCGACCCGAACTTGAACCTTTAATTCGCGCTCTTCTGATGAAGGTACCGGCTCGGCTTGGACCTCCAGACCTAGATTCACCAGCTGAATGGGGCTGCGGATGGCGTCCCAGATAAGCCGGCTGTGTGTGATCTCCTCTCCGGTATTTTCAGGCGCAGCATAATATCCGGTTCGATATCGAAGATGAACTCCTGGGCGCGAAACCTTTACGGTTATTCCGCGAAATTTGCCGTCCCATGTATCGTTCTCCGGGTAATAGCCGAGCAGATAGGAAACGTGGGAGTCATCCACCGCTTTGCGAATGGATGCACTTATGGCGTTGGTGTTATAGAAAGCGCGGCCGCCCGTGCCATTCGCGATCACCTGCATCAGGTCAAAATTCGGCACAAAATGATCGGCCCCTCCGGACGGCCCGGAAAGCCCGCGCGCCTCAACCGGGTAAACCGCGACGTTCGCATCACCCAATATTTTGGCTGTAACTGAAAGCGCGGAAGTGAAGTCCTGACGCCCTTCACGCATTCCAGTGGAAACGCTGTAGCCCATCGAAACAGGGAATTCATCCGAGATCCAAACGAGATTTTTGCGCCCGGGAATATTCACCACGTTGCTCGCGATTTGCCTCAGCGCCAGATTCGTGGCCTCAATCACGCCGCGGCCTCCCTGATAGAAGCGGTTTGATTCAGCAAAGGCGTCAGACAGCAACTTGTTTGCACGCGCGGTATCGGCTTCGGTGGCGGCTGCGATCGGATCGCGCGGCGCGGAGGATTTGTTGCGCTTGCTTCCACCCATCAGCCGGACGAGTGTTCCAGAATCATTGGTGAAGTCATGCAGGGTATATAGCTTCGAGGGTGTCAGAAGATATATCGCGACTTCATCCTGCGGCTGGAGCGTGCGCAGGAAAGCGATCACTTGAGATTTCGCGAAGTACAAATCCTGAAAACTTGTGTTGATGGCATCCAGCATGATTACGGTGACGCTGTTCGCTCCCTCCGGGCTGCTCTGCACGTGATTCGAGAAAAAATTGGTTGGAGCGGCGGATCGCGCATCCAGCGAAGACAATGGAGATGCGGGACTGCTCTGCAGGGCAAATAGTGAAATCTGCTGAGGCTGGCGCTGATCGAGGATTGTAAAGTCTTCCTTCTTCAAATCGTTTACAGGTTTTCCATTCTTGTCCTCCGCGATGACGTTCACTTGAATGAGACGCACGCTTACACGCAAAACCGGAGATGCGTCGCCATTCTGGCTGCCGGGTGCTTTCGGCGCAGGGGATTGACAGAAGGCCAGTCCGCCGATTAACAAAAGTGCAAAGGCACTGGCGAGGATGAAAGGTGTTCGAGGGTGCCGGGAAAATTTCATGAATTAATATTTTCAACCGGCTAAAGATCGCGTGACGTCAGTCGCCGGAAATTTTCTACTGCAATCGCTCACTCGCAAAACAATCTTTGCCGGAATATCCATTATGTATGACTTCTCAGCCGACCGGCAACGTACCCTTGGCCACCTCGGTCCGCGACGCCGCGGCAAGGGCAAGCAAAGTTCGGAGATAAATTCTCGATTTGGGAAGTGGTCAAACTGGGACGCTCAAAGCCAAAACGAAACTGGGCTCTTCGTATCGCTCAAGTTTGGTCCGGCCATCTTCTTCACAAACAACTGATGTTTAACCATTTAGGGGCTTTGCCGTGACGCGCAAGTGGCCATGCATTTGCCGGTGATCAAGATGGATTGGCAGCACGCCGCAACCGAACGCGAGCTGCCGGAAAGCAACGGGGCTTTTTCGCCCAGATTCGTCGCGGGTCCGTTGTGAGGATTCTTTGCGCTCCACGAAACCAATCTTAAGGCTGGCTTTCTGTTGGATTGCGGTTTCAGTTTTTGGCGTGGGCGCGGCGGCGCAACAGCCGCCGGAGCAAACAACGCAACAACCGGCGCAGGGATCGCAACAACAAACACAGCAGCCGCAACAAAAGACAGATCTGGCTTCCATGAGCCTCGAAGACCTGATGAACGTCCAGGTGACCACCGCTTCAAAGACTGAGCAGAAGCTTTCGAGGGTTGCGGCCGCGGTTTTTGTCATCTCGCAGGATGATATCAAGAAGTCGGGCGCGACAAATATTCCCGACTTGTTGCGGATGGTTCCCGGCATAGATGTGGCTCAAATCAACGCCAACACATGGGCCATCAGCGCGCGCGGATTGAACGACAGATTCAGCAACGAACTGCTCGTGATGGTTGATGGGCGGACCGTGTATACGCCGACTTTTGGCGGCGTTCTTTGGGACACCTTGGATCTCCCCCTCGAGGACATCGAAAGAATCGAAGTGATTCGCGGTCCGGGTGGATCCGTATGGGGAGCGAACGCGGTAAACGGCGTTATCAACATCATCACAAAAAAGGCCGCCGACACACCTGGCGTGATGGTGGTTGCGGGTGGAGGAAACCTGGACCAAGGTTCTGGAACCACGCAGTACGGGGGCAGCGTTGAGGGAAACACAAATTACCGCATTTACACAAAGTATTTCAATGAGAGTCAGCAAGCCGATCCCGCCGGTCAACCAGGGGGGGACGGCTGGCACATGCTCCGAGGCGGCTTCCGGATGGATACCGCACTCTCTTCGAAAGATACGTTAACGGTTCAAGGGGATCTTTACACCGGCGAGGAAGGTCAAACATCTCCATTCCTTCCGTCCGTTACCTCCCCAGCGTTGATAGACGTCAATACGCAATTCAACTTATCGGGCGGCTATTTGCAAGGAATCTGGAATCGCGTCTATTCCCCACGATCGGACATCACCCTTCAAATATCCTACGATCATTACAAGCGCGACGACGTTCTTATGGAGACGCGAGACACGCTCAACATCGATTTCCAGCACCATTTTCTTTGGGGAGATCGGCAGAATGTTGTATGGGGTTTGGGCTACCGGTATACAACTTCGACATCGGATGGAACTCTTGCTGTCTCCTTGAATCCCGCGGATTACAATACTCAAGTTTTCAGTTCATTCATCCAAGATGAAATCGCGCTGGCTCCCGAACGGTTCTATCTGACGGTTGGCACGAAGCTCGAGCATAACGCTTACACAGGTTTTAACCTCATGCCCAGCGTTCGGGCAACATGGACGCCGACGACACATCACATGTTTTGGGGGGCCATTTCCAAAGCTGACCGGACGCCCGCGGAGATTGACACTTCGATCCGTTTGAACTTTGGAGGGTTCACCGGTTCCGGCGGTACGCCAGTTCTGGAAAGCCTCATCGGGAATCCGAATTTTCAGAACGAGGAAGCGATTGCCTACGAAATGGGTTATCGAGCTACTGTTTCCAACCGCCTGTCGCTCGACCTCACTGCCTATTTCAATTCCTACACTCATCAAGAAACAACCGAACCAGTCCCTGAATTTCTCGAGCCTGACCCCGCGCCTCCCCATTTTGTCATGGCGGAGACTTACGAAAACCTCATGAATGGAGAAGCGCACGGGATCGAGGCCGCCGCGAAATGGAAGGTAATGGATCGCTGGACAATAAGTCCAGGCTACGCATTTGAAGAAATTCACATGCACTTGGCACCGACGAGTCAGGATACGACTTCCATTATGGATGCCGAGGGAACCAGTCCGCGCCATTCCGCCCAACTTCGCTCAAATGTTGACTTGCCACATCATTGGGCATGGGATACTTCCGCGTATTTTGTGGACCGGCTTGCAAGCGGAAATGTTCCCTCCTATACAAGGCTGGATAGCCAACTCACCTGGAATTGGAAGAAAATGCTCACCGTAAGTTTGGTCGGCCAAAATCTCTTGAAGGATCATCACCTCGAATTCGTGGACGATTCTGGAAGCGTGGAATCCACGCTGGAGAAGCGCAGCGCATACGTGAAGATCGTCTGGCATCCTGAACTGAAAGGCAAATCGAAATGAATCAAGGGAAGAGCCGGCGATTTCAAGGGAAGACCGCTCCCGGGATGATTTCGGCTGCTCTTTTTCTCTTGGCTGGTTTGTCGATTGCTTCGCCGCCCCACGCGAACGCCCAGGAGGTTATTTCGGAGTACCAGGTCAAAGCAGCTTACCTTTTCAATTTTCTGAAATTCGTGGAATGGCCCAGCGACGCGTTTTCCGATCCGCTGGCGCCGATCATTATTGGAATTACAGGCGATGACCCGTTCGGCAGCACGCTGCAACAAATCGTGCTCGGCAAGACCGTGCAGGACCGCGACGTGATTATCCGGAAATATCGGCCTGCGGAAGATTTGCGAAGTTGTCAAATTCTATTCATCAGTCCGTCGGAAGAAAAACGGCTGCCCCACATTCTGGAAAGTTTGCGCGGATCGAGCGTACTAACCGTGTCGGACATAGATCGCTTCGTTGAATCCGGAGGTATGATCCAATTCAAAATGGAAAACAGCCGCGTGCGATTTTCAATCGGCCTAGCCGCCGCGGAACGGGCGAGGCTGAAAATCAGCTCGAAGCTCTTGGCCGTCGCACAGGCGGTTTCGACAGGCAAAGAATAAAGGCAATTGAAGGGCGTTCCTTGTTCGCCGGCTTCCCACGCGAAATGATTTTGTCCCCGCTTTCACTTCTGTAAATTGTTTCGATACCCCTCTTTGATCTAAACTCCCGCCGAGGATAACGCACGTCCTTAAGTGTTGAAAAGAAATGAGGGACGACATGGTGGATTTGACCAATAAGCTGGCGGTGGTTTCCGGCGGAGCGCGAGACATTGGGCGCGCGATTTCAATTCAACTGGCGAAGTGCGGCGCGTCCGTGGCTTTCTGCTATCACGAGAGCGCGAAGCAAGCGGAAGAAACCGCCGAAGACATTCGCAAGTTGGGAACAAAAACACTTGCGGCGAAAGTGGATGTAACGCAGTGGTTGGAAATTAAAGCGTTCATCGAGAAAGTGCATGAAACTTTCCAACGGCCGATTGATATTGTCGTGAACAATGCCGGCGGGCTTTTCGCCCGAAAGAAAATTGAAGAAATTGACGAGAGACTCTGGGACCTGGTAATGAATACAAATGTGAAAAGCGCGTTTCTGATGAGCAAGGCGGCGCTGCCGCGAATGAGCGACGGCGGCGCCATCATCAATATGTCCTCGCAGGCGGCGCGGGACGGCGGCGGGCCGGGCGCCCTGGCGTACGCGACATCAAAAGGCGCGATTCTGACTTTCACTCGCGGCCTGGCAAAGGAACTGGGCCCGCGAAAAATCCGCGTGAATGCTGTTTGCCCCGGCATGATTGACACTTCATTTCATGACACGTTCACCAAGCCGGAGGTGCGCCAGCGCGTGGCCGCCATGACGCCGCTGGGCCGCGAGGGAGAAGCGCCTGAGGTGGGTGCGCTGGTAGCGTATCTGGCATCTAGCGATGCGTCTTACATAAACGGCGCGTGTGTGGATATAAATGGAGGGCTGATTTTTTCGTGATTCTGGAAGTGTCCAAAGGAGAAAATTCACTTTTTTCGGTTTTGTTCCGTTTTGCTTATTGAGTGAGTTGACTCACTCAATAAGCTGCTTCCTGGCAGGTGACTGTAAGTACTTCCAGACAAAAGGGTTATCTAGACATCGGTGCCGGCGCGTACACAGATCCTTCGAGCATTCTGGCTGGATGCCCTCAGGATGACACGGGCGTTGTCGCCCTTTCGTATACCCAATTATTGGCCAATGCTCTGTTCAAGGTTCTTCATCTTAATTGCTCCGAACTGGAGTTTCCGGTATCGTGAACACTCATGGCAAAAGTGCGATCGAGTGGGGCGCGGAAATTGGGTGAAACCGGGATGGTCAGGATTTTTCTAGCGGTTTTGCTTGGGGCGCTGCTGGCTTGCGCTCCCATCCACTCGCAAATGAGGCCGATTGACGGCGGGAACGAGATTGAGTTCTGGACTGGAGGCGGGCACGGCACGAATGGGAGCACGTCAAGCGACAGCGTATTTAACGCGGGGGCGCGGTACGGGTGGATCCTGACCAAGGCGCATGGCCCCGGATTTTTGCGCGGCAGATTTGAATACGCGGTGGACGTAGTTCCCGTGTTCCTGATTTTCCAGCCGGCGAACACCGCTTATGGATTCGGCCTGAATCCGATTAATTTGAAATGGAATTTTGACACGGACAGACGCGTGGTGCCCTACCTTGAGCTTGGTGGCGGCGTGCTTTTCACTGATCGCCAGGTGCCCACGGGAACTTCGCAAATAAATTTCACGCCCACAGGAGCAATCGGGTTCCACGTGCTTGGCGAACATGTGAACTGGACCGCAGAACTTCGCTATCTGCACATTTCCAATGCGGGTTTGATTTCGCCGAACCCGGGGATCAATACCGTCGAGGTGCGTATAGGCGTGGGATGGTTTACACGCGGCCGGCATCACGGGCATTCCACGCCGTGAATCTACTCCACGCCAAATTACTTAATGTATTTTGCCAGCCAATCCTGGAAGAGCTTGTACCATAGCTCGCTGTTTTGCGGCTTCAGGATCCAGTGGCCTTCGTCAGGAAAGATGACGAGTTCCGAGGGCACGCCCTGGCGCTGCAGTGCGGTGAAGAACTGCAAACCCTGCGTGTAGGGGACGCGGTAATCCATTTCACCATCAATCACAAGCGTGGGCGTTTTGTACTTGCCGAAATTCGCGGCGTAGGTGGAAGGCGACGACTTGCGGTAACTATCGGGATTCGTCCACGGCTCGCCGGCCAAGTCGTGTTCCACGAACCAGAGTTCTTCCGTGGCGCCATACATGCTGGTTCCGTCATACGGTCCGGCGTGGCTGATGAGCGCTTTGAAGCGGCCGGTGTGGCCCGCGATCCAATCAATCATGTAGCCGCCATAGGAACCACCGGCAGCGGCGACACGATCGGCGTCAATAAATTTGTAATTTCCGATGGCGTAGTCCAGCCCTTTCATCAAGTCATCGTAGGCTTTGCCGCCCCAGTCGTCGGTGATTTCGTCGGTGAACTTCTGGCCGTAGCCCGTGGAGCCGCGCGGATTGACCATCACCACGACGTAGCCGGGCGACGCGAACATCTGCTGATTCCAGCGATAGCCCCAATTATCTTCCCAGGCGCCCTGCGGGCCGCCATGGATTAGGAAGAGCGTGGGATATTTGTGCGAGGCGTCAAAATGCGGCGGACGAATGATCGCGCCCTGAACTTTTGTGCTGTCCGCGCCATCAAACCAAAACCATTCGGGCGTGGCCAGATCGAGTTGAGCGAGGCGAGCGTCATTAAAGTGAGTTAATTGTCGCGTGCGGCCACCAGCCGCGCCGGCAGAAAAGATTTCAGCGGGCTGCGTGAGAGTTGAGCGAGTGAAAACGAAAATCCGGCCGGCCGCGCTGAAAGAGAGTTCGGCGTTAAATCCTTCGGGCACGACTGTTCTGGGAGCGGCGCCGGTTTGCGCCTGGATGGCATAAATCGGAGATTCGGCGTGCTCTTCAGCGGTGAAGTAGACGGTACGGTTGTCCGGAGACCAAACGAGATTATCCACGCTGCGGTCAAAGCTTTCGGTGAGGTTGGTACGGCTGCCGCTTGCGCGGTCATAAAGCATCAGGCGCCAGCGGTCGGATTCATATTCCGCCGCGAGCTGCGCGCGATAGGCGATGGTCTTGCCGTCGGGCGAATAGACGGGGTGGCCATCGAAGCCGGGATTATCCGTGATGCGTTTTGGCGCGGCGGAGCCGTCCGATGGAACGATGAAGAGATCGCCATTGGTGCTGATGGCTTCGATGGGATCGGTGATGGCGACGAAGCAAAGCTCGCGGCTATCGGGCGCGAAAGCGATGTCGGTGGATTCGCCACGAAAATCGGGCGGGACGTCGTAATTGGCGCCGGGCGTGAGGTCGCGTGAAGTTCCGCCTTCGGCGGAAATGATGAAGAGATGGCTGTGGCGATCGTCGTTCCAATGGGTCCAGTGGCGATAGAGGAGATGGTCGTAGACGCGCGCTTTCACTTTGCTCTTAGCGGCGGCGTCAATTCGCGCTTTTGTGCAGGCGTCATCGTGACAATCGGGGAATACGCCGGAGGTAAATGCGAGCGATTTGCCATCGGGCGCCCAGTAAAGATTATCCACACCGCTGGGAGCGTTTGTTAGACGCGTGGCGTCGCCGCCTTCAACGGCGATGGAATAGATTTGAGATTCGCCGTCGCGGGAAGAAATAAACGCGATGCGCTTGCCGTCGGGCGCCCAGCGCGGAGTGTTGTCACGGCCCGTGGTGGTGAGTTGCTTTGCGGCGCCACCATTTGAGGGCACGAGCCAGATGTTCGACGCGTTGCGATTTGCTTCCTTGTCGGGCGTTGCGACGGTGAAGACCACCCATTTGCCGTCGGGCGAAATGTGCGGATCGCTGACGCGCTGCATGGAGATCAGGTCGTCAAATGTGATGGGGCGCTTTGTTTGAGCCAGTGTGATTGGAGCGGCTACGAAAAGCGCGAGAACTAAAATTGTGTGTAAGGCGAGAGAAGGGCGTTTCATGGTGGACGAGTCTCCGGATTGCGAAGCTTGATGCAGCGAATCATGGCATGTTCCGCGAGAGTTGCCAAGATGCTAACGAGGTAGTGGTTGGCACACAGATCCTTCGGGCATCCTAATCGGACGCTCCCGGGATGACACCGCATTCCTGTTGCGCCGACTTGTGTTCGACGGGAAGGGGCAATAGGATTGGGCCTCGATACGGTGTACATCGGGTTCCTCAGACAGAAATATGGAAGACGCGCTAACAATCCACCGCCTTCATTTCGCATTTACGATTACATTCCATTACATTTTTCCGCAGCTCACGATGGGCCTGGCGCTGCTGCTTCTGATATTGAAAACACTGGCGCTGCGCACCGGAGACGAAAAATACAACCGGGCCGTGCGCTTCTGGGCGCGGATCTTCGCGATCAATTTTGCGATGGGCGTTGTTACCGGTATTCCGATGGAATTTCAATTCGGCACGAACTGGGCGGCATTTTCGCGCTCGGCTGGCGGAGTGATCGGCCAAACACTGGCGATGGAAGGAGTGTTTTCATTTTTCCTGGAGTCGAGTTTTCTGGGGCTGATGCTTTTTGGCGAGAAGCGATTGGGGCAATTGGGCCATTGGTTTGCAATATTTCTTGTGTGGCTCGGTTCGTGGCTTTCGGGATTTTTGATTATCGCCACGAACGCGTGGATGCAACATCCAGTGGCGTATTCGATGGGCTCGGATGGCAGTTATTCGCTGGCGAGCGTCTGGGGGTTGCTGCTGAATCCGTGGGCGATTTGGCAATACGCGCACAATATGCTCGGCGCGGTGCAGACGGGATGTTTTGTGATGGCCGCGATGGGGGCTTTCTATGTGCTCTCTGAAAATTCCGCGGCGGCCGGGCGGCTTTTCGTCCGCACTGGAGTTTCGGTGGGAGTGATTGCCGCAGTGCTGCAACTATTTCCCACGGGCGACGCGCAGGGCAAACTCATCGCGCAGAACCAGCCGATCACGCTGGCGGCCATGGAAGGGCTTTTTGAAACGCAGAATGGCGCACCGATTGCGATTCTGGGCCAGCCCGACATGGAGAAGAAGCGGTTGGATAATCCGCTCATCATTCCGAGGGCGCTGAGCTTTCTTACTTATCGCGCGTGGTCGGCGCAGGTGCGAGGGTTGGATAGTTTTTCGCGGAGCGAGTGGCCGGACAGCATTCCGATTCTTTATTACAGCTATCACGTGATGGTTGGGCTGGGGACGATATTTATCGGCATCATGGTGATTGCGGCATTCTTGATTTGGCGCGGCAAGCTCTTTGATTCGCGCTGGATGCTGTGGATACTGCTGCTTTCGGCGCCGTTCCCGTATATCGCCAACATGGCGGGATGGATCACGGCGGAGGTGGGCCGGCAGCCGTGGTTGATTTACGGGCTCATGCGGACGCATGCGGGCGTTTCGCCGCGCGTTTCCGCCGGGAGCGCATGGTTCACGCTGATCGGGTTTTTCGGAATGTACACGGTGCTGAGCATTTTGTTTCTGTTTCTGGTCTATCGCGAAATTGACCGCGGGCCTGAATCGAATGGGGAGACGGATCCACCGCATTTTGCCAACCCGGGCGGGGGAATGAGGAGCTAACGATGCCGACGCTCTGGTTCTGCCTGGTGGCGATCATGATCGCCGTGTATGTGGTGCTCGACGGATTTGATTTGGGGGCAGGCATTGTGCACCTGGGCGTTGCGCACACAGATGCGGAACGCCGCGCCGTTCTTAGCACGATTGGGCCTGTGTGGGATGCCAACGAAGTGTGGCTGCTTGCGGCTGGCGGCGTCCTCTTCTTCGCGTTTCCGGTGCTTTACGCTTCAAGCTTCAGTGGATTTTATTTGCCGCTGATGATTGTGCTGTGGCTGTTGATTCTGCGGGGCGTATCCGTGGAATTCCGAAGCCACGTTTCCGGGCCGCTATGGGCGCCGTTCTGGGATGTTGTGTTTTGTCTGTCGAGCGCGCTGCTGGCTATTTTTTATGGCGCGGCGTTAGGGAACGTGGTGCGCGGCGTGCCGCTTGACGCGCAAGGGTATTTCTTCGAGCCACTGTGGACGAATTTCCGGCTCGGGGAAGATACCGGCATTCTCGACTGGTACACGATACTGGTTGGACTGGCGGCGTACTTGGCTCTGGCGCAACATGGCGCGCTGTGGGTGGCTCACAAAACCGAAGGCGAAGTGAGCAAGCGGGCGCGGCGCATCGCAAAAATTGGCTGGTGGGGCGTTGCGATTCTAACGGCGGTCGTTACGCTGATAACATTTCGCGTGCAGCCGCAGGTGCTGGCGAATCTGACGGGGCATCCGTGGGGATTTATTTTTCCCGCGCTGGCTATCGCGGGGTTGATCGGGGTGATTGTATCGGTGAGTGGGGGCGCGTCTCCTGCAAGGGAATCGCGCGCTTTTTTCGCTTCGTGCACGTATCTGCTTGGGATGCTCACCAGCGCTGTGTTTGGACTTTATCCTTATGTGCTACCGGCACGCGGAGGCGCGGCATTGTCGCTGACGATTTATAACGCCGGCACGGCGGAGCGGGCCATGCAGATTGGGTTTGCCTGGTGGATCGTGGGGATGGCATTGGCCGCGGGATACTTTATATTTCTGTACCGGCGTTTTGCGGGGAAGGTTGGCGGAGGTGATGGGCATGGATACTAGACTTGCACGTCTCGACGAAATTCTTCCCTGCCCATCCATTGATTACGAGCCGTAAGCAGGCTAAGGCCACTGCCTGGGCGTTACACCCACCTGCCAGAGAAGAAAGTTCAGCTCATCGGCGACGTCATCTATCGTTTTGGAGAGGGACTCCCCGCCGGAATGGCCGCCCTGCGTATCGTATTTCAGGAAAATGGGGCGGCCGGGCGCGGCGTCCGCCTGCATGAGGGCCGTCATTTTGCGAGCGTGCAGCGGAGCGACGCGAGTATCTGAATCTCCGGTGACGAAGAGCATTCCGGGATATTTTGTGCCCGGCTTCACGTGCTGGTAAGGCGAGTAAGCGTAGAGATACTTGAACTGGTCGGCGTTCTCGGAAGAGCCGTACTCCGGCACCCAATATTTCCCTACAAGAAAATCCTGGAAGCGGAGCATATCCAGAAGAGGGAATCCGCAAATAATTCCGGCAAACAAATCAGGCCGCTGCGTGGCCATTGCGCCCATCAAAAGGCCGCCGTTGCTGGCGCCGCGGGCAGCCAACCGCGAAGGATTGGTGTAATGGTTGGCGATGAGCCATTCGGCCGCGGCGATGAAATCATCGAATACGTTTTGTTTCTTTTCCATCATTCCAGCCTGGTGCCATTTTTCGCCGAATTCGCCGCCGCCACGCAGAGTTACATCGGCGTAGACGCCGCCATTTTCCATCCACGTCACAGCGGACGAACTGAAGTAAGGAGTTTCGCTGACGTTGAAGCCGCCGTAACCCGTGAGCAGCGCGGGATTCGAGCCGTCGAGTTTCAGCCCTTTCTTGTGGGCCACAAACATCGGGACACGCGTACCGTCCTTTGAGTTGAACCAGACTTGCTCGACGGTGAATTGATCCGCGGCGACGGGAACTTTCGATTCCGCCCAGATGGATTGAGTTCCCGAGGCGAGATCGTAACGGTAAATACGGAAAGGAATGAAGAACGACCCGAAGAGGTAAAACGACTCCGAGCTATCCCAGTGTCCCACGAGTGTCGTGGACGTACCAATGGACGGCAGCGTGATATCGCGCACGGGCTTGCCACTGGAATCAAAAATACGCATCTGCGAGCTGGCGTTGTGGCTATACAGCACGCTGACTTTTCCGCCCGCGAGTGAAAATCCCTCGATATGGGAATCGCTTTCCGGTACGAGCGTTTTCCAATTCTCCTTCGTGGGATGAGCCAAGTCCGCGACAACGATTTTTTCCATCGGGGCATCCATATTCGTCTGAATGTAAATGCGGCCTCCGGCGATGCTGGCCTGGAAGCGTGCAATTACGTCATTCACAACTGGAATCACAGGGCCGTCAGCGGCCAGATCCTTGAAGTAAACCTCCGTCCGGTCGGCTGCGGAGCCGTAAATGACGTGAAGCAGCAGATAGCGGCCGTCTTCGGAAATCGAAGAACCGATTATTTTTTCCCGTCCGTAGCCTTCGCCAAATATCAAATGGTCTTCCGAGAATGGCGTGCCCATCCTGTGCGAGTAGACGCGCGGCCCATTTTCGGTTTGGATGGTGTAATAGACGCCGCTCTTGTCTTTGGTAATGTCCATGCCGAAATAGAGGCCTTTGGGAAATTGCTCCGCGAGGTCACGCCGCGCGTCCACGTCGAACGCGTGCGGTGTTACTTCATCAGCGCCGCCCTGACGCACGTTGTAAACAATCAGGGCGCCGTCATGAGAAATATCCGCTAGGTCCACGGTCGTGGTGTGGTCCTTGCTCATCGGCAGAGGGTCAACGAGCAGCTCGTCCTTGCCATTTACGCCCTGGCGATAATAGATTTTGGGCTGGTCTTCGTCGGAGAGGCGCTTGTCAAAGAAGTACCTGCCATTGCGTTCCGCAGGCAATCCGGTCGAATCCACCTTTAAGAGTTGGGCGAGGCGGGCATGCAGAGTTTCGCGGCCCGGAAGTTTCGTGAGAATAGAATCCGTATAAGCGTTTTCCTTATCAATCCAGGCGCGCGTCTCGGGGGAGTTCTGGTCTTCGAGCCAGCGGTAAGGATCGGTGACCTTTGTGCCGAAATAGTCGTCCACTACATTATCGGTGCGAGTGGTGGGCGGCGGAGGCGCATGAGTCGCGTCGGGAACGGAGCCACCTTGTAGAGTTGCACGGCCCGTTGCCGGCAGGATCAGCACCGCTGCCGACAAGACGCCCATGAAAATCAATAGCAGCATTTTGCCGATGAGTGATGGACGCGGGCAAGATTCTGAACGCTGAAGTTTCATGTGTTGCGACCTCGGTAGATAGGTTTTTTTCTTGCTGTTGGCCGAAAGCATAGCATAACGCCGCGCCGGGTCACTGGTCCTCCGGCCGCAGACACTTGGAAGCGCGGCAATGAGTCAGGGATGCTCCGGTTATTGCAACGGATGGTGAATTGCCGCGTCGAGCGCGGGATCGCGACCGGCGAGGTAATCGTCAGGCGAGCGAGTCACGAGGACGTCCCGCGCCAGAGACTGGGGATCGGAATCCCTTATGAGGCGCTCGAATTTCGTGCCATACCGGATTTCCAGACCGGAGTTCGGGAGCAGCATATTTGCTGGGGCAACGTGTCTGCTAGAATTGTACTGGGGATTTGGAGTTGGAGGATCGCGTGTTGATGGCACGGGCGGAGAAACGTGCGCGGGCTGCCTTTCGCGCGGCGGGGATTGCGGCGCTTGTGATCAGTTGCGCGAGCATACCGTTGCGCGCGCAGACACAAGCTGTACCGCAGCTTAGCGACGACGAATCGGCTGTTTATACCACACTCTTCCACGATATTTATCAGGCAGCGAAGGGGCGGCCGATAGTGATTTCGGACCAGACCGCGCTGGGAGTTCCGCCAGGCATGGTGGCGAAAATTCCCACACAAGGGCTGCAATACAGGGCGTTTCTGGCCAAGATTTCGCCCGATGCAAGGCAAGAGTACACACAGAACAATCGTGTATCGGAGAAATTGCCATCGCCCTGCCATCTCGCGCCTGAATGCATTGCGGAAAACGCGGGCGATTTAGCTTTGCAAGTGAAAAACGAAAAGGCGTGGGCGAAATTCTTCAAGAAATATCCAAACACACTGGGAATCGTTCTTGTGTCGCGCATCGGGTTCAACAGCGATCACACCGAGGCTGTTGTTTACACGAGTTATGCGTGCGGCACGATGTGCGGACAGGGCGAGTTTGCGCGGCTCGTGAAGCGCAATGGCGCATGGACGGTGGAAGACAGCACGGTTGTTTGGATTTCGCAGAAATAGGAAATATTTTCACCGCACGGAATGGCCTCATTCGCGGTAAAATGGTTCCGGCGGGTGGGCCGGGCGATCGCTGGCGTTTGTGCCGTGGCATCGGAATCCGATGACGCGAAGCGCAGCGCGGGAGGAAAGTCCGGACACCGCGGTCGAGGGCCGCAAGGCTAAAGACTGAAGGGCAACGCGCCTGGTAACGCCAGGGGGCCGTTTTCGAAAGGGAACGGCTACGGAAAGTGCCACAGAAAATCAAACCGCCGGTGCGGCAAATCTGCTTCGGCAGATCCGGCAAGTGAGCCACCTCGGTGTCAGGCCAGAGGAAAAACCTTTGGCCCGTCTGCTAAAGGCTGGAACACTCGAGCGGACGCCGCGCATGGTAAGGGTGAAAAGGTGGGGTAAGAGCCCACCGCGTTCCGGGAAACCGGAACGGCACGGAAAACCCCGCGTGGTGCAAGGCCAAATAGGAGGGGAGGGCCGGCCCGGCCCGTTGCTCCGACCCCGCAAGGGCGAGGAGTATGTTCTGCGCGCGCAAGCGAGCAGGGCAATCAACCCTCGGGTAGGCTGCTGGAGTCCCGGCGCGAGCCTGGACCTAGAGGAATGATCG
Organism: uncultured Acidobacteriota bacterium; assembly: GCA_963847505.1. Classification (GTDB taxonomy): domain Bacteria; phylum Acidobacteriota; class Terriglobia; order Acidiferrales; family UBA7541; genus DASTCZ01. Next base: position 2,479,580 of record CAWJZY010000002.1, read on the forward strand.
CCGCGGCGCGATTTTAGTTCCTGTGCGCGAGTATGGGAATGAGATTCGCGTTGGCACAGAATCCGGCTTACAGGCCCATCCGCCAATTATTTTCGCCGAGAGCTTTCGGATCGGTGAGTATCCGTCGTGATTTGGTGTCACGCCTACCTTGAAATTGCATCGTCGCACTATTGCTTGTCGTTGGTGCGTCCAAACCAACTTGCCAACTGAATTCCCATGAGCAAGCCTCCGAGTCCGACGATGAGTACGAGGCGAGCGCTGCGGAGATCAAACGTGCCGACGCGAAACACCAGAAAATATGCGATTGCCGCATTGAAAGCGCCCCAGAGCACGTTGACTATTGGCGAAGACAATCCTTTGCCGGGTGGGGAAGCGAAGGGCGACGGGAACGGGCGACCGGTAACGCCGCTGACAAAATGAGGAATGGCGTTCACGAGAAAAGCGCCACCGAAGAAATAAGCGACATACGTGTACCACGGCATAATTCCCTCCATTCAAGAAGCGCGCAAAGGGCGCCAGAACGACGGCGGGATCATAGCACGCGGCCGAGGCCGGAGGAGACCACATCGGCCGACGCATTGTCCAGCAACAGAGTTCATTTCGACAAGGCGCTGCTGAATTCAAATAAAGAGGAGACATCTGGTATTCGAAGCGGGAGTTTTTGAAACAACGTGGATGAGCATTCGAATATGAAGCTGGAACCCCTTTGCGTTCAACGAGATAAAATTGTTTCACGTGAAACAATTTGATGTTGCGGCGAGTTGAAGCGTAAATATGCTGAATTGTTTCACGTGAAACAATTCAGCGCGGGCATGAGGAAACTCACATTGGATTGCGAAAATGGCCCCGGGTTCGGGGAAATCGGGCTACACAGGCTTAGCGGAGATTGAAGAAGCCGCCGTCCAGTGGATAATCTACGCCGGTGACGAAGGAAGCTTCGGCGGAGCAAAGATATAGCGCCAGCGCCGCGACGTCCTTTGGTTCACCCATCCTACCCACTGGCTGCGCCTTTGAAAGAACTTGGAACATTTCCTGCTCGCGGCCGGGATAATTCTTGCGCAAGTAACCGTCCACGAATGGAGTGTGGACGCGAGCCGGAGAAATGCAATTGCAGCGGATGTTGTGCGCGAGGTAGTCCTTCGCCACTGATAACGTCATGGCCACGACTGCTCCCTTGGTGGCCGAATAGCCGAAGCGATCAGCGATGCCCGCTGTGGCCGCGATGGAGGCCATGTTGAGGATGATTCCGCCACCGTTTTCCTTCATGTGTCCGACGCAGGCGTACATGCAGTTGTACACGCCCTTCACGTTCACGCGAAAAACGGCCTCAAAATCGCTTTCAGATGTGTCTTCGAGTTTTCCGACCTGAGCGATTCCTGCGTTGTTCACGAGAATGTCGAGGCGGCCGGATTTCATGATTTCGCGGAATGCGCGCTGCACGCTGCTGGAATCCGCTACGTCGCATTCATGGGCTGTTGCGCGGCCGCCAGCGGCAGCGATTTGCTTCGCGGTTTCGGTTGCCGGTTCTCGTTGAAAATCCAAAATGTGGACGAAGGCTCCCTGGGTTGCAAAGAGTTCCGCGATGGCACGGCCAATTCCGTTGGCGCCGCCGGTGATTACGGCGGTTTTTTTGTCGAGGCGGAAAATTTGCGAATTCGGCGGATCGGCGCTCAGAGAGAAACTCCTCTTTTCCAGGGAATGAAATCATCCTGAGAAAGTTGTTCCGCTTTGGTGCGAAGTTCGCCGCTCGCGACCTTGAGCACAAATTCCAGGATGGATTCGCCTTCTTGTTCGATGGTCACGTCGCCGGAAATGATTCCGCCGGCGTCCACGTCAATGATGTCCGCCATTCTTCGCGCCAGATCGGAATTTGTGGAAATCTTGACGACGGGCGTAATTGGATTGCCCGTTGGCGTGCCAAGGCCAGTGGTGAAAAGAACAATGTTTGCGCCTGCGCCGGCCTGAGCTGTGACGCATTCGACGTCATTACCCGGCGTGCACTGAAGATTCAAACCGGGCACGGTGGAGTATTCCGGATAATCAAGAACGGCGGTTACAGGCGACGTGCCGCCTTTTTTCGCGGCGCCAGCAGACTTCATGGCGTCGGTGACCAATCCATCGCGGATATTTCCCGGTGAAGGATTCATTTCAAAACTGGAGCGCACGGCTTTGGCGCGGGCAGCGTAATCCCGCATGAGTTGAACGAAGCGCGCGGAAACATTTTCGTCCGCGCAGCGGTTGATGAGCTCCTGCTCGACGCCGCAAAGCTCGGGAAATTCCGAAAGAATTCCACGGCCGCCCAAAGCCGCGAGTATGTCGGCTACATGTCCGATTGCAGGATTGGCGGAGAGGCCGGAAAATCCGTCCGAACCTCCGCACTTCAAACCAACAGTGAGATTGGAGAGCGGCGCCGGCGAACGAGTGGCTTTATCCGCCTCCACGAGGCCCAGGAAAGTTTGGCGGATGGCGTCGGCAAGCATTGCGCCTTCCGAAGCGCTTTTTTGTTGCTCGAAAATGAGGACGGGTTTTTTATTGTCAGGCGAGCGGCGGCGGATTTCTTCCATCAAGATTGAAATCTGCGCATTCTGGCAGCCGAGGCTCAGGACCGTCGCGCCGGCAACATTTGGATGTTTGATGTAATCCGCAAACAAACCGCACAGATTGTTGGCGTCCTCGCGCGTGCCTCCGCAGCCGCCCTCGTGCATCAGGAACTTGATCCCATCCACATGCGGGAAAAGTTTTGGCGCACTTGCCTGCGCGCGGCTGGCCTCGAATTTGTAATTCTGGATGGCGTCTCTATTTCCTTCACGATGGAGTTTTGCAAGCTCGGCAACGTGGCGGCGAAAAATCTGGGGCGCGACGAAGCCAAGCTCCTCTTCAAAGGCCTGCTTCATTACCGCAAGATTTCTGTTTTCGCAAAAGACCAGAGGAAGAACGATCCAATAATTTCTTGTGCCGACCTGGCCATCCGCGCGGTGAAATCCCAAAAATGTTTTCTGGCGCCATTTGGATACGTCCGGAGCCGTCCATTGGCGAGGCTCGCGATGCTCGTTAAAGGAGGCGGCATCATGCCTCATATTGCGCGTGGTGATGATTTCGCCGCGCTGGATGAGCACAACCGCTTTGCCGACTACGACACCATACATAAGGACGTGGTCGCCGGGAGCGAAATCCTTCGCGGCAAATTTGTGTTTGGCGGGAACGTCCGATACAAGGGTGCAAGTTTCGCCGGAGACGGCGGTAAGTTCGCCTTTCGGCAAATCTGTAAGGGCGATCCAAATATTATCGCGCGCGTCGAGTCTTAATACCTTCGTTTGCATGGCCGGGCCTATCTATTGGATGCATATGCGGGAACTTGGAATTCTTTCCCGCACATTCATCTTTGCACAATCCGTTCGGATTGGTAAGCTACACGCCGAATCGTCAAGCTGAACGTCCGATGGAAAGTTGACGGTCGGACAGATTCAATTTCTTCCCGAGGAGACCGATGGGGCATCCCCTTCTTGATCTTACAAAAAAAACAGCGGTAGTGATTGGCGGCACGAGCGGCATCGGGCTCGCGCTGGCAAAAGGTCTGGCCATTGCCGGGGCAAATGTTGTGCCCACCGGGCGGCGTGCCGACATGGTGAAATCCGCGGCAAAAGAAATTGAGGCGCTGGGACGCCGGTCGATTGTTTGTCCGAGCGACGTTACGAACGCCGCGACGCTTGAAAAATTGCTCGAGGTGGTTCGCGCTGAGTTCGGCAGCATACAGATACTGGTGAATTGCGCCGGACAAACCAAACGCATGCCCACACTCGATTTGCCGGATTCGGATTGGAACGCCATTCTGGAAACAAACCTTACCGGCACATTGCGCGCGTGTCGCGTATTCGGCCGGCACATGATCGAGCAGCGCTACGGCCGGATTATTAATATCGCGTCGCTTTCCTCGTTCGTATCGCTCTTCGAGGTTGCGGCCTATTCGGCGAGCAAAGCTGCCGTGGCCTCGCTCACGAAATCCCTGGCCATCGAATGGGCGGGCCACGGCATATGTGTGAATGCCATTGCGCCCGGTGTGTTCCGCACCGATCTGAACGCCGCGCTGCTGGACGGCACCGCTCGTGGCAAAGAATTCCTACTTCGCACGCCCATGCGCCGATTCGGCCAGCTCGATGAGCTTGTCGGCGCCGCCGTATTCCTCGCATCGGATTCCGCGAGCTTCGTCAACGGGCACGTGCTCGCGGTGGACGGCGGGTTTCTCGCCAGCGGCGTCAATCAATAAGCTTGAACAATTCGAGAAAAACCTTCAGGGCTTGGAACACCTGAAGAAAGCACATTGGTTACGTCGCGGCTGAATCCACGACCTACAAGGCACGCGCGATCTTTCAACATCGTTCTAACTAAGTACGGATGGCGCGGCCCGCCAGCTCGGAACCGGAAAGCGCAAGTTTTTCACGGGCGTGTTTCACCAGCTCAACAAATTTGCGCGCCGTTTCAGTGATGATTTCAGGTTTACCAGCTTTGAGAGCGGCGCCTTGCACGAGCTCTCCTCCAACGCCCAGCGCGGCGCAGCCCGCCAGAATGAAATCCGCAGCGGTGTTGAGATTTACGCCTCCCGTGGGGATTAACGGAACCTGTGGCAGCGGGCCACGAAGCGCCCTGATGTAGCTTGGCCCGCCAACCTGGCCGCAGGGAAATACCTTTACGAAATCCGAGCCTGCCTTCCAAGCGGTGATGACTTCCGTGGGTGTAAGTGCGCCCGCCATAATAAGCTTTCCCTCCCTGGCAGCGAACTCGATGGTCTTCACGTCAAGCCCCGGGCTGACAAGGAATTGCGCTCCGGCATCCACGCACTGGCGAGCAGTTTCAGCGTCGAGCACGGTTCCCGCGCCGACCAGGACGTCATCGCCGCGGCTCTTCGCTACCTCCCGAATCATGTCGATCGCGCCCGGCACGGTCATGGTGATTTCCACGATCGGGATGCCGCCGAGGCAAATGGCGTCAACAGCCGCCATGGCCTCGCGTGCCGATGAAGCGCGAACCACTGGAACGATGCCAATCTCAAGTATCCTGTTTCTAACAATCTCTTTCGTCATTCCTCTTGACCATCCTCAATTGCCCCGGTTCAGTAACTGCGTTTTTCAGCGAGCGATTCGCGCGCCGGCCCCCTTCATTACCTGCAGCACTTCCTTGAAAGTAACCATCGTCGTGTCACCAGGAGTGGTCATGGCGAGAGCGCCGTGCGCCGCGCCGCACTCGACGGCCCACTGTGGGCCCTTTCCTTCAAGAAAGCCGTAGATCAGCCCCGCGGCAAAAGAATCACCACCTCCGACGCGGTCGAAAATTTCCAGGTTCTCGCGATGCTTCGCCTGATAAAACTTGCCGTCACAATAGCAGATAGCGCCCCAGTCGTTGAGTGTCGCGGTCTTTGCTTTCCTAAGAGTGGTGGCCACAACCTGAAAAGGAAAATCCTTCACGACCGTTTCGATCATGCGCTTGAAGCCATCCACGTGAAGACTCGCAATGTTTTCGTCCATACCGGGAATTTCGTAACCGAGCGCGGCCGAGAAATCTTCTTCGTTGCCCAGCACTACATCCACGAATGGAGCGAGGCGGCGATTCACCTGTTGGGCTTGCTTCTTGCCGCCAAACGATGACCAGAGCGATTCGCGATAGTTCAAATCGTAAGAGGTAATTACGCCGTGGCGGCGCGCGGCCTGCAATGCTTCGATGGCCACTTCGGGAGTGGTCGCGGAGAGAGCGGAGAAAATCCCGCCGGTGTGGAACCAGCGCACACCGAGCTTTCCTTCTCCTTTTCCAAAGATGTGATCCCAGTCAATTTCACCCGGCTTGAGTTGCGAGGCCGCAGTGTGACCGCGGTCCGAAAATCCCAGCGCCGCGCGAACACCAAAGCCGCGCTCTGTGAAATTCAAGCCGTTGCGCACGGTACGGCCGACACCGTCGTATTCCACCCAACGAATGAGAGATTGATCCACACCGCCCTGGTAAATCAGATCCTGAAGCAGGCGGCCGCCGGGGTTATCGGCAAATGCTGTTACGACAGCGGAGTCCAGACCGAAGCAACGCTTAAGACCGCGCGCGACGTTATATTCGCCACCGCCCTCGCAAACCTCGAATGTACGAGCCGTCCAAATGCGACGGTCACCCGGATCGAAGCGCAACATGATCTCGCCGAGCGCGACCATATCCCAGCGGCATTCCTGTTTCAGTCTGATTTTCAACGGCATGAACTCACCTCTTTTTTTTGGCGTCCATTTCGCCAGTGGACCGGACTGCGCATGCGTGAATCAGGCCGCAGAACATTATGCTTGAGCCCCGGCGCCCAACGAAACGGGCTTCAATCCGGGCGCCAGAATCTGGATGAACGCGAGTGCAATAAAATAGGCAATGCCCGCAATGAACAAGGGGACCGAATAGCTGCCGGTTCGTTGCAGCAAGTGACCTACCGTGTTTGCAATGACGAATCCGCCCAATCCTCCTGCAGCTCCACCGATCCCGACCACAGAACCCACCGCTCTGCTCGGGAACATATCCGAAGGAAGCGTAAAAAGATTCGCTGAGAAGGCCTGATGCGCGGCGGCCGCAACGCTGATGAGGGCAACCGCGATCCAGGCGTTATCGCTCCGAGCCGCGAACATCACAGGAAATACGGCAATCGCGCTGATCAGCATGACCGTCTTTCGGGCGACACTTACGCTGCTTCCACGAGCAATCAGAAAGGAAGAAAATGCGCCGCCGAGGACGCTGCCTACATCCGAAACCAAATAGATGACCAGAATCGGGACCACAATTTGCCCCAGCGTCATGCCGAAGCGGCGCTGAAACAAGTCCGGCGCCCAAAAAAGCCAGAACCACCAGATCGGGTCGATACACAGCTTGCCGATGACGTACGCCCAAGTTTGACGATGTGGCAAGAGAGCCAGGAATTTGATCTTTGTCTTCGGGCCTGGATCCTGGGGGTCGGAAAGGATGTAGGCGAGTTCCGCCTTGGAAACGGAAGGATCGTCCTGCGGGACTCGATAGATGGACAACCAAAAAATCAGCCAGACGAATCCCAAGCCGCCAACAATGTAAAACGCCCATGGCCAATTCAGGCCAAAATAAATCGTAATCAGAGCGACGATAGACGGCGTGAGACTCGCGCCGAGGTTCGTGCCCGCGTTAAAAATTCCGGTCGCGAGCGCCCGCTCTTTTTTGGGAAACCATTCCGCCGTCGCTTTGATGCTGGCGGGGAACAATCCGGACTGGCCCAATCCCATCGCGGCTGCGACAACTATGAATCCGGCAACCGTGCCGTTAGCCGCGGGGAAGTAACTCCAAAGCTGATGCAAGCTAGCAAACGCGGGGGCAACAAATCCGGCGACAGCGGGGGCAACGCCGTAGGACATCGCGGCGAGGCTCCAAACAAACATGAAGATTGCAAACGCCTTGCGCGTTCCCAGGCGGTCCACCATCCGCCCAGCGGCCAACATGCCGAACGCATAAAAAAGCTGAAACGCCGCGACGATGTGGCCGTAATCTATATCATTCCAACCCAGGATCGGCTGGAGCGTGTGCTTCAGATTGGAAAGGACATTGCGATCCATGTAGCTCTTCGTTGTGGCGAAGAGCAACAGCGCGCAGATTACCCAGCGATAATGGCCGGCCGCTTGCACGACCGTGGAAGCGGGCGAGCGGGCCGGCGTGCCAGGCGATACTTCGACGATGTTATTATTCTGTTCGGGCATGTGCTGAAGCCAGTGCCGCGCGAAAAGAATTCTCCTCGAGTCTTCCGCGTCGAAATACAAAACCCGCGTCGAAATGCATTTTCAGGATCGAAAAACAAAACCTCTAAACTCAACCTGTATGGACGAACACGCCACGTTTTCAGGCCGAAAAAAAAGCCCGGCTTGCCGCCGGGCGGCCCATCTTTCAGGCCTATCCATCCGAATAACCCGCAGTGGCAGCGGGATCCGGTTTGTAACCCAACTCCTCCGAGAGAGCACGTGCCGCCTTCATAACGGACCTCGCGATTACCAAAGTCTTTGCTTTACTCACACGGAATGCCGGGCCGGAAACGCTAAGAGCCGCAACCGGTCTTCGCAGGTAATCCCGCACGGCTGCTCCCACGCATCGCACGCCCTCCTCGTTCTCCTCATTATCAATGGCAAAACCTTGAGACCGGATGAGCTTCAATTCCTCCATCAGGGCCTCGGGGGTGGTGATCGTATTTTGCGTTATTCGCTTCAATCCCCACCGCTTGATGATCGCATCCACCTCATCGGCGGGAAGCTCAGCCAGGATCGCTTTTCCCACCGCGGTGCAGTATGCGGGGGCGCGGCGTCCAACGCTTGAGGCCATGCGAACGCTGCGCTGAGGCTCCATTTTCTCGACGTAAAGCACTTCGCCCTGATCAAAAATGCAGAAGTGGACGGTTTCTTCCGTTTCGTGGAGAACCATGTTCAGATGGGGCCGGGAGTGCTCGCGAAGATCAAGAGATGCGATCGCCTTTGAACCAAGTTCAAATAATCGCAGGCCCAAACGATAACGGCCAGTGGCCGGACTTTTCTCAACAAAATGGTTTTGCTCAAGAACCGTCAAAAGGCGATGGCCGGTACTCTTGTGCAGAGCCAGAGAGGAACACACCTCCGCCAGAGAGTGGTCGCCGGGCCGCTCGCCTAGGACGCGAAGGATTGCGAGCGCGCGGTCCAGAACTTGGACTTTGTAGGGGGATGAAGACGGACTCGTCTTAGTATGTGACACAGTGGGCCACCATATGATACAAGAGGCTCCCTGCTGTCAAGCAAGAATCGAGGGGGCCGACACTAAAAGTTGAAGGTGGTTAGCATGGACCCAGATTTCTGCGCGCGGCAAAGACCCCTTAAGGACTCGAAACTGATGCCAAACAATCATAGAGCACGCCGTGAATTTTTGCAGCGCCTTGCAGTAGGCGCCGTGGCGCTTCCGGCCGGAGCGGCCGCGGTTGAAACTGTTTTTGGCAATGCGGCTTTCGGAGTTGAACGGGCGCAAGCTCAAGCAAATGCTGTTATTCCCCAATATGTATTCGATATCAGAGATTTCGGCGCTGTGGGAGATGGAAAAACTCTTTGCACGCGCCACATCCAGATGGCTGTGGACACTTGCGCGAAGGCGGGAGGGAGCAGAGTGGTCGTCCCGCCAGGCAAATACCTGACCGGCCCTATTTTTCTGAAGAGCAATCTCGAATTTGAGGTGCTTTCCGGCGCGACGTTGCTGGGAAGCACGAATTTCGATGACTACCCAACAATGCAGGGCCGCTGGGAGGGTCTGGACCGCACCATTTTTGCTTCGTTGCTTACTGGTGAAGGACTCGAGAATGTCTCAATTACGGGATGCGGCGTGCTTGATGGCCAGGGAGCGGGTTGGTGGGACGCGCACCGGAGAACGCTCGACACGCGGCGCAAGATGGGACTCAATGATCGCGAGCCGGAAAATCCCGCGGGAGCGCCGCTTCGCTGGCCGCGTCCGCGGATGATCTATCTTTCAAAATGCAAAAACATTCTGATTCGCGGCTTGATGATTATTAATTCTCCTTCGTGGAATGTGCATCCTGTGCTGTGTGAAAACGTGTGCATCGAACAAGTTTCGATAATTAACCCGGGAAATTCGCCAAACACCGACGGGATCGATCCAGATTCGTGCAAGAACGTGCGCATCTCCGATTGCTACATCACCACTGGCGACGACTGCATCATCATCAAGTCCGGCTACAAGCAGATTCCCGATCATCCGTTCGCGGCTTCGGAAAATATCGTAGTCACGAATTGCGTTTTCGGTGAAGGCCACTGCGGTGTCGGCATCGGGAGTGAAACCGCGGGCGGAGTGCGCAATGTGACCATCAGCAACTGTGTTTGCGACGGCACGCACAGCGGGCTCAGATTTAAGACCGCGCGCGGGCGCGGGAGCTTCGTGGAGAATGTGCGGGCAGTTAATTTCGTCATGCGGGATATTACGGACGCGGCAATTGCCGTCGGGATGTTTTACGACAACAGTGACAAGACTCACGCGTTGCCGGTGGATTTCCGGACGCCGACAATCCGTAACTTGCACTTCAGCGATATCGTTGTTACGCGGGCCAAGACAGCGGTGTTGATCGAAGGCTTGCTGGAGAATCCCATTCAATGGTTGAGCATTCGCAATATGATTGTGGAATCGTCGGCGGCGGGAGTTATCTGTTCGGGTTTGCATGGCGGGGCATTTGAAAATTTACAAATAAATCCGGATAGTGGGTCTCCGCTGACTTTCACGGACGTCGAAGATTTGGAATTAGTGCGTGTGGGGACCAACAAGGCGAACGGCACGTTGCCTACGATCGTGCTTGAGCGCGTACACAATGCCGCTGTGGAATCCTGCACAGCAGTTGCAGGGAATGCGGCGTTGGTTGAAGTGAAGGGACGAGAAAATGGGGAGATTAGTCTGGCACTGAACCGTCCTCCCCGTGACGGGAAGGAAGTTGTTTATGCGGATGGGGCTTCCGACGATGTAGTCGTTAGACGAGCGTGAGGCCGCGCGGCGCGCATAGGGGCCTTGCGGGGTGGAGAAATTGAAAGCGCTCCGATTATTTTTCCTAGTGGCTCTTTCGTTGTTTATGTTGCTCGGAACGGCGAAGCCGCGGCCCGGAGCGCCCGATCCGCTTACCGCTCTGCAGCGCGCGTTTGAAAATCCTCCTGAGAACAGCAAGATCATGATGCGGTGGTGGTGGTTTGGGCCGTCGGCTACGAAGCCGGAGCTCGAGCACGAAATGCGCCTGATGAAGGAAGGCGGCATCGGCGGGTTTGAGGTTCAACCTGTTTATCCGCTTGTGCTGGACGATCCCGCGCGTGGATTCAAGAATTATCCCTACCTGTCGGATCAATTCATAGATGCGCTTCGATTCACTTCCGAAAAGGCCAAAGAATTAGGTCTGAGGATGGACCTGACTCTCGGCAGCGGATGGCCGTACGGTGGTTCGTATGTTCCTATTACGCAGGCAGCCGGAAAATTGCGCACGGATGTAGTTCCCGTGCCGGAGCAGTCGCGCCGCGTGCCGCTGCCGAATATATCCGCGGGAGAAAAACTCCTCGCGATTTTTCTGGCGCCGGGCGATCCGAAAAATTTTGATGCGGCGAATGCGCGTGAGATTACCTCTTCTGAAGGCGCGGTTCAATTGCCGCCGCAGCCGGAAGGGCCGCACGTGCTCCTGTTTTTCATCGCCAGCCGCACGGGGATGCAGGTGAAGCGTCCCGCGATTGGCGCGGAAGGATTTGTGCTGGATCACTACGATCGCGCGGCCGTCGAGAACCATTTGAAAATGGTGGGAGATCGGCTCGCTGAATCATTTGGCGCGAATCCGCCATACGCAATCTTCTGCGACAGCCTGGAGGTGTATGGCTCGGACTGGACCGGAGATTTTCTCGAACAGTTTCAAAAGCGCAGAGGATATGACCTGAAGCCCTATCTTCCCGCACTGGTTGGCAACATAGGGGAAAAGACGGGAGCGATCCGGCACGATTGGGGCGAAACACTTAGCGAACTCTTTGAGGAAAGATTTCTTGTTCCCATAGAAGCATGGGCAAAGGAACACCACACGCTTTTTCGCGCGCAACTCTACGGGATTCCGCCCGCGCGTCTTTCCAGTTATAGGCTGATTGATCTTGGCGAAGGAGAAGGCGCGCACTGGAAACAATTCGCGCCAACGCGTTGGGCATCCTCGGCCAATCATCTTTACGGGCGAGCGGTTACGTCTTCGGAAACGTGGACCTGGCTGCACTCTCCAGCTTTTCGCGCAACGCCACTCGACATGAAGGCGGAAGCGGATGTGCAATTCCTGGAAGGGAGCAACCAGTTCGTCGGCCACGGATGGCCCTATTCGCCTGAGAGCGCGGGAAAGCCCGGGTGGGCCTTCTATGCCGCCGCGGTTTTCGACCAAAACAATCCGTGGTGGACAGCGATGCCGGACATTACAAAATACTTGCAGCGCATGAGCTTTCTGTTGCGGCAGGGAAGGCCGGTCAACGATGTGGCTATTTATGTTCCGACCGGCGACGCGTATGCGCAGTTTTCTCCGGGCAAGGTTTCCATCGATGAGTCCATGAACAAATTGCTGGGGCCGAACTTGATTCCGCAGATTCTTGAGGCCGGCTACAACTTCGATTTCATTGATGATGCGGCGATCCAGAATCTCGGCAACGCGGAATCGGGCACTCTAGCCGTGAACACGAATCGCTACCGGATTGTCATTTTGCCGGGCGTGGAACGCATTCCGGTGGCAACGTTGCGGAAGTTGAGTGAATTCGTGGGGACAGGCGGAGTGCTGGTTGCTGTTCGCCGCAAGCCATCGCTTGCTCCGGGGCTCATGGATAATGACGGACAAACGCGGGAGATTCGCGAAATTGTTGGTAAATTATTTGAAGGATCGTCCGCGCCGGCGCATTTTATTGCCGACGAGAAAAATCAGCTCGGACCTTGGCTGAAAGCCTTGCCGACGCCGGATGTTTCTCTTTCTTCGGATGCGCCCGATGTTGGCTACGTGCGCCGTAGCATGGGTGATACCGAGATTTATTTCTTCGTGAATACGGGCAGCCAACGAATCAAGACAGGCGTGACAGTTCGCTTGAAGTATGCAAATGCCGCGTTTGGGGCGGAATGGTGGGACCCTTTCACCGGAGCGGTATATTCCGCGGAAGCGCCGGCTATGGTGAATTCATCCGTGATTTTGCCACTCGACCTTGACCCTTATGAATCACGCGTCTTAGTACTTTCACATCGCAAGCCCATGGCTCAAGCGGCGCAACCTTCGCGCGATATTCCCCCGCCCTTTGATCTGAGCGAAGGCTGGATGGTTAGTTTCGGCAGCGCGGGCAAACCAGTCCAAATGGATCGCCTTCGATCCTGGACGGATAACGAAGAGACTCGATTCTTTTCCGGGCAGGCTGATTATGAAAAGACGATTTCACTTCCTGAAGGGTCGCTCGATCCTTCGTTGGAATTCAAACTCGATTTTGGAGATGGCAGTTCTGTTACGCAGACCGGTTCCGGCGGGAACGGAATGCGAGCTTGGTTCGAGGGGCCCGTTCGAGAAGCGGCTGTGGTTTATGTGAACGGGCAGAGGGCGGGTTCTGTGTGGCATCCACCATATTCGCTGGATGTGACGAAATATCTGCGCGCGGGACAAAATACAGTTCGTGTGGTTGTAGGCAACACGGCGATCAACGAGCTTGCAGGACAGTCGCTGCCCGATTACAAGCTGCTCAATCTCCGATTCGGCGAGCGTTTTACGCCGCAAGACATGAAGGACCTTCAACCCCTTCCGGCTGGGCTGCTGGGAAAGATCCAATTGATTCCTGAAAGAGCTCAACGCCCACTGCCTGCGAATTAACCGATGGACAGACGATCATTTCTCGCGGCTAGCGCCGCCTCAGCGGTCGCTGCTCTTTTGCCGAAGAAGTCCACGGCATTTGCAGAAGGCTTAGAGTCTGGCAATGCGCCGCAATTTAATACTGACCATACTAGCTTGAGCAGTGCCTATCGCGCTGCCCTTCAATGTCTGAAAGAAAACACCGTTAAGGTCTTCCGTTTTCCAGATCCCGTATTGATCGAGGGCAGCGTGTATCGAGGCGTATGGTTGGAGTGCGCGCCACAGGAAGGATTGGTTTACAGTTTCTTTGATTCCACGGCCGGCATTGCGAATCACCGTATTTTTTTCCAGCTACAGCGGGATGACGGATATTTGCCTTGCAACGTAAAGGCGGACTCGATCGGCACCGGCCAGATTCAAATGGTTGTGCCCATCGCGGCAACCGCACTTGAAATCTTTCAGCGCTTTGGCGATTCGCAATTTCTGGAAGCCGCATACCGGTCGTGCGCGGCGTGGGATGCCTGGCTGATGCGATATCGGAACACGCGCGGCACAGGGCTTTGCGAAGGATTTTGCGAATACGACACCGGGCACGATAACAGCCCGCGCTGGCGCGGCATTCCAAAGGAGTGCCCTGATAAGGATGCACGGATCATGCCGCAGGCTCCAGGTTTGCCGCGATTGTGCCCTGATTTGTCCGCGACGATTTATGGAGGCCGCGTGGCTCTGGCAAGCATGGCGAAGGAGATGGGCAAGCAGGCTGAAGCCGATCACTGGGAAGCAAGCGCGCATGCAATCCAAAAAGTCATCTTGGAGAAGCTCTACGATTCCGAGGATGCGTGCTTTTATGACCTGGATTCAGAAAATAAGTTCGTGCGTATCCGAGGAGATCTTCTCACGCGGGTTCTCGGCGAGCACTTAGTGGACAATGCAACTTTCCAGCGCATCTACGAGAAGCAAATTCACAATCCCGCGGCGTTCTGGGCTCCTTATCCGTTGCCATCCATTGCGCTGAATGATCCAACATTTGTCCGGCCCATTCCAAGAAATTCCTGGGGTGGGGCGAGCCAGGCGCTGACGGCGCTGCGCGCGACGCGTTGGATGGAGTATTACGGGAAACCCGGGGATCTGGCGCACATGATGCAGCAATGGGTAAAGGCGATTCTTGATGCATCGGGATCCCTAAGGCAACAGATGGATCCGCTCACGGGCGAATTCAGCACTGCCGACCCATCTGGATATTCGCCGGCTGCATTGGTCTTGCTGGATTACACCTGGCGGCTTTATGGCGTTCGCCGTGAACCAGAGCATATCGAGTGGAATTGCCGCAGGCCGGAAAAGTCAACGCGAACGGAAGCATCCATCAGCACGCCGCACGGCGCCGCAGTTTTGCGTCATTCGCCAGAGGAATCAGTTATGACGCTTGCAGGCAAGACCATTCTGCGCGTTAGTGGAACTGTGCGTGTTGTGACCGATACACGCGGAAAGGTTTCGCGCTTTGTAGGCATTCACGCGGAAACCGTCGAGGCAACATTGCATTTGCCAAACGGTAAGAGCGAGGTCGTGGCGGTTCCTCCGAACACGACCGTCGAGGTGACAGCTTAGCGACGTTCACTTCGCGATGGGCGCTCCGAAATGCATGTCCGCGAAAGTCAGATACTGCTCCCAGTCGTATTCCGTAACGTCGTGTTTACCGGTCCGAACGTGATACCCAATTGTTTTCATGATTGGATGATTCACGGGCGGCCATTCGTCCGTGCCGAGTCCCTGCTTGCCCAATAATTCATATACTCGGCCTCCGGCCACGGCGGAAAGAAACTCACCTCGCGGGTCAGCGCCGGCATTGTCCTGGGCGCTGGCCACATAGACGGGGCGCGGCGCAATAAGGGCAAGCAGCATGTGCCCGTCAACCGGCATTTTATCTTCATGATCTGTGTACTGATGGAAGTTGCCGCAAAACCAATGCGGAAACACAATGTTAAGATGCGCGACCGGCTCACCGAAACTTCTCTTGCAGAGTGACGCGCCCGCCTTGCCCGATTCGTTTGAAAAGACGATGGCAAAGCGCGAATCCTGCGCGCCGGCCCAAAGGGCCGCCCGTCCAAGTCGCGAATGGCCCATGCCTGCAATCTTTTTCGCGTCTATGTTGTTGTCAGTCTCGAGATAATCCGCGATGCGGCTCATCCCCCAGGCCCATGCGCCCTCCGCGCCCCACTCGTCGGGCAACGGCTCGGTTTGGTCTCTCGCGAAAAATAGCTGACGAACGCCGTGTTCAAGCCCGCCTACAAAATCCGGTTCGATGTCACCGTAGTAGGCTGTCGCCAGGGCGTATCCGCGACCCACGATTTTCTCGACTTGCCACATGTGAGCCTCGGACCCGCGCGATTCTTCCGTGGCATGGTCATGATATTTGGGAGCGCCCGGATCCCCGCCTTGCGGGGAAAGCGCGTCAGGCGCCCAAATGGAGTTCAAGTCAATTCCGGGATCGGCGTCAACGGTTTGGTTTCCACTGAAGTTCAACGCAACGAAAACTGGCGCTGGTCTCTTGGCCCTCGCGGGAACATAAAGAAGAATTCGCATTTTCGGACCATCCGGCTTATCTGTGAAGTAAGCCGTGATCTGCTTGCGGATTGCTATGCCGCCCAGGGCATTTCGGTCCACGGAGGTTACGGCAAAACGAATCGGAAGGCGTTTCGCGGGAGTGCGGCCGTAAACCTGTGTCTCAAATATGTGCAGGATTTCCGGTCTGCGCTGCTGAAACCACGTCGCCGCATCGCGCACCGGTTTGCCGTTCTGAAGAACAAGCGGGTCGGGCAGCGTATAGGGAGCAACTTTGCTTTCATCAGAGTTATAGACCCAAACCCTTGGCGGGGGCTGCTGCGCCGAGACGTGACGGATTAAGTTAACGCCAAGCAGGCTGGCGCCAATCAACGCGAACGCGAATGACGCGTGGTGGCAAATTCTTCGGAATGTAATGCTGGGAGATATTTTCACTTGGAATATTCTCTCCATTTTCCATTCCGCGACATTTCATTTTCCTATCAGCGTGCGGAATCGCCCGTATGCGTCCTGCCACTGACTGGTGTCATTCGGCTCAAATGATCGTGGGGAAAAGGACGCGGCAACAATCTCGCGAGCTTCGTCAAGCGATGCTACCGCGCCTGTACCTACCATTTGCATGACAAGATTTCCCAGGGCGGTCGCCTCCGCCGGTCCCGCCAGAACTTGACGACCGGTCGCGTTGGCGGTGAATTGATTCAGCACATCGTTTTGTGAGCCGCCGCCAACCACGCGAACCGTTTCAAATGTCGCGCCCGTCAGAGTTTCAAGTGACTCCAAAACATATCGGTACTTTAATGCGAGGCTCTCGAGCACGGTTCGCGCAAATGCCCCGGGTCCGGCCGGTTTCGACTGGCCGGTCTTCGCACAAAACGCGGCAATCGCCTTCGGCATGTCCTCGGGCAAAGCAAAAGAAGGATCGTCTGGATCTACAAATTGGTGAAGCGGAAGTTCGGAGGAAGCCATAGCAAGCAAGTCCGAGTAAGAATAATCGTCGCCCTGATTTTTCCAGGCGAAACGGCAGCGCTCGAGCAGCCACATGCCGGTGATGTTCTTCAACAGCCGGACAGTTCCGCAGACACCGCCTTCATTGGTGAAATTGAGGCGCCGCGCTTCGCCGGTCACCACCGGCTTTGCGACCTCTGTGCCTAGGAGGGACCATGTGCCTGAGCTAATCAACGCCACTTTTCCTCCGCTGTGAACGGCGGCGAATGCGGAACCGGTGTCATGGCAAGCAGGAGTGATGACAGCCGTACGAGAAAGCGCGGGTAGCTTTGCTAAATCCGGCCGGAGCGGGCCGATAACCGAGCCAGGCTCCGCTAGCGGTGAAAGCAAGTGTGTAGGGATTTGCAATTTGTCCAAGATTTCCGTGGACCATTTCCGCTTGTGGACATCCAGAAATTGTGTTGTGGACGCATTTGTATATTCGCAGACAGCTTTGCCAGTCATCCAAAAATTGAAAAGGTCCGGCATGGTGAGCAGATGTTCGGTCTGCTTGAGGATCGAGGGTGTGTGCTGCGCAGCGGCGTACAACTGGTACAACGTATTAAATGGAAGAAACTGAATCCCGGTGATGCCGTAAATAAATTCGGGCGTGAGTTCTTTAGTCACACGTTCCATCACACCGGCGGTTCGGGCATCTCTGTAATGATATGGGTTTTCGAGTAGCGCGCCTTTTTCGCCCAGCAGCGCATAATCCACGCCCCAGGTGTCTACGCCGATTGCGTCCAGGCGTTCGATTCCATGGGAAGAAAGTGAGTTCAAGGCGGCTTGCATCTCGAACCAAAGGCGGGGGGCGTCCCAATGCATTGCGCCGTTATAATACACAGGCTGATTGGCAAACCGCCGGACCTCTTCAATGGATAATTTTCCGGAACGCAGATGCCCGGCGATGGCTCGCCCGCTTTCAGCGCCAAGGTCGAAGGCAAGATAGGTGAATTCGCGGTTTCTTGCGGTCATGATTGGAGAGCGCAGTCTAGGATTCACCGCCTGCGGAAACAAGGGAAAAAACGCAAGAGACTGAAAACAGATTTTACGATATAGGACGCGGAAGTCGCTAAGATGAGCGTTTCGGTTAGTGGAACGTATGCCTCCATGGGACCATCAGGAAGAATGTGATTGGCGCACGATGGACAGCAGCAATTATCCTTCAAACGAACCGTTTACGGTCGCCGGGTTTCAAGGGGACGCGTATCGCTATTCACAACGGGTAGGAGCTGGCCGGAATTCTTTGACAATCGAGATTTTCCCGAATTAGATACTGAGGGTAACACTCATGCACAAGTTCATTCAGAAAAGAGAGCAAGATGCCCGAGCAGAGTCATAAACGAGTTTGTTTTGTTTTAAGGGTGAAGCAGGATCGTTTGGTGGAGTACAAGGCCCGCCATAGGGCCGTCTGGCCGGAAATGCTCCGCGCCCTCCATCAGGCCGGCTGGAATAATTACTCGCTGTTCCTTCGCGACGATGGCCTTCTCATCGGCTACTTGGAAACTCCTGACTTTGACCAGGCTCTGCGGAAAATGGCGGTGACGGAGATAAATCGAAAGTGGCAAACGGAAATGGCCGAGTTCTTTGAAGAAGGGCCTGGCCGGAAGGCCGACGAGCAAATGGAAGCCATACCAGAAGTCTTCCACCTGGCGTAGCGCAGTTCACGTCAGATTCCGCGAAACTTTGCAAAAGAAGGTAGGGCCACGGGGCATAGTATCCGCGGTTGCAGCCGCCTTTCGTTGCGGTTGACGGGCGAAAGCCGCTACACTCCGAATAGCGGTCAAAGAGAACGAAAATGAGCGCATCCTCCACCGCCCCGCAAATGAAACATGTGACCTATCTTTGGGATGACGAGCATGCGGGCGCGCTCGCTCCCGCCGAGAAGCTAGTTTATCGCTCCAACCTGTTGGGATCAGACCAGCGCATCACGAATACGGGCGGAGGAAATACTTCGGCGAAAATCATCGAGCGCGATCCTCTCACCGGCCAGGACACGCCCGTCCTTTGGGTGAAAGGCTCCGGCGGCGATTTGCGCACGAGCAAGCTGGCTAACTTCGCCTCGCTTTATCAGGAGAAACTTCTCGCGCTGCGGAACAACTACGCGGCCGCAACACCCAGAGGACCCAAGACCGAAGCTGAAGACCGCATGGTCGGTTTTTATCCGCATTGCGCGTTCAATCTAAATCCACGGCCCGCTTCGATCGATACACCTTTGCATTCCTTCATTCCCGCAAGGCACGTGGACCACATGCATCCAAACTCGGTGATTGCCATAGCGGCGGCGAGGCGGTCGAAAGAACTAACCGCGGAGATTTTTGGCGGTGACATCGCGTGGACACCCTGGGTGCGGCCTGGTTTTGAACTGGGCCTGGAATTGGAGCGCATCTCCAAGCACAACCCAAAACTGAAAGGCGTCGTCCTTGGCCAGCATGGTTTGATTAATTGGGCCGATGGCGATAGGGAATGTTACGACTTGACGTTAGGACTCATCGAAAAAGCCGCAGCCTATATTGAGGCAAGAGATAAAGGTGACGAAACATTCGGAGGAACGAAGCACCATTCGCTTCCGGATACCGAGCGAGACGAAATTCTTTTTGAATTGCTTCCGTGGCTGCGCGCGCAGCTCTCGCGGGAAACACGCTTTGTCGCCACCGTGCACTCCGATCAAACGATTCTGCGATTTGTAAACAGCCATGACGCGCAGCGCCTGGCCGGGCTGGGCACTTCGTGTCCCGACCATTTTCTGCGGACGAAGATCAAGCCGCTGTATGTGGACTGGAATCCGGCGAAAGAAAAATTGGATATTCTGAAGCAAAGATTGACCGCTGGACTTGAGCAGTACCGCAAGGATTACGCGGATTACTACGAGCGCTGCAAACATCCCAACTCGCCGCCGATGCGACACGCGAACCCGACTGTCATCCTGATCCCCGGCATCGGCATGATCGCGTGGGGAAAAGACAAAAGCGAATCCCGAGTAACCGCGGAATTTTACAACTGTGCCGTGGAAGTAATGCGCGGAGCCGAGGCGATCGACGAGTACATCGCTCTGCCGCAGCAAGAAGCTTTTGACATTGAGTATTGGCTGCTCGAGGACGCGAAGCTGAAGCGCATGCCTCCAGAGAAGGAACTAGCGCGAAACATCGCTGTGATTATCGGCGCCGGAAGCGGAATTGGCAGGACGGTCGCACACACGCTGGCGCGCGAAGGTGCGCATGTTGTTTGCGCGGACTTGAACGGAGAGGCTGCAGCCGCCACGGCGAAGGAACTGACGGATTTGTACGGCGTGGGAGTCGGTGTAGCAGGCACGGGAATTTCCGGTTGCGGTCCGGCCATCGGCCTTCCAGTGGACATCACCGACCGCGTAAGCGTTCGTGAGATGTTGAAGCAGACCATTCTGGCTTATGGCGGCCTGGACACTGTTGTTGTGACGGCGGGGATTTTCGTTCCGCCGGACAAGACAGGACATTTGACCGACGAGCAATGGAAACGCACTTTCGAAATCAACGTGATGGGCAGTTATCTTGTGGCCGATGAGGCGGGAAGGGT
The DNA here is from genome assembly GCA_963847505.1 of uncultured Acidobacteriota bacterium. Lineage (GTDB taxonomy): Bacteria > Acidobacteriota > Terriglobia > Acidiferrales > UBA7541 > DASTCZ01. The sequence goes on from CAWJZY010000002.1 coordinate 2,500,032, forward strand.
TTGGGAGAGGCAACGCTTGCGCGGCAACCTCGTCTTAACAACCAGCGTCAACGCATTCGTATCCAAAAAGGGTTCACTTGCTTACGATGCGTCAAAGGCCGCCGCAAGCCATCTGGTGCGTGAGTTGGCGATCGAGCTTGCTCCGCTTGTGCGCGTCAATGCGCTCGCTCCGGCTACGGTCATCGAAGGGTCCACAATGTTCCCCAGGGACCGCGTGATCGCTTCCCTCAGCAAGTATGAGGTTCCATTTGATAACTCGGAGGATGCGGAAATTCTTCGTCGCAAACTAGCCGATTTCTATGCGCAGCGGACACTGACGAAGCTGGCGATTACGACGGAGGATCAAGCCGAGGCCGTACTTTTCCTCGTATCGGAACGCTCGGCGAAAATCACGGGCCAAACGCTCGTCGTTGATGGCGGATTGCCCGAAGCTTTTCTCCGCTAAGCTACGTGATACTCAATCAAGCGTAGCTCGAAACCGCCGCCGCGTTCTTCTTGCCACGTTCCTCAGTAATGCGTTCGAGATAGCCGCTTTGACGGAAGGCATCCATGGGATCTTCGGGAAGCCCGCGGGAACGGGCCCAGTCATGAATAGCCGGCCTCACATCGGTCGAGAATGCATCCTTCAAACATGTTTCCGCGTCCACAAGCGCGCATTTTGTCTGATGACCCGCGAGCCGCGCGTGGTCCACGATCGCGGCCTTCGCATAAAGTTCTTGCGCGGTCATGACCGTCTGGATCATCGCTTCGATTTTGCCCTTCAGGTTATGGCTTTGATCAACCATGTAAGCGATTTCGCGGCGCTTGCCGGTTTCCCATTCAAAGAAAAGGATCTCGTGGAAAATTCGGAATATCTGGTACGGGTCAATTGAGCCGAGCGTCAGATCATCATCGGCATACCGGCGGTCATTGAAATGAAATCCGCCAAGCATGTCATCCGTCAGCAGCCAGGTCACAATTTGCTCGATGTTCTGCGCTTGGTAATGGTGACCCGTATCAACGAGAACCTTTGCGCGCGGGCCCGCAACGCGGGCCAGAAGAAGCGCCATGCCCCAGTCGCCGATGTCCGTATGATAAAACGCGGGCTCGAAGGGTTTGTATTCGACGAGCATCCGCAGGTCACCGGAAAGCCGGGCGTGGAGTTTTACCAGCCCCTCTTCAAAATATTTCCTTCGCTGCCGGATGTTTGCGGTTCCGGGATAATTGGAGCCGTCCGCAAACCACAGGGAAACGTCACGGCTTCCCAGTTTCGCTGCGATGGCTGCGCTGTCCAGCAAATGGCTGAGCGCGGTCTGGCGAATCGCCGCGTCCGGATTGCCCAGCGACCCATACTTGTACTGTTGATCCTGAAAGACATTCGGATTAATCGCGCCCGCGCGTATGCCATACCGACTGGCCAGAGCATTCACATTGCCGGCGCTCGCGATTCCTTCCGGCAGGTCCCACAACACATGCAGTGCGATGCTGGGGCAAGCGCCCGTGACCTTATGCACTTGGGCCGCATCACTGAATTTCTCTTCAATTGTGGATGCGGCCGCGGGCTGAACAAATTTCCCAAATCGCGTACCGGTATTGGCGAAACCCCACGAAGGAAGTTCGATCTGAAAAGCATCAAGAGCCTTGGCGATCGTATCGGCCTTGATGGAATTGAGCGTCATGGCGTAAGTCTCCCGAATTTTGGACTGCCTTTCGCCCCACAGTCGCGAGCGGATGCTAGCACCGGAGAATGTCAGTGTCTAGGTCACCTCGATTTGATCAGCGGAAAAGGCCGTGTGAAAAGAACCGCGCCGCGCGGTTTGCAGCGGCGGTGAATAGATGCCTTACGGGGGCGTACCACGATGTGGCACGCGTGAAAAAAAACGCAGAACCAACAAAATCCATGCTCCATTGAAGAATGGTTTTGCTACACTCACGCACGATGAGGCAAGCGGAGCGTGATAGTGCCCTTGAATCGTTATTCTATTTGTTTTGGATTCGTGCCTTGAACAAGAAGGTTGAGGATTCACACAGATGAAAGTGCGGCGCAAAGCGCCAATCATTTCCCGCCGGGAATTCATTTCCGGCGCTGGTGTGGCAGCCGCATATTCTCTTCTTCCATCTCCCGTGTTGAAGGCGTTCGAGCCGCTCTATCCTCCGATTGATCTCAGTTACTTCGATACGCCCATCACCCCGGCAGCCTCGGACATTCACTTCGGCTACGCCGCGATTACCTGGAACGGCGACGACCGCAAAGCCATTGAAGATATCGCCGCGCTTGGTTTCCCCGGCATTCAATTGCGGTCCAACGCTCTGCAGGAATTTGATGGGAACCCCGCGGCGGTAAGCAAGCTGCTCGAAGCACACAAGCTGAAGTTGGTCGCGTTATCGAGCGGCAATCTGAGCATTGACAATCCCACAGAGACGGAACTGGGCACCCATGTGGACCACGCGAAGTTTGTGCGCGACGCGGGCGGTCTTTATCTCCAGGTAATTGGTGACCGCCCGAAAAACCGGGCAATCGTGCCCGGCGATTACCGGAAAATGGGCCTCTTGCTCACTGAACTGGGAAAGCGCACCGCGGATATCGGCGTACAAGTTGGATTTCACAACCACATGAACTCGCTTGGCGAGCGCCCCGAAGAAGTGGATTGGATTTTTGACGCAGTAGACCCGCGCTACGCCAAGCTCGAGCTTGACGTAGCACACTACGTTCAGGGCGGCGGCGATCCCGTCAAAGCGCTGGAGCGTTACCAAGACCGGCTGCTCTTTATGCACATCAAGGATGTCAAACCGGTTCCGGTTTCAGATCCATCGCAAAAAAACTTCGTTTTCGTAGAGCTTGGCCGCGGGCGCGTGGATTTGCCGGCGGTTTTCGCGACTCTCAAGAATATTAATTACCGCGGCTGGGCCGTCATTGAACTGGATGCGGTCACTGGCAAATCCATGACGCCAAAAGAGTGCGCGGCGATCAGCAAGAAATACATCGAGGAAAAACTCGGGTACACAATATGAATTCGCCTTTCCGTGTTGCCGTGATAACGGACGAAATTACACAGGACCTTGGCCGCGCCCTGGAAATTGCATCCAAGGATTTTGGTATGGATTGGGTCGAACTGCGGGGGCTGTGGAACAAGAACATTATGGCGCTGGACGCCAAAGAGATCGAAGAAGCGCGACAGTTGCTCGAGAAGTACCACTTGCGAGTGACCGATATTGGCAGTCCCCTCTTCAAAGTGGATTGGCCGGGGCGCCGCTCTCGTCCTACAGCCCGCAGCGTCGGGATCAGTACAACGCCGACTACACTTTTGATCAGCAGGACGAGGTGCTAGAGCGGACCATCGAACTGGCGCACGCTTTCCAAACGGACCGCGTGCGATGCTTCGATTACTGGCGCTTGAACGACCCTGCTCCGTACCGCGCGGCGATGGATGAAAAGTTGGTCGCGGCAGCGGGAAAATACGCGAAGGCGAACATTATTTTGCTGCTCGAAAATGAATACGAATGCAACACGGCGACTAGCACCGAGGCCGTACGCACACTGAATACCGTGCGCGCGCCGAATTTCATGCTGAATTGGGATCCCGGTAATGCAGCGATGCGCGGCGACGATGTTTTCCCAGAGGGTTACGCGCGGATTCCTTTCAAACGGATCGGCCACGTTCACGTCAAGGATTGCGTACGCAAGCCCGACGGCTCTGGTTTTCAATGGGCCGCGATGGGCAAGGGCATGATTGATTGGACAGGCCAATTCCGTGCTCTGAAGAACGACGGTTACCACTACGCAACCAGTTTGGAAACTCACTGGCACGGGGCAGGCACGCCCGAGGCTTCCACGCGGATTTGCTGGGCGGCCATGAAGGAAGAGCTTCAGAAGGCGGGAGCACTTTCGTGAACTATCGCAGAAAGAGCGGGAGGGATTTTTGATGGCAGGTAGCGGAACTTCACGGCGCGGCTTCCTGAAAGTTACCGGCGCGGGAATTGCCGGAAGCGCGCTGACGATTGGCGGGCAAACAGTCGGCGCTCAACCCGGTGCTGCGCAGTCTGGAAGTTCGGGCGCCAGTTCCGGTGCCTACGATGTGAAAACATTCGGAGCCAAAGGCGACGGCACAGCAATCGATTCGCCCGCCATCAACAAAGCCATTGAAAAGGCCGCTGCGGATGGTGGCGGCACGGTTTCATTTCCCGCGGGGAACTACCTTTGTTATTCGATTCGCCTGAAGAGCAACATCACCATGTTTCTTTCGCAGGGCGCGACAATCATTGCTGCAGATACGCCACAGGGCGGCACAACAAACGGCTACGATCCGGCCGAACCAAATCAATGGGACAAATATCAAGATTATGGCCATAGCCACTGGCACAACAGCCTGATCTGGGGCGAGGGAATTGAGAACGTTTCCATCGTTGGCCCAGGACGCATCTGGGGCAAGGGACTGAGCAGGGGTTCCGGACAACAAGGACCCAAAGCAGAAGATTCCGGCGTGGGAAACAAATCCATCGCGCTGAAGAATTGCCACGGCGTGACGCTCCGCGATTTCTCGATTCTTCATGGCGGTCATTTCGCCATTTTGGCGACGGGTGTGGACAACTTCACCGCAGATAGCCTAAAGATTGATACGAACCGCGACGGCATTGATATTGATTGTTGCCGGAACGTTCGCGTGTCGAACTGTAGCGTCAATTCCCCGTGGGATGATGCGATTTGCCCGAAGAGTTCCTTTGCTCTGGGTTACGCCCGCGCAACCGAAGACGTCACCATCACGAATTGTTTCGTCTGCGGCAGTTTCGAAGAGGGCACCCTGCTCGACGCGACCTTCAAACCGTTTCCCGACGGTGTTCGGGCCTTTCATACCGGCCGGATTAAATGCGGCACCGAATCCAACGGTGGCTTCAAGAACATCGCGGTTTCGAATTGCGTTTTTGACGGCTGCCACGGCCTAGCGCTTGAATCGGTGGATGGTGCGCTGATTGAAGACATATCTTTCACGAACATTACGATGCGTAACGCCCAGAGCGCTCCGATATTCTGCCGTTTGGGCAGCAGGATGCGCGGCCCTGAAGGCGTCCCCATCGGCGCCATTCGGCGCGTCAACATCAGCAATATTGTCGTTTCCGGCGCTTCCGTGAAATACGCAGCGCTTATTTGTGGTATTCCAGGTCACCCGATCGAGGACATTAAAATCAGCAACGTGCTGATCCTTTACGAGGGCGGAGGTACTCCCGAGGACGCCAAGCTTGAGCTGGCCGAGAATGAAGCGAAGTATCCGGAGCCGACGATGTTCGGTATAACACCGTCGTACGGTTTCTTCGTTCGGCATGTGAAGGGCATTGAGATGACCAACGTCGAGGTGCGAGTCCAGCAGCCTGATGCCCGCCCACCCATCATCATGAATGAAGTGGAGGGCGCGGACTTCGTGCATGTCAAGGCACAAGTGTCTCCTGGGGTTCCGATTCTTAAGCTCAGCAACGTTCTGGATCTCAATATTTACCTAAGCAGGCCCATCCCGGACACACATTTGGACAAAGCAGAAAAAACGGATTTCTAAATAAATTCCTCAGGGGCATGGCGGCTAGATGCGTATCCAAATCAAGTACAACCACGCGGCGATTGCGCTCGTCCTGGCGATTGTGTCCGGGGCGGGAATTCTGGCGCAGAACCCGGGCGGTGAAAGAATTGACGTTGTTCCCAATCCGGCCCAGCGCCGCGTGGACATCACAATTGATGGGAAGCCTTTTACTTCATATATCTATCCGGAAGATATGCCGAAGCCGGCTCTCTATCCGATACGCGCCGCGAGCGGAACGGTTGTCACACGCGGTTTCCCGCTCGACCCGCGCCCCGGTGAACGCGTGGATCACCCTCACCACGTAGGGTTGTGGTTCAACTACAGCAGCGTTAACGGACTCGATTTCTGGAATAACTCCTATGCGATTAAGCCTGAGAACCGCAACAAAATGGGCACGATCTATCACCGCTCGATTGTTTTTGCGAAGAGCGGCGCTAACGAAGGAGAACTAGAAATAAAGGCCGACTGGGACAATTCAGACAAAAAGGTTTTGCTCCAACAAGAAACAAGGTACGTTTTTCGCGGTGGCGCGGATTTCCGCAGCATTGACCTCATTACGAGTTTAAAGGCGCTTGGCGAGAAGGTTGTTTTCCACGACGATAAGGACGGCCTTTTGGGCATGCGTGTAACGCGTGCTCTCGAACAGCCTTCCGACAAGCCGGACGTATTTACCGACGCGAGCGGCCGGGCAACGGCCGTCCCCAAGATGGACAATACTGGAGTGAACGGCGTTTATCTGACCAGCGAGGGAAAGAAAGGTGACGCGGCATGGGGGACGCGGGGCCGCTGGTGCATGCTTTCGGGCGATGTTGGCGCAGAACCCATTTCCATCGTCATGTTTGACCATCCTGGAAATCCCGGCTTTCCCACTTACTGGCACGCGCGAGGCTATGGATTGTTCGCTGCCAATCCGCTCGGTCGCAAAGGATTTGACCCTGCTGCGAAAGAAATGAACTTCACACTGGCGCCAGGAGAAAGTGCGACGTTCCGCTATCGCATTCTGATACTTTCTGGTATCGCCACTCCTGAAAAAGCTGAGGCTGCCTACAAGAGTTTTCTCGCGGAAGTAAAGTAGCCCGTCCAACCCTATGACGACTCACGTCGGCTTAATCGGCGGCGGAAATATCACGGAAACGCACGCTCGCGCGGCTCGCGCCATACCTGGCGTGGAAATTGCCGCCATTTATGGAACCAACGCAGAAAGGGCCGCCCGTCTATGCAAGGAAAATGGGGGAACACCTTTTGTAGATCTCGAAAAATTTCTAGCGCATCGCCCCATGGATTTCGTTGTTATCGGGAGCCCTTCCGGGTTGCACGCGGAGCAGGGAATAGCGGCCGCGCGATGCGGGCTGCATGTGCTCACGGAGAAGCCGATTGATATCACCACGGAGCGCGCGGACGCTCTGATTTCGGAATGTGAAAAGGCAGGCGTCAAACTTGGCGTCATCTTTCAGGATCGCTCGAAGCCGGGCATTCACCGTCTGAAAACATTCCTCGAGAGTGGATCGCTCGGGAAACCAATCATGATTGATGCCCGAGTAAAGTGGTATCGCCCACCCGAGTATTACGGAAACTCTCGCTGGCGCGGAACACTGGCGTTGGATGGTGGCGGCCCGCTCATCAATCAGGGCGTGCACACGGTGGACCTCATCTTGTGGTTGCTGGGAGATGTGGTCAGCGTGCAGGCACAAATGAAGACGGCGCTCCACGCCATCGAATCGGAAGATACTTTAGTTGCGCTCCTTGAATTCAGAAGCGGCGCCCTCGGAACTTTGATCGCCGCAACGTCGGCATATCCCGGCTCTCCGCGCCGGGTGGAGATCACCGGCTCCGAAGGCACTGTGATTCTTGAGCATGACCGCGTCATCCGCGCCGATTTGCGCACACCGCATCCGGAAATCGCAGGCAGCGAACCCGGAGATCAAAACCAGAGCGCCACGTCGGCGGTTGTGAGTGATATTCGCGGGCATCAGGCCATTCTGGAAGATTTTCTCCGCGCGATAAAAACGAATTCCCGCCCATCGTGCGATGGAAAAGAGGGGCGGCGCAGCTTGGCGCTTGTGGAAGCAATATATGCGTCAGCCCGAAGTGGGGATCGCGTGCCCGTTTGAACCTGATTCACTCCGAAATCAGCGGCCCTCGTGTCATCGTTGCGCAAGCCGTGTTGTTCTGAAGGTCTCAGGCTGGTGTGCGGATCAGCGCCATCAGACGGTCATTCGGATAAAGATGGTTTACGTTTTCAGGTGTAATGAGCTGGTGCTTCACAAATACGGCGGGCGAAGATGGTTTCCGTTCCAAGATGTCGAGCGCCAGACGCATGATATCAGGCCCGTATTTTTCGGGGAAATAAGCTACCGAGCCAATGAGTCGCGATTGAGGATCTCGAAGTTCCGCCCGGCCTTCAGGTTCCGCGTTGTGACTGACAATGGCGCATTCCCCCGCGCGTCCCGCTTCTTGAAAAGCTCTAAGCGCGCCGAGAGCGCTTGGATCGTTTGCGGCCCCGACCAGAATGCGTCTTGATTTCGCACTCCGCAGATGCTTGCGGACGCATTCCAACGCCGTTCGAAACTGGCCGTCACCATCAAGATTGGTGACCTTGCCCTGGTAGGTTGGTTTAAGCATCTCCGTGATCCCCACCAGCATGCCCAGGACCCGAGTCTGGGGCACGGAGCCCGCCCGGCGGATTTCGAGCAAAAGTATTTCATCCACTAATCCTTGCCAAAACTTATTCGCCCAGCGGCCGAGATGGCGCCCGCCGACTAATCCAGCCTCATAATTATTCGCGCCAAAATAGCTTGCCCCCGGATGCGGGATATCGATCGCAATCATAGGGATTCCCGCTTCCAGGAACTTCGACGCAATGGCGGGTGCGGCAGCCTCATCGGTTTGAAACTCAATGATCAAATCCACGCCTTCCCGAATCAAATGGTCCGCGTTGCGGAGTGCGATTCGTGGATCGTAACGGTTGTCTACCGCTATCAGCTCCACGTTCGCACCCTGCGCCGCTCGCGACAAACCTGCTCCCACCTCGCGTGCGAATGAAGAATCCTGGCCTTGGGCGGCAAAACCAATTCGATATTTGCGGGCGGGGCGGGCATCAACAACCAAACGATACTGGTTTTCGCCTACCTTTTCGAGAAAGCCGCACATCCGAAGTGTGTAAAGCAGGCGGAAACACATGGCTTTATTGAAACCAGTGCGCGCGACAACGTCCCTGAGCCGCAGCACTTCGCCCTTTGACTGGAAAGCCGCCAGCACCTGCGAGCCATGCACCAGGGATTTCACGACGTAATGATCGCGATGCGCGGAATTTATTTTGCTCATGCGTGCAAGTGATCCTTGCTCATTCCCGAACGCGCCATTTCTAGCATGCAAGACCCTGCCTGTCTAGTCCGCGCGCGTGCAAACTGTTCATCCTCAACGTGTACGCTCAAAAGTTCTGACACAGGCGTTCTGCACCAAAAAAGGGCGCTGCATTGCCACCCAGATGCAATGCCTCGAGTGTGTCATATCGAGACGGCATCTCAAGATGTGAAATTACGTATCACATTCCACAACACTTCGCAAATGATAGCTCCATCCTTGTCTGAGATCACGATCCAGAAAACATGATAAATGCAATTTATACAGCGGGATACAAGCTATTCGCTCTCGCCTCGGTGTATCTATATGCGAAACATAGCCCTTTTCCTGCGAATTCCTTGACACATCAATTTGGCAGACATATACACGCTATCACAATTCCTGATGCGTATAGGGGCATGCGTCAGGCACGGCTTGGGTTTTGGGCGATGAGTTTGATTCTAAGAGACTAGGCCCAATTCCAGATATTGCCAATGTCCTAAGGTGGTGGGAGAAAAAATGCGAAGCTGTCTTTCAGCGTTTTGCCCACCAGTTTTTTTCGCGAGTTATATTTGATTTCTAGAGTTTGCAGTTTGCCCTGACGCCGCAGCTTTTTTAATGTTGCGTAGGGGCCGCTAGCGGACGGCACGCGTGTGGGGGTCTTGCCCCGATCTTCACACGCGGTTCCGTCGTGGATTGGAAAGTAATTAGGGCGCGTGATGTTGCGCGCAGCATGAATCAGACTTGCTCTGGGGGTGGGGGAGCCTTGATTCAAAGAAAGTTTCTAGCCAGTAACAAGGGTACGCCCGGCTCGGGCGCTTTCTGCCGCGGTGCCGTAGATACTCGTCCGCAGTCCTCCATGGATAGTTTCATACGCAATTTTGCCCGCATCAATACACTTCTTAATCCTGAAGTCGCGGCAAATCCTTTTGAGATGCGTGATACCGGTGGGGTTTCGTTACTTCAAATTCAGCGGACTGCAGGACCAGTTTACGATCAAGAGTTTGCAGACGCTACTGTTCAGGGAGGCAGACAATGTTTCGGGCAACTCGCACTGTATTAATTTTCGCATGCGTGGTTCTCTGTGGCATCGGACTGGTCGCGTGGGCTCCTTCCGCAGCAGCCCGGCAGAACGGTTCGGCTGAAGTAATTGGTCGAATCGTTGACGCCCAGGGCGCGGCGATTGCTGGGGCGACCGTCAAGATGATTGAAGCGGCAAAGGGGGTTCCTCACGTAGCGACTACCGATTCCGACGGGCGGTACACTGAGACGAACCTTCCGGTCGGTCCATATCGTCTCGAAGTCTCGAAGGATGGATTCAAGACCTATGTGCAGACGGGCATTATTTTGCAGGTAAACGACCACATCGAGATTCCCGCGAAGCTGGATGTCGGTGCCGTGACACAGACCGTCGAAGTCACGGCCGGGGCCACGATGGTACAGACGGAGTCGCCGGCTGTCACGAACGTAATTGAAGGCCAGCGCATCAACGATCTTCCATTGAATGGACGGTTCGCTTCGCAGTTGATCGTTCTTTCAGGCGCTGCAATCATGTATCAAGGTCAATCAGCCACCTCTGGATTCGGCGACCTGACCGGCAGTAAGAATTTCTTCAGTTCTTTCGCCGTTTCGGTTGCCGGTTCGGCTTTGAACGGCACGAACTATCTTCTGGATGGCGGGGACAACGTGGATACCTACTCGAACGTGAACCTCCCGTTCCCCTTCCCTGACGCCCTGCAGGAATTTAGCGTGGAAACCAGCGCTCTCCCTGCGCGAGATGGTCTGCATCCGGGCGGCATTGTGAACGTTGTCACCAAGTCAGGCACCAACGAGTTGCACGGTGACTTGTTCGAATATGTGCGCAATGGGGACTTTAACGCACGCTCTTACTTCTCGCCGACCTCCGACACTCTTCACCGCAATCAGTTCGGTGGAACCGTGGGAGATAAGATTAAACGCGATAAGCTATTTTTCTTTACGGGTTACCAGGGCACGCGCATTACCAATTCCTCGACTTCGAATACGTACGTGCCGACCGCCGCCATGTGGGCGGGAGACTTTACGGCCTATGTGGATAATGGGTGCGGGACGTTGACGAACAATGCCACCTCAAATGGAAGTGGCACGCCGTATTTTAATATTGCGCCTGGATCCACGATTACTACGTCAGGGTCCGGGGCGAGCGAAGTTATCAAGAGCGTCACAAATGGAGCAGCAACCACCGGCCTGATCACTCTGAATTCCCCAACCTACTCATTTGACCCTGCAGCTTTGGCCCTGCAGAAATATCTGCCGGCCGCGCAACCGACCTTTTCCGGCGCCGCGAATCCTTGCGGTGAAATCAACTATGCCGTTCCTGTAATCAACAATGAAGACCAACTGATTGGCCGTGTTGACTACATCGTCAGTCCAAAGCACACTTTGTATGGCCGCTATTTCGTTGATGACTTCGATAGCCCGCCTCCGTTTAGTGCGACCAACCTAATCCTGACCGGTACGCCGGGACTTGCGCAGAGAGCGCAAACGTTCACTTTAGGCGACAGCTACAGCGTCAGCCCCAGCAAGATCAATTCGTTCCATTTCACCTGGAACCGCCGCCGAGATAACCGCGGCGTGAGCTCCCAGGACATTAATCCGACCGCTTCGATTGCTTCAGGCGGTTTGGGCATCAATATGTACAATTATCTGGGAAATTTCTTCCTGATCAGTTCCATCAGCGGTGGTGAGGGCGGATTCACAGTGGGTTGCGGAACCTGCGCAACAGGGCACTTCAACGTCAATACCGTTCAGTTTGCGGATGATATTGACCTGATCCATGGCAGACACCATTTTGCCTTCGGCGTGGATGTTCACCACACACAGAACAACACCGTTTCCGGATATGATGGCAACGGGACCTTCGCTTTTGCGGCTGGCACTGGTTCTAACGCTGGCGCGAGTGGTGTTGGAGTATATTCCACCGATATCGGAATGGCGGATTTCCTGCTCGGCAACTACAGCGCCTTCTCCTTCAGCCGTCCGCAAGCGGTCAATTACCGCGAATTCATGCCGGGCGTTTATTTCCAGGACACGATTCGCGTGAGCAACAGCCTTACCGTTGTTGCCGGTCTGCGCTGGGAACCGTCAATTTACCCAATTGATGAATATAATCGTGGCGCGGAATTCAGTATGGGGAACTTCCTCAATAATGTTCACAGCGTTGAATACCCGAATGCGCCTGCGGGATTCCTGTACTTCGGGGATGCAGGTGTGCCCCGGGCGGACACGGATAACCACTTGCTCAATTTTGAACCTCGCCTAGGAATAGCTTGGAATCCGGGCGGCAGCAGCAAGCAAACGATCCGCGTTGGGTCAGGCCTCTTCTACGACTCGACAGAGCTTTGGTATGGACAGCGCATGACTTCGGATCCGCCATTCGTGGACGAAGTGGACAACACGATCGGATGCGGTACCCTGTCTAATCCTTGGCTGAACTATAGCTTCCCGAATACGGCGGGAGCATCGGAATGCGGTTCGGTGACGAAAGGTCTCAACAACAACCCCTTCCCGAATATTCAGACGTTTCCGGGGAATTCGCTGTGGGTCGTTCTGCCGCAAAAATGGCAGCCAGAATATGTATTGGATTGGAATGCGAGCTACCAGATTGAGTTCGCCAAGGATTGGTTGTTCTCAGCCTCCTATATCGGAAACAAAACAACGCATGCTTCATTGGGCGTTGACTTGAATTACGCCGAGACCAATTTTGCAAACCCGTCAAGCAACCCCAACATTTGCGCCACGTTAGGTGGATGCACAAGCTCGGCGACGAATGAAACCAGCAGGCGTGTTCTGGCTGTGCTCGCTGCAGCCAGCGGAAATCCGGCGCTAGTGACGTCTGCGGCGCAAGTCGGAAACCTAATCACCGTGAATGACGGTGCGAACGCAAACTACAATGGATTATTGGTATCCGTTCGTCACCGGTTTGCGCACAGCTTTACTTTGCTCTCAAACTACACCTGGAGCCATTGCCTGGATTACGGTGAGTTTTCGGGTGACGTGACCGGTACGGCTTTCGTAGATCAAGTGAGCAAGGCTCCGGATTACGGTTCATGCGGCACGATTGACGTCCGAAGCGTGTTGCATAATTCCCTCATCATAGATAGCCCCTACAAGGGCAGCGGCTGGAAAGGGCAGCTTCTTGGACACTGGCAGGTCGCCCCGGCCATCAGCGCTCAGACGGGTCTCCCGGTTAACGTAACAACCGGCGTCGATTCTTCTGACACGAATGAGGGTGCGCAACGGCCGAATGCCGTACCCGGCGTGAATCCAAATGTAACGGAGGTTGAAGATACTGTTGCTCCTAACGTAGGGAAGTTCCAGTTCTACACCAGTACAGCGTATACGCAGATCCCCGCAGGTACGGGCATTTTGGGGAATGTCGGCCGTAATTCTCTGCGCGCGCCTGGAGCAGTTAACTGCGATATTTCCGTTGTCAGATATTTCAACCTTCATGAGAGACTCAACCTCGAACTCCGCGCTGAGGCGTTCAACTTCATCAACCACTGGAATCCGACAGCTCCGGGCAGTGGTGTGAACTCCTCCTCGTTCGGAACAGTTGGCAGCGCACCTGCGGCGGGATTGATTCCGTCGGTCTTTGATCCGAGGGTTATGCAGTTTGCGTTGAAACTGCACTTTTAAAAGACGTCAGAGAAACGCAACAGACACGTGTGGGGATTCTTGATTGAATCCCCACATGTGTTTCTTATGTCCCTGCCTGTTCGCCTTCGTTCCAGTCGATCTGGCTTCCAGTAAGGCTGGCGCGTGGGAATCGCTGAGGTTGTTATCGGGAGGAGCGCCATGAAACGATGCGTTTTCTTCCCCTCATGCTAGCTGCGGCGTGCTTTACGGCCGCAGTCTCGGCAAGAACCACGATTACTCCAATGCCGAGGTCCAACTCTACCGTTCCAACGGTCTATGGCTTGGCGGCTTTCACGTCCAGCCTGCGCGCGCAATCTACTAGGATCTCCGCTTCCCACGCCGGGCGTCGCGGATTTTTCGCATGAGGCAAATCGGAGGGAATGCGCCCCGCCAAATGAAGGAAGACGGCGGCGGAGTGCTTGTAGGCCGGAACCGGCTGCCGAAACGCAATGTTTCCAAGGTACTGTAGATCGTCTGAAAGCGCATAATAGCGAGCATCGCCAGCTTCCCACAGCCGATCCCGTTCCGCAAACTTTTCCGGCGCCAGCGTTGCTAAGCCCAGAAGGTAATCGGATCCATATTCAATCATATTGATTCCCGAATCGTTTCCCGTGTAAATGTGGAAATCAGGTCGGCGCGCGTCACGCAGCGCCAGCCGGCCAAGTTCGGTCGGCCGGTCCAGCGAGGAATGCTTCATCCCCTTCATTTCGGGAATATCCATCAAACGCTTTACCGTTTCTTCGTCGAAGATTTCGCCATTGGCCGCGAACATCCGCCCTAGCTCAAAACCCAGGACGTGCTCGTAGCCGCGGCAGAGATCCTGATATATGCGGGCCTTCTCTGAGGCCGTTTTTCCGTGTAGCCGCGCAGACTGAAATATGATTGGGATGCCGCCAAACTTCACAATCAGGTCCATCTCACGCCGGAAAAGCGACACAATCTCGCCTTCCTGATTCTCGATATACGCGCCGGCAACAAACGGCACCCCGTTCCCCAACGCAGCCCGGGTCCAGCGCAGTACTTCAAGCTTTTCGTTATCGTTCAGGAAATTTACATAGCCCGTATCCATATTCACGGCATTCGTCAGTCCCGCGCGCTGAGTCGCCACCAGGTGCTTCTGAAAGGCTTCCACGGCCACCTTGCCATCCCATTCATATGGCAACAGAGCCGCCGCCATTCCCACCACTTTTCGGCCGGGTTTTCGCCGCGTTTCAATGCTTTCGATCTGGGTTTCGATTGGTGTCATAAGGTCATCTCACTGCCCGGCTTTTACTTCTTTCAGGCGTACCGCTAGATCGGATTTCTTGTAGTAACTATCCAGAGGATAGCAGCCTGACGGCAATCCATTCCGCGGCGCCGTCGTGCAATCGCTGAATGTCCGGCACACTTTCTTATGTTGCAGCGGGCGCCCCTGCAATGCATCCCAAAGGATGTCTGGATACGTAAGCACCATTCTGCCCAGGCCAACTAAATCCATCCATCCTTCTCGGAGCGCCGCCTGGGCCACGTTTGGCAGGAAATCCTGAAAGTATGTATACCCAGTGCCCACAAAGATCAGGCCGGGAAATTGTAGCTTTAGTTCTCTCACGGCCTCCATCTGTTTCGCCACCTCTATCAGCGGGTCATCCGGCGGCGAATAGCCATCCGACGGCGGAAATATCGCCGGCCGTTGAAGATGCGGATTGTAATAGGGACTGCCTGCAGTCAGATTCACCAAACGGATATCCAGCTTTTCAAGGAGCGAAAGGAGTTTTACCGGCTCGATCAAATCCGTCTCCATCGGACATTGCGGATTCAGCCCAAAGCCCCAACGATAGGGAATGAGCTTTTTGTAGTCCTCTGGAATGCCGGGGCCGATCTTGCCCGGAGCTGTTTGCTCCGGATCAGACCGATACGGCACCGTGTCAAACGCCGAAAACCGCACGCCAATCCGCAGTCCGGGAGCCGACAGCCGGACGCCCTCCACGATCTCTCGCAAGAACCGCGTCCGATTCTCAAAACTGCCACCGTATTTTCCCTCTCGCGTGTGGGCGCTCAGAAACTCATGGCCCAGGTAGCCGTGGCAATGCTTGATATCTACAAAATCAAATCCCAGCTCCCAGGCCATCCGCGCAGCGTGATGAAAATCTTCAATGATTGCTTCGATTTCCGCGTCAGACATTACGGGAAAGTCAGCGGGCAGGTGCAGCCGGCGGTCCAAAATCGGGTGGTGATACAAAATGCGCGGCTCCGGCCGGTCATGCGCGTTCGGCTTGCTATAGCGGCCAGAATGCGTCAATTGCAGCCCAACTATCAATCCATCACTGGATCCAGTTTCTCGGCGATGCTCCTCCAGAAGAACTGCCCGAAGACGCGCCAAGCCTTGTTTAGTGTGCTCCGCAGCCAGCAGCTGGTTGGGATTGGCGCGGCCATCGTGGCGCACTGCAACCGCTTCGCCTCCCCATATTAACTTTGCGCCGCTCTGTCCAAATCGCCGCCAGCGGCGAACGGTGTGCTCCGTGGGATTGCCATCCGTGGTTCCGTCCCAGCCCTCCATGGGATGAATCGCAATCCGGTTGCCGATCTTGATTCCATGGCGCTCAAGTGGCTGCGCGATCGGAGACTCTTTTCCGCGCACGATCTCCCGGTCGCAGGGAACGTTCAATCCAAGCGAGCGCAAGTGCTCTTGCAATCCGGCGGCGTCATGCAAGCTTCCGAGACGCAGAATAGGACGCGTGCTCATATGGCGTTGCGGTTCCTGGGAAGCGCGACCACCGCGGTTGCGCCCAAAAGCGCGATGCCGATCAGCGCAAGAAAACCGGCCGAGTAACTCCCGGTCACATCCCGCAAGTGGCTCACCCACCAGGGCGAGACAGCTTCCGCCACTCCGTCGGCAGTCAGGATCACGCCCAGCAGTCTGCCCAGAATTTCCATGCTGAAAATCTCCGCGGTCATCAGCGGGATGATCATGTAATCGCCGCCAAGCGCGATGCCAAAAACGAACGCGAATATGTAGAGCGTTCCCAGTCCGCGTCCGGCAAACAGAAAGGGAATCGCTGCCGCGACCAACAAGTAGATCATCAGCATGACGTATTTTTTCGGCATTAAATCTGCGAGCCACCCCATGAGCAGGCGGCCGGCAATGCTGCATGCCAATATCAGCGAAAGGATCTGTGTTGTCTGGCCTTGCGGGTAGTGCCGGTCCAGGCTGAGAAAAAGTTTCAGATTTTGCTGTATGCCGCTGACCGCGGCGATCGAGCACATGCTTCCCAGCGCCACCAGGTAAAATGCAGGTGTCTTGAAGGCTCCGGCCACAAGACGTTTCGGAGCTTCCGCGCGCTTCACTTCACGCTGCACTCCAGCAGCAGGCGATTCCTTCACAAAAAACGCCATCGGGAATGCAATCAAGACAATAAGAATCCCCAAGATCCTCAATGCGCCTTGCCAGCCAAAATGCTCCACCAGCGCGTGGGATACCCACGGGACCGCGGCGCCCCCCAGGCCAATTCCGAGATATGCGATTCCCATCGCTTTTCCGCGCGACTTGTCAAACCATCGCGTCAGCAGCACTTGGTTTGGCAACGGGCCCCCGCACACGTACCCTAGCGCATTGAAAAGATAGAAAAAGTAAAACATCCCGAGCGTTGAGATGCTGCCCAAGCCGACCAGCGCAACGCCTGCCATCAAAATGCCCGCCATCATCAAGCGGCGCGGTCCAAATTTATCCACCAGCCACCCAGCCAGGAAACCAAACACGGGGCCGACGACGAGTTTGCTGAGTGCGTTCCCCGACGTAACTTGTCCACGCGACCACCCGAATTGCTGGACCATGAAGTCGTAATAATAGGGAAGCCCCCACAGTGCGAAGCCCACGATGGAGAACAACACCATGAACGCAGTGGCTACAACCCGAAATCCGCCGCGCGGCGTTGCTGAATCTTTGCGTTCTCCGGATACGAGCGCGCCTTCACGCGCGCCGCTCATATTACTCAATTCGTTCCCCCCGCCATGGCGCCGCGCAAGAATGCGATAGCGCGCGGAGCCTCGTTTGCAAAATCTTTCGTTGCGCCTTCGATGCTCATCTCTTTGTCGTATCCGATTTTGCGAAGATCCTCAAAAAGCGGCGCGTAATTGTATTCGTCCCAGCGCAACGGAAAAACACGGCCTGTTGGATTGGCCATATGGACGTGCGCGATGTGGTCCCCCGCCTTCAAAATGATCGACGGATCTTCCTTTTCCATTTCCAAGTGGTAGTAGTCGAGATTGAGTTGAATGTTGGGATCGTCAACGGCTTCGATTAGTCGCAGGCCTTCGGCCATGGAGTTGATGATGTTGGATTCCTCGTGACGCAAGGGTTCAATCGCGATGGTGATGTGCCTGGCTCGTGCCTCCGGTGCGAGGTGCTTGCAAAAATCCACTAGCTGCTGGAATGCCTCCGTTTTCGAGAATCCATCCGGGAATTGGCGGGCAGTCCCGCTTCCGAAAACCACGGTCCGCGCGCCCAGTTGTGAAACTCGGTCCAGGGCTTTCCGGACATAGATCATTTCCTGGTCTTTGTTAACAGAGGGGCCGGTAAGCTTAATGTCGCCAGGAATAAACTGGTAGGTGGTTGAGACAGGAAAGCCGGACAATTTCAATCTTTCGCCGAGCCGGTCAAAATCAGCATCAGGCAAAGCGGTAATTTCGGCGGTTCGCAGCTCGATGTAGTCGAATCCTGCTGCCTTGACCGCATCAATGTCGCTGATGCCTCCACAATAACCGATTCGGACCGGGCGGGTCTTTTGCGCACCGGGAGGGAACAGAAGCAACGCGAGCCCTAATGCCAGGACAGTAACGCGAATCATCTAATTTGTTTTCCTTTCAGCTTTATAATCATTACTGGAGCCGTGGTGCTTGAATGTATCCCACTGTCTTGCCGCGCGGCAGAATCAAACTTGCGGCTCTTGCGATCCGCTTCTGCGGAAGAAACATTTGAGAACAGCACGGGAGCAATACAAACGAGAATGGCAATCAGGACAAGCCGAACAGGGAGTGCCGTGGGGCATCGGCTTTGCATACCCAAGCTCCGTCTGCGGATGGCCGATCATCACGGGCCGGATTCAGCCGCGACTCAGTAGACCGGTCCGATCCCGCTCTGGCAGCCCGTTGCCCCCGGGTTGCGTTCTTGAACTCACGAATCGGACCCTATCATATATCTATCCAGTGGAGATTTAGGTTCCTCCAGCTAGGTTTTTTGATTGCAACCCGATTGAAAACATCGTGCATTCTCTTGACAAACTTGGGCAAGATGGACATCCTCGTAGGCGAAACTGTGTGACTGCACGTTAGATGTTCAGGTCTGCCGTTCGTGTGTTTTGTAGATGCAAGTAGAGACTTAAAGCGGGTTTAGGGGCGCCCCGCCAGGTTCAAACAATGCTGTCATTAAGGATACGCCGCGATCCGAAATGGATTAGTAACCACGGACCGCGGTTGAATTGTTTGCTCTGTTGGAGAGATGCCCCGGGAAGGAGTTTTAGGGCGCACGGCATTTCGGCATGGTGTGTGCCTCAACGGATTTCAGCTTTCATTAGTAGGTGAGTTTTGGTTGTTCTCCGGATGAACAGCTGACCAGGGCAGAACCCTCTCCTGAATTGACGGGAGAACCAGATGGGCTTTATCCACGACGATTTCTTGCTTCACTCGGGCAGCGCTCAGCGGCTCTACCATGAATACGCTGCGGGCGAGCCGATTCTCGATTATCACTCCCACCTTTCGCCCGCGGACATAGCCGCGGATCGCCGGTTTCATAACCTTTTTGAGATTTGGCTTGAAGGCGACCATTACAAGTGGCGCGCCATGCGTGCCGATGGCGTTGCGGAAAGATATTGCACGGGCGACGCTTCCCCCTTTGAGAAGTTTCAAGCCTGGGCGAAAACGGTTCCAAACACCCTGCGCAATCCGCTTTACCACTGGACGCACCTTGAGCTGAAGCGCTACTTTGACATTGATGAGTTACTGGACGAAAAATCGGCACGGTCCATTTGGGAGCGCGCGAACAAGTCGCTCCAAGAAGGCTCCCTCACGGCCCGCGGCATCTTGAAGCGTTTCCGCGTCCGAGCGCAGTGCACCACGGATGATCCATGTGACGATCTTTCCCACCATATGGCAATCGCTGCTTCCGAATCCGCTTTTCGAGTCTTTCCTACCTTTCGCCCGGATAAAGCGTTGCTCGTTAACCAGCCGGCGGCATTCAATCCCTGGGTTGAGCGTCTGGCTACAGCCAGCAAAATTTCGATCGGATCATTTGCGGATTTTCTGGATGCGCTCAAGCAACGGCATAACGCCTTTCATGACGTTGGTGGACGTCTTTCCGATCACGGCCTCAACCATTGCCACTCTCATCCATGCTCCGAACCGGCGGCTACCGCCATTTTTGAAAAGGCTCGCACAGGCCACAGCGCCAGCGTGGAAGAACATGATGCGTTCGCCTCATTCCTGATGCTGTACTTCGGCCACCTTGACGCTCAGAAGGGCTGGACCAAGCAATTACATCTCGGCGCTCTGCGCAGTGCCAATACACGGCGATTGAAAGAACTAGGGCCGGATACTGGCTTTGATTCGATAGGCGACTGGAGCCAGGTCGGATCCCTTTGCAGGTACATGGATCTTCTTGAACAGGAACACGCGTTGCCAAAAATGGTTGTTTACAACCTGAATCCTGCTGACAACTATGTTTTTTCCACCGCCATAGGCAACTTTCAGGATGGGTCGGTCGCCGGGAAAATCCAGTTCGGAAGCGGTTGGTGGTTTCTCGATCAGAAAGAAGCGATCGAATGGCAGCTGAATGCTCTTTCCAACACCGGACTGCTCTCGCGGTTTATTGGAATGCTCACCGATTCACGTTCTTTCATGTCATTCCCGAGGCATGAATATTTTCGCCGAGTCCTTTGCAATCTCCTGGGACGCGACATGGAAAATGGTGAACTCCCCAAGGATGAAAAGCTCGTTGGCGGAATGGTCCGCAACATTTGTTTCGCTAATGCGGAGCGGTTCCTGGGCCTTGATCTCCAAGGCGCGGAGTAAACGATTTGAAGAAAATTCTCACTGGCCATACATCGAGGTAAACATGCAAATCAGGCGGCGTGACTTAGGTGTTTTGCTCCCCGCGCTTCTATTGCCCGGAGCTTTGAAATTGGATGCGCTGGCGGCGGATCCCGCCCTGCTTCCGTCCGGCGCCTATCCTTATGACAAGTTGGAAGTGCACTCCTCAAGTAGTGGCGCGCAGACCCGTCCGGTATTCAAGGGGAAACTAGCCACCGGAGAATCCGTGGAACTCCACGAGACCACCTTGCCGCCGGGTGGCGCCCCGCACCCTCCGCATCGCCACGAGCATTCCGAAATGTGGCTCGTGCGGGAAGGAACCGTCGAATTCACTGTGAACGACAAAAGCTATCGCGTGGGTCCCGGCGGGGTCGGGTTTGCTGCGTCGAATGATATGCATGGAGTCAAGAATCCGGGAACTGTGCCCTGTTCCTATTATGTCGTGGCCATTGGGCCGGGAGCGGCTGGCTAGCGCCGTTCATGTCGTCGAATTGCCGATGAAACTATTGTTGTATAGATCCATGAGCGCCATTGCGCTCCTGGGACTTGTTTTTTCTCCGCGCTGGCCGCAGTTGCATTCGCCGGCCGAGAGTGGAACGCGGCAATCGGGTGCGTCGTCCGAGCAAATGTTTTCGGAGGCGCGTCCCGCGATGGGTACCACATTCACTATTTTTCTTTATGCTGCGAATCAGGAGCGAGCGTCGGAATATTTCGAGTTGGCATTCGATGAGATCGAGCGTGTGGAGGAAGCTCTGAGCGACTACCGGCCGACGTCCGAGCTTTCACGCATCAATCGGTTAGCCGCGAAGGAGTATGTGACCACCGACCCTGAAGTATTCAAGTTTCTTCAGATTTCGATGGACTACAGCCGCCGCAGCGATGGCGCGTTTGACATCACCGTTGGCCCGTTAATGCGGGCCTGGGGATTCCTTCGCGGACAGGGACATTATCCCACGCAAGAAGAATTGTCGAACGCGCGCAAATCCGTCGGCTGGGAACATGTCCATCTCGATCCAGGAAAGCGAACAGTACACTTCGATCTTCCAGGAATGGCTCTCGATCCGGGAGGAATTGGCAAAGGTTATGTCGTGGACTGCGTGGTTTCGCTTTTGCGAGATGCAGGTGTGAAGATAGCTCTAGTAGATGCGGGTTCCAGCACGATCTATGCAATGGGCGCTCCCCCGGGCAAAAATGGATGGACGGTTCAAATTCCGCGCCCCGGCGATCGCGCGCATTCGATATCTACTGTCGTTCTGCGCGATACTTCGCTTTCCACGTCCGGAAATTACGAAAAGTTCTTCACATTGAACGGGCGCACTTATTGCCACATTATGGATCCCCGGACCGGGGAACCGGTGCAGGGCACTTTGCAGACTACGGTGATTACTCCGAATGCTACTGACAGCGATGCGCTCTCGCTCGTCATGTTCGTCATGGGTCCCGACAAATCCGAAAAGCTGCTCGACAGGATCCCCGCCACCAGCGGGATGTGGGTGCTCGGCGAGCCACAGGCGTTCCACATTATTCAATGGCACTGGCCCGGCACAAGCGCCACAACCATCACGGACCCGCCGCACGCAACTCCGCAAATCGCAACAAGGAGATCCATACAGCCATGATTAATCGTCGAGAATTTATTGGCAAAGCAGCAGGCGCTCTCGCCGCTGCTTCAACGCTAGCTTCTGGGAATCCCATTTCCGCTTTTGGTAAGACGCGATCCGTCCCGCCATCTGACCAAATCAATCTCGGCATCATTGGACCAGGCAGCAGAGGGCAGTCGGACATGCGCGCCTTTTTGCGCGTCCCCGGTGTCCGCATTGCGGCATTGTGTGACATCTACGAGCCGCGCTTCGATCAAGCCCGAAAAATCACTGGCGAGCAAACGCCCGCGTTCAAAGATTATCGTCAGTTGCTGGACTTCAAAGGTCTCGACGCCGTCATCGTATCTACGCCGCCTTGTCTTCATGAAGAACACATTGTCGCAACGGTGGGGAGCGGCCATCACGTCTATGCTGAAAAGGACATGGCGTTGACGGTGGACGCGTGCGACCGAGTCGTGGCTGCCGTCAAGCGCTCGGGCAAGTTTTATCAAATTGGCACGCAGTATCACTACGCGCCCTGGTATCAGGAAGCGTTACGGCGCATCCACTCTGGCAAACTCGGCCAGGTTACGCATATCTATGCCTATTGGCACCGCAATGCGAGCTGGCGGCGCCCCGTGCCAGACCCGAATGATCCAAAGCTCGAGAAGCTGATCAATTGGCGCCTGTATCGAGAATGCTCTGGCGGGTTGCTCGCGGAACTCGGCACTCACGAAGCGGATTTTGTGAATCACGCATTCGATTCGATTCCGGAGTCCGTGATGGGCATGGGTGATATTGTCTATTGGAAAGATGGCCGCGAAGTGCCGGATAACGTCCAAGTCGTGTTCCGTTATCCTGGTGGCCGCACCTTTGCATTCAGCTCAATCACCACGAACCGCTTCGAAGGAGAGCAAATCCGCGTCTATGGCACTGGCGGCACGTTGGTGCTGACCCAAGCCGGAGGAACGGCTTACTATGAACCAGCGATGGCGAATTCCGCCGTGCCAGAGGAGCTAATCGTCGAACACGGCGTCACGACGGGCGCCAGCTTCCGCGCCGAAGTGCCATACACTGGCGCTGGCGAAGCGCTTCCGGTGCCCGATGGCCTGGAAGGCAGCGCGGACTACCTCGCCTGCCGGTCTTTCGTCGAATGTTTGCGCATCAATACGCGGCCGAGCGCCGACGAGCGCGCCGGCTGGGCTTCGGGTGTAACGATAGCGCTCGGAAATATGGCCATTGACACCGGGCAACGCGTCAACTTTGCCGATCATGTAAGACCGTTGGCGCCGTAAAGTCTGTATTTTTCTGCGGGGCGATTAGCGCACTCTATGCCTAAAGTTTCCTTATTTATTCCATGTTTTGTGGACCAGTTGACGCCCGAGGTTGGCGTAGACATGATTCGCGTTCTACGCCGCATTGGCTACGAGGTGGATTTTCCCGAGGAGCAAACCTGTTGCGGCCAGCCCGGATTCAACAGCGGTTACTGGAATGAAGCCCGGTCGCTAGCGGAGCGTTTTGTAGGGATATTTCGCTCGAAGGAATCCGTAGTGTGCCCCTCGGGATCCTGTACCACTATGGTTCGGAATTTTTATCCCGAGCTTCTTGCCGGCACGCCATTGCACGGCGAAGCCGTGAAACTCGGGCAGCGCGTTTTTGAATTCTCCGAGTTTCTGGTGAAGGTGGCCAAAGTCACCGATGTTGAAGCGGTGTTTCCTCACTGTGTTGCATATCACGATGCCTGCCACGCGCTACGCGAGCTTCGTTTAAAACAGGAACCGCGCGAATTGTTGCGCAATGTCCGCGAAATCCAATTGGTCGAAATGCCGCACAGTGAGGATTGCTGTGGTTTCGGAGGCACGTTCGCCACGAAGTTCCCCATGATCTCTGGCGCGATGGGTGACACCAAGGCCGGCAATGCTGAATCATCCGGCGCCGAATACCTTACATCTACTGATCCAAGCTGCCTTATGCATATTGATGGCGTCCTGCGCCTCCGCAAGTCTCCAATGCGGACAATCCATTTGGCAAGTATTCTGGCGCGAACGGCACCCTCCCGCGGACAAAATGAACGCACCCGCGTCGTGGAGAGAATTCGATGACCACGGCCGCTCAGGAATTTCTTCGCGGCGCCGCCGTAAAGTCCGCCGATCTTACTCACCGTCAGGTCATTCGCCGCGGGATTGATACCTACGACGCAGCTGTGGTGCGTGGCAGAGAGCGATTTCTCAATTGGGAAGCTGCGCGTCAGAAGTGTTACGAAATTAAATGGGAAGCGATGAACCACTTGGATCGATATCTGCTCGAATTCGAGCAGCGCGCGAAAGAGCGAGGTACGCACGTATTCTGGGCGCAAGATGCCGAAGAGGCGCGACACTATATCACGGATCTCGCCGCGCGTGGCGGAGTCCGCACCATCGTGAAATCCAAGTCCATGGTCACCGAAGAAATTCACTTGAGCAAAGCGCTCGAAGAACGAAACATAAAAGTATTTGAAACCGACCTGGGCGAATTCATCGTTCAGTTGCGTGGCGAGCCCCCTTATCACATCGTCACGCCGGCCATGCACCTAACACGCGACGATATCGCCGCTCTCTTCAAGGAAAAATTAGGAGACGTGGATTCCTCTGACCCGCATGAGCTTGTTGCCGCCGCCCGCCGCGCCCTGCGGCGTGCTTTCTTTTCCGCCGAAATGGGCATCAGCGGCGCCAATTTTCTGGTGGCCGATGCCGGAATGATCGCCATCACCACGAACGAAGGCAACGCGGATCTCGGCGTCAATCTGCCGCGAATTCATGTCGCTGTGGTTGGAATTGAGAAAGTCATTCCGCGCCTTGAGGATCTCGCTTTGCTCTGGCCGGTCCTGGCCACTTCCGGCACCGGCCAGCCGATCACCTGCTACAACACTCTGATTGGCGGCCCGCGTGGCCCGAACGAATTTGCCGGACCGGATGAATTTCACGTCGTTCTGCTCGATAACGGCCGCACCGAATTGCTCGGTGACGTCGAGCAACGCGACGCTTTACATTGCATTCGTTGCGGCGCTTGTCTGAATGCGTGCCCTGTCTATCGCACGGTCGGCGGACACACGTATGGCACCACCTATCAGGGACCCATTGGCAGCGTTCTCACCCCGCATTTCCGGGGCCTTCATGACTTTCAGCATCTCTCCTATGCGTCGTCTCTCTGTGGTGCATGCACCGATGTGTGTCCAGTCAAAATTGATTTGCATCACCATCTTCTGCACAACCGCAGAGATTCTGTTGCCGCTCATGAACGCCCGTGGACCGAGCGCGTCGGATTTTGTTTCTGGCGCTGGGCGATGATGGGCTCGGGACGGTTCGCCTTGATGGGCGCAATCGGACGAGTAGCTATGCGTTTGACATATAAACTTGGACTCGCAGGAACGCCGCTTGATCCCACGCGGCCATGGACAAAAGTACATGCAACGCCAGCGATTCCTGCAAAATCATTCCGCGCGCTTTGGAAAAAAGGAAAAGATAGTGGAACAAACTGAAAATCCGAGCCGCGAAGCGATCTTGGCGCGCATCCGCACGGCTGTTGCGACTCCGGCGCCGCATCATTCGGCACAATCCGGCGGGAGCATTTTTCTGCCCGTCACGGATATGCTTGACCGGTTTCAGAAGGAATGCGCCGCGAATAATACCGAATGTATTGTGTCAGCCTCCTTAGAAGCAGGCGCAACGTCCGCCGGACGCATAATTGCATCCCTTCCGCCGGGAGAAATGTTCCTTCAGGATGCGCCAGTGCTGCGACGTTTTGCTCCAACATGGCAGCAGGGTCGCAGCCTCCGTTGGTCCACGGAAGGCGCTCCGAGAGAAGAATCGCAGGTCACAATCACGCTTGCTGAATCGCTCGCGGCGGCAACAGGTTCCGTGTTTGTTTCGGCCGCATGCGGGGGAAGGGGCGCGGCGGTCGTAGCGCAGGTTCACATCGTCCTCGCGAACATCAATCAGTTGGTACCGGATCTGGACGCGGCTTTTGCCCGTCTGCGCGAACAGGGGACCGTGCTGAGGAATTCAATGCTCTGTCTAATCACCGGTTCAAGCCGCACCGCCGACATCGAGAAGATTCTGGTGATGGGCGCGCATGGTCCCCGTAGATTCATAGTAAGTCTTTCGTTGGACGCGGACTGAGAAACTCCATTTGTCGTACCAAAGGAGCGATCGCAATACTCATGAAAATCGTGATTGCCGATGGCCTTCCGTTACGAGCGCTAGAAATTCTGGGCGCCGAATCCTCGTGGCGCGTTGTAGACCTTCTCAAGACAAGAACCCTGCTCGCGGAAGAAATAATTGACGCGGATGCGCTTGTCGTTCGGAGCGCCACGCGTGTATCTCCTGAAATACTGGAACTTGCCAAGCGCCTTCTTGTGATCGCGCGTGCTGGTGTGGGCGTTGACAATATTGATCTGGACGCCGCGACGCGCAAAGGTGTCCTTGTGATGAATACGCCCGGAGGCAACGCAATCAGCGTAGCCGAGCATACCGTCGCGCTCCTGCTCGCCATCGCACATCACATTACGCAAGCCGATGCTTCCATGAAGCAAGGGCGCTGGGAAAAGAAGAAATTTACGGGTACCGAACTGCGTGGCAAAACGCTTGGCTTGGTGGGACTGGGCATGATCGGGACCGAGGTTGCGCGTATCGCCCTGGCGCACCAGATGGACGTTATTTCCTTCGATCCTTATGTGCAGGCTGTCCGTGCCGCGGAGCAAAACATTCGGCTGGTCGCTTTCGATGAATTGATGCGAACGAGCGATTTCATCAGCCTGCATTGCTCGCTGACCAAGGAAACCGAGCACATCATCAACGCAAAATCTCTGGCAATGACAAAACCAGGCGTCCGGATCGTAAATTGCGCTCGCGGTGAGTTAATTGACGAACCATCCTTTCTCGATGCGCTTAAAAGCGGACGCGTCGCTGGTGCGGGCCTGGATGTATTTGAAACTGAGCCGCCGGCTGATAGCGCCTTGGTCCGCCATGCGAGCGTGATTGCCACGCCTCACATCGCTGGATCCACGGAAGAAGCACAGGAAATTGTCGGCACGCGCGTTGCTGAACAGGTGCGGGACTACTTGCTCTTTGGAGTCGTGCGAAATGCCGTCAACATGCCATCGGTTTCCACCGATGAATTCAAGCAGCTCGAACCCTATGTACAGTTGGGCGAAAAGCTCGGCGGATTTCTCGCGCAAATTGCGGAAAATCCCATTCAAGAAATCCATATTAGCTATGACGGCGGTCTGGCTGAACTGAATACGCATGTCGTCAGAAACGCGGTCTTGAAGGGCGCGTTAGGCCACGTCCTGGCCGATCATGTAAATCTCATCAATGCGGGAAATCTTGCGCAGGCGCGCGGGCTCGAAATTGTGGAATCCCGTAGCGCGCGCCGGGCCGCCTATTCCAATTCTCTCGGTGTCGCCATCCGCGGCGCCAACGGCGCTGTATCCGTCCTGGGGATGATTGGCATGAATAATGCGCCGCGCATCCTCGGCGTGAACAATATTGATATCGAAGCTCCACTGAATGGTGTCCTTCTATTGATCCGAAATGATGACGTGCCCGGCGTCATCGGACAAGTTGGAACCGTGCTCGGCGAGCATCGCATCAATATCGCCAATTTTGCTCTTGGAAGGAATCCGGATTCAAAGGAAGCGCTGGGTTTGGTAAATGTGGATCAGAAGCTGCCCGCAACAGTTCTCGATCTAATCCGCCAAATCCCCGCCGTTCGGCAAGCCCAAATCATTGAAATCATCTGACATGTCTCCCGAACCCGCTCGCTAATTTCCATGCCAGTAAGTTTCCCAGCCGAGATACCGTGTCGCTGCCTCACGCACGATTGCCGCCACATTGGATAGGTTCGCCGCAACGTGATGCTCAAACCCTCTTTCACAGATGTACCGTAGCAGCGACTGCATCTTCGGAATCTCAACGACACCCGCTCCGCCAAAAGTATCCAGCGGGTCATCAGTAAAGCGGCCTTCGCCCACGTAGCCGCGAATCACGCCGTTCCGGTCATCGGTGGAAAATCGCGCAAAGCTCATGGGCGCGGCCTTCACGCGTCCCACGCAAGTCCCGAATGTATTTTCCTTTCCTACAGTGCCGGCAATGATCTCCTGAAAATCCATCTTCACATTCGCAAAAAAATGTTTCGGCAGGTTGCTGCAATGGAAGCACACGGCCTTGTCCGGATTTTCCCCATAATTGTTATTCCAATCAAGCAACGCGCTCGGGGTCTCTGACGCCAGCGTCAACGCATACATGCTGAGCGTCCCGCAAACGTCCACTTCGCATGCGCTCGGAAGCAGGTCATTGCTCATCATGCTCATCACCGTGCAGGGCACAACGCCAAGATTCTCTTCGATGGACGTCCAGCATTGCACCGCGCTCACTTTCACTGCCGTCGCCTTCATCCACTGATCAATCACCGCGCCCAGCTTCGCCATCTTCATCAGCGCCGCCGCCGGCACGCCGTTCGTCGTCACGTATTTGTGTATGGCCTGCAGCTTTGCCTGCGCTGCGTCGTCCGTATCCTTCATCCGCTCAATTCGTCCGAGGACCTCCGAAAGATCCAGTGTCTCTACCGAAATGCCCGCCGATTCCAGAAGCTTCTCGCTGTAACGCACGGTGTTAAATGCGGCGGGCCGCGCGCCAATGCTCCCGATGCGAAGATCCTTTAATCCGCGTATGACTCTGCAAACACCAGTGAACCACGCCAGGTCGCGCTTGAACTCGGGCGAACTCGGGCTCACGGTGTGGGAACTCGTCAGCGAATAAGGAATCCCGTACTGTTTCAAATTGTTGCACGCGGACATTTTTCCGCAGAAGCTGTCCCGCCGATGCGCGATCGTCATCTTCAATGGAGCATCCGGCGTCGCCTGAACCAGCACCGGAACTTTCAGACGAGAAAGCCTCAGCGTGTCCGCAATCGCGCGCTCGTCTCCAAAATTTGGCAGCGTCACGATCACTCCGTCAATTCGGTCACCGTTCGCGCGGAAGTGTGCGGCGCAGCGAGTGGCTTCCTCGTATGTTTCAATCGCGCCATGCTTGCTCTGCGCGGCATCCAGCACCACGACGTTCACACCCGCCTGCTCCAAAACCTGCAGCATTTCCGCACGGCCACTTTCCGCCAAGTGGCCCGGGAAGAAGCCGCGGTTTCCGACTATCAATGCCAGGGCTGTCTTCCCTTGTCCCATAAGTCCTTTCCTATTATGCAGTTACAGACAGCAACTTGGGAGCGTAGCTACTTTTTCTCTGACTGGCCATAATAACGCCCAGCCCCATGCTTGCGAAGAAAATGTTTGTCGTGGAGGAATTTTGAGATCGGTTCCGCGCCCTGCGCCAATCCAACCGTGTAGTACGCCATGCGTGCCACAGCTTCCAGGATTGAAGAATTGTGAGCCGCAACCGCCGGCGTTGTGCCCCAGCAAAACGGCCCATGGCTCCGGACCAACACACCGGGCACACTGTCTGGATTTATTTTCTTGAATGCCCGCACGATAATGTGTCCCGTGTTTTTTTCATATTCAGTTTCAATCTCGCCGGGCACGAGATTCTCTGTCACCGGAATCGTGCCGTGAAAAGTATCCGCGTGCGTCGTCCCCAGGCAAGGAATCGGCCGCGCCGCTTGCGCCCACGCGGATGCAAACTCGGAATGCGTATGAGCAACGCCTCCGATATTCAAAAATGATTTGTACAACACAAGATGAGTCGGCAGATCGGAGGATGGGCGAAGGGCGCCCTCAATGACAGTCCCTTCCACATTCGTAATCACCATGTCGGAAGGCTTGAGCTTATCGTAATCAACACCGCTCGGTTTGATCACGACCAGTCCGTCTTCCCGCGAAATCCCGCTCGCGTTTCCAAAGGTGTATAGCACGAGTCCGCGGCGAACGAGCTCGAGGTTTGCCTCCAGCACTTGTTCCCGTAATTTATTCAATAGCACAGATTTCGTCCTCGTCACGCCGAAAGGGAAGCCCAGCCACGCATCAACGCATTAGCCAAACAAATTATCACAGATCAATATCGCCCGGCATCACGCCAGTTTTATCTGAAGTAAAGTGACTGACGCTGGCGGAAACGTGTACCTAAACCCTGAACCAGACACATTTATTTCCTGCGACACAGGCTGCACCACATCGGGATTTTCAAACGTGTTATGCGCGTGAATGTCTGCATTCGTAAGTGTAGTCTGGACGCCTGTAATCGGTTTCGCATCACCCAAATTAATTTGCGCTTCGCGTGGTTGGCTTACATCGGGATTTACAACACTGATCGTCAGTTCCTTGTCACGCAGTGAGGCCGCGCCCTTCAGTCCCCAGAAAGTAGCAGGTTTGTCATCGCGCACATAGTTTACAGAAGGGCTTTCAAATATAGTCCGCACGGCCTGCGCACCTTGATGCGCCGAATACATCTGAAAAACATGATACACGGGCGTCAAAATAAATTTGTCCTCATGCGCCAGGAACAGGCTGTTCAAACAATTAATCAACTGCGCGCAATTCGCCATGATGACTTTGTCCGGATGACGGTTGAAGGTGTCCAGTGTCATCGCGCTCAGCACAGCGTCTCGAAGTGTAATCATCTGCCCGAGCATGTGCGTCGGCGCCACTTCCGAACCCGGCCTGTACCACGGCCCCCACTCATCCACCACAAGCTTTATGCGGTGCATTCGGTCTATTTCACTCATCACTTGCCAGTGTCCCGTGATGAGCGATTCCATCCGATCGCCTTCGCGCAGCAATTCATACCAGTCAACAGCGTCAAACTTTACCGCGTCGCCTTTCCCCTGATTCCAATCCTGCGTCTTCCCGCGGCTCAGATTCCAGGTGTAATAATGAAGGGAAAGACCGTACACCGAGCCAAGATTTCCCGTGCCTTTCTCCGTCAATCCCTGCAGAAATTCGCGAGTCCAATTCCAATCGCCGCCATTCGGGCCGGATGCAATGAACGATAATCTCTCTCCATAACTCGGCACCCACTCGACGAACCGGCGATACTCGACTGCATATTCCGCGGGAGTGAAGTTCCCGCCGCAGCCCCAGGATTCATTGCCCACCCCCCAGAAGCGCACGCCGAATGGATCTCGGGATCCCCCGGCGGCCCGCAGATCCGCAAGAGTCGTGCTCCCAGCCGGTGAGTTGCAGTATTCCACCCAACGATAAAAATCCTCGGGCGGCAGACTCCGCAGATTCGCGGCCAAATACGGCTGGCATCCCGCCAATTTGCAGAAACGCACAAACTCATTTGTGCCGAACGTATTCGGATCGTATTTTTGCGGAATGTTCCCTGCGTCGCGCACCAGTTGATCTCCAGCCCAGAAATTCGTCCGCCGGGGACGTTTCTCGACCGGTCCCACGCCATCTTTCCAATCGTAGCTATCCGCGAAACAGCCTCCGGGCCAGCGGACAACCGGCGCCTTGATTTTCTGCAAAGCATCCACAAGCGCCTTGCGGATTCCGCCGACATTCGCCACCTTCGATCCCTCACCCACCCAAATGCCGTCGTAAACAACTCCGCCGAGATGCTCCGCAAAATGGCCATAGATGTCGGGAGAAATCGTACCGAGCGGCTCATTCAACAAAATATCAATGCGCGCATCCGTTGTGGGCGCGGCCGCAAACATCGAATGTCGAGCCAGGACCGCCGCTCCCGCTCCAACCGCCGCGTTGCGCATGAATCGCCTTCGCCCAATCGTCATCGCTACCCCCTCAACTATTTTGCGGTTGTGTTGATGATTCTTCGGTCTCCATGGGCGCAAGCGTCAATGAAAGTTGCCTTTCTCGATCTGACGCGCTCGCCGAAATCCCGCTGCAATCTCGCAAAATCCAATCCGCGCTGGCTTTGCGCAACTCTGATTCGGCCATCGTAGTACAAAGCGCGATTACTCTCGCGCCCGCGGATCTTCCAGCCTGTATCCCCGCCGGGACATCTTCCACCACAATGCAATCGCGCGCGTCAAAGCCCAGCATCTCCGCGCCTTTCAAATAAGGATCAGGCGCGGGCTTTCCGTTTCTTATGTCGTCCGAAGTTACGAAGCATCCCGGCCTGGGCAATCGTGTTGCGCGCAGACGAACCTCCGCCAGCGCCCTCGTACAGGAAGTAACAATCGCCCAGCGATTGGCTGGCAAGGAATTCAGCAACTCGAACGAGCTAGGCCACGCGACAACGCCGCCCAGCTCCTCCATTTCAAGTCGCTCAATCTTGCTGTTCTCAGCAGCGTGATCGCCATCGGGTAAGTATTCGCGCACGGTAGTCAGACTCGGACGCCCATGTGCTTTTCGCACCACCTCGGCGGCGTCAAATCCATGCTCGATCGCCCATTGCCGCCAAATGCGCGCCACTGCGGGCGTCGAATCAATCAGCACTCCATCCATGTCAAACAAAAGCGCATCGCATGTCACACGAATCATGAATGTCCCGTGCCGGAAGACTGGCGCCCAGCAATGTCCATGAGAGATGGCAGCACGTCTCCAAAACGCGTTTCCGTGACCGCTCGGCCAAAATCAAAATACATCCTTCTGTAATGCCCGTAGAGTTCGTCATAAACTCCCTGCGCCGCGGGCTGCGGCTGGTACACGTGGTGCGGAGGACAGATACTTCGTTGCGCATCCTCAATCGTCTTGAAAGTTCCCGCTGCGAGAAAAGCAAATATTGCCGACCCCAGGCTCGTGACCTTCCGGCTCGGAACCAGCACGGGCCTTCCCAGGACGTTCGCATAAACCTGATTCAACACCGCGTTGCTCTGCGGAATGCCGCCAGAATTAATCACTCTCTTGATTTGCACGCCATGCTCTTCCATTCGGTCCAGAATAATGCGCGTATGCAGCGCGGTTCCTTCGATCGCTGCGAAAAGCTCATCCTGCGCGGTGTGCTGCAAGTTCCATCCAAAAGTGATTCCGCGAAGATTCGCGTTCACCAGCACTGTTCTATCGCCGTTGTCCCACGTCATTCGCAGCAACCCCGTTTGTCCCGCGCGGTATTTCTCCAGTCCCGCGCTCAGTTCAGAAACGGAAGCATTCGCCCGCTGCGCAATCGCGTTGAATATGTCACCTGTCGCGGAAAGCCCGGCCTCCACGCCCGTGTAACGCGGATGTACGCTTCCTTGCACCACGCCGCAAAGTCCCGGCACCAATTGTGTCTGGCTTGAAATCCCGATGATGCACGTGGAAGTCCCAACTACGTTCACAACGTCCTTTTCTTGCGCGCCCGCTCCGATCGCATCCCAATGCGCATCAAATGCGCCAACTGGAATGGGGATTCCGGCCCGCAATCCAAGCTGTTTTGCCCACAACGCACATAACGTCCCCGCAATCTTGTCGGAAGTCTCACACGCCCCGTCGAGTTGTTCACGCACGCCCGCAAACAGTGGATCAACCTTCGTTAGAAATTCCTGCGGCGGCAGCCCGCCGAAATGCGGATGCCATAGCCACTTGTGCCCCATCGCGCAAACGCTGCGCTTCACATTGGCGGGATCTGTGATTCCGCATAACGTAGCGGCCACCATGTCGCAGTGCTCGAATGCGCTTGCGAATTTCGCGCGTTCCCCGGGATTGTGCCGAAGCCAGTGCAGCAATTTCGCAAATCCCCATTCCGAGGAATACACGCCTCCGCACCATTCAATAGCCTCGAGCCCCTCCTGATGAGCCATCGCGGTGATTTCCGCTGCTTCCAATTTTGCCCGGTGGTCGCACCAAAGATAATATTCGCCCAGCGGCGCCATATCCGCGCCTACCGGCACAACCGACGAGCCCGTCGTATCCAGCGCGATCGCTTCCACAGCGGCGCCCGCCACGCCTGCCTCATCAAGAGCACTCCGCGTCGCCACCGCAAGCGCGCGCATGTGATCCTCATGCGCCTGCGTCGCGTATTCGGGGTCTTCACGCTTTCTGTACAGGGGATATTCCGAGACGGCCGAGCCAATAATTCCTTTTTCGCTATCAACGATGGAGACGCGAACGCTCAGGGTTCCAAAATCAACCCCCGCTACAATCGCCATAGCCGCATTCCCACACGCTCGTCCGTGACATTCGTTCGCCGCCGGCCGCGCCGGGACCCAAGGTCGAATTCGCTCAACTTACCTTCCAATACACCGCGTATCTTTCGCCGAGGATTTTGTACAGCGGTATCAATGTCGTTGGCGTCTGTTGTCCTACAGTCTGGAAAGTGAGCGCGTGTCCATCCACGGCCTGTAACCAGCCGGCGGACGCAATCTGGTCCGGCGATTTCACAGTGATCTCCGCCGTAGGCACCGATGCTCCTTGCCTTCCAAACGACGGTCCCAGCCGCGTCGGGCCGTGGTCAACGTCATATTGCATTTCCTTCGTAAGGTTAGCCGTTCCCAATCGGCCCGCCAGCACGATCGGCCCATACATCGCAGCCTGCCTGGTTGCGTCTCCCAGCAGCGCTTCCGAGTGCAATCGCATCGGCAGCTTCACTTCCACACGATCTCCATCCGTCCATGTGCGCGTTATCTTCAAATAACTCCCAGGGCTTGAGAAGACGGAAAGCGGTTTGCCATTCACTTCCACCGATCCACCATCGGATGCCCACGATGGAATTCTGATGTTGAGGCTGGCGTCGGTGGCTTGCTTCGCATTGATTGTGATGCTTGTTCCTTCTTGCTCTGGAAACCGCGTGTCCTGCCGAATCGTAAGCCCTTTCTCCGCCCAGCGCGCTTCCGAAGCAATAAATAGGTTCACAAAAACACTGTCGTCGTTGTGGAAATAAATTGAATCGCTGAACTTCGCGAATTCCTCCGCGCCGGTTCCCGTGCAGCACCAGAATGAGTTATACGCCGATCCAAAATACTTGTATAAGCCCGCTTGCAGAGGAAGATAATACATTTTCATTCCGTCTGGATCCTGCGTTCCCAGCCGCGAATTGAACAATGTCCGCTCGTAGTAATCCATGTACCGCGGGTCCGCCGTCCACTGATAATTGTGCCGCGTTAACTTCAGCATGTTGTATCCGCAGCAGCACTCTTCCGAAGAACCGCTCAATTCCGTGGAAAGGTTGCCGGGATCGGTATTCCAACCTTCTCCATTGCTGGTCCCGCCCGTTGCGTAACTCCGCTCTTCAGTCACTTCATCCCAGAAATATTTCGCCACTTCATGATAGTAAGGATCAGCCGTCAATTCGTACCGCCGCGCCGCACTGATCACCTTGGGAATATGCGTGTTGACGTGCAGTCCCTTTAGCTCATCCCGGTGCCCTGCCAGCGGCCCGAAGAAACTCGGCTGTTCAAATCTGCGCGCCATCCGGAAATAATCCCGGTTTCCGGTGATCGCTCCAAGGTTGAAAAGCGCTTCCTCCGTGCCACCGTGCTCTGTCCTCAGAATTCGTTGCATGTGATCATCGCTGATGCCGTTCAGCCAGTGGCCGATCCACCGAGCCATGCCTTCCGCATTCGCCAGCGCTTGAGCGTTGTGGCAATGCATGTACATGTCCAGGTTTCCGGCCATGATCTTGTGCAGGGTGTAGAAAGGCGCCCAGACTCCCTTTCCTTCGCTCAACCGGTCAAAAAACTCCTCTGGGAATGCGCTCAGATAACCGCTCGGATTCGTCGCCTGGCATTTCGCGAGGTCCGCAACTATCGCGTCTCCCTTCGCTTTTAGCTCTTCGTCTCCCATGCTGGCGTACAGCAGCCCGCACGCGGAAAGGTAATGTCCTGTGAAATGCCCTCGCAATTCAACGTTGGGCGCTTCCCAACCGCCCAGCGGTTCCGCGGAACTCGGCAATCCGGCGGTCACGCGGAAATTGTGGACCAGCCTGTCTTCCGGCAATGACCGCAGATATCGTTGATTAATTTTCGCCGCGTCCAAAAATGGCCCATCCAGCAAACGCACTTGCTCTAGCGGAAAGGGGATCGCCAAAAACTTCACTCGGTCGCGCACCGGCTGCGGAGTCTTCTGCGACTGGAGGGCGCCGTAAATATCCACTCCTGCAAAAGCTGACGCGGCCTTTGGCAATGAGGCAAGGACCCCCGCGGACATCATCTGGGAGACAAACTTCCGGCGCGAGATGCCCTTTTTGGATTTCATGGCGTGCTCACCTCAATTCCTTAGTCACGAATTCCATTCGCACTAAACCTATCGTAACTTATATCACCCTTCTCTGCCCGGCCTGAACCTGTAACAGTAACCAACTCCCACGAGAAGGAGGAGCGCGCCCCACCACACACTTGCATGAAGGTTGTAAAGCACCACGCGTGTTTCCGGCGGATACACCAATTCGTAGAGCCCCGCTCCCAGGATCAACACTCCGTTGACCAGCAAGGAAATCCCGATGAAAAACCAGATAGAAATCGAATCGCCGGCTCGCATCATCATCACCAGAAAATAATATTAATCACAACAAACACAATCGCGACAACTACTGCCCAGAACCCGGGACGCTGATAAAGAGCCACATTTTCTTCGTGCGGAATCTTTGTTACGCCGTAAACAAGCCCGGCCAGTTCGCTATCTGGTTTTGGTTTGGTCAGCAGGCTCACCACCACAGTCACTACGACGCACACGATCCACGACCATAGCGCGCGATACATATTCTCCGCCATGTCGCGCGCATAGGGCGAGAGAGCGACGTAACGCAGCGCCGCCGGGTCCAGTTTCACCCACGCCCACATTCCCACCGAAGAAAGCGTCCCGGAAAGCAAACCCCAGAAGCCGCCCGCTTTTGTCGCGCGCTTCCATAGCATTCCCAGAATAACAGTGCCGAACAGCGGCGCGATAAAGAAACTGAACAGCGCCTGAACGTAATCCATGATGCTCAGAAACTGCATCACGAAATACGCAGTTCCAATGCTAATCAGCACTCCGAGAATTGTGCACCAGCGCCCCATGCGCACATTTTGCGCATCCGTCGCTTTCTTGTTGATAAGCGCCCCGTAAATGTCATACGTCCAAACCGTGGAAAATGCGCTCACGTTCCCGGCCATCCCCGACATGAACCCGGCAATCAGCGCGGTTATCCCCAGTCCGAGCAAGCCGGGTCCGCAATAGCGCGCTAACATTAATGGTAGAACCTCATTGTAGCTATGCCCGCCTGTGGCGATTGCGACGCTTTCACCCGTCAGCTTCACGGGAAGCACGGCCAGCGCCAGCAATCCGGGAAGGATCACGATAAACGGAACGAACATCTTAAACGCCGCGCCGATGATCGGCGCCATTTTTGCTGACCGCAGATCCTTCGCCGTCATCACGCGCTGCACCACCAGGAAATCCGTCGTCCAGTAGCCGAAGGAAATCACAAAGCCCAGCCCGAATACAATCCCCGTCCAATGGATGCCCATCGGATTATCGCGAAACGATCCTAGGTAGGTCCAAAGATGCGTGTATTCAGCCGATGCATTGTGCGCAATCTGTCTTTGCAGCGAATTCCACCCACCGGCCTCTACCAGCCCCAGAATCGGGATCAGCAGCGCACCCGCCCAGATCAATACGAATTGCAGCACCTCATTGAAGATAGCCGAGCGCAGCCCGCCAAGCGTAACGTACACCGCGACTGTGAGCGAGGAAACCCATATGCTGAAGTGAATGTCCCACCCCAGCACAACCTTCATCACCAGCGCCATCGAATACATATTGATGCCGCTCATCAGCACAGTCATGAAAGCAAATGAAATCGCCGAAAGCGCGCGGCTCGATTCGCCGAACCTCAATTTCAAATAACCGGGAACCGAATGCGTTTTGGAAATGTAATAGAACGGCATCATCACGATGGCCAGAAACAACATCGCGGGGATCGCGCCGATCCAGTACCAATGCGCGGCAAGAATTCCGTATTGGTAGGCGGACGCCGCCCAGCCCATTAGTTCGAGCGCGCCCAGATTCGCGGAAAGAAAACTTAGTCCGGCGATCCACGCCGTCATCTCGCGCCCGGCCATGAAAAAATCCTCGCCGGTGCTTACTTTTTTCTTCAGATAAAACCCGATGGCCAGCACAAGCGCGAAATAGAAGGCAACAATCACCAGGTCAATCGCTGAAAGCCGCACAAGCCGCTGCGTGGGAAGCAAATTAAGAATTGCAATCATGTTCGCTTTGTTCCGGCAACTGCGTTACTGGCTTGGGGTAAACAGCTCCAATCTTACACGCCAGGAGACTGACGCCCCGGGAGCGAGCATCACCATACCCGTATTAGTATTTCCCCAGATTTTCTTGTTATAAGGATCCGCGAGATTAAATTGCGGTTCCACTGCCACAAAACTTTTGTCCGGCGGAGCATACACCTGGATCGCCTTGATTTCCGGCGATAGACCTATGATTCGCACTCCGTATTTCGCCTCGGGGTCTACAATCTCGATCACCGCATGCCCCGTCGTATCGCGCTTGATGTTCGTAAAGCAATCATCCATGAAGAGAGTCCCCAGCGCGGCGCCGTCTGGGGCCGTAAAGTCATACGGCGTGTTTTTCACAGGCACTAGCTGCCCGGTGGGAAACACATCGTCATAATTATTCACGAGCGCTCGCGTATCAGCTGGTATGTGCAGCCTCGCCTGCTTTCTGTCACCACTTGGAAACTCAAAGTAAGGATGAAATCCAATCGCCATTGGCAGCGGCTCCTTTCCAGCATTCGTGGTCGTGACCGTCAGCTCCATCGCGTCATTCTTCAGAGTCATCTGGACTTTCACGTCAGTGTCTGAAAGCCAGTGCCCGCCAAAATTTCCCGCATGCAAAATTCCAGAAACGGTGGAGTCCTCCGCTCCATTTGTGTGCCGCACGTCCTGAAACTTGGACGACATAATAAGTCCATGCATCGCATGAACCTCGGCCCCGGGGTTTACTCCATGCCAATTCGCGGGCAGCCACACTTGCTTGCCCGCAATTGTCGTTTCAAGAGTTTTCCCATCCGCTGAAAGTTTGCCGCGAATCCGGTTGGGGTAGGGAAGCAGGATCGCTCCGCCAACTTTGAAGCTGTTATTTCCAAACGCGTCGTTGTCAGTTTCCAGATACTTTTTCAAATCCGGCAAACTTTTGGTCGTCAGCACGTCGATCGCGCCCTTGCCCGGCAAAAACGCCTTCAGTTGCACAAGATTCATTCCATTGCCCGGCAGAATTGTCGCTTCCGTGAAATACGGTTTGTCTTCATGAAAGGTCGGTGGAGTGCGAACCCCCAAGTTGGCGTTAAAGGGCGGGCGCATTAGCGTAATCACGGGCTCGCCACCAATGGAAATCGCCGTGGCCGCCTGTCCCGCTGCGCCCAGCCCCTTAGCGGCATCGCTCCATGAAGAATTTCCCGCGGACGGCTGAACTCCGATCAGCGCAAGGCCAAGCAGCGGAGCCAGCCAAATTCCCAATTTCCTCATCGGTGACACTCCCCTTACTACGAAGAACTTTTGCCGTGCGGCATCAACTCCGAATCTCAAGCCCGAACCGTCGCACCGCATCCAAATCCAGTCAATGCCTTATACTTGCATTCTGAACCGCCAGGCAAGTCAAATTCTCCACATTGGGATGTGTGCTCTTTTGCTACGCCACTCTCTCATGCGCACCCTACCCGGCGTGTAGATCCTTCCCCTGGCTCACCGCATCACCGTCTCCTTTTTTCAATCCGCCGAAAACGATCGTCGAGACCAGAGTCATCCCGCCAAGCACAAAGAACGCCCGGTGGATGCCGTGAATGAATTCTGTGGGATTGGAAAGATTACGGGAAGGAAGGAAGAAGACGGTTACCAGTGAGGCCGAAGCGACGCCGAAACTGATAGCCATTTGCTGCGCCGTGCTCGCGATGGAACTCGCGCCGCTTTCTTGTTCCTTGCTGACATCCGCATAGACCAGCGTGTTCATGCACGTATATTGCAGCGAGGTAAAGAACCCGTAGAAAAACACTTCTATCACGACGGCCCACAGCGGCGTGCCGTTCCCGATGGTCGCGAAAAGTAAGATGAGCACGCCGATGATCAGCGTGTTGGAAACCAGCACGGCACGGTATCCAAAGCGCGCCAAAATCCGCGGCATCGTTACCTTCAGGCTTATGGCCGCAATCGCCTGCGGCATCATCAGCAGGCCGGATTGAATCGGTGTGAACCCGAGGCCAACCTGATACAAAAGTGGAAAGAGAAACGGAATGCCGCCAATGCCAAGGCGTGTCAGGAAGCTGCCGCTCACCGCCGCGCGAAACGTGCGAATCCGAAATAGGACGAGATTCAGCATCGGATATGCTGTCTTCGTCGCGTGAAATCCGTAGCCCGCCAGGAGAAGGACGGAGAGTGCCAGGAGACCCAGAATCTCGCGCGCGTTTAGCGAATGTTCGCCAAACACCTCCAGCACATACGAGAGCAACGCGACGCCGGACCCGAAGAGGATCAGCCCGGCTACGTCGAGAGGGTTCGTGTGTTCGCGGTAGTCCGGCACGTGCAGGTAGGCCAAGCATAAACCGGCGAGGCCAATCGGAATATTCACGAAAAAAATAAGCCTCCAGTGAAAGTACCCGACGATCAGGCCGCCGGCGATCGGTCCGAGCATGGGACCAATCAAGGCGGGAATGGCGACAAAACTCATAGCGCGGACCAGTTCGGATTTGGCGAACGTTCGCACCAGGATGAGCCGGCCGACGGGCACCATCATGGATCCGCCACAGCCCTGCAGAATGCGGCAAGCAACGAGTAAGTGAATGTTGCTCGAAATGCCGCAGAGAAATGATCCCAGCGTGAAGATGCCGATGGCGGAGGTAAACACGCGGCGCGTTCCGAACCGGTCCGCCATCCAGCCGCTAATCGGAATGAAAACCGCGAGGCTCAGGGTATAGCTTGCGAGCACCGACTTCATGCTGAGCGGAGCAACATGGAGTGCGGCCGCGATCGTCGGCACCGCTGTATTGAGAATCGTGGTGTCCAGCGACTCCATGAAAAACGCTACCGCGATCAGCCACGGCACCAAACGCTTGCTGGAAGCGGCCAACAGGGGTTTCGAGGAGGGAGCTTCGATCGGACCGGGCGGGCTCACATTTGTCGGATTCCGCGAGCACTCTCTAGGCTAAAACATATTCCACAAAAACTGGTTGTACACCTCGTGGTGGTACTGCACTTCGGGAACTTTCACGAATGTTCCAAGCTGGCGCGCGCAGCGGTCGGCGGAAGCCTGCTTCAGATCCGCGTAGCGACTCTTCACGTCTTCCCCGAAAAGTTTTGTCGTCCACGCTGCTTTCTTGAAGTCATCCAGCGCGGTATAGATGTTGTCCGGCAGGTATCGTTCGGCTTGCCGCAGGTTCTTTATCTTCGCCGTATCACCATCCAACCCAGTCCTAAACAACGAATACATCACCATGTATGGATTTGCGTCAGGTGCCACGGAACGCACCTCGATACGCGAGCTCTTCTCATTGCCGATAGGAATACGCACCATCGAGCCTCGATCCACCGCCGATGCCTTAATTTGATTGGGCGCCTCGAAGTGCGGGTCCAGCCGGCGGTATGCGTTGACGCTTGCGTTCAAAATCAGGCAAATGTCATTGGCGTGTGTCAGGATTCGGTCAACGAATGACCAACCGACTTTGCTGACCTTCTCTTCACCCTTAGGATCCCAGAATAAATTCTTGCCGCCCTTGCTGACGGAAATGTTCGTGTGCATTCCGTTGCCATTCACGCCCACAACCGGTTTGGGCAGAAAAGAAGCGGTCATGCCCATCTTGGTCGCCACCTGCCGGCAAATCAGCTTATAGAGTTGGATTTGATCGGCCGCTGCCACCACTTCGCCGTAGCCATAGTTGATCTCGAATTGCGAGGGTGCGACTTCAGGATGATCCTTCTCATTTTGAAATCCCATAGCGCGCTGCACTTCAGCCGTGGTGTCAATAAATGTGCGCAGCGAATCACCGGGCAGCGAATGGTAGTAGCCGCCCGTATTGACGTACTCAAACTTGCCGGTCTCGTGGTATTTGCTTTCCGCGTCCGCGCCGTGGAACAGAAAGCCTTCGATTTCATTGGCCGCGTTCAGCGTGTAGTCCTCATCCTTATTCAATTTCTCAGCGAATCCCTTCAACACGCCGCGTATGTCCGCGCCGTAGGGCGAGCCGCCCTTGTCTATTACTTCGCCGAAGACCAGCACCTTGCCGGAACCGAACACATCGGCCGGCGCCCAGTAAAAAGCACCCCAATCCATCGACAAGCGCAGATCGCTTTCCCGCTGCGCGGTAAAGCCCCGAATCGAGGAACCGTCAAACGTCAGGTTGTCCCAGTTTTTAGTCAGGAATTTCTTGTCGTAATCGAGCATGTGCAGACGGCCTTCCAGATCGCTGAACAGAACCGTCACAGCTTTCACGCGCTTTTCGTCGGTCAAGTATCTGATTCGCTCTTCCTGAATTTTGTGCGCGGCGACGCGCTTCGACCGCTGCTCCTTCGCACGAAGATTCATTTCTTCCAGCTCCGCGTACGAGAGCGCTAGAAAATCACGCAGTCCGTCTGGCATTGATCTCCTCGTTATGAGAATAGAATTTTGCCGCGAGCGCCGCGACCGTCAAACAGCGGCCAACAAGCGCGTAGAATATCGTGCGCATCTCGAATAGGTCAAATCAAATAACTGATACAAAGTATCACCAATTTGTGGCCCATGGCATCGCCACCCGATGAGTCCCACCTAGCGAAACCACGCCGTAAGTCATTGTGAAATAACGAATTAGAAGACGAATGCTGACGCGGGAATTTGTTAGTTGGTTGACCAACTAAATAAGCCAAAAACCGATTTTGCTAAAAATGCAAAAATTGAAAAATGGCTCACTGCCAGCGGCACGCGGCGAGCCGATGGAATTCCAGGGCGTTGCCGCTTCGATCTTTGAGCCCTCCACCGGATAGCTGATACAGAATTGTTTAATGGGCTTTGCCTTTGCAGGCGGGGTGGCCGCAGCGGCAGTCAATGTCCGGAGTATGTTCCACGGCTGCACAGGCTGCGCTGCAGTAATCGCTGTAGCTATCCGCAGGGCAAGTGCAATTTGGATGAGCGCATTTCTTGTCGGTGGCCATCTAATTCTCCTTCTCAATTTATGGTCTGACTGTGTTTTATACTTCTTACTTAGCTTGCAGCCTTATGACTGATGAGACGTGAATTCGCGGGCCCGAACTTGATCTGACCAATTGTTGCCGGCGAGTCTTCGGCGCAGCAAGATTCCCCAACACAATTATACCACGAGGGCGCCGGGGCGAGCCGCGTGCGATGAACAAACCCGAAGCGCTCCGATTCAATCGAAGCGCTTCAATTATATGCCATCACGCGGCTGGAAACTACCTCTGGCCGGCCCTCTTTGCTTTCTTTTCCACCTTTTCCTCGCCTTTCAAAGCCTTTATGAATTCGTCCACCTGGGCTTCCGCTTTTTCTTTGGCGATGCCATAGCGCTCTTGAATCAGGCCAACGAGCTCCTGGCGTTTTCCGTTGATGAGGTCAAGATCGTCGTCAGTCAACTTGCCCCACTTTTGTTTGGTCTGACCTTTCACCTGCTTCCATTTACCTTCCACTTGATCCCAATTCAT
Source organism: uncultured Acidobacteriota bacterium (assembly GCA_963847505.1). Classification (GTDB taxonomy): domain Bacteria; phylum Acidobacteriota; class Terriglobia; order Acidiferrales; family UBA7541; genus DASTCZ01. The sequence goes on from CAWJZY010000002.1 coordinate 2,543,716, forward strand.
GGCGTCCTCCATGGAATTTATTCGCCACCGCCAGTTGAGAAGTGCTGACGCACAGTGGCGGCGGAAACGCCGTGCAAATATTTGCGCGCTCCGGCTCCGGTAGAAGACAACATGAGGCTGGGAAAAGGAATAAGGGTTAACCCTGACGCGGCGCGGGAAAATCAGGTACAGAAAACTTTTTTGCAGTGAACGGGGTTTCCTACCGGAACACCACCCGGGCATATACGGCCTCAACCCGATACCGCCCAGATCAATGTATTCCTATTATTGGCATGTTGTTCGAGTGGTGAAGAAACGGGAGCGAACGATGAAACTTGACCAACTTAAGGAATCACTGTGGTTTTGGATTGGGGCGGTTCCTTTGCTGATCGTTCCGTTCATCAATGATCCGGCGACGGCGGGAGTGTTCTTCTCCCTCGCAATTGCCAGCGTCGTGGGGGCCGTTGTTCCGGCTATTGGTCTAATAAAGGGCTTAATGAAAATCATGTCGAGCGGAATGGCGCGGACGAATGAAGGATTGAACCGGTGTCGTTGCTAACAAATAGGAGGAGGCAACCATGCCTGGCTAGAAACACTTACGAGGAGTCGGAGCCAAAGGACAGCGAAAGTATGAGCATACCAAGGAGAGCGCTGAAAAGTCCGGACGGTATGGCAAGCGAGCGGCTGAGGCGGCGGCGCGCACGGTGATGAAGCAACGCAAGGAAAAAGGCCACAGCAAAGGGCGTTAACGCCTCTGACTCGTGAATTCGGGCGCCCACCGCTAGCCCGGTAAATTCGATCTCCGGAGTACAATTGAAGTTACCCTGCTGTTCATTTAGTCTCGCAACCCGGCGCGACAATTGACCAAGAAGAAAGACAAAGCGGAAATCACACCGGAATCAGAAGCAGCCAAACAATCCGGAGCAAAAAAGCTTCTTTGGAAACTAGGGCCGGGGCTCATTACCGGCGCCGCGGACGACGATCCCAGCGGCATTGCGACGTACTCGCAGGTTGGGGCGCAGTTCGGGTACGGGATGCTGTGGACGATGCTGTTTTCTTATCCTTTGATGGCGGCGATTCAGGAAATCAGCGCACGGATCGGCCGCGTCACGGGGAAGGGAATAGCGGGGAATGTCCGGCGCTATTATCCCAAGGCCGTTCTCTACAGCATTGTTTTGCTTTTGCTGATCGCCAACGTATGCAACCTGGGAGCGGACATCGAGGCGATGGGCGCGGCGGCAAATCTGCTGATGCCGGGTCCGGTGGGGCTTTACGTGTTGTTTTTTGGCGGAATTTCGTTACTGCTGCAAACACTTTTGCCCTATAAAAAATATGTGAGCTACTTGAAATGGCTGACGCTGGCTCTGTTTGCATACGTTGTAACGGCAATCAAACTGGGTGAGCCCGACGGCAGGGCGTTGCGAGCGACAATTCTGCCGTCGCTGAGTTTTCACGGCGTGTATTTCACCGCGCTGATTGCGGTTTTGGGAACGACGATCAGCCCGTATCTGTTCTTCTGGCAGGCTTCGGAGGAAGTGGAGGAGGTTTCGATTCACGCTGATGAAAAAGCGCTGAAGCGCGCCCCCGAGCAAGCGCAGGCGCAATTCCATCGAATCCGCTTCGACACCTACATCGGAATGGCTTTTTCAAATATCGTGGCATTTTTCATCATCCTGACGACCGCCGCTACGCTGCATGCTCACGGCATTCTGGATGTTGACACGGCCGATCAAGCAGCGCAGGCTTTGCGGCCGCTTGCAGGCCGGTTTGCCTTTGAACTATTCGCCGCAGGGATTATCGGAACGGGATTGCTCGCGGTTCCGGTGCTGGCGGGATCCGCCGCGTACGGAGTCAGCGAAGCATTTCAGTGGACCGCGAGCCTGGAGAGAAAGCTGCGGCAGGCCAAAGAGTTTTACGCGACGATTGGCGGCGCGACACTGGTGGGACTATTGCTCACTTTTGTGCATTTGAATCCCATGAAGGCTTTGTTCTGGTCGGCGGTGATCAACGGTGTGGTCGCTGTACCCGTGATGGTGATTATGATGCTCCTGACGCACAACAAGAGAGCAATGGGAAGCTTCGTTTTGCCTGCCTATTTGCGATGGGTGGGCTGGCTGGCGACGGCGGTTATGCTGCTCGCGTCGGTTGGAATGATCGCAACAATTCACTTCGGGAAGTAAGTATCCACAGCCGGGAAGCCAGCAAACACCCGCAAGTCCATCATCCGTAAGCCGTTGAACTCTACAGGAAACCCTATGTTCCCATACTGGGATGGATGTATTGCCGCGCTATTGAATAAAGGTTACAAAGCTCGCGTCCACAGGGGTGGCGCCGAAAGAAAGCGTGGGATGGGACATAATCGGCGGACACCCACAAGGAGGGACAATGTTGCGTTGGGCAATTGTGTTTTTTATCGTGGCGTTGATTGCTGCTGTTTTTGGTTTCCTGGGCATCGCGGCGGCGGCCGTGGGGATCGCCCGAATCCTGTTCTTTATTTTCCTGGTCTTGTTCTTAATTTCGCTCGTTGGCGGATTAATGCGTCGAGCGTGACAAAGGCCTGAATAAGCCATCCAGATGCAGGCCAATTGCGCGCTTTATTGAAGGAGTCTAATGAAGATGACTGCCGTAGTGGGCGTTATTCTGATCATTCTGGGTGTGATTGCTCTAGCGTACCAGGGGATCACATATACGACTCAGAAGAAAGTGCTGGACATCGGCCCAATCCAAGCGACCAAAGAGGAACATAAAACAATTCCTCTGCCCCCTATTCTAGGAGCAGTCGCGCTCCTGGGCGGAGTAGTCATGGTCGTCGCAGCAGGGAAAAAGACAGCTTAGTGATTAAACCGCAGCACAAATCCGCGGAACGACACTCACCCCAAAAAGCCGGGCGGCTGACTTGACCGTGGGCCGCCCGGCTCCTACCCCCTGATTAGAACGCTGAGTTTTGCCGTCGCTCAGCAGTAAAGCGAGCATTCTAATATCCGCCGATTATTCACTTGTTGGGGTGGCGGGCGAAACCGTTTTCAATTCCTCGATTTTTTGAACCAAGGTGTTCCATTCCTTTTTGTTTTTCTTGGTTGAAAAGGGGGCGTCAAGATTACTGTAGTAGGAGAGGAGAACAGTCCGGAGTTGCGGGCTGATTTGAGCGAAATGATTTTGTGCGAGTTTTTCGACGAGATCCGCGTAGGTCTTATCCGCCAGAGGATAGTCTCCCGGGCCGGTCACAGTTCCGGTATCAAAATTGTCGTTCTCGATGGTTACATGGTCTGGGCTTGCTCGGTCTGATGCGGCTGCCTTATGCATCAATTCGGTGTAGTTCTTGATCGTTTCATTAAAGCTATCCATGAACATCTTCTCAGTGGCTGGAGTAGGAGCGCGAAAGGCAAGCGTGCGGAATGGGCCGACCTTGGGGACGAGCCTGATGAGGAAGGCCAGAAATTTGGTTCCGAATCCCGGTTCCGCATAGTGATTACCCCAATTCTTCCGATAACTGGAACGGGAGATATTGTAGATAAATTTTTGCCGCGTGATGCCGGGCATGTCCTTCTGGATGTCATCCTTCTTCATCTGCCATGCGATTACCGTTGCTTTGGGAATTAAGGAACTTACCGCGCGTCGGAAACTTCCCACAGAGAGGTCATAGTCGGAGAAAAGAGAAGTCAGTTCCAGCGAGTAGGTATCTTGAAACGCCTTTGCGAGCAGATCCTTGGAGACCTCAAAACCAATGTGATCGTGGTATGCATCGGGCGCGTAATGACCCTGCGCGACCTGTACGACGTCAAATCCGAATTCGGTTTTCAGATGGTCACCCGGATTTTGATCGTAAGTGACGACGTCGCCGAACTTTCGCTGAAGCTTCGGGTAAAGGATGGGGACGGCTCGGTTCACGGCGATTCGGTGGCCATTGTTATCCGCGCAATAATGGGCCAGAGCGCCAAGAGCAAACGCGTATTCGTTCACGTTGGTTGAGTCTCGAATCAGCGCGGCAACGAAATCTCCGGTGCGGACATAGTGGGTCAGGTCACTGAAGAACTTGTTTCCGAAGGGATAGTAGCCCATATCCTGAATGATGGCGCCGCCGTAGGCGTATGCGTGGGCGTTCTTCAGATCATCTGGCGTTGCGTCCGGGAAGCGCTGTTTGAGCTGCGGCTTGATCAAAGTGTCCCAAGCAGAGTCAACGACCGCTTCATGGGAAAGAACAGAATAGGCGCGAGACGTCCCGGCCATCGGAAAAAGAACGAGTAACAACAAAATGATTACGTTTAGCCGGTGCATTTTGGCGTAAACGCTGGAACAGTGGAAGAACATGCAATTCTTCTAGGCAACCTGAAAGCCGCCCAGCCGGGGATATTTCTTAATGGCTGAAAATCTTCTTGTTCGCTTATGCCTCGATGATCTGGTTTCGCACGGCGTACCGGACCAACTCGCTCACAGTATGCAATTGCAGCTTGCGCATGATGTTGGCGCGATGCGTTTCAGCGGTTTTAACGCTGATATTCAGCGACGCCGCAACTTCCTTGCTGCTCTTGCCTTCCGCGAGCAATTGAACAATCTCCCGCTCCCGGGATGTAAGACGGTCGTGCACCGTTTCCGGAACCTCCACGCGAGTAGAGCCGGTATTGAAATTGCTTAGAATCACTTCGGTCGCGCGGGGAGTGAAAAAGGGCTTGTGATTGGCGAGGGTTTCGACGGCAATAATCAAGTCGCGGTCGGAATCAGACTTCACGATATATCCACGCACGCCAGCTTCGACGATTTCGCGGATCAACTGATCGGAATAATGAACGGACAAGATCAGCACTTCAGTATTTGGCGATGCCTTTCGAATTCTTCTGGCCGCTTCCATGCCGTTCAGGTCCGGCATGCTGATATCCAGAATAACGACATCAGGCTTAAATTCCTGGGCTTTGGAAACTGCTTCGCGGCCCGTTTGAGCTTCAGCGCATATCTCCCAGCCGGCGTGAGTCTGCAATAGAGTCTTGATTCCACGACGCATCAGGTCGTGATCATCGGCAATCAGAATACGAAGAGGCTTCATCATTGGCTCCAGGAGGTGGCGTTCTTCCGGCATTTGGAAATGAGCATATGCATACGACCATAGTACCTAGAGCGAGCATGTGGATTATACAATAGATGAGGTTTTCTTATCCCCCCAACGCTAGGAAGGACGGAGGAACGACGGAGTCGAGCAGATTTGAGTGAAGACCGCGGCAATGGCCAGCAAATGCCGCGGTCGCTGCCTCAGAAGTCCTCAGACACGCTGTAGGCGCTTTGAGGTGCGGGAGCCTTGCTCTCATGGACCCCAACTGGTGAAGTGGCCAAGCGCGTTTGAGCGTCTGACCGTCTGTCTGACCATGCAAGGGTTACCAGGGCATCGAGGCCGATGGCGGCAAAGACGATTACGTAGCCAAGAGCGGGAACCATGTAGCGCATGATCGGAAGCACAAGGAAAGCCATGCCCCAAAAGTATGCAACCACACTAATGAAAATCCCTATCGGAAGAGCTTGCTCCTTGCAGCGTTTCTTCGCCCAGAAAAGCCCGATTAGTCCCAGCGGGAGGTAAAATGCTTGGAGAAGCAGGATCGCCGACTCGTGACGCTTTGTAGCCATGGCGTACCAAGGGCGGTAGAGCTTCATCAGCAAAAGCTCCGCAAAGGCGGAGGGGTGTGCGATGGCCTCCCGCGAGGCGAACCTCAGAACAGCGCCGGTCGTTTGCATCCCGCTTCGCTGCGCTGCAGCTCTTTCCATTAAGTTGACGACATCTGCGGGCGCCCAGATGGAATGATCCTCAGGGTTTCGGTGTAATGCGAAAGTAAATCCATCGGCCATGCTTGACGGCCCATTCGTGCACAAGAGGACAAGCTTCCCTGTCTTTGACATGACGTAGCTTTCCCAAGGAGTCACGCAAATTAGGAAGGCTCCGACGATTAAAGAGGCGATGACGATTCTTTTCTTATTGCCAATTGTCCCGTAGAGAAGGGCGCACGCGCCAAACACGAGAGGCAGGAACACACCTATTGGCCGAATAAGAGCCGCCAGCCCCAAGCCCACGCCGACAATAATCGCACCCTCTGTCCATCCCTTTCTCATAGTTCGGAGAAAGACCCAGATACTGAGAAACAATAGGAGCATGAACGGGGTTTCAGAGTTGGGGCGTACGATGGTCCACAAGTTCGGCAGGTACGACATCCAAAGAAACCAGGTCAGGAGGGCAATTCTTTCGCCGAATGCCTCTTTAATGGTCAGAAATAATACGAGGCAGCTCAGCGAGGTGATCAGAATATTCGCAGCATCCAGAGCGTGCTCCCTGGTCACATGTATGCGATCCGCCACCGCAAAAGTCGTTGCGATCATCGAAGGATAGCCTGGAGGGTACGTCATAGCGATCTTGTGGTCGGCATTCACAAGGCCGTTTCCGGCCAAAATATTTTCCGCAATGGGCTTATAGGATATCCAGTAGTCGTAGTTGTCATTTACGTGATAGCGGGCGGGAAGCAAAACGAACAAGAAAATCGTTTGGATAAGGATTGCTGATAGGAAAAGCAACGAAGGCAGCATGACCTTGCTGGAAAGGATGGTGGAATTCCCGCTCTCGCTGCGTTTGTCCATGGTATCTAGTGGAGTCAGTTTTGGATTCGGTTACGGACTAGTGCAACCATATCCCTTGCACAAAATCACGTCATTGACCCGCAGGGAGAGCGACACCTTACACCAGATCGCCGCAGTCCGCAATATGACAATCAAGTTATTGATAGCAGGGTACTTGAGTCAGGCGTGAAAGATTTTTGTTGGTAGGAGCCGACGCTCTGCGATTTCAGCGGTGGCCTGTGAGCTCAGGACAAAGTCGGAGGACCAATTTTACGAAATGCGGCCGGCGAGAGATTGCCGCAGTTGCTGGCGGGCACGCAGGAATCGGGACTTGACCGCGGATTCCGACATGTTGAGGATTCTTGCTGTTTCTTTGGTTTTCCGTTCTTGTATTCCCAGTAGCCACACAACTGCGCGCGACGCGCCGTGAAGGTCACTGATAGCTTCCCGGAGGGAACGTTGGTTTTCCCATTTCAAGAAGAGCGCTTCGGGATGGAAGTCTTCCCCCGCGGAAAGCATGTCCACGGGGCTTGATTCCTGATCGGCGTTGACCTCGTGGGAATAGTGGCAGTCTTCGGATCGGCGCTTCCGAACCTTCATCAGCGCTTCGTTAATGGCGATGCGAGTGAGCCAAGTGGAAAATTGAGCCTCGCCTTGAAACTGGTCAATGCGGGTATATGCCTTCAACAAACTCTGCTGGGATGCGTCTTCGGCATCTTCCCGATTGCAAGTGATTCTGAGAGCAACATGGTAAGTCAGGCGCATGTAAGGCCGTACCAGTTGTGAAAAAGCCAGTTCATCGCCTGCCTGGGCCTGCCTTACAAGGTTGGCTTCATCTGCCGACTTAAGGCCATCCTGATCCGACTCAGGATCCCCGGCCTCCGGCAGATTGATGGGCAATTTGGCTTCTTTGACGAATATCTGGGTGTTTCCCAAAGCTCACCTCGTTTGAAATTGGAATGGACTATTTGAATGTTCCGTATTCGTCAGCAAATTTGAAGCCTTGGCTCGGGATGGATGACTCGAATTCCAGGAGACAGAGTGAAATGCGGAACTGTGTGGGTGCGGGGCCCCAGAATGACTGTGCTTCCAATGAACAATTTTTCGCGGCCCGGGGCAATCTATTGAGAAAACTGCGGTTTCCCCGCCTCGTTTATGAGCCAGCGGTAGAGCCGCCAGCAGGAGCGAGTCAGTATTGGAATCAGAAAAGGGGTAACTGAGTGCCGAGGCGGAGAAACCACCGGATAAATTGTTATGAAGCCGGGTGCGATTCATCTTGCTGACTCCTGACTCGTGGGTCCATCTACAGGCTAGGGCTTATGGAGAGCAGCGTCCATAACGGGCATCCTGTAGCTTTGGTGGGGAATTGCTGTATCTAGCTGGGAAATCACGGCTTCCGGGCGGTGCGGAGTCGTGTTTTGGCGTTCTCAGGTACCTTTACCCTGCGAAATACGCGACAACGGGTATGGAGACTTGATGCCATCTCGCAATACATTGGGAGCTTGGAAAACACGGAAAAGAAGGATCCGGCCGCAAGGCATCTAGAAGAATGGGCGACCGGTGAACTGCCGGAATGACTTCGAAATATATCCGCCAGGGGGATTAAAAAATGAAAAGGATTTGTGGATTCTTGCTGTCGTTACTGCTGGTCTCGTCGGCAGTGCTCGCCACGGACTCCGGTGAGAAAAAGAAACAGGAAGAACGTCTACAAAACGCCGGACAAGTGATGGGCGAAATTATGAACATTCCAGACAACATTCCGCAGGATCTTCTGGATAGGGCAAAATGCGTAGTGGTGATACCCAATGTCCTGAAGGCCGCTTTCGTTGTCGGTGCGGAGTATGGCAAAGGCGCAATGGTTTGCCGCAGCGGCGCGGATTTCACTGGGCCTTGGGGCGCCCCTTCCATGGTCGGACTAGATGGCGGCAGCGTTGGATTCCAGGCGGGAGGCGAGGCGACCGATTTCGTACTCCTGCTCATGAATGACCGCGCAGCCGGCAGCCTTTTGGAGAGCAAAGTGACGATCGGCGGCGATGCATCCGCGGCAGTGGGACCAGTGGGCCGGAATGCTTCAGCCGATACGGATGCCTACATGCGGGCTGAGATATTGACCTATTCACGAGCGCACGGATTGTTTGGAGGGGTATCCTTGCAGGGTGCATCGTTGCATCCGGATAAAGTAGGAAATGAGGCTCTCTATGGCCGCAAGATCGAGGCCAGAGAGATTGTGCGCGGACCTGAGCCCAGGGCTCCTGAAGCTGCCGAACGATTGTTGTCTCTCCTGCAAAGAGTGTCTCCAAGTTTAAGCTCGAAGGTGCAATAGCGCATCGCAGTAAAGGGGGAGGGTGGAGGCGAAACTCCACCTTCCCCGCAACTTGGACTTGGTATCAGGATTATCAGTAGGTTGGAAATCGAAGTGACCACTTGAAGCAGCCCGGCAAAAAGTGGATCGGGGCCGTAGTCCTTGTCCTGGTGGCGCTGATAATCATCGCGGCAGTTGGGGCGGCTACGCTTGGCCGCAAGCCGCTGACGGCCTACGCGCAGCGCACGCTCATACGCGTGGTGAAAGAGCGCTTCGGAAGCGACGTCGAGTTCTCCTCCCTTACGATCTCAATTTTCCCGCATATCCATGTTGCCGGCACGGGACTGGTTCTGAGGATAAAAGGGAGGACGGATGTTCCTCCGATGATTCAGATTGCGAAATTCCAGCTGGACGGGGAATTTCTGCAAGTGCTGCGACACACGCCCGAATTTCAGACGCTGCGATTGGATGGCCTGGAAATACAGGTACCGCCGCGGAGGAATCCCGGGGAAGCGCCGAAGCCCAAGAACCCAACACATTTTCAGCTTAAGTTTACGGTTGATGAGATTTATTCCAAGGACGCCGAACTGTATATCCTCGGTCCCGCATCAGACAAACCAAATCTTACATTTGATATTCATGAACTGAGGATGAAGCACTTCCAGCCGGATGGTCCCGCTCCGTTCAGCGCCACATTGAGCAATCCTAAACCCGTGGGCGAAATCAAGACGAACGGCCAATTTGGGCCGTGGAACGTTGACGAACCGGGTCTGACTCCCGTAAAAGGTGAGTTTGAGTTCAGTCATGCGGACCTTGCGACTTTTCATGGCATTTCAGGAATTCTTTCCTCGAAGGGTAAATACGAGGGCGTCCTCCAGTACATTGCGGTTCAGGGGAAAACTGAGACACCTGATTTCAGCCTCGAGGTAAGCGGGCATCCTTTGTCCTTGAATACCGAATATGACGCCGTTGTGGACGGCACGAATGGAAATACGACTCTAAAATCAGTGCACGTACGTTTCCTCCACACGTCGCTTGTGGCCAGTGGAACCATCGCGAAGGATCCTGGGGCGGCCGATCGCGTGATCATGCTGGATGTGTATTCCGAGTCCGCGCGAGTGGAGGATCTACTGCATCTGGCGGTAAAATCCTCGACACCCGTATTGGTCGGTTCTGCAAATCTCAAGACAAAGTTTAATCTGCGGTTGCATCGCGGGCTGAATACGTTCGCGCGTCTGGAGATGGCCGGAGGGTTCGGAGTGGGCGGGGCGCAATTTACGTCGAAAAGCGTCCAGGGGAAAATCAATACTCTGAGCCGGCGGGGTCAGGGGGAACCGAACAGCACCGACGACTCGCCCGCTGTCTCCGAGTTGAAGGGCGAATTTACACTGAAACATGGAGTCATAAACTTTTCTCAATTGTCTTTTAGTGTGCAGGGCGCGGCGATTCATCTGGCCGGGAGTTACGGGTTGGAAGATGAAGCGCTGGATTTCCATGGGACGCTGCGATTGCAGGCCAAGCTCTCGCAGACCACCACAGGGATCAAGTCTTTTCTACTAAAATTGGTTGATCCGATGTTCGAGAAAGATGGCGCTGGCGCCGTGGTCCCGATTCTAATAGGCGGCACACGGACAGACCCTTCCTTTGGAGTTGATCTGCACCGCATCAAAGCCACGAACTAACAGATTTCGTATCCTAGATACGAAATACATCCCTTCCGTGAAGAAAATACATAGGAGACCAGCGATTCTTTGAAGGGATCTTGCGATTAAGTTTGTAAGCCACTGATTGTGCATAGACTTACATGGATAAGTCGCGTTGGTCGCCAAATTGCTTCCTGAAAAACCGTCAAGCGTTTGAAGTCCTTTGGGGGGAACCATGAAGCCTACCTACGACATCTTCAAAGAACTTCCTGGGGGTGGACCGATTTGGATAGATTCTGTGCCGGGCCTTGACGAAGCGATAGATAGAACGAAGCGCATAGCAAAGACCTGTCCCGGTAAATACTCCGTTTATGACCTCACCCGCACCAGAGCAATGTTTCAAATCAGCGCGCCGGCCGCGAGACATGCTGATCGGCTCGAGTTTTCGTGAATCTTCATAATGATTCAACGGCGACAGCCGGCGCGGTTACCTTCACTCTATTCGGAATAGAACCGCCAAAATAGTACTTGAATAGTTGCAAGTGGGGCTGCGGATGCGGCAGACTCCGAGGGCGCCGCGCGTGATATGGGATGACCGAATGTGGCGCGGAGTGAAACGGAGCGGCCATGGCGATCGTAGACTTCCACAATCATTTTTATCCGCCGGAATATCTTGAGGCGATCGAGCGCGGACCGAGCACAGTGCGCGTGACACGCGACGACGCGGGCAATCCCATTTTGCATTATCCGGGCGATTACAATGTGGCCGTCCCGGGACACCGAGACATTGATTACCGCGAGCAGGTGTTGCGCGAAGCAGGCGTGGATACGCAGGTGATCACGCTGACCACTCCGGGCACGCACGTAGAAGAGCCAGCAACGGCGGTGCGCCTGGCGAGGCTGGTGAACGATGCTTTCGCAAGGGTTGTGGCAGACAAGCACGGGCGCTTCGCGGCTTTGGGGACACTGGCGCTCGATGATCCCGCGGCTTCCGTGACCGAACTTCGCCGCTGCATGGGGCAGCTTGGATTCCGTGGCGCGATGCTATTCAGTAACGTGAATGGCACGCCCCTTTATCACGAGCGCTTCACGCGACTGTACGAAGTGGCGAACGAGCTCGAAGCCGTGCTGTACATTCATCCGACGAATCCCGTTGGCGTTGAAGCGATGATGGATTACTGGCTGATGCCGCTGGTGGGATTTCTGTTTGATACGACTCTGGCCGCAGCCGGACTTGTTTTCAGCGGCATAGTGGAAAGATTTCCAAACATTCGGTGGGTGCTGGGGCATCTCGGCGGGGCGATACCGTATCTGGCGGAGCGGCTCGACCGCGGCTACGAGGCTTTCAACGAGTGCCGGCAAAACATTGCCCAGCCGCCGAGCACGTATCTGAAGAGGTTCTACTACGACACCGTGAATTTCGATCCACACGCGATTGAACTGGCCATTGGATTCGCCGGGCCAAACCAGATACTGGCTGGTAGCGATTACCCGCACCAAATCGGCAGCATTCCAAAGATGCTGGAAAGCATCCGCGCGCTGCGTGTGGATGAAGATGTGAAGGCGCGAATCCTGGGCGGGAATGCCGCGCGGTTGCTGGGCTTGCAGACCAAGGCAAAGAGCTGACGACCGCGTTTTACGATTGGGCTTCCGCGCGCTTGCGCCAGTAGCGCGATAGGCCATACCAGCTTAGCTTGGCATTTGCGCCTCCGGCGTATCGTGCCGCAGCTTCGGCAGACAATTGCCGGCTGTATTCTTTTTCTCCGAGCTCGACGAAGCTCGCGAGCTGCTCTTCTTCATTGCCGCCGCGCCTGAGGATTCCGGAAGCGCGTTCCGACCACCTGCGCAGACCTTCCCGTGTTTTCTGCAAATGTTCCCGGACATTCGCAAAGGGACCGAAGTGCGTGATGAATAAGCTTGAAGGATTACGTTGCTCAATTTCGACGAGGCTGTTGTGCCACGCATCGAGGTCAATATCCGGCGGCGGAGTGAGCGGGGCAACGACGTCGAAGCCGGGAAGGCGCAGACCGGTCGTGTCACCGGTGAAGGCGGTTCCGGTGGATTGGTCGAAATAGCTGACGTGGTGCGAAGCGTGGCCCGGTGTGTAAGCCACTTCCATTTTGCGGCCCGCAACGCGAACGCTTTCTCCGCCGTTGAGGACGCGGATATTTTCAACCGGCACGGCAAGGAATTCGCCGAAAATCTGTTGGAGAGAATCAGCCCAGAGGCGAGTGGCGCTTTTCAGCAAACGTGAAGGATCCGCAAGGTGCTTCGCGCCGATCTCATGGACATAAACGGCCAGTCTGGGGTTTTCGCGGACCAGGGTGCCTGCGGCTCCGGCATGATCAAGATGGATGTGCGTCAGGAGCAGAGCGGTGAGGTCTCCAACGCTGCGGTCACGGGCGGCAAGCCTTGCTCGAAGAATTGGCAGACACGTGGACGGGCCGCAATCCACCAGCGCCAGTTCGCCATTGCCTTCCAACAGGAATGAGGCAATGCCCTCATGATGCCCGAGAAATTCCAAATCCAAAAGGGACGAGTCCGTTTGGACCGCACGGGTTTGTGAGTTTTCTGGGATAGGCGGCGCCATTCTGTTTCCGATTGCAATGTTACAGTGCGCGGAGATTCAATTCAATTGCGGGCATTTTCCGTTGCAAAGCGCGGATTGATAGTACAGAATCGCAAAGAAAGAAAAAGGACGAGGAATTTCACGAAAACTCGCGAAGGACAACCCAAGAATGCCCGCCGCGCAAGATAAATTCACTGTTGGTCTCATACAAATGCGCTGCACGACGGACCCGGCGGTGAATCTCGATCACGCAGTAGAAAAAATCCGCGAAGCGTCCAAACGCGGTGCGCAGATTATTTGTTTGCAGGAGCTTTTTCGCTCGCAATATTTCTGCCGAGTGGAAGATGCCGACCTGTTCGACCTAGCCGAGCCGATCTCAGGGCCAACGACCGAGGCGCTGGCAAAAATCGCGCGCGAACTTAGAGTGGCGCTGGTCGTTTCTGTTTTTGAACGCCGGGCAGCGGGCATCTACCATAACTCGGCCGCTGTGCTGGATGCGGATGGTTCGATGTTGGGCGTTTACCGCAAGATGCACATCCCCGACGATCCGCTGTATTACGAGAAATTCTATTTTACGCCCGGCGATTTGGGGTTTCCGACTTTCCAGACGCGTTACGGGCGCATCGCGGTGCAGATCTGCTGGGACCAGTGGTATCCGGAGGGTGCGAGGCTGGCGAGCCTGCATGGCGCTAACGTGATTTTTTATCCCACGAGCATCGGTTGGCATCCGCGAGAAAAAGCAGAATTCGGCGCGGCCCAGCTTGATGCGTGGCGCACGATCCAGCGGTCGCACGCGATCGCCAATGGAGTGTATGTCGCAGTAGCGAATCGTGTAGGCCTGGAAGGCCCTGTGGACACCGGGCTCGAGTTCTGGGGGAATTCGTTCGTGGCCGGGCCGTTCGGCGAAGTGCTCGCAGAAGCTTCCAAGACGGACGAAGAAATCCTGGTGATGGAATGCGATCCCTTCCGCGTCGAGGATACGCGCCGCAACTGGCCATTCCTGCGCGACCGCCGCGTTGATGCTTATCCACCCCTGCTCGAACGCTGGCTTGGTTAATGCCAACTCCGAAAAACGCAAGTTCCGCGCGCACCGGCTTCCGCATGCCCGCCGAATGGGAGCCGCACGAAGCCACCTGGCTTGCGTGGCCGCACGAAAAAACCGACTGGCCCGGAAAGTTCGCGCCAATCCCCTGGGTGTATGCGGAAATCGTGCGCAACCTGGCGCGCGTCGAACGCGTGCGGATTCTGGTTCAGAATCGCGCTGAGGAGGAAACCGCAAAGCGAATATTGAAAAAGTCAGGCGCGGACCTTGCGGGTGTTGATTTTTTTCGTGTGCCGACGAATCGCGGATGGATTCGGGATTTTGGGCCGATTTTTGTGCGTGATGAGCGCGGGGAATTATCCGCGACACACTGGCTGTTCAATGCCTGGGCAAAGTACGGCGACGGCCAGAGGGATGCGAACGCCGTTACACGGCTGGCGGGGCAATGGCGGAAATGGAAGATACATGTGCGGCAGCCGAGTTTTCGCGGCCGCCGGGTGGTGCTGGAGGGCGGCGGCATAGAGGTCAATGGACGCGGCACATTAATGACCACGGAGGAGTGGCTGCTGAGTCCCGTTCAAGTGCGCAACCCCGGGTTCAGCCGCTCAGATTACGAGCAGGTTTTTCGCGAAGATTTCGGCGCAACCCATGTGCTCTGGCTCGGCCGAGGCATTGCGGGAGATGATACACACGGGCACGTGGATGATCTGGCGCGATTCACGGGCCCGGCGTCGGTTGTCACAGTGGTTGAACAAGATAAAACAGACGCCAACTACGAGCCCTTACAGGAAAATCTCGCGCACCTGCGTGAAATGCGCGACCAGGATGGCCAGTTACTGCGCGTTGTAAGGCTGCCCATGCCCGCGCCAATTTATTTTGCCGGGCAGCGGCTTCCGGCGAGCTACGCTAATTTTTACATTGCCAACGGCATTGTGCTTGTGCCGACGTTCAACGACCCCAACGATCGCGTGGCTCTCAACACGCTCGCTGATTTGTTTCCGGATCGCCGGATCGCCGGTATCGCCGCGCAGGATTTGGTACTGGGTCTTGGCACACTCCATTGCATGTCACAACAGCAGCCCGCCCGGGTCTGAAGTCTCCGAGCGATGGCGCGAAGCGTCTTTTATCCGCGCCGCGCATCAAAACTCTACGGGAGTTCAGCAAGGACAGGTGAGAAATGAAAATCGCCATTGCCGCGGACCACGAAGGATTTGAGCTGAAGGCGCAGCTGATTCCGTATCTCGAAGGACTGGGGCATGCCGTGGAAGACCTTGGCACGAATAGCACTTCGCCCGTGGACTATCCCGATTACGCCGAAGCAGTGGGGCGCGCGGTGGTGGATGGCCGCGCTGAGCGGGGCATCATGGTTTGCGGCAGCGGGGTTGGCGCCGCTGTCGCCGCCAACAAACTTCCAGGAATTCGCGCGTGCGTTTGCCATGACACGTATTCCGCCCATCAAGGCGTCGAGCACGACCAGATGAATGTGTTGGCGCTGGGCTCGCTGGTGATTGGAACGCAACTCGCTTTCGAGCTGGTGCGCGCATACCTCGCGGCCAATTTCACAGGGGAAGAGCGGCACGTACGACGCATCGCGAAAATTCGCGCGCTCGAACAGAAATATTCCGCACCGAAATCTCCAGCAAAGGGAGCCGGGCAATGAACACTACACCTCAGCCGTCACAGTTTTCTGGGCAACTATTCGGCCAATCGGCAAGTCTGCCCGCGGATTTGGCTGCTGAAGTGACCGCCGCGATCGCGGATTGGACCGCGGGTGAAAAAGTTCGCCGCTTGTGGGCCGGTGATGCTTCCCTGTGGACGGGAGACGACGAAGGCAAGTGGCTGGGCTGGCTGACAATTGTTGAGGAACAAATTGCGAAGGCCCAGACGTTTCGCAATCTCGCGGAGGAAGTGCATGCCGCGGGTTTTTCGCATGCGCTGCTGCTGGGAATGGGTGGCTCGAGCCTTTGTCCTGAAGTAATGGAGTTCACTTTTGGCCGCGCGCAGGGATTTCCGAAAATGCTCGTGCTGGATTCTACGGACCCGGCGCAGGTAACCACGTTCGCGAACAAACTGGATTTTGCCCACACGCTCTTCATTGTTTCCAGTAAGTCAGGCACGACGCTGGAGCCCAACATTTTCCAGCAGTATTTCTTTGAGCGCGCGAAGCAAGCTATAGGAGCAACGAAGGCCGGCGAGCACTTCATCGCCATTACCGATCCGGGCTCGCAGCTGGAGAAAGTTGCAAAGACTGAAGGATTCCGGCATGTCGAATATGGCGTGTCCAGCATTGGCGGACGATATTCAGCGCTGTCTGATTTTGGCATCGTGCCCGCGGCGGTGATGGGTGTGGATGTGGTTCGTTTTCTTGAGCGCAGCGCGGAAATGGTGCGCGCATGCGGGACATCCGTGCCAGCTGACCATAACCCGGGTGTGCGGTTGGGCGCGATCTTGGGCACGCTCGGGAAGCGAGGCCGCGACAAGGTCACGCTTATCGCTTCGCCTGCGATCTTTGATTTGGGAGCTTGGCTTGAACAGTTGCTGGCGGAATCCACCGGGAAACAAGGGAAGGGTTTAATTCCAGTGGACCGCGAGACGCCTGGGCCGCCCTCCGTCTATGAAACAGATCGTCTGTTCGTCTATCTGCGATTCTCGCCAGCGGCCGATGCCACGCAAGATTCCGCCGTCGCAGCGCTTGAGCGCGCGGGGAATCCGGTCGTGCGCATTGAGGTCAGCGACATTTACAATATTGGCCAGGAATTCTTCCGCTGGGAATTCGCTGTCGCGGTTGCCGGGTCAATTCTGGGGATCAATGTCTTCAACCAGCCTGATGTTGAGGCCAGCAAGATCGAAACGAAAAAATTAACAAACGAATATGAGACGACAGGTTCGCTTCCAGCTGAGAAGTCATTTTATGAAGGCAGCAGGGAAGAAGGCGGCGCGCGGCTGTTCGCCGATGAACGCAACGCTCGGGACCTGGCACAGGGTATTCAGGGAAAAGCATCGCTTGCGGGCTATTTGCGGGCGCATTTTTCGCGGCTGCATGCAGGAGATTATTTCGCAACTCTCGCGTACGTTGAAATGAATGAAGCACACGAACGGCAATTGCAAGAGCTGCGCGATGCCGTGCGGGACGCGAAGCACGTGGCGACCTGCGTCGGATTCGGTCCGCGATTTCAGCACTCCACCGGACAGGCCTATAAGGGAGGGCCGAACAGCGGCGTGTTCTTGCAAATTACTTGCGATGACGCAGCCGATGTGCCCATCCCGGGCCAGAAATACACCTTTGGAATCGTCAAGGCGGCGCAGGCGCGCGGAGATCTTGCCGTGCTGGTGGAACGCGGACGGCGCGTACTGCGCGTTCACCTTGGTAAGGATGTGACGACCGGACTGGCCGCGCTGGTGGCAGCCGCACGCGAAGCGCTGGCTTAGCACAAACTCGCCTAACACAAATTTGCTCAACAAAGAGGGAGAAAGCCGGGATGACGCAACAGCTGACCAAAAGCGGAAACGATGAGCAGGGAACGCCGACCGGCCCATGCGTACTGGTTGTGTTTGGCGCCAGTGGCGATCTTACAAAGCGCAAGCTGCTGCCGGCGCTCTATAACCTTGCGGCGGAAAATCTGCTTCCAACGGAATTTGCGGTCGTGGGATTCGCAAGAAGGCCATACAGCCACGAGGACTTCCGCAAATACAGCGCCGACGATTTGAATGAATACACTTCCTCCGGCGTGGACCCTAAAGTGCGGGACTGGCTGACCGAACGGCTCTATTTCCAAGGTGGAAACTTTGATGACGCAGCCTCGTTCGGAGCGTTGAAGGATCTGCTGGAAAAAATTGACAAGGAGCATGGCACGGGCGGGAATTACCTTTTCTATATGGCCACGGCTCCAGAGTTTTTTGGAGAAGTGGCGCGTGCGCTTCAAGCCAGCAAGCTGACAGAAGAAACGGACGGGCGCTGGCGCCGCGCCGTTTTCGAGAAGCCCTTCGGACGCGATCTGAACTCCGCGAAAGATTTAAACCGCGAACTGCTGCAACTCCTGAAAGAAAAACAGATCTACCGCATAGATCATTATCTGGGCAAGGAAACGGTGCAGAACATTATGGCGTTGCGATTCGGCAACGGAATTTTCGAGCCCATCTGGAACCGCCGCTATATTGAGCATGTACAGATCACGGTGGCCGAAACGGTCGGAGTGGAGACGCGCGGCGACTATTACGATAAGGCTGGGGCTCTGCGGGACATGGTGCCGAACCATCTTTTTCAGTTGGTGACGCTGATGGCCATGGAGCCGCCGAGCTCATTTGATGCGGACATTGTGCGCGAGGAGCAAACAAAGGTTCTGCGCGCCCTGCCGCCGATGAGCGAAGCGGACGTGGCCGCGCGCACCGTTCGCGGCCAATATGCCGGAGGGGAAGAGGATGGCGCCGCAGTCCCGGCCTATCGTTCCGAACATCACGTCGCCCCCGGTTCTTCCACCGAGACTTTTGTTGCCATGAAGCTGCAGATCGAAAATTGGCGCTGGGCCGACGTGCCATTCTTTATCCGCACCGGCAAGAGACTGAAAGAGCGGGTGACCCAGATCATGATTCAATTCCGGCGCGCGCCACTCATGCTTTTTCATCAAGCGAAGCATGGTCCGCTGACGCCCAACCAACTCGTGCTGCACATCCAGCCGAAAGAAGGCATTTCACTGCGGTTCAATGCAAAAGTTCCGGGACCCATCGTGAATCTGAGCACCGTGAACATGGACTTCCGGTACGAGGATTATTTCAGCGCGCGGCCTAGTACGGGTTACGAGAGGCTGCTTTATGACGCGATGATTGGAGACGCGACGCTTTTCCAGCGCGCCGATACAGTGGAAATCGCCTGGAGCGTGGTTCAACCCGTGCTCGACGCGTGGGCTGCGCACCCGCCGGCGGAATTTCCAAATTACGCCGCGGGTTCCTGGGGGCCGCGAGAAGTGGATCAGCTCATCGCGGCGGAAGGGCGCGGCCGAACATGGTGCAATGGTTAGAATTCACCGAGTGAATGTTTTCTGATTCGTCCGGCGCTGAAAGGACACGAAGGATGATTCTTGCGGGCGATGTCGGTGGAACGCACTCGCGTCTGGCGCTATTCGAGGCGCGCGGAGAGCAACTGGAGCTGATCGCCGAGCAGATCTATCCAAGTCACGATTATCCAGGACTTGAGGCAATCGTGACGGAGTTCCTGAAGGCCAATGGAGCGAAAGGCGTCTCCGCGGGAATCGGAGTGGCGGGGCCAGTGCGAAATGGCCGTTGCGTAGCCACAAACCTTCCCTGGATCGTGGATGCGGCCAAAGTGGCCGCGTCCGCTGGATTATCAAACCTTGTGCTGCTCAACGATCTTGAAGCGAACGCCTACGGCATCGCGACGCTCCAAGCGAGTGATTTCGACGTGGTGCAGAAGGGATCTCCTGATCCGGAGGGGAATGCCGCGGTAATTTCAGCGGGCACCGGGCTGGGCGAGGCGGGGATGTTCTGGGATGGAACGGCGCTGCGCCCGTTTGCCGGTGAAGGAGGCCATTCTAGCTTTGCGCCGGAGGGAGAACTGCAGGGGGAACTCTTCCAATTCCTTATGCGGCGTTTCGGTCACGTCAGTTGTGAGCGTGTTCTCTCGGGTCCCGGGCTGGTAAATATTTACGAATTCCTGCGAGACACCGGACGGACATCGGAAACACCGGCGGTTGTTGAGGAGATGCGGGCGGGTGATCCGGCGGCCGCAATCTCAAGCGCCGCGCTCGCCGGCGCATGCGAGCTTTGTGTCGAAGCGCTCCATGTTTTCGTACAGATCTACGGCGCGGAGGCCGGCAATCTTGCGCTGAAAATGCTTGCAACCGCCGGCGTCTACATCGGCGGTGGAATTGCTCCGAAAATCCTGAATGAACTGAAGAACCCTGCATTTCTGGAGGCATTTCTCGCCAAAGGACGCATGAAGCCTTTGCTGGAAGCGATTCCAGTACTCGTTATCCTTAACGAAAACACAGCACTGCGCGGGGCGGCACGCGGCGCACTGCTCCACGAGCGTTGACAGGCAGCCACCGTCGCGATAACTTACGGTGTAAGCGCGGACTTACATGCGTACTAGACAAAAACGAATTGGCGCCGCAGACCGCCGCATACAGATATTAGAGGTGGCACGCCGTCTGTTTGCGCGGCAGGGTTTCCGTGGAACCACCACGCGGCAGATCGCCGACCAGGCGAAGGTAAACGAAGCCATCATTTTCCGGCATTTTCGGCGTAAAGATGATCTCTATTGGGCTGTGCTGGATGAAATGACCCGCCGCCGGAATAGCCGGGAAGAGCTGAAGGCATTGATGGCGAATCGTGAAGGTTCCGGCGGGGCACACAAAGGTAGTGACGAAGAGTTTTTCACGGGGGTGGCCGAAGGAATATTACGGCGGAACAGAAACGAGCCCGCTTTCGCCCGCCTCCTTTTGTTCAGCGCTCTCGAGCGGCACTCGCTCTCGAGGAGGTTCTTCAATACCTACACCGCTGTTTATTGGGATATTCTCGCGAAGTACATCCGGCGCCGAACGCGTTCCGGTGATTTTCGGCAATCGAATCCGCTCCTCGCAGCACGTGGCTTCACGGGCATGGTGGCACATTACAGTTGGATGCAGAATCTGTTCGCTCCAGGAAATTATCCCCAATTTGATGATCGCCTGGTTAGCCGCACGCTGACGCGTATCTGGTTGGGTGGAATGCAATCTGCAAAGGTTTCTACCCGCTCAAGAAAGTAAGAAGAGTCGAATCGGAACACTTGCCCGCTTCGGCGCCATGGCCGGCCCTACGCCACGGCAGTTTGATTTCACCGCCAATAACGCCTGTAGATTCAGTGCCTTCCGGTAACACGTCGCTCCATAAGTACTATTGACCTTTTTTCCGTGCGGCGTCTAATCTGTATTGCTGAGGCAATATGTGTTTCCGGCGATGTTTCATTCGCCGGGGGCGCGCTTCCAGCAATTGATCAAAGTCCCTGCGTTGGGAGCGTTCCAAAGTGACAGTGTCCCGAGAAGTTGCACAAGAAGCGAAGTTTCAAAGCAAACGCCGGGGAGTTCGCGTCAATTCCCGGGTGCCGGTTTGTGTGGCCTGGCAGATGGAGGGCAACCCATGCCAGTTGGAAACCCATACCAGGGTCGTCGGTCCCTACGGTTGCCTGGCAGTTATTTCCAAAGAATTCGCCATCGAACAACAACTGGAGATTTTTAATCGAGCCAACATGCGCTCAAATCCAGGTGTGATCGTATGGAAAGGGAACCAGCGTTTGGAAGGCTGGGAATACGGAATTGAGCTCATAGAACCCGAAATGGATTTCTGGGGCCTTGAGCTTTAACGGCGCCCCTGCCGCGTCAAGGACCATTTGAATCCGCCATTGAAAGTGCCACTGAAAACCACACTGAAGGAAGGTTCCCCAGGGCGCGGCAGCCTTGCGTCCGCTGAGGACCGCCGGCGCAGTCAACGTATGATGCTTCGCGTAAGCGTCGTGCTGCACTTCATTGCGGAAGGCAAGCCGGCCAAGCTGGAAGCACACAGCGTCGCCGTCAATGTCCACGGGGCCATGATATGCTCGGGCCGAAGTCTACCCCCGGATACGCGTCTGGAAATTGAGCATAAACTCAGCGGAGAACGCTTGCCGGGACGCGTCACCCGCCAGCCGCAAAGCACCTCCGAAGGCTATTTAATCCCCGTGGAGTTCGACAGTCCTTCCACTGAGTTCTGGCATATCTCCTTCCCACCCTCCGATTGGAAACCACCCGACGCCTGAACCTCCGTTTCGACTCGAAATGCCCTTGTTTATAAGCAATTGGATCGTGCGGGAGGGCCACAACCTTTCTTCACAAGCCGTGTTAGTTAGTAATGCGTTATAGTGTGTTCCGTGGCGAGGGGTGGGAAAGCCGCGGCTGGGGGGGGAAGTTCCAGAAAGCCCAAAACGGGGTTCCTGCATCCAATATTGCTATCTGGGCAGAGTGGACTTTCCGCGTGTGAACTGGAAAAAAGGTTCAGGAAAAAAAATCGAAGAACTTCAATGGGGGGAAGTAATGCGATCATATTTCTCGACGACCTTTAAGGCCGCTCTGTTATTTGCTTGCCTGATGTTTTGCTCCCTGAGTGTTGCCGCGCAGACGGCGGCCTTGCGTCCCTCGCGTATCACCCAGGCTGTGGACAACAACAATTTGGTAACGCTTTACGGAAACACGCATCCGCTTGCGCGGCCGCAATACGACCAGGGACCTGCCGAAGACAGCCTCCCCATGGAGCGGATGCTGATGGTGCTTCAGCGCGGCCCCGACCAGGAAGCGGCCCTGAAGACTCTCATGGAAGCACAGCAAGCTAAATCCTCGGCCAGCTACCACCAGTGGCTTACCCCACAGCAGTTCGGCGAGCAGTTCGGTCCAGCCGATGCCGACATTCAGACGGTGACGAACTGGCTTGAGTCGCAAGGTTTCCAGGTAAATCGCGTGGCGAACGGGAAGATGTTGATTGAGTTCACGGGAACCGCCGGGCTGGTGCGCCAAGCTTTTCACACAGAAATCCACAAGTATGTGGTTAAGGGCGACGAGCATTATGCTAACGCGAGCGATCCACAGATTCCCGCGGCGCTGGCGCCCGTAATTAAGGGGATCGACACTCTGCACAATTTCCGCAGGAAGGCGGAGATCAAGAAGCTCGGCATGTTTCAGCGTGCCAAGGAAACCGGAAAAGTGACACCACTGTCTCCCCAATACTCATTCTCGGGCTGCAACTCAGGGATCACTGGGGCTTCGCTAACCTGCAACGCGCTCGGGCCGACGGATTTCGCCACGATTTATAATATGCTCCCGCTCTGGACCGGAAGTTCGGGGATCGACGGTGCGGGGCAGGCGATCGATGGTACAGGACAGACGATCGCCATCGTCGGCGATTCGGAAATTTGCTCGAACGGCGATCTGAGCGGAGCGGGGGCCTCGCCAGATTTTGGGACCTCGTGCCAAATTGACGACATACAAACGTTTCGCACTTTGTTCGGATTGGCGAAAAACAATACGAGGGTCATTCTCGATGGACCTGACCCCGGTTTCAACGGGGATGAGACGGAGGCAGATCTGGACGTTGAGTGGTCTGGCGCAATCGCCAAAGGGGCAACCGTTCTCTTTGTGATCGCCGAGGGTACGGAAGCCACCGCCGGAATAGACCTCGCAGCCGAGCACATCGTTGATAACGACCTGGCACCTGTCCTCAGCGAGAGCTTCGGGGAATGTGAGCCATTCCTACTCAACTCCGGCAACACGTTCTATCAGATTCTTTGGGAACAGGCGGCGGCTCAGGGCATCACGGTAGGCATCTCGGCTGGGGATGACGGGTCAGCCGGATGCGACGATGAGAATTCCGAGACGGTGGCGGAAGAAGGCACGTGGGTGAACGGAATCGCATCCACGCCTTTCAATGTGGCTCTCGGCGGCACGGACTTTGACGTCAGCGGGGCCGGCTACCAGTCGAAATACTGGAGCGCGACGAACAACGGCATAAGCCAGGTTTCCGCGCTGAGCTACATTCCCGAAACTACCTGGAATGACTCATGCGCAATGACCGGAACAAGCGGCTGCAATCTCCAAAGTCCATTTACCTCCAACATTGTCGGTGGCAGCGGAGGTCCGAGTAACTGCTCAAATTCCAATAGCGAGTATTGTTTTAATGGGTATGCGAAGCCTTCCTTTCAATCTCTGGCCGTCACAGGGGTGCCCAACGATATGGTTCGCGACGTTCCGGATCTTTCGCTGTTTGCGGCCGATGGTTTTGTGTCCGGCAGTTTCTACATTATCTGCGAATCAGACCTGAATACCGTCGCGGACACATGTAATTTCAACGCCCCGTTCACGACTCTATTTGGTGTTGGCGGCACTTCCGCGTCGGCTCCGTCTTTTGCCGGGATCATGGCCATGGTAAATCAGGCCATGGCAAACCACGCATCGGGAGCACAACTTACCAACGTAAGCGCCGGGCAGGGCAATGCCAATTATGTTCTTTACTCTCTTGCCGCGAGCCAGAGTCCATCGGCATGTAATTCTTCGACCGGTCCCGGCACCAATTGTATTTTTAACGATGTGACCAAGGGCAACAATTCTGTTCCCTGCGTTCCGGGCACACAGGCCTGTAGCGTTACGAATGGTAATTCCGATGTTTTGGGCGTTGAGGAAACGGTGAATTCAAACACTAACCTTCCCACAGGGACTATCGCCTACGGCACGACAGAAGGTTACGACCAGGCGACCGGGCTCGGCTCGGTCAATGTAACCAACCTCGTAAGCGGCTGGGTGAATGCAGCCTTCACACCAACTACTTCCACATTGTCATTGACTTCTAATTCGGTGTGCCCTGGCGGTACTCCCGCGGGCACGACGGTATGCGGCGTACATGGTTTGACGACGGTTGATGTGAATACTCAGGTTACATCATCGAATGGTACGCCGGTCGGGGATGTGTCTCTGGTCGGCACATGCTTGTCCGCCAACCCAGGTTGCTTTGGAAATACCAACAACATGGCTGGTGTGAATCGCTTTACGGATAACAGTTACATTATTTCTAACGAGGTCACACCCAGCAATTGCGACGCGAACGGAACGACTTGTGACTACTACTTGACGCTTTCCGGCGGGTCTGCAAGCGGATCTACCACGAGCCTGGTGGGGGGGACTTACACTATTACCGCGCACTACGGCGGCGGTACAAACCCTGCCGGTGGAATCTTCGGTGGGAGTTATTCAACGAGTCCCGCCCAAGTGACAATAAGCCCGGAGGGCAGCAAATCTTCATTGAGCGTTTTAAATGTGGAGATTTTCAATGGCGGTGAAGTAGCGGCTGCTGGCACTTCGCAGCCTTACGGGAGCTTAAATTTGGTTCGTGTGGACGTGGTGGGTGCAACCTCAGGACAGGAAAACGCCACTGGAACCGTCACTTTGAATGATTCTTTGAATGGCGCGGCGCAAGTTTCGCTGGGCACATTTGGTCTGAACAGTGAAGGGTATTTGGAATATCAGTCTCCGAACGTCAGTTTCCCAGGCATTCAAAATCAGCAGTCAATTCTCCCGGCGCTTGCAACTGGATCGCATCAGTTCCAGGCCGTTTACAGCGGAGACCCAAGCTACAATGCGAGCACATCATCGAATTTGGCCTTCACGATTACGCAGGATACTGCTTCAACGATGAGTAATGCGATCACTTCTTTTCCAGCCACTGTGGCAGCGAACACAAACTTCTCGTTGAGCGCCTTCGTGGATACGGAGAGTTTGGGGCTCTCCCCGAGTGGGACTATCAGCTTCTACTATGGGGGTACAACGTTAATTGGCACCGCTCCTGTAACGGCAACCCTCGACTCACAGGGCCTTTCCGCGGCTCAAGCGACTCTTACCACGGCGAAGCTTCCTTCTGCCGGAATGTACTCCATTACGGCCACGTACAATGGGGATACGAATTATGCCGCGATAACTTCCTTGGGGGTCGTAGTCAACGCCACTGCCGCCACCACCGGGTTCACGCTTACCCCGACGGCTAGCGCTTTCTCGGTTTTAGCCGGCTCGCCCGGTTCGACGCTCATTACGGTAGCTGCAACGGGTGGTTACACCGGTACGGTTGGGTTGACGTGCAGCGTATCTCCCACGAATGGCACCGCGACGCCCACCTGTACGTTTACACCTTCCGCTTCCGTAACTTTGGGCGCCAGCGGAACCTCCACACTTAATGTACAAACGTCAGCTTCAACGACGCTAGAAACCTACACGGTTACCGTAACAGGCATGGGTCCGGGCCCGGTGACGAACACTACTACTGTAATGGTCACAGTGACGAGCGCAAGCGGCGGATTCACTCTGTCGCCGAATCCTTCCTCTGCGACCGTCAATGCCGGTAACACAGGGAGTTCGATCATCACCGTATCCTCGACGGGAGGCTTTACAGGTGGGGTCGCGTTGACGTGCAGCGTGTCTCCTACGAACCTAAACGATCCGCCCGCTTGCCAACTCCAAGGTTCTCCAGTGAGCCTGACGAACAACGCAACTAGCGGTACCGCGACACTCAGCGTATTTACGACGGCTTCTTTTACGACGAGGATCTATAAGCCGGCGGACCGCTTCCGTGGTCCAGGCGGCTGGATTGTTGCGAGCGGAGCCGGCACGATTGCTCTGACCTTTATCTTCCTACTGTGGGTTCCATCCATGCGGAAGCGCCGCCCGGCCGTGGTGTTCGCGTCGCTATTCGTTATGATTGGCCTGGTCATTGTAGGCTGCGGGTCCTCCTCCGGAGGTTCCGGAACGGCCCCAGTTACAATTCCAGGCACAGCGGCCGGTACCTATACAGTGACGATAACCGGCACGAGTGGAAGCACAACGGCGTCCACTGCTGTCACGATCACGGTTCCGTAATTACAATTGCAAATGAATTGTTTTGCGCGCGGCCGGATGAATCCATCCGGCCGCGCGTGTTTTGCGGTCACCTCGGCGCGATGCCTGGCTGGCAGGAGTAGGCACAGGTTCGCTCAATTTGTTTGCTTGTGAGTAACTTTATTCTGTACTAGACTACCGCCTTCTTTTTACCTATACAGCCGCACGACGGAATGCCCCCCGGCCTGAGCATGCCTCCGCGCGTTGGAGATCCCATGCTCTTCAATGAAGAAGAAAACGATTCAGACGAGCGCAGCGCCGGGAATATCAAGAATTTGAATAGCCACCGTTTGCGGTGTCTGCCAGCTTTTTTACTAAGAATAATTGGCGTAGCTCGCGCATTGTGGTTCTCCTCGGCTTGTTGCACGGCAATGCTGGCTCTGCTCCTAGCGATTTCTCCGGCAGTCCTCGCGCAGCAAGACACCAAGGGGGCCGCAGAGCATTCCGCCAACAGTGAGCAGGCACCTCCCAGTACACAGGAAGACGCTTCTCCCTTTGGGCGGATGGAATGGTTTCAGAGGCAACGCGCGTTTCCATTGGGATTCATCCCGGCTGGTGCGCGCGACCAAGCCTTAAACCAGAAAGCTGCTATGCGCGCGAACCAAAATCGTACGCACGACCTTTTTGGCGCGGCCTTGCCGGCTCAAACTCCTTTTACCGCCGCGTGGTTTCCCATCGGTCCGCAGCCGACATTGCCGTCCCCGGGTAGTTCCACCGGATCATTTGGAAACACTTCCGGGCGAGTTTCAGCGATTGCGATTGATCCTACCGATGCCACGGGTAATACCGTTTTCATCGGAGGCGCCCAAGGAGGTGTCTGGCGGACGACGGACGGCGGCGTCACTTGGCATGCGCTCACTGACGCGCAGCCATCGCTTGCGATGGGCGCGCTGGCCATTGCCATTGACCCCGCGAATAACCTGGACGCGAATCACAGGGTGATTTATGCCGGCACTGGGGAGCAAGCCATTGGGCTGGACGAATATTATGGCGCCGGCCTGCTGAGGTCTCTCGACGGCGGCACGATCTGGGCGCAGACGTGCCAGGGAACTGCTTTCACGAATCCGTCATGTCCTTTCGTGGGGCCATTCAGCGATACTTTCGTTCCGGGTGGCGGGGCGAGGATCGGTTCCCTGGGAGTTAATCCCGCCAATCCGGACTTGCTTCTTGCCGGCGTCGAGATCTACACAAGCAGCAGTATCGGTGGGCAAGTGGCTCAGCCGGGAATCTACTGCACAAATAATGCAGGGGCTGCGTGGTCTCGCATTTCTCCCGCTGGGCTAACGACCACGGCGATGGCCTCCCAGGTGTTCTTCACCTCTTCGACCACGGCTTATGCCGCGATTAGCGGATATGATGGCGACCCGACAAATGGAATCTACCTTTCGCATAACGCAAGTCTGACTTGCTCCGCGCAGACGTGGACGCGCGTGCCTGGCGCGGGGCTTCCATTGCAATCCAGCATGGGACAAATCGAGTTAGCGTCCTCGCCGGGCAACCCGAACCTTCTTTACGCGGCAATTGCGAATGCAAACTCAAGCTCGAATACTTTGCTGGGCGTCTACAAGACGATTGACGGCGGAAGTAACTGGACACAACTGACGGCCATTCCAGATTTCTGCGCACAGAAATGCTGGTATGACATGGTGATCGGAGTGGACCCAGCTGATGCCACGGGGAACACAGTTTTCTTTGGTGGTGGCGGCTACGGAACTCCCGCGGGCACAACGCTGTTGCGAACCACCGACGGCGGACAATCCTTCGGAGATGTGACCGCCGTTGGTGACGGAACCATCCTGCATGTAGACCATCATGCGATTGCATTCACGCCGGCGGGCAGCAAGATTTACGTTGGTAACGACGGCGGACTTTGGAATTCGACCAGCGCGGCGAATCCAAGCGTCACACCCGGATCTCAGACGTGGAATGACTTGAATAACGGCCTGGCGTTGACGCAGTTCAATCCGGGCCTCTCGATTCATCCCGCAAACTCCGCGCTCGCATTCGCCGGTACGGAAGGCAATGGCACGCAGCAGTATCAAGATTTTGTTAGCCCTTCAACCTGGGCGAACACGAATACCTGCACTGACGGCGCTTACACCGTCGTGGACCCGCATGAGCAAACTTCCGTTTATTTGAGCTGCACGGGCACATCCGGGCAACCGGAGATTTATAAGTCCACATTTGCGGGACAGCAGGCAGCATTCGCGTTACTGGCGAGTTCGAGCACCATCGGCAATCAGCTCGGCGGCAACTCGCAGGATCCGCTGGATGTGTTTCCGCCGTTGGTTGTGGACCCAGGGCTTGCGGAGCATCTTTATTACGGTACGTACCGGCTATTTGAAACGACTAACGGCGCGGGGACATGGAATGCAGTGTCAGGAGATTTGACCAGCGGCGGACTCGCAAATGGATTCGCGCTGACCAGCATCGCGTTTGCGCCACTTCCAGGCGGAGCCTACAACATTTACACCGGCGCGGATGACGGCACGGTGGAATTAGCTTTGAACGTGACAGCGGGCTCCAACATCACCGCGAGGAATATTTCGGCTGGACTGCCTCTCCGCACTCTAACGAAAGTGATTACCGATTCCTCAGATACGAGCGGAATGACAGCGTATGCCGCGTTTTCCGGATTTGCCGTGGACCAGTCCATCTCCGGCAGTACTGTTGATTTAAAAGGGCACATCTTCAGGACCGCCAATGGCGGGGCTAACTGGACCGACATCAGCTGCCAAACCGCCGATTGCGCGGCGCCACTCACGACGGATCTGCCTGATACGCCGGTCAATGACATCGTGATTGATCCGGATGATCCGGCGCACAAAACACTCTACGCCGCGACGGACATCGGAGTATTTGTCACCGTGAATGGCGGGACGAGCTGGGCGGAGTTGGGGACCGGCCTCCCCAACGTTGCAGTCTTGTCGCTCGCGCTGCATGAGCCTTCGCGCACATTGCGCGCCGCGACCCACGGCCGTAGCGCATGGGATTATGCGCTGCCCGCGCTGGCGGGCACTTCTTCATTTGCGCTGAGCTCGCTTTCGACGCTGGACGCACCCGCGGGCAGCCAAACAACGCTGGCACTCACACTCACGGGCCGCGGCTTTACTTCCAATTCCACCGTGCTGTGGAACGGCTCCTCACAAGGCATAACAGTGGCGAATTTGCAGGCGCCGAATTCTATTCAGGTGAATGTTGCTGTCAGCAGACTCGCGCAAGCGGGAGTTATCTCCGTTCAAGTTACTGATCCGGCCTACGCGCCGAACGCGACGAATTCTCTTCCATTCGATCTGACAGCAACAGCGCCCGCGCTCACGAGCGTCACACCGGCCTCCGCGAGCGCGGGGAGCACGGCAGTGCAAATCACGGTTTCCGGAACGAACTTTGTCCAGGGTGCGACAATTCCTGCGGGATCGATAGTCACCGTCAATGAGGGCACCGCTGCGAACGACAACACGGTCGGAGTGACCACGACGCAGGTGAGCGCGGCCACGAATCCGCAGACGATTACGGCCACACTTTCGAGCACGCTCCTTCAATACGGCGCTGAGTTCACCATTGGTGTAACGAACCCGCCTCCCGGCGGGGGATCCGCCGCACATGAGTTGCTGTTCACCGTGAACAGCGCGGGCCCACCAACGAACGACAGCATCGCCAATGCCGGAGTCGTGACAACGGCTCTATTCTCGAGCACCGTAGATAACTTCGCCGCGACGGCGGATCCGACCGATCCGGCGCCGAGCTGTGCCGCTTCCAGCAATAATCCCTCCGGCAAATCTGTCTGGTGGATGTACACGGCGGGGGCAGCCGGCCAGGTGACAGCCAACACCACTGGCAGCGCGTATGACACAGTCCTGGATGTTTTTACGGGCACGCCGGGCAGCCTCGTTGAAGTTCCTTCGGGATGCAACAACAATGTCTCGAACACGGATGTGCAATCGCAGGTGACAATCGGAGTAGCATCAGGGACAACGTACTATTTCTTGGTCACTGTTTTCGACACGACGCTGTGTCCGCCCTCCGGCACGCTTGTCAACGAGTGCGGCGGGAAGACAATCTTCAATTTCAGCGGGCCGACGCCCGCTGGCCTGGCTGCTTCACCAAATGTGGCGACGATTACCGCGGGTGGTTCCATGACGTTCGCGATCAATACGCTCGCGCCACCGCTTTCCGGGCAAGTTAGTTTCAGCCTGGCGGGTTGTCCGCCGGTTTCAACGTGCACGTTTACTTCGACCACGGTTACGGCGGGGACTTCCAACACATTGACGGTCGCAACAACCGCGAACAGCGTGATTGCGCCGGTGCCGGACTTGCGCCGTTGGCCTCCGGCACGATTCCCCAAGACTCTTAAGAGCTTCGTGATGATGTTGGTGTCCATGTTGCTGATGTTCCTTGCTTTGAAACGTGGGAAGCGCCACCTACCGGCTCACGTTTCTCTGGCGATTCTATTGTTGCTTATGGGGGCTTTCATGCTGAGTTGCGGCAGTGGGACCGCTTCGGATGCGACCACACTCCCTGGCACGACGGCTGGCGCGTATCCCCTGGTTATCACGGCCACGGGCAGCGGAAATACCACGGCGACCACGACTGTGAATATCACCGTTGATTGAGATGTTATCGCTGCGACGTATCGTAGCTGGTTAGGAGAAGGGCAGGGAAGCCAGATCCATATTTCCCCCGCTGAGAATAATGCCGACGCGCTTGCCTTCAGCGCCGATGCGGCGATTCAGCGCGGGCGCGGCAGATACGGCGCCCGAAGGCTCGACGACGATCTTCAACCGTTCCCAGAGGAGGCGCATAGCGGCAACGATCTCTGCTTCAGTTACGGTCGAGACCTCGTCTACAAGTCTTCTTAGAATTGCGAAGGTTCTCGGGGCCAACGAGGCGCGCAGGCCGTCGGCAATCGTGTCAGAATGATCCAGCGAAACGATGTGGCCGTCGCGAAGCGATTGGAAGGCATCATCCGCATTTTTCGGCTCCGCGCCAATCACGCGGATTTGTGGCCGCATTCCCTTCGAGGCAATGGCGGTGCCGGAAAGCAACCCACCGCCTGAAACCGGCGCGAGAATTATATCGAGATCCGGCACTTCTTCCAGTAACTCGGCCGCGGCAGTCGACTGACCGGCGATGATCCGGTCGTTATCGTAGGGATGGATCAAGATTGCGCCCGTGCGCGCTTGAACCTCCGCCGCTGTTTCCTGGCGCGACCGCATGTTCGGCTCGCACAAAGTGATTTGCCCGCCATAAGCCTCCACGGCGCGCCTTTTCACCAGGGGTGAATTATTGGGCATGATGACCCATGCCTTGATGCCACGGCTGCGAGCGGCGCGCGCCAAAGCCGCGCCGTGATTGCCGGACGAGGGAGTGACTGCTCCCCGCACGGCTTCCTCATCGGTCATCGAAAAAATGGCGTTCGTAGCGCCGCGCATTTTGAACGAGCCGGTCACCTGGAAGTTTTCACATTTGAAAAAGAGCTTCGCGCCTGCGATTTCATCGAGCGAAGTGGAAGTCATCACCGGCGTGCGGTGAATGTGCGGCTTGATGCGGATGTGGGCATCGCGGACGTCGTCTAGATTCGGCCGGAATTCATCGCTCAAAGAGCCTTCTCCAGGATTCCGCCGACATTATGGCATAGCAGCCTGGCCAGCCGTCAGGATGCGCTGTTGGTATTTTAGTGGCCAACGGCCGGCGTGTGAAAAGTCACTTTGGCCGACGTCGCGTTTTCATAGCGGTCATAAACGCGCACTGCAATCGTGTGTTCGCCGGAGGCAAGACCCTTCAACGCAAGGTCGTAGTGTTCATCGCGCGAATCGCTCAGGCGTCCGGAGGGATAAACAAGCGTCCATTCACCGGCGTCCAGGCTGTATTCGGCGCGAGCAATGGAGCTTGCCGAATCGCGGGCGTTAAACCGGATGCGGGCGTCTCCCGCGGATTCGCCGGCCACGGCTTCGAGCCCGTTCAGTTCCGGGGGCGAATTATCCACGACGAAACGGTCAGATTCGCGGCTTCCTTCCAGCGCCTCGGCTGGAGGATTTGACGGAGCATCCGAGGCGACGATCTTAAGATAATAAGCGCCATCGGGCATTGTCGAAGTGTCCCAGGAATAATACTTGTCGTGGAGATTATCCTTCAGCAGCTTCCATTCCTTTTCATTTTCGCCGCGATAATAGATGGTGTAAACGAGTTCGTCATCATTGTCATCGTGCGCGCTCCAGAGCACGGTTTGATAACCTTTTTGCGCGGTTCCCTGGGGCGGCGCTTCAAAGCGAGAAGAGGTTCGTTCCGATTGTCCCTGCGAGCCGAATGAACCCGCACTGGGCGTGCCCGGCGCTCCGGGCTGGCGCAGGCGGACGGAAGAGGATCCGCCACCCGGCCCACCAATGCCGCCACCGATGCCGCCGCCACTTCCCTGGACGCGAATTCCGGGGTCTTGCACGGCAATTCCATCAATTTGTGGCGCGACATTCTCAGGAAGATACGACAGGCTCAGCCATGAAAGCACGGGGGAAGGACTGCCACTGCGCAGCACAACCTTCCATTGCGCAAACCGCGCAGATTGGGCTTCGGTTTTCTGGCCGCTCTGCGTGTAGGGGCCGACCCACGGGCTCCAGTTGTTGTCCGGATTGGCCGTGTTCCCTGTGCGGATGTACACCTCGACGTGAGGGTGCCCGGAGGCAGACAGGCCGGAGTTTTCTCCCCACCACTCGACTCGTCCCCAGGCGGAAAAGAAGCGCGCGTCCATAGGTTGGGATTCAAACGTGCCTTCACCTACATCACCGGGCCCGAGAGAAAAGACTTTTCCGGGATTTGCCGTACAAATGAATACTTTGCCGCCGGGTCCCTGAGCCAGCCCCGTCACCTGGCCGGATTCCGTTTTGGCCAGGTTTGTAAAAAGACTGTTGCCATCCAGTTCGATGATGAGACCTCTGTTGCCAGTGCCCAGCAGAAGTTTGCCGGAGGAAGAAATGCTCAATGTGTAGACCAGTGTGTCGCGCGAGCTCCAAAGTTGTTGCGGCGAGCCATCCGGCGCCAGGCGATATACGGCGCTCCCTTCAGCGGAAGACAGCGGCGCGAAGTTAGGCAGCGGTTGGTTGCCGGCGCCTTGCGGAATACCGCCGATCGAGATCCCTCCAATATTTCCGCCACGCACACCGCCAGCCTGAATGGTCGGCATCACAACCTCGGGGGATTCAGAAAAAGTATTGTTGGAAGACCGTGATTTGTCCCCGATCGCCGCGGCAAAAAGATTGCCGGCGCTGTCTACGATGAGCGAAGTGATCTCTTTCCGCGATGTTTCGTAGAGCACAAAGCCCTGCCTGGCTTTTTCCGGAGTGACGGCTTTTGAGATCCGCAAGATGCGTCCGTCCGGCTCTGTGCCCGCCAGAATGTTGCCCTGACGATCGAAAGCAAGTGCACGAATGTGCGCCTGGTCGCTCTTATAGAAAACATCACCCTTCCCATCGGGCGTGACAGCGAAGATGGTGCCCGTGTCGCCGGTGGCGACATACACGGTGCCGTCCGAATCCACGGCGATGGCCCAAATGTATTTTGTCTTGGGATCGAAGAAAACTTTTTTCTCACCCCCAGGTGTGACTTTATAAACTTTCCCATCGGGCGATGTACCGACGTAAAGATTGCCCTGCGCATCTAAGTCGAGTGCCTGAGCGGAAAGCTCAGTGGATGTGAAAACGGTAGTTGCCTTACCCTCGGAGTCATATCGCACTACTTTGGCGCTTGAGCCGCCAGCAGCATAAAGATTGCCTTTGGAATCAGCGCGCAAAGCCCAGAGATATGCGGCATTGGGGTCCGCTAAAGGCTCGAAGCGCGGAGCCAGCAGGAGCTTGCCGTCACTGCGCAGCGCAACGCCCTTTGCCGTGCCCCGTTCAAAATCGTCAAAGCTCGATTGCCGCCAGAAGCGCGTATGCTCGGCGCGTGCAGCGGAAACGGCGAGAATTATCAGGATAACAGCCAGCCAGCTGGTGATGACCAGCCGGGATGTGCGTGCAACTCGAATCATGGATCGTCCTCTCCCGGAATTTTCCCTTACGGGATGCCGGAGGCGGCCTTCAGCCGCGGTTTTGCGGAATAAATGCGCCGTTTACCTTACTTCACCCGAATGGAGAGGGACACGGTGCCGGAAACAACGCCTTCCGTGGGTAGAGACCATTCGCCCGCCAGTGATTCCCGTAACATGGTCGCGCTGGGTTCGCCGCGCCGCTGATTGAGCACGTTCTGATTCAGCACGTTGACGGCGGAAAGCGGTGCGTTTGGCAACTCCTTATCTTCCAGAAGCAAAGTAGTGGTCGGCTCCAACAAAGTTACATACAGGCGATTGTTGCGCCGCTCGCGGTTCAGAATGCGGATGTACTGTTCAAGGCTGCCTGCCTGTGCCGCCGTCGCCAGAGGAGAAACAGGCCTCGTGGTGCGGTCTGCGCCGAGAGAATCACTCACGAGAATCCGCAACGTCGTGCCCGGATTGGCCTCCGCCGGAATGGTGATGGGAATCGTGTGCAGATCAGCGGAGCCGCGGTATGCGCGCAACAGGACTTTTACTTGAACAGTTTGTCCGGGTACAGCCTCTGTGAAGTCCGTCCAAGCTCCCTCGATGGAAGTGAAGCGCCGATCGGGAAGACTCTCGAGTTTCAAGTGAATGCGCTCGATCTTTGCCTGTTCGTAGGGATTCGTGAACACGCGCGAGAACAGGGCCTGCACAGATCCCGCCACGATTCCGCTATCCATTGAATACGCGCCCGTGGGAGCAAACATGTTTTCAAGTTGCACGGGGGAATGCCCGGCAATATCAATTTCGCCCGAAAGGCGGATGGTCGTGCCTTCGGTCCATGAGTTGTTCTGAGTCAAACCGTTCTGCGCCACTATGCCCACCAAGAGCGGGGTCAGCTCCGTGTTTTCAGCAAGCTGGTAATGTGATTGATTCTCCCCGGACGGTGTTACGAGGGTCATATCCATGGGAATCATCTTGGGCCCCGCGCCGAGTGTGCCCATCACAGCCGAAAGACGATCTTCCGTGAGTGTGCCAATGGTGCCACCCGTGGTGACGATTTTGGTGGAACTGTCCTGCGAAGAAAGTGTTGTGATCACGCGCCCGCGGGCCAGGGGGATCTGGACATCACCAAGGGAAAAGATCGGATGTCCACAAGCGTATACTCGATTTGCCGTGATCGCGGTTACAGTGCAAGAGGCAGCAAGTGAATAGTCGCCGCTCACGAGAATGGCGCTTACCATATCACCCGGGACAAGTTTCGCGTCGTCGGGCTGCGGGGTGCCGGCGCCCCCAGGGACGGCAACGAGTCCATAGCTCGCAAGCTGACTTGCGAATTGCGCAAGGACGGATGGATAAATTCCCGAAGCTACGAGCGGGGTTTCGATTGGCGTGAGAAACGAGCCGCCTCCGATTGCGGAAGCACCCGGTTTCATCAAGGCGCTTACGCCTGGCGCGTCCGCGGGCAATTCATAATGAGGCGGAGAAACGGCGTCTCCCATTTCTGAGGATCCGGTGGACGCGGCTGCGGGAACTGAATGGGCGGGCGCGGGAGCGACTTCCATCATGTCCTGAAATGGCGTGACACCACCGATCGGCTCCTTGGTGAACGAGCCGAATTTGTACGAGAGCGCGCCGACGAGTTTTCCATCAATATAAACAGGGCTGCCGCTCATTCCGGCGACGACGCCGGTGTGTTCCACTTGCGGCCCGACAAGTTGGACGAGGATGATTGATTTCGATCCCATCATATCCGGAAGAATGCCCAGAATGACCAGATCGAATTTCTCAATCTTATCGCCGCTGAAGATGGTGTAGGCGACGGCTTTCATGCCGGGCTTGACCTGGCTGAGAGGCATGATTTCAGGAGTATCCGCGGGCGCGGCGTAACCGGCTGCCGCGGCAAAAAGCAGAGTCACGAGAACGGCTCCGCGGACAATACTGGTGCGAAAACGGCGAAGATTGATGCTGGCTTGATTCATAGGTTTTCTCATAGCTGGGCTTCCAACAAAAGAGTTACTTCCACTACCTCACAGAACTCAAACGATTATTGCTCCCAGATTTTCTCGCGTGACGACTCAAACGGATAAACGTGCACCATCCATCCGAAAATAGTTGGGTAAAACCTTCCGCCCGCCGCCGCGCAGGCGTTCTTTGACGCGATGGAACCGGTTAGACCAAATTGAGTCCAGTCGGCATTCTGACCTAGTTTTGGCATGCACAAATTAGTGTGCAGGTGCCATTGGGCTACACCCAAAGGTATGCGCTCATTCATCTGGTCCTCTGTAGCTCGCAGAGGCATTGTATACATGGCGCCGATGAGCTCATAGCCGCTTGCGGTCTTTTTATAGAGCAGCGAAGTGGGCCGCGCGGGATCAAACGTGAATGATTCCAGGAAGCCGTTTTTCGTGCTCGTGAAGTGGTACATCGGCTGCGGCAGGTTCGGCAGGAACGGCTCGAACCCATCAGCCAGCGCCATGCGGTAGTCCTTGTATTTTTCTATGGAGTCACGCAGATCGGAAACGACCTGGTCTGCGCGGGCCCAATCTTCAGGCGTGGCCGGCCGCGCCGCCGTCATGTGCATGTGAGCGCCCATGTGATGATGCCCGGGCGACATCTGCTCGTTGGCCATCTGATCGGCGGTCATTTGGCCATGCTGCATGCCCGGCATGTTTTCCATGCCTTGGGAGGCAGATTGGCTCGATGAGCTGGATTGGTTCGACGACGAAGACGTTGGAGGTGATTGTGAAGTTTTCGCCGTCGGTTGCTGTGCGCGTGCGAAAACGCCAAGTACGATCAATGCCGTGAGGCCAACGGCGGCAATTGATAAGCGGCCGAAAGTCCTGGCTACCGATTCTCGCATTGAGCTGGGCTTCATGACTTTTGCCCTCCTGCATATAATACGCTCTAACGAGGGCAGCATTTCAGTTCGTTGTCGCGATGTTGCGATTCGTGAAGGGTGAGACAACTCTTCCCCACTCCATTAGAAGCGCTTTAGAGCTTTCCGGTTGCGTCGCTTTCGCCGGCGGAAGGCCCTCGCACCCCCATGCTAGAATTAGCGCGTGGCGGACAAACGAATTCTTCCCGCGCGGACGGCGTCGGGTCCGGTAATGCTGCCCGGCGATAAATCCATCTCGCATCGTTACGGTATGCTCGCTGCGCTGGCGCAAGGCACCAGCCGGATCGAGAATTTTTCCCCCGCAGCCGATTGCCAGAGCACTCTGGAATGCCTGCGGCGGCTCGGAGTAAAGATCGAATCCGCCGGCAGCGCGACCCGCATTACTGGGAACGGACTGCGCGGGCTGCGGCGTTCGCGCCGCGATCTCGATGCTGGGAATTCCGGCACGACCATGCGGCTGCTCGCCGGAATGCTGGCGGGGCAGACGTTTGATTCGACGCTGACGGGTGACGCTTCATTGCGGCGCCGGCCGATGCGCCGAGTGATGGAGCCGCTCGTGCAGATGGGCGCCGAAATCCGCGCGCAGAAAGATGGCGTCGCGCCTCTTGAGTTTCACGCACGCCAATTGCATGGCATTGAATACACGTTGCCGGTGCCCAGCGCACAAGTAAAGTCAGCCATTCTGCTGGCAGGATTGTTCGCGGAGGGAGAAACTCGAGTGCATGAAACCGTGCGCACGCGAGACCACACGGAGCTGGCGCTCGAGGAGTTCGGCGTGGAGGTCAAACGCTCCGGACGGACACTTTGCATATCAGGCCGCATATCTGGTGGCGCGGAACTCCGGCCATGCAACCTCACAGTTCCGGGCGATCTTTCTTCCGGTGTGTTTTTTCTTGCAGCCGCGCTGATTCTGCCCGAATCGAGTTTGGTGTTGCATGATGTTGGCCTCAATCCCACGCGCACATCCGTGCTGGATCTATTGGCTGGTTGGGGAGTGCCCATCTCACTCCTTTCCGTGCGGGAAGCGTCGGGGGAGTTAGTGGGCGATGTCGCCATACAGAACGCCCCGGTAGAAGGCGGTGAAATTGCGGGCGAGCAAGTTGCCCAATCGATTGACGAGCTGCCCATGCTTGCCGCGCTGGGGCCTTACACCGAGCGGGGTGTTGAGATACGCGATGCGCGCGAGTTGCGCGTGAAGGAAAGCGACCGCATCGCAGTCGTAGCAGAAAACCTCCGGCGAATGGGCGCGGAGGTGGAAGAGAGCCCGGATGGTCTGCGTGTCTCGGGGCGAGCGGCGGGGAAGCTTCACGGTGCGGAAATTGAAACTCACGGCGACCACCGCATCGCGATGGCGTTTGCGGTAGCGGCGCTGGGTGCGGAAGGTCCGACGACAATACGTGGTGCGGAGTGCGCCGGCGTTTCCTTTCCTGGTTTTTACGAAGTGCTGGAGAAAGTTGTCGAGCGCTAGCGCGCTTCACCTTGATTCAGGCCCACTCGCAAGAAAATTTTACTGGCCTTTGCGCAGGCGAATGGTTCCGTACGTCGTATGAAGTTGCAGCTTCGGACCGTGTGCGCCAACGCTTCCGTCAAGCCGTGCGTTGCCATTTTGCTTATCTATCTTTGAGGCGAGGTCGCCAAAATCGCAGTCCAATTCGCCGCGATCCGCGCGCGCGGATACGTCGAAGGCTGATTTTGCCGGCATCGAGATATCAATGTCTCCCGATTGAGTGGTGACATCAATCTCCTCATGCGGCGGCTGGGGGAATCGCAGAGTGATGTTTCCATTGTGATTGTCCAACTGAATTTTGCCGGTGATGTTATCCAGCGTTAAATCGCGCTTCGTGGTCGTCAGCGTGACGTTGCCGGTCGAATCGTATATTCCCAAATCGCCAGGGCTTGTCATCTCCATTCGCCCGCTCAGTTGCGTCACGGCCACGTCCGAGCGCTGCGATACGAAGTGTATTCCTTTGGAGAGGCGGGCAAAACTTAAAGGTCCGAAGAATTCGCCGTCAACCGTCACCGCGCCCTGCACGTCGGATACCTCGACCTGCGTACCCCGGCCGGACACTCGAACGTTTCCGCCCGCGCTGATTACGCGGACATCGCCTGAGTGGGATTCCACGCTGACATCGCCGCCGGACTGCCTGACTTCAATATCGCCGCTGTGGCCTTCCGCTGTGATGTTCCCGCCGACCCCAGAAATCTGAATGATTCCATGGTCCGTTTCCACGTTGAGCGTTACGCCCTTAGGAACGTGTACCTCGAGTTCAGTGGATACGGCGCCACCTGCTTCGTTCTCGCCCTGGGGTTCGATGACGAATCCGCCGTTTGCAGCCGTGACCACAACGTGGATACGGTCCGCTCGCGATTGTGCGTCGCTTTCATTCTCCGCGGTAGCCGTTTTCCGGGCGGTCACACGAATCTGCGGCGTATCATCGGCATTTACAGTAATGTTCCCGCGAGTGGTGCGTACAGTGATCTGCGCGTTTGCGGGGACGTTTACGACGGGCACGTTTTCAGTAAAGGAATAAGACTGCTCCCAGGGAAAGAGGATCTCACTGCGGTTTGGATGGTTTGAACCCCATTCGAAGATTCCCGCGCCGCCAACCACCGCAAGCAGCAATAACACCAACAGGATTTCTCCGGCGGAAATTGTGGGGGGGGCAACTTCGCCCGTTTGCTGCGCCCTAAGATGGTCGTAGAGCTTCGCCAGTCCCCACAAAATGAAGATCAGCGGCCACCAATGTTCGAGCAGGCTCCAGATGGGCAGGCGGCCGCCGAAGTTGTGAATTAGAAAAAGGCCGCCAATAAGAATCAGCAGCAGCCCACTAAAAATTGAACGGCGGTGGCGTGGATATCCTGATGCCATTGAATGCCTCCCAGACCTCAGCTAAGCGGTGGCGGCGTTTGGCCGGGCCCCGGTCCCTGTTGTGGACCGATGCCTGGACCTGCCGGCGGACCCTGAAACGTGCCATGCCCATCATCCGAAGCCAGAGATTCGGCCAGTTTGACCGCGCCGACCACGAGCAGAATCACCGGCCAAGTCCGCCCAAAACCATATTCCCAATGCGACTGATGGAACAGAAACAGCACGCCAATCGTGATCAGGATTGCCGGCCAGATCAGCCCTCGAATTGCGCACCGTTGGCAACGACATCGAATCGCCATTGTATTCCTCCCAAACTCTAAGCTCGGTCTTCCATGCGCCGCCAGGCCAAGAAGGCTCCGACGGCAATCAGAATCAGCGGCCACCACTTGTCAATCAGATGGTCCAATTCAAAAACGTGAAAGTTCTGCAGAAGAAAAATGAGCCCGAGTCCGATCAAGATGAAGGGGCCAATCGCTCGCGCCCTCGGCGTCAACGCGACTTCATCCACTTGACCCGGCGCCGCGCGTTTGGCTTTCGCCGAGAGATTCGCATCCACGGCCATGTAAACAATGAATGCGGCGAGGCCAATGCCGAATATGATTTGGACCACGTCTGAATTAGTAGCATTCAGAATCGCGACGAACGCTATGAAGCTGCAAACGTGGACGAGCGCCTTCGTGTATTCACCATTGTAAACGGCGCCGAGTCCCGGAACGAAACCGAGCACGGTAGCGAGTGCCGGATTACGGCGGCCTTCGACAGCCGCTCCGCGCGGCTGAGTGACCATATCCGCCAGACATGCCTCGCAGTAAACCATTCCACGGACCTCCCGGGAGCAGGCGGGGCACAGTGCCTTGCCGCAGTTCCGGCAATAACCGACAGCATCTACTTCAGGATGAACGGCACATTTCATGGCTTGCTCCTTATCGGCGTCAACCACAATCCACAGGCAAGCCTCGCGATGGGTGCGCCGGTGAATCTCGCGCGATTAAGATTCTTGGGGCTACCTGAAGGTGCTTCACTTCGGCCCGGGGCACCCGGCTGAGTCGCGGGGGATTTCTGTGGCGAACTATCCTCATCGAGCCCAGGCTGCAGCCGCGAGCGGATCTCATAGACGACGCGGAGATCGCCGACAAACTTAGATCCGCGCGCGTAAACGATATGAGCTTGCCGGTCGGCCGCCCGGTAAAGAGTCACGGGATTCAGATCGGCCACCGTCGGCGTCTCCCATTGGATTCCAAACGCCTGTGAGAGCACACCCAATGTAATCAAGATCGTCAAAGCACCATAAGCGAACCGGGGCTGGAACACGGTGCGAGTCCAGCCGAACCACGCTTTCCAATTGCCCGGCGCGGTGCGCGGCCCCAGCGTGTTATCCAGGATAGCGGACACCAGATTCATCGGGGCCGCCACAGGTTCCAGCGCGTGCATTTCGCCCACGAGTCCGCGAACGCTCGCCACCAGCTCACGGCATGTCGCGCAACTGGCCGTATGCGACATGAAAGCCGAGGCTTCCTCGGGCGGCAACGCGCCTTCCAGGTAATCGCTCAGCCGCGCTTCGATTTGTTCACAATTATTAAAGTTCATTTCTCGCTCCCGGTCTGATTCCCGGTCGACTTCCAAGTTAATTGGGACGCACTCCCATCGAATCCAGAACGCGCGCCAGTTCAATCCGCCCGCGATTGATGCGGGATTTTACCGTGCCCTCCGGCACTTCCAACACTTGCTGGATCTCATGATAGTCCAGGCCTTCCAAGTCCCGGAGGATCACCGCCTCACGCAAATCCGGCGAAAGCTTTGCGAGCGCTTTTTGCAGATGCACTCCCAGCTCCGCGACCGCCGCCACTTGATCCGGCCGTCTGCCTGCCGATTCTTTCTCCTCTACTTGCGTCGTCACGTCTTCTATTGAATCCGTCAGGCGGTCCCGCCGCGTCCGGCGGTAATGATCAATTAGCAGGTTGCGCGTCACACTGGTCACCCAGGTCCCAAAGGCTCCGTAGGTGGCGCTATAACTGCTAAGTGTGCGATAGACGCGCAAAAAAACCTCCTGCGATAAATCCTCAGCTTCCTGACGCTGATTCGTGAAACGGTAGCAGAGGTTGAATATGCGCCGCGAATGGCGGCGTACAAGCTCCTCCCAGGCCGAACCGTCTCCCCGGAGACACTGCGCAACCAGTTGAGCTTCTGGCTCCAAATGGGCTTTTGCCTCGCAGCCAGCGGTGGCGTCATGCCTCCATAGGATGAAACGTATAGGGGGGCTAAAAAGTTCCGCCTACGCGGGCTTCACAATGGATTGCATCTTAGCCGCGGCACCAGCACAGCACAAGGCTTGCGCGTGGCGACACGGAAGGAATCAGGGACGAGTTGAGTTTCAGACGCGGATCATTCGTCGCGAAGCGCGACCATCGGATCCACGCGCGTGGCTCGCCGCGCGGGGACAAAACACGCCACGAGCGCAACAAACAAGAGGATCGCCGCAACGGCAACGAGTGTGACAGGATCGCCTGGATGAACATCGTAGAGAATGCTTCCCAAATAGCGAGTTACGCCGAACGCCGCGCCGATGCCGACAACGACACCCGTGACCGCGAGGGCAAGCCCTTGTCCGACAACGATGCCCAAAACGTTGCGCTGTCCGGCGCCCAGCGCCATGCGGATGCCGATTTCACGCGTGCGGCGTGTTACCTCGTAGGAGAGCAATCCGTAAAGACCGACGCAAGCCAGGATGAGCGCTAGGAAGCCGAAAAAGCTCGAGAGCCGTGCAATCAGGCGCTCCTGAAATAGCAGCTGGTCAATACTTTGCGATTCCGTGGCAACGTTGAAGATTGGCAAATTGCTATCGAGTTGATTGACGACGTCGTGGGCAGCCGGAATGATTGACGAGGGATTTGTTGCCGTGCGCAGTTCAAAGGAAACACCGGCGCCGGCGGCGGGAACGAATGTTGTAGGATTCACTTCACGCCTGAGGCTGGCGTATTTTGTGTCATGAACCACACCGATGACTACGTAAGAGGGATCATTTGGCTTGCCGTCAGAGTATCCGAACCGCTGTCCGAGAGCTTCTTCTTTACCTAGATAGCGGCGCACAAACGTCTCGTTGACGATGGCAGGTTTGGGCGCGGATGGTGGTTGCGGGGTGGAATTGGCAGCCGGACTTGAATTTTGCGTGGAAGCAGCGGCTGTGACGGAAGCATTTGTAAAGTCCGCGGGGGAGAAATCACGGCCTTCGAGAAGGGTGATTTTCATCGTCGAAAAGAAACCCGGACCTACCTCAAGGATGTCCGAGTCTACCGCCTTTTTTTCGGGTGCGCTGGACAAGCGGAAGCTCGTATTGGACAAACTCCCAGTCAGCAGAACAATGTTGGAATAGGTGACAGATGTCACGCCGGGAATCGCGCTCAAACGGCTCTGGAGATTGCGGTACGCCGCGTCCACCTGCGTTCCCTTATATCCGGCGAGCGTGGGATTGATGTCGAAGTTCAAGATGTTGTTGGTATCAAAGCCAGGGTCAATGTTTCTCAGATTCTGAAGCGTGCGGACAAGCAGTCCAGCACCGACCAGCACGACCATGGTCAAGGCGATTTGACCAACAACGAGGGAATTGCCCACATTGAACCAATGGTGCCTGACACCATCCGCGCCGGCGGAACTTCCGGCGCCTTCCTTGAGAGCGGGAGTCAAATCCACGCGAGTGCTTCGCATCGCAGGGGCAAGCCCAAAGAGAACTCCGGTGAGAAGGGTAATTCCGATCGTGAATAGCAGAACACGAGTGTCAACCGTTGCGTCAAAGCCAAGCGGCCGGGTCGAACCACTGGCGACCAGCGCAACGATGGCATGTGCTCCCCAAATTGCGAGAAGGATTCCCAGCGCTCCTCCAAATATGGAGAGCAAGACACTTTCGGTCAAAAGTTGGCGGACGATTCTGCTTCGGCCTGCGCCAAGCGCAAGCCGCAAGGCCATCTCCTTTTGGCGGGCGGCCGACCGGGCGAGAAGCAGCCCAGCGACATTCGCACACGCAATCAGTAGAACGATTCCCACAGCAAGCATCAAAATAAAAAGCGGCGTTGAGTATCTGCCTCTCGCGCCAACGAGTCCGGTCTGCGCGGGTACCAGCGAGACCGCGGGAGCATCGGCCTCCTTGGAAAGTGGCTTGTCCCCGTGCAGCATTTCGTTGCGGAAGAGCACGCTGACCCCGGATTCGGCTTTTTCCCGTGGAACATCAGGCTTCAACCGGGCGATAACCAATAGCCACGCGGATCCTGAATCATCCCGGCTCGCATTCCAGCGAAGATTCACTTGCGGACTTAGAGCAAGCGGCAGCCAGGCATCAGGAATGCTTCCCGGAGTAAGGCCGGTGAATCTCCGCTCCGCGACCCCCACAATTGTCGTAGGGACGCCGTTCAAGCCGAATGTTTTGCCAATGACGGAAGGAGAGCCGCCAAAAACTCTTTGCCAATAGCCATAGTTCAGCACGGCGACGGCCGGAGCCGAAGGTTGGTCATCGGAAGGCTCGATCATGCGGCCAAACGCGGGGCGAACTCCGAGCGTATCGAAGTAATTACCGGAGACGATTAGCCCGCGCATGATGCTCGCAGGACCATTGCCGCTCAGATCGAGTTGTA
Organism: uncultured Acidobacteriota bacterium; assembly: GCA_963847505.1. GTDB lineage: Bacteria > Acidobacteriota > Terriglobia > Acidiferrales > UBA7541 > DASTCZ01. Next base: position 2,588,665 of record CAWJZY010000002.1, read on the forward strand.
TGCCGCCGCCCGATGCCGTGACATTTGCCAGTCCTTTGGCTTGGGCGCGCAAATCATTGAAGAAGGGAAGAGAAAATGAGCAACCCGATGGGTTATCTCCGCGGAATTGGTTCACGCAATCGCCATACGAACTGGTGCTGTGAAAATCAGGACGTTTATGGGCGGTCCACTTCAGCATTACCAATTCTTGGGGATTCTGAACCGGTAGCGAACGGAGAAGCAGGGCGTCAATCAAGCTGAAAATGGCGGTGTTCGCGCCAATGCCCAGTGCGAGAGTAAGTATCGCGACCGCGGTGAATCCGGGATTCTTTCGCAGCAAGCGGAGACCGTAACGAACATCTTGCCAGAGCTTTTCCAGAAACCCGATGCTGTTCATGTGGTAGATCTCCTCGCGAACTAAGGTGGCGTTGCCAAGTTTTCTTTGAGCCGCATAGCGGGCTTCGTCCATCGAGAATCCGCGGGCAATGTTTTCGTCCGCCTCGATTTGGACGTGCGCTGCAAGCTCGCGCGCCCGCTCCTCATCCCACGCTTTCCGGCGAAAGAATCGTTTCCAGCTCATCGCGCTACTCGGTGGCCGGCTTCAGTACTCGATTGATTGCGTGCACCAATTGTTCCCAACGGCCGGTTTGCTGAATAAGTTGCTTGCGGCCCTTTGGCGTCAGGCGGTAGTAGCGCGCTTTGCGATTGTTTTCGGAGGTGCCCCAGAAGGATGCGATCCGGCCGCGATCCTCTAGGCGGTGCAAAGCTGGGTAGAGCGACCCGTGCTCCACTTGCAGCACATCGTCTGAGCGATGCTCGATAACATGCGCGATGGTATGGCCGTGCGCGGGGCCGAGGATCAATGTCTGCAAAATCAGCAGGTCCAACGTTCCCTGCAGAACTTCGCCCTGTAATGGAGCTGCTCCACGCTTCGCCATAATTGCTTTTTCTCCCAGCGCTCCCATAGCGCATCTACCAAGCGGGCGCCCGGCCGGCGCTCTCTACCTACTAAGACGCCGCCAAAGGCATTTTGTCACGAAAAATGTCTTAGGAAGATGATCTATGGGTGAGGTGCCCCGGGTCGCCCAGCGGCCCTTTTCGCACCTGGGAATCGGAACCCCATGAATTTGATACAATGCGCGCATGTTCACGCGATTTTGTTTGTTCTTGCTGTGTCTCCCGGTTTTTGCTCAGACCACTGGAACTCCGAATCAAGAAGCTCGAGCACAGGCGGCGGCACAGTTGCGTGCACTCATTGAGGCATCGCCGAAGCTCCCGTTTACTGCGACGGATTTCAACGTCCAGCCACCCAATTCAGATTGGGAAATGGGCATGGTCTCGTGGGTAGCCCTCGATGGGAAGGGAACTGTGTACCTCCTTCAAAGAGGAGAGAAGGCTGATCCGGTCCTGGCCGTTGATCATGAAGGACACCTGCTGCGTTCCTGGGGGAAAGGTCTGTACAAAATTCCGCATAGTATTCGCATCGACCCGCAGGGCAATGTCTGGACAGTGGACGCCTCGAGTTCCGTGGTGCTGAAATACTCGCCGCAGGGACAAAAACTGATGGAGATTGATGTTGGCGGGCAACCAGAGAATTCACGGAGCACTTTCAACGGGACGACGGACATTGCTTTCGGGCCAAACGGGCGGTTGTTCATTTCCGACGGCTATGGAAACGCTCGAATTCTCGAATACACAGCAGATGGCAAGCGCGTCCGCGAATGGGGAAGTGCAGGTACCGGCCCGGGGCAATTCCATCTGCCGCATTCGATTGTGGTTGATGAGGACGGCATCATCTATGTTGCTGATCGCGAGAACGGAAGGATTCAGCGATTTGATCTCGACGGCAAATATCTGGGCGAGTTCGCAAATCTGGGCCGTACGTATTCACTCAAGCTGAGCGGCGGCGCACTGTGGGCCGGAATGGCGCCGCTTAACGAGCCGACCGGAGCGCCGGGGTGGCTGGTGAAGATGGACCGCAAGACAGGCAAGATTTTGGGATACGTGGAGGTGACCGACAAAGGTGGCCTTCACTCTGTTGAGGTCAGCGCAACCGGAGAACCGATAACGAATCTGGCGAATCACGTGGAATGGTTTAAAGCCCGCTAGACTTTGTGTGATTGACGTTCGGACTCTCAAGGCCTTCGTCCAAGAAGCTTTAGAATTTGACCCACGTTGCGTGTTTTGTTAACTTGGATTCTTCTTGGTAGAGGCGCGGAGGCCATCAGTAGCCGGGCTGGAATTCCGAGTAACTTCGGAGGCTCGCGCAAAAGGGGCGCGCAACATTTTCTCCGCCGAAATTTCCCTGAGGAGCATCCCTCGGGAAGGTTGGGGAGCCAGGCTAACACCGGCTCACTGTCATCCGTCTTGCACGGGTGGAGCGCTATCGAGAGGGAACGTTTCTGCGGTTTGCCGCGGCCTTCGGCCTTTCCTTCTCTTTTGCTTTCCTACCGTTCACGATGATTCCCGATTTATTCTAGAGGAAGCTTGCGCAAATGGACTTGTTTCAGTTAACGCGATCGTTGGTGGACATCGAATCCGTAACGCCCTCCGAAGGACGCGTCACGGATTTTATCTGCCAGCACCTGACGCCGATGGCAAAAAGCTTCGGCGGAAAACTAGAGCGGTTGCCTGTCGAATCGGGCCGCGAAAATGTATTCGTTTCCTTTGGAACGCCGGCTGTTACGCTTTCCACGCATGTTGATACAGTTCCGCCATTTTTCCCCTCGCGGGAAGATGGGGCGCGTATCTGGGGCCGTGGCTCCTGTGACGCGAAGGGAATCATTGCGGCAATGATCGAAGCCGCACGACGGCTGCTCGAAAATGGAACGAAAGACCTTGGCTTGCTTTTCGTTGCGGGTGAAGAGCGCAACAGCGCCGGCGCCCTCGCCGCGGCGAAGACGCCGCGAGGCGCGCGCTATATCATTTGCGGTGAACCCACGGAAAACAAATTAGCGGTGGCTTCGAAAGGAGTGCTGCGTTACCAGGTTACTTCGCGCGGACGAATGGCGCATTCGGCGTATCCCGAGCTGGGAGAGTCCGCCATTGAGAAACTTCTTGATGTCCTAAGCGACCTGCGCCGAATGCCAATGCCGGCGGATCAACTGCTAGGTGCTTCCACGCTCAACATCGGCACGATCGAAGGCGGGCGAGCGCCGAACGTCATTCCGGATTTCGCAAAAGCTGAGTTGCTGATTCGCCTGGTCGACGATCCCGCGCCATTGCGCCAAACAGTCACAAAGATTTGTTCGGGTCGAGTGGAAGCGGACGAAGTGTTGTGCATTCCCGCGGTGCGGCTTGGAACACTCGAAGGATATTCGACGACGGTCGCCGCCTTTACTACTGATATTCCGGCGTTTGGCGATGCCTGGGGGATTCCGTACTTGATTGGCCCGGGCAGCATTCACGTCGCGCACACTATGGAGGAGTGCGTGGCCAAGCAGGATTTAAGCGACGCGGTTGAGATTTATATACGGATGGTGCGGCAACTTACCACGGCGGACTGATAAGTTGTGCGCCTAAAGGGAACTCGAACTTGATCGTAATGAAATTTGGCGGAACGTCTCTCGAATCGGCCGAAGCTCTTGGCCGCGTGGCAAGCATTGTCAGCGCGCGTCAAGGGGATGTGCCTTTCGTGGTCGTTTCCGCTATGGGCAAAACCACCAATGAGCTTTTTGCAATCGGCCATGAAGCGGCCGCCGGCCATGCCGACGAAGCACGCGCCGGATTGGCCCGCCTGCGCGAGTATCATTTGCGCGAGGCGGCGTCCGCTCTCGGAGCCGCTGGACGCGGTGCGCTCGATGAAATTCTCGGTTCACATTTTGCCGAGCTGGATAGCTTGCTTGAACGCATTGCCGCTGCGCGCTCCCTTGAGCCTCGGGCGTCAGACGAACTCGTAAGTTTCGGTGAGCGTCTTTCCAGTCAGATTATGACCATGGTGTTGCGCCGCGCGGGAGTGGAAGCCCACCATCTCGATGCGCGCCGATTGATTGTTACCGATCAACGGCACATGCGCGCTATTCCCCTGATGGCCGAAACGCATTTGCGAATCGCGGAAGCGGTGCGGTCGCTTCCGGCGCAAAGCGTTCCCGTGATGGGTGGCTATATCGGTGCGACCGAAGAAGGAACGACCACCACACTCGGCCGCGGCGGCTCGGATTTCTCCGCGGCGATTGTCGGCGCCGCTCTCGGTGCGAGCGAGATTCAGATTTGGACCGACGTGGACGGCATGCTCACCTCTGATCCACGAGTGGTGCCTGGAGCGCGGCGCATTCGCATGCTGTCTTTTGCCGAGGCCGCGGAGCTGGCTTACTTCGGCGCAAAAGTGTTGCATCCCGCGACGCTTCTGCCCGCTATGGAGAAAAACATTCCGGTGCGCGTGCTGAATTCCCGCCGGCCGGCCGGTAGCGGGACGCGCATCGTCGCTGAACGCGTTCCATGCACGAGCGTCATCAAGTGCGTGGCCTGCAAACGCGGCATCACGGTGGTGGATATTCGCTCGACGCGCATGCTGATGGCGCACGGATTTCTGCGCAATATTTTCGAAGTGTTCGACCGGTATGAAACCCCTGTAGATATGCTGGCGACTTCCGAGATTAGCGTCTCGCTGACCATTGACGACGCCCGGCGACTGGACGAAATCTGCGCGGACGTGCGGCCTTACGCGGAAGTTTCCACGGAAACTGATCAGGCGATTGTTTGCGTTGTAGGGGATAATTTGCGCTCCGCGCCGCGCGTCGCCGCGCGAGTGTTCGGCGCTCTCGGCGACATCAATGTACGGATGATCTCGCAGGGCGCTTCACGGTTGAATGTGAGTTTTGTGGTAGCTGATTCCGACGCATCGCGCGCCGTCCAGCTTTTGCATCAAGAGTTTTTCGCGCAGCCTGACCCCGCGGTATTCGATTAGCGGGATAAAATGAGAGGAATGGTTTCAGCGATGAACCTGGCAATCATTGGTTACGGCAAAATGGGCCATATCATCGAACAGATAGCGCTCTCAGACGGTTTTGCGGTTTGTTGCCGGGTGAATGCGAAAGACAATTCGAATGGCGTTGGGCTGACGAAGGAATCGCTGCGCGGCGCCGAAGTTGCTATTGAATTTTCCGAACCGGGGGCGGCCGCTGCAAATATCGAGCGCCTTGCGTCCCTCGGCGTTAACATTGTGTGCGGCACGACGGGATGGCACGCTGAATTACCGCGCGTGCGCGAAGCCGTGGAACGCGCAGGTGTGGGACTGGTCTGGAGCCGCAATTTCAGCATTGGGGTAAACCTATTCACACGGCTCGTCAGTGAAGCAGGCCGGCTTTTCGCAGGCCAGCCAACCTATGGGGCGTGGGGGTGGGAAATTCACCATGCCGCGAAAAAGGACGCGCCTTCCGGCACGATGCTGCAGCTTGTGGAAGAAATGAAGCGCGCAGGGTACACGCGCGAGGTAAGCGTCAGCTCTTCGCGAGCGGGAGCGCATCCGGGCACGCACGAGATCGGCTTCGATTCTGCCGCGGACACCATCACTCTACGCCACACAGCCCGCGGCCGCGAAGGATTTGCGCGCGGTGCTCTGCTGGCGGCGCAGTGGGTGGCCGGACGCCGCGGCGTTTATGAGTTCGAAGACGTTCTGTTCGGAGATTCAAGCGCGGGCGGGACAATGAGCCACGGGAAATTCTGAAGGAGGCACAATGTTTACAGGATGCGGAACAGCAATGGTGACACCGTTTAAGGCGGATCGGTCGCTTGATGAGCCCAGGTTGCGAAGCTTGGTGCGGCGTCAAATCGACAGCGGAATTCATTTTCTGGTGCCATGCGGCACGACCGGAGAAAGCCCTACGCTCAAGCATGCCGAACACCTGCGCGTGGTTGAGATCACTCTCGAAGAAGCGAAAGGCAAAGTGCCTGTGTTGGCCGGCGCGGGCGGCTACAACACGGAAGAAGTGATCACGCTCGGGCGCGAACTCGCTGCAATGGGTGTGGACGGCATCCTCAGCGTTTCACCCTATTACAACAAGCCGACGCAGGAAGGGCTGTTCCAACATTACCGCGCCATCGCGGAAGCAGTAAGAATTCCCATTATCCTCTATAACGTTCCGGGCCGTACCAGCGTCAACATCGAACCAACAACAGTTGCGCGGCTTTCGCAAGTCGAATACATCACTGGAGTCAAGGAAGCCTCAGGCAACATCGCGCAGATGGGGACGGTGTTGAGCCTCGTGCCCGACCACTTTCTGGTGATTTCAGGTGACGATTCGATGACTCTGCCGCTGGCGGCTCTGGGTGGTAAGGGAATCATTTCCGTCGTTTCGAATGAAATTCCTGCCGAAATGTCCCGCCTTGCGAAGTTTTGTCTCGAAGGGAACTTTGCGGAGGCGCGCGCGTTGCACAGGCGCTACCTGGCATTGATGGACGTGAACTTCATCGAGTCCAGCCCCATTCCGGTAAAGGCCGCAATGGGTTTGATGGGTTTGCTGGAACCGGTCTGGAGGTTGCCGCTTGTAGCGCCAAAGCCCGAAAGCCTTGCGAAAATCCGGTCGGTTTTGGAATCTTCCGGGTTAATCGGAAAATCAGCCATCGGATCGGCGGGCAAAGCGCATGTCGCCTGAAGCATCCGGTCATCAGGAACTCTCTGTGGAGATCGAGCAGCTTTTCGATCATCCGCCAGATCGCTACACAAGCGACCATGCTGAGATTTTCCGCCGCTTCAAAGTGGCGCTCAATGCCGGAGAAGTGCGAGCCGCCGAGCCTGACGCTGCAGCGTCAACGGGCTGGCGTGTAAATGGCTGGGTGAAGAAGGGAATTCTTCTCGGGTTTCGCATGGGCGTGGTCGTGGACCAATCAGTAGACCCCGTACGATTGCCGTTCTTTGATAAGTCCACTTATACTCTTAAGTCCATGACGGTCGCGGACGGTGTCCGCGTCGTCCCTGGTGGCTCCAGCATTCGAGATGGCTGCTTCATTGGGCGGGGCGTCACCTGCATGCCCCCCATGTTCATTAATGTTGGTGCATATGTGGGAGAAGGCAGCCTGGTGGACTCACACTCGCTCGTGGGGAGCTGCGCGCAAATTGGCCGCAGCTGCCACTTAAGCGCTGGAGCGCAAATTGGCGGAGTTCTCGAGCCGGTCGGCGCGCTTCCTGTGATTATTGAAGATGAAGTGCTCGTCGGCGGCAATTGCGGTGTTTACGAAGGCACCATTGTGCAGCGGCGCGCGGTGCTGGGTACGGGTACCATTCTTAATCGCTCAACCCCGGTATACGACCTGGTGCGCGAAAAGGTCTACGCCGCCACCGAAAGCGAACCCCTCGTCATTCCCCCGGAGGCTGTTGTTGTTGCCGGTGCACGCGCCATTCGGCAGGGCATAGGGAAAGAGTGGGGAATTTCTCTCTATACGCCCGTGATCGTAAAGTATCGCGACGCCCGGACGGACGCCCGGATTCAACTGGAAGACCTCCTCCGATAGAAAACCTTTTCGGCTAGGAGCGCGGATCATGTCTATGGCGGATCGCAATCTTGAAGCATTTCCCATGACCGCAACCTTTTCATTCTCAGGCTCTTTTCTTGACACACCGAAAGCGTCCGGTTAGGCTCGCCAGGCGAATGCGCACCAATCTCCGCAAATTTCTCATCGGGCTTATCGTGCTGGCCGTGCTGGTACTGCTTGCGTATCATTCCCGGCACAAGATTCACCTCGCTGATTTCACATGGAGAAAGTTTGCTCACGCCGTCAGTCAGGCAAACATCCCGCTCCTTCTTATTTCGGTTGTTGGGATTTACGGATGTTACGCAATTCGCGCAGTTCGCTGGCAGCGTTTTTCACGTTATCTCGGACCTTCTACGTTTTGGAACACCTTCAGCGCGACTATGATGGGCTTTGCCTCAATCTTCCTTCTCGCTCGCGCAGGCGAGCCGGTGCGGCCTTTGCTACTCGCTCGCAAGAACCACGCGCCTGTTTCGAGCATGTTCGGCATCTGGGTGCTGGAACGGTTATTCGATTTTGCTTCCGCGGTCATGCTCGCAAGTCTAAGCCTCCTGGTTTTTTCCGGAAAGCTTTCCGATGCAGGCGCCAACACGGATTGGGTGGACCATGCGCGCACCGGCGGCTGGCTGCTCGTCGGAATGCTCGCGATTCTTATTGCATTGCTCGTTTACTTCCGGCTTCACGGCGCTGGAGAACTCCATCGACGCCTCGAAGGTTGGCGCGGAGGGGCTGGATGGAGAAAGAGCGTCGCGGGAGGCATCACCGGTTTTAGCGAAGGGTTGCAGGCCATTCGAAACATGGCCGATTTGTTTTTGGCCATCTTCTATTCCGCTGCACACTGGGGATTGGTGGCGTTGATTTATCTTCTGGTTTCCCGGGCATTCGGAGAGGCGTTCCCTCATTCGACAATGAATTATCCCGGAGCGATGCTGCTGCTCGCCGTTACACTTGTTGGGTCAACGCTTCAATTGCCCGGAGTTGGAGGTGGCGCTCAAATTGGCAGTATTATTGCGCTCACCACGATCTTTGGAGTAGAACAGGAGCCGGCGACCGCAATCGCAATCATGCTCTGGCTGATCACTTTCGCTTCTTGCCTTCTTGCTGGGATTCCGTTGTTGATTCATGAGGGCTTCTCGCTGGGAGAGCTTTGGCGCCTGGCGCGCACAGAAGCCAAAGCGGAGGATGCCGGTACGCACGTGCCGATTGCGCTTGTGCCTGATAGACCAGCCCATGATGCGAAGAGGGGGAAGGACTCCTCAAAGTGAAGTGCCCATTCTGTTCGCATCTGGATGATAAGGTGATTGACTCGCGCGAGGCACGAACGGGCGACCTCATCCGCCGCCGCCGCGAATGCCTCAAGTGCTCGCGCCGATTCACGACTTACGAGCGAATTGACGAAATTCCCTACATGGTGATCAAGAAGGACGGCCGCCGCGAGCGCTTCGACCGCCAGAAGATTCTGCAGGGATTGCTGAAGGCTTGTGAGAAGCGGCCCGTAGCCACCGGCAAACTTGAAGCGATGGTGGATGAAGTCGAGCGGGCCGTGCAAGAAGGAAAAGAGCGCGAACTCACAACTACTGAACTCGGCGAACTGCTGATGTCCCGCCTGAAGAAACTCGATAAGGTAGCCTATGTGCGCTTCGCTTCGGTCTATATGGATTTCAAGGACGTAAAGGAATTCATGACGGAGCTAAAAGGCCTGCTCAAAGACCGCGCACGTAAGTAACCTCCCATTGCGGGAGTCTCCGTATAAATTGCGCGCTTGGGAGCTTTCTGCAGCGCAGGAATTCTTGCCTTACCCAGGCCAAACTCCGGCAATAAACGTTTTTAGTGTCTGAAAGCCCAGCTTTTCATAAAGCTGCACCGCCCCCGCATTCGATGAAGTCACGGTGAGCGAAAGTTCGGTTGCATGCATCGCATTCAGCGCGTTCATGGATGCTAGGATCATCCTTCGGCCGAGTCCATGTCCTTGATGTCCCGGGAGCACGCAAAGCTGTGTCGTATGCCCCACGCCCGGCGCCACCATGGAAGTCAGCACCACTCCAATCAATTGGTCGCTCGTTTCTTCCCGCAACACGAACGATGCCCGCGCCTCAAACTGGCCACAACCCGGCAAAATCACTATGTTTTTCAGGAACTTCATCGCGCCTGCGCGGGTGCGGTATTGGTCGTTGATTGCCCCATCTATGTGGTTAGCGTAGGTCAGGTGAATCAGCTCCGCGCAACTGGCCATATGGCGTTCCTGCCAGCGTTCGAGGCGCAGGCCGGGTGTCTGGGCTGGTGGGGCCGATGTGGCGTCCCCCAATTTGAAAAGCATGAATTGGCGTGGAAATAGCCGGAACCCGTGAGCCTCCAGCACGCGCTCAAGCGATGCGCCGAAAGGCATAAGCTGCGCTTCAATGCGTTGTACTTGAGGTGTGCCTCGAAGCGTTTCGATAATATCGCCCAAGAGCCGCTCACCAATGGGGCCCTGCGCACATTTCGGGGAAACGAAAAGTCCACCCAGCATCCCTTTGTGATCCTCGATCACATAAAAGCCGTAGCCGGCGGCCCGGCCGTCTTCGATCGCTGCCGTGCCGGCCAGCGAATGCGTCTCGAGGAATTTCTTAATCAGCTCAAGCGAGAACCGGTAATCCCAATGCAACTCGTCCTGCCAGAGAAGGGCTTCTTCGTTAAGCAGGGCAGCCAGTTGGTAGGCGTTCAGTTGGCGAAGATCAACAAGGTGCATGTCCGATTTCCCGCAGCCGGAAGCACATATCATAACCTCTATCGAGGCTTATCGTCGCGGCCATCCGCATTCGATCTAACTTGAAGAAAGATAGACTGGAGTGAGTTCGAAGGGATACTTTGCATGTAATATCAGTGGATGAGGGAAAATGACTGAAGTTCGTCACAGGCGATCAGTACGATTGTTTCTCTCCATGGTGTTGGCTGCCGCGTGCCTCGGGGTGTGTTCCTCTACTTGGGGGCAGAGTACGTCTCTGCAGGGTCAGATAAACCAGCATGAACAGAGGCTTGCAGAAGCACAAACGACAAAAAGCGCGAGAGATGAGGCGATGGAGCTGAATACTCTTGGCTCCTTGTACCGGCAAACGGGAAAAACACAAAAGGCGCTGGAGGACTTCAACCAGGCGTTGTCCATCGAACAAAGGTCACACAACCGCGGTACTGAGGCGCTGACTCTGAATGATATCGGCAGAGTTTATAGCGATCTAGGGGAGCAGCAGAAGGCGCTGGAATTCTTCAATCAGGCGCTACCTATTTGGCGCGAGACACGCAACCGCAAAGGCGAGTCGCTGACTCTCGATAGTATCGGCAGGGTCTATTCCGATCTGGGGCAAGGCGTGGCGGCGCTGGAATTCTTGAACCAGGCGCTGCCCATGGCGCGTGAAGTCGGTAGCCGCAATGTTGAGGCAAGCACTCTGAACAATATTGGAAGAGTTTATTCCGATATGAGTCAGGGGCCGGAAGCGCTGGATTATTACAACAAGGCTTTGCCGATCTGGCGTGAAGTGGGAGATCGCAGCGGCGAAGCGCTGACTCTCAATAATATCGGCAGGGTCTATTCCGATCTGGGGCAAAAACAGAAGACGCTGGAATTCTACAATCAGGCGCTGCTTATTTGGCGCGAAGCTGGCAACCGCCAGGGCGAAGCAAGCACTCTGCACAATATCGGCAGAGTCTATAACGATCTGGGGCAGGAGGAGAATGCGCTGGATTATTACAATCAGGCTTTGCCCATCTGGCGCGAAGCGGGAGGGCGCAGCGGCGAGGCACTGACCCTGAATGATATCGGCAGAGACTATGCCGATCTGGGACAAAAACTGAAGGCGCTGGAATTCTACAATCAGGCGCTGCCCATCTGGCGTGAAGTCGGAGATCGTCGCGGCGAGGCGCTGACTCTGAATGATATTGGGAGGGACTATTCCGATCTGGGTCAAACACAGAAAGCACTGGATTTCTACAGCAGGGCATTGCCCATCTGGCGCGAAGTCAAGGACAGCCGTGGCGAAGCGTCAGCTCTGAACAGCATTGGCAGATCCTATTCCCATCTGGCGCAACAGCAGAAGGCTTTGCCGTATAAACTCGCCGCCTTGTCATTGGCGAAGGCCGCGGGCGATCCAGACTTGCAGGGTGGGATTGAAACTTCGCTGATGTTTGATTTCCGGAGTCAGAAAAGTCCTGAAGAAGCGATCTTCTTTGGGATGGATGCGGTGAACTCCTACCAACAGATTCGTAAGAACATCTCCGGGCTCGATAAGGATCTGCAAGCGGGATATGCGGAATCGAAGTCGGGGACTTATCGCGTGCTGGCGGAGCTCCTGGTACAGACGGATCGGCTTGGCGAAGCGGAACAAGTTCTCGATCTGCTTAAGGAAGAGGAGTTGAAGGAAGTGGTACGCGGCGCGGCGGAAGATGCGGCAAACAAAGTTGAGGCGCTGAAGCTCACGCCCGCGCAACAGAAGGCTCAGAGCGAGTTGGCTACTCCGGAAAAAACGGCGGAGGCTCTCACAGGGTTGAGTATCGAGTATGCCGCATTGTTAGCTAAGGAAAAGCGCACGCCCCAGGAAGACGCCCGGCTAAAGACGCTGGACGCGAGCATTGAGCAAGCGAATGGCGAGGTTTCCGCTTTTTTCAAGAACACGCTCTACCCGGAACTTGCGCGAAAAGCGGGCACGCAGGATGCGAACGCGCTGTTGAGTAAAGAGAAGTCGGACGTGAGCCGGCTGCAGAATACGCTCGCTGAGCTCGGCCCGCGCGTGATGGGCATACGGCTGCTCCTCGGCGACGAGCACGCGTACGCGATTGTGGTGACGGCTCACTCGCGCGAGAAATTTGAACTCAAGGCCACTCCTGCGGAGTTGCGCGACAAAGTGTTGCAGGTGCGTGATGATCTGCGTTCACCCTCGTCCAATCCCAAACCGCATCTTGCGGAGCTGTATGCGATGGTCGTGGCTCCGCTTGGAGATGAGCTGAAAGCACTTGAGCAAAACATTGCTCAAAGCACTTCCCAGAGCCCTGCGGCAGCAGGGCAGAATCAGGTTCCAACGCTGCTGTGGTCGCTGGATGGAGTGCTGCGCTATCTGCCGATGGCGGCGCTTTATGACGGCCAGCACTACATGCTCGAGCGATTCAACAATGTTCTTTTTACTCCAGAAAGCTACGGCCACATGACTGCTTCCTCCGATCTAAAATCTGGCGGACTGCGCGTGCTGGCGATGGGCCTATCCAAAAGTTATGGAGGCCTGCCCGCATTGCCCGGAGTGATGCCGGAATTGGAGGCTGTGGTACACGACCCAGCGGTGCCCGAATCTCATGGACCGATGGAAGGAAGATTGTTGCCGAATGAACAGTTCACACTCGCCGCGTTGAAAACAGAACTTGGCGCCGGGAAGAGTTTTCCTGTGGTGCATATTGCCAGCCATTTTGTGGAGGAGACAGGCAGCGGCGAAGAACCATATTTAATGCTGGGTGGAGAAAACTCCGGCGAATCCAATGGATATGCGCTGACGCTATCAAAGATGGAGGATTCTTCGATCAGTTTTCATGGAACGCAACTGCTGACGCTTTCGGCGTGCAGCACGGCGAAAGGAGATGCCGCGAAGGACGGCCAGGAAATGGATAGTCTGGGAATGATTGCCCAGCAGAAGGATGCGGAAGCTGTTCTTGCGTCGCTCTGGGATGTGAATGACGCGAGTACGAGCAAGCTCATGAGTGATTTTTATGCCCGATGGGTCGCGCATCCGGCGGATGGCAAAGCGGAAGCGTTGCGCGAGGCGCAGCTTGCGCTCTTGCGCGGGGCCATAACCGCGTCAACGAAAGATGGGAAGGATCGAGGATTCCAAGACGAGAAGCAGACAACTTCTACCTCGCAACAAACTGGCTACTCTCATCCATTCTATTGGGCGCCATTTGTTCTGATTGGAAACTTCCAGTAATTCCTGACAGTTACAGATCTACATTTGGACCGCCGCGCGACATATTCATGCAGAACGAGATAGATGCGCGCCAGTACTATCGCCGCGTCTTGCCAGCTCTCGGCGTGTAAGCAGCGCCACCGTCAACCCAATGCAAAAAAGTAGCGCCAGCACGGCATTGATCCTCGAAGCAAGCGTTATGGCGTTGCGCGTGTGCGGAACACGAGTGAGCGGCAACACGACGAAGTTCATGATCAGATACACAACAGTGCCGTATAGCAGCCCGCAAATCACGGGGCGGCGAGTCAACACTGCAATTTTCCGGCTGGCCAGATAGAAGATCCCGGTCCAGGTCAGCGCGATCGTGTAATGAATTGCCACGCCGAGAGCGATCGATTCCATTCCGAGATGCGTGGATTGCGGCCCAATCAAACCGCCCGCAATGTATTGAAACACCATCTTTGCCGTGATACCGCGGAAATAGTTGAAGATCAGGTTATCGGTGATATCCAGCGTTCCGGCAATCAACCCGATCCGCAGAATCGCTGCGAAAGCTCCTGATCGCTGATGACTCATGGCAGCCGGCGTTATCGCTGCCCCGCCGTCGGCGGAGCGGGAGGAATGTTCGGATGATGTGTCAGCTCTTGGCCGCTGATGATCGCATTGCGAATCTGACTAAACACGTCCGAAAGCGTGTTGGGTGTATGCGGGATTAGCACCGTGTTGGTGTGATCGTTCGCGGCGATGTCCTTCAACGTGTCGAAGTACTGCGTCATCAAGACAAGTTGCATCACGTCTTGTGGCGTCGAGCCCGCAACCGCTTGCGCGAAGTCCTCAACCGAATCCTTCAGCCCGGAGATGATCGCCTTGCGTTGGTTCGCGATGCCCTCGCCTTGCAGTCGCTTTGATTCGGCCTCCGCCTCGGCCTGCTTCACCAGCAGCATTTTGTTGGTCTCGGCGCGGGATACGGTTGCCTCCCGCTCGCGCTGCGCCGCGTTGATGTCGTTCATTGCCGCCTTCACCTTTGGATCGGGCACGATATCGGAGATCAGTACCTTCACGATCGAGTAGCCATATTCCTTCATCGAAGCGTCCAGGTTGTCGCGCAAATCGCTGGCGATATTGGCCTGGTTTACAAACGTGTCGTCTAAAACCATTTTCGGAACGTGGCCGAGCACAACGTTGAACACCATGGACTCAATCTGCTTCACCGGATCGGAGAGCTTGTAGTAAGCGGCTTCCACCCCCTCTGGGATCACCTTGTACTGGATCGAAACATGAATCTCGACGAATACGTTGTCCTGCGTTTTGGTTTCCACCTGCAAGTCAAACTGCTGCACCTTCAGGCTCATCCGCCGCACCACCGCTTCGATGAAGGGCGTTTTCCAATTCAACCCAGGACCGGCCACGCGCGCGAATTTTCCCAGCCGCTGCACGATAGCCACCTGAGCGGTCTCAACAGTGAAGAATGAGCCGAAGGCGATGCTCAGCACGAAAATACCCACGATGAAAACCAAGACGAGAAGCAGTCCGAACGTCCCTTCCATCTTCCCTCCCTTTTTTCGCGCGGCCTTGACTGGCGTGTGGCCGTGAATGCGAGTCTGTCTTTCCTGCTGAATTCCGTGTGGGCGAAGTATAGCACCCAGGGAAGTAGTCGCAGATTACCAGAGTGGAATTGCCGAATTACAATCAGAATCAATTGTCAGACAAACTTACCATCCGCTTCGGCACGTCCGCATCCACCGCCGTCGGCTAAGTCAACAAAACTATAGATGCCTTCCTAATCGAAGCGAAAATTTCGCAGATCACCACACACGAGAGCGGCGATGGAGAAGTTCGGAAAATTTCAAGCAGAAGAGACTCTTGGAGTCGCGACGTCACCAGGAAGACATGAGGTCACTATAAAAGTCGCGACAGTCGATCGAGTGAGCTGATGAGAGCTATGTGTAAGTCATTGAAAAGAGTGGCGCGCCCGGAGGGACTCGAACCCC
Source organism: uncultured Acidobacteriota bacterium (assembly GCA_963847505.1). Classification (GTDB taxonomy): domain Bacteria; phylum Acidobacteriota; class Terriglobia; order Acidiferrales; family UBA7541; genus DASTCZ01. The sequence continues at coordinate 2,604,020 of CAWJZY010000002.1, forward strand.
CGACCCTCTGCTTAGAAGGCAGATGCTCTATCCGACTGAGCTACGGGCGCCTGATTGATTCTAAAAGATTTCGCGCATTCGCGGCCATCCATTTGTTACGTTTCGTATCATTTGGAGTGAACCCCTATTTTGAGACAGCTTTGGTGACCACGCTCCCGATGCGCCTGCCTGGTGAGCAGGCGCTCGGATCGAGCACACGTCGCTCCTCGCGCGCGGTGCCACGGAGAATGCGGAAAAGGCGGTTGAGAGCCTTACACTGCAGAAAACGTCTAAGAGTTGACGATGCCGGAAACCGGATACGAACCTTTTGAAGCTCTTGATCCCTTTTTCGAAGTTGTCATGGATGGCTTCCGCGGACTCGTTGACGGCACACACTATTTTGATATGTTCGCCGAAGACGCAACCTTTGAGTCCCGCTATCGCTTCCCCGGTTGGGCTGTGGCCATTCGGGGGTGAGTCAACCTAATGGCTGCCCTTTCGGGATGCGGCAAGACTATAAACCTTCACTCCGGCGATGCACTTGTTGTGCGTCGCTCTCAGGATAGTCGCGTCGTGAACCTGGAGCACGAAGTGCACGGAACAATCCTCTCCAGTGGTGCACGCTATGACAACAGGCTCATCTCGGTCGTCACCATTGAGAATAGAAAGATCATTCATTAGAGAGACCACATGGATTCTTTAGCTGCCCGGACGGCACTGAATAGCGCCTCTCAATGAACTTGAAATGCCCTCCAGCGAGCCCTCAAAGGGTTCGGCGCACGGATGAATCGTCAATCGCCTTGCCTGCCATGCGGCAGGATGCGTGTTCCGCGCTATAATCCGCGCCCGCTTGGCTTATTCGTATTGGGAAGCTCGCCAGAGTATTTTGCCGGAAGAGGATTGGCTCCGGGCAGAAGAAGAGCTTCGCGCGCGAATTGCTGGCACTACTGAGAATGACTAGAGAACGTCATTCGGCTGCGATGGGCACCGCGGTAAGATGCGCGTGGCGAGGTGGGAACCGCACGTTCTAAAGTGATACTTCGCCCGACTTGCACGAGTTTAAATGTGTGTTCCGAGATGAACAGGTTCAAGAATAATTGGAGTAAGAATACGTTGATTCGGTGTGTCATTTTCGTTGTAGCTTTGCTGGTTTTGGTTGCCGGGGCCGCCTTGCCCGGCTCTTCGGAATCAGACCCTGACCTGGAAACATTTTTTCAGAAGAATATTGGCTTGAGCCAAGATCAGATCGCCGCCATCCGAAAGGGAAAGCCAATCACCAAGGTCCTACCGTCACGCATACCTGCTGAAGTCTTCTTATTCGGCGCGGTGTATATCCACGGTTCCCCCGAAAGCTACGCCAAGTTCGCCAACGACTTCGACCGCCTTCGCAAACTCCCCAACTACCTGGCGCTGGGTGTGCTAAGTACCCCTCCGCAGCTTTCTGACTTCAAGGATCTGTCGGTGGACAGCGAGGATATCCAAGCATTGAAGAGATGCGAGCCGGGCAACTGCCTGATTCAGATGCCCGCTGGCTCCATCGAAGAAGTGCACCGATCCATCGATTGGTCCGCCGCAGACGTCAACGAGCAAGTAGATCAACTTCTGCGGAAGACAGTTCTTCGCCGTTTGCTAAACTACGAACGCGAAGGTAATCAGGCTCTCGGGGATTACGACGATAAGCGGGAAAAGGTCGACGTGTCCCAGCAGTTCGCCTTTATGCTCAGCTACAACAAAGTCTTGCCTCAGCGTCTCCCGGATTTCTACAATTATCTCCTCACCTACCCGAATGCCAAGCCCGCGAATGTCGAAGACACTTTCTATTGGGCCAGAGTGAAATTCGGATTAAAGCCAACCTTGCGCGTCGTGCAAGTGGTGACCATGACGGGGAAAGCCGCAGACCGCGTGGCCTATGCCGTCGCCGAAAAGCAACTCTATGCCAGCCACTACTTCGAGACCGCTCTCGACCTCTCGTTCTGTCTCCGCGATAATGATAATCCAAAGCGGCCCGGGTTCTACTTGATTATGCTCTTGAGTTCAGAGCAGGCTGGCCTCACTGGCGTCAAGGGATCGATCGTTCGAAAGGTCGCAGTTGGCCGCTCGGTTTCGAATCTCCAGGATGCGCTCGAGACCATCAAGAACACCCTGGAAAGCGAGGGCGGCGGCTATTAGGCCCAAAAACTCTTCGCGTTGCGCAATTCAGTCCTGTGCGAGTGATCAAAAACTGGCATGCGCGTGTTCGGCGTCACATCTACTAAGTGACTGCAGAAAGAAAAGCATGTAACCTCCGGTTTTCGAAGTCCTTGCTACGGTGGCCTTCACGGTTTATCGGGACTTCTGATTATCTGTGAGTCCATGAACCGGATTGTGGCTGATGCTCATCGAATCCGGAAGCGGATTTTGATCCAGCTCTGACACGTCATAAAAGAGAGCGCTACTCGTAAGACGTGAAAGAGCAAAGGAGGAGGGAGATCCCTTGACACTCGGACGCGAACTCGGGTGTACGCTCCTACTAGCCGGAGCCCTATCAATGGGAACGGCGACATCCACTGCGCAAACCATCACAGCACCACCTCCGAGCTCGCCGAGCCAAGCCGTAGCCGCAACACCAGGGGCGAGTCCTCTCGGAGGCAGCGTACCGGCGAAGCTCGTTCCGGGAGTCCTGCAGCTTTCCTTGCAGGACGCCATTGACCGTGGATTGAAACAAAACCTCGGACTGCTCCTTTCGAATGCGGACATCGAGACGGCCCGTGGACAGCGCTGGGAGCAGTTGAGCGCTCTCCTGCCTCAGGTGACGGCCGCGCCTTCTGTGGCAGCCTCGGAGGTCAATGTCGATCAGCTCGGTTTTACAGGTCTCGCTAACCTCCTCCATATCTCGCCATCCATTGGCCCATTTTCCTATTTTGATGCACGCGTGGCCGTGACGCAGTCTCTGTTTGACTGGAAGTCGATCAACGCGGCGCGCGCAGCGAACCAGAGTATGAAATCAGCCGCGTACACCTATAAAGACGCGCGCGATCTCGTCGTTCTAGCCGTGGGTTATACCTACTTGCAGGCCATCGCCGACGAGGCCCGCATCGAAACGGCGGAAGCGCAAACCAAGACGGCGCAGGCGCTCTACAATCAAGCAACGGACCAAGTGACCGCGGGCACTTCGCCGGCCATCGATGCGCTGCGCGCCAACGTAGAGCTCCAGACACGCCGCCAACAATTGATTCAAGCAAGGAACAATTTCGCAATCCAAAAATTGACTGTAGCGCGCGTCATCGGCTTGGCTCCCGAACAGGAATTCGAGTTGACCGACAAATCGCCGTACGAGCCGTTCGAAGGGATCACTATTGAGGAAGCGTTGAAACGCGCATACGCTTCACGCTCCGATTACCAAGCAGCAATGACCGACATTCGCGCAGCCGAATTTACACGGAAGGCCGCCGTAGCTGGCTATTTCCCTTCGCTGGATTTTAACGCGGACTATGGCGCGGGGGGAGCGCATCCCTCGAACGCCACGCAGGTATTCGACGTGCGTGGGACGCTCTCGATCCCAATTTTTCAAGGAGGCCGCGTCCATGGAGATATTTTGCAGGCCAATGCCAGACTCGAACAGAGCCGCGAGCGATTGGATAATCTCCGCGCACAGATTGACCTCGACGTTCGTACCGCTTTGCTGAACTTGCAATCGTCAGCCGATCTCGTAACTGTGGCCCGGAGCAACATTGATCTCGCGGAAGAGACATTGGCCCAGTCACGCGATCGGTTCAGCGCGGGCGTTGCAGATTCCGTGGAGGTAGTGCAGTCGCAAGAGGCGGTCGCCAGCGCCCATGAGCAATACATCTCGAGTCTCTACAACTTCAATGCGGCAAAAATCTCCCTGGCCCGCGCACTTGGAGCCGCTGAACAGGGCTTCAAGGAATATTTCAAAGGAAAATAAAACATGGCTGACGAGAACTCGGAACGCTCAACGCCTGATGCAAGCAACAAATCACCGGTGAATCCGTCGGCCGCGGCGGGCCCCCCGCCTGTGCCACCCCGGTACAGGAAATCCAGGCTCCGCAGGAATCTTCTGATTCTTATTGTCGTGCTGGTTCTGGTCGTCGGAGGTGTCTTTTTATGGCGCTACCTCAGCAGCTATGAATCAACCGACGATGCTCAGGTGGATATTCACCTATATCCCGTTAGCGCCCGAATTTCCGGCTACGTCGTCAAGGTCAATGTGGACGACAACCAATGGGTGGAAAAAGGCGCGGTCCTCGTTGAAATCGACCCGAAAGATTACGAGGTTGCAGTCGCTCAGGCGCAAGCGAATCTGGCCAGCGCTGAGGCCACGGCACAATCCTTGAACATAACGGTGCCGATTACTTCGGTGAACACTTCCAGTCAGCTGAAGTCCACCGCGTCGGACATTGATAATGCCAACGCTGGAATTATTGCCGCCGAAAGGCAGCTTTCCGCTGCGCATGACCAGACGGAAGCGGCTGAGGCAAATGATGTCCGTGCGCAAGCCGATCTTCAACGCTACAAACTTCTTGTAGACAAGAGGGAAGTGGCTGTGCAGGTTTACGATCAGGCGCTGGCTACAGCGAAATCGAGTGCTGCAGCTGTAGCCGCGGCGAAAGCCAATGAGTCCGCCGCGCAACAATTCGTTCAACAGGCACGCAGCCGACTCGCGCAGGCGGATGCCAGTCACCAGTCCGCGGAGACCGGGCCACAGCAGGTTTCCTCCACGAAAGCTCATGTACGCGCTCTGATTGCCGACGTCGAACAAAAACGCGCTCTACTCGAGCAAGCCGAGCTGAATCTACAATACACGAAAATCGTGGCTCCGGTCAGCGGGGAAGTGAATAAATCGGTTGTTGTCGGGCTGAATGTTCAACCGGGGCAGCAGCTCCTTACCGTGGTGCCCCTTGATGATGTGTGGATCACCGCCAATTTCAAGGAAGCACAGCTCAAGCACATGCGCGTCGGACAAAAAGCGGAAATCCACGTGGATTCGACCGGGCAGACCCTGAAGGGCCACGTGGACAGCATCGCGGGAGCCACGGGCCCACTCTTTAGCTTGCTCCCGCCGGAAAACGCCACCGGAAACTACGTGAAAATTGTGCAAAGGGTCCCGGTAAAGATCGTTCTTGAGCCGGGCGAAAACAGCAATCGCGAGCTTCGGCCCGGTATGAACGTCGTGCCTGACGTTTATCTGAAATGAGTTCCGCTGCGCTCACGATCGACGAAGTCATTTGGCGGCCCAAGTTCAATCCTTGGCTGATTGCCGTTGTCGTCGCGCTGGCGGCGTTTATGGAAGTCCTCGATACGAGCATCGCCAATGTGGCGCTGCCGTATATGGCAGGGAATCTGGGAGCGAGCAACGACCAGAGCACATGGGTCCTGACTTCGTATCTCGTCTCGAATGCCATCGTCCTGCCCATCAGTGGCTGGCTCGCTGGTGCATTGGGGCGAAAGCGTTTTTTCATGTCCTGTTTGGGTATTTTTACTGTGAGCTCGTTGCTTTGCGGAATAGCGCCGAGTCTCGGCCTCCTTCTCTTTTTCCGTGTGCTGCAGGGAGCGGGCGGCGGGGGCCTGCAGCCGATGGCTCAGGCCATTCTCGCGGACACATTTCCGCCGCAAGAAAGAGGTTTGGCCTTTGCACTGTATGGAATCACTGCGATCATGGCGCCGACGATTGGGCCCACTTTGGGCGGGTGGATCACTTTCAATTATTCCTGGCGATGGATTTTCTTCATCAACCTCCCAGTCGGCATCGGCACATGGTTTCTGGTGCGCCGCTTCGTCGAAGATCCGCCCTACTTAAAGCGGCTCAAGTCGGCTGGCGTTAAGTTGGACTACATGGGCATCGCACTGCTGGCTTTGGGTATCGGCGCACTGCAGATACTGCTCGACAAAGGTCAGGAAGACGATTGGTTCGGTTCGCATTTCATCACAACACTGGTTGTCGTTGCCACGGTGTGCCTGATATCGCTGGTGATTTGGGAGTGGTATCAAAAGGCTCCGATTATTGACGTGCGCATGTTTAAGAGTTTCAATTTCGCCAGTTCGAGCATGATGATGTTCACGCTCGGAATCTTGCTGTTCAGCAGCCTGGTTCTTATGCCGCAGTTCCTCGAGACGCTTTTGGGCTATACCTCAGAGCTCGCGGGGATTGCGCTTTCGGCTGGAGGTCTTGTCCTGCTCGTTGAAATGCCCATCATGGGCCAGCTGACCACCAAGGTTCATGCGCGCAACCTGATTGCGTTCGGCTGGCTGGCCCTATCCATCGCCATGTACTATTCCACCAAGCGCATTGACTTGCAGATTAGCTTCAATGCCGCTGTGTGGCTGCGCATCGCTCAGGTGATTGGTTTGGGATTCCTTTTCGTGCCGATTACGCTTGTGGCTTATGTTGGAATTTCTCCCGAGAAAAATAATTCGGTTGCAGGAATCATCAACTTCATGCGCAATATGGGAAGCAGTGTCGGCACTTCTCTAGTCACAACATTGATTGCACGGCGGTCGCAATTCCATCAGGCAAGATTGGTGCAAAACGCAAGACCCGACAATCCCATTTTCCAAAATTTGGTGAGTGGACTGACCCAGCGTTTGGCTCACTTCGGATTGAGCGCGCACGAGGCCCGCATCCAGGCGCTTGCAAGGCTTTACCAGGGCCTGCAAAGGGAGGCGGCGACCCTGGCCTATATCGATACTTTCATGGTTCTTGCAGTGGGGGCGGCGATTATGTTCTTCCTCTCTTTTCTTCTGAAAAAGAATCGGCCGGGCGGCGACGGAACCGTCGACGCGAGTTAGGCGAATCGATATCATAGAGAATCCACGTGATTAAAATCGTCACAATCGAACGGGAGTACGGAAGCGGTGGGGGCGAGATCGCTCAATTGCTTGCGAAGCGGCTGGGCTGGAAGCTTTGGGACCAGTTGCTGACCGAAGAGATTGCCCGCCTTGCGAATTGCCCTAAAGCCGTTGTCGAGGTTCGAGAGGAACGAACCGATTCGCTCTATTACCGGCTCTTCAAATCTTTTTTGCGCGGCAGTTATGAAGGCAGCCTCAATGCGTACAAGCTCAAGTTGGTTGATAGCGAGAACATCTTGAAGTTTACGCAACGTGTCGTTTTGCACGCCGCTGAGAAGGGAAATTCCGTCATCGTCGGAAGAGGGTCCCAGCATTTTCTGAAGGGCCGCTCGGACACGCTGCGTGTATTTCTCTATGCTCCGAGAGAAGACAAAGTCCGGCGGCTGCTGGCTCGAGGCAAGAGTGAGGAAGATGCCCAGCAGCTCGTAGATTCAGTCGATCAGGAGCGCAGCGATTTTATCCAGAAATATTTTCACGTCGAATGGCCCAACCGTGCCATCTACCACGCCATGATTAATACGGCGCTCGGTGATGAGGCGGTCGTTCACGTGATTTTGGATTTCATGAAGACCCTCGATCCGGTGAGCTAGAGCTTGAGAAAGTCGCAACTTCAACAAAGTACAACAGGCCTCAACAAGTGCGCCGCAAACACTTCAACAAGAATCCATAGTCTTCAACAAGTGCTGGCGCCTGGTTCGAGAGCAGGCGCATCCTGGAGTGGAGTGAACCCCCCAATTGAGACAGTTTCGCTCGGTCGGCGCTTAAGGGCCGAATGCTGGCCGCTTCGAAGGGCTTGTGCGGAGCTGACGAAGCGTTTGACTCCATTGGGATCGCATATCAACACTTTGGAACTGAAAACCCCGCCCACTATCGGCTGATGTTCGGCCCCCACCCTACAGGCGCTCGACGGCGGCCCGCCGGCCGAGGTTGTGGAGGTTGCCGCTGCCTCACGGGGGGCTCAAAGACGTGATGCGGAAGGGCTTTGAGGGCGGTTCCTTCGAGGTCGCGCAGAATGATCCGTTGGTTTTTGCAGCAACTGTGCTTGCAGCCTGGTCGCTCGTCCACGATCTAACTCTTCTCTACATCGATGGCCTAGCAACCTTGGAGACATCACTGAGCATTGATCAACTCGCGGGGATGGTCTCGGAAATGTTCATACATGGTTTGGCTAGGTAAATCGCATTTCATCCAGGGAGAGAAGAAACGATGGCGGCTGCAATTTCTGCTGGTTGAGCGAGACAAGCCCTCGGAGAGACATCGAAGGCCATTGAACCTTAACCATCCGCCATCGGTGTCGCAAACAACGAGGAATGCTAGAGCGACCGAGACTTATCAAAGCGAGCATCGGGCTTAGTTCCTAGCGGAGTTTGTACAGCTCTAGCGAAACTCATCATTTCTTTTTGACTGTCCTGACGATGACCCGAGGCGATGGGGGCTCCTCATAAAGTTCATGGACGAGTTCAGCTCGCCGGTCCAAGACAGCTCTCTGATTGATTGTTCCCTTATCGGTGATCTCATTTGCATCGATTGACGGCAACTCCTCCATCAGGAGAGCGCGCTCCAATCTGCTCGCACTTGCTGAGCTTTCGCGGCCCAATAAGTCAATAAGCTCTTGAAAATGTTCGCGGACTTTTTGGCTCGAATAGATCTCACCTGCGGAAGCATCCGTGGGAAGTTCTGGGCAGAGCCGATGACATTCGTGCTGGTCCGGGAAAATAATCGCACTGATATAGTCACGATCATGCCCGGCCACAACGACTTCACGCACGAGCTTCCCCGCATGCTGAAGCATCCGCGATCGGAGGGCGCAGACATTAACCCAAGTCCCCGTCGAAAGTTTAAAATCCTCTGCGATACGGCCGTTGAATTCAAGACCCTGCAGCGGGTCATTGGGATCAGCGAATCGAACAGCATCACCCATCCTGTAAAAACGATCCTCATCGAAGGCATTCGCTGTTCTTTCGGGGTCCCGATAATATTCAGTCATCACATTCGGGCCACGAATTCGCAATTCCCACTTATCGCCGACCGGGGCGAGCTTTGCCTCAACGCCTGGCAACGGCAATCCGATAATGCCAGAACGATCTGTATGCCACGTGGTAGCAGTAGCCGCGGGAGCGGTTTCTGTCGCTCCATAGGAAGTCAGAAATGGAATTTCTGATCGCCCTGCTTCATATGCGAGTTCAAGGAGAACGTCTCTCACAGACTGCGACAAGCTTGCCGCGGCATAGAACAAGAAATTCAATTGGCTGAAGAAATGATCGCGCAATTTAGGTTCTGCGCGAAAATAAGGAATCAAAACCTCAAATCCTCTCGGAACGTTAAAATAAGCAGTAGGTGCTACTTCCCGGAGATTGCGAACCGTTTCCTCTATGGCAGCGGCTAGTGGTCTGCCGTCATCGATGTAAAGCATACCTCCATTGAACAACACTGCCCCGAAAGTGAAGCTTCCGCCGAATGTATGATGCCAAGGTAGCCAGTCCACGAATACAGGAGGCCGATTTTCAGGAGATAGTTTGAATGCTTGGGAGATCATTCGTTGGTTGCTGCACAACATCCTGTGAGTGGTAATGACTCCTTTTGGCAATTCGGTCGAGCCGGAGGTAAATAGAATCTTTGCAACAGTATCTCCAGTGACTGTCTTGTGAGCAGCATCTATTGACGGCGTAGAATTTGGCTTCTCCAATTCGCTGAAGAATGTAACGGGCCTGGCTTGGTATGGCTCGCTGGTAATCACGATTTCCGCCCCTTTGGGAGCTGCGGCAGCCAAGGCATTTCTGAATCTGCTGCCACTTGAGACAAAAATCATCCCTGGCGACAATTCCGCGAGTATGTGCTTAAGTCGCACAAAATCAGAGGAGACCAACGAATAAGAAGGGGAGATGGGTGCGCAAGTTACTCCAACATGCTGGGCCGCAAGCGATAGAAGTGCATGCTCTAGATCGTTTCCGGACAAAATCGCGATCGGGCGGTCCTGCGAAAGTCCACGGTTCAGAAGTGACTGGGAGATGCGGGATACACGATCAAGCGCTTCGCCATAGGTAATGGTTTGCCATTCACCCGATACCCCGCGCTTAGCAAGGAATCTGCGCTCAGGATCTGACGTCCCCCAGTGAACAAGCCGCTCGGTCGTGCATCGCGGATACGGCCCTAGCTGCTCAGTAGATCGGAGAAAAATCACGCCGTCATGGCGGCGCTCCACGATGGACGCGGGATGCACGCTTCGGCCGTCAAACAATTTCTCCTCTGGCATCGCGAGTACCTCGTCGATCTCGGTGAAGTCCGCCGAACAAACTGCAAACTGCGGATGACAGAACAATTAGGGTGCTGAGATTCCTGCCCTCATTCCATCCCTGGGTCATTCCCCGAATGGACTTTCTTCAGGCTTACAGTGGAGAGACGCGTCGGAAGGCCTCCGCCCTAGATGCGATCGTTAGACATCGGACTTTTTACTCTAACGCGCTGATTCGTGTCAAGACTAAATGGATATGGAGTGCATACTATATTGGTATGAGTACCGAGAAGGTATGGCTCTGGACCAGATTCCGTTATACTGGTCCGGCTATGGAACTCCACCATTTCCGTTACTTCGTCGCAGTGGCTGAGAATCTCAGCTTCACCAAGGCTGCCAAACATCTGAGAATGGCGCAACCTCCGTTAAGCCGCCAGATCAGCTCTTTGGAGAAAGAACTCGGTGTCCAGCTATTCGAGCGGCGATCCGGTAAAGTTTTTCTCACCGACCCCGGCTGCCGGTTTCTGAATGCAGCTCGGCTGGTGCTGGAACAGGCCGCGTCAGCGGTTGATGTCGCTCGTCAAGCCGAAAACGGTGAGTTGGGCACGATACGCGTCGGATTGGGGAAAGGGCTGGGAGATGTCGTAAGCCTTGTCATCAATCAACACATGCGACTGTTTCCGAATATTGAGATCGACGTTGGTGACTTCATTTCTGGTCTTCAAACGGAACGGCTGATCAGTCGAAAAATTGATGTGGGATTCTTACATGGTCCGGCAAGTTCCCCCGAAATAACATCAGAGAAATTGTTTAAGGAAAGACTGTCAGTTCTTCTGCCAAGGTCAAACCCGCTTGCACGACGATCGGGGCTTCGGTTGAAGGATCTCCGTGATGAGACTTTCTTGTTAATCCAGAGACCAGCTTCCCCCACTGTTCATGACTTAACGCTCGCCCTCATTCGCGATGCGGGACTCAACCCCAAGATTATCCCTACTGAGACAACTTGCTACGACGACGCAGGCGCGATGATGGTTGCTTCTGGAAGAGGCATTTACGTTGCAGTCGGCAAGAACCCCTGCCACCCATCTTTTGCGGATCAGTTGATCGCCTTGCCCCTGTCCGATCCAGCGGCGTTCATTGAAGTTCATCTGGCGTCGCGAAAGGGGGACTCTTCGGCGACGATTCTAAATTTCATCAACACTTCGCGCGCCTTGCTGGGAAGAACATCTGGAATTCAAGATATGCGGAAGTTTCCTCAAATCATTCGACCGGTCGCAGCAACATCAAATCATCGGCGCAAACGTAAGTAGTTGAGTAAAACGATTCCGGTGTGAGTCACACCCGCCAATTGCCAATACCTTATTGGTATTGACTTCATGCCATAAAAGTCTTGACAGTCACATCATCCTGTGAAATTCTCCTCTCGATTTTGTTAACGATTACCGCGCTGGCGCTGTTCATTTCTCAAGGGACCGGTCGCCGGGACCAGATCGACTGTCAACTAGTTTGCGGTGGAATCTGAAGGGATGAATTCCGTGCGAACTGCTTATTTGAATTATGAATACCGCAAATCGGAAAAGACAATTATCGCGGAGTTGAATCGAGGGCGGACTTCGCGGGCCATCGCACAGTCCGGTTTCGATCTAATGAGATCAGCAGCCTAGTTGGAAGGGAAACATCATATGCGCGTCGCTAAATTCTCAGTCATCGTTTTTGCTTTCGCATTCTTACTGACGTTGCGGTTTGCATTTGGTCAGGGGCGCTCTTCTCAGTCTTCAAATACTCAATCTGCACCACAGGCGGCAGCGGGAAACATGTTCGAAGTTGCGCCTCCGCTATTCGATCTTGATCAGGCCTATTTGCATTGGCCGCTACCTGCTTCAGAGAAGGTCTATGGCGCAATTGATGGGGTGCGTATTAAGAAGATCGTAGAAGACGTCGCGGCGATTGCTCAGCAAGCCAAGACGGATGGCGTCCAATATTGGGGGCGCATTCCGGGCACGAAATACGATCAGGAGACCCAGCAATATATCGCCGCCAAATTTCACGAGTTTGGTCTTCAGGATGTTCGGACTCAGGAACTTCCGCTGGCTCCCCAATGGATGGCGAAATCATGGAGCCTGTCGTTCTCTCAGGGTAGCTCGCAAATTCCGTTGACGGCAACATTCCCGATGGGGCGTTCACCATCTACGCCCTCTAGCGGACTAGACCTCCCGATAGTTTGGGTCGGACTCGGTACCGCTGCGGATTTCGCAGGCAGGGATGTGCGCGGCAAGGCGGTCTTAATCTACAGCATTCCTGAACCAAGTGTCTTCACGCAGACTGCCACGCTCGATGACAGTTTGAGACGCGCTCAGCAGAATGGAGCGGCGGCGATTTTAGTCAGCTTGGCGATTCCAGGCAACGTAACCGCACAAATGAATTCGAATGGGCCGCTCACAGTTCCAGGGTTCTGCATCGGCATGGAAGACGGAGCGAAACTTCGCGCCGCAATCGAAGCGGCCCCGGAAGGTTCTTCCCCCCAAATACATATCAGCCTGGATGCCGGCCTAGTCGAAGGACTCAAGTCCGCAAATGTTTGGGGCACGCTCCCGGGAATGACGGACGAAAATATTCTAGTCATTTCGCATATGGATTCGTACTTCCAGGGCGCCTCCGACAACGCCTCTGGAGTCGCGACAATGCTGAGCTTGGCCGAGTTCTATTCCAAGATTCCGAAATCGCAGCGAAGGCGAACAATCACTTTTGTAGGAACTGGCGCGCATCACGCCGGTTCTCCCGGCACGGCGTGGATGCATGAAAACATGCAACCGTTCTTCGCCAAAACAGCGCTAATTATCAACTGCGAGCATACCGCTGAAACCGAAATTTACTATTGGGGCCGCCCGCCAGTTGTCCGTATGTCGACTTCCCCCTCAGGTGTCCGGATGTTCGCAATTAATGGTGGGCATCAGTTGGATGAGCTTGTCATCAAGGCGTTTCAGACTTTCGGTGTGGGCACGCTGGCCCAGCCCGAAGTGAACGCCCCGGGTGACATGTCGCACATTTTCAGAGATGCGCCGGCCTTACAGACCATTAACATCCCGGTGCAGTACCACACCGACATGGATACGCCGTCGCTGATTCCCGCGCCGGGCCTGGAGGCAGTTGCACGCGCCTACGCGAAAATCATTGACGAAGTAAATCATCTTGATCTGAAGAGTTTGAGAGCCGACTCGTCTGGTCATGCAATGCAGTAGTCGCACTTCGAAATCTCGGAATTTGGTCAAGCGGGCATCGTGACGAGATGTGTTGCCAGAAAGTTTCGATTTCGTTTCGAACATTCTGCGGTTCTCGGAGCTTTCTGGTCGCGAACTGTTTCGAGCGGCACTTTGAGGTACGGCAGCGGGTAACGGCAAGGACAAAAAAGGAGGCGTTCCAAGATGAACGCAAACAAGTGGCTGAAGGGGATGATCGTGCTGTCAATGATATTCCTGTTCTACGCCAGGGTTTCACAAGGGCAGACCGTGACCTCCGGCACGGTACTGGGCACGGTTACGGACAGCACCGGCGGTGTCCTCGCAGGGGCGAGCGTAACCTTACTCAACACTGCCACAAATAATTCCCGCACTCAGGCCACGAATGGGTCAGGCGGTTACGTCTTTCCTGATGTCACTCCCGGGAGTTATACCTTATCAATTACGGCGAAGGGCTTCAAGGTCTCACATGTTGACGAATTTCACGTGGATGTCGCGAAGAGCTATAACTTTGCCATCGCGCTGCAAGTCGGGCAGGTCACTCAAGAGGTTACGGTGACGGCCTCAGCTACCGTCGAGTTGCAGACTACCAATTCGCAAATCGGTAACGTTATTGGAGATGAGGCTATTCAGCGCCTGCCCACCTTGCAGCACGACGCGGGGGAGCTGGTTACCCTTCAGCCCGGCGTCACTACTTCTGGTACCAGTGCGCGGGTTTCCGGCAATATTGACGATCAGAACGCTATCACTCTCGATGGAGCCGACATTACGGATTCGGCTGGAATCGGGAGTCTAACCAGTCTTCGAACCATCGTTCCCATACCCGCGGACAGCGTCGAGGAGTATCGCGTGGGTGTTTCAACTGAAGATGCAAGCTACGGGCGCGCACCAGGAGCGAATGTGGCTCTAGTGGGCCGACATGGATCGAACGCGTTTCATGGAGCAGTCTATTGGTACACGCAGAACAGCTTACTGAATGCCAATAGCTGGAATGACAACCAATTGGGAATCGCAAAACCGAGTACTCATGACAACCGCTACGGGGCGCGCCTCGGTGGCCCCATCCGGCACAACAAGGACTTCTTTTTTCTGAACTATGAAGCGCGACGGTTCCCGGCCTCCGCGGATTTCACAGAGTTGGTTCCTACAGCTTCGCTCAAGGAAGGGATTTTGAAATTCCGCGACAACGAGGGCAACATTGTTTCCTATAATCTCGCCACAGCCGCCGATTGCGGCGCCGCCGGCAATTTGCTGTGCGATCCTCGTGGTATCGGCATAAGTCCAACGATCAGCGCTCTCTACGCCAAAGAACCGACAGGGAATAATTCGTCGGTCGGTGACGGTCTGAACACAACCGGGTTTAGCGGATCACTGCCACTCCCACTTTCGACGAATTTCTATATCGCGCGCCTGGACCACAACATAACTTCCAATTGGAAGGTCAGCGCAACCTACAATTCCTTTAACGAGAGCAATTTTACTTCGGCTGCTGTCGACATTCTAAACCCGAATTCGCCTCAAGCCATTTCTGCGGCTCCGTTACACGGGGTCCTTGCGGCGGTGTCATTGACTGGCATACTGAGCCCAACGCTGGTGAACGCTTTCCACTTTAGCTGGTTACATGACAATTTCGCCGCCCTTACTGGTCCGTCTGCGTCGAGCGTAGCTCAGATCTTAGATCTGCCTGGCACTGACTCATCCGCGGGATGGGTCAATCTGGCCCTCCCCGCATTGCTGAGCTCCCCAATTGGAAATCCCAGTCAAGATGTTGAAAATGACCATAACATGCAGTGGTCAGACGATCTTACCAAGACCTCTGGGCAACACTACCTAAACTTCGGCATGGACATTCGACATCTGAACGCATTCAACCTGCGTGGTGCAACGACAGCGGGTGGCGCTGGCGGAATACAAGCGACAGTGGGCACGGGGTCCTTCCTTTCGATCCCCACCGTTGACACTCCTGTCGTTTGTGCGACCGCAACTTCTGCCAACTGCCTTCCCAGTTCGCAGCTCTCGAACTGGGGGAACTTATATGCTCTCACGCTCGGCATGGTAGATAATAATACCGCTGGTGTGGTCCGAGAGAACAACCTCAGCCCTGAGCCGCTTGGCACGTATCAGACGGCGACCGAAGCCCACTATGCATTTAATTTTTACGTGCAAGATACTTGGCGCATCCGGCCTTCCATAACCATCAACTACGGGCTCAATTACGGTTGGCAAACTCCTCCGACCTATCAAGATGGTCGTGTTGCTTTGATGACCGAGGAATCGACGGGTCAGCTTATAAACGTGGCGTCTTACATCGATGCGCGAGAGCAGGCGGCTCAGAACGGTAGCTTTTTTGCTCCACAAATGGCCTGGGTTCCAATCAATACCTTGAACAAACCCGCCTATAACACCGACTGGGGTGATATCGGGCCCCGAATCGGTGTCGCTTGGAATCCCGCATACAGCAGCGGGTTTCTTGGGAAGCTATTCGGTGATCGCAAGACCGTGCTCAGGACAGGCTTCGGGATCTACTATTCTCGAATCAATGAGATTAATAACGTTATTTTGCCCACGTTGGGAGTAGGTTTCACGTCGTCTGCTCAATTAGGGGCGCCAACCTGTGCCGTCAGCGGCACGCCGGGCCCGAATTGTAATGCTGCCGCAGGCACGACAAACCCTGGCATGTCCTGGTACCGCGTCGGCGTAGATGGCAATATCCCCGCCCCCGTGATTCCAGCGGCATCGTCGCCGATCATCCCGGCGAACCCCTTTGGACAAGCTTCTTCGTATGCGATTGACCCAAACGATAAAGATGGAAAAGCTTATGAAGCCAGCGTTTCGCTCCAGCACTCATTTGGGGCCAACATCATTTTCGAAGCTGGCTGGACGGGAAACTATGGTCGCGATCTTGCCCAAAATGCGAATTTGAGTGCCGTGCCATATTTCATGGTTGACCCGATCTCAGGCCAGACTCTTGCGCAGGCCTTTGATGCTGTCGCGACGCAACTGCGCAATGGGACCGCGCCTGCGGCTGTAACTGCGCAACCATGGTTTACGGATCTCCTGCCCATGCTTGGGGCCTCCGCGACTACAACTCTGGCTAATGCATTTCGGACTCAATTCATAAACGGGCAGCTTGGCACAATCATGGAGGGCAACAACGGGGTGGATGATCGCCGTTTGATTGGTGGGTTGCCAACAATTGACGATCTGCAGGTAGTAAACAATTACGAACGAACGGATACCGGTATGTCCAACTACAACGCGGGCTATGTGGCCTTGCGTTCCCGTCCGACCCATGGCCTTACATTTGATGTAAACTTTACTTGGTCTCGCGCTTTGGATAACTATGTTATTGATCAAGACAACCCAACCCTCTCCCCGAACACTTACTTCCCGGGCACGGAATACGGTCCTTCGCTGTTTAACCAAAAGTTCGTCTTGCACGGTACGTTCGTCTACGATTTGCCGTTTGGCAAGGGACGTTTTGAAACCCCGCACAACTGGATCAACAGGGCGATCGGCGGCTGGTACACCTCTGGTATTTACACTCAATATACAGGGTTGCCGCTGACCGTGACCGAAAGCAATCAGGTCTGGGGCTCGGGTACCTCAGGATCGAACGTAGCTGCGATACCGACTGCGGGGATCCCGTCTGTAGGTGTTAATTCGGGCGTTGCTGGATCTGGGGGTGTGGGTACGACTGGCAATCCCGCCACTGGCGGTACCGGGCTAAATTTGTTCGGCAATCCTGCGGGGGTTTTTGCGAGCTTTCGACCGGTCTTGATCAGCACGGATACCGGGGACGGCCGTGGCTCTCCGATGCAAGGGCTGCCTTTCTGGAACTTCGACGCCGCCCTTGGCAAGACGACTACCATCCATGAAGGGCTGAAGCTGACGTATGCCTTTCAATTTTTCAACCTGTTCAACAACGTAAACTTCGCCACGCCCTCGCTCAGTCTGCAGACCCCTTCGTCATTTGGCGTCATCACCAACCAATTTGTGCCCGCCAACAGACAGGCGGGCAGCAGATGGATCGAGTTTTCGGCGAGGCTGGATTTCTAGAATTGAATCAGTTCACGCTATAGAAATGCCTCGCAAGCTGGCTTCGAGGCTATGCGCTCATCGGGAAGCTTAGCAGCAAGAGTAAATATGAGGTCAAAATGAGATCAACTCGTCGCCGGTTCCTGCAGGCGAGTGCCAAACTATCGTCTCTCGCTTTGTTTTCTTCAGGCTTGGTGGATCCCTTCCGTGTGCTTGCGGAGGGACAAGGGCCTCAAGTGGATCCAAAGCTCTTCCCTGGAGAGAAGGAAGTATGGGATGGGTTGGTTTTCATGAATGGTCTTGGCACCAAGTATACCGGCAGTCCTGCGCACCAGAAATACATGACCTTTCTCGATGAGAAGTTTGCAGAATCGGGACTCGATGTTGACAAAATTCCGCATACAGCATTGGTCCGATGGAACATCCGTAACTTCGGAGTGAAGATAGCTTCTGGAGCGGGTGGGGGGAAGGAAGTGCCCCTCAGTTCCTATTGTACTTATTCAGGAACCACTGGGGCGGAAGGGGTAACGGGAGACCTAATCTATTGCGGCAGTGTAGGAAACCCAGCGACGCCCTTGAACCAAACAGCATCTGGCCGGGGCGGTTCCAGCTTAACGCTTCCGCTGGATATGAAGGGCAAGATCGCGCTCGTTGAAGTTGCTTCCCAGCCTGTGCCTTTCGGGGACTGGTTCAAAGGTCACGTCCGCGAAGTCTTCAACTCAGAAGGGACCCCGGAACTTCCAGAATTCGAGTCTACTGCTGCGTTCGCGGGATTTGGGATGCCAAGAGGACTGGCTTCCGATCTGCAGAAAGCTGGCGCGCTAGGGATCATTTATGCTTGGACGAATCTTTCCGACGACAATGCTTCGGGACAAACGAAGATGGGCGCCGGTGGACCACTGCCGGCAGTTTGGGTCGGACGCAAAGCTGGCAACGAACTGAAGCAATTCGCACAAAGTGACGGCCGGGTAACTCTCACACTTGAAGCAGACACCACTCCCGATGTTCCAACTCGCACCATTCTGGCAACTCTTCCCGGAACGTCTTCTGAGGAAATTATTCTTCTTTGGACTCATACCGACGGGAATAATGCCATTGAAGAAAATGGTGGCATTGCAATGATTAACCTCATGAAATATTTCTCGCGTTTACCCAAGGCTTCACGCGCCCGCACAATTGTTTGCGTGCTGTCCGAAGGTCATTACGCCGAGCAATATGTGCCAACTTCAGCATGGGTTAGGGAACGCCCTGATCTTATTCAAAAGGCGGTAGCCCTCGTCTCAATCGAGCATTTGGGCTGTCGCGAATGGGTTGATGATCCGGTGGCGAATACATATAAAGGTAGTGGCCGTCCCGAAATAGGTTGGGCCTTCTGCCCAACTCCTCCTTTGCCGGATATTATGGTCGATTCTCTTAAAGGAACCAACGCTGGGAAGATTGCCGTGATGGACAGCGACGTTCATTCCTTCTCTCCGGGAATGGCTGCGTATAGGGCTGCAAAGGTTCCCACGATTGCGTACATTTGTACTCCCCCCTATTTGCTTGCTGAAGGTCCAAATGGACATATCCAAAAGCTTGATTCCAGGCAATACCATGAGCAGGTTCTTGCCTTTGCAAACGTGATTCACCGCCTCGACAAAACGCCTCGATCCGCGCTGAAGGCCTAATTGCTTTAGTGCTTCGAATATGGACGCCCCTTTTTGAAAGAAACCGGTCGCGCTATCAATGTAGGAGAATGCCTAGATTGAGACACATCCATAAGGCACACTTTGCAGGAAAGGAGCTACAAAGTGGAGAGAAAAAGAGGGGAGCGGTACAGCCAGAAATTCCGTTGCCGAGCCATTGAGCGGATGAACGCCTGCGAGAACATCGTAAGGCTCTCACGCGAGCAGGATGTTCATCGCAGGCTGCCATACAAGTGGCGCGATGACCAAGGTCTTTTTGATGCTCAGTCTGAAGATGACGCAGTGCTGCAGAATTCCCGGGAATTCAGACTTCGTAGAGAAATCGGTAATCCTCCGCGCGAAGGCACAGTGTGCCCATAAGATTGTCTCACTAAGAGGTTCACACCAGCCGCACGCGAACCCAGCTGTGCCAGAACTGTGCCAAAACTCTGCGTGTTCACGCCATTGGGGTTAGCTTTGAGCGAAAAGCAGATTCCCCAAGTTGTTGGAAAGACTGGAAAGCCAAACGAACAAATGGAAGGGTTGGAAGCGAGCATTGCGCTTAGAAGGCAGATGCTCTATCCGACTGAGCTATGGGCGCACAGGACAAGTTTGATTCTAAGATATTTACCTTCCATTCGAACACTCTTTTCGGGTCGTTAAGCTTTGACATAAAGGGCACGGTGCGAGCGGCACGTCCAGAGGGAATGGCCAGTTCGAAAGATGGTGGCCATTGCTGGTCTAGCTCCTACCAATGAAAACCGCGGGATCTTAACTTGAGAAAACTGGCTCCGGGGCTTGGACTCGAACCAAGATTAACGGCTCCAAAGGCCGCTGTGCTGCCAATTGCACCACCCCGGAGCAGGGTGATGAAGCGTGGCCCGAGAAGTGTAGCAAACCCGCGCTTCGCGCGCAGCTTTGTCCCGATGTTGTATGTGCGCAGGAAACCGTGTCCATCCCTACCGCTCGATCGGTTGTACGGACCACGAACATGCGGGCATCGGAGCCGCTTCATCAGTACCGCCAATTCTGTTAGATTGGTTCCTCAGAAACGGAGAGGTGTCCGAGCGGTTTAAGGAGCACGCTTGGAAAGCGTGTGTTGGGGAAACTCAACCGTGGGTTCGAATCCCACCCTCTCCGCCATACTTCAAAACAAAGGCGATTTGACGGATTTTAAGGTCTTGTCGCATTTCTGTCGCATTTTCGCCCAAATACCCCGCCTGCATTCCGGAAACGGACAGTACTATCCGAAATGCGGGCACCAAAAGTTTCGATAACCAGCAAGGTCAAAGACGAAAGGGGTAACTGGCGCTGGTCCTACGTCACCGTCACAGCAAACCGAATCAAACACGTCGAAGGCGCACGCTATTATTTGCGAGTCAACGGGAGACCTGAGCCAGTTGGCGGCGACCCAGAAGTCGCATACGCCGCTTTCACGAACCGTCAGCTAGGAATCCAGGCCAAGGCGCGAGGCATCGTTCTTCCATCACATGGGAGCAACCCTACGATGATTGACGGGGCTATCCGGTCGAAGGCTGCACAAAGATGAACGGAGAACTCCCCTCGCCGTGCATCTACCAGCATTGCATCCAGCCCCGGGCGGCGTGCCTTGCTGCCAGAGATTCCACGGTCGCAGTATTCCTGCACAACCTCGAAGCCTCGCTGCGCCGCCAACTTTCGGAGGTCATACAATTGAGATTCGATATGCTGGTCTGGTGTGCTCACACGGACGTAGATGGCTGGTGTCAAGGGCGGAGTGAAACTAGACCACTGGGGCGGAGGAAAACTAGACCAGATGAGTGTGTGGGAGATGGGGATTGGCAGGGAGGGTGGCGTCTGGAGCGGAGGCCTGCGGTCCGGTTTGCGGACCGCGTTTAGGCCGGAGCGGAGGACGCCACCCTCCGCGAGAGATGTAGTGGTGATTTAGCGGCCGGGTTGAGGGTTGCGTTTGTGCTTGCTCTGCTTGAGGCGGTAGCTCTCGCCGTTCATCTCCAGGATGTGCACGTGGTGGGTGAGTCGGTCCAGCAGCGCGCCGGTCAGCCGCTCCGAGCCCAGCACTTCGGTCCACTCCTGAAAGGGCAGGTTGCTGGTCACCAGCGTCGAGCCACGCTCGTAACGCAGACTGAAAACCTCGAACAGCAACTCCGCACCAGTCTTTGATAGCGGCACGAATCCCAACTCATCGACGAGCAACAGTTCGTAGCTGGCCATCTGTTTCTGGAAGCGCAGCAGTCGCTTCTCGTCCCGGGCCTCCATCAGTTCGTGCACCAGCGCGGCGGCCGTCGTGAAGCGCACACGATGGCCCTTCTGGCATGCAGCGAGACCGAGCGCCAGCGCCAGATGCGTCTTGCCCGTGCCGGAATTACCCAGCAACAGCACGTTCTCGCGACGCTGGAGAAATTCGCACCGCGCCAGTTCCAGTACCAGTGCCTTGTTTACGGACGGGATGCTCAGGAACTCGAAAGTGTCCAAGCTCTTGACCACGGGGAAGCGGGCCTGATGGATGCGGCGCTCGGTGGCGCGCCGCTCTCGGTCCAACAGTTCCAGCTCCGTCATGCGCAGCAGGTAACGCGGATAATCCACACTCTCGTCCGAGCACTGCCGCGCCACCTTGTCGTACTCGCGCAGAAAAGTGGGTAGCCGCAGCAGTTTCAGATGATGTTCCAGCAGCACCTGCGGCGTATCTGCTGTTGCCGTGTTCGCCGTGCCGCTCACGAGTTCACCTCGCCCAGCAGCGCCATGTACTCCGATGCCTGCGTGGTACGCACCCTCGCCGGCGGCAGGTGCGGATAGTTCTCCAAGTCCAGCCGCGGCGGACGCTGCTCGATCCGGCACAACAGCAGATGCTTTACCGCATCGAACGAGATCGTTCCCAGATGCAAAGCCTGCTCGATCACTTGCGCGACCTCTTCCAACCGGAAGGTCTCCAAAAGCCGCAGCACCTGCACATACTCTCGACGGCCGCCCTTGTTCAGCCGCGCTTCCAGCAACCGTCGCAGTTCGGAAAAGCATACCGGCAACTCCCATCCCACCAGCGGCGCCGCCTGGTCCAGTGCGCCAGTCTTCTGCTCCAGCAGCGCCAGATAATGTAGTGGGTCAAAAACCAGATCCTCACGTTCGTAACTGCGACCGTACCGAGCAATGATTTCACTCTGGCACGCGATCACCACCTCCTGCACATAGCCCTTCACCAATACTTCGCGGTGTCCGTACTCGGTTGGCACCGAATAATCGTTGCCGCGATAGCGCACCAGCGACAGGGAACTCACCCGCGCCGTGCGCTTCTCGCATGCCTCATACGCCGCCTCCGGCAGCGGCAACAGTGCAGTGCGATCGCGCTCGAAGCGTTCCCCAATGGTCTTTTCCTGTCCCCGCAACCGCCGTTCCCGTCGCTGCCCGCACTGCTCCCGCAGATGCGTGTTCAACTCCTCCCAACTCCCCACCCGCGGAATCGGCACCATAAAGTTCCGCCGTGCGTAACCCACCAGCCCTTCCACCTTCCCCTTGTCGTTGCCCTTGCCCGGACGTCCGAACTTCTCTTCAAACAAGTAATGGCTCTGCAGTTCCGAGAACGCCCGCGTCTTCTTTCGCTCTCCGCCACCCAGAATCTTCGCCACCGCCAGCCTTGTGTTGTCGTAGAGAATCTGCCGCGGCACTCCCTCGAAATAAGCAAAGGCGCGCACGTGTCCTTCCAGAAACGCTTCCGTCGTCTCCGCCGGAAATGCCGCCGCGAAGCAGTCGTCCGACTGCGGCAAGTCCATGGCGAAGTAGTGCGCCTTGCATTTCACTCCGGCGACCATCACCCAGGCTTCTCCGAAGTCCGCTTGTGCTTTCCCAGGCGCGTGGGTCAGTGGCACGAACATCTCCCGTGTCCGCACCTGCTGCAAACGCACGTAGTCCTTCACGATCGTGTAGCCGCCCGTGTAGGCGTACTCCTGCCGCAACCGGTCGAAGATCCGCTTCGCCGTATGCCGTTGCTTCACCGGGCTGTTCTTGTCTTCTTTCAGAATGGCGTCGATCACGCCGATCCACGGCCCCAGCTTGGGCCGCTTTACCGGCCGTTCCCGCCGGTAGCCCGGCGGCACCGAATACCGCAGCATCTTGCGTACGGTCTCGCGTGCGATCCCAAACTCCTGCGCCACCGCACGCTCGCTCTTGCCTTCCACCAACACGGCCCGCCGAACACGTCCATAGATCTCCACGGTGTACATCCCTCCGGTGTCCCACGAACCTGGCCTTCTCCACAACCGTTCGTGAAACCAAGATCCGGCGGTCTAGTTTTCCTCCGCCGCATCACCCGTTCTCACGGCGTGACGCGGTCTAGTTTCGCTCCGGCGATTACACCTTTTATAGAACTCCCAGAGGAAACGGGGAGCAACGGATAGGCCGAACCTACGGCGCATGGCGCCAGTCCTCGACCCGACCAGGAGTTATCCAACAGTATAATCGCGAGATTAGACTGAAATAGCCCACGGATAGTGTTTGATACCCTACAGACAGTAACCCTCCTTCGCAGATAAATTTGGTTTGAGGTTTCACCCGGCTGCGATGGCCCAAAAACTCAAAAATGTGAAGCTGCCCGTATTCAAAGCTCAAACCTTTCTCGATTCGGCTGGAGTGGCGAGAAAAGTTGTGGAATATCGAAGATCACAGAAGGTCTACTCTCAAGGCGATCCCGCTACGCGTGTGATGTACATTCAAAAGGGCGGCGTAAAGCTCTCTATTGTCAATGAGGTCGGCAAAGAAGCAGTCCTGGCGATTCTGGGACCCGGTGACTTTTTTGGCGAGGGCAGCATGTCAGGTCAGCCTATTCGTATGGGGACAGCGACCGCGATTACTCCAACGACTTTACTCGCCATTGAAAGAAACGAGATGATTCGCGTGCTCCACGCTGAACATGCTTTCTCCGACCGCTTCGTGTCCTTCATGCTCTTACGGAACATCCGAATCGAGGAGGATTTGATCGATCAGCTTTTCAATTCGAGTGAGAAACGGCTGGCTCGAACTCTTTTACTGCTCGCTCAGTACGGTAAGGAACCCCACCCGCAAACCACGATTCCCAAAATATCACAGGAGATGCTGGCGGAAATGATTGGCACAACGCGGTCGCGGGTGAATTTGTTCATGAACAAATTCAGGAAATTGGGCTTCATTCATTATAATGGCGGACTTCAGATTCACGGTTCCCTCTTAAGTGTTGTCCTGCACGAGTAAGCACAAACTTTCGCGCTTATCGGAGAGCGGCATAGCTCCAAATCACTGTTGGTAGGGTGGGCTGCCAGCGCATATTTCAGATTGTTGTTTCGGAAGGGGATTTATCGACATCCAGAACGACGGGGAATTCTTTTCTTCTCAATTGCCTCAGTTGCGGAAAGCTTCCGGTCCACATGTGGTCCTGAGCGCGGGGCACCAGATTGCAGCAAACAGCGCTCACCAGGAGCGACACCGCATGTAGGACAGGGGACAGAACACAACTGTTTTGCCGTCAGGTCGCTTGTCTTCATTCGGATATCATACGGCAAAACCAGTCGAAAAACTGTTGTTGTCCTTCGCCAAAATTCAAAACGACTCCGATTCTGCGCTTCCATTTGCTCTTCTTCGATCTGGAATGAGTAAAGAGTCTCAGGCAGGTGCTGGAAACGACTCGGTCTGAGTGAATCAAGGCATGGACCTCCCTGCGGAAAACCCGATTCAACAGTATTTTCTACGCGGCTCGGTCGTAGCGATGATGCAGGCCGCCGAGTCTTGCTTGCACGATCATGCGACCACGATGCGCCGAGCGGATTCTCCCGCCCGGCGTTTCCTTACTCAACCCCAAGTGCGTGCGGTCTTCGTGGTAGTAGCGAATGTATTCGCTGAGAAGGCGTTTCAAGTGCCTCTCGTTGAGTACGATCACATGATCGAGCAAGTCGCGGCGGCAGCTCTCCACCCATCGCTCGGCGACTCCATTCTGCCAGGGGCTTCGGATCGAAGTTCTCTTGGGCCTGCTCCCCATGGCTTCGATGGCAGCAATTACGTCGAGACCGAACTTCATGTCGCGGTCAAGAATTAAGTACCTGTGAGGGGCCTCGAACGGGAATGCTTCGCGCAACTGCTGCACAACCCAGGGGCTAGTCGGGTTGCGCGTCACGTTGAGATGCAGGATGCGCCGACGATCATGGCCAATGAGGAAAAAGCAGTAGAGGATTCCGAAGGTGACCGTGTGCACGGTAAAGAAGTCCATTGCGGCAATGACTCTGCGGTGGTTCTTGAGAAATGCCTTCCACCGAGCGATCTTTTCGGGGTTCCTCGGCGCCCGCTGAACCCATCGCGAAACGGTTCGCTCGGAGACTCCGAAGCCGAGCATTTGCAACTCCCCATGGATGCGCGGAGCTCCCCAAGTGGGATTCTCAACTACCATGCGAAAGATGAGTTCACGAAGATCCTTGCTGATGTGTTTTCTTCCCAAGGAGACGGGATGGCGCGAAAGCCAAGCCCAGTAGAGTCGAAAACCAGCGCGGTGCCAGCGGGGAATCGTATCTGAGCTCACCACGATCAGGGCTTGTTTCCATCGGGCCCAGTACTTTCGCGCGAGGACCCAAAAGAGCTTGTCGAACGCAGTCAGGCGCGGACGAGGATGCTTGCGCTTGAAGACGACGAGTTGTCGCCGAAGCGCCAGGTTTTCAAGCAAGAGGCTCCGACGCGAGCGGAAAAGGCGAACGAACGAGGTCAAAAAGAGCTCAAGAGTGTGTAACATATCGGCGTGCTATCGCAGGTCGCCTGTGAATGGCAACTGCCCATGTTGTTGAAAACGGAGGTGGACAGAGTTTTGGCGAACCACAAGCTGCCCTGCGTGGAAGTTTCGGTTGGCTAGACCTATGTCAGGTCCAATGCTCCACCACATCTGAAGTTAACAAAACAGGCGTTTGTCGTTTGCAGCCGATCTGCCGCAACGACCAGACAAATAGAGAGTCACAAATGATCACATCAGCGTGTGTCGGGTCACACTCTGACGCTCGGCCCGCATGTCATCCCCGCGTAGTTCGCGGAGTGCATGGGTTACGAACTCAACGGTGACCTTCTTGCGCCAGGTCATATCAAAATCTGTGTTGTCGAGTGGCCTAGCGAGCTTGCTGGCAAGAATGGCTGCTTGCTCAATCGCCTTCTGGTCGAGCGGACGCCCCACAAGAGACTTTGCCGCCTCCAATGCCACAAGGGGACGTGGCGCCACGGCACTGATCACGATCCGCGCATCTTCCACAGTCCCGTCTTCCCCCATCTTCGCCGCCGCTGCGACGGAGAGTACCGGAAAATCGAAGGATCCCCTGCGCCGCAACTTCCAGTATGTGCTCTTCCATTTGTGAAGAGAATCCACCAGCACTTCCGTCAGAATCTCGTCCGGTCGCCGCGTCAGATAATTCATACCGTCATTGTTAAAGAGGTCCGAAAGCAAGATCTCCCGCTCGCCCGAGTGTGATACAAGCCTCACGCGCGCGCCCAACACAATTAATGCGGGTGCCGTGTCCGTCGACGACACCGCTACGCATTTCGGGCTACTCAGCGCCACCCAGCATCGAGTGCCATCCTTCTTCATGCAGAAGTTGATCGCCTTCCGCCATTCGTAGCTTTGATCATAATAATTACAACGCGTGTCCAGGCATATGTTGCCGCCCAAAGTCGCCATGTTTCGAATGTGTGGTGTGGCCACTTGAGCCGCCGCCTGCCAAAGCGCGGAATAGCCGTTACGGAACCGCGGCTCCTGTGCGATGTCGGCCAGCGTCAGGCACGCACCCAGCCGCAGACCCGAATCGTCCAACTGAATCTCGCGCAACCCCTCCACTTGGCGAAGGCTCATCAGCATGCGTGGCACTTGTTGCCGCCTCTTCATGTTCGGCAGCAGGTCTGTTCCCCCGGCCAGCGGCATCGCATTTTTCCCTTCGCCGTGCAAAATGCGCACAGCTTCCGCTACGCTGCGTGGCGAGCGAAACTCAAACAGCGGTAACCGCATCATGATCGGTTCGCCTTCTCTTTCTCTTGGCGTTCTCTTGCGCGGCGCGACTTCTCATTAATAGCGTAGCCGTCCCCACCCTCCCATGGCGGAGGAACCAACAGCGTCTCACCCCAGTCCACGGTCGGGAAGTGGGCGGGGCCATACCGGCCCGCGCGCCCCGCTCTTTTCCCCTCCAAACCCTTCAAGATTTTTTCCGGAGTAATCGGCGATTCATCCACGCGAACGCCCACCGCGTCATACACTGCGTTCGCGACAGCTGGAATCACCGGAAGCAGGGGCCCTTGGCCCACTTCCTTCGCGCCATACGGCCCGCGCGGATCGGGTTCTTCCACCAGTTCCGTTATCACCTCGGGCATATCCAGTGACGTCGGGCTCTTGTACTCCAGAATCGACGGGAATTTGTGCACCAGTGCGTGAGAAAGACGCTTCGGCAGGCGGCGGAACTCCTGCTCCTCCATCAAGGCTTCGCCGAGCCCCATATACACACTGCCCTCGACCTGGCCTCGCACCAGCGCCGGATTCAGTGCTCGCCCGATGTCGTGGGCAATCCAAATCTTCGGCACCGTGATCCATCCGGTTGCCGGATTCACTTCTACTTCAACTACCGCGGCCGAGTAGGAGTAGGTTGGAGATGGCCCTACGCCGCCGCCTTTGTACAGCGCTCGAGATTTCGGCGGGGTGTACGAGCCCACCGTCCCCACGGTTCCGAATTTCGACTCGGCCAGGCATATCGCATCCTGGAACGAAACGCGCCGCTCAGGAGATTCCTTGTCGTAGACCTGATGATCGGCGAAGCGCAGCCGCTCTTTCGGCACTTCAAGCTTTATCCCCACGGCTTCCGCAATCAGTGATTTCGCCCGGTCCGCCGCCTGGAGCGCTGCATTTCCCGCCATGATCGTTACGCGACTCGAGTAGGACCCCAAATCCACTGGCCCGAGGTCTGTATCGCCGGTGTAAACGCGAATGTCGAACGTATCGACGCCCAGCACTTCGGCAACAATCGCCGCCAGCATATCGTCCGAACCCTGCCCGATTTCGGTCGCCCCGCAGAACACCGTCACGCCGCCGCTGCGATCGAGTTTCAGTTGCACTCCCGAATGCGGCATCGAATTCCAATAAATCGGCAGGCCCGCGCCCGTCAAATAACACGAACACGCCAGGCCCACGCCGCGCCCTTCAGGCAGTTTGCGGAATTTTTCATTCCACCCCGAAATTTTCACGACCCTTCGAATGCACTCGGGCAATCCGACGGTCCCGAGCTGCAGGAAGTTCGCCGTCAATGAGTTCGGCTTCGTGGCGTTCTTAAGCCGGAATTCCGCCGGGTCCATTTTCAACTTCTCGGCGATCTTATCGATCTGAACTTCCTGCCCGAATCGAGGCTGAACCGTGCCGTGGCCGCGCTTGGGTCCGCAAGGAGGCTTATTCGTAAACGTGCGGCAACCCTGAAACTTGTACCGCGGAATGTGATACGTCGTCGTCTGGAGCGCGCCTGTGTAGAACGTGCTCGCCACCCCGTACGACCCGTATGCGCCCCCATCAATCAAGGTTTGCAGGTGCATTCCCGTGATCGTACCGTCGCTCTTCACGCCGGTCTTGAACTTCATCAGCACTGGATGCCGCCCGCGATGGCAGTAGAAAACCTCCTCGCGCGTCAGACAGATTTTCACTGGCCGATCCAAGATTAGCGCCGCCTTCGATACCACAATTTCATGATTGAAAGGATCGCTCTTCCCGCCAAAGGCGCCACCATTGGGAGTCGCGATCACCCGGATATGTCCCGCAGGCATCTGCAGCACCTTCGCCAGCGCCTTGTGCAGGTAATGCGGGGTCTGCGTGCTCGACCAGATCGTCAGTTTCCCCTCTGGATCTTTCATCGCCACCGACGCATGCTGCTCAATCGCCAGGTGAGTATTGCCTTGGAAGAAAAAGATGTCTTCGAAGACCTCGTCCGCTTCCGCAAAGCTTGCTTCCACGTCTCCGAACTGCAGCGACACCCGCTTGTGGATATTGCCTTCCTCGCCGTAGTCGTGAATCCGCGGCGACGGAGTCGTTAGCGCCTCTTCCGGATCGGAAATCGTGGCTAAAATCTCATACTCCACGTCAATCAAATCGAGCGCTTCAAGCGCGGTTAACTCCTCGCGTGCCACCACTGCAGCCACCGGATCGCCCACATGCCGTACATGATCGGAGCACAGGGCCTGTTCGTCCTGGCTCACTGGAATGATTCCGTACTCGATTGGCAAATCCTCTCCGGTGAGGACCAGATAGACGCCTGGATGGGCCATCGCCCGCGATGTATTGATGCTCCGGATGCGCGCGTGTGGGTGTGGCGAACGCAACAACTTGCAATACGCCATCCTCGGGAGAGTGATGTCGTCCGCGAACCGCGTCTGCCCGGTTACCTTGGCCCGCGCGTCCACTCGCCTGCGCGGCACGCCAATCACGCGCAACTCCTCCGTCCCTTCTTCCTTCTTCTCGATGGTAACAACCGGCGGTTCTTCTACCTTCGGCACGGTATCTCCTGATCTACCCGCGACGCGGCACAATGTTGCCGTGCCCTCGCGCTTAAGAAGTTCTATGCCAGCGATTCCGTTTTCTTCGCTGCGGCAATTTTCAAGACTGCGGACTCCACGGCTTCGAATATCTGCAGGTATCCTGTGCAGCGGCAAAGAACTCCCGAAAGCGCCTCGCGAATCTGATCGCGCGTCGGATTCTGGTGCTTATCCAGCAGCGCTTTCGCCGTCACCAGGATAGCCGGCGTGCAATAACCACATTGTGCTGCGCCTAGATCGGCGAACGCTTCTTGCAAGGGGTGCAACTGTCCGCCCGCGCCTAATCCTTCAACCGTCGTCACATCCACATCGTTGCATTCGAGCGCCAGCATGAGGCACGACAGCACCGGCTTACCATTTACGAGTACGGCGCAAGCACCGCACTCCCCTAATTCGCAGCCGTGCTTTGTGCCCGTGTGGCCCATGTCTTCGCGCAGCACTTCCAAAAGAGTCTTGTAAGGGGCGAATGAAACGTCCGTTTTTTCTCCGTTCAAGGAAATCGTAATGCGGGCCGTCTTCCTGGATTCGGCAGGGAATATGGAACTGACAGGCAATATAGTCACTTTGCATTACCTCCCGGAAAAATCAACCGGCCGACGCTTGCTTACTGATCGCCCGCGGAATGAGTTTGCGCACTGCATGCGGCACGCTCCGGACAGACGTTCGTCGCCGAAAGGCCAACGGTTTCGTCATCAAACCTCGGATTAGAAAATACGCAAATTCCTCTGCGATTTGGGCTGCGGTCAGAGGGCCTTCAGGGTTGAACCATCGCACGCTCCAGTTCAACGCTCCCAGGATGGCTCTGGCGGCGAGCGCCGCGTCACATGGTATGAACTCCCCCGACTGAGCCCCGGCAACGATCAATTGGCGGACGCCATCTTCGTAGCGGTCGCGTTTGGCCACCAAAGGACGCTGCAGGCGAGCTGGCAGGTGAGATGTCAAAAGATGCGCCGCGGCCCCCTCAACTTCGTCGAGCACGCAGCGCAGGTGAGATTCAATCACTAACCTCAGTCTCTCTGCCGCGCTCTCCTTCACGGAACGAGCAGTTCTGAGCGCAGCCAGCATCCTGTCGAGTGAATTGTCCTGGCAGAAAAAAAGCAACTCGTGCTTTCCTTTGAAATAGTTGTAGAGATTCGCCGGGGAAAGATCGGCGGCGGCCGCAATATCGCGCATTTTCGTGTCGGTGAACCTTTGCATCCGGAACACTTTTCCCGCGGCGCGCAGAATTTGCAGACGACGTGCAAGATAACGACGCTCGGCGCGGGGGGACACTTTTTTCGATGCTCGCTTATTCAGCAACTCGTTTCTCCAAGGGCAAATCAAGGAGGGCTGCATCTAGCGCAGTCTTGTCATAGGTAACATGCTTGGAAATCCGTGTCAATAATGAACTGAACGGCTGTTCAGAAAAAGAACAGCCGTTCAGTCTAGGCGTATACCATCTCGACTCTTGATTATTGGAATCGATTATTTCAGGCGAAGATGAGGGAGAATCCAGATCGGGCCTATGGAATCACCGGCACTGGCGGTGTGCGTCGCGTCTCGGCAGCGGCGCACTTTGCTTTTATGCTCGCTGAGCGCGGCATCTCTCCATAGGGTCTCTTTGTGCTCGCCGCTGGTCGATTCCATTTCACAACGTACAGGCACCCGCGAGATGTATGCGATTACGATGGTAGAATGCATCACACGCTGGTGTCGTGCATCAAACTGGTAGGCGCGCATACGTCCAACCCCAATCCCGAACGAAGGTGACATGGAAAACTGGCGAGGCAAATGGGCAGTTCTTACCGGAGCAAGCGCAGGCATTGGCCTTGCCTTCGCCGCTGAGCTGGCCGCTGGAGGAACAAATCTCGTTCTTACTGCCCGCCGCCGCGAGCGACTGGAAGAACTAGCCTCCGAACTAACTGGCAAGCATGCCATCAAGACAGAAATTTGCGTTGCTGATCTCGCGCAGCCCTCAGGCCCCGACGAAATTTTCGCCTTCACCCAAGGGAAGGGAATTGACGTCGACCTGCTTATCAACAACGCCGGGTTTGGCGCCTACGGTGAATTCGAAAGCAGCGAACTCACTCGCCAGCTTGAAATGGTCCAAGTGAACATCGCCGCCGTAGTTCACCTCAGTCATTTGTATTTGCCGAGAATGGTTACGCGCCGCAGGGGCGACATTTTGATTCTTGCATCAACCGCCGCGTTTCAAGCCGTGCCGTATCTCACTACGTATGCCGCCACAAAATCATTCGATCTGCTCTTCGCCGAAGGTCTGGCTGAAGAAGTAGCGCAATACGGCATCCGCGTGTGCGCATTGTGCCCGGGTTCGACTGAAAGCGAATTCAGCATGGTCGCCGGCCAGCCCAAACGTATCCTTCGTAAACGGGAAACGGCTGAAAAAGTGGCGCACACAGGATTGAAGGCGCTGGCCAGTGGCCGAAGTTACGTAATCTCAGGATTGAAAAACTACGTAGGCGCCCACTCTCAGCGTCTTCTGCCACGCCGGATGGTCACGCGCGTGGTTGCGAAGGCGTTCGGCCCCAAGTCTGGAGAGCAAGGCTCCTAGCGTTCAAGGATTTATGTCACCAGCGCGCGATCCAGCAACTCCACTACATGCATTACTTCCTGGCCTGTCCCATGAATCTGCGCACCCGCGCGCAATTGCAATATGCACCCGGGATTTGCCGTAACAATTGCCTGCGCTCGCGTCGCACGAATGTTTTCCATCTTTGATGCCAGAATATCCAGCGCCGCCCTTGTTTCCGTAACGTTGTAAACGCCCGCCGATCCGCAGCACTGATCCCCAAGCGCCATTTCCACCAGCTCCACGCCGGGCACCGCGCGAATCAGCATGCGAGGAGCTTCTGAAATCTTTTGTCCGTGCAGCAAATGGCACGAATCCTGATATGTCACCCGCAATGGAACGGCACGAAATGGCGCAACTAACCCCAGTTCCGCCAGAAACTCGGTCACATCGCGCACTTTCTTGCGAAACTGATTTGCTTTGATGTGTTCATCCGATCCAATAGCGAAGAGTTGCTCATATTCCTTCAGTGTTGAGCCGCAACCCGCTGCATTTGTCACCACCGCGTCAAATGGTTCAGCAAGAAACGCGGAAAGATTTGCGCGCGCTAAGCTTTCCGCGACGTCCCGCACTCCAGCATGAACGCATAACGCTCCGCAGCAAAGTTGCCCCGCCGGCACGGTCACTTCGCAGCCGTTTGCCTGCAACACGCGAATCGTCGCGTCATTTAGCTCCGTGAATGAAACTTGCGCCACGCACCCCGCAAAGAAAGCTACGCGGGCTCGCCGCGGCCCCGTGGCTTGGAAGGTCTTTCCCAGGCGCGAAAAAAAGAAATCTCCGCTCATCGCAGGCATCAGCCGTTCGCGCTCTGCCAACCCCAGGAGCCGCAACACTCCTGACGCCCGTGCGAGCCGTTGCAATCCCGATCGCTGATAAATCCGCATCAGTCTTCCCGTCATCGCAATCCGCGACGGGAACGGCAGCAATCTCCGATAAAACAAATCTCGCGCCACTCGTGAAAAAAACGGTCTTCGGTATTCACGCTCGATTTGTCCGCGCGCGTATTCAATCAACTTTCCGTATTCAACGCCCGAAGGACACACCGTCTCGCACGCGCGACAATCGAGGCACCGGTCCATGTGCGTAACAAACATGTCGCCAACGGCGAGTTTCTCCTCTTCCACGAGCATCATCTGGCGAATGCGCCCGCGCGGAGAATCCGCTTCGCGTCCCCACAAGCGGTACGTCGGACAATGATTCAAACAAAGCCCGCAATGCACGCAGCGCGCGTAATCCTCGTATTTTGGCTTTTCGGAAAGGATCGCATCCGGCGACTTGGCCGCGTCAATCGCGTTAAAGGGCATATTCATTGAGACTATACGCCGGAGAGGCATTCAAATTCACGGGGGATTAATACCTTCAGCGGGTTCCGGCGATCTACGACCAGTTTTCATCCCCCTTAGCAATCTAATTGCTCATACAAAAATGCGCCCTTTGCATTGACTACCCTATCTGGGTATGGTATCTATTGAATAAGCGCAGAATTCAAGGACCCAAAGAATTGGAGCACGTGGATGGCTTGGGTCAAAGCAGCGCGACTCGGGCTGGCGCTTCCAGTTCACCTGGCATTAACGACGCTGTTCCTGAATCGCGAGGTTATAAAGATTACCGAATTCGCCGGTCGAGTAGGGAATTAGACGGAGATATGCGAAGACCATCATTCATTCTGGGTTTTTTCTTGCTAGCCTTCGCAATGTGTCCGCCCGGGGTTCGCGGGCAATCTGCGCCGCCAGCACCTGCCGCTCCAACCCCAGCGAGTAACGGGGACACCGATTCGGAATCCACACCCGCAACACTGTTCCCTCATTCCGATACCAGCCGTTTCTGGATTTCCGGTCAGGGCAATGTGGTTTTCCAGTGGCACCCGACATTTCCCGCGCAGTACAGCGGGCCAAATAGTTTGTCGGCTCAAGCCCAGAGTGCAACGACGCACATCCTCACGCTTTATACCGGCTTTGAGATTACTCACACAACGGAAGTTCTTGCGGATTTGGAAGACGCCACGGGTGGCGGCATCGGCGGTGCCGTTGGGCTTGCGGGCATCACTGACCTCGATGACGTTCGCACCGTTCAGGGTATACAGCTTTCCAGAGCGCCCTATTTGGCGCGGCTGATGCTGCGACAGATTATCCCGCTCAGCAGTGAACGCGTTTCAGCGGAACGAGGGCCATTCGGATTAGCCACATCGTTGCCGGCTCGCAGAATCGAGTTCCGCATCGGGAAATTCGACCTCGCGGATTTCTTCGATAACAATTCCGGCGGCAGCGACGACCATTTGCAATTTCTCAATTGGACCGTGGATAACAACGGAGTCTACGACTACGCGGCCGATACGCGCGGCTACACCGATGGAGCCATCGTCGAATACGATGATCATTCTTGGTCCCTGCGTTTTGCCGAAGCCATGATGCCCAAGGTAGCAAATGGAATTTATCTTGATGCCGACCTCTTGCGCGCACACTCGGAAAATGTGGAAGCGGATTATAGCCGCAATTTTCTCCCGCACCGCGCGGGAGTCATTCGTTTTCTAAGCTTCATGAATCACGCCAACATGGGCAGCTATCGGGAAGCGATCAATGATTTCCTCGCTGGAGAAACCTCACAGCCTAACATCATCGCCACGCGCCAACAGGGGCGCGTCAAATATGGCTTCGGCCTCAATTTTGAGCAGGATCTGGCAGAGCAGTTCGGCGTCTTCGGACGGCTGGGCTGGGCTGACGGCCGGAACGAATCATTTGCGTATACCGAAGTGGATCGAGCGCTGGAACTCGGCGTTTACGTGAAAGGCAAAGTGTGGCGGCGCACCAATGACCGCGCGGGCGGCGCCGTTTCTATCAATGGTTTAAGCAACGATCACGCGCGCTACCTCGCTCTTGGCGGACTCGGTTTTCTTCTCGGCGACGGCGCGCTCACATATTCTCCCGAGAAAATTGTCGAAGCTTATTACACAGTTCACATGTGGCGCGGGCTTTTTGCTTCGGTAGATCTACAGCACATCAACGATCCCGGCTATAACCAAGCTCGCGGCCCTGTAATTGTTCCTGGACTCCGTCTTCACGTTGATTTTTGAGCGGAGGCCAGTGCGGGGAAAGTCCTAGCCCTTCCGTACGCCGCCCCATTAAATCCCTCCGGCAAATCGTCCTGGGCTAAGCACGTTTCCCGGATCAAAAACCTTCTTGACGCGATGCATCAACTCGAAATCCGGCCGCGCCGCTCCCCACACATTCACGGCGTGCTTCAGTTCGACCGGCGCAAACTCGATCCGCGCCTTCACGCCAAGCTCGTCCATCGCGCGAAACACTGCTTTTGCAGTTTGCATAAGCTTTCCTTGCTCAACTGAAGCGCCCCGCGAAGGCAAGAGCGCGAAATAAATCAGCCCGTGCGGACGCAAAACCATCGCTGCTGCCATTGAGTGTTCCGACGCCACATTGCTTAGCAGCTGCGCGACGGCGTCCATCGCTGATGGCAGCGCCACAATTCGGAATATCGCCGCCTGCGCATCGGCTGCCAGCGCGATGGAAGGGAATTCGCAAATTCGCCCAAGCAGTGCCGCCGCAACGCGCATGGATTCCATCGTGTCGCCCAGCACAACAAAGTCCGCAGCGTTACTTTGTGCGCTGAGTGCCGGTAATTCTTGTTTCTGCCGTTCGACGACCTTCTCGCTTCCCGCCGTCGAGACGACTACGCACCAACGCTGCTCTTGCAACGCGATTTCCCCTGTCGCACCCGTTTTCAAAAGGCTGCCGGCTTCTGGTGAGATCACATCCACTTGCATTGCCCCGAGCGGTGAACGCCCGAAAGTCCCACAAAATTCCAGCGCTGCCGTAGCATCGCCAAAGGCGGCCAAAAACACAGCTTGCGCGGGCGGCAACGGAAAAGTCTTGAAATTCGCGCGCGTGATTACTGCAAGGGTCCCCAGCGATCCGATTAGCAGCTTATGCAAATCGTAACCGCTCACATTTTTCACAACGCGCCCACCGCTTTTCGCGGGCGTGCCATCGCCCGTGACAAATTCCAGTCCTAGGACATAATCCCGCGGCCCTCCGTACGCATGCCTCAGGGGGCTAGCCGAATCCGCCGCCAGGATTCCGCCGATCGTTGCGCCCTGGTGAAAAGGAGGATTTAGTGGCAAAAACTGTCTTTCACCAGCCAGCACCTCTGCAAGCTCAGCAAACCGTACGCCCGGTTCAACACCGAGCGTCAAATCGCGCGGCTCGTATGCCAGAACCTTGTTCACGCATGAAAGATCCAGCGCGACATCATATCGCGCAGGGGGCATTCCTATGCCCAACTTCGTTCGGCCGCCGCACGGAATCACCGCCAGTTTTTCCGCCGCTGCAATTCGCAATAACTCGGAAATTTCTTCCGCCGATTTCGCCAGTACCGCGGCCGCGGGCCGCATTCCATCTACTTCGTATCCCGCAAGTTTCGTAGGCCCTGAAAAAACATTTGCCGCTCCAATTGTTCGCGCCAACCGCGCAGCCACTTCTTCTGCGAGGTCACTCGTGTGTCCTTGCAGTGGGGCCGTCACATCGCACCCACAGTAGCGGAGCCTGATTGCGGAATCCGCACTTCGCCGCATCCTTTGCCCAGCGGCAGAATCTTCCCAGGATTCAGCCAACCCGCAGGATTAAACGCGTCGCGCATGCGCCGCATCAGTTCTAGATCCGCATCAGAGAACATCAGCGGCATCAGCTCGTTCTTTTCCATGCCGATGCCATGTTCGCCCGTCAACGCGCCGCCGCACTCGATGCAGTGCCGCATGATTTCTCCCGATGCGGCTATTGCCCGACGGAATTGCTCCGGATCGCGCTGATCAAACAGAATTATCGGATGCAGGTTCCCGTCCCCCGCGTGAAAAATATTTCCAATCTGAAATCCGTAGCGCTGCCCAATTTCATTGATCTTCCGCAGAGTTTCCGGCAGCTTTGTTCGAGGAATCACCGCATCCTGCACGTAGTAGCTCGGCGAAAGTCTTCCCACTGCGCCGAACGCGTTCTTCCGGCCTTTCCACAACAGGTCGCGCTCGCGTGAATCGCGCGCCACGCGCACTTCTCGCGCGTGGTGCAGCTTGCAGACCTCTTCGATTTGCGCCGCTTGCTCCTCCACCGCTTCCTTTAATCCTTCCACTTCAATCAGCAGCACCGCGCCGCAATCCAGTGGAAATCCAGCATGCACAAATTCTTCCACAGCGCGCAGCGTCCACCCGTCCAGCATTTCGCACGCCGCGGGAGTAATCGCGCGCCCGGTCAAATCCGCCACGGTTTCCGGTGCATCTTCAATCACATTA
This sequence comes from uncultured Acidobacteriota bacterium, assembly GCA_963847505.1. Classification (GTDB taxonomy): domain Bacteria; phylum Acidobacteriota; class Terriglobia; order Acidiferrales; family UBA7541; genus DASTCZ01. The sequence goes on from CAWJZY010000002.1 coordinate 2,641,416, forward strand.
AATACCGCCAGCAGAGTTTTCACCGCCTCCGGCTTCCGTGAAAGTTTCACTGTAATCTCCGTCACGATCGCGAGCGTGCCTTCGGAGCCCACCATTAGCCCCGTCAAATCGTATCCGGGCGTCTCGCATGTCGCCCCGCCCACGCGCACCACGTCGCCGTTAGGGAGCACCAACTCCAGCCCCGTCACATGATTCGTCGTGACGCCATACGCCAATGTGTGCGGACCGCCCGCGTTTTCCGCTACGTTTCCGCCAATCGTGCATGCTTTTTGACTCGAAGGATCCGGCGCAAAATACAACCCCAGGTGTTCCACCGCGCGAGTTACATCCAGATTCACCACGCCCGGCTGCACAACCGCGCGCAAATTCTCGGCGTCAATTCTCAAAATCTTGTTCATCCGCGAAAAAACCGTCAGGATGCCGCCCTGCGGCGCGAGCGCGCCTCCCGAAAGACCTGTTCCCGCGCCGCGCCCAACCATCGGGACGCCGTGCCGCGCGGAAATCTTCGCAATCGCAGAAACGTCCGCCGTCGTCCGCGGAAACACCACGCAATTCGGCCGCGCCTCTTCCACCGACCCGTCGTATTCGTAGAGCAACAGGTCGTCTGGAGCGGACAGCACTGACTCGCGTCCCAGCAATTGTTCCAATTCGCGAATGATTTGTTTATCCACGGATTCGGCGCATTTTGCGGCAGCTTCGCCACTATAGTCGCCGCCGCCAAGCTGCGTCAACGCATCGCAATTGGCTTGTGCTTCCTCCGACTGCGCGCCCCGCCCGAATGTGTTAATCTCCCGTTTCTGCAACTCGAGGATTCGCCATGGAAAAGCCCAAGGTCTATGCCACACATTCACTTTTCGAGCCGGCCCGCAAACTTCTCGAAGCCCGCTGCGATGTTGACTACCGGCGCGGCCCCATCAGTCCCTCGCGTGCCACGCTGCTCGAACACGTCGCCGGCAAAGACGCCCTCATTTGCCTCCTCACCGAAAAAATCAACGATGAAGTGCTCGACGCCGCGCCCAAACTAAGAATCGTCGCAAATGTCGCCGTCGGCTTTGACAATATTGACGTTCCCGCCTGCACGCGGCACAAGGTTTTCGCCAGCAACACTCCGGGCGTCCTCGACGAAACCACCGCCGACTTCGCCTGGACTCTTCTGATGGCCGTCGCCCGCCGTTTGCTCGAAGGGGATCGGCTCACACGCTCCGGCCAATGGACAGGCTGGGACCTCGATCAGCTTTGCGGCGCCGATGTGTGGGGCAAGACTCTCGGGCTCGTAGGATTCGGGCGTATCGGCCGTGCCGTCGCGCGCCGAGCTCGCGGATTCAATATGCGCATCATTTACACTGACGCTGTACGTGCGCCGCTGGATGCCGAGCGCGAATTTTCTGCCGAATTTGTCAGCGCCGACCGCCTTTTCGCCGAATCCGATTTCATTTCGCTTCATGTTCCGCTGTTGCCGGAAACACGCGGCCTGGCGTCTACCAAGCACCTCGCGCAAATGAAGCCCTCTGCATTTCTCATTAACACTTCGCGCGGCCCAATTGTGGACGAAGCTGCTCTCGTCGCCGCTCTCGAAGCCAAGACAATTGCCGGCGCCGCGCTCGATGTTTACGAAAAAGAGCCGCAGGTTCATCCCGGCCTCGTAAATCGCTCTGACGTGATCCTTGCGCCGCACATCGCCTCGGCCAGCCTCGAGACGCGTACCAAGGTGGCCGTAATGGCCGTGGAAAATGTATTAGCCGCGCTTGACGGCCGCCGTCCGCCCAACGCACTCAATCCGGAACTCTAGTCGCGCGCAACAACGAGGAATGTGCTATGCCTCTAATTACTCGCAATCACCCGAAGTTAACTCTGGAAGGCGCCAAAGCCGTCCTCGCAGCCGCCGAACGCCGCGCCACGGAGATCGGCGTCCCCATGAACATTGCCGTCGTGGATGACGGTGGCTACCTCCTGGGATTTGTGCGCATGGATGGAGCCAAGCTTTCTTCTGTGCGCATCGCCATCACAAAAGCTCACTCTTCCGCCATCCGCCGCAAGCCGTCTGGTCCGTCGCTCGGAGCGAACGGCCAGCCCGATACTTTGCTCTCCGTCGCGCTCGCCGTCGGCAGCGGCGCCCGCCAGACTCCCATCCGCGGCGGCCTTCCACTCATGGTGGATGGCGAAGCTGTCGGCGCGATCGGCGCGAGCAACGGCACCGAAGACGAAGATGTGGATGTTTCGCGCGCCGGCGCTGCCGCGCTCGAAAAGGCCTGAAGAACCCGTGCCATGCAACCTGCGCTCGACCTCAAGTCCATCGCGCGACAAATCTTTCAGCAGACGCTCGCCGGAATTGATATTGCCGAAACACTCCGTAACAAACTCGCGCGTTCCGGCTCATGCATCCAATGCGCAGGTACGCAGATTGATCTTGCTTCCTACAAAAATATTCGAGTAGTCGCCTTGGGCAAAGCATCGCACGCCATGGCAGAAGGCCTAGCCGATTTACTTTCTCCTGATTTTCCGATCACCGGAATCGTCGTAGGTCCCATTGCGCTGCCCCTTCCAATCGCAGGTTGTGAAGTTTTTGTCGCGGGTCATCCCATTCCGAACGATCAAAGCTTTGCTGCCGCGCGCGCCATACTACGAATGCTTCGCGAATCTGACCGCACCGATACTCTGATATTTTTTCTTCTCTCGGGCGGTGGGTCTTCTCTCGTCGAACTTCCCCTCGATCCCGCAATTCCTCTGGAAGATTTTCAGATTCTCCATCGCGCGTTAGTCGGCTGCGGCGCTTCCATTGATGAAATCAACGCCGTCAGAAAACATCTTTCCGCCGTTAAGGGAGGCCGCTTAGCCGCCGCCGCGCCCCTCGCAACGAAAGTTACATTCGGCGTCACCGACGTTCCCCAGGGCCGTGAATCCGCACTGGCCTCCGGCCCAACATTACCCGATCCCACGACGATCGCCGATGCCTGCCGCGTGGCCGAGCAATTCTCTTTACTGCCGAAACTCCGGCCTTCCATCCGCGCCAAATTTACTCAGCCAGGCGCGCTCTTCGAAACGCCAAAGGCCGATCATCCTGCATTCCATACGGCGTACTTCGAAATCTTGCTCGGTATGCACGATCTTTTCCACCACGCACACTTGGCCGCGGAAGGCGCGGGCTTCCACACCATTTGCGATAACGTCACCGACGACTGGCCCGTCGAGCGGGCCGCGGAGTTTCTTCTGGGGGAACTCACTCGCCTGAGCACTGAAATGCCCAATCAGCCCGTGGCCCTCATCGCAGATGGCGAAGTCAGCTCGCCTGTGCACGGAAATGGCGTTGGGGGACGCAATTCCGCATTCGTCTTGGACTGTGTCACAAGAATTGCCAGCCGCCGCGTGGCCGTTCTGAGCGCAGGCACCGACGGCATTGATGGTTCAAGCCTCGCTGCAGGCGCCGTAGCTGATGGCGACACACTGGGACGTGCGGTCGCCGCCGGATTGGACCCGGAAGATTTCGCGCGCCGCAGCGATTCTTACAATTTTTTCCACGCCCTGGGTGACGCCATCGTCTCCGGTCCCACAGGCAACAATCTGCGCGATCTGCGAATCTTCCTCGCCGCCCCTGAGCCAAAGCCGTAGCTCGCTACTGCTTCGGCGCGTTCATCTTTTTAATCTGCTCGTCCAATTCCGCAACGTGCCGATCCAATTGCGTCATGCGGTCCAGCAATTGCGTCACGAGTTGGTTCAAATCAACGCCACTAACGACCCCGCCACTCGGGGGGGCTGCTACGTCGCCTCTCCCCCCTCTTCCGCCTCGGCCACCGCCCGGGCCTCCGCCATTCTTCAGCCGGTTAATCGTTGCTTCCAGTTGCGGCGAACTTCCCAATGCCAGTTCGTTGCTCTTCAGCATCCCTTCCAGCGCCGGAATTGCCGAAGGATCACCGCGCTGTCCCAGCGCGCCAATCGTGGATCTCCGCACACTGTCGTACGTCTCTCCCAGATATCCAATCAATCGCGCTTCGACTGCGGGGTCTTTTATTCCGAGTTGTCCGAGACTCGCAATTGCTGATGGACGAGAATCCAGCGGTTTGCCCAGTGATGACCACGTCACGAGAAGCGGGACAGCGCGTTCGTCTCCCAAAGCGCCGAATCCGCGTAACGCCGCGTTTCGTAGGACGTCGTGCGGAGAATCCGATTCAACAGCCGCGACAAGCATGTCGTACGCACCCGGCGCCTTTAGCCTCGCGATGGTTCCAAGCGCGCTAGCACGAACTCCCCAACCTGCGTCATTTCTGTAAAGATTCTCTAAGCTGGAAGCGATGTCGGGATCATTCGTGAATCGCGAGAGCATCACTACCGCGGGTTGGCGGACCCACGGCGCTGGATCTTTCAGCGCCGCGACAATTGCCGTCTTCGCGCTTGGTGAATCACTGCGGCCAAGCGATTGCAACGCCTGCACTCGCACTCCCCAGAACGAGTCATGCGCAGCGGCTCGGCTGAGCGCCGCCACCGCGGAATCGTCCTTTCCAAATCCACCAAGCGCCATAGCCGCGTCCGCGCGATCCGTCACAGCGTCCGCGTGATCGAGCTGGTAAATCCATTCCACCAAAGGCTTATTGAATTCCATGGATTTCAAGATCTTGTTGCCCTTATCAAAAAGCACCATCAACGGCGCGCCGTCGGCTGGGAAGGTAAATGTCTCCTCGGCTTTGGACACCTTGATCGGGTAGCTCTTCTTTCCACTCGGAGTCGTAATCTCAACTTCAATGGGCACCTCAAAAATTCCAACTTGCCCCTCGACCTTCTGCGTTTGCTCAACCGTGAGCTTTTCCTGGTGTGACGCGGCGTCGTAACTTGCATGCACGTTGAATCTTGGTGCTCCGGCTCCATAGATCCACTGGTTGAAAAATCGATCCACATTGGTGCCGGTGGATTGCTCGATGGCCTTCACCAGGTCGGCCGTCACCACATTCTGACCGCGGTTCACGTCCAGGTAATGATGCAGCGCGCCGAAGAATGCCTCGTCGCCCAACTGACTGCGAAGCATCTCCAGCACCAGCCCCGCCTTGTCATAAATATTGCCCTCGAACTCCAGCGCATCGTTGAAATTCCGCGTAACGGTCGGCTCGGTAAAATATCGCGGTTGCGCCATCCACCGCCGCGCCACGCCCCAATTCGCATAGGCCGATTCGTCAATTCCAAATTGATGTTCTTCCCACAGCATTTGCATGAACGTCGCGAACCCTTCGTTCAGCCATAAATCCGCCCAGTCCTTGCACGTCACTAAATCACCAAACCACTGATGTGCCAGTTCGTGAGAATCAAGTGAATCCGAGGCCTCACGTGTTTCCGCCGCCATCCGCGGATCAATCAGCCCGCTCGTTGTAAGCGTCGTTGCACTCGTGTTTTCCATCCCGCCTTCCACGAAGTCATCCACAGAGGTCTGCGAATACTTGTCCCATGGATAAAGCACTCCCAGCCGAGTGGAAAAATACTCCAGCATCTGCGGGGTGCGCATGAACGTTTGTGGAACCGCATTTTCGTCACCGCGTGGTACGTCATACGTCACTGGAATTCCGTGCCACATCACCTTTGTCTCGCGGAATTCACCCGCCACTAGTGAAATCAAGTATGTCGAAAGCGGCTTATCCTGCTTCCAATCCCAGACTTTGTCCTCGCCCGCATTCGTCACGCTAACCAGCTTTCCATTGGAAATCGTGATCCAGTCCTTGGGAACCGTGGCGATCATTTCAGACGTGGGTCGCGCGTTCGGATAGTCGTAAATGGGAATGTAATAGCGCGTGTCTTCGGATTCTCCCTGTGTCCAAACTTCCTGTGGCCGGTCCGGATAGTTCTTGTCGGGCAATACAAAATAAAGGCCCTTCGTTGGGTGGCCCGTGTATTTAATGTTCACCTCGAACTTCTCATTCACGCGCGCTGGTTTATCCAGGTCCACCAGCAATTTCGCGTCCGTGGTCGAAAACTTTGCCGTCTTTCCATTGATGGTCACAGTTTCAATTTTCAGCCCAACGGAATCAAACGCCAGTTGGGTGATTCCGTCGCGCAAAACCGCGAGCGTCTGCCACGTTTCCCCGATAATTCCGCGGTCGGCCAGAGTAAACTTCAGCGAAGTCTTCACATGCTGCAAGTCATAGTCACGGCTTCGCGCATAGGGTTCATCGGCTCGCCCAACGCCGCAGCCCAGCAGCATTATCAACGCCGCTATACAGGCCATTCCCGCGCGAATACTCGGCCGCAAGGCATTTGTGCGCGTACCCATCGCATTTCCCGTCAACATTGTCCCCTCCCTGAAAGGGTCACTCGTCCCGAATCTTAGAAGTTTCAAGCGTGCGCGCCCGGACACCACTTGTCCACTTTTACTTTGTCACTCCGCCCCTCAAATACGAATCTTCCTTGTTAATCCAGTCTTCTCTTCGGGGAATAAAAATATCCAAATCGTCGGTATCCGTCAGTGCTTCCGCTGCGTGAGGCACGTGCGCGGGAATCAGCAAAACCTCGCCTGTGTTCACAACCAGTTGGCCGTCATCAAAAGTAAATTTTAGCGCTCCGTCTAGAATAAAAGTAATCTGTTCATTCACATGCGAATGTCGAGGCACAATCGCCCCGCGCTTCAAATATACGCGCGCAATTGTACTTTGCGCTCCGCTCAGCATCTGCCTGCTGATCAGCGGATTCAGCTCTTCCATCTCCACTTTGGCCCAGGCATGTTTTTCCAGCATATTCGATTCGCTCCTTGGGATACGTAATTCAATTCTCGCGGCTATGCATCCTTGAACGAAAGCTTGCGTCCCGTCAATCCCTCCACGTCCCTTGCTCACCACGTCAAACTCCACCTATGATGCCTCGTGCGACTCTTCCGGTATGTGGCGCTGGTTGTTTTCTTTCTCGATCTCCCGGTGCCCATTTACTGGTTTATTTTGCATCCCTTCACTAATTTCTGGCGGCGCCGCATCCGCCAGGCCTTCTGGTTCGCCGGGCTTGGCTCCTGGATCGCCGGCGGCATTTTCGTCGCTGTCTTCCGCCACCGGTTACTCGCCCAGGATTCTCCTTCAATTCCTCTATCTTTCCTCGGCGTGGCCCTCATCGCCTCGGATTTCATCCTCCTTTATCACTCCGGCAAACATCTAGGCCATCGAAAATTAGTGGGCCACGCCGAACTTACCGGCAAGACTGACTTGACCACCATCGGTATCTACAAATATGTTCGCCACCCTCGATACACAGGAATGATTGCCGCCATCGCAGGAGCATGCCTTCTGGCTGGTACGGCATGGGCTTGGACCGTCGGCGCAATTTGGCTGGTATTTGTACTGGTCAGCATTCTTCTCGAGGAGCGCGAGATGCGCCACCGTTTCGGCCCTGCGTATGAGGCATACTGCCGCGCCGTGCCGCGCTTCCTCCCAAAGTTCCCGTAGTTCTGGCTCCTCGGCGAAGGTCGAAGGCTCACCGTCTCTACATTTGGCCCCTTCATGTCCTCTCTGTCCTGCCGTGGAGAGATTGGCCATCTTCCAGTCCTCAACTTTGATATGCTTGCCCCATTCGTACTGGAGGCTGCCATGCGGAAGCTTTCTTTGCTGTTGATCGTCTTCCTCGCGCTTTCTACTGGCGTGCGCGCTCAGCTCGTGAAATCCACAGTCACGAAGGCCGGTTCACCCGAAGATAATGCCCTCGAGGAAATCAGCAACACCACCGATCCCGCGCAAAAACTCGTCCTCATTGACAAGTTCAACGCTGACTTCGGCAAAGGCGATCTGGCGATAATCGGGAATGATCTTTACGTTTCCTATTATTCCGATGCCGGAAACTACCAAAAGATGGCCGACTACGCGCAGAAGATCCTCGCGCTCGATCCCGATAACTTTACCGCCGCATTGCATCTTGCACGCGCCGAATCCCAGATGGGCAATGCGGCTGGCGTTTTCGACGCTGGCGAAAAACTCAGCGGGATTATCAATCGGTACAACGCGCAGAAACCTCCCGCTGGCGCCGATGCCGCTGACTGGACTTCGCTGCATCAGCAAGCGCTTGCCGATCAGCAGGATCAAATTCGCTATGTCCAATCCTTAATGACGAACGCTCTTTACAAAGTCCAGGCCCCCGCCGACCGCGCCGCCTTTGCCGAGCGTTACATCGCGCTTTTTCCTGATTCGTCTTTCACTACGTATTGCGTAAAAATCGCTGCGACCTCCTATCAGGAAGCACAAAATCTTCCCAAGATGGCTGTCGCCGCCGAAAAGGCCCTGACGCTTGACCCGAATTCCACCGATATGATGCTCATCCTTGCCGATTACTACAGTTCAAGCGGCGCGCAACTTGACAAGGCCAGCACCTACGCGAAGAAGGCCATAGAGCTTCTGCCCGCTGCGAAAGCACCCGATGGAGTTTCTGCGGACCAGTGGCAGAAACAGGTGACGTTCCAAACGGGCATCGCATGGTCGGCCCAGGGACAGGTGCTGATTAACAAGAACGATCTTGCGGGCGCCGCTTCCGCATTTCAGAAAGCGAGCCCGATGCTCAAGGGAGACGTCAATTCCTACGCGCGCAATCTTTATCGCCTGGGATTCACTGATGCGCGCCTGCAAAAAATTCCCGAAGCCAGAGCTGCCCTAACAGAAGCCATTTCCTACAACACACCGTTCAAAGCCTTGGCTCAGCAAACTCTCGATAAGCTCGGCCCCGCGCCACCACCCAAACGCACCGGCCGTGGGAAGTCGCAATAGCTCTCTCGCATTTGTATGCGCGGGCTTTCTATATATATTTTGCGTTCGGCGCGGCATGCGCTGAAAATTTCATTGACTGGCGCAGGTCTTCCGGGCCTGCGCGCTGCTTCATATCCTCCACTTGTAATTTTCTTCGCCGTTTTTTCCGCGTCCTCCGCGCGCCTGCGGTAATATCCATCTCCTCAAATGCATAATAATTCTTCCTCGCGCGCCAAGCTCACTCTTCTCCCTCTAGTCGCCGCCACATATTTCATGGTCGCCGGTGGTCCCTATGGCCTCGAAGACGTCATTCAAATGGCAGGCTACACTGGCGCACTCCTGATTCTTCTTCTCACTCCGCTTGTCTGGGCCGTTCCTACCGCCATGATGGTCGGCGAGCTCGCCAGCGCCATTCCCGAAGAAGGCGGCTTCTATATTTGGGTCACGCGCGGCCTCGGAAAATTCTGGGGATTTCAGGAAGTCTGGCTTAGCATGGCCGGAAGTATTTTCGAGATGGCGTTGTACCCCACGCTTTTCGTGGATTATCTCGGCCACTTCGCCCCCGCGCTCACCGCCGGTTATCGTGGCCCGCTCATCGGACTCGTCATGATCGCAGTCTGCACCGTGTGGAACATTCGCGGCGCCCGCTCGGTAGGGAACAGCTCAACCGTAATGTCCGTTTTGCTTCTCGCTCCATTCGCGGCTTTGACAATCTTAGGATTCCTCCACAAATTGTCCGGGCCTGCGGCAGCTGCACATGCCGCGCCGCAGCCGCTAAGTCATGTAGACATTCTCGGCGGCATCCTCGTCGCTATGTGGAATTACATGGGATGGGACAACGCTTCCACCATCGCCGGGGAAGTGGATCACCCGCAAAAAAATTATCCGCGCCTCATGTGGATAGCCGTGACTCTTGTCGTCGTCACCTATCTGCTCCCCGTCGCCGCCGTTTCTCATTCGGGCCTTGATCCTAATTCCTGGACGACCGGCGGATGGGTGGACGCGGGCCGCGCGCTCGGCGGGGAATGGCTTGCCATCGCCATCACCGTAGCTGGAATCATCGGCGCCATCGGAGTCTTCAATGCTCTGATGCTTTCTTTTTCGCGTTTGCCGCTCGTCATGGCGGAAAACGGAGCGCTTCCCAAAATTTTCTCCCGAACTTATGCGCCCACCGGCGCTCCATGGGTCGCCATCGTCGTCTGTGCAGTTGGCTGGGCCGCCTGCATGTTTCTCGGTTTTGAGCGTCTCGTTATTCTCGATGTCCTCGTAACCGGCCTGAGCATCATGCTCGAATTCTGGGCGCTCGTCGGACTCCGCCTTCGAGAACCAAATCTCGCTCGTCCCTATCGCGTCCCCGGCGGACTGCTCGGAGTCGTCGCTATTGGCGTCCCTCCACTCGCACTGATGCTTGCCGCGGCTTTCCGCAATCACAGCGAGCGGATAGGTCCGGTCAACGCACTTTTCGTCGGCCTGATTTTCATCGCCGCCGGCCTGCCCCTGTACTACCTCTCCTCCCGCCGCCGCACACCAGGGTAGCGACGCGCTTGTGTGTTTTTCCACGCCCCATTAGAATCAAAAGCGGAGAGGTGTCTGAGCGGTTGAAAGAGCTCGCCTCGAAAGCGAGTGTTGGGGAAACTCAACCGGGGGTTCGAATCCCCCCCTCTCCGCCATTCAGTCAGGGTTTTTCTTTTTCTCCGTTTTGCTCTGCTCGAAAACTCGAATTTGCCGCCCAAAATGCGCGTTTGTCGTGCTCACCAGCGGGTCTGTTTTTCCCGACAGCGCGTTTGAGATGCGTATCTGGCCATTTTTCTCCGTGCCCGTATCGAGTAGTGCGGTTCCGCAAATCAAACGCAACCACGGGTTCGCATTGACTACCCTCCGCCAACCAGTCTTGCTTTTTCTCTCTCTCGGCTATTTGCTGCTCGAAAACTCGAAATTGCCACCCGAAATGGGCGATTGTCGCGCTCACCAGTGGTGTCTGTTTTTCTCGAGAGTGCGAATGAGATGCGAATCTGGCCGTTTTTCTCCGTGGCCGCACCCAGTAGTGCGGTTCCGAAGAACAACTCCAACCACCGGACCAGATAGCGACTTCTGCCGTGACAGGGCAGCGTTCCAACCAACTGAACTACGTCCCCAACCGTGGAATCAACGACTTGCGGTAAAGCCCTATGGAATGAGGCTGTTGCAAGTTTTGCATGCGGCGCACGCACCGCTTGCGGTGCCTGCAATAGCGGCTGTTCCTGTCCGAACCGCCCATAAACCGCCAGTAAAAAGCGATGCGCTCATGCGAAAAACATCTTAACAGATACACTGGTAAAGACCGCAACGTGGACTGACATCGGAAGGGTTTAGTAGCGCCTGGCGCGGATCTTCAAAGGGTTAGCTGCGCCCTTGACATAATATAGTGAGATCACTATATTAGTGTTAATGACCGAGGAGACGCCTCTCAAGCCGGTAGTCTGGTTTGGGTCGAGCCGTAGGGATTTGCGCGCATTTCCCGATCCTGTCCAAGATCACGTGGGCTATGCGATCTATGTCGCGCAGCAAGGTGGCAAGCATCGCGACGCCAAGGTGCTGAGTGGTTTTGGCGGGGCAGGTGTCTTGGAAGTGGTGAAGGATTTTCGCGGCGACACATTCCGTGCTGTGTGTACCTTGCGATACGCGGTGACAGTTTACGTGCTGCACGCGTTTCAAAAGAAATCAAAGACGGGGCGCGAGACGCCACGGCGAGACATCGAGCTAATCGAACAGCGGCTGCGCGAGGCCGAGAAAATAGCCAAGGGAGGGAATTCATGAGCGAAAAGGGATACGAGGTTGGAAGCCGGAACGTGTTCAAGGATCTCGGCATTCCTCACGCGGAAGAGCATCTGGTCAAGGCGCAACTTGTCTTCAAGATCGACAGCATTATGAAAAACCGCCGTCTTAAACAGGCTGAGGCTGCCGACCTTCTCGGCATCAAACAGCCCGATGTCTCAAAAATGTTGCGTGGCGAGTTCCGGCAGTTTTCCGTCGAACGCTTGCTACGCTTTCTCGTCGCGCTCGATCATGACGTGGAGATCGTCATCAAGCCGCACCGTGGGAAAGACGACGCTGCAGCCTTACATGTCTCCTGAGGATGTGGCGCATACTGCTTTAGGTTGGCTTTCAGTTGTCCATGTGAACATTTCAACTTATTTGCTGAGACGTTCCTTCAATGCTGTCGAGTGGGTCGATGCCGCGCCTGATTTTTGTGTTGAAGAGTGTGCCATCTAGATTTAAAGGCCTATAATCGGGTAGAGCATCTCGACTCAACATGACATGACACTTGCAACAATGGCGCGCGGTGTAAAAAGATACGGCGCTGGATTTCAAACGGAACTGTAGGCAGGATACGTCAAATGGCGCACTTTGTAATGCTCTCTTCATTCCCGCTTGGCACTAAATCATCCATAATGGTCACCTGGGGGAGTTCCCGTGGCAAAGAGACAGACAGACAAACGCGAAGTCGATGGCCGCTCGCAGGAAGACATTCTTGAGTTGGTCATGGATTCTGCTGTCGAAGCCACAAAACAGGCCGTCGCGGATAATGACCGACAAGGCCTCGCTTCATATGGGGGCAAAAATGGACAGCTTGTTGTTCGTGAGCCCGGAGCGAGCGTCGTCAGTCTCCATAAGGGAAGCTTGCGACGCCCTTGAACGCTACCCAAATTCCATAACGAAAACCCGCCATTTGACCGTGAATGTGATACCCAGAACGGGTCCCCTTTGCCATAAATCATTGTGAATGATAAAGGACGTTATCATTCACAATCCATCCTGGCTTGATCCCACGTTGACCCGCAGTAAGATCCGAGATCCGGAAGCACTGCGGACGTAATCGGCAGTAAGCTCTGCTGGAATAGCTGTCTCACTTGCCCTTCAAAAAGGAGAAAAGGGTCACACCATGGAAACCTGGAACCGTGAGGAGCTCTACAAAGAGATTTGGGAAATTCCACTGGTGAAGCGTGCACCAAAATACGGAATTTCTGCTGTAGCCCTCGGGAAGGTGTGTCGCAAACTTCAAATCCCGTTACAGGGCCGAGGATACTTGATCGAGAGGAGGAACTTGGTGACTGGTGAGTTTTCGATGCTTGAGGAAGAACAATTCGCTCGATTCCTTTTTCGCGGGGAAATAAGAAACCATTGAGTCGCAAAACCGAAGCCTAACGCTCAATGTGGATTAAAAATACAGGGGCCGCTCAGACAGGTTCAGAGTTATTTGCGCTTGCGCTGTTTCTTCTTCCGTCTCTTCCTCGGCCTGTATTTCAGAACAACATCCACAAACTTATCTAAAGCCTCTAAGCTCTTCATGCGTTCAAATCCTTGTAGGAGATTCGGCGTCCCGCTGTCGCGTCAGCAAAGCTGTTAAGCCTGTCTAGCGTGCGCCGCTCCACACTTCCCTCATTCAATCGAAAGGTAATCTCATTGGCGTAGCAGCCAAAGCGCTTCTTGCCCGCATGTTGGTAAACGCCATGCATTCCTCGCCGCATTACAGCGAATACACTTCCGACAGCATTCGTCATCACGCCATTTTCGGAGTATTTGTGTCAACCGTTCTTGGTAGTCCAATGTTTATACATCTTTCTGACCCCCATGATAGCCTTTGCTCTCATCGGTGTGAATCGTTGAACCTGTCTCTACATTCTTGCGTACGGTGATCAAACCTTAATCGCGCCAGTACTTTTGACAGGTAGTGCTCTCGTGCGGCCTCCTCGTTCACGAATCCGGACCACCGCTGTCTTGCTTGGAAGGCCACAATCTCCGTCCATTCTTTTGCTCATGCGCCTTTGGGGTTCTTTTCCGTCGAAATAAACTTCAGCTACTTCACTCGTGCCGCGAACCATCGCCAGGTATGGTCCGCCCGCCTCCCGGAGACGATGGAGTAGAAACCATGCAGACGCTTGCCGGATACCAATCTCTTTTCCCAATTGCATTGAGGAAACGCTTTTGCGCGAGGTCAGTAGCAGATACATCGCGGCCAGCCATTTGTGCAGCGGCACATGCGACCGCTCGAATATCGTGCCCGTCCGTACAGTGAAGTCCAGCTTGCACGCATTGCAGCGGTAGAAGCCGCATTTCCGAACCCCGATGCGCTCTCTCTTGCGACACGTTGGGCACTTGACGCCATCGGGCCACAACCGCGATTCCAGATATTTTCTAGCGGTCTCCACATCGGGGAACATATTGAAAAGTTCAAATGTGCTGATCGTGCTTTCGCTCATTTTGGCTTACTCACTAACCCTATGATACCAAAAAGCGGCGTGGGCGCGCGTAACAGCAAAGGAGGCTCGCCTGCCGCGGCCAAACACGCACCCGCAAGCACCAGCAGTGCGGCACTCAAGATTGCAATTCGATAACGCATTTTTCCTCCAATTATCTAGATCGGATTCCCCAATTTGGACCTTAGGCTTGCGCGTCATACGCGTGTCCTGGCTCGGACACAACAATCTTGCCGCTGGAAGTAACATGCAATGCGTGATGCACTCCTACTGAATTGTAGCGCGCCACGTGAATGGCAAGCGGGATTTCGGCGGCATGCAGAATGCTGAGTTTCTGCGTAATTGCACAATATACTGTAGAACTCACACTGGGAAGCGGTAGACCGTACTCTGCGGCCAGTTCCTCCCCCGCTTCGTCCATCAATGTGTATTGCAACATTTGTTCCATTGCGCTCCAGCCCCAGGGAGTTAAATGTATGATACGCGTAGAAACCTGTTGCTTTCTGAAACCTGTTGTGCTTTCATTCGCCCATTAGCCTTCGGAATTTGCAGGGGTGAAAGTTAGTTGGTCAAAGGTGCTCAGTGCGTGGACGATTCACGTTGCACCCACTGTTCGGGCCCGACTCGTATATCCGAGAAGAGTAGTTCAGCCGTTTCAGGTGGCGTGCGAATTTCTGATTGAGTCTCGAAGACTGGAAAGACATTTGAATTCGCTTGAAAGGGAGTGGAGAACATGAATAGCACAAGGGGTTTGAATCGGACGCGGCTGTTTTTTGTCTCTAGTGTGATGATCGCACTAGTCACATTCTGTTTATGTGTCACAAGCCCGGCTGCTTTGGCGCAGAATGCGGGCACGGGCGCAATCGCGGGTACCATTGCCGATCCTTTGGGAAAAGCGGTTCAAGGTGCTCAGATTACCGTGACGAATCAAGCCACGGGAGACAAAATCACAGTAAATTCGCAAAGTGGCGGGACTTACACCGCTCCGTTACTTCTACCCGGTGTCTACACAGTAGAAGTCTCCAAGGACGGTTTTAAGGTTTATGATGCCACGGATATTCGTGTGAACGTCACGGAGACGGAAGGGCTGAATATCAAGCTGGAACTGGGCTCGATGAGTCAAAAGATCGTAGTTCAGTCCGAGGCCAGCCCAATGCAGACGGAGTCAAGCACGGAGGGCCACACGACCGCCGGACAAACGATCCAGGATCTTCCCCTGGCGACGCGGAACTACACGCAGATTATCGGTTTGAATCCAAACATTTCCACTGGTGTCACCAATGCTACCACTCTAGGACGCGGGAATGACATTTATGGCGCTGGCGTTAGCGCAAACGGAGTTCCCACGAACGACAACAACACCCTGATGGACGGAGTGGAAATCAACGACCGCCAGCAAAGTGGTTCATTCAGCAGCGGCGTGGCGATTCCCAACCCTGACAGCATTCAGGAATTCCGGGTGCAGACGAGCCAGTACGACGCTTCCTTTGGGCGCGACGCCGGTGCCAACGTGAACGTGGTCACCAAGGGCGGCTCGAACGAGCTCCACGGGAACCTTTGGGAATATTTCCGCGACACCAATATGAACGCCAATGATTACTTCTTAAAGCGTTCGGAACTACTGAGTGGCGAGGCGAACACCCCACCTGTACTGAACCAGAATCAATTTGGAGGTGCTCTTGGCGGCCCCATCAAGAAAGACAAGCTTTTCTTCTTTACGTCGTATCAGGGGACGCGGTCAAAAAATGGGTTTAGTGGGAGCTGTTTGACCACTATCAATGGGATTGGAGGACTCACCAACACCAACCGGACTGCGGCGGGTTTGGGGGCCGCGTTTGCCGGTGACACTGGCGAATTCGGGGGGGAAGCGATCGCAGCGAATGGTTCGAACATCTCGCAACAGGCCCTCACCCTGCTGAGTTTAAAACTCGCCGATGGACAGTATCTAATCCCATCTCCCCCGGCGGGGCAGTCGAGTCTTGTCGTAACCAATCCCTGTCCGTTCAACGAAGACCAGTTTGTAGCTGATGCTGACTATGTTCAGTCGAGCAAGAGCAGGTTTTCTGCCCGGTTCTTCTTTGCGGACGATCTCACTACCGAGACGCACCCGGCCGGAGGCGCGGTCTCAGGTACGCCGTACGACATAACAGCGAACTACCGTAATTTTTCGCTCGTGCACGACTATGCTTTTTCTTCGCGTCTGCTGAATCAAGCGACGTTGGGCTTCCACAGGACATACACCAATGCACAAGGCAGTAGTCCTTTTACGTTTTCAGGCATTGGAGCCACCGTCCCGTCATTTGACAACGATTATCCCATCATACTGTCGGAGTCGGGGTTTTCGATCTATTCGGCCCCCGGAGCGGCGGGACAGGACCTAATCGCTCAAACCACCTACGCCGGGCAGGACTCGTTGTCCTACGTGATTGGAAGGCACACGCTTCGCTTCGGCGGGGGAGTGGACCACCTTCACGAAAACCGCAGCCTAATCACCGGAGACTTATCTGTAGTTTTTGGCCTCCCTGATTTATTGCTGGGCGCCTGCGCCGCTCCTACTACGACGCTGTGCCCAGGCACGGGCACGGCAGCCGTACCCGCGATATACGGAAATGGGAGCGCTATCCCGAATATTTACGAAACCGAGGATTTTCCTCCCGGTTTCGACACACAGGAGCTCATCACCTGGGATTCTAATGCTTACGCGCAAGACGATTTCAAAGTAACTTCCCGACTGACTTTAAATCTGGGTTTCCGGTATGATCGTAACGGATACCAGAACGATGCGCTGGGGAAAAACGTAGGCTTCGACCCCTCTCAAATTACTCCGTACTCGGTCCCGGGAACGAGTTGCACGACGCCAAATGGGACGGGAAGCTTGTTAGGGTATACGGTTTCATCGAATTATTCAGGGACACCCCCGTGCCAGGTCCTCAAACTTAGCAGTGAATCCGGTTTCAACCCTGGTGGGAACAACACGTGGAATCCTCGCGTGGGATTCGCTTGGCGGCTGCCGCATAGCGAACGCTTTGTGCTTCGAGGAGGGTATGGTATCTACCATTCCATTCTCACAGGCCAGCCGCAACTCAACACCACTGAGGGACAGCCCTTCTTCTCAGTCCGAGTGCTGGCAGCTGGAAATAACAGCGCATCATCCTTGGGAGAGCCGTTCCAACCCAGTACCACGGTCTTCCCGTCTTACACGCCTTATACTGCGGCCTCGACGCAATCGGTTTTAGCCTTCAATCCGAACATACAGGTGCCGATGATCCAGGAATATAGTCTGAACGTGCAGACGGAGCTGACCAAAGACATGGTGCTGGAAATTGGCTATTCCGGCAATCGTGGCGAGCACCTTTTCGACGACCGCACGGTAAATCAGGCGTGTGCGATCGGCGCGCCTACGAACGCTGACGGCTGTCCCACTCCCCTGCCATCGGGCGCCACGACGAACACCGCGGCTAATGTCCAGATGCGCGTGCCATATGAGGGTATTGCTTCAGCCGATCTCCTCCTTTTTCAGTCTGATGCCTCGGACTGGTACAACGCTTTGGCGGTCAGCCTGACAAAGCGAATGGGACATGGGTTGCAATTTCAGCTTTCCTATACATGGGACAAGGAAATGGAAACGTTTGCAGGAGGCGGTGTCGTAGGGGGAGCCAACGGCGCTACTGTCATTAATGATGCAAACAATCCGCTCTATGGACCGGATGGAAGCATCCGTCCGCAGAGACTTGTGCTCAGCTATGTCTATTCGCTGCCCGGCCCGAAGAATCTCCGCTCGGTCGAGGGAGAGTTCCTGGGTGGGTGGCAGTTGACGGGCGTGACCACGTATCAGGCAGGACAATTCCTGACCATTACGAACAACTCGAATGCCAAGAATATCTATGGGGAGACCGCGGCAGGCGCGGTCACGGCGTCACTGGCAGCTGGGTGCACTGTGGCTGATTTGGACAATCCGGGGAAGATACAAGACAAGCTCGGACTAGGCGCCGCGGAGAACTATTTCAACACAGCCTGCCTAACTACACCAGCCCTGAGTCCCTATAGCACCACCGGCCTCACTGGCTTCGGGGATCTGGGCGCGGGCATAGTGCGCGGGACGGACCAGGCGAACTGGGACATGTCAGTCAGTAAACGGTTCGGCATCCGGTGGCCCAATGAAGCGGCAAATCTGACGTTCCGCGCGGACTTTTTCAACGTGTTCAACCACACTCAATTTGCGAACCCGAGCACTACCTTCGGGTCTGCTACATTCGGCGAGATCACGGGTACCTCGGTGAACCCAAGGATTATCCAACTCGCCCTGCGGCTCTCGTTCTAAGGAAACAGGATGCTAATTGTGGGAATCCCAAGCGTTGCTGGGATTCCCACACATCTGGAATATGAAGGAGTGCAGGGTACGGGTGTGATTTTGGGAGATTTTCCCGACGTTCTCCAAGCACGGAAATTGCGGGCCTGATACTCGGGGAATTAGCCCTCAAAGGAGCTTGTATGCCAGCCAGATCGTTTTTGCACAGGGGCTTGATCGCGGGTCCTCTTTCGTTGGTGTGTCTGACTTGCATGCCGGTGCTACTCGCCGCAATTTCTCAGTCGGCATCGAAAGTCGATGTTCTCCATAGATCGACGCGCATATCCTCAAGCACCTCCGTTCTCACCGCTCTCGTTTACATATTCTGGCGGTACACCGCGAATCTTGCTGGTAAGAAAGACGCCGATCGTGCCTGAGAGAATCGAATCTGTGAAGGAAGAGGGCATCCTGGTTCGTCCGCTTCAGGAAGTAGAGGAGATGAGCATTGGCGTGGACATCCAACGGCGCGTTTGGGGCCACAGCGAGATTGACACCGTGCCCGGCCAAGTGTTCGTTGTTGCTCATGAGACCGGTGGACAGGTTCTGGGTGCGTTCCAGCAAGGCAAAGCAATCGGATTCGCTTTGGCTTTCGTTGGCGCACACCGGGGAGCGGTTTATCTTCACTCGCACATGGTCGGTGTTCTGCCCGAGTTTCAAGACCGTGGTGTTGGCCGCCTCCTGAAGTTGGCTCAGCGCGACGATGCAATCGCGCGTGGGATCGATCTCATTGAATGGACTTTTGATCCGCTCCAACTGAAGAACGCCCATTTTAATCTCGAACGATTAGGAGCCATCGTCCGTCGGTACATCCCGGACTGTTACGGTCGAACATCGAGCCCACTGCACGCGGGTTTGCCGACAGATCGCCTCGTCGCCGAGTGGTGGATTCGGTCTCCTCGAGTGCATGACATGCTCGGCAGCAGGAGGCGTACTCCAGAGCCAAACGGGGCGAGTATTTCCGTTCCTGCCGCGATTCGTCAAATTTGTAATACGGATCCTTCGGAAGCAGAGAGAGTTCAGGCGCGAGTTCGCGAGCAATTTCAAAGGTATATCGCGCAAGGCCATGCCGCTGTTGGATTTGCATTTGATGGACTGCAAGGAAGCTACATCGTGGAGCCTTATGAAGATTGAGTCCATCGTACTCCGTGAAGTTCATATGCAATTGAAATCACCGTTTGAAACGAGTTTTGGCGTCGTACAGGATCGGCGAATTCTTCTCGTAGAGGTCGTAGCAGACGGCGCAAGCGGATGGGGAGAAGTCACGGCAAGCGAGACCCCCTCCTACAATTCGGAGACCACCGGAACGGCGTGGCATATTATTTCTGATTTCATTGCTCCATTCCTAATTGGTAAGAGCCTGGCCAAAGCATCGGATTTTCCAGGACTGATGACCCAGATTCGGGGCCACGAGATGGCCAAGAGCGGTGTTGAGAATGCGCTCTGGGATGCCGAGGCGCATCTTAAGGGCGTCCCTCTATCGAAGCTATTGGGCGGGACGTTGGAAGAAATTGCGTGTGGCGTCTCTCTTGGCATTCGAGAAAATCCGCGAGCTCTGGTCAATAGGGTTGAAGAAGAACTTCGCAGCGGCTATCAGCGCATCAAGTTGAAGATCAAACCAGGTAAAGACTATGAGTTTGTTGCAGCGGTCCGCAAAGTATTTCCGAATATTCACCTTTCTGTGGATGCAAATTCGGCGTACACCCTTGCTGACACAGAATACCTGCGGAGATTCGACGAATTCAATCTGCTTATGATAGAGCAGCCCCTGGGCTGGGACGATATTTATTCTCATTCCAAGCTGCAGAAACTGATCCATACCGCAATTTGCCTGGACGAATGCATTCACAACACCGGGGACGCTCTCACCGCAATTGAACTGAAAGCGTGTCGGATCGTCAATGTCAAGCTAGGACGAGTCGGCGGCCACACCGAAGCGCAACGGATGCAAGAAGCCTGCCGCAAGCGTGGAATCCCGGTTTGGTGTGGAGGCATGCTCGAGTCCGGTATCGGCCGCGCCCACAACATTGCGATGTCTACGCTCCCTGGGTTTTCTCTCCCGGGTGATGTCTCGGCGAGCCAGCGCTACTGGAACGAAGACATCATAGAGCCAGCCGTCGAAGTAACGCAGGAGGGAACGATCCGCGTGCCCAAGACTCCAGGGCTTGGCTATAGCGTCATGCGTGACAGAGTGGAGCAATTCACCGCGCACCGCAACCAGTGGAGTGCACGGCATGCGGCAGACTAAAACAGATTCCAAGTCGAGGGTGAGGCATGTCCAAGAACTGGCAAGGAAACGTAGCCCTCAATAAGACCCTGGCAAAATGGACGTGAAAAAATCGGATTTTGTAGTCAAAAGAAGCTTCTCGGGAATAAAACAAGTGAACGCGCGGGACAGACAAACTGGGGAGGTATTACATGAGCAATAAAATTTCAGTTCGCATGTTCGTCCTCTGCTTTCTCGCTGTCGCCTTCGCCGTCTGGACCAATCCTCTACATGGCCAGAAGCCGACTACGCTGAAGCCTCTGCCGCCAACAGTTCAGGCGAAGTCTGTGACCTCTCCCGCGGTGGCTTCATCGGCCCCGCGCGCCCTCACGGCGGATGATCTCGCTGCCTTTACCGACAGCATCCTGCCATTCCAGCTGAAGCAAGAGAACATCGCAGGCGCCGTCATCATTGTCGTCAAGGACGGGAACGTACTCTTCGAGAAGGGGTATGGCTATGCGGATGTTGCGAAGAAAACACCCGTCACTCCCGACGGGACTCTCTTCCGGCCTGGGTCGATCTCCAAGCTGTTCACGTGGACCGCTGTCATGCAGTTGGTCGAGCAGGGCAAGCTGGATCTGGATCGCGATATTAATGATTATCTCGACTTCAAGATTCCGGCTACGTATCCCAAGCCGATAACGTTGCGGAATCTGATGACTCATACGCCTGGCTTCGAAGAGGCTGTCAAGGATTTGATAGTCACCCGTAGTTCAATGGTGATCCCCCTCCGACAATACGTGATTACGCACATGCCGCAGCGTGTCTATGCGCCGGGCACGACGCCAGCTTATTCGAACTATGGTGCAACGCTGGCCGGTTATATCGTCCAACGTGTCTCTGGTATGCCTTTCGACGACTACGTCGAGAAAAATATCTTTGGTCCTCTTGGCATGTCGTATACCACCTTTCGGCAGCCCTTGCCGCCACAGCTTCAGCCGCTGATGTCCAGTGGATACGCTCTCGCGACCAGCAACGCGAAGCCCTATGAGTTCGTAGTACCTGCGCCGGCAGGAAGTTCCGCAACCTCCGCGGTTAATATTTCCCACTTCATGGTCGCGCACCTGCAGAATGGAGAGTATAACGGCGCCCGTATCCTGAAGCCGGAGACTGTGGCGTTGATGCACTCCGCCCAGTACGGTGTGAATCCCAATCTGCCGAAAATGGCGCTCGGCTTCTATGAGGAGACGCGGAATGGTCATCGCATCATCGGTCATGCGGGCGATACGGAGTACTTCCATAGCGATCTGCACCTGATCCCGGATGCCAACGTAGGGTTTTTCGTTTCGTACAACAGCGCTGGGCGCCATGAGACTGACGCGCGCGGCGTCTTGTTCGATATGTTTATGGACCGCTACTTCCCCTATACGCTCCCTTCCGCGCCCAAGCCAGCCGACTCAGCAGGCGATGCAAAGTTAGTCGCGGGCGAGTATATTTCGAGTCGCCGTCCGGTCACCAACATCCTCAGCTTTCTAGGGTTCCTGAGCGATGCCAAGATAACTCCAGCTGAGGACGGGACCATTACCATAGATAGTTTCAAGGCCCTAAATCAACTCCCGATAACCTGGGAGGAAGTAGGCCCGCTTCTTTATCGTGAGAAGGACGGCCAGAAACTGGTTGGTTTCACCCGCGACAGTGATAATCGGCTGGTCCTCGCGATGAATTACCCATTCATGGTCTGGACGAAGGTGTCCCTGGCAGATAACAAAACGTTCAACATCTTTCTCTTCGTATTCGCTTTCGCTGTCTGCCTTCTGACACTTGCCCTTTGGCCAATCTCCGCATGGTTTCGCAAGCATTACAAGCATCCTATGGTTCTTACTCGATCACAGTGTCGGCTCAGGCTGGCAATTCGCATGGTTGCCGCCATTGATCTCATCTTTATAGCCTGCTGGTTGGTGGTAGTAATCAGCTCGGGCGGCTCAAATCTATTCGTTTCCAGCTTCGATCCAATGTTGCGAGCGATGCAAATCGTCGGGTGGCTAGGGTCGCTCGGAACGCTCCTCGTCTTTTATGCCGTCATTAAGACCTGGGGCTCTACGGGAGAGTGGTGGCTCTCGCATCTGGGAAACGTGAGTATCGCGGCCGCCGCCCTTTCATTCTCATGGTTCCTGCTGCACTGGCATCTACTTCATTTCAGTTTAATGTACTAAAGAGATGTTCCAAATGTGGTGCGAACACTAGGGCCGAAAAGGTACGATCCAAACCTGGGCGCAGCAGATTCGCGCCATCTCCCGGGGGGCGCACACACTCGTTGGAGGTCTGAACTAATTGGCGTTGAAAAGTCAAAACGAAAATCTGGCTTGAGCAGTTGTGCGGGGAATCATTTCTCGCCCTCGCTCGACTTGATATGGCGGCCTGTTAAGGGGAGATCCTAAGCAGTCTTATTTAGGCTCCGCAATCGGAAAACGCGGCGGGAGGAAATGCAATGCGAGCAACAGCGATTTGTCTTTCAGCATGTATTGTGGTGTGTGCAATCCTAGCTATATTCGGCGTGCCGGCAGGCTCGGCGCAACAGCCCCAGACCGCCTCCAGTTCTATATTCAAGTTCGAGGAAGTGATGATCCCGATGCGGGATGGAGTGCACCTCCAGACGGTGATCCTGACGCCCATCAGCCAATCCGGTCCTCTGCCCATCCTTTTTCGCCGCACGCCCTATGGAGTTCCCGCCGCGGCTCCGGCGCAACTCTCACCATCGCTCAAAGAGCTGGCGCAGGACGGGTACATTTTCGTCATTCAAAACCTGCGAGGACGGTTCAAATCCGAGGGGACTTTCAATCTATCTTTCCAGGTCGACATGAATGACCCGAAGGCGACCAACGAAACCACGGACGCTTACGACAGCATCGAATGGCTGGTGAAGAATGTCCCCAATAACAATGGAAAGGTTGGAATGTACGGCGTCTCCTATGATGGGTTGACGACCGCGATGACTCTTCTTCACCCGCATCCCGCTCTTGCGGCCATAAGCGAGCAAGCTTCTCCCGTGGATCTATGGATGAATGATGATTTTCATCGCTATGGCGCCCTTCGCGAGAGCTACAATTTCGAGTATGCCGTGCTGGAAGAGGCCGACAAGAATAAGAATACGCACTTCGATTTTGAAACTTATGACGCATACGAGTGGTATCTCAATGTCGGGCCGCTTTCCAACATTAATGCAAAGTACCTCCACGGGACGATTCCTGCATGGAATGACGCTATGAAGCACCCGGATTACGACGATTTCTGGAAGCGAGAAGCCTGGGTCAATCAACTCCACGCATCTACGGTTCCGAACCTGAATGTTGCCGGATTTTGGGATCAGGAAGACCCGTGGGGCCCATGGCAGATTTTCTATCACGCGGAAGAACAAGATCCCGGGCACACAAATTTCATAGTGGCCGGGCCGTGGTATCACGGGGAATGGCAGAGCGGACGCGGCGAGAGCATTGGGATCGTTCCCTTTGGCCACGACAGCGCGCGCGAGTTCCGCGAGAACATCGAGGCTCCCTTTTTCCGCTTTTATTTGCACGGGGAGGGCACAAAGCCGAATTGGCAGGCCAGCACCTTTCAGAGCGGGTCTTTCACCTGGCACACTTATGCATCGTGGCCGCCCAAGAATTCGAAGCCGACAAATCTCTATTTGCATATGGACGGAACTCTTTCCTTCAAAGCGCCTTCGAGCGCCGATGGCCCCACGCCATACCGCGAATACGTATCGGATCCCGCGAACCCCGTCCCATATCGCGAGCGGCCGATTTCGCCAACTTATCCCGGGGGCGATTGGAGGACATGGGAAGTGGCCGACCAGCGTTTCGTACAGGGTCGCCCGGACGTGCTGACATTTGTGAGCGAGCCTCTCGACCGTGACGTCACTATCACCGGCCAAGTCGCCGCTGACCTATTTGCCGCCACCTCAGGAACAGATTCGGATTTTGTGGTGAAGCTAATTGATGTTTATCCCCAGGATGCGCAGAAGAACGCTTGGGGTGAAGGAGGCCCGCAGCCCCGCCAGTACGCTCA
This sequence comes from uncultured Acidobacteriota bacterium, assembly GCA_963847505.1. Classification (GTDB taxonomy): domain Bacteria; phylum Acidobacteriota; class Terriglobia; order Acidiferrales; family UBA7541; genus DASTCZ01. Next base: position 2,665,956 of record CAWJZY010000002.1, read on the forward strand.
GAGTCTGAATGGCTACGAGTTGCCGATAGCCATGGAAATTCGGCGCGGACGCTATTTGGAAAGCTACGAGCATCCGCATCCTCTGAAGCCGAATCAGCCGACCGAATGGAATGTACCGCTTCGCGACCACGATCACGTTTTCTTGAAGGGCCACCGGATCATGGTTCAGATTCAATCTACGTGGTTCCCCGTGATAGATCGCAACCCGCAAAAGTTTGTGCCAAGCATTCCTGAAGCTGCCGCCTCGGATTTCGTTCGTGCGACTCAGCGCATCTATTGCTCGCCAGGATTGCCTTCACATATTGTTTTGCCGATAGTACCTTAGGGCGATTGGCTGGCGAAGATACTGGTTTAGCGGCGTGCGTAGTGGTGGGGACTAGCAATCTTTTTCACGAAGCGATCTGGTTAGGGCGGACATCTGAACTGCCCATTTCTGAGAAGCTTCGACAATCAAATAATTAATTAGGTTTCCCGTTCTGCGATCCGACCAAATGGCGATGGAAGAAATCGTCCGTAGCCTCAAAAAATGTCTCCCACGTATGATAAAGCAGGGAGTCGTGGACTTCGTCCGGGACAACGATCTGTTCAAATTCCACTCCTTGTTTTCGTAACGCTTGGATGAGCTCCACCGTTTGCGAGAACGGCACGTTGCGGTCATCGTCCCCTTGTACGACTAGAACCGGTGAGCGCCAATCCTTGATGGAAGAAAGCGGGGAGGAATCCCACGCTATTTGCGTCCGGTCCGGCGAAGCGGCGGCCGCATTCGGCGATGCCCCGAGGTTTCTCCAGTCGTGGACGCCGGCATAATCCACACCCGCCGCAAATAAATCCGAGGCGCGAGCGAGTCCCAACGCCGTCATGTATCCTCCGTAGCTCCCTCCCCAAAGTCCGATGCGCTTCGGATCCACATCTGGCCGACTGTTGAGGTAGGTCGCTGCTCCTTGGATGTCCTTATATTCACTGGCCCCGGCTGAACCAAAGTTTTCCGGAGCCCGGAAATTGAGTCCGTAACCAGTCCCGCCCCGGTAGTTGACGGACAGCACCACGTACCCCTGGCTGGCGAGATATTCATTCATTCCGTACATAAAATGGTAGGCGTCCATGGGATGCCAGCCGAGGAACATTTGCCGAGTCGGTCCTCCGTGAAAAAAAACAATGGTCGGATGACGCACACCGTTCGTGGCATTCGCCGGAAGAAATAATTGGCCATGAATCATTAGCCCGTCTGCCGCCGGAAAGACTACTTGCTGCGGCACGACCAGACTTGATTTTGGAAAATCAGCTGGAATCGTTTCGGGAGCGAGATCCACAACTCGGCCACTTTTGGTAACGACGGCGCTGTGCAGCGGATTTAGCGCATCCGAACGTAAAACTGCGACGGTTTGGTTGTCGCTAGCCACGGCAGGGAAGACTTCGATCCCCTGGCCGGGAGTCAATTCCACCGGCTCGCCGCCTGTGACCGAAACTCGCCACACATGCATCCGGTCAATATCGTTCTGATTGGTTGAATATAAGATTTCCTGGCGGTCAGGACTAAGCGCGGAATTGAAAACTTCAGATTCTCCGGAGGTGAGGGGTTTCGGTGTTCCACCTTGAACTGGGACACTGTATAACTGAAGCCAGCCCGAACGCTCCCATGGGAAGACAATCTGGTCTCCTGCACCCCAGAGTAATTGATCTTCTGATTCCACACCGTGAAACACGCTGCCAGGACCCTCATCTGCTTTCCAGCATTGGTGCCCTTTTCCTGTAGTGGAATCAGCAATCCAGATGGCCCACGGCAGTCCGGAACGCGCCCTGCCGCCTCTTCCACCGGCTTGGACGCGCATAAATGCGATCTGCTTCCCGTCCGGAGACCAGGTCGGATCTGTATCTCGATCAACACTGGGGGCCAACCAAAGAACCGATTTATCTGCAATCCCATATACCCCAATGAAAGCGTGATCGCCACGCTGGCTCACAAATGCCAGCCGCGATCCGTCCGGGGACCAACGCAGAGAGTTGCTGTTTCCCTTTTCTCCAATTAAGAGCTCAGGTCTGCTGGCCCCGCGCAAATGCGCCAGCCATACTTGATTTTTGGTTATGTACGCTACGAGATCTCCCTTCGGGGAGACTGCGGGAGAATGGCCTTCGGCGAGCGCGCGCGGTTCACCGCCGCTTACAGAAACCGCGAACAATTGTTGTTCTATCGGTCCCTGCGCCAAGCTGAGGGGGTTCGGATCCGCTCCTCCCCCATCCAAGTCGCCATCACGAACAAAAACGACCGTTTCCCCGGTCGAGTCCCAGGACAATTCGCCTATGTCCTGTCCATCATCGCCTTTATAGGACGTCACGGGACGACTCTTAAATGACTCATCGCCGGACGGTTCCGCAATCCAAATGTTGCGGCTCCCGCGTAAGTTGAATACCCACGCGAATCTCCCATGAGCAGGCGCAGCAACCAGGTCCGAAGGGAATGGAGCGCTGAATATTTGTTCGACGGTGAATGCTCGATTCTGAGCCGAAGCTTGCGTGCAGAGCATTACAGCGGAAGCAAATACGCCAAGCAAAAAAGCAGTGGCAAGAATTGCTCTTGTGTCAGCTTTTTCAATTTTCATTTCATCTCCAGGACGCGATAGCTTTGCAATTGCCGACATTCAAATATCTACGCCACTCTGGATACGGACAGCCGGGTGCGAAATCGGGCGATAATGGAGTAGGGAGTCATGGCATGAAAACAGCGATGGAACACATGTTGCATATTCGAGACATCTGGAACAGCATCGGCATTCTAGAGGAAAGTGAGATGGACTGTCAAATAATTAGGAGAAGAGATTGGAAGCCATAGAGCCGCCTTCACACGAGAGCAAATTGAATAGTAAGCATGGGCATTCTTGAGGATCTAGCATACCCAGAATGTGTTGACATTATTCTCAACCGCCTGTCACACTAGGTCGTGCACGAGTGCACTCTAAGTGCAACAAACGTTTCTAAGATTCACCAATGACCGGTAAATCTCCATGATTGGTTTAAATCAGCAACAAGCCCCGTTGGGAAGAGTAACAGCCATTGTATCGCAAGCAGGTGAGTAAGATCGCCTGCGGTGCGCATCAGCGCAGGACAAACAGGAAAAGCGAATATTCATGAAAAGAGAATCCACCACGCAACCGTCGCTCTCTTTTGATATGTCGCAATTGCTCGCACAGGCTCGACATCGTGAGTCGCACACCGTGGATCGTTTGCGCGCGCTTGTGGAACATGAGTCACCAAGTAGTGATAAGCAGGCCGTGGACACTGTGATCGCACTTTTTGCGGAATGGGCACGGAATTCGGGCGGCAACATCCAATGGCACAGGCACCGCCAGCATGGGGATTCTCTCGAAGTGCGTTTTGGCAAAGGTTACCGCCGCGAACGACCCGTGATGGTACTCGGTCATCTGGATACGGTGTGGGATCACGGGACAACCGCGCATATGCCGTGGAAGGTGACACGAGAGCGCATCACAGGCCCGGGAGTGCTGGACATGAAAGCTGGTGTAATGATGGCGCTCACGGCGATCGAGATCGTTCAGAGTTTGCGTCTGCTGCGACGACCGGTAACGCTGCTTCTACACGGCGATGAAGAGATCGGAAGTCCGGCGTCGCGACAGGTGACCGAGTCCGTTGCAAGACGATGCGACGCGGTCTATGTCGTTGAGCCTGCGCAGGGCGAAGCTGGAGCCTACAAGACAGCGCGCAAAGGGACTGGTGCGTATCGGCTCGCGGTGCATGGCGTGGCAGCACACAGCGGTGTTGATTTTGAGCGCGGACACAGCGCCGTTGTTGAGTTGGCCTGGCAGATTGAAACAATTTACAGCTTCAACGATCCTCGCCGTGGCATCACGATCAACCCTGGCGTGATTGGGGGCGGTACGCGATCCAATGTAATTGCCGCGGAGGCCTGGGTTGAAATCGATACTCGTCTCGCGCGCGCAAAGGACGCGGCGCGACTCGACCGCGCATTCCGTGGATTGAAGCCCCGAGACAAAATGTGCAGGTTGGAACTGACAGGCGGCCTGAATCGCCTCCCTATGGAGCGAACGCCAGGCACCGTCGCGCTGTTACGCCGCGCACAACGTCTCGGCGCACAAATAGGGGTCGATCTCGATGAGGCCGCTACCGGAGGGGCTTCGGATGGCAACTTCACATCCGCTCTTGGCGTGCCAACACTTGATGGGATGGGTGCGGTTGGCTCAGGCGCACATGCGGCGCACGAACATCTACTGCGAAAACAACTCGCTCCGCGCACTGCGCTGCTTGCGGCCATGTTGATTTCATAATACTTGAGCAAAGTTATGAAGGCAGTGAGCAACTCAAGAAACACCTTGGCGGCAAACTCCTGCAAGTTTTCACCGATGTACAGACCGCGGCTGCAAAGCAGTAGACTCAGGATCACTCCCAATACGACTCGAAGTGGTTTGAACTTTCCCGCCGTGAGAGATGTAAGTTGACAGGTGGCGTGCTTTCATGAATGCTGCCTGCCATGGCGAATATCAAAAAGAACGAATATGGGATGCCGGCGGGAGGGCTAACGAGTTGGATGAAACAGCTGAGCCTCCGTCGCCAGGAACTAATCCGTCCTGTCTTCGAGAACCCAGGCGAATTTGTTTTGCTCAGTGTTCGGGCGGCAGCGGAGAGACTCAATACAGATCCGGCCACTGTAGTTCGCATTGCGCAACGGATGGGTTTTGAAAATTATCGATCATTTCAAAGCTATCTGCGCGATCTATTAATTGCCAACGCCACATCGTTTGAAGGCATGCAGAAAAGCGGCAACGGTCATGCGGGTATTCCGCACCACCTGCATGCCACCATGGAGCAGGATGTCAGGAACCTCAGGTCAGTGCGTACACACCTTGACCCCAAACGCCTTGCGTCTCTCGCAAAGCGGATCCATGGTGCACGCCGCAGGCTAATATTGGGCGGAGATCTTGCGGGAAGCCTGGTGCATTACTTTGAGTACCATCTTACGGCGATCGGTCTGCCGGTCATAATTTCTACGAGCGTGGGCCACACCATGCACATAACTCGCCTGATGGGCCCCGGCGATGTAGTTATTGCGATCAGCTTTCGCAAAGGTTTGCGCCAGACCGTCGAAGGTATGCAGCGAGCGCGCAAGAACGGCGCGTATTGTATTGGGATCACAGGAACGTACGTGTCGCCGATCGCTCGATTTGCGAACGAGTTTTTCGTCGCACCGGTTGAGAGCAATTCTTACGTGGACTCGTACGTTGCTCCCATGTCACTCGTAAACCTCATCCTCGTTGCGTGCGCAAATTATGACCGGGAAGCGAGCCTGGCGCGGCTGCGCGAGGCCGCTTACGAACAGCGCTTTGGGTTCCGCTGGTTTGAGGCCGAGTAACGCGAAGAGTCTGCTGGCAAATGCACAACGCCCGAAATCGGCGAGGGGCGCCCTCGATATGCGAATTGAGTGCCTGCCCAAAGGCTCTCGGCGCCGTCCCGTACGGTCCAAACTAGCCTTCAAATAAATTCGGGGCTATGATGATCTGGTTGCGCTACTTCGGAATTGGCGCGTCACCCTCAATCCGCTTTGCGTGACGGTCTTGCCCATTTTGGTGGAGGATGAGTTCCGTGGCACGGCCTTGGCTATCAGTTACGAAAGTGATTTGGACGTCAGCCGTCTTCATAAAATAATCGTTTTCGGCCTCCGGGAATATCTCGGATTTGGGCTGTGCGTTCGATTGGGAGAAGAGATGATCCCCTTCGCGTGTGACCGTCATGGTGACGTTCGGCGTCAATTGATAGCGGCCAATGTAACCGTCAAATACCTTCGGGCCCACCTGAACCTGCTTTCGTTCCGAAGATAAGATCACTTTCTCTCCGTGAGCGACCGTTGCGAGTTTCGTGCTTAAATCTTGCGGCGCCGCACCATTGATATTGCTGAGAACGATCACTTCGAGCTTGTCGTCGGGATAATAGGCGACCATGGTATTAAACCCTTGAATTCCGCCGCTGTGGTTGATCACCTTGTGTCCATTTACAGTGCGAACCTCCAAACCAAAGGCGTAATTGTTCTTAAAAGGAGTGGTCATCATCACAAGCGAGTCAGGCTTCAAGAGTTTTCCTCCAAAAAGCCCTTTCTCCCAGCGTAGCAAGTCTTCCGTGGTGGAATAGAGCGCTCCAGCAGCGAAGGGGACCGTCATGTCCGTGTAGTCTGCATTAACGATCCCAGTTGGACCCGGCGCGTATCCTTCGGCCCGGTGCGGAATGATAGCGGTGTTTGAATCGTAGCCTGAATCATTCATGCCCAGCGGAGTGAAGATGTTTTCCTGGAGGAACTTTTCGTAACTCTCGCCGCTGATTTTCTCGATTAGATAACCCAGAAGGACGTAGCCCGAATTGCTGTAGCTATACCTCTCTCCCGGTTGGAAATCGAGGGGCTTATCGATAAAGCGGGCGACCAATTTCTGGGGGGTTGTGGGGATGCCCTGCAAGGCTGGATAATCCGGGAAGCTAGTGTAATTTGGAATCCCAGAAGTGTGGGTCAGTACATTGAAGATGGTGATCTTGTCCCAGGCGGCGGGCGCATCCGGCATGTATTTCTTCACCAGGTCATCCACGCTCAACTTGCCGCGCTCTTGCAAGAGCATGATCGCGGCAGCAGTGAATTGTTTGGTGACCGATCCCAATCGGAATTTTGTCGCTGGGGTGTCGGGGACATCCAACTCCAAATTCGCGAAGCCGTAACCCTTGTCGAGGAGTATTTCATCGCCGCGCGCGACGAGCACGGTTCCCATGAACACATTGCGCGAGGCAGAGTCCTGGACGATTTCTTCCATACGAGAAACAGTGGAAGGCGTTTGCGGACTTGCACCGCCGGAGCTAAACGCGGCGCTTCTCGAAGTCACGCAAAGCATCGCGGCACCCGCGAGTGAGGTGACCGCCGCGAGCACAAAGACACGATTCATCCGGATCACGGTGTATCTCCTGTCGACCAGAGTTTCAGTTTGATACGCAGCTCTGGCTGGTGGCGCTGCCATCAAACTTAGCCTCCCCGATTCACGCGGAGGCCGCTGATGGCATCACCGAAGGTCTTCACTTGAGACAAGTCTTCAGTGTTTCGTGGAGGGTAACACGAGCGCAACATTTGTTGCAATATGCTGTTAGCAAGAATCCCGGCGGCCTTACGCAGGCGGTGGCGGATGTCATCGGTTCGTCCCGTGCATACGGCCGAGGCACGGAATTTGAACCTCAGGATGAAAATTATGAAAGCGCGACTCCTGCATACAGCGATACGCTGTGGGTGGGAAAACCTTAAAGAAAGGAGTCGCGCATGGGAGAGTATATCGCGTTTGATTCGCACAAGAGGTACACGTGGGTGGACCGGCAAGACCACTCGACGGGCAAGAGCAGTGGTTATCGGCTGGAACATGCGCCGGGAGCGGTACGAAATTATCTGAGCGCATGTGAACCGGGAACGGCCGTGGCGGTGGAAGCCACGGGGAACTGGTATTGGATTGTGGACGAGATTGAGCAAGCGGGACTCGAGCCGCGGTTGGTGCATCCGCGCAAGGCGAAGTTGATGATGGGACTGGTCAACAAGACGGACAAGCTGGATGCGCAAGGGCTGAATCGTTTGCAGCGGAACGGAACGCTGCCGGCAGTATGGATTCCGCCGGGACGGCTGCGGGATTTGCGCGAACTGACTCGTACGCGGTTGGTTCTGGTGGCGCAGCGCACGCGATTGAAGAACCGGCTTTCGGCGACGCTGGCCAAGTGGGGAACGCCGGCGAGTGAATGCAGCGATCCGTACGGAAAGCGAGGCCGGGCGGAGTTGGAAAAACATCTGGAGCGACTGCCGGAACAGACGCGCTGGGTGAGCCAGCAGTTGCTGGCGCAGTTGGATTTTGTGGGCGCGCAGGTGAAGCAACTGGAAGATCGGCTGGATCATTTGGTCGAACTCACCGAACAGATGCAATGGCTGATGAGCATGCCGGGGGTCGGAGTGATCCTGGCGGCGACGATCGCGCTCGAGGTGGGAGAGGTCGAGCGATTTCCCAGCGCCATGCACCTGGCCAGTTATTCGGGAACCACGCCGCGCGTGCACGCCAGCGGCGGGAAGGTGCGCTACGGTTCGTTGCGCGTGGACGTGAATCGGTATTTGAAGTGGGCCTTTGCCGAAGCGGCCAACTCGACGGCGGTGAACCATGTGCGGTGCCCGGAGCGGCACGTCAGTCAGTTGTATCGAAGACTGCGCGCACGCAAAGGACATCCGAAAGCGATTGGAGCGGTGGCGCGGCATCTGGCCGAAGCCGCGTTCCACGTGCTGCGGCAAAAACAGATGTATCGGGATCCAAGTCTTGGTCGAGGTCGGACCAGCCAGGTGTAAGCGCGAGTACGTCATGAGCCTCTGGCTCGCAGGATGAATGCGACACACCTGGCGAATAATTCCATGCCCCCTTTTGAGGGCGAAGAGATGACTGGGTACGACCCGTTCCGTCGGTTTTTGCATTGACACACGCGCT